>NZ_KB375281.1:1864029-2369564 GCF_000336555.1 Afipia clevelandensis ATCC 49720 | reverse complement strand
CAGCCGCCGCCGCTGACCCGCGCACAGCCGCCGGCGCCGCAGGGCCTGCCGTCGTCCATGCGCGATGTCCGCGCACGCGACCAGCGCAGCGACGACACGCGGATGCTGGACGACTTTACCGAAAGCGCCCGCGCCCAGCGCCGTCCGCCGCAAGGCTCGGGCATGCGCGATGTGGTTGCGGATGCCAACGACCTTGGCGGTGCGACCCGTTCCGCGCGGCGCAGCCAGGCGCAGGATTTCCCCGATCAGCTCGGCGCGCCGTACAGCTACGACGAGTCCGCTCAGGAAGCCGGACGCTATCAGCCGGGCGACCGTCCCCGCGCCCGCATCGCCCCGCGCGATGAGGAAGAAAACACCCGGCGCGGATTTCCGCTGAAGGCCGCGATCTGGGTCTGCGTGGCGGTGATCGCCATCGGCGGCGCGGTCTGGGGCGGACCGAAGGCCTATTCGCTGATCAAGTCGCTCACCACCAAGCCGGCGCAGCAGCAGGCCGACACCACGCCGAAGGATGCATCGGGCACGCGGCCGAAGATCACCGACCGCGTCGGCCAGCCCGGCTCGCAGCAGATCGCACCGGTGGCGCAGCGCGTCGTGCTTTACGATGAGGACCCCTCGGCGCCGCAGGGCAAGCAGTATGTCGGCTCGGTGATCTGGCGCACGGAAGCCGTCAAGGTGCCTGCCGGGCAGCCGCCGGATATCGGCGTGCGCGCCGACATCGACATCCCCGAGCGCAAGATCAAGATGTCGCTCTCGATCCGCCGCAACACCGATGCCTCGCTGCCGGCGAGCCACACGGCGGAGCTCACCTTCGTGCTGCCGCCGGATTTCGGCACCACCATCGCCAATGTGCCGGGCGTTCTGATGAAGTCGAACGAGCAGGCGCGCGGCACGCCGCTGGCGGGGCTTGCGGTGAAGGTGACCGACGGCTTCTTCCTGGTCGGGCTGTCGAATGTTGAAGCCGACAAGGCGCGCAACCTTCAGCTTCTGAAGGAGCGCTCATGGTTCGATATTCCGCTGGTCTACGCTAACCAGCGCCGCTCCATCATCGCCATCGAGAAGGGCGCGCCGGGCGAGCGCGCGTTCAATGAAGCGTTCACCGCCTGGGGGCAGTAACTTTATGAAGATCACCCTTGCCGGCTCGCGTCACTTCGGCGTCGAGACGTTGAACATGATGCGCGGCCACGGCATCGAGGTGATCCGCGTCGTGGTGGCCGATACCGACGACCGTCTCGCCGCCGCCGCGCGCGCCGCGGGCATCGAGGTCGTGGTTCAGGCCAAGCCGAAACTGATCGTGGCCTCGGAAATCGCGCCCGGCACCGATCTCATCGTCACCGCGCACAGCCATGCGCTGGTCGGACAGGACGCGCTGAAAGCCGCCAGGCATGGCGGCATCGGCTACCATCCCTCGCTGCTGCCGCGCCATCGCGGCATCGCGGCGGTGGAGTGGACTATCAAGGAAGGCGACGCCATCGCCGGCGGCACGGTCTATCACCTGTCGGACCGGCTGGACGCCGGTGCGATCGCCGCGCAGGACTGGGTGTTCGTGAAGAAGGGCGAGACCGCCCGTGAACTGTGGGAGCGGGCGCTGGCGCCGCTGGGCCTCAGGCTGCTGGCGCAGGTGATCGATCAGGCCAAGACCAGCGGCGTACTGCCGTCGATGCCGCAGGACGAGCAGTTCGCGACCAATGCGCCGCGACTCGATGCAGAGAAGCCCCACGCCGCGCCGAAGAGCGCGGCGTCGTAACTCGCGTCAATTTCGGAAAATCCCTCACGCCGCGCGGGTCTCGCCGGCGCGCACCGCGCTGGACACAAGATCGCTGGCGTCGGTGATGCCGTTCGCGGCGCGGCTGACGATGGTCTGCGCCATCTTCGCCTTGGTGGCCGGTGTGCGGTTCTCGAGTGCGATCTGTTCGACGGCGATGTCGAGAATCTTTCTCAAGGTCGCGACGTAGTCCGGATCGAATGTTCCATTGAGGTGGGTCTGCGGGCGATCGACCATGCGAGTCTCCTCTTCGGCATTTCAAGGCGCGCTGCCATCGCGCCTTCGGTGAGCGGGCGGGACCATGCTTGCGCAATGGGGCAGATGTGAGTCAGCAGCGCGATTTGCAACGCGCATACACCGATGTGAATTTGGAAACGCTCCAGTCACATTTCCTTCAAACACGTTACGCTCTCGCAATGCACTTTGATGATCGGACGCGAGAACGGCACCACATCTTGTGCCGCCGAATAGACAATCCGCGCGCGGCGATGCATGCTTCACACCGGCGTCAAAATCGTAAACGCGGACGTGATGCGTTGGTGACGGAAATGCCGATCAGCCGGACACAATTCGAGGAAAAGTCATGACCGATACGCCCGCCACACCCGCCGATCCGTCCTTCGTTCCGATCGAAGGCGTCATGGATGCGCCGGTGGTCTATTTCGAGGTCTGTCCGACATTCGGCAACAACGCCGGCCTGATCAATGTGATGCTCGCCACCGGGCTGATCGACTCCGCGCCACATGGCAAGGTCGCAAGCCGGATCAAGGCGGTGACCCATCTGCGCATGACCGCCGCCGCCGCGGTCAACCTGCGCGACACGCTGAACAATGCGCTGGCGATGGGCATGCCGAAGCCCGAAGGCCGCACCAATTGAGGAACACCGCGATGCTTCGCACCATGATGTTTCGCACCACGGATCATCCGGCGCCGGTCGCGGCCGGCGCGCTGCGATCCGTGGCGCTTCCACTCGCCGCCTTGCTCGTGACGCTGCTGGCCTGGCCGCTTGCCGCGCAGCACGCCACGCCGAGCAAGCCGTTTCTGGAAAAGACCGGCTTCTATCTGCGCTCCGCCGGATTCAGGATTCAGCTTGCCGACGATCCGATGAGCCGCCGCGCGCTCAAGGCGCTGCCGCCGCATCGCTTCGTGATCCACAAGGCCGGCGGCGCGCCGCGCTATGTCTATGCCGATCCCGGCATGTGCAATTGCATCTTCAGCGGCACGCGCGACAACTATGAGTCCTATCTGTCGATCCTGCGTCAGCCGATCCCCGGCGTCGCCGATGTCTCGCCGGACTACAAGACCGAGGCCAGCGCGATGCTGATGGAGCAGCCGATCGACTACGACATGACCGGCACCGACGACACGCTGGCGGATTTCTTCCGCGACAACCTGTGAGCGGGGTGACGCGATCCGTCGCCTTTGATCGCCGCAAGAACGAAGCTAGGTGAAAACATTTCGCCGTCATGCAGCCGTGCTGACAGGAGAGCATCGTCATCCTGAGGTGCGAGCACTTGCGAGCCTCGAAGATGGCGATGCTTGCGGCCACGCATCCTTCGAGGCTCGCCGCAATGCGGCTCGTACCTCAGGATGACGCGATCTTGCGGTGCGCTGTTTGTAGCCCGGATGGAGCCGCTCGCAATTCGGGAACGCCACTCGCGATAGGGCGATGTTGATTTTGAGGGAAGCTGTGGGGACCTTGTCGAACCGCGATCTATAATTGCTTGAGTATTCCCGGATTGCGCTTCGCTTCATCCGGGCTACGGTTGCTAGCAACGTCGCTTCAAGTACTCATTGGAGTACTCAGATCGCGCGGTAGTTTTTCAGCCCAACGAAGTAAGCGCTCTATCTCAGGGATAGCCTTCCTCACTTGTTCAGTTTCTATCACACCATAAAGCATCTGATCCGGCTCGGGCTCAACGTCAAAGACTTGCTTAAAGTCAGACGCACTTTTGGTCATGAAGATAAAGGCATCTTCTTCTACAAAACGCTTGGTTATGAAATGCCCTATCAAATTGCGAAGCCTGCGCCGATCATTAATACGCTCAAAGGCGAATCGATGATTCGCAGTCCATATCTGAGAAGACAAAATCGCGTCCGTAGTGCGCTTAATTGATAACGAACGAACTTTCCCTTTGAACGGCGATTCTAACATGTTGCCATCGTCCATAGCTTCAGCGGTCATTCGCAGCACAAAGTCCAATCCGGTATAAAGCCACATAATCTTTCCAAAGATCGCGTAATCTTCATCCGTAGGATCGGGCCAATAAAAGTACTCTCCATGCTCGCAAGCATCCACAATGCTTCGCAATCCGAGCAAGTATTCATTTTCACTATGTCTTGGGAGGGTCACGGTTCACTGATCTCCTAGTTTCATACTGAAAGTAATGTTCTTCGCTCGAAGCAAATTGGGTCTCGCCAAATTTCAACAGACCACAAAAACATTGGCTGAGCTTAGTCTAATTGAGAGGGGTCATTGCACCTTAATCGCAAGGTTGGACGTTGCAAGGAATAAATTCCTTGACATTTTCCCGCCCATCATCCATCCTAACGCCATCCCGCCTCACTTGAGGGGCGTGTCCTGGGACGCTTCGATGCGCGGGGCGGGATGCGGCGCCTGCGCGCGGCGAAGAGACGGTCTTCGTCGCGTCCGGGAGGCTTCGGGTCATCGTCCGGGCCAACTACGTGGCTCTGCCTTCAATGGCTGGACGCGGACAGGCACGAAGGCGGGCGAAAGCCTGCCGGATCGGGGCGTGAAAGCGTCCGTCCTGTCCCGGAAGAACGATCCCGAAGACACAAATCGCCGCGACGGAGCGCCGAAAGGCGATGCGCGGTGCGGTTTATCCGCATTGCGTCTCCACCCCACTGTGCGCCTTTCGGCGTTCCGTCCCCTCATGTTTCGAGGGGACGAAGTAAGGCGAGGCCGCCGTGCGCGCTGCGTGCGACCAACGGCGCGTGCGCTCATTCCAGTTCACCGCATTCAACCCATCACATCATCAACGGGAGTGTGGCCGATGACGGCACGGTTCAGGCTGGAAGGTCCTTACGGTTTCGACGGCACGGAAAATCCGCGCAGGCGCGGCGAGACGCGCGCCGCGCACACCGCGCGCGATTACGATTATTGCAGCCGCATCGTCGGGCGGACCGAGATGGAATTTCTGCGTGCCTGCCGCGTCTGTCCCGACCGGGCCTGCCGCCGCGCGCGGCGCTGTCTCGGACCGGAGTTTTCCTGCCGCGTGGACAACAGCAATCCGCGCCTGCTCGGATTTCTCGAACACGGCGCCGCGATTGATTTCGCCTATGACGAATTGCAGCGGATGCGGCAGGCGAGGGGTGTGTCGGACAAGCTGACATGAGTCATGGCCCCACGCCGTCATTCCGGATGGCGCGCAAAGCGGCACGCGCTTCGTCACCTCTCCCCGGCGGGGAGAGGTCGGCCGGCGTAGCACAGCGAAGACGGCCGGGTGAGGGGGATCGGATGCCGGTTTTAAGATCGGAACCCCCTCACCCCAACCCTCTCCCCCTCGGGGAGAGGGGGCTGTCAGGCATGCGCGGAAATGCCACGGCTCGCAAAATCGCAAAACAAAAAAGCCGGCCCGAAGGCCGGCTTTTGCAACTTGTTCCAACAAGGAAGTTAGTACGCCGCTTCAAGCGCCGCGTGCGACTGCTTGGCGATCGCGGTCTTCACCGCCGCCTGCACCTTCTCGAAGGCGCGGACCTCGATCTGCCGCACGCGCTCGCGCGACACGCCGAATTCGGCGGCGAGGTCTTCCAGCGTCATCGGCTCTTCCGCCAGACGCCGCGCCTCGAAGATGCGGCGCTCGCGACTGTTGAGCACGCCCATCGCGCCATGCAGCGCGCCGCGGCGATGATCGAACTCCTCGTTCTCCGCCATGATGGCTTCCTGGTTGGGCGAGGTATCGACCAGCCAGTCCTGCCATTCGCCGGGCTCGCCGTCGTCCCGGATCGGGGCGTTGAGCGACGCATCGCCGCCGAGGCGGCGGTTCATGTCGACAACGTCCTGCTCGGTGACGCCGAGAGAGGTCGCGATCTGCTTGACCTGATCGGGGCGGAGATCGCCCTCTTCAAGCGCGGAGATCTTGCTCTTCGCCTTGCGCAGGTTGAAGAACAGCTTCTTCTGGTTCGCGGTGGTGCCCATTTTCACGAGCGACCACGAACGGAGGATGTATTCCTGAATCGACGCCTTGATCCACCACATCGCATAGGTGGCGAGGCGGAAGCCCTTCTCGGGCTCGAAGCGCTTCACCGCCTGCATCAGGCCGACATTGCCTTCGGAGACAACCTCGGAAATCGGCAGGCCGTAGCCGCGATAACCCATGGCGATCTTGGCCACGAGGCGAAGGTGGCTGGTGACGAGCTTGTGCGCCGCATCGCGGTCATCATGCTCGCGCCAACGCTTGGCGAGCATGTATTCCTCCTGCGGTTCAAGCATCGGGAACTTGCGGATTTCAGTCAGGTAATGAGCGAGGCCGGATTCCCCATTGAGAACCGGCAAGGTAGCGGCACGGGCCATGGTGCGCCCTCCAGAGTTCACGCCCCCGATAGCGGCGGGCGAGGCAGGCCATCTGCTGTGTCAAAGCCAGAAGCACTGCATTGTTCCGCGCCGGGACGATCCCGAGCGCAGGTGCAATATACTCCAAAACCCGAAGGGGAGGGAAGAACAAAACGTGGTCACGAACCCGTGACCCGGGTTAAATGTCTGTAACCATGCGGCTTTTTAGCGCACCGCCTTTAGTCTGTTCTACGGAGGGCGGCCTCAAGCAGAACCAAATCCTCCGGCAGGCCGGATTCCCAGTGGAGAATTTCTCCCGAGCCCGGGTGCTCCAGAACCAGAAGGTAGGCATGCAAAGCCTGCCTGCCAAGGGCGGTCAGCGCTTTCTGGCTCTCCGGCCCGAGCTGGCGGGCCTTGGTCTTGAATCCGGAGCCATAGACCTCGTCGCCGAGCAGCGGATGGCCGAGATGGGCGAGGTGGACGCGGATCTGGTGGGTGCGTCCGGTCTCGAGCTGGCAGGCGAGCAGGGAAGCGACCGGCTTGCCGTCCTTGCCGGTGAAGGTTTCCAGCACCTCCCAATGGGTCACGGCTTCGCGGCCGCCCTGGCGCACCGCCATTTTCTCGCGGGTGTGCGGATGCCGGTCGATCGGCTCATTGATCGTGCCGCTTTTGCGGTTCGGCACGCCCCAGACAAAAGCCATGTAGCCGCGCCGCATCTCGCCGGTGCGGCCATGGTCGGCGAACTGGGCGGAGAGCGACTGGTGGGCGCGGTCGTTCTTGGCCACCACCATCAGGCCGGTGGTGTCCTTGTCGAGGCGATGGACGATGCCGGGCCGCTTCACCCCGCCGATGCCCGAGAGCGACGCGCCGCAGTGGGCGATCAGCGCGTTGACCAGCGTGCCGGTTTCATGGCCCGCGGCGGGATGGACCACGAGATTCTTCGGCTTGTCGATGACGATCAGGTCGCCGTCCTCGAACACGATATCGAGCGGAATATCCTCGCCTTCCGGCTCGGCAGGAGCGGCCGGCGGAACGTCGATTGTGATCGTATCCCCGGCACTGACATGATAAGCGGGGTCGCGAACCGGGGACCCGCCGACATGGACCTGGCCTGCGAGGATCAGCGCTTTCAGGCGCGAGCGCGACAGGTCCGGGCTGTGCACGGCGAGCACACGGTCCAGCCGCCGCGATCCCTCGTCGCCTCGGACTGTCACCTGGACCGTGACCTCGTGCCGGCTGGTTTCGTGATCGGAAGAGTGAGAAGAGCTTTGCATGTCTGAAACTGTTGCGCCCGAACCGACGCCCGAGCAAGCCGCGCTGATCGCGCGGGTGCGCCGAATGATGCTGATCGCGGGCCTGACCACAGCGGTCGGTATCGGAGCCCTGCTGGTCGCCATCGGCTACCGTGTTTTCCGCAACGATGGAAGCGTGCAGATCACCGATGTGACCGCAACCTTGCCCAAGGGCGCGCGGATCGTGTCCACCGCCACTGCCGGGGAGCGGCTGGCCGTCACCGTCGATACCGGCGGCGCGACCGAAATCCGCACCTATGATGCGAAGACGCTGAAGCCGGTGGGGCGTCTTAAATTCGCCGTTGAGCCGTAAACGCGGCGCGCAGGGATTGCACGGCCTGGGAAAAGGGCAGCGCGATCTGCTGGAGGAAGGTCAGGGGCATCCGGACCCACGGCCCGTTTCGCTCATCCGGAAAGCCTTCGACCCCGGTCTTGATGGCGCGGTCAGTGGCGACGAAGGTACCGAACAGCGTGTCCCAGACCGAGAGAAAAACTCCGTAGTTGCGATCGTGCAGGTCTGGCGCGATCGCATGATGCAGGCGGTGTACGCGCGGCGACACCAGCACCCGGTCGAGCGGCCCATAGCCGATGTCGACGTTCGCATGCAGGAACATCAGATAGTATTTCTGCAGCAGGATAAACACGAAGGCCTGTTCGACGGGCACCAGAACCACGATGAAGACGAGCGACATCGTGAGCGTCCGCGCCAGCAGGTCGCACGGATGCAGCCTGAATTCCGTCATCAGGTTCATGGCGCCCTGCGAGTGATGCAGCGCATGGAAATTCCACAGGGCCGGCACCTTGTGACGGATCACATGACTGAGCCACCCGGCGAAATCCACCGCGACAAACACGACAATCACACGCAGCCAGTTCGGCCAGTGTCCGATCAGGCTCGCGAGCGGCGGAACGTGGCGGTGAAAAAAATTCAGGAACAGCAGCACGAACAGCGATACGAACAGGAAATGGACCAGCAGCGAGACGACGCAAAACCCCGTGTCGAAAAACAGTCCCCGCGACAGCAGCGCCTGATCCGGATCGGCCGGACGCAGACGCTCAAGGATCAGGATGGCGGCAAGGAAGACGACGAACGATGCGGCCATGAAAAAACTGTCCATATAGGTCAGGAAGCTCTTCATGCCGGTGGAAAAATGAGACGACAGCGCCAGGGGGCTCATCTCCACTGCCGAGATCGCAAGGATCGCGGCGGGCGCCGCCAGAGCGGCCAGCGACACCGCGACGGGATGCGCGGCAATCCAGTCCTGCCATGTGGGCCGGCTGTCCATGCCTCAGTCCTACATCCAACCGGCGGCCCGGGAAACTGGACGGACGGGGACTTGGTTAAGTGCGCGAGGGCTGAGGGTGCAAATGCCCTTGATTTTCCCCGTCCGCGGAGCGGGGCGACGCAGCGGGACCGGCGGTGAGCCATACCGTGCCTGCGGATATGAAGGGTCTGAAAGCGCCCGGCGCGCTTGCAGTTGCGCCGTTTCGAGGCTATTCCCTCCCCAGCGCTTGCTCCCTTCGTCTAGCGGTTAGGACGCGGCCCTCTCAAGGCTGAAACAGGGGTTCGATTCCCCTAGGGAGCGCCAACAGCATAAATCCACATTGAAGTTTCATTGTTTTTCCTCCGAATGGTCCCACCGACCGTTTCAGTGGGACACATGATGTTCCTTATTTGAGCTTCGACATTGCCGTATTAGCCAGTTCGATTTTCTTGGCTGCGCGCGTGTAACGCTCAACCTCTTCCAGTGATCGGTGACCGGTGATAGCCATGATCTCGTGGGGTGACGCGCCGCGCTCCGCCAAGCGAGCGGCCGTCGCCTTTCGCAATCCATGCGCCGAACAATGCGGAAGACCCGCCTGATTGCACCAATCTCGGAATTTGGCCCCGAACCCAGCCACCGAAAACGGCTTCGCACATTCGGTGACCAGGAACGTTAAGTGCCGCGTTGGTGTACCAGCAACTGCTTTCGCAAGGTCCGCATGAATCGGAATATCCAAATCAACTGGATTGCGATGTTCGTTCTTCGCTTGCCGGTACTGAATGCGCCCGTGGCGAAGATGTTGCGGGCCAAGCCTAACCACGTCCTCGCGGCGGCAGGCTGTGTAGAGCAATAGACACATCGCCAGCCTTGCTTTTGAACCGATGGGATGACGGTCCTCGAAAGCAGCTATCTCTTCCAGCGTCCAAGCGTGGTGACCTTCGGTGGGATGCGGGACTGGCTTGATGTCTCGGGTCGGATCGTGGGGAGCAAGATCATTTTTCATCGCCCAGCGAAATAACGGATCGGCAAGGTAAGAGCGGGTTAGGTTTGGAAGCCCAGCAGACGGCGATACGGAATTTCCTCAACGGCGGAAATTGGACGCTTGATGGGGAATTTACCGAAATCGAAACCGGCAAAAAGAGCGATAGGCCGGAATTGGCTCAAGCTCTCGCGTTGTGCAAACGCTAAAAGGCAAAGCTTGCAATCGCAAAACTGGATCGGCTCTCCCGAAATTTGGCATTCATTGCGGCCCTCATGGACTCCGGCGTGGAGTTTGTCGCGGTAGATAACCCACATGCCAACAAGTTAACCCTTCACATTCTCGCGGCGGTAGCGCAGCACGAGCGGGAAATGATCGCGGAGCGCACCAAAGGCGCGCTGCAGGCGGCTAAAGCGCGTGGAGTGAAGCTAGGAGTCAATGGTGCGGAATATCTTTCAAAAAAATACCACGCTGCTGCTGTGCAGAGGGCAGCAGCTCTAGCTCCAATGCTAACGCAACTAAAGCTTAGTGGTATGTCTGCTGCGAAGATCGCCTGCGAACTCACGGCTCGCCAAGTTCCTACTGAAAGGGGCGGGCGGTGGCATGCGCAAACGGTCATAAGACTTCTTGAAAAGATCGATTGATCGCGTACCCGACGCTGATTAGATGGCGAAGAGCACTATGTATAGCTTGGCGATCTTATTCCTCGATAGCGCCGCCAATCTGGCGAAGATGCTCACGGAAGCCGAGCGCGGGCATCTTAGCTCTCTCTGCCAGATACTGCGAAAATGACGCCTGTTCACGAAAGCTACGGCCCCTTCGCATCTGATCCGCTTGGCGAAGCTCAGTTGCGCGAATTGCTTCCGCTGCTTCGATCACGACGGACAACTGTCCTTCCGCGATGAAGAGGGTGCCATCTCCATCAGAGGCGACGACATCGTTCCGGCTTACGACCCAGTCACCTACCCGAGCCCAAGCAAGCGCATCCGGTGACCGGATGTCGAGTCGCTGGGGGCCCGTAGGCATCGCGCCTAGAGAAAAGATGGGCAAGTTAATTTCGAGCAATTCGGACGTGTCGCGATGGAGTCCCCAGATGACAATCCCAGCAAGGCCACCATTCGCCATCTCAAGTGTAACAAGGTCGCCGACGCAGGCTTCGTCCATGCGTCCGCCATTGTCTACGACAAGGACGTCGCCTTTCTCCGCTGCCTCAAGCGCTTCCAAAAAGATGTCGACGCTTCCAACGTGACGTGCGGGCAGGACACGCCCCGCGCATTTCATACCTTGGCCGACCGATCTTAACCCGCTCGGAGCGCATCGAACTATCGTCCCTGTGCGCAGGCATGCATCCGCAAGGTGGGGTGTGCTTAGGCCGTCCAGCCGCTCGATTAATTTTTCACGCATCAAGGTTCCCGGTCGTGCTGGATCAAGAGCTAACAGGCCACGTGATGTCATGGCCCTTGAGTTCACGGTAGCGAGCCGCATTCGCTAGCAAGCTTCTGGGGTGTGACATTCCGCGTGATAGCTGATCCAGATCGAGACGTGCTGCCGCATCGATTGCCGACATGGTCGTCGCTTGCAGGGCTCGCTTGGCGAAAGCGTAAGCCGGATAGCCATCGGGAGTAACTTTGGCCGCCCAAGCTACCGCAGCATTAATGAGTTCACTCGAAGGGACGATCCGTTGAACAACATTCATACGAACCGCAGAGCTCAGATCATAAATCTGACCGAAGAGCGTGAACTCAGCGGCGGCTGGCGTGCCGATGGCATACTTGATGATCTCGCAGTAAACAGCGGGCATCGGAATGCCGATTGGCACCTCGTTCAAGGCGAACTGCAAATCCCCCTCGGACGCGATCCGGTAATCGCAATCGATTGCAGTGATAAAGCCACCGGCATAGGCGTGTCCATTGACAGCGGCCACGGTGGGGCGCGGGTAGGTAAACAAACGCAGATTGGTGGCTCTATAAGCTGCGAACCATTTGTCAATTTCCTTGATGTCGCGCCGAGCGAACATCGCGAAATGATGATCAAGGTCGAGGCCCGCTGAGAAAACCTTTCCCGTGCCCGTAAGGACCACCGCACATTCGTCAAATTCCTTCTCAAGTCGATCGAATGCAGCATGGAGATCGTCGAAGAACGCGGGATTTTGCGCGTTCACCTTGTTTGTGTTCATAGTCACGACCGCGACGTGATCGTGCTTGCGTTCTATGGTCCAGGCCATAAGTCCCTCCCGTTTTTAAGAGCGTTGGGCGAGTTTAAACATGCGCTTGGCATTCGATTCCAAGAACGCCACCTGAGATGTTTCTCCGAGCTGAAGTTTGTCGAGGCCTTCAATGCAGTCCCCGGCGGGCCAGAACGGATGATTGGACCCCGAACAAGACGCGATGTTTGGGGTTTCCGCGCATGTAGTCCACCATTTCGCTTGGATAGCGGCGCGACGCAGCGATCCGAACATCGGATCGCCTATCCATCGTGCGTTTGGGTGTTGCATCCATGCGTCGATGATCATGATTCAACTCCTGCAGAAAAATCGCTATGCAGTACGAACTTCGGCGAGTCCTAGCTCGTCGATCATCTGTTGCCTCATGACAAACTTCTGAACCTTGCCCGTGACCGTCGTCGGAAATGTCTCAACGAAACGAATGTGGCGTGGGATTTTATAGTGTGCGATCTGACCACGGCAGAATGCGCGAATCTCCTCGTCAGTGGCGCGTTCTCCTGCCTTGAGACAGATGTAGGCGCAAAGCTCCTCGCCATAACGCTTGTCGGGAACACCGAAGACTTGCACGTCCTGAATCTTCGGATGCGCATAGAGATATTCCTCAATCTCGCGCGGGTAGACGTTCTCACCACCCCGAATGACGAGGTCCTTTATTCGGCCGACGATGTTGCAATAGCCCCCTGCGTCGAGGGTAGCGAGATCGCCGGTATGCATCCAGCCGTCTTGATCGATGGCCTCTGCAGTACGAGTTTCATCGGCCCAATACCCCTTCATGATCGAGTAGCCGCGCGTGCAAAGCTCGCCAACTGTTCCGAACGGCACGATATGCCCCTGCGCATCGACAATCTTAACTTCGACGTGAGGATGGACCCGGCCAACCGTGGACACCCGCCGGTCAAGCGTGTCATCGCGCCCGGTTTGGAAGCTGGTTGGGCTCGTTTCCGTCATGCCATAGCCAATGGTAATTTCTTTGGCCCCCATCTGCCCGATGACGCGGCGCATGATTTCGACAGGGCAGGGCGATCCCGCCATCATGCCGGTTCTGAGTGATGACAGGTCGAACGAGCTGAATTCAGGGTGCTCCAACTCCGCGATAAACATTGTCGGGACGCCGTGCAGTGCCGTGCAGCGCTCCGCCTCGATTGTCTTCAGAACTTCCAGCGGATCGAATGCTGCGCCAGGAACGACCATTGTTGAACCGTGGGCCACGCACGCGAGATTGGAAAGAACCATTCCAAAGCAATGATAAAAAGGAACCGGGATGCAGAGCCGATCTTGGGGTGTGAGCCCCATCGCAACACCAGCGAAGTAACCGTTATTGAGGATGTTGTGATGGGTGAGCGTCGCTCCCTTCGGAGCGCCAGTCGTGCCGCTCGTGAACTGAATGTTTATTGCGTCATCAAACTGAAGACGCGAACTGATTTCTCTTAGGTCGCTTTCATGTTGCACCGCGCCGAGCTTCGACACTGCGTCGAATGGTAGGGCCCCCTTCTCTTGGGGGCCTCCGATTTGGATAACGACCTCAAGGTCAGGAAGGGCCTCACTGCTCAATTTGCCGGGTTCGCACTGGCTTAGCTCGGGCGCGAGTTCGCGCAGCATGTCAAAATAGCGGCTTCCTTTAAATTCTGTGGCAGCCACGAGCGCCTTACATCCAACCTTTCGCAAAGCATAGGAAAGCTCCGCCGTGCGATACACCGGATTAATGGTGACGAGGATCACACCGATCTTGGCTGAGGCAAACTGAGAAACCACCCATTCCGAGTTGTTCGGCGACCATATGCCCAGCCGATCCCCTCGCTTTAGACCTAATGCGAGCAGCCCGATAGCGAATGCGTCAACCTGCTCTTGGAGTTCTTCATAGGTCCAGCGAACATTCTGGTCTCTCACGACCAGCGCTGGGTGTTTGGCCCATCGTTCGGCTGCGGCGTCGAGAGCTGCACCAATTGTCTGCCCGAGCAGTGGAATGCTTGACGCGCCGCTTACGTAGCTTCTATTCGTCATCGTCCTGACAACCGCGTGTAACTCTGATATAAAAATCTAACACTGTTATGTGTCGTCAAGTCAACGCGAAGGTCAGTGGGTTTTACGCCCAACCTCTTGGCAAAATTTGCAATGGGGAAATAACGAACGAGTGCGAGGTCTGTTCGGGGTGCCAGCCTCGCGCAGTACCTTTGCCATTGCAAGTTCTGGCGGGGTATTCGTAGATGTGCTGCGGAATGGAATGCAGGAAATCAGTATGGTAAAATCCGGCGATGAGGCTGAAAAGCGCAAGGCCGCCGTTATCGACTTCAAAAAGGGTCTGATCCGCGAAGCCGCAAAACGCGTATTTGTCGAGACTGGCTTGCACGGGGCATCGGTTAGAGAGATCGCGAAACAGGCGGGTTCAACGACCGGCGCGATCTATGCTCAATACACCAGCAAAGAGGATGTCTACGCAGACATACTGCGGGAATCTCTGACGTATATGGCGAACGCGGTGGAGAAAGCGGCGCAAGAAGCGCCGCGCGGGCAGAAGGGAGCGGCCGCACTCCGAGCGTGGTACGTCTATTTTCGCGATAGGCCAGCCGAGTTTGATTTGGGTTTCTATCTTTATGGTGGCGCTAAACCGGATGGGGTTGGAAAGGATCTGAACCAAGAACTCAATCTGCGCTTGAAGCTCGTTTATGCGGCGGTGGCAAACGGGTTGGAGGCGGATGGTCTCGCTAGCGCCTCTGACAAGCACGAGAAGTCTGTCGCAGGAGCTTCTTGGATGTTTGGCATCTTGCTGATGCTGAAGACTGGTCGATTGAAAATCTTACGCTTGAGTCCCGAGTGGATGGTCGAGGAATGCTTGGCCACGTTTTATCGGGGCGTCGAGTAAGGCGTCATCTCACGCATAGCGTCTCACCACGGGGTTGCGGGCAAATCGAAATCTGTTGGCTAACATTGATTGGGCCATTGATCTTGCTTGCTGTTATTTGCCCAGCCATTTTGCGACCAAGGCGACGCAACCGTGGTCGAGAATGTCCCCGTAGTGATCGTAACGTGCCACATGCCGGTCGTAGGTTTTCCACCGCATCCATTTTGGTTTGGGCGGCAAATCCCATTCCTCGGGATCCAGGTTGCCTATGAGGTGCGCCTTTACCTTGGCTTGTCCTAAATGTGCGCGGCCCGTGGCATCGCTGAATTGCGATTGATACGCCAGCTGCCGCCGCCATGTTTGGCGACTGCAAAAGCGGGTTGCCCCCGGTGGCTTCCAGAGGACCGAAGCGAACCGGTTCTGTACCGGGCAAACGAAATACCATTGAACTCCGCCAAAATGTCTTCGCTCGCTCGCAAGTGCGATGGTCTGACAAAGGTTCCGGAGCCGAATTTCAAGCCAGCCTTGATGGCCGCTCAAATCGGCAGAGATGGTTCCTGAAGCGATTTCACCCCAGTAGCTGTGTGTCCACTTGATACCAACTGGAGCGCTGTAGCGCCCGCGCTGGACTAACCCGCGCCGCATCAGACGGTTGAGGTCGAGGTTAAGGCCGTCTTGCAAGCAAACTCGCTGGCGATCTCTCGGCATTAGGTTCTCCTGGACAACAGTCCGCCTTCCGCGACCTCCCCCTCCCCAGAATCTGAGGAGAGGAGCGGATTGAAGGGAGCGCTTGCCAGCACCGTTTACCGAGGACTGCCCTTTATCGGTGGCCAGCCGCCCCCCGCCACGGCACTCCGTGACACAAGGGGGTTCGTGGTCCTCGCTATCCCTCAGCCCGCGCTCGGGCATTCGGGCCGCCGGAAGGTAAAGGTCCGGCGGTGCTTGTCCGGTTTTGTCAGGTCCGGCATCCCTGATGACTCATCACGTCTGCTACTCAAGAGAGGCTAGTTGTGAGCGGCGGACGGCGGTGGGGACAGTCATCAAACAGACCCACCACAAACATCCGCATTTGCGCGATTGCCGGTGGGACCCAATGGCAAAAAAGCCTAGGGATTGCGTGGAAACGTTACGGGCCCCACTTCCAGCTAAGTTATTGACCCTAAAAAGCTGAAGCAGTCCCCTAGGGAGCGCCAGCCTTGTTCAGGCATGGCCGCCCGCAAATCTCCAACACAATTCGATCCGGTTTTGCTTCTTCGCACCGCGCATTGATCGCGCGCGGGGCAGGTGATTACATCGCAATCCGCCGGTACCTCGTCGCCGGCCGTTTTCGAGAAGGATATCCGCCACGACCATCGCAATTTGAAAACATCGGCCGATCAACGGCCGATTCATCAGGGAGGAGACGACTATGACCGAGTTCACGCCGGATCGACGATCTCTGCTCAAAGGAAGCGCTGCGGCATTGGCCGCGGCGGCGACCATGTCAGCCGACCAGATGCTCGGCTACGCCAAGGCCTGGGCGCAAACCGCGCCCTGGAAGCCGGAAGCCGGCGCCAGCATCAATCTCCTTCGCTGGAAGCGCTTCGTCGAGGCGGAAGATGTCGCCTTCATGAAAATCGTGGATGCCTTCCAGAAGGCCACCGGCGTCAAGATCAACGTCTCCAATGAATCGTTCGACGACATTCAGCCCAAGGCGTCGGTTGCGGCGAATACCGGGCAGGGCCTCGACATGGTGTGGGGACTGTATTCCCTCCCGTTCCTGTTTCCCGACAAGTGCACCGACGTGACCGACGTCGCCGAGTATCTCGGCAAGAAATACGGCGGCTGGGCGCCCTCGGGCGAGGCCTACGGCAAACTCGGAAAAAAATGGATCGGCATTCCGGTCGCGTCCAGCGGCGGTCTTGTCAACTATCGCATCAGCGCGATGCAGAAGGCCGGCTTCAAGGAATTCCCGAAGGACCTTGGCGGCTTCCACGATCTGATCAAAGGCATGAAGGCAAACGGAACGCCCGCCGGCATGGCGCTGGGCCATGCCACGGGTGACGCGAACGGCTGGCTGGCCTGGGCGATGTGGGCACACAACGCCTACACCGTCGACAAGAACAACAAGGTGATCGTCAATTCGCCGGAGACAGCAAAGGCGCTGCAATACGTCAAGTCGCTCTACGACAATTTCATTCCGGGCACGGTGTCCTGGAACGACAGCTCCAACAACAAGGCATTTCTCGCGGGCCAGCTCTATCTGACCACGAACGGAATCTCGATCTATGTCGCGGCAAAAAAGGAAAATCCCGCGATGGCGCAGGATATCGACCATGCCCATCTGCCGGTCGGTGTCAGCGGCCAGATACGAGAGCAGCATCTCGGCTTCCCGATCCTGATCTTCAAGTTCACGAAATATCCGCAGGCCTGCAAGGCGTTCACCGCGTTCCTGATGGAAGGTCCGCAATTCAACCCGTGGATCGAGGCGGCGCAGGGATATCTGTCGCACTTCCTGCTGGCTTACGACAAGAATCCGATCTGGACGGTCGATCCGAAGAACACGCCGTATCGCGATGTCGCCAAACTGGCGACCACGCCAGCCGGCGTCGGCACCCTAAACGAGAGCGCCGCGGCCGCCATTTCGGATTTTGTCGTGGTCGATAT
This sequence comes from Afipia clevelandensis ATCC 49720, assembly GCF_000336555.1. Taxonomy (GTDB): domain Bacteria; phylum Pseudomonadota; class Alphaproteobacteria; order Rhizobiales; family Xanthobacteraceae; genus Afipia; species Afipia clevelandensis. The sequence continues at coordinate 2,352,044 of NZ_KB375281.1, read as the reverse complement.
GTTCGCGAACTATTGCACCGGCCGCGAAGACATCAAGGGTACGATGGCCTCCGCCGAGCGGCAGCTCAAGCGGATTTATCGCGGCTGACGCAACCCGCAGTTCCCGCGCATGGCGATCAAATTGCCGCGCGCGGGAAGCCCTTGCCACATGATTAGGCAGGACGGTCGCCGATCTCTGCCATGCAGTCACAAAAATCCCGGCTGCATATTATCATTTCGACTCATTCCTCAGGCACACTACATTGATCGTCCGGGCGGCTCCTGCCGCCGGTCCCTCCGCTTTTGTCCGCGCCCGCCGCTTCCACCGGGTGCGGCCTGCGGACCATGCGAAAAGCCGCGGACTACGCGAAAAACAATGAGGTCGTGATGCTCACGTCGCAGCAGTTGAAAGAATTGTTTCCCGAGGAAAGCAAGCTGAAGGACTGCGGTGTGCCGCCGCCGGTCCATCAGCGCGAGGTTCTGGTGAACGGCGAACTGAAACCGTGGACCGGGCCGGTGGAAACCGTGCGTTCGGCGATCTGCGTGCGCAAGGCTGACGGCTCGCTCGAACAGGTCGAGCTTGGCAGCTATCCGGTCGGTGGCATTCCCGAGGCAAAGGTCGCGCTCGATGCGGCTGTCGCCGCCTATGACAACGGGCGCGGCGAGTGGCCGACCATGACGGTAGCGCAGCGCATCGCCTGCATGCAGGACTTCACCCGGCAGATGGTGGCGCGCCGCGAGCAGATCGTTCAGCTCATCATGTGGGAGATCGGCAAGACGCTGCCGGATTCGCAGAAGGAATTCGACCGCACCGTCGAATACATGAAGGCGACCATCGAGGCGCTGAAGCATCTCGACAACGACAATTCGCGCTTCACCATTGTCGAAGGTACTATCGGCCAGATCCGGCGCACCCCGCTTGGCGTGGTGCTGTGCATGGGGCCTTACAATTATCCGCTCAACGAAACCTTCGCGACGCTGATCCCGGCGCTGATCATGGGCAACACCATGGTGTTCAAGCCGCCGAAATTCGGCGTGCTGTTGTTTCAGCCGCTGCTTGAAGCCTTTCGCAGCGCGTTTCCGAAGGGCGTAATCAACACAGTCTATGGCAAAGGCTCGGAAGTTGTGCCGATGCTGCTGGAATCCGGCAAGGTCAATGTGCTGACCCTGATCGGCTCAAGCCGGGTGGCCGATCATCTGAAGAAGATGCACCCGAAAGTGAACCGGCTTCGCGCCATTCTCGGCCTCGACGCCAAGAACGCGGCCATCGTGCTGCCGGATGCGAACATCGAGCTTGCGGTGAAAGAGTGTGTGCTCGGTTCGCTGTCCTTCAACGGCCAGCGCTGCACCGCGTTGAAGATGCTGATGGTCCATCGCTCCATCGTCGACAAGTTTCTCGCGCGTTTCACTGAGGAAGTGGCGAAGCTCAAGGCCGGGATGCCATGGGACAAAGGTGTCACGCTGACGCCGCTCCCGGAACTCGGCAAGGTCGAACACATGGCGCGGCTGGTTGCGGACGCAAAGGAGAAGGGCGCCAAGGTCATCAACGAGGGTGGCGGCACAAGCGCCGGCACGCTGTTCTATCCGGCGGTGGTTTATCCGGTGAAGGAGGGCATGCTGCTCTATCGGGAGGAGCAGTTCGGTCCCATCGTGCCGGTGATGGCCTTCGACGACATCGACACCGCACTCGACTACGTCATCACGTCCGAACACGGCCAGCAGGTGTCCATCTTCAGTGAGGATCCGGACACCATCGGGCGGCTGGTCGATCCGCTGGTCAATCAGGTCTGCCGGGTGAACATCAATTGTCAGTGTCAGCGTGGGCCGGATGTCTTCCCGTTTACCGGGCGCAAGGATTCGGCGGAGGGCACGCTCTCGGTGACGGATGCGCTGCGCTCGTTCTCGATCCGCTCGATGATCGCAGCGAAGCAGACCGATGATTCAAAAAGATTACTCGACGAGATCGTCCGCGATCACAAATCGAACTTCATAAATACTGGGTTCATTTTGTAATCGGTACAACATCACGGAACGGCGCTGCGCCGCACCGTGATGCCGATGCGGATTCCGGAAAGCGCTGTGCGGTAACGGATTCTCAACCAATTCGTGGTTACCAAATAGTAAACCATTTCGGAGTTCGCGCTCATGACCGACCCCATTGCCGACGGCGAGATCAAGGAAGCAGGCAACACCACCGAGGCTTCGCTGGTTCCGGAACTCGGCGATAAGGCCGAGAATGAGGTCAAGATTGACGCGCTGAAGGACAATGCTCCGCAGGCTGCACGGCAGCCGTCCAAGGAAATCACCCTGCAGCGCCTGACGCCGCACAGTTCCTGGGAAGATATCGTTTCCAATGAGAGCGCGGCGCGCGAGAAGCAGTTCAACACGATCCCGCCGGAAGCGAACGCAACCCGCCGCATGTCGATTGCGGCCATTGTCGCCATCGCGGCCGCTGTCGGCGCCATCGGTGGCGCGCTGGCGACCGCGGGCGTCGGTCATTTTGGCAAGACCGATCAGACCGCAAGCGTTGCCGCGGCAAGCGCCGCGGAGCAGGCGCGTACCCTTGAGGGAGCAATCGGCAAGATCAACGCCGACATCGCCGCGCTCAAGTCCAGCAGCGCTGCGCAATCTGCAAAGATTGTCGAGCGCATTGATCGTGTCGAGAAGGCGCAGGCCGAACCAGCAGCGAAACTGGCGAAGCTGAACGAGGCAGTCGAAAAATTGCGCGCGCCTGCTGCAGCCCCGGCGTCGGAAACCACGGGGTCTATCAAGACCACCGCGCCTCAACCCAACCGGCTGCCGATTGTGGAAGGCTGGTCGCTGCGCGATGTGTATGACGGCACGGCCACGGTGGTTGGCCGTCAGGGAATCTTCGATGTGATTCCGGGCGATCCGCTTCCGGGCGTCGGACGGGTCGATGCGATCCGTCGTCAGGACGGGCGCTGGGTTGTGGTGACCAGCCGCGGCCTGATTGTCGCGCGTTAAGACTTCCGGAACCCCGTTTCATCTCGCTTCAGGAAAGCGCGGGACCGCTAAAATTTGAGCGTTCCCCTGAACGGACCGGCATGATCTGGCAGGCATGATGCAGCCTCTGATGAAGAGGAATGAGCATGCCCGCATTTCGAGTGATCCCGCGCCTCCATGTGGTTAATTTTTTCGCCCATGAAGTGATCGACGCATCCGGCGATGTGCCGCCAGCGGCGAACGACAACAATTGCCCGTATTGCGGCGGCGTGCTCGCGCCGGGCGACAAGGCCTCTGACTGTTCCGGCTCGTTCGCAGAGTCAGGCCCGTGGCCGATGCTTCCGTTCCCGAAAGGGTGGGGCGCATCCTGCTGATGCCGGTCCTTTGACCGGGAGCCCGTGAGTTCCTGGATGTAAATCCATTCAGCGCGATCCGGCCGCAGGCCGGATTATCTCTTCCGGATCACATCCTGCGCAGTCCGGCGAGATACAGGATCAATCCGGCGGCCGTGAGCGCGGCTTGAACAAGGCCGATAGCCAGCGTCGCGCTGGCGATCGAGGCGGTGAGCGACACGCCGGCCGCTGCGCCTGCCATCTGCAGAAATCCGATCAGTGCCGATGCAAGGCCGGCCCTGTCGCCGAACGGCTGCAGGGCCGTCGCGGTCGCCAGCGGGCTGACCATGCCGAATCCGGCCAGGAAGATCAGCACCGGGATCAGGTAGCTCCAGATCGAGGGTGTGAGCCAGTGCGCCAGCAGCAAGGCGGCGCCGCCTGCGGTCGCAATCACAAGGCCGACAACGGTGGCGCGGGCGTGGCCGATCTTCATCGCAAGCCTGGGCGCGGCGATCCCTGAGCCGAACACGATAAACACGGTGCCTGCGAAGAACAGGCCAAGCTGGATCGGGGTGAAACCGAGGCCGTCGATCAAAACACGCGGCGTTCCGGAGAACATGGCGAACAGCGCGCCCATGTACAGTCCGATGGCTCCGGCCGGTGCGATAAAGCGCAGATCGGTGAACAGGCCCCAGTATCCGCGCAGGATCGCGCCAAGCTGAATTGAAACGGCATTGTCGGGTCGATGGGTCTCGCCGACATATCTAAGATAAGCAAGGGCGACGATCGCGCCGAACAGCGCGACAGCGAAGAACTCCGAACGCCACCCGAACGTTGAATCGAGCAGGCCGCCGATTAGCGGTGAAAAGCCTGGAGCTGCCGACATCGCCACCATGATGAAAGCCAGCGCGCGCGTCAGCGCTTCACCGCTCAGCAGATCTCGTGCAACGGCGCGGGAGAGCACCGACGCAGCGCAGGCGCCGAGCGCCTGGATGGAGCGCCCGATCAGCAGCATCGGCAGATCGGCCGCAAATTGGCACCAGATGCTGCCGATCACAAAGATGCCGAGGCCGAACATCACCGGCTTCCAGCGGCCATAGCGGTCGGACAACGGCCCGACAACCAGTTGTCCGGCGGCGAAGACCGCCAGATAGATGCTGATGGCGGATGCAACAGCGGCGGTGGAGACATTCAGCGTCTTGGCGATGGCCGGCAGCGACGGCAGCAGGATGCTGGTCGCGAACGAGCCCACGGCAGCGAGCGCTGCGAGCACGACAATGTCGGCGGAAACCGACGCCGGAGCGCGCGCGGAGGCCAGTTCGTGTCCAGCGCCGGTATTCTGAATGGTCATCGGGAGCCCCTTTGTTCCAGTCCCGTTTATATGACGAGTATCATTTAATCAAAGCCAAACTGGCCGTCAGCCCTGCGCTTTTCGCCGGGTGACGGTTGCGGGGAAAACATGGCCAGAGCCCATTTCAACGCGACGCGCCGCCGCATCCCGGCGTCTTGAACGGAGGTCCTGGCGCTCACCATCTATTGGAGCGACAAGGACATTCTGGCGTGATGCCGGCCCGGAGGAGGCAATGAGTTACTTCAAGACCGCTATTCTGCTTGCCGGATTGACGGCCCTGTTCATGGGCGTCGGCTATCTGATCGGCGGGGCGGGCGGCGCCGTGGTGGCGCTGGTCATCGCCGCGGCCACCAACATGTTTGCCTACTGGAACTCGGACCGCATGGTGCTGTCGATGAATGGCGCCCACGAGGTCGACGCGCGCAGTGCGCCCGATCTTGTGCAGCTTGTCGCCGAGCTGGCGGGGCGTGCGCAGTTGCCGATGCCGAAGGTCTATGTGATGGACAATCCGCAGCCGAATGCGTTTGCGACGGGCCGCAATCCCGAGCACGCGGCGGTGGCGGTGACCACGGGCCTGCTGCAGATGTTGAGCCGCGAGGAACAGGCCGGTGTGATCGCGCATGAGCTTGCGCATATCAAGAACCACGACACGCTGATCATGACCATCACCGCGACCATCGCGGGCGCGATCTCGATGATCGCGCAGTTCGGCATGTTCTTCGGCGGCCACCGCGACAACAATGGTCCGGGCCTGATCGGCTCGCTCGCGATGATGATCCTGGCGCCGCTGTCAGCGACCATCGTGCAGATGGCGATCAGCCGCACACGCGAGTATTCGGCGGACAACATGGGCGCGCGGATTTGCGGGCAGCCGATGTGGCTGGCGTCCGCGCTGGTGAAGATCGACAATGCAGCGCATCAGATCCCGAACATGGATGCGGAGCGCAGTCCCGCCACCGCGTACATGTTCATCATCAATCCGCTATCCGGGCAGGGGATGGACAACCTGTTCTCGACCCACCCGTCCACTGAGAACCGGGTCCACGAGCTGCAGCGCCTGGCCGGTGAGATGGGATCGCGGAGCGGACCGGCAACGGTCCGGCCGTCCGCTGCGCCGCGCGGGCCATGGGGCGGCAAACAGCGCGGCCCATGGGGTTGAAAAGGGGTTGATCAGGGAATTGATCGCGAAAACAGATGGATCGCCGCGATCATAATCAAAGGTCCGATTCAGTGCTGCTGAACCGGACCCTCCTGTCAGACCTTGAGATTTTCCGCGGACGTCTTGCCACGGTTTGCAACTTCCTCGTACTCGACCGATTGCCCTTCGTTGAGGGTCGACAGACCTGCTTTTTCAACTGCCGAGATATGAACGAACACGTCCTTGCCGCCGGTGCTGGGCTGAATAAAACCATAGCCCTTGGTCGGGTTGAACCACTTCACAGTGCCTTTAGCCATTCCATAGTCTCCAGAGGGATAAGACCCTTTCATGCGTCGAACCTCACGCGCAGTCGTGCTCGACGGCGCGCACGATACGCGGGAAGTGCCACACTTGATAGCGAAAATGGCACCGGTTGCGGTTGATTTCGCTCAAAGTTTGCACGAATCCGTGGACTTTTACGCTGCTGCAACTGCGAAATCGGCGACCAGATCGGACAACATCGCGGCTTTTTCAGCGGTGTAAACGATCATCGGCTCGACCCGCCCACGGATCGGAACCTCGACGCGCTGCATGTTACCGGCGGGCAGGTTGGCCGTTTTCAAGACGGCTTCGGACATGATGGCTTCGCAGGACAGGGCCTTGGTCATGTCCTGAAGCCGAGCCGCGACATTGACCGGATCGCCGAGCGCCGTGAACACCGTGTGCTCCTCGGACCCGATGTCGCCGATAATGACCTCGCCGCCATGGATGCCGATCCCGAAACGCAAAGGTTCGGGGATGTCGTCGCCGAGAAATGCGTTCAGCGCGTCGACATGAATCGCGATCCGCGATGCCGCTTCGATGGCTTGGCGGCAGGCGGTTTGCGGATTGGCCGACAGGCCGAACAGCGCCAGTTGTCCGTCGCCGACGAACTGGTTCGGCTGGCCGCCGCATTCGACAACCGCCTGCGAAACAGCCGTCAGGAAACGGTTGATGATGAAGACGGTATCGAACGGCAGGTGCCGCTCGGCGAGTTTGGTCGATCCGCGCATGTCCACGAACATGCTGACGACATAGCGCTCGCTTCCGGGATGAGCCGGCTTGATGGCTGTACCTGACGATGTGGCGGTCTGGGCCGGAAAAATCTGGAAGAAGGAGAGGTCGGTTCTGGGCCGCAACTGGCAGGCCAGGCGCACCGCTGGATCGCCGCCGGTGCCGACCCTTTCAAGCACGAAGGTCTCGCGGTTAGACGGCGCGGGCAGATGGCTGTGGTCGCCGACAATCCGGATGCGGCAGGTCGAGCAGCGCGCCCGGCCGCCGCATACGCTCGAGTGAGGAATGTTGAACCGAGTACTGGCCTCCAGCACGCTCAGGCCGATGGGCACCCGGACGGTCTTGCCATTGCCGTAGGACAGCCGCACGAGACCGCGGCGCCGTTCCACCAGCGCCCGCGCGCCGCGGGCGAGAAGGGCGACACCGATCAGGCCGAAATACCCGTAAAGCACAGCGGAGCTGATTTGTTCGAGGGTCGTCTGTTCGGCGGCGGTGCCGACTTTCTCGCGCGAAAGATTGTCCGCCCGCCATTCGGGCGCGCCGCTGGCGTGCTGGACGGCGCGGCCGCCCTGATAAAGTCCGAGCATGGAGAGCGTCGGGAGAATGACCGCGAGTGCGAGCAGCAGCGATGATAGTTTCCGGAAATAGGGCTTGGCGCGGACCCAGAAATAGATGCCGATGCAGCCGTGAACCCACGCAATCAGCAGCACGGCATACATCGACCACTGCATCTGCGGACGATACACCCAGTAGGCGAAGAAGACCTGCGGGTAGTCTTTCTCGTGGCCGAACAGCGAGCCAGCAAGACGGACGCCGATCACGTGGCTGATGATGAAGACCGGAATGCTGAGTCCGAAGATGAGCTGTGTGAGTTCGACGCCGGTCCAGCGAAAGTGCCGCCGCGCATAGAGCGCCCAGAGTCCGAGGCTGAGATGGATCAGGACCGAGCCATACAGCACGATCAGCACCGGCCAGCTTTGCCAGAACCACGCATGATAGTAGAGCGCCTCGTCCATGACGCCGACGGAGATGTTGCCCAGCGCATGATTGGTGAAGTGGCTGACAATATAGGCAAACAGCACAAGCCCTGTGGCGAGCCGTACCTGACGAAGCCCGATCCCGCGAAGCGCATGGATAAGAGGTGAAGCGGCGGTTTCGGCCATAGGGAAAACGTCTCGCGTTGAGCAGTCACGCTCCGGATCGTCCGGAACAGCGGGATTCTAACGAAGATGTCGCGGCGGCGCCATGGCCGGAGCGTGGCTTTCGTCCCAGATATGGCTGCGCGGTTTGACTTCGCCGGCGCAGTCGCGGAAAAGCTGAACGCATGGGGAAGACCGGTATCGCTGACATAACTGGCAAGGATCGTTCCGCCGCGCGCGGCATGTTCGCCGCAGCGGGCGCGATTGCCGTCATCGTAACGTTGCAGGTGATCTACGCGGCGACCGCCGATCTGCGCACGGATGAGGCCTATTACTGGACGCTCTCGAAGGAGTATGTGCTGTCGTATCTGGATCATCCGCCGATGGTGGCGTGGATTGTGCGCTTTGGCACCGCGATCTTCGGCGATACCAGTTTCGGCGCGCGGTTCGGTGGATTGCTCGCGATGTGGATCGCGGTCGCGATCCTCGGCGACATTGTCTGGCGGCTGACGCGGGACCGTTGCGCCGTTGTTCTCGCGGTACTGATGCCGCTGGCGGCTCCCGAATATGCGCTGTTTGCGTCCCGGATCGTCCCCGATGCCGGATTGATCTTGTTCTCACTCGCGATGGCGTGGTCGCTGGTTCGGCTGACCGAAACCAACGACGGCCGCTGGTGGCTTTCTGCGGGACTGTTCGGCGGCTTGTCGCTGCTGTCGAAATATACCGCTGTGTTCCTGGCCCCCGCAGTCCTTGCGTTCCTGCTATTGCCGTCATGGCGCATGCGCTGGCTGCGCAGTCCATATCCATGGGCAGCGGTTGTCATCGCGGTACTGGTGTTCTCGCCGGTGCTGATCTGGAATTGGCAAAACGACTGGGCCTCGTTCAAATTCCAGTTCATCCGCGCCGGTGCCGATCATGGCATGTCCGCGCGCACGGTCGCTGATTTTCTCGGGCTGCAGTTCGCGCTGGTGGGGCCGCTCCTGTTTCCGGTGGCGCTGGCCGGTGCAATCATGCTGGCGTGGCGCGGCTATCGGCAATTGAATGCCGCGTTCCTTCTGATTTCGGCCTGCGCGCTGGCGCCGTTCGCCTATTTTCTCTGGAAGTCGCTATCACTGCGGATCGGCGACACCTGGCCGATGCTGATCTGGCCGTTCGCCTTCGCCGCCGCCGCGATCAATCTGGCTGAGATCAGACAACGGCGGGAGCGGGGATGGATTTTCCGCACCGCTGAATCTTGGGCAATCGCGGCCATTGCGCTCGGCGTGGTACTGAACGTCGCGATCTTCTATTACTACGCTGTCAGCAACCTTGCGTTCGCCGCCAGACAGGACCCGGTTGCGAAGGAGGCCGGTTACGGCGAGATCGCCGCACGCGCAAAAGCGGTCGCGAAGGACGTCGGCGCGACATGGATCGCGACGCTGGATTATCGCATCTACGCGGAGCTGCGCTGGCATCTGAAGGACAGCATTCCGGTGGTGCAGGTGAACGAGCGCAGCCGCTTCATCGGCTTCAAGGATATTGCGAGCAATGCCATGGCGTCAGGCATCGGCCTTTATGTCGACAGCGCGCCCAACAATGGCAATATGATTGAGACGAAGACGCCTGCGGTGCTGCGTTTGGTGGCACAAAGCGAGCGGATGTGGCGCGGCGTCGCGATCGAACCGTTCACTTTCAAAACCATTGAAGGCTGGAAGCCGGACCTGTCGCCGCCGCCGGATTCGCCTTTCTACAAATGGCGGTTGTTGAACTGAAGAAAATCCCGGCAGCGTATAGCCACCGGGATTTACGATTCAGGCACTCGGCCTGAAATCAGTCGCAGACGTTCACAGTCCGCCAGCGGATGCCGTAAGGCGTGCGCACGCGGCGCTGCACGTAGCAGCCGCTGTCGTCATAGCCGCCGCTGACAATGATCGGGCTGAAGCCGAAGCCATAGCCCCAGCCGTGACCCCAGTGGTGATGATGGCCGTGCCAGCCGCCGGCGGAGGCTGCGGTGGGGGCGAGGGCGGCGGCGCCGAGGGCTGCGGTGGCGGCGAGGGCGAGAGTGAGCTTGCGAAGCATGATCGGTCTCCTGAGTGGCGCGGTCTGCGCGGGTTGAGTGACATTCACCCCTTGCAGATTGGTCGCGCCGGTCTGGACACAGGTTCACGAGCGCCTTCAGCGCTGAAAAGACGAGGTTTTTGACAATTGCTGGGCCCGGCTCAGGATTTGGAATCGTCCCCGCCCACGCGCCGGAGCAGGTCTTTCGCTAGGTCGGACAGCGCGGGGCGCGGCAATGCCTCGAACGGCAGGGGGCGCGTCACGTCGATGGCGGCAAGGCCGAGCCGTGCGGTGAGCAGGCCGTTCAGCAGTCCTTCGCCGAGCTTGGCCGAGAGCTTCGCGGTGATGCCGTGGCCGAGCATCTGCTGGATCAGGCTGTCGCTGGCGGCCATGCCGCCGGTCAGCGCCAGATGCGCGATCACATGGCGCATCAGGCGGATCATGCCGAGCGTGCCGGGCCGTCCGCCGTAGAGGCGCGCCAGTTGCCGCACAAGGCGCACAGCGGCGGCGAACACGAACAGCATGTCGATCACCGCGCCGGGGCTGACGGCGGTGACGATGGAGACGCGCTGTGCTGCGCTCGACACCAGCCGCCGCGCTTCCTGATCGAGCGGGGTCATCAGCTCGCGTTCGGCGAGGCGCACCATGTCGGCGCCGTCGATGATGTCGCGGCCGTGTTCTTCAAGGGCAGCGCGGGCGCGGGCGAGGCGCGGATTGTCATGGGCGATTTTCAGGAGGTCGCGGACAATGGCGTCGCTGTCCTTGCGATCGTCGCTGAGAAGCACCGCATTGGCCCGCGCGTGCAGCTTCTCGATGGTCTCCAGTCGCGCAAGGCTTAGAGCCTCGCGGGCGATGATCACCACCAGCGCGATCACCGCGAGAATCGCGAACACAAGCCCGATGTAGCCGAGGCTGGCGCTGCGGTTGAACAGCTCCTCGACCAGATTGGAAATGCCGAGCCCGAGACCGAGCACGACAAGGCCGCCGAGCGCGGTCCAGAATACGCCACCCCAGCCGAAGCCCTTGCGGGCGGGAATGGCGGGGTCGTCGATGGGGACTGGCAACTGCGCCGGATCGGCTTCCGGCGTGATCAGCACCTTGCCGCGCGGGGAGCGCACGGCCTCGTCCTCGGTATCCATCAGGATGACGCGGGGATCGTCGAGCTTGAATGCCGCCGGCTTGCGGTGATGCGGCTTGTCGCTCATTGCAATTTGTCTCCGATCAGGAACTGAAGCGCGCGGTCAAGGCGGATATGGGGCAGCGCTGGTTCTTCGCCACCCTCACGGGCGAGCAGCGGCGGCCGGAAGCGCAGGAAACGGAAATCGGTCTGGTCCGACGCGGTGTTGGTCAGGCCCTTGAACGTGCTGCCACTGAACAGATCGTCCAGTTTGGCGGGAAGGTCGCCGGGGAAGGTCGCGGCTTCCGTCTCGCCGTTGAATACTTCGCCGCCGGACATTTCGCCCTCCTCCGGCGTGCCGATGATCGAGGGCAGTTTTTCGCGGCCCTGCTGCACCAGCGCCTCCCGGGTGGCGCGCACGGCGGCGAGCGCGACGACATCCACGCTTGCGCCGGCGAATTCGGCGCGCGAAGCCGCGCGCTCCACCATGCGTTTGAGGATCGCTTCCAGCCGATCGTGGCTGGTGTGGTGCAGATGGTCCGCCTTGGTCGCGGCAAACAGGATCTTGTCGATGCGCGGACGGAATAGCGCGTTCAGAAACGTGCTGCGCCCGACATTGAAGCAATCGAGAATGCCGGACAGCGCACCCTCCAGGTCCTGCAATGCTTCCGGACCGGCATTGAAGGCCGCCAGCGCATCCACCAGCACGATCTGCCGGTCCAGCCGCGCGAAGTGATTGCGGAAGAAGGGACGCACCACGACGTCCTTGTAGGCCTCATAGCGCCGCTTCATCATCGCCCACAGCGAGCCGTCGGGCGCGGTCCCGTCTGGCCGCACATCCAGCGGCGCGAATGTCAGCGCGGGCGAACCTGCGAGATTGCCGGGCATCAGGAAGCGGCCGGGCGGCAAGAGACTCATGGCGAAGCGCTCGTCGCGGCAGGCGCGCAGATAATCCGTAAACAGTTTCGCTGCCGTCAGCGTCGCCTGCTCGTCCTCGCGTTCATTCGGATCGAGCGTTGCGAGATGCGCGTGCCACTGCGCGGCAAGTCTTGCGCGCGGCTCGCGCCGGGACAGCGCGAGGCTTTCCGCCGACCACTGTTCGTAGCTTTTGTTCAGCAGCGGCAGATCGAGCAGCCACTCGCCGGGATAGTCCACGAGATCAAGTGTCAGCGTGCGCGCGGATGCATTCTGCCGCTGGTACTCGATGACGAGACGCAATTCGCTGATGTCGGTGGTCGAATGCGGCCAGCGCCGGTCCTCGATCAAGGTGCGGACATGGCTTTCATAAGCAAAGCGCGGCACCGCATCGTCCGGCTGCGGCTCCAGCCGCGCCCGCGCAATACGGCCAGTCGCCAGCGACTCGAACACCGGAAAGCGGCCGCCGCGCAGCAGGCCGTGGACCAGCGCCGTGATGAAGACCGTCTTACCTGCGCGTGACAGGCCTGTGACGCCAAGCCGCACCGTGGGATTGAACAGGCTCTCGCCGTACTCGATCAGCGAGCGGATGGAGAGGCGGGTGTCTTCGAGAATGTCCGAAAAGCTGGGTGCCATAATTCCATCAAGACTTTATCGGACTGGGATGAACGGACAAGAATACAGGCCGTGCGACAGTTCTGTGAAGCTGGGGCCTTACAGGGCTGAAATCAAGTTTCAATCCTGGGGCTTCATCACGGTCTTTTCAGGTTTCATTGACTGTCACCGGGGTATCATCGGTACTCAGTCAGGATAAGCAGGCAAACGTGATGATGCGCATGACGATCTTTCGCCTGAAACAGCCCAGCACGCATCCCCGCAGCATCGGCGGCGGTGTGATCCGCTGGGATTACGACCGCGCGGAGCTGATCGCGGATGGCGTCGTGCATGTCCTTGGCATCGCCTTCGGGCTGATCGCGGCGACGGCACTGGTGATCTTCACCGCCATGTATGCCTCGACGAGGGAAATCATTTCGGTCAGCGTTTACGTGGCGGGTCTGCTGGCGATGCTGGGGCTGTCTGCGACCTACAATCTGTGGCCGGTGTCGCCGGTCAAATGGGTGCTGCGCCGCCTCGATCATTCGGCGATCTACATTCTGATCGCGGCCACCTACACGCCGTTCCTGACCCAGATGAACGATCGCTTCATGTCGGTTGTGCTGCTGGCCGGCGTCTGGTCGGTCGCCGCGATCGGTATCGCGCTCAAGGTCTTTCTTCCCGGCCGGTTCGATCGTCTCTCTGTGGGGCTTTATCTCGCGATGGGCTGGAGCGGTGTTGTCGCCTATGACAGCTTGGTCGCATCGCTGCCGAATTCGACGCTTTGGCTCATTGCCGCCGGCGGGCTGATTTATTCGCTGGGCGTGATCTTTCATGTCTGGGAGCGGCTGCGGTTTCAGAATGCGATCTGGCATTCCTTCGTGCTGCTTGCCGCCGGAGTGCATTATACCGCGGTGCTTGATCTGGTCCTCGTTGTGTCCTGATTGATCTGCAGCGGCTTCCCGCCTAAAACATCCGCATGAAAGTTGCAGGAAAAGTCGTTGTCGTCACCGGCGGCGCGAATGGCATCGGCCAGGCGCTCGCTGAAATTTTCCATCGCGAAGGCGCGGCCAAGGTCGTGGTCGCCGATCTCGACGGCGCACGGGCGAAGACCGTTGCGGACTCCATTGGCGGGGCATCGTTTGCCTGCGATGTTGGCAAGGAAGCCGACATTCTTCACGTCATCGACGAGACCGAAAAGCAGTTCGGTCCCATCGACCTGTTCTGCTCCAATGCCGGGATCGGTGCCGGCTTCGACATGCTGTCGGAGAATGCCGGTGGCACCTCGGACGAGCCTTGGGCCAAAAGCTGGGCGATCCATGTCATGGCCCACGTTTATGCGGCGCGCCATCTGATCCCGCGCATGAAGGCGCGCGGCGGCGGATACTTCCTCAATACGATTTCAGCGGCCGGATTGCTGTCACAGGTCGGCAGTCCCGCTTACTCGACCACCAAGCACGCCGCTGTCGGCTTTGCCGAGAATCTCGCGATCTCGCACCGGGCGCACAACATCAAGGTGTCGATCCTGTGCCCTCAGGGCGTCGAAACCAACATGATCCGGGGCATGCCGAAGGGGCCGCAGTCCAATGACGGCAATCTCACGCCGGAAGAAGTCGCGCAATGCGCGCTGGACGGCATCGATCGCGAGACCTTCCTGATCCTGCCGCATCCGCAGGTGCTCGACTATATGCGAAAGAAGACCGACAACTACGACCGCTGGATCGGCGGCATGGCCAAGATCCAGGCGGTGATGCGCGAGACGTTCGGGAAGAAGTAGGTTTCTTCACCTCTCCCGTGGGGAGAGGTCGTCCGGCGAAGCTCGCGCAGACGGGCGGGTGAGGGCGTAGAATCTCTCGATAGATTTAGAGCCCCTCACCCCAACCCTCTCCCTGCCGGGGAGAGGGAGTAAATCATGCCTGCTTCACCAGCTCGCCGTGCCCTTCATGGTCGGTGCGCCGGACGCATTCGCCGACCAGACCTCAAGCCCCGCATCCGTCTCGTTGCCGTTGACGCTGAACTCCGCGCCATCAAACAGCGGATTGACGCCGCGATAGACAAACTTTGCGGGCGGCTTGTTGCCGCGCTGGCGTGCCGCGAATTCGATCAGAAGCGACGCCTGCAGCGGACCATGCACGATCAGGCCGGGATAGCCTTCGACCTTGGTGACGTAGTCGCGGTCGTAATGAATGCGGTGACCGTTGAAGGTCAGCGCTGAGTAACGAAACAGCAGCACCGGGTCGGCCATGTGCGTTTCGCGGATTTTGCCGGCGGGCGCAGGCACAGGAGCCGGAGCGGGCTTGTCGCCGGGCGCGGGCATGTCGCGATAGACAATGTCATGCCGCTCGCGGATGGCGACGCCGCGCGGTGTGGTGATGGTATGATCCACCGAGACGAAGCACAGCGTGCCGGTCGAGCCGGTCTTCAGGTTTACATCGGAAATACGGGAGGAGCGCGTCACCGCGTCGCCGACCCGCAGCGGGTCGATGAATTCGATCTGCCCGCCAGCCCACATCCGGCGCGGCAGTGGTACCGGCGGCAAAAAACCGCCGCGGGCGGGATGGCCGTCGGCGCCGATTTCGCTCATCGGCGCGACCGGCTGCGCCAGGCACCAGTGCGTCGTGAACGGCGCGATATCGCCTTCAACAGGATTGCCGATGTCGAGGAACAGGGTCGCGCGCAAGCCCTTCACAAGTTGCGCGGTGATGACGTCGGACGCCTCCTGCGTGCGTCCGATCCACTGGCGCAGGTGATCGACGTCGGGTTTCGCGGTCATGATTTTTTCCCCTGCGAGAGTTCGTGGGTCGCGTCGCCGATCGGCGGCACCGCGCCGTAAGGCCGCGCTTCGCCGACAACGATGGAGGCGGGGGCGGGATAGGCGACGACGCCATTCGGCGTCCCGACCTCGATGCGGCGCAGATGCGGATGCTTCGAGAGATCATCCATGGTGTTGACCTCGGCAAAGGCGATGTCGGACTCGTCCAGCCGCCGGATCAGGTCGTCGCGCGTCATGGTCGCAAAGACATTCGCAACGGTATCGTCGGTCAGCTTGCGGTTCTTGACGCGCTCGACCATGGACGCGAAGCGCGGATCATTCGGCAGGTCCGGCATATTGAGCACTTCGGCGCAGAGCTTCTTCCACTCGCGTTCGCTCTGGATCGAGATCAGGATGTCGCGGCCATCCTTGGAGCGGAACACGCCGTACGGCGCGATGGAGGTATGGGCGAGGCCCATGCGCTTCGGAGGCTGGCCGTTCTCGGCGTTGAGCAGCGGCACCGTCAGCCAGTCGGCCATCACATCGAACATCGAAATGCGGATGTCCGCGCCTTGTCCCGTTTTGCCGCGCCCGATCAGCGCTTCGAGGATCGCGGCATGGGCGGTCGCACCGGTGGCGATATCGACAATGGAAAGGCCGACGCGGGCCGGGGTCTCCGGTCCGCCGGTGATAGAGGCAAGACCGCTTTCGGCCTGTATCAGGAGATCGTAAGCCTTGCGCTCGGCATAGGGACCTTCGTCCCCGTAACCCGAAATGGTGCAAATGATCAGGCTTGGATAATCCTTGCGCAGCCGCTCGCGGGTGAAGCCGAGCTTGTCCATTGAGCCGGGCTTGAGGTTCTGCACCAGCACGTCCGCGCCTGCGATCAGGCGTTCGAGCGTCTTGCGGCCATCATCGGTGGCGAGGTCAATCACGACGGACTTCTTGCCGCGGTTGAGCCAGACGAAATAGCTGCTCTGCCCCTTGGCGGCGGCGTCGTAGCCGCGGGCGAAATCGCCTTCCGGCCGCTCGACCTTGTAGACCGTCGCGCCTGCGTCGGCGAGGCGCGAGGTGCAGAACGGCGCAGCCACCGCCTGCTCCACGGCGATGACAGTCAGTCCTTCAAGCGGCAGCATGGTGTCTCTCAATAAGAACGCGGCATGCCGAGCACATGCTCGGACAGATGCGACAGGATCAGGTTGGTGGAAATCGGCGCGACAGAATAGAGCCGCGTCTCGCGGAATTTGCGCTCGACGTCGTATTCTTCCGCGAAACCGAAGCCGCCATGGGTCTGGATGCAGGCATTGGCCGCCTCGAACGAGGCATCGGCGGCGAGCATTTTGGCCATGTTGGCTTCCGCGCCGCAATCCTTGCCTGCTTCATAGAGCCGGGTGGCTTCCTTCACCATCAGTTCGGCGGCGCGCATGTTGGCGTAGGATTTCGCGATCGGAAACTGGATGCCCTGGTTCTGGCCAATGGGACGGCCGAACACCGTGCGCTCCTTGGCATAGTCGCTGGCCTTCTTGATGAACCACTTGGCATCGCCGACGCATTCCGATGCAATCAGGATGCGCTCGGCGTTCATGCCGGAGAGGATGTAGCGGAAGCCCTTGCCTTCCTCGCCGATCAGGTTTTCGGCGGGCACCTTCATGTTGTCGAAGAACACTTCGGTGGTTGCATGGTTCATCATGGTGCGGATCGGGCGGATGGTCAGGCCGCCGGCTTTCTTGGCTTCCTGCATGTCCACGATGAAGACCGACAGACCGTCGGTCCGTTTGGCGGCCTGTTCCTTCGGGGTGGTGCGCGCCAAAAGGATCATCAGGTCGGAATATTCAGCGCGGCTGGTCCAGATCTTCTGACCGTTGACCATGTAATGGTCGCCCTCACGCTTCGCAAAAGTCTTGAGCGAGGTTGTATCAGTGCCGCTGGTCGGCTCGGTGACGCCGAACGCTTGCAGGCGCAACTCGCCCGAGGCGATGCGCGGCAGCCATTTGGATTTCTGCTCCTCGCTGCCATGCCGCAGCAGCGTACCCATGGTGTACATCTGGGCATGGGTGGCGCCGCCGTTGCAGCCAGCGCGCTGGATTTCCTCAAGGATCGCCGCCGCCGCCGACAGTTTCAGGCCCGAGCCGCCATATTCCTCGGGGATCAGCACCGAAAGGTAGCCGGCGTCGATCAGGGCCTGCACGAATTCCTTCGGGTAGGCCATCTCGCGGTCCAGCTTGCGCCAGTACTCGCCGGGGAATTGCGCGCAGAGTTTTGCAACGGATTCGCGGATATCGGAAAAATCTTGCTCGTGATGTGTCATGTCACCGTGTTTGGCAGATTGCAGGCGAATGTTCCAGCCGCCGGAATGCGCAGCCGCATTCCGAAACTGCAGCCATAGCCACTGGCCGCAAGATGCGCGCTACGGCCCATGGCAACAGACGCGGTCAGGCGTTGATACGGACCGGGAGTTCCTCGTAGCCCTTCACGAAGCTGGAGTAGATCCGCTTGGGCTCCCCGACCACCTCGATGTTGTCGAACCGCTTGAGGATTTCTTCCCAGATGATCTTGAGCTGCAGGTCGGCCAGCCGCATGCCGACGCAGCGGTGAATGCCGAAGCCGAACGACATATGGGTGCGCGGACGCGCGCGGTCGATGATGAAGCTGTCGGGATTTTCGATCATCTCGCCGTCGCGGTTGCCGGAGACGTACCACATCACGACGCGGTCGCCCTTCCTGATCTTCTTGCCGCCGATCTCGGTATCCTGCAGGGCGGTACGGCGCATATGCGCCAGCGGGGTCTGCCAGCGAATCACTTCGGGCACGAAGCTGTCGATCAAGGCGTGGTTTTCGCGCAGCTTGTCGTACTGGTCGGGATTTTCGTTCAGCGCCAGCACCGAACCGCTCATCGAGTTGCGGGTGGTGTCGTTGCCGCCGACAATCAGCAGAATGAGGTTGCCAAGCAGTTCATCCCGGTTCATCTCGCGTGTCGCGTCGCTGTGCGCCATCATTGAAATGAGATCGTTGCCGGGGTTCTTGAGGCGCTCGTTCCACAGGCGGGTGAAATAGTCGGCGCATTCGCCGAGCTCGCGCAGGCGCTGCTCTTCGCTCTCATAGATGCCGCTCTTCGGCAGCGCGGTCGAGAGGTCCGACCAGCGGGTCAGCATGCGGCGGTCTTCCCAAGGGAAGTCGAACAGCGTCGCCAGCATCTGCGTCGTCAGTTCGATGGAAACGCGGTCGACCCAGTTGAAGGTCTCATTGCGCGGCAGGTTGTCCAGGATGGTCGCGGACCGCTCGCGGATGAGAACCGCGAGCCGGTCCAGATGCACCGGTGTAAACATCGGCTGCACGGTCTTGCGCTGCGGGCCGTGCTTCGGCTCGTCCATCGCGATGAAGCTCGGCCAGTTATAGTTCTCGCCGACATCGCGCAGGCTGATGCCGCCATATTTCACGTCGGACGAGAAAATCGCCGCATTGGTGTCGACATGCATGATGTCGTTGTACTTGGTCACCGACCAGTAATCGCCGACCGGGCAGGTGGTGCAATAGTGCACCGGCTCTTCCTTGCGCAGCCGCTCGAAGTAAGGCCACAGCGTATCGCTCCGGAACAGTTCAGGCGCGCCCACATGGAATTCCGAGAGCGGCATTGAATAGGCCTTTTCGCGCGCGGCCTTCTGGCGCTCGTCGCGGGCCATGGTGATCGTTCCGTGCATTTTGCGTTTCCTTCATCCCGCGAAGCGTTCAAAGCCTCAAAAACCGCGTTCCGGCGTCGTCAGCCGGGCAGTCAGTCTGTTTTTAGAATTACATCGCTTCGCGCAAGGCTCGGCAAGCTGCGTCTGCCTGAATTTGCCGGTTGTATCCCGGTAGATGCATCCGGGTTCCATCATAAGGAACACCTAGCAAAAATTGCGCGCAAAAGTTGCTTAACGAGTTAACCGTAATATCCCCCTGCGTCATACCGACCCAGGGGCAAGAATGCCGATGTTCAAGTCTTCTCAAGAGCTTACTGCGAAGATGGAAGCTCTCAGCAAATCTCAGGCAATTATCGAGTTTAACCTCGATGGCACAATCTTGACGGCCAACCCCAATTTCCTCAACGCCATGGGATACGGACTGGATGAAATCCAGGGCAAGCACCACAGCATGTTCATGGAGCAGGACCAGCGCGATCGGTCGGAATATCGCCAGTTCTGGGACGCTCTGCGCCGCGGTGAATTTCAGGCCGGTGAATTCCAGCGCATCGCCAAGGGCGGGCGGCCGATCTGGATTCAGGCGTCCTACAATCCGCTGCTGGACCGCGGCGGCAAGCCCTTCAAGGTCGTGAAGTTCGCGGCCGATATCACCCAGCAGAAGCTGCGAAGCGCGGATTGCGAGGGGCAGATTGCAGCCATTCAGAAGTCCCAGGCCGTGATCGAGTTCAACCTCGATGGCACGATCATCACCGCCAATGAGAATTTCCTTGCAACCCTCGGTTACCGGCTGGATGAAATCGAGGGCAAGCATCACAGCATGTTTGTCGAACCGGACTATCGCAACAGCGCCGAATATCGCCAGTTCTGGGAGGCGCTCCGTCAGGGCAACTATCAGGCCGCCGAGTACAAGCGTGTCGCCAAGGGCGGCAAGGCGATCTGGATTCAGGCCTCGTACAATCCGATCCGTGGCGCCGATGGAAAGCTTGTCAAGGTGGTGAAGTTCGCCACCGACACGACGGCCCAGGTCGAAGACCGGATTCGCCGCGGTGAGGTGCAAAGGTCCATCGACCTCGATCTCGGGCTGATCACCGAGGCTGTGACCTCGACCTCCGAGCGGGTGACGACCGCTGCGAGCGCTTCGACCCAGACCTCCTCAAATATGCAGGCGGTCGCGTCCGGTGCGGAAGAACTTGCCGCTTCAGTGGGTGAAATCAGCCGTCAGGCGTCCGATGCGCTGAACATCTCGCTGCAGGCGGTGCAGCAGGCCAATGAGACCAGCGCCATCGTGTCCGGCCTTGCGACGTCGGCCCAGAAGATCGGGGACGTGGTCAAATTGATCAACAATATCGCCGAACAGACCAATCTGCTGGCGCTCAATGCCACGATTGAAGCGGCGCGCGCCGGCGATGCGGGCAGGGGATTCGCCGTCGTTGCTTCCGAGGTGAAAAGTCTGGCGACCCAGACCGCCAAGGCGACGGATGAAATCAGTTCCCAGATCGCCGAGGTTCAGGGAACCACGACCAGCGCCGTCAACGTCATCGAGGCCATCAGCCAGACGATCTCCCGCATCAATGAAATATCGGCGGCGATCGCGGCGTCCGTCGAGGAGCAGGCGTCCGTGACGCAGAGCATTTCCTCGAACATGCAGGTCGCGGCAAAGGGCGTGAGCGATATCAACTCCAGCATGACCGATATCGCGAACGCGACCCGCTCCGTCGATGAATCGACCCGCAAGGTCCGGGAGGCATCGCGTTCTCTCGGGTGATCCGGCGGTGCCGGCGTAGCCGCTAAATGTCGGGCAAACGACATTTCAGGCCGAATTGCTACTGTAGATAAGGACCGCCTCGCAATCGTATTGCGGGGCGGTCTGATGCTGCGGTCAACGCAATCGCCGGGTGGGCTCGGGTGCCGCGATGGTTTGGCGCTTCTGCCCCTTCTCCCCGCAATCTGCCCGTGGCAATGTCCGGCCCAATAATGCGGCTCGCCATGACGAGCCAGTGGAGTGGATTTGACATTCGCTGCTTGACGGGCAGCGGATTCGCAAAGCGAATGTCAAATCCAAACTCCACTGAATTTATAACTGCTAGTGGTCTTCGATTCTAACATTCGCAAGAATGCCTGCTGAAACGGGGGCGAATGTTAGAATCGGACCACTAGTCTCCGGGAGAGAGCCTGATGATTCCGAACGCGAGCAGTGTTTTCAATTTCGATCTCGGCGAGACCGCGGATGCGATCCGCGAGACCGTGCGCGATTTCTCCGCCAATGAAATTGCCCCGCGCGCCGATGAGATTGACAAGAGCAACCAGTTTCCGCGCGATCTCTGGCCCAAGCTGGGCGCGCTCGGCTTGCTCGGCGTCACCGTCGAGGAGGAATACGGTGGCGCTGGTCTCGGCTATCTCGAGCACTGCATCGCCATGGAGGAAATTTCGCGCGGTTCGGCATCGGTCGGCCTGTCCTATGGCGCGCATTCCAATCTCTGCGTCAATCAGATCCGCCGCAACGGCAATGAAGCGCAAAAGCGGAAATATCTTCCCAAGCTGATTTCCGGCGAACACGTCGGCGCACTGGCGATGTCAGAGCCCGGTGCGGGGTCGGACGTGGTGTCGATGAAGACACGCGCTGACAAGAAGGGCGACCGTTACGTCCTCAACGGCAACAAGATGTGGATCACCAATGGTCCGATCGCCGAGACGCTGGTGGTCTACGCCAAAACCGATCCGGCGGCGGGGCCGCGCGGCATGACCGCGTTCCTGATCGAAAAGGGCATGAAGGGATTTTCCACCGCGCAGAAGCTCGACAAGCTCGGCATGCGTGGCTCGGACACCGCCGAACTCGTGTTCGAGGATTGCGAGGTGCCGGCGGACAACGTGCTCGGCCATGTCGGTCGCGGCGTCAACGTGCTGATGTCTGGTCTCGACTATGAGCGCGCGGTGCTGGCCGCGGGTCCGCTCGGCATCATGCAGGCGTGCATGGATGTCGTTTTGCCTTATGTCCATGAGCGCAAGCAGTTCGGTCAGGCCATCGGCAGCTTCCAGCTCGTGCAGGGCAAGGTCGCCGACATGTACGTGACCATGAATGCCTCGCGCGCCTATGTGTATGCGGTGGCGAAGGCCTGCGACCGCGGCGAGACCACGCGCGAGGATGCGGCGGGCGCGATCCTTTACGCGGCGGAACGCGCGACCCAATGCGCGCTGGATGCGATCCAGTTGCTCGGCGGCAACGGCTATATCAACGATTATCCAACCGGTCGGCTGCTGCGCGACGCCAAGCTCTACGAGATCGGCGCGGGCACCAGCGAAATCCGCCGCATGCTGATCGGGCGTGAGCTGTTCGAGAAGACGGCGTAGGTCGATTTTACCGACTTCATTGCGAGCGAAGCGAAGCAATCCATTCTTGGAAAGAAGAAGCTGGATTGCTTCGTCGCCATAGCGCGTCGAAGACGCGCGTAAACGCGCTAATGGCTCCTCGCAATGACGAAGCGCAAAACGCGCTCCTCGGAATGAGGGTTACTTCGGCAGATTGTTGATCTTCGCGACCCACGCCCGTACGTCGGGCAGGATCGACGGCAGCACGGCGCGGACTTCATCCACGGTCATGCCCGCCTTGATGCGGGGATCGTAGAGGATGTTCATGAGGTATTGATCGTAAAGGTCGAAGTACCCCATCGAGACCTGATCGTTGAACATTGTCCATGGCACGGAGTCCGTGTCGTTGATCGGGCCGAGCGACTGCAGCAGTTCCTCATACGCGCAATCGAGAAAGACGAAGTCG
Organism: Afipia clevelandensis ATCC 49720; assembly: GCF_000336555.1. Classification (GTDB taxonomy): domain Bacteria; phylum Pseudomonadota; class Alphaproteobacteria; order Rhizobiales; family Xanthobacteraceae; genus Afipia; species Afipia clevelandensis. The sequence goes on along the minus strand of NZ_KB375281.1, from coordinate 2,329,224 downwards.
CCGTTGTCGACGGTGAGGATCACATCGGAGCGCTGGATTTCAAAATCGTCGTTCTTGCGGAAGCCGGACAGGCATTGCGGGTCCAGCGAGTCGTGGATCTCCTTGGCCTTCTCGGGGCCGTAGAACGATGTGATCGTTTTCTGAAGATCGCGGTCCCGCACCAGTGTGACGATGGTGTTGGCCTGATCGCGGTTCTTGGTCAGAGCGATGTCAAGATGCTGCACCCGCCGGGATACATCGCGGATCACCTTGCCGATCTGCTTCTGCCGGTCCGCGCGCGTGGCGCCATCGAGAAAGACCCGCACCGGCATCTGGTACTTGCGGATGCGGTCAACCTGGCCTGCGAGATGATACTCGGCGCCGAATGCGGTCTTCATGAAGCCATCGATAATCTGGCTGTCGGTAAAGGATTTCTTCTCTGCGCGTTGCCGAGCGCCGATGCTCTGCGTTTCGGCGTGAGCGGCGGGCGGCGCAATCGCGATCCTGAGCACGAAAAAGCCAACCAGGGCCGCAATTCCCGGCACGACAATCTTGATTGCCGACGATGTTTTCATTGCGGTCCGAGCCGGGTGTCGGCGGGCTTGAGTTATTAAATGGCAAGGCCGGCCACCGGGGCCGGCCTTTGAAGATATGTCCGGCGTTTCGCCCTCAGTTCTTCACGATCACCGTCGCGCCGACCTGAACGCGGTTGTACAGGTCGATGACATCATCGTTCACCATGCGGAAGCAACCCGACGACACGGCCTGGCCGATCGTCTCGGGCTCGTTCGATCCATGGATGCGATACAGCGTCGAGCCGAGATACATTGCCCGGGCGCCGAGCGGATTGTCCGGACCGCCCACCATGTGACGCGGCAGGTCGGGGCGGCGGCGCAACATCTGGGCCGGTGGGGTCCAGGCCGGCCATTCCTTCTTGGCGGTAATGCGATGCACCCCCGACCAGCGGAAGCCGTCGCGGCCAACCCCGATGCCGTAGCGCAGGGCGCGTCCGCCCTCCTGCACCAGATACAGACGGCGTTCCCGCGTATCGACGATAATCGTTCCCGGCGCATAGTTGCCCTGGAAGTTCACGGTGGTGCGCGGGACCGGGCCTGCGCCGCTGGTCGCGCCGCCCCCGAAAAGCTGAAGTAGCGGATTGAATTCAGCGTCCGCTTTCGCAAGGCCGGTGCTGGCGGCGATGGCGGCGGCGGTAAAAAGAACGGTCAAAAGGCGCGTCATTAGAATCCTCATAGGTGATCGTCGGACCGCGGGAGGAAATACTGTGGGCCCGAGGTCTTGCATGACCTTGCATTCGGATCACAGGTGCCACGAATACGCGAGAAAGGCCACAATTTGCCATTCTCCGCAACCCACGGACACGTGAATGGCGCTGGCACACCACATTATCGGCGCGAGGCGTGACTTCCGCGAGACATGTTCCGTGCGCACGGTGATGCTGCCGATCCAGTCTACCGCTGACTCCGATGACCTGTCATAAGGGTGGTTCACCCAGCAAGTGATGACAAGAAAATACGGGAGTGAAATGATGAACGGTGCGGAAAGCCTGGTGCGGACATTGGTCGCGGGCGATGTGAATGTCTGCTTCACCAATCCGGGCACATCGGAGATGCACTTTGTGGCCGCACTCGACCGGGTCGATGGCATGCGGTGCGTGCTCGGTCTGTTTGAAGGGATCGTAACCGGCGCCGCCGACGGCTATTACCGCATGGCCGGAAAGCCGGCCTCGACACTGCTGCATCTCGGCCCCGGCCTCGCCAATGGCCTCGCCAATCTGCACAACGCCAAAAAGGCGCATTCCGGCATCGTCAACATCGTCGGCCAGCACGCGACCTATCACATCGAATACAACGCGCCGCTGACCTCGGACATCGAAGGCCTCGCGCGTCCGATGTCGGCCTGGGTCCGCACCTCGCCGGATTCAAAATCCATCGCACGCGATGGCGCTGCGGCGATCGCCGCAGCCAGAAGTCATCCCGGCCAGATCGCGACCCTCATCCTTCCCGCCGATACCGCATGGAATGAAGCCGACGGCATCGCGCAGGTGCCTGAGGATTCGCAGCGCGCGAGTTACTCGCCGCAGGCGGTCGATGAAGCCGCGCGCGTCCTGCGCAGCGGCGAGCCGACGCTGCTGCTGATGACCGGCAAGGCGCTGACGGACGAAGGCCTCGCACTTGCCGCGCGCATCGCCGGCAAGACCGGCTGCAAGGTGATGGGCCAGACCTACAATCCGCGCATGGCGCGCGGACGCGGGCGTTTTTCCATCGACCGTATTCCCTACGTGATCGAACAGGCGCTGCCGATCCTGAAGGACTTCCGCCACATCGTGCTGGTCGAGGCCAACGATCCGGTGGCGTTCTTCGCCTATCCGAACAAGCCGAGCCTGCTCAAGCCGGAAGACTGCGAAGTGCATCGCATGTGCGAGGCCGGCGAGAATTCCGTCGCTGCGCTTCATGCGCTGGCGGACGCCCTCGGCGCCAAGGCCAGCGATGCTCCGCAGCAGAAGCTGATGGAGCTTTCAAAGCCCACCGGCGCGCTGACGCATGCGTCGATCGCGCAGGCGATTGCGATGGCGATTCCGGAAAACGCGATCGTGGTCGATGAATCCATCACCACCGGCCGCGGCTTCTTTCCGCCGACGGCGGCGGCGGCTCCGCATGACTGGCTGCAGAACATGGGCGGTTCGATCGGCTTCTCGACCCCGGTCGCGACCGGCGCCGCGGTGGCGTGCCCGGACCGCAAGGTCATCTGCATGGTCGGCGACGGCAGCGCGATGTACACGCTGCAATCGCTGTGGACCCAAGCGCGCGAGGGTCTCGACGTCACCACCATCGTGTTCGCCAACCGCACCTATCAGATTCTGAAAGGCGAGTTCGCGGGCGTCGACGCGGGTGAGCCGGGACGCAAGGCGCTCGACATGCTGAACATCGACAATCCCACGCTCAGCTGGGTGTCGCTGGCAAACGGCATGGGCGTGACGGCGATATCAGTCAGAACCGCCGAGGACTTCTCGCGGGCGCTGTCCGATTCGATGCGCGAGAAGGGACCGCGGCTGATCGAAGTGGTGATGTAACCGCGGATACCGGGAACCCTGCGCAAGCCTCGTGCGTTGAGCATGGATATCTTGCCAGGTTCCCGACATGACTGTTTTTCAGGGCTCGTCGTTCAGCCCGGACACCATTGAATTGATGACGCGCGCCTTTGAAGACGCGGTGGACACCCTGCCGTTTCCGGTCGGGTCGGCCCGCGTTCAGGCGTTGGCGAAGAACATCGTTGAATTGGCGTCGCAGGGCGAGCGCGATCCGGAGCGGCTGCGGCTGCTGGCGCTGCTGGCTTTGAAATCAGCCCAGATATGACCCTGGCGGGAAATCGTCCGGGCGGGCGGTATCATGGAAATGTTTAGTTAAGTCTTCGGCAGCTTCTTGCCGATAGGTTAGCCGTGGCCTGTCAAGACAGTCGCCGGACGTGGCGACCATATGCAAGAATTGCACAGAGGTTTGACCCATGAAATTGGTGTCCGATTTTTTTCGCAGCGAGAGTGCTGCGACGTCGATTGAATACGCTCTGATCGCGGCTGGGATCTCGATCGTTATTCTCGCCGCTATCAACGGCATGGGTACGACGATGAATGGCAAGTACACCACGATCAAGGCGGCGTTCGACTGACGCGCTTCGCCCCGGTGTTGCGCGGGGCCGCTCTTCCGTCCGTTCCGCGAAAATTCTGCTTCGTGTCCGGTGCTGACCGCCTGAGACTGACGTCTGCAGCGACGATCGCATATGAAAGAAGCTGCGGCCGAAGGCTCGCACCCTCACTTCACGTTTTGGAAATTTGCGGCGGATGGTGGGCGCACAAGGGATCGAACCTTGGACCTCTCCCGTGTGAAGGGAACGCTCTCCCGCTGAGCTATGCGCCCGGAACCACCGGATGTCTTTCGGAGCGGGGATTTACGAAAGCCGGAGCCGCGGTGTCAAGCGCGGCCAGCCCGCGCCCGGCAGAATTTGGCTGATATCCCGCACGAAAGCCGGATTTCACCTAACCCGGCTGCCGGGCGCGCGAGGCATGGGTCTGCAGCGCCCGGATCCGCTCCGCCAGCGTACCGCGTGCCTCGGTGGCCGCGCCGTTTGGCGCAGATCCATTTGCAGGCGCAGTCCCGTTCGTGCCGGCCCCTTTGACAATGCTGCTGATGGCCGGTTTCTGCTCCTCCGACGCCAGGATCGCTTCGATCGGCGAGTCCGGGCCTTCAAGCGTCACAGCCAGCTTGGCGACTTCCGCCGCGATGTCATTGATACGCTCGCGAAGGAGCGCGTTTTCCATGCGCTCGGTGGACCACGAGCTTTCCGCCTGTTGTTGAATGAGGTTGATGTCGCGCTGGAGTTTGGCGCGCTCGTCGCGGGCGAGCGTGAGTTGCTCCTCCAGAGATGTCTTTTCCACGCGCAACTTGTCCATCGCAGCAGTGTTGCCGGTGCCGGAGGTCATATCCTCGCGCAGCTTCTGCTCGGTCTGCTTCGCCGCCTCGACCTGCTGGCGCAGCAGGTTGTTCTCGTATTCACGCTCGGCGAGGATCTTGCCCTGGATCGCAAGGCGGTTTTCGAGATCGGTGACGCGGGTGGAGAGCAGTTCGGTTTCCTTGGTCTGCACCACCAGTTGCCGGTCGAGATCGCCGACCTTGCCGCTGAGATTTTCGACCTTGCCGCGCGCATCGCTGAGTTCGCGGGTGGCGATGTCCGCCTCGTTGCGATGGTCGGTGAGGCGCTGCTGGCTGCTCGCGACTTCCTTCTCGGCTTCGTTGACGCGGGCCTGCAGCACCTCGATCTGGCTGCGCACCGCCACCAGTTCGACCTGGCGGCTGTCCGCCGTCATCGCGCGTTCGGAAAGTTCACTGTTGAGCTTGCCGAGGTCGGCCTGCTTGTCGGCGAGTTGCTGTTCGGCAGAGCGCAGCGATTGCGTTTTCGCCGTGAATTCCTCTTCCGTCGTGCGCAACTGATCCTTCAGCGCCTTCTCGCGCGTCTCCAGCGCAAAGATCGCGGCATTCTTCTCGCCGAGTTCGATTTTCAGGCGATTGATGGCGTCCGATTTCTTGCCGAGTTCGGCAAGCTGGCTGGAGGTCTTGTTCTTGAGCTGCTCGACGCTCATTTCCAACCGGCGGGCGGACATCGCGAATTCGGCGCGGAGCTGGTCCTTGTCGGCCTGAATTTCGGCCATCGACAGCGGGGTTGCGGCCTCGAGGCGCTTGGTAGTCAGGCGGACCGCGCGATTGTGCACCAGCGGCACGATCATCAGACCGAACAGCATCGAAACCAGAAAACCGATCGCCAGATACATGATCGGTTCGACCATCGGCGTGACCCCTGCGTGAGAAATTATTTACCTTTTCACCATGCCATGGCGGGCCGGGAAAAAGCTAGCTGGACCATGCGTTAACGTGAATCCGCGCCCCTCCGCACGGGATGCGAGGGAAAGCCGGTCAAAGCGGTCATGAAACCGTCAGAACGGGTTCCAGGTGGCCCGGGGGGTGAACTTCAGGTAGCCGATATTGGCGCCGAGCCGCAGACCGACGCCGGAGCGGATCGGGACCAGCACGATGCCGTTGGCGGTCAGCGCGGTCATGCCGAAGCCGCCGATGATGTAGGCCGAACCGTCGATGCCGGCGAAGCGCTGATAGATCGCCTCTGTTGCGGGCAGGTTGTAAACCAGCACCATGGTACGCGCGCCGTCGCCGCCCCAGTCGAAGCCGACCGACGGACCCTGCCAATAGACCCGCAGGTCGCCGGCGTTCTTGGTGTAGAGCGTGCCTTCGCCATAGCGCAGCCCGGCCACGAACGCGCCGCTGCCTTCCTCGCCGAGCACATAGCCGTTGGGCAGACCCCATTGGCTGACCGCGCGCTCGATCACGGAGGCGAGACCGCGCGAGACGCTGCCGAAGAACCGGTGGCCAGCGCCGACCAGTTCTTCCGGACCATAGGTATTGGTGGTGCGTTGCTGGGCCGAGGCCGGCATGGCCAGGGAGATCGTCGCTGCAAACACCAGCGCCGCGATGCGCAAAGCAAAGGTCATGAAGGAACCCCTTGGACCACCGGATGGCCGTACTGCATGGCCAGATTTCATGGCCGGATTTCATGGCCATCGCTTAACGCCTTGCTGAGAAGCAAGGCTTAAGCTGCGGTCCCACGTCCCCGACTCGATTGTTATCAGCATCAACTATGACGGCACGGCGGCAGGAAAATAAAGGGCGCTACCTTAGAATCGCCTGCCTTGCGGTCTTGGCAGGGGCTGTGAGCCCGGCTGGACCGGTGGCCTCGGCATGGGCAGCGGTGACCGAGCGTGTTGTCGTCAACCGCTACAGCGGCCTCGCCATCGACGGATTTGATCCTGTCGCCTATTTCACCGATTCCGAGGCCACCAAGGGGGAGCCGGACATCGAGGCTTCCTCGGGCGGCGCTGTCTGGCGTTTCCGGAACGACGCCAACCGGGCCGTCTTTCTCGCGCATCCGGATATCTACGGACCCCGGTTTGGGGGCTACGATCCTGTCGATGTGGCGCAAGGCAAGATTGTCGCAGGGCGGGCGCAGGTGTGGCTGATTTCAGGCGAGCGGCTTTACCTGTTCAGCCGCGATGAAAACCGCGCGGCGTTTGCGGCCGACCCGGACGGCATCGCCGGACGCGCGGACAGCCGGTGGCCGGCCCTCGTCGAAACGCTTTCAAACTACTGACACCGACGGGTCGCCCCAGGCGATGAATTCGGGGACCAGAAAGTCTTCGCGGAGTTCTCCGAAGCAAAGGTCTGCTCCCTTGCTGTCGGTGATCTTTCCTCCCGCGGCGGTCACGACGGCATGGCCTGCGGCGACGTCCCATTCGGAGGTCGGGGAGAGCCGGGGATAGATGTCGGCGCCGCCTTCGGCGATCCGCCCGAATTTGACCGCCGATCCCAGCGCCTGCCGGATCGCTCCGGGGCGATCCGCGATAAAGGCCTCGGTCCGCTTGTCGCCATGGGACCGGCTCACGGCCACGATCCAGGCGCCGCCGGGGCCGGGATGGCGGCGGGTATGGATCGGCTGCCCGGCGCGGGACTTTCCATCCTTGGTGACAAGCAGCCTTTCGGCTCCCTTGCCCACGAGCCCACGCCAGACCACGCCAAGCGCCGGAGCGGCGATAATGCCGAGCAGCGGCTGCCCGCGGGTGATGAGCGCGACGTTGACGGTATATTCTTCGCGCCCGGCGACGAATTCCTTGGTGCCGTCCAGCGGGTCGACGAGGAAAAAGCTGCCCTTGTAAGGGCGTGCTGCAAGATCGGTGCGCTCCTCGGACAGCGCTGGAATATCCGGCGCAAGTTTCGCGAGGCCCTCCGAGATAATGTGGTGGGCGGCCATATCCGCTTCGGTGACGGGCGAGCCGTCCGGCTTGCCGGTGACCTGCATCGTGGAACGGCTCACCGCAAGAATTGCAGCGCCCGCCTGCACGACGATGTCTGTCAGCGGCTCCATCAGGGTGGCCGCAGCATCGCGGTCAAGTGCAGTCGTGGTCATCGGTCAGCCTTCAATCCGCTGTGGTCGGGTGCCTCGCGTCGGTGGCCGAGAGCCCAACCGCAGTGTATCAAACCATAAAGCATGTGTGATTCGCCGCGTCAGCACGGTGCGGCTCATCGTCAGCGCATGATCACAGGAAATCGCGGAAAAACCACCGAAAATCCGAGGAATTCTATGTCTGGCACGCCAACTCCCGGTCCCACGCCCGATGCGCTCGAACTTGCGGCGCTGATGTGCTCGCGCGTCTGTCATGATCTGATCAATCCGGTGGGTGCGATCGTCAACGGCCTTGAAGTGTTCGACAGCAGCAACAAGGACGACGACAAGGAGTTCGCGCTCGATCTGATCCGCAAGAGCGCGAAATCGACCTCGGCGCGCCTGCAGTTCTGCCGCATCGCCTATGGCGCCGCAGGCTCCGCCGGATCGCAGATTGATCTTGGCGAAGCGCAGAAGATGACGCGCAATCATCTCGAGGACGAGAAGACGAAGATTACGTGGAATCTGCCGCATGTCCTGATGGCCAAGAACCGCGTCAAGCTGCTGCTGAACATGTTCGTCATCGCGCAGCAGGCGATTCCACGCGGCGGCGAACTCACCGTCGATCCGGTCGGCGAGGGCGACACGATGGGCTTTCGCCTGCGTGCCGCCGGTACCAATGCCCGCGAGCCGCAGAACGTCGCCGCGCAGCTCAATCTCGATAACGCCGGATCGGTGTCCGCGCATGCCGTTCAGCCCTATTACACGGCGTTGCTCGCGCAGGCGTGCGGGCTGAAGGTCTCGCTCACAGCCGAAACGGATGCCGTCACCCTGACAGCATCATGAGTGAGGCGCTGCACGCGCAGCATCTTCATAAAGTCTTAATGAACGGCGCGCCGCGGAGAGTCTCCGCGGCGTGTATGCGTGTGTTATCGGTTTATTCAGGGCGTTCTTTTCGGGTTGCTCAACCAATATTAAACGCTTTGCACCGACACTGGCCGAACTTTCGGAGGCATGACGTTCATGCCTCCCTTGCCAGAAGGCCGGTTACATGGACGATTTGTTGCGGGAATTTTTGACTGAAACCAACGAGAGCCTCGATACCGTCGATAACCAGTTGGTTCGCTTTGAGCAGGATCCGAACAACGCGAAGATTCTCGATAACATTTTCCGCCTGGTCCATACCATCAAGGGGACATGCGGTTTTCTCGGATTGCCGCGGCTCGAAGCGCTGGCCCACGCCGCCGAGACCCTGATGGGCAAATTCCGCGACGGCATGCCGGTGACTGGCGAGGCCGTGACGCTGATCCTCAATACGATCGACCGCATCAAGGAGATTCTTGGCCAGCTCGAGGCAACCGAGGCCGAGCCGGAAGGCGCTGACCGCGATCTGATCGACGCGCTTGAGCAGATGGTCGAGCAGGGCGTGGCCGCTATGGAATCCGCCGTGACCGCGCCGGCGCCCGCCGTGGAAGCGCCGCAGCCCGCGCAAGCCACCGGCATGCTGGTTGCGCAGACCCTCGAGCGCGAACTGCGCCCCGGCGAAGTCTCGCTGGACGAGCTTGAGCGTGCGTTCCGCGAAACCGAAATCGAGGTTGCGTCGCCGTCAATCGCGCCTGTCGAGCAGCCTCCGGCGCCGAAGGCCGAGGCCCCCAAAGCCGAAACCCCGAAGGCCGCGCCAAAAAGTGCGAAACGTCCGGTGATCGAGAACGAAACCACCGAAGGCGACAAGGTCGCCAACCAGTCCATCCGCGTGAACGTCGACACCCTCGAACATCTGATGACGATGGTGTCCGAACTGGTGCTGACCCGCAACCAGTTGCTGGAAATCAGCCGCCGCAACGAGGACTCCGAATTCAAGGTGCCGCTGCAGCGGCTCTCCAACGTCACCGCCGAACTGCAGGAAGGCGTCATGAAGACGCGCATGCAGCCGATCGGCAATGCCTGGCAGAAGCTGCCGCGCATCGTGCGCGACCTGTCGAGCGAACTCGGCAAGCAGATCGAACTCGAAATGCACGGCGCCGAGACCGAACTTGACCGTCAGGTGCTCGATCTGATCAAGGATCCGCTGACTCACATGGTCCGCAACTCCGCCGACCACGGCCTGGAATCGACCGCTGACCGTGTCGCTGCCGGCAAGCCGGAGCAGGGCACGATCCGCGTCTCCGCCTATCATGAGGGCGGCCACATCATCATCTGCATCGCCGACAACGGCCGCGGCCTGAACACCGAGCGCATCAAGCAGAAGGCGGTGCAGAACGGTCTGGTCACCGAAGCCGACGTCGAGAAGATGACCGAGGCACAGATCCACAAGTTTATCTTCGCTCCCGGTTTCTCGACCGCTGCGGCGGTGACGAGCGTGTCCGGCCGCGGCGTCGGCATGGACGTTGTTCGCACCAACATCGACCAGATCGGCGGCACCATCGACGTCAAGTCGGTGCCCGGCGAAGGCTCGAGCTTCACCATCAAGATTCCGCTGACGCTGGCGATCGTTTCCGCGCTGATCGTGGAAGCCGCGGGCGACCGCTTCGCGATTCCGCAACTGTCGGTGGTTGAACTCGTGCGCGCGCGCTCCAATTCGGATCACCGCATCGAGCGGATCAAGGACACGCCCGTTCTGCGTCTGCGCAACAAGCTGTTGCCGCTGATGCATCTCAAGAAGCTGTTGAAGATCGACGACGGCGCGTCGATTGATCCGGAAAACGGCTTCATCGTTGTGACTCAGGTCGGCAGCCAGACCTTCGGCATCGTTGTCGACGGCGTTTTCCACACCGAGGAAATCGTGGTCAAGCCGATGTCCACCAAGCTGCGTCACATTGGCATGTTCTCGGGCAACACCATTCTCGGTGATGGCGCCGTGATCATGATCATCGACCCGAACGGCATCGCACAGTCGCTCGGAACAGCGGCGGCCTCGCAGAGCGAGATTTCGGACGAGAACGCAGCGTCGCGTACCAGCTCCGATGGCCAGCTCACGTCGCTTCTGGTGTTCCGCTCGGGTTCGTCGCAGCCCAAGGCGGTGCCGCTGGCGCTGGTCACGCGCCTGGAAGAAATCGCGGTCGAGAAGATCGAACTCTCGAATGGCCGTCACATGGTTCAGTACCGCGAGCAACTGATGCCGCTGGTCGAAATGGAAGGCGTAACGTTGCGTGAGAACGGCGTTCAGCCGATCCTCGTCTTCGCCGACGACGGCCGCGCGATGGGCCTCGTTGTCGACGAGATCATCGACATCGTCGAGGAACATCTGAGCATCGAAGTGGCAAGCTCGCGCGAAGGCGTGCTGGGTTCCGCGGTGGTCAAGGGCCAGGCAACCGAAGTGATCGACGTCGGACACTTCCTGCCGATGGCCTTTGCCGATTGGTTCAGCCGCAAGGAAATGCGCCTGTCGTCGACCGCTCAGACCGTTCTTTTGGTCGACGACTCCGCGTTCTTCCGCAACATGCTCGCGCCGGTGCTCAAGGCCGCAGGTTATCGCGTCACCCTGGCGCAGAATGGACAGGAAGGCCTTGCGGTCCTGCGGTCCGGCAACACGTTCGATGTCGTTTTGACCGATATCGAGATGCCGGAGATGAACGGCTTTGAATTCGCCGAGGCGATCCGCGCGGACCGCAAGATGGAGGCCATGCCGATCATCGCACTGTCATCGGTCGTCTCGCCGGCAGCCATCGAGCGCGGCCGTCAGGCCGGCTTCCACGACTACGTCGCCAAGTTCGACCGCCCGGGATTGATCGCTGCTCTGAAAGAGCAGACCGCTGACGTGAAGCAGGCGGCGTGAGGAACATGACAATGGATGCAAACGTTGAAAGCACTGACCGCGGTATCACGGAATACGTGACTGCGATGATCGGCGGACAGTTGTTCGGCCTGCCGATTGCGCGGGTTCAGGACGTGTTCATGCCCGAGCGGCTGACTCGCGTGCCGCTGGCGTCCGCGGACGTCGCCGGCGTTCTCAATCTTCGCGGCCGGATCGTGACCGCGATCGACATGCGTGCGCGTCTCGGCTTGCCGAAGAACGAGGACGGCAAGCCGCCGATGGCGGTTGGCGTCGATCTGCGCGGTGAGTCTTATGGTCTGCTGATCGACAGCATAGGTGAAGTTCTCAAACTCGCGGATGACAGCCGGGAAGTGAACCCGGTCAACCTCGATCCGCGTATGGCGAAGATGGCAGGCGGTGTGCACCGGCTCGACGGCCAGTTGATGGTCGTTCTCGATGTCGATCGCGTGCTGGAAATCAATCCGGACATGCTGGCAGCCTGATCCGGTCGGGACGAAACGCACAGGATCCCGTGATAGCGGCCCACACGGGGTTCGAGACAACAAAGAGGCTAAAATGAAAACATGTCTGATCGTTGACGATTCGAGCGTTATCCGGAAAGTCGCGCGGCGGATTCTCGAAGGTCTGGATTTCCAGATTGTCGAGGCCGAGGACGGCGAAAAAGCGATGGAAGTCTGCAAGCGCGGAATGCCGGATGCTGTCCTGCTCGATTGGAACATGCCCGTCATGGACGGCTATGAGTTCCTGCGCAACCTGCGTCTGACGCCGGGCGGCGACAAGCCGAAGGTCGTGTTCTGCACGACCGAGAACGATGTCGCGCACATTGCGCGCGCGCTTCATGCCGGCGCCAATGAATACATCATGAAGCCGTTCGACAAGGAAATCGTCACGGCGAAGTTTCATGAGGTCGGCCTGATCTAGTCCGGGTGCTGGAACGGCCGCTGACACGCGCCGCATCCGGACCGGGTTCGTTACGTTGTTTCTGTTCGGTTGCGTTGAGTTTTTCATGAGTGTTGCAGTCCTGACCCCAACCGGCTCGTCCGCCCAGCGGCACGAGCCTTTGCGCGTCATGGTGGTGGATGATTCCGCGGTGATACGCGGCATGATTTCCCGCTGGATCGAAGCCGAGCCGGATCTGACGGTCGCCGCCTCCATCCGCACGGGACTGGATGCGGTGAATCAGGTGGTGCGGGTCAATCCCGACGTCGTGGTCCTCGATATCGAAATGCCCGACATGGATGGCATTTCCGCGCTTCCGCTGCTGCTCGAGAAGAAGCCGAACCTCGTCATCATCATGGCGTCGACGCTGACCCGCCGTAATGCGGAAATCAGCTTCAAGGCGCTGTCGCTGGGTGCGTCGGACTACATCCCGAAGCCCGAAAGCACGCGCGAGATGTCGGCTGCCGACGTCTTCAAGCGCGATCTGCTCGAAAAGATCCGCCATCTCGGCGCGCGGCTTCGCCGCCCGGCGGTGGTGGCCAGTCCGCCGCTGTCGCCGGCGGGTCATTCCGCCGCGCCGCATGTCGCGAAAGTCTCGCCGGTCGCGGCACTGCATACGCCGCCGTCGAAGCTGACGCTTCGCCCGTTCACGCCGGTCGCACCGCGCGTGCTCCTCATCGGGTCGTCCACCGGCGGCCCGCAGGCGCTGATGAACGTGGTCGCCGGGATAGGTCCCGTGATCGACCAGTATCCGGTCCTGATCACGCAGCACATGCCGCCGACCTTCACAACGATTCTGGCCGAGCATCTGACGCGCGCCAGCGGACGTCAGGCGCATGAAGCGAACGATGGCGAGGCCATCAAGGCCGGACAGATCTATCTCGCGCCGGGCGGCCGCCATATGCGCGTGGCTCGCTCCGCGGCTGGTCCCGTGATCGCGCTCGACGACGGCCCGCAGATCAATTTCTGCAAGCCCGCCGTCGATCCGCTTTTCTCCTCTGCGATCGACGTCTGGCAGGCCGGCATCCTCGCCGTCGTTCTGACGGGCATGGGATCGGACGGCGCGCAGGGCGGCAAGGCCATTGTTGCGGCCGGCGGCAACGTGATCGCCCAGGACGAGGCGACCAGCGTCGTCTGGGGCATGCCGGGCGCGGTTGCCAATGCCGGAATTTGCGCCGCGGTTCTGCCGCTCGACCAGATCGCTTCCAAGGTTGTTCGTATTTTCTCAGGAGTTCGCGCGTGACACCACTGGATTACGAGTATCTGCGCAAGCTCCTCAAGGATCGCTCCGGGCTGCTGTTGTCGTCCGACAAGCAGTATCTGATCGAAAGCCGTCTGTTGCCGCTCGCCCGCAAGGCTGGGCTGTCGGGCATCGGTGAACTGGTCCAGAAGCTCAAGTCGGGAAGCGAACAACTGACCGTCGATGTGGTCGAGGCGATGACCACGAACGAGACCTTCTTCTTCCGTGACAAGGTGCCGTTCGATCATGTCCGCGATACGGTTCTGCCCCAGTTGCTGAAGGCGCGCGTCAACCGCAAGAGCCTGCGCATCTGGTGCGCGGCATCGTCCACGGGTCAGGAGCCGTATTCGCTCGCGATGCTTTTGAAGGATGCGCTGCCCGCGGGCTGGCGCGCGGAGATCGTCGCGACCGATCTGTCGCTCGAGGTTCTTGAAAAGGCCAAGGCCGGAATCTACACCCAGTTCGAGGTGCAGCGGGGATTGCCGATCCAGTTGCTGGTGAAGCACTTCAAGCAGATCGGCGATGTGTGGCAACTCAACCCCGACATTCGCTCGATGGTCCGCTACCAGCAGGCCAACCTGCTGCAGGATTTCTCCTATCTCGGAATCTTCGACATCATCTTCTGCCGCAACGTGCTGATCTATTTCGACCAGCCGACCAAGATCGACGTGTTCGGCCGGATGCAGAAGATCAGCGAGCCGGACGGCTATCTGTTCCTCGGGGCGGCGGAAACCGTCATCGGGCTCACTGATGCCTATCGCGCGTGCCCTGACCTTCGCGGGGTCTATGCGCCGAACACGGTTCGCACGGCGTCACCGTCTCTGGTGCCGGGATTGGGTGCGGGCCAGACGAAGATTCTGGCGCGAAACTGAAACTCCGTTAGAATGCCAGCGGGGACAGGCGATCTCCCCGCAGGCGACAGGTCCAGATATCCGCCCACGTATCCCGCCCAAGCATCGCGTCCGCATCCGTGCAAGGACGTGCCATGTCTTCGCTTGACCCCATGTCTTCGCCTGATCCCGTTCTGCCCGAGCGTAATTCCGCCGCGCGATCCGGCATTTCGATGCAGGAGGCTTTCTCCGTCTGGCTCCGGGTTGCGCTGCTGTCGTTCGGCGGCCCTGCCGGGCAGATCGCGGTCATGCATCGCATTCTGGTCGAGGAGAAGCGCTGGGTTTCCGAGAGCCGGTTCCTGCACGCGCTGAACTACTGCATGTTGCTGCCGGGACCGGAGGCGCAGCAACTGGCCACCTATATCGGCTGGCTGATGCATGGCATCCGCGGCGGCATCATGGCCGGCAGTCTCTTCATCATGCCGGGCATCGCCGCCATTATGGCGTTGAGCTACGTCTATGCGGCCTTTGGAAATGTTGGATTTGTCGCGGCGCTGTTTTTTGGCCTCAAGGCGGCGGTGCTGGCGATCGTGATTCAGGCGGTCTTCCGCGTCGGCAAGCGGGCGCTCAAGAACCGGGTTATGCAAGGCATCGCGGCGGTAGCGTTCGCCGCGATCTATTTCTTCAACGTGCCCTTTCCCGTCATCATCCTGGTTGCGGCCGCGATCGGCTATCTTGGCGCCCGCGCAGGGTTGACCGCGTTCGTGTCCGGCGGCGAGGAGGGCAACACATCGGCCGCTCTGGTCGACGCATTGCTGTCTGATGAACTCCCGAGGCATGCACGCCCTAACATTGCGGGTTCATTGCGGGTGGCGGCGGTCTGGCTGCTTCTGTGGCTGATGCCGGTGGTTCTGATCTTTCTGGCGATGGGCGAGACGAATGTCTTCACGCAGATTGCGCTGTTCTTCAGCAAGATGGCGGTGGTCACATTCGGCGGAGCCTATGCCGTGCTGGCCTATGTCGCGCAACAGGCCGTCGAACACTATCACTGGCTGCGGCCGCACGAGATGCTCGATGGCCTCGGGATGGCGGAAACGACGCCGGGTCCGCTGATCATGGTGTTGCAGTTTGTAGGATTCATGGCGGCTTTCCGCGATCCCGGGACGCTGCCTCCGATGCTCGCGGGGACACTCGGCGGATTCCTTGCAACCTGGGTCACGTTCACGCCGTGCTTCCTGTGGATTTTCCTCGGCGCGCCTTTCATCGAAGTCATGCGCGGGAACAAGGCTCTGGCCGGCGCGCTGTCGGCCATTACGGCGGCGGTCGTGGGCGTGATCCTCAATCTTGCGATCTGGTTCGCGATCCACACCGTCTTTCGCGAAACGTTTTCGGTTCAGGGCTTCGGGCTGTCGTTCGATGCACCGGTGCCCAACAGTGTCGATCCATGGGCACTCGCGCTGGCTGTTGCGGCGGCAACCGCGATCTTTCGCTTCAATGTGGGAATGTTGCAGACGCTGGCGGCCTGCGCATTGGCGGGCGTGCTGCTGCATGTTACCGGAGCGATCTGAACCCGGCGGATTCAGGTCCGCACAAACAAAAACCCCGCCATTTGCGGCGGGGGTTCAGTCTGGGAGGAGGGGCCGTACAGGCCCCGGTACAACCCGTATTACGCAGGAATGCGAACCTCGTCGTCGTGTGGCTCGCGCAGCACATAGCCGCGGCCCCAGACGGTCTCGATGAAGTTACGGCCTTCCGAAGCATTCGCAAGTTTCTTGCGCAGCTTGCAGATGAAAACGTCGATGATCTTGAGTTCGGGCTCGTCCATGCCACCGTAGAGATGGTTGAGGAACATCTCCTTGGTGAGGGTGGTGCCCTTGCGGAGCGAGAGCAGCTCCAGCATCTGGTATTCCTTGCCCGTCAGGTGGACGCGCTGGCCACCGACTTCGACGGTCTTGGTGTCGAGATTGACCACCAGATCGCCGGTCTGGATGACCGACTGGGCGTGTCCCTTGGAACGGCGGACGATCGCGTGGATGCGGGCGACCAGTTCGTCCTTATGGAAAGGCTTGGTCATGTAGTCGTCGGCGCCGACGCCGAGACCCTTGACCTTGTCCTCGATGCCGGCAAGGCCGGAGAGGATCAGAATGGGTGTCTTGATCTTGGAGACACGCAACTGCTTGAGAACGTCATAACCGGACATGTCCGGAAGGTTCAGGTCGAGCAGGATGATGTCGTAATCGTAAAGTTTTCCGAGGTCGATGCCCTCTTCGCCGAGATCCGTCGTGTAGACGTTGAAGCTCTCGGATTTGAGCATCAGCTCGATCGACTGCGCAGTGGCGCTGTCATCTTCTATCAGCAATACGCGCATGCCAGTCCCCTATAGTCGCCGCTCCGGGCGTCAGGCCGGCCGCCTACTTGCGGCACTGGAAACGCCTTTGAACAACTGATTCGGATCCTGACGACATATGGTTAACAAAAGCTGATTCGTCTCTGCAAGCTCTATCGTGCAATTTTTGTCGAATCGCACTAAGATATTGCGGGCAAGCAGCTTTTCGTACCCGTGCCGTTCAAGTTCCACATTAAGAGCCGGGCCTAACCGACTCCTGCGACTCGCACCTTCGTTCTGAAGGTCAAGCGCTCTCAGTCATCAAAGACAGTGACGCAATGATTAACGATGCGGGTAAACACAGGGTTAAGGGGATGCCGCGAAATCGCGGAAACTTAAGGTTTTCGCAATGAAGGCCCTCGCGGAACAGATCTCCGACATCGACGGCGTCAATATTTATGGCCGCGTTGTCGGCGTGCGCGGTCTCATGGTGGAGATTGCCGGCCCCATTCACGCGATGTCGGTCGGCGCGCGCATCGTGGTGGAGACCGGCACCAACCGTTTCATCCCCTGCGAGGTGATCGGCTTCACCGGCAACAACGCGGTGGTGATGCCGTTTGCGGGACTCGAAGGAGTCCGGCGCGGCTGCCGTGCGGTGATCGCCAATGCGGCGAGCCAGGTGCGCCCGTCGGCATCGTGGCTCGGGCGCGTCATCAATGCGATGGGCGAGCCGATCGATGGCAAGGGGCCGCTGGTGCAAGGCCCTTCGCCAATGTCCTACCGGAATGCACCACCGCCGGCCCATTCGCGCAAGCGGGTCGGCGCGCCGCTCGATCTTGGCGTGCGCTCGCTCAACACCTTCCTCACCTGCTGCCGCGGCCAGCGCATGGGTATCTTTGCCGGGTCCGGTGTCGGCAAGTCCGTGCTGCTGTCGATGCTGGCGCGCAACGTGGATGCGGACGTCTCGGTGATCGGCCTGATCGGCGAGCGCGGCCGCGAGGTGCAGGAATTCCTGCAGGACGATCTTGGTGAAGAAGGCCTGGCGCGCTCGGTAGTGGTGGTGGCGACCTCCGACGAGCCGGCGCTGATGCGGCGTCAGGCGGCCTATCTAACCCTGGCCATCGCGGAGTATTTCCGCGATGAGGACAAGGACGTCATGTGCATGATGGACTCGGTGACGCGCTTTGCGATGGCGCAGCGTGAAATCGGCTTGTCCGCGGGCGAGCCACCGACGGCCAAGGGCTATACGCCGACTGTGTTCACCGAATTGCCGAAGCTGCTGGAGCGCGCCGGTCCGGGCATGGGCGAGGGCACCATCACCGGCATCTTCACGGTGCTGGTGGACGGCGACGATCACAACGAGCCGGTCGCGGACGCGGTGCGCGGCATCCTTGACGGCCATATCGTGATGCAGCGCTCGATTGCCGAGCGCGGGCGCTATCCCGCCATCAACATCCTGAAGTCCGTCTCCCGGACCATGCCGCGATCTGCAGATCCGGCCTTCTATCCAAGCGTCACCCGGGCACGGCAGGTGATGGCCACCTACGCCGACATGGAGGAACTGATCCGGCTCGGCGCCTATCGTGCCGGGTCCAGCCCCGAGGTGGACGAGGCCATTCGTCTGCATGAGCCGCTGGAAGCCTTCCTGCGGCAGGCCAAGGACGAATCCACCGGAATTGGGGAGGGATACCGTCAATTGGAGCAAATCCTGCAGACCGTGGAAACGGAACGCTAACTTTGTCGCGCCATGATCCGGACACCTGTGTTTTGACCGGAGGGGCCCTTGGGGGGTGCCGGTTCCGTCCCGGTTTCAGATTGGGACTTCTGGGGAGTATGAGTCGATGAAGTCACGTGAAACGCTGATCCGCCTGAAGAAGTTTCAGGTCGACGAGAAGCGCCGGAGGGTCGCGCAGATCGAGGGCATGATTGCTGACTTCCAGCGCATGTCGGTCGATCTCGAGCGAGAAATCCAGCATGAGCAGGAGCGCGCCGGTATCAACGATCCCACGCACTTCGCCTATCCCACCTACGCCAAGGCCGCAATCCAGCGCCGCGAAAACCTGACCCGCTCCGCGGATGAACTGCGTGTGCAGCTCGAGGACGCCAAGGCCGTGCTCGGCGAGGCGTTTGAAGAACTGAAGAAGGTCGAGCTTCTCGACGAGCGCGATCAGGCGCGTGAGCGCGCCGAGGAAAGTGCGCGCGAACAGGCCGATCTTGACAGCATCGGGTTGATGCGTTCGCGCATCGGCGCGATGGCCTGAGGCGAATACCTCCGGTTACCGTTCTGCCGCCGTGCGCCGCAGTCTGTGGCCATGTGTTGGATGTGTGACCTTGCCGCACTGGTTTTTGTGAGTTGTTTCGGCGATATGAAGCCCGGGCTTTCCGCCCGGGCTTTGCTTTTTCGGGTCTCGATTTGAGCGATTTCAGGTCTGCGGTGGTACTTGCTCCGGCGGGGAACTGGACCGGATATCCGCAAGATGTGATACGGCTTAATGTGATACGACTGGGCGAAAGATAACGGGCAAAACCGCCATTTCGATTTCCATTCCTGCCGGGAACGGCGGAGCGACGTTTTTTGAGGGGATTATGCTGACGCCGGCTGAGTTGATCTGGCTGCTCGCATCGGTTGCGAAGGGGGACGAGGCTGCGTTTGAGCGCCTTTATGCTGCCACCCGCGCGAAACTCTTTGGCGTGGCCCTTCGTATCTTGAGGCGTCAGGATCTTGCGGAGGAAGTCGTCCAGGAAGCCTACGTCAAGATCTGGCACAGCGCGGGACAGTTCAATGCCTCGCTGGCGTCGCCCATTACCTGGATGGTTTCGATTGTCCGCAATCGGGCCATTGATGTCGTACGCAAGCGTAGCGAGACCTCTTTGGAGGACGAACCGGCGGCCATGGAAGTGGCGTCCGATACGCCCGATCCGCTTGCGCGCAAGGAGATGACCGAGGAACTGAAGCGGATACTGGAGTGTGTCGGACTGCTCGATCCCGAGCGGCAAAGGATGGTGCTGCTGGCTTATTACAACGGATGGAGCCGCGAACAACTCTCCGAAAAATTCAATACGCCCCTGAATACGGTCAAGACGTGGTTGAGGCGCAGCATGATCGAAATCCGCGGCTGTCTGGGACTGGGATAATCGGGTCGGATCGAGATGAACTATAGCGAAGATCATATCGCGCTTGCGGCTGAATATGCGCTCGGCACCCTGAGCGCCGATGAGCGCGCGCTTGTCGAAACCATGATGATTGTCGACCACGGTTTCATGGAAGTGGTCGATGCGTGGGATCGCAAGCTCGGTCCGTTGCACCAGATGGTCGCTCCGGTCGAGCCGCCGCCGCATCTGTGGGACAAGATCAGCGCCGAGCTTGGTCTTGTCGGACCGCAGCCTGTTGTTGTCGAGGAGCCGAAGCCCGCCGAACCCCCGCCCGTGGCGGTGCCGCCGGTGGAAACCCTGTCCTCCACTCCGGAAGCGCCCAAGCCGATCGAGCCGACCGAGCCGGACGACGCGATGCTGGCGAAGCTGCTCGAGCCGCGCGCGCCGGAAATCACAGAGCAATCCATTACGCCGGCTGCAACGACCGAGCCACCGGCCGCGCCAACGGCTCCCGATGTCGTGCCTGAGCCCGTCGCCGAAGCGCCATCGAATGTTGTTCCGCTGGCCCGCCGCAATAACGCTCCGCAAACGTTCGGCTGGTTCATGACCGCTGTTGCGGCTTCGCTGGCCGCGGTCATCGCGCTGCAGGCCTATCGTCCGGAATTGCTGCCCGAGAAGCTGCGGATCAAGCCGCAGATCCAGGTTGTGGAAGTCAAGGTCCCGGCACCTGCGTCCGCGTCCGCACAGGCCGCGCAGTTCGTCGCAATCCTTCAGCAGAATCCTTCCGCGCCCGCCTTCATTCTCACAGTCGATACGGAGACGAAGAACTTCACTGTACGAAAGGTCGGCGCCGCGCCTGCGCCCGGCAAGAGCTATGAGTTGTGGCTGGTTTCCGACAAGCTGCAGCGGCCGCGCTCGCTTGGCGTGATCGGCGGCAGCGACTTCACCATTCGCCCCGGACTCGCTGACTACGACAGCGACACGATCAACAAGGCGACGTATGCCGTAACCGTCGAACCGGAAGGCGGGTCGCCGACCGGCGTCGCCACAGGACCGATTGTCTATACCGGCAAGTTGATCGAGAGCGTTCCCGCGCTGCCAGCTTCGGCACTGCCGCGCTAATGCAGGCAACAAAAAACGCCCGTGGGGAGCGGGCGTTTTCTGGTCTCAGACTTGGGGTCTTCTGAGCAATCACAAGGCGACTTCGGGGGGCGGGGAAGAGAGCCTTGTGAATTCGTAAAACCTTATTTACCGGATCGCTGACTGCTCCGAGCTTGTGAGAACAACAGCCTTATTCGCCTTGATCGCCGGACCAGTGGCGCGGGCCGTCTGTGTAAAGCCGGTGTCCGCAAGGCGCGCAGAAATTCCCAGACCGGCAACACCGATCGCGGCGACGAGCGCCACAACAACGATCTTCAAGTGTGTCATGCGGTCCGCACTATAAAACGAATGGTTCATACAAACCTCCCGCCGCCTTTTCGATGCAGTCAGACGTTTGTCGCGTCCGCCAGCCCGTGAGTTCAAAGCCTCACGCTCTAACAACTAGATTGGCAGGGATTCGTTTCCAAGCGGCGTTCACAAACGAGTGAAATGTCTTGAACAAACGAGAGGACCGTAAACCACTCCCGATTCTGCAGCAGAATCAGCTAATTAAACGGACTCGTCTTGCTGCATCGCAGCACAGAAATTTCCGTTTTTTAACGAAAGGCTTGTCTGTGGCCAGAATGCCGCAGGTGCTTCGCTCTTGAAGCGGTGCCGGACTAGACGCTTCCGACCGTTTTCAATCGGGCACGAGGATGGATTTCCGCTTGCGACAGGACAGTCGTCTGGGCGCGGAATCGTTCCACCAGCGAGCGCACAAATGGCCGGATCGCGGCCGAGGTCACCAGCACGGGTGCTTCGCCCTCGCGGGCCGCCTGCTCAAAACGGTCGCGCACAAGGCTCATGAATTCCGACAGGCGCGACGGCTGCATCGCGAGGCTGCGTTCGTCTCCCGTTCCGATCAGGGATTCCGCGAAGGCCTGTTCCCACTTGGCGCTGAGGGCGATCAGGGGCAGATAGCCATTCATGGATGTATTCTGCGCGCAGATCTGCCGCGCCAGCCGGGCGCGGACGTGCTCGGCAAGCGTCGATGGATTGCGCGAGAAGGCGAGGCCATCGGCGATGCCTTCGAGGATCGTCGAGAGATCGCGAATCGAGATGCGTTCGGCCAGAAGAAGCTGCAGGACGCGCTGGATGCCGGAGACCGTGATCTGGTTTGGAACGATGTCCTTGACCAGTTCGCCCTGTTCCTTCGGCAGATCCTTGAGCAGCTTCTGCACCTCGCCGTAGGACAGGAGGTCCGACATGTTGCTCTTGAGCAGTTCGGTGAGGTGTGTGGAAAGGACCGTTGCGGAATCCACCACCGTATAGCCCTTGAGCGAGGCCTCTTCCTTGAACGCTGCCTCAACCCAGGTGGCGGGCAATCCGAATGTCGGTTCGGTGGTGTGGGTGCCGGGGATGGTGACCTGGTTGCCGGATGGATCCATCACCATGAACTGGTTGGCCCAGATGCGGCCGGTGCCCGCGTCCACTTCCTTGATCTTGATGACGTAGGTGTTGGCTTCGAGCTGCACGTTGTCGAGAATGCGGACGGCGGGCATGACAAAGCCCATTTCGGTGGCGAGCGAACGGCGCAGCGCCTTGATCTGATCGGTCAGCCGATCGGTGCCGTCCGGTCCGTTCACCAGCGGCAGCAGTGCGTAGCCGAGTTCGATCTTCAGGTCGTCGATCTTGAGCGCGCTTGCGATCGGTTCCTCGGCGGCTGCCGCTGCGGCCGGTGCCGCTGCCTCGCGCGCCTCCTCGGCGTTGACGGTCCGCTTCCGGTTCCGGGCTTTCCATGCCAGCCAGCCGGCGCCACTGCCCAGCACAAGGAACGGAAGCATGGGAATGCCGGGAAGAAGCGCCAGCACCAGCATCACGCCGGACGACATGCCGAGCGCCTGCGGATAGCCGGACAGTTGCTTCATCATGGCCTTGTCAGCCGCACCGCTGACACCGGCCTTGGAAACCAGCAGGCCCGCTGCGGTCGAGACGATCAGCGCCGGCACCTGCGTGACAAGGCCGTCGCCGACCGTAAGCAGGGTGTAGGTGCGCGCGGCATCGGCGAAGCCCATGCCCTGCTGCGCAACCCCGATGATGATGCCGCCGATCACGTTGATGAACACCACCAGCAGGCCCGCGATGGCGTCGCCGCGCACGAACTTGGAGGCGCCGTCCATGGCGCCGAAGAAGCCGCTTTCATCTTCAAGTTCCTTGCGGCGCTGCTTCGCGGTCTTTTCGTCGATCAGGCCCGCGGAGAGATCGGCGTCGATCGCCATCTGTTTGCCGGGCATCGAGTCGAGGTGAAAGCGCGCGGCGACTTCGGCGATGCGGCCCGAACCCTTGGTGATGACCACGAAGTTCACGATAATCAGGATCGTGAAGACAATGATGCCGATGACGAAATTTCCGCCCATCACAAAGCTGCCGAACGCCTCGATGACGTGGCCGGCGGCGGCGGTGCCCTCGTGGCCGTGCGAGAGGATCAGGCGGGTCGACGCCAGGTTGAGCGACAGGCGCAGCATGGTCGAGATCAGGAGCACAGTCGGGAACGCCGAGAATTCCAGCGGCGCCTGAATGAACAGGGCGGTCATCAGGATCAGAATCGACAAGGTGATGGAGATCGCCAGAAACAGATCGAGCACCACCGCTGGAAGCGGCAAGATCAAGACGACCAGAATGGTCAGAACACCGAACGCCAGCGCAAGGTCGCCGCGTTTGAGGATGGCGCCGATTTCGTTAAGGCTGGGAAATCCGGACGTTGTCTCCGCGCTGCCCTGGCCTGCCGTTACATCAACCATAGTCGCCGCTTCCCCCCGCGAATGCCGCTCGCGAGCCCCAAAGGTTTGAGCGGCGGCCGAAGGGCCACCGTTCCTAAAGTGAGGCACCGCACTGGCATCCACGGGCATTCCCCGTTCTGCGACCGACGACACTCGACTTCACCCGGCAAAATTTGCCCGGTGTATGGTTAGCAAAGGGTTAACGAGGAAAACGAAGCCGGAAATCACCCTGCTCAGGAGGATGATATTCTCGCATGACGGCCATTCGGAGAATGACTTGACCCGCGAAGCCGGGCGGACGAAGTTTCACCCGTGCCGGGCTCAGTCGATTCTCAGTCTCATCCAGCGGTCTTTACGCCGGACTCACGCGCTGCGTGGTCCAGGCTGGCCGTTGCCCTGATCATCGGGTCGATCGGCAGCGTCGGCATGTGGTCGGTGGTCGTGGTGATGCCGACGGTCCAGGCGGATTTCGGCGCGACCCGCGGTGCCGCGTCTCTTGCCTTCACACTCGCCATGCTCGGTTTCGGATCGGGCGGCGTGATGATGGGCAAGCTGTCCGATCGTCTCGGCATCGTGACGGCGATTGCGATCGGCATCGTCGCCATGCTGCTCGGCTACCTTGGCGCGGGCTATTCGGCCGCGCTGTGGCAATTCAATCTGATGCACTTCCTGATCGGCCTTGGTGCCGCGGCGACCTTCGGTCCGCTGATGACGGAAGCCTCGCACTGGTTCGACAAGCATCGCGGTCTCGCGGTGACCATCGCCGCGAGCGGCAACTACATCGCCGGGACGTTCTGGCCGACTGTTGTCGAGCGCGGCACCGCCTATGCCGGATGGCGCGCCACGCACATCGCGATTGGAATCGGCTGCGCGATCGTCATGGCTGTTGTGGTCGCGATCCTGCGCTGGCAGATGGGCGGCGAAACAACCCGCTCGCATGCGGACGCGCCGCCGCCGCGTGTCGATCTGCAGATCGGCACCAATGCGCTGACTGCCGTGCTGGGCATCGCCGCCATTGCCTGCTGCGTGGCGATGTCGATGCCGCAGGTCCATATCGTCGCCTATTGCGGCGACCTCGGTTACGGCGTGGCGCGCGGCGCGGAAATGCTGTCGCTGATGCTGGCATTTGGCATTATCAGCCGGATCGGTTCCGGATTTCTCGCGGACCGCATCGGCGGATTGCGTACCCTTCTGGTCGGCTCGATCGCACAGGGCGTCGCGCTGATGTTTTATCTGTTCTTCGACGGATTGACGTCGCTCTATGTCATCTCTGCGATGTTCGGGCTGTTTCAGGGCGGTATTGTTCCGAGCTATGCCATCATCGTCCGGGAATCGATGCCGGCCAGCGAAGCCGCCACGCGCGTGGGCATCGTCATTTTCGCATCGGTGCTCGGGATGTCGTTCGGCGGGTGGGTGTCCGGTGTTATTTTCGATATGACCGGCTCCTATGCAGCGGCATTTTTGAACGGCGTCGGCTGGAATGCCTTGAATATCACCATTGTTGTCGCACTGTTGTTGCGCGCGCGCCGCCGTGGCGTGGCTTTTGCCTGACAGATATCCTCTCCCGGCATCTTGACCTCGGAAACGGGCCGTCCTAACGGACTTTCGCGCGAAAGTCCGCGCGTGGAACAGGGCAGGGCCGATGCACGTCACGCTGATGAAGGGCAAGATTCACCGCGCGCGCGTCACCGAGGCGGACCTTCATTACGAGGGATCAATCTCCATCGACCGCACACTGATCGACGCGGCCGGCTTTCTCATCAACGAGCGGGTCGACATCTACAACATCGACACCGGCGCGCGGTTTTCCACGTATGTGATCGAGGCGCCTGCGGGTTCGGGCATCATCGGCCTGAACGGTGCCGCTGCCCGGCTGGCCATGATGGGCGACAAGGTCATCATCGTAGCCTATGCGAATTTTGAAGAGGCTGAAGCAAGGCAGTTTCAGCCGCGTGTGGTTCTCGTCAACGAAAAAAATCAGAAGCTCTGATCGAGCGGAGGGTTGACGCAAGCCCGCGACGGCGCGTCCTGTGATAACCGCATCCTGGTCCTTCAAATTGGGAGTCACGCAATGCACGAGAAGTTCGAAGCCGATTTGAACGATCTTGCAGGGCGCGGCCGTTTGCGCTCCCTTCGGGCGCGCGCAGGAACAGACTTTACATCGAACGATTATCTGGGGCTTGCGGAGTCCGAGGAATTGAAGCGGGCGGCATCGGACGCGATTGCGCGTGGCGTTCCTGTCGGGGCCGGCGGATCGCGGCTGTTGCGCGGCAATCACGACGAGCACGAAGCACTCGAGCGTGAGGCCGCTGCCTATTTCGGCGCGGAGACGGCGCTGTATTTTGGCGGCGGCTATGTTGCGAACTTCGCGATTTTCTCGACGCTGCCGCAGCGTGGCGATCTGGTGGTTCACGATGAACTGGTTCACGCCAGCGTTCACGAGGGCCTGCGCAGCGGCCGTACCGAGCATGTCGCGGTCGCCCATAACAATGTCGATGCATTCGACGCGGCGATTGTCCGCTGGCGATCCGCTGGCGGCAAGGGCACGCCCTGGATTTCGGCAGAGAGTCTCTACAGCATGGATGGCGACAGCCCGGACATTGCCGGATTGTTTGACGTCGCCAATCGTCACGACGCGATGATTGTGATCGACGAAGCGCATGCGACAGGCGTGCTCGGCCCTCAGGGGCGGGGACTGGCGGCTCGGTTTGAAGGACGCGAGAACGTCATCACCTTGCATACATGCGGCAAGGCGCTGGGAACGGTCGGCGGATTCATCCTGGCGCCGCGCGTTATCCGCGATTTTCTGGTCAACCGTGCGCGGCCCTTCATTTTTGCAACCGCCCCGTCGCCGCTGACGGCCGCGATCACGCGCGCCGCCATCGAGATGTCCAGAACCGATCCGGAGCGCCGCGAAAGGCTGGCGCGGCTGGTTCGCTTCTCGGGTGAGAAACTGCGCCAACGCTGCGGTATCGCGCCGTCCGGCTCTCAAATCATTCCGATCGTGATCGGCGCCGATCGGGCGGCTGTCGCGGTCGCGGCATCTCTTCAGGAGCGCGGGTTCGACATTCGCGCGATCCGTCCGCCGACGGTGCCGGAGGGAACGGCCCGGCTGCGCATCGCCCTGACATTGAATGTCGATGAAGCGGCGGTCGCGGAATTGTTCGAGGCGCTTGCCGAAGATATGCGGAAGGCGGCATGAGCGTGCGTGTTGTTGTCACGGGGACGGACACCGGCATCGGCAAGACGGTGTTTTCGGCGGCGCTTGCGGGTGCGCTTGATGCTTTCTACTGGAAGCCGGTCCAGGCGGGACTCGATGAGGAGACCGACCGGGAAACCGTGATGCGGCTCTCCGGACTTCCCGCGAAGCGCCTCGTCCCTGAAGTGTATCGACTGAAGACACCAGCCTCACCGCATTTCGCCGCACAAATCGACGGTGTTGTGATTGATCCGCAGAAGCTGGCCTTGCCGCAGACCGATGGTCCGCTGGTGATCGAGGGAGCCGGCGGCCTGATGGTGCCGCTGACTGAAACCCTGACCTATGCCGATGTCATGGCCCAATGGCGCGTGCCGGTCGTTCTGTGCGCACGCACCACGCTCGGCACCATCAACCACAGCCTGCTCTCGATCGAAGCACTGCGTGCGCGCAAGATTCCGTTGCTCGGTGTGGCGTTCATCGGAGACGAGAATTCCGAGTCCGAACGGATCATCTGCAAAATGGGGCAGGTGCCGCGTCTGGGCAGGTTGCCGTATCTCGCATCGCTGACGCAGGAGACCTTGCGCGCCGCGTTTGCACAGAACTTCAACAGAGAAGACTTTCTGAAGTGTGCGAGCTGATGACAGAGTCTCCCGTCTGGCATCCCTTCACACAGCATGCCGTTCAGCCCGATCCGACGCTGATCGCAAGAGGTGAGGGGGCATGGCTGGAGGCTGCGGACGGGCGCCGTATCTTTGATGCGATTTCATCATGGTGGGTGATCACCCACGGTCATCGCCATCCACATATCGTGCAGGCGATCAAGGATCAGATTGACCGGCTCGATCAGGTCATTTTTGCAGGCTTTACCCACGAGCCTGCGGAGAAGCTGGCGCGGCATCTGATCTCGATCACACCGCCGGAGCTTGAATACGTCTTCTTCTCCGACAGCGGGTCGACCTCGGTTGAGGTCGCGCTGAAGATGGCGCTGGGCTTCTGGCAGAACAAGGGGATCCAGCGCAGCCGCATTCTCGCGCTGGAGGGCGCGTATCATGGCGACACAATCGGCGGCATGTCGGTGGGTGAGCGCGGTGTGTTCAATGCGCCTTATGCGCCGTTGCTGTTCGATGTCGAACGGATTCCGTTTCCCGCAGGCGGTCTGGAAGACAGGACGCTCGATGCCTTGAGGGTTGCCTGTAAACGCGGTGATGTCGCTGCGCTTATCGTTGAGCCGCTTGTCCTTGGCGCCGGCGGTATGCTGATCTACCCGCCGAGCGTTTTGGCGGAAATGAAAAGCATCTGCGCGGCGCATGACGTCCTGTTCATCGCCGACGAGGTGATGACGGGGTGGGGCCGCACGGGCACGCTGTTCGCCTGCGAGCAAGCCGGAGTGACGCCGGATATCGGATGTTACTCAAAAGGCCTCACAGGAGGCTCGGTGCCGCTGGCGGTGACCCTGTGCCGCGCCGATATCTTCGACGCGCATTATTCGCAGGATCGCAGCAAGACGTTTTTTCACTCCAGTTCGTACACGGCTAACCCGGTTGCCTGTGCGGCGGCCTTGGCCAATCTGGAAGTCTGGCAGCGCGAACCGGTGATGGA
This sequence comes from Afipia clevelandensis ATCC 49720, assembly GCF_000336555.1. Taxonomy (GTDB): domain Bacteria; phylum Pseudomonadota; class Alphaproteobacteria; order Rhizobiales; family Xanthobacteraceae; genus Afipia; species Afipia clevelandensis. The sequence continues at coordinate 2,300,866 of NZ_KB375281.1, read as the reverse complement.
GCGCATCGCTTCGATCGCCGGCTTGCATAAGGAGCAGCTCGCTCGCTTTGGCGATGATCCGCGCTTTGCGAGTGTCCGCCAGATCGGGACCATCGCAGCGCTGGACATCGTGGCGAAGGATGCCGGTTATCTCGCCGACATCGGACCGCGTCTTTATCGCGGCTTCCTCGCGCGCGGACTGCTCGTTCGTCCCCTCGGCAGCACGGTGTACATCATGCCGCCTTATTGCAGCACCGCCGACGACCTTGATCTGGTCTATGGCGCGATTGACGAACTGGCGGGTGACAGGGCCTGAACGAGGCAGCGAGGCGTGGGTTTTCGGCTGAAGCTGCCGAAATTGCTGCCAACTCGCCTGGCAAGTCAGGATATGATCCGGAAGGCGCGCACCTGCGATTGCCCGAGAGCAGCAGTCATTGTATTGGGAGCATGCACCGTCCGCCTGATTGGGGACCGGCGGGGCCTGTAGCTCAATGGTTAGAGCCGACCGCTCATAACGGTCTGGTTGCAGGTTCGAGTCCTGCCGGGCCCACCACACAGTCCTTCAATATCTTCGACATCGCGAGAGCGACGAGAAAAGCCCGCTATTGGCGGGCTTTCTGAAACTGCCTGTCGCTAAATTGGTCTCAGAGACCCGCATTCAGCCAAATTGGCCGGTTTGTCTCTGCGGCCGAAAAATCCTGTTCCCCAGCCAGCCAATTAAGCCTGCAGGCCGAGGCTTCGGTGTTGGGCTGCCCAGAGGTATGGCAAATCGCGAATGTTCGAGATTCCAATTCCTCTCGGAAGATGCCCATCCACAGCAGCCTTGACCAAGGTGGGGGACAAAAACGCTAGCGAAATCGTCAGATTAACTTGCCGCAGGCTGCATTGCTCGCGCGAGGCGATTTGTTGAGTAGATGTTACGCTGCCCGAGACGAGTTCATCGACCCAACATCGGCCTTGAGCGATCGCCTGGACGAGCTTTGCTCGTGTTTCAGATCGGATTGGTCGTTTATCGATGCGCCGTGATGACCTTGCTGGCGGGATAATTTCTCTTGCGACTTTGGAGGACGGCTTAGACCAAGGTACGAGGAGAATGTTTGGCTTGCTACGTTGTGATTTTTGCGTAGTTTTTCGTTCGCTAGCCTTGGTCGCGAGATGAATCTTCAAGGTTTTCAGCCCCACTTCGACCCGCGCAATGTGGTCACGAACGACCAACGCGGCGTCGTTTTCATTCTGCTTTAGTCGTTTCTGGACGGCGTCGATCACCAGCTTCTCGACTAGTGGGGCCGGCACTCGCGCCGCACTGCCGGCCTTGCGGGATTCGCCCTGAATGAGTGCGGTCGATATGTAATAGCGATAGCGAACACCTTTCTTGATTTTCGATGTAGGTGTCATTCGGTTGCCACCGTCATCGAAGATGAGGCCCATGAGGAAAGCCCCTGAGTTGCTTCGGGCTGTGGCGGTCGCTTGACGTTGCTGGTCGAGTTTGGTCTGGACGGCATCAAACAACTTACGATCAAGGATCGGCTTCTGCTCGCCGCGCAATATCTCGTTCTTATATTTGACCTCACCGATATAGAAACGGTTGCGGAGGAGGTGAGAAAGCGGCCCTCTGCCGAAAGGAATACCTCCGATGACCTTGCCGGTCGATAGAGATCGGCGCTTCGTCGTGATCTTGCCTTTTCTTAGATCCTCAAGGAGAGCGTTGATGCTGCCGAGTTCGAGATAGCGATGGTAGATATGACGAACAGTCTTGGCCTCGCTCTCGGCAATGGTGATCTTGCGATCCTTGGCTTTGTACCCTAGTGGAACGACGCCCCCAACCCAAAGTCCCTTGCGTTTTGAGGCCGCTATCTTGTCTCGAATACGCTCTGACGTAACTTCTCGTTCAAATTGGGCGAAGGACAACAGCACGTTGAGCGTCAGGCGTCCCATGGAGGTCGTGGTGTTGAATTGCTGCGTAACCGAAACAAACGAGACGCCGTGCTTGTCGAAAAGCTCAACAAGCTTGGCGAAGTCGGCGAGTGATCTCGTCAGGCGGTCGACTTTATAAACGATAATGACGTCGATCCTCCCTTCCTGAATGTCAGTTAGGAGTTGCTGGAGTGCGGGACGATCAGTCGATCCTCCGGAGAAACCACCATCGTCGTACCGTTTGCGAAGCTGGATCCATCCCGCGTGTGCTTGGCTTTTGATGTAAGAAGATGCACCCTCGTATTGGGCATCGAGAGAGTTGAAATTCTGATCAAGGCCTAAATCGGTCGAAACGCGAGTATAGATCGCACATCGAATGCTCTTGCGATCATTCATCGGTCAGTCCTTGATTTTTTGTCTATGGTGCCGTCTCGCAGACCGAAAAACCTCGGACCGTTCCAACGCGTGCCTGTCATCGCTAATGCAACTGCGGAAAGGCTCCTGTAGGTTTTCCCATTCCAGGCAAAGCCATCTGCCATCGCCATGACGCGGTGCTCGCGGCCCTTCCACTCCCGCATTAGAACAGTGCCAGCTTCCGGCTTGGCCTGTCGCTGATCATGATCATCAAGCTGAGATGCGACTACGCCCCGAGACTTGGCTCCGCCGCTCTGTTCAAGTGCGGCTTTTGTCGCCGCGTCGAGATCGCCGAATGCATCAGCCTGCAGCCGATATGCAAGGATGCCAAACAGCAAGTGTTTCGGCAGATGGGGGAGGGCAGGCTTTCGGAAGGTGATCTTCCAGCGGGCCTGCAACCCGCGCAGATCAAGACCGCGCAACTGCGCGATCTCTTCTTCGATCGAGTTCTTCAAAGGCTGCCTCAAGCCGCGCGTGCGGACCATGGCTAGGCCATGGAGCCAGTCGCGGTAGCTTTGGCTGCTGATGATCGTGCAGCTTTGATGCGATAGATGCGATCCTTGCCTGGCTTCTCCGAGGCAAGGTCTAGTTTCAGCCGCTTGCGCACAACACCGCTTAGGAAGCCGCGCACTGAGTGCTGTTGCCAGCCTGTCGCCTTCACAATTGCTTCTATCGTCGCGCCCCGATTGGACCGAAGCATCACCAGCACTTTTTCGCGTTTAGTTTCGCGGCTAACTACTCTTTCAGCTGGGGACGAGGCGGAGCCAATTGGCTTGGTTCTTCGTTGCGGTGCGGAATGCGAAGTTGTCTGTCGGGGTGAGCTCTTTGCGCGTTTCGGAGAGGCTTTCTTGGCTTTTGTCACGGAAATCTCCTGAGATTGTCGCGGCAACGTCTGCCGCACGACCTCGACCCCACGCTCGGCGGGGTGACCTCAGGGGCCGCCTTTTGGGCGGCTGACGCGTATAGCAATGCTCCTTTTGTGCCTGATTGCCAGCGGTTTTTAATGCGAAATGGGAGGGTCTAGGTTCGAATCCTTCCACCCCAGCCAGCCAGTGTGTGATTTGGAGAATTTCTCTGTTAGTTGCGAGAAAGGCCGCCAATAGCAGGCTTTTCACGCGATGGTATCCTCAGCATAGACCGAGTTTCCGCCAAGCCGACTGAAATGGGGTCAGTATTCTCCGGTCGTCTAATAAAATATTCCCGTTTTAGAAGACCTAGGCCGGAGACGGGTTCGATCGCACTGAGTGCTGGCCAGAATGGTCGGAAATTTGCGGCACAGTACGTTGAGTTTATCAATGCGTCGGGATGTCTTCTTTCATCCTGCGAGGGTCTAACCCTTTGACTTTTGCAAGTAGCCTAGCACGCGCGTAGCACAAAATTCGACTGCGGCCGGGTTCGAGTCCAGCGGTCGCACCATCCTTTTTGCCGCGATTGTGTGTAGGGTTGTCCACCCACATTAGTTGTGGTGCTATCCTGATATAGAAATGACTAACGGGCGGGGCAAATGAATCAGGTGCCAGCGGCGCCGGCCAAGAGCCAGGCGCTGCCAATATTGCCGGACACGATCGGAAAGGAGGCGCCGACTAAGATTCCGGTCGAGCTCAGCGCCCAGTTCCTCAAGCATTTTAGCGAACAGCTATACTCGTCACCTCAAAAAGCCTTTGAGGAGCTGATCTCAAATGGCTGGGATGCAGGCGCTGACTGCGTAGACATCCGGATACCCGACAATCTGCACGATCCCGCAGCCACGCTTTGCGTCCTCGACAACGGGGCGTCGATGGATGAGGCTGGCCTTCGTGAACTCTGGCACATTGCCTTCTCGCCCAAGACGGACAAGCCGCAACAGCACGGCCGGCACGTCATAGGAAAGTTTGGGATCGGCAAGCTTGCAACCTACGTACTCGCCGGCAAGCTTACCTATATTTGCAAAGCTGCAGACGGAAAGATCCGGCGCGTCACGATGGACTATAATTCCATCGACCAAACCGGCAAGAAATCTGGGAAGCTTCTGAGCACCCTGCAGCTGGATCTATTTGACGTTAGCCCTGAAGACCTAGGGGAGGCGTTGAAGACCGTCTACGGTGGTCCCGAACTGCTCAAATTGATTGAGAGCGGCGTTCCAAAGCCCCAAGACGCGCTTCCAATTGACGAATTCGGCGCGGAAAAAAGTGCGCTTCAAAAGCCATCTTCCAAGGCGTGGACCCTAGTTGTCCTCTCGGAACTAAAGCCTGTCGGGCGGCAGTTGAAACTTGGCGTGCTGCGAAGGATGCTTGAGGCGGCCCTTCCATTCGGGAGTGAGATGGCCATCAGCATCAACGGCGAGGTGCTAACTTCCTCGAAGTTTGACGCGCCTGTCTCTAAAGAATGGATCATTGGTCCCCAGCTGGGTTTGACAGAATTCGAGCTTGAGATGGCTCAACCGGACGGAGCCGGTGGCCAAACGACCAAAGAAGAAACAATCAAAATCGAAGCGTTCGACAAACCCGTGCCGCACGTGGTTATCCCCCAAGTTGGGAAGATAACTGGCCAGGTAAAGCTTTTCCGCGATTCTATCGCCGTTGGTAAGAGTGAAGAACGCGGTGCCTCCAATGGCTTTCACGTAAACGTACTTGGCCGCGTGGTAAACCAAAACGACCCTAGCTTCGGCGAGGAAAACCTTAGTCATGCGGCGTGGGCGCGCTTCCGCATGACCGTCCGTGCTGATGGCCTCAATGGCCTGCTCACCACCGACCGCGAAAGGTTCAGAGAAACGCGCGAATTGCAGATATTCCGTGGATTTCTACGCAAGATCTTCAACAAGTCCAGAAGTCAGTACGACAGCGATGACGATGCACGAATGCCCGACGGCGGGGACGTCCTCGTCAAATCGCTCGGCGTCGTATCTCTCAACCCACTGCGTAACATTGTGTCTGAGGTTCTTAGTTCAACTCGCGCATTGCCAAAAGACATGTTCGATGACTCTGGAATTCAGAATCGAGCCGAGAAAAAGGAGTCATGGCAGAAGAACACAGCCGATAATATCAAGAGCGCATTAGGAGAGGTCAAATACGAGAAGGCTGACGACGACAGTTTCGTGAAGTTTCGAATCTCCGATAACTCAATTGTCGTTAACAACAATCACCCGTTCGTAGTCGAGCATAGTCGAAGCAAGGCCGAGAAGGAGCTCGTGCGGACGTTTGCGATGGTCAATCTGTTGACCGATGTCTACGCACTGGATGTTGGCGTTGAAACTTCGGCCCTAGACAACATTAGGCAGTATCGCGACAGGCTCCTGCGCTTCCGCGCCATGCAACAACGACGGTCCGGCACATACATCGCCCGCCTCTTGCGCGAAATGCAAAACGACAGTGAGAACAGCAAACGCCTCGAACAGGTGGTGTCCGATGCTCTTACATATCTTGGGTTCTCGGTAAGGGATCTGGCAAAATCTGGAGAGCCAGAGGGTGTTGCCAGTGCATTCGCCTCGCCGACGCTCAAGACACCGACCGCCGACAAGCCGAACCCACCTCTTTACAGTTTCACGTTCGACGCGAAATCGTCGAAGCACGAGGTCGCCAAAACCGGCAATATCAGCCTCGACGCCGTAAATGAGCACCGGAAGAAATACGGTGCTGACTACGCGCTCGTTGTGGCTCCAGGATACAGCGACGGAGCCCTTGTAAATCGCTGTACAGACCTGGGAATCACTCCCATGACCGCCCACGATCTCGGTCGGCTGTTGGAATACACCGTCGAGTATGGTGCACTTCCCCTACCAAAACTTCGACAGATATTCAGCTTCCACGACCCCAAAAAGCTAGCGGAATGGGTCTTTGACCTTGGCAAGGCCCTCAAGACTCAGCGAATATTGACGATCGACATATTCTTGAAGGCCCTTGACCATCTGAAGAATGTTGTTCCTGACAGCCTCTCCGCCTCAACCGTAGTCATGGCCTGCCGGCAGCACCTGAACGCCGTGGCCGTAAAAGAAGACGATGTCATTGCTCTCGTGAAAGGCCTATCCATTCTCGTGCCCGACCTTATCGGTATCGAGGGTGATAAGATCATCATCAATGCCAGCTCTGAAAGGGTTGCCGCAGCGGTCTCCAGCCAGTTGGAAGCATTGCACGAAACAAAAACAACCGCGTCGGAGAAGTCTAAATGATTCGCCCCGTTCACCCGTTCCCCGCTCGAATGGCCCCTGAGCTTGCTATAGGCGAGCTTACCAGTCTCAAGCCCAATAGCATTGTGCTCGATCCGATGGCCGGCTCTGGCACGGTGATCAGGCATGCCTCGGAATTGGGATTGCGTGCCCTGGGCTTCGACATGGATCCTTTAGCCGTCCTAATGGCTAGTGTCTGGACCACACCGGTCGAGTCAAACGAGATAAGCAGCGTTGCGGCGGCCGTGCTCAAAATAGCCAGGAGCGCAAGGGCCGGAAATGCCTCTCTTCCGTGGATGGAAGATGAGGAGACTGCCGCCTTCGTAAAATATTGGTTCGGACTCAAACAAAGGCGGTGCCTCAAACGGCTGGCCTACGCGCTATATACATTTGAAGCGCGCCACCCGGAAAACCAAGTTACTGCGCTTAATGTCGTCAAGCTGGCATTGAGCCGTATTATCGTAACCAAAGAAAAAGGCGCCTCGCTCGCGAGAGATACTTCGCACAGCCGTCCCCACAAGGTTGCGACCAAATCTGATTACGATGTCTTTGCTGGTTTTGAGCAAGCCATCAACAATCTATCGCGGCTGCTTTTGTCGTCCCCTCCAAAGGGCAATGTAAAGCTTCAGTTGGGAGACGCTCGATCACTCACCTTACGCGCCAATAGCGTAGATGCTGTGGTGACCTCCCCACCTTATCTGAATGCTATCGACTACATGCGAGGGCATCGCCTTGCGCTTGTTTGGCTCGGTTATCGATTGAGAGATCTACGGACGATCAGATCGGAAAGCATCGGCGCAGAGCGCGGCCCTAGCGCCGCCGACACATCGGTTCAAGATGTCGCGCGGGCGATGGCCAATACGAAGGGGATGGAAAATCGACATCGCGCGATGATCGATCGCTATGCTCAAGACGTAAGCACCATGATGGCTGAGATCGCGCGAGTATTGAAGCCCAACGGTAAGGCAGTTTTGGTGGTCGGAAACTCGTGTTTGAAGGGTACCTTTATTCGAAATTCCGAGGGGGTAGCCCGTGCAGGAGAGCGAGCGGGACTAATAGTCACAAGCAAGGTAGAGCGCGACCTTCCTGAGCGAAGCCGCTACCTGCCTCTCACATCGGGCCCGCTCAGTAAGCGCATGCGCACAGAGACTGTGCTCACGTTCACCAAGAATTAGTTAGAAAAATTGAAAATGGCGGTGAACGTTGAAAAATTCAAGAAGACTACGAAGCTTTCGGGGCGTTACGAAAAGCAGCTGTATCGCCTTCAGAGCAAGGGAATTCCCACCGACTGCATTGAGGAGGCCGTTAAGGGCGCAATTGAGAATCTGAAGACAGCAAAGAAATCTTCGCTCATCATCTATGGGGAGCCGCAAAGCGGCAAAACTGAGATGATGATCTGTCTCACGGCAAAGCTTTTGGACGACGGACACAAGACGATTGTCCACCTCATGAACGATAGCGTGGACCTCCTCACGCAGAATCTCCGACGCTTTAAAGGCTCGGGCCTAGCGCCAGCCGCCAAGAATTCTTCGGAGCTGCTGAACACAAACAAGAACCTAAAGACCCAAGAGGCGGTTATCTTCTGTAAAAAGAACGCTCGCGACCTCGAGAAGCTTATTGAGCGTCTCGCAGGTGTAAAATCGGTGGTCGTGATCGATGACGAAGCCGACTACGCCAGTCCGAACGCAAAGATAAACAAAGGTACCAAGACGAAAATCAACAAGCTTGTAGGGGAGTTGATCGGTCCGAGCGGCTATTATGCGGGAGTAACCGCAACGCCGGCCCGTTTAGATCTCAACAATACGTTCCACAATGATGCTGAAAAATGGGTCAACTTTCCCGCCCATGCGAAATACACCGGACAGGATGTATTCTTTCCCTTGGATCAGAAGAAGATTCCTTACCGCCTGAAGCTGCTGGACCAGTCAGGCGATCCCAAGGACGCAGAACAAGCACTGATCCGCTTCTTGGTAACTTCGGCGTATCTAAACCTCTACTTCAACAGCGAGGAGCAGAATTATTCGCTTCTGGTACACACCAGTGGCAAGAAGCAAGACCACGAGAGCGACCTAAAAACCATCGAGAACCTGATTTACGCCCTCAGCGACACCAACGACAAGGCGTTTGCCCACCTGGTGACGCAGGTTCATACAAATGCGGACGCGCTCTATCCGAAGGCTGACGCTGACGCGATCACCAAGTGGGCCCTTGAGAATATTTCTCGCGCGTCAACCGTCGTCTTAAATAGCGAGCGTGACAGAGTGGCCGCAGGCGATTCCGCCACAGAGCCCACTTCTCCCTTCACGATCATAATCGGCGGAAACATCGTCTCGCGCGGTGTGACCTTCCCGAACCTGCTTGCAATGTTTTTCACTCGGGATGTCGCGAACAGACTACAGCAAGACACGTACATTCAGCGCGCGAGAATGTTCGGAGCCCGTGGGGAGTACTTGCCGCACTTCGAGTTGACCATTCCCAAGCAGTTGTACGCGAATTGGCATAGGTGCTTCGTATTCCACCGGCTTGCACTGGCTACGATCAAGAACAAGCTTGGCTCTCCCGTTTGGGTCGGCGATAGCCGCGTTTCAGTCGCATCCAAAGCAAGCATTAACAACGCCACGGTCGTTCTTGATAAGGGCGAGATGTCGTTTCAAATGTTTGACTACAACCCGTCGCTGGAGGCCTTGCTATTGCTGGATCAAGCCAGCACCAAAACACTGTGTGAGCTCAAGGATAAAATCGGTCCGCAAGCGATTCCGGACTTCTTGATCGACTACATCGAAATGGTCCAACCCAACGGAATCGGTTCGCTCGCAATCCACAAATCCTCTCCGGTGCCCAAGGGCAATACCTACGATCAGGCAGCGATTTCGCGTGCCAAAGGCTTTCTCGGCAAAACTCAGCTTGAGCCGGACAAATTCCCGAAGGCGATTCACCACATCAAGATTTTCTACAACGGCTCAAACAAGGCCCGTTTGTTCTACAAACACAGCGGAACAGTTCAGTTCATTCAAAACCAGAAACCAGCGCAGGACTAAATTAGGTGCCGCAGTATTGGGTCGAAATCTCGGCTCTATCGCACGGGCACGGTGGCCCAGGGTGGGAATTGGGTGTTTGCCTTTGGAGTCCAGCCGCCGATCGACGCAACAATAAGCGTTACGAGATAATGCGAGAGCCCGTCCTCGGTGACGTAGTATACCACTTGATCACTATCGACACTGGGCGAGCCCTGGTCGGAGTATCCGAGATATCGGGAAATGCTCAGCGCGTTCTGCAGCCACCGCCTGAGCCAGGTGCTTGGGCAGACTTTCCAGCGTACTATCGGATACCACTGCGCAATTTCGCGCCGTTGTCCCACCAGCCGTTGTTGCGAGAGATAGAGAGCGGCAACCTCGACAGCATCAGGCAGGACATCTATCCGAACAGACCAAAACATCATCCCTATGCGACGTACGGCTCTGGAATCCGTGTTGCTCAAGGTCTTTACCTGGGAAAGCTTACGAATCGCCTCGTCGAGATCTTTGACGTTTACACCGGGCGTCTGGCGACTAGTCCAAGTGAGATCGTTACGAGCATCAGGGAGTATCAGGAAGGTGAAGCGTTTAGAAGTGAGCGTACCTTCTTTGCTCGGAATGCCGCCTTACGGGACGACGCCATAAAGGCGCATGGACTACGTTGCGTGGTGTGCAGTTTTGATTTTCAGGAAACCTACGGAGAAATCGGGACTGGTTACATTGAAGTCCACCACCTTCATCCGTTGAGCCTAGCAGCCCAAGAAGCCGGAACAGTCGTCTCCCTAACAGTCGAGGATGTTCGGCCACTTTGCGCCAATTGTCACCGAATGGCACATCGTAGGCAGCCGCCATTCTCAATTGAAGAGCTGAAAGCCGCGTATACCCTTGGGCGACGGTCTTAGTCGGCTAGGTGATCAAGGTATCCGTCGCAACCGGTGAAGTATCCACCTACCCCGTCCATAACGTCCTTGAGAGCACTAAGGTTCAGAACATCCACACCGAGCGGGACCTCGTGCCCCCGCGTATCGACTGGGTAGCGATATGAGTAAGACTGCGGATCAACCTTCGCAAATTCGGCTACAATAGAGCTCACCACCGCATCTGTTTTGTCAGGATCCTGAACTCCATAGCCTGCCAATACTTTGACAAATTCAGTCCAAAGGAACGCGATGTCATGCGATTTCCAATTGGCTTCAACGCCAACGCGCCCGCCAAATGTGTAGATTAGATATTTAAGCTCCAGCTCTATGAACTGCCTGTACAGAAAAATAACTGGATAAATTAAAGTATCGCGCTTGAACCCCGACTGTTGGGCCTCATCTACCAGGGTGTCAGCGGCCTCTTTGTATCCCGTCATCATGAGCACGAGACGGCCATGGACTCCCTGAGTAGTCAGAGCATTTTGCTGCCAATCGCTAGATTTTGTGAAGGCTTGGTCACCTGGCTTAGGCCACCTAAACTCTCGGCTCAATATCTCTGCAAAGTCTCCCAAGGCGGTTACCTTCATTTTCGTATACATGATGTGCATTTGTGACGAATTGCCAGCGGAGTGTTTCAACCGGCAGGTTAAAACGCCTTCCTGCAATAGTCGTTATTCGGTAGCTGCTTTCCAAACAGCTTGGCAGGCAACCATATTCTATGCACTTTACCTCGATGACACCAAAGATCACCCGCTGTGACCGCCTCACTTCTGTCTAAGAGGTGATTGCCGGGTGGGCAATCATATCCAACTGTCGCGTACGTTTTGAACTGCTTCCAGAATGTTATCTCGTAGATTGCAGTCCGCGGGTCGCTATCAACTGTTGCACGACGTATCTCAAGGCCCGGCTCGCGCTTATATTCCTTTCCAGCCTTTTGAATCATCTCCCTTGCAAAATCCGCTTCCGCTCCATCAACGTAAGTGCTTACCTCGTAGGGAGTTTCGATAAAGCGACCGTCCTCACGATAAACTAATCCACGGACAATCTTCTCCGTCATTTTATCAACACCGGAACGTGGAATTTGCACTGCGAGTTGCTCGCCTTTTGCTCGGCCCCATCTTTCGCCGAGTCCGGACAGGATCTGGTCTTCCGGTATCTCCTCGCCCTTAAACATGTCGCCCAAGATTTTCCGGCAGCGGAGGGTTCGGGCGGCCGCGTCCTTCTCATCCCTTCCAGCGTTCGGGTCCATTGCTCTCAACGCAGTTTCGATGAGGCCTTGGGATGCCGGGTGTTTCGCATCCAACGCAAGCGCAAAGCGGTTCAGCAAGTCACTTTCAATTTTGCTATACTGTTGATTGCATTCCAAGCAGCACGGAAATTGCCATTTCTCTAGGTTGTCAGGCGTCGCATCGGGGTACCAAGATTTCGGAAACATGTGATCCGACGTGAGTTCGACATGGTCCTTGAGGCAGTGTACGCATTTCCCGATCCCCGGCTTCTTCGCCATTCGTCTCATCTGCTCCTGATTGTACCTCTCTATAGCACACTCACAGACGTTGTGCTGGCCTTGCCCGCGAGATCAATGTGGCATTGCCGCATGAGCTGCACGACGCGCGACGACTGGAATCGATGCGTTCTTTCGTTCGAGGACAGTTCGTTTCGCTCGTCATGGAGGCGGATTACGTCATTCATGCGCCGGCCGAAGGCTTGGCCTCTTGATAAGGTGGTGGCAAAACTTATCAGTTGCCTCGATATTCCATAACATCGGATATGCGATCAGCGACTGTTGCAACCAAGTTGAGATGTCACGATTTGTGCAAAGTAGAAATATCATAGGGCGGCCTGTCAGGGGACAGGAGACGGCGCCGCGCCGACCATCGTATCGGAGCGGCGCCGTCCTCTGCGGGAGGATTTTGGGGCTGAGTTGCTGGCTTCGTTCATCCGCAAGGTCCGGTTCTTCATAAGACCGGACTTCTGGCTTGATCGGCGCGGGCCCTTCGGAACAGTGTTGAAGCGAGGTTGACTGTCTTGCCGCTCCTTGATCCAGGCAAGAATCTCGCCGAGGCGCTTGTTCTCGACGATGGCGGCATGACTGACCCGCTGTAGCTTGTCGAAGGCTGTGTAGGGCAATGATCTGCCTTTCCAGCGAACCTCGAGCCGTCCATCCGGAAAGTCATAGATCTCGACCATCTTGCCGCGCAGGCGAACTGCCAAACCCTGAGATCTTAGCGTCAGCTTCATTTGATTGTAGTTCACCACCAGCTGATGCGAGACCTTGCGCTGCTCACGCCAGCACAGAACATCATCGAGATCCTGACGGGGGTCGAGCACGCGATGGAAGTCTTGTTCACGGGCGGGCGGCTTGGCAAAGCGGGCATTGTAGTGAGCGACGAAGCTGGGCAGGAAATCGTTGCCCGCATCGATCGTGCTGATGCCGGCGAGCCGCAGCTCCTTCACCAGGCGATCCTGCAACGTATGGTGCGCACGCTCGACGCGGCCTTTGGCCTGGCTGGTATTGGCGCAGAGAATCTCGATGTTGAGCTCCGATAAGGCCCGTCCAAATTGCGTCATTCCGTTGCCGCTGACCGCGTTCTCGTTCGACACCCGAAAGATGGAATGCTTGTCGGAGTAGAAGGCGACCGGCTTGCCGTGTCGACCAAGATAAGCCTTCAGCGCCTCGAAATACGCAAATGTGCTCTCCGAGGCGACAAAGCGCAGCTCCATCAGTCGGCTTGTGGCGTCATCGACGAACACCAGCAGCGTACAGGGAGCCGCGCGATCCTCGAACCAGCGATGCTCCGAGCCGTCGATCTGGACCAGTTCGCCGACATGCTCGCGGCGGTACCGAGGCTGCTGAATCCGCTTGCGCTCGGCCCGCGATACCCAGATTCCTGCCTGCCGCATCCAGTTGCGCAGCGTCTCCCGCGAGACCTTGAGATCATGACGCTCCTCTAGCTTCTCGGCCGCCAATGTCGGTCCGAAGTCGGCGTAGAGCTGGCGGACCAGAGCGATCGCGTGATCCCGCACTTCGTCGGACAACCGGTTGTTCGAGGGGCGGCCACGGCGCTGGTTGGCGATCGCTGAAGCACCGCCTTCGCGATATCTGCTCAACAGCCGATACGTCTGCCGCGGTGTTACGTTCATCAAGCCGGCCGCAGCGAGGACGGTCAGTCTATCGCTATCCAGCCGTGCCAGAACATCAAGACGGTTCAGCTCGCGCTTGCTCATCAACACTATGCCCATCGAAATGACAGCCTCCAAGGTCCCCAAAGGGACCAGAAACTGACATTTGAACTTTGCTCAGTGCTGACATTTTAGCTTTGCTGCTACAGCGACAGCGCGAAATTCCATAACATTCGATGGGCGAACCTCTGCTTTTTGACGCGTGAATTGGTTCAGACGCGATTGAATGCGGTCGCCCAGGTCGAGCGTTCAATGATTCCGTTGACGCGGCCGAGGTAAGCGACAGCATCTTGTGCTGCCATGGCCGCAGGCCCGTCATTTGCTGACGGGCAGGGGAGCCTTGAGATTTGGAGAGCTCCTATTCGCCCGACAAACGGTTGAGCAGCGAAGCTGCGTCCTGCAACCGGTGCGTTTCGTAGAACATTTGCTCGAGATCCATCGAAACTCTCACTCCTTCACTTACACTACCGGCCAGCGCGCAGGCCTCGGCAGCCTTGGCAATCCGTGCGGCCTCGCCGAGGCGAATACCAATTTCGGTCAAGATCAGGCCAATTGCCTGTTCGGTAACTTTGCGATCCATCATTGCCTCCGATTTACGGCGACAGTGACGCTCCACGTGCCGGGGAAGTCGAGCGGAAACGCAGCAATCTAGTGGCTCTTATCAGCCGGTCCGGATCACAAAATGATCCGAAAGAGCCCAAGGCTCTACGACCTATTTGGTCGGACGCTTTGGGGTGGCCTTCGGCGCGCCTTTTCCGGCAACATGGTCCTTAAAAAGCTTAACGGGATCGGCGCCAAGAGCGCGCGCAATGGCCGTGAACTCGATGATATCAAGGCGACGCTCGCCATTCTCATACTTTGCGACAAAAGATTGAGGGCGGCCGAGTTTTTTGGCCAACGCCTGCTGGCGAATGTCCGCTGATTTCCGCACTGCGACAAGCAGGTCGATCAGCCGGGCATAATCTGCGGATTTGAGGGTCTTCTGCATTTGCCGCCAAGGCCGTGAATCGGCGGCAAGTAATCTGATCCCGAAAATGGATTATCCCAAAATAGGATTATATTAACCGACCCTACCGATAGTGATCGCGGCAGCCGAGGGTTTTGTGGACTTCGGTAATAAGGGAAGCGATGTGCTGACCTGTCCACGCCGGGTCGTTCATGAGGCGGCGGGAGGGCAAATCGAGTAGTAAGCGGGGATGGTCCATGAATATTGCGGTGAAGGCGGCCTTGGGCTGTGCACTTGGATTTATCGTTGTCGGAGCTCTGGTCGGCGGCGGGAAAAGCGCTCCTCCGCCAGCTCCGAGCGTGCCGCTTCCCTCTGATCAGGCCCGTTTTATTGAGGCCGTCACAAAGGCGCGCTCCCAGTTTATTGCGGCCGCAAATGAGCTGGCTGCAGGAGGTCTTCGCAACAGCAGACAGCAGGCGGTTTGCAACGCCCTCCAAGGCAATTACGTTTCCGGCTGGATCGCGAAGGTTGCGGATCAATCAACAAATGGGGATGGCAAAGGTGTGGTTACCCTCGAGCTTGCCCCAAACTTGCAGGTATCGACCTGGAACAACGCCGTATCTGATTTTTCTGACAAAACCTTGATCGATCCGGAGAGTCAGCTCTTTAAGTCTCTGGCTGCAATGAAGAGAGGTGATACCGTCCGGTTCTCTGGTGATTTCTTTCCATCAAAAGTCGATTGCGTGAGAGAAATGAGCGTGACCCTGGCAGGGTCGATGAGGAGCCCGGTCTTCACCATGCGCTTCTCATCGATCCGCAAACTTTAGCGGTAAGGCTGGTCCATTCGTTGCCCTACCGTCAAAAACTTAGGTACCGAGGCGGCATTTTGATGATGAGACGGTTGATCATTCCATTCTGAATTCTTTGATGTGCCAGTTTTCGAGGTAGGTCGCCCCTAGGGCAAATTGCTTATCGTCTCCAAGGAAATTCCCGTTACTGTTGCGCCTCTCGATTCTTCTTCAGCGCCGCTTTGAAAGCAAGCAAAGGTCTTGCGGGATATTGCGCCTAAAGCGCTAGAGCTTTCGCAGCTGAATTCGAAAGCAACTCTTGTGACGAAACATGTTCGGTCGTGAGTGAAATTGCTTCCCGTAACCTTGTATGTCTTAAATCAGATGACGATGCTGACGTGCAAGCGAAAGTGGCCTTGGGAAACTTGCAGCCCATGATTGTCTTGGCAGCCCGAGCCAAGATTTGCTTGGAGTTGACGGATTTCCGCCAACACTAAGCCGACAGATCAAACCACCAATCGCCTTGAAATTTCGGTTTGAGAAAATTGATCAGAGACAAAACATTGTTAGATACCAATTTTGGCGAGGGAAACACCGCATGTAATTCTTGCTCCGGTAAAATGTAATCTATTAAAACTTGCACGAGTTGGCCACGGCGAAGGGCCTTCTGTGCGACATATTGGGGCAAGATAGAAATTCCAAGTCCATTTTCTGTGGCTGCCAGGACTGTTGAAAGGTTATTTGATCGCAATCTTCCATAAACATAAACAGGAAAAGAAATGCCATTTGACTCCTGGAGGTGCCAGACAGCATCCCCCTGCACGGTCGTGTAAACGATGCAGTCGTGTTTATTCAGCTGAGCTGGTTCAGAGGGAGCCCCACGATTTTCGACGTAATCTGGTGAAGCCACCATAACCCATGGATTGCGACCGAGGTATCTTCCCCCAAGTGAAGAATCTGCAAGTCGGCCCATGCGGAGTGCGATATCGACGCCTTGCGAGACAAGATCTACGTAGTTGTCATCACAACTTAGATCAATTCGAAGACTAGCATTACGATTCATGAAATCAATAAGCAGAGGAGTTACGATGCGTCGACCAAACGCAACCGATGTAGAGATTCGCAATGTACCTTCAAGCTGAACACGTCTCTGGCTGATGATGTTTTCAGCTTCGGCGAGTTCGTGCAAAGCCGCTTTGCACTTCTCATAATATAATGATCCTAATTCGGTGAGACTGATACCACGCGTATTGCGATTGAGTAACCGTACCCCGAGTTGCAATTCAAGCTGGGCAATACTCTTCGTTACAGTCGACTGAGAAATTGTGAGGTCGTCAGCAGCCTTAGAGAAGCTGCCGAGTTCGACCACTCTTGTAAAAACGCCGATCTCGCGAATTCTATCCATAACGGTTTATTGCTCGCAGAATTCGTTCTTGTCCAAATTAAGCTTGCGTCTGCGAAGGCAGTCGGTGCCAAATATCTAGTAATATTAGGTAAAGGAGCAACCACAAAGCTCCGTTAAACAAGGTTTTGGAATAACTGATATCGTCCTTGTGTCCTTCGCGCGAGGGTGTGAATGCAGCACATTGGGAATTCCCTCGCCTAGAGTTGGACTGGCCAGGCGACCTTCATATTCCATTGGCGGAATTCGACGCGATGAAAAGAGATATTGCTCGGCGCAAGCACGTTGAACTCCGGTCCGAGTCCGGTGATCAATCCAATTATCAAGCACACGCTAAAGACAGTGGCGTGCAATCGGTTGATCGCGCAATGCTGCTGATCGAGACCTTGGCCGAGGACGATGAGGGCTATAGGCTGACGGACCTAGCCATTCGCACAGGTTTGTCACGGTCAACGATTCACCGCTTACTCATCACATTAGAAAGGCGCCGCTTTGTACAATTCGACCGCGGGCAAGCTAGTTGGCATATTGGTGCTCAGAGCTTCGCGGTCGGCGCGACATTCGTTCGCCGAAGAAATTTCTTAACGCAGGTCATCCCCTATCTACGTAAGCTGCGAGACCAAACGCGCGAAACTGTAAATCTCGCCGTCGTCGACAACGGCGCGATGTTGGTCCTCACCCGTCTCGAAAGCCGCGAGATTATGCGCTCTGTAACCAAAGTCGGTGGTCGTGTGCCAATGGTTGCATCGGGACTTGGCAAAGCGTTGCTCTCTACTTACACCGAGGAAGACGTTTTCGCGATCATTCACCGAGAAGGCATGCCGAGGTTGACATCAAGGTCAATCGTCCGCGCCGGAGACCTATGCAAATCTCTACATGACATTCGCCAGCGCGGCTATTCCGTAGATTACGAGGAAGCGCAGATTGGATTGCGCTGTGTGTCCGCCGTGATTTATGACAATTGCAGTGAGCCGCTCGCCGCCATTTCCGTCTCAGGTACGGCGTCGCGGGTTCCCGATGATCGATTGCCTATACTCGGTAAGCTCGTGCAGGATGTCGCCATCGAAATAACATTGGCGCTTGGCGGAACGATTCCTGTAGCGACGGGTAAAAATGATGAATCCGCCAGGAATCCACGGATATGACCGAATCGTCGGCCTCAGCGGCGGTCACTTCTTCACAGCGGTGGCAAGGCAATTCAGGAGCGGATTTCCCATTGGGGTTGGCCCCTTCTAGCGGAGGGGCACCGCGCTCGCTCCTCCATATGATCAAGGGCATTTGCCCGTTCCCTGCGCGATTTATCCAATCGAGGAAAGGACCTGCTAATGACTAGCGAAGTAATTCGAAATCCTAAAACCGATCATCTCCTCACGCCAGAGAACGCTGCTTTCATTATTATCGACTATCAGCCGATCCAAGTTTCTTCGATCCGTTCGATGCCGCGCGAGGAACTCGTATTTAACATCGTCAGTGTTGCTAAGGCCGCAGTAAACTACAACCTTCCTATCGTCCATTCGACGGTTAACGTTGCGACTGGGCGTAATAAACCACCGATCCAAGACTTGCAGGATGTAATAGGTCATCTGCCTACCTATGACCGAACTTCCATCAATAGCTGGGAAGATGCTGACTTCAAGCAGGCGGTGAAGGCGATCGGCCGCCGAAAACTCATTATGACCGCGCTTTGGACCGAGGCCTGTCTGACCTTCCCAGCTCTCGATGCAATTCAGGAGGGCTTTGAGGTATATGTACCGATTGACGCCGTAGGCGGCACTTCCGTGACTGCACATGAGGCAGCGTTGCGGCGCGTCGAGCAGGCTGGAGCGAACCTCATAAGCCGCGTCCAGATGTATTGCGAGCTCCAGCGCGACTGGATGCGCGACGGGACCGTTGCGGGATTTATGGGCGTCTTCGACAACTATGACGGTTTCAACGTCGAGAAGGTTGCTGAGCAAGCGACCAAGCGCACCCCCTAGTGCCAGAAGATAGCGGCACCTAATAGTCTCCGCTGTAGTGATCGTCATGACGTAATTTGGCGGGCAACTGGCGTGCTTCGTGTTAAAGCACGACAATGAAACACCTTATCATTCAAAAGAACGGAGAGATAAAGCCAATGAGCGATACAGCCGAGAAAGTGAAGAAATATGCCGCAGCTTGGAATGAGGCTGATACCACCCATCGCGACGCATTGCTGGCCGCCTGCTGGGCTGACAACGGTATTTATGTGGACCCAAATGTCGAGATTTTGGGACGTGACAATCTTTCACGTCATATCGCCAAAGTGCAGATGGGGCGTCCCGGTGCGCATCTCGAGTTCATGAGCGGCATTGAAACGCATCACAATGTGCTACGGTTTCTCTGGCGTCTAGTGCACGCTGACGCCACATTTGGAGATACATCGATCGACGTCGGCGAAATCGGGCCCGACGGTCGCTTGATCAAGATGATTGGATTTTTCGGACCTCCGCCTTCACTTTAGCGCAATTTTTTCGTCAACCGCATCACAAGAAAAAGATTGCCGCGACTCCCTTGTAAAGCTCGGCAGGAATTTTCTCGGAAAGCTCGACATTCGGCAGCGCCAGCCTGTCTACATTTGGCCCACCAGAGCGCTTCATCCAGACCGGACTCACGGATCAGGCGTGCTTTCCCTCAGCACAACGACATGCCGCAGGGCAGAGGTTTGGCTGCATCGATACTATTTTACGGCTTGCCGGCGGAATTCGCTAATGCTCATAGGAGCGTCAAGCGGGTAGTGTCGATGTCAAGCCACCGTATTTCGAGTGAATTCTTCGATGTAATCCAACAATTCGTCGGAGGCCGCTGCTGCTGCGCTCGTATCGCCTCGAGCGATTTGTTCAGCCAGATTGGCATGCAGGGCGGCAGTTTCGGCGAGACTTGCATGCTTGTTATGATATTTTACCCAGAAACGTCTGGATAGGCCATGCATGAGTGCCATGGATTTTGCAGCAAATTCA
Source organism: Afipia clevelandensis ATCC 49720 (assembly GCF_000336555.1). Taxonomy (GTDB): domain Bacteria; phylum Pseudomonadota; class Alphaproteobacteria; order Rhizobiales; family Xanthobacteraceae; genus Afipia; species Afipia clevelandensis. Next base: position 2,281,190 of record NZ_KB375281.1, on the reverse strand, counting down.
TTTTGAGAAGCTTCGTATTCAAGTTCGGTTAGACGGCTGTCCCAACGACTAAATAGCGTCTCATCGTCATCATCGCTGAAACTCCGCAAACTCAAGCCAATGTTGGCGAACTCCATTCTCTGTTCAGGGGTAGCGCGTTCAGCGGATAGTCGCGCAAGCAAACGCTCCGTCTCCCTTCTCATTTCCAGAAGACTAAGCTGTTTGTGAACATTCAATTCGCTCACAAGGACTCCCCTGCGAGGGAGAATGAGAACAAGTCCTTCGCGTTCTAATCGTCGCAAAGCTTCGCGGATCGGTGTTCTTCCCATGTTCAATTGACTGGCGAGAGCTTGTTCGGAAAGAGCTGCCCCCGGTTGCAGTCGCAAGGTGATGATCAGCTCCTCCAAGGTGCGGTAGGCGTGTTCAGCTAAACTGATGTCTGAATTAGCGTCGGCGTTCTCGGGGGCGACAGGCTTTTGCCGTTGGCGGACGTCAGTTTTGCGAAGCATCAAAAGAGACTTTCTTGTTCGATATCCAAAAACACATTTAGCCCACATTTGTCCGATCGCAACGACACAAACATTTCGAAGGCGGCTGATTAATAATTAGTTGCAATCCAACTTGACAGCGTATTGGCACGACCGTATTATCTGACGACAACTGATATTTCACATGTCGGCATACAGGCTGGCTGTATTCGATCGGAGGTAGCGCCATGGAACTGCGAAACTCATCTATGTCCAACAGGCAGCGTGCTTTCCGCGCGACTTATCGTCAGCAGATTGCGACGTGGTACAACGGCTGGCTGCATGTCTCGGTTATCTTTATTGCCGGCTTCTCCATCATTTACGTGTGCTCTGCTAATTTGAGCGACGTTGCTTGGTGGCAGTGGGGCGTCATTCCTGCTGTTTTCTTGACGTATCAGTTCGGAGAATATTGGGCCCATCGTGTGTGGCTTCATCGGCCTGCGCGTAATGGAGCGCTGCGGGAGCTCTACAACCGCCACACACTGCAGCATCATCAGTTCTTTACGGACGACGAGATGCGCTTCGCCGATCATATGGATTGGCGCGTGACCTTCTTTCCCCCATTCACAATGGCGACGATGCTTCTCATTGCGTTGCCCAGCGCGGTGATCGTGGGTTTGCTCATTTCATCGAACGCCGGCTGGTTGGTGATGGCGAGCGTGATTGGCAGCTATATGTGGTACGAGTTCGTTCATTTCTGCTGTCATGTCGAGGACAACTGGTTCCTCGTGTATTGCCCCATCGTCAATACTGCCCGCAGACACCATCGAGCCCATCATGATCACTCGATCATGATGGAGGTCAACATGGGTATCGGGACGCCGATCTTTGATTGGGTTTACGGTACGTCCGATCTTGACCGCGGCTTCTTTGGTCACGTTTTCAATGGCAATAGCTGGGAACATGTGAAGTCAAATCTGCGGCGAACAGCGAAGGCAGCTGACAAGCTTCCTCCCAAGGTTGCAGTGGCCGGCAGATAATCCACCGAAAGTGCCCTCGTAACGTTGGAGGAAAGCGATGGAAGCTGTGCTTTCGGTTGCTCGTTCGGTTGAGCCGGACCTCAGGTCACTTGGATGCTTCGCTATTCTTTGGGCGGCTTGTTCTCTTAGCGGGTTGATCATTTCTGGTCTGCTGCCGTTGGGTGCTCGCGCAAATAGTTCAGCGCCGTTGGGATTTGGCCTCGTGATTGGCAACGCAATATTGCTGGTCCTGTTGCTGATAGGAACGGTTGTATTTGCCGCATCCACCCTTCGTTTATCGAGCATCATCCTGATGGGGAGTTGGATATTTCTTTTTGCGCCAGCCATTTTTAACGTCGTTCCACAGCGGTGGCTCGACAGTTACGCGGGATTGCTGGTCTTGCTCTGTATTCAAGCAGCGGCAGTGATGATGTTGGGCCAATCCGCACATTTCGCAAATGCACTGTCGTTGTGAGCGAGGAAGAAGGTCATGTTGGTCAAGATAAAGCTTGTGATTTCGACTCTCGTTCTTCTCGTCGCTGCCTGCATCGCGTTTTATGACTATCGCATCGGACTATACCCACCCGCCGCAGTGGCATTGGGGGTCGGCATGTTTGTGGTTTTTGCCATCTGGGTATTTCCGGACGTCAAACGCAAAGGCAACGTCAAACGTAACAGCTAACTCAACAACAAAGGGCCTATCGGTGGAATGAGTTCCGGCGATGTCAACGCGGAGTAAGGGGAGTCGATGAGGTTAAAAGGCAGAACATTCCTTGTGACGGGCGCAGCAAGTGGCCTTGGAGAGAGTACGGCTCGCCTTATGGCCAAAGAGGGAGCCAATGTCGTGATTGGTGACATACTCGACGAAGAGGCTTCCCGCGTTGCTCAGTCGATCGTGTCTGACGGCGGATCCGCATCAACCGTTCATCTAGATGTCCGTAATGAGCCGGAGTGGATTGATGCCGTGAAATCTGTTGTGTCAACTTATAGCAAACTCAACGGACTTGTTAGCAATGCGGGAATCAGCGGAATGATTCCCGATGTCATGGATACAGATTATTTCGATCGTCTGATGTCGATCCATGCTCGTGGAACATTCCTTGGCATTAAGCATGCTGCGCCGGTGATCGCGCAGGCGGGTGGCGGTTCTATTGTTGCCACGTCATCCATCGCTGGAAAGATCGGCGCGGATTACGTTCACATGGGCTACAACGCCGCAAAGGCGGCGATACTCCTGCTCGTGAAATCTGCGGCGGGGCGCTATGCAAAGGACAATATTCGTTCGAATGCCGTTATTCCCGGTTGGATGCCGCCAATGCGCACATCCGTTGCATCTGCGGACCCGGAGTTACGTCCAAAACTTTTGCAGTCCGTCCCCTTGGGTCGTACTGGGCTTTTTCCTGAAGTCGCTGAAGCAATAGTGTTTCTGTCGACTGATGCGGCTTCATACATCAATGGGGCAGAGCTGCCGGTCGACGGTGGATTTTTGGCATATCGAGGGTTTCCCCAGCAGCTGTGAGCGGGGGGATGACGGGTTTTCATTGAGCGATTTTTATTCGCTCGCGGGGAAGAAACCACAAGGGCAAGGGCATGAGTACGTTTGAAGGTTCGAGAACGATTAACGGCGTGGAAGTGACTGTCGATGGGCGACCGTTGGATCGGGCTCTCCAGATTAAAACGTATGATGGCGGCTTCTTCGAGTGGGGTTACGAAGGCGATGCGCCGATGCAACTGTCTCTAGCGATTCTTAGTGAGTATCTTGGCGATTCGCAGAAGGCACTCTCTCTCGCTAATGGATTCATGAAAGAGATCGTTGCGAACCTGGGAAATGACTGGCAACTCACAAGCGACGACATTCGAACAGCGTTGCTGAATCTGCATGTCAACTGACGGTTTGCGCCGATATGCAGATACTCACCAGAATCTTTCAGACGTTCTTTGCGACATCTCGTGCTTTTCGGAGATGAAATGCAGGAGAAAGATTCGATGAATAAGAGCGGTTAACTCCATAGATGCAATTCGCCCAAGAACTTGTTGGAGCATCCAAATGAAATTCGTTTGGATCATGCGGAGATAGCGTCGAAAACAATAAGTCCTAAGAGCGTGCAAAGCGCCAAATTTAACGGAGGGGTAGTTGTCCGGAGAAGCGGAATCATATTCCGTTGACTTGAACGTCAACGGTCTGTCGTTGTCATTTGGCGGTTTGAAGGCGTTGACCAATGTTTCGTTCTCGGTTGCTCCGGGATCGATCACGGCGGTGATCGGCCCGAACGGCGCCGGCAAGACGTCGCTGTTCAACTGCATTTCCGGTTTTTATCGCCCCTCGGCGGGTGCGATCGAGTTTGCCGGCGAGGACATCAGCAAGCTGCACCCACCTGCACGCGCCAAGATCGGACTCGCTCGCACATTCCAGAATATTGCGCTGTTTCGCGGCATGACCGTGCTGGACAATATCAAGCTCGGCCGTCATGCGCACATGCAGACCAACGTGCTCGATGCGTTGTGGTACTTCGGCCGCGCGCGGCGCGAGGAGCTTGCGCTGCGGTCCGAGATCGAGCAACGGGTTCTCAATTTTCTTGAGATGGAACATATTCGTGACCAGCCGGTCGCGTCGCTCTCCTATGGTCTGCGCAAGCGGGTCGAGTTGGCCCGTGCGTTGGCGATGCAGCCACGCCTGCTGATGCTCGATGAGCCGGTGGCGGGCATGAACCGCGAAGAGACTGAAGACATGGCGCGCTTCATCCTCGATGTGAAGGAGGAGTGGGGCGTCACCATTCTGATGGTCGAACACGACATGGGTCTGGTGATGGACATTTCCGACCATGTCGTCGTGCTGAATTTCGGGCAGGTGATCGCGGCCGGAAAGCCCGCAGAAATCCAGAACAACCCGAACGTGATTGCGGCCTATCTCGGTTCGGGGGACGTCGGCGATCTGTCGCGTCGGATCGCAGGCGAGAGGGCAGCGTGATGGATTGGCTGTTTCTCTTCGAGGTGGTGCTGTCGGGATTGGGGTCGGGCGCATTGCTTGCGCTGACCGGCATTGCCTTCGTGTTGATCTACAAGGCGACGAAGGTGATCAATCTCGCCGTCGGCGAAATGCTGATGCTCGGTGCTTACTTTTTCTTCGGTCTAACGATTTCCCTGATGCTCCCGATTTGGCTCGCTGTTATCCTGACATTGGTGGGTGGGGGCATTCTTGGCGGCGTCTTCGAGCGCGTCCTGATCCGTCCGATGCTCGGCGAGAGCCCGATTTCGGTGTTCATGGTTACGGTCGGTCTGAGCTCGGTGCTAATCGGTTTTGTCGAGTTCATCTGGGGTGGCGATCCGAGGACGCTGCCCAGTTTCCTGCCATCCAAGCCGATCTTCATCGGCGATGCTTATGTCTCGCCGAAGATCGCCGTGTGTTTTGCGATTGCTTCTATCCTGATCGCTGTATTTCTTTTGGTCTTCCGGACATGGCGAGGTGGCGTTGCGCTCCGCGCGACGGCAACGGATCAAGGCGCGGCGCTCTCCTGCGGCATCAACGTTCCAGCGGTGTTCTCGGTGTCGTGGATTGTCGCAGGGATGGCGGCAGCCGGGTCGGGTATTCTTATTGGCTCGATCGGCGGCATCTCACCAAACATGGGCGTGTTTGGCCTCTCGGTGCTGGTCGCTGTCATTGTAGGCGGTCTGGATTCGATCGCTGGTGCGCTTGTCGCTGGCCTCGCGATTGGTGTCGTTGAAGCGCTGGTCGGAACCTACATGGGCGGCGAATACAAGCTGCTCGTCACTTTCAGCATTCTGGTGGTTGCCTTGATGATCCGTCCTTACGGGTTGTTCGGCACAGTTGAAATTGAGCGACTCTGATGCGGATCGGCGCGGTACACGAAACTTACGCCCAGGCGGAATCGCTGCTCGATACCAACGTGCAGCGTCTAATGATGGTCGCGCTGCTCGCGGCGCTGGTGCTGTTTCCATTCTTCGTGGATCAGTACTGGATTTATCTCGCCTGTCTGGTGGCGATCCACATTGTCAGCACGACCGGCCTGAACATTCTCACCGGCTATACCGGCCTCGTCAGCCTGGGCCAAGCGGCCTTCATGTCCGTCGGCGCATACACTGTCGCTATTCTGGAAATCCGGATCGGTACGCCGTTCTTCATTAATCTCGTTGTCGCGGGATTTGTTTCCGCCGCCGTCGGTCTTGTTGTCGGCGTGCCGAGTTTGCGCGTGAAGGGCCTTTATCTCGCCATCGCGACCATTGCCGCATCCTTCATACTGCACTTCATATTTGCCAATGGCCCTGCATTCCTTGGCGGTACGCAAGGGCTGAGCATGCCACCTGCGCGGCTGTTCGGTTACGATCTGGCGCGTCCGTTCCAGCTTTATTGGCTGTTCATACCGTTGACGGCGCTCGCCGTATTCGCCGCGGCCAACCTGTTCCGGACCCGGATCGGCCGCGCCTTTATCGCAATCCGCGATCGCGATATTTCCGCCGAAGTGCTCGGCATTCCGCTCTTGAGATACAAGCTGCTCTCGTTCGCACTGTCGTCGTTCTACGCCGGCGTCGCGGGCGGCATGTGGGCGTATTTCTTCCGCGTCGTGACGCCGGAGAGCTTTCCGCTGATCTATTCGGTCTTCTTCCTCGCCGCCGTCATCGTTGGCGGCATGGGCACGATCCTCGGCGCGATCCTTGGCGCGATCTTCATGACCATGGTGCCGGAGATTCTCAAGATTGCGGTGTCCTACATGACGTTCATTCCGAATGCGGTGGCGCAACTGTCGCCGATCCGGACAATCGTTTTCGGCTTGCTGATCATCGGTTTTCTGCTGTTCGAGCCGCAGGGCCTCGCCGAAATCTGGCGCCGCGTCCGACGTTTCTTTCATTTATGGCCATTCAAGAAATAACACACAGGGAGACACAGTAATGAAACACATTCCGAGGCGTCGAAAAATTCTATCCTACGCAGCAGCAGGTTGCCTGGCATTTGGAATCAATATGCAGGCGTGGGCCGCTGATGATATTGTAATAGGCGCGTCGATGCCGATGACGGGCGTATTTGGATTTGCTGGTATTCCTCTCAACGTAGGATTCCAGGATTATGTAAAGATCATCAACGACGCCGGTGGAATCGATGGTCGTAAGATCAGATATATACCCGAGGATACCTCTTACGCAGTTGATAAATCCATTGCAGCATTTAACCGGATCACCGCCAGCGAGAAGATAAGCCTCTATTACGGAGATTCCACGGGCTTCGCAAAAACCGTCAATGCCGAACTGAACCGGCGCGGCAATATTCTTATGGCTGGAACGTCCTTCGCGACCGAGCTGAACGATCCGAAAGAATTTCCTTTTCAATTCATTCCTGGACCCGATTATTCGCAAATGATCGGCATTCTGCTGGAATACATCGCCAAGACCCAGCCGGGCGCGAGGATCGCTCTGGTCAACTCGGACACCGAGTTCGGCCGCGATCCGGTTACAGCAACCGAAAAGCGTGCGGGTGATTTGGGATTGAAGATCGTCGCAAAGATCGCGACGCCGCCAACCAGCATCGACGTCTCCACCGAAGTACTCAAGCTGCGTCGTGCCGATCCGGATTACACCATCTTCCACGGCTACGTTCTTGCACCACTGCCGGAATTCATGGCGCAGATGAAGCAGCTGGGCCTCAAGAGCAAGTTCATGGGCACATTCTGGTCGATGGATAATGGGATTTGGGCGAATTCGGCTCAAGTCGCTGACGGCTACATGGGCGTGATGCCATATCGATACTATTTTGATACAGAGGGATCTTCACCGATGCTGGACAAGATCCGGCAGCTGCACCGGGAATATCAGCCGACGTACTATACGCAGGGCTTTCTGACCGCGATGTTGATGATCGAGGCTGTAAAGCGCACGCTCGATGCCAAGAAGGACCTTACGGCAGCGAACATGAAAGCGGCGCTGAACTCCATCAAGAACTTCGATACCGGCGGCATCATCGGCGTGCCGATCTCGATCCCAGGCAACACGGTGCCCGTCGGCCGTGTCTATCAGTATGACGGCGCGAACAAGACCATGAAGCCGGTCTCCGACTGGATCAAGATCGCGAAGTGACGAGCATGCTCGCAGAAAATCTCTTTGCTGAAATGCAGCAAGCGCAGTATCAACAAGCAGCGATTTCGCTGAAGAATGACCTTCTCTCAGTCAATAATATCGAGGTCGTCTATAACAAGACGGTCCAGGTGCTTCGCGGCCTGTCGTTGAAAGTCGACAAGGGAGCGGTGGTCGCATTGCTGGGCTCCAATGGAGCAGGTAAGTCGACCACGCTGAAGGCCATTTCCAATCTACTCGAACTGGAAGATGGCAAGGTCACAACAGGTGAAATCCTGTTCAAGGGCAGTTCCGTATCGCGTCTCGCTCCGCATCAACTGGTGCGGGGCGGACTCTTCCATGTGATGGAAGGGCGACGGATTTTTGAGGATCTGACGGTTGAAGAAAATCTGACTGCTGCGACCTACGCAATGTCCGGCCGCAGCGGAGCGAAGACGCCGTTCGATCTTGTCTATACCTATTTCCCCCGGCTGTTCGAGCGGCGCACCGGCCGCGCCGGCTATCTCTCCGGCGGCGAGCAGCAGATGCTGGCCATCGGCCGCGCGTTGATCGCGCAGCCGGAATTGATGTTGCTGGATGAGCCGTCGCTCGGACTATCGCCAAAACTGGTGGAGGAAATTTTCACCATCATCGCGCGCATCAGCCGGGAGCAGGGAGTTTCGATGCTTCTGGTCGAACAGAACGCCGCGGTGGCGTTTGCCGTCTCCACCTACGGCTACATCATGGAATCCGGAAAGATCGTGACCGACGGGCCAACGGAACAGCTGATCCGCGACCAGGACGTTCGCGAGTTCTATCTCGGCGTGGGTGCGGCAAATGCCGAGACAAAGAGCTTTCGCGGGATCAAGCATTACAAGCGCCGTAAGCGCTGGCTGTCCTGAGGCTGTGTGAGGATTGCATGAGCGAGACATTTCCAGAGTTCACGCTGCCGCAAATGCTGCGCGATAATGCACGCCGGGCGCCGGAAGACGTGGCGATCCGCCAGAAGGAATTCGGCATCTGGAATCCTTCGACCTGGCAGCGTTACTATCAGCGCGCCTGCCATGTGGGTCTTGGGTTTCGCGCGCTTGGACTCAACAAAGGGGGACATGTCGCCATTTTGTCCGAAAACCGGATCGAGTGGGTGCTGGCCCAGCTTGGCGCGAACATCGTCGATGGGATCGTAGTCGGCGTTTATCCGACGAGTCCGTCGAATGAAGTGGCCTACGTTCTGGCGCACTCCGAATCCGAAGTCATCGTCTGCGAGGATCAGGAACAGGTCGACAAGGTTCTCGAACGCCGCGACGAGTTGCCGAAGCTGCAGCGGATCATTGTCGTGGAAACCAAGGGTATCCGGGACTATCCGCCGGATCAGGTGATGTCGTTCGACGCGCTGGAAGCGCTGGGCGCTGCCTTCGAGACAAAGTATGCGGGGCTCGTTGACACAACGATCGACAGGCAGACGTTGGCGCAGATCGGGCTTATTATCTACACGTCCGGTTCGACCGGGAAGCCGAAGGGCGCGATGCTGAGCTACAAGAACATCCGCGCGCAGGCGATCGCCTCGGTGGATCGTCTCAGTCTGTCGAAAGACGAGAGCCTGCTGTCTTATCTGCCGCTATGTCATGTCGCTGAACAGATGACGACGGTGATGGTGCCGGTCTATCTCGGTTCGCTGGTTAATTTCGGCGAGTCGATCCGCACTGTGCAGGAAGACCTGCGGGAAGTCGCACCAAGCATGTTCCTCGGGGTGCCACGTATCTGGGAAAAATTGCATTCGTCCATCCATATCAAATTGCTGGAAGCCGGAAGCATTCGCCGGGCGCTGTTCGAGTACGCTTATGCTGCGTGCGAGCCGTTTGCGGAGAAGAACGCAGCGGACAGGACGTTGTCGGAGATGATCAGGTTCGGTCTGTCTTACTGGCTGATTTTTCGGGCGCTGCAGAATTTTATCGGGTTGCGCAAAACCCGCATTGCCATGACGGGTGCGGCGCCGATTTCGCCGGCTATCGTGCACTTCTTCCGCACCATCGGTGTGCCGCTGATCGAAGTTTATGGTCTTACGGAAAGCTCCGGGATTGCGCTGGGGCAAGTGCTGACGGATCGGCGGGTGGGGACGGTCGGTTATGGCATCGCCTTAATGGATGCGCGGCTGGGAGATTCCAACGAACTGCTGTTGCGCGGCGATACGGTTTTTGTCGGTTACTATCGAAACGACGAAGCCACCAATGTCGCAATCCGCGATGGCTGGCTGCATACCGGCGACGTCGCGGAGTTCAAGGATGGCCACTTCCGCATTGTGGATCGCCTGAAGGACATCATGATCACGGCTGGCGGGAAGAATCTCAGTCCGTCGGAAATCGAGAATACCGTCAAGGCCAGCCCTTTTATCAAGGAATGCATCGTCATCGGTGAGGCGCGCAAGTATGTCTCAGCGTTGATCCAGATCGATTACGACCTCGCCGGCAAGTGGGCGGAAGAGAAGGGCATCGCCTATACCAACTTCAGGAATCTCACCGAGAACGAAAGCCTCCGTGAGTTGATTCAGTCAGAGATCGATACGGCGAATGGTCAGCTTGCGCAGGTTTCGCAAATTCGTAAATTCCATCTTCTGACGAAAGAGCTGGATCACGACGATGACGAAGTGACCGCGACGATGAAAGTTCGCCGCGCCAACGTTCAGAAGAAGTATGCCCTGGAAATCGAAAATCTCTATGTCGTTCGTGAACTGGAGATGGCAGAAAAATAGAGCAGTTAAGGTGCCCGCAGACATCATTCAGGCAGTCAACAGTGGGCGATTCACCCATTTTGGGGATTTGAGGTTGGCATGGCACCTCATAAGGCCTCTGCGCGGGGCTGATAAATTGCCGTATGTTGGCAATGGGCGACAGGAATGCGTTGGTTGGCCACGATAAGTGCGTCTAATTCCACAAGCAAATGACCCTTCTTCTCGTAATTAGCTGTTACGCATGCGCGGGCGGCCAAGTTGTCGCTGTCCGCCACGGCTGACAACATCTGCATGCGGCTGCCGACATGAATCCATGGTCCAAGGAGAGCATTTTCCATAAGGACCCTGTTCATGATCCGTTGTAGCACGCCTGGATGGACGAGACCTTCGCGCGCATAAATTGGTTCAGCGTCTCGCACCTCGGCGCGATACTCCGCGCCTACCTCACCTTGCCAAGATCTTGGGGCGGTGCCGAGCCACTTACCGAGCCGATAGGATTCTGCGTCGATTGGCGTTCGCGTCTCAACAGGCGCGGTGTCGGGATAATCGGCGAGCGAAAATGACGGCGCTTTGGCGGCAAGTAAGGCTGTTCCGGTTGCTGCTATTTCACCGCTTCCGACAGTCAGGGCCATCACTTCGCCGGACTCCTCGGCCTGAACCAGCACCATCTCGCCGTCATAGACGGGCTTGGCGAAGCGCGCTTCGATCAATCCTCGTTCGAGAAATGCCCGGCCCCATTTCGCAACGGGAACGTGGATCATGTAGGCGAGCACATCGACGCCGGGCACCAATCCGCCCTTGAAGCCATATTTCAGGGCCACGGAGTCGTCGTGCATCTTATTTTCCGACAGCTTGGCGGTGTTGTAAGCTTTTACACGATACGGCTCTAGCCGCTCAGTCATGATTCATCCTCGCGATGCGAGCGCCAAGCCGTGTGCTCTGCATTCCAAAATGTTAGGGCCGGATAGCGGGAGTCAGGCGGACCGGGCTTTGCTGTTGTGCGCCTGAAATTGGCTCGTCTTGTTGTTACCTGCAATCAACTCGGCAGCTTTCTCGGCCATGGCCATGATCGGCAGATTGGTATTTCCGCTGATCACAGTCGGCATGATTGAACCATCGATGACTCTCAGGTTGTCGATTCCCCTGACTCGCAATTGGCCATCGACAACAGCGTTGCTGTCTTCGCCCATGCGACAAGTGCCAACAGGATGGTAGATCGTTTCGGCGCGCGCGCGAATCCATTTTTTTCGGGAATCGACACTGGTAAACGCATCGATGTCGATTTTTCGTTTGACGAATTTTTTCAGACCCGGCTGATCGATGATTCCGCACAGTTGCCTGACCCCTTCCTGCATGCTGACGAAATCCGACTCGTCAGAAAGAAAACGAGGATCGATAGCTGGAGTGTCGGATGGATTGGCCGACCGCAATCGCAGGGTTCCACGGCTCTTGGGCCGAAGCTGGCAAACGCGAATCGCGAAACCATGAGCGATGCGTTCGTTGGGTGGGGGATTCCGGAGCGCGACGATCAGATGAGCTTGCCACTCCGGCAGCGATGAACCCTGGTCGGGTCCCCAGAAGGCGCCGGCCTCGACGCCCTGGGACGTTGCGGGGCCTGTACCACGAAGAATATATTGCGCCCCTGCGAGGCCGCCCTTGATCAAGCCGAGATAAGGCGTCAGCGTCACCGGCTGAGATGCCTCCATGCGGATCGCGCAGTCGAGATGGTCCTGCAGGTTGTCTCCGACGCCGGCGGAATCAAGAACAGGCTTGATGCCGAGCGACTGCAGGTGATCCGCCGGACCGATGCCCGACAACATCAATAGCTGTGGTGAGCCGATGGCTCCGGATGTCAGCAATACCTCGCGCTCCGCCGGGATGGTGACCTCGCGTCCTCCCTTTTCGATCACGACGCCCCGCGCGCGCGTTCCCTCCATGGCGATCCGGCGAACTCTGCAGTTGGCCATAAGAGTGAGATTGCGCCGTCCCTTCGCTCGATCAAGATACTTGAAGGCTCCGGATCGCTTTCCTTCCGCGATGGTGAGTTCGTAGAAGCCCGCGCCGACTTGGGACGGACCGTTGAAGCCGTTGTTTTCCGGCAAGCCGGCCGACACCGCGCTTTCAATGAATGCTTTCGAAATGGGATGTTGCAGAGTGCCGTAGGACAGCCGGATAGGGCCAGAGTAGCCTCGATCCTGATCTCTCTCCCCGGTGACTAAAGTCGCGTCCTCGATTTTTCTAAGATATGGGCGCAGGTTCTCGTAACTCCATGACGGTAGGCCCTGCGCGGCCCACGAGTCGTAGTCCCAGGCATTACCTCGGATTGCAATCATGGAGTTGATGGAGGACGAGCCGCCCACAACCCGTCCACGCGGAATGTAGATCTTTCGATTGTTGAGATTGGCCTGAGGCTCCGTCCAGAACTGCCAGTTATACTTCGGACTCGTATAGAGCACCCGAATGCCAGCGGGCATGTGGACGAAGATGGACGCGGAGGGGGCTCCGGCCTCGATCAGGAGGACGTTGACATTTGGATCTTCGCTCAGTCGCGAAGCCAGCACGCATCCTGCGGATCCCGCGCCGACGATGATGTAATCATATCCGGATAGTTTCATTTTCGAATCCCCCTGGGAACGCGCGCGGCTGGCAGGTGCGGCTGATCTGGCATGAAGTGCGTAGCGTCAGTCGTTTGCGATTGCAGCGACGAATTTTGCCATTGTTTTTAAGTCAGTTTGGATTACCATTTTGGTATGTCCAATTATAAGAGTAGCGACTCTGGCGTCAACAGAGAGGTGCTTCGGTGATCACTCGTGTGTTTACGGTCATGCTTGTTGCGGCAGCCTGTGCCGTTTTTTTCTGGTCGGCGAAAGGGTTGCAGCATTGGAAGGCGAGTATGTCGCCACAAGAAAGATCGGCCTTTGAAAAGACGGTCTGGGCCCTCGGTCACTAGTGAGGCTCTCCGCTGCCAGATATTCGGCCTGGCGTATCGGCGCGACGTCCGTGGTTGCCAACAATGCACCCGGATTATTCGGGCAGCCCGGATTTGGAATGCTGCGGATGCGTTCCAGTATCGACGATCCGGCGGTCGCTGAGCCTCTGAATTTTCGCCTGATCAAACTTTAGCACGGTTTTGAGAACTTGTTCGGTGTCTTCACCTCGAAGCGGCGGGCTCTTCGAATATTCGATCTTCGTTTTCGAGAACTTGATCGGGTTGCCGACGAGAGGCGTAATGGCGCCGGAAGGATGCGGAAGATTGATCTGCAACTCCCGATGGATCACTTGCGGATGAGCAAACACCTGATCCAGCGTGTTGATCGGCGCGCAAGGAACGCCGACCGGTTCCAGCAACGATACCCAGTGATGCGTCGTCTGCTTGGCCAGATGGACATCGAGAAGCGGGATGAGTTGATCACGATTATGAAGCCGGTCGGTGTTCGTGGCAAAACGGGTATCGGCGGCCAGTTCCGCAAATCCCGCCGTCGCGCAAAATTTTCTGAACTGCTGGTCGTTTCCGACCGCGAGCACGAATGAACCGTCTTTTGTCTTGAATACCTGATAGGGGACGATGTTCGGATGCGCGTTCCCGTAGCGCTTGGGCGGACGCCCCGTCGTAAGATAATTCATGTTCTGATTGGCAAGCACGGACACCTGAACATCGAGCAGAGCCATGTCGATGTGTTGGCCTTCGCCGGTGCGTTCGCGATGCAGCAGCGCGGAAAGGACACCCGTCGCGCTGTACATGCCGGTCAGAATGTCGACGATCGGAACGCCAACCTTCTGAGGGCCTCCACCCGGTTTGTCGTCGCTCTCACCGGTAATGCTCATCAGTCCGCCGGTTGCCTGGATGGCCATGTCGTATCCTGCGACGTCCTTCATCGGGCCGGTCTGACCGTAGCCGGTGATGGAGCAATAAATGATATCTTGCTTCAGTTTCCGGAGGGACTCGTAGTCCAGTCCGTACCGACGCATGTCGCCGACCTTGTAATTCTCAATCACGATGTCGGCTTGCTGCGCCAGCGAGCGTACGATTTCGCTGCCTTCCTCGGTTGCGATATCGACGCAGATCGAATGCTTGCCGCGGTTAGCGCTGAGAAAATAGGCGCTTTCGGTTGTGTCGTTGGAGTCTCCGTCCTTCAGGAACGGAGGACCCCATTGCCGCGTGTCGTCGCCGGTGCCGGGACGTTCGATCTTCCAGACCTCCGCGCCGAGATCGGAAAGCAACTGGCCCAACCATGGTCCGGCAAGAATTCTTGAAAGATCGAGCACTCGGTAACCAACCAGAGGTCCAGCCATGACATTTCCTTGTCAGTTTATGCGGCGAAATCTGCTCTCGAGAGATCGCATGTTTCTTCGATCTATAATTGGATTGACCAAATTGGTCAAACCAAACAAAATTGAGGCTGGTCTGTGAAGTCCGATCCGGGCTGCCGACTCCGGCGCAAGTTTTTGCTGAACGATCTGGATTTTGCTGATGCTGAACGGGGAGATTGCTTGACAGCCGATAGGGGCGGACGTATGGAAGACCAAAATGGTCTGTCCAATTTGGATGCCGGTTATGTGGTTGGTTCCCGCATAACGATAATAACTAGAGGCAACGCGAAGTGAGGTTTGCTGTATGGCGCGAGTCACTCTCCAGAATGTGTCGAAATCCTTTGGCGGAGATCGAGGCCCTTGGGCCGTTCAGGATTTCTCATTGGATATTGCCGACGGCGAACTGATTGTTTTTGTCGGGCCGTCCGGCTGCGGGAAGTCGACGACGCTGCGCATGCTTGCCGGTCTTGACGATGTGACGTCCGGCAAGATTCTGATCGGCGGGCGGGATGTAACCGCGTTGCCGCCAAAAGATCGCAACATCGCGATGGTGTTCCAGAACTACGCGCTTTATCCGCAGAAGACCGTCTACGACAACATGGCGTTCGGCCTGCGTGTCCGGGGCGAGTCGAAGGACGAGATCGATCGTCGTGTGCGAAGCGCGGCGTCGAGTCTTGGTTTGGAGCCGTTGCTCGAGCGGAAGCCGCGACAGTTGTCGGGCGGTCAGATGCAGCGCGTCGCGCTCGGTCGCGCGCTCGTTCGCGACCCCGACGTTTTTTTGCTGGACGAGCCTCTTTCCAACCTTGACGCAAAGTTGCGCGTGAAGACTCGCGAGGAGATCGCGACGCTGCATGCGAGGCTTGGCGCCACGATGATCTTCGTGACGCACGACCAGGTCGAAGCCATGACGCTCGGTGATCGGATCGTCATCATGCGGGACGGCTTGATCCAGCAGGTCGGTAGCCCGCTCGATCTCTACGACCGGCCTGTCAACGCTTTCGTGGCAGCATTTATCGGCTCGCCCGAAATGAATCTGGCCGAGGGTGAACTGATCCGCGACAGTGCTGGAATGAAGGTCCGCGCGGGCGAAACGGTGCTCGAACTTCCGGACGGCGAGTTTGTCGAGATTGAAAAGAACGTCACGTTCGGCATTCGGCCGGAACACATTACGCGCGCTGATTCAGCATCCGGCATCGATATGGTCGTCAGCCTGGTCGAGCAAATCGGTGCGCAAACATATGTTCTCGGAACGATATTCGGTCAGAAGTTTCGTGCGGTGTTCGCGCGCGACGATGTGCTCGCGGCCGGCGACAGGATTCCCGTTGCTCTGCCGGCGCAGCAGCTTCACTTGTTCTCGCGAGACAGCGGAAAAACATTGAGACAATCAAAATCGATAAATGAAATTAACAAAGGGAGGGAGAATTATGACCAAGTACAACCCAAGCGAATGGAAGTCCAAGGGTAAGTCTTCCGGCTTTAACCGGCGAAGCTTCCTGAAGACATCGGCCGCCGTGATGGCGGGGGCGGCAAGCTCTTTTGCAGCTCCCTACGTCAATGCGCAGGCAAAGGTAACGCTCAGATTTCTGAACAATGAGACCGCGGCCGATAGCCAGACTGTCCTGCGAAATGCTTGCAGTGCGTACGAGAGCAAGTTCGGCGTCAAGATCATTGTCGATTCGACGCCGATCAGCGGTGCCTATGCGAAGACCATGGCGGCGATCAATGCGGGCACGCCTTATGACCTTTCTACCCAAGGTTATATCGCTCATATTCTTCAGTACGCCCGTGGTGGTCATCTTCTTCCGATGACGGAGCTTGTAAAGCAGCATTCGTGGGGCAAGATGGGTGCGTGGACGTACCAGGGTGAGAACTGGTTCTATCCCTACGATTACAACCTGGTGACGTGCTACTATCGAAAGGATCTCTATGCCGAGAAGGGTCTCAAAGTCCCGACCACCTGGGCAGAGTATCTCGAAAACTGCCGGGCGCTGACCGTTTCAAAAGACGGAAATATCGAACGCGGCGGTTGCGTTATTCCTCTGGCGAGCGACAGCGCTACCAACTGGGCAAGTTTTGGCAATCTGTTTGCGGAAGCTCCGCAGTTCTACGACGACAAGTGGAACGTTGTTCTGGATGCGCCGGAGAACGCCGGCCGCGCAGGCCGCTTCCTCGATCTTTTCGGCGAGCTCTACAAGACAATGCCTCCCGGATTGAACACGGTGGGTTACGCGGAGCTTATGAGTCTCTTCGTTACCGGGAAGGTCGCGCATACGCTTTACTCGGGACGAGTGGTCGAAGCGCTCGAGGCACGAAATCCGGAACTTGCAGACAAGTACGGAATTTTCGCTGCGCCGGATAGCGGTGGCAAACAGTCCGCGCTGCCCTTCGCCTTCGATGGCTTCGTCGCGTTCAAGACCAAGCAGAGTGAGGAAACAATGAAGTTCCTCAAATGGTTCATCGACGAGCATTATATCGACTGGTTGCATTCCGCCTGGATGAACTTCCAGCCTGTGCGCCTGGATGTCTATGAAGACCCTCGCTGGAAGAAGCACCCGATGATTCAGAAGCATTGGGCAACGATGATGCAGATGAAGTCGTTCATCGACCCGGACAGCAAGGTCAGGCTTTCATCGGTTGACCTGATCGGGCCGTCGATCGACCTGCGGCCTTGCAAGGTGTTTGACGCGAACATCATGCCGGAAATGCTGCAAAACAAGGTGCTCAAGAACATGTCGTCGGCCGACTGTGTGAAAACGGCCGCTGATCGCATCCGGGCGATCGGCTGAAGTTGTTGACGGGAAAGTAGGTTCTTCATGAGGCAGGATTGGCGAATTATTGGCTTGTTCGTCGGGGGTGTTTTGATACTCGGCGCCGTTGTCGGCGGGCCACTCCTGTATTCCATCAAGCTCTCATTCTACGCGGCGGAGTCGTTTATCGCTCCGCCGCGGTGGGTCGGGCTCGATAATTACCTAGCCGCGATTAAGAACCCGAGCTTCTGGGCCGCGCTCATGAATGGATTGGTGATTTCCATTTTTGCGATTATTTCGCAAGTCGTGCTCGGTGTGTCTATTGCGCTCGTTCTGAATCGTCAGTTCGTCGGGCAGACGATTGTCCGGGCGTTGTCGATAGTTCCGTATTTCTTGCCGACAGTTGTTGCGTGTCTCATCGCGCAATGGATGCTTGATCCAAACTATGGGCTGATCAAGAGTGTCCTCGCGTCGTTCGGATCCAGCATGTTCGACTGGGGCGCAAACTCCGCAACTGCGAAGGGAACGGTTGTTCTCGTCAGTGTCTGGATATGGACACCGTTCGTGGTGACATGCGTGCTTGCCGGTCTACAGACAATTCCGGCTCAGCTTTATGAAGCCGCGCGGGTCGATGGAGCCGGAGCCCTGAAACAGTTCTGGCACATTACGTTGCCGGGCCTCCGATCTGTGTTGATTGTGGTCATTCTGCTGAGAGGCATCTGGATGTTCAACAAGTTCGACGTGATCTGGCTGCTGACCAAGGGAGGGCCGCTGAACCAGACCGAGACGCTTCCGATCTTGGCCTATCGACGCGCGTTCCTGGAGTTCGATCTAGGGGGCGGAGCGGCGGTTGCAACGATCTCGTTTCTTCTTCTGGCGTCCATCATTCTGATCTATCTCAGATTCTTTCCGATCGACGAAGCAAAGCAGGGGCGATGACAGTGACGCAGAAATATTCACATCCTTCCGTCGTTGCGGCTGTTTCCGATCCGCGGCAGAAGCCATTCCTTCGCCATTCATCCAGGTCTGAGCCTTTGCCGACGGAGATATCATCGCCTGTATCCGGGCAGAAATCGTTCGGCTGGGCGAGCGAGCCGATCAAGAAACTTGCCGGCCCCATCGCACTCTACTCAGCTGTCATTTTAATCTGCGTCTATTCGTTTTTCCCGATTTACTGGATGATCATATCCAGTCTCCGGGCACCGCAACGGTTGTTTCTCGACACATCGCTGGTGTTCTGGCCGCCGGATCTGTCGTCGTACAGGTCGCTGCTGGAACTCACGAACTATACGGCCAATTTTCTCAACAGCACCCTGATGGCGATGGCGACGATTATCGTCTCCACGACGCTTTCGGCGTTTATCGCCTATGGCGCGACGCGGTTGAGGTTTCGCGGCAAAACAACATTGGTCGCCTCGATGTTGTTCGCCTACATGTTCCCGCCATTGATGCTCGCGATTCCGATGTCAGCGTTGTTCCGCATGGCGGGTCTTTCCGACAGCCTGTGGGGCTTGCTGGTCGCTCATCTCGCAATCTCGCTTCCGTTGGGCGTTTGGCTTTTGTGGGGTTTCTTCAAGTCGATGCCATTTGACCTGGAAGAAGCCGCAATGGTGGATGGCTGTTCGCAATTCAGCGCATTCATCAAGGTTGTCCTGCCGCTTTCCGCGCCGGGTCTGATCACGGTCGGAATCTTTTCGTTCCTGCTGTCCTGGGCCGACTATGTCTTCGCTCTCATCCTCATCATGAGCGACCAAAACAAGACGCTTCCAGTCGCCCTTGCGTCGATGCTCGGAGCGCAGGATTTGCGTTGGGGCGAAATCCTCGCCGGTGCGTCCCTCATTGCGTTGCCGCTCTTTGTAATCTTTACGTTCTGCTACCGCTATTTCGTCGCGGGACTTACGGCAGGCGCGCTGAAGGGGTAGGCGGCATCTGTCTGCAGAGCATGGTTCGGTGCGCGCTGGCGCCCCGAACCGGCGTGGGCCGCTTGAGCGGCGCGGGCTTGCGGAGAAAGCCTATCGTCTTACAGGTATCTTCGGCTCTCCCAGCAGCGTCTGCCAGGTTTCGATTGTTTGAGACAGGTGCTCATTCATTTTCTGTTCGGCCTGGCCGACGCGCCGTCCCTCGATGGCCTCAAGGATTTCGCAATGATCCTCATAAGAGCGGCGACCGCGGTTGTGATCGGAAAAATAAACGCGGCGGCGCTGCCGGGACAGTTCGTAGAATGATTTTACAACGCGAAGCAGGATATCATTCTTGGTGGCAGCGAAGATCGCTAGGTGAAATGCCTCGTCTTCCAGCTCGATCGTCTGCTTCTTCGCAAGACGCTTCTCGGTGGCGGTTAAAATCGCGCGCAGATCGCGGATATTGTCAGGCGTCCTGCGGGTGCAGGCCAGCCGAGCGGCCTGTACTTCGAGCATACGCCGTACCTCGAAGACATCGGCGATCTCGTTGGCCTGGAATGGAAGGCCGGACTCGGCGTGAAGGACCAGAGCTTCGATGCTGCTTTCATCCGAGTTTCGCAAATAGATGCCCGAGTTGGGCCGTCTCTCGATGACGCGCATGACCTCCAGAGCGGCCAGCGCCTCACGGACGGCGCCCCGGCTTGTTTCGAATTTCTCCGCGAAGTCTCGTTCGGACGGCAGGCGCTCGGAGGGTTGATAGCGGCGCTCACGGATAAACGAAAGGATTTTTCCAATGGCGTTCGAGGGAGCCTCAGGCTTGTCGGTTCGGTTTCGCTCGGTCATCTGCGTCTGCTCTTTCTGCGCCCGGGAGGGGACTGGTACGTCAAGCCTTTTCATGCCGGCCCCTCCAATAGTCACGAATCTAAGTGATATTCACTCTATTTCGAGTGGCGATGACATGACAGGTGCTTTGCGCGCCGGGCCCGGATCGGGCGCCCCGAATCCACAAACCAAATTGCGGCCCCGCACGGCGGTCGCTTGATTCCTCTTCACCGGGCATGTAAGATTGGTATACCGGATTGGTAGGACCTAAACTGCCGGGATCCAGAAAAAATGCCCGTCCGCGTATAGTTCCTTGCTATCAGGTTGATAAATTTGAAATCTTTGGAGCCCATCGGGCAAACCAGCAAGCCCCAAACCGCCATGACTGACTACGTCGTCGATCTGTTTGTCATCGGCGGCGGTTCGGGCGGCGTTCGCGCCGCGCGGATCGCAGCCAATCATGGCGCCAAGGTCATGCTTGCCGAAGAGTATCGCATGGGCGGCACTTGCGTGATTCGCGGTTGCGTGCCGAAAAAACTGTTTGCCTATGCTTCGCACGTCCACGAGGAAATCAAAGACGCCGCGGGTTTCGGGTGGAACATTCCATCCGCGACATTCGACTGGCCGACGCTGGTCGCCAACAAGGACAGAGAAATTGCCCGGCTCGAAGCGGCCTACACCGGCAATGCCGCGAAGGCCGGTGCGAGTGTCGTTAAGGCACGTGCGGTGTTCGAGGATGCGCACACGCTTCGGCTGTCCACCGGCGAAACGGTGCGCGCGAAATACATTCTGATCGCCACCGGAAGCGCGCCCAATCACGGCGCGGCGATTCCCGGCATCGAGCATGTCATCTCGTCGGATGATATTTTCCACTTGCCTGCATTCCCGAAGCGCATCGTAATCCAGGGCGGTGGCTATATCGCGTTGGAGTGCGCCAGCATCTTCGCAGGTCTCGGCGCCGACGTGACGCTCGTCTATCGCGGCGATAACATCCTGCGGGGATTCGATGAGGATGTTCGCGCGCATGTCCGCGGAGAGATCGAAGCGGCGGGCATTTCCGTTCTCACGGGCTGCACGGTGAACAAGGTCGAGAAGCGCGGCGAGGGCTTTACCGCGCATCTGTCCGGGGAAAGAACGATCGCCGCTGACCAGGTGCTGTTTGCCATTGGCCGTCATCCCAACGTCAAGGGCCTTAGGCTTGAAAAGGCGGGCGTGGCGCTCAATCCGGCCAACGGCGGCATCGCCGTCGACGGTTTTTCGCAAACCAGCGTGCCGCACATTTATGCGGTGGGCGACGTCACCCACCGGGTCAATCTGACGCCGGTCGCAATTCGCGAAGGACATGCCTTCGCCGATACTGTGTTTGGCAAGCGGCCTGTGCGCGTTGACTATACCGAGATATCAACGGCGGTGTTCTCGCAGCCTCAGGTCGGAACGATCGGGCTGACTGAAGCCGAGGCGAGGGCGCAGTTCACGCATGTGGATATTTACAAGGCCGATTTCAGGCCGATCAAGGCCACGCTGTCAGGCAGCCAAGGCCGCGTTCTGATGAAATTGATCGTCGACCAAACATCCGACCGTGTCCTCGGCTGCCACATCGTTGGTCCGGAAGCTGCCGAGATCGTTCAGGCTGTCGCCATCGCGATCAAGATGAAAGCAACCAAGGCCGACTTTGATGCCACGATGGCGCTGCATCCCACCTCTGCCGAGGAACTGGTGACGATGCGAACGCCGACCCACCGTTACGTTCGGGAGGCGGCGGAATAGCCGCCGAGAGCTCTTGCCTCTAGGACGCCGGGGAGACGGACCGGCGGACAGACGCGGTCCAAGAAATACCGCTTGACATCGCGCGATCGAGAAGACCAAATTGGTAGTACCAATATGGAGCTGCAGACTTGAGCCGCAGCCGTGTCCGCGTAGCGATGACGCGATGCGGATGCGGCTCTGACTTAGCAGCGGCCAAGAAACAGGCTGACAATATGGATCTGATATCGAATTTGCCCGCCCGCATTCACGGGATACTCGATGAGGGCGCCAAGGGGGACGCCTCTCGGATTGCGTTTACCGACGAGCGCGGTGTCGATTGGTCTTATCGCCGCTTGATAGACGTCGTTGAACTGGTCGCCCTTGAAATGAGCCGGCTCGGTGTTCGTCCGGGCGATCGGGTCATGATCGTGTGTGAAAATTCGATTGCTGCAATCGTCTTGCTTTATGCGTCGAGCCGGCTCGACGCCTGGGCGGTCATCACCAATGCACGTCTCAGCCAGAACGAGCTGAATTTGATAGAGCGTGACTGTCGGCCACGGCGTGTGTTCTATACCCATGCCGTTTCATCCGATGCTGATGCTCATGCTTGTCGCCGGAATGCGGACATCGAGTCGTTCACCGGCATAGGGAAGGTGAAAGTCGGAGAGCTCGATGCGGACTCGGTTGCGGAGCGGACGCACCAGGATCCCTCCCGGCAGGTCGCCGTTGTTATTTACACGACGGGCACAACCGGCCGCCCAAAGGGGGTGATGCTCAGTCATCGTAGTCTGGCGTTTGTCGCTTGCCGGGGGAAAAGGACCGATACAATTCATCCGGACGATGTCTCGCTGTGCGTGATGCCGATTTCCCATTCGTATGGACTGACGCTCATGCAGGGCATGCTGTTCGCAGGCGCGCATCTGAAGATCATGCCGAGATTCTCGCTCACGCAGGCTATCGAAGCCATCTTGAGCAAGACGCTCACGATATTTACCGCCGTTCCCGCGTTGCTGGCGCGTATTGTCGCTCACGTTGACCAGGCCGGGCTTCGGCTCACACCGAACACGCTTCGATATGTTTATACCGGCACGGCTCCGCTCGACCTTTCGTTGCGCCAAAACGTCGAACGCGTGTTTGGGGTCGTTCTTCACAACGGTTACGGTCTCACGGAGACGTCACCCACGATCAGCCGGACCCAATATGCAAAGGGAAGCGACGAAATCAATATCGGGCCGCCCATTTCCGGAGTCGAGATCAAGATTGTCGGAGCGGACGGCAACGAGGTCGAGGACGGCTTGCCTGGCGAGCTTCTCGTGCGAGGGCCGAATGTGATGCTTGGCTACTACGGTCAGCCGGAACTGACCGCGGATGCTATCGATGAGCACGGTTACTTGAAGACCGGAGACATCGTCAGCCGCAACGCGCGCGGCGAAATGATTATGCAGGGGCGATCGAAAGAATTGATCATCCGTTCCGGGTTCAACGTTTATCCGCCCGAGATCGAGGCGGTGCTTAATACGCATCCGACGGTTCTCAACTCTGCGGTCGTCGGGCGGTCGGTTGAAGGCAACGAGGAGATCATCGCCTTTGTTGAGCCTGTTCCTGGAAGCTGCATAGAAACCGACGACCTGTTCACGCTTATCGAGGAACAGCTTGCGCGATACAAGAAGCCTCAGCAGATCATCGTGATGCCGCAACTTCCGGTCGCGCCAAACGGCAAGATCCGGAAGCATGACTTGAAGAAATATGCCGAAACAGCTGGCCTAGCCGTCTAGTCCTTCCAGACCCAATTCTCATCAAGCGCCGTTGGACATCGCCATGAATCAGGAACAGGCCTATCCGGATATCAAAATGTTCATCGACGCGACCTGGTGCGAGGGATCGCACGGCAAGTCGGGCGCCGTGCTGAATCCGGCAACCGGGCTTGCGATTGGGCGCGTTCCACACGCTTCCGTCGACGACCTTGACCGCGCGCTGGAGTCCGCATCGCGCGGCTTCGGCATATGGCGCAAGACGTCCGCGTTCGACCGCTACAAGCTGATGCGGTCGGCTGCCGAAAAATTGCGGGAGCGGGCCGGCGAAATCGCTCGCATTCTCACCCTCGAGCAGGGAAAGCCCCTGGCGGAAGCGAAGCTGGAGGTGCTGCTGGGTGCGGACATCATCGACTGGTTTGCCGAGGAAGCTCGCCGATCCTACGGCCGCGCCATTCCTTCGCGTTCCGGAGCAGTGCAGCAAGTCGTGATCAAGGAGCCGGTCGGTCCGGTGGCGGCGTTCACGCCGTGGAATTTCCCGATCAATCAGGCTGTTCGCAAAATCTCGGCTGCGATCGCCGCCGGCTGCTCCGTGATTCTCAAGGGACCTGAGGAAACGCCGGCCAGCTGTGCCGCTCTGGTTCAGGCCTATGCCGATGCTGGTCTGCCGCCCGGCGTGCTCACCCTCGTCTTCGGCGTGCCAGCCGAAGTGTCTTCGTATCTGATCGCTCACCCCGTCATTCGCAAGATTTCATTCACAGGCTCGACCCAAGTCGGCAAGCAACTCGCCGCTCTGGCGGGATCCCATATGAAGCGCGTGACGATGGAACTGGGAGGGCATGCGCCGGCGCTGGTGTTCGGTGATGCTGACGTTGCGCAGTCCGCCAAACTGTTGTCCGCGGCGAAGTTCAGGAACGCGGGTCAGGTTTGCGTCTCGCCTACGCGTTTTATCGTGCACAAGAGTGTCTACGAGGAATTTGTCGACCACTTCACATCGGCTGCAAAGAATCTGGTGGTTGGCAACGGTCTCGACGCCGCGAGTCAGATGGGTCCGTTGGCCAATCATCGCCGTATCGAGGCAATGGAGGCGCTGATCGCCGACGCCACATCGTGCGGCGGCCGCATCAGGGCCGGTGGCAAGCGGATAGGAAACGAGGGATTCTTCTTTGAACCGACCGTGCTCACGGACGTCCCGCTGAACGCGCGCATCATGAATGAAGAGCCGTTTGGTCCGGTTGCACCCGTCAGCGTCTTCTCAGAACTCGATGAAGCCATTGTGGAAGCGAATCGTCTTCCTTTTGGCCTGGCTGCTTATGCCTATACCAAATCGGCCTCTGTCATTGGCGCCGTCAGCACAGGCGTCGAAAGCGGAATGATGTCGATAAACCATCATGGTCTTGCGCTGCCTGAAACCCCGTTCGGTGGCATCAAGGACTCCGGATACGGCTCCGAAGGCGGGACGGAAGCCATGGAGGCCTATCTGAACACCAAGTTCGTTACTCAAATGAATAGCTGAGCCACGAAGATCATCGCGGCTTCGCGGCTTTCTCCCGCCAGTTGAAATTCCAGAGCTTCGTTGCGCGGACGCCGGCGGGTTTGCTCTGCCACGCCCGCTTGATGGGGCCATGGTCTCGCAAGAAGGCCTGCGGCAGCGAAGAAATTGTCGATCGGCGATTGAAGATACGCTTGACAAGTAAACTCGCCGGGCATTAATTGGTATTACCAATCTGGATTGGCCAGTAGTCGACCAAAGATTTCCCTCCCGATTATCGGGCCGTACGAATCGGGTCGGACTGACTTTCTGGTTCAACACAAGCGAGGACAAGGAGCGAAGCAATGAATGCACCCCTGAATATGCCAAAAGGGCAGCGTAGGAAGTTCTGGAGTTGGGGTTACGAAGGCCAGGACATTCCCGAGTCTGAAGTGAAGTCGATGCACGAACGCGTCGCCAAGCGTCTCGGAATGAGCGATTTCACAGTTCTGCCGGATCCGACTCTTGACGAGATCGAGTTGCGCGCTCCGCGGATCAAGCCACCGGCGTCCCTTGCGAGCTTCTGCACGACGGAAAAGTGGGATCGCGTCTCGCATACTTATGGCAAGAGCTTCCGCGATCTGGCCATGATCTACAAGCGCAAGTATCCGAATCCGCCGGATGTCGTGGCCTATCCTCGCGACGAGAAAGACATTGCGGCCGTTCTCGACTGGTGCGGTGAAAATGGCTACGCGGCCGTGCCTTTCGGCGGCGGATCAAGCGTCACGGGCGGCATCAATCCACCGGACGACAGCAGCTACAAGGGCGTGGTCACGATCGACCTCGAGAATCTCAATCGCGTTCTGGAGGTAGATCCGACCTCGCGTGCTGCTCGTATCCAGGGTGGCACGTTCGGTCCTTCGCTCGAGGAGCAGCTGAAGCCGCACGGCTTCACATTGCGCCACATCCCGCAGTCCTGGGAGTTCTCAACACTCGGTGGATGGATCGCGACCCGTTCTTCCGGTCACTATGCGACGCATCTGACTCATATCGACGACATGGTGGAGAGTCTGCGCGTCGTCACGCCGACCGGCACGATCACGAACCGCCGGCTGCCGGCCTCGGGCGCCGGTCCGAGCCCAGATCGCGCCTTCATCGGATCAGAAGGTACGCTTGGAATCATCACCGAAGCCTGGATGCGTCTACAGGGCCGGGTGAAGTTCCGCGCCAACGCCTCTGTGTCGTTCAAGACTTTCTACGAGGGTGCGAAGGCCGTTCGGCAGATCACCCAGGCCGGTCTTTATCCCGCAAACTGCCGCTATCTCGATGAGAAGGACGCGTTCTTCTATGGAGCTGGCGATGGCACGGAATCGGTGCTGCTGATCGGCTATGAATCGGCCGATCATCCGGTCGATGCGTGGCTGGATCGCTCGCTGGAAATCTGCAGGGATTTCGGCGGTACGGTGAAGCAAAAGGCCGGAACGGGCAGCGATGCTCTCGAAACCAGCCGATCGGGCGCGCAGGGCAGCTGGCGCAACCAGTTCCGCTATCTGCCCTATCTCATGCACGTTCGCGCGGCCATGGGCATTGTCAGCTTCACCTTCGAAACGGCCTATACGTGGGACAAGTTTGAGGCGCTCGACACGGAAGTCATGCGGCGGGTGGCTGAAGCGGAAAAGAAGATTTGCGGTGGAGGCATTGTCTGCCGTCGCTTCTCGTTCCTTTATCCGGATGGACCGGCGCCGTACTACTCGATCATGGCTCCGTCTTCTCACGAGAAGAACATTGAGCACTATGCGGCCCTGAACAAGGTGGCTTCCGACGCCTTGCTCGAACTCGGCGCCACCATCACGCATCACCATGCCGTCGGACGCAGCTTCCGGCCCTGGTATGACAAGGAGATCGATCCGGGCTTCATCCGCATGATGCAAGCCAACAAGCGCGAGATCGATCCAAACTGGGTGCTCAATCCAGGCATTCTGTTCGACAAGCCCAAGGCTTAAATCGAACGACATTATCCATTCGGCTGTTTCGCAGGACGTTGGTATATGATTGACCTCTACTTTTGGACCACGCCGAATGGATACAAAATCACGATAATGCTGGCCGAACTCGGCCTGCATTATCGGGTTCTGCCGATTGACATCACCAAGGGTGATCAATTCGGCCCCGAGTTTCTCAAGATCAGTCCGAACAACAAGATCCCGGCCATTGTCGATCATGATGGCCCGGACGGGAAGCCGCTGTCCGTTTTCGAGTCGGGGGCCATCCTTCTGTATTTTGCTGAGAAGACCGGCAAGTTGCTGCCGTCCGATGCGCGGGCACGGATGGAAGTCATTCAATGGTTGATGTTTCAGATGGGCGGCGCCGGACCTATGTTGGGTCAAGCTCATCATTTCCGGCGCTATGCGCCAGAGCAGATTCCCTACGCGGTCGAGCGCTACACGAAGGAGGCCGCGAGGCTTTATGGCGTGATCGATCGTCGCCTGGCCGACCGCGAATATCTCGCCGGCGACTACTCGATCGCGGATATTGCGACCTTTCCCTGGATTCGGCCCTATCGATGGCAGGGACAGGAGCTTGACACCTATCCCAATCTCAAGCGCTGGTTTGACGCCATCAAGGTTCGTCCCGCTGTGCAGGAGGGGTTGGCCGTCATGTCCGAGACGAAAAAGTGGGAAGCAAAACCGGGCACGGAATCCTGGAAAAACATGTTTGGCGCGAAAGCGTGACAACGAAGAGATGGCAATCACGCCATCGGCCGCGGGCTGTTCGTCGCGGAGATACATAACGAATGCGGTAGATCGACCGGAAGCAATCGCGCCTTGCCTTAGAATGCCAACAAGGGATTTTTGGGATGTTGACAACGATCGATCGCGTGCAGATTGCCACGCGGGACGCCAAGAGCGTTGCGGAAACCTGGCGCCGCAGACTGGGCGCCGAGGAGATTTCCTTTGACGTTATCAAGGCGCTTCGGGCCAGACGGACCACGCTGCGCGTAGGAACAGGCGAAGTCGAACTTCTGGAGCCGGATGGCACCGGGATTGTGGAGCATGAACTGGTCCGGCGCGGGCGGTCTCATGTTTTCGGCGCCGGTGCGACATCGTTGGACATGCCCGGTCTCGCCAGCAATGCGATCAATGGCGGTGCTCAGCATATCAAAGAAGGTGACCAGGATTTCATTCGCATCGAGATCGAAGGCAGTCCCGTGCACTTTGTGATCTCGCCGCTACGCGATGTGAAGCCGGCTGGGAAGCTGGATTTCCTCTACGAAGTCACATTGCTCGTGGCGGACCAGTCCGCCGCGGTGAACCAGATTTCGCGCGTCTTCGGATTGAACCGGGAGAATTTTGTCGCAATCACATCGGAGCTTTTCGGATATAGCGGCGTTCTCACTCTCTTTTCTCCGGATCGTCTCGATAGATTCGAAGTCATCACCCCCACCGATGCGTCCAAGACGATGGGCCGGTATTGCGCGCGTGAGGGCGTGTCGTTCTACATGGCGTACGCGGAGAGCCGCGACGTCGGCGGTATCGAGCGGTCGGCAAGGGCGGACGGCGCAGGCCTGACCCTGGATTCGCGGGAAAAGCGGGAGGAAGGCCGGGAGCCCGAACAGATCTGGCTTCATCCGAGTGCGCTCGATGGAATGATGCTTGGCATTTCCAGGCCGACGCTCGCATGGAAATGGTCCGGACACCCGGAGCGTGTCTTGGCTTCTGGCTAGAGGCTGGAGCGTGCACTGCAAGATCCGTGTTGGACGAGAAGAAGATTCTCCCCGGACCTTGAAGTGTGCGCCCGCGTGTTCCGAGGAAGGAGATGCTCTTGAACGCGACGATGTTTTCCGAGCCGAACAAGGACATACTCGATCGCCGTGAAGCCATCGTGGGGCATCTGGCGCGCTTGGTTTCTTCCGATGGGCTTATCACGGACAGGGACGAGTGCAGGGCGTATGAAACCGACGCGTTCACCGCCTACCGCAAGATGCCGCTCGCCGTTGTGCTGCCGGCATCGACGAACGAAGTCAGTGCTGTTCTCAAATTTTGCCATGACCACGGGGTGAAGGTCGTGCCACGCGGCGCGGGCACCTCGCTTGCAGGAGGGGCAATTCCCACCGAGGACTCCATTGTTCTTGGGCTTTCAAGAATGACCGGCGTGCTGGAGATCAACTATGATGACCGCTTCATTCGTGTCGAAGCGGGTGTCACCAATCTAAAAATTACCGCAGCGGTCGCGGACAGGGGCTTTTTCTACGCGCCGGATCCGTCGTCACAGCTTGCTTGCACCATCGGGGGCAATATCGCCAACAACTCGGGCGGTGCGCATTGTCTGAAATACGGTGTGACGACCAACAATCTTCTCGGCGTCAGAATGGTGCTTATGGACGGAACGATCATCGACCTTGGCGGAAACAGTCACGATAGCGGCGGTTTGGACCTGCTTGGTGTCGTGGTTGGATCTGAAGGTCAGCTTGGGGTCGTGACCGAGGCTACCGTCCGGATACTGAGATCTGCCGAAGCCGCGCGCCCCGTTCTGTTCGGATTTTCCTCATGCGATGGAGCTGGCAACACAGTTGCGGAAATCATCGCGGCTGGAATCATTCCGGTCGCGATTGAGTACATGGACAAGGCCGCGATCGAAATCTGCGAAGCCTTTTCCAGGGCGGGGTATCCGCTCGACGCTGAAGCGCTTCTGATCATCGAAGTGGAGGGCTCGAA
The DNA here is from genome assembly GCF_000336555.1 of Afipia clevelandensis ATCC 49720. GTDB lineage: Bacteria > Pseudomonadota > Alphaproteobacteria > Rhizobiales > Xanthobacteraceae > Afipia > Afipia clevelandensis. The sequence continues at coordinate 2,251,473 of NZ_KB375281.1, read as the reverse complement.
GGCGGAAATGGACGCGACGCTTGAACGGATCATATCGATCGCGCGAGCCAACGGGGTGCAGACGGTGCGGGAGAGCAGATCCGCGATTGAAACAGCGGCCATATGGAAGGGGCGGAAGTCGGCGTTCGGCGCGACCGGGCGCGTTGCGGACTACTTGTGCATGGACGGTACCGTGCCGACGGGGAAGCTGTCCTACGTGTTGGCGCAGATCACCGAGATCGTGAAGCGCTACGGATTGCGTGTAGCTAACGTCTTTCACGCCGGCGATGGGAATATGCATCCTCTTATTCTCTATAACGCCAACGATCCGGCGGAGCAGTCGAAAGCGGAAGCTGCAGGCAACGACATTCTCAAGTTATGTGTTGAAGTCGGTGGTTGTCTCACGGGAGAGCACGGTGTCGGATTGGAGAAGCGCGATCTGATGAGATATCAATTCAACAGGATCGATTTGGACCAGCAGATGCGTTTGCGTGAAGCGTTTGATCCAAAATCGTTACTCAACAGAGACAAGGTGTTTCCCATTGACTGCTGAAATCAAGCGTAACGCTGGACGAAATTTCCCATGTCAGGAGATTTGAAGCCGCACGACGAAAAGAGTCTCTCCGAGTCGATCAAAATGGCGGGCGCATGGAATGTACCGCTCGTCGTCCGCGGAGCAGGCAGCAAATCGCAAATAGGCAGGCCGAACGGATATGCGACATCCGTTACAACCCAGCGCATGCGAGGAGTATCGATCTATGAGCCGACAGAGTTGGTGATCGGAGCTCTTCCCGGAACCGCGCTGTCCGAGATCAACGAGACACTGGCAAGCCGGAATCAAATGCTGCCGTTCGAGCCGATGGATTATCGGGCGCTTCTGGGTGGCGATCACGAGCCGACGATCGGCGGAATCGCGGCCGGAAATGTTTCTGGTCCGCGACGGGTCATGGCTGGAGCCTGCCGCGACAGTTTGATCGGCATACGGCTGGTCAATGGCCGCGGCGACATCGTGAAGTCTGGCGGCCGGGTTATGAAGAACGTGACAGGTCTCGATCTGGTCAAGCTCAATTGCGGAGCGTGGGGCACCTTCGGTGTCTTCAGTGAAGTTATTTTCAAGGTTTTGCCAAAACCGGAATCGACATCCTCGCTCGTCCTGCGCGGATTGAACGATGCGACGGCGATTGCCGCATTGACGGCGGCCATGGGATCTCCATTCTCCGTTTCCGCAGCAGCGCACCTGCCGAAGGAAGTGGTGTCCGAACCCCTGACCATCGTCCGCGTCGAAGGCTTCGAATCGTCCGTGATCTATCGTTGCGGGGAAATCGCCAAGCTTTGGCGGCCATATGGAGATGCAGATCTTCTGGAAGAGACGGTCGGCACGGATGTTTGGTCGGACGTGCGGGATGCGCGGTGGCTGGTCGATCCTGCTGAGAGCGCCATATGGCGGCTTTCGCTGGCCCCTTCGAAGGCGCCCGGCGTCATTGACCACATCAAACGAGTGCTGGATGCGCGTCATTTCTACGATTGGGGCGGCAGTTTGGTTTGGCTCGCTGTCAACGCATCGGAAGATGCGGGCTCGACGGTTGTCCGGAACGCGATGCGCGGTCTCGGCGGTCACGCGACGCTTCTGCGCGCATCGCCCCAGGTGAGAAGCACCGTGGATGTATTCGAGCCGCTTTCACCGGCGCTTACTGAGCTGACTCGAAGGATCAAGTTCGCGTTCGATCCCGACCGTATTCTCAATTTCGGAAGAATGTATTCCGGCATCTGAGATAGAAACAGGAATTCCATGCAAACGAACTTCTCGCTGGTCGCGCTTGCCGAGTCGCACATGCGTGAATCGGAGAAAATTCTCCGTGCTTGCGTTCATTGTGGTTTTTGTACCGCCACATGCCCGACCTATCTGTTGCTGGGAGATGAACTCGACAGTCCGCGCGGGAGAATTTACCTCATCAAGGATATGTTCGAGAATGAGAAGCCCGCAAGCGAGAAGGTGGTCAAGCATATCGATCGCTGCCTTTCCTGTCTTTCGTGCATGACCACATGCCCCTCAGGGGTCCACTACATGCATCTGGTGGATCATGCGCGGGCTCACATTACAGAGACCTACAAACGTCCCTTGATCGATCGTGTTCTGCGGAGCGCACTGGCCGCGGTGTTGCCGAATCCGAAATGGCTCAGGCCTGCGCTGTTCGCGGCATCGGTTGTCAGGCCGATAAAGAAATGGCTGGTTCGGCTCCCCGGCGGGACACAACTCGGCGCGATGATCGATCTCGCTCCGGCTTTGAGGCCGCGTAAACATGCTCCTCCGGAATTGAACGAAGGAAACCGGCGCGGCAGGGTTGCGATCCTGACAGGCTGCGCCCAGCAGGTCATCGCTCCCGGTATCAACGACGCTGCGATCCGGTTGTTGAGGCGTCACGGCATCGAGGTGACAAGTCCGCGTGGTGAGGGGTGTTGCGGCGCGCTTGTGCACCATATGGGTTATGAAGATTCAGCCCTGGATGCGGCTCGGCGCAACGTCGATGTCTGGACACGCGAGCTAGACGAGAATGGACTCGATGCCATCATCGTCACAGCGTCGGGTTGCGGAACGACCGTCAAAGATTATGGGTTCATGCTTCGCGAGGACAAGGCGTATGCTAGCAAGGCTGCGCGCGTGTCCGAGCTTGCACAAGATATCTCGGAATATCTTCATACACTTCGACTTCAAGGCCCGACTAGAGCTACAGGGCAATTGGTCGCATATCATTCGGCCTGCTCGATGCAGCACGGTCAGCGCATCGTGGATCAACCGAAATCCCTTCTGACTCAAATGGGGTTCGTTGTTAGTGATGTTCCAGAAGGCCACATATGCTGCGGCTCGGCAGGTACGTACAATGTTCTGCAGCCCGAGATTGCCGGCCAGCTCAGGTCGCGCAAGGTAGCGAATATCGAAAAGCTGAAGCCGCAGATCATCGCGAGCGGCAATCTCGGGTGCATCACGCAAATCGGCGCCGGGACGGCTATTCCGATTGTTCATACGGTGGAGTTGCTTGATTGGGCTACCGGCGGTCCCTTGCCAGATGCAATGGAAGGTAATTTCGACTAAGTAGCGTGAGGCATATCAGACGTCCGAAGTAAGGTCGCGAAAGAGCTCAGAGAAATTCAGGGAAAGTATGCAGAGCTCGTCGAGTACAAAGTTGCTGCCGGAGAACAACTCAACGCATCGACATACGAGCTCTTCAAGATGGCGTTGTACACCAATTGGAAATCCATGCGGTTGGGGGAGCCAATGCCAACCAGCCGCTGATGTTGATCGTTCCAGAGACCTATCAATCAACTGTCGAAGCCAAGGTGCCATCGCAAGATATTAACCAGTTACGCGTGGGGCAGCCATTGTGATGCGCTTTGCCGCGTTCAACGGACGATGCCAGAAGTCAAAGGCTTCGGCACGCTTTTCTCAGCCGATGTAAATCAAGACCAGAAAATGAACATGAGTTATTACGTCGTTCGCATAAGCTTAACGGCTGAGGAAACGGCTCATCTAACGGACTTGGATTAATAGCAGGCATGCCTGTCGAGACTTCCGGATCGCAGAAATGCAAGCGCAGTCGCTAGATTTTTAAGATTTCTCATCCTACCCAACTCAAAGTGGTATCATACCCCGTACCACCGTATTGGAGAGCTAGACTGATGCTATCTACGATGTCATCGGTTTCGCCGTGCGGATAGCTGAGAAGTTCTCTTTCGACCAGAGACATGAACGTAGCTTGTTTGGGAAACCGCACATTGCCATCTTTAAATTTGGATTGCTGGGTATAGAGCCGACCTCTTCGATCTTGCTCGATGGGCTGAAGTTTAATTGACGAGCGCCGTGGTAAGTCGCGCTCGCTTTTGAGCGCTCTTGCTATTGCGGTTTCCTCCATCTGGATCTGCTCTGGGTTGTACTTTTGTACGAGTTCGACGAACACTTTGCGCAGCTCGGGGTATTCGTAGATGCCGCGCTCTACGTGTAGCAAATAATAATTGTCGCCAAGTCGCATCCAAATCGTGCACACAGTCCAGTCACTCTGCCCGCCATCGTTAAGGGCAGTGTCCCAAGACATAAAAACGCGCTTATACCGCTGATCCTCAGGTAGCTTGCTGTAATAGTGAAGCCACGGTTGCTTAATGATATTGCCGGACCATCTAGGATTTTGAGCGATCCAAGCTAGCGCGTAGACCGTAGAATCGACCTGATCGTCATAGTTGGAACTCGGGAACGAAAGCAGTTCGGTTAAATAGGTATCGAGCCAATCTGCCGTTTTTGGAAAAAGAACGAATCCGCCTTCGATCACTGACGTCTGGCCATACAATCGCATGATCTTATTACCGTCCAAGGACGGCGCAGCCTGCACTTTCGAAAGGCCTTCGGCGCGTAGTTGTTGGATTAAAGAAGACCCGGATGACATGTCCTCAATCAAAACGACCGTCGCATGGTGACGCTCAGCTTGGCTTTGGACGGATTTCTTTAGATCGGGGAATGAAAGTCTTTTGCGAAAAACGTCTAGCAAATAAGCTTTTTTGTCCTTAACCCCCCAAGTCGTGCAGACGCTGAAATTTGCAATTTCAGTATCCTTCACGGCTGTATCCCAACTTTGAAGAATTGTTCCGAAATCGTCAGGCTTTTCGTTTGCCGTATAGAATTTTAGCCACTCGCGCTTGACGATGTGGCCTTCCGGCGGTTGCGGGTTCTGTTGATACTGGGCAGCAAAATGATATGGCGTCACTGACGCGCGAAGCGTATCTAGGGACGATCGCGGCATCAGGGATGGTTGAAGAATATCTCCTGCCTTTCGACGAAACTGGGTCGTTTGGTACGGTGTTCGAATTTCATAGGATTCGTCTTCTTCGGCGATCGCTGAGAACGACAATACTTTCCAGTTTTCCATCTTCTGGACATGGGCGACCAGATCATCGGCGTGCAATCGCTGCATGACTATGATGATCGCACCTTCGACTTGCTTGTTGAGACGGCTGCGCAAGGTGTTATTGAACCATTCGTTCACGCCTTGGCGTCTTGCGTCAGACAGTGCTTCATCAGCTTTCAAAGGATCGTCGATCACGATGACGTCTGCGCCACGACCCGTAAATCCACCTCCGACTGAAGTAGAGAACCGGAAACCACCTTGTGTGGTTTCGAAGTCAGCTACGGTGTCTCTTTTGCTAGAAATCCTGGTGTTGAACAGGGCTTGATAAAATGCACTGCCCATGAGGCGACGAGACTGTCGTGCCAGAGTATCGGAAAAATCCTGGGCGTAAGAGACGCATGCCACCTGCTTCTCCGGAAAGTGTCCCAGGAACCAGGCAGGGAACGCGATGGATGCGGAGTGAGATTTCAAGTGCCGCGGCGGAACATTGATGATCAGACGTTTGCAACTGCCGTGGGCAACCTCTTCGAGGGCTCGAGCAATTAATTCCTGATGCCAGTTGTATTCGAATGTCGCCGCTGGATTGAGCTCAAGAAAGGAACGATGGATGAATGCAAGCAGATCCTGCCGATAGATTTCGGCCACCATCCTTGCCGGAGATAGAGTCATCAGTCGCTCTCCCGCTGATCGTATGGCCGCAGGCGCTTGTAGATTGCCCGGATCACTATTTGATCGGTATCGCTAAAAGGATATTCGGAAGGTCTGGCTGCCTCGGCACGCGCTTCGATGTCTGCAATCACGTCGATGAATTTCAATAATAGCTTTTCATTTCCCGTTGCACCTGCGTTTGCCAAATGTATCGCCGCTGCTTGTGCTTTAGATATTTTCCGCCGTTTCCCGTCGATGGCGACGGTGACCTGATCGCGCGCAGCTTCCATTACGAGAGTAACGATATTCTTGCTGCCCTTGGGGCGACCCGGTCGAGGTCGGCCATCGCCTTTTCTAAATTGGGTATGTTTCGGCGGCTTGCCGCGTCCAACCGAATATTTATCTTTCTTTTCGGCCGGAGCGTCGGTGTCGTGCGTTGCTCTTGCGCGAGGCGTTTGCTTTTCCTTCGAGGATTTTTTGTCGATCCGACTTTTTTGCTCTGATGTTAGCCGTTGTACCCGCTTGACCATTCTTGTCGTGCTCCGTCCGCGTGGCCTTAACTCGATCGAAACTCAAGCCAGATTCTACATGTATGGCTTTCAGGCTATAGATCTCTTTGAACCGTTGAATGATGAGATCAGCATAATGCGAATCCAGTTCAATGCCGTATCCATGCCGGCCAGTCTTTTCAGCCGCGAGCAATGTGGTGCCGCTGCCGGCAAACGCATCCAGAACGATGCCGCCTCGTTTTGAGCAATCGAGAATGGCGTCGCTGACCAGTGCAAGTGGTTTCGGTGTCGGGTGCCCGGCAAGCGCGGTGTCCCGGTCCTTCCCGAAACTGCTCATGCCGGGATAATGCCAAATATTTGTTCTGCTTCGTCCGAAGCGCCCCAGTTCAACATTATTGATGTGCTTGGCGCGGCCATTCTTATAGACAAAAACGAACTCGTGAGCGGAGCGGTATAAGGAACCCATACCGGCATTGCTTTTCGACCAGACGCAGATATTCTTGAGTTCCGTATATACATCATCGGCAGCATCGGCCAATTCTCGAATATGCCGCCAGTCCATGCATACGAAATGGATTGAGCCGTCGACGCTGAACGCGGCGAGGTTCTTCAAGGCGCGCCGCAGGAAGTTCGTGAACTCCTGCCGGTTCATCTCGCCTGATGCCATCGCAAATTCCCGGTGCTGCTTTTTGCCCAGACCAGAAACATTGCCTGCAATCGGCACGTTGTAGGGCGGGTCAACAAACACCACTTGTGCTCGTTTGCCCTGGAGGAGGCATTTATAACTTTTCGGCTTGAGGGCATCTCCGCACAGTAGAAAGTGGTCACCGATCTGCCAGCAGTCTCCGTGCCGCGATACCGCGGGGAGGGAGCGATCGATCTCGGGGATGGCATCTGCCTCGTCCGGTCCGCTGTCGCTCGCCTGGCCGACTATCAGATCGATCTCGGCCATCTCAAAACCAGTGACCGTCACATCGAAATTCGGCTGGACAGAAAGCTCCTGCAGTTCAAGGGCAAGCAGGTTGGGGTCCCATCCTGCATTCTCTGCAAGCCGATTGTCTGCGATAACATAGGCCCGGATTTGGGTTGGGCTGAGCTGGTCGACCCTCACGGTCGGAACGTCCGCCATGCCTAGGGATATGGCAGCAGTAATCCGGGCGTGGCCCGCTACGACGCCGTCCGAGCCATCGATCAGGACGGGATTGATAAAACCAAATTCCTGGATGCTGGCGGCAATCTGTTTGATCTGCCGGGGCGTATGCGTACGGGGATTCTTGAGGCGAGGTTTGAGCTTGCGCGGGTCTTTATATTTGATGGCCAGCGTGCTCAAAGCGCCCCCCAAGCCTGATTTGCAGAGATTGTGCACTCACGAATCGCGAATCAAAAATATTGGGAAAGCCTCCCATTTCTTTGGCTGATTTTCCCAATTTTACGATGTGTTTTCCCAATTATTTTTTGTTCGGATTCCGGAAAATTGGCCTCTGCCGCAGGGGTTTTCTGCATTTTGCAAATTCGAATCGCACTATTTGCGCGATTTTCCCATTATTTATCCCATTTCCGCCGCGAGACTGGTTGGGTAATCACTGCGTGCACCACCAATGTTACACAACTATGATTTTTCCCCTCCCAACCGGAGCATCGATTTTCGCGCGGCCTGCAGGATTTCATCCGAGCGGCTTGCATCTGTCATCACCCGCGACAGGGTAACCGCGCCCACCATCATGCACATCAAGGAGATAGCGAGCTCTCTGGAGCCGTTGTCGTCCATCACGTTCTGCATGTTGTCAAAATACCTCGCGAGATGCTTGCTCATGATCTCGCGGTTCTGGTCGTTTGACCGGGCGACGTCTCCCGACAAAGCAGCCATAGCGCATCCTGAGTCCGGGTTGTCGCGGTGGGCCTTGCTCAAGTAGCTGTTCGCCACGGACTTCAACGTGCGCTTGCCTTTCGCGGAGCTGGATCGGACGGCGGATGCTTCGCCGTCTGTCAGCGCCTTGTCGAGAGCCGCGGCAACGAGCTCGTCTCGTGACGCGAAATGGCCATAGAAGCCGCCGTGGGTGAGATCGACAGCCTTCATCAGGTCGCCGATGCTGACACCGTCGAGGCCGAGTTCGCGCAGTTGCGCGGCGGCGACCTCCAGAATTCGCTCCCGGCTCCGGGCCTTGTCTGCTTGCGAATGCCCCACGGCAAAATCCTTCAAACTGGCGCTTGACGTTCAGCATGACAGGCATCATGCTGAATGTGTATGATGGCAATCATGCACATTGTTGCGAGGCACGGTACGCGTGGTTTGCAGCAATTTCCATGGAATTCTCAAAGGTCTGGGTCGCGCTGCAGGGTGTCGCTTTCCCGGATGCGGAGCGGCCTTGCCGCGGCGAGCCCGCCCGCCGTCATCGCTTGCCAGCGTTGATTTATTTTCGCGTTCTCACTCTCCAGGAGCTTCATATGACAGATACCCAAGAAAAAGCCGGCCGCGTGTATCATGAGACGCACGGTCATGTTCTGAAGATCGTCATCGACAACGCGGCAAAGAAGAACGCGTTCAGCCCCGAGATGATGCGCGAACTGTCCGACGCGCTGACGTTGCTGGATGGCGACGAGAATCTGTGGGTCGGTTTGCTGTGTGCCAATGGGGCCGATTTCACCGCGGGGCTGGATATGCCGAAGTTCTTCGGTCCCAAAGCCACCGTGAAGCCGCTTCCCGAAGGCAACATTGATCCATTCGGCCTGCGGAGCCGTTGCCGAAAGCCGATCGTGACGGCGGTTCAGGGTATCGTTTTTACAATCGGTATCGAAATCTCGCTTGCCGGCGACATCGTCATCGCGGCCGACAATTCCCGCTTCTGTCAGATGGAATCCAAGCGCGGCATCGCGCCTCTTGGCGGCGCGCATTTCCGTTACCTCACACGCATGGGCTGGGGCGACGCAATGTACCATCTCTTCCTGTGCGATGAATTCAAGGCGGATCGCGCGCTCAAGATCGGTCTTGTGCAGGAGGTGGTGCCGACGGGAACGCAGATCGAGCGAGCGATGGATATCGCTCAGACAATCGCAAAAAATGCCCCGATCGGAATTCAGGTCACCAAGCAGGCCGCGCTTCAGTTCATCGAAGCCGGAGAAAAGGCTGCCATCGATATCATTCCTAGCATCCGCGATCGGGTGATGAACACCGAGGATATGAAAGAGGGTATTCAATCCTTCGTCGAGCGCCGCCAGGCCGTGTTCAAGGGGCGGTAGGCATGTAGCGGCCTGCAAGGTGGCAGCCGAAGAGCGAGACGTGTCCGGAAAGTCCGGTGTGGCGGGACAAGGCAGAGTCCGGGGCGCGCAGAACTAGCCTCGGAGACCGGTCGTCCCGGCATGATAGCCGGTCCTCGCATTGGTGTGTGCGCCAAAAGGGATAGGCCGGTTTTCGGCCGTTCTGCCGACTTTCCGTCCGGTGGTGCCCGGACCAACCAAAGGTTTCGCCGTTATACGGTCATGATACAGTCAGAAGGCGGGCTGTCGTCGATGAGCACGGTCTGCGGACCGCATCGCAGGCAGAATGCGAATCCTGACGTCATTTCCGGAGTACGTCGTGGCAAATCCATATGAGGTTCTCGGGGTCACGCCGGCTGCTTCCGCGGCCGACATTCAGAAGGCGTATCGCAAGCTGGCAAAGCAACTCCACCCTGATCTTAATCCGGGCGACAAGTCTGCGGAAGAAAAGTTCAAGGAAGTTGCCGGTGCTTACGACCTGCTGAGCGATGCCGACAAACGCAAGCGCTTTGACAACGGCGAGATCGACGCGACCGGCGCCGAACGGCCGCAGCACAATTTCTATCGCGACTATGCGACCTCCGATAACGGGCACCATTATACGGACCATTCCGGTTATGCCGATTTCATGGACACCGACGATGCTTTCGCCGAACTTCTCAGGCAGGGGCAGCGCGCGCGCGCCAATCGGCGTGGACGGGATCTGCACTACAGTCTCGCCATTGATTTTGCGGATTCCATCACGGGAACGAGCAAGCGCCTGACACTGCCGGACGGCGATACGCTGGACGTGAGAATCCCGCCCGGGGTGGTCGACGGTCAGGTGTTGCGGCTCAAGGGCAAGGGCGCGCCGGGTTCCGGCAAGGGAGCCGCAGGCGATGCCTTGATCGAAGTGGAGGTCGTGCCGGATCGCCGCTTCACCCGCGACGGTGACAATATCTCGCTCGAACTTCCGATATCGCTGTCGGAAGCCGTGCTCGGCGGCCGCGTCCGCGTTCCGACGCCGACAGGCGACGTTACGATGTCGGTGCCGAAAGGATCGAACACGGGGACAACGCTGCGCCTCAAGGGCAAGGGAGCACCCCATAGCGGGGGAGGCTTTGGCGATCAGTTCGTCAAGCTGAAGGTGGTTTTGCCCCGGACGCCGGATCTCGAACTCGAGGCCTTCGTCTCGAATTGGGAGAAGGGTAAGGACTTCAACCCGCGTGAAGACAGGACATCGTGATCATGAACAAGCAAGAGTTTCTGGCGTTTTCCGGCTTGCAGATCCAGACACTGGACTTCTGGGTTGAGCAACAATGGCTGGTGCCGGTGGACACCACGAGCGGAGCCGAGTTTTCCAGCGCCGATGTGGCGCGCGCCCATCTTATTCGCGATCTGAAGAGCGATCTGGGTGCCAACGACGAAGGCATCGACGTCATCCTTCATTTGATGGACCAGCTTCACGGGCTGCGTCAGGCGCTCGCGCAATTGCAAAAAGAAATCAATCACTAGCACTGGCAGGCGACTTGAAGATTTTTCTGCCGCCGGATGCAGTAAAGAGTGTCGCCGCCGACGGGCATGGCTTCCGCAATATGGACTAATACCAAGGAGGCGTTAACCGGGAGCAGACGGGTATTTTCGACAGGATATGATAAAACTCGGATTGGGGTGTATCGTCATTCCTGCACCCCATCCGTCGTAAGGCTTGTCGGTCCGGCAGCTTAAGGAGTTCTGTGTGTCATTCGTTGTCTCCCAGCCGGTTGTCGCAAGGCTTTCGCGCTCAGCCATTTTCCTTGCGGTGACGATCAATTCGGGGGCTGGGGCAGAGAGGACGGTGCGTGAACTATGCGCCGATCTCTCCAGCCTGCTGCGCGGGGTGGGCTTTCGCAATCTCGACGGCCAACTGTCCTGCATCATGGGGTTTGGCTCGCAGGCCTGGGACCGGCTGTTCGGTACGCCGCGGCCGAAAGACCTGCATCCCTTTCGCGAGATTCGCGGCGTTCACACCGCTGTCTCGACCCCGGGCGATATCCTCTTTCACATCCGTGCGGCGAGCATGGATCTCTGCTTTGAACTTGCGACGCATATCATGTCGCGGCTCGCCGGGGCGGTGTCGGTCGTCGACGAGGTGCACGGCTTCAAGTTCTTCGATGACCGCGATCTGCTCGGCTTTGTCGATGGAACGGAGAACCCGGTCGGTCAGGCCGCCGATGCGGCCACGCTGATCGGTGACGACGATGCACCCTTTGCCGGCGGCAGCTATGTGATCGTGCAAAAGTATCTGCACGACCTGGAGCGGTGGAATAAGGTCCCGGTCGAAGAGCAGGAGAACATTATCGGCCGTCACAAGTTGTCCGACATCGAGCAACCCGATTCCGTGAAGAAGCCGTATGCTCACAACGTCCTGACCTCGCTCGAGGAGAACGGAGAGCAAATCCAGATTCTGCGCGACAACATGCCATTCGGCGAGATAGGCAAGGGCGAATTCGGCACCTACTTCATCGGCTATGCCCGTGCTCCGCAGCCGATCGAGACCATGCTGGACAACATGTTCATCGGCAATCCGCCGGGCACCTACGATCATCTGCTGGATTTCAGCCGCGCGGTCACCGGTTGTCTGTTTTTCGTGCCGACTGCGTCGTTCCTCGATGACGTCAACCCGGATGCACCGCCGGCGACGGACACTGATATCGGCACACCGGAAACACTCACAACCAAGGTCCCGCAGCAAAAGACGTCGCGCAGCGACGGCTCGCTCGGTATCGGATCCCTGAAGCAAAGAGGCGTGACATGAACAATCTCCATCGGCATCTGGCACCCATCTCGGAAGCAGCTTGGGAACAGATCGAGCAGGAAGCCTCCCGCACCCTCAAGCGCCACCTCGCCGCGCGGCGTGTGGTGGATGTGGTCGGGCCGAAAGGCACCGAGCTTGCCGCGGTCGGCACCGGGCATCTGCATCAGATCCAGTCTCCCGATGACGGCGTTCTTGCCTCGCAGCGTGAGAGCCAGCCGCTGATCGAAATTCGTGTCCCGTTTGAACTCACCCGCCAGGCGATCGACGATGTCGAGCGCGGGGCAAGCGATTCCGACTGGTCACCGGTCAAGGAAGCGGCGCGCAAGATCGCGTTTGCCGAAGACCGCGCGGTGTTCGATGGATATGGCGCCGCCGGGATTCAGGGTTTTCGCACTGGCAGCAGCAACAGCGGTGTGACGCTGCCCGCGAGCGTGAAGGGTTATCCGGACGCCATCGCGCAGGCTGTCAGTCAATTGCGGCTGGCGGGATGCGAAGGGCCTTATGCCCTGGTGCTGGGCGCGGATGCCTATACCGCCGCTTCGGGTGGCAGCGATGAGGGTTATCCCGTGTTCCATCATATCGAGCGGATCGTCGATGGCGGGGTCATCTGGGCGCCGGCTCTCAAGGGTGGTTTCCTGCTGACCACGCGCGGCGGCGATTTTGAGCTGGATATCGGTCAGGATTTCTCGATCGGTTATCTCAGCCATTCCAGCACGGCGGTCGAACTCTACCTGCAGGAGAGCTTCACCTTTCGTCTGCTCACCACGGAGGCATCCGTCGTGCTAACTCCGGCCGGCTAGGGCTGGTCAGAGCGGCCCGAAAACTGTCTCTGTCAGGGATGAAAAGCGCGCAATTTTCAGGTGATCAGAATTGGCCCGCTTACAGGATTGTATAATGGCGTCCAGTTCAGACCCTCACATCGTGATTGTCGGCGCTGGTTTTGGCGGGCTGGAAGCTGCCCGTCATCTCGCAAGCGCGCGGGTGCGCATAACGGTGATCGACCAGCGCAACCATCATTTGTTTCAACCACTTCTTTATCAGGTTGGGACTGCCTCTCTCGCGACGTCCGAAATCGCCTGGCCGATTCGTTATCTCCTGCGCCGGCACAGTAACGTCACTACGTTACTCGGACGGGTTATCGGCGTGGACACCGGCAACAAGACGGTTGTCGTTGAAGATGAAAAGCCGGTCCCGTTCGATACGCTGATTTTGGCGACGGGCGCGCGTCATGCCTATTTCGGACATGACGAGTGGGAGCCCTATGCGCCGGGGCTCAAGACGCTTGAGGATGCGACAAAAATCCGGCGGCGAATCCTCTCGGCGTTCGAGCAGGCCGAGTGGGCAACGAACGAAGCGGAGCGCGCCCGGCTCCTGACCTTTGTCATCATTGGTGCGGGTCCCACCGGTGTTGAGCTTGCCGGCACCATCGCCGAACTCGCCCACGATACGCTGCGCGGCGACTTCCGCAATTTCGATACGCGCAAGGCCCGTGTGATCCTGATCGAGGCCGGTCCTCGTATTCTTTCCGGATTCACCGAAGATCTGTCGGACTATGCGCAACGGGCGCTGACACGCCTCGGGGTCGAGATCAGGCTCGGGCATGCTGTTTCAAGATGCAGCGAAGAAGGCGTCGAGCTTGGCGGAGAGTTTCTCCCGGCCAGCACAATCATCTGGGCCGCTGGTGTGGCTGCCTCGCCTGCGGCGGAATGGCTTCATGCGCCCGCGGACCGTGCCGGCCGCGTGATGGTGATGCCGGATCTGACGGTGCCGGGACATCCCGATATCTTTGTGATTGGCGACGCCGCGCATGTCGAATCCACGGACGGAAAACTTGTCCCCGGCGTCGCGCCCGCGGCCAAGCAGGAAGGGCAGTATGTCGCTCGTGCAATTCAGGCGCGCCTGCGCGGCGAAAAGTTCGGTGAGAATTTTGTCTATAAGAACGCGGGCAATCTGGCGACGATCGGCAAGCGGGCAGCGATTGTCGATTTCGGCTGGATCCAGCTGAAGGGCCGTCTCGCTTGGTGGATATGGGGTATCGCCCATATCTTCTTCCTGATCGGATTGCGCAATCGTCTGGCCGTTGCCATGAACTGGCTGTGGATTTATGTCAGGGGGCAACGCAGCGCCCGGTTGATCACCCAAGGCGCCGCAAAGAAGGGCGCTGCGAGTTGAGATGCCAATGCGATTGTTCGGTTTGGTGCTCCTGCTTATTGCCGCTGCGCGATCCGCGGAGGCGGCGTCCCTTCCAAAGGACATGCTCGGCGCGTGGGCGTCCGAGCCATCCGCCTGCGGAGAGCAGGCGAGCGAATTGGGGATGACGATCGAGCCGAAGACGGTTCTGTTCTATGAGCACGGTTTCGACATCACGAAGCTGACGAAACTCAAGGATGGATCGTTGAAGGCGTCGGGATTTAGCGTCGCCGACGACGGGCGGGCGAAGAGCACGCTGACGTTGAAGCAGGTGTCGGCGGATACTCTTCTGGTCGGCGAGCAGACCTATCATCGCTGCAAGGCGAAGACCCCCTGATGGCAACAAGGCAAGATGCGCCGGTCTCCGGCGCATCTTGTCGCTATCGGTTCAGGCCGCACCTGCCTGCACTTGCAGAAATCCCACCGCCTTGATCCATTCGCGGCTCATGGTCAGGTCGGTTTGTGTCAACTGATGTCCCGTCGGCAGCACCGGATGTTGGACGTTCGCACCGGCTTTGGCCAGCAAGCCCGCAAGCTGCGCCGAGTTGCTGGACGGAATGATCGGATCGAGCTTGCCCGATATGATCAGCACCGGCTTGTCCTTCAGGTCGGCCTGCGGCGGTTGCGACAGCGGCACCATGGCGCGCAGCAGGATCGCGCCTGCCAGCACGTCGGGCCGGAGCAGCAGCATCGCCGCCGCGATGTTCGCGCCGTTCGAGTAGCCCAGCGCGACGGGCGCCGCGATGCCATAGCGGGCCCGCGCGGCTTCGACGAAGTCTGCCAGTTCATCGGCGCGCCGGCGAAGGTCGTCCTCGTCGAACACGCCTTCTCCGAGCCTGCGGAAGAAACGCGGCATGCCGTGTTCAAGCACCTTGCCGCGCGGCGACAGCAGAGCCGAGCCCGGCGAAACAGCCTGGCCCAGCGGCAACAGATCGTTCTCGTCGCCGCCGGTGCCATGAAGCAGGAGGAGAGGGGGAGCTTCGAGCCGGTTTCCCGGCTCGAAGCGATGAGCGAAGCTCAGATCGTTGCTCATGACGCAGCCCTTTCAAGTGACGGCAGCACGGCCTCGATGTCCTTGCGATGGGCCTCGAGGAATTTCGGCAGCTTCAGGTCCTGACCGAGCGTCGCCACCGGCTCGTCCACGGCAAAGCCGGGATCATCCGTTGCGATCTCGAACAGCACGCCGCCAGGTTCGCGGAAGTAGATCGAGCGGAAGTAGTTCCGGTCCTTCTGCTCCGTCGGATGTTGACGGTGCGTCTCGACCAGCTTTCGCGCCATCTCGGCCTGCTCGGCATCGTCCTCCGCACGGAAGGCAATGTGGTGAACCGATCCGGTCCCCTGCCGTCCGGGCAGGAAGCCCTTGGCTTCATAGATGTCGACCACGCCGCCTGTGGCGAGGCCGGGCGCCTTGAAGCGGATCACCGATCCTTCGCGCGCGGCTTCCTTGAAGCCGAACACATCGGTCAGGATCGCCCCGGTGCGTGCCGCGTTGTCGAGCAGCAGCGTCACGCCATGAAAACCGCGGATCGCGTGCTCGGCCGGGACATCCCCATTGCTCCAGCCAGGCTCGTTTTCAAGGCCGGGAATGCCGACCAGCGCGAGGCTCATGCCGTCGGGATCGGTGAAGGGCAACACGGATTCGCCAAAGCGCTTTTCGAGCGCTTCGTGGGCGATGCCCTTCTCGATAAAGCGATGCGTCCAGTAGCCGAGCGAGCGGGCGGGCACACGGAACGCCGTCTGCTGGGTCTGGCCGACGCCGCCACGGCCGGGTGCCGCGCCTTCCCAGGGGAAGAAGGTCAGGATTGTGCCGGGGCTGCCAGCCTCATCGCCGTAATAGAAGTGATAGGTGCCCGGATCGTCGAAATTGACGGTCTTCTTGACGAAGCGCAGTCCGAGCTGCCGCGTATAAAAGTCGAAATTTTGCAATGCATTACCAGCGATTGCGGTGACGTGATGAATGCCAGACATGGTCGTCTTCTCCTGCATGAAGAGGCATCTCCGCCTCGGTTGCAGGGATATTGGCTCTTGCCGAATTAAAGACAATTGGCGCTTTCATGGCGTTTCTGTCTATGATTTGATGACAATCCATTTTCCGCCGAAGGGGTGCTCCATGGACAAGCTCGCCAGCCTCCGGGCGTTCGTGAAGGTTGTTGAGCTTGGCAGCTTCTCCGAAGCCGGCAGGCAGTTGCGGCTCTCGCGCTCCGCGATCAGCAAATATGTCGGGGACCTTGAGGAGAGCCTTGGCGTGCAGCTTCTCAACCGGACGACGCGCCACGCAAGCCCCAACGAAAACGGCGAGATGTATTTCGAGCGTGCGCTGGGCATTCTGGCGGATATCGACGCTGCCGATCAGGCCGTGGCTCACTTGCAGTCCACGCCGCGCGGGCTGCTGCGCGTCAATGCGCCGATGTCGTTCGGCACGCTGCAGCTCGGCAGTGCGATTGCCGACTTCATGGAGATCAATCCCGAACTGCGAATCCATCTCGTTCTGAGCGATGAGCAGGTCGATCCCGTGCAGGGCGGATTTGATGTCACATTACGGATCGCGGACCTTGAATCATCCAGCCTGATCGCGCGCAAGATCATTCCGATCGAGCGGGTCATCTGCGCAGCACCATCCTATCTGAAGCAGCACGGCGTTCCCGCCCATCCGAATGATTTGCGCAGCCATGCCGCGCTCACCTATGGCTTTCTCCTGACCGGTAACCAGTGGAAGCTCACCGGAAAAGATGGCGATCACTGGATTCAGCCGTCATGGCTGCTGTGCGCGAACAACGCGGAAGTGCTGTGCGATGCTGCCGTGAAAGGCCGGGGCGTCGCGCTGCTCCCCACGTTCATCGCCGGTAAGGCGCTGCGGGCGGGAAAACTTCACACCGTGCTTGATGACTACAAGGCGCCGCCACTGACGCTGTACGCGATCTACCCGCCGACGCGGCATCTTGCGGTGAAAGTCCGCCTGTTCATTGATTTTCTTGTCGAGCGTTTCAGCTCTGGTCCGGAAGGTCATATCAAGCCAGCGAGCACCGGTCGCAAGCAATAGGGCTGTGCCCATCCGCAGCTCTCACAGCATGGAGAGCTGCGTGGCATCGTAGATCTGGATCGTGGACGGTTCGGACAGCATGCTGCGCAACTCTTTCACGAATGCGCGCGAGGCCGGGACCTGAAAGTGAGCCATCAGGGCCTGCTTGTCGGCCCATTGCTCGACAAAGACAAGCCGAAGCGGGTTTTCACAATCAATATGAACGGCGTGAGAAATGCAGCCCGGTTCGGTGCGCGAGCGATGGACATGCGCGAGACTGAGCTTGCGGACCTCATCGAAGGTTTCGGATTTGGCGATGGCGTCTCCGGTCACGACGATCATGCGTTTCTCCCCAAGGCAGTTCGTTGGGTGACTGTGCCACCCGACGAAATATCCGGAAAGACAAATCTGGAGGTCATACTAAAGTGGACGGCGCAGTGTTTCGGCGCCGTCCATCAAATCCAGTGCCGCCAGGGACATCAGTCCTTGGCGACCGCGTGATTGGCCATCGTTTCCAGCGCCTTGACCATCGCGGAATGATCCCAGGCCTTGCCGCCATGGGCCACGCAGGCATTGAAAAGCTGCTGCGCCGTGGATGTGTTCGGCAGCGACAGGCCGAGTGCGCGTGCGCCTTCGAGCGCCAGATTGAGATCTTTCTGATGCAGTTCGATACGAAAGCCCGGATTGAACGTCCGCTTGATCATGCGCTCGCCGTGCAATTCCAGAATACGCGAGGTGGCAAGACCGCCCATCAGGGCCTGACGGACCAGTGTCGGATCGGCGCCGGCCTTGGAGGCGAACAGCAGGCCTTCTGCGACCGCCTCGATGGTCAATGCGACGATGATCTGATTGGCGACCTTGGTGGTCTGTCCGTCACCGTTGCCGCCGATCAGGGTGACGTTCTTGCCCATCTTGTCGAACAGCGGCTTGACCGCATCGAACGCACTTTGCGGGCCACCCACCATGATGGTCAGCGAGGCAGCTTTCGCACCGACTTCTCCGCCGGAAACCGGAGCATCGAGATAGTCCGCGCCCTTGGCGTTGACCTTCCTTGCGAATTCCTTGGTTGCGATCGGCGAGATCGAACTCATGTCGACAACGATCTTGCCTTTCGACAAGCCTTCGGCAACGCCGCCCGCACTAAACAGCACGGATTCAACGTCCGGTGTATCCGGCACCATGATGATGACGACGCCGGCTTTCTCCGCGATCTCCTTGCCAGACTTGCAAGCGGTTGCACCCGCGGCAACAAGGTCTTTCGCGGCAGCGGACTTTTCCAGCACGAACAGGCGATGCCCGGCGGCCAGAAGATGGCCCGCCATGGGCCGTCCCATGATGCCCAATCCGATGAAACCGATATCGGTCATTCTGATCTCCCAATCTCTCTATTCTTCTTGATTATGCATCGACCGTATGCGGCTCGTACCACCCCAGGCCTTCGAGGGTGGTGGTCTTCGGCTTGTACTCGCAGCCGATCCATCCACGATAGCCGATCTCGTCAAGAGTGCGAAACAGGAATGGATAGTTGATTTCGCCGGTGCCGGGTTCGTTCCGGCCGGGATTGTCCGCTAACTGAATATGCGCGATGCGGTCGAGGTGCTTTGTCACGGTCGGGGCAAGGTCACCCTCCATGATCTGCATGTGATAGATATCGTACTGGACGAACAGGTTTTCCGAGCCGACCTCCGAGATGATCTGGATCGCCTGTTCGGTTCCATTGAGGAAGAAACCGGGGATATCGCGCGTGTTGATCGGCTCGATCAGCAGCCTGATGTTGTGCTTTGCAAGGGCATCGGCGGCGTAACGCAGATTCTCTACGAACACCGCACGCAGTTTAGCGGGATCTGCTCCTGCTGGGGCAATACCTGCGAGGCAGTTCACCTGTCGGCAATCGAGTGCCTTGGCATATTCAACCGCACGCGCAACGCCGTCACGGAATTCCGCGACGCGATCCGGAAGGATCGCGATGCCGCGTTCGCCGGCACTCCAGTTTCCGGCGGGCAGATTGTGCAGCACCTGTGTCAGGCCGTACTGCTGCAAACGCTCGGCGAGCACGCCTTTCTCAAAATCATAGGGAAACAGATACTCAACTCCGCCGAATCCCGCTTCCTTGGCCGCCGCGAAGCGGTCAAGGAAGGGACTTTCGTTGAACAGCATGGTCAGGTTTGCAGCAAATTTCGGCACGCGACATGTCCTTTGTTTGAGTTGACGGCGTCAGACAGGCAGCAGTTTGCCGCGGGTCTTGTCGGGGCTGACCGCCGCATCGTCGAGCGGCAGATCCAGCACCTCCTCGAACTCGACGATGTTGTCGATCTCGGTCCCCATCGCGATGTTGGTGACGCGCTCGAGAATGAACTCGACCACCACCGGCACGCTGTATTCCTTCATGATCTCGCGCGCGGTGGCGAACGCGGCCTGCGCATCTTCCGGATGCGTGACCCGGATCGCCTTGCAGCCGAGGCCTTCAGCGACAGCGACATGATCGACGCCGTAAACACCAAGCTCCGGCGCGTTGATGTTCTCGAACGAGAGCTGGACATGATAGTCCATGTCGAAGCCACGCTGCGCCTGACGGATCAGGCCCAAGTACGAGTTGTTCACAACGACGTGGATGTACGGCAGCTTGAACTGCGCGCCGACGGCAAGCTCTTCGATCAGGAACTGGAAATCGTAGTCACCGGAAAGAGCGACGATCTCGCGTTGCGGATCTGCGACGCGCGCGCCCAGTGCAGCAGGCAGGGTCCATCCAAGCGGACCGGCCTGTCCGGCGTTGATCCAGTTGCGCGGCTTGTAGACGCCGAGGAATTGGGCGCCGGCGATCTGCGACAGGCCGATTACGCTGACAAAGCATGTATCGCGGCCGAAGGCCTTGCTCATTTCTTCATAGACGCGCTGCGGCTTGATCGGCACGTTGTCGAAATGGCTTTTGCGCAGCATGGTCCGCTTGCGATCCTGACACGCCGCGGGCCATGCCTGACGGTCCTTCAGCCTGCCGGCGTTGCGCCATTCCTTCGCAACCGTCACGAACAGCTCAAGCGCAGCTTTCGCATCCGAGACAATGCCGAGATCGGGGTTGAATACACGGCCGATCTGCGTCGGTTCGATATCGACATGCACGAAGCTGCGGCCCTTGGTGTAGGTCTCGATCGAACCGGTGTGCCGGTTGGCCCAGCGGTTGCCGATGCCGAGAACGAAATCGGATTCCAGCATGGTCGCGTTGCCGTAGCGATGGCTGGTCTGAAGGCCGACCATTCCGGCCATCAGAACATGATCGTCCGGGATCGCGCCCCAGCCCATCAGCGTCGGCACCACGGGAACATTGACGATCTCGGCAAACGCCACGAGAAGGTCGGACGCATCGGCATTGATCACGCCGCCGCCCGCGACGATCAGCGGCCGCTCGGCGGCGTTGAGCATTTCGAGCGCCTTTTCGATCTGCTTGCGCGTGGCTTTCGGTTTGTAGACCGGCAGCGGCTCATAGGTCTCGTCGTCGAATTCGATCTCGGCGAGCTGCACGTCGAGCGGCAGGTCGATCAGCACGGGCCCCGGACGGCCCGACCGCATGATGTGAAATGCCTGGCTGAAAACGCGCGGCACCAGGGCCGGTTCGCGCACTGTGACCGCCCATTTGGTCACGGGCTTCGCAATGGATTCGATATCGACCGCCTGAAAGTCTTCCTTGTAGATGCGCGCGCGAGGGGCCTGTCCGGTGATGCAAAGGATCGGAATCGAGTCGGCGATCGCCGAATACAGGCCGGTGATCATGTCGGTTCCGGCGGGGCCGGATGTTCCGATGCAGACACCGATATTGCCGGCCCTGGCGCGGGTATAGCCCTCGGCCATATGCGACGCGCCTTCGACATGGCGCGCAAGGATGTGATTGATAGAGCCGCGCTTCTTCAGCGCCGAGTACAACGGATTGATCGCAGCGCCGGGAACGCCGAACGCGCAGGAGATGCCTTCCTTCTCGAGAATACGCACCGCCGCATCGATTGCTCGCATCTTCGCCATGTCACACCTCGAATGTTCAGGTTCGAGTGTGATCATCGCGAGGAGAATGGCTTCTCTCAACGGCGTTGAATTTGTTTCCCGCGATGTGAGGCGCGCAAGAGATTCCCTCGCGCGATCAAACAAATACGCAGAAGAAGTTGTGAAATCCGCATTCACGGAAAACAGGAAGGGAAGTTCAGCTTCTCGCTTCGGCGGCCGGCATGGTTCCGCCCAGTGCAACCGTCAGTTCGGCTGCAACATCGCGCACGATGGTGCCGATGATCGGCACGCGCTCATCTGTGACTCGCGAGGTCATCCCCGATACCGAGATCGCTGCAAGCGGCTCGCTGCAATCGTTGTAGACAACGGCCGCAATGCACCGCAGCCCCATGCGGGCTTCCTCATCGTCCAACGCATAGCCGCGCTGGCGGACAATCTCCAGCGCCTTGAACAATTCCCCGGGGCGCACGATGGATTTCTCCGTCAGGCGCGGCATGCCCTGACGATGAATGATCGCGTTGACGTCCTCGTCGGAATAGGTTGCGAGCACAGCCTTGCCGACACCCGATGCGACCATCGCGACCCGTCCACCCACCTTGGTCAGCGAGCGCATGATCTCGCGGCTTTCCATGCGGGTCAGCACAATGATGGTTTCGTCGTCGACCACGGCGAGATTGGCGGTTTCACGGGTCTGGTCGCGCAATTTACGCAGGTAAGGCATCGCATGGGCGACGAAATTCCGGCGCCGCGCGAATGTCGAGCCGACCGAGAAGGCCCGCGCGCCGATATGCCATTTCGATTCGCTGCGGTCGAATTGCACAAAGCGGCGCTTTTCCAGCGTCGTCAGCAGGCGATGAACGGTGGAGGTGGAAAGACCGGCGCGGACGGCAAGATCGGTGAGGCGATAGCCTTCATCGTCTTCCGCTAGGGTCTCGATCAGGGTGAGCGCGCGGTTGACGGACTGGACGCTGCCATCCTTGGCGTCGGCTTCCGCCTCGGTGTGACTGCGCGGTTCTGGGGTTTTTCGCCGGATCATGCTTTTCTTCATTGCTACCTACGGCGGTCGATAGACGTGAAGATCGTGCCGGGGAGGGTGCTGCTCCGCATGGAGCAGCACCCTGGCCTGGATGTTACAGCAAGCCTGCGCCGCGTGCCCACTTGTATTTCGCGCCGAGCACTTCAACCGGAAGCTCGGTGGAGTAGGCATAGGCCGGAATGCCATTCTGGTAAAGATACTCGGCAGCTTCCTCGACCTCGATGTCGCCTGCCAGAGACGCAACCATCGGCTTCACGAAGCCCTTGGCTTCCATCTCCTTCTTCACCTCGACCATGTTCTTGGCGAAGACCATCGGCGGCGTGACGATGGTGTGCCAGTAGCCGAGGATCAGCGAGTGGATGCGATCGTCCGACAGGCCCAGCTTCACCGTGTTGACGTAGGTGATCGGCGGTTCGCCTCCGGTGATGTCCACCGGATTGCCGGCGGCGCCGAACGGCGGGATGAACTTGCGGAACGCCGCGTCGAGATCCGGCGGCATCGCCATCAGCGACATGCCGTTATCGACAACTGCGTCCGACAGAAGCACGCCAGAGCCGCCCGCGCCGGTGATGATGAGGACATTCTCACCCTTCGGCGTCGGCAGCACAGGGATGCCGCGCGCGAATTCGAGAAGCTGCCGCAGCGAGCGGGCGCGGATCACGCCCGACTGCTTCAGCACGTCCTCATAAATCTTGTCGTTACCGGCGAGCGCGCCGGTGTGCGACGATGCGGCCTTAGCGCCGGCAGAGGTGCGGCCGGCTTTGAGCACGACCACCGGTTTTTTCTTGGAGACGCGCTTGGCGGCTTCCGCGAAGGCGCGGCCGTCCTTCAGGTCTTCGCAATGCTGCGCGATGATCGTGGTGTTCGGGTCCTGCTCGAAGAAAGCGAGCAGATCGTCCTCGTCGATGTCCGACTTGTTGCCGAGGCCGACAATCGCCGACACGCCCATCTTTGCCGAGCGCGAGAAGCCGATGATCGCCATGCCGATGCCGCCGGACTGCGACGACAATGCCGCGTGGCCCTTCACATCATAGGCCGTGCAGAAGGTCGCGCAGAGATTGGCCGGCGTGTAGTAGAAGCCGTAGATGTTCGGCCCCATCAGGCGGATGTTGTACTTCTGGCCGACCTTGACAATTTCTTCCTGAAGTTCAGGCGCGCCGGCTTCGGCGAAGCCCGACGGGATCAGAACTGCGCCGGGGATTTTCTTCTCGCCGCACTCGGCCAGCGCTTCGGCGACGAACTTCGCTGGAATTGCGAACACGGCCGTGTCGATGACACCCGGAACATCCTTGACGCTCTTGTAGGCCTTGATCCCCATGATCTCGTCGGCCTTCGGATGGATGGGGTAGATCTGTCCTTTGTATCCGCCGTTGATGAGGTTCTTCATCACTGAATTGCCGATCTTGCCGGCTTCGCTCGATGCGCCGATCACGGCAACCGCCTTCGGCTGCATGATGCGGTTCATCGCGGTGACGATCTCTTCATTGGAGCGCGGCGCGGGGCGCGGCTTGTAGTCGAAATCGACGACAATGCGGACGTCGGCCGCTGTCGCGTCCTTCTTGGTCGCAAAGACGGGGTTGAGATCGAGTTCGATGATTTCAGGGAAGTCGCTGACGAGCTGCGACACGTTGACGATGATGTCCGCGAGCGCTTCTCGGTTCACCGGGTCGCCGCCGCGCACGCCCTGCAGCATTTCATGGGCCTGGATGCCGTCGAGCATCGAGAGCGCATCGGCGGTGGTTGCGGGAGCGAGACGGAAGGTGACGTCCTTGAGCACCTCGACCAGAACGCCGCCGAGTCCGAAGGCGACCAGTTTGCCGAACGAGCCGTCGGTGATCGAGCCGACAATGACTTCGGTGCCGCCCTGCAGCATCTGCTGCACCTGGATGCCTTCGATCTTTGCGTCGGCTTTATACTTCTTCGCGTTTGCCAGAATGGTGTCATAGGCCTTTTCGGCGTCAGCGGCGGTTTTCACGCCGACGATCACGCCGCCGGCTTCTGTCTTGTGGAGAATGTCGGGGGACACGATCTTCATCACGACCGGGAAACCCATGCCACTCGCGATCTTGGCGGCATCCGCTGCGGACTTCGCGACACCTTCTTTGGGGACCGGAATTCCGTATGCATCGCACACCAGCTTGCCCTCGGGCGCGGTCAGGCTGGTGCGTTTGTCGGCTTTGACGGCGTCGAGAATCTTTCGGACCTCGGCCTTCGCCTGCTGTCCGACGTCAATCTTTCGCGCTGCGTCCTGCGAATGAGCCATTACTTCCTCCTGTCACGTCCATTTTTTGGAAACCGGATTGCGCACGAGGTGTCGGACGGATGTTTCCCGGGCGCTTGAACCTTGTTTTGGCGTCGCTCTTCGCACTTTCGAAAGGCGTGAATGCAACAAACCACAATTGGCATTTGGTATGCCAAGAACCAACTTTGTCAAGCCTGTTTGGCGTGCTTTCCCGGCGCTGCCTGCATCGCTTGACACTTTGGCATCTGGTATGCCAAGAACATAGCCAACGCTCCCGTGGTATACAGCCCTCAACCAGTGAGGGAGATGATTCATGGTTACCCAGAAAACGTCAAAGGTGCCGCTGAACGACCAGGATCTCGCGATCGTACGCATCGCGCCGGAGGCCAGTTTCAAGAACAAGGCCTACGACGCGCTGAAGGAGGCCATCCTCAAGATGGACATCTATACGAATCCCGAGCCGGTCATGCTCGACGAGCGCGCGCTGTCGGAACATCTCGGTGTCAGCCGCACGCCGATCCGCGAAGCGATCGCGATGCTGGAACAGGACGGTTTCGTCAAAACGGTTCCACGCCGCGGCATTGTCGTCGTGCGCAAAACCAAGGCCGAGATCGTGGACATGATCCGGGCGTGGGCGGCGCTGGAAAGCATGGCCGCGCGTCTGATCACGACCATCGCGCGCAAGAAGGATATTTCCGCGCTGCGCAACTTCTTCAAGGACTTCAACAAGGACCGTCTGCCGCAGGATCACATCGCGGAATACTCGAGGGCGAATATCGCGTTTCACCAGGCGCTGATTTCGTTGAGCGAGTCTCCGGTCCTTGTCGATATGACCAATGACATCCTGCTCCATGTGCGCGGCTATCGCCAGCTCACCATCGGCCGGACGGACCGTACCGCGGTGTCGCTGCCGGAGCATCTGGCAATCATCGAGGCGCTTGAGGAGCGCGACACAGAACTCGCGGAGAAACGCGCGCGCGACCACACCCTTGGACTGGCGACCTATGTCGAGACCCACGGGCAGGAAATTTTCACGTAGACCAACAACAAGAAGATATCAGGGAGGCCACCGATGCTGACAACGGCAAACAAGGTAGAGACGGCTGCGAGCGAGGAGCGGGAGTTGACGGATGGTTTCCATCTGATCATCGACGCGCTCAAGCTCAATGGCCTCGATACCATTTACGGTGTGCCTGGTATTCCGATCACGGATTTCGGCCGCATGGCGCAGGCCGAAGGCATTCGTGTTCTCTCGTTTCGCCATGAGCAGAACGCCGGTTATGCCGCTTCGATCGCCGGCTTTCTAACCAAGAAGCCCGGTATCTGCCTCACGGTGTCCGCGCCTGGCTTTCTCAACGGTCTGACCGCGCTCGCGCATGCAACGACGAACTGTTTCCCGATGATCCTGATTTCGGGGTCGTCGGAACGTGAGATCGTCGACTTGCAGCAGGGCGATTACGAGGAAATGGATCAGCTCGCGATCGCGAAGCCGCTTTGCAAGGCGGCGTTCCGCGTGCTGCATGCGCAGGACATCGGCATCGGTCTGGCGCGTGCGATCCGCGCGGCCGTGTCGGGCCGCCCGGGCGGCGTCTATCTCGATCTTCCCGCCAAGCTGTTCGGTCAGGTGATGGATGCGGAAGCCGGCCGGAAGTCGCTGGTGAAGGTGATCGACGCGGCTCCCGCGCAGATTCCGGCTCCGGAGGCCGTCAAGCGCGCGCTTGATGTGCTGAAGTCCGCAAAGAAGCCTCTCATTATTCTTGGCAAGGGCGCAGCTTATGCGCAGGCCGACGATGCGATCCGCACGCTGGTGGAGAAAAGCGGCATTCCGTTCCTGCCCATGAGCATGGCCAAGGGCCTGCTGCCGGACACGCATCCGCAATGCGCTGGTGCCGCGCGCTCGACGGTGCTGAAGGATTCTGACGTCGTCATGCTGATCGGCGCCCGGCTGAACTGGCTGCTGTCGCACGGCAAGGGCAAGACCTGGGGCGATGCCCCCAAGAAATTCATCCAGATCGACATTGAGCCGAAGGAAATGGACTCAAACGTCGAGATCGTCGCTCCGGTGGTTGGCGATATCGGCTCGTGCGTCACGGCTCTGGTGCAGGGCATGGGCGGCAACTGGACCGCACCCGCGGCGGACTGGATCAAGACCGTCCAGACCAAGCGCGACGACAACGTCGCGAAGATGGCGCCGCGCCTGATGAACAACAATTCGCCGATGGATTATCACGGCGCGCTTGGTGTTTTGCGCACCATCATCAAGGAACGTCCCGACGCGATCCTCGTGAACGAAGGCGCCAACACGCTCGATCTCGCCCGCGGCATCATCGACATGTACCAGCCGCGCAAGCGCATCGATGTTGGCACCTGGGGTATCATGGGCATCGGTATGGGCTATTCGATCGCCGCCGCCGTCGAGACGGGCAAGCCGGTTCTGGCGGTCGAAGGCGACAGCGCATTCGGTTTTTCGGGCATGGAAGTCGAAACTATCTGCCGCTATAAGCTGCCGATCTGCGTGGTGATCTTCAACAACGACGGCATCTATCGCGGCACGGACGTCAATCCGACGGGCGGTCCCGATGTTGCGCCAACCGTCTTCGTCAAGGGCGCGCGCTACGACAGGATGATGGAAGCATTTGGCGGTGTCGGCTTTAACGCGACGACACCGGATGAATTGAAGCGCGCGGTCAATGCGGCGATGGATTCGGGTAAACCGACGCTCATCAACGCGGTGATTGATCCGGCGGCCGGCAGCGAAAGCGGCCGCATCGGCAATCTCAATCCGCAAAGTGCTTTGAAGAAGAAATAAGGCCACACTGTTGGGCGCTGTTGCCCAATCATTTCAGTCCTCAAACTCGGCGTCAGAAGGCGTCGATTGATACGGAGTAGAAGATAATGACACAGGCGCTGAAGGGCGTTCGCATCCTCGATTTCACCCACGTTCAGTCGGGACCGACCTGCACGCAGTTGCTGGCCTGGTTTGGCGCAGATGTGATCAAGGTGGAGCGTCCCGGCGTCGGTGACATCACCCGCGGTCAGCTCATGGACGTTCCGAATGCGGACAGCCTCTACTTCACGATGCTCAACCACAACAAGCGTTCGATCACGCTGGACACCAAGAACCCCAAGGGCAAGGAAGTCCTGACCGAACTGATGAAGAAGTGCGACGTGCTGGTCGAGAATTTCGGCCCCGGTGTGCTGGATCGCATGGGCTTTCCTTGGGAGACCATTCAGAAGATCAATCCGAAGCTGATCGTTGCGTCGATCAAGGGCTTCGGTCCCGGTCCCTACGAAGACTGCAAGGTCTATGAGAACGTCGCCCAGTGCACCGGCGGTGCTGCGTCGACCACTGGCTTCCGCGACGGTCTGCCGCTGGTGACCGGCGCGCAGATCGGCGACTCCGGCACCGGCCTGCACCTCGCACTCGGCATCGTCACCGCGCTCTATCAGCGCACCATGACCGGCAAGGGTCAGAAGGTCACCGCCGCCATGCAGGACGGCGTGCTGAATCTGTCGCGCGTCAAGCTGCGCGACCAGCAGCGCCTCGCCCATGGCCCGCTCAAGGAATACAGCCAGTTCGGCGAAGGCGTTCCGTTCGGAGATGCCGTTCCCCGCGCCGGCAACGACTCCGGCGGCGGTCAGCCTGGCCGCATCCTCAAGTGCAAGGGGTGGGAGACCGACCCGAACGCCTACATCTACTTCATCACCCAGGCGCCGGTTTGGGAAAAGATCTGCGACGTGATCGGCGAGCCCGGCTGGAAGACCCATCCGGATTACGCCAAGCCGCCGGCCCGCTTGCCGCGCCTGAATGAAATCTTCGCGCGCATCGAGCAGTGGACCATGACCAAGACCAAGTTCGAGGCGATGGAAATCCTCAACAAGGACGACATTCCGTGCGGTCCGATTCTGTCGATGAAGGAACTGGCGGAAGATCAGTCGCTGCGTGCCACTGGCACCATCGTCGAGGTGGATCATCCGTCCCGCGGCAAGTATCTGTCGGTCGGCAATCCGATCAAGCTCTCGGACAGCCCGACCGTCGTGACCCGCTCGCCGCTGCTCGGCGAGCACACCGACGAAATCCTGAAGCAGGTGCTTGGCTTCAACGACAACCAGGTTGCCGAAGCGCACAATTCGGGCGCGTTGTCGCCGCCTCGCAAGGTGGAAGCGGCCGAATAGCCGCGAGTGATCGGTGACGCATTATTCGAGGGCCGGTGTTCAGCACCGGCCCTTATGGTTTTATTTTACCCGCTACCTTTTGATCTGATGTGCAAAAACTGAGACATTTTGTCGCAGTTTCGGCACATATGGCGATGCAGCAGTGCAATTGCTGCCATGCAAAAAGAACCATTGAGTCTGGTATCTGGTATACATAAATTGCCAGTAACGCGGTGCTGCACTGCCGCTGAATTTACCGGATCCAAGAGGCCACCAATGTCCAAAACTGCTTCCATCAGCCTGTCTTCGTCGAACGGTCTGCTCGCGCAGATCATTGCTTTTGTTGATAATTTCCTGATGAAGAGCGCCGCCATCGCAGCGCGCAACGGCGATGCTCCGCGTTTCGGACTCTGATAAATAAGTCACTGGCGCCGCGCGTATAATCGCGCGCTGTATGACACCACGACATCGCAAAAGGCTCCGGTTTCCGGAGCCTTTTGCTTTTGATTTTGAAGTTTCCATACCGCAACGCCAGAGAGCGGCCTCACCAATAATCCTTGTGTCCTGGCATATCGCATACAACGATGTGCTTAAGGCAGCGGCTGTCGCTTTCGCAAACAGAACGGCGCGCCTTGGGGAGGGGATAATGGCAGATGCCGTGTGCGCGGTGTCGTCGCAGCCGGGCCGTCTATTGGCCGGTGGTGCAATAGCCTTTGGCGGCAACTCCCTGACAATGAACGTGGCCCTCCCGTTGTGCGGATTCGAACGCGCAAAGGCTCGGGCTGCGCGTCTCGATCACGCGGTTGAATTTTAGGTTCGGGGAAGCAGGCAAACCGGCGTCACCGGAAGCGAAATCCATAACTGCCAGCAAGGCAGATTTCGAAAATCAAGTCGCCATTGAGCGGCGAAGACAACGAGTGGGAGAAACGCATGATGTGGTCGTCTAATCGAACATTGAGCCTGACGCTGGGTGTTGGGGTTTTCCTCGGGATGGCGCCGGTCGCCGCGTCGGCGGCATGGGAGCCGACCCGGCCGGTGGAAATTGTCGTGCCTGCGGGCACCGGCGGCGGTGCGGACCAGATGGCCCGCACCATTCAGGGCATTATCACCAAACATAGTCTGATGAAGCAGCCGCTGGTGGTGGTGAACAAGGCAGGCGGCGCGGGCGGCGAGGGCTTCCTCGACGTCAAGGGCTCGGCCGGCAATCCCCACAAGCTCGTTATCACGCTGTCCAATCTTTTCACGACACCGTTGGGAACGGGCATCCCATTCAGCCACAAGGATCTGACGCCTGTCGCGATGATGGCGCTCGACGAATTCGTCCTCTGGGTGAACGCTGAAAGCCCCTACAAGTCCGTGAAAGACTATCTCGCGGCGGTGAAAGCGAAGCCCGGCGAGTTCAAGATGGGCGGCACCGGCTCCAAGCAGGAAGACCAGATCATCACGGTCGCCATCGAGAAGGCCGCCAACGCGAAGTTCACCTACATTCCCTATCGTGGCGGCGGTGAAGTCGCGGTTCAGCTTGTCGGCAAGCATATCGACTCCAGTGTCAACAATCCGATCGAGGCGGTCGCGCAATGGCGTGGCGGGGCCGTGCGCCCGCTCTGCGTGTTTGACGGAAAGCCGTTGCCATACAAGGACGCAATCGCCGACGGGAAGTCGTGGAACGATATTCCGACCTGCAAGTCGCAGGGACTCGATGTCGAATACGTGATGCTGCGTGGATTCTTCACCTCGCCGCGCGCGACCAAGGAGCAGGTGGACTACTACATCGACGTATTCAAGAAAGTTCGCGAAACGCCGGAATGGCAGACCCTGATGAAGGACGGTGCCTTCAATCAGACCATGATGGTCGGCCCCGAATACTCGGCATGGGTCGATAACGAACAGAAGCGGCATCAGGCCCTGATGAAGGATGCCGGCTTCCTGGCGGCTCCGCAGTAAACTTCAAGGAATCAATGCTGCCGGCGGACAATTCCGCCGGCAGATCTCCAGCGCGGAAAAGATCATGAGCGAGCATTCTTCTGAAGCCGGCCGCGGTCCGTCACACAAGTGGACGGAGTTCGGTGTCGGAATAGTCTGCATCCTGTTTGGTATCGTTACGATCATCGGAAGCATGAAAGCCGGTGCCGGATGGGGACCGGACGGTCCGAAATCCGGATTCTTCCCCTTCTATGTCGGCATTATCATCGTGCTGGCGAGCTGTGTGAACTGCATCCAGCTTTTGATGGAGCACGATGACGGCCAGCTTTTCGCGGATTGGGGACAGCTTCGTCAGGTTCTCTCGGTGCTCGCACCCACGACGATTTACTGTCTCCTGATTCCGTATCTCGGAATCTACGTCGCTTCCATTCTCCTCATCGCGTTGTTCATGAAGTGGCTCGGGCAATATCCGTGGATGACGACCGCCGCCGTCGCGCTCGGCGTGCCGTTCGCCGTCTATCTGTTCTTTGAAAAATGGTTCCTCATTCCGCTGCCGAAGGGGCCGCTGGAAGAGTTGCTTGGTCTCTAGACAATCCCGCCGCGGCTGAGGACACTTCGATGGAAGAAATCATAAATCTGTTTCACGGCTTCGCGACGGTACTGCAGCCGTTCAACATCCTGGTCATGTTGATCGGGATCGTTCTCGGCGTCGTCATCGGAGTGTTGCCCGGTCTCGGCGGCGCGAACGGCGTGGCGATTTTGCTGCCGCTGACATTTAGCATGCCGCCGACATCCGCGATCATCATGCTCTCGTGCATCTATTGGGGAGCGTTGTTCGGAGGCGCCATTACATCGGTGCTGTTCAATATCCCGGGCGAGCCATGGTCGGTGGCCACGACATTCGACGGTCATCCGATGGCGCAGAAGGGCAAGGCCGGTGAAGCGCTCACTGCTGCGTTCACGTCGTCCTTTGTCGGCGCTCTGTTTGCCGTCATCATGATTACGCTGGTTGCACCTCTCGTCGCGAAGTTTGCGCTTCAGTTCGGACCGGCAGAAAAATTCGCGGTGTTCTTCATCGCATTCTGCAGTTTCATCGGCATGGGCAAGGAGCCGCCTTTCAAGACAATTGTCGCCATGATGATCGGCTTTGCGCTTGCGGCTGTGGGTCTTGACAGCATCACTGGACAGTTGCGCCTGACGTTCGGCTTCCCTGAACTGCTCAGTGGCTTCGACTTCCTGATCGCGGTAATTGGTCTGTTCGGTATCGGTGAGATTCTCCTCACGATGGAAGAAGGACTCAACTTCAGGGGCAAGCCCGCCAAGATCAACGCACGCGTCGTATGGGATACCTGGAAAGAGCTTCCGCGATACTGGGTGACGTCGCTGCGCTCCTGTTTCATCGGTGTCTGGATGGGCATTTCGCCTGCCGGCGCGACGCCTGCATCGTTCATGAGTTATGGCATCGCCAAGCGCATGTCGAAGCAGGGCAATAACTTCGGCAAGGGCGAGATCGAGGGCGTGGTCGCGCCCGAGACCGCCGCGCATGCGGCCGGCACGGCCGCGCTGTTGCCGATGTTGTCGCTGGGCGTTCCCGGCTCGCCGACGGCTGCCGTGCTTCTCGGCGGCTTGCTGATCTGGGGCTTGCAGCCCGGTCCGCTGCTGTTCGTCGAGCAGAAGGAATTCGTCTGGGGCCTCATCGCCAGCATGTATCTCGGCAACTTTGTCGGCTTGCTCGTGGTGCTGACCTGCGTTCCGCTGTTCGCCGCGATCCTGCGCATTCCGTTCAGCATCATCGCACCCGTCATTCTCGTTCTTTGCGCGATCGGCGCCTATACCGTTCACAACAATACGTTCGACGTGTTGATGATGATGGTGTTCGGCGTCGTCGGTTACGTCATGAAGAAATGCAATTATCCGATGGCGCCGCTGGTCCTTGCCATCGTGCTGGGTGACAAAGCGGAGGAAGCATTCCGGCAGGCGTTGCTGGGATCCCAGGGCAGTCTCGGAGTCTTCTTCTCCAACGGCCTGGTTGGATCAATCATGACGCTCGGCCTGATCGCTCTGTTCTGGCCGCTGATCTCGAACGGGTGGGCGCGGCTGTCTTCGCGTACACCGAAGGCGGCAACCTAGTCCGGACAAGCGGCGTCGAGGCTTTATTTATCGGAGCGTCTTCGTCGTCGGTGCCGCGAGACCATCGCTGATTATTGTCCTATTGAAAGGCTCCGGCTTTTGCTGGAGCCTTTTTAGTTTGTGAATTGCATGCGGCAAGCGCATAGCTAAAAAGTCGCAGGTTCCTTCGATTACCTCTTGCAATCTGGCATATCATATACCAGCCTTCGCGCCGGTAGCGCTTGTCGACATCAAACAGAACAGAGCGCGCTCGGAGGAACTATGACGGATACGGTGCATACAGCAGCCCCGGCGGCTGCACGTGTCAGCGACACCTATCGCTGGCTTCAACTTGCGATCGGCGTCGGCGCCATGGTGATGATCGCGAACTATCAATACGGATGGACGTTCTTCGTCCCCGACATTCAGAAAAAATTCGGATGGGATCGCGCGTCGATCCAGTGGGCGTTCACCCTTTTCGTCCTGTTCGAGACGTGGCTCGTGCCGGTCGAAGGCTGGTTCGTCGACAAGTACGGCCCGCGCATTGTTGTGCTGGTCGGTGGCGTGCTGTGCGCGGTGGGCTGGATCGTCAACGCGCATGCGACGTCGCTTCATGGTTTCTATCTCGGTATGATCATCGCGGGCATCGGCGCCGGTGGCGTCTATGGCACCTGCGTCGGCAACGCGCTGAAGTGGTTTCCCGACAAGCGCGGTCTTGCCGCGGGCATCACCGCGGCAGGATTCGGCGCCGGTTCCGCGCTGACGGTTGCTCCCATTCAGGCGATGATCAAGAATGACGGCTTCCAGACCACCTTTCTCTATTTCGGTCTGGGGCAGGGCATCATTATCGTGATCCTCGCGTTTCTGATGTTCGCGCCGAAGGCGGGGCAGGTGCCGGCTGCCGTGCAGAACGCCAACGTGATCCAGAGCCGCCGCAACTTCGCGCCGACGGAAGTGCTGCGTCAGCCTATTTTCTGGCTGATGTATTTCATGTTCGTCATCGTCGGCGCCGGTGGCCTGATGGTGACGGCCAACCTCAAGCCGATCGGTGTTGACTGGAAGGTTGACGCCACGCCGGTGACGCTGATGGGCCTGACGCTGACCGCCGTGACGTTCGCGGCGACCATCGACCGCGTGCTGAACGGACTGACGCGCCCGTTCTTCGGCTGGATCTCGGACATGATCGGCCGCGAGAACACAATGTTCATCGCGTTCGGCATGGAAGGCGTCGGCATCTACATGCTCTACTTGTGGGGTCACGATCCGCTCTGGTTCGTGCTGCTCTCGGGCTTCGTGTTCTTTGCCTGGGGTGAAATCTATTCGCTCTTCCCCTCGACCTGCACGGACACGTTCGGCTCGAAGTTCGCAACCACCAATGCCGGCTTGCTCTACACCGCGAAGGGAACAGCGGCGTTGCTGGTTCCGGTGGCGAACTACATGCAGCAGAGTTCGGGCACATGGGACATGGTCTTCATCGTGGCGGCCGGCGCGAACATTCTGGCGTCGCTGCTTGCGATCCTTGTGCTGAAGCCGTGGCGCAAGGCCGTGGTCGCCAGGTCGCAACAGGCGGTTTGATGAAGACCTAGCGGTCTGGTTCAAGCTGCGAGGATCAAGAATGAAAACGCGCCCGTCTCCGGATCGGCGCGTTTTTCTTTTCCGCCCGATTGACACGGGTGGAACGAGCAGGCAATCTCTGGTATACAAAATACAAAGCAATGCTTTTGACCTCAAAGCCCTGAAAAACAGAACATTTCCTGACTTCGTTCATGACGGGAGGACTGCAATGAATATCCACGAATATCAGGGCAAGGCGGTCCTGAAGAATTTCGGAGTGATGGTATCGGCAGGCGCGCCGGCCTTCACCGTTGAAGAAGCCGTCGCCGCCGCGAAGTCGCTGCCGGGGCCGGTCTATGTGGTGAAATCGCAGATCCATGCCGGCGGCCGTGGCAAGGGCAAGTTCAAGGAGTTGCCGGCGGATGCAAGGGGGGGCGTGCGTCTTGCGAAGTCGGTCGATGAAGTTGCTGCCTTCGCCAAGGAAATGCTGGGGCGGACGCTGGTGACGGTGCAGACCGGGCCCGCGGGCAAGCAGGTCAATCGGCTCTACATCGAGGATGGCTCCGACATCGAGAAGGAATTCTATCTGTCGATGCTGGTCGATCGCGAGACCTCGCGCATCGCCTATGTGGTGTCGACCGAAGGCGGCATGGACATCGAAAAGGTGGCGCATGACACGCCGGAGAAGATCGTGACCTTCTCGGTCGATCCGGCGACCGGCGTGATGGCGCATCACGGGCGGCATGTCGCGCAGGCGCTCGGTCTCACCGGCGATCTCGCCAGGCAAGCTTCGATCCTGACGGCGCAGCTCTACAACGCATTCGTCACCACCGACATGGCGATGCTGGAAATCAATCCGCTCGTCGTGACGAAGCAGGGCGAGCTGCGTTGCCTCGATGCCAAGATCAATTTCGATTCAAACGCTCTGTATCGTCATCCGGACATCGTGAAGCTGCGCGATCTCACCGAAGAGGACGAGAAGGAAATCGAGGCCTCGAAGTATGACCTGAACTACATCGCGCTCGAAGGCACCATCGGTTGCATGGTCAATGGCGCAGGCCTTGCGATGGCGACCATGGACATCATCAAGCTCTACGGCGCGACGCCGGCGAACTTCCTCGATGTCGGCGGTGGCGCGACCAAGGAGAAGGTCGCCGCAGCCTTCAAGATCATCACGTCCGATCCGAATGTGAAGGGCATTCTGGTCAACATCTTCGGCGGCATCATGCGTTGTGATGTCGTGGCGGAAGGCGTGGTGGCCGCGGTGCGTGAAGTCGGTCTTGGCGTGCCGCTGGTGGTGCGTCTCGAAGGCACCAATGTCGAACTCGGCAAGAAGGTGATCGCCGAGTCCGGCCTGAATGTCGTTGCCGCTGACGATCTCGACGACGCTGCGCAGAAAATCGTTCGCGCCACACGGAAGGAAGCTGCGTAATGTCCATTCTCATCGACAGCAACACCAAGGTCATTTGTCAGGGTTTTACCGGGAAAAACGGCACCTTTCACTCCGAGCAGGCGGCGCTGTACGGCACGCAAATGGTCGGGGGCACATCGCCCGGCAAGGGCGGCTCCACCCACCTCGGCCTGCCGGTGTTCGATACGGTGGCGGAGGCGCGTGAGGCGACCGGCGCCGATGCAACCGTGATCTATGTTCCGCCCCCGGGCGCGGCGGACGCGATCTGCGAGGCGATTGATGCCGAACTGCCGCTAATCGTCTGCATCACCGAAGGCATTCCGGTTGCCGACATGGTCCGCGTCAAGCGCGCGCTGGAAGGATCGAACTCGCGCCTGATCGGGCCGAATTGCCCCGGCGTGATGACGGCGGGTGAATGCAAGATAGGAATCATGCCCGGCAACATTTTCAAGAAAGGCAATGTCGGGATCGTCTCGCGCTCCGGCACGCTGACCTATGAGGCGGTGTATCAAACGTCCGCCGAAGGTCTCGGGCAGACAACCGCCGTCGGCATCGGCGGCGATCCGGTCAAGGGCACCGATTTCATCTCCATGCTCGAACTGTTCCTTGCCGATCCTGACACCCGATCGATTGTGATGATCGGCGAGATCGGCGGCTCCTCGGAAGAAGAGGCGGCACAGTTCATCAAGGATGAAGCCAGGCGCGGACGCAAGAAGCCGATGGTCGGGTTCATCGCAGGCCGCACGGCACCTCCGGGCCGCCGCATGGGCCACGCCGGCGCGATCATCTCGGGCGGGAAGGGCGATGCTGAATCCAAGATTGCCGCGATGGAGGCGGCGGGCATTCGTGTTTCGCCGTCGCCTGCGCGGCTCGGCAAGACGCTGGTGGATGTGCTGAAGGGGTAAATGATCTGCACGTCATTCCGGACAGTCCGCGCTGCGGACTGATCCGGAATCCAGAAGAGTCCATTGGATGCCACGTCTGGATTCCGGGTTCGCTCCCAACTGCTCGCGCCCCGGAATGATGAGTGCATTGTGTCGTTATGCCCGGGCCTGTCCCGGGCATTTGTTTTTCGCTTCGTCATTGCAAGGAGCATCGCGTCACCCACGCTCATTCGCGCGAAATGATCTGGATTGCTTCGCTTCGCTCGCGATGACGGGTTAGCGAGGAAATCCGAGGCCGTCTCAACACCTTATTGGCTGATCACGATGGTCCGTCGCCCCATAAGGCAAAACGGCGGCAAACTTTTCCGCAAAGGGCGAAGCGGTGACCGCATCGCGGCGGGCATTTCCACCGCTCAGGGCAGGGGCAAGGGCGGCCAAAGGCGAGCTCGCCGCCTGTGGCATACCTCGCGAAATAGGAATACGATCCAATTGACTCTTGGCATAATGTATACCAATATTCGGGTGTCGCGAGGATGATCATCCTTGCATGGCTCCACCCCGGGAGGAGATCCCGGCCCCGCCCAGAGGAGGTTGTGATGAGAGTCGGAGACATCCTGAACAGGAAGAACACCCGTATCGCCACCGTCCGCATGAACGAGACGGTCGCGACCGCCGCGCGGCTGCTTCGCGACGAGAACATCAGCGCGCTTGTGGTGAAGGACGTGTGCCGCACCGAGGGCAATGTCGCGGTGGGCATGTTCACCGAGCGCGATGTGGTCCGCGCCGTCGCCGAACACGGCGCAGCCGGACTGAGCATGAAAGTTTCGGCG
This sequence comes from Afipia clevelandensis ATCC 49720, assembly GCF_000336555.1. GTDB lineage: Bacteria > Pseudomonadota > Alphaproteobacteria > Rhizobiales > Xanthobacteraceae > Afipia > Afipia clevelandensis. The sequence goes on along the minus strand of NZ_KB375281.1, from coordinate 2,214,071 downwards.
CTGATCTCCGTGCAGAAGCTGGTCTCGTGCCATTCGACCGATCTGCTCGACTATGTACGCGAACTGATGCACGATCATCACATTCGCCATCTGCCGGTGATCGACGACCACACGCTGGTCGGCGTCATCAGCATGCGGGACATCAATGCCTCGCCGACGTTCGGCCTTGGGGCGCAGCCCGCAGCGCGGCCCGCCGAATTCGCGTTCGTTTGACGGTTCTCCCTGCAGGGCGCGATCGCATGCACTCCCCGGTCATGTGAAAGCGCCCTGCTTTTTTTGTTCGTTCAGTCCTGGGGGAAGCGATGAAGATCTGCATCTACGGTGCGGGCGCGATCGGCGGCTATCTCGGTGTGCAGCTTGCATTGGCAGGCGCAGACGTCAGCCTGGTGGCGCGAGGCGCGCATCTGGCGGCGATGAAAGCCGATGGTTTGAAGCTCCTGATTGATGGCGAGGAGCGCGTGGCCTATCCGCGCTGCACCGACAATCCCGCAGAACTTGGCGTACAGGATGTCGTCATCATCTGTCTCAAGGCGCATTCCATCGCCGGTGTGATCGATGCGATGCAGCCGCTGCTGGGGCCAAAGACGCGCATCGTCACCGCCGTCAACGGGATTCCCTACTGGTACTTCTACAAGCACGGCAACGCTTGCGAGGGCGCGAGGCTGGAGAGCATCGACCCCGGCGGGCGCCAGTGGAAAGAACTCGGCCCCGAGCGCGCCATCGGCTGCGTGGTTTATCCCGCCACCGAGATCGAGGCGCCGGGTGTTATCCGGCATATCTACGGTGACCGCTTTCCGCTCGGCGAGCCGTCCGGCGAGATCACCGAAGACGTGCAGGCGCTGTCAGCGCTGTTCGAGAAGGCCGGGCTCAAGGCGCCGGTGCTGGAGAACATCCGCGACGAAATCTGGCTGAAGCTGTGGGGCAATGTCTCCTTCAATCCGATCAGCGCGCTCACCCATGCAACGCTCGATGTGTTGTGCAGCGATCCGGGCACGCGCGCGGTGACACGCTCGATGATGGTCGAGGCGCAGCAGATCGCGGAAACCTTTGGCGTCAAATTCCGCGTCGATGTGGACCGCCGCATTGAAGGCGGCCGCAAGGTCGGCGCGCACAAGACCTCGATGTTGCAGGATCTCGAGCGCGGCCGGCCGATGGAAATCGACCCGCTGGTCACCGTGGTCCAGGAAATGGGCAAGCTGACGAAGATGCCGACCCCGAGCATCGACACCGTGCTGGCGCTGGTGGTGCAGCGGGCGAATGTCGCGGGGCTTTATTGAATGGTGAAGCGTAAGCACTGACTCTCTTCGGGTCGTCCCGGCGAAGGCCGGGACCCATACTCCCTGAGCTTTCGTCAAATCTAGACCATCGAGAAGAGCAGCTTTTGCGACATTGCGAGCCGAACTGAATTGAGTGGTTATGGGTCCCGGCCTTCGCCGGGACGACCAGTGATGAGCGCATATGCTCGCAATGGTATCTAGTCTGGAGCTTCAATCGTGACAAACTGGATTCGCTTTCGCCATCGGGATCAGACCGGTTTCGGCACCCTGTCGGGGCAGGAGATCGTCGTCCATCATGGCGACATGTTCGACGCACCGAAGGCCAACGGGACAACGCTGGCTCTGTCGGAGGTCGAACTGCTCGCGCCCTGCGTGCCGAGCAAGATCATTGCGCTATGGAATAACTTTCACGCGCTTGCGGCGAAGCTAGACAAGCCCGAGCCGCCGGAGCCGCTTTATCTTCTGAAAGCGCCGACCACGGCGGCCTCGCCGAATGCCGTGGTGCAGAAGCCCGCCTGGTATGACGGCAAGGTGGTCTATGAGGGCGAACTGGCCATCGTGATCGGCAAGACCTGCCGCGCGGTGTCCGTTGCGGAAGCCGATGATTTCGTCCTCGGCTATACCTGCGTCAACGACATCACCGCGGCGGACATTCTCAACAAGGATCCGACCTTTCCGCAATGGGCGCGCGCCAAGGGCTTTGACGATTTCTGCCCGTTCGGTCCGGTGATCGTCACCGATGTCGATCCCTCGACGCTCACCGTGCGCACCATCCTCAACGGCGCAGAGCGGCAGTCGTACAAGATTTCCGACATGATTTTCTCGGCGCAGGAACTGGTCAGCAGGATTTCGCATGACATGACGCTGCTGCCCGGCGACATCATCGCCTGCGGCACGTCGCTCGGCGTCGGCGTGATGAAGGAGCCGGTGAACACGATCACGGTAGCCATCGACGGGGTCGGTGAACTGACCAATGAGTTCCGGAATTAAGGTTTACCGCGAATTCTCGGGCTCGTTCTTCGTCATCTTCGTGCCGGTGAGTTCGGCGAAGGCGGGGCCGAGCCCTGTCATGCGCACGAGCAGCGCAAGATCGTTCTTCTGCGTGCCGTTGAGCTGCGAATAGAACGCGCGGGTCGCGGTTTTCAGCCGTGTGATGGCGCCGCTTTCGGTGTCGAACGAATCGTCGCGATCCTTCTTCATCCGCTTCTGATAGTCCTCGATCTGCAGCGTAACCTCGCGCATCGCGCTCTCCACCGGCTGCCAGTATTTCTGCTGGGATGGGGTGAGGTTCAGCCGTTTCTTGATTCCGGCAAGCTGGCTCTCGTTGAGGAACAGCCGCGACGGCTTTTCGGATCGCGCGGCCTGCTGGCGCGGCAGCGTCACAGGCGCAGTGAGCCAGGCGCGCGCGGTTTCCATCATATCGTTCGGAACGGCGGGCTGCTCGGTCTGCGCCGGAGCCGGCGCCGCGACGATACGGTCCTGCTTCATCATGGTGTTGGAGATCGGATAGCGCGCATTCAGCGTCGGCTCATCCGGGGTAAGCGAGGCGGACGCGCTCTGGAAAAACAACTGGTCGCCGATCAGCCAGCCGCCGGCGGCGGCGAGGATGCCCGCGCCGCTGATCAACACGATATATGCCGTCCGGATCGCCACGTATGAATTCGCGATGTTTGCCAGTGTCAGAAAGCGGCCAGTTTGGCCTAAAATGTTGAACAATTGTGGCTTTCCGAGGCTCCATTTCCTGCGGCCATGGCCGCTTCATCGTCAATAGCGGGTAAATCGGCGTCGCCGCGCGGCGGGACGACATGCAGCACATGATTCAGGACATGATTCAAGACACGGCTGCGGGGATCGGCTAAAGGGACCGCTGCAGCGATGCGGACGGCGGCGTTCGGGATGGAGTCTTTCAGGTTCCGCCCGATGCAATCCGAGGGCACGCCTCCGACAACATCCCATTCCGGAGACCGACAATGACCGACAAGCCGCCGGGCCAGAAAAGCGACGGCAAGACCGTTCCACAATATGAGATCGACGGCCGCGCCGCGCGCGCCAACATGGAGAAGCTGCGTGCGCTGCGGCTGGCGAAGGAAGCCGCCGAGGCCGCTTCCGCTCCGCCGAAGCCCGCGAAAAAGGCTGGCGGAAAGCGGACCGCTGCCGCGAAACAGGAAAAGGCTGCGCCGGCGAAACTGTCCGACTGGCTGGCCGATCAGCGCAAGGGCGGTTTCCGCACCTGAGGGAGATGCCGTGACCACGGTTTACGATTTTGCGGCGGCGAGGCTGGACGGCGCGGAGCAGCCGCTGAAAGACTATCAGGGGCAGGTGCTGCTGATCGTCAACACCGCGAGCGCCTGCGGCTTCACGCCTCAATACGCACAGCTCGAGGAGCTGCAGCGTAAATTCGGCCCGCGCGGTTTTTCCGTGCTCGGCTTTCCCTGCAACCAGTTCGGCGGACAGGAGCCGGGCAGTGCGCAGGAGATCGCAGCGTTCTGCTCAACGAAGTATGACGTGACCTTTCCGATGTTCGCCAAGATCGACGTCAACGGCCCCGGCGCGCTGCCGCTGTTCGATCATCTGAAGAAAGAGAAGACGGGGCTGCTCGGCTCGTCGATCAAATGGAATTTCACGAAATTCCTGACCGATCGCGCAGGCAAGGTGGTCGGGCGCTATGCCTCCACCGTGTCGCCGAATGCGCTGGCCCGCGATATTGAAAAGCTCCTGTAAACAGGGCATCTCTCGAAGCCAAACCGAATCAGGATTCCACGATGAGCGAACTGCCAGACCGCCTCTCCACCGACCCGCGCAGCCCGTACTACAACGCGGAGGTTCTGTCGCGCGATGTTGGCATCCGCTTCAAGGGCGCCGAGAAGACCAATGTCGAGGAGTATTGCGTCAGCGAAGGCTGGATTCGTGTCGCGGTGGGTTCGTCGAAGGACCGTTTCGGAAATCCCGTGACCATGAAGCTCACCGGTCCGGTCGAGCCGTATTTCCGGGACGAGAAGTAAGGCCGGCTAGATTTCGCTCACCACAATATGCTCCGGCTTCTGTCCCGCTTTGCGGCGCGCATGCATGGCGGCATAGGCCTGTTCCAGATGCCGCGTGAAGCGTTCGGTGTCGAACAGCGGCGTGGTCAGGCGATTGGCGGCAAGTTTTTCCCGCAAGGCGTTCAGCCGCTCCGGCTGCGTGGCGAGTTCGACGGCGAGCCGCTCGTAATCGTCCTGCGATGACGTGACCAGTTCAGGCAATGCCACGTTCAAAAGCAGGCTTGCGGCGACGCGGCCCGCGAACGTGCCGCCAGTGCAGGTGAGTACCGGAAGCCTGGCCCACAGTGCGTCGCTCGCCGTGGTGTGCGCATTGTAGGGCAGGGTGTCGAGAAACAGATCGGCGCAGCGGTGCCGCGCCAGATGGTCCTCGGGCGGGACGCGCTCGGCGAACACCAGCCGCGAAGGATCGACGCCATGCACGCCGGCTTCCTTCCTCAGGTTGGCGCTGGCGAGCGGATTGTCCTCGATCAGCCACAGCACGCTGCCCGGCACGCGCTCAAGGATGCGCATCCAGCCCGCGAAGGTCTGCGGCGTGATCTTGTAGTTGTTGTTGAAACAGCAGAACACGAAACCGTCCTGCGGCAGGCCAAGCTCGGTGCGGGTGAAGGCGCGATCCGAAATCGCGCGCCTGTTGTCATTGGCCTGATAGCTGTGCGGCAGATGCACGACCTTCTCGGTGAAGAAGGCGCGCTGTGCATCCGGGATCACGATCGGATCGGCGACGATGTAGTCCACATAGGGCGCGCCGAGCGTTCCCGGAAATCCCAGATAGTTGACCTGAACCGGGGCCGGGCGCTGCGCGAACACGCCGTTGCGGTCCTCGCCGAAATAGCCGTTGAGGTTGACCAGGATATCGATGCCGCTGTCGCGGATCGCCTGCGCCGCCTGCGCATCGTTGAGGCCGCGAATGGGCGTGATGCGGTGGACCGCCGCCGCGATCCGTTTGCGGGTGTCGCTGCCGTCGTCCCAGCCGTTGTCGAACGCATGAATCTCGAACGTGCCGCGATCATGCTGCTCCAGCACGCCAGCCAGAAGAAACGCAGTCGCCTGCGCACGGAAGTCGCCGGAGACATAGCCGATGCGGATGGTGTCGCCGTTGTTCGGCCGCGCCGGCGGCAGGCCGCGATGGTTCGGCGGAAACATCGCCGCGCTGTAGATTTCGGCGCATTGCTGCAGGCTGCGATCCGATGTGGCGACGCCCTGCCAGCCGAACGGTTCGGCGGAGGGCTTGCCGGCGGCGATGTCGGTTTCGATCTCGGCAATCAGGTCTGCGATGCCGGACCAGTCGCAGGCCAGCATGCGCTGGTGCAGAACAATGCCCTTGAGGAACGGATAATCCGGATTGATCTTGCGCGCGGCGTCGTAGGCCGCCACCGACTCGTCATGCCGCTTGAGCTTGTGCAGGCAGAGACCGGCTCCGGTCCAGCTTTCCAGAAAATTCGGCGTCAGCGCCAGCGCGCGCCGATAGGCCGCGAGCGCCTCCTCATGACGGGCGAGGCCGAACAGCGCATTGCCCCGGTTGTGATGCGCCAGCGCGTAGTTCGGCTGCAGCGCAAGCGCCCGGTCGAAATCCGCCAGCGCGGATTGATGGTCCTTGAGATCGTTGAAGGCCGATCCGCGATTGTTCAGCGTCTCGGCATCGTCTGAATTGATCGCAAGCGCCCGCGTGAACTGGGCGATGGCCTCGCCCGCGCGGCCCAGCGCCTTCAGCGCCAGCCCGTGATTGTACAGCGCGGCCTGCGCGTTCGGATTGAGTTTCACGGCGGCGCGCAGGAAGCGTTCGGCTTCGTCGTGCTTGCCGCTGCCGACCAGAATGGCGCCGAGGATGCTCAGGGCCAGCGGATGATCGGAGGTCCGGCGCAGCAGCCGGCGCAGCGCTTTCTCCGCTTCATGCGTCCGCCCGGCCTGCAGGAACGAGATGGCTTCGCTGAAAATGACGTCGGTTGTGGCCACTGTCGGTCTCGCTGAAACGGCACGGGCCGGCGTTTTAGGGGGTGACGATGTAATACCCGCCGACGACGAGGATCACGGCAAGCAGCGCAATAACGCCGAGGACGGCGGCGATGATCGCGCCGAGGCCATGCGAGTTCAGCCAGTTTTGAAGTGCCCTGCCAAGGTTCATGGCGATCTTCTAAAACAGTTTTCGCCACGAGGGAAACCGGGAGATGGCAAAAAACGCCGCAGGGTTACCGGGCTTTTTTGTCCACGACCTCGGTGGATGGCCGGTCCGTGCCCCGCGCGGTCTCCTCGCGCCAGTTGCCCTGGCCGTCCTCGAACTGGATGACCTCGGTCCGGCCGGGAACGCGCTGTTCCGCAGCGGCACGGGTGGCGGCGGCATGGGCCGCTTCGCGGGTGGGGAAGGTCTCCGAAAACACGCCGTTGAACTTGTAGGCCCAACCGCCATCGTGCTCGACCACTTCGTAAACGACCTTGACCATGTTTCCACCTCAGTTTCGCGGCGCTTGATCTATCTTACGTGTTGCCTCGGATGGCCCATTTCAACACCCATGATGGTGTCCCGTTCCTCCGGCAGTCAAGTTTGATGCCGGCGTCATTGGTTTGTGAAAGCCACCGCATTAGAATGACATGACAACCGCGGGACAATAAACGCATGAACAAGACGACTCCCGACAATCTCCGCTCGCGTGGCATCCTGACCGGCTTTCTGATCGCCCTGCTGCTGGCCTTGCTTCCAGTGGCGGTGTGGCTCGATCTGACGAACCTTGGGGAAGCCGCGCTGCGCCGGCAGGCCACCGACCTCAACTCGCTGGTGAGCAGCGTCCGCAGCTATTACGCCAGCAATGTCGTGGGCCGCATCCTGTCGCATTCCGGCCAGACCCAGGTGGTCCATAACTACGAGACCATTCCGGGCGCGGTGCCGATCCCGGCGACGCTGTCGCTCGAACTCGGCAAGGTGATCAGCGAGCAGCAGCAGAATATCATTTATCGCTTCGTGTCGGACTATCCGTTCAAGAACCGCTCGGCCCACCAGCTCGATTCATTCGAGGTGGCAGCGCTGGCGAGCCTGCGCGCCAATCCCGACCAGAAGATCGAGGATTCCTCGCATTCGCTTTTCAGCGACCGCGTACGCCTTGTGGCGCCGATCATCATGGGCGCGGCCTGCGTCAGTTGCCATAACACGCATCCGGAAAGCCCGAAGCGGGACTGGAAGGTGGGCGATGTGCGCGGCATTCAGGAGGTCATCATCGCGCAGCCGATCGCCGCCAACATTTTCTCGTTCAAGTACCTGCTGGCCTATTTCGCGCTGACCGCGATCTGCGGAATCTCATTCCTTGCCATGCAGCGGAGGCAGTCGCTGCAGATCATGGGGATGAACAAGGAACTGGAAACCAACAACGACTTCCTCGCCACGCTGTCGATGAAAATCTCGCGCTATATCTCGCCGCAGATCTACAAGAGCATTTTCAGCGGACAGAAGGACGTCACCATCCAGACCGAGCGCAAGAAGCTGACGATCTTCTTCTCGGACATCCAGAACTTCACCGCCACCACCGAGCGGCTGCAGCCCGAACTCATCACCCAGTTGCTCAACGAGTATTTCACCGAAATGTCCGCCATCGCGCTCAAGCATGGCGGCACCATCGACAAGTTCGTCGGCGACGCGATGCTGATTTTCTTCGGCGATCCGGAAACCAGGGGCGAGCGGCTGGATGCGCAGGCCTGCCTGCGCATGGCGTGGGAGATGCAGCGCCGCCTGCTGGAATTGAATGCGAAATGGCGCGCCGAAGGCGTCGAACAGCCGTTCAAGGCGCGGATCGGCATCAATTCCGGCTATTGCAATGTCGGCAATTTCGGCAGCGCCGACCGCATGGACTATACGATCATCGGCGCGGAGGCGAACCTCGCCGCGCGCCTGCAATCCATCGCCGAGCCGGGCCGCATCGTCATCAGCTACGAGACCTTCGCGCTGGTCAGCGACGTGATCTCGGCGCATCCGCTGCCGCCGATCACCATGAAGGGCATCAGCCGCGAGGTGATCCCTTACGCCGTGGACAGCCTGCTCGATGCCGCAGCAGAGAAGGGCGACATCGTGGTCGAGCGCGCGGCCGGGCTGGATTTCTATCTAGATCCCTCGCTGATCGACGAAAAGGAAGCCGCGCGCATTCGCGGTATTCTGGCCGACGCGCTGGCGGCGCTGGAGAAGCGGAAGGGGGCGGGGGCTTGAGATCCCGCCCCACCGCTCTCCCCGCAAGGGCGGGGCGAGGGACCAGATCGCGCTACCCTAAATCCTGCAGAACGCCTTCGACCACCTTGCGTTCGTCGGCGGTGAGCGGGGTTTGCGGTGCGACCGGATCGCCGACGTCATAGCCCTGCAATTGCAGCCCTGCCTTGATGCACGCCGCGAGATTGAACCGCGCAAACACTTCGTTGATCCGCCAGAGCTTGCGCTGAAGCGTCATCGCCTCGCTCCATTGGCCCGCCTTGCACAGTTCGTAAAGCTGCACGCTCTGGCGCGGGACGATGCAGGCCGGTCCTGCCATCCATCCCTTGCCGCCGATCATCATCACCGCAGCGGGAATATGCGCCGAGGCCGCGAACACATCGAGCTTGTCGCCGCAGCGGTTCCTGATCGACAGCAGGCGGCCGGTGTTGTTCGAGGCATCCTTGATGGCGACGATGCGCGGATGCTCCGCAAGGCGCGCGATCACATCCAGAGTAAGGTCGGAACGCTGAAAGTTCGGATTGGTGTAGATCACCACCGGAATATCGACGGCGTCCGCAATGGCGCGGAAATAGGCCTCCACCTGCGCGTCCTTCACCGGAAAATACGCTTCCATCACCGCGAGAATGCCGTCCGCGCCGAGCGCCTGATAGCTTTTTGCCTGCGCGACCGCATCCGCCGTCGAGGTCGACGCGACACCGGCGATGACGGGAACGCGCTTCGCGGTGGCCTCGATGGTCGCCGTCACCACCGCTGTGCGCTGCGCGGCGCCGAGATAGGCGAATTCGCCGGTGGAGCCGAGCGGCGTCAGCCCGTGAACGCCGGCCTTGATCAGGTCGTCGCAGAGTCTGCCCAGCACATCGGTCTTGATCCGGCCGTCGGCTGTCGTCGGCGAGACAAGATAGGGAAACACACCGTGCAGGTCTTGAGTCACGTCTGCGGACTGCGGGCTCATGGGACTTCGTTCTCTTTGGCTCTCGGCGGATGGCGGCGTTAACGATTGATGCTCTGTTTTCGGTGTTTCGCGCGATCCGCGCAACCCTCGCCTTGCATGATCTGGATGCGCCGCGCTCATGCGACACAAGATGTCGGTGCGGGAATCGGAGGCCATGGTATGAATCGCTGATTCGGGCGCGTTTCGTTCCACCCGCGTTCCAGGTGTTAAGATCGCGCAAGGTTTTGGCGGCTCCGGCCGTCACGTTATGAGACAGTTTGCGCGCACCGCGCGGAAATGCGCACGATGCGGCGGTGTTTCGGGGAGAGCGGACATGATGAGATTGCTGGTGGGCGCTGTGCTTTTTGCCGTGGCGGCGCATTCGGCGGCGGCGCAGGACGTGCCCGGCATCGAAATCTGCACGGCCGAGAAAACCATGGAGCGTCGCACCGGCTGCCTGCAGAGCAATGTCAACTTCCTCAAAAGCTCGCTGACCAAGGCCTCGCTCGAGCATCAGCAGAAGATCGACGCCGCGAACCGGCAGATCGACGCGCTCAAAGCGGCGGTGACCGGCTTGCAGGCCACCGTCGCGCAGTTGCAGGGACAGGTGCAGGCGATGGGCAAACCGAATGGTGCGGCGAAGGTGCCAGCCGCTCCGGCTGCGAAGTGAGACGCGGAGTTTCCATACATGCGATGTCGTCCCCGCGAAGGCGGGGACCCATACTCCCTGTCATTGTGTTTACTGGCTGTCTTTGCAAGCTCTCGCTGAACATAACCGTTAGGGGTTATGGGTCCCCGCCTTCGCGGGGACGACGTGTTGAGAATTTCTCGCGATGGTCATGACGCAGCCGTCGCCGAGATATCGCTTGGCAAAAGCCAAAGGCGCAGCGAAGGCAAAGAAACGCACGCCCAAAGCCAAACCTGCCGCGTTCGTTTACGTGCTCGGCAGTTTTCACAAGGGCCGCTACATTTCTTATGTCGGCTGGACCAACGACGTGATGCAGCGGCTGGCGAAGCATAACAACGGCACCGGCGCGCGCTCGACCCGCGGCCGGGTCTGGACGCTGCTGCACACCGAGCCGTTCAGGACGCGCAATGAAGCCATGAGCCGCGAATGGCATCTCAAGCGCGACCGCGCCTTCCGCAAGAAACTGATGGACAAGGTGAGGGCAAAGCCATGAACACGACCCCGTCGCCCATCATCATCGACGCGGCGCAGACCCGCGCCAGCCTGCCGTTCGGCCGGCTGATCGCGGCGCTGCGTGAGGCATTCACTGCAGGCGCGGATGTGCCGCTGCGGCATCATCACTTCATGGTGCAGCCGGACGGCTCGACCGCCACCATCCTCATCATGCCGGCATGGCAGCGCGCGTTCATCGGGATCAAGATCGTCACGATCTTTCCCGAGAACGGCAGACGCGCGCTGCCGGGCCTGTTTTCCAGTTATCTGCTCTGCGACGGCGAGACCGGCCAGCATATCGCGCTGATCGACGGCAACGAGATCACCTCGCGGCGCACGGCCGCCATCGGCGCGCTGGGCGCGGATTTTCTTGCCCGCAAGGAGTCGCGCAGGCTGCTGATCTGCGGCTCCGGGCGCATCGCGAGCCTGCTCGCCGATGCGTTTGCCGCCGTGCGGCCGATCGAGACGGTCGCGGTGTGGAATGTCAATGAGGCGGGCGCGGCGCGCCTGGTGTTTGATCTGCGGGCGAGGGGCATCGACGCCCATGTGGCGCACAATCTGGAGCGCGCGGTAGGCGAGGCAGACATCGTGAGCTGTGCGACGCTGGCCGCAAAGCCGGTCATCAAGGGGGCGTGGCTGAAGCCGGGCACGCATCTCGACCTGATCGGCAGCTTCACGCCGTTCATGCGCGAGGCCGATGACGAGACGTTCCGGCGCGGGCATGTCTGGCTCGACACCTACGATGCGCTGAAGGAAAGCGGCGAGCTGCTCGATCCGATCCGCGATGGGGTCATCACTGCGGGCGACATTCGCGGTTCGCTGGCCGAACTGTGCAGCGGCGAGCGCAAGGCCCGCACCAGCGACAGCGAGATCACCGTGTTCAAGGCGGTGGGCAACGCGCTGTCCGACATCGCGGCGGCGGGACTGGTGTATCGGGATTTTTCTGCGAAGGGCTGAGTTTCACCTCTCCCCGCGAGCGGGGAGAGAGCAAGCCGCGCCTGGAGTTCGACAACCCGGCCCTGCATCCCCGCACTGGTCATCGCCTGATCCGCGCGATAGGTTTTGCGCAAATCCTCATCCTGAGGAGCGGCCCCGTTGGCCGCGTCTCGAAGGATGAGGCAACAAACCTCATGGTTCGAGACGCGCGAAGACGCGCTCCTCACCATGAGGACAGAAAATTTCGGGAGGTCTTCATGTCGAATATCCGCGTCATCGCAACCGGTCTTGAATTTCCAGAAGGGCCGGTGGTGATGCCCGACGGTTCGGTGGTGCTGGTGGAAATCCGCCGCCAGACCCTGACGCGGGTTTATCCCGATGGGCGCAAGGAGATCGTCGCGAAGATTCCCGGCGGGCCGAACGGCGCGGCGCTCGGGCCGGACGGCAAGATGTACATCTGCAACAACGGCGGCTTCTCGTGGGCGCCGGGGCCGCGCGGCAACATCATGCCCGGCGGACCGAAGCCGTCGGAATATATCGGCGGCTCGCTGCAGCGGGTGGACCTTGCGACCGGCAAGATCGAGACGTTGTTCACGCACTGCGGCGACCGTCCGCTCAAGGGGCCCAATGATCTTGTTTTCGACAAGGACGGCGGCATCTGGTTCACCGATCTCGGCAAGCGCCGCGCGCACGATCTCGATGTCGGCGCGGTCTACTACATGAAGAAGGGCGCCACTGAACTGGTGGAAGCCGTGCCGCACATGCTGCCCGCCAACGGCATCGGCCTGTCGCCGGATGAAAAGACCGTCTATGTCGCCGAGACGCCCACCGCGCGGCTGTGGGCGTTCGCTGTGGGATCGACCGGCCAGGTCGTGCCGGGCGAGCCGATCTATCGCGGCGAAATGGGCAAGCCGATTTCAGGTCTCGGCGGCTATCAAATGTATGACTCGCTGGCGGTGGAAGCCTCGGGCAATGTCTGCGTCGCCACGCTGATCTCGGGCTGCATTTCGGTGATCGCGCCGGACGGCAAACTGGTGGAGCAGGTGCCGACCGGTGACAACGTCACCACCAACATCGCGTTCGGCGGGCCTGAACTGAAAACCGCCTACATCACGCTGTCCGGCAAGGGCGAACTGATTGCGATGGACTGGCCGCGCGGCGGCCTGCCGCTGAATTTCTTGAATAAGTGACTCTTAACCTCTCCCCGTTCTTACGGGGAGAGGTCGACCGCAACGCGGTCGGGTGAGGGGCACTTCTCGCATGAAGGAAATGCCCCTCACCCCAACCCTCTCCCCGCGAGCGGGGAGAGGGAGCAGACCATCTTCCTTGCAAAGGACGACCACATGACCTTTCTCTCGCCCGTCACGCTCGAAGGCCCTCACGCGCGGCTCGAGCCGCTGTCGCGCGATCACAACGATGGCCTTGTGGAGGCGGTAAAGGACGGCGAGTTGTGGAAGCTCTGGTACACTTTCATTCCGCGCGCCGAAAACATGGATCAGGAAATCGACCGCCGCCTCGGCCTGCAGGCGGCGGGCGCGATGCTGCCGTTCACGGTGAAGGATGCTGATGGAAAAATCGCCGGCATGACGACCTATATGAACGTCGATGCCGCCAACAGGCGCGTCGAGATCGGCTCGACCTGGTATGCGCAGCGGGTCCAGCGCACGCCGCTCAACACCCAGTGCAAGCTGCTGCTGCTGACCCATGCGTTCGAAAAGCTGAACTGCATCGCGGTGGAATTCCGCACGCATTTCTTCAACCACCAGTCGCGGCGCGGGATCGAGCGGCTGGGCGCCAAACTCGACGGCATTCTGCGCAGCCATCAGGTCGCGCCGAACGGCACGCTGCGCGACACCGTGGTCTACAGCATCATCGCGTCCGAATGGCCGACGGTGAAGGCGCATCTGACCTATCAACTGCACGAGAAGGCGCGATAGCCGCCGCCGATTCCTGTTCCCGAATTAACTTGCATCGGCGGTATTAAGGTTTAAACGCGGCTGTCGTTGCGTGCACAAAGCAGGCGACTATCGTTTCAGCGCGGACAATTGCCCATGTCCGTGAACCACAAGACGGGATCGTCGGACGGCATACTGCGTCCGGCGATCCTTGCCCGTGAGGCCGCCATGTTCGAGGCAGTTTCCGTTCTTGCCCTGGTTTTCGTCGCCGGGTTCGGCCTTGGCTACGGTGTGCGGTCCCAACTCGTCCTGATGCGCAGGGCGAAGTCGCGCCGGCCGGAATAGCACCCCGCGACGTTGCCCCCGCGAAAGCGGGGACCCATAACCACAGTAGCTGATGTTATCGCTGAGGGTTGCGCCAACCGTGTTTGGTTGTTGCGATTGATTTGATGATTCAGGGAGTATGGGTCCCCGCTTTCGCGGGGACGACCGGTTGGGAGACCGCGTTAGACTTCGCGGCGGCTCAGGAAAGCGAGACGCTCGAACAGGTGCACGTCCTGTTCGTTCTTGAGCAGCGCGCCGTGCAGCGGCGGAATCAGCTTGCGCGGGTCGCGCTCGCGGAGTTGCTCCACGGTCATTTCCTCGTTGAGCAGCAGCTTGAGCCAGTCCAGCAGTTCCGATGTTGAAGGCTTCTTCTTCAGACCCGGCACTTCGCGCACCTCGAAGAAGATCTTCATCGCTTCCTGAACCAGCCGCTTCTTGATGTCCGGGAAGTGGACTTCGACGATCTCGCTCATGGTGTCGATGTCCGGGAACTTGATGTAGTGGAAGAAGCAGCGGCGCAGGAACGCGTCCGGCAGTTCCTTCTCGTTGTTCGAGGTGATCATGATGATCGGGCGCTGCTTCGCCTTGATCGTCTCGCCGGTCTCGTAGACATGGAATTCCATGCGGTCGAGCTCGAGCAACAGGTCGTTCGGGAATTCGATGTCCGCCTTGTCGATTTCGTCGATCAGAAGGACCGGGCGTTTCTCGCTGGTGAAAGCATCCCACAGCTTGCCGCGCTTGATGTAGTTGGAAATGTCCGAGACGCGCGGATCGCCAAGCTGGCTGTCACGCAGGCGCGAGACCGCGTCATATTCGTACAGGCCCTGCTGCGCCTTGGTGGTGGACTTGATGTGCCAGGTCAAAAGCGGCGCATCGAGCGCGCGGGCGACTTCCTCGGCCAGCACGGTCTTACCGGTGCCGGGTTCGCCCTTCACCAGCAGCGGGCGTTCGAGCACGATCGCTGCGTTGACCGCGACCTTGAGGTCATCGGTGGCGACATAGTTCTTGGTACCGGTAAATTTCATCGACGTTTGCCTTGGTGAGTTTGTCCGAGTTCGTTTGTTCTGTTTCGCGTTGCTGCGCGGGAAAATCTCTTTAAGCAAGAAGCGACCGCTTTATCGGCGGCCGCTTCCAGAAACCCTTAAAAGGTCAAGCCCGCCGGATCAACGACAGGATGACCAGCACGATGATGCCGCCGATTGCGGCGTTGATGATGGCGCGAATGATGCCCGTGCCGAGATTGATGCCGAGTTGCGGCAGCAGCCAGCCGGCGACGACAGCGCCGACGATGCCGATGACGATGTTGCCGAGCAGTCCGAAGCCGCCGCCCTTGACGATCAGCCCGGCCAGCCAGCCTGCGATCGCGCCGACGATCAGCCAGACGATAATGGATTCAATGCCCATCAGCCAAACCCCCTGTTTAAAACGCAGTTATCTGCGTCCCGGTCAACGCCGCGAACCGTCCCGGCTGGAGCGGTCTGGATGGCGTCAAACAACAGTTTAAATGAAATGGCACACGGCGCTAGTTGGTGCTAGTGCTGTTTTTGAACGCAAGCCTGCCCTGCGGGGCGGTTTTCAGGCCGGGCGCGGGCAGACGGATGGCCCGCAGCCCTGTAGTTTCACTTCTCTACCCCGTCGGACAGGGCACAGCCCGCACTTGACGGGCGCGGCTGCGGAGGCGATCTAAATCCCATGTTCCTGCAATTCTTCACATCGCTGCGCGACGCGCAGGTTCCGGTCACGCTGCGCGAGTATCTGACGCTGATGGAGGCGCTCGACGCCAACCTCGCGGATCAGAGCGTGGAGCATTTCTATTACCTGTCGCGCGCCGCGCTGGTGAAGGACGAACGCAACCTCGACAAGTTCGACCGCGTGTTCGGCACCGTGTTCAAGGGGCTGGAAAGCCTGCTCGACGCCATGGAGAAGGCGGAGATTCCCGCCGAGTGGCTGCGCAAGGCGGCGGAGAAATATCTCACCGAGGAAGAGAAGAAGCAGATCGAGGCCATGGGCTGGGACAAGCTCATGGAGACGCTCAAGAAGCGCCTCGAAGAACAGAAGAAGCGCCATGAGGGCGGCAACAAGTGGATCGGCACCGGCGGCACGTCTCCCTTTGGGGCCGATGGCTACAATCCCGAAGGCATCCGCATCGGCCAGGAGAAGAACCGTAACTTCCGCGCCGTGAAGGTGTGGGACAAGCGCGAGTTCAAGGACCTCGACGGCAATGTCGAGCTTGGCATCCGCAACATCAAGGTGGCGCTGCGGCGCCTGCGCAAGTTCGCGCGTACCGGCGCGCCGGACGAACTCGATCTCGACACCACGATCAAGGAAACCGCCAACCACGGCTATCTCGACGTGCATATGCGCCCCGAGCGGCGCAACGCGGTGAAGGTGCTGATCTTCTTCGACATCGGCGGCTCCATGGACGGTCACATCAAGCAGGTCGAGGAACTGTTCTCGGCGGCGAAGACCGAGTTCAAGCACATGGAGTATTTCTACTTCCACAACTGCCTCTATGAAGGCGTGTGGAAGCAGAACAAGCGGCGCTTCTCCGATCGCACGCCGACCTGGGATATCCTGCACAAGTATCCGCACGACTATAAGGTCGTGTTCGTCGGCGATGCGTCGATGTCGCCTTACGAGATCATGGTGCCGGGCGGCTCGGTCGAGCACGTCAACGAGGAGCCGGGCTCGGTGTGGCTGGAGCGCGTGACGCGGACCTATCCGCACGCGGTCTGGCTCAATCCGGTCGCGCGCAAGCATTGGGATTACTCGGAGTCCACGACGATCATCCGCAAGCTCTTCGCCGAGCGCATGTTCCCGCTGACGCTGGAAGGCCTTGAAGGCGCGATGCGGGAATTGACAAGGTAGTCGCGAAGCCCAACGGGCTCTCCTGTCGTCATTGCGAGGAGCGTTAGCGACGAAGCAATCCATCTTCCTGTGTGGCTACAACGGATGGATTGTTTCGCTTCGCTCGGAATGACGAGTGGTCATCGAAACTCAGATCAGCGTATTGTAAAGATCATCCCAGTTAGGATTCAGCGCCTGAATGAGCTGGATTTTGTCGCTCCGGCTTCCCGCTTTGATCTGCTTTTCGCGGGCAATGGCTGCTTCCATCGTGCCGTGAGCTTCGTACCAGACCAGCAATTTGCAACCGTACTTCTTTGTGAAGCCGTCAATTAACCCTTCGCGATGTTCATGGGCGCGGCGGGGCAAGTCTGACGTTACACCCGTATATAGCGTTCCGTTCCTTTGATTTGTCATTATGTAAACGGCTGGCGATTTCACCGAAAACGTCCTGCGCTCAGATCATGTTCTGCGATAGAGTATCGTCGTTGCGAGCGAAGCGAAGCAATCCGTTCCGATTTTGTCGGCAGAAAAACTGGATTGCTTCGTCGCTGCGCTCCTCGCAATGACGGAGAGAGACGCTAGCTTTTAGCGCTGATTGGCGGCACATTGCAGCCAAGAGATTTCGCAAAGGACGCCCCATGCCCTCCACCATCACCCGCGGTTACAAGAAACTGCTCGACGAGGCCAATGCCCAGATCGAGACCATCAATGCGGCGGAAGCCGTCGAGCGTTTTCCCAAGGGCGGCGAGGGGCAGAGCGAAATCGTGATCGTCGACCTGCGCGATCCGCGCGAGATCGAGCGCGAGGGCCGCATTCCCGGCGCGTTTCATTGCCCGCGCGGCATGCTGGAATTCTGGATCGACCCGGAAAGCCCTTACGCCAAGCCGGTCTTTCAGGAAGACAGGAAGTTCGTATTCCAGTGCGCGTCGGGCTGGCGCTCCGCGCTCGCGGCCAAGACCGCGCAGGACATGGGCCTTGCCTCCGTGGCGCATCTCGGCGGCGGCTTCACCGCCTGGAAGGCCGCCGGCGGTCCGGTCGAGAAGGTCGAGCCGAAGAAGTAGGATCAACCTGAGCGAGGAATGCGAATGCTGGCCTACGTTCTTCATCGGTACGGGGCGGCGGATGGTGCGAAGCTGGAGGACGTGCCCGCGCCATCGCCCGCACCGCGCGACATTCTTGTCAAGGTTCGCGCCGCCGGATTGAATCCGGTCGATTTCAAATTCCGTGAGGGGAAACTTCGCGCGATCTACCGGCCGAGGCTGCCTTTCGTGCTCGGAAACGAACTGGCCGGCGAAGTCATCGCCGTGGGCCAGGATGTGAAATCGTTCCGTCCGGGCGATCGGGTCTATGCGCGTGTCGCGAAGGAAGGCGGCGGGGCGTTTGCCGAACAGGTCTGTGTCGATGAGGAATATGCGGCGCATATTCCGCCGGACATTGATTTCGTTACGGCCGCAGCCGTTCCGCTGGCGGGGTTGACCGCGCTGCAGGCGCTCCGCGAGGAGCTGAATATCAAGCCGGGGCAGAACGTCTTCATCTCCGGCGGCGCCGGCGGTGTCGGCACTTTCGCAATCCAGATTGCCAAATGGCTGGGCGCGCATGTGACGACGACGGCCTCGAAGCGAGGAGAAGCGCTGGTGCGCTCGCTCGGCTGCGATGATGTGATCGATTACACCTCGCAGGACATCACCGAAGCCGGGCGCAAATTCGATGCGGGATTCGATCTGATCGGCGGCGAGACGCTGGCGAAAATGTTCCGCATCATGAAGCCCGGCGCCAAGGTCGTTTCGGTCGGCGCGCTGCCGGAGCCTGAGACCGCGATGAAAGACCTCGGCGGCCGGCGCTTCCTTGCATTTCTGTTCTGGGTCATCAGCCGGAAAATCAGACAACAGGCGCACGATGCAAACGTGGCCTATCGCTATCTTTTCATGCATCCGAGCGGCGCCGAATTGTCCGAACTCGGCTCGCTGATCGAAAGCGGACAGCTCAAGGTTATCCTCGATCGCAAGTTTCCGTTTGCGCAGATTCCCGAGGCCCTCGCCTATCTCGAAAGCGGGCGCGCGAAGGGAAAAGTCGTTGTGTCGATGGATGCCTGATGCGCATCACAACCCGAAGTCTTATTCAGCAGGAAATAGCACCCGTATGACCACCGATCCTCTCGTTTCGACCGAATGGCTGGCCGCGCATCTGAACGATCCGCGCGTGAAAGTGCTCGACGCGACATTCAAGCTGCCCGGCGTGCTGCCATTGCCGAAGGATGACTATCTGGCGCAGCATATTCCGGGCGCCGTGTTCTTCGATGTGGACGCGGTGTCGGATCATTCAAACCCGCTGCCGCACATGTTTCCCTCCGCCGAGCAGTTCGGCCGGGACATCGGCGCGCTCGGCATTTCCAACGACGACACGGTCGTCGTCTATGATGCTGGCGGATGGGTCGCCGCGCCGCGCGCATGGTGGATGTTCCTGTCATTCGGCCAACCCAACGTGCGCGTGCTCGATGGCGGCCTGAAGAAATGGCTGGCCGAAGGCCGCGCGGTGGAAGGCGGCGAGGCAAAGCCCAAGCCCGCGACCTTCAAGGCGGCGTTCGATGCGAAGCGTGTGCGCAGCATGCACCAACTGATCGGAAACCTCGAAAGCAAGGCCGAGCAGGTGATTGATGCGCGCCCGGCTGCGCGATTTGAAGGCAGCGTGCCCGAGCCGCGTCCGGGTCTGCGCGGCGGACACATTCCGGGCGCGCGCAGCGTGCCCTATGCGGGGCTGTTCGATGCGGAAACCGGCGCAATGAAGCCATTGGCGGATCTGCGCGCGGCGTTCACCGGCGCAGGCGTCGATCTCGACAAGCCGATTGTGACGAGCTGCGGCTCGGGCGTGTCGGCGGGTGTGCTGACATTGGCGCTGTATCGTCTCGGCGTTGCGGACACCGCGCTCTATGACGGCTCATGGTCGGAATGGGGCGAGCAGGGCGGCCCGCCGGTCGCGACGGGAGCCGCGTAAGAGCTAGCCGCCGAACAGCGGGAAGGCTTGCTGCTGTTGCTGCAACTGCCTGGCGCGGGCGCGGGCTTCCGCACGCAGGCGAGCCGCTTCACGGCGCTGGGCGATGGCGCGGGCGCTCGGGCGGCGCACCTTCTTCACCACGGGCGGCTCCACCGCGAACGCTGTCGCCTCCGATGAGCGCTCGATCGACGTCACTGTGGACAACGGTTCGGTTGCTTCGGTGGGCGACGGGCTCGGCTGCGTGGCGATGTCGATGGGCGTCAGTTCGGTCGTCTTCGGCTCCGCAGGAGCATTGGCGGGAGCAACCACACTGCTCTCCTTGACGTCAGGTGTCGTGACGTCGGGTGCGTTGGCTTCCTTCACCGGCGCGGCGGGCTTTGAGGCTGCGGCGTCCACCGCATCGGTGACCGGCGGGTCGATCACAGGGGCGCTGGCGGTGGCTTCCTCTGAAACCTTGTCCGCCTCGCGGTTCTCCGGCGGAGCGACATCGTCGGCGGGCGGGGTGAGGGAGGCCTGCAGCGGCGGCTGGTAGTCGGGCGTGATGGCGTCGCGGCGCAGGGCTTCGGGCAGCGGTTTGGTTCCTGCCGGAGCCTCGATCCGCAGCATCGCCAGCACCGGGGTGGCCTCGATCCGGGGCAGTTGCGGCGTGAACGGCGTGAGCAGGGGCTGCTGCGCCAGCCGCCAGGTCGGCAGGCTGGCGAATTCCTCATGCGCCGCGCGCAACAAGGCTGCCGCGCCGAGGCCGAAAACCAGAATGGAAATCGCCAGAACGGTTGTCGCGAACAGGATGCGGAGGCCGGGAAGCATGGTGTCGGGTCCTGCCCTCGGTAGGCCGGGAATGGGCGCGATGCGTGGGTTGAGGCCACGAATCAAGGCCCGTCAAAAAGGATACCGCAGGCCGCGAAATTGCCCGAAAAAAGTTCGCAGAGAGCTGGGGATGCCGCGACATTGCCCGGAACCTGTTGCAAGGCTGCAATCTCGCGAAAAAGTCAGCCGTTTCCGGGCGGTTTTTTCGCTTAATGTCTTGAATGCGCCGCTATCCTGAGCGATCTGCCGTTAACAGTACGGTGGCGGGTTCGCGCTATAAAGGGGCATGATGTTCAATCGCCTTTCCAGACTTTCGGCACGGTCCTTCGCGGCCGGTTTTGCAGTGTCCACAGTGGCTGGCCTGACGGGCGCCCCGGTTGCGCTGGCGCAGTCCTATCCGCCGCCGCCGGGCTATTCGCAGCCGCTTCAGCCTGCGCCGTATGGCGCGCCCGATTCCGCGAACCGGGGAGTTCCGGATTTCGACCGGCTCGATGGCGATGACCGGGGCGCCGCGCTGTCGCCTCCGGGCTATCAGCAGCAGCCGAATTACCAGCAGCAGCCTGCGCCGCAGCAGCAGAGCTATCAGCAGCCGGGCCTCGACCCGCGCGGCCCGGTGATGTCGCCGGACGATCCGCGCTATGGCCGCCCGACCATCTATTCCGATCAGGGACCTGCGCCGGCTGGCGGCGACCGCGGCCCGACCCAGCTTTATCCGGGGCAGGCCCCGTCGCCGAATGCCGATGTCGCGATGCGTCCGCCCGGCGCTGTCGATGGCGGCCCGACCGGCGCTGTCCAGCCGCAGGGGCAGGACACCGCGATGGGCGCCAACGGCCGCTCGGTGATGGCGGCGCTGCCGCCGGAGGACCAGCCGGAAACCGGCCCGCGCCAGGAACTGCCCGAGCGCCTGCGCCGTCAGGAAGTGAACTTCCAGACCAAGGAGCCGGCGGGCACCATCGTCGTCGATACGGCGAACACCCAGCTTTATTATGTTCTCGGTGGCGGCCGCGCGATCCGCTACGGCATTCGTGTCGGCCGCGAGGGTTTCACCTGGACCGGGGTACAGAAGATCACCCGCAAGGCGGAGTGGCCGGACTGGCATCCGCCCGCGGAAATGATCGAGCGCCAGCCTTACCTGCCGCGCTTCATGGCCGGCGGAGACGGCAATCCGCTCGGCGCGCGCGCGATGTATCTCGGCTCGACCGTGTACCGCATCCATGGCACCAACCAGCCGTCGACCATCGGCAAGTTCGTGTCCTCCGGCTGCTTCGGCATGCTCAATGAGGATGTCACCGACCTGTTCGATCGGGCGAAGGTGGGCACCCGCGTGGTGGTTCTGCCGGGCGGCAAGCCGCCCGCGGCGCCGGTCACCGCATCGGCGCAGCCGCAGCCCTATCAGGGCGGGCCTGCGCCCGCGCCGGTGGCTGCCGCGCAGTCCGCACCGGTCGGTGTGCCCAATCAGGGGCCGACCGTTGTGCCGCCGCTCCCTGCGCCGGTCGTCGTGCGCTAAATCGGATTTCGATGAGAGTTTGAAAGCCCGGCAGAAATGCCGGGCTTTTTGTTTTGGCTTGCGGTGTCGAAGAAGCCTATCGACAGAGTTCCACGTTGTTGCCCGCGCGCTACAGTAACGACCTTCGGCTCTCCCTAAGGTGCATCCAGATTTTGTTGCAGGTTTTTGAGGAATTTCATGAAAAAGCTTTTGATCGCTGCTGCGGTTGCCGCTCTTGGCGCAACCGGCGCACACGCTGCTGACATCGCGGCGCGCCCCTATACAAAAGCGCCTCCATTGGCGGCTGTCTCAAGCTGGACCGGCTTCTACGTCGGCCTCAACGTCGGCTATGGCTTTAACGATCCGGTTGCGACCTTTGCGCCCAATGACGTTGTATCCGCGAACGTATTCAACTTTTCCAACCCAAATCCGGCGTCGTCGGTTGCATACGACGTCAAAGGCGTTCTTGGCGGCGCGCAGGCTGGTTACAATTGGCAGGTCTCGCCGAATTGGCTGATTGGTCTGGAAGCGGATTTTCAGGGCAGTGACATCAAGGGATCGGCGGCCACGCCCTACGCGCTGATCGGTCGACCCGGGCAAGTTAACGCCGAGCAGAATATTGAGTGGTTCGGAACGCTTCGCGCTCGTGCAGGATTGCTCGCGACCGACAAGCTGCTCGTTTACGGAACGGGCGGCCTGGCTTACGGCTCGGTCCACGCAAATTCCACCCTCAGCAACACAATAGGTTACACCGCAACGGCCGGCGGCTTCAGCGCCGTCTGTGCTCCTTCAGCAACTTGCTATACTGGCTCCACAACCAAGATCCTGACCGGATACACAGTCGGCGGCGGATTTGAATATGCCGCCTGGCGGAATGTTTCGTTCAAGGCTGAATATCTCTACGTCAATCTCGGAAGCAGTGACATCACGTCAGCAGCGCCCACGTCTCCTGGTAACGCCGTTTCGACCTATGGCACGCACTTCAGCGATCTAGACTTCCATATCGTGCGCGTCGGCGCGAACTATCACTTCTGATTTTTTGATCCGTTAAACAAAGGCCCGGCCAAGACCTTTAGGTTTTGCCGGGCTTTTTTGTTGGCGTATTATGTCATCTCCCTTATCGGCGCGCCCTTCAGCCACGCGGCGATGTCCTCGACCATGTCGCCATAATACTTGCGGTAGTTGGTCTCGGTGACATAGCCGAGATGCGGCGTCAGAACGACATTGTCCAGCTTGCGCAGCGGATGATCGAGCGGCAACGGCTCCACTGAAAACGTATCGAGCCCCGCACCGGCGATGGCCTTGCGCTGGAGCGCATCGAGTAGCGCGGCTTCATCCACAATCGGGCCGCGCGCGGTGTTCACCAGATAACTCGTCGGCTTCATGCGCGCGAGATCGTCTGCGGAAATCAATCCGCGCGTGCGCTTGCTGAGGATTGTGTGGATGGTGACGATGTCGGCTGTCGCGAACAGTTCGTCCTTGCTGGCGTAGGTCACGCCTG
Organism: Afipia clevelandensis ATCC 49720; assembly: GCF_000336555.1. Classification (GTDB taxonomy): domain Bacteria; phylum Pseudomonadota; class Alphaproteobacteria; order Rhizobiales; family Xanthobacteraceae; genus Afipia; species Afipia clevelandensis. Next base: position 2,190,669 of record NZ_KB375281.1, on the reverse strand, counting down.
CGGCGGCGCAGGCCTCCGGCGTCAGGTTCTGGCTCCAGGCGATCACCTTCATGCCGAGCGCCTTGGCAATCGCCGCGACTTTCGTGCCCAGCTTGCCGAGGCCGACCACGCCGAGGGTCATGCCTTCGACGTCCTGTCCCATGGTGGTCTGCCAGAGTTCGCCCGCATGCATGCGTGCGTTCTCGAAGCCGATCCTGCGGGTCAGCTCCAGCATCAGGCCGATGGCGAGGCTCGCGGTGGCATTGCCGACACCGCCGGTGCCGCACACGGTGACGCCGCTATCTTTCGCGGCTTCCAGATCGAACGAGGCATTGCGCATACCGGAGGTCAAAAGCAGTTTCAGCTTTGGCAGCGCGGCCAAGACCTCGCGCGGAAACGGCGTCCGCTCGCGCATGGCGCAGACGATCTCGAAATCCTGCAGCGCGCGGATCGCCTCGTCCTGAGAGGCGAACGGCGTATCGAAAACCGTGATGTCGATCTTGCCGTTCAGCGGCGACCAGTCGACGAATTTCAAAGCGACGTTCTGGTAGTCGTCGAGGATGGCGCAGCGCAGGGGCATTTGGTTTTGCCTCGTTGTTCGTTTGTCAGCAGGACGATGGGTTTTGTCACACGACAACAGCGGGTCGTCACGGCGCAGGCCGGGACCCATACCCACTATGTCGCAAATTTTTGCAGGATGCTGGTATCACTTTTCACCGGGGAGTCCGGTGGTGATGGGTCCCGGCTGGAGCCTGTCATCGGACGGCGCTATGCGCCGATCTGTTGGCCGGGACGACCACGAATGCCTCACTTCGCCGCTTTGCCGAACTTCCTCGCACACGCCGGGCCGGGGCCGCGCATATAGTGCTGCTCGGGATGGTAGGGGTTGAAGGCCGCCTGAATGAAGATGCGCCAGAACTCGCTGATCTCCGCGAGCATCCGTCGCGGCGAATGGCCGGGGAGTGGGGCGGGCATCTCCGTGATGGAGGCCGGGAGCGGGGTGCTGTGCGTCGTCATGGCTTGTGTTCGACGATCTGTAACCGTGATTCTTGACGGCTGAATATCAGTCGTGATCCGCGTCCGTGCGGTTCGGTGCCAAGCCTTGCGCGGATTCGATTAAAAAGCCGTTTTCGGCGCGGCAACGGCCTCGGAACGCTGGAAAATTGTCGTGGCAGCCTTTCCAAAACCCTACCTTTGGAGGGGGCTCTTTTTGGGTGGGAGCGGGCCGGACGCAAAACCGGTTTCCACTTTTGCTGGCCCGCTCTGTGGTTGCCCTTTGCAGTTCCCGCAGTTACATCAACGGCAGCAAATTTCCCCGCGTATTCCCGCTCAAATCCGACGGTTCCAAGAACCACCGAGGCTTTCAAGAATCATGGCTCGCCAGTTCGTCTACTTCATGCAGGGTCTGACCAAGGCCTACCCGACCCGCAAGGTGCTCGATAACGTGCATCTGTCGTTCTATCCGGACGCCAAGATCGGCGTGCTCGGCGTCAACGGCGCCGGTAAATCGACCCTGCTCAAGATCATGGCGGGTATCGACAAGGATTACTCGGGCGAAGCCTGGGTCGCCGAGGGCGCGCGTGTCGGTTACCTCGAACAGGAACCGCAGTTGGATGCGACCAAGACCGTTCGCGAGAACGTCATGGAAGGCGTCGCCAAGCAGAAGGCGATCCTCGATCGCTACAACGAACTCGCGGTGAACTACTCGGACGAGACCGCCGACGAGATGACCAAATTGCAGGACGAGATCGAGGCCCAGGGCTTGTGGGATCTCGACAGCAAGGTCGATCAGGCGATGGACGCGCTGCGCTGCCCGCCGGACGACGCCGACGTCACCAAGCTCTCCGGAGGTGAGCGCCGCCGCGTGGCGCTGTGCAAGCTGCTGCTCGATGCGCCGGAGCTGTTGCTGCTGGACGAACCGACCAACCATCTCGACGCCGAATCGGTGTCGTGGCTGGAAGGCCACTTACGCAACTATCCCGGCGCGATCCTGATCGTGACCCACGACCGCTACTTCCTCGACAACGTGACGAGCTGGATTCTCGAACTCGACCGCGGCAAGGGCATTCCCTACGAGGGCAACTACTCCTCGTGGCTGGTTCAGAAGCAGAAGCGACTCGAGCAGGAAGGCCGCGAGGACGCCGCGCACCAGAAGACGCTGGCACGCGAGCAGGAGTGGATCGCATCCTCGCCCAAGGCGCGTCAGGCCAAGTCGAAGGCGCGCTATCAGCGCTACGAGGACCTGCTCAAGCAGGCCAGCGAGAAGCAGACCCAGACCGCGCAGATCATCATTCCGGTGGCCGAACGTCTCGGCAACAATGTGGTGGATTTCGAGGGCCTGTCGAAAGGTTATGGCGACCGCCTGCTGATCGACAATCTTACCTTCAAGCTGCCGCCGGGCGGCATTGTCGGCGTGATCGGCGCCAACGGCGCGGGCAAGACCACGCTGTTCAAGATGATCACCGGGCAGGAAAAGCCGGATTCCGGCACGATCACTGTCGGCGAGACGGTGCATCTCGGCTACGTCGACCAGTCGCGCGACGCGCTCGATGGCAACAAGACGGTGTGGCAGGAAATCTCCGGCGGCAACGACCTGATCCTGCTCGGCAAGAAGGAAGTGAACTCGCGCGGCTATTGCTCGGCGTTCAACTTCAAGGGCGCGGACCAGCAGAAGAAGGTCGGCGCGCTGTCGGGCGGCGAGCGCAACCGCGTGCATCTGGCCAAGATGCTGAAGTCCGGCGCCAACGTCCTGCTGCTCGACGAGCCGACCAACGACCTCGACGTCGATACGCTGCGCGCGCTGGAAGAGGCGCTGGAGGATTTCGCCGGCTGCGCCGTGATCATCAGCCATGACCGCTGGTTCCTCGACCGCATCGCCACCCACATGCTGGCCTTCGAGGGCGACAGCCATGTGGAATGGTTCGAGGGCAACTTCCAGGACTACGAGAAGGACAAGATGCGCCGTCTGGGTCAGGACTCGGTGATCCCGCATCGCGTGAAGTACAAGAAACTGACGCGGTGAAACCCGCCTTGCATTGACATTGGCTGGTGGGTGAACGGATAGTCCAGACAGCGTTTCCGAAACCACCAGCTTCTTATGACGGCACATTTTTCCGGACGTCAATTTGGACGGGCGGCCGCGTGGCGGATCGGCCTCTTTCTGGGAGTGGTCTTTGGCCTTCCGCTGGGGCTTTGCTTCGTCGACCGCCTTAACGGATCCAATGTCTCGTTTACCGAAGCAATCGCGCTGATGACGCAAAGCCCAATCGGGGTTTCCCTCTATTTGCTTCTTCTTCTTTCGTTGATCCGGCCAAGCTGGAGACGGATGCGCGCGCTCGGTCTTCCCGGCTGGTCTGGCATTGTCGTCCCGCTTTTGCTTTTTGCCGATGTCCCGTATCTGATTGTCAAGCCAGGCTCGTCAGTATTCGGCACATCGGTTGGCTCACTTGGCGGAAACATACCTCTTTATATAACCATGGCGCTGGGCCTGATTGCGGCGATGACCTTTCTTCGCGAGCCCACTGAAGGCCAACGCCCATTTGGCCGCTTCGGGCTAGCCGGCAAAGGTGCTCTGCTGATGCTGGCCTTTGTAATCTTCTTTTTGGCCGAGTTGGTCGTCACGGCAAAGTTGCTGAGATACTTTCAGCCGCGCCTCGAAGAGGGCGATCCCTCGATCGGATGGTTTTTGTCCTTTCTGATAAACTCCTATTGGCTGTTCGTGATCCATCCCTATGCTTGCTTGACGTTTGTCGCTCTGCTGGCATGGGTTGTCGTCACGTCTCGCAGGCAAGCTGGGCTGACGCGGTGAATCCCGCACCGCTCGACAGCAGCATGAATGCGCAGGAGCGTGCGCTCCTCGCCATGGATGTTGCCTGGGTCGAGTGGCGGTCCGAGTTTCGCCGGAAGCTGTTCAACGACGGCATTCTCGGCCGCCCGATGCGCAGCGTGTTCGAGGCGGACATGATCTTCAGCATCGTCGCGCATCACGCGCTGCTCGGGCGGCCCGTCACGCTCAAGGAGCTTGCGACCTATTTCGGCATGATCGCGACCCCGGCCACGGTCTCGCGCCATGTCGACGACATGGAGCAGGGCGGGCTGGTCGAGCGCCGCCTCGATACGAACGATCGCCGCCGCATGTTCCTGGTGCCGACGCGGCGGCTCGAAGGTCTTGGCCATGAATTCCAGCAGGCGCGATTGCGCATCATGCGGGAGAATGGCTTTGTCTGGAGCAACAATAACAACAAGGAATGACGGGCAGATGGGGGACGACGACAAGGCGGTGACATCCGCCGATATCAGCGCGGCTGCGGCGGAAACTTTCAACCTTGAAGAATGCACCATCAATGACGAAGAACGGGCGGCGCTGGGTATCGACGTCGCCTATGTCCAGTGGCGCTCCGACTTTCGGCGCACCGTCATCGCCGCGGGTGTGCTGAACCGGCCCTGGCGCAGTGTGTTCGAGGCCGACATGATGTTCAGCATCGTCGCGCATCGCTGGCTCGCCGAGCGCCCGATCACCCACAAGGAACTTGCCACCTATTTTGAGCTGTTCGCGACCGAGGCCACGGTCTCGCGCCATCTCGACGATATGGAAGAAAGCGGCATGATCGTGCGGCAGACCGATCCCGCCGACCGCCGGCGCATCTTCCTGATGCCGACGCGGCGGCTGGAGACCATCGGCCACGGCTATCTGCAGGCGCGAATCCGCATCATGCGCGAACACGGATTTGTGTGGACCGGGCGCAACGCAATCGACGACAAAACTGCAAACGATCCTGCGTGAATTCTCCGCCGGTGGCCGATAAGGAGTGATCTTTCCTGACCACGAGGGGAGAGATCATGGTTTCACGCTTTATTGCCTTTGCACTCACGCTCTTGCTGCTGACGCCGGGTTCGGTTCTGTCACAGGAGGCGCAGCGTCCGTCCAAGCCGCGCGCGGCCAAGCGGGCCGCCGATCCGCAGCAGCAGGCGATGGAGCGGGCAAGGCGCTGCCAGGATGCGGTCAACGATGCGCAGACTACCGCGGTCGGAACATCCGTTCTGTCCAGCGCCGTCGGATTCCTGCCGTTCGGCAGCGCCGCGTCGAGCGTGGCCGCGAATGTCGGCGCGACGGCAGCGGGTGAAATCGCACGCCAGAAGGCCGCGGCTGCGGTTCAGGGAAATTGCGGCGGTTAACCAAGCGTCATCTGGCCATCGTATATCGGCTGACGTAAAAGGGCGCTCCGGATTACGCGCGAGCGTTTTGGAGCGTCACGATGTCGGACTGGGATGCGCAGCAATACCTGAAATTCGAAGATGAACGGACACGGGGCGCGCGCGATCTGCTGGCGCAGGTCCCGGTTCAGGATGCACGCGGCGTAGTCGATATCGGCTGCGGTCCCGGCAATTCCACCGAACTGCTGGCGCGGCGCTGGCCGCAGGCGAAGATCACCGGCATCGACACCTCGGCAGACATGCTGCGGCAGGCGCGCGAGCGGCTTCCGCAGCACACATTCATCGAAGCGAACATTTCGCACTGGGCGCCGCCCGCCGGAACCGATGTGCTGTTCGCCAATGCGATCTTTCAGTGGGTGCCGGATCACATGGCCCAGCTCAAGCGTCTCACCAAGACGCTGCAGCCGGGCGGCGTTCTCGCGGTGCAGATGCCGGACAACATGGACGAGCCATCGCATGTCATGATGCGCGAGGTCGCACGCCTGCCGCAGTTCCAGAGCCAGCTCGCGCATGCGGTGGACGCGCGGGGCAACCTGCCGAAGCCAGGCGAGTATTACGACGCGCTGCGCCCGCTGTGCAGCCATATCGATATCTGGCACACGGTCTACAATCACGTCATGGACGATGCCGCGGCCATCGTCGAATGGGTGAAGGGCACCGGCCTGCGCCCGTTTCTCGATCCGCTCGATTTTCCCGAGCGCAAGGACTTCCTCGAAGCCTACAAGGCGCGCATCGCCGCCGCCTATCTGCCGCAGGACGACGGCAAGGTGCTGCTGCGGTTTCCGCGGATTTTTATCGTCGTGGTGAAGTAGGGGCCGGGCCGCGTTCCGCCATACCCATGAATCTGACGCGATGATGTCGGATCAAAAAATCCGCTGCGGTGAATGGCCGCTGCAGCGCGGCTCGACAGAATCGGACATTCTCCCTAGCTGAGTACCGCCTTTAGACCTGCCAGCCGGAGATTCGTTCCGCATGTCCCTGACCCCCGAAACGCCCCTGCCGGCGCGCGGCGACACCTCGCTGCGCCCGATCCCGATGCTGATCTTCGGATCGCGCTGGCTGCAATTGCCGCTCTATGTCGGCCTGATCGTCGCCCAGGGCGTCTATGTCGTTCTGTTCCTCAAGGAGCTCTGGCATCTCATCTCGCATTCATTCGACTTTACCGAGCAGCAGATCATGCTGGTGGTGCTCGGCCTGATCGACGTGGTGATGATTTCCAACCTGCTGGTGATGGTGATTGTCGGCGGCTACGAGACCTTCGTGTCGCGTCTTCACCTGAAGGGCCATCCGGACGAGCCGGAATGGCTCAGTCATGTCAACGCCAGCGTGCTGAAGATCAAACTCGCAATGGCGATCATCGGCATTTCCTCGATCCACCTGCTGCGGACCTTCATCGAGGCCGGCAACCTCGGCGGCGCGGGCCGCACCACCAACTATACCGAGGCGGGCGTGATGTGGCAGACCATCATCCACGGCATGTTCATTCTCTCCGCCATCGGCATTGCCTTCGTCGACCGGCTTTCCAACAATCCGGTGATCGAGGATGGCGCGCACAACGGACACAGGAACGGACACGGCAAGCATTGATGTAGCCACGCGAAAGCCGTCATTGCGAGCGAAGCGAAGCAATCCACTCTTGGAGGCCCTCCCGATGAGATGCTGGATTGCTTCGTCGCAAGTGCTCCTCGCAATGATGTTTTCATTGCTGGTTGCATCTGCTCCATCCTTCGCCGCCGATACAGGCTTCACCAACTTCGTCGCCTCGCTCTGGCCCGAGGCAAAGCAGGCAGGCGTCTCGCGTGCGGTGTTCGATAGGGAAACGCGCGGGCTTGAGCCGGATTACAAGCTGCCGGATCTGCTGCTGCCGGGCCGCCCGAAGACCGGCGCGCCGTCGCAAGCCGAATTCGTGCAGGTGCCCGCGGACTATGTGAAGGAAGCAAGCATCGCGCGGCTTGCCGCCCATGGCCGCAGCCTGATGCAGCAACATGCGGCGACCCTCAAGGGCATCGAGCAGCGCTTCGGCGTGCCGGGTCCAATCATTCTGGCGATCTGGGGCCGCGAGACCGATTTCGGCCGCTACGCGCTGCCCTATGACGGATTGCGTGTGCTGGCGACGCAGGCCTATGTCGGCCGCCGCAAGGATCAGTATCGCGGCGAGTTCATCGAGGCCCTGAAGCTGATCCAGAATGGCGACGTCACGCGCAAGCAGCTCCGCACCTCATGGGGCGGCGCGACCGGGCTGACGCAATTCCTGCCGTCCGAGCTTGCCAAGCACGGCGTCGATTTCGACGGCGACGGCCATATCAACATCTGGACCTCGGTGCCCGATGCGCTGGCTTCCGCCGCGCAACAGCTCAAGAACAAGGGCTGGGTGCCGGGCCTGCGCTGGGCCTACGAGGTGCGTGCGCCGCGTGGCGCCGATTGCACACAGGGCGTGCCGGAGGTGACAAAGCCGATGTCGCAGTGGCTGCGGGAAGGTTTTGTGCCAGTGCGTGGCTTGCGCCTTTCCACCGGCGAGCAGGCACAGGAGGCGTCGCTCTTGCAGCCGGAAGGAATCTACGGGCCATCGTTCCTGACCACGAAGAACTATTTCGTCATCAAGGAATACAATTTCTCCGATCTCTATGTGCTGTTTGTCGGCCATCTCGCCGACCGCATGACGGACGGCCAGCCGTTCGCGACACCGTGGTCGGCCTCGACGCAGATGCGCAGCACGGATGTCGAGGCGATGCAGAAGCATCTCACGAGGCTTGGGCTCTATTCGTCGAAGCTCGACGGCAAGGCGGGCATGCAGACCCGCGCGGCGCTCGGGGCCTATCAGAAGAAGGCCGGGCTCAAGGTCGATTGCTGGCCGGGTGCGGATGTGCTGCGCGCCATGAGCGCGGGGCGGTAGCTGGTCATTGCGAAGAGCGCTGCGACGAAGCAATCCAGCTTTTCTGATGAATGGATTGCTTCGCTTCGCTCGCAATGACGGGTGGCTCATTCGCTCGGATTGGCCAAACAAAAACCCGGCCGCGAGGCCGGGTTTTGAAACTCACGTCTCGCGAAGGCCGCGAGAACTGTTCAGATCAATCGCAAACCTGAACGCGGCGGACGCGCCAGCCGTAGCCATCCCAGAAGCGCTCGCGCACGAGGCGGCAGGCGGGCTCTTCGACATAGACCGGGCCGGGTGCGTAGCCATAGCCGTAAGCCGGGCGGCTGGACGCGATCGCGCCGCCGATCAGGGCGCCGCCGATCAGACCGCCGGCAACGCCGGCAGCGATACGGCCGCCGTCAGCCTTGGCGGCAGGCATCGCGGTGGCGAGCGAACCAGCGACCGTGGCGACCGCGAGGAACGCTGAAAGAACCTTCTTCATGTTGTCTCTCCTCAGAACACGCCGAAGCCTGGCGCAAGGCGATTGGTCGGCAAGGATCCAATGACGGTACTCTAATAGCCCAATTTGGCCCCTGTTTGAAAGGTCCGGCGGCTATGCGCCGAGCCTTCAGCGAGTGTCCCCACGCAAATATAGCGGGATTCTGGCGTTTCATCGCAGCAAAAAACGCTCCGGAAGGCTATTTTGCCTTCCGGAGCGTTACTTTTCTTCCAAGCCGTGGCGGCTAAAACATGGCTGGCCCCAAGAAATTTGCGTTAGTCGCAAACCTGAACGCGGCGGACGCGCCAGCCGTAGCCGTCCCAGAAGCGCTCGCGGCGCAGGTAGCAGCCGCCGCCGTAATAGGCCGGGGCCGGGCCGCCATAGTAGCCGTAGCCGGGACCGTAGTAGCCGCCGCTGTTGGCAATCGCGCCGCCGATGATGGCACCGCCGAGGAGGCCGAGACCGACGCCTGCCGCGACACGGCCGCCGCGCGCTTCGGCCGGTGCCGGGGCTGCGAGTGTGGTGACTGCGAGTGTGGCGGCCGTGGCTGCCGCCAGAACGATTGTCTTCATGGCTTGCACCTTTCCTGAGTGACCCAACAGATAACGGATCGTGGCCATGAAAGTTGCACGCGCGGCTTGAACGGGAACTGAATGGCCCCGCCGGATTCCCGCCACGATCCCCGCAAACGCAAACGGCGCCTCGCGAATGCGAAGCGCCGTCGGAATTTTGAAGCGATGCGGACGGGTCCGCAGACCAATCAGAACAGCGAAGCGTACTGCTGCAGGCCGGCCTGCTGGACGAGGCCCATCGCGGTGCGCTTCTGGTCTTCGTCGAGGCGGGCGAACAGCGCGGAAGCGGCGGGCGCGAAGCGGCGCACGGCGGCTTCGTTCACTTCCGGCTCGCGGGCCAGGGCGCGCAGTGCGCTGGCAACGGCGGGCCAGTACTTGACCTGCTCGGCCTTCAGCTTGAGCGCCGCGCGATAACGCATAATGGCGACTTCGCTCATCGCCGACTGGAGCATCGACAGCTTCTTCTTCGGCGCGGGCGCAGCTTCGGTGCTGAATGATGCCGTCGTGACATCCTGAGCGCGGGCCGGTGCAGTGGCGGAAATTGCCAGCATGGCAACAACGGACGCAATCGCGATTGGCAATCTTCGCATTTGTCTCACTTCGATGTGTGGAATGATGGGCGCGGGGTACGGGCCATATGTGACCAAAATGCGATCTATTGGGTTAATAAATCCGGAAAACGCAGGGCAACGCATTGTTAAGGTTTAGGGTGCGGATTTGTTCCGCAAAAACAACACTGTTTTTGATGCCGTAACATTCGCTCATCAAAGGTGAAGCGAGTTCCGTGGTTAATGGCAGGAACCGGAATCACTGATTTTGCCGGGAAATGCGGGATAATTTACATCATCGCGAATCGCGGCAGTCTGTTCAGCGCACCGCGCCGATCGTGTCGGCAAACAATTGCAATGCGTGAAGCGCGAAGGCGCGCATGTTGGCGACACGGTCACCGCTGCCGGTCTCAAGCGTGACCACGCGCATCTGCGGTCCCGCAACCGCCATGCAGGAATGACCTGCAGCGTCGCCGTAGCGGTTGCCGGATGGGCCGGTCGCGCCGGTTTCGCTGAGGCCCCATGTGGTGTTGAGCAATTCACGGGCGCGGTTCGCGAGCAAGGTGGCGTAAGGCTCGGTCGCGCCGCGATTGCCGATGGCTTCCATTTCTTCCTTGGTGATGTTCACCAGTGCGGCGCGCGCACGCGGCGTATAGATCACGCCGCCGCCGCGATAGTAGGCCGATGCGCCGGGCACCGCGAGCAGCGCCGCCGAGATCAATCCGCCGGTGGAGGATTCCGCGACCGCGACGGTTTCCTTCCGCGCGATCAGGGACGCGGCGATTTTTTCCGCGAGCGGCAACAGCTTTTCCATGGCGTGACTTTCGATGTGAGAGGGTCAGAGCTGCGTCTTGTAACGCGCCTCGACGGCGTCCTGCGACTCCGGCGTGCCCTGTCCGGTCTGTTCGTGGATGACCTCGCTGATGCTCGGCTGCGCGGACCGCGCCACGCGCGAGTCCGGCGACCAGAGTTTTGAGCGCATCAGCGCCTTGCCGCAGTGAAAATACACCTCGCGCACCGCAATATCCAAAACGGCGCGCGGCAGCTTGCCGAATTCGATCATGGCGGCCAGCACGTCCGCATCCGCCGAGAGCTTGGCATCGCCGCCGACACGCAGGGTCTCGTCCAGCCCGGGCACGAAGAAGAGCAGTTGCACATAGCCGCTGCCGGACAGCACGTTCCGGAAACTGTCGATTCGGTTGTTGCCGGGGCGATCCGGCATCAGCAGGCGCGTCTCGTTCTCGATGCGGATAAAGCCGGGATTTCCGCCACGCGGGGAGGCGTCCACCGTGCCGTCGGGACCCGAGGTCGCGAGCACGCAGAAGGGGGACAGGCCGATGAAATTTGCGGCGTGGCGGTCGATCCGCGCCAACTGCTTGGCGATCACGCGGTCGGTGGGCGGCGCGTAGATAGCGCCGAGTTCGTCGAGGCCGATGCTTGTCACGCCGTGCTCCTTCATTCCCATGCCGACATTTAGCCCAATCCGCCGGGCCGTGCATTTGCCGCCACTTTAGATTGATTCCAGATTGATTGCGCAGGCCGTGGCCAGTTTGGAATAGCTTAAAACTGGCTGTTTTCCTTTTGCATCGGAGGCGTCGGTTTAATACCTGTTGGTCAACAGTCCTTACAGGTTCTCCGGGCATCCATGATCGTTTGTTCCTGCAACGTCCTGACCGACCACGACGTGCGTAACGTCGTGACCCAGGCCAAGGATTTTCCGCGCACGGCCGGGCAGGTCTATGGCTGTCTGGGCTGCAGCGCAGAATGCGGGCGGTGCGCCCGGACCATCAAGAAAATCATGGACGAAGCCCTCGGCGCCTGCGCCAAGGCCTGCTGCGCGGGATGCCCCCATAGCGAGCAGCACCAGGAACACGCCGCCGCCCCGGATCATCACCATCAGGTGACCCTGACCGCTCAGGCTGCTGCCTAAGTCATTCCATCGGCTTGTTTTCCCCCTTCGTGGCCGCCTTTGCCGCGAGGGGTTGTACTCGTCGTAAATCTGATTTAGAACGCTTCTAAAGTAGATTTTGGTCCGTCAGACGACGGTTCCGCAATGGAGTGCAAGATGAAGGGCGACCCCAAGGTCATCGACTACCTGAACAAGGGCCTGCGCAGCGAACTGACTGCGATCAACCAGTACTGGCTGCATTTCCGGCTGCTCAATCATTGGGGCCTGAAGAGCATGGCCAAGCATTGGCGCAAGGAGTCCATCGAGGAGATGCACCACGCCGACCGCTTCACCGACCGCATCCTGTTCCTGGACGGCTTCCCGAACATGCAGGTGCTGGACCCGCTGCGGATCGGCCAGAACGTCAAGGAGATTCTTGAGTGCGATCTGGCGGCCGAAGTGGGCGCCCGCGAACTTTATCAGGAAGCGGCGACCTACTGCCACAGCATCAAGGACTACGTTTCGCGCGATCTGTTCGAGAGCATCATGAAGGACGAGGAGCATCACATCGACTTCCTCGAAACGCAGATCGATCTGGTCGAGCGCATCGGGATCCAGCTTTACGAACAGAAGCATGTCGGCGACATCGGTGACGACAATCCGCCCGAAGGCGAGGGACACTGACCCTTCCTGCCGTCAATGCGATTGCAGACCACAGCCCGGACCGCTCATGCGGCTCCGGGCTTTTCTTTTCACGCTTCACGCTGAAAATGCTTTAGCCTCACCGATAACAAGAAACATCCGGGAGAAACGCGATGACCCATAATCCGACTTACGACTGGCCTGCGATGGTCGACGATCTGAACGCGCTGCTGAAGCTGCGCTCGATTCCGTTCGGCATGAAGATGTTCGCGCGGCGCGAGGACATGGAGGCGATCCCGAAGATTCGCCGGCCGCAGGCGGTGCATACGCTCGATCAGGTGGTGGCGCAGGCCTCGCGCATCGGCTGGACGGTCGGCATCACCAGCGACGATCTGGTCGGCGCGCAATGCCGCGCGGTGGTCGGTCTCGGCGGCGCGAAGACCGAGGCATGGCAATCGGGTCAGCATATGACAGGCGTGTGGTTTTCGACGCAGCAGGACGCACAGGCGCATCAGGAGGCGATGCATTGTGTGCCCGATGGCAAATACGACGCGCTCGCGGTTGGCCCGCTCGCATCCGGAAAGCTCGATCCGCCGGACATCGCGCTGTTCTATGCAACGCCGGGCGCGATGATCTATTTCATCAACGGGCTGCAATGGTCCGGCTACAAGCGGTTCGACTGGAGCGTGGTCGGCGAATCCGCCTGCGCCGATTCATGGGGCCGCGCTCTGACCACGCGATTGCCGAGCTTGTCGATTCCGTGTTTCGCCGAGCGCCGCTATGGCGGCGTGCTGGACGAGGAAATGCTGATGGCGACGCCGCCGGAATATCTCGTCAGCGCGATTGCGGGAATGAAAGCGCTGTCGAAGAACGGCTTCCGCTATCCGTTCGCGCAGTATGGCGTGCAGCAGGATGTACGCGCCGGCATGGCGGTGAGCTATCCGGGCAGGGCGTAGGGACTACGATATTTCAGCGAGTCGTCCCCGCGAAGGCGGGGACCCATACTCCCTGAACGGTGTTTCTTCAAAGTTGTCTCAACATCATTTGCAAACGAAAAGCCGGTGGTTATGGGTCCCCGCCTTCGCGGGGACGACGCAGGAATTAGCGATGCCAGTGTGCAAGGTGTTCACGACCCATCCGCAGGCACGAAGCAGGTGATCATCAGCTTGCCCTGATAGGTCATGTACCAGACGACGGCGCCGCCGGTGGGATTGCCGCCGGTGCGGATCACCGCTTTCTCCGGCACTTCGCGCCAGACGCCGTCGATCGGCACCCAGTAGACTCCGCCGCGCACGTCGTACTCGGTGCGATAGCCGTCCGATACATCGCAGCAGGGCACGCCCTCCGGGCTGCGCGCGTCCTTGAACCATTTCCGGATGTGTTCGGGGACATCGCTGAACTGCCCGCGGTCCACCGCAAGAGCCGTTGCGGCGGGCGCGATCAACGGAATCATCAGGGCAACGCGAGCCGGCCACCTCATGCGATCCTCCGTCATGGGGAATCGTCAGAAGTGTCCGCGAGACTCGCGCAAGCGTCCAGACACAGCCGCGCGAGGCACAACGCTCGTCCCGCACATAGATAAGGCACGATGCGCCGCAGCATCTTTAACGCGAAGGAGCCACGACCCTCAGGATGAGGCTTGCGGTTGTTGCCGCCTGCTGCTCACCCCCGCGCCACGCGCTTCTTCTTTTTCGTCTCCGGCGGCGGAGGCGGTGTCAGCGGACAGCCGGCGAAGGCGGCTTCAATGGCGGCGGATGCGCCGTCGAGCTTGAATTCGGCGGTGGTGCGGCCCGCAGCCAGCGAGCGGATGCGGATCACGAGCGTGCTGGAGGATGCAAGCTCGTTGACGAATGTCGTAATCGCGGCGCGGTCCTCGATCACGACCGTCCTGTGTTCCTGGAGGAATCGCGCGGCTATATTGTCGTGGCCCGGCTTCTCGTCGAAACGATAGCCAAGCGTCGAATTCGGATCGGTCCCGACCTTGAACGAGAAAGCAAAGCGGACCAGCGGCGCGCCGTCGAAGCAGGTGAGTTGCAGCGAGGCCGGCTGCGCGTAATCGGCAAAGGTGTTCGAGGCATTGTTGATGATGAGCGTCGCGCTCGGGACCGGCACGCCGGTGATGCGGTCGTTCTGCTTCTCGATCTTCCAGTTGCCGGATGTCGTGGTTGCGGGAGCGGCGACATAGGGATCGCGCATGGCGCAGGCACCAAGGCCCGAGCCCAGCAAGACGGCCATCACGGCGAACGCGACACAACGCACCACGCAATCCCCAGCCCACCCTTATCCTGCAACCGGAGCGGGTAGGGCGCAAGCGGCTTATGCGGGGGCGGCTTCCTCGATCCGGATCACCGATGCGGCGAGGCCGACAACAACGGACACGGCCAGACACCAGAACCCGACATAGACATACATCACGGCGGCGACCGCGCAGCCGAGCGCAAAAAAGCAGATCGCCAGCGCGAGGCGGCTGAAGCGGGTGCGCACCTGCGGGCGGCTTTCGGGCTTGGCGCCGGTCATGAGGTCGACGGCATCGAGTGTCACCTGGACGGTCGAGCCGGTCATCATGGTGGAGGGCGGCAGGCTGGCCATATGCACGCGCTGCACGGCATTCTGCATCGCCATGGCGGCGACGCCGGCAAAGCCGGTCAGCAGCGCCATCGGCGTATTGGCGTCCGGAAACGGACCGAACCGGACCGCGAGAGCAAAGAACGCCAGCAGGAAAATGACCTTGACGCCAAGCAGGATCTGCATCGCAGGCAAATTCAGCGCGCGCATCGCGGTGCCTGCGAAGCGGGCCAGCGCGATCACCGCGATGAACTCGGGCAGCGCGAGAATCTTGCCGACAATGCCATGGCTGCCGTGGACCAGCGCGGCGCCGAGGGTGACGAAGTTGCCGGTGACATGCGCAGTGAAAAGTCCGGCGAGGCCAAGATAGCCCGCGGTGTCGACAAAGCCGCCGTTGAACGACAGCAACGCCGCGACAATGGTGGAATTTGTGATCTTCGCCATCCGTATGCCCCGCCTGATCCCGGCATGAAGCTAGAGCGTTTTTGCGCCGGATGGAATCCGGCTGAACGTCAGTCGAGCAGTCCGACCGCTTCGCGCACCGCGTCGATCGGCTGGATCGCCGCCGCCCAGAAATTCCAGCCGGGGCCGAACAGGTCGAGCGTGGTGTCCTCGCCGCGCGCCCAGGCATAGAAGAATTCTTCCGGCTCGAACGCGCCGGTTGCCGAAGCGCCGGTCTTGTTGAGCGGAATGCCGAGATGCCAGTTCAGCAGCGCCGGCAGAACATGCCCGGACATGGCGTGACTGCGGTGCATGGTTGCGCTCAATGTCGCGGTGAGCAGTTCGCCGCTCGGTGAGGTGTCGTATCCCGCAAGCACATGGACGGAATCGTGCCGAACCGCGAACTCGAAGTTGAGCGCCGCCGGTTCGCCCGGATAGACGTAGTTGTTGTCCTGATAGAATGCCGCAAATGCATAACCGAACGTGTCATCCGGCAAGCGTGAGAGGGCGTGAAAGCGTGTCGCCAGCGCGGCATCGGGCTGCTTGTCGTAAGGCTGCAGCCATGGACCGATCTGCGCATTGGTCCATTCGCGGCCGGTGATGCTCTCGACATTGGCGCGGAGCATATGGTCCAGGGCCTCCTTGAGGTCGCCGAGCGCCAGCCGCGCCAGATCGTTGACGAAATCGTCACGGACGCCGAGCTGGTCCGCCAGCCTGACCGTGGCGCTGAGTCTGGCCTGATCGAGCGTGCCGCCGACAAAGGCCATGATCGCCGCGAAGCTCACCGCCTGCCGCGCCAGTTCGGGGTCTTCCATCATCTCGGCCTGGCGGACGGGACTGAGCGGCGTCAGCCCCGCAAGGCCGAACTGCGGCTCGAGATGGAAGATATAACGTGTCGCGGCAGCGATGGCGGCATGGTCGATATCGGCAGGCATGCTCTCGGTCGCGGCGATGCCGAGCATCACGGCAAGTGTGTTGCGGGCCTGATCGAGAGTCGCGGGAATATGCATGAACCGGTCGCGCTTACCTGAACTGCGTCCGGCACAGAGGACTGAGCTTGCGCACATTCTTTTCCATGCACGCGGTGATGAGCTTCACGTTCGGAACGAAGTCGCGGCAGAATTTCATCGCGTCCTTTCGGCAGGCGCGGCGCTGTTCGGGCGTTCCCTGCGATTGCGCCTGCGCGACGGACGCCGCCGCCACAAGCAACGCGGTGGCGGTGAGGGCAGTGCGGAGTCGGAAATGCGATCGGGTCATGGTTCGGATCCTCGGGATGGAACCGTAACCTGATCGTGATCATCCATCAAACGGTAAACCGCTGTGGGCAGGCCCGGGCATTCCACCGCGGGCGCGTGACGGTGCCACATCCTCAGTGATGCGCAGGCACGTCCATGCCTTCGGCAGAATACAGCCTGATCTTGTTGCGCAGCGTGCGGACCGAAAGGCCGAGGATGCGGGCGGCACGGGTGCGGTTGCCGCCGCAGCGGGCCAGGGTTTGCAGGACAAGTACGCGCTCGATGTCTCCGACCGTCGCGCCGATCAGCAGCGGCACGATTTGATCGGGGGCCATGGCAGGCCCCTCGATCAGCAGTTCTGCAGGCGATGGCAAAGTTTCCCGGATCATTGCGACCTCCGTAAAAGGCCGTACTGCAACGGCAGCATGGTCAAGTCAGCGATCCCAGCCCGAGATGGATCGAGGGTGGGCCGATATGGTTAATGAAATCCTAATTCGCGGCTAACCCGTTCACGGACCTTGAAAAAGGAACTTTGACGGAACCGGAGGAGATCGCTGCGGAATTCAGGCTCGCCATCACGGCGTGCCCAGAATTTGCTCGTGCCTTTGTCCGAAATTCGCTGAAATGCGCGCCTGTACTGCGCCAGCCTTGGGAAGGAATGCACCATGTGCCGCAACATCAAGACGCTGTTCAATTTCGAGCCGCCCGCCACCGAGGACGAGATTCATGCCTCGGCGCTGCAGTTCGTGCGCAAGCTCTCCGGCTTCAATGCGCCCTCAAAGGCCAATGAAGCCGCGTTCGATCTCGCGGTCGCCGAGGTGTCCGCCAGTGCGCGCAAGCTGCTGGCCTCGCTGCACACCCATGCCCCGCCACGCGACCGCGAGACCGAGGCGGAGAAGGCGCGGGAGCGCAACCGGGCACGGTTCGGGCAGACAGGATAAGCCTCGGGTAACCTGTACGGACCTTCGAGGTGTCAGGCAGGCCGATACGAGGCAACCTGCGCGGGGCGCGGCGAAGCTCAGTGCGGCAGAGCAACAGGGACAAAGCGTGGATCGTCAGACCCAGCGCGCTGTTCGCTGGCTTCAACCCGCATCAGGGCTTCAAGTCTTAAAAGGAAAATTTCCGCCAACATGTCACAATCCACTTCCTGAGTGTTTGCATCGGCTGTCTGGCAGTAAAGCGCCGACTCAACGTCGGGCAGCTTCCACGTCTTGATTCAACCTATGTCCGGGGAAGTGGTCGCGCAATGGCTTGCCGCCCGCCCATGACACGTTAACCTGCAGCGATATTTCGCGCCGGAGATATTCTATGAAATTCGCCGCTGCCCTGCTTCTCATACTGTCCGCCTTGATGCCGTCGCCGGTCCGTGCCGACACCTCCGACCGTTTTGCCATGGGCGGCTGGATCGAGAAATTCCAGCCGGCGATTGATCAGGCCAATGCCACCGGCGAACTGTTTCGCATCCGCGGTCATTGCCAGTCGAACTGCACATTGTTTCTCGGCGTCCGCAACGTCTGCGTCGAGCGCAGCGCGCGGCTGCTGTTTCACGCCGGACACGGACGCGGACCCAACCGGTATGTCATCAACGCCGGTTCGACCCAGCGGATGCTCAACGCCTATAACGCCAAGCTGCGGCAGTATGTGGTCGCGAACGGCTATCTCACGAGGCTGGAGTTCAGCACCATCTCCGGCGCGCGGATCATCGACGAGTTCGGCTACAAGGAGTGCCCGCGCGGCGGCTGATGCCTCAGGCCGCGCGCTGCGCCAGAAAACCCCAGTCCCACGGCAACTGCTTCGAGCCGCGCGGCTTGCGCAGGCCGTCCACCGACCAGGGATAATAGACCTTCGCGATGCGGGTGATGTCGAAGCCCTTTTCCGACACGGTGGAGATCAGTTCATCCCGCTCGTAGAATTTCTGCCAGACGCCGTCGCGGCTGACGAGGCCGCCCGCCTTGATCTTGTCAGCGGATGCTCCGAGCTTGTTGACCATCAACTGTGATTCCATCGATGGCACCACGACCAGCGCGTGACCCGCGGGCTTGGTCACCGCGGCCAGCGTCGCCCACAGAGCGTCGCGTTTGGCCTCGCGCGGCGAGGTAATGACATTCAGGCATACCGAGAGATCGGCGACGCGGCCGAGAACGTCCGCGGACTTGCACACATCCATCGCCAGCCATGTCGCGTTCGGCATCTCGCCGCAGCGCTTCTTCGCGCGCGCGACGATGCGCGGCGCGAAGTCGATGCCGGTGATTTTCTCGAAGCGATGTCCGAACTTCTTCACAAAACTTCCGACACCGCAGCCGAGATCGACCAGTTCGAGATTCTTTCGCGAGCGGCAGGCCGACGCAACGAAGCGCGGCATCTGGCTGCCGGTTTCATCGGTGACGATGTCGCACACCATCGACTCGAATTTGGCGGCGTGCAGATCCCATTCAGCGCGATTCACAGAAACCTCCCGTTGGTCGTTCTGAAACCGAATCGATTTAACAACAGAATGACGCGCGGTGAAACCTGCGGAGCCGTCAAACCTGTTGACCGATCCTGCGGGTTTAGAGTTCCGCTTGCGTCATGAGCGTTTTCCGAAACCGCGTGATGCGCTAGAGTTGATTCGGTTGTGCCGCTTCATTTGCAAACATTTGCCCGCTCACCTCGTCTGTCACATCAATATCTGCCACATCAATCCGGAGAGATATCATGCGTTTGCCATCCGCCATTCGCGCCATGCTGATTGCTGTCGCCGCTGTTTTCGGAGCGGGCCTCTCGTCCGCTCATGCTGACAGCGGCAGTGTCTCGCTCGTGATCTACAAGGCCGGATGGTTCATCGGCGGCTCGGGCGGAACGGGCACGCTGAACTTCCGCGGCCGGAACTATGCGCTGTCCACCGGCGGTATTGATTACGGTCTGGTGTTCGGCGGATCGAAGACCGTGCTGCGCGGCCGCGTCAGCAATATCAACCGTCCGTCGGATGTCGCCGGTGTCTACGGCGCGGCGGGCGCAGGCATTGCGGTGGGCCGCGGTGCGCGCGCGATTGTGCTCACCAACCAGAAAGGCGCGGTGCTCGAACTCTCCGGCCAGCAGACCGGTCTGATGGCGAACGCCGACCTGAGTGGTCTCGCGATCACGCTGAAATAACGGCCGCGATCAGCATCCGTTCAACAGACGAAAAATGCCGCATCTTTCGATGCGGCATTTTTTGCTTTCGATGCGGTTATGGACAGAACCAGAGCGGGCCGACCATCACGCAACCGCGCCTGTGCCAGTTATACGGCCGCGCGTGATAACGCCGCCAGCCGCGATATCGCTCGTAGCGATTGAAGTGGGGCCTGTTCCAGTGATGATGGCGTCGCCAGTGATGATGTCGGTGATGCCGCTTCATCTTCACGAGTTGCAGTGTCTGCGCCTGTGCGGGGGCGCCGATCGACGGAGCGGATGCCGCCGGAGCCGGAAGCGCCGCCGCCGATCCGTATCCGCCGAGCACAATGGCCGCGGCCAGCAAGATTTTCTTCATGGCATATCCTTTCTCAAACGATGACTTTGCCGTCGCGGATTCGCATTCGGACGCTCTTCAGGTTGTCGCCGACGTATCGACGAGCTTCGTCCGCATGAAATTTTCCTCCCGCAAGCGTCGCGCAACATTTGAAATGTTACGCGGGTCAACAGCAGGCGGATGTCATCGTTCCTGATGTGAAGGAATGGTAAGACTCATGGCAAAGCATGCGCGGAATTGTCGCGAGGTGTGAGATCGTAGCGCAAGGAACGCAGCGGCGGCTCAAATGTTCGGCTTGTTAGCCTTGCGCCGGTCAGGCGAGGCGAGCAAACCTCTAATTTTCAGCCTAGATCCGCGCGCCGCGATTGTAGGCGTCGATGAGCTGGTTGTAATCGCGCAGCAGCCTTTCCGGTGTTCCTTCGATCATCCAACCGCTGCCGGCGTTGATCATCATCCTGTCGCCCTGGCTGTAAGGCGTCTTGTCGCGAATCCGGCGCATGAGCTGCTTCGCCGAGGTCAGGAATGATTTCGTGCTGCTGACAAACATCGAGCCGATCTTCTTGCCGTCATCGGCGCCTGCCGCGGTTTCGAGATCCTTCGCGGCGGCTTCGTAGTCGTTCAATGCCTGCGTCAGCGCGGCGAGATCGGGTTTGTCGACATTCTGCGTCCGCAGCACGCGCTTGGCCTGGATCATGGTCGCTTCGACATGATAGCGCGCCTTGCGGCCCTCGCTCTGCTCGATGGCGGCCAGCCGTTGCAGCGCGCGCTTGTCGTTGATGAGTTCGACATTCTTCCGCAGGTCCTTGTCTGCCTTGGCGAAGGCATCCCACGCCGCGACGAGCCGGGGATGCATCGCTTTCCCCTTGGCCATCTTGTCGTCTTTATAGTTCTCCTGCGTGTAGTAGTCGTCGGCTTCCTTCAGCAGCGGCTCGAGCTTGCTCACCACGTCGGCGTAAGCGGAGCCTGCGGCTTCCAGTTCGGCATCGCGCGGCTCCAGCGCATTGGCCTGCTCGACATTCTTGCGGCAGTCGGAGGTGTCGTAGATCGTATAGGTGCCGTAGATGATCCGCTCCTTGCCGGTCGGCCCGCTCGGCCTCGCCCAACTGAAATAGCGGCTGCGCGAACTATAGGACCGCTCGGACAGGCGGTTGATACAGCCCACATAGGCGTTCATTTTTTCGGTGAGCGACGCTTCGGCGTTGGGTGCGGATTGCTTTGTTTGCGCGGAAACCTGCGACGCCATGGATACCGCGAGGGCTGTGGCGATGAGAGCGCTTGTAGCGGTTGATGTGCTGCGCATGGTTCTGCTGTCCCTTTTAAACCTGATACTCTGTCGGGCGGACGTGCCATGCGGTTCGATCACCGCTGCGAAATTCCTGAGGCTGGAACCTGCCTCCGGCCTCATATCTTACCGCTTGTCCTTCTTCTTTTTCTTCTTCTTGTCGTGATGGTCGTCGTCATCCTCGCTCGCCTCAAACGCGCGGGCGGCGAGTTCGGCGGCATGGCGCTCGGCAGCTTCGCGTTCCTCGCGCTCCGCAGCTTCACGCGCGCGCCTGGCGCGGTGCTCTTCGTAGGCGTCGAAGATCGTCTCCAGCCACGGCAGGATTTCCTCGAACGAGGGCAGGCGGCCGGGAGAGCCTTGCTCACCGCGCGGACCCTGTGCGCCGACGGCACCTTGCTTGCCTTGCGGCCCTTCCGCGCCGCGCGGACCCTGCGCGCCCGGCTTTCCGGGGACACCCGCCTTGCCCTGCGGACCGGCTTTTCCCTGCGGTCCCGGTTTTCCCTGCGCGCCTGTCTTGCCCGGTAATCCGGTCTTGCCGCGCGGGCCTTCGGGACCGGGGCGGCCGGGATGACCCTGCGGGCCGGGATGTCCGGGCTTGCCTTGCGGTCCCTGCGGGCCGGGCCGCGCCTGCCGCGTTGTATCTTTCACCACCTGCTGCGCTCCATGATTCTGCGTTGCGCATTTTTAGCAGCGTTTGGACGACAGCTTCAATTCCGCGATTGCGACAGCGCCGTTGCGGATGCGCTCGCGCAAACAAAAAGGCCGGGAGTATCCCGGCCCTAAATTTGCTGGATGTTCTGGCGCAACAACCGGACCTCATCCTGAGGAGCATCGCGTAGCGATGCGTCTCGAAGGACGAGGGCGGCCCATGGTTCGAGACGCGCGGCGTTGCCGCGCTCCTCACCATGAGGTGTTCGTCTAAAACGCCTTGTTGCTATCCTTCACGGCGTCCGCCTCGACATAGACCTGTCCGCCCATCTTGACGAACTTCTCGCTCATCTGCGCCATGCCGTCTTCGATCACGCCGGTCATGGTCATGCCGACGCCGGGCAGCTTGCCGTCGAGATTGAGCGCAGCCTTTTCGTTGTCGCCGAGGGTCGCGGCGTAGTCGCGCACGTCCTGCGTGATCTTCATCGAGCAGAACTTCGGTCCGCACATCGAGCAGAAATGCGCGACCTTGTGCGCTTCCTTCGGCAGCGTTTCGTCGTGATAGCTCCGCGCGGTATCCGGATCGAGGCCGAGATTGAACTGGTCCTCCCAGCGGAAATCGAAGCGCGCGCGCGACAGTGCGTCGTCGCGAAGCTGCGCCGCCGGATGGCCCTTGGCGAGATCGGAGGCATGGGCCGCGATCTTGTAGGTGATGACGCCGACCTTGACGTCGTCGCGGTTGGGCAGGCCGAGATGCTCCTTCGGCGTCACGTAGCAGAGCATCGCGCAGCCGAACCAGCCGATCATCGCAGCACCGATGCCGGACGTGATGTGATCGTAGCCCGGCGCGATGTCGGTGGTCAGCGGCCCAAGCGTATAGAACGGCGCTTCGCCGCATTCCTTGAGCTGCTTGTCCATGTTGATCTTGATCTTGTGCATCGGCACATGGCCGGGGCCTTCGATCATGACCTGACAGCCCTTGTCCCATGCGATCTTGGTGAGTTCGCCGAGGGTTTCGAGTTCGGCGAACTGCGCGCGGTCGTTGGCGTCCGCAATCGAGCCGGGGCGCAGGCCGTCGCCCAGCGAGAAGGAGACGTCATACTTGCGCATGAGGTCGCAGATCTCGTCGAAATGAGTGTAGAGGAAGCTCTCCTTGTGATGCGCAAGGCACCACTTGGCCATGATCGAGCCGCCGCGCGACACGATGCCGGTGACGCGATTGGCGGTGAGATGGATGTAGGGCAGGCGCACGCCGGCATGGATGGTGAAATAGTCGACGCCCTGTTCGCACTGCTCGATCAGCGTGTCCTTGTACAGTTCCCAGGTCAGCTTGACCGGATCGCCGTCGCACTTCTCCAGCGCCTGATAGATCGGCACGGTGCCGATCGGAATCGGCGCGTTGCGCAGAATCCATTCGCGGGTGGTGTGGATGTTGCGGCCAGTGGAGAGGTCCATCACGGTGTCCGCGCCCCAGCGGATCGCCCACACCATCTTGTCGACTTCTTCTTCCACGGACGAGGTCACTGCCGAGTTGCCGATATTGGCGTTGATCTTGGTCAGGAAGTTGCGGCCGATGATCATCGGCTCAAGCTCGGCATGGTTGATGTTGCAGGGGATGATGGCGCGGCCGCGCGCGATCTCGCTGCGCACGAATTCCGGCGTGATAAACGCGGGAATCTCCGCGCCGAACGACTCGCCGTCCTTCAATGCTGCTTCCGCGCGCTCCAACTGTTGCTTGCGGCCGAGGTTCTCGCGCGCCGCCACGTAGATCATCTCCTTGGTGATGATGCCCTTGCGGGCGAATTCAAGCTGCGTGATCGGTGCATCACCCACACCGCGGATCGGGTTGTGATGTGCCTTGAAGGCGGCGGCGGCATGCGATGCGCCGACATTGCCGTTATCTTCCGGCTTGATCTGGCGGCCTTCATATTCCTCGACACCGCCGCGTTCCTTCACCCATGCGAGACGATTGCGCGCCAGACCGGCGTTGACGTCGATGATGACATTCGGGTCGGTGTAGGGGCCGGAGGTGTCGTACACGGGCAGATTGGGTTCGCCCGCGCCTTCGGAAAGAATGATTTCGCGCAGGGGGACGCGCAGGTCCGCGGCCTCGTCCGGGGTCACGTAGATCTTGCGTGACGAGGTCAAGCCCCCGGTGGTGACGGCGGGCTTGATATCGGCCGTATTGATTTGCTTGTTCATGGCGTCCTCCTGTGAGGGGTGTTTGTGGATTTTTGGTCGTCATTGCGAGCGAAGCGAAGCAACCCATTCTTATGAAGGAAAGATGGATTGCTTCGTCGCTTGCGCTCCTCGCAATGACGGATGTTTCCTGCTCGCATCACGCCATCTCCGCTGTCGTGTCGAGCCAGGCGCGCACGCGTGCGTCCGGATCGGGATTCTGGGTGACGTCGCTAACGACGGCGATGGAATTGGCGCCGGCGGCGAAAATCATGTCGGCCTGTTCGAGCTTGATGCCGCCGATGGCAACCAGCGGAATGTCGCCGATCAGCAGCTTCCAGGCGGTGATGCGCTCGATGCCCTGCGGCGCGAAGCGCATTTTCTTCAGTGTGGTCTCGTAGATCGGGCCGAGCGCGATGTAGTCCGGCTTGTAGGCCAGCGCGTTGTCGAGTTCGTCTTCATCGTGCGTGGAAAGCCCCAGCGTCAGTCCCGCCCGGCGAATGGCGTGAACGTCCGCGGTGTCGAGGTCTTCCTGACCCAGATGAAGATGCTGCGCACCGGCATCGATGGCCGCGCGCCAGTAATCATTGACCACGAGTTTTGTCTGCGTGCCCTTGGTGACGGCCAATGCCTCTTTCACGATGGCGAGGGCGGCTGCGTCGTCGAGATTCTTGGCGCGCAGTTGCACGGTGCCGACGCCGAGCCTGGTCAGCCGCGCCACCCATGCGACGCTATCGACAACAGGATAGAAACGATCAGGATACGGCATGCCAGAACGGTGTCCCAACGACAGGGGTTGACGGAGAGGCGAAATCGCGCGCGCCCATCAGGCCCGCCTCGAAGCCGGATCGTCCGGCTTCGGCGGCAAGGCGGAACGCATGACCCATGGCGACCGGATCGTCGGCCTTGGCGATGGCGGTGTTGAGCAGCACGGCGTCATAGCCCAGCTCGAAGGCTTCGGCGGCATGCGACGGTGCGCCGATCCCGGCATCGACCACGAGCGTGATGTCGGGGAAGCGGGCGCGCAGCAGCTTCAAGGCATCGCGATTGGTGATGCCGCGCGCGCTGCCGATCGGCGAGGCCCATGGCATCACCACCTTGCAGCCGGCATCGACCAGCCTCATCGCGACGCTCAGGTCTTCGGTGCAATAGGGAAACACCTCGAAGCCATCCTTGATCAGGATGGATGCGGCTTCCACGAGGCCGACCACATCGGGCTGCAGCGTCTCGTCGTCGGCGATGACTTCCAGCTTGATCCACGGTGTGTTGAACAGTTCGCGGGCGAGCTTCGCCGTGGTGACAGCCTCGCGCACGCTCTTGCAGCCTGCGGTATTCGGCAGAACGGTGACGCCAAGCTCGCGGATCAGCGACCAGAACTGGTCGCCGGTCTTTCCGCCGGCGCTTTCGCGGCGCACGGACACGGTGACGATCTGGCTGCCCGCGGCGCGGATCGCGTCCTGCATGATCTTCGGCGACGGATAGAGCGCGCTGCCGATCAAAAGGCGCGAGGAAAATTCCTTGCCGTAGAAATTCACTTTGCTCATGACATCCCTCCGCGCGCGATTGCGCGTAGCTCCCTCTCCCCGTTTACGGGGAGAGGGTTGGGGTGAGGGGCATCGAGTGCGGGCACTCGCCCCTCACCCGAAGCCTTCGCGCGGCTCAGGCTTCGACCTCTCCCCGTAAACGGGGAGAGGTAAAAGGTGGGTCCCGGCCTGCGCCGGGACGACGGAAAGAGAGCCATCGTTACCCTCCCTGCCTTGGCGTGAGGATTTCAACCGAATCGTTGTCGTTGAGCGTGGTCTCGGCCCAGCGGGCGCGCGGCACCACGTCGTAGTTCACCGCGACGGCGAGGTGTGTGCCTTCGTAATCGAGTTCAGCCAGCAGCGCGTCGACGCGCGTGGCTTTCGTCTCGATACGCTCTCCGTTGACGATCAGGACCATTGCATTACCTCGTTGTCGATCGCGCCGCGCTCGACATAAGCGAGCGTCAGTTCCGCAAGGGCAGGGGCCAGCAGGAAGCCGTGGCGATAAAGCCCGTTGACGGAAATGCGCTTCGCGTCGATCGCGATGCGCGGCAGGTTGTCAGGGAAGGCGGGGCGCAGGCCTGCGCCGATTTCGAGAATGCGCGCCTCGGCGAATGCCGGGTGGACGGCATAGGCAGCCGTCAGCAGTTCGAGCGCGGAGCGCACGCTGACGCCGGTGTCCTCGCTCTCGATCGAGGTCGCGCCGATCATAAAGCGGTTGCCGTCACGCGGAATGATATACAGCGGCCAGCGCGGATGCAGCAGCCGCACCGGGCGCGAGAGTTGAATCTCCGGGGTCTCGACGATCACCAGTTCGCCCTTGACGCCGCGCAGTTCGGGAAACCTGTCCCGCGCGCTCAAGCCACGGCAGTCGATCACGATGCCGTCTGCGATATCTTCAGGCTTCCGGTCGCTGCCGAAGCTGATGGTCGCACCCGCTTCTGCGAGCTTCGCGTGCAGCTTCGGCAGAACGGCGCGGGGCTCGACATGACCTTCGCCGGGGAATAGCAGTGCTTCGCGGAAGCGTCCGTCAAGCGATGGCTCGACATTGGCGATGCCGGACGCATCGAGGCGTTCGTAATCGGTGGTGAGTCTTGCGAAGCGCTCGAAATCGGTGCGGTCGCGCGGATGCGCCACCACCAGCGAGCCATTGAACGGCGTTTCGGGCACCTGCTCGCGCCACAGATCGAGCGAACGGATGCCAAGCCGCGTGATAACGGGCTCGGACGCCTCGCGCTCGCACCACGGCGCCAGCATGCCGCCAGCCCAGTGGCTGGTCGCCTGCGTCATTGCCGCGTCATCGCGTTCATGCAGGGTGACGTCATAGCCCGCGCGCGCGAACAGCAGCGCATGCCATGTGCCGGCAATGCCCGCGCCGATGATATTGACGGAAGAGTCTCCTCGCGGAGATGATGACGTGTCTCGATACATCCCTGTCCCTTCGCCGGCATGACCCGGATCAGGTTCAAAGGGTCACCGCGCATTCTGCGGTATCTCAGCTCCACGCCGGAGCCCCCCTCGGAACAGCCTTAACGATAGACCCGATGGATCGCGGTTTCAATGGCTCGTGCCGCCGCGCGCCATGGCTTTTCCGCATCGTGGGACCGCGTTTTCGGTCTGATTCCGGATATCGCACTAGCGCAGCCCGATGCGTTTGCGGCGGAATTTACCTGGAATTATGCCCCCGGTGCTTAGGTCTGGAACTGTTTCTCCAGCCGGACCCGCGCATGACCATCGCCGCATATTTTGACCTGCCTGCGAAGGCCGTATCGCGATGAGCGCTCAGGCAGTCGATACAATGCCCGCGCCGCGATGCACGCTGCCCTGCGTGCTCGGCGTCTGCCTGTTCGCCGGATTGCTTCTGCTGGGGAACCGGCTGCTGGCCGATCCGGACACCTACTGGCAGATCAAAGTCGGGCAGCAGATTCTCGACACCGGCGCGCTCCCGCGCACGGACACCTTCTCGTTCACCATGCAGGGGCAACCGTGGATTTCCACGCAGTGGCTGGCGCAGGTGCTGTACGCCGCGGCCTTCGCGCGTGCGGGCTGGGCCGGGCCGGTGGTGCTGACAGCGGCCTCCATCGCGGGTGCATTCGCCATTCTGGCGTGGTTCATTCGCCGCCGTCTCGATGCGGTCCCTGCACTTGTTCTGGTGATGGCAGCACTGGCGATTGCCTCCCCGCATTTTCTGGTTCGGCCACATGCGCTGGCGATGCCGGTGATGGTGGCGTGGCTTGCCGGATTGATCGCGGCGGCGGATCGCAGCAATGCGCCTTCCTACTGGCTGCTGCCGCTGATCGCGCTGTGGGCCAATCTTCACGGCAGTTTCATTCTGGGTCTGGCGCTGATCGGGCCTGTCGCGCTCGATGTGGTACTGAAGGTGGACGCGCAGGCGAGGGCGCGGATGCTGCTGCGCTGGTTCGTGTTCGGCGTTGCGGCGCTTGCTGCAAGTTGCCTGACGCCCTACGGCGTCGAGGCCATTCTCGCGGCCCGCAACATTCTCACTCTCGGCGCGGCGCTGCCGCTGATCACCGAATGGCGGCCGGCGGATTTCTCCCGGCTCGGCGCGTTTGAAGTCTGTCTGCTGCTCGGGCTGGGCGCGGTTCTGCTCAAGGGCCTGACGCTTCCGCTCATGCGTATCGTGCTGGTGATCGGGCTGCTGCATATGGCGCTGTCGCACATTCGCAATATCACGGTGCTGGCGCTGCTGTTGCCGCTTGTGATCGCCGCACCGCTGGCGGCGCGTTTCGGGCGGGTGGATGAAAGTCCAAAAGCGGCGCGCTGGTGCGGACCATTGGCCGCTGCCGCGCTTGTCGCGATCGCCGCGATGTCAGCCTTTGTTATCGCGATCAATTGCTACGCGCCGTCGTCCAGCCTCGCGCCTGCCGTTGCGGCCTTGAAGGAGCGCGGCGTAACGCGTGTGCTGAACGATTACGATTTCGGCGGCTATCTGATCTGGACCGGAATTCCCGTGGCCATCGACGGGCGGACCGAACTCTACGGCGAACGCTTCATGGTCGAGGTCGACGATGCCATGATGCTGAAAAATCCGGATGCGCTGTTCAGGCTGCTGGCCTCGCAGCGGATCGACGCTACATTGCTGCGGCGGCAGACGCCTGCGGCGCAATTGCTCGATCATGTCGATGGCTGGAAGAAAGTGTTTACGGATGACAACGCCGTGGCGCATGTGCGCGATCCATCCGCGCGGCACAGCGCAGAACCAGAAATAAAGCCGGCCTCGAATTGAGGCCGGCTTTTTCAGATCGCACCCAACAAGCTGATATCAGTGGCGATGACGCCGGTGCTTGCGCGGGATCGCCTGCGCATTGGCGTCGAACAGCGTGATGCCTTCCGGCGCGGCGTTGGCTGCCTGCTGCTGGAGCCGCCCCTGACGCTTCGCGGCGTAGTAATAGCCGCCGGCATAATAGGAGACCGCACGGTTGTGATCGCCGCCGGCGGCACGGTAGGCGCCCGCAAGATACTTCACGGCATAGGTGAGATTGGTGTCGGGATCGAGCAGGCCTTCGGCGGTGCCGGTATAACCAAGGCCGCGCGCCGTGGCGAGCTTGATCTGCATCATGCCGTAGTTGCCCCGGCTGACGGCGCGCGGGTTGTACTTGCTTTCACGGACGATGACGCGATGCACGAGTTCGGGCGGAACGCCATTTGCCGCAGCGTGGCTGGCGACCATGGATTCGTAGTTCGCGCGCTGCGCGCTGGCGGGATGAATCATCATCATCGTCGCCGCAGCAGCGGCGAGCAAAATCCGTTTCATGATGTCTGTCCTCAGCGGTTCGGGAAAAGGATCAGCGTGGAACGCAATGCCAACGCAACGGAACGACCCGGCTCAACGGCGGCGGGCATGTGACGGTTCCGTGACCCGTAAATGTGGAGAGAACGTGACGGGAGAATTAGCGACTCAATATCAATGACTTGGAGCCATGCGAATGTGCGGGCAAGCTATGCAGTCACATTCACTCCGTCACTGCTGCAGGTCCGGCAGCGATGTCACCGCGACACTGATCGCGCCGTCCGCTTCGGCAACGATGCGGAGCGTATTGGAATCGAAGGCGATGCCGCCGAGGCGCACGCTCGACACCGAGGCATCGACTCGAATGCCCTGATCGCTCTTGCGCATATCCGCGACGATGGACGAAATCTTCTGCTGCGCGTTGGCGGCGAAGGTTTTCAGGTCGATGGTGGCGCGCTGCTCCAGCGCGCGTTGCAGATAGGGCACGGCGGGACGCGCGGCGGCGCCGAGCAGGCCGAAGGCCGAATCCGATTCAACGGCGAGTTCGAGATCGGTCAGCCGCAGGATTTGTTGTTCCTGATCCAGCACGGGACGGCCCCAGATATGGATGGTCGCTTCGCCGCCGAGGCCGAGGAAGCTCTTCTTCTCTTTCGCGTTGACGAGCAGCGAGATCAGCAGGCGCTGTCCGGCGGCGGAGACACTCGCGCTCTTCACCGTGACATCGACCGAGCCGCTGCCGTCCTCGGGAAACTTGCGGCCTTTCAGTTGCAGTTCGACGATCTTGCTGACTTCGGTGAAGGGCAGGTCGATCGGCACGCCGATATTGACGCGGCCGCGTTCGGGCTGCGGCATGATGTCGAGCGTCGCGGGAAACGGGCAGTCCGGTTTCGTCTCGGTGGGCAGCACGCGCGTCTCGGCCTGCAGTCCGAGCGTGAAGCTGACCCAGTTGGCGTCGATGCGCGGCTGCGCCGCCATGGCGCGGACTGGACGCATCTCGAGCCACAGCACGGGCATCCCGGTTGCAGCCGGAGGCAGTGGAATCGAGCGGCAGAGCTTGGCCCATTCCCGGCGCGCGTTCTGCTCAAGCGAGCGGTCGTTGCGCAGGCGCTGCTGCAGCAGCGCCATCTGCTCGTTGACGGTCTTGTCGATCAGCGGCTTGACCTGCGCTGGCACCGCGACTTTCGCGCCGGCGATGGTGAGGCTGCTCTCGCCGAGTGTGACCTGCGCTGCGAGCTTCGGATCAATGCGCCACTCGCGCAGGATTTCCGGACGCGCGGTAATGCCGACATTGCCGTGGATCGCGGCGCTGGCGTTGAGCTGCTTGATCGAGACGCTACCGAGTTGCTTGACGGCATTGCTGCCGAGAACATTTCCCAAGGCGTTGCCGAGCGCGGTGCCGCTTGCCGCCGACAGCGAGCCGAGCACCGTCAGCTTGCCGTCGAGCGGCGTCGACAGCGACAGCGCGTTCTGCACACCGGACGCGGCGATCGGTCCGCGGGTCACGGTCCAGTTGATATCGGCGTTCTGCAGGATCTGGCTGACGGGATTTTCGGCCTTGCCGCCGATATTGCGCGGTGCGGCGCGATCGAGACTGTCGCGCAGCGCGGCGATGGAAATGGAAATCGGTGTCAGGATTTCGGAGTTGCGCGCCACCTGTGGCAGCGGCGGCAGTTTTGCGAGCAGAGGTTTTTCGACGGTGACGGGCCACAGCCAGTTCATTGCATAAAGGCTGGCGGCGAAAGATATGACAAGTACCGCCAGTCCGAGCAGAATGATTTTCAGGCGCATGGCGACTCCGGCATCAGGGCGGCGATGCTACAGGGCGCGTGTGATGCACGCCACCCCGCGTGCCAATCAAGCGGTTTGTCGTTCGCAATCGAAACGCGGCGGTATTAGTCGACCTATCGCAGCAGCTCCTTCGGAAGCTGCTTGTTCTTCGGAAGCTGCGGCGGCTTCTTCTGCAGCGCCGGAACCGCGGGCTGGCCCGCGCGCGGCGCGGCGGTGGGTACCTGCGGGATGCCGAGACGGTTCGGCACGCCGAGACGATTGAGCAAGCCGCCCGCTCCTTGCAGCGCGGAGCCGCCGGGCGCAGCCGCTGGCCGCTGTAATCCAACCGGAATGCCGCCTTGCCGAATGGCAGGACGGTTCGCGAGTCCCGGCTGGTTCGGACGCGATCCGAACTGGCCGGGTGCGCCGGGCGCGCGCTGGAATCCGCCGGGTGGCGGAGCGCCGGGATCGCGTCGAAGTCCGGGTTGATTGGCAAGACCGGGCGGACGCTGCATGCCGGGTTGCAGGCTGCCACGTTGTCCCGGCGCGTTCTGCAATCCCGGTTGCCGTGGCTGTCCGGGTTGATTGAGCTGACCCGGACGATTGAGGCCCGGCTGTCCGCGCTGACCCGGTTGATTCAATCCGGGCTGGCCGCGTTGTCCCGGCTGATTCAGGCCCGGTTGATTTCGTGGCTGGTTTCCAGGCCGGTTTCCGGGCTGATTGAATCCGCCGCGCTGCGGCGCGCCGCGATTATATCCCGGCCGTCCGAAGGCCGGCGGGCGGTTTGGATTCTGCATCCGGAAATCGCGCTGCTGCCTGACGATGTTGCGTCCAATCCCCTGCATGGTGTGAACGCGCTGCATGAAGCCGCGGTCCCGCGCGATCATCTGCGCCGACATCACCATCGGTGTCGCGGACATCCGCATGCCGAAACCCGGCACCATCATGCCGCGCACCGTGAAACCGCTGGCTGCCTGCGTCAGCATGCCGAGCGGCGCGCCGTCGCGGCCCCGGACGTCGATGCGTCCAACCTTGCCGTCGGCATCGGGATAGAGCTTGACGCCGACATTGCTGGCGTTGGCTGTGCCGGCCGTCACGCCTTCCGGCACTTCGACCACGCCGGTGGTGCCGCGAATGCCGAGCGTCGCCGTCGGCGTTTCGATTTTCATGTCGCCGGTCTTGGCGACGGCGGCGGCGACGAACGCCATGGTGCCGCGTGTGACATTGATGAGAGCGGCGTTGTCCTTCGCGCCGTTCTGATAAACGAAGTTGTCGACCACCACGCGCGAACTCGCGGAGAGATTGAGCGTGGTGTCGTCATTGAAGGTCACGCCGAGCGTGGCGTTCTTGTCCGTCTGAAGAATGTCACCCTTGAAGATCTCGTCCTGCACTTTCAGGGGACCGGTCATGCCGCCCCGGGTCACCGTCGCGCTGCCCTTCAGGGTGACGACATTGCCTGCGGGTTCGTCGCTGGCTTGCTGGTTCGCGTCGGCCGCAGGCTGATCGGTCGGTGACGGTGTCGTGGCAGGGGTGGTCGAATCCGCCGATGGGGTTGATGGCGCCGGTGCTGCCGGTTGCGCAGGCGCAGCCTGAGCGACGCGGATGGATTGTTCAGCATGCGCGGGTGTAAGGGCGAGGCCGCACAGGATCGCTGCCATCAGCAGGACGGAACGGATCAAAATATCACCTGCTCAACGAGCCATGAGACGGAAAGGCAACGGTGGTATTTTTGACAGCCACGTCATGGCGAAGCAACGCCATTCGCAACCCGCGAACAGATTTTCCATTGCATTTCCGAGGCAAAAGTACGTCAGCGGGATGCGCGTTGGCTTCCGGTGAACGCCTTAACTGTCGCGCGCGATCCGGCCGCCCGCAATGCGCCATGCTTCGATGCCGCCCTGGATGTGGCGGGCGGTGGTGAGGCCGGCGTCCTGCGCGGCCTGCACGGCCATCGCGGAGCGTTCGCCGAATGCGCAGTAGAACAGCAATTGCTTCTGCGTTGTCGCGGCGAGATCGTGCAGCACGCCGCCCGCTTTCACATTGTCCTGAAGATCGGGATAGGGCGCGTGGAGCGACCCTGGAATAACACCGTGCTTCTCGCGCTCGCGTCGTTCGCGAAGGTCGATCAGAGCAACGTCCGGACGCCCGAGGATATCCTTGGCTTGCGTTGCCGTGAGCGACCAGCCGCGCCGCGCGACGTCATCTTGCGCGAGGCCCATGTGCAGGTTCGCCGGCACGGCGACATCCATCATCTTCGGATTCGGCAGATGCAGGTTGTTCATCAGGTCGACATACTGATCGACCGATTTAACCTGAAGGCGAGGATTGCACGCCTTCTCCTCGCCGATGGTCGAGACGGTATCGCCCTTGTAGTCATGTGCGGGGAAGATCAGCGTGTGATCGGGCAGCTTAAGCAACCGCCCGAAAATCGACTCGTACTGCGCGCGCGGATCGCCGTTCTGGAAATCGGTGCGTCCGGTGCCGCGAATGAGCAGCGTGTCGCCGGTGAAGACGCGATCCGGCAGGATGAAACTGTAGGAATCGTCGGTGTGGCCGGGCGTGTAGAGTACATCGAGGCTCACGCCCTCGATGTCGATCCTGTCGCCATCCGCAACCCGCATCGAGACCACATCGACGCCGCTCTGCTCGCCCATCACGGTGATGCAATGGGTCTTGTCGCGCAGCGCGCCAAGGCCGGTGATGTGATCGGCATGGACATGCGTATCGACCGCCTTGATCAGCCGCAGATCGAGATCCTGCAGAAGCTGGATATAGCGATCGACCTTCTCCAGCACGGGATCAATGATCAGCGCCTCGCCGCCGCGGCGGCTGGCGAGCAGATAGGTGTAAGTGCTGGAAACGCTGTCGAAGAGCTGGCGGAAAATCATGAAGCCGATGATCGCAGATTCAGCGGCTTGCGATCAAGGGCGCGTTCGTCATCCAACGTGGTGATCAAACGGGCGCTTGATATCCGGATATCGAACGGTGGCTAGAACATGCCCAGCACGATCGCGCCGACAAGAATAAACGACGCATAGGCCGCCACGACACTCAAAGGTCCGACGATGGTCATGGGAATCTCCCTTGGCTCAACGCTGGGTCATGTAACGCCGACGTTACCCGGACGTTCCGTGTTCAAAAAGGCAGGCGTCCTGACTCATCGCGTTCCGTCGCGCGGGTTATGGTTAAAAAACGTTGAATAACAAAGCGTTGAAGAGTCTTTAATTATCTTCGGTGAACTTGCGCGGATGACGCGCGGAGTATGTTGGTTTGTAGTCGGCTCCCTGGTTCTCGTCGCCCTTGCGGGTTGCGGCCGTGGATTCATGTCCGCGGAACGCGAGCCATGGCGGGCTGAGGCCGAGAAGGCGTGCCTGAAATCCGGTGCGGTCAAAGAGAGTGCCGATCTCGTCCGCATCGATCCGATCTCGGGTCCGGGCGCATGTGGCGCGGAATTTCCGCTCAAGGTCGCAGCCCTCGGCGAGAACATGAGCAGCCTCGGTTACGCTGACGATCTGCGCCCGCCCGGCAGCATCGGCAATCAGCCGCGCTGGCCGGTGGCGCAGCAGCCGCCTTCCTATCGCCCGTCGTATTCGGCCTCGCAGCCGCCGTCCTATCCGTCATCGTCTTATCCATCGCAGCAGCCCTATCAGGGCTCGCAGCCCGGCTATCCTGCGCAGGCCGGTGCGCCGATGCGCCTGAACGCGCCCGGAATAGAGCCGCCGGATGAGGAAGATCAGATGGCTGGACCGGAGACGACATCGCCGACGATGGCGCGTCCGTCACCGCGCGCGCCGTATGCCGCGCAGCCATATCCATCCGCCAACCAGCCTTTCACGCCGCCGCGTCTCGGCCCGTCGCAGGGCTCGCCGGTCAGCAGGTTCGGTGCTGTGGCCGTGAAGCCTGCCGCGACGCTGGCCTGTCCGATTGTGTCGGCGCTCGACCGATGGCTGGCGGATTCGGTGCAGCCTGCCGCGCAGCGCTGGTTCGGCTCGCCCGTTGCGGAGATCAAACAGATTTCGGCCTATTCGTGCCGCGGCATGAACGGCAATTCGCGCGCGCATATTTCCGAGCATGCCTTCGGCAACGCGCTCGACATCGCGTCTTTCACGCTCGCGGACGGACGGCGCATTTCGGTGAAGGACGGCTGGAAGGGTTTGCCGGAAGAGCAGGGGTTTCTGCGCGACGTACAGGGCGCTGCATGCCAGCAGTTCAACACCGTGCTGGCGCCGGGCTCGAACGTCTATCACTACGATCATATTCACGTCGATCTGATGCGCCGCGCCAGCGGGCGCATCATCTGTCAGCCAGCGGCTGTCTCCGGCGAGGAAATCGCCGCGCGCGCAGCACCGCGTGGCTATGCTTTCCGCGACAATGGCGTCACCGGCTCGATTGGCCAGCGTGTGAAGCGCATGTTCGCGCGCGGTCCGTTGTCGAAGGAAGACCGCGACTCCATCGAAGACGAATCCCGTCTCCGGGAGCGCTGAAGTCTTCAGCTTTTCGACGCGCGATAGCCGGCGAGGAATACCCGCACGGCGCTGTCGACCACCGTTGCGATCTGTTCTTTGTTCGGCGCCGGCTTGACCTGAAACACGTAGGGCTGAAACAGCGTCGCCTGGCACATCATGATGAATTGTGCGGCGGCGAGATAGCAGTCGCCGATCGCAAGCTCCTTCGCCTTGACCCGGGCTTCCAGATAGTCCCCGAGCAGGCGCATGGTGTGGGCGATGACGTGATCGTAAAAACGGCGACCGACATCGGGCATCCGCTCCGCAATCGCCATCACCGTTCTGACGGCTGATCCGCCATCGGGCCGGCAGACGATTTCCAGATAGGCGCGGCCGAAGGCGCGCAGGCTGGTTTCGGCATCGAGCGCCGGATCGAAGTTGAATGCCTTCTTGCCTTGATCGAGGCTTTCCTGCTCGACAATCGCCTCGAACAGCCGGTTCTTGTCCGCGAAGTAGACGTAAAGCGTGCCCTTCGAGACGCCTGCGGCCCGCGCGATCTCGTTCATGCTGGCGCCATCAAAGCCCAGATCCATGAAGACGCGCCGCGCGCCATCCATGATCTGATGGCGTTTCGCGCTGTCCTCGTCGCCTTGCGGCGCGACGGAGAGGTGGGTTTGGGCAGCAACCATTCGTTTAGTCTGTTTTTTCGTTTCGTTGTGGAGCGCGGGTCCGGAAACGGCGCGGGAACCCGAACTGCTGTACGAACTGTTGGAGCAAAATATCATTGACCGAACGGTTCGGTCAATGATATTTGTGTCGCAGGCCCGGCGGCAGTCCCGCCGGGTGCGAGCGTTTTGACACGTATGGAGGCCATGATGGCCGTGCCTGCCCGAGACCAGGTCGCAAGGGTTGTTCACCCGGAGCCTGACGAGACCGACGCATCGCGCGCGGCGACCATCGAGCAGCGTGCGCGTCCGGCCGAGCAGCCTGCGACGGAAGCACCCGAGACAGTGCCGCCCACTGAGGCGAAGGACGACGCCGCGAAACCGAAGTCTCCGACGCGCAGGCGCATCATCGTCGGTGTCGGCGCATTGGCGGCGCTGGCCGGCATCTATTTCGGTTATCACTACATGGTCGTCGGCCGCTATCTGGTCACGACCGACGACGCCTATGTGCGCGCCAACAACACCACCATGGGCGCGAAGATCGCCGGACACATTTCCAAGGTCATGGTCGGCGACAACACGCGCGTCGGTGCGGGCAACGTCGTTTTCATGATTGACGACGGCGACTATCGTCTCGCCGTCGAGAGCGCGCGTGCCAAGGTCGCGACGCAGCAGGCGACCATTGAGCGCATCGGCCGTCAGGCCGAGGCGCAGCAAAGCGCTGTGGACCAGGCGAAGGCGCAATTGATGTCGGCGGACGCCGCGATCAAGCGCGCCGAAGCCGATTTCGCACGTCAGGAAAGCCTGAGTACCAAGGGCTTCGCCTCGAAGGCGACCTTCGATGTGTCGCAGGCGGGCCGCGATCAGGCGCAGGCGGCGGTGCAGGGCGCCAAGGCGGCGCTGGATGCCGCGCAGACGCAGGTTGATGTCATCAACGCGCAAAAGGCGGAAGCCGAAGGCCAGTTGCAGGAATTGCGTGCGGCGCTGGCGAAGGCCGTGCGCGATCTGTCGTTCACCGCAGTCCGCGCGCCGGTGGACGGTATCTTCTCCAATCGCATCGTCAGCGCCGGTGACTATGTGCAGCCCGGTCAGCGGCTCGCCAATGTCGTGCCGATCGACGACGTCTATATCGACGCCAACTACAAGGAAACGCAACTCGGACGCCTGAAACCCGGCCAGCCGGTGTCGATCACCGTTGACGCGGTGTCCGGACGCACCATCACTGGAATTGTCGACAGCCTCGCGCCGGCGTCAGGCTCGGTCTTTACGCTGCTGCCGCCGGACAATGCCACCGGCAACTTCACCAAGGTGGTGCAGCGCGTGCCGGTCCGCATCCGCGTGCCGTTCTCGGTGGCGCGGGAAAACCTGCTGCGGCCTGGCATGTCGGTGATCACCACAGTGAACACCAAGCCGAACCCGGACCACGTCGATCCGATCGCAGCGCGATAACAGCACAAGGCCCGGCATCGCGGGCCTTTAGGACAACGTGATGTCGTCAAACACTGCATCGCCGACGATGAGTGGCGGCCCCGCTGCACCGGCGGGGACGGAGACGATCAGCACGCGCCGGCTGATCGCCTTCCTCATCATGGTGTTCGGGATGTTCATGTCGATCCTGGACATCCAGATCGTCTCGGCATCGCTTTCCGAAATCCAGGCCGGCCTCTCCGCCAGCACCAGCGAAGTCGCATGGGTGCAGACCTCCTATCTGATCGCGGAAGTGATCGCGATCCCGCTGTCGGGTTTTCTGTCGCGCGCCTTCGGCACGCGGCTGCTGTTTGCGATTTCTGCTGCAGGCTTCACGTTCGCGAGCTTTATGTGCGGCCTGACCTCGACCATCGAGCAGATGATCCTGTGGCGCGCGATCCAGGGCTTTGTCGGCGCGGGCATGATCCCGACCGTATTTGCGTCTGCCTACACGGTGTTTCCGCGCAACAAGTTTCACATCGTCGGCCCGATCATCGGCCTTGTGGCCACGCTGGCGCCGACCATCGGCCCGACGGTGGGCGGCTACATCACCGACCTGATGTCGTGGCACTGGCTGTTCTTCATCAACGTCGTGCCCGGCATCGGCATCACCATCGGCGTGCTGGCGCTGGTGGATTTCGACAAGCCGAACTTCGCGCTGCTGGAGCATTTCGACTGGTGGGGCCTGATCTCGATGGCGGGTTTCCTCGGCTCGCTCGAATATGTGCTGGAAGAAGGCCCGCGCAACGACTGGCTGCAGGACGAATCGATTTTCTTCTTCGCGGTCGTCTGCGTCATCTCGGCCGTGGTCTTTTTCTATCGCGCGCTGACGCAGAAGGAGCCGATTGTCGATATCCGCGCCTTTACCGACCGCAACTTCGCGCTCGGCTGTATGTTCTCATTCTGCGTCGGCATAGGCCTCTATGGCCTGACTTACATCTATCCGCGCTACCTCGCCGAGGTGCGGGGCTACAGCGCGCTGATGATCGGCGAGACCATGTTCGTCTCGGGCGCTGCGATGTTCGTCAGCGCGCCGATCATCGGACGGCTGATGACCAAGGTCGATCTGCGGTTCATGATCGCTACCGGGCTGGTGATTTTCGCGATCAGTTCGTGGATGATGACCGGCATCACCCGCGACTACGATTTCTATGAACTGCTGGTGCCGCAGATCCTGCGTGGGGTCGGCATCATGATGGCGATGGTGCCGGTGAACAATATCGCGCTCGGCACGCTTGCGCCCTCGCGCCTGAAGAACGCCTCCGGCCTGTTCAACCTGACCCGCAACCTCGGCGGCGCGGTGGGGCTGGCGGTTATCAACACGGTGCTCGATCACCGGACCGATCTGCACATCTCCCGGCTGCATGACCGCGTCACCTGGGGCAATTCGATGGCTGTCGAGACGCTGAACATGCTGACCCAGAAGTTTCAGGGCGCGGGCAATGCCTCGCTGATGGCGCTGAAGCAACTGTCGATGATCGTGCACCGGCAGGCCGTGGTCATGAGCTTCGGCGATGCCTTCTTCATCCTGACCTGTTTCTATCTGGTGCTGAGTACGCTTGTGTTCTTTGTCAACAAGCCGAACATGATGGGACCTCCGCCGGACGCGCATTGATGTCGGGCCTTGGCCGTGGCACATCAGTCACGGGCATGGAAACGGCAAGCGCGGGCACATGAGTTTCATCAGCGGCGTCGGACTGACGGCTTTCGGAAAGCATGAGGGGCGTTCGACCCTCGATCTGATGACCGAGGCGGCGCAGGGCGCGCTGTCCGATGCGGGCCTCAAGCGCAGTGACGTCGACAGCCTGCTCACCGGCTATTCCACCACCATGCCGCATCTGATGCTGGCGACGGTGTTCGCCGAGCACTTCGGCATCCAGCCGTCCTATGCCCATGCGATTCAGGTCGGCGGCGCGACGGGCCTTGCCATGGTGATGCTGGCGCATGAACTGGTCGAGGCCGGCGTTGCGAAGACCATTCTTGTCGTTGCCGGCGAGAACCGTCTCACCGGGCAGGCGCGCGATTCCGCGATGAGCACGCTGGCGCAGGTCGGCCATCCCGATTACGAGGTGCCGCTCGGGCCGACGATCCCGGCTTATTACGGCTTGCTCGCCTCGCGCTATATGCACGACTATGGCCTCACGCAGGAGGACATGGCGGAGTTCGCGGTGCTGATGCGACGGCACGCCATGCAGCATCCCGGCGCGCAGTTTCATGAACCTATCACGGTGGCTGATGTGATGGCGTCGCGCGAAATCTCGTCGCCGCTAAAACTGCTGGATTGCTGTCCGGTGTCGGACGGCGGCGCGGCTTTCATCATCAGTCGCGAGCCGACAAACGATCGTCAAGTCCGCATCATGGGATGCGGGCAAGCGCATCT
This sequence comes from Afipia clevelandensis ATCC 49720, assembly GCF_000336555.1. Taxonomy (GTDB): domain Bacteria; phylum Pseudomonadota; class Alphaproteobacteria; order Rhizobiales; family Xanthobacteraceae; genus Afipia; species Afipia clevelandensis. The sequence continues at coordinate 2,150,639 of NZ_KB375281.1, read as the reverse complement.
GCATCAACATATCACCGCAGCAAAGTCGCTGTCCGATGTCGGTGCGGCGGTGGCGCTGAACCGGGCGCAGGAGAAGGCGGGCGTCGATGCCGGCGCGATCAAATATGCCGGCATCTATGACAGCTTCACCATCACGCTGGCGATCCTGATCGAGGAGCTTGGTCTTGCGACACGCGGCGAGTCCGCAGCGCGTGCGCGCAATGGCGATTTCGGCATCGACGGTGCGTTGCCGCTGAATACGCATGGCGGACTTTTGAGTTACGGTCATTGCGGCTGCGGCGGCGCGATGGCGCATCTGGTCGAAACGCAGTTGCAGATGACTGGCCGAGCCGGGCAACGTCAGGTGCGCGATGCCTCGCTGGCGTTGCTGCATGGCGACGGCGGCGTGATGTCGTCACATGTCAGCATGTTTCTGGAGCGGGTGCGATGAGCGAAGCAGCAGAACTCAAAGGCTGGACCGACGGCGCGGACGCGATCCTCTACCAGTCATGCGGCGCGTGTGGTCATCTGTGGTATTTCCGCCGTGCATTCTGTCCGTCATGCGGGGATGCTTCGCCGACGACTCATCGAGCCGGCGGCCAAGGGGTGGTCTATTCCGCGACTGTTGTTCGCCGCGCGGCGACGCCGGAAGCCAAGGCCCACGTGCCTTACGCGATCCTGCTGATCGATATGACCGAAGGCTTTCGCGTGATGGCGCATGGCGATATCGATCTGCGCATCGGCGACCGTGTTGTCGCAGAGTTCAGGCCGTTCACGAATTTACGCACGCCGTATTTCGTCAAGGCGTGAGCGCATGCGGCGTGTCGCCGCGCGTACATTGCAGGATAGCAATTAACCGGTACAAAATTTGCCGCAATTATTGCCCAAAACATCATCAGCGGACTTCGCCCCGAAGTCCGCATGACTCAGACGCGGGAGGATCGCATGATTTTGACGTTTGCGTTTATCGCGACCCCGCGAGTCCTGCGCGTTCGCGCCTCTGCATCCGGATACCCCCTCGGTTAACCACGCGGTCCACCGCGCAAGGTTGCCGGCAATCATCGGTCGTCCGATGGCCTGTCCGTGGTCGTCCGGTTCGGGTTTTCGCGAACCTTCGCTGACCGAATTCCACAACCTTTTTCTTTGACACATGACGATTGCGCGCGGCGTAGCCGCTGCGTCGTCTCTCATTTGGAGTCGGCTTGCGCCTGCGCAGCCGAAACACGCTATGACTCTGTCTCGTAATAAAAAGTCCGCCTTGCGCGCGGTGCTTCCGTTCGTCTTCCGCCACTGGACATATCAGCCGGGGCGATTGTCTGTAGTTGCCGGTGGCCTGATCGCCGCCGCGGCAGCGGATGTGTTCATGCCGCTGTTCGCGGGAAAGCTGGTGGACGCCATCGCGCTGACCGATCCGGCTGCCGCAAAGCGCGGGGCGATAATTGCTTTCGGGGCCATCGTCGTTCTCGGTCTGGTCGCGATGGTCACGCGCTTCATCGGCCTGAAGGCGATCATCCCGTTCACGCTGCGCATCATGTCGGATGTGGCGCAGAATGCCTTCGTGCGCATCCAGCGTTTCTCGACCGACTGGCACGCCAACAGCTTTGCCGGTTCGACCGTGCGCAAGATCACGCGCGGCATGTGGTCGCTCGACCTGCTCAACGACACCATCCTGATGGCGTTGATCCCGTCGCTCGTCGTGCTGCTCGGCTCGACCATCCTGGTCGGCTGGCACTGGCCGGTGCTGGGTGCGGTGATCGCGCTCATGACGGTGATCTATGTCGGCATGACGGTCGCGCTGACCACGAACTACATCGCGCCGGCGGCGCAACTGTCCAACGCGCTCGACACGAAAGTCGGCGGCACGCTGGCCGATGCGCTGACCTGCAACGCGGTGGTGAAGTCGTTCGGCGCGGAAGCGCGGGAAGACGAGCGTCTCGGCGGCGTGCTTGGCAAGTGGCGCCGCCGGGCCGGACGGACATGGTCGCGCTATACGTACGTCGGCACGGCGCAGCACGCCGTGCTGGTGCTGATGAGCGTGACCGTGATCGGCGGAATCTTGCTGCTGTGGGCGGCAGGCCGTGCCACGCCGGGTGAGGTGGCCTATGTGGTGACGACCTATTTCGTCATTCACGGCTATCTCGGCGACATCGGCCAGCACATCAGCCATCTCCAGCGTTCGGTGAACGACATGGAGGAACTGGTGGCGATGCATGACGAGGTGATCGGCATTGCCGACGCACCGGATGCGAAGCCGATCAAGGTCGCCGGCGGCGGCATCGTGTTCGACGATGTGACGTTCCACTATCGCGGACACGACACGCCGCTCTACGAGCGGCTTGCGGTCAGCATCAGGCCCGGCGAGCGCGTGGGTCTGGTCGGACGCTCGGGCTCCGGCAAGACGACTTTCGTCAAGCTGGTGCAGCGGCTGTACGACGCCACAGGCGGCCGCATCCTGATCGACGGTGAGGATGTCGCGAAGGCCACGCAGCAGTCGCTGCGCAGCCAGATCGCCATCGTGCAGCAGGAGCCGACCCTGTTCCATCGCTCGCTCGCGGAAAACATCGCCTACGGTCGGCCGGGCGCGAGCATGGCGCAGATTGAGGAAGCTGCGCGTCTTGCCAACGCGCATGACTTCATCATGCGGCTGCCGAAGCGTTACGAGACGCTGGTGGGCGAGCGCGGCGTGAAACTGTCGGGCGGCGAACGTCAGCGTGTGGCGCTGGCGCGGGCGTTCCTCGCGGACGCGCCGATCCTGATCCTGGACGAGGCGACATCAAGCCTCGATTCGGAATCGGAGGCTCTGGTTCAGGAGGCGATGGACCGCCTGATCCAGGGGCGTACCGCAATCGTGATCGCGCACCGTCTGTCGACCGTGCGCAGCCTCGACCGGATCATCGTGTTCGACCGGGGCCGGATCGCGGAGGAGGGGACGCATGCATCGCTCGCGCGGCGTCCGGGCGGCATCTACCGTTCATTGTTCGAGCGGCAGGTGCTGGAACTCGACCGCATGTCGGCGGCTGAGTAAACGCGGCGGCGGCGACTTTTAGGATCAGCGCAGGTTCGCCGTCTTGCGGCCAACCGCGCGGGTGTCCTGAAAGTCGTCGCCGTCGATCGGCGAGGGAACGAGATGCGGCGCGACCGTGTAAACGGCGTAGCCGCTTCTTGTTCGTTTGGCCTGATAGAGCGCCTGGTCGGCACGGGCGAGCAGATCGTCCGGCGCGATGTCTTCCTCGGTCAGCATCGCGATGCCGACGCTGGTGCCGATTTCGATGGTGTAGCCATTGATGTTGTAATAGCTGCCGATGTCCTCGACGATACGCGATGCAAGGCCGGTCGCCTGTTCGCGTTCAGCGACTCCGGTTTGCACCAGCACGAATTCGTCGCCGCCGAGCCGCACCAGAAGATCGCTTGCACGGGTCAGCCGCGTCAGCCGCCGCGCGACTTCCTTCAGGATCGCGTCGCCTGCGGGATGGCCGTAAAGATCGTTCGCGGCCTTGAAGCGGTCGAGATCGAGGCTGTGGACCGCGAGGCCATATCCGCTGCGCTGCGCGTCCGCCATCACGGTCTCGAGGTTTTCACTGAGGCCCAGCCGGTTGGACAGGCCGGTCAGCGCATCCTGTTGCGCAAGACCTGCAAATTTTCGCTTGAGGGTGAGCTGGCTGACCGCGGTGGCGTAAGCGTGCTGGATGATGTCGAATGCGCCGAACAGGAAGATCAGCGTAGTTAGCCCAAGCGAGATGTAGATCAGGCTGCCGTGAAGCATGCAGGCGATGCTTGGCGGGACGGCGACGATGAAAAGATTCAGCAGCGCCAGCCGCGGGCGATACGCCACGCGCGTCACCGTGCCCGCCCCATAGGTCGAGATCACGCCGATGATCAGCATGTGAACGGCGGCATCGGGCAGCATGAAACAGCGCACGCCGATGGCGCTGACCACAACGGCGGTCGCGATGCTTCGGATCGCAAACTGCCGCTCCCACACCTGCGCCTCGTCGCGCGGCAGCTTTCTGCCTGCGGTGGCGCGATGATAGCGGCGGATCATCCAGATGCGCTCCACCGACACCAGAACCGCGATCAAGGTCAGGGCGAGGATGGCGCGGTCGCCGGTCTCCAGAAAGATTACCGCGCCGATGATGCACTGACTAACCAGAAACACCACGATAGACGGCGTGGCGCTGAAGAGATCGCTGATGATCTCGACATAAATGCTCTCGGGAAGCTGGCGCGGGCGCAGCAATTGCATCGGTGAAAGCGTCATGGGTTCGCAGTCTGTCTTGCGCACAAGGCGCCATCAGCCTGCGGGAGTTCTAGACGCATCAAGTAAAATGAAGGCCCCGGGAAACGCTCCAACTTGAGGGAACTGGAACCCGGGGCAGGCGGGGGGTGCCGTCAGCGCGATCGCCTCGGCAGGACGAAGCTCTGGCCGGGATAAATCAGATCCGGATCCCGGATTCGGCTCCGGTTCGCCCTCAGGAGCAGTGGATACAACTCGCCTGAGCCGTAGGTGGCGCGGCTGATGCGCCAGAGACTGTCGCCGCGGGACACGACCACTGCGGACGGTGCGCGCTTTTTGGACTGAAGGCGCGCGTCCGAAGGCCCGCCAGCTTCCGGCGCGGAACGGCTCGCCATCTTGTTGTCCTCCGTAACGGGCCTTGGCGCTTCAGCGCGTGAGCGAACTGCGGGGGAGGCAGAGTCCGCCGCGTCCAGCGCCACCACCATTTTTTGTTCGGATATCGCCTGTTTCCCGTCCGGCAATCTGGACCTCAATGTCAGCTCGTAGTTTCCGGGAGGAAGCGGCGGAGGGGTCATGACGAATTGCCCCGATTGATCCGCGACGGCCCGGCCGAGGGATTCGCCGTCGCGCAGCAGTTCGACGGTCGCGCCGGGCGCAGCTCTGCCGGCGATGACCGCATCGCCCGTTCGCTCAACGCGGGTAATGTCGAAGCTGGGAAAGGACCTGTCCGTATCCGCTGGACGGGGTGGCTGTGCAGGCGCGCCAGTCTCTGCCTTGGCTTCAGCCTTTGCCGTGGCGGGCGCGGACGAGCTCTCGGCTTGAGGGCGCGAGCCGGGCGGGGATACCGCTGGTGTCGCTGTTGCCGCAGGTTTTGCTTCAGTCGTGGGCGCGGTCTTGGCTTCAGCTTTGGCGTCGGCCTTGGGTGCAGTCTTAGGTTCAGTCTTAGGTTCAGTCTTAGGTTCAGTCTTAGGTTCAGCCTTGGGCTCAACCTTGGGTTCGGCTTTCGCTTCAACCCTTTTGTTTTCGCCCGAGCGCTCGCGCTGCATGTACGACAGGCCGAACACAAGCGCTGCTACAAATGCAACAAGCAGCAGAACCAGCATGACCGTTCGGCCCGTCGTCGCAGTCATCGTGCGCGCCCCTTCGATTGGAATTCGTCAGCCCTCGGTGAGCTTGCGCCGATTTAGTCCGGCCATCAACCCTTCACGATGCGTCGTTTGCCGCATGAACTGTCATGAAATGGCGAGGGGTCCGGCGTGTTTGCGCCGAACCCCTCATTCTCGATCAGCCGGCCTGTAAGCCGGGTTCTGTAGGGCCTGAATGGTTTTCACCACGCAGACGTGACGGCCATTCCTCTGGGACGCAACTTGCGTTGCGCCTCAAGCAACCTACCCGGACGGCGGGCCTGACATCGCCCCGCGGAGTTATCGCTCGAAAGCGAACTGTCCGCCATGCCGTCCCTATTCGGTTTTGCTCCCGGTGGGGTTTGCCATGCCGTCTCCATTGCTGGAAACGCGGTGCGCTCTTACCGCACCTTTTCACCCTTACTCGCCTTCACCCTTGCGGGTTTCGGCAAGCGGTTCGTTCTCTGTGGCACTTTCCCTGGGGTCGCCCCCGCCGGGTGTTATCCGGCACCGTATGTCGATGGAGCCCGGACTTTCCTCCCCGGCGACCTTTCGATCCTTGCCGGAGCGGCCGTCCGGCCGACTGACGCCGCAGTGATGGGCGCACCGGCGCGCGAGGTCAAGAGGTCAGGGTTTCTTCTTTCGGCATCAAGGCCAGGAGATCGTGCAACGTGGTCAACGTCGAGGTATCGGCAACGCCGTCCACGCGCTCGGGGCGGAAGTGGCGCTGGAAGGCAGTCACCACATCCATGGTGGCGGCGTCATAAAGGCCGTTCAGCGGAATGCCGTAGCCGAAGCGCGCGAACAGTTTCTGAAGGGCGAGAACATCGTCGCCGGATTGCCCGAGCATGGTCTGCACGCCACGCACGATCGGCGCGGGCTCAACCCACAGTCCGACACCGGAATCCGCCAGCAGCCGCCATGGGAATTTCTCGCCGGGGTCCTTCTTGCGGCCGGGCGCGACATCCGAATGCCCGAGCACGCGATGCCTGGGAATATCGCGGCGGATCATGATGCCTTTGCACAGCGCGATCACTGCTGCCGTCTGGCGCAGCGGGAAGTCCGTGTAGTCGAGATCGTGACCCGGATTGACGATCTCGATGCCGATGGACAGTGAGTTGATGTCGGTTTCGCCGGCCCATGACGACGCGCCGGCATGCCATGCGCGATCCGCTTCGCGCACGCACTGGATGATGTTGCCGTCTTCCAGCACGACATAATGCGCCGAGACTTCGGTGCCGGTGGTGCACAGGCGTACAATCGCGCTCGCCGGATCGGCCATGCCCGTGTAGTGCAGCACGATCATGTTCGGCGAGAGGACACCCTTGCGGTCGCCGTAGTTCGGCGACGGCGTGACGTTCGAGACGACGGATGAATCCGGCACGAAGTTCGGCATTTCAGCAATGTTCCCCAAGTGGCAAGTCGGGACGCTGACGCTTTGAACTCAATCCAGCAGACTCAAACGATCCTCGCGGCATACACAACTCGAAACAGGGCGAGAGAAGGGCGGTACGGAGTTAGTGATAGGGCAAACCATACCCCGCGCAATGAGTACCGGTTCCGTTGCCCCCAACACATTGCGCATGGCCGGTTTGCCTTCCGGAGTGGCCGGAATTCACCTTCTTTAAAGTGAAGCGATCACGTCAACCATTCCTTAACGATAACTGCCGCTACTGAAGGATGTGGAGCCGCGCCGATTTGGGGCGGCTACGGTTCACCGATGCGCAATCTCGATGGCTGGCCAGAAAATCCCGTGCGGAACCTCGAATTTGCGGCGCGTCATCGCCAGCGCGTCCGCGTTCAGGTCGGTCTGGGCGCCGGAACGCGCCAGTCTCGGGCTTTTCGGGCGGGATTTGGCGGATCGGCCCGGCTATTCGGGCCGCCACGCGGCCCTCTTTCACCGGCAGGCGTTTGAAATGTCGCCCGACGACGCACCTGTACGCCATGTCCCGGTCCTTGGTGTCGAGGCCGTGGAGGCGCTCGCGCCGCGCGACGGCGGTGTTTACGTCGATGCCACCTTCGGCGCCGGCGGCTACAGCCGCTTGATCCTGAAAACGCCCGGCACCCGCGTGATCGGCATCGACCGGGACCGCACGGCGATCGGCGGAGGCTTCGACCTTGTGGAGTCGTCCGGCGGACGCCTGACCCTGGTGGAGGATCGCTTCTCCAATCTTGCCGATGTGTGCGCAGGTCAGGGCCTGAGCGCGGTGGACGGCATCGTCATGGATGTCGGCGTCTCATCCATGCAGCTCGATCAGGGCGAGCGGGGTTTCTCGTTCCGCCTTAACGGTCCGCTCGACATGCGTATGGCGCAGCGCGGGCCGACGGCGGCTGACGTGGTGGCGAAGGCCTCGGAAACCGATCTCGCCAACATCATCTATATTTTTGGCGAGGAACGTCACTCGCGCGCGGTGGCCCGCGCCATCGTCGCGGCCCGGAAGGAAGCGCCGATCGCCACGACACGCGCGCTGGCCGACATCGTCTCGCGCGTGGTGCGTTCCAAGCCCAACGAAATTCATCCCGCGACCCGAACCTTTCAGGCGCTGCGAATCCTCGTCAACGAAGAGCTGGACGAATTGCACGCGGCGCTTGTGGCGTCCGAGCAGATGCTGAAGCCGGGCGGACGGCTTGCGGTGGTCTCGTTCCATTCGCTGGAAGACCGCATCGTCAAGAACTTCCTCAACGAACGCGGCAAGCGCGGCGGCGGCTCGCGTCATCTGCCCGAGGTGGATCAGGCGCAGCCCAGCTTCGAGATTCTCACCAAGCGGCCTGTGGTTGCCGGTGACGAGGAGGTGGACGCCAATCCGCGGGCACGTTCCGCGAAATTGCGCGCAGCAGTGCGCACAGATGCGCCCGCACAGTCCGAAACGGCATCGTTCGACTGGCCGCAACTGGCCGACGTGATGAGGGGAGGCTGACATGCGCATTGTCCACCTCTTCGTCATCTGCGCACTGGTCTTCGCGGCAGCCTATGTCTACCGCATCAAGATGGAATCCACGGTGCGTACCGAAACCGTGATGAAGCTGCGCAGCGATATCCGTCAGCAGCGCGATGCCATCGCGAGCCTGAGGGCGGAGTGGGCCAAGCTGGATTCGCCGAAGCGTCTGCAGGAGCTGGCGTCACGCCATCTTTCCCTGCGCCCGATTGAAGCGACGCAATACGACTCGCTGAAGAACCTGCCGCCCCGGCCGCCGAGCTTCGTCAAGCCGAACGACCCCGATCCGATCGGCACCATGATTCAAAGCGTCGATATCGAAGCGCTGGCAAAGGCAGCGCTGGAAGATGACTCGCTGACCGGTTCGATCCCCAAACCGGAGGGCGCCCAGTGACCGATGCGATCACACGTCCCCCTGAGCCCTGGCGGCAGCGGCTGATCCGCACGCTGCTGTATGGGCGCAATGTCGACCGTTCGGCCAAGGCGCGCGCGCGTGTCGGCCTTGCGATCATTGCATTCGCGCTGGTCTATGCCGTGATCGGCGGGCGACTGGTGATGTTCGCCGTGAATGGCGATGCGCATGGTGCCCGGCGCACGGCGTCGCAGGACGCGATCGCCACCGCACGGCCCGATATTCTTGACCGCAACGGGATGATCCTTGCGACCGACGTCAAGACACCGTCGCTGTTCGGCGAGCCGCGCCGCCTGATCGACAAGGACGAGGCCATCGAGCTTCTGACCGCGACCCTGCCGGACCTCGATGCCGGCGAGGTGCGCGACCGGCTGTCGTCACGCAAGGGTTTTGTCTGGCTGAAGCGTGAAATCACGCAGCAGCAGCAGAAAGATATCTACCGCCTCGGCATTCCGGGCATCGGCTTCCTGCGCGAGAACAAGCGCGTTTATCCGAATGGTCCTGTCGTGTCGCATCTGATCGGCCATGTGAACATCGACAATCAGGGCATCGCGGGAATCGAGAAATGGCTCGATTCAAACGGCCTTGCGGATTTGCATCGGGCCGGCTTCGCCACCGATCGCCAGCAGGAGCCGGTGGAGCTTGCCGTCGATCTGCGTGTCGAACATGCTCTGCGCGACGAATTGCTGAAGGCGAAGGACAAGTACAAGGCAAAGGCCGCCGCCGGCCTGGTGTCCAACGTCAATACCGGCGAGATCATCGCGATGGTGTCGGTGCCGGATTACGATCCGAACAATCCGCGCGAGGCGAACGATCCGACCCGCATCAACCGCCTGACCACCGGCGTGTTTGAAATGGGATCGACCTTCAAGTCGCTCACTCTGGCCATGGCGCTGGATTCCGGACGGGCCACGGTCAATACGCTTTACGATGCGCGCGCGCCGTTGGTCTACGGCAAGTTCAAGATTCACGACACCCACAATCTCGGCCGCTCCGTGCCGATGTGGGAGGTCTTCACCGAATCCTCCAACGTCGGCGCGGCCCGCGTCGCGCTATCCATGGGCGTCGAGGCGCACAAGGCGTTCCTGCGCAAGCTCGGCCAGTTGACCCGGCTGCGCACCGAACTACCGGAGAGCGCGGAGCCGCTGGTGCCCAAGCGCTGGGGCGAACTGAACACCATCACCATTGCGTTCGGTCACGGCATAGCGGTGGCGCCGCTGCAGGCGGTGATGGGCATCAACGCGCTGGTGAATGGCGGCAAGCTCATTCCGCCGACCTTCCTCAAGCGTTCGCGCGAGGATGCGCTCAAGCTCGCCAAGCAGGTGGTGAAACCGGAAACCAGTGTCAGCCTGCGTTACATGATGCGGCTGAATGCGGAGCGGGGCACCGCGCGCAAGGCGGATATCAAGGGATACTACATCGGCGGCAAGACCGGCACCTCGGAAAAGGTCGTCAACGGCCGCTATTCCAAGAAGCAGGTGCTGAACTCGTTCACAGCGATCATGCCGGCCGACAATCCGCAATATCAGCTTCTGATCATGCTGGACGAGCCGCAGGCGCTGCCTGAAACCCATGGCTTTATCACCTCGGGCTGGAATGCCGTGCCGACCGGCGGCAAGGTGATCGAGCGGATCGCCCCGCTTTTGGGCATGGTGCCGCGGTTCGATTTGCCGCCGTCCGACCGCCTTATTCTTGCGGCATCGAAGGAAAGCCGGTAACCGCGACTCTTCACCTCTCCCCGTCGGGGAGAGGTCGGCGCGCAGCGCCGGGTGAGGGGGATCTGATTTCAATTTTGACAACTACCGCCCCTCACCCCAACCCTCTCCCCAACGGGGAGAGGGGGTTCTATCGTGCGTATTGCAGATTTGATGCCATGCTTGTTCGATTCGGTTTTGGTCTATGATGAAGCTACGCGACCTTTTCAGCGGAGATGCCGTGATCGGCGCGCAACATGCGGATGTTGCGGTCACGGGCCTTGCCGTGGACAGCCGGGCGGTGAAGCCGGGCCATGTGTTTTTTGCGCTGGCCGGGGTCAAGACCGACGGAGCGCGTTTCATCGACCAGGCAATCGCGGCGGGCGCTGTAGCCGTGGTCAGCGATCGTCTTCCCGGGAGCGACAGCCGGGTTGCCTTTATCGCCGTTCCGAATCCGCGCCGTGCGCTCGCGCTGGCCGCGGCACGTTTCTATCCGCGCCAGCCGCAGACCATCGCAGCCGTGACCGGCACCAGCGGCAAGACCTCGGTGGCCGTGTTCACCCGGCAAATCTGGCAGCAGCTCGGCTTCGACGCAGCCAGCATCGGCACCATCGGCCTCGTTTCTCCGAAGCGCACGGTCTATGGCTCCCTGACCACGCCGGACCCGATTGCGTTGCATCGTTCGCTGGACGAGATCGCGGGCGAGGGCATCACGCATCTGGCTTTTGAAGCGTCGTCGCACGGTCTCGATCAGCATCGCCTTGACGGCGTGCGCGTCAGCGCCGGTGCCTTCACCAATCTGTCGCGCGATCATATGGATTATCATCCGACGGTCGAACACTATCTCGCGGCCAAGCTGCGGCTGTTCACCGATCTTGTGGTCGATGGCGGCGCGGCGGTGATTGCCGCGGACCACGATCACTCGGCGGCCGTGATTGAGGCGGCCCGGGTCCGCAAGCTGCGGATCCTGACGGTCGGCCGGAACGGTGATGCGATCAGGCTGCTCGATGTTGCGGTCGACGGCTTCGCCCAGAAGCTGACCGTCGAACATGGCGGCAAGCGTTACAATGTGCGCCTGCCGCTTGTCGGTGATTTCCAGATCGAGAATGCGATGGTCGCCGCAGGCCTTGTCATCGCAACGGGTGGCGGTCCGGTGCGTGTTTTTGCGGCGCTGGAAAACCTTCAGGGCGCGCCGGGCCGTCTTGAACTGGTCGGCGAACGGAACGGCGCGCCGGTGTTTGTCGATTATGCCCACAAGCCGGATGCGCTGGCGAAAGCGCTGGAAGCGCTGCGGCCTTACACCCGGCGCAAGCTCGTTGTCGTGTTCGGCGCGGGCGGTGACCGCGACGCGGGCAAGCGGCCGCTGATGGGCGCCATTGCGGCTGATAATGCGGATACTGTCATCGTTACCGACGATAATCCGCGCTCGGAGAATCCGGCGTCCATTCGCGCGGCCATCATGGCGGCGGCAAAGGGCGCAACGGACATCGCGGACCGCAATGAGGCGATCCGCGCGGCAGTCGCCGGATTGCAGCAGGGTGATGCGCTGCTGATCGCCGGCAAGGGACATGAGACCGGACAGATTGTGGGAGATAAAGTGTTGCCGTTCAGCGATCACGAAGCCGCCATCGCGGCACTGGCGGAGCATGCGGCATGAGCGCCGCATTGTGGACCAGCGCGGCGATGACTGAAGCGATGCGTGCTGCAAGGCGCGGCACGCTGCCGGACAATGTCACCGGAATTTCCATCGACAGCCGCACCCTGACGCCGGGTGAAGCGTATTTCGCGATCAAGGGTGACGTGCATGACGGCCACGATTTCGTCGAGGCCGCGTTGAAGAACGGCGCATCGCTCGCAGTCGTCGCAGAGTCCCACGCGGACAAGTTTCCGGCCGATGCGCGTCTCCTGATTGTTGACGACGTACTCGCCGCGCTGGTCGATCTGGCGAAGGCGTCGCGAGCCCGTCTTGGCGGAAAAGTCATCGCGGTAACCGGCTCGGTCGGCAAGACATCGACCAAGGAAGCGCTGCGCACGGTGCTCAGTCCGCAGGGCGAGACCCACGCCTCGGCGGCCTCGTTCAACAATCACTGGGGCGTGCCGCTGTCGCTGGCGCGTTGCCCGGCCTCGGTAAAATTCGCGATCTTCGAGGTCGGCATGAACCATGCGGGCGAGATCGAGCCGCTGGTCAAGATGGTCCGTCCGCATGTGGCGATCATCACCACGGTGGAGCCGGTGCATCTGGAATTCTTTTCCGGGATCGAAGCCATCGCCGATGCCAAGGCGGAAATCTTCGCCGGCGTGGAACCGGGCGGTGCGGCGGTGCTCAACCGCGACAATTCCCAGTTCGCGCGCCTCCGCAAAAGCGCGAAGGCTGCCGGAATCAAGCAAATCGTCTCGTTCGGCAGTGACGAAAAAGCCGATGCGCGGCTGATTGACGTTTCGCTGCATGCCGCCTTTTCGGCGGTGCGCGCAGACATTCTCGGTCACGACGTCACTTACAAGATTGCGATGCCCGGGCGGCATATGGCGATGAATTCGCTGGCGGTGCTCGCCGCCGCGTCGCTGGCAGGGGCGGACCTCGCCTTGGCGGCGCTGGCGCTTGCGCAACTCAAGCCCGCCTCGGGCCGCGGCGTGCGCGAGGCGCTGACGCTCACGGAAGGCACCGCCACGCTGATCGACGAAAGCTACAATGCCAATCCCGCCTCGATGGCGGCGGCGATCACGGTTCTGGGGCAGGCGGAGGTCGGGCAGCGCGGGCGGCGGATCGCCGTGCTGGGCGATATGCTGGAACTCGGCCCCACGGGTCCGGATTTGCACCGCGGCCTCGCAGAAGCGATCACGATGAACGGGATCGATTCGGTTTTTTGCTGTGGTCCGCTGATGCGCAATCTGTGGGAGGCCCTTCCTTCCACGAAGAAGGGCGGCTATGCCGATAACTCGGCAGCGCTCGAGCCGCAGGTGGTGTCCGCGATCGGGGCAGGCGACGCCATCATGGTCAAGGGTTCGCTCGGGTCGCGTATGAAATTGATTGTGACGGCATTGCAAAAGCGCTTCCCTGACAAGGCGGCGCTGGATGACGTCGCACCATAAGGCAATTGGACATGTTTTATTGGCTCACTGAATTGGCCGGCACTATCCCCGGCATCAATGTGTTTCGTTACATTACGTTTCGCACCGGCGGCGCCATGGTCACCGGCGCGCTGTTCGTGTTCCTGTTCGGGCCGTGGATCATCGCCCACCTTCGGCTGGCGCAGGGCAAGGGTCAGCCGATCCGCGCCGATGGCCCGCCGACTCATCTCGTGACCAAGAAGGGCACGCCCACCATGGGCGGCCTGATGATCCTGTCCGGGCTGGTGGTCGCGACGCTGCTGTGGGCCAACCTGCGCAACGCCTATGTCTGGATCGTGCTGCTGGTGACGCTCGGCTTCGGCTTCGTCGGCTTCTATGACGATTATCTGAAAGTCTCCAAGCAGACCGACAAGGGATTCTCCGGACGCTTGCGTTTGGCAGTCGAGGGATTGATTGCCTTGATCGCCTGTAGCTGTGTCGTCTGGTTCGGCCGCGACGCGTCGGTGACGGCGCTGTCGATTCCGTTCGTGAAGGAATTCCTGCTGAATATCGGCTGGTTCTATGTGCTGTTCGGCATGTTCATCATCGTCGGCGCAGGCAACGCGGTGAACCTTACCGACGGCCTCGATGGTCTCGCCATCGTGCCGGTGATGATTGCGGCGGCGAGCTTCGGCATGATCGCCTATCTGGTCGGCAACGCCGTGTTCGCCGAATATCTGCAGATCCGCTACGTGCCCGGCACCGGCGAACTCGCCGTGCTGTGCGGCGCGGTGCTCGGCGCAGGTCTCGGCTTCCTCTGGTTCAACGCGCCGCCGGCGTCGATCTTCATGGGCGACACCGGATCGCTCGCGCTCGGCGGCATGCTCGGCGCCATCGCGGTCGCGACCAAGCATGAGATCGTGCTGGCGGTGATCGGCGGTCTGTTCGTCGTGGAAGCGCTGTCGGTGATCGTGCAGGTCGCATCGTTCAAGCTCACCGGCAAGCGGTTCTTCCGCATGGCGCCGATCCACCATCATTATGAGCAGAAGGGCTGGACCGAGCCGCAGATCGTGATCCGGTTTTGGATCGTGTCGGTGATGCTCGCGCTCGTCGGCCTTTCGACCCTGAAGCTGCGGTAATGATTCCCGTCACATCCTTTAAGGGCAAGACGATCGCGGTGTTCGGCCTCGGCGGGTCGGGGCTGGCGAGTTGCCGCGCCCTGAAGGCGGGCGGTGCGGAGGTGATCGCCAGCGACGACACGCCCGCAAAGCTCGCCGAAGCCGCGAGGGAAGGTTTCATCACCGCGGATCTGCGCACCGTGTCGTGGGACAATTTCGCGGCGCTGGTGCTGACGCCCGGCGTGCCGCTCACCCATCCGCAGCCGCACTGGACGGTTGTGGCGGCTAAAGCCGCGGGCGTCGAAGTCATCGGTGACATCGAGCTGTTCTGCCGCGAGCGCAGACGCCATGCGCCGGATGCGCCGTTCGTGGCCATCACCGGCACCAACGGCAAATCCACCACCACGGCGCTGATCGCGCATCTGATGCGCGAAGCCGGTTACGACACGCAGATGGGCGGCAATATCGGCACCGCGATCCTCTCGCTGGAACCGCCCGCAAAAGGCCGCGTCCATGTGATCGAGATGTCGTCGTATCAGATCGACCTCACGCCTTCGCTCGATCCGGCTGTCGGCATCCTGCTCAACGTCACCGAGGATCATATCGACCGCCACGGCACCATCGAACATTATGCGGCGGTGAAGGAACGGCTGGTCGCGGGCGTGCAGCCGAACGGCACCGCGATTGTCGGCGTCGACGATCCGTTCTGTGTGGCGATTGCGGACCGGGTGGCGCAGGCGGGCAAGAATGTGGTGCGCGTCTCGGTGAAGCGTCCGGTGGCCGATGGTATTTGCCTTGAAGGCGAAACCATCGTGCGTGTCGATGGCGGCGCCCGCGCCCGCATCGCCAGCGTGGCCGAAATCGGCTCGTTGCGCGGTTTGCACAATGCGCAAAACGCAGCATGTGCGTCGGGGGCGGTGCTCGCGCTTGGGGTCAGCGCCGAGGTGTTGCAGAAGGGACTGCGCAGTTTTCCCGGCCTTGCGCACCGCATGGAGCAGATCGGCCGGCAGGGCCAGGTGTTGTTCGTCAACGACTCCAAGGGCACCAATGCGGATGCGGCTGCGCGGGCGCTGTCGTCGTTCAAGGACATTTTCTGGATCGCCGGCGGCAAGCCGAAGACCGGCGGGATCGAGAGTTTGCGCGAATTCTTCCCGCGCATCCGCAAGGCCTACCTGATCGGTGAGGCCGCGGAAGAGTTCGCCAAAACCCTTGGCGATGTGCCGCACGAAATCAGCAAGACCCTTGAGGAGGCCGTGCCGCACGCCGCGCGCGATGCGGCGGCATCCGGTCTGGCCGCGCCTGTGGTTCTGCTGTCTCCGGCCTGCGCGTCGTTCGACCAGTTTCCGAATTTCGAGAAGCGCGGTGATCGCTTCCGCGACGTGGCTCATGCCTTGCCGGGTGGTCTGACGCCGCCCTAGGCAAACGCTTGTTACGATCTCCCGACACTTTGACGAGATTTTTTCTCGTATTTGCCCATCCTTAACCCTCCGGAAACCATGATGCGGGAGTAATACCCCGTTAACCTCTGGCAGAGGGGCGACGGCCCATGATTTCCCGCGAGCAACGCACGCCCCTGAGTGAATGGTGGTGGACGGTAGACCGGCTGCTGCTGGCTGCGTTCGTCACGCTGATGCTGGGGGGTGTCATTCTCTCGCTGGCTGCGAGTCCGCCGGTGGCGACGCGCATCGGTCTCGATCCGTTTCACTTCTTCAATCGGCATGTGCTGTTTCTGCTGCCGTCGCTGCTGGTGATGCTGGGCGTCTCGTTCCTGTCACCGCGTCAGGTCCGGCGCAGTGCCTTGATCGTGTTCGCGGTCAGCATGGCGCTTGTTGTTGCGACCCTGTTGCTCGGGCCGGAGGTGAAGGGCGCGAAGCGCTGGATTACCATCCTCGGCATCAACATTCAGGCGTCGGAATCGCTCAAGCCCGCCTTCGTCGTGCTGGTCGCGTGGCTGTTCGCGGAATCCGCCAAGCGTCCCGAAATGCCGGCGACCTCGATGGCGCTCGCGCTTCTCCTGATGACAGTGACGCTGCTGGTGCTGGAGCCGGACTTCGGCCAGACCATGCTGCTGCTGATGGTGTGGGGGGCGCTGTTCTTTATCGCCGGGATGCGAATGATCTGGGTGTTCGGCCTGATGGGCGCGGGCGCGGTCGGCTTGTTCGGCGCCTATATGATGGTGCCGCATGTCGCGGGCCGCATCAAACGCTTCATGGACCCTGCGTCGGGCGACACCTTTCAGGTCGATACCGCGATGGAAGCCTTCACCCACGGCGGCTGGTTCGGGCAGGGGCCGGGCGAGGGCACGGTGAAGCGCATCCTGCCTGACAGCCACACCGACTTCGTGTTCGCGGTCGCCGCCGAGGAGTTCGGAATCATCCTCTGCCTCGCGCTGTTGGCGTTGTTCGCCTTCATCGTCATTCGTTCGCTGTCGCGGGCCTATGCCAGCGAGGACCTGTTCGCGCGCTTCGCCGCTGCGGGTCTCGCCATCATGTTCGGTATCCAGGCCTCCATCAACATGGCGGTGAACCTGCACCTGATGCCGGCGAAGGGCATGACGCTGCCCTTCATCTCCTATGGCGGTTCGTCGATGATCTCGCTGGCCTATGGAGTCGGCATGCTGCTGGCGCTGACGCGGCAGCGCCCGCGCGTGGAGATGGAATCCATCGGCGCGGCGCAAGCGGCGCACGGCTTCGCGTAACACTGATACTCCTATGTCTGACAAACCTCTCATCATGCTGGCGGCGGGCGGAACGGGTGGCCACCTGTTTCCCGCCGAGGCGCTTGGCGTCGCGCTGATCAAGCGTGGCGCCGAGGTGCGGCTGATGACGGACTCCCGCGCGCTGCGTTATGGCGGGATGTTCACGCGCGACATGATGGATGTGGTGCCGAGCGAGACAGTGCGCGGCCGCACGCCCTGGGCGCTGGCACGCACGGGCGCGATGCTGGCCGCTGGCGGCGCCAAGGCGCTCGCCTTGCTGATGGCGCGCAGGCCCAAGGCCGTAGTGGGCTTCGGCGGATATCCGACGCTGCCACCGCTGATCGCGGCAAAGCTGCTCGGCATTCCGACCGTCATTCATGATTCCAATGCGGTGCTCGGCCGCGCCAACCGTCTGCTCTCGACCCGCGTCAGCGCGATTGCGACGTCGCTGCCCGGCGTGCTGGATCGCGATCCATCGCTCGCGAGCAAGACGACGGTCACCGGCACGCCGATGCGGCCCGCGATTCTTGCGGCCGCTGCGGTCCCTTATATTGCTCCGACGGCCGATGGTCCGCTGCGTCTGTTGGTCGTTGGCGGTAGCCAGGGCGCACGGGTGATGGCGGACATCGTGCCGCCTGCGATCGAGCGGCTGGAGCCGGCGTTGTGGCGCAGGCTCAGTCTGGTCCAGCAGGTGCGCGAGGAAGATATGCCGCGCGTGCGCGCGGTCTATGACAAGCTCAAGATCGAGGCGGAGCTTGCGCCGTTCTTCACCGATCTGCCCGCGCGCTTCGCCGCCACACATCTCGTGGTGTCGCGGTCGGGAGCTGGAACGGTCGCAGAGCTTGGTGCGATCGGGCGACCTTCGATCCTCGTGCCGCTGCCCGGCGCGATTGACCAGGACCAGCACGCCAACGCAGGTGTGCTGGAAAAGGCTGGCGGCGCGATCCGGATTCCGCAAGCCGAATTCACGCCGGACCGTCTGGCGTCGGAAATCTCCGCGCTCGCCGCCGATCCGGCGCGGCTGGCTGCGATGGCGGCCAGTGCACGCACTGTCGGCAGGCTCGATGCGTCCGAACGTCTCGCAGACCTGTTGATGAAGGTCGCCGGACTCTAGAGCCGCACGTTCTCCACCAGATAATCCAGAAACGCCCGGACGCGCGCGGGCAGATGTCCCCCGTGGCCGAGAAACACCGCATGGACCGGCTCGAGATCGCCGGGGTTGGAATCTTCCAGCACGGCGGCAAGCCGTCCGGCCTTGATGTCCGCATCGACATGAAAGCGTGCCAGCCGCGCAAGGCCCGCGCCCGCCACTGCAAGGCGCTGCATCGCTTCGCCGTCCGAGACGAGGGCATTGCCGACAGGGGCCACCGAAATCGTCCCGCCATTGCCATCGCGAAACGGCCAGCCGTCGATCTGCTTGGAAAAGCAGAAGCCAAGCATGTTATGCCTCGTCAGGTCGGACGGAGTTTTCGGCGTGCCGTGCTCTTTCAGGTAGGACGGCGCTGCGACCACCACCATGCGGCTCTCGCCGAGTTTGCGCGCGAGCAGGCGCGACTCGCGCAGCGGGCCGACGCGGATGGCGATGTCCGCGCGCTCTTCCATCAGATCGACGACGGTGTCCGTGAGCGAAACGTCGACGCTGATGCCGGGATGCAGCCTGAAGAAGCCGGGCAGTAGCGGCAGCAGCCAGTGCAGCCCGAACGGCACGCTGGTATTGACCCGCACCCGGCCACGCGGAATTGCGCCGATGGCGGCTTCGCGCTCCGCCGTGTTGATGTCGTCGAGAATGCGGATGCTGCGGTCGTAATAGGCCGAGCCTTCCGGCGTCAGTTGCAGCTTGCGGGTCGAGCGGTTTATTAGCCGCACGCCGAGCCGCGCCTCCAGCCGGGCCACCAGCTTGCTCACCGCCGAGGGGCTCATGCGGAAAGCGCGCGCCGCCGCCGAAAATCCTCCAAGTTCGACCACGCGGGCGAACACCTCCATTTCGCCGGAGCGGTTGATGTCTTGACTGGCCATTGTGACTTCATTTCACAAATACTGTTACTTTACACAATCTAGTTCACGAATGGCTTTGCGTCCATCTCTCGGACAATGCCGGCATCTGGCCGGATTTGCCTGAGGACTGTTCCATGCCACTCGCACTCTACGCGCTCACCGCCGGCGCCTTCGGAATCGGCGTCACCGAATTCGTCATCATGGGCCTGCTGATCGAGGTCGGCGCCGATCTCGGTGTTTCGATCCCGGCGGCAGGCTTGCTGATTTCCGGCTATGCCCTCGGCGTCGTTCTCGGCGCGCCGATCATGACCATCGCCACCGCGCGCTGGCCGCGGAAGACCGCGCTGCTGGTGCTGATGGCGGTGTTCACCATCGGCAATCTCGCCTGTGCGCTGGCGCCGAACTACTGGACCCTGATGGCCGCGCGGGTGCTCACCGCCTTCGCGCACGGCACCTTCTTCGGCGTCGGCTCGGTGGTCGCGACCTCATTGGTCGCTTCCGACAAGAAGGCATCGGCCATCGCGATCATGTTCACCGGCCTCACCGTCGCAACCATTCTGGGCGTGCCGTTCGGGACGTGGCTCGGCCAGCATTTCGGCTGGCGCGCGACTTTCTGGGCCGTCACGCTGGTCGGTGTTGTGGCGTTCGCGATCATCGCAGCGCTCGTTCCAGCGAGCAGCAAGGCGCCTGAAGGCTTCAACCTGCGAGAAGATCTTGCGGTTCTCAAGCGCGGTCCCGTTCTGGCGGGACTGCTCACAACGGTCCTTGGATGGGTCGGCGTATTCGCGGTCTTCACGTATCTGGCGCCGCTTCTCACCAAGGTGACCGGCTTCTCCGATGCCGCCGTGTCGCCGATCTTGCTGGTGGTCGGGATCGGCTTGCTGATCGGAAATCTGCTCGGTGGACGGTTCGCGGACAGGCATCTGATGCCGACAGTATTCGGTAGCCTGTTCGCTCTTGCTCTTGTGCTCGCGCTGATGACCTTCGCCGTTCATAACAAGATCGCGATGGTTGCCTTTGCCGCGCTGTTCGGTGTCGCAGCGTTCGCGACGGCGCCGCCGCTGCAGATGTGGGTGCTCGAAAAAGCCCATGGCGCGGGTCAGTCGCTGGCGTCGAGCTTCAACATCGCGGCGTTCAACCTCGGCAATGCCATCGGTGCGTGGCTGGGCGGCATAGTGATTGCGCGCGGACCGGGACTGGAATCGGTGCCATGGATCGCGGCGCTGGTGCCGCTGGCCGGCATGGCGCTGGCGATCGCGAGCCATCGGTTCGAGACACGCGCCAAGCCGGTTCCGGCCGCTGTTTGCCCCGCGGCCGCCGAATAGTCGGCCAAGTTCGGCCTTTCCGGCCCGATCTGAAAAGAATCGTGTATTTTTCCGAACCGGCCGGGCTTGTCCCGGTCGGCTTCGTCTGTTTGAAGGACGCCATGGATGCCCGGGACGGCATCTCCCATGATCGGAAGATATGTATGAGACTGCCGCGCGAGATCGGACCCATTCACTTCGTCGGTATCGGCGGCATCGGCATGAGCGGCATTGCCGAGGTGCTGTGCAATCTCGGCTACACCGTGCAGGGCTCGGACGCCTCCGAGAATGCCAACGTCACCCGGCTGCGCGACAAGGGCATCAAGATCAGCATCGGCCACAAGGCCGAGAATGTTAACGGCGCGGACGTGATGGTGGTCTCCACCGCCATCAAGCGCGATAATCCGGAACTGGTCGCCGCGCGCGGCCTGCGCATTCCTGTCGTCCGGCGTGCCGAAATGCTGGCCGAGCTGATGCGGCTGAAAAGCTGCATCGCCATCGCGGGCACCCATGGCAAGACCACCACGACTTCGATGGTCGCGACCTTGCTCGATGCGGGGGCGCTCGATCCGACCGTCATCAACGGCGGTATCATCAATGCCTACGGTACCAATGCGCGCCTCGGCGCAGGCGAGTGGATGGTGGTCGAAGCCGACGAGAGCGACGGCACGTTCCTCAAGCTGCCGGTCGACGTCGCCATTGTCACCAATGTCGATCCCGAGCATCTCGATCACTTCAAGACGTTCGACGCCGTGCAGGAGGCATTCAAGGATTTCGTTGAAGGCGTGCCGTTCTACGGCTTCGCGGTGATGTGCATCGACCATCCGGTGGTGCAGACGCTGGTCGGCAAGATCGAGGATCGCCGCATCATCACCTACGGTGAAAATCCGCAGGCCGATGCACGGCTGGTCGATCTCGAACCGTTCAGCGGCGGCTCGAAATTCGAGGTCGAATTCCGCCACCGAAAGACCCAGGTCGGCCATCGGATTTCGGACCTCGTGCTGCCGATGCCGGGCCGTCATAACGCGCTCAACGCCACGGCGGCGATTGCCGTGGCGCACGAGATCGGAATCTCGGACGATGCGATCCGCAAGGCGCTCGCCGGCTTCGGCGGCGTGAAGCGGCGCTTCACGCGCACCGGTGAATGGAACGGTGTCACGATTATCGACGACTACGGCCATCACCCGGTGGAAATCGCCGCTGTGCTCAAGGCCGCGCGGGATTCGACCAAGGGGAAGGTGATCGCGGTGGTGCAGCCGCATCGTTACACCCGCCTGCAGTCGCTGTTCGAGGAGTTCTGCACCTGCTTCAACGATGCGGATACCGTGATCGTCGCCGATATCTACGCGGCGGGCGAAGATCCGATCCCCGGCATTGACCGCGATTCCTTCGTGCAGGGTCTTCGCGCTCACGGGCATCGCGAGGTGATCCCGCTCGATGGCGCCGACAGCCTTGCGCCGCTGGTGCGCAATATCGCGAAGAAGGATGACTTCGTGGTGTGTCTCGGTGCGGGCAATATCACGCAATGGGCCTATGCGTTGCCGGGTGAACTGAAGGCCCTAAGCTAGCGCGGGGTGCTGCGAATGGTTCTCAGCGATGAGACATGGCGCCGTCATGCCAATCCCTGGAGCGTTTGGACGCGCTATGCTGCGTTCCCGGCGCTGGTTGCGGCGATCTGGAGCCGGATGTGGCTGGACTGGTGGGCGGTTGTTCCTGTCGCCATTGTTGTCGCGTGGTTGATATGGAATCCGCGGGCGTTTCCGCCGCCGGCTTCCACCAACAATTGGGCCTCAAAGGCTGTGCTTGGTGAGCGGGTTTGGTTGGATCTCAAGCGTGACGAGATTCCATTGCATCACCGCGTCGCGCCTCGCGCGGCAACCTTGTTTTCGCTGATCGGCACAGGCGCATTGATTTGGGGGCTTGTCGTGTCGAATGCGGCCGTGACCCTTTTGGCCATGCTGCTGGTGATTGTCGCCAAGACCTGGTTTGTCGATCGCATGGTATGGTTGTTTGACGACATGAAAGACACCAAGCCGGAGTATCGTTCTTGGCTGTATTGACTTTCCCCGACATCAGCGCCGATCTGAAGTCTGCGATGCCCGATCTGCGCGGGCGATTGCTGGCGAATGAAGCCCTTGCACCTCTCACATGGTTTCGCGTCGGCGGCCCGGCGCAGATTTTGTTCACGCCCGCAGACGAGGACGATCTCGCTTACTTCCTTATGAGGCTGCCGCAGGACATTCCAGTTTACACGGTCGGTGTCGGCTCGAACCTGATCGTGCGCGACGGCGGCGTCAGTGGCGTTGTCATCCGCCTGTCGCCACGCGGATTCGGCGAGGTGAAAGCCGAGGGCGATACGGTGCGCGCGGGGACCGCCGCGCTCGACAAGCGCGTGGCGGAAGCCGCCGCTGCGGCCAATATCGGCGGGCTGGAATTCTACTTTGGGATTCCCGGCTCGATCGGCGGTGCGCTGCGCATGAATGCGGGCGCCAATGGCGGCGAGACCAAGGATGTGCTGGTCGAGGCGAGGGGCGTCACGCGCACCGGCGAGCGCGTCACCTACTCCAACGCCGATATGAAATTCGTCTATCGCAATTCAGGCGTGGATTCGTCGGTGATCTTCACCTCCGCGCTCTATCGCGGGACAGTCACCGATCCCGAGACGATCCGCGCGCGGATGCTTGAGGTGCAAAACCATCGCGAAACGGCGCAGCCGATCCGCGAGAAAACCGGCGGTTCGACTTTCAAGAATCCGCCGGGTCACAGCGCCTGGAAACTGGTCGATGCTGCAGGCATGCGCGGCTTTCGTGTCGGCGGCGCGCAGGTGTCGGAAATGCATTGCAACTTCCTGATCAACACCGGCGATGCCACCGGGCATGACATCGAAACGCTCGGCGAAACCGTGCGTGCGCGGGTGAAGGAAACTTCCGGCATCGATCTGCATTGGGAGATCAAGCGGATCGGTGTTGAGCGTTAGTCGCTCAGGGATTGCAGCGCCCTGATCGGCTCTGGCGAAACCTGAAACGTGCCGTCAAACGGATATTCCTGAAGCGCGATGATGCCGAGCGCGACAATGGCGGCCGTTGAAAACACCACGAGCGACGCAAGGAAAGCGCGCGGTTTTTCCAGATGGACCACCGCGATGGCAACCTGCGTGATTAAGCCAAGCACGATGACCACAAGCCACTTCAGGTCATTGGTGTGGTCGGCGGAGAGTGCGAGCCGGTCGCTTCGCGCGGTGCCGACGCGAAGCGTGGCCGTGAGAAGTGCGGACTGTACCGCTGCCCCGGACTCTTTCGAGATCGACGGAATGCTGACTTCATGCAGCAGGCTGTCATACGCAGCGGCGGCGGCAGGCGACAGGCGCATGGCGTTCATGGCCGGCCACTCTTCATTCACCACGGCTGATACATAGGCCTTGAGTGCAGACCGGATGGTGCGCATGTCCGATACCGAAGCCACGCTGAGCGTGTGGATGTTGCGCAATTCCCCAGCCTCGGTGTGGACCACGCGATAGGCCTGCCGTCCGCGCTCGGCAATGTCGCTGGCGAGAAAACCGGTCAAAAGCGCGAACAGGATCGCCGCGGCATTGAAGAACGGTGCGACAACTCCGGTTAGCGACTGAACAAAGCGGTTAAACGGGCGGCAGAACGCCACAATCACGAGCAGGACGATCATGCCGAAATAAAGCCCGATCAGGCACAGGAAAATTCCAGTGGGATACATGTCGAGCCATGCTCTGATCATGGAAGCGGCCTTCTTTCTCGGTTGGGTTCTGGCGCGGGATTCGCTGGCCGCGAACCTATCCGACTCGCGGTGGCTTGGTCATCGGCCCAAATCAGCGTAGGTAAGGCTCATTGGGAGAAATCATGACTCGATTCAAGCATGTCGCGGTGCTGATGGGCGGATGGTCGTCCGAACGGGAAGTCTCGTTGCGGTCGGGCAAGGCCTGCGCCGATGCGCTGGAGCGCAAGGGCTATCGTGTCACACGCATCGACGTGAAACGAGATATCGCAACGGTGCTCGATCAGGTGAAGCCGGATGCGGCGCTGGTGATGCTGCATGGCCGCCCGGGTGAGGACGGCACCATTCAGGGCGTGCTGGAGACGCTCGGGATTCCCTATTCGCATTCCGGCGTGCTGGCGTCGTCGCTGGCGATGCAGAAGGACCTTGCCAAGACCGTGATGGCGACGGCGGGGGTGCCGGTGCCGGAAGGGCTGACGCTGACGCGAGCCGAAGTCGCCAAAGGCCATGCCATGGCGCCGCCCTATGTCATCAAACCGGTGGCGGACGGCTCCAGTGTGGGGGTTTTCATCGTCACGGAATCTCATGCCCACCCCCCGCAGGAACTGTTTCGCGAGGACTGGCCCCATGGCGACCAGCTTCTGGTCGAAAAATACGTTGCAGGGAAGGAACTCACCTGCGCCGTCATCAATGGCGAGCCGACCGGGGTGATCGAGATCGTACCTTTAATTAAATTCTACGATTACGAGGCAAAGTACTCACCGGGCGCATCAAAACACATCCTGCCTGCACCTATTTTACCTTTTGTTTACCAGGAAGTCCGAAGGTTAACGCTGGCGGCGCATGTTGCGCTTGGCTGCCGGGGCGTAAGCCGTGCGGATTTCCGCTACGACGACCGCATCGAGGGTATTGGGGGATTGTCCTGCCTCGAAGTGAACACCCAACCCGGCATGACCGAGACGTCACTTGTGCCAGAGCTTGCAGCGCATGCAGGCATCACATTTGACGAGTTGGTGCAATGGATGGTGGAGGACGCCTCTCTCGGTCGTTAAGCCGGACGAGGTCCCAGTCTAATCCTCAGCAGGCCCGGGCCGCTTCCGCGGCCCAGCGTCCGCGCGCCCGCGGGCAGGAGTCTGCGCGCCGCACCGGCGTCACTGTGATTTCCCGCCAGGAAGACCCCCGCTGGATTTCCGAACTGGAGCGCCGGCGTCCGCGCGGTTTCGGTCTTGCCGCGACTGTCGTCATGCTGCTTGGCGCTGTCGTTCTCGGTGTGACCAAGGGCGGACACACCGACGATGTGCTCGGGGCCTTGAGCGATACCCGCAATGCCGCGGCCAATGCGCTGGGCTTCCGCATCACCAGCGTCGCGATCACCGGCCGCAAGCAGCTCACGCAGGACGAAATCCTCGCGGTCGGCGGCGTCAACGGGCGCTCCTCGCTGCTGTTTCTCGATGCCGCCGCGGCGCGCGACAAGCTGAAGGCTGATCCGTGGATCGCCGATGCCACGGTGCAGAAGCTGTATCCGGGCGCGTTGCAGATCGACATCACCGAGCGTTCGCCGTTCGCACTCTGGCAGGAGAACGGCCGTGTGTCCGTGATCTCGTCCGATGGCACGGTGCTCGAGCCTTATGTGGCGCGGCGCTTCGTGTCGCTGCCGCTGGTGGTGGGCAAGGGTGCTGAAACCCGCGCCAAGGATTTCCTCAGCCTGCTGGCGCAATATCCGCAGGTGAAGGCGCAGGTGAAGGCCATCGTGTTTGTCGGCGAGCGCCGCTGGAATTTGCGCCTGGCGGACGGCATCGACGTCCGGCTGCCGGAATTCGAGGTCGAGAAGGCGCTGGCGACCCTGTCCAAGATGGACAAGGAGACCGGACTGTTCTCGCGCGACATCACCGCCATCGACATGCGGCTGCCCGACCGGCTGACTGTCCGCCTGTCGGAAGAGGCGGCGAAAGCGCGCAACGACCTGCTCAAGGACAAGAAAACCCCGAAGAAGGCTGGAAGCGCATGACCAGTCTCGATGGCGTACAGACCCCGAAGACCCGGCAGATGCCGCCGAACAAGACGGCGCTTGTGGCCGCGCTCGACATCGGCACCAGCAAGATCGCCTGTCTGATTGCGCGGCTGAAGCCATGCGCCCCGAGCGATGCGCTGCGCGGGCGGACCCATGCGGTCGAACTGATCGGCCTGAGCCACATCCAGTCGCGCGGCGTCAAGGCCGGCGCCGTGGTCGATCTCAACGAATGCGAGCAGGCTGTGCGCCAGGCCGTGGCGCTGGCCGAGCGGATGGCGAAAGTCCGCGTCGAGTCGGTGTTGCTGTCGGTCTCCGCCGGCCGTCTGCAGGGCGCCATGGTCGAGGCCTCCTCGGAATTGCGCGGCGGCGGCGTGACGCCTGCCGACATGAGCCGCGTCATCAGTGCCGGCATGCATCATGCGACGCCACATGGTCGCACCGTTCTCCATGTCCTGCCAGCGACCTACTCGCTGGACGGCGTCAAGGGCGTGCGCGATCCGAGCGGCATGGTCGCCCGCCATTTCGGCATCGACATGAATGTCATGACCGCCGACGCCACCGCGGCGAAAAACCTGATGCTGGTGGTCGAGCGCTGCCATCTCAATGTCGAGGCGATGGCCGCCGCTCCTTATGTCTCCGGCCTGTCGGTCCTGACCGACGATGAAGCCGATCTCGGCGCGGCCGTGGTCGAGATGGGCGCGGGCACCACGACGATCGCGACCTATTCGGCCGGGCAGTGCGTGCATGCCAGCGGGTTCGCAGTCGGCGGACAGCATGTGACAATGGATTTGGCGCGCGGACTTGGGGCTTGCGTTGCGGATGCCGAGCGAATCAAGACGTTATATGGCACGGTGCTGACGGGTGGGTCTGACTCGCGCGAAGTCATGAGCGTGCCGACAGTAGGTGGTCACGACGGTGACGCGCCGCAGATTGTTTCCCGCGCCACGATTGCAAACATCGTGAAGCAGCGGGTCGAGGAGATTTTTGAGATGGTCAGGGACCGGCTCGCGGATTCCCCCTTTGCGGCAGAGCCGCGGGCGCGAGTGGTGCTGACAGGCGGGGCTTCGCAGCTCACCGGCATCCCCGATCTCGCCAGCCGCATTCTGGGCCGCGAGGTCCGCATCGGCCGCCCGCTCGGTTTCTCGCGGCTGCCCAACGAGGCCAAGAGCGCATCCTTCGCGGTGTCGACCGGCCTGCTGGTCTATCCGCAATTCGCACATCTAGAACACGTCGAACCGCGGCACACGCGGCAACTTGTGACAGGGACCAACGGCTACTTCGGAAAGGTCGGCAGATGGCTTCGAGAGGGCTTCTGATGATCTCAACACCGGATCGGACCAATTCATCAACCGCTTTGGCGTGCAGCCCAAGCCCCCACGCGCGCGCATAATCGAGAGGCACCCATGACCATCAATCTCACCCCCCCTGATGTACGCGAGCTGAGGCCCCGCATCACCGTGTTCGGTGTGGGCGGAGCGGGCGGCAACGCGGTCAACAACATGATCACCGCCGGGCTGCAGGGCGTTGATTTCGTCGTCGCCAACACCGACGCGCAGGCCCTGACCATGTCGAAGGCCGAGCGCATCGTGCAGATGGGCACGCAGGTCACCCAGGGTCTTGGCGCGGGTTCGCAGCCGGACGTGGGCGCCGCCGCCGCGCAGGAAGTGATCGACGAGATCAAGGACCATCTCACGGGCGCGAACATGGTGTTCGTCACCGCCGGCATGGGCGGCGGCACCGGCACTGGCGCAGCTCCCGTGATCGCCGCCACCGCGCGCGAGATGGGCATCCTCACCGTCGGCGTCGTGACCAAGCCCTTCCACTTTGAAGGCCAGCGCCGCATGCGCACCGCCGAAGCCGGTATCACCGAGCTGCAGAAGGTGGTCGATACGCTGCTGATCATCCCGAACCAGAACCTGTTCCGCGTCGCCAACGAGAAGACGACCTTCGCCGACGCCTTCGCGATGGCCGACCAGGTGCTTTACTCGGGCGTTGCCTGCATCACCGACCTGATGGTCAAGGAAGGCCTCATCAACCTCGACTTCGCCGACGTCCGCGCCGTGATGCGCGAAATGGGCAAGGCGATGATGGGCACCGGCGAATCGACCGGCGAGAAGCGCGCCCTGACCGCGGCGGAAGCCGCGATTGCCAACCCGCTGATCGACGATTCGTCGATGAGGGGCGCCAAGGGCCTGCTGATCTCGATCACCGGCGGCAAGGACCTCACCCTGTTCGAGGTCGACGAAGCCGCGACCCGCATCCGCGAGGAAGTCGACAGCGACGCCAACATCATTGTCGGCGCGACCTTCGACGAAAGCCTCGACGGCGTGATCCGCGTGTCGGTGGTCGCCACCGGCATCGACGCCGTGGCCGCCACCCGCGCGGCTACGCCTCCGGTCACCACGGCCGGTGCGCCGGAAAGCCGCCTTGCCG
The DNA here is from genome assembly GCF_000336555.1 of Afipia clevelandensis ATCC 49720. Classification (GTDB taxonomy): domain Bacteria; phylum Pseudomonadota; class Alphaproteobacteria; order Rhizobiales; family Xanthobacteraceae; genus Afipia; species Afipia clevelandensis. The sequence continues at coordinate 2,121,909 of NZ_KB375281.1, read as the reverse complement.
AACTGACCGCACGTCTGCGCGCTGACAACCAGCGCATGCAGGAACGCGCCCAGCAGCAGAAGCAGGCTGTCGCCGCGGCGCCTGCGCCGGTTCGTGCCACTGCCGACCAGATCGACCGCGCGGCGCTCGCCGCGATCGCGGAAGCGGTTGCGCCGTCGGCTCCGGCCCCGGCTCCAATGCAGCCCGCCGCCTATGGCGACGTCAGCGTGCGTCCGATCCCGCCGAAGCCCTCGCTGTTTCCGGATCACGAAGAGCCGATGAACCTGCAGGAAGCAGCGCCCCCGTCGTCCTTCATTCCGCAGCAGGCGGAGCGGATGCCGATGCGCGCGCCGCGCATGCCGCAGTTCGAGGAATTGCCGGTACCGGCCCAGAACCAGATCCGGCAGGCCCGCGGTGAAGCCACCGAGGAGCATCCGCCGCAGAAGCGCGCGTCGCTGCTGCAGCGTCTTGCCAATGTCGGCCTCGGCCGCCGTGACGAAGAGAGCGAGCCGCCGATTGCGGCCCGTGCCTCGGGTCCGGCCATGGCGCCGATGCCTCCGCTCCCCGAGCGCAAGCCGCAGCGTCCCGTTCCGGCCGAGTTCGGTGGGTCCGGTGCTCCGGTATCCGAGTATGCACGCCGTCCGGCTCCGCAGGGCCTTGATTCGCATGGCCGTCCGGCTCCGGTCGCGCCGCAGGGCGGTGCCGAGGACCATCTGGATATCCCCGCCTTTCTGCGGCGGCAGGCCAACTAAGCTCTGTTACAATCCGTGAATGTCTCAATGCCCCGGCCAAAAGCCGGGGCATTTTGCTGGAAACCCTTCGGGTCCACTGACCTGTAAATTAAATATTTGTTTTTGCTGGTAAAATATGCCAACTGCAGCCGCGCTGACGCGCTCGTGGGCGGCGGTTTCGGCGAGCAATTGGGCCAGACCGGCGGCACGAATGCGGCGAGTTTGGGGTAACAATCTGTAAACAAGCGTGAGTAGCGCTCTCACGCGTAAGGGTTAAGGTCTGTCCACTTGGGGACGATCCTTTGTCGCGGCGCCGGCCAACAGGCGAAACCAGTTTGGTTACAGCGGCTTGGATGACTGAACTTTTGGGCAAGCGGGAATGAAATCCAGTCGGCAGACAACGCTCCGGTCGCACGTCACCGTGACGGGTATCGGCGTTCATTCCGGAACTCCGGCCAGTGTCACAATCGGACCGGCCGAGATCAATGCCGGCTTCATTTTCATCCGCAGCGGCGATGATCGCGAAATCGCGGCCACCACGTCGTCTGTTGTTGCGACCGACTTTGCCACCGTGCTCGGCGACCACGAAGGTCCGCTGGTTTCCACCGCAGAACACGTTCTGGCCGCGTTGCGCGGCATGGGCGTCGACAACGCCACCATCGAAGTCGACGGACCGGAAATTCCGATCATGGATGGCAGCGCCGCGCCGTTTGTCGATGCGATTGATCAGGCGGGTGTCGTGCAGCAGAACGCGCCACGCCGGTTCATCGAAATCCTGAAGACCGTGCAGGTCACGCTCGGCGAATCGTGCGGTGAACTCCGCCCGCATGCCGGCGGCTTCCGCGCCGAACTCGAGATTGACTTCGTCAACACGCCGATCGGCCGTCAGGCCTATGCATTCGATCTGTCCGCGGACAGCTTCCGCCGCGACATCTGCCGCGCCCGCACCTTCGGCCGCATGGGCGACGTCAACAAGCTCTGGAGCGCAGGCTTCGCCCTTGGCGCCTCGCTGGACAATTCCGTCGTGGTCGACGAGACCCGCGTCCTCAACACCGAGGGCCTGCGCTACGCCGATGAATGCGTTCGCCACAAGGTGCTCGACGTCGTGGGCGATCTCGCGCTGGCAGGACTGCCGCTGCTCGGCCTCTACCGCTCGGTTCGTGGCGGCCACAAGCTGAACCACGCCGTGCTGACCGCGCTGATGGCCGACCGTCATGCCTGGCGGGTGGTGGAAGCCACCGAGCCGGTGCTCGAACGTCCCGTTGTTGCGCGCCGTGCGCGTGGCCACGCCGATGTCGCCGGCGGCATGGTGGCCGTTGCTTTCGCCCCGGATGTGTCCTGAACCCCGGCCGTCCGGCGGGTTTCGGAACCCCGGATCAGACCGGTTTGCCGCTTAACCACACCACCGTTGCGCTGGCCAAACCCGCCTTAATCCCGGCGAATTGTCCTCCTATCCGGTTGGTTAAGGACCGTTTTTCAGTTACATAGGCGCGCTGGACGAGCCTTTAGACTGCTTGTGCCGCGACGCGGCGGCAGACATGTCAGCAACCCAGAGCCGGTGGTCGGTTGATCCCGTGTCGGATTTCAAATTCAGGTCGGCCCAACGCATGATGCTCGAACCGCGCAAGATTTCCGGCCCATTTCTCATGAGCCGCCTTGGCCGTCAGGTGCGCCTTGCGCTCGGGCTGACGCTGCTCGCCGTGCCGCTCAGTGGATGCGGCACCGGTGCGCTCTGGGACAAGTTCATGGCGAAGGAAGAGACCTTCGTCGATGAGCCTGCGGACAAGCTCTACAATGAGGGCCTGTACCTCATGAACAAGAAGGGCGACCGCAAGTCCGCGATGAAGAAGTTTGAGGAAGTGGATCGCCAGCATCCATATTCCGAGTGGGCGCGCAAATCGTTGCTGATGTCGGCCTATGCCGCCTACGAAAACGGCGACTACGACGAGTGCATCTCCTCCGCGAACCGTTACGTGGCGCTGCACCCCGGCAGCCCGGATGCGGCTTACGCGCAGTACCTGATCGCGGCGTCGAATTTCGACCAGATTCCGGACATCTCGCGCGATCAGGGCCGCACCGAAAAATCCATCGCAGCGCTTGAGGAAGTGATCCGCAAGTATCCGACCTCGGAATACGCCACCAGCGCCAAGCGGAAGATCGAAGCGGCCCGCGACCAGCTCGCCGGCAAGGAAATGAATATCGGCCGCTACTACATGGACAAGAAGGACTACACGGCCGCGATCAACCGCTTCAAGGTGGTGGTGACGCAGTACCAGACCACGCGCCATGTCGAGGAAGCGCTCGCCCGCCTGACGGAAGCCTATATGTCCATCGGCATTGTTCCGGAAGCCCAGACGGCGGCAGCCGTTCTTGGCCACAACTTTCCTGACAGCCGCTGGTACAAAGACGCCTACAATCTTGTAAAGTCCGGCGGTGTCGAACCGGCGGCCAACAAGGATTCGTGGATTACCCGCGCATTCAAGAAGGTCGGCCTCGGCTGATTTCTTCCTGCAGGACTAATTCCGCATGCTGGCCCGGCTTTCGATCCGCGACATCGTCCTGATCGAGCGGCTCGATATTGATTTCCTGAACGGCCTTGCCGTGCTCACCGGCGAAACCGGCGCGGGCAAATCCATTCTGCTCGACGCTTTCGCACTGGCGCTTGGCGGGCGCGGCGACGCCAGCCTTGTCCGTCATGGCGCGGAGCAGGGCCAGGTGACGGCGGTGTTCGATGTTCCGAAGAAGCACCCCGCCAGCGCCATTCTGCGCGAGAACGGCCTCGACGACACCGGCGAGATGATCCTGCGCCGTGTCCAGTTCGCCGACGGCCGCACCCGGGCCTTCCTCAACGATCAGACCATCAGCGTCCAGACGCTGAAAGCACTCGGCGCGACGCTGGTTGAAATCCATGGCCAGCATGACGAACGCGCGCTGGTGGACACCGCCACGCACCGCCGCCTGCTGGATGCGTTCGCAGGACTTGAGAAAGATGTCAGTGCCGTCGAGGCGCTGTGGGAGGCGCGCCGCACCGCGCGCACGGCTCTCGATGAGCATCGCGCCGGAATGGAGCGCGCCGCGCGCGAGGCGGATTATCTGCGCCATGCGTCCGAGGAGCTGAAGACGCTCAATCCGCAGGAGGGCGAGGAAACGTCGCTGGCGGAACGTCGCACCACCATGATGCAGGGCGAGAAGATCGCCGAGGATTTGCGCGAGGCGCAGGCCGCCGTCGGTGGTCCGGGGTCACCGGTGTCATCGCTCGCGGCCGCCGTGCGCCGTCTCGAACGCCGCGCGGGCAGTGCGCCGTCACTGATCGAGCCTGCGGTGAAAGCGATGGATGCCGCGATCAACGCGCTCGAAGAGGCCGATCAGCATTTGAATGCAGCACTGATCGCCGCCGATTTCGATCCGCATGAACTTGAACGTATCGAGGAACGATTGTTCGCCCTGCGCGGCGCGGCGCGGAAATATTCGACGCCGGTGGATGAACTGGCTGCCCTGGCGCAGCGTTATGCGGCGGATGTCGCGCTGATCGACGCCGGCGCGGATCAGCTCAAGGTTCTGGAGAAGGCTGCTGCCGCTGCCGACAAGGCTTACGATGCGGCCGCGCAGAAGCTGTCAGCCGCTCGCGCGAAGTCGTCCGAGAAGCTGAACAAGGCGGTCAATTCCGAACTCGCGCCGCTCAAGCTGGAACGCGCAAAATTCACCACGCAGATTGAGAGCGACGCTGCGTCGCCGGGTCCGCAGGGGTTCGACCGCGTCGAATTCTGGGTGCAGACCAATCCGGGCACCAGGCCGGGCCCGCTGATGAAGGTCGCGTCCGGCGGCGAACTCTCGCGCTTCCTGCTGGCGCTGAAGGTGGTGCTGTCGGATCGCGGCTCCGCGCCGACCCTGGTGTTCGACGAAATCGATACCGGTGTGGGCGGCGCCGTGGCCGACGCCATCGGCGCGCGGCTGGCGCGGCTGGCCGAGAAGGTTCAGGTCATGGCCGTAACCCATGCGCCGCAGGTGGCGGCACGGGCGGACCAGCATTTGCTGATCTCCAAGGATGCCCTCGACAAGGGCAAGCGTGTCGCGACGCGGGTGGCGACCTTGGCGAAGGATCATCGCCGCGAGGAAATCGCGCGCATGCTGGCGGGTGCGGAAATCACCGCCGAGGCGCGCGCTGCGGCGGACCGGCTGCTTAAAGCTGCGACGGCGTGATGCGTGATGGCCGCGAAACCGAAAAAAACACCTGTCGCTGTCGACAAGCTGACCGAGACACAGGCCAAGGTCGAACTCGTGCGGCTTGCTCTCGAGATCGAGCGTCATAACGAGGCCTATTACAACGCAGACGCGCCGAAAATTTCCGACGCGGCCTACGATGAACTGCGCAAGCGCAGCGATGCCATCGAGGCGCGGTTTCCGGGGCTGGTCACGCGAGACTCGCCGTCGCAGAAGGTGGGCGCCGCGCCATCCGGACGGTTCGCGAAAGCACCGCATGCCGTTCCGATGCTGTCGCTGGGCAACGCCTTCACCGACGAGGACGTCACTGACTTTGTCGATCGCGTGCGGCGCTTTCTGAAGCTGGGCGACGACGATATTCCGGCCATTGTCGCCGAGCCGAAGATTGATGGCCTGTCGCTTTCCCTGCGCTACGAAGACGGCGATCTGGTGCGCGGCGCGACGCGCGGCGACGGTTTCACCGGCGAGGATGTGACCGCCAATGTGCGCACCATCGCCGACATTCCGCACAAGTTGAAGGGCCGCAACATTCCCGCCGTCTGCGAAATCCGCGGCGAAGTCTACATGCTCAAGAAGGACTTCCTCGCGCTGAACAAGCGGCAGGCGGAAGCCGAGGACACGGTGTTCGCCAACCCGCGCAACTCGGCGGCCGGCTCGCTGCGCCAGAAGGATGTGTCGATCACCGCGTCGCGTCCGCTTAAATTCTTCGCTTATGCCTGGGGCGAGATGAGCGAGATGCCAGCCAAGACCCAGTTCAAGATGATTGAATGGATCGACAAGGCGGGGTTCGTCACCAATCCGCTGACGACGCTATGTGACAGTGTCGACGAGGTCTTGAAGTTCTACCGGAAGATCGAAACCCAGCGCGCCAAGCTCGGCTATGATATCGACGGCGTGGTCTACAAGGTCGACCGGCTCGATTGGCAGGAGCGGCTCGGTTTCGTGTCGCGCAGTCCAAGATGGGCGATCGCGCACAAGTTTGCCGCCGAGCAGGCAACCACTGTTCTCAACGACATCGAAATCCAGGTCGGCCGCACCGGTGCGTTGACGCCGGTGGCGAAGCTCGCGCCGGTCACGGTGGGCGGCGTTGCGGTGCAGAACGCGACGCTGCACAACGAAGACTACATCAAGGGCATCGGCAATGACGGCCAGCCGATCCGAGACGGTGTCGATATCCGCGTCGGCGATACGGTGGTGGTGCAACGCGCGGGCGATGTGATCCCGCAGATTGTCAGCGTTGTCCTCGACAAGCGACCGAAGGATGCCAAGCCCTACAAGTTTCCGACGGTGTGCCCCGCTTGCGGCAGCCATGCGGTGCGCGAGGAAGATCCAAAAACAGGCCGTCCGGATTCGGTGCGCCGCTGCACCAATTCGTTGGCTTGCCCGGCGCAGGTGAAAGAGCGGCTGAAGCATTTCGTCGCCCGCAACGCATTCGACATCGACGGGCTGGGCGACAAGCAGATCGAGGAATTCTTCACCGACGGTCTGGTGATGTCGCCCGCCGATATTTTCACGCTCGAGAAGCGTGATGCGCGCGCGCAAAAGAAGCTGGCCGACCGCGAAGGCTATGGCACGACGTCGGTGCGCAACCTGTTCGCGGCGATCGACGCGCGCCGCACCATCGCGCTGCCTCGCTTTATCTTCGCGCTCGGCATCCGCCATGTCGGCGAGGGTAACGCCAAGCTGCTGGCGCGGCACTATGGAACGGTCGAAGCGTTCCGCGCGGCCATGATCGCGGCGGGCGAGGGCGAGGACTCCGAAGCCTATCGCGACCTCAATGGCATCGAGGGTGTCGGGACCGTTGTCGCCAACGCGCTGGTCGAGTTCTTCAAGGAGCCGCACAGCGTCAAGGCGGTGGACGATCTGCTGGACGAGATCACCGTGCAGCCTGCGGAAAAGGCGAGGACCGATTCCCCCATCGCCGGAAAAATCGTTGTGTTCACCGGCTCGCTGGAAAAGTTCACCCGCGATGAAGCCAAGGCCACGGCGGAGCGGTTGGGCGCGAAGGCATCGGGTTCAGTGTCGAAGAAGACCGATTACGTGGTCGCAGGGCCCAGTGCCGGCTCGAAGCTCGCCGAAGCCAACAAACTCGGCGTCAAGGTCCTGACCGAAGACGAATGGCTCGCGATGGTCGGTGGAAGCTAAATCAGTCCCGTCTCTTCCGCTTCGGCCTCAACAATCTTCTCTGTCGTCACCGCGACGTGCGTGCGCGGAACCAGCAGCACGATCACCACCGCGCATGATGCAGAGACAATCAAGATTGCGATGTTGAGCGGCAGCGGCGTTGTGAACTGACCGCCGAGAAACGCGCCGAGCTGCGAGCAGAGCGAGCCGAAGCCCATCTGCAGGAAGCCCATGGCGCCGGCCGCCGTGCCCGCCGCCTGCGGGCGGATGCTGATCGCGCCGGCCGACGCATTGGCCATCGCGAAGGCATTGCCGAACATCACGATCATATGGGTGCCGAACAGCCATGACGGCGTCTGGTTTAGACCGGTGAAGCCCCAAATGACATTGAGGACCGATCCGGCGATCTGCAGCGCGATCCCGAGCCAGATCATCCGGTCGATGCCGTGACGCGGCGACAGCCGCACCGAGGCCAGATTGCCGAGCAGATAGGCGAGGCCCGATGTGGCGAACCACAATCCGTATTCCGCGGTCGAACGGCCCATCTGGTTGACCACGATGTAAGGGCCGCCGCCAGCGAAGGTGAAGATGATCGCCGAGGCGAGCATCTGGCACAGGACATAGCCGAAGAACACGCGGCTGGCGGACAGCGCACGTACATCCTTGAAAAATCCGCTGTCCTCTGTCGAGACCCGAGCGGGCCGTGTTTCCGGCAGACCCAGGGCGATGCCTACGGTGATGACGATCGACGTCGCCGCCATGAAGTAGAAGATCGCGCGCCAGCCGAAGCTGGTTTCCAGAAGGCCGCCAATCAGCGGGCTGAGAAGCTGCGCGATCATCATCACGGCTATCACCAGGCTGATCATGCCGCCGACGCGCTCGCGCGGATAAAGATCGCGGATGACCGCGCGGCTCATCACCATCCCGGTGGCGCCGCCCAGCGCCTGCAGGAAGCGTCCTGCGATAAGCTGCGGCAGGGTTTCCGCGAACATGCAGATGATGGTGGCGATCACTGCCAGCCCGAATCCGCCGAGCAGGACGGGGCGGCGGCCGAAACGATCCGACAGCGATCCGGTTACCAGTTGCGAGATCGCAAGGCCCACCATGAACAGCGACACGTTGAGCTGAACGGCGGAGACGTCGCTGCCGAGGGTCTTGGCCAGGATCGGAAGCGCGGGCACGAGGATGTAGAGCGAGACCGGCGCGAGACCGTTCATCGCCACCAGCATCAGCAGCAGTTTCCACGCGGCGGGCGGCGCTGCCTTTGTGGCGGAGAATTCGGTCTTCGGGTGGGTCACGTTGTCCGGACTCTGTTCTCTTGGGTCGGCTTGCGGTTGTCGCTCATCGTGTGTGGGTCATCGGCTCCGTCGCCGCGTCGAGCCACACTTTCGTCGCTTCATCGACCAGCGGGCGGATCTCGTCGCGCACCCGCGCATGGTAGGCGTTGAGCCAGCGCAATTCCTGCTTGCTGATCCGGTCGGCATTGATCAGCCGCCGGTCGAATGGCGCAAGCGTTAACGCTTCAAAGCCATTCATCGGCTTCTCTGCGCCCTCGATCATCTTCTCGACAACCAGTTCGAGATTTTCGATGCGAATGCCGAAGGCGTCGGTTTTATAATATCCAGGCTCGTTGGAGAGGATCATGCCGCGCCTCAGCGGCGTGGTGCCGAGCTTGGAAATGCGCGCCGGGCCTTCATGCACGGACAGATAGCTGCCGACGCCGTGGCCGGTGCCGTGCTCGAAGTCGATGCCGGCATGCCAGAGGAATTGCCGTGCGAAAGCGTCGATCTGTGCGCCGCTGACGCCGTCGGGAAACACCGCGCGATCAATCGCAATATGCCCGCGCAGCACGCGGGTATAGCGGTCGCGCATTTCCTCCGTCGGCTCGCCGATGGCGATGGTGCGGGTGACGTCGGTGGTGCCGTCTTCGTATTGCGCGCCGGAATCGATCAGCAGCAGGTCGCCGGGCGCGATCCGCCGGTTGGACTTGCGGGTGACGCGATAATGCACGATGGCGCCGTTCGGGCCGGTGCCGGAGATGGTGGGGAAAGACACGTCCTTCAGCGCGCCGGTTTCGCGGCGGAAGGTTTCCAGTGCTTCGACGGCGTCGATTTCTGTCAGCTTGCCGCTTGGCGCTTCGCGGTCGATCCACGCCAGGAATTTCGCCAGTGCCGCGCCATCGCGCTTGTGCGCGGCGTGGGTGCCGGCGATCTCGGCGGCATTCTTCACCGCTTTCAGCGTTGCAACCGGATCGGATACGCGAACCGGCTTGCCGCCTTCCGTTGCGATCAGACGGCTCAAAGCATCGGCGGCTGTCGCACTGTCGAGGCCGATGGCCGCGCCGGTCTGCGCCAGTCCGGCAAGCTCTCCCATCAGCGCCGCAGGTTCCTCGACGGTCGCGTTCTTTTCGAGATGATCGCGCACGCTGTTCGAGAGCTTGCGATGGTCGATGAAGATCGTTGGCCGTCCGTCTTTCGGAATCAGCGCATAGGAGAGCGGCAGCGGTGTGTGCGCGACATCCGCGCCGCGGATGTTGAAGGTCCATGCGACTGCGTGCGAGTCAGACAGCACGAGCGCGTCGACCTTCAGCTTCGCAATCTCTGTGCGGATTCGCGTGAGCTTGTCATTCTCGCTTTCTCCGGCCAACTGAGCGGGATGGATTTTCACCGGCCCGAGCGGCGGCGCGGGGCGGTCCGTCCAGACCGCATCGACCGGGTTGCTGTCCACGGCGACCAGTTCGGCCCCGGCTTTCTCGCAGGCTTTGGCCAGTCGTTCGGCTGCCGCCGAAGTGTGCAGCCAGGGATCAAATCCGAGGCGGTCGCCGGGCGACAGATGTGCGGTCAGCCAGCTTTCCGGCGGCGGCTCGATCAGGGATTCGATGTTCCATGCACTGGTATCGACCTGCTTTGCGGCCTGAATGGTGTAACGGCCGTCCACGAACAGCGCCGCTTCGCCAGTCAGGACGATCGCCAGTCCCGCCGAGCCGGTGAACCCTGTCAGCCACGCCAGCCGCTCGTCGCTCGGCGGCACATATTCGTTTTGCTGGCTGTCGGCGCGGGGAATCACGAATCCCGTGAGTTGCCGGCGCAGCAGTTCCTCACGGAAGGCGGACAGCCGCGCAGCCAGTGCGACACCGCCCTCGGGGTCCTCGAATGTCTGGAATTGGGCTTCGAACATTGCGCGACCTTATGAGGCGTGGAATTGGCGGGCAATCGGCAGCCGTGTCATGGGGCTGCGTCAATTGTGAATGGCACGATCCATGCTTTGTAATCGGTGCCTACAGGGAAGGCCAATGAGAGGAACCATTTGAGAGCAAAGATGCTTCAACGAAGTGGACCTCGCGGAAATGCGAAGGGGTGTGTTTTTCAACTCAACGAAGAGGGGATAGGGCATGCCAGCTTTTATGTTTGAGAAGATTTCGCCGCCGACTCATCAGGGCGGCAGCATTCCGGCGGTGACCATCAAGGAGCCGCGCGGGGTCATCGTCCAGATGCTGGATCGCTTGACCGAAAACCGGCTGCAGCGCGAGGCGCGCCGGGCGCGATTTGAAGCTGGCTACACCGAGGCCGATATCACGCCTCACCGGATGAAACGGGAATAAGACATCCGATCATTCACCAGAATGCCGTCATTCCGGACAGTCCGGACCTGCGGACTGATCCGGAATGCAGAAGAGTTTTTCCGCCGCAACCGGATTCCGGGTTCGCTCGCAATGGCTCACGCCCCGGAATGACGCGCCCTCAGCGCCTTTGCATCAGAAGGCTGCTCCAGCCGTCGATCTGGATGCGCTTGAGCAGCTTCAGGCCCGCGCCGCGATAGGCGGCCACCACGCTGTTCGCCTGATGCGGCAGCAATCCCGACAGGATCACGAAAGCATGGGGCGCCAGATGCCGCGCCATGTCCGGGGCCAGCCGCCGCAGCGGGTTGGCCAGGATGTTCGCCATCACGAGGCCAAACGGGCCGTTGGCGGCAAAGTCCGGGGCATGAAAGCCGGTAGCATGGACAGCCTCGACCAGAGTCCCGACGCCGTTGAGGTGGGCATTTTCGCTCGCCACGATCACTGATCGGAAGTCGATGTCGGTCGCCAGCACCCGGCGTCGGAGCGCCTTCGCCGCTGCGATGGCCAGCACCCCGGTTCCGGAACCGAGATCCAGAACCCGCTTGGGGGTGCGCTGGTTCAGCACCTGATCGAGCAGCAGCAGGCAGCCGCGTGTGGTGCCGTGGTGGCCGGTGCCGAAGGCCAGCGCCGCCTCGATCTCGATCCCGAGCTTGTTGGTCGGCACCCGATCGCGATCGTGGCTGCCATGGACGATGAACCGCCCGGCGCTGACCGGGACCAGATCGGCGAGGCTGGCCTTGACCCAGTCCTTGGTTTCGACGGTGCCGAAGACGATGGAACTCGCGGCGGCTTCGCCCGCGGTGTCAGTCACCAGCGAGCGGATGAAGTCCTGATCCGGCGGTTCGCCGAAATGCATGGTGATGTCCCAGCGGCCGCCCGGCGCCTCGAAGGCGGCAATGGCAAGGTCGTGGCTGGGATAGCTTTCGGTGATCGCGTCCACGATGCGGCTGGCGGTCCGCTCGTCACCGATGGCGAAGGTGGCCTGGGTCACGGGCGGGGAATCTGATGCGGTCACGGGCGGGTCCAGCGGGCTGAGTTTCGTGATTGCATCGCCCATTTTCCCACAATCTGTCCACCGGTTACGCACCGAACATACCGGGGTTCTTCACACTTTGTTAACCCGGGTTTTCAACACGTTAGTAAAACCTTAACCAAGCGGAAATCCACTGATTATCCACAGGGTTATCCACAGGTTCTCAACAGCCGTGAAGCGCTCTTTCCACAGCTCTTTAAGTGAAGATTCCCTGATGATCCCGCAGGATAACAGCCGCAGCGTTGTGGCCCGGCGCGCCGGTCACGCCGCCGCCGGGATGGGCGCCGGAGCCGCAGTGATAGAGGCCCTTCAGCGGCCCCCGGTAGCCGCCATGGCCCAGCATCGGCCGGGCCGAAAAGAGCTGATTGAGCGACAGCGCGCCATGGAAAATGTCGCCTCCGAGAAGTCCGAACTCGCGCTCCAGATCAAGCGGGGAGAGCACCTGCCGGCCGATTACGCTGCGAGCGAAGCCGGGTGCGTAGCGGTCCACGGTGGCGATCATCAGGTCGGCGACTTCCTCCCGATGGTCGTCCCATGACCGCCCGTCCGGGAGTTCCGGCGCGACGTGCTGGCAGAACAGGCTGGCGACATGCCGGCCCGGCGGAGCCAGCGAGGTGTCCAGCGTGGACGGGATCAGGACCTCGACCACCGGTTCCCGGCTCCAGCCGTGGGCGCGGGCATCGAGCCAGGCGCGGTCCATGTAGCCGAGACTGGGGGCGATGATGATGCCCGCGGTCAGGTGGTCACCCTCGCCGGGGAGCGCCTTGAAGGAGGGCAAGGCTGAAAGGGCGACGTTCATCCGGAAGGTGCCGGACCCGTTTCGCCAGGTCTTGATGCGGTCGAGGAATGGCTTCGGCAGGGCGTCGCGCGGGATCAGCCGGGTGTAGAGCAGCTTCGGATTCACGCTCGAGGCGACATATTTCGCCTTTATCATTGTACCGTTATCGAGAGTGACGCCGATCGCGCGGTCGCCCTCCACAATGACCTCCCGGACACCGGCTTCGGTCTCGATGTCCGCTCCGTGGGCGCGGGCCGCCGCCGCCATGGCCTGGGTGATCGCGCCCATGCCGCCGATGGCGTGGCCCCAGAGGCCCTTGCGGCCGTTCACCTCGCCGAAGGCATGATGGAGCATGACGTAGGCCGACCCCGCCGCGTAGGGGCTGGCATAGTTCCCGACCACGGCATCGAACCCGAACAGCGCCTTGACCAGATCGCTCTCGAAGCGGTCGTCCAGCATGTCGCCCGCCGAGCGTGTGAACAGGTCGAGCAGCAGGCGTTGGCTCTCCAGCGACAGGCCGCGCAGGATGTTGGCGCTGGAGAGCGCATTGAACCCTTCGCGGATGGCGCGAAGGCCGAAACCCTCGACCACATCCGGCGGCGCGCGCAGCACGAAGGCGCGCAGCACGTCGGCGATGGTTTCCAGTTCGCGGTTGAAATCGTCGATCCGCAGGGCATCCCGTTCGCTGAACTTTGCGATCGATTGATGGGTGCGTCCGTCGCCGGTGAGCAGATAGCGTCCATCGGGCGCGGGCAGGAAATTCTGGGCGCGGCGTTCCACGATCCGCAGGCCATGGTGGTGCAGATCGAGATCCGCGATCACCTTCGGATTGAGCAGGCTCACGGTGTAGGCCGCCACGGAGTTGCGGAAGCCGGGATGGAATTCCTCGGTGACCGCCGCGCCGCCGACCACCTTTCGCCGGTCGACGACCTTCACGCGCAAGCCGTTCATCGCGAGATAGGCCGCGCAGGTCAGGCCGTTATGGCCCGCGCCGATAATGAGTGCATCGTAGTCCGACATGCATCACGTCATAGTATTAGAGTACGTCACGCGCGAGTGATTTCTGTCACGCGCATGTTATTGCTCGCCGCTGGCGGCTGTGCTCCATTCGGCACCGTCTCCGGTGATGTGCCGGACATGTTCCGGAGCCTTCATGAATTCGATACCGTCCGACACCACGGGCCAGTCTTTCGGCGCGAGGAACGCGCTTGTGCTGGTGGTTTACACCGTGGCGATTTTCACCAGCGCCCTGCTGCTGTTCTCGGTTCAGCCGCTGTTCACGAAAATGGTGCTGCCGCGGCTCGGCGGTTCGCCCGCGGTGTGGTCGGTGGCGATGGTGTTTTTCCAGTCGCTGCTGCTCGGCGGCTACGCCTATGCCCACTATCTGATGACCTTGAAGAGCCGAACTGCGCCGGTCGTCATCCATCTTCTGCTGCTGATCGCCGCGCTGCTCACCTTGCCGTTGTCGATTGCGAGCGGGTGGGGGGAGCCACCAGCCAGCGGCTATGCGTTCTGGCTGCTCGGGCTGTTCGCGGTCTCGATCGGGCTGCCGTTCTTCGCGCTCGCGGCCAACAATCCGATGCTGCAGGCCTGGTTCGTCCGCACCGGCCATCCCGACGGTCCCGATCCGTATTTTCTTTACGCCTCCTCGAACATCGGCAGTTTCCTTGCCCTGTTGTCCTATCCGGTGCTGTTCGAACCGATGTTTTCGCTGCGAACCCAGAATGTGATCTGGACCGGCGGCTATGCATTGCTCATCGTTCTGATCGCGGCCTGCGGCGTCCTGTTGCTGCGCTCGCCGCCGATGACGGTTGACGCTGTCAGCGCAGCGGACGGGGACGCACCCGCGCCAAGCTGGCCGACGCGGCTGCGCTGGATATTCCTGGCCGCCGTGCCGTCGGGTCTGCTGATCGCGGTGACGGCGCACATATCAACCGACGTCGCGGCGGCGCCGCTGCTGTGGGTCCTGCCGCTGTCGCTGTATCTTCTGACATGGGTGCTGGTGTTCCAGTCGCGCCCGCTGTTGCCGCACGGGCTGATGTTGCTGCTCCAGCCGTTCGCCATCGCCGGCGTGATGATCCTTCTGGTGATCGGCGGCGAGCAGAACCTGCTGCTGACGCTTGGCGGGCATCAGCTTTGTTTCTTCATCATCGCCATGGCCTGCCATGGCGAGCTGGCGCGCACGCGGCCTGCCGCGCGTTATCTCACGGGCTTTTACGTTGCGCTGTCGTTTGGCGGCATGGTCGGCGGATTGTTCGCGGGCCTGATCGCACCCTACACCTTCTCGTGGATTGCCGAATACCCGATCCTGCTGGCGCTCGCCGCGCTGTGTCGCCCGGCCGGGACGACAGCAAAGCGAGGAGGTTTCAGTCTCTGGCTGCTTGCGGTGATCGCCGGATTTGTTCTGATTGCCGTTTCCTACCGGCAGGGAACAATCACTGAATTTCTGGAAACCAATCGCATCTGGGTGGTGGCCGCTTTTGCCAGCGTCATGATGTTGCTCGCGGTGCTGTGGCGCATTGGCCGCTGGAGGATCGCCGGGCTCGTCGCGCTGGGGCTCATCCTGATCCGCGTTTATCCCGCCGACGACGGACGTGTCGAAACGGTGCGCAGCTTCTTCGGCGTCCACAAGATCGTGGTGACAGCGAACGGCCAGTACCATGTGCTGATGCACGGCACGACCATTCACGGCGCTGAAAAATTTCTCAACGATGACGGCACGCCGATCAAGGGACGGCCCGAGCCGATCAGCTATTATCACAAGGACGGCGGCATCGGCCGCGCGATTGCCGCGATACGCGAGCGCAAGGGCGGCCCCATTCGCGTGGCGGTGATCGGGCTCGGCTCCGGCACGCTCGCCTGTCAGTCGATGCCTGGAGAAGACTGGACGTATTTCGAGATCGACCAGACCATGGTCGATACGGCGCGCGATCCGAAATACTTCACCTATATCAATTCGTGCGATCCCAAGATGAAGCCGGTGATCGGCGATGCGCGGCTCACCTTCGCCAAGGAGCCGGACGGTGCTTACGACCTGATCATCGTCGATGCCTATTCATCGGACGCGATTCCGATCCATCTGGCGACCGAAGAGGCGATGGCGATCTACAAGGCCAAGCTCGCGCCGCAGGGCGCGGTGGTCATGCATGTGTCGAACCGGCATCTCGAGCTTGCGAGCGTCGTCGTCGGGATCGCCGAGGAGAACGACCTGAAAAGCTGGGTGTTCAACGAGGATTCCGGGCGCGACGCCGAGTATATCTTCACGACCAACGTCGTGATCTCGGCACGCGAGGAAGCCGATGTCGGCAAGATTGCCTCGGACGAGAAGTGGGCCATGACCGAAGCGACCGAAGGCCAGCGGGTCTGGACCGACGACTATTCCAATGTGCTCGGCGCGGTGTGGCGCAGGCTCAGGACGCCGGACGAATAGCTGCCGCGTTCACTCCGCGTAGTAGTAATAGCCGCCGCGCGGATAGGCGTAGCGCTGTTGCTGATAACGCGAATCCTGCTCGTAACCCTGATAGTAGCCGCGCTGCTGGTAGATGCGGCGCTGCATCGGGCCGGCGTCTGCCGGTCCATAATAGGCCTGATCCTGCGGATAGGACGGATCGCGGTAGACACGATCGGGCGAGACCTGACGCGCGCGCGTGTTGGCGTTGAGGTCTTCGCTGTAGCCGCCCTGTGGCGCGATCTGCACTGGCTGGCTTGCGGCGTCATCGCCGCGAGCGACCGCCGTGCGGGTGCGGGGATTGCGCGCCAGCGCAACGCGCGACGATCCGGTCAGCGTCACCGTGGTGTTGAGCAGGCCTTCCGCCTTGACAAGACCCCACAGTTTCAGCGCGTTGGCGCGCGACAGCCGCACGCAACCATGCGAAGCCGGCGTGCCGAGGCGGCTCACCGCATCGGTGCCATGGATGGCGTGACCCTGCTTGGTGAAGAAGATCGCGTTCGGCATCGGCGCATCGTCGAATTCCTTCGAGTAATGATCCTCTTCCATCCGGAATGTCTTGAAGCTGCCATTCGGCGTTTCGTGCGAGGGATTGCCGCTGGAGACGGGCCAAGTGTAACGCGGTGTGCCGTCAACCGAGACGGTCATCTGCTGCGTGTCCTTGTTGACGAGGATGGAGACGGCCGCGTTCGCAGCGCTGCCCGAGAGCAGCACCAGACCGGTCACTGATATCAAAATCGCACGCATGACGTTCGCCTCGTCTCCGCCCCTCTCGCTTCATCGTGCAATAAAGCATGGAAAGTGGCTTTTTTCACAGTGACTTCGTCTTAAGGTTGATGGAGGCAGGCAAACGCTTTCGTGAACTGCTCTTGTTTACGGCGTGTTTTCGCCAAATTGACGCAACCTTTCGGCGTGGTGGGCGTTGCTGAAACGGCAAGATTCCATCAGATCGAGGAGATTCACGTAATGAAGACCGAAGCCCTGTTCATGTTCACGGCGGCGCATCGCCGCTTCACGTTTGTTGTGGCGGCGCTTGCCGTTCTGGCTGTGCCGATCGCTGCGCATGCGCAGGGTGTCATCAGGGGCATGGAAGGCGGCGCGAGGGAAGGCTCCTATCGCGGCAACCGTGCGGCGGGGCCGGTGGGTGGCGCGGTCGGCGGCGCCGTCGGTGCTGGCGTTGGCGGAATCGTCGGCGGCGTCAATGGCGTGCTCGGAATCGACAACCGCCGTCACTATCGCCATCGTCATTATCGCCACCGCCGTCACCGCTAATCCATTCTGCGGCTATATCTCGAAGGCGCGTCCGGCTCTCGGAGGCGCCTTCCTTGCTGTATGCGGCAAGTTGCCGTTGTGACTTTTAAGACATTCCGGCGGGGAAACCGGCGGGTGTTCGGTCCTTCCGCATTGTATTTCGGCCCGCGCTGACGCAACCTTCCCTGACTGATTTGCTTCAAGGCCGGACCCGGCCGGGCAGGGAGGTTTTTCAGATGAAATTTATAGCTTTCATTTCCACCGCGGCGGTGCTGGCTCTTTCGGCGATGCCTGCCGTTGCACAGCAGGACCCTGTGAACGGCGCCATCAGCGGTGCCGCGCAAGGCACCTATCAGGGCAGGACGGCTGCCGGGCCGGTCGGTGGGTTGGTCGGCGGCGCGCTCGGCGCAGGCGTTGGCGCCGTGGCCGGCACGCTCAATGTGGTCGGCACCGGCGTCAGCAATGCGGTGCAACCGACGACGGTGCCTCCGCCACCCGGCAGTGGGGCTACCGGCCATTACGACAGCAATGGAAACTGGCGTCCGAACTGAGCGGGACGAAGCCACTGCCCATGCGCCCCGCTCGCGGGGCGCTTTTCGTTTGGGATCAAGTCTTGAGACGATAGCCGGTACGGAAGATCCACCACACCGCCACGAGACACAGCGCGAGGAAGCCCAGCGTCATGCCGAGGCTGACGGCGACGCTGACATCGGCGATCTCGAAGAAGCTCCAGCGGAAGCCACTGACGAGATAAACGACGGGATTGAACAGGGTCACGGTCTGCCAGATCGGCGGCAGCATATGGATGGAATAGAAGCTGCCGCCCAGGAATGTCAGCGGCGTGATGACCAAGAGCGGGATCACTTGCAGTTTCTCGAAACCATCGGCCCAGATGCCGATGATGAAGCCGAACAGGCTGAAGGTCACCGACGTGAGCACCAGGAACGTCAGCATCATGAACGGATGGGCGATCTTCAGCGGCACGAACAGCCCGGCGGTGGCGAGAATGATGAGGCCCAGAATGATCGACTTGGTGGCCGCGGCGCCGATGTAGCCGACCACGGCCTCGAACGACGAGACGGGTGCGGACAGCAGTTCATAGATCGTCCCGGTGAACTTCGGGAAGTAGATCGCGAAAGAGGCGTTGGCGATGCTCTGCGTCAGCAATGAAAGCATGATCAGGCCGGGTACGATGAAGGTGCCGTAGCTGACGCCGTCGATCTCGGTGATACGCGAGCCGATCGCCGAGCCGAACACCACGAAATACAGCGATGTCGAGATCACCGGCGAGACAACGCTTTGCAGCAGCGTGCGGAAGGTGCGCGCCATCTCGAATTTGTAGATCGCGCGAATGGCATACAGGTTCATTATTGATGCACCAGACTGACGAAGATTTCTTCGAGCGAACTTTGGGTGGTGTTGAGATCGTTGAAGCGGACACCGGCGCCGCTGAGGTCGTTGAGCAGGGCGGTGATGCCGGTGCGCTCGCCCTTGGTGTCGTAGGTGTAGATCAGTTCGCCGCCATCGGCCGACAGTTCGAGGTGATGCGCGGCGAGTGCCGCGGGAATGGCCGTCAGCTTTTCCTGCAGATGCAGCTTGAGCTGCTTTCGGCCGAGCTTCTGCATCAGCTTGGCCTTTTCCTCGACCAGCACGATCTCGCCCTTGTTGATGACGCCGACCCGGTCCGCCATCTCCTCGGCTTCCTCGATGTAATGCGTGGTGAGGATGATGGTCACACCCGAAGCGCGCAGTTCGCGCACCACGTCCCACATCGCCTTGCGCAATTCGACATCGACGCCGGCGGTCGGTTCATCGAGGAAGAGAATCTGCGGTTCGTGCGCCAGCGCCTTGGCAATCATCACGCGGCGCTTCATGCCGCCGGACAGGGTGATGATCTGGCTCTTGCGCTTGTCCCACAGCGAGAGGTCCTTGAGCACCTTCTCGATATGCGCGGGATTCTTCGGCTTGCCGAAGAGCCCCCGGCTGAATGATGCGGTGGACCACGGGCTTTCCCATGCGTCGGTATGCAGTTCCTGCGGCACCAGTCCGATCATCGCGCGCGCCGCGCGGTAGTCCCTGACATTGTCGTGGCCGCCGACGGTGACAGTGCCCTCGGTCGCGCCGACCAGCCCGCAGATGGTGCCGATCAGCGTGGTCTTTCCGGCGCCGTTCGGGCCGAGCAATGCGAAGATTTCCCCGGCGCGAATATCGAGGTTGATATTCTTCAGCGCCGTGAAGCCGGAGGCATAGGTCTTCGAGAGATTTTTGATCGAGATGATGGGGGACATGGTGGGGTCTGCCAGGGCGGGAGCATGACATAGGCGCGCAGACGCCCTTGCGCAATATGGAATGACTGCTGGATGGCTGCCGCGCGCAGCGAAAATTCTACTGCGACAAATTCAATTTTGTCATGCGCAGCGGCGAGGCCTGCTACGCACGGCTCACAAAGCTGTCGACCACCTTCTTCTCGCCGGCTTTTTCAAACGCAATGGTGAGCTTGTTGCCGTCCACCTTGGCGACGTGGCCATAGCCGAATTTCTGATGAAACACGCGATCCCCGGGCGCGTAGTCCGAATGGGCGCCGGTGGATTTCGCGATCAGTTCGCCTTCGATGACCATCGGTTTGCGGCTGGCATTGCCGCGCGAGCCTGAGTCATAGCGCGCGCCGGTTTCGTCAAACCCTCTGCCGCCGCTGCGGGCGCGGTTGGCCTGCGCGCGCTGCCAGCCCGGCGTCGAATAGCTCGAACCGAATGTCTCGACATTGTCGAAGCGTGATGTGCCGTAACCGCCGGAGCCGCCCCATCCCGAGCCGCCCTTGCTCTCGGTGATTTCGACATTCGCCGCCGGCAGTTCGTCGAGAAAACGCGAAGGAATGGTCGTGGTCCACGAGCCATGGATGCGCCGGTTGGTGGCGAAGTAGAGCATCGCGCGTTTGCGCGCGCGCGTGATGCCGACATGGGCGAGACGGCGTTCTTCCTCGAGCCCGGCGCGGCCTTGTTCGTCCAGCGTGCGCTGGCTCGGAAACAGGCCTTCTTCCCAGCCGGGCAGGAAGACATTGTCGAATTCGAGTCCCTTGGCGGAATGCAGCGTCATCAGCGACACCGCGTCCTCGTCCACGCCGCCCTCGCGGTCCATCACCAGCGAGATATGCTCGAGGAAGCCCTGCAGGTTCTCGAACTCCTCCATGGAGCGGACCAGTTCCTTCAGGTTGTCGAGACGGCCCGCGGCATCAGCCGAGCGGTCCTTCTGCCACATCTCGGTATAGCCGGACTCATCCAGCACGATTTCGGCGAGCTGCGTATGGGGAACGATATCGCGCTGCGCGCGCCAGCGGTCGAAATTGGCGATGACATCGCGCAGGCTGCCGCGCGCCTTCGGCTTCAGTTCGTCGGTCTCGATCACCTGACGCGCCGCTTCGGTCAGCGGAACGCGGCGCTTGCGGGCAATGTCGTGGAGCATCTGCACGGTGGCGTCGCCGAGGCCGCGCTTTGGCACATTAACGATGCGCTCGAAGGCAAGGTCATCGGCAGGCGAATTGATGACGCGCAGATAGGCCAGCGCATCGCGGATTTCCGCGCGTTCATAGAAACGCGGGCCGCCGATCACGCGGTAGGGCAGGCCAAGCGTGACAAAGCGGTCTTCAAACTCGCGCATCTGATAGGAGGCGCGCACGAGGATGGCGATCTCGTTCAGCTTCTGGCCGGCGCGCTGAATCTGCTCGATCTCCTCGCCGATGCCGCGGGCTTCTTCTTCCGAATCCCATGCGCCGGTGACGGTGACCTTTTCGCCGTCGTGATCTTCGGTGCGCAGCGTTTTGCCGAGGCGGCCTTCATTGTGTGCGATCAGGTGCGAGGCCGCCGCGAGAATATGTCCGGTCGAACGGTAGTTGCGCTCGAGGCGAATGACTTTCGCGCCCGGAAAATCGTGCTCGAAGCGCAGGATGTTATCCACCTCCGCGCCGCGCCAGCCATAGATCGACTGGTCGTCGTCACCCACGCAGCAGATGTTTTTCGGCGCGGCGACCGTCAGACTCGGAACTTGCGTTGCTTTGTCGGCGTCCTGCGGCGCAATCGCAGGTACAGTTTGATTGGATGGTGCCTGCGCCAGCAGGCGGAGCCAGAGATACTGCGCGACGTTCGTGTCCTGATACTCGTCGACCAGGATATACTTGAAGCGGCCCTGATACTGCCGCAGCACATCGGGGTTCTCGCGGAACAGGCGGATGTTCTCCAGCAAGAGGTCGCCGAAGTCCGCGGCGTTGAGAATCTTCAGCCGCTCCTGATAGGTCGCATAGAGCTTGCCGCCCTTGCCGTTGCCGAAGACGGCGGCTTCACCTGCAGGTACCTGCGATGGCGTCAGTCCGCGGTTTTTCCAGCCGTCGATCAACCCGGCCAGCATCCGCGCCGGCCAGCGTTTGTCGTCAATGCCTTCGGCCTGCAGCAACTGCTTGAGCAGGCGAATCTGGTCGTCGACATCGAGCACGGTGAAGTTCGATTTCAACTGCACCAGTTCGGCGTGATAGCGGAGAATTCTGCCGCCGATGGAATGGAAGGTGCCGAGCCACGGCATGCCCTCGACCGCCTGGCCGAGCATCTGGCCAAGGCGATGCTTCATCTCGCGCGCCGCCTTGTTGGTGAAGGTGACGGAGAGAATTTCGTGCGGCCGGGCGCGGCCGGTTGAAAGGATATGTGCGATGCGCGAGGTCAGCACGCGCGTCTTGCCGGTGCCTGCGCCCGCCAGAACCAGCACCGGGCCTTCAAGCGTCTCGACCGCCTCGCGCTGCTCCGGATTGAGCGCGGTCAGATATTGCGGGGCTGCCGACGCACGCGCACGGGCTGCGATGCCGCCAGCGGCAGGCTGGTGGCTCGGCACATCGCGAAAGTCTGAGGGCGGCAGCTTGTTCGGTTCGGTCATGCGATTCGTCTTTGCCGTCACGATGGCATCGCGAGGCGGGAAAGGGGAGGTTTCATATCAGGATATCGGGACATATAGGCATGATTGGGCACACCTGCAGGGCTGGTTTCCCCGGAAAACCGGCGCGCATGGAGCCCAATCGGGCGGATTTGTTCCCGTCAGCCCCCGTTTCCGAAGAATTTAAACGGGCGGCACAGGGCGGAACTCCGGCCCCGCTGGCGGATTGGTTTCCCAGTCGGAGCGCTGGCTTCCGCGCTCGAAAACAAACCGCAGGAGCATGTCATGTTGAGCTGGGTGGTCACATTTCTGGTTATCGCGCTGGTCGCGGCCCTTCTGGGCTTCGGCGGCATCGCGGGCGCCTCGATCGAAATCGCCAAGATCGTCTTCTTTGTCGCCCTGATCCTGTTCCTGATCTCGGCGGTGGTCGGTCTGGCGCGCCGCAGCGGCGGGCCATAAGCGCCTCGCGGGGCCGCGATGGCGCTATCTGGCCGGCATGCCAACGCGCCGGCCAATGCCATCCGGCTTGGGCACCTTGCCGTGTGCGGCGATCACATCGCAGATGCGCGCGGCGATATCCGGCGGGAACGGCGCGGTCTTCCGCGCCGTCATGTCCATGTGAAGCGTCATGTTCTCCGAGGTGGCTGAAATCCAGCCCTCGGTGGCGTGGCGCAACTCTTCAAAGGTGTGAAGGCGCTTTTCGTCCGCTGCGATCAGGTAGACTGAGACCTGGACAGGATCGCCGAAATGAACCTCCCGCAGATAGCGCACATGCGCTTCCGCCGTGAATGTCGAGCAGTTGCGCTCTTTCATGTATTGCGGGCCGATGCCGAGTTCGAGCCACATCTGGTCGATGCCGCGATCGAACAGCACGTTGTAATAGGCCATGTTGAGATGGCCGTTGTAGTCGATCCACTGCGGTTCGATCTGCATCACCGTCGTCAGGAACGGCGCCGCGATATGTTGCGGCGCATTGTCTTTTGCAGGCGCGCTGGAGGTCATCTCAATTCCCGTGCGTGTCGGTACCACTCTCTTGACCCGCTATACATCCTTTGCCACGTTTCGCGCCACAACAGCCTCGAAAGAAACGAAAAGAGCAACCGTGGCCTTCTCCAACGCAGCCCTGACACGTCCCCCAGCATCCGCTTTGTCCAGCGCCATCGAAGCGCTTGCCGCACGTTTCGGTAACAGCCTCATCACATCGCAGGCGGTGCGCGAACAGCACGCCCATACCACCACCTGGCTGCCGATGCAGCCGCCGGACGCGGTGGTGATGGCGCAGAGCACGGCGGACGTTCAGGACGTGGTGCGGATATGCGCGAAGCACCGCATTCCGGTGATCCCGTTCGGCACCGGCACTTCGCTGGAGGGGCAGGTCAATGCTCCCGCGGGCGGCATCTGTATCGACCTGCGCGAAATGAACCGTATTCTTGCGGTTCATGGCGATGATCTGGATTGCGTGATCGAGCCGGGCGTGACCCGCAAGGCGCTGAACGAACATCTGCGCGATCAGGGTCTTTTCTTTCCGATTGATCCGGGTGCCGATGCGTCCATCGGTGGTATGGCCGCGACCCGTGCGTCGGGCACCAATGCCGTTCGCTACGGCACGATGAAGGACAACATTCTTGCGCTGAAAGTCGTGCGCGCCGACGGCGAGATCATCACCACCGGCACGCGCGCCAAGAAATCCTCCGCCGGCTACGATCTCACGCACCTGTTCATCGGCGCGGAAGGTACCCTCGGGATCATCACCGAGATCACGCTCAAGCTGCGCGGCATTCCGCAAAGCATTGCCGCGGGCGCCTGCTCGTTTGCCACCGTAAAAGGCGCGTGCGACGCCACCATTCTGGCGATCCAGACCGGGATTCCGGTGGCGCGCATCGAACTGCTGAACGCGGCACAGGTCAAAGCCTGCAACGCCTATTCCAAGCTCACGCTGCCGGAGACGCCGCTGCTTTTGCTGGAATTCCACGGCACGGAAGCGGACGTGGCCGAGCAGTCGGCGATGTTCGGGGAAATCGCCAAGGAATGCGGCGGCGGCGGATTTGAATGGGCGACGCGGCCGGAGGATCGCACCCGGCTGTGGCAGGCGCGGCATGACGCCTACTGGGCAGTCCGCGGGCTTCGTCCGGGGGCGCAGGCAGTGGCGACCGACGTCTGCGTGCCGATCTCGCGATTGGCCGAATGCGTGGTCGAGACTGAGAAGGATCTGGAGACGGTCGGCCTGCTGTCGCCCATTGTCGGCCACGTCGGCGACGGCAATTTCCATTGCTCGATGCTGGTGGACGTCAACGATCCGGACGAGATGCAGCGCGCCGACGGATTCCTGCACCGGCTGGTGGAGCGCGCGCAGGCCATGGGCGGCACCTGCACTGGCGAGCACGGCATCGGGCAGGGCAAGCAGAAGTATCTCGAAACCGAGCTTGGCCCCGAGGCTGTGCAGGCGATGCGCGCGCTGAAAGCCGCGCTCGATCCGCAGAACATTCTCAATCCCGGAAAGATTTTGCCCGCATGACTATCGCGGCTGCCATCGAGCCCGGCGCCGCGGCGCGCGAGTTGATCTCCGTTCTCGACCAGAGCGGGCGGCAGATCACCCCGTTCTCGTCGCGCGATCCGGCTTTCGATCTTGCTAATGCCTACCGGATCACCCCGCTGGTGCGCGGTCTGCGCGAAGCGCGCGGCGAGAAGGTGCTTGGCCGCAAGATCGGGTTCACCAACCGCACGATCTGGGAACAGTACGGCGTCTATGCACCGATCTGGGGCTACATGTACGACAGCACCGTTCGCAACCTCGCGGATACCGATGGGTCTGCTTCGCTGGCTACATTTGCCGAACCGCGCATCGAGCCCGAGATTGTCTTCGGTATGGCCACCGCGCCGGAGCCGGGCATGGATGAGCGCGATCTTCTGTCCTGTATCGGCTGGGTGGCGCACGGCTACGAGATCGTGCAGTCGGTTTTTCCGGACTGGAAGTTCGCGCCGCCGGACACAGTCGCGGCATTCGGTTTGCACGGCGCGCTGTTTGTCGGCGAGCGCCATCAGATCGGCGACGATGCCGACAAATGGTTTGGCCCGTTGTCGAATTTTTCGATCACGCTTCGTTGCGGCGAACTTGCCGAACCTGGCCACGCGCGTGACGTTCTGGATGGGCCGCTGTCTGCGTTGAAACACCTGGTCGCCCTGCTGGCGCAGGATCGGCACAATCCGCAGGTCGCGGCGGGCGAGATCATCACCACCGGCACGCTCACCAAGGCCATGCCGGTGAAGCCGGGCGAGCGGTGGACGACGGAGCTTGAGGGAATTCCGATCGGCGGTCTCGATATCCGGTTCGGATGAGCCTCAGTATTTTTTCCGGAAACTGTAGCGCATCAGGCTGACCATCCCGGCACGAAATCCGACTGCCGACATGCGCAGATAGCGGCGGAATTCGTCGGTGCGCGCCTTGCCGACCAGTGCGACAGCCTTGTCGTAATTCGCCAGCAGGTTCTGCTCCCACAGCACCAGTGTCCGATAGTAGTGATCCGCGTCGTTGCGTGCGGCGATCAGGCTGAAGGTGCCTTCGGCTGCAGCGATCGGCTCCCATTCCAGCGGCAGATCGCTGTCCGGGAAGGTCTTGTCCAGCAGCGGCTGCACCTTGGTGCGCTCGGAATAGGCGATGGTCTGCAGCGATAGCCTGCCGCCGATAGCGAGAACCTGGTCGCAATAGGCGAAGAATTCGCGATAGGCGTCGAGCTTGACCTTGGGATCGAGGCCCTTCTGGACGAAATGCTCGAAGGCGCCGACCGAGATGATCGCATCGTACCGGCGCTCCGGCCTGTGATCGCGCCAGTCCTGCTCCAGCACCTCGATCTTCGGGTTGTCGTACTCGCGGATCCAGCGGGCCTGCGACGGACTGAGCGTCAATCCAACCGCATGCGATACGCCGGCATGATCGACCAGCCGCCGCAGCATCGCGCCCCAGCCGCAGCCGATGTCCAGCACCCGCGCGGTCCCCGCGGCGCCCGCTGCCTCGATGTGATGGTCGAGCTTGTGAAACTGCGCCGTGATGAGGTCGTCATCGCCTTTGAACAGGGCGCAGGAATAGATCATCTCCGGGTCCAACACGAGCCGGAAGAAATCGTTGCCCATGTCGTAATGCGACATGATGGCTTCGGGCGAAGCGCCGGTTCGGTCCGTGGGCCGTGCCTGCTTTTCAGACATCGTTGTCACACAGGGTTGTGAACAAGGGACGTTAAAATTAGTATTCCAAGCCATCGGCTGGTTCAATGTTCGCAGCTTACGGCGGTGACGCGCTGTTGCCATCCCGGATCAACCGATCTCACTGAGGAAAGACCTTGCAGACCACGCTGCTTGGACTGGCCATAGCTCTCATCCTTGCGCTGATCGCGGCGCTGGCCGGGCCGTATTTCGTTGACTGGAACCAGTTCCGGCCCCAGTTCGAGGCGGAAGCGTCCCGGATCATCGGCGCGCCGGTACGGGTGAATGGCAGGCTCGATGCCCTCCTGCTGCCGACGCCCACGCTGCGGCTGTACGACGTCGCCGTTGGCGACAAGGGCGCGCCATGGGTGAGCGCGGGCAAGCTCGATGTCGAGTTCAGCCTCGGATCGTTGATGCGGGGGGACTGGCGTGCCAGCGAACTGACGCTGAACGGCTTCTCGCTCGACCTCGGTCTCGACCGGCAGGGCCGTTTTCGGCTGCCGTCTGCCGGGGGGCGCGGCAATCTCGGCTCGCTCACCATCGACCGCATGAATCTCGCAGGACAGATCGTGCTCCATGATGCCGCCAGCGGCGGCACGCTGCGGATGGAGGATCTAAAATTCAGCGGAGAGGTACGGGCGCTCGCCGGCAGTATGCGAGGCGAGGGCTCGTTCCAGTTGCTTGGCGCGACAACTCCATTCCGCTTGTCGTCGGGACAGACGGGCGATGGCAAAGGGACGCGCGTGCACTTCACGGCGGACCCCGGTGTCCGTCCGCTGATGGCCGATCTCGACGGCGCACTGACCTTCAACAACGGGGTGCCGAATTTCGACGGCGCACTGGTGCTCGCGCGCGCATCCGACGCCAAGGCGACGGACAAGGGGCAGCCGTGGAAAATTTCATCGCGGATCAAGGCCAATCCGTCATCCGCCGCCTTCGATCAGGTGGAAGCGGCTTACGGTCCCGATGACAATGCGCTGAGGCTGACCGGTGGCGGCGATATCCGCTTCGGTGCGGCGCCATTGTTGAAACTGGCGCTCGCGGCGCGGCAACTGGATGCAGACCGCCTGCTGGCGACGGGCGCAGCGGCCACCGAACCCCTGCGATTGCTGCCAGCGTTGCGCATGCTGGTGACGTCGATGCCTGTGCTGCCGATTCCATCGCAAATCGAATTGAGCGCCGACCAGATCGGGCTGGGCGGCCGGCCGCTCCAGAACGTCGCCGCGACGCTGCAAACCGACGCCAAGTCCTGGACTATCGAAAAATTCGAGATGCGCGCACCGGGCGCGACCCGCGTAACCGCCAGCGGCGTGATTTCCACAGCCGAACCATCGGCGCGTTTCAGCGGGCCGGTGAGCGTCGAATCCGGCGATCCGGACGTTCTGACGGCCTGGCTGCAGGGGCGCAGCGATGCGACCTATCGCAATCAGAAGCCGTTGCGGCTGCGCGGCGAGGCGACGGTCGCCGCTGACAGGATCGGTCTCGATGGCATGACGGCGGAGATCAATGGCGGCGCGCTCGATGGCCGTCTGGCGCTGCTGACGATCGACGGCGGCAAGACCCGCCTCGAGGCCGCGCTGTCCGCTGCGAGCTTCGATGTGGATGCCGTGTCATCGCTTGTCGCGGTGCTGGCCGGACCCCAGGCCACACTTCCGGATGAGGCGCGGATAGCGCTGGATGCCGGACGCGCAGTGATCGCAGGGCAGGAGGTGAAGCCGGCGGGCCTCACGCTCAGTTACGGGCCAACGACAATAGCCCTTGAGCGGATACAAATTGGAGAGGCGGGCGGCGATCTTGCCGTCACCGGCACCGGCTCATTCGACCGGATCGGCGGCAAGGGCAAGCTCGCGCTGGAAACGACCGCGTCGTCGTTCGCGCGAATCGGCGGACTGGTGGCGCCGTTCGCACCCGCCGTGGCGGGTCGGCTGAATGCGCTATCGCTTTCCGGTCCCGTGAAAGCCCGGCTGTCCGCAGATGTCGCGCGCGAGCGCTCCCGCGCCAGCGGCCGTGTCGTGTTCGACCTCGATGCGCCGCAAATCAAGGGCGCGGTCACGCTGACGGCGGCGCCCGCAATCGACATCGCAACCGGACTGGATATTTCCGCTTTGGGCGGAAGCGATTTTACAGCGGAAGCAAAGCTGTCCGCCGAGACGACAACGGCGATGATTCAGACGCTGGGGCTCGCTGGTGTTTTGTCCGGCGGCAGCAGTCCGGCCCAATTCGAGGCTTCGGTGAACGGCACCTGGGGTGCGCCGCTGCAACTGAAGGCGAAGCTCTCGGGCGCGGAAATCGACGGCGAGTTTCAGGGCACGGGAAATCCCTGGGCCGAGAAGCCCGCCGCGGTGCTCAACATCGCTGTGCGCCGCGCGGATGTTTCGACGCTGATCGGGGCAAAGCCGGCAAGCGCATCGCCGATATCGCTGTCGTCGCGGCTTGATGTGTCGGGTAACATCCTCACCTTCGACAATCTCGATACCACGGTCGGCGGATCGCGTGTGCGCGGGCGGCTGGTACTGACGCGCGGCGAGGAGACTGGCGTCGATGGCGAGATCGGACTCGACACGCTCGATCTGGCAGCCGTGACGGGCCTGGCTTTCGGTGCAGCGGGACATGATCCATCGACGCCTCTGGATCGCGGCTGGTTGCGCGGCTGGCGCGGCAAGCTGGCGTTTCAGGCCTTGAGCGCTGTTCTGCCTGGAGGTGCCGAACTGCGTCCGTTTGGCGGAGCCATCACGGGCGATGGCCAGTCGCTGGTTCTCGAAAGTGTCAAAGGCCGTATCGGCGGCGGTGAAGCCTCTATTGATCTCGATGCCCGGCAGGGCGTGACAAACCAGGGCACGTCATTCACTGCACGCATTCAGGCCGCTGGGGTCGATGGCACCGCGCTTCACTATCGCGGTCTTATGTTGCCCGAGGGCAAGGCCGCGCTGCAGATGACGCTCTCCGGCCAGGGCCGCAGCGCCGCCGGTCTGACCGGCGCATTGTCGGGCGCCGGTACACTCGCGCTGACGGATGCACGAATCGCGGGTCTCGATCCGCGCGCGTTCGAGGCGGCGATGCGGGCCAGCGACAGCGGCCAGGCGACCGACGACATCAAACTCAGGGATGTTGTCGATCCCGTGCTGGCTGCCGGGACGCTGACAGTCCCGTCGGCGCAGATTCCCTTCAGCATCAAGGATGGGCGGCTGCGGATCGAGACGGCTTCGCTGGAAGCGAAGCGGGCGCGTGTCGCGATCGCGGGTGGATACGATCTGCTGGCGGATCAGGCCGATCTTCGCGCCATCATGTCGCCGGTGACCGCGCGGCCCTTGAATGGCCGTCCGGAAATTCGCATCGACCTTAACGGCGCGCCGGACCGGCTCGTGCGCACAGTCGATGTAGCGGCGCTGTCGTCGTGGCTGGGGCTGCGCGCGATCGATCGTGAGACCCGGCGGCTCGACCAGCTTGAGCGTGGCGTGACGCCGGCGCCGGAAGCAGATGAGCGGTTGTGGGAGGAGGACCTGCCATCGGTGGAGCCGCTTCCGCCATCGCAGGTGAAAATGCCGGCTCGCGATCCGCGGCGGAAAACACCCGCAGCAAAGACACCGGCGCGTCCGCCTGTGACGGCGCATCCTCCGCAGGCTCCGGCGCCGGGCGCTGCGACGCCTGCACCTTCAGGCGGAAACGCAGTGATCCAGCCGTTGCCTCCGCCGATCGACATCAGGCCTGCGCCGGGTGCGATGCGGCTGCAGAAGCAGCGCCCCGCTGCTCCTGCGGGCACGTTCTAGCGTGCAATGTGATGCGACGGTTGCCGTTCGCCGATGAAGACCGATGTCACCGCGCGGGTGCGGAAGTGATCCAGCACAAACAGGCGAATCGCAGATGAGAGATTGGCGGTCCTGCGCGTGCGGTCGATGGCGTCGATCTGGCTGGACAGCGGCAGGCCGCGTCGCGTCGCGATGTCTTTCAGGCTGGTCCAGAAGGCATCTTCGAGACTGACGCTGGTCTTGTGACCGCCGACCACGACGGAGCGTTTCACCACGGCGAATTCCTTGACGCCGCGAACGGAGCATCCGTCCGCATGGTCGGCGATGTTTGTGAGATTGTCGTTCTGCATCGGAAGGCCCCCGTTCTGGCCAAGCGACCGCGTGCAGCGAGACGATGTCTCGCGGCCGGCGACAAGCTGGACCATGTACGATGTTGATCTCGCCGCGCGGATCAGGATTGTAGCCGCCCCCGCAGCCGGCCTCGAAACGGTGTGCGCTTCGAGGCACAGGTACATAGTAACGGAAACGGACCCGCCGCGGTATTCGGACGAAAACCTACGGCGGAGTCAGGATCGTAACTGCACGGTGCGGAAAATTACGGATGCGGCCCCTCAGCCTGCAATCTCGTGCTGCCGTTCCCTGTCGGATGAGTTGCGCGCGAGCGGAAGTAATCCAGCACGAAGAGGCGGATCGCGGAGGAAAGGTTTCCTTGCTGGCGGCCGCCGTCGATTTCTCCCACCAGTTCGGAGAGGGTGAGGCTTCTCACCGAGGCGATTTCCTTCATGCCATTCCAGAAGGCTTCTTCAAGGCTGACGCTGGTCTTGTGGCCGGCGACGACGATGGAGCGTTTCACGACAGGCGATTTCATGCTGGCGTTCCATCATCGATGCGGTGCTGATCAAGGATGCCGCTGGCGCGTGTGGCCTGAAATTCATCGCGGCTCCGTTCGCTCTTGGTGCGGCCGAAGCGGGCGCGGTTGATTTCCGCCTGCTTCTCCGACGCTTCGCGTGCGATGCGTTTCTTTACCTGCTTCAGGTTCACCAGATCACCCATCACGCCTCCTTGTTGGTGTGAACAGCGCTTATGCGGCACGTGATGAACGCCGGTGCGCTTGTCCTGTTGGGGACTCGTCAGAGCAAATTGCTCACGCGCGTCCGTTTTGAATGTGGTTCGTTTTTCCATGCGCTGATGCAGCGCGGCGCAATTGAAAAGGTATCAGCGTCGCGCCACGGATGGTAGCCATTAGAAGTATGACTTTAGGTGGTGCGACGACATGTCCGCCTAAGATTACAGTATGTTAATGTGCGTGATCCGCTATTGACCCGGACGAGTCATCTTCTCCGGCTTTACAAGCCGATCGAACTCCGCAGCGGACACAAGGCCAAGACGAATTGCCTCTTCTTTCAGTGTCGTGCCGTTTGCGTGAGCAGTCTTGGCCACCTTCGCGGCATTGTCGTAACCGATCTTGGGTGCAAGCGCGGTGACGAGCATCAGCGAACGGCGCATCAATTCATCGATTCGCTTTCCATCGGCGCGGATGCCGACGATGCAATGTTCGGTAAATGAGCGCGAAACGTCTGCCATCAGTTGAATCGATTGCAGCATGCAGTGCGCCATCACCGGCTTGTAGACATTGAGCTCGAAATGTCCCTGGCTGCCCGCGACCGTGATGGCTGTCTGATTTCCGAAAATCTGGCAGCACACCATGGTCATCGCCTCGCACTGCGTCGGGTTGACCTTGCCGGGCATGATCGAGGAGCCCGGCTCGTTTTCCGGCAGGATCAGTTCGCCGAGACCGGAGCGGGGACCCGAACCGAGCAGCCGGATGTCGTTGGCGATCTTGAAAAGTCCGGTCGCGGTGGAATTGATCGCGCCATGCACGAAGACATAGGCGTCGTTCGATGCCAGCGCCTCGAATTTATTGGGCGCGGTGGTGAAGGGCAGTTTGGTGAGGGCCGCGACCTTCTTCGCGAAGAGCTTGGCGAAGCGCGGGTGGGAATTGAGGCCGGTGCCGACGGCGGTGCCGCCTTGCGCCAGCGGAGACAGATCCTTGGCGGCGGCGCGGATCCGCGCGATGCCGCTCTCGACCTGCGCGGCATAGCCGGAAAATTCCTGTCCCAGCGTCAGCGGTGTCGCATCCTGCGTGTGGGTGCGGCCGATCTTGACGATTTTCGCGAAGGCCTTTTCCTTCTGACGCAGAGCTTTCAGCAGCACAATGAGCGCCGGAACGAGGTCGTTGGCGATGCGTTCGGCGGCGGCGATGTGCATGGCCGTCGGAAACGAGTCGTTCGACGACTGACTCATGTTGACATGATCGTTCGGATGCACCGGCTTCTTGGTGCCGAGCACGCCGCCGAGCAATTCGCTGGCGCGGTTGGCGATCACCTCATTGAGATTCATGTTGGACTGCGTGCCCGAACCGGTCTGCCAGACCACCAGCGGAAAATTGCCGTCCAGTTCGCCGTCGATCACCTCGCGCGCGGCGCGGATGATCGCGCGGGCGCGGCGCTGGTCGAGCAGCCCCAGTTCGAGGTTGGTCTGCGCGGCGGCAAGTTTGACAATGGCCAGGGCGCGCACGATCGGCATCGGCATGCGTTCGTTGCCGATCCTGAAGTTGTGCCTGGACCGCTCGGTCTGCGCGCCCCAATAGTGATCCCCCGGCACCTCGATCGGTCCGAAAGTGTCGGTCTCGGTGCGCGTGGTTTTTCTCTGAGCGGCCATCGTCACTTCCAGTGTGTTGCGGGAACACGGAAGTCTGGACCTCATCAGCAAGGCATGCAACCGCGTCAGCGTTTCTCGCACCGCGAAAAACGTGGTCGCGCTTAGAAAGCCTCAAGACGATCGGGTTGAGATCGCTTGCCGATGTTACTTCTTGCGGAAGCGATCGAGGCGCACAACTTCGGCGCCTTCGCCTTGCTTCACCGGCTCTTCTTCCGTCTCGGCGGACTTTTCCGGCGCAGCCGTAACCGGGAGCGATTCCACCGGTGTATCCGCCTCGGCGGCGGGAGCATCGACGGGCTCGAACTGCAGCCCGAATTGCACCGACGGATCGAAGAAGCTCTTGATCGCGCTGAACGGGATCACAAGCCGCTCGGGAATGCCGTTGAACGACAGTCCGACCTCGAAGCGGTCATCGGTCACGACCAGATCCCAGAACTGATGCTGGAGGATGACGGTCATTTCCTGCGGATACTGCGACAGCAGGCGCGGGGAGATCTTCACGCCCTCGGCCTTGGAGAGAAATGTAATGTAGAAATGATGTTCGCCGGGAAGGCCGTGTTCGGCGGCGTCCGCGAGCACATGCTTGAGCACGCCGCGCAGCGCGTCGCGCGCGAGGACATCATAACGAATGTGATCGGTCGCCATTATCCGGTCCTGTAAAGGTCGTCTGCTCGAATTCAGATGGTGCAGGTGGCCGGACATGAATGGTCCGACTCGCCGTTCGATCCATGCTACCCGGTCATGGCCCGCAGGTCAGCCTCCGCGAAAGGCAGATCGCAGATATTCTGGCGGGCCGCAATGCAGGCGGCCAATAAATCCGGCGTGATCCAGTCCGGCGTGATCCAGAGAAAAAGTGGAGGCTTCTGTTGCCAGGTGCCTCCGAACCCCGCCTGACGGGGCTTAATCCGTCAGGACTTTAAGTCGGTATTTCAAACTGCGTTACGCAGCCTGAGCAACCGGAGCATAGTTGTCGTTTGCAACTATTGTAGAGCCCGATAACGGCGGAACAATACCGGGAAAAAGCGAGTCCTTTACGCCCTCGTCGATCCTGTTTCGCCCCCGCCGAAACCCGCCTCTTTATTGAGGATGATCCGGGTTTTGGTGGAGGCGCCGGGTGCTGCCCCCGGGTCCGAATGGTTTATTACGACGGCCATTTATTTCCATAGCCGGCGAACCGGCACCCCCAATATAGGGGGCAAATCGCGGATGCAAAAGCCCCTGGTTTGCAGCTTAGGGACAAGGCCCGACTGTTCCGGTTTGCGTCCAACGCATGCGCGCCGCATCGGAATAGCGTTTGGCCGCGGCGCATGGTCATTCTAAATCGGGCTATGTCGTCAGAAAGCATGTCTCCAGAAAGTACGTCTTCGGGAAGCACGTCCGCACTAGCCCCGCCTGACGATGCGGCGATGCCGATCCGTCCGGGACTTTTTGAGCTTTTCGTGGCCTTCGCGAAAATGTCGCTGGCCGGCTTCGGCGGCGTGCTGGTGTGGGCGCGCCGCGCCATTGTCGATCAGCATCGCTGGATGACGCCCGACGAATTCAATGAAGCCTTCGCGCTGTGCCACTTTCTGCCCGGGCCGAACATCGTCAATCTGTCGGTCGTCTTCGGCGCGCGGTTTCGCGGCATTCCGGGAAGCATCGCCGCCTTTTTCGGTCTGGTCGGCCCGCCCGTGGTGATCGTCACTGTGCTTGCGGCGATCTATGCGCGCTATGGCGAGATTCCGGCGTTGCAGCGCACGCTCGCGGGCGTGTCCTGCGCGGCCGTCGGCCTGTTTCTCGCGGTGATTGCGCGGATGATGTTGCCGCTTCTGAAGCGCCGCGACCCGGTTGCGCTGACATTGCTCGCTGGCGTGTTTGTTGCGATCGGCATTCTGCGGTTTCCACTGGTGCCTGTCCTGCTTGCCGCAATTCCCCTCAGCCTCGTGCTCACGTTCGCCACGCGAAGAAAGGCGGCAGCGTGAACTCACCGGCGAATGTCATTTTCACGATGGCGTGGACGTTCGGGTTGATGTCGCTGCTTGCGATTGGCGGCGCGAACTCGACCATTCCCGAAATGCATCGCGTCGCCGTCGAGGTCCGGCACTGGATGACCGACGCGCAGTTCGCCGACATGTTCGCGATCTCGCAACTGTCGCCGGGGCCGAATGTTCTGATCGTGACGCTGATCGGCTACCACGTTGCGGGCATTGCCGGCGCGCTGGTCGCGACATTCGCCATGTGCGGTCCGTCCGCGGTTTTTGCCTATTTCGTCAGCAACATGCTGATCCGTTCAAGCCGGTCGGCCTGGCCCGCAATCCTACAGGCGGCACTGGTTCCGATCTCGATCGGCCTGATGTGCGCGAGCGGACTTGTCCTCACACTCGCTTCGGATCGGACATGGATTGCTGCGGTGCTTACAATCGGCGCGGCCGTTGTTGCGTTCATGACCCGGCTCAATCCGCTTTGGGTGCTGGTTGTGGGCGGCCTTCTTGGTTTTGCTGGCATCGTCTGACGAAAGTA
Source organism: Afipia clevelandensis ATCC 49720 (assembly GCF_000336555.1). Lineage (GTDB taxonomy): Bacteria > Pseudomonadota > Alphaproteobacteria > Rhizobiales > Xanthobacteraceae > Afipia > Afipia clevelandensis. The sequence goes on along the minus strand of NZ_KB375281.1, from coordinate 2,086,651 downwards.
GTTAAGCAAAAGAGAGGGGACGACCCTGTGCGACAAGAACAGACCGGGCTGAAGCCCGCGACTGAGGGGGACGACAATGACTGAAGCGCCGGACAGCGCTGGGGCGAAGCCCGTGCGTGGGCTCATCAAGGGACCACAGGATTTTTGGGGCGGCGTTGCGTTGATGGGCATCGCGCTGTTCGCTCTGTGGGCAGCGAGCGATCTTCAGGGCATGCGCGGATTTTCGTTCGGTCCAGGAACCGCGCCGCGGATGTTCGCCTATTTGTTGCTGGCGCTCGGGGCAGGCGTCGCCATCACCGGATTTTTTTCGGACGGTCCGCCGCTGCAGCGTTACGGCATTCGCGGTCCTGTCTTCGTGACCCTGTCGATCCTGGCTTTCGCAGCCATGATCCGTCCGCTCGGCCTGGTCGTCTCGGCATTTGTGAGTTTCATGATCGCCGCAATGGGCAGCGACGAGACCAGGTGGACGGAAGCCGTCATTGTCGGGATCTGCCTGACGATCGGATGCGCGCTTCTGTTCCCGTATGCGCTCGGGCTGCCGCTCGAATTGTACCCACGCATTCTGCGCTGAGGGCATCATGGATCTCGATATTTTCTCGCACCTCGCCCTCGGTTTCGGCGTCGCGTTTTCGCCTGTCAATCTCGGCCTCTGCCTGATCGGCGCTCTGGTCGGCACACTTGTCGGCGTGCTGCCCGGCATCGGCACCATCGCGACCGTCGCGATGCTGCTGCCGATCACGTTCGGTCTTCCTCCGGTCGGCGCGCTGATCATGCTCGCGGGCATTTATTACGGAGCGCAGTACGGCGGCTCGACCACCTCGATCCTGGTCAACATTCCGGGCGAGGCGGGCTCCGTGGTGACCGCGCTTGACGGCTTCCAGATGGCCAAGCAGGGCCGCGCCGGTCCGGCGCTCGCCATCGCCGCCATCGGCTCGTTCTTCGCGGGCTGCGTCGCCACCGTGCTGATCGCATTGCTCGGCGCGCCGCTGACCAAGCTCGCGCTGGCGTTCGGTCCGGCGGAGTATTTCTCGCTGATGGTGCTCGGCCTGATCTTCGCCGTGGTGCTCGCGAAGGGCTCGGTTCTCAAGGCCATCGCGATGATCGCCTTCGGTGTGCTGCTGTCGATGGTCGGCTCCGACATCGAAACCGGCGCGTCGCGCATGTCTTTCAACATTCCCGAACTCGCAGACGGTCTTGGTTTCGCTACCGTGGCGATGGGTCTGTTCGGCTTCGCCGAGATCATCCGCAACCTGGACCCCGGTGCGTCGATGGACCGGGATCTGGTGCAGCAGAAGATCTCCGGATTGATGCCGACAAAGAAGGACATCAAGGATTCGACCCCCGCCATTCTGCGCGGCACGGTGCTGGGCTCGATCCTCGGCATCCTGCCCGGCGGAGGCGCGGTGATTGCGTCTTTCGCCGCCTACACGTTCGAGAAGAAGATATCGAAACATCCGCAACGTTTCGGCCGCGGCGCGATCGAAGGCGTGGCCGCTCCTGAAAGCGCCAACAACGCCGCGGCGCAGACTTCGTTCATCCCGCTGCTGACGCTCGGCATTCCGCCGAACGCCGTGATGGCGCTGATGGTCGGCGCCATGACCATTCATGGCATCGTGCCCGGTCCGCAGGTGATGCAGAAGCAGCCGGAACTGGTCTGGGGCATGATCGCCTCGATGTGGATCGGCAACCTGATGCTGCTGGTCATCAACCTGCCGATGGTGGGCGTCTGGGTGCGCCTGTTGCGGGTGCCTTACCGGCTGCTGTTTCCGTGCATCGTCATCTTCTGCGCCATCGGCATCTATTCGGTGAACAACGCGCCGATGGACGTGGTGCTGACGGCGGCCTTCGGCCTTGTTGGCTACTGGCTGGTGAAGCATGACTTCGAGCCCGCACCCATGCTGCTCGGCATGGTGCTCGGCCCGCTGATGGAAGAAAACCTGCGCCGCGCGCTTCTGATCTCGCGCGGCGACTGGTCGGTGTTCCTGACGCGGCCGCTGTCCGCCACGCTGATGGCAATTGCGGCCTTCCTGCTGATCCTCTCGCTGCTGCCCGCATTGCGCAAGAAGCGCGATGAGGTCTTCGTCGAGTCTGAAAACTGAGAAGACGTGCGGCGTTGAGCCGCGCTTCTTCCATCTGTCTTGGCGGCAAGTTGAATGGACTTTTCCGGCCCGGTGGTGCTCTGACTGCCGGGCCGGATTTTGATCGGTACTTACTCGGGAGAGCCCAATGAATTTGTTAAAGCGTATGCTTGCGACGTGCGGGTTTTCCGCGCTGACCGCCGCCGGTCTGGCTGCAGGTCCCGTCCAGGCGCAGGATTATCCGACCCGGAATATCACCATGATCGTGCCGTTCGCGGCCGGCGGTCCGACCGACGTCATCGCGCGCATCGTCACCGGCCACATGCAGCAGACCCTTGGCCAGACCATCGTGATCGAAAACGTGGTCGGAGCCGGCGGCACCACCGCATCGACGCGCGCATCCAAGGCCGCGCCGGACGGTTACACCCTGATCACCGGCCACATGGGCACCCACGCTGCGTCGGTGCCGCTGTATCCGAAGCTCGCCTATCATCCCTCCAGGGATTTCGAACCGGTCGGCCTCGTGGCCGGCACGCCGATCCTGATCCTGGCGCGCAAGGACTTCCCGCCGAAGGATCTCAAGGAATTCGTGGCCTACCTGAAGGCCAACACCGACAAGCTCAATGAAGCGCATGCGGGCGTCGGCTCGGTGTCCTACACCTCGTGCCAGCTTCTGGACTCGGTGCTGAAGATCAATCCCACCGGCGTGCCGTTCAACGGCACCGGACCAGCGATGAACGCGCTGGTCGGCGGACAGGTCGACTACATGTGCGACCAGATCGTCAACGCCGTGCCGCAGATCAAGGGCGGCACCATCAAGGCCTACGCCGTGGCGACGCCTGAGCGCAATCCGTCGCTGCCGGACGTTCCGACCACCGCGGAAGCCGGTTTGCCCGAGTATCAGGCCCAGGCCTGGAACGCGATCTTCGCACCGAAGGGCACGCCGGCCCCGATCGTGGCCAAGCTCAACGCCGCGCTGGTCAAGGCGCTGGATGATGAAGGCGTCAAGAAGCGCCTGCTCGACCTCGGCAGCGTGATTCCGAAGCCGGAGGAGCGCACGCCGGAATCGCTGAAGAAACTGGTCGACAGCGAAATCACCAAGTGGTCGGGCGTGCTCAAGCCGCTCAACTGAGAACCGGTTGAAATCAAGCAGTTAAGCAGGGGCGGGACGCAGGTTCCGCCCCTTGTCTTTGGGCCCTGGGCGACCACTTTTCAGGGTATAATTCCCTTCCGGGAATCACATCGGCGCAGACGCGAGCCCCGTCTCACGGCTAGATAGACCCATGAACCAGTATCACGATCTGCTCGAACGCATTCTCGCCGACGGTGCGAAAAAGACCGACCGCACCGGGACCGGGACGCTGTCGATTTTCGGTCACCAGATGCGGTTCAATCTGGCGTCGGGGTTTCCGATGCTCACCACCAAGAAGCTGCATCTGAAGTCGATCGTCCATGAACTGTTGTGGTTTCTGGCGGGCGACACCAACATCAAATATCTGAACGACAACGGCGTGCGCATCTGGGACGAGTGGGCCGACGAGAACGGCAATCTCGGCCCGGTCTACGGTTCGCAGTGGCGTTCATGGCCCGCGCCGGATGGCGGCACGATTGACCAGATTTCCAATGTGATCGAGATGATCCGGAAAAATCCGGACTCGCGCCGCCTGATCGTCAGTGCGTGGAATCCGGCGGAAGTGGACAAGATGGCGTTGCCGCCGTGCCATTGCCTGTTCCAGTTCTATGTCGCGAACGGCAAGCTGTCGTGCCAGCTTTATCAACGCTCCGCCGACGTCTTCCTCGGCGTGCCGTTCAACATCGCGTCCTACGCGCTGCTGACCATGATGGTCGCGCAGGTGACGGGACTGAAGCCGGGCGACTTCGTGCATTCGTTCGGCGACACTCATCTTTATCTCAATCATCTCGATCAGGCGCGGCTGCAGCTCACGCGCCCGACGCGTCCGCTGCCGACCATGAAGATCAATCCCGATGTGAAGGACATCTTCTCGTTCCGCTACGAGGACTTCACGCTCGAGAACTACGACCCGCATCCGCACATCAAGGCCGAGGTTGCGGTGTGAGCGCGCCGACGGTCTCACGTCTGCAGATCGTCTTTGTCGTCGCCGTCGCGGAGAATGGCGTGATCGGCCTCAATAATGCGATGCCGTGGCATCTCAGGTCCGATCTCAAGCGCCTCAAGGCGATCACGATGGGGCGGCCTGTCATTATGGGCCGCAAGACATACGCCTCCATCGGACGCCCTTTGCCGGGCCGTACCAACATCGTTGTGACGCGCGACAAGGCTTTTCAGGCGCCGGGCATTGTGGTTGCGACATCGCTCGATGCCGCGCGCGATGTTGCGCAGGGCGATGCGCTGCGGCGTTTCGTCACTGAGATCATGGTGATCGGCGGCGCCGAGATCTTTGCGCAATGGTTGACCAAAGCCGACAGGCTGGAAATCACTGAGGTTCATGCGACACCGGAAGGCGACACGTTCCTGAAGCCGGTGGATCTTGCTGAATGGCAGGAAACAGCAAGAACCCGCCATTCAAGGGCGGACGGCGATACGGTCGATTTCTCCTACGTCACCTATGAAAGACGGCGCTAGGACCTGCGATGCATAGTGCCGCACGCTGCGGCATTAACTCCGTTTCGCGATGTTTCCATTGACAAATTTACCCCGCACCATAGCTCTCGAGGCACAACGCCCTGCGTTGTAAGGACCGGGCGCGTCCCCTATAAGGCCCCAAGAGTTTTGATGCGTTCGACGAGTTTCCAGCAGTTTGCGGAGCGCCAGCTTCGCGCGGAGGAGATTGACGATGCCGTGGAAGAATCAAGGCGGAGGCCCCTGGGGCTCCGGTCCGAAGGGTCCCTGGGGCTCCGGACCGCAATCGCCAGGCCCGAGGCCGCCCGATCTTGAGGACCTTCTGCGGCGCGGTCAGGACAAGCTGCAGACGATGCTTCCGGGAGGAAACTTCAGCGGCGTCGGCATCGCGCTGGTGCTGGTCGCCGCGCTGGCGATCTGGGGACTGTCCGGTTTCTTCCGCGTCCAATCCGAAGAACTCGGCGTCGTGCTGCGGTTCGGCAAGCATGTCCGCACCGTTCAGCCTGGCCTGAACTATCATCTGCCGTATCCAATCGAGACCGTGCTGCTGCCGAAGGCGCTGCGCGTATCCACACTCAGCATCGGCATGCGCGTGGTCGACGACTCGCGCCGCGGCGGCGGCACAACTATTCGCGATGTGCCGGAAGAAAGCCTTATGCTGACCGGCGACGAAAACATCGTCGACGTGGATTTCACCGTACTCTGGCGCATCAAGCCGGATGGCGTCGGTGACTTCCTTTTCAACATTCAGAATCCGGAAGGCACCGTGAAGGCGGTCGCGGAAAGCGCGATGCGCGACGTGATCGGCCGCTCGCAGATCCAGCCGATCCTGACCGGTGCGCGCACGCAGACCGAAGCTGCCGTGCTCGAACTGATGCAGAAGACGCTCGACAGTTACGGCGCCGGCATCCTGATCCAGCAGGTGCAGATGCAGAAGGTCGATCCGCCGCAGCAGGTCATCGACGCATTCCGCGATGTTCAGGCGGCCCGCGCCGATTTCGAGCGTGTTCAGAACGAAGCGCAGACCTATGCCAACCGCATCATCCCTGATGCGCGCGGCCGTGCTGCGCAGATTCTGCAGGTCGCCGAAGGCTACAAGGAGCAGGCGGTCGCCGAAGCCAAGGGCCAGAGCGCGCGCTTCCTGAAGGTCTATGAAGAATACAAGAAGGCGCCGGACGTCACGCGGCAGCGCATCTATCTGGAAACGATGGAGCGCGTGCTCGGCGGATCTGACAAGCTCGTGCTCGATCAGGGCGTGAACGGGTCGGGGCCGGGCGTCGTGCCTTATCTGCCATTGAACGAGATTGGACGCCGCACAACGCCGGCAGCGCCGCAACAGGGCGGGAGCAACCGATGAAAAACGGCATCGCAGGTATCGTCGCTCTTTTCGTGGTGTTGGTCGCCGTCGTGGTCGGCTACAGTTCGCTGTTCACTGTAAGCGAGACGCAGCAGGTTCTGCTGGTTCGCCTCGGCGAGCCGGTGCGTGTCGTCACCACACCCGGTCTGAACTTCAAGGTGCCGTTCATCGACACCGTGATCAGCATCGACAAGCGCATTCTCGATCTGGAAAACCCGGCACAGGAAGTGATCGCGTCGGACCAGAAGCGTCTCGTCGTTGATGCTTTCGCACGCTATCGCATCAAGGATCCGCTGCGGTTCTATCAGACCCTCGGTTCGATCCAGGCCGCCAACATCCAGCTTACCACGCTGCTGAACGCGTCGCTGCGCCGCGTGCTCGGTGAAGTCACCTTCATCAACGTGGTGCGTGACGAGCGCGATGTGCTGATGAGCCGGATTCAGAAGCAGCTCGACCGCGAAACCACGAGCTACGGCATTTCGGTGGTGGACGTTCGTATCCGCCGTGCCGATTTGCCTGAGCAGAACAGCCAGGCGGTCTATCAGCGCATGCAGACCGAACGCCAGCGCGAAGCAGCCGAGTTCCGCGCGCAGGGCGGCCAGAAGGCGCAGGAAATCCGCTCCCGTGCCGACCGCGAAGCCACGGTGATCATCGCCGACGCCAATTCGCAGGCGGAACAGATCCGCGGTGAAGGCGACGGCGAGCGCAACCGTCTGTTCGCCGAGGCCTATGGCAAGGATGCGGACTTCTTCGCGTTCTATCGCTCGATGTCGGCCTATGAGGCCAGCCTGAAGAGCAATGACACCCGCTTCCTGCTGCGGCCGGATTCGGAGTTCTTCCGGTACTTCGCAAATCCGGCTGGCAAGCCTGCGGCCGCTACCGGCGCCGCGCGTTAAGATGCAGCGCGCGGGGCGGAATTGGGCAGGAGCCGTGATCGGATGAAGTCGTTCGGTTACGGTGACCTTCTTGTCGGGATTGGAGTCATGCTGGTTCTGGAGGGCCTCTTGTTTACGGCGCTCCCGAACTGGATGCGCTCAGCGATGCAAAGTGCATTGGCATCGCCGGACAATATCCTGCGCATCGTCGGGCTTGTATCTGCGGTGATCGGTCTGTTTCTGATCTGGCTGGTGCGTCACTAAGGATCCAGCCCGGCTGACGCTGTTGTGAGACGCATGGCCGGGTTTTTGCCGCAATCCCCCGGTTGATCGCTGGAACTCCGCGCAATGGCAGTGCTTGCGTACCCATCGCTTTCAGGCGCAATCTGGCGCCGAATTCTCAGCCTCTTTTCAGGAGACTTTCCGACCATGTCCGATGCGCTTCAAGCATTGAGCCGCCGCGTCTTGCCGCTTGCCGCGGCTGTTGGGCTTGCCCTCGCCGCAACACCGGCGCTGGCCCGCGGGCCGGACGGCATCGCCGATGTCGCCGAGAAGGTGATTGACGCCGTCGTCAACATCTCGACCTCGCAGACGGTGGAGGCCAAGAACAACGACGGGGATAAAGGCAGCGACGAGCGTGGCAACCGGCGCGGCGCCAATCCGCAGCTTCCGCCGGATTCGCCCTTCAGCGAATTCTTCGATGAGTTCTTCAAGAACCGCCGTGGCGGTCCCGGCGGCAACAATTCGCCGCGCAAGGTGAACTCGCTCGGCTCCGGTTTCATTATCGACACCGACGGCACGGTTGTGACCAACAATCACGTCATCGCCGACGCCGACGAAATCAACGTCATTCTCAACGACGGCACCAAGATCAAGGCCGAGCTGATCGGCAAGGACAAGAAGAGCGATCTGGCGGTGCTGAAGTTCAAGCCGCCGGAGAAGAAGCTCACAGCGGTGAAATTCGGCAATTCCGACAATCTGCGTCTCGGCGAATGGGTGATCGCGATCGGCAATCCGTTCAGCCTTGGCGGCACGGTGACCGCCGGCATCGTCTCGGCACGTAACCGCGACATCAATTCCGGCCCATACGACAACTACATCCAGACCGACGCAGCGATCAATCGCGGCAATTCGGGCGGCCCGCTGTTCAATCTGGACGGTGAGGTCGTGGGCGTGAACACCGCGATTATCTCGCCGTCGGGTGGCTCGATCGGCATCGGCTTCGCCGTGCCGTCGAAGACCGTGGTTGCCGTGGTCGATCAGCTTCGCCAGTTCAAGGAAGTGCGGCGTGGCTGGCTCGGCGTTCGCATCCAGCAGGTGACCGATGAAATCGCCGACAGTCTCAGCATCAAGCCGGCACGCGGCGCATTGATCGCAGGCGTCGATGACAAGGGGCCTGCCAAGCCGGCCGGCATCGAGCCGGGCGATGTCGTCATCAAGTTCGACGGCAAGGACATCAAGGAGATGAAGGATCTTCCGCGCGCCGTGGCCGACTCGCCGGTCGGCAAGGCGGTGGATGTCGTCGTCATCCGCAAGGGCAAGGAAGAGACCAAAAAGGTGACATTGGGTCGCCTCGATGACGGCGAGAAGCCCGTTGAGGCCTCGGCCAAGACCACCGGCCCGGCCGAACCCGAGAAGACCGTCACGCAGAAGGCGCTCGGCCTCGATCTCGCCGGTCTCACCAAGGATCTGCGCAGCCGTTTCAAGATCAAGGACAGCGTCAAGGGCGTCATCGTCACTGGCGTCGATCGCGGCTCGGATGCGGCCGAAAAGCGCCTCAGCGCCGGCGACGTGATCGTCGAGGTCGCGCAGGAGGCCGTCACCAACGCCGCCGATGTGAAAAAGCGGATCGACCAGTTGAAGAAGGACGGCAAGAAGTCCGTGCTGCTGCTCGTCTCGAACGGTTCCGGCGAACTGCGCTTCGTCGCGCTGGCGGTCAACTGAAACGTTACGCCGCACTGAATGCAAAATGCCCGGCGCGAGCCGGGCACTTTTGTTTGCGGATGTCTCCGCGATTGGCGTCAGCTTGAGACGAACTCTGAGCGCTTGTAACCCTGAATATATAGCAGCGCGGTGAGATCGCCGTGGTCGATGCGCATGCCGGCCGCGGCGGCGACTGCGGGCTTGGCATGATAGGCGACGCCGGCGCCGGCCTGTTCGATCATGGCGAGGTCGTTGGCGCCGTCGCCGACCACCATCGTGTCCAGATTGTCGAAATCGAAGGACTCGCGCAGGTCCACCAGCGTTGCGAGCTTCGCCTCGCGTCCCAGGATCGGCTCGGCGACCTTGCCGGTCAGCTTGCCGTTCTCGACCAGCAATTCGTTGGCACGGTTTTCCTGGAATCCGATCATCTCGGCCACACGTTTCGTGAACAGCGTAAAACCGCCGGAGACGAGGCAGGTGTAAGCGCCGTTGGCGCGCATGGTGCGCACCAGTTCGACCGCGCCGGGCGTGAGCTTAATGCGGTTCTTGAGGGTCTCATCGACAACCGTGACCGGAAGGTCTTTCAGCAGTGCCACGCGCTCGCGCAGCGCCGGCTCGAATGCGATCTCGCCGCGCATGGCGCGCTCGGTGATCGCCGCGACATGCGCCTTGAGACCGGCGAAGTCCGCAAGCTCGTCGATGCATTCCTGCCCGATCATGGTTGAGTCCATATCGGCGAGCAGCAGCTTCTTGCGCCGGTCGGCCTGCGGCTGCACCACCACATCGACCGGCAATTCGCTGAGGGCCGCGCGCAGGCGATCCGAAATTGTGCGAATGTCGTCGGTGCTGCTAAAGCGGATGTCGGCGGCCACCTCGTCGAACAGCCATTCCGCCTGGGACGGAGAGGGAAGTGCGGCGCAGGCCGCGTCGATCACGGTGGTGTCGAGTTGGGGATCGGCAGGATTGCTGATGAGCGTGGCGACAAGAGACATGACGGCTCGATGATGAAAGATAGCGGAAACGGGACGGGCGGTGCCAAGGCCGTGCTTATCGCAGGGCCGACGGCCAGCGGCAAGTCGGCGCTGGCGCTCGCGCTGGCGGAGGCCACCGGCGGCATCGTTATCAATACCGATTCCATGCAGGTCTATCGGGATTTGCGGATCATCACCGCGCGTCCGACGCCTGCGGACGAAGCGCGAGTCCCGCACCGGCTCTATGGCACCTGCGATGCCGCGATCAATTGTTCCGCCGGCTCGTGGGTGACGGATGCAGCCGCGGCGTTGGCCGAAACGCGGGCGGCCGCGCGTCTGCCGATCTTCATCGGCGGCACGGGACTTTATTTCAAGGCGCTGACGCGGGGCCTGTCGGCTGTGCCGCCTATCCCGCAGGATGTGCGCGACAGCGTGCGCGCGCGCATGGAGCGTGATGGCGTCGAGGCCCTGCATGCGGAACTGGCGCGGCGCGATCCGGTGTCGGGCGCGAAACTAAAACCTCGCGACAGTGCGCGTATCGCACGCGCACTGGAGGTGATCGAGGCGACGGGCCGCGCGCTGCCGGATTGGCATAGCGAAGGCCTGCCGCCGCTGCTCGAACCGGACGGCGTCAAAGCCATATTCCTCGCGCCGGACCGCAAGGACCTTTATGCCCGGATCGACAAGCGTTTCACGGTGATGATGGACGCGGGCGCGCTGGATGAAGTCGCCGCGCTCGCCGCGCGCAAGCTCGATCCGATGCTGCCCGCCATGAAAGCCCATGGCGTCCCGGCGCTGATCCGCTATCTCGCGGGCGAAGTCACGCTGGAGCAGGCGATCTATACCGGCCAGATCGACACCCGCCATTACGCCAAGCGGCAGTTCACCTGGTTCAGGCACCAACTGCCGGAATTCGAATGGGTGGCGCCCGATGCCGCCCGCGAATGGGTCACCCGTAAACTTTCGCTCTCGCCAAATGCGATGAAACCGGTAAGCTCAGGAACCTCAGCGCGGGCTTGACTTTCCCCCAACGGGCCGTATAACCCGCGCAACCTTTGGAAAATGACGGCGTAAGATGCGCAATAAAGTTACCGACCTTCTTATTATCGTCGTAACCCGGCACACCGCTGGGGGTAGCTGACGGCTACCCACGACAGAGCGGTGTGCACAGGGTCCTTTCGGGGCCCTTTTTTATTGGCGCGCACGGCCCGGATCATCCGGGCGATGCGCAAAAGACGGACGTAGACAGCGCCACGGGCGCCCGGAGCGAACCATGAGTGACAGCAAGCCTCACGACCCCAACCAGATGACCGGCGCGGCGATGATCGTGCGCGCGCTCAAGGACCACGGGGTCAAGCACATCTTCGGTTATCCCGGTGGCGCCGTGCTTCCGATCTACGACGAGATTTTCCAGCAGAGCGATGTCGAGCACATTCTGGTCCGTCACGAGCAGGGAGCAGGCCACGCGGCGGAGGGCTACGCGCGCTCCACCGGCCAGCCGGGCGTCGCGCTGGTGACCTCAGGTCCCGGCGCAACCAACATGGTGACGCCGCTCACCGACGCACTGATGGATTCGATCCCGCTGGTCTGCATCACCGGGCAGGTGCCGACGCATCTGATCGGCAATGACGCGTTCCAGGAATGCGACACCGTCGGCATCACGCGGCCCTGCACCAAGCACAACTGGCTGGTGCGTGATGTCAACGATCTGGCGAAGGTGCTGCACGAAGCGTTCTATGTCGCGACCACCGGCCGTCCAGGTCCGGTGGTGGTCGACGTGCCGAAGGACGTGCAGTTCGCGACCGGCACCTATCATCCGCCGCGCAAATCTGACGTGCATATTTCCTATAATCCGCGCGTGAAGGGCGATGCCACGCAGATCCGCAAGGCTGTGGCGCTGCTCGCGTCCGCGCGCCGTCCGGTGATCTACAGCGGCGGCGGCGTGATCAATTCCGGCCCCGAGGCTTCGAAACTGCTGCGCGAGCTGGTCGAGGTCACCGGCTTTCCGATCACCTCGACGCTGATGGGCCTCGGCGCCTATCCGGCATCGGGCAAAAACTGGCTCGGCATGCTGGGCATGCACGGCACCTACGAAGCCAACATGGCGATGCACGATTGCGACGTGATGCTGTGCGTCGGCGCGCGTTTCGATGACCGCATCACCGGACGTACCGATGCGTTCTCGCCGAACTCGAAGAAGATTCACATCGACATCGACCCGTCGTCGATCAACAAGAACATCCGCGTCGACGTGCCGATCATCGGCGACGTCGCCAACGTGCTCGCCGACCTGTTGACGGTGTTCAAGGCCGAGGCGAAGGCACCGAAGATCGACCCCTGGTGGTTCGAGATCGGCCGCTGGCGTTCGCGCAATTCGCTCGCCTACAGGAAAAACGACGACATCATCATGCCGCAGTATGCGATCCAGCGGCTGTTTGAACTCACCAAAGACAAGGACACCTACATCACTACCGAAGTCGGCCAGCACCAGATGTGGGCGGCGCAGTTCTTTGGCTTCGAGAAGCCTCACCACTGGATGACCTCCGGCGGTCTCGGGACCATGGGCTACGGTCTGCCGGCGGCGCTCGGCGTACAGGTCGCCCATCCCGATGCGCTGGTGATCGACATCGCGGGCGATGCCTCGGTGCAGATGACCATGCAGGAAATGTCGAGCGCGGTTCAATATGAACTGCCGATCAAGATATTCATCCTGAACAACCAGTACATGGGCATGGTGCGCCAATGGCAGCAGTTGCTGCATGGAAACCGGTTGTCGCATTCATACTCGGAAGCGTTGCCGGACTTCGTCAAGCTCGCGGACGCCTTCGGCTGCGTCGGGCTGCAGGTGACCAAGCCGCGCGATCTCGACGGCGCGATCAACGAGATGATCAAGATCAAGCGGCCCGTGCTGTTCGACTGCCGCGTCGCTGCGCTCGAAAACTGCTTCCCGATGATCCCGTCGGGCAAGGCCCATAACGAAATGCTGCTTCCCGCGGAAGCGAACGAAGAAGCGACCGCTGCGGCATTCGCCGGCGGCAAGGCTCTGGTTTAAAGGCGCTGGTGTGATCATGAAAGCAGAAACAATGGAACAGCCCGCATCCGCCTACTTCATGGAGGAGCGTCACGACCCGAACGAGACGCACACCCTGTCGGTGCTGGTGCAGAATGAGCCGGGCGTGCTCGCGCGCGTGATCGGCCTGTTCTCGGGCCGCGGCTACAACATCGACAGTCTCACGGTGTCGGAAACCGAGCACGCCAAGCACATGTCGCTGATCACGATTGTCACCACCGGCACGCCGATGGTCATTCAGCAGATCAAGCATCAGCTCGATCGCATGATCCCCGTCTATCGCGTGGTGGATATGACGCTGACCGGGCGCGCCATCGAGCGCGAACTGGCGATGGTCAAGGTCAGGGGCACCGGCGATCTGCGCATGGAAGCGCTTCGCCTGTCCGAAGCATTCCGCGCGCGCGTGATCGACGCCACCACCGAGAGCTTCGTGTTCGAGATCACCGGCGGCACCGCCAAGATCGACCAGTTCGTCAACCTGATGGTTCCGCTCGGTCTGGTCGAAGTGTCGCGCACCGGCGTCGCCGCCATTTCGCGCGGGCCGGAGAAGATGTAACTGCACGCCCGCGTCCCATGAAACCGATCGACATTGCGCTGGCGCTCGCTGTTGCCGTGATCTGGGGCGTTGGCTTCGTTCTGACGAGGTTCGCGATCGACGAGATGTCGGCGACGCTGATGACCACGCTGCGTTTCGGCATCACGGCGCTTCCATGCCTGTTCCTGCCACGCCCAAATTTGTCATGGACACTGATCGCAGCAACCGGCTGGCTGCTGGTGGCGCAGTTTCTGGCGCAAACCTACGGCATGGCTTACGGTGTGCCGCCGGGATTGACCGCCGTCATCGTGCAGAGCCAGGCCCTGTTCACGGTGGCGTTTGCAGCGCTGTTCCTGCGCGAGTTACCGACACGGCTTCAGGTGCTGGGGATCGCGATCGCGATGTGCGGATTGCTGATGATCTGCTTTACGGTCGGTTACGATTTCAGTGTTTACGCATTCGCATTGTCAATGACAGCTCCGGTCAGCTTTGCGCTGTCGAACCTGCTCCTTCGCCGCGCTCAAAATGTGCCGATGCTGAGTTTGTTTGCCTGGATCAGCCTTATGGCGCTGGTGCCTCTCGTGCCTTTCCTGCTTCTGGTCGATGGGCCGAGCGTGACATGGCATTCTCTGACCCATCTCTCTTCTGGTGTCGTGGCCAGCGTGCTGGCACTGGCGCTGCTCGGAACCACGCTCGGCTACTGGATATGGGGGCGTTTGCTGCAGAATTATTCCGCCGCGCAGGTGGTGCCGTTCGCGCTGCTGGTGCCGTTTTTCGGCGCGGGTGCTTCGAGCATCGTGTTCGGCGAGACGTTCGGCCCGTTACGCCTGAGCGGCATGATCGTGGTCGTGCTCGGCATCGCCGTGATGTTGCTGTCGCGGCGTCCGCCGCCGCTTGTTGAAGTGGCCTGATGTCATGATCTCGCAGCAACTTGCCATCGCATTCATCGCCTTCGCCGCCGCGGCGCTGTTCACGCCGGGGCCGAACAACATCATGCTGATGGCGTCCGGCCTGAATTACGGGTTTCGCCGCACGCTGCCGCATGTCGCGGGTGTCACCATCGGCTTCTCGTTTCTGGTCGCGGTGATCGGGCTCGGCCTCGGCGCGGTATTCGCGGCCTATCCGGTGCTGCACACGATCCTGAAATATGCCGGAGCGGCCTACCTGATCTACCTCGCCATCGTAATTGCTCTGTCAGGTCCCGCCGATACCGACGGAGCGGGCGAGGGCAAGCCGATGACATTCCTCGGGGCGGCAATGTTCCAGTGGGTCAACGTCAAGGGCTGGGTGATCGCGGTGGGCGCGATTACCGCCTATGCCGCCATCGCGGCCTATCCGCTGAATATCGCCGCGCTCTCGATCCTGCTGTTCGTGATCGGGCTTGGCTCGTCGCTGACCTGGGTGTTGCTCGGCACCTCACTTCAGGCGCTGGTGAAGTCGCCCCGCGCGGTCCGCGTCTTCAACATCGTCATGGCCCTCTTGTTGCTGGCCTCGCTTTACCCCGTTCTGAAGGAGCCTTGATCTAGTTGCACTGCAGAAATGGGGGTTACGGGCTTGTCTCGTAACACCAGCCGCCCTACACAACGGCGGCAATTCATCCGGGCTCCCGGCCCGATCCACCCGAAAACTTTCGATAATTGGCCAATCGGGGCCGCCTGAGAAGGAAAACGAAAATGCGTGTTTATTACGATCGTGATGCCGACCTGAACCTGATCAAGGGCAAGAAGGTCGTCGTCGTCGGCTACGGCAGCCAGGGCCATGCCCATGCGCTGAACCTGAAGGACTCGGGCGTCAAGGACGTGGCGATCGCGCTGCGCAAGGGTTCGGCCTCCGCCAAGAAGGCCGAAGCCGCAGGCTTCAAGGTGATGGAAGTCGCCGAGGCCGCCAAGTGGGCCGACGTGGTGATGATGCTGACGCCTGACGAACTGCAGGGCGACATCTATCGCGAACACCTGCACGACAACATGAAGCAGGGCGCGGCGCTGCTGTTCGCGCACGGTCTCAACGTGCATTTCAATCTGATCGAGCCGCGCGCCGATCTCGACGTGCTGATGGTCGCGCCGAAGGGCCCGGGCCACACCGTTCGCTCCGAATACCAGCGCGGCGGCGGCGTGCCGACCCTGATCGCGATCCACAAGGACTCTTCGGGCAACGCCCATGACCTCGGTCTGTCCTACGCCTCCGCCATCGGCGGCGGCCGCGCCGGCGTCATTGAGACCACCTTCAAGGAAGAGTGCGAGACCGACCTGTTCGGTGAGCAGGCTGTTCTGTGCGGCGGCACCGTCGAGCTGATCCGCGCCGGCTTTGAGACGCTGGTGGAAGCCGGCTATGCACCGGAAATGGCCTACTTCGAGTGCCTGCACGAATTGAAGCTGATCGTGGACCTGATCTACGAAGGCGGCATCGCCAACATGAACTACTCGATCTCCAACACCGCCGAATACGGCGAATACGTCACCGGCCCGCGCATCATCACCCCGGAAACCAAGGCCGAGATGAAGCGCGTGCTGACCGACATCCAGTCGGGCAAGTTCACCCGCGACTGGATGCTGGAAAACAAGGTCAACCAGGCCTCGTTCAAGGCGACCCGTGCGCGCAACAACGCGCACGAGATCGAAGCTGTCGGCGAGAAGCTCCGCGCCATGATGCCGTGGATCAAGGAAAAGGCGCTGGTCGACAAGACCAAGAACTGATTGTTCCTCCCGAACGGACAACTGAAGCGGGGCCGCGCGAGCGGTCCCGCTTTTCATTTGTGGGTTTGCCAGAAGCGCCGGGATTCTCGTTTCTTATGTTGCTTCGCAGCAATGGCGGGCTTGCTTTGCGAGGGCCTGCCAGTTTGAACGCGAGCTGAACGACGCCTGCGGCCAAAGGGCGAATTGCCCCTGCATGACGATTTGATTACGCTTTTGTGACACGTTGCGGTGACCGGCCGCACGGTTGCCTTCTGGCCTTCGCCAGCGGGGCGTCAGAGCCGGGTTGGTATTCGCGTCAAAGGCCATGTTGCCGCCGCTGAATTGTCCTTCGCCAATGCCGCGTGTTGCGGCCGATGCGTCTCGTTCTGACGGGGCGTCATCATGACCTCAGTCGGGACATCGAACGATCTCAACCGGGTTCGGAGCATCTGGGCGCGCTTGCGCGCGCGTGGCTGGCTTTGGACTTTGCGCGTCGCACTGATCGTGGTGACGCATGTTGCGGCGGTGTGCGTGCTTGCGTCGGTCGAGTACGGCCCGTTCGCCAACACCGTCGCGCTGCTGACATGGGCGCTGCTGAATTTCCTGTTCCTGATCGTGATGCGGCGTCCCGGTGTCTCCGCGGTGCTGGCGCTGGCCCTGATCGTGATCCTGATTACGCTGTCGCAATTCAAGTACGGGATCACGCAGCTCACGCTGACCTTCCTCGATTTCCTGATCATCGACCGTGACACGGTCTCGTTCCTGCACTCGGTGTTTCCGCAACTGAAGACACAGGTGTGGATGCTCGCCATCATTGCCGTGCCGGTGATGTGGGCCGTCTGGCTTTCGGACCCGTTCCGGGTCCGCCGCGCGGTGTCGACCGCAGGTGCGGTCGCATGCGTTGCCGCGATTACAGGGCTTTCGGCGATCTATCCCGAGCAGCCTTGGGAGCCGTTCCAGGGCGTCAATCACATTTCAAACCTTGTGCGCTCGGGCGTCGTCTCGGTGTCGCATCTGACATCGAACGGCTGGATCGAGGCCGATCCACCGAACCTGATCGGTTCGGCGCGTGCAACGCCGCTCGCCGAATGCGAGCCGGGGAAGAAGCGGCCGAACATCATCATGGTGCTGGATGAGTCGAGCTTTGATATCAGTGCCGCGCCCGGCATCAAGGTGCCTGCCAACTATCGTGACTACTTCAAGTCCGCGGACGGCAAACAGCGTGCGTTCGTGGCGGAATCCGCCGGCGGCCCGACCTGGTACACCGAGTTCAATGTACTGACCGGACTGTCGGCGCGCTCGTTCGGCAAGCTCAAGTTCTATGTGACGCGGATCGCGGCGGGCAAGATCTCGCGCGGACTGCCGCAAGCGCTGCAGCGATGCGGTTATCGCACCTTCTCGTTGTATCCGACCTATGGCGATTTCCTCAGCGCGCGCAATTTCCAGACCTCCGCCGGGATCGAGAATTTCATCGACATGGCGGACATGGGTGTCGCCGAGGACATGCAGCCCGACCGGTTCTATTTCGATCAGGCACTGCAACTGATCGCGCGCGAGAAGAACGCCGATCAGCCGCTGTTCGTGCTGGTCTATCTCACAGCCAATCATTTTCCATGGACCACGAGCTATCGTCCGGACCTGACGCCTCCCGGCTGGACAGCGCCCGGCAACACTGCCGAAGTGGATGAGTATATTCGCCGTCAGGCAATGACGGCGGCGGATTACAAGAATTTTGTGGCGCGGCTGAAAGCGGATCACCCGAACGATCCGTTCCTGCTGGTGCGCTTCGGCGATCACCAGCCCGCGATCTCGCAGAAGCTGCTGGAGCCGAAATTGCCGCAGGAGTCGCTGGCCAACCGGATCATGACCCACGATCTGCGCTACTACAAAACCTACTACGCAATCGACGCGCTGAACTACAGGCCGGACATGTCGCTGGCGCTGGAGACGCTGGATGCGGCCTATCTGCCGCTTGCGGTTCAGGATGCGGCGGGCATCCCTCTCGATTCCACATTCGCCGAGCAGAAGAAGATCATGCTCCGCTGCAAGGGCCTGTTCTATGCCTGCAAGGATGGCGCAGAAGCGAAGCGGTTCAATCGTTTGCTGATCGACGCAGGTTTTGTGAAGAATCTCTAGCGCGAAACTCTGTCCCATAGCCATCGGGCAACGCTGTCCGGCGAGCTGTCGCCGTTGCCGCCGGCCGCGCGTAGATTGGCCTCGCGCATCGCCTCGATGCTGATTTTGCCGAGCAGCGGCTGCAAGGCGTCGCGCAGCCTGGTGTCGTTAGCACGCTTCGGTGAGATCAAGACGACGGCATCATAGGGCGGGATCGCGCTTTTCGGATCACCGAGCGTCACGAGGTCGTACTTCGCGATCAGCCCATCGCTGGTGTAGCCCGCGATCACGTCGGCTTCGCCGGACGCCACAGCGGCATACATGAAATCCGCCTGCATCTGGCGCTGTAGGCGGAACGACAGATTGTAGGCCTGCTTGATCGACGCCCACTCCGGACGCGAGAAAAACTCATAATCGCCCGCAATCGAAAGCGCCGAGGCGCGCGGCGCAAGATCGGCGATGGTGCGGATGCCGAGTTCACCGGCTTTCTTGCGCGGCATCACCAGCGCATAGGCATTCTCGAAGCCGAGTTCGCCGAGCAGGGCGATGCCGTATTTGTCTTTCAGTTCGGCGGCCAGCGCGTTGAGCAATTCCTTACGCGGCGCAATGCCGGTGTGCTTGAACTGATTGACCCACAGCGTACCGGAATAGTCGACGTAGACGTCGATGTCGCCTGAGACGAGGGCTTCAAAAATCACGTTCGAGCCAAGCCCCTCGCGCCGCGACGCCGTGAGCCCGGCCGCCTGCAGCCGCTGCGCGATCAGCGATGAAAGGATGTATTGCTCTGTAAATGTTTTTGCGCCGACGACATAAGCTGTTTTTGTACGCGCCATGGACGGTGTCAGCGTGGCGGCGACCAGCGCAATGAGGCCGAGACAGCCGAGGGCGATGCGTGCCCGGCTGCGCAGTCGCAGGCCATTTTCGATCAGGGCGAGCAATTGATCCACGATCAGCGCCAGCGCAGCCGCTGCCGCGCAGCCGAATAGCACGAACACCCAGTTCTGGGTCTGCAATCCGGCGAAGATGTAGTTGCCGAGGCTGGTCTGGCCGATCGGCGTCGAGAGCGTGGCGGTGCCGATCACCCAGACGGCGGCGGTCCGAATTCCCGCCATGATCACCGGCAGCGCAAGCGGCAGTTCGACCATCATCAGGGATTGCTGCGGCGTCATGCCGACGCCTTCTGCGGCTTCCAGAATTGCGGGGTCGATGCCCTGCAGGCCCGTGATGGTGTTTCGCAACACCGGGAGCATGCTGTAGAGCGCCAGCGCGAGCACCGAAGGCAGGAAGCCGAACGCGGAAAATCCGTAGCCGAACCACTGCAGCGAGAGGCCTGCTAGCGCCAGCAGCAGCGGATAGAACAGCGCCAGGAGCGCGAGACCCGGGACGGTCTGCACGACGCTTGCGATCCCAAGCGCGAGGTCGCGCAGCACCGACCTCCGCCGCACCATCAGCGCCAGCGGAAAGCTGACCGCGAGACCCAGCGCGATGGCTGCGAGACTGACGCGGACATGGCTGCCAAGATAGTCAGGCAGTCGCGTCAGCGCGTCGCTCCAGCGCGGATCGGACAGAAAACTCATGCCGCGCCTTTCGGCAGCAGTTCCTGCAGGCGACTGGCCTGGCGGCGCGGTGTGTTGAGCAACTCGCCAACATATGGATCGGCGCTGCCGGACAGCATCCGCGCATCGCCTTGCGCAATCAGGCGCCCGGCATGCATCACCGCGATACGGTCCGCCAGCAGCAGGGCCTCGGTAATGTCATGGGTGATCATGACGGTGGTGAGTCCCAGGCTGCGATGCAGCGCGCGATAATCCTCGCCAAGCGCGTCGCGGGTAAGGGGATCGAGCGCACCGAATGGTTCGTCCATCAGCACCATGGCCGGCTTTGCGGCTAACGCGCGGGCCACGCCGACCCGCTGCCGCTGGCCGCCGGACAGTTCATGCGGGAAGCGATCACGATGGTCTTGTTCCAGCCGGACGAGTTCGATCAGGTTGTCCACCCGCGCGGAAATTTCCCGCGCCGGCGTGCCGAGCAGCCGCGGTGTGATCCCGATATTCTCGGCGACAGTCATGTGCGGAAAAAGTCCGCCGTGCTGGAAGACGTAGCCGATACTTCGGCGCAGCGTAATCGCATCGGTGTCACGGAGATCGCGACCCTGCACATGCACCGTGCCGCTGTCCGGCGCGATCAGCCGATTGGCCAGCCGCAGCAGCGTGGTTTTGCCCGAGCCGGAGCCGCCGACAACCGCCAGGAATTCTCCCGCCGCGACGTCGAGCGACAGATCGTCAATCGCGGTGATGCGGCCGTTTTCAAAACTCTTGCCGACATTCCTGAAAGTGATCGCATGCGCGGCGCTGGTCATGCCGCATGATGGACCATTGCTTTCGGCCTGTCGATGTCACGACTAGCGAAGCAGCGCGGTGCCGTGTACCTTGCGGCGATCAATGGAGCATGTTCCGGCATGGCGAAGAACGGCAAGTCCGCAGATTCAAGGCAGTTGAAGTCCTATGTGGATCCATTCCGGGTCGACGGTACGAAAGAGTTTCATCTCAAGTCGCAGAAGCCGGGCGAGAAGGGCGATCTCGACAAGGAAACTGCGAACAGGATCATTGATGCGAACCGCGGTCGGCTTCGGGATCTGCAGGAAAAGCTCTATGCGCATGACCGGTGGTCGGTGCTGCTGATCTTTCAGGGCATGGACGCTGCGGGCAAGGACAGCGCCGTCGAGCATGTGATGTCGGGCATCAACCCGCAGGGCTGTCAGGTCTATTCGTTCAAGCAGCCCTCGACCAAGGAGCTCGATCATGACTTCATGTGGCGGACGACGAAGTGTGCGCCCGAGCGCGGGCGCATCGGCATCTTCAATCGGTCCTATTACGAAGAACTGCTCGTGGTCCGTGTCCATCCCGACATTCTGGCCAAGCAGCGCATCCCGCAGGAACTCGTGACAAGAAATATCTGGCGCGAGCGCTTCGAGGATATCGCGGCCTATGAGAAATATCTGGCACGCAACGGCACGCTGATCCTGAAGTTCTTCCTCAACGTCTCGAAAGACGAACAGCGCAAGCGGTTTCTGGACCGTCTCGAAGATCCGGCAAAGAACTGGAAATTTTCGCTGGGCGATATCGCCGAGCGCAAGCTGTGGGACAAGTATCAGGCGGCCTATCAGGATCTGATCCGGCACACGTCGGCGAAGCATGCGCCGTGGATCGTGGTGCCGGCGGATCACAAATGGTTCGCGCGCGTGGTGATCAGTTCGGCTATCGTCAGCGCGATGGAAAAGCTCGACCTGAAATATCCCGAGGTCGACAAGAACGATGCGGGTGAACTGAAAAAGGTGAGGGCCGCGCTCGAGAAAGAGGAGCAGGCGGATATCCGCAATTCCAGGGCAAAGAAGAGCGGCAACGCCTGATGGAACTTTGACGGATTGTGGGATTGTGATGACGTGCCCCCGCAATTCACAGGGTGTGTATAGCTTGTTGCCCGGCGGCGTTATTGGAAATACCACAACATCGGGCGAGGATTTTGACGAGTGGCTGATCTGCGCAAGTCTGTGATGTTGGTTATCCTGACGGGCCTGTGCGTCGCGTTGGGCGCAGGTTCATTGCGCGCCGAATGGTGGAAGATTTATAGCCCTCGGGATTTTGAAGACTGCTCCAGCGGCGCTGAGCAGCCGGGTCTCTCCAAGGATGCCCGGGCAAAGATCATTTCGGAATGCGATGCCAAGTTTCCGGGCCGCCGCAAGCCCGGCGGGGGCTACACCTATTTCGATTTCATGCAGAACCGCCATTTCGATATCGCGGGACCGAAACCCACGCCGCAGGAATTGAAGCGGATGGATCAGGAATATTTGGCGTTTCTGGAGACGAATCCGGAGACGCCTGAGCAGGCTCTGGATCCTGGACAGGCGCTTGCGGCCATCGACAGCCAGATGAAGCCGGCTGCGCCACCAGCGCCGGTGAGGCCAGCGGTCGTTGCGAAGCAGCCCGCTGCAGTCCCTCCGGCGCGCGTTCGCGCCAAGGCTGCTTGCAAGGATGACGCGCTATCCTGCGGACTGGCGAAGATCACGGCGACCGTGAAAAACCTGAAGCATGCTGTGCTGGGCTCGGACTCTCTGATCAAGAGACCCCCTGGCGATCTCACCCGCTCCCGGCCAGCCTCCTGATCGCGCTTCAATAGGACAGTCTCACTGACTGTTTTTTGGCGTTGCGGGGGCTCGCATTTCTCGTCTAGAAACAGGTCACCAGACGCGCCGGCAACCAACCGTCAACGGTTGCAGCCGATCATGCGTTTTTCGGGGATTGAATTGATGATTCGCGGCGGTATCCAGGGACGGCAGGAAGAGGTGGCATTCGCCGCCAGCCTTCGCGTGCGCCCGGCTGCTGCGTCGTCCCTTCTTGGCGGGCTTCTGCTTCTTAGCTGCCCCTGAGGGCCGTCTGGGCGTGTGTGCCTGGGCACTCAGGGGTTCGACGAAAGCAACGAAACCCGAGCGCCCCGATGTGGCGCATCTGACCAGAGGAATTTCTCCATGACCACCGCGAACAAGTCCGACAAGGACCGCGTCGTTATTTTCGACACCACATTGCGTGACGGCGAACAGTGCCCCGGCGCGACCATGACCTTCGAGGAAAAGCTCGAAGTCGCCGAGTTGCTGGACAATATGGGCGTCGACATCATCGAGGCCGGTTTTCCGATCGCGTCCGACGGCGACTTTGAGGCCGTCCGTGAAATCGCCAAGCGCACCAAGAACGCGGTCGTCTGCGGTCTCTCCCGCGCGGCCCACAAGGACATCGACCGCTGCGCCGAAGCCATCCGCCCGGCACGGCGCGGCCGCATCCACACCTTCCTGTCCACCTCGCCGGTCCACATGAAATACAAGCTCCAGATGGAGCCCGAAGACGTGCATCAGATGGTGATCTCGCAGGTCAGCCGTGCGCGTAACCACACCGATGACGTCGAGTGGTCCTCCGAGGACGGCACCCGCACGGAATTCGACTTCCTGTGCCGCTGCGTGGAATCCGCCATCAAGGCCGGCGCAACGACGATCAACATTCCTGACACCGTCGGCTACAGCGTGCCGGAGGAATACTACGACCTGTTCAGGCGGGTGCGCGAAACCGTACCGAATGCCGACAAGGCCGTGTTCTCGGTCCATTGCCACAACGATCTCGGCATGGCGGTGGCGAACTCGCTGGCCGGCGTGCGCGCCGGCGCGCGGCAGATCGAATGCACCATCAACGGCATCGGTGAACGGGCAGGCAATGCCGCGCTCGAGGAAGTCGTGATGGCGATGCGCGTGCGCAACGACAAGCTGCCGTACTGGAACAACATCGACACCACGATGCTGACCCGCGCATCGAAATCTGTGGCGGCCGCGACCTCGTTCCCGGTGCAGTACAACAAGGCCATTGTCGGGCGGAATGCCTTCGCGCATGAGAGCGGCATCCATCAGGACGGCATGCTGAAGAACGCGCAGACCTACGAGATCATGCTGCCGGAAACGGTCGGCGTGAAGCAGACCTCGCTGGTGATGGGCAAGCACTCCGGCCGCCACGCCTTCATCCACAAGCTGGAAGAGATGGGCTACAAGCTGGCGCAGAACCAGCTCGAGGACGCTTTCGTACGGTTCAAGGCTCTGGCCGACCGCAAGAAGGATATCTATGACGAGGACATCGAGGCGCTGGTCGACGAGGAAATGGCCCAGTCGCACGATCAGATTCGCATGCTGTCGCTGTCGGTGATCGCCGGCACGCGCGGTCCGCAGCGCGCCACCATGAAGCTCGACATCAACGGTCAGCAGAAGATCGAGGAAGCCGAGGGCAATGGCCCGGTCGATGCGGTGTTCAATGCGATCAAGTCGCTGGTGCCGCACGAGGCCAAGCTGGAACTGTATCAGGTCCACGCTGTGACGGCGGGAACCGATGCGCAGGCGGAAGTTTCGGTGCGTCTGTCGCAGGACGGGCGTTCGGTGACGTCGCGCGCGGCCGATCCCGATACGCTGGTGGCCTCGGCGAAGGCCTATCTCGGCGCATTGAACAAGATCGTCATGAAGAAGCAGCGTGACATGCCGGCGGCTGCCGCGGGTCACTGATCTCGCGATTAACGGTAAAATCAGGAGCGGTGCATCTTAACGATGCGCCGCTCTTTTGCGTTGCAGCACGAGGGGTCCCTGCTAACGGGCTATGGTATTGGCGCGCGGGTTCTGCGATGTTGCGCCCAAGTCGGGGTCGGTTCGCTTTGACCGACACATCAACAATGAACAATGACGTGCCTGAGGAGGACACATGAAGAAAATGATTCTTGCTGCTGCATCGGTTGCAGCCCTTGCTTTCGCCGGACCGGCCGTTGCCAACCCGATCGTCATCAAGTTCAGCCATGTTGTCGCTGAAAAGACGCCGAAGGGTCAGGCCGCGCTCAAATTCAAGGAAGAGGCCGAGAAACTTCTGCCGGGCAAGGTGAAGGTCGAGGTTTATCCAAGCTCGCAGCTCTACGGCGATGCCAAGGAAATGGAAGCTCTCGCGCTGGGCGATGTGCAGATCATTGCGCCCTCGCTGTCGAAGTTCGACAAGTTTACCAAGCAGCTTCAGGTGTTCGATCTGCCGTTCCTGTTCGACAATGTCGGCGCGATTGATCGTTTTCAGCAAGGACCGGAGGGGCAGAAGCTGCTGACCTCGATGGCCTCGAAAGGATTCATCGGGCTGGACTATTGGCACAACGGCATGAAGCAGATGTCTGCCAACAAGCCTCTGCTCGTTCCTGCCGATGCCAAGGGCCTCAAGTTCCGCGTGCAGCCTTCCGATGTGCTGGCGGCGCAGTTTCAGCAGCTCGGCGCCAATCCGCAGAAGCTGGCGTTTGCCGAAGTCTATCAGGCGCTCCAGCTCGGCACGGTGGATGGTCAGGAAAACACCTGGTCCAACTGTTACTCGCAGAAGTATCAGGAAGTGCAGAAGGATTTCACCGAAACCGAGCATGGCGTGATCGACTACATGGTCGTGACCAATGCAAGCTGGTGGAATGGCCTTCCGAAGGACATTCAGGCCGGTCTCAAGACTGCCATGAAGGCAGCGACGAAGGTCAACAACGATACCGCCGACCAGTTGAACCTCGATGCTCGCAAGAAGATCTCGGAGTCGTCAGCCAAGATTCATACGCTGACGCCCGCGCAGCGCGGCGAGTGGAAGAAGGCAATGGAGCCGGTCTGGGCAAAGTTTGAAGGCGGAATCGGCAAGGATCTGATTCAGGCTGCCCAGAAGGCCAACGGCGCGGGCAAGAGCTGACAGTGTAGCAATACGGCGGCCGCGATGATCCGCGGCCGCCAACGTCTGGATAGCCCTGGGGGAGGGACGCTGTGTCATTTCGATCGGTATTGCACCGGCTCGAAGAGAGCATTCTTGCGGTGTTGCTATGCGCCATGACGGTCCTGACGTTCAGCCAGGTCGTCATGCGGTATGGTTTCAATGCCGGATGGCTGTGGGCGCTTGAGGCCAATTTTTATCTGTTTGGCTGGCTGGTGCTCCTCGGAATTTCATACGGCGTCCGGGTGAAGGCCCATATCGGCGTCGATGCGATGGTCCGGCTGCTTCCCGCGCCGGCGCAGCGCGCCGTCGGTCTTCTCGTCGTGGCGCTCTGCGTCCTCTACACCTGCCTCATGCTCTACGGAGCATACGTCTACATTGCCCGCCTCCGGATCATGGGCGTTGAGGCCGAAGATATCCCGGTGGAGCGTTGGGTGCTCAGTCTGTGCTTGCCGATCGGCTTTGCACTCCTGCTGTATCGTCTGCTCGAAATGGCCTGGCGAATCGCGACAGGCAAATCCAGCGGCTACGAACTGGCGGATGAGGCGCATGACGCCATCCGCGATGTCGGCGGCGATGCGAATCCCGATGGAACGGCGGTGTCCCGATGACAACGACCGTTCTGTTCATTCTTCTTTTCACCTTCCTGATCCTTGGCATGCCCATCGCCATCGCGCTGGGCCTGTCTTCGCTGGCGGTCATTTTGCTGTTTGAACCCGACAGCATCGCCTCGCTGGTCCTGAAATTTTTTCAGACCATGGAGCAGTCGACCCTGCTGGCCATTCCATTCTTCATTCTCGCCGGCAACTTCCTCACCACCGGCGGCGTCGCCAAGCGCATGATCAACTTCGCGGTTTCGACCGTCGGCCATCTGCCCGGCGGTCTTGCGATCGCATCGGTCATGGCCTGCATGTTCTTCGCGGCGGTCTCGGGATCGTCGCCGGCCACGGTGGTTGCAATCGGCTCGATCGTCATCGCAGGCATGGTCAAGGTCGGTTACACCCAGTCATTCGCGACGGGCGTGATCGTCAATGCGGGCACGCTCGGCATCCTGATTCCTCCGTCCATCGTCATGGTGGTCTACGCGGCGACAACGGAAACCTCGGTCGGACGGCTGTTCATGGCGGGCGTAGTGCCGGGCATCCTGCTCGGCGCGCTGCTGATGGTCGCGATTTATGTCGTGGCGCGGATCAAGAACCTGCCGCGCCAGCCCAAGGCGTCCTGGAAAGAGCGCGTGACCTCGTTCCGCGATGCGATCTGGGGACTTCTCCTGATCGTCATCGTGATGGGCGGCATCTATGGCGGCATTTTCACGCCCACCGAGGCTGCGGCCGTCGCGGCGGTCTATGCCTTCATCGCGGCGGTTTTCATCTACGGCGATCTCAGGATCAGCGATGTGCCGAAGGTGCTGACCGATTCCTCGCGCGTCACGGTGATGCTGATGTTCATCATCGCCAATGCGTTCCTGTTCGGCCATGTGCTCACCACGGCGCAGATCCCGCAGGATATCGCGCGCACGATTCTGGAAGCGGATCTCAAGCCCTGGCAGTTCCTGATCATCGTCAACATCATCCTGCTGATCGCCGGCAACTTCATGGAGCCGTCGGCGATCATCCTGATCGTGGCGCCGATCATTTTCCCGGCGGCGGTGAAGCTCGGCATCGATCCGATCCATCTCGGCATCATTTTCGTGGTCAACATGGAAATCGGCATGGTGACGCCGCCCGTAGGGTTAAATCTGTTCGTGGCGTCGGGCATCACCGGAATGCCTCTAATGAAGGTCGTTGCCGCATCATGGCGCTGGCTGCTGCTGCTGCTGGCATTCCTGATTGTCGTCACGTATGTGCCGGAAATTTCGCTGGCGCTGCCGAACGCGATTTTCGGAAAGCAGTAGGACAATCTTGATAGGTGAACGCGCGCCGGAATGAATGCGCGTTCACCTAGCTATCGAAACCTTAAGTTGAAAGCGGGCGGCGCGGTGTCATCTTCGAGGGACGTCACCTCGGAGATGCCCCCATGAAGAAAGCTATTATTGCCGGCGCCGCGGCGGTTGCGATCCTCGGCTCCACGGCCGTCTATGCGCAGCACCGCTACCATCACCACCACCATCATCATCGTATGAGCATGGAGGATCGGGCCGCCTTTCTCGATGCGAAGATTGCGTCCGTGAAGGCCGGTCTCAAACTCACGCCCGATCAGGAAAAGCTGTGGCCTCCGGTCGAGACCGCGGTGCGCGATTTCGCCAAGCAGCGCATGGCGCAGGCCAATGCGCGCGCCAGCGAGCGCGATGCGCGCCGTGCCGCGCAGGAGCAGAAGGGCGCGCAGGACGAAAAGCCTGCGGTGGCCGATCAGTCCCGCGATCCGGTGGCTCGGCTGCGCGAGCGGGCCGACAGGATGGCCGAAACTGCGACCGGCCTGAAGAAGATCGCCGATGCCGCCGATCCGCTCTACAAGACGCTGGACGATGGCCAGAAGCGGCGGCTGTCGATGCTGACCCGAATGGGCGGCCATCATGGCTGGCGCGGGCGCTTCGAGCGCGGCATGGACGGCGGCCGATTCGACCGGGATCGCGGCCCGAACCGCGATGGCGGCTCCGAGCGGCTTTAAAGCTGCCGGAACCGGACCGGCCGAAACGATCAAAACCGCCGGATTTCCGGCGGTTTTTCTTGCCCATAAAGCCTCCGAATTCCTGTGGTTTCAGGCCGGGAAAAAGCGGTCACATTGCTGGACATGGCCTACTCGCTTTGCTAAACGACGCCGTCCCGACGGTCCGCCGCCGGGCATTCGGGCGATTAGCTCAGTTGGTAGAGCAGCTGACTCTTAATCAGCGGGTCGTAGGTTCGAGCCCTACATCGCCCACCATCCATATCAGACAGTTTGCTGATCCGATCCGCGCAAAAAGCGCCGCGGCGATCTGCCACTACTTTCCCCTCTACACTTCGTTGATTGCGATTTGCGGTCACGCGCGCCCGCCTGCTACGTGACGTTATCGGCGGCGTTGATGATCGTACTGGTCCGCCAAGGTTTACGGAAGGACTCTCACGATGGACGCCGCGGCGCGCAAAGCCGTCTCCCGCCCCCAGCCGCCTCGCGCCGATTTCGGACGGGTCTCGGTTTTCTTCGGCGACAAGAACGGAAAGTATCCCGACGGCAATCAGGTCATCGTGAAAGGTTCGGACACGCACGCCGCTTTGGATACGGTGCTCGTTTCAAATTATATCGGTCCCGAATTCGATGCCGCCGACCTGGTTGTGATGGGGCATGTCCACGAGGACCATATGGCCGGTCTGCATCGGCTCCCCGATGCACCTGTCTATGTGCATGACGCCGACTTGCCGGCTGCCCGCAGTCCGGAAGGATTGATCGCGGCCTTCGGAACGACGGATCAGGCCCGCATTCCGGAGATGCTGACGCGATTCCGGCGTGATCTTTTCTACGCGCCGCGGCCTGACGCGCAGGGTTATCAGGATGGCGCGGTGTGGGACCTCGGCCAGGTCAAGGTTCGCGCTTTCCATATGCCCGGTCACACCGCCGGGCACTGTGTCCTCCTCATTGAGCCGGAAGGCGTGGCGTTCATCGGCGATATCGACCTGACCGGCTTCGGGCCCTACTACGGCGATGCTTCCTCAAGTCTGAGCGACTTCCGCCGGAGCCTGAGGTTGCTGCCGGATATTCCCGCGAAAGTCTGGGTGACGGCCCACCACCGGGGCGTCTACACCGATCGCGACCATTTCCTGCGCGATCTCGCCGCCTACGCCGCCAAGCTGGATGAACGTGAGCAGCGCCTGCTGGATTTGCTCGCGCCATCGCCGAAGACGCTTGCAGACCTGGTCGAGCAGCGGTTGCTGTATCCCCCGGGTCATGACAGTCCATGGGTGGTGGATGCTGAAACCCGGTCGATCTCGCAGCATCTGGCTGAACTCGTCTCGGATGGACGGGTCGAGGTGAACGAGGAAGGTCTCTATCGCCGCCGCTAACCGAAGCGTTCATCCGGCGCTTTGGCAATTGATGACTGCAGGATGATTGATGCCGCACATAGTCTGCCATTATTCCGCGACCCCGGACATGCCGCCGATGCGGGATGTCATGCGGGCGATTCATGAGGCGGCTGCCGCGACCGGTATTGTGAAAGCCGAGGACCTGAAAATTCGCGCGCTGCCGTTCGCGGATTATCTCGTGGCGGGCGAACAGCGCTCGTTCTTTCATGTTGCGCTGTATCTGCTGGCGGGACGGACACCCGCGCAGAAGGAACATCTCAGCACCGAGTTACGAAAGACGCTCGCGGGAATCCTGGCGAGTGTCCACAGCATCAGCATCGACATCCGCGACATGGACCCGCAGGCCTACAAGAAACGGCTGCTGGATATCTAAACCAGCAGCGGCTTGGCGGTCTTGGCCATGTCGTTGAGCAACGGCAGGAAGCGGTCGATCATTTCGCCGGTGGTGATGCGATCCACATGCGCGCCGATGTTTGCCGCCGCGACCACAGCGCCGTCATAGCGGCGGATCGGCACCGAAATGGAGCGGAAGCCGGGTTCGGCTTCGCGGTCCACCAGCGAGTAGCCCTTGTTCCGGTCGGCGATGATTGTCGCGGTCACGATGGATTTGTCCGTCACCGTTTCCGGCGTCTGGGCCGTGACAGCCATCGCGTCGATCGCCGATGTCAGTTCGTCGTTTGGCAGGCGGCCGAGCAGCACGCGGCCGACCGAGGTGCAGTAGGCGGGCAGCCGGTATCCGATGTCGATGCCTGCGGAAAATACCCGTGCCGGACTTGCCCGCGCGACGAAGACCGCTTCATGGCCGTCGAGAATGGCGAGCGAGCAGACCTCTCGTGCCTTGGTCGAGATGTCGTCCATCAGCGGCTGCATCACGGCGACGATCTGGTTGGACGACAGGTAGGCCGAAGCCAGCGCAAGCACCCGCGGCGTCAGCGAAAACAGCCGCTCATCGCCCGCCACGAAACCTGCCCGCTGAAGTGTCAGGAGGATACGGCGGGCGGTCGCGCGCGACAGGTTCGATGCTTTGGCGATGTCGCTCAGGGTCATCGGGCGGTGCTCGGTGCCGAATGACTGCAGCACGCGAAGTCCCCGATCGAGGCTTTCGATGAATTCGCCGCCCTCGCGCCGGGCCTCTTCTTCCTCTGCAGTGCGGTTCACACGGGGCATATCGACCGAGCCGTCCCTTCCGATTGAAATTCAATGCCGTTTCGGAACGCAGATTTGTTCGATCATCGGCTTTCGGCTTTGATCGGGATCAAAAGCGACTTGAAATCGAAGGACAGGTCGGCGGCCTGCTCGGGCGATGGCGACAGGCCGCCGTCAATCAGGCGGCGGGCCGCCATCTGGTCCCCGGCGCGGTTGATGCTGTCCACGGCGCAGAGCTTGCCCTGCCTGTAGTAGAAGACCGAAAACTGCCCATCTTCGAGCGAGCCGCGGACGACCTGCTGGTCGAAATTGCGCGATATCCCGACGGTTTGCAACTTGGCGTCGTACTGGTCCGACCAGAAGCGCGGCACGCTGACGTAGGGGCCGGTCTTTCCGGCAATCGCCAGCCCGGCCGCCTTGCCCTGATCCTGCGCGTTCTGAACGGATTCGAGCCGCACCCAGTCTCCGGCATGAGGATTGTAGTGATTGGCGCAGTCGCCGGCCGCATAGATGTCCGGATCACTGGTCATGCCGTGATCGTCCACCACGATTCCGTTGCCACAGGTCAGTTGCGCATCGCGCGCGAGCTGATCGCTAGGAACGCCGCCAATTCCAACAAGGACGAGATCCGCTGGTACGTTGGCGCCATTTGAAATGGTGACGAATGCGGCGCGGCCATCGTTGCCGCCGATGGAAGAGACCGATTCATTGAGCCGGACATCGACGCCGTGGCGTGTATGCAGGTCGAGCAGGAATTGCGAGACGAGGGGCGACACCGCGCGTTCCAGCAGGCGCGAGGCGCTTTCGATCAGCGTGACTTTCTTGCCGAGCTTGCTGGCGGAGGCTGCGACCTCGAGCCCGATGAAGCCGCCGCCGATCACGACGATCTCGGCGGCGTCCTGCAATCTCTGCTTCAGGGCGATCGCATCGCGGATCGAGCGCAGATAGCACACGCCGTCGCGTTCGGATCCCGGAACGGTCAGGCGGCGCGCATGCGAGCCGGTGCCGATGAACAGCTTGTCGAAGGCGAGGGTGGTGTTGTCGCCATTGATCGACAGCCTGCGCGCATGCCGGTCGATCGCATGCACGCGCGTTTCGAGCATGAGGTCGATCTGCTTGAGCTTGAAGAAGGCGTTGTCGCGCAGAACCAGACCGTCCTGCGTCACCCTGTCGAGCAGGAAATCCTTGGACAGCGGCGGGCGCTGATAGGGCAGCAGGTGCTCGTCGGCGATCACCGTGATGCGTTCGCCGTATCCTGAATCGCGCGCGCTCAACGCTGCCTGAACACCGGCATACGACGCGCCGATAATGACGAGGCCGCTCATGGTTCTGCCTTCAGGAAACGGGCAACAGGGGATTTGGTCCGGCG
The DNA here is from genome assembly GCF_000336555.1 of Afipia clevelandensis ATCC 49720. Taxonomy (GTDB): domain Bacteria; phylum Pseudomonadota; class Alphaproteobacteria; order Rhizobiales; family Xanthobacteraceae; genus Afipia; species Afipia clevelandensis. The sequence continues at coordinate 2,054,648 of NZ_KB375281.1, read as the reverse complement.
GTTCATATGACGAACATACGGGCGATGATCGAACGTTTCAATCCTGTCTGAACTGTGCTGACACAGCCGACGAACGAATTTCGCGGCTGCAGCACAAATAGGCAAGCAAAGTCGCAAGAACGAGCTTGTGTGATCCTCACTTTGGAGGCAGTCTAATAAATAACGCACAAATGTTCGTTCATCGAACTTTCTTCAATCCACGATGCGACGACACGAGAGTGCGACGAAAGAAATCGCCGTTGGCAGCGGATTTACACCCGCAAACCCTCGCGCGATGTCGTGGAAAGGTTTTCAATCGCCGAAGCATGTCGGCGGACCGGAGCGTTGCATGACTGCGTCATCGGCGTCCGGAAACAACCCTCTCGGGAGCGGAAGGACGACACAGCCATGATGAGCCAGGAGCAGAACGATCTGATCACCCGCACCGGGCGCGCCGATCCTTGCGGCAAGCTGATGCGGATGTATTGGCAGCCAGCAGCTCTGGTCGATGAACTCGAAGGCCCGCGCCCGGTCAGGGCTGTGCGGTTGCTTGGCGAAAACTTCGTTCTGTTCCGCGACGAGCAGGGCCGCTATGGCCTGATGGATCGCGATTGCCCGCATCGCGGGGCGGATCTCGCTTTCGGCCGTCTTGAAAATGGCGGCCTGCGCTGCGCCTTCCATGGCTGGCTGTTCGATGTTCAGGGCAATTGCCTTGAGACGCCGGCGGAGCCGGTCGGCTCGGTGCTCTGCAAAAACATCAAGCAGCGCGCTTATCCTGTCGTCGAGAAGGGCGGCATCCTCTGGGCCTATCTCGGCGAAGGCGAACCGCCGGCGTTTCCAGAGATCGACTGCTTCGTTGCGCCCGATGCCTATACGTTCGCATTCAAGGGCCTGATCGAATGCAACTGGCTGCAGGCGCTGGAGGTCGGCATTGATCCGGCGCACGCCTCGTTCCTGCATCGCTTCTTCGAGGATGAGGATCTGGAAAAATCCTACGGCAAGCAGTTCCGCGGCGCCTCCGCGGGCACCGATTTGCCGATGACCAAGATTTTGCGCGAATACGACCGCCCGATCATCAATGTCGAGAAGACCGAGTACGGACTTCGCCTGGTCGCGCTGCGCCAGATCGACGACGAGCGCACGCACGTCCGCGTCACCAATCAATTGTTCCCGCATGGCTTCGTCATTCCGATGAGTCAGGAAATGACCATCACGCAGTGGCATGTGCCGGTCGATGATACCCATTGCTACTGGTATGCGATCTTCACCAGCTACTCGACGCCGGTGGACAAGAAGAAGATGCGCGAACAGCGCCTCGAACTCTACGAACTGCCGGACTACGTCTCGCGCAAGAACAAGACCAACGACTACGGTTTCGATCCGCATGAGCAGGCCACCGAGACCTATACGGGCATGGGCCTCGACATCAACGTGCACGATCAGTGGGCTGTGGAATCCATGGGCGCGATTCAGGATCGCACCCGTGAACATCTCGGCCAGTCCGACAAGGCAATCGTGCAGTATCGCCGCCTGCTGCGTCAGGAAATCGAGAAGGCGGTGGGCGGCACCAGGCCGCTGCTGTTCCTTGACGAAGCCAATGCACGTGCGATTCAGGGACCGGCCACGATGGACGGCATCGGCCCGACGCGCGGCTGGGAAATTTACTGGATGGAAGTCGACGTGAAGCGGCGGCGCGGTGCGCCCTGGGCTGCGCCGGTGCCTGCGGAGATTGCGGAGAAGGTGCCGCATCTCACCGCAGCCGAATAAGGCCTGATCGAACTCATGTCAGGGAAAGCAAGTTCGTTGAGTTTTGTCGCGCGGCATCGCCTCTGGTCGGAGGAGCAGAACGAGGCGGCAGTCCGGCTCCGGCGCATTGCCGAGGAGCAGGGGCTGCAGACCATCCGCTTCTCGTTCCCGGATCAGCATGGGATCCTGCGCGGCAAGACGCTGGTTGCCGAAGAAGCGCTGCGCATTCTCGAGAACGGCTGCACCATCACCACCACGATGCTCGCGAAGGACACTTCGCACCGCACGGTGTTTCCGGTGTTCACCGCGGGCGGCGGTTTCGGGATGGCGGAGATGCAGGGCGCGGCCGACGTCCTGATGATTCCCGATCCGATGACTTTTCGCGTGCTGCCGTGGGCGCCGACCACGGGCTGGGTGCTCTGCGACGTGCATTTCGCCGATGGCCGTCCGGTGCCGTTCGCGACGCGCGGTCTCTATAAGTCTGTTTTGAGCAAGTTGTCCGCGCGTGGCTACGACTTCAAGGCGGGTCTTGAAGTCGAGTTTCATGTCTTCAAGGTCAACGACCCGAAGATGCAGCCGGCGCATGCGGGCCAGCCTGGCGAGCCGCCCGATGTCAGCCTGCTGTCGCACGGCTATCAGTATCTGACCGAACAGCGCTACGACCAGATGGAGCCGGTGCTGGAACTGATCCGGCGCGATGTGGTCGCGCTCGGCCTGCCGTTGCGGTCCATCGAAGTTGAGTTCGGCCCGAGCCAGTGCGAGTTCACCTTCGCGCCCGCGGTCGGTCTCGATCCTGCCGATACCATGGTGCTGTTCCGCAGCGCCGTGAAGCAGATTTGCCATCGCCACGGCTATCACGCCACCTTCATGTGCCGCCCGCGTATTCCCAATGTGGTCTCGTCCGGCTGGCATTTGCATCAGTCGCTGGTGTCGAAGGCCGATGGCCGCAATGCCTTCATGTCCGACAGCGACGGTGAATTCCTCTCGGCGTTCGGCAAGGGCTATCTCGGCGGCCTGCTGGACCATGCCCGCGCGGCCACCGTATTCACAACGCCGACCATCAACGGCTACAAGCGCTACCGCTCCTATTCGCTGGCGCCAGACCGCGCGATCTGGGGCCGCGACAACCGGGGTGTCATGATCCGCGTGCTGGGCGGCCCGAAGGACCCCGCCACACGGTTTGAGAACCGTGTCGGCGAGCCTGCGGCTAATCCTTACCTTTATATGTCGTCGCAAATCCTGTCCGGACTCGACGGCGTGGACCGCGCCATTGACCCCGGCCCGTCAGCCGATACACCTTACGAGGCCAAGGCGAGCCTGTTGCCGAAGTCGCTGCGTGAAGCTGTTTTTGCGCTGCACGACGATCCGTTCTTCCGCAACGCAATGGGTGCCGAACTGGTGGACTACTACGTGCATATCAAGAACGCCGAGATCGAGCGCTTTCAGGCAGAAGTCACCGAATGGGAGCAGCGCGAGTATTTCGAGATGTTCTGACCGCACGCGGTGGATGATACAACAAAGCAAAATAACAGGAGCAGGGGATCAATATGAACAAGGCACTCAAATATGCATGCGCGCTGTCGGTCGCCGGATTGATGTCCGGTCTGGCGCAGGCCGACACCATCAAGGTCGGCGTGATCGGAACCATGTCCGGCCCATACGCGCTGTTCGGCCAGAACTTCAAGGCAGGCATCGACGCCTGGGTGGCGGAACATGGCAGCAAGGTTGCCGGCCATGATGTCGAATTCATCTATCGCGACGAGGAATCGCCGAACCCGGCGAAGTCCAAGGCCTTGGCGCAGGAACTGATCGTCAAGGATAAGGTGCAATACATCGCCGGCCTTTACTTCACGCCGGACGCCATGGCGGTGGCACCGCTGCTGGAAGAAGCCAAGACGCCGATGATCGTGTTCAACGCAGCGACCTCGGCCATTGTCGAGAAGAGCCCCTATATCGTCCGCACCTCCTTCACGATGTGGCAGAACACCGTTCCGGCCGCCAAGGTCGCGAAAGCCAAGGGCGCCAAGAAGGTCGCCATCGCCGTGACCGACTACGGTCCCGGCATCGACGCCGAAGCGGCGTTCAAGAAGACCTTCGAGGCCGAAGGCGGCACGATCGTCGAAGCGATCCGCATGCCCATCGCCACCACCGATTTCAGCCCCATCATGCAGCGGATCAAGAGTTCGGGCGCCGACACCATCTTCACCTTCCTGCCCGCCGGTCCTCCGACGCTCGGCTTTGTGAAGGGCTATATCGACAACGGCCTGAAGGCGTCGGGTGTCAAGCTTATCTCGACCGGCGACGTGGTGACCGAGCCCGACCTGCCGAACATCGGCGACAACGGCCTTGGCATTCTCTCGACCTATCACTATGCGGTGTCGCATGCGTCGCCTGAGAACAAGGCATTCCTTGAGCGGCTCGCCAAGGTCGGCACCAGCGCCGACAACGTGACCATGACATCGGTCGCGGCCTACGACGGCGCGCGCGTGATCTACAAGATGATCGAAGCCACCAAGGGCCAGCGCGATCCGGAGAAAGCTGTCGCCGCGGTCAAGGGCATGAAGTGGGTCAGCCCGCGCGGCCCGGTTTCGATTGACCCCACGACGCGCCACATCACGCAGAATGTCTATCTGCGCGAGGTTGCGAAGGACGGCGGTAAGCTCATCAACAAGGAGCTTCAGACCTTCGAGGCCCAGCCTGATTGGGCCCTGGTCAAGTAAGCGGCCTGTTCGATGTGATGTGATTGGCGCGGGTTCGCCCGCGCCAATCCTTTCATCTAGCCCGACTGAACGAGCGATGCGGCACAGCCCGGACTCCATCCGATTCAGTAATGCGCGGGTCTACCGGTCCGCCGATGATGCGCGTCCGGCCCGTTCGCTGATGACGCGCAAGGGCGTCGTTCACTGGATCGGTGATGAGGCCGATGCGCCGAAGGCGGATCAGACCGTCGACATGCAGGGCGCGACGATCATTCCCGGCCTGAGCGACGCGCATGTGCATCTGTTCGCCATCGCCCATGAGCGGCAGCAGATTTCGCTCAATGGGGCGAATGTCCGCAATATGAGCGACATTCTCAATCGGATTTCGGAAGCCGCGCGAAAAGTCCCCGCCGGACGATGGATCAGGGCCGTCGGCTTCGACGAGAACAACCTCGCTGAGCATCGCTATCCGACGCGCAACGAAATCGACGCGGTGGCGCCGGATCATCCTGTGATTATCCGCCGCTTCTGCGGCCACACCGCCATCCTTAACAGCGCGGCGCTGAAACGGCTTCACATTGATGATGGTGTGTCCGATCCGCCGAGCGGATCGTTCGGGCGCGATGCGTCGGGAAAGCTCGACGGCAGCGCCAAGGAAAGCGCGGCCGAAGCGATCTTCCGCGCTATTCCGCCGATTGATCCGGCGGCGATGGCCGCTTCGTTGCGCGCGACCATCGGGGACAGCATCCGCATGGGTCTGACCGCCGCGGTTGAGGCGGCGGTGGGCTTTACAAGCGGATTCGATGACGAGTTCGCGGTATGGAATTTGCTCCGTCAGGACGCATCGTTCTCGCCGATCCGTCTTGGGTTCATGTACCAGCTCGATCCGAAAGATGCCGCCGCGCGCGGCCTGACCCCGCGCCGCGATCCCAACTGGCAGGGGATGACGCTGAAATTCTTCGCCGATGGCATTGTCGGCGCGCGCACCGCCGCCGTGAGCAAGCCGTTTGCTGACGCCGCAACGACCGGCTTCTTCATGCGCGATGAAGACGACCTTGAGCGCGTCATCGTCGAGGCGCACCGGGCTGGCTGGCAGACCGCGACCCATTGCGTCGGCGACCGTGCTTCCGCGCGTGTGATCTCCGCTTTCGAGAAAGCGGAAAAGGCGCTGCCCGGACAAAAGCCGCGTCACCGCATCGAGCATTATTTCGTTCCGCCGGAGGGTGGCCTTGCGCGCATGAAGGCGCTTGAGGCGCTGATTGTCACCCAGCCGAGTTTTCTGGCGCGGATGCGACGTTCGATCCTCGGTGCGTTCGGACCGGATTCCGATAGGATGTATCCCGCACGTTCGGTGATGGAGGCGGGCGTGACCTGGGTCGGCAGTTCCGATGCGCCGACCGGTCATGTGTCACCGTGGGTCGGAATGGCGAATGCGGTGGATCGCGGTGCATCGCTCGGCGCGCCGATTGGGCCGGGCGAAGCGCTGACCCGCCGTCAGGCGCTTGGCAGTTATATCCATGGCGGAGCGTTTGCGATGAAGCAGGACGACTGGCGCGGTAGCTTGGCGCCGGGCATGGCGGCGGACTTTATCGCCCTCGACCGCGATCCGTTTGATGTTTCCACCGATCTAGTCAAAACAGGCGTACTGATGACCGTGCTGCGCGGGGTGGTGCGTCATGATACGCTGACGGCGGGACAGGCTGCGACGATGGAGGCCGAGTTTCACTGATGCTGACCGCCCTGAGCATCCTGCTGGACGCGATTGCCTATGGCATGGTGCTGTTCACGATTTCCATCGGTCTGTCGATCATGATGGGCCTGATGCGCGTGGTGAATCTCGCCCATGGCGCATTTGCGATGATCGGCGGCTACCTTGCGTCCTATGCGCTGAAGACCCTCGGCGTCAGTTATCCGCTTGCCATCGTGCTGGCGGTGGCGGGCACCATCCTCATCTCCATTCCGTTCGAGGTCCTGCTGTACCGGCGCATCTATCGCCATTCCGATGCGCTAACCCAGCTTCTGCTGACCATCGGCATTACGTTCGTCATTATCGGTCTCGCCAATTTCGCACTTGGCCCGACCTCCAAGCCCATTCCTCTGCCGGCGGCGCTGAGTGGCCCGTTCGATCTCGGCTTCCGCATGATTTCGACCCATCGCTTGCTGGTGATCGCATGCGGCCTCGCCACGGCGCTGGCGCTGTGGCTGCTGATCGACAAGACGGAATTCGGCGTGCGGATGCGCGCGGCGGTCGATAACGGCGATATGGCTGAATCTCTTGGTATCCGCACGCAATGGATCTATTCGGCGACCTTCGCGCTGGCCGTCGGCCTTGCCGCGTTCGGCGGCGTTCTCGGCGCGGAGATGCTGCCGATCGAGCCGTTCTATGCGCTGCGTTATATGGTGACGTTTCTAGTCGTGGTCTCGGTCGGCGGTGCGGGCTCGATCATGGGCGCGCTGGCCGCATCGCTGTTTCTGGGTCTTGCGGACACCACGGGAAAATATCTGGCGCCAGAGTTCGGTGAATTCTTCTTCTATCTGGCGGTGATCCTGACGGTGTTCATGTTCCCGCGCGGTCTTCTCGGGCGGGCGCACGGATGACCGATCAAGCGATCAAGTCCGAAGTGCCGCATCAGGGCTTTCAGTTCCGGCAGGAAACCCTTGGTCTGCTGACCATCGCGCTGGTCGGCGCGTTCGGCTATTTCGCATTCCCCGACGATCTTGCTTTCCTGACGCGGCTTATCAGCATCACATTTCTCGTTCTCTCGCTCGATCTCGTCACCGGCTACTGCGGCGTCGCGACGCTGGGGCAGGCGGCCTTGTTCGGTGTCAGCGCCTATGCGGTCGGCAATGCCTGCATCGCGGGCGTGACCAATCCGCTGCTGCTGCTCGTGATCGGCGCGTTCACCGGCTCGATCATGGGTTTGATTTCCGGCGCGCTGATTACGCGCTTTCACGGCCTGCCGCAGCTCGTGCTGTCCATTGCTATCGGTCAGCTTGTCAGTTCATTGGCGAACAAGCTGTCGTCATGGACGGGCGGAAGCGATGGGTTGTCCGGCATCTCGCCGGGAAAGATCTTCGGTGTGTTCGGTTTCGATATGTACAGCCGCACCTCATACATCTTCTCGCTGGTGACGCTGGCCGTTGTCATGGTGCTGTTGCTGCGCTTCGTCCGTTCGCCGTTCGGCCTGCTGTGCCGTGGCATCAAGGATGATCCCCTGCGTGCCCTGATGATCGGTGCGTCGGCCTATCCACGGCTTGTGTTGATGTATGGCGTTTCGGGAATCGTTGCGGGCATCGGCGGCGCGCTGATGGCGATCAACACCGGTGTCGTTGGTCTCGACAGTGTCAGCTTTGAGCGTTCCGCCGAGGTGCTGGTCATGCTGGTGCTCGGCGGAGCAGGAAACCTGTGGGGCGCGCTGGCCGGCGCAGTGATTTTCCAGGTCTTCGAGCACATCGTTTCTGCGGCCAATCCATTCCACTGGATGACGCTGGTCGGTCTGTTGCTCATTATCATTGTCATCTTCGCCCCTCGCGGCCTCGGCCATGGTGCTGCGTCGCTCTGGACATCGCTCTTGCAGCGGAGGCGTGGATCATGAGCACGCTGCTCGAATTGCAGAGCGTCTCGAAGTCGTTTGGCGGCCTTCATGTCAACAGCGACGTGTCCTTCAGTCTCGGCAAGGGCGATCGGGTGGCGCTGATCGGCCCCAACGGAGCGGGTAAAACCACACTGGTCAATGTGATGTCCGGTGATCTTGCGCCGTCCGAAGGCCGCATCTTTTTTGAAGGCAACGATGTCACCGGCGTTTCCATTCCGGGGCGGGTGCAACTGGGGCTGGCGCGGACCTTCCAGATCACGCGCCTGTTCACCAGCCTGTCGGTCGCGGAAAACGTCGCGCTCGCTGTCATGCAGCGCAAGGGTATGACGCGGCGGTTCTTCTCGGTGGCGACATTCGCGCCGGCGGTTCGCGACGAGTGGATGCATATTCTGGGGATGCTCGGCATCGCCCATCTGGCGCAGCTTCCGGTCACGAAACTTGCCTACGGTCAGCAGCGGCTGCTCGATCTCGCCATCGGCCTTGCGCTGACGCCGAAGGTGTTGCTGCTGGACGAACCGGCGGCAGGGGTTCCGCATGACGAAGCACCAAAGATTCTGGATGCGATCAATCGCTTGCCATCCGATATTGCCGTGCTGATGATCGAGCACGACATGGACCTCGTGTTCCGGTTCGCGAAGCGGGTGCTGGTGCTCGCCAATGGCCGCCTCATCTTCGAGGGCAGTCCGGACGAAGTCACAAAGGATGACGAAGTGCGCCGCGCCTATCTTGGGAGCTATGCCGATGCCAGCCGCACGGCTTGAGGTCGAACGCCTGAGCGCGGGCTACGGCCCGACGCAGATCGTGTCGGAGATGTCGTTCGAGGTTCCGGCCGGCGGCCGCCTCGCGATCCTCGGGCGCAACGGCGTCGGAAAGACGACGCTGCTCGCAACGCTGATGGGGCTGTCGACGCGACATCATGGCCGTATTCTTGCGGACGGCAAAGACATTAGCGCATTGCGTACATCGGCGCGCGCGCTCTGCGGGATGGGCTACGTTCCGCAGACCCGGGATATTTTCGGCTCACTCACTGTCGAGGAAAACCTTTCCACCGGCTTCAAGACCCGGCAGCGTGACGGTCTCGATGGAATTTATCAGATGTTCCCGCGGCTGGCGGAGCGGCGTCGGCATCTCGGACTTCAATTGTCCGGCGGCGAGCAGCAGATGCTGTCGATGGCGCGAACGCTGCTGGGCAGACCGTCAATCCTGCTGCTGGACGAGCCTTTGGAAGGACTTGCGCCGGTGATTTGCGATCAGTTGATGGAGACGATCTATCGGCTGGCCACCAGCGGCGACATGACCATCCTTCTGGTCGAACAGCAGATCGAGCGTGCGCTGAATTTTGCGGATCGCGTGATGGTGGTGGAACGCGGACGTGCGGTCTGGGAGGGCGAATCCGCGGAACTGAAGTCCGATCGGGCGCTGGTGAACCGGCTCCTCGGTGTGGGTATTCACTGATCGAATGCGTAGTGTAACGGCGTCAACAAGAAGAAGATGGTCATGGCTCTGATCTATCCGCGAGACAGCAACGCAGCCCACGCGCCGCGCCTGTCGCCCGCCTACAAGAGCACCGTGCTCCGGTCGCCAACCAAGCCGCTGCTTGTCATTCCGCACACGCTGTCGGAACTGACCGGGCCGGTCTATGGCCATGAGACGGTACGCGAGAATGACAATGACCTCACCATCCAGCACAAGGGCGAGCCGCTCGGCGAGCGCATCGTCGTTCATGGCCATGTGCGCGATGAAGACGGACGCGGTGTGCCGAACACCTTGCTGGAAATCTGGCAGGCCAATGCGTGCGGTCGCTATATTCACGTCGTCGATCAGCATCCCGCGCCGATCGATCCGAATTTTACCGGAGCTGGCCGCGCGCAGACGGACGCGCGAGGATACTATCGCTTCGTCACCATCAAGCCGGGCGCCTATCCGTGGGGCAATCACCACAACGCCTGGCGGCCTGCACATATCCATTTCTCGGTATTCGGGCATTCCTTCATCTCGCGTATTGTCACGCAGATGTATTTCCCGGGTGATCCGCTGTTCGCGTACGATCCGATCTTCAATTCAGTGACGGATGAGAAGGCGCGGATGCGGATGGTGTCGAGCTTCGATCTCGAAAACACCAAACCCGACTGGGCGCTGTGCTATCGCTTCGACATTGTATTGCGCGGGCGCAACGCCACGCCGCTGGATCACGACTGATGAGCAACATTACGCCTTCACAGACTGTCGGCCCTTACTTCAAATACGGACTGACGCCCGGCAGCGATTACGCATGGAACGATGCGTTCAGCAGCGATCTGGTCACGCCCGATGTCTCCGGCGAACGCATCCGCATAGTCGGGCAGGTGTTCGACGGCGAAGGCAAGGTTATTCCGGATTCGATGCTCGAAATCTGGCAGGCGGATTCGCAGGGACGTTTCGCCGATCCGCAGGATACGCGCGCCGTCGCCAATGTGGCGTTCAAGGGCTTTGGCCGCTGCGGCACAGATGCAAACGGCGGGTTCGAGTTCCGCACCATCAGGCCGGGTCCGGTGCCGGGTCCCGGCGGCAAGCCGCAGGCGCCGCATATTCTGCTTGCGGTCTTTGCGCGCGGCATGACCCAGCAGGCGATCACGCGGATTTACTTTGCGGATGAGTCTGCAAATGCGGACGATCCGATCCTCGCGCTGGTTCCTGCCGAGCGCCGCGCGACACTGATCGCCAGCCGTGCGCAGGGCGATGCCGCGATGTACCGGTTTGACATTCATCTGCAAGGCGACAGGGAAACGGTATTTTTCGATCTTTGATCGCGGTGGCCGAATGCCGCGTGCGTGGGCGCGGTCCAAATTTTGAACGGCTCCAGTTTCTAATAGCTCTAAAGTCACCTGCCGCCGGTTGAGCAGCGCGGTGCGGATGGTCATAGTGCGAGCCAGAGCAGCGCGCGAATGAACAGCCTTTTCAACCTCATTGTTGACGACTACCAGATTCTGGATGGCGAGAATCGACCTGTCGAAGACACGTTTTCTCAAAGCCTGATCTGGCTGGACAATCCCGGCTGCCTTCTTCAGCCCGGCAGCTTCGACCTGCCGGCCGAGCTTCGCACCCACGCGGTGATGAAGCCGGGTCTTTATATGACCATCGTGCTGGAAGGCACCGGCGAGAGCTTCGCAGACGACGGACCTGAGAAGGTCCGCTACACCCAGAATCATCTGCTGGCGATGGCGATCCGTGAACCGACGCCCTGCAGTGGCGCGGCACCCCGCGGCCCGATCCGCGCAGTCGGCGTCGGATTTCCGCGGGCGTCGATTGCGGCGCTGGGCCTGGAGCAGGCTTTTGTCGATCTGTTCAGGGCGACGGAGCGGCCTGTCGTGGCGTTCTCGGTGCAGGTGCCGCCGCGCATTCAGGCCATCGCGGCGGAAATCCTCTCGCCATCGCTGGACGGGCAGGCCGCGCGCCTGCTGATGAGCGCGCAGGCGACCGAAATTCTGGCGCGGGGCATCTTTGCACTGCGCCACAATCTTGAACTGAGCAATCCGGTCGATCACAAGCGGGCGCGTCTGCAGGCCGCGAAAGACATGATGGATGCGGATCTGCGATATCCATGGTCGATCGCGGAACTCGCGCGCCGGGCAGGGTCCAGCCGCCGCTCGTTCAACCTGCGTTTCCGCGCGGCCTATGGTGTCAGTGCGATCGACTATCTCAGGGCGCGGCGGCTTGAGGTCGCGCGCGAGGCGCTGGTCTATCAGAACATGACCGTGACCGAGGCGGCGGATCTTGTCGGCTATACGAATCCGGCGAATTTCGCGACCGCCTTCCGCAAGCATTTCGGCTCGGTGCCGAGCCTCTACCGCAGCCAGCCACTTTCCTGAAGCCGCTCGTCAGCACAGGCGGCAGCGCAGTGCGTCTTAAATGCCGCACTTGCGCGCCAACACCTCCACCTTTGAGAAGGTCAACATACGATCAAAGGGTTTTTGCGCGTCCGCAAAGGCGGTTGCCGATCAAATCTGCTTTCTCCGCTAGAGGGCTGAAAAGCCGGGCGAAATGGGGAATTCAAGATGCAGCGGCTGTTGTCGAGGGATGTTCTGCGCGTGACCATGCGGAGCGCGCTGGGTGTGGCGATTTTGGGAAGTGTCTGTCATGCAACGCCTTCGTTCGCGCAATCCTCGGAACCGCCATCGGAAAAGCCGTCAGCGACCACTCTTCCGGAAGTGCGGGTAGCAGGACAGCGGACCCGTCCGCGCCGCGCGCCGCGCGTCGCTCCGGCGCCTGCGCCGGTGCAGCAGCCCGCGCCTGTTCAGGCCGGTGAAACCGGAACCGGTCCGGTGGTCGGCTATTCCGCCCGCCAGAGCGTGACGGCGACCAAGACCGACACGCCGCTTCTCGAAACGCCGCAGTCCGTCTCTGTCGTGACGAAAGATCAGGTTCAGGATCAGGGCGCGCAGTCGGTTCAGGACGCGCTGCGTTATACGCCGGGCGTCTCGCTGCAGGGCTATGGCGCCAACGCCTTCTTCGACGGTGTCAAGCTGCGCGGCTTTGATGCTCCGCGTTACCTCGACGGGCTCCGCCTGCCAACGGACAGCACCACCTTCGCCATGCCGAAGATCGAGCCGTACGGTCTTGAGCGTATCGAGGTGCTGAGAGGGCCGTCGTCCGGTCTTTATGGTCAGTCCGATCCGGGCGGCCTGATCAACATGGTCAGCAAGCGTCCGACCGCGACGCCGCACTATGATTTTGAAACCACCTTCGGCAATTTCAATTACAAGCAGGGCGCCTTCGATATCGGCGGCCCGATCGACAAGAACGGCGAGTTTCTCTATCGCATCGTGGGTCTGGGCCGCCTGGCCGATACCCAGACCGATTTCATGCAGGACAACAAGATTTTCATTGCGCCGAGCTTCACCTGGCGGCCGACGAACGACACCAGCTTCACGATCCTGTCGCAGTACCAGAAGATCGACAACAAGGGTTATCAGCAGTACGTGCCGGGACAGGTCTCGTTCCTGCCAAATCCGAACGGGCCGGTGCCGTACAGCCGTTATCTCGGCGAGCCTTCGGTCGACGGCTACAAGCTCGAACAGAAAATGATCGGCTATGCGTTCGAGCATCGCTTCGACAACAACATCCAGTTCCGGCAAAACATGCGCTACACGGAGGTCACGAACGATCTCCAGAGCACGCGATCGGAAGGAATGGATCCGACCAACCCAACGCAATCGGTCGCGCGGTCCTATAACTACGTGAAAGCCAGCGCCCAAAACGTCGCTCTCGACAATCAGCTTCAGGCGGACTTCCGGACTGGTATCCTGACTCACAAGGTTCTGGTCGGTGCCGACTATCTTCACCAGACCGGAAGTGTCGATTACCGGAATCAGGGTTCGATCATTTATTTCCCATTTGGATCGTTTCCATCGATCAATGCCTACAATCCGGTTTATGGCGCGGCGGTGCCGTCATTCACCTCTCTGACGCCATTTATTCTGAACGACAACAAGATCGATCAGGTCGGTATTTATGCGCAAGATCAAATCAAGCTTGATCGCTGGACGCTGTCCCTCACCGGTCGTCAGGATTTTGTGAACAGCGAACTGATTTCAAAGGCCGTCTACCCGCAAGCCGGAACCTATCAGCGTTCCGACTCGGCGCAGACCGGGCGCGTGGGCCTGAATTACCTGTTCGATTTCGGCCTTTCTCCATATATCAACTATTCGACGTCTTTCGTTCCGAATACGGGCGCGGGCCTCGACCTGAAACCGTTCAAGCCGACGACCGGAGACGGGAAGGAGATCGGCGTGAAATTCATGCCGAACGGCACGAACCTTATGCTGTCGGCCGCGCTGTTCGAGATCAATCAGAACAACGTCTTGACGGGAAATCCGCTCAATCCGTTTCTGTCCATTCAAACCGATGCAGCCCGTTCGCGCGGGTTTGAATTCGAGGCGCGGGGCAATGTCACCCGTGAACTCGAAATCATTGCCGCGTACACGAAAATCGACGCCAAGGTGACCAAGAGCCTTACACCCGCAAACGTCGGCAAGTATCTGAATGGCGTGCCGCTCGATCAGGGATCGCTGTGGGCGAAGTATACCTGGTTCGATGGCAGCCTCGCAGGCTTGGGCATTGGCGCTGGCGTGCGTTATGTCGGCGAGAGCTATGGCGACGCCACTAATTCCTTCGTGTTGCCGTCCTATACGCTGTTCGATGCCAGCGTGAGCTATGATCTTGCTTATGCCCGCCCCGATCTCAAGGGCTGGAAGGCGCAGATCAACGCCACAAATCTTGCAAACAAGTATTACACGGTGTCATGTCTGACCGGCCTTCCATATTGCGGCCTTGGAACGGCCCGCACTGTCCTCGGCACGCTGAAATACTCCTGGAACGAAGGGAAATAAAATTGGCGGGCACCGGCAAATCATTGCGCCGATGGGGTTGGGTCCACAAGTGGTCCAGCATCATCTGCACCGTGTTCATGCTGATGCTTTGCGTCACCGGCCTGCCGCTGATCTTCCATCATGAGATCGACCACCTGCTGCATGACGAAGTGCAGGCGGAGCAGGTGGCGGAAGGCGCGCCGCTGGCCAGCCTCGATCTCGTGGTGAAGAACAGCCTGACCAAAGATCCTGGAATGGTGCCGCATTTCCTGATCTGGGATCCGGATGACGCCAATGCGCTGATGGTCAGCATCGGCAAGACGCTGGAAGGCAACCCGTCCGATAACCGGATCGTTCGCGTGGCCGCGCACACCGCGCAGTATCTCGACGCGCCGGATGTCACCGGCCGTTTCACGTACATCATGCTGAAGCTGCACACCGACATGTATGCCGGTCTGCCGGGAAAACTCTTTCTCGGGCTGATGGGCATCCTGTTCTGTGTTGCGATCATTTCGGGCATCGTGGTCTACGCGCCGTCGATGCGGAAACTGAAGTTCGGCACTTACCGGCGCGACCGGCTGCGCGTGGTGCGATGGCTCGACATCCACAATCTGACGGGCATTGTGCTGGTGATGTGGATGCTGGTGGTCGGCTTTACCGGCGTCATCAACACCTGGGCCGAACTGGTTATCAAGATCTGGCAGTTCGGCCAGCTTGCGGAGATGACCGCGCAATACAAGGACAAGCCGCTGCCGGCGCATCCGTCGTCGATCGATGCCGCTGTGCAGGTGGCCATCAAGGCCGAGCCGAATATGAAGCCGGCCTTCGTTGCTTTTCCCGGGACGATTTTCAGCAGCAAGAGCCACTATGCTGTCTTCATGAAGGGCAATACCCCGCTGACCGCCAAGCTGCTCAAGCCGGCGCTGATTGATGCGGAAACCGGCGTGCTCACCGACAGCCGCGATCTGCCATGGTATGTCTCGACACTGCTGATCTCGCAGCCGCTGCATTTCGGTGACTACGGCGGCATGCCGCTGAAGATCATCTGGGCCATTCTGGATATCATCACCATCGCCGTGCTGATCACCGGATTGTACCTGTGGCTGCGCCGGAGGCAGTCGGGCGTCAGCGTCGAGCGTGTCGTCGTCGATGCCGCGGCGTCGGATCACCGTCCGGTCTATCCATCATGAAGCCCGTGCCGCGGCCACGCCGCCAGACCAACGGCCAGATTTTCGCAGTCCCGATGGTGCTCGGTGTCTTGAGCATCATCGGTCTTGTCTCCGCGCTGGTCGGAGACGGCGTGTGGGATGGCGTATCCTGGGCGACGCTGACGATCCCGATCCTGCTCTGCGGATATTTCTTCCTCAAGCGCGGCTGAAGCGGGAGGGATAGCGATGAGCGACGGCTCCAGTCCCGACGGCGGCAAGGTGGCGGACGAGACTGCGCTGCGCACCGTTTATCCAAAAGTCTCAAAGCCCATCCGCGACAAGGCCATCGACTATCTCGATGACTTCGCATTGAGGTTTCTCGCACTCTCACCGTTTTTCTGTGTCGGCACCAGCCGGCCGGACAGTCTTGCGGATGTGTCGCCGCGCGGCGGTGAACCGGGTTTCGTCCACGCGCTTGGGCCGAAGCAACTGGCCTTTCCGGACCGGCCCGGCAACAACCGGCTCGACACGCTCACCAACATCATGCATGCGCCCGCCGTCGGGCTGCTGTTCTTCATTCCCGGGATTGAAGAAACCCTGCGCATCAATGGTACGGCGACGGTTTCGGTTCATGACGACCTGATGAGCAGGTTCGCGGTGGACGGCAAGCGTCCGCGCTCGGTCATCGTCGTCGATGTGGTGGAGGTCTATCTCCATTGCAGCAAGGCGCTGAAGCGATCCGAATTGTGGAATCCCGAAAAGCATGTCGCCCGCACACGTTTGCCGACATGGGGTGAGATGCTGCGCAATCAGGGCCGTGCGTTTGTGCCGGCCAAGCTGATCGACTTCGTGATCGGGCAGGACGCGAAGCGGAATCTCTATTGAAGCCGATTGCGGCCCATGTATCCTGAACCGATAAGCACCCAGAGCCGGTAAGGCCGTGCAATGTCCGGTTGCAGCGGTCAGCGCAGCAGCCCTCATCGGTTCAGGGGGAAATCAATGTCAGGCCAAACCTACAGGGCGGCGCAGGCCGTCGGCGGCGGCAAGCTCGAACTGGCGACGTTGCCAATGCGTGAGCCGGGCGCGGGCGAAGTCCGCATCCGCGTTGAGGCCTGCGGCATCTGTCATACCGACGTGCTGACGGTCGACGGCGGATATCCCGGCATTGCCTATCCGCGCGTGCCGGGTCATGAGGTCGTTGGCCGTATCGACGCGCTGGGCGCCGGTGTCTCGCACTGGCGGGTCGGGCAACGTGTCGGCGTTGGCTTTCTTGGCGGCAGTTGCGGCCAATGCGAGTTCTGCCGGCGCGGCGATCTCATCAACTGTAAAAATCAGGTGCTCTCCGGTATTCACTACGACGGCGGCTATGCCGAAGTCATGATCGCGAAAGATCGCGGACTGGTCTCAATCCCCGATGACATGTCCTCCATTGAAGCTGCACCGCTGCTGTGCGCAGGTGTCACCACATTCAACGCGCTGCGCAAGTCGCCTGCGCTGGCCGGTGAACTGGTTGTGATTCACGGCCTCGGCGGCCTCGGCCATCTCGCGGTGCAGTTTGCCCGGTATATGGGTTTCCGGACCGTTGTTGTTGCGCGCGGAGCGGACAAGGCGGAACTGGCCATGAAACTCGGCGCGCATGCCTATATCGACAGCGAGGCCGAGAATGCAGCGAAAGCCCTGCGAAAGATGGGCGGCGCCAGCGTTGTGGTCGCCACCGTATCCAGCACAGCGGCGATGGCGCCGCTGATCGGCGGGCTGAAACCGCACGGACAACTGGCGGTGGTCGGCGCCGGCCTTGAGCCGCTGAAGGTGAATGTCGGCGATCTGATTTTCGGCGAGCGGTCCATCATCGGCATCAACACCGGATCGCCGATCGAGATCGAGGACACGCTCGGCTTCAGCCAGTTGCAGAACATCCGCGCGATGACGGAAGCGTTTCCGCTTGAGCAGGTGGCCGAGGCCTATGAACGCATGCACGGCAACAAGGCCCGCTTCCGTGTTGTGCTGACGATGGGCGCGTGAGATCGCCGGCCGGGATCACACCGGCAGCGCGATGGAATACTTCACCTGACTGAGCGCGAAGCTGGATTCGATGGAGGCGATGCCGTCGAGGCGCGTCAGCTTGGTCTTGATGAAATTCTCATACGAGGGCAAGTCGGCAGTGACGACGCGGAGCAGATAGTCGCGAGTCCCCGTCATCAGATAGCATTCCAGAACTTCCTTCCACTTCGAGATCGCCTTGGCAAAGCGGTCGAGGTCTTCCTCCTTCTGCCGCTCCAGCTTGATCGAGATGAACACGCTGACCGGAAGTCCGACCGACTTCTGATCAACCATCGCGATATAGCGCGTGATGACGCCGCGCTCCTCGAGCAGTTTCACCCGGCGATGGCAGGGTGACACCGAAAGCCCGACCTGATCGGCCAATTCCTGCATGGTGACACGGCTGTCGGCCTGCAGAATCGTCAGGATCTTGCGGTCAATCGCATCGAGATCGGTCATTAGAACAGAATCTCACAAAATTCGGTGTTATTGGTATGGTATACCAACAATACTGCGTTGGTCGAGATTATTTGAGATTTTTGCGCGGGCCGAGAGGATTAGCATTGAGGCTCGATCCAATCCCGGTGACCGCCATGTCCATCGACCCCTCGCGTCTGGAAATCCTCTCGGCCCTCACGAAAAAAGTTCTGTGGCTGTCGTCGTGGACCATCCATCACGCCAATCACGTCCGGCCGGACTCCGACGGCCTCAAGGTCGGCGGCCATCAGGCCTCATCAGCGTCATTGGCGACGATCATGTCGGCGCTGTATTTCGGCGTGCTCAAGCCCGAAGATCGCGTGGCGGTGAAACCGCATGCCAGTCCGGTGTTCCATGCGATTCAATATCTGCTCGGCCAGCAGACCCGCGAGAAGCTGGAGAATTTCCGCGGCTTCAAGGGCGCGCAATCCTATCCCTCGCGCACCAAGGACATCGACGACGTGGATTTCTCCACCGGCTCGGTCGGTCTCGGCGTAGCGCAGACGCTGTTCTCGTCGCTGGTGCAGGATTATGTGAAGTCGCACGGCTGGATGAAGGATCGGCCGGAGGGGCGGATGATCGCGCTGGTCGGCGACGCCGAACTCGACGAAGGCAATATCTTCGAGGCGTTGCTGGAGGGCTGGAAGCAGGGCCTGCGCAACACATGGTGGATCGTCGATTACAACCGCCAGAGCCTCGATGCGGTGATCCGCGAAGGCCTGTGGGAAAAGTTAGAGACCATGTTCCGCAATTTCGGCTGGGACGTGGTGATCGTGAAATACGGCAAGCTGATGCAGGCTGCGTTCGCGGAGCCGGGCGGCGAAGCGCTGCGCAAGTGGATCGATACCTGTCCGAACCAGATGTACGCGGCGTTGTGCTTTCAGGGCGGCGCGGCGTTCCGCAAGCATCTGCTCGACGATATCGGCGATCAGGGCGCGGTGACGAAGCTGATCGAAAAGCGCAGCGACGAAGAACTGCTGGCGCTGATGTCGAATCTCGGCGGTCACGATATGGCCAGCATGCTGGAGGCTTTCGAGGCGGTCGATCACGACCGGCCGGTGTGCTTCATCGCCTACACCATCAAGGGCGTCGGCCTTCCGTTCCAGGGCCATAAGGACAACCACGCCGGGCTGATGACGGTTGCGCAGATGGAAGCATTCCGCACCGCGCAGAATATTCGCCCCGGTCATGAGTGGGACCGGCTGGAAGGAATTAAGCTCGATCACACGCGCATCGAAACCTTTCTGAAGAACGTGGCCTTTGCACGCGATGGTGCGCGGCGGTTCGATGCGCCGACAATCGAGGTGCCCGCGAAGCTGAACGTAACGCTGACGCCGCGCATGGCGACGCAGCAGGGCTTCGGCCTCGTGCTGAATGAGCTTGCGCGCGGCGATACGAAGCTGGCCGAACGCATTGTCACCACATCGCCCGACGTGACCGTGTCCACCAATCTCGGGCCGTGGGTCAACCGCCGCGGCTTGTTCGCCATGGCGGAAAACACCGATCTGTTCCGCAAGGAGAAGATTCCGTCGACCTTCGCGTGGGATTATTCGCCGAAGGGCCAGCATATGGAGCTTGGCATCGCGGAGATGAATCTCTTCATCATGCTCTCTGCGCTCGGCCTGTCGCATTCCATCAACGGCGCGCGGTTGCTGCCGGTGGGCACGCTGTACGATCCCTTCATCGAGCGCGGTCTCGATGCCCTGAATTACGCCTGTTATCAGGACGCGCGTTTCATGGTGGCGGCGACTCCGTCGGGCATCACGCTGGCGCCGGAAGGCGGCGCGCATCAGTCGATTGCCACGCCGCTGATCGGCATGGCGCAGGACGGGCTGTCCTCGTTCGAGCCTGCCTTCGTAGATGAACTGGCGGTGATCATGCGCTGGGGCTTCGAGCATATGCAGCGCGACGATGACGGCGGCTCGATCTATCTGCGGTTGTCGACGCGCACGCTGGATCAGCCGCAGCGCACGATGACGCCTGAACTCGAAAGCGATATTGCCGCGGGCGCGTACTGGCTGCGGCCTCCGGGGCCGAACGCTGAACTGGTGATTGCCTATACCGGCGCGGTCGCGCCGGAAGCGATCGAGGCGACGGGACTGCTCGGCGAGAGCAGGAGGGACATCGGTCTGCTGGCCATTACATCGGCGGACCGTCTCCATGCCGGCTGGACCGCATCACGCAAGCTGCGCCGCGCCGGTGGGCCGCGCGAGTTGAGCCATATCGAGCGTTTGCTGTCGCCGTTGCCGCGCGACTGCGGACTGATTACGGTGATTGACGGTCATCCTGCGACGCTGGCGTGGCTCGGCAGCGTGCAGGGCCATCGCGTCGAGGCGCTTGGCGTCGAGAAATTCGGCCAGACCGGCACCATCGGCGACCTCTATCGTCACTATGGTATCGACACCAACAGCATCATCGACGCGGCGGCCAGCCTGACCTTCGGCGCGCCGATCCGGCATCGCAAGACGGCGGTCTGAGCGGGCCGTAACTGGCGGATTTAACCACTTGCGCAGTCCGCCGAAATGCCGAGTTGACCACGCGCGGCAACGGCAGCACCATTGGCCCCCTAGGGTTAAGGTGCTGAATGACCGAGCTTTCCAACCGCCAGTCCGACATTCTGAACATTGCGCGCGCGTCCGGCCGGGTCACGGTGGAGGATCTGGCCCGGCGCTTCGAGGTTTCGGCGCAGACCATCCGCAAGGACCTGAACGACCTGTGCGACCGCCGGTCGATGACGCGGGTTCACGGCGGGGCGATCATCGCCTCCGGGGTGGAGAACCTTGCTTACGAGGCGCGCCGGTTCGTGGCCGCGGACGAGAAGAAGGCGATCGGCGTGGCGGCCGCGGCGCAAATTCCAAATGGCTGCTCGCTGTTCATCAACATCGGCACCACGACGGAAGAGGTCGCGAGCGCGCTGACGGCGCACGAGGACCTGCTGGTCATCACCAATAACCTGAACGTGGCGATGCTGCTGTATCGCCATCCGCGTATCGAGGTGATCGTGGCCGGCGGGACCGTCCGCCGCGCTGACGGCGCGGTGATCGGCTCGACCGCGAACAACCTGATTACCCAGTTCAAGGTCGATTACGCCATCATCGGCGCATCTGCGATTGATGAAGAGGGCGCATTGCTCGACTTCGACTATCGCGAGGTGCAGGCGGCGCAGGCCATCATCGCCAATGCGCGCAGCGTCATGCTGGTGGCCGACAGCACCAAACTCAGCCGCAATGCGCCCGTCCGCATCGCCCATCTCAGCCAGATCCATACCTTCGTGACCGATCTGCCGCTGCCCGCCGGGCTGCAGGCGATCTGCAACAGCCGCGGCATCGACGTGATCGCGGCGATGCCGGACAAGCCGGCGGACGTCGCGTAACCGCAGTCTGTTCGCCGCACTCACTTTCAAATCCGTCTGACGGCTGACGCCTCAACGCGCCGCGCCGCAAGTCGGATATCCTTCTGATATTATGGATATTTTTGCAGCAGTGCGGTCCGTTGCCCACAAAGTCATCACCACGCTTGCTTTCGCTTATAGTTGTGATTTAATCGAAATCGAAAGCGAAATCGCTATAAATGAAAATAGCGAGCGCCGGGGAGACGTGGTGGGACAGGTTTTCGACCTCGCAATCATTGGCGGAGGCATCAACGGCTGCGGCATTGCCCGCGACGCCGTTGGCCGAGGCAATTCCGTCTTCCTGTGCGAAATGAACGATCTGGCCAGCGGCACCTCGTCGTGGTCGAGCAAGCTTATTCACGGCGGCCTGCGCTATCTCGAATATTACGAGTTTCGTCTGGTCCGCGAGGCGCTGATCGAGCGCGAAGTGCTGTGGCAGATCGCGCCGCATATCATCCGTCCGCTCCGCTTCGTGCTGCCGCATCACGCAGGGCTCCGCCCGGCATGGCTGCTGCGGCTCGGCCTCTTCATGTACGATCATCTCGGCGGGCGGCGTCTGCTGCCGGCCACGCGCACGGTCGATCTCGCCCGCGATCCGGTGGGCCAGCCACTGGCGCGGGGCCGTTTCACCAAGGGCTTTGAATACTCGGATTGCTTCGTCGATGACGCACGCCTTGTGGTGCTCAACGCACGCGATGCTGCGGATCGCGGCGCGGTGATCCGCACGCGCACGCGCGCTGTCGAGGCGAGGCGCGATGGCGATTGCTGGGAAATCCTGCTGGAAGACACGGTCACCGGCGCGAAAAGCAGTATCCAGGCGCGCGCGCTGGTCAATGCCGGCGGGCCGTGGGTGGAAGACGTGCTGAACCGCCGCGCCGGTGTCAATGCAAGGGCGAAGGTCCGGCTGGTGCAGGGCTCGCATATCGTGGTGCGGAAGCTCTACGATCATGACCGGGCCTACACATTCCAGAATGCCGATGGCCGTATCGTTTTTGTCATTCCGTTCCAGAACGATTTTTCGCTGATCGGCACCACGGATCGCGATTACGACGGCGATCCCTCCAAGGTGAAGGCGACGGCGGAAGAAATCACCTATCTGTGCCAGTCGGTAAACGACTATCTCGCCAAAACGGTGAAGCCCGAGGACGTCGTGTGGGCCTATGCCGGCGTGCGCCCGCTCTACGATGACGGCGCCAGCGAAGCCAAGGCCGCGACCCGCGACTATGTGTTCGAGTTCGATGCGCCGGGCGGCCTTCCGCTGCTCTCGATCTTCGGCGGCAAGATCACCACCTATCGCCGCCTCGCCGAGGAGGCGCTGGAGCGGCTGGAACAGTATCTGCCCGGCAAGGCGAAACCCGCCGGATGGACCGGAAGCACGCCGCTGCCCGGCGGCGATCTCGATGTCTCCGCCATCCCGGCGCTCGCGGACGAACTGATCCGCGACAATCCGTTCCTGTCGCGGTCTCTCGCGCTTCGCCTTGCGCACGCCTATGGTACGCGCGCCAGCAAGGTTATCGACAAGGCATCGTCCGCGGCTGACCTCGGACAGGTGTTCGGCGATACGCTGACGGAGCGCGAAGTGCGGTATCTGATGACGCATGAATTCGCGCGCACGGCGGAAGACATTGTCTGGCGGCGGTCCAAGCTGGGCCTGCGCCTGTCCACGGATGAGGTAAAGGCTCTGGACGAGTGGATCGCCGCGCATCGCAGCGGCATGGATGTGCCGCTGAAGGAAGCGGGAGGCCGCGCATGAGCGTTACTCTCGATCATGTGTCGCGCGAGGTGAACGGCGCCAACTGGATCAGCGACGTGTCGCTGACGCTGGAGCGCGGCACGCTGAATGTGCTGCTCGGACCGACGCTCTCCGGCAAGACCTCGATCATGCGGCTCCTGGCCGGGCTCGACAAGCCGACCTCGGGGCGCGTGCTGGTCGATGGCAAGGACGTCACCGGCTTCGATGTGCGCAAACGCTCGGTCGCGATGGTCTACCAGCAGTTCATCAATTATCCGACCCTGACCGTCTACGAAAACATCGCTTCGCCGCTGCGCGTGCAGGGCGTGGCCAGCAGCGAGATCGAAAGCCGCGTTCGGGAGGCAGCGAAGCTGCTCAAGCTGGAGCCGTATCTGACACGCACGCCGCTGCAACTGTCCGGCGGCCAGCAGCAGCGCACCGCGATCGCCCGCGCGCTGGTCAAGGGCGCGGACCTCGTTCTGCTCGATGAGCCGCTCGCCAATCTCGATTACAAGCTGCGCGAGGAACTGCGCAGCGAACTGCCGCGCATCTTTGAAGAGTCTGGCGCGATTTTCGTCTACGCCACGACCGAGCCGTCCGAAGCGCTGCTGCTCGGCGGTCGCACCATCTGCATGGGCGAGGGGCGGGCGCTGCAGATTGGTGCAACTCCGGAGGTCTATCGGCGGCCCGAGACCATGGAAGTCGCCGAAGTGTTTTCCGATCCGCCGCTCAACACGGTCGGGATCGAGAAGAAGAACGGTTCGATCTTTTACTCCGGCGGTGAGCGCGCGTCCGTGGCCGGCCTCTATGAAGGCCTAAGCGACGGGACTTACAAGGTCGGTTTCCGGGCGCACCAGCTTGATGTGGCAACACCGTCCAATGGACGCCACGCATTCGTGACAACGGTCAACGTCACCGAGATCACCGGTTCCGAGAGCTTCGTGCATTTGACGCGCGAGGGCTACAACTGGGTCGCGGTGCTGCCGGGCATTCATGAATTCCTGCCAGGACAGGAGCTGGATGCGGTGCTCGATCCGAACGACCTGTTTGTTTTCGATCAGACTGGCCGGCTTGTCGCCGCGCCGGCAGCTCGGTGAGGGCGCATCATGGCTCGCATCGACCTTGTTGATCTGGCGCATTCCTACGGTGGCGATATTTATGCGCTGAAGCCGATGACCATGACCTGGCGGCAGGGCGGTGCCTATGCGCTGCTCGGTCCTTCGGGTTGCGGCAAGACCACGCTTTTGAACATCATCTCGGGGATCGTCACGCCATCGCATGGCAAGGTGCTGTTCGATGGCAAGGACATAACCAACGCCAGCACGCGCGAACGCAACATCGCGCAGGTGTTTCAGTTCCCGGTGATCTACGACACCATGACGGTCGGTGAAAATCTCGCTTTCCCGCTGAAGAATCGCGGGCTGGCGCGCGATGCGATCGGCAAGCGTGTCGCGGAGATCGCCCATCTGCTCGACCTCACACCCTTCCTCGACCGCAAGGCGGTGCGTCTCAGTCCCGACGCCAAGCAGAAGATTTCGCTGGGCCGTGGTCTCGTGCGCTCGGACGTGGCGGCGGTGCTGTTCGACGAGCCGCTGACGGTGATCGACCCGCATCTGAAATGGGAATTGCGCTCCAAGCTCAAGGCGCTGCATCAGGCGCTCGATCTGACCATGATCTACGTCACCCACGACCAGACCGAGGCGCTGACCTTCGCCGATACGGTGGTGGTGATGCACGACGGTGCCGTGGTGCAGAGTGGCACGCCGGAAGAACTCTTCGCAAAACCCGCGCATACCTTCGTTGGTTACTTCATCGGATCGCCCGGCATGAACATCGTGCCGGCCGAGGTGAAGGGCAATGAAGCGACGATCGGCGGCCATACGATCAAGCTGAACCGCACCTACGGCAGCCTGCCGCTTGGCGCGACAATCGAAATCGGCGTGCGGCCGGAATTCGTCGAGGTTGCGCCACCCGCGCCCGGTCTGCTGTCCGCGAAGATCGAGCGGATCGACGATCTCGGCCGCGTGCGGTTTGCGCGCGTGCGGATAGGTGACGTCAAATTCGCGGCCAAGGTGCCGAACGGCTTCTCGGCGCCCGACAACACAGCCGGTCTCGTGTTCGATCCGGCTCACATGCATGTCTATGCGGACAGTCTTCTGGTCGAGGGGCACGCCTGATGGACAAGACGATCAACAACAAGGCCTGGCTGCTGGTCCTTCCGGTGTTCCTGATCGTGGCGTTCTCCGCGATCCTGCCGCTGATGACGGTGGTGAACTATTCGGTGCAGGACACATTCGGAAACAACAAGTTCTTCTGGAATGGGGTCGGCTGGTTCAAGGAACTGCTTGATCCGAGCACCGATCTCGGCGATCGTTTCCTGGCCTCGCTCGGACGCAATCTGCTCTTCTCCGCGATCATTCTGGCGATTGAGGTGCCGCTCGGCATCCTGGTCGCATTGTCGATGCCACGCGAAGGCTGGCGCGTTGCGGCCTGCCTCGTCATTCTCGCGCTGCCGCTGCTCATTCCATGGAACGTGGTCGGCACCATCTGGCAGATCTTCGGGCGGCCCGACATTGGTTTGCTCGGCTACACGCTGAACAAGATAGGGCTGGACTATAATTATGTATCGAACAGCTTCGATGCGTGGTGCACCATCATTGTCATGGACGTCTGGCACTGGACCAGCCTCGTCGCGCTGTTGTGCTATGCCGGTTTGAAGTCGATCCCCGATGCCTATTATCAGGCGGCGCAGATCGACGGCGCATCGCGCTGGGCGGTGTTCACCGCGATCCAGTTGCCGAAGATGAAGCGTGTGCTGCTGATCGCGGTGCTGCTGCGGTTCATGGACAGCTTCATGATCTACACCGAGCCGTTCGTCGTCACCGGCGGCGGCCCGGGCAATTCCACGACATTCGTGTCCATCGAACTAGTCAAGATTGCGCTCGGACAGTTCGACCTCGGCAAGGCGGCGGCGCTGTCGATCGTCTACAACCTCGTCATCCTGATTGTGTGCTGGGTGTTCTACACCGTGATGACGAACGCGGATAACGAGCGTGCGCAACCGGCGGGAGGCGCGTGATGCATACCATTCCCGGGCGCCGCATCATCCTCGGCCTGTTCCTGATTTTCCTGCTGTTGCCGATCTACTGGCTCGTGAACATGAGCTTCAAGACCAACACGGAAATCGTTACCACGATGACGTTGTGGCCGAACAAGCCGACCCTGATGCACTATCAGCGCATCTTCACGGATTCGAGCTGGTATTCGGGCTACATCAATTCTCTGAAATACGTCATCATCAACACGGTGATCTCGATTTCGTTCGCGTTGCCCGCCGCCTATGCATTCTCGCGCTACCGCTTCCTCGGCGACAAGCACCTGTTCTTCTGGCTGCTGTCGAACCGCATGGCGCCGCCCGCGGTGTTCGCGCTGCCGTTCTTCAATCTTTATTCCGCGATCAACCTGTTCGATACACCATGGGCGGTGGCGCTGGCACACTGTCTGTTCAATGTGCCGCTGGCGGTCTGGATTCTCGAAGGGTTCATCTCCAGCGTGCCGAAGGAGATCGATGAAACCGCGTTCCTCGACGGCTATTCGTTCCCGCGCTTCTTCGTGAAAATCCTGATGCCGCTGATCGCAAGCGGCATCGGCGTCGCGGCGTTCTTCTGCTTCATGTTCTCGTGGGTCGAACTGCTGCTGGCGCGCACGCTGACCTCGGTCAACGCCAAGCCGATTGCGGCAACGATGACGCGCACGATTTCCGCCTCCGGCATGGACTGGGGCCTGCTGGCCGCGGCCGGTGTCCTCACCATCATTCCGGGCGCGCTGGTGATCTGGTTCGTCCGCAACTATATCGCGCGCGGCTTCGCGCTGGGGCGGGTGTAGCCATGGAAAATATCGCATGGATGGCCTGGACGGCCCCGACGGCGATCTTCTTCTGCCTGCTGGCCGGCACGCTCGCGGTCATGACATGGCTCGCGGTTCGCTATCCCGAAGCCGAGCGTGTCGGAATTCTGAGAATCCCCACCACCCGTGGCGACCGGCTGTTCATTTCGCTGATCCTCGCCGCGGTCATTCATCTTTTGTGGATTGCATTTGCGGGCACGGACACGATTGCGACACTTCCCATCGGGGAGGGCGTCGAGGTTTCGAGTCTGTGGATCGCTACCGCCATTTCGCTCGCGTCGGCTGTTGTCATATTTCGCAACGTCTAGCGGGTCGAGAGAAGGCAGATCCGGGATCAACCCGGAGCTGAGGTTATGTTTCAACGGAGGAAACAAATGCGGCATCTAACCGGGAAGTATCGTCTTTTGACGATGGCGAGCGCAGTCGCGTTGATTGCATCGTCGGCTGCGATCAGCGGACCGGCTTTCGCTGACGAAGCGGCGGCCAAGAAGTGGGTCGACAGCGAATTCCAGCCTTCGACATTGTCGAAGGAAGACCAGATGAAGGAAATGCAGTGGTTCATCAAGGCCGCTGAACCCTTCAAGGGCATGGAGATCAATGTCGTTTCGGAAACGATCACCACCCATGAATATGAAGCCGGAACGCTCGCCAAGGCGTTCACCGAGATCACGGGTATCAAGCTCAAGCATGACCTGATCCAGGAAGGCGACGTCGTCGAAAAGCTGCAGACCCAGATGCAGTCCGGCAAGAACGTCTATGACGGCTGGATCAACGACTCCGACCTGATCGGCACCCACTTCCGCTACGGCCAGACCATTGCCTTGTCGGATTACATGGCCGGAGAGGGCAAGGATGTCACCGATCCCTATCTCGACATCAACGATTTCATCGGACGCTCGTTTACGACCGCGCCTGACAAGAAGCTGTACCAGCTTCCCGATCAGCAGTTCGCGAACCTGTACTGGTTCCGCTACGACTGGTTCACCAATCCGGAATACAAGGCGAAGTTCAAGGCCAAGTACGGCTACGAGCTCGGCGTGCCAGTGAACTGGTCGGCCTATGAAGACATCGCGGATTTCTTCACCAACGACATCAAGGAAATCAACGGCGTCAAGGTCTATGGCCACATGGACTACGGCAAGAAGGATCCGTCGCTCGGATGGCGGTTTACCGACGCTTGGCTGTCCATGGCCGGCAACGGCGACAAGGGCATTCCCAACGGTCTGCCGGTCGACGAGTGGGGCATCCGCATGGAAGGCTGCCGTCCGGTCGGCTCAAGCGTCGAGCGCGGCGGCGACACCAATGGACCCGCGGCGGTCTATTCGATCGTGAAGTATCTCGACTGGCTGAAGAAGTATGCTCCGCCGCAGGCGCAGGGCATGACCTTCTCCGAAGCGGGGCCGGTGCCGGCGCAGGGTAATATCGCCCAGCAGATCTTCTGGTACACGGCCTTCACCGCGGACATGGTAAAGCCCGGTCTGCCGGTGATGAACGCCGATGGCACGCCGAAGTGGCGCATGGCTCCTTCGCCGAAGGGCGCGTACTGGAAGGAGGGCATGAAGCTCGGTTATCAGGACGTGGGCTCGGGCACGCTGCTCAAGTCGACGCCGCCGGATCGCCGGAAGGCTGCCTGGCTCTATCTGCAGTTCATCACCTCGAAGACGGTGTCGCTGAAGAAGAGCCATGTCGGTCTCACCTTCATCCGTGAATCCGACATCTGGGACAAGTCGTTCACCGAACGTGCGCCGAAGCTCGGCGGCCTGATCGAATTCTACCGTTCGCCGGCGCGCGTGCAGTGGTCTCCGACCGGCAACAACATCCCGGACTATCCGAAGCTGGCCCAGCTCTGGTGGCAGAACATCGGCGATGCGTCGTCCGGTGCGAAGACCGCTCAGGAGGCGATGAACTCGCTCGCTGCGGCGCAGGACTCGGTACTTGAACGTCTCGAGAAGTCGGGCGTGCAGGGCGCTTGCGGTCCGAAGCTGAACAAGAAGGAGACGGCTGAGTTCTGGTTCGCCAAGTCTGCGAAGGACGGCAACGTCGCGCCGCAGCGCAAGTTGGCAAACGAAAAGCCGAAGGGCGAAACCGTCGACTACGACACGCTGATCAAGTCGTGGCCGGCGACGCCGCCGAAGCGGGCCGAGGCCAAGTAAGGCCCAAACATCCTCCCTGCGTGCCCAAGACGCGCGCACAACTTGAAGGCCGGGCGCAATCCCGGCCTTTTTCATTTTGATGCAGCGCACCTAGTGTCCTGAATCCGAAGTTCGTCTCATTTTGCAGCGCATTCGATAGCGAACTTCGGATTCAAAAGGACACTAGCAAAATATAATTCTAGTGCGGTTTTTGGTTCGCAAGTCCGCAAATGGACGTGCCGAGGAGGCAGCTGCGGACTTGCGAACCGCCAAACTAGCGCGGCTGTTGTTGACACGCCGTCGCCGTTTGAGGTCTGATTGCCAAAAAGCTCGTGCAAAAACGCATAGCAAGTCGACACAAGAACTGAACAAGGCGATCGTTAGGATCGCGGCGTGACCAAATGCGATCGTTAGAATCGCGGCACGTTGGGGGAGGGATAACCGGGATGCTGGACTTCGTTCAGCAGTTGGTGAGCGGTATTGCGCTCGGCTGTGTCTATGGCCTGATCGCACTTGGCTTTGTGCTCGTTTACAAAGCCACCGAAGTCGTCAACTTCGCGCAGGGCGATCTGATGATGCTGGGCGGATTCTTCGCCTTCACCTTCATCAGTCTTCTCGGCTTTAATTACTGGCTTGGCTTTGTCGCCGCGGTGGCGGCGATGGCGCTATTCGGG
Organism: Afipia clevelandensis ATCC 49720; assembly: GCF_000336555.1. Classification (GTDB taxonomy): domain Bacteria; phylum Pseudomonadota; class Alphaproteobacteria; order Rhizobiales; family Xanthobacteraceae; genus Afipia; species Afipia clevelandensis. Next base: position 2,024,781 of record NZ_KB375281.1, on the reverse strand, counting down.
ATGCTCGCCGAACGGCTCGTGGTGAGGCCGATCCTCGGCTATCCGCAGTTTTCGATCATCATGGCCACCATCGGCCTCGGCTTCTTCCTGCGCTCGGTCGCGGGCATGATCTGGGGAACCGACGATCTCAAGATCGAAACGCCGTTCAGCCATGGCGTGCTGCGGCTCGGCAGCCTGGTGCTGGCCTATGACAAGCTCTCGGTCATCGCTGCGACCGTCATTCTCTGCGGCGTGCTCTATCTGTTTTTCAACAAGACCACCCTCGGCACGGCGATGCGCGCGAGTTCGGAGAACATGCTTGCGGCCTATTACATGGGCATCCCGGTCAAGCGGGTGGTCTCGATTGTCTGGGCGATCAGTGCCGCGGTGGCGACCTGCGCCGGGGTGCTGCTCGCGCCCATCACCTTCATTCACTCCAATGTCGGCCTTGTCCTCGGATTGAAGGCATTTCCGGCGGCGGTACTCGGCGGGTTCGGTTCGATTCCCGGCGCGGTGGTCGGCGGGATCATGATCGGTGTGATCGAAAGCATGGCCGGATTTTATCTGCCGCAGGGATGGAAGGACGTCGCCCCTTACATCGTGCTGCTCGCGGTCCTGTTGTTGAAGCCGGAAGGCATCTTCGGCATCCACACGCGGAAGAAAGTCTGAGGGCGCGGCATGCGGTTCCTGTTCAAGACAGACTATAACGACGACATCCGGCTGATCCCCCACAGCGGCTACCTGTGGTCATACGGTGCGCTGCTGATCCTGCTGGTGATCGCGCCGTTCACGCTCTCAAGCTACCTGATGAGCCAGCTCGTGTTCGTCTGCATCTACGCCACGGTCGGCGTGGGCCTGATGATCCTCACCGGTTTCACCGGACAGGCGTCGCTGGGGCACGCGGCGTTTCTCGCCATCGGGGCTTACACCGCCGGCTATCTGCACCAGCTCGGCGTGCCGTTTCCGGTGTATTTTCTTGCGTCCGGCATCCTGACCGGAATTATCGGCGCGATGGTCGGCTTTCCGGCGCTGCGGCTGCAGGGCATCTATCTTGTGATCGCGACGATTTCCTTCGCGCTGATTGTCGAGGAGGTGCTCGCGCGCTGGGAAAGCGTGACCCATGGTAATGATGGTATGCGGGTCAAGACCATCGAATTGCTGGGCAGCACCGTGCCGCGCGACAGCCCGACGTTCTACTACCTCTGTCTCGGGCTTCTGATCCTTGTCATCGTCGGGACGTTGAACCTGATGCGCTCGCCGACCGGCCGCGCATTTGTCGCCATCCGCGACAGCGAGACCGCCGCCAAGAGCATGGGCATCAATGTCGCGCGCTACAAGGTCAAGTCGTTTGCCCTGAGTGCAGCGATCACGGGTTTCGCGGGCTGTCTTTTTGCGCACAAGATGTCCTTCATCAGTCCGGAAATGTTCACGCTGCAGCTCTCCATTGAATTTATCATGGTGATCATCATCGGCGGCGTGCTCAGTTTGCATGGCGCGGTGCTGGGCGCGATCTTCATCGTGATGGTCGATCCGTTCCTGACCTTCCTCAAGGATGATATTCCCGGCCTGATCGCGGGGCTGGCGGCGACGTTCGGCGCGGGAGCGGAGCAGGCGGCGCATATCAAGGCGAACATCGCGGCGGTTGCCTCGGCGAACGGCCTGAAGGGCGCGATCTACGGCCTGATCATTATGTTGTTTATCTTGTTCGAGCCATACGGGATCTATGGCCGCTGGCTGAAGATCAAGCTCTTCTTCCAGCTCTTCCCGCTCTACAAGCGCGCGACCTTCAAGCGGCAGAAGATTTACGTCAAATCGGAGCGGAACCGATGAGCTGTTTCCGCGCGGAAAATATCTCGCTGCATTTCGGCGGCCTGAAAGCGGTGGATTCGGTCAGCTTCGCCGTCGAGAAGGGCGAAATTCTCTCCATCATCGGGCCGAATGGCGCCGGCAAAAGCTCGATCTTCAATTTGATCTCGCGGCTTTATCAGCCGACCTCGGGGAAGCTCTATTTCGAGGATCAGGACATTACCGCCGCGCCGCCCTATGACATCGCCAGGCTCGGCATCGCGCGCACCTTCCAGAACATCGAACTGTTCGAGAACGCCACCGTCCTGAGCAATCTGCTGGTCGGGCGGCACCGGCACTCCACCACGAGCCTGTGGCAAGAGCTGCTGTTTCTGCCGAACGTGCGCCGCGACGAAAAAGCGCATCGCCGCCGCGTCGAACAGGTCATTGATTTTCTTGACCTTGCCGCCCATCGGGACAAGCTGATCTCCGGGCTGCCCTATGGCGTGCGCAAGGTGATCGAACTGGCCCGTGCCCTGTGCACCGAGCCGAAGCTGATCCTGCTGGACGAGCCGTCATCCGGGCTGAATGTGGAGGAGACCGACGACATGTCGTTCTGGATCCGCGACATGAAAACCGAGCTCGGCATCACCGTGCTGATGGTCGAGCACGATATGACGCTGGTCAATCGCGTCTCTGACCGGGTGATCGCGCTGAACTACGGCCGTGTGCTGGCGATGGGCGCGCCGGCCGAGGTGCAGGCGCATCCCGATGTCGTCGCCGCTTATCTCGGCACATGAGGACGATGTCATGAGCAGCCCCGACATCATTCTCAAGCTCTCCAATATCGAAAGCTACTATGGGCCGATCATGGCCATTCGGGGCATCAGCCTTGAAGTGCCGCGCGGCAAGATCGTGACGCTGCTCGGCGCCAACGGCGCGGGCAAGACCACGGTGCTGAAGACCATCTCCGGGATTCTCGATCCGCAGAAAGGCTCCATCGAGTTCAAAGGCCAGCCGATCCAGCGCATGGAAGCGGACCGGATCGTGCGCCTCGGTTTGAGCCATGTGCCCGAAGGCCGTGAGGTGTTTCCGTTTCTCAGCGTGCGCGAGAACCTGATGATGGGGGCGTATCCGCGCAAGGATCGCGATGGCGTCGCTGCGGATCTGGAGCGGGTCTACGGCTATTTCCCGCGCTTGCGCGAGCGCATCAACCAGCCGGCGGGACAACTGTCAGGCGGCGAGCAGCAGATGCTGGCCATCGGCCGCGCGCTGATGAACCGCCCGACCTTGCTGTTGCTGGACGAGCCTTCGCTCGGCCTGTCGCCGATCCTGGTGAAAGAGATTTTCACCATCATCAGGCGTGTGAATGAAGAGCAGGGCATGTCGATCCTGCTGGTGGAGCAGAATGCGAAGGTCGCGCTGGAAACGGCGCACTATGGCTATGTGCTGGAAATCGGCCGCGTGGTGATGAACGACACCTGCGAACGGCTGATGCAATCGCAGGATATTCAGGAATTCTACCTCGGCGCCAAGGAAGACGGCGCGCGGGGCGAGCGCCGCTGGAAGAAAAAGAAGACCTGGCGCTAAGAAATTGGCGATAGGCGCGGCAGACTGAAAGCCTGGCGGAAAGACCGGGCGGAAAAGAACAGGAGAGAACGCACGCTGCCTGACACGCGGCGAGGACAGGGAGCGAGCTATGGCGAGACCCGCAGTGATGACCGTCGCGGACACCATCGCGAAGAGTTTTCTGCTGGCGGTTGAAACGCGCGGCGACAAGCCGGCGATCCGGGAGAAGCATCTTGGCGTCTGGCAGTCGACGAGCTGGCGGCAATGGCTGCAGACGGCCAAGGAGATCGCCTACGCGCTCGATGCCTCGGGCTTCAGGCCCGGCGATGTCGCATCCATCATCGCCAATGCCACGCCGGAGTGGGTGTTCGCCGATATCGGCGTGCTTTGCGCGGGCGGCGTCTCGTCCGGAATCTATCCGACAGACTCGGCCTCCCAGGTCGAATACCTGATCAACGACTCGCGGACGAAAGTGATTTTCGCCGAGGATGACGAGCAGCTCGACAAGATTCTGGCCTGCCGCGCGCGTTGCCCGACGCTTGAGAAGATCGTCGTGTTCGACATGGAGGGCCTGAGCGGCTTCAGCGATCCGATGGTGATGTCGCTGGACGAATTCATGGCGCTGGGCCGCAATCACATGCAGGGCCGCGAGGCGCTGTGGAACCAGATGATCGAAAGCCGCGGCCCGAACGATCTGGCCATTCTGGTCTATACCTCCGGCACCACCGGCCCGCCGAAAGGCGCGATGCATTCCAATCGAAGTGTCGTGCATCAGATGCGCTATGCCGATCATCTGCTGGTGCCGACCGATCACGAGGAGCGGCTGGTGTTCCTGCCGCTGTGCCATGTCGCCGAGCGGATCGGTGGTTACTATCTGTCCATCGCGGTCGGCTCGATCATGAATTTCGCGGAAAGCCCGGAAACGGTGCCGGACAATCTGCGCGAGGTGCAGCCGACGGCATTTCTCGCCGTGCCGCGTATCTGGGAGAAATTCTATTCGGCCATCACCATCGCCCTGAAGGACGCGACGCCGTTCCAGCAATGGATGTACCGTCACGCGCTTGCCATCGGCCAGCGTCTGACCGACTACAGGCTGGAGGGTGAGACGCCGCCGCTGCATCTGCGTCTGGCGGGCCAGGCAGCTTACTGGCTGGTGTTCCGCAACATCCGCCGCATGCTCGGGCTCGACCGCGTCCGCATCGCCTTCACCGGCGCCGCGCCGATCTCGCCGGACCTGATCCGCTGGTATCTCGCCATCGGCCTCGACATGCGCGAGGTCTATGGCCAGACCGAAAACTGTGGCGTGGCGACGCTGATGCCGAACGAACGCATCAAGCTCGGCTCGGTCGGCAAGGCCGCGCCGTGGGGCGAAGTCATGATCTGCCCGAAGGGAGAAATCCTTATCAAGGGCGATTACCTGTTCATGGGCTATCTGAACCAGCCGGAAAAGACCGCCGAGACCATCGACGAGAAGGGCTGGCTGCATACCGGAGATGTCGGCACCATCGACAACGAGGGTTTCGTCAAGATCACCGACCGGATGAAGGACATCATCATCACCTCCGGCGGCAAGAACATCACGCCGTCGGAAATCGAGAATCAGTTGAAGTTCTCGCCGTATATCTCGGACGCCGTGGTGATCGGCGACAAGCGGCCGTATCTGACGTGTCTTGTGATGATCGACCACGAAAATGTGGAGAAGTTTGCGCAGGACTACGACATTCCGTTCACCAATTACGCGAGCCTGTGCCGCGCCCCGGAGATACAGGATCTCATCAGGAAGGAAATCGAGGCGGTCAACGTCAACTTCGCGCGGGTCGAAACCATCAAGAAATTCCACCTGATCGAGAGGCAACTGACGCCCGAGGACGAAGAACTGACGCCGACCATGAAGCTGAAGCGCAGTTTCGTGAACAAGTCCTACGCAGCGGAAATCGACGCAATGTATCGGGCAGGGGCGATGGCATAGGCGCGCCGGTCATTGCGCACACGATGAAAAGCATTCCGCGGCCCGAAAGGGCCGTCCAACGGCGAAGATAACAAGGCCCGGCCTTCGCTGAACATGGGCCAACAGAGAGGAGACCGTTATGTCGAAATCGTTCAAGGCGTTGGGCCTTGCGGTGGGGGCGCTCGCGCTGACCCAGTCGCCGGCCTTCGCACAGACCAAGGTGACAAATGAGGGCATCTCGCCGGCCGAGATCGTGGTCGGCTCGCATCAGGATCTGTCCGGCCCGATCAAGGGCTGGGGTGTGCCGGTGGCCAACGGCATGAAGATGGCGACCGATGAAATCAACGCCGCCGGGGGTATCAATGGCCGCAAGATCAAGCTCATCATTGAGGACAGCGGCTACGATCCAAAGCGCGCGGTGCTGGCGTCGCAGAAGCTGATCGAGAAGGACAAGATTTTCGCCATGGTCGGTCCGATGGGCTCGCCCACCGTGCTGGCCGCACAGGACATCCTGTTCGATGCAGGCGTGCTGCAGCTCTTCCCGCTGACGGCGGCGGAGTTCACCTTCAAGTTCGATCCGGCGAAACCGCAGGAGCGGCTGAAGTTCAACAACATCCTGCCCTATGTGGAGAGCACGCGCGCCGCGCTCAAGTACATGGTCGAGACGAAGAAGTTCGCAAAGCCATGCATCATGCATCAGGATGACGAATACGGAAAAAGCGTGCTCGACGGTTTCAATCAGCAACTCACGGCGATGAAGATCACGCCGGCGTCGATCACAAGCTACAAGCGCGGCGCGTCGGATTTCAGCGCTCAGGTCGCCAAGATGAAGTCCGACGGCTGCGATCTCGTCGTGCTCGGCACGGTGATCCGCGAAACCATCGGCGCGATGGCGGAAGCCAAGAAGCTGGGCTGGGACGTTACGTTCCTCGGCGCCACGCCGACCAACGTGCTCGAAGTGCCCGCGCTCGGCAAGGATGCCGTTGAGGGTCTCTATGCCGCTGCCGGTTTCGAGATTCCCTATGCCGACACGGCGAAGGGCAAGGTCAAGGACTGGCTGGACAACTACAAGAAGGCCTTCGGCTCCGACGCAAACACCCAGGCGATCATCGGCTACAACGCGATGATGACTTTCGCGCACTACGTCAAAAAGGCAGGAAAGGACCTGACCGGCCAGAAGGTGCTCGATGCGATGGAATCCGGCGACGTGTTCCAGGACATCTTCTCTTCGCCGCCGACCAAGTTCTCCAAGACCAACCATCTTGCGAGCACGGTGACGCAGGTCCAGCAGGTCAAGGGCGGCCGCTGGGTGCTGGTCAAGGAAGGCCTGATGTTCTGAGCGAACCGCTCTGAATGGCATCGCGTGCGCGGGTTGCCCGCGCACGCGATTTTATTTACGGTCCGGCTCAAACTCGAGAGCCAACAAGCCCCAAAGCCCGATGACCATTGAAAGCGCGATCAAGGCCAGCGTCACGCGCTGGTTTCCGGGAGCCGCAGGCATGGATCGGCTGGCTCAACTGTCCGGCGGCGCCAGCCAGGAAACCTGGTCGTTCAGCGTCCTGCATCCCGAAGGAGATATCGCGGTCATTCTGCGCCGTGCGCCGCCGGGCTATGGCGCCGCGCCTGGCCGTGCCGCCGGTCTCGACGCCGAAGCGGTGCTGATGCAGCAGGCCTATGAAGCCGGAATTCCGTCGCCGCGGGTGCGCTACGTCTTGCAGCCGGAGGATGGCCTCGGCAGCGGCTTTGTCATGGACCGCGTCGAGGGCGAAACCATCCCGCGCAAGATTTTGCGCGACCCCGAGTTTGCGCCAGCGCGCAACATATTGGCGGGGCAACTCGGCAAGATCGTTGCGGGCATTCATGCGCTGGACAAGGCGCGTCTGCCGAAACTGCGGCTGATGACGGTCGCGAGTGAACTCGATGATCTGACGGCGGAATACCAATCGTTCGACTGGCCGCGCCCGGTGTTCGATCTGGCGCTGCGCTGGTTGCGCGACCATACGCCGGCGACGTCCGGCACGGTGACGCTGGTGCATGGCGATTTCCGTCACGGCAATCTCATTATCGGCCCCGAGGGCGTTCGTGCGGTGCTGGACTGGGAATTGGCGCATTTTGGCGATCCGATGGAAGACCTTGGCTGGATCTGCGTGAACTCCTGGCGCTTCGGCGAGATCGACAAGCCGGTCGGCGGCCTCGGGTCGCGTGAGGATTTGTTTGCGGCGTATGAATCTGCGTCCGGCCGTCCGGTCGATGTCGCGCGGGTGATGTTCTGGGAGACGCTGGGCACGCTGCGGTGGGGAATCATGTGCTGCGGCATGATGCAGCGGTTTCGCGCCGGCCCCGATCATTCCATGGAACGCGCCATGATCGGCCGCCGCGCCTCGGAAACCGAGATCGACCTGTTGCGGTTGCTCGCCCCGCGCAGCGGCGGATGATGCGAAAAACTTGCCCTCGGGCTCGCCCCGAGGGCGAGGAGCGGTTTTCGGACAACGTCATGCGCCAACGATAAGTTGGGAGGATGTGTGGATGCAGGATCAACCGACACCGGCCGAACTGATCAACGCGGTCGCGGACTTTCTCCGCAACGACGTCGCGCCGAAGCTGTCCGGTCACACCGCGTTCAAGCTGCGCGTCGGCCTCAACGCGCTCGATCTTGTGGTGCGTCAGTTCACCCTTGAGGCATCCGGCGATGCGGCCGAGCTTGAGCGGCTTTCAAAGCTGCTCGGCAAGACCGGCTCGCTGGAAGACTTGAATCGTTTGCTGTCCGCGCGGATCGCCAGCGGCGAGGTTGGTTTTGATACGCCGGGACTGACCGAGCATGTCTGGCAGACCACCATGGACAAGCTGGCCATCGACCAGCCGAACTATGCGTCCTACCGGCGGGAGCGGGAGGGCAAGCAATGCTAACCGTCATTGCGAGGAGCGACGCGACGAAGCAATCTATATCTTCAAGAAAGATGGATTGCTTCGCTTCGCTCGCAATGACAATGACGTTGAATTGGTATTCCGGTCGATGGTGGATTACCGCCCCTTCCACTGCGGCGGGCGCTTTTCCGCAAAGGCCTTCGGACCTTCGACATAATCTTCCGACGCGGCGAGTGCCTTCACGGCGGGATAGTCGAATTGTTCCGCCAGCGCCTGCTCCAGCGATGCGCCGAGGCCACGGTGCATCGCCTGCTTCGAGGCCCGGATCGACATCGGGCCGTTCTGCAAAATGAGATTGGCCCAGCGCTCGGCGCCCGCGAGGGCCTCGCCCTTCGGCACGACCTCGTTGACGAAGCCAAGCTCCAGGCCTTCCTTCGCGGAGACATGACGCCCGGTGAGGATCATGCCCATGGCGCGCTTGAGGCCGATGAGACGCGGCAGGCGATGCAGACCGCCGGCCAGCGCGGCGAGACCGACGCGCGGCTCGGGCAGGGCGAAGGTGGCGTTCTCCGATGCAATGATGAGGTCGCAGGCCAGCGCGATCTCAAAACCGCCGCCCATGGCCACGCCATTGACCGCGGCGATGATCGGCTTGTCGCAGTCAAACCGGTGGGTGAGGCCGGCAAAGCCGCTGGTGTCCCAGCCGCGCTGGCCGCCCTGCGCCTGCCACTTCAGATCATTGCCTGCTGAGAACGCCCGGTCGCCCGCGCCGGTGACGATGGCGATCCACTGGTCCGGGTCCTTGTTGAATTCGTCAAAAACGCGATGCATTTCAAAGTGCATCGGCGAATGCACGGCATTCATCACCTCGGGACGGTTGAGCGTGATGACGGTGAGCGGACCCTTGCGGTCCACCTTGGCGAATTCATAGGCCATGGACGTTTCCTCAGACGTTTCTTGCGCTGCGTTGCAACATTTGCGCGATGTTGTCGTGCGCGAAATAGACCAGCAAACAAGCCGTTTCACAATTTAATTAAGCGCTTGACTAACGCCTCCGCGCTTATCTTAATTCGCCATCCGTTGCGGCTGTCATTGGCAGCATAACGCAAGGCAAACAAGCCGATGGACGTCCGGGAGTTGCGCGTTGGATTTCTCGCTGCCTGATGACCTGACTGCGTATCTCGCCGAGCTTGATGGATTCATCGAGCAAACCATCAGGCCGCTGGAGCAGCGCGACGACAACATCCGCTTTTTCGATCATCGCCGCGAATGGGCGCGAACGGATTTCGACAACGGCGGCCTGCCGCGTCATGAATGGGAAGACCTGCTGCGTCAGGCAAAGACCCTCGCCGACAAGGCCGGGCATCTGCGCTTCGCGATTCCCAAACGCTATGGCGGCAAGGATGGCTCCAATCTCTGGATGGCAGTGATCCGCGAGCATTTCGCCGCCAAGGGACTCGGTTTGCACAACGACCTGCAGAACGAGCACTCCATTGTCGGCAACTTTCCGCTGGTCACCATGCTGGATCGCTACGGCCGCGACGACCAGAAGGCGATGATCGAAGGCTCGCTCACCGGCAAGTACCGCATCACCTTCGGCCTGACCGAGCCGGACCACGGCTCCGACGCCACCCACATGGAAACGACCGCCGTGCAGGCCACGCGCGATGGCGTCAGCGGCTGGGTCATCAACGGCGAGAAGATGTGGACCACGGGCATGCATGTCGCCACCCACTGCGCGACGTTCGCGCGCACGTCGGGCAACGATGGCGATGCGCGGGGTATTACCTGCTTTCTCGTTCCGGCGAATACGAAAGGCGTGAAGGTCGAGGAATATCTCTGGACCTTCAACATGCCGACCGATCACCCGCGCGTCAGCTTCACCGACGTGTTCGTGCCGGACGCTGCGCTGTTCGGCGAAGTCGGGCGCGGCCTGTCGCTGGCGCAGTGCTTTGTGCATGAGAACCGGATTCGTCAAGCGGCAAGCTCGCTCGGCGCGGCGGTCTACTGCATCAACGAGAGCGTGCACTATGCGCGCGAGCGCAAGCCGTTCGGCCATGCGCTGTCGGAAAATCAGGCGATCCAGTTTCCGCTGGTGGAGCTTGCAACGCAGGCGGAGATGCTGCGGCTCCTGATCCGCAAGACAGCGTGGGAAATGGACCGCATGACCCAGGCCGAGGTCGAGCACCGGCTGTCCGACAAGGTGTCGATGTGCAATTTCTGGGCGAACCGGCTGTGCTGCGAGGCGGCGGATCGCGCCATGCAGGTGCATGGCGGCATGGGCTATTCGCGGCACAAGCCGTTCGAGCATATCTACCGCCATCACCGGCGCTACCGCATCACCGAGGGCAGCGAGGAAATCCAGAAGCGAAAGGTCGCCGGATTTCTGTTCGGCTATATGGGCGCGGGGAAAATCGCGACACCGGAGAAGGCCCGCTAATCAATCACAAGAGGCGAACAATCGCCCGTGAAACATGCTTTGGGAGAAAACGATGCGCAAGTCGCCGTGCGGCCGCTCCGAGCGGTTCATGCTGATCAGTTCAGAGCGCGTGTTCTATGCCGGTCTGCACGGCAATCCGTCGGTGCGGACGCTCGGTGCACTTACGATCTGCGTCCCGGTCTATGGGACCGCGCGTCTCGAAATCGCCGGTGAAGCGCCGCGCACTGGCGAGATATTCGCGATTCCGGCTTATGTGCCGCACAGGATCACCGCCGAGTCGCGCGAAAAGCTCGGCCTTCTGATCGAGCCGGAATCGGTCTGCGACGAAGATCTCGCCGAAATCATTCGCCAGTGCAACGATCCCGCCACGGCGGGCCAAATCGCGGCGCGCTTTCGTGAAATCTACGCAACCATGGCGCTCGGCGGCACCGGCGGCTTCACGTCCGCTGACTTCGACCAGATTTTCCTCAACCGGCGCTTGAGGCCGCGCGAACTCGATACGCGCATTTCGGAGGTTGTTTCACGGTTCCAGGCCAGGCCATCGAGCAACATTTCGGGCGATGACTGCGCAACCGATGTGCGGCTGTCGCTGTCGCGCTTCCTGCATCTGTTCAAGGATGAGACCGGGATGAACTTCAAGACCTTCCGCGCATGGAAGCGGGGGCGCAACATCCTGCATCACGTGAATGTCGAGCGGAATCTGGCGCATTTCGCGCTCGATGCTGGCTATCCGGATTCGACGCACTTCAGCCATTCGCTGCGCCGGATCTACGGGCTGAAGCCGACCGCGCTGTTTTCCGGCTCGCGCCGGCTGCAAATCATCAACGGGCGCGATGTCGCGAGCGATCTGACTGGGATGCGGGCCTAGGTTGCAGCCGGGACTCGCGGCGCGACGCCTTGCTCCGCACTGGCGCGGTCCTGCGCGGCGATGGCCTTGCGGAAGCCCTCGCGCTGCTTGAGCCGCTCCCAATAGGCGGCAACGGCATGCGTGAACTGCGCCGACAGTCCGTTGGACTGCGCGAACATCAGGGCATAGCCGACGGAAATGTCCGCTGCCGTGAAACGCCCGGCGCAGACCCACTCCGATTCCGCGACCGTCGTCTCCAGCGACCGCAGGCGGGCGAGGAACCAGCGCGCGTAGTCGGCTGCGGCCTGCGGATTTTTCTTCTCGTCGGGCTCAAGCTGGGAATAGCGAAAGTAGATGGTTTGCGGGAAGGTCAGTGTGGCCTCGCCGAAGAACAGCCAGTTCAGGTAGGCGCCATAGGCGGGTTCATCGACCGCGACATTGATCGGCGTCGGGCCATACTTCGTCGCAAGATAAAGGCAGATCGCTGACGATTCCGTCATCCGCGTGTCGCCGTCGATCAGGAACGGGATGGTGCCGAGCGGATTTAACTCAAGATACTCCCGCTTCAGGAAACGCGGCGGGAAGGGCAGCATCTTCAGCTCATAGGGGATGCCGATTTCTTCCAGCGTCCATAGCGGACGAAACGAGCGCGCACTCGAACAGTGATACAGCGTGATCATGGCGGTCTATCCTTGAAATGTCCGGCGTTATACAGCGCGGATCAATATCCAACGCAAGCGCTTACTGTTCGGGCAACGTGCCCATGTATTTGCAGAGGATGCTCAACATCACCTCATCGGCGCCGCCCCCGATGGAGGTGAGCCGCCGGTCGCGATAGGCGCGGCTGACGCGGGTTTCGTTCATGAAGCCCATGCCACCCCAGTATTGCAGGCAGGCGTCGGGAATTTCGCGGCCCAGCCGTCCGGCCTTCAGCTTGCCCATGGTCGCCAGCGGCGTCACGTCGTTTCCCGCGATGTATTCCTCGCAGGCGCGATAGAGCAGGGAGCGCAGCAGTTCGACCTCGGTCTTCAGTTCGGCGAGGCGGAAGTGGATCACTTGGTTGTCGAGCAGCGGCTTGCCGAACGCCTTGCGCTGGCGCGTATAGTCGATGGTCTCGTCGATGGTCTTTTCGTGCGACTTCAGGCAGGCGGCGATCGCCCACATCCGCTCCTCCTGAAACTGCATCATCTGGTAGGTGAAGCCCTTGCCTTCCTCGCCGATGCGGTGACGTTTCGGCACGCGCACGTCGGTGAATTTGATTTCGGCGGTGTCCGAGCAGTGCATCCCCATCTTGTCCAGCTTGCGCAGCACCTCGACGCCCTTGGTCTTCATCGGCAGGCAGATCAGCGACTTGTTGCGATGAACGGGACCTTCGCCGGTATTGGCAAGCAGGCACATCCAGTCGGCCTGGGTACCGTTGGTGATCCACATCTTGCCGCCGTTGATGATGTAGTCGTCGCCGTCGGAGCGGGCAGTGGTCTTGATCGAGGCGACGTCCGAGCCTGCGCCGGGTTCGGACACGCCGATGCAGGCCACCATGTCGCCCGCGATGGATGGCGCAAGGAATTCACGCTTCATCTCGTCCGAGCCGAACCGCGCCAGCGCGGGTGTCGCCATATCGGTCTGCACACCGATCGACATGCCGACGCCGCCGGCGTTGATCGCGCCGAGTTCTTCGGCCATCACCATGCCGTAGCTGTAATCAAGGCCCGCGCCGCCATATTCCACCGGCTTGCACAGGCCGAGCAGGCCGAGGTCGCCCATCTTCTTGAACACCTGATGCGCCGGATAGATTCCCTCGCGCTCCCATTGATCGACGTGCGGGTTGATCTCGTTTTTGATGAACTGCTGCATGGTGCGGCGGATGCCGTCGTGTTCCTGCGTGAACTGCATTGCGTTTCCTGATGTTTTCTTCTGTTCTCAAAGTCCCATCTGGCGGCTCGCCAGATCCTTCATGATTTCCTCGGTGCCGCCGCCGATGGCATTGACCTTCACCTCGCGGTAGATGCGCTCGACTTTCGGCCCCCGCATAAAGCCCGCGCCGCCGAAAATCTGCACCGCTTCGGACGCGCAATAGGCCATGGTCTGCGTCGCCTGGTTCTTGCACATGCAGACCTCAGCCACGGGATTGTCGCCTTGCTCCAGCCGCCAGATCAGCATTTCCAGCATCGCCTGCGTGGCCGCCACGCGTTGCGCCATATCCACGATCTTGTGGCGGATCACCTGATGATCAGCGAGGCGCTTACCGAAGGTTTTTCGCTCGCGCGCATAGGCGATGGCCTCTTCGACGCAGACCCGTGCGAAGCCGGTGCAACCCGCCGCGAGGCCTAGCCGCTCGCTGTTGAAGTTCTTCATGATCAGCTTGAAACCGGCGTTCTCGGTGCCGATCAGGTTGCCGGCGGGCACGCGGCAGTCGTCGAAATAGAGCGTCGCCGTATCGGACGCCCACCAGCCCATCTTCTTCAAAGGCGTGCGCGAGAAGCCGGGCGTATCGCGTTCGATCAGCAGCAGGCTGACGCCCCCCGCGCCGTCGCCGCCTGTGCGCACGGCGACAGTGTAGTGGTCCGCGCGCATGCCGGAGGTGATGAAGGTCTTTTCGCCCTTGACCACGTAATGGTCGCCGTCGCGCCGTGCGGTGGTGCGCAGGCTGGCAACATCCGAGCCGCCGCCGGGTTCGGTGATGGCGAGCGCCGAGATTTTCCGGCCTGCCAGAATGTCCGGCAGCACCCGCGCTTTCAGTTCGTCTGACCCGCCATAGACGATGGGCGGCGCGCCGATGGTGTGACTTTTCAGGCTGGCGCTTATACCGCCTGCGCCTGCGCGGGCCAGTTCCTGCGCCGCGATCATGGACATGAAGCGGTCGCAGGGCACGCCGCCATATTCCTCCGGGAAGCCGAGCTGCAACAGGCCGATGGAGGCCGCCTTCAGATAAAGCTCGCGGGGGAATTCCCCGGCTTCGTCCCATTGCGCTGCAAAAGGCTCGATTTCGGTCGTCACAAAGCGCCGCAGCATGTCGCGGAACGCCAGGTGTTCCGGGGTCAGAAAAGGGCTGGCCGGTTCATCTACGAACCGTTCCGGGGCATTCATCGGCATCCTCCGTATCCACGAAGTTATGGCCCGTTCTTGCGGCGCAGACTTGCGTTAAGCCGTCACGCCCGGAAAATTGTGGCAAGGCCAGCTAGTTTTCACAAGACGCTGGCAGACCGGCCTTTTATCGTTGGGAGCAATCGCACGATCGAACCTCGAGGACCCGGAATGGACAAGGCCGTCGTCACCTGCGCGCTCAATGGCGTGCTGACCAATCCCAAGCAGCATCACGTCCCGGTCACGCCGGAGGAAATGGCGCGGGAGGCCAAGGCGGCGTATGACGCGGGCGCTTCGGTCATGCACATGCATCTGCGGCGGCAGGAGCCGGATCAGGGGCACATCCCGTCATGGGACGTGAACCTGTCGAAGGAAGTTCAACAGGCGATCCGCGAGGCATGCCCCGGCGTTATCATCAACCACACCACCGGCGTCAGCGGCCCCAACTATCAAGGCGCGCTGGATTGCGTGCGCGAGACCGCGCCGGAAATGGCGGCCTGCAACGCCGGGTCACTGAACTACCTCAAGGTGAAGGCTGACGGTTCCTGGGCCTGGCCGCCGCATGTGTTCGACAATCCGCCGGACAAGATTCAGAAATATCTCGACGTGATGAAGATCACAAAGACGCTGCCGGAATTCGAGTGCTTCGATGTCGGCATCGTGCGCAGCGTGGCGATGTACAAGCAGAACGGCATGTATTCCGGCCCGCTCGAGTACAATTTCGTCATGGGCGTCGCCTCCGGCATGCCGGCCGATCCCGACCTGCTGCCGATCCTGCTGAAGCTGAAGCTCTCCGATTCCAACTGGAGCGTTACTGCCATCGGCCGCGAGGACATCTGGCCGCTGCATCAGCGCTGCGCCGAACTCGGCGGCCATCTGCGCACCGGCCTCGAAGACACGTTCTATCTCGGTGACGGCACCAAGGTGACCTCGAACGGGCAATTGATCGAGGGCATCGTCAAATGCGCGCGGAACGCGGGCCGCGAGATCGCCTCCCCCGCCGAAGCGCGGAAAATTCTCAAGCTGATGCATTGAGTCGAAGCGGACAATAAAGAGCCGCAGGCTGAGACAGGGAGATGACGTCATGAGCGATTTGACCGCAACGGGCGGCGTGCCCGGCCCCGGGCGTATCGGGCGCGTGGCTGTGGGCGATATCCTGCGCCGCGCCGCCAAGCGATTTCCCGACCGCATCGCGCTGACCGACGGGGCGCGTCAGGTGACCTTCACCGAGGTCGATCACGATGCCAACCGCTTCGCGAACTATCTCCTCGCGCGCGGCCTCAAGCCCGGCGAGAAAATTTCGACCATCTGCAACAACTCGGTCGAATTCGTCAAAGCGCTGTTCGGGATTCACCGTGCCGGTCTGGTCTGGGTGCCGATCAACACCATGCTCGGGCCGGGCGACATGGATTACATCCTCGGTCATGCCGAGGTCCGCTTCGCGCTGATTGACGACAACCTGCATGCCCAGCCGGAGCGGCGCGCGGCGCTGGAAAAGCGCGGTGTTGATTTGATCGCGGTCGATCTCACCGGCAAGGCAAAGGAGCAGGGCCTCGAAAGTTTCAACGATCTGATCAAGGGGCAATCGGACGTCGAGCCGGAGATCGCGTTCGACGACCGCGATCTCGCGATGATCATCTACACCTCGGGAACCACATCGCGGCCCAAGGGCGCGATGCACTGCCATCTCGCGGTCGTGATGGCGGCGATGAGCAACGCCATCGAAATGCATCTTGACCGCAACGACGGCATCAGCGGGCAATTTCCATTGTTCCACTGCGCGGCCCATGTCCTGCTGCTGACCTATCTGTCGGTCGGCGGGAGAATGGCGATCATGCGTGGGTTCGATCCGGTCGCCTGCATGGAGGCTATCCAGCGCGACAGGCTGACCATCTTCATCGGCCTGCCCGCGATGTATCAGGCGATCCTCGAACATCCGCGCCGCAAGGAGTTCGATCTTTCGACCCTGCGCACCTGCGTCTACACCATGGCGCCGATGCCGCGTCCATTGCTGGAGCGCTGCATCGCTGAGCTGTGTCCGACCTTCGTGCAGCCGAGCGGCCAGACCGAAATGTATCCGGCGACCACCATGTCGCAGCCGAATCGGCAACTCGCGCGCTTCGGAAATTACTGGGGCGAGTCCATGATCGTCAACGAGACCGCGATCATGGACGACGATGGCAATCTGTTGCCGCCCGGACAGGTCGGCGAGATCGTCCATCGCGGGCCGAACGTGATGATGGGTTACTACAAGGACCCCGAAGCCACGGCGGCAGCGCGGAAATTCGGCTGGCACCATACCGGCGATCTGGCGCTGATCGACGAGCACGGTGAAGTCTTGTTCATCGACCGCAAGAAGGACATGATCAAGTCCGGCGGGGAGAACGTTGCCTCGGTCAAGATCGAGGAAACGCTGCTCGCGCATCCCGAGGTGGTGAGCGCCGCGGTGGTCGGCCTGCCGCATCCGCAATGGGGCGAGGCGGTGTCGGCTTTCGTCAAATTGAAACCCAACGCGCAGGCGCGCGAGACGGACATCATCGAGCATTGCCGCAAGACGCTCGGCGGATTCCAGATCCCGAAGCTGGTGCGGATTCTGGATGAGATGCCGATGACCGCCACCGGCAAGCTGCGCAAGGTCGAACTGCGCCAGCAGTTCGTCGATCATTTCAACACGACATCGGCGGCCTGAAAGCAAAGTTATCCATGGCGGTAATCGAGAATTCCATTTCGCCCACAAGCGAAAGCTATCAGGCCAATCGCGCGGGAATGCTGGCGCAGATCGCGCGGGTCAATGCCGTGGTGGGGCGGACCGTCGCGGCTTCCGAACTATCCAAGAAGCGGTTCCACGAGCGCGGGCAGTTGCTGCCGCGCGAGCGCATCGCGCTGCTGCTCGATGCCGGCGCGCCGTTCCTCGAACTCTCGGCGTTGGCTGGATATTGTCTGGATACGCCCGACCCCGAGAAAAGCATTCCCGGCGGCGGCACCATCGCGGGGATTGGTTTCGTCTCAGGCGTGCGTTGCATGGTGACCGCGAGCGATTCCGGAATCGAGGCCGGATCGCTGCAGCCGATGGGTCTCGACAAGCGGCTGCGTTCGCAGGAGATCGCGCTGGAAAACAAGCTGCCGTCGGTTCAGCTTGTGGAAAGCGCGGGCGCGAACCTGATGCGGTACCGCGTCGAGGATTTCATTCGCGGCGGAACGACATTTCGCAATCTCGCCTTGCTCTCTGCTGCGGGACTGCCGGTGATCACGGTCACGCATGGCTCATCCACAGCCGGCGGCGCGTACCAGACCGGTCTGTCCGACTACATCGTGATGGTGCGCGGGCGCACGCGCGCGTTCCTCGCGGGGCCGCCGCTGCTGAAGGCGGCAACAGGCGAAATCGCCACCGAGGAAGAGCTCGGCGGTGCGGAGATGCACACCAGCATTTCCGGCCTCGGCGATTATCTCGCCGAGGACGACCGCGAAGCGCTCGGCATCGCGCGGCAGATCGTGGCCGATCTCAATTGGGATCGCGCGCAGCCCGCAAGCGATGAAGAATCGCGTGCGCCTCTTTACGATGCGGAAGAACTGCTCGGCATCATGCCGATGGACCACAAGCGGCCCGTCGACATGAAACAGATCATCGCGCGCATTCTCGACGGTTCGGAATTCCTGGAGTTCGGCGCGAACTACGGACCTGCGACGGTCTGCGGCCACGGCCGCATCGGCGGCCACGCCATCGGCATCATCACCAACAACGGCCCACTGGACCCGAGCGGCGCCAACAAGGCGACCCATTTCATTCAGGCCTGCTGCCAGTCGCGCACGCCGATCCTGTATCTGAACAACACCACGGGCTACATGGTCGGCAAGGCTTACGAGGAAGCCGGCATGATCAAGCACGGATCGAAGATGATCCAGGCCGTGACCAACGCCACGGTCCCGCAGATCACCATCTATTGCGGTGCGTCGTTCGGTGCCGGAAATTACGGCATGTGCGGACGCGGCTTCCATCCGCGCTTCTGTTTCTCGTGGCCGAACGCGAAAACCGCGGTGATGGGCGGCGAGCAGGCGGCGGAAACCATGGCGATCGTCGCGGAGGCGGGCGCGGCGCGGAAGGGCAAGCCGATGGACCCGGCGAAATTGCAGGAGATGAAATCGCGCATCATCAATGTTTTTGACGGCCAGATGGACGTGTTCGCCACCAGCGGGCGGCTGCTCGATGACGGGGTGATTGATCCGCGCGACACGCGGGCTGTGCTCCAGAACGTGCTGGCAATCTGCCGCGAGGCTGAGCAGCGCAATCCGCAGAAAGTCCAGTTCTCGGTGGCGCGGCCATGAACGCTATGACAAGCGAAGTGAAGCTGACGCCGTTCCGGAAAATCCTGATCGCCAATCGCGGCGAGATCGCCCTGCGCGTGATGCGCACGGCCAGGCGCATGGGCTACGAGACCGTCGCGGTCTATTCGACCGCCGACGCGAATGCCCGTCACGTCCGCGAGGCGGGTCAGGCGGTTTGGATCGGTGAATCGCAGCCTTCTCAGTCCTATCTGCGGATCGACGCCATCGTGGCTGCCGCGAAGGCGAGCGGCGCGGATGCCGTGCATCCCGGCTACGGATTCCTCGCGGAGAATGCGGATTTCGCCAAAGCCTGCCGCGAGGCGGGGCTTGTCTTCATCGGCCCGTCACCCGAAGCGATCCACGCCATGGGCAACAAGGCGGGCGCGAAGGACATCATGCAGAAGGCGGGCGTGCCCTGCGTGCCGGGCTATCAGGGCGAGGATCAGAGCGACGCCACGATGCTCACGGCTGCGAAGCGCATCGGCTTTCCGGTGATGATCAAGGCGGTGGCTGGCGGTGGCGGGCGCGGCATGCGGCTTGTGGCGGAAGACGCCGCATTTCCGGATGCGCTGCGCGCCGCGCGCTCCGAAGCGCAGAATGCGTTCGGCGATCCGAATGTGATTCTTGAGCGCGCGATCATCCAGCCGCGTCACATCGAGATTCAGGTATTCGGGGATCGTCATGGCAACGCCATCCATCTTGGCGAGCGCGATTGCTCGGTGCAGCGCCGCCATCAGAAGCTGATCGAGGAGGCGCCATCGCCAGCGGTGTCGCCGGACTTGCGCGAACGTATGGGCGCGACGGCTGTCGCCGCCGTCAGGGCGATCAATTACGAAGGAGCCGGAACGCTGGAATTCCTGCTGGATAACACCGGCAACTACTACTTCATGGAAATGAACACGCGGCTGCAGGTCGAGCATCCGGTGACGGAGGCGATCACCAGCCTCGATCTGGTCGAACTGCAGTTGCGCGTCGCCAGCGGCGAGCCATTGCCGCTGAAGCAGGAGGACGTCAAGTTTTCCGGCCATGCCATCGAGGTGCGCCTCTGCGCTGAGGACGCCGCGCATAATTTCATGCCGCAGTCGGGGACGATGCTGCGCTGGCATGCACCATCGGATTTGCGTGTGGAAGATGCGCTGGAATCCGGCGGCGAGATTCCACCGTTCTACGATTCGATGATCGCCAAGGTCATCAGCCATGGCGCGAGCCGTGGCGAGGCGCGGCGGAAGCTGATCGCCGGTCTCGATCGCATGACGGCGCTGGGCGTCACCACAAATCAGTCTTTCCTTGCGCGTTGCCTTGATCACCCGGCATTCGCGGCGGGGCAGGCGACCACCGCTTTCATCGCGGAACACTCCGCCGAGCTGTTGTCACCGCAACCCGGCGATGGGCTTCATGCCGCCGTCGCCGCGCTGCTGGTGCATGCCGCGTCCATCGGGCGGGTTCATGTTCAGCAGGGACTGGGCCTCGCACATGGCTATCCGATCCCGATGCGCTTTCACCTCGACGGCCATGTCATCGAGCCGACCGTGCGGCGCGAGCGCGGCGATCTCTTCAAGGTCGGGCTAGCGGATAGCGAATACACATTAGCGCTCGGGACGCGCGACGGCGATGTGCTGCACTTCACCAGCGACGGCGTTCTCGGCTTTGCAACCTTCGTTCGCGACGGTGGGAACCTCTGGTTTAGCCTCAACGGCGTCACGTCTCATGTGCGCGACCTGTCCCATATGGCTGTGATGAAGGCCGGTGCGGCGGGATCAGACGGCAAGCTGCGCGCTTCCATGAACGGGCGTGTGGTGTCGGTGCTGGCCATGGCCGGGGACATTGTCACTGCCGGCGCACCGGTGATTGTGCTGGAAGCCATGAAGATGCAGCATGTGCATGTGGCGCCGGTGTCGGGCAAGCTCACCGCGCTGAATGCCGCGGAGGGCGATCAGGTCACCACCGGCTTTGTGGTCGCGGAGATCGAGGCCGCGCAGGACGCCGCTTGAGGAGTACAGGGAATGTCTGACGCACCGGTTTTGCACGAGAAGCGCGGCCATGCCTTCTGGATCACGATCAACCGGCCCGAGAAGCGCAATGCACTGAATGGGTCGGTCATCGCGGGGATTGTCGATGGTTTCCGCCGCGCGCATGAAGATAATGACGTGCGCGTGATCGTGCTGACCGGCGCGGGCGACAAGGCGTTCTGTGCGGGTGCCGATCTGCAGCCTGGCGCGGGCTTCGCGTTCGATCTCTCCCAGCCCAATCTCGCCTATGCCGACATGCTGCGCACGGCGCAGAATGCCACCAAGCCGACCATTGCCCGCATCAATGGCGTCTGCATGGCGGGCGGCATCGGTCTTCTGTGCATGACCGACATGGCGGTGGCGGCAGATAATGTGATGTTCGGTCTGCCGGAGGTGAAGGTGGGTGTGTTTCCGATGCAGGTGCTGAGTCTGCTGCAAGCCATCGCGCCGCCGCGTTTGGTGCGTGAGTGGTGTTTCACCGGCGAACCGTTCACGGCAAGCGAGGCGCAGGACGCGGGGCTGCTCAATCATGTGGTCCCTGCCGCTGAACTCGACGCCAAGGTGGAATGGCTGGTCGGACGCCTCACCGACAAGTCACCAACCGCGATCCGCCGTGGCAAGTATGCGATGCGCGCGCTGGCATCGATGTCGTTCGATCAGGGGATTGCCTATACCGAATCGCAGATTGCGGTGCTGGCCATGACTCAGGATGCGAAGGAGGGCCTCGCGGCGTTTGCGGAGAAGCGTAAGCCGGTCTGGACCGGGAAGTAGTGCGATGGGCAAGGTCTGGATCGAAGCGGCGCTGAACGGCCCGTGGACCCGCGCCAAGCA
This sequence comes from Afipia clevelandensis ATCC 49720, assembly GCF_000336555.1. Lineage (GTDB taxonomy): Bacteria > Pseudomonadota > Alphaproteobacteria > Rhizobiales > Xanthobacteraceae > Afipia > Afipia clevelandensis. The sequence goes on along the minus strand of NZ_KB375281.1, from coordinate 2,003,101 downwards.
GCCGGGCATTCCTGTTGCCGTCGAAGCCATCGTTGCGGACGGCATTGCGTGTGCGGAAGCGGGCGCGGCCATCATTCACGCTCATGCCTATGATGTGACAACGGGCCGTCAGAGGGACGACTGGGAGATTTACGCGCGCATCATCGAGGGCATCCGCGCCACGGTGGATGTGATCGTCTATCCGACCATTCCAAGCCCGGGATTGGGACAGGAGCAGAACACCAATCGCTTCGGGCACACGCTGGAGCTGGCCAAGCGCGGCCTGATCGAATGGGCGGTGATCGATCCCGGCTCGGTGCATATTTCGCGGTTTGACGATCTTGCCCATGGCGGCGTCTACGCGAACCCGCACGAGGATATCATGGAGGGGATGCGGATCGCCCGCGCTCACAATGTCCATCCGAGTTATGCTGTCTATGAGCCCGGTTTCACACGGCTTGGCGCAGCGCTGGCAGCAATTGCGCCGCCATCACCGACGCCGATCTATCGCTTCATGTTTTCGGATGAGTTCGCCTGGGGCTTTCCTCCGCGCGAAAAGTATCTCGATATCCATCTGGACTTGCTTGCGGAGACAACGCCCGGCGCGCCATGGATGATCGCGGGCCTCGGCGTCGATATCACGTCGCTGATCCCGCATACCGTTGCGCGCGGCGGTCATGTGCGTGTGGGGCTGGAGGATGCGCTGTGGGGCGATCCGAGGACCAACGAGGCCTTGGTGAAGGATGCCGTGAAACGGGTTCGCGCCGCAGGCGGCGAACCGGCGACGACGGCTGAGGTGAGGCGGGAGTTGAAGGAGATAGATATTGAGCGGGGAGCGTCATCCTGAGGTGCGAGCGCTTGCGAGCCTCGAAGGATGACCTGTAGGTTCGTGCCATCGCTCTTCGAGGCTTGGCGGCGTTGCCGCCGGCGCACCTCAGGGTGACGGCATTCGGTATATCTTCGCCGCTTAACGCCCCTTGAACACCGGCTTGCGCTTCTCCATGAAGGCGGCGCGGCCTTCCTTGTAGTCCTCGCTCTTGAAGCAGGCGTCGACCATGTCCTCGCAGCGCTTCATGTCGCGCTTGAGTTCGTCCTTGCAGGCTTCTCCGACGATGAACTTGATCGAATCCACCGTCAGTGGTGCGTTGGCGGCGATGGTGGTGGCGTAGTCCTTGACGTAAAATTCAAGTTCGCCGTTCTCGACCACGCGGTTGACGAGGCCCATCTCGACCGCCTCCATTGCGTCGAACAGCCGTGCGGTGAAGAAGATTTCCTTGGTGAAGGAGGGGCCGACCACATCCATCAGCCGCTTCACGCCCGGATAGCCGTAGCCGAGGCCGAGTTTGGCGGCGGGCACGGCGAAGCGTGCATCTTCTGAGGCGATGCGCAGATCGCAGCAGCTCGCAATGCCCATGCCGCCGCCGACGCAGAAGCCGCGGATCATCGCAATGGTCGGCTTGGGAAATTCATGGACGCTGGCATAGGCGGCTTCCACCGCGTCGTTGTATTTCCTGACGCCTTCCTCGCTCGCGCGTTCGTCGCCGAATTTGGAAATGTCCGCGCCTGCGACAAAGGCCTTGTCGCCCGCGCCCGCCAGCACCACGACGCGGATGCTGTCGTCCTGCGCGTATTGCGTCATCAGCGCCGTGCATGCTTCCCACATCTCCAGCGACATGGCGTTGCGCCGCTCCGGATTGTTGAAGATCACATAGCCGACGTTGCCGTCCTTGCGCGAGATCACCTTGTCGGTCGAAGCCATGGGCATATCCTTAAAGTTCAGACGACCTTGCTCTGCTGGAGCGAGGCGATTTCCTGTTCACTGAATCCGAATTCTGTCAGCACATCACGGGTCTGCTCGCCGACGAGCGGCGGCCGCGCGGCCATGCGGCTGGGCGTGCGCGAGAGCGTGAAGGGCTGGCCGACGAGTTGTTTGCCGCTATCGGGCAAAGGCTGCGCGATGCCCAGATGCTTCACTTGCGCATCGTCGAACACTTCATTGATGGAATAGATTGGCCCGCAGGGCACGCCGGCCCTGTTGAGGATTTCGATCCACTCTTGCGTGGGACGCTTTGCCATATAGGTGCCAATGGCGGCGTTGAGTGCGTCACGATTCTTCGAGCGCAGCGCGATGGTCGCGTAATCGGGATGCGTCAGCAGGTCAGGGGCGTCGATCGCCTGCGCGAAGCGCGCCCAGATCGCGCCGCCTGTGGTGGCGATGTTGATGAAGCTGTCCGCAGTCTTGAACACGCCGGTCGGAATGCTGGTCGGATGATTGTTTCCCGCCTGTTGCGGCACATCGCCATCGACCAGCCAGCGCGCGGCCTGGAAATCGAGCATGAAGATCTGCGCCTGCAGCAGCGAGGTCTGCACCCACTGGCCTTCGCCGGAGACGTCGCGCTCCAAGAGCGCTGTCATGATGCCGAGCGCGCAGAAGAGTCCCGCGGTGAGATCGGCGACGGGAATGCCGGCACGCACCGGGCCTTGCCCGGGCAGGCCGGTGATCGACATCAGCCCGCCCATGCCCTGCGCGATCTGGTCGAAGCCCGGACGTTTGGCATAAGGCCCGTCCTGGCCGAAGCCGGAAATGCTGGCATAGACAAGGCGCGGATTGATCGCGCGCATGCTCTCATACTCGATGCCGAGCTTCGACTTCACATCGGGACGGAAATTTTCGACAATGACATCGGCTTTCGCGGCGAGCCGCTTGAACACCTCAAGTCCCTTCGGGTCCTTCAGGTTCAGCGTCATCGCGCGCTTGTTGCGATGAAGATTCTGGAAGTCCGGGCCGTGACGCGGACCGCCCGGCTGTTCGCTGTCGGCGAGGTCGGTCGGCGCCTCGATCTTGATGACATTCGCGCCCCAATCCGACAACTGGCGCACGGCGGTCGGCCCGGAGCGTATCCGGGTCAGATCCAGCACGGTGAAGCGCGACAGGGCGGACGAGGCGCGTGGAAACGTCATCAATCTCTCCGGGGAGATTATCCTGCGTTGCCGACAAGGCCCGCGGCGGCGATGCCGGCAAGGGCGGCGGATTCGTCGTTGTCGGAGGTGTCGCCGCTGATGCCGATAGCGCCGAGCAGGTTGCCGTCCTTGTCATTGATGAGGACGCCGCCCGGAACGGGGACCAGCGCGCCGCGCGCCATGGTGTTGATGGCGTCGACGAAATACGGCTGCTCGTTGGCGCGCTTGAAGATCGCGCGCGAGCCCATGCCCAGCGCCAGCGCGCCATAGGCCTTGCCGTGGGCGACGTCGCCACGCAGCAGGCTGGTATTGTCTTCCGCCACGAAGGTCTTGAGGGTGCCGCGCGCATCGAGGATCGCGATCGCCATCGGCTTCAGCTTCATTTCGCGGCACTTGGCGAGGGCGGCGTCGGAAATCTTGCGGGCAACGTCGAGGGTCAGGGCGGTCATCATGTGTCCTTTGAGGAGGGATCAGGAAGAAGCGGAGGCGCTCGCAGCGCCGTTGTCCAGACTTATGGCAAGGACGCGCGCGACGTGCAATGCGCCGCGGCCCGAACCGTCCTTGATTTGATGGCGGCAGGAGGTGCCGTCCGCCACGATCAGAGCGTCCTCGGCAGCCTTGCGCACAGCGGGCAGCAGGGATGCTTCCGCCATCTGGATCGACACATCATAGGTGTCCGCGCCATAGCCGAACGCGCCGGCCATTCCGCAGCAACTGGATTCGATTTTCTCGACCTTCAGGCCCGGCACCAGCCGCAGAATCTTTTCCACCGGTGCGAACGCGCCGAAAGACTTCTGGTGGCAATGGCCGTGGACATGCGCGCTCCTGTCAATGGCGCCAAGCGGCAATTTGAGCTGGCCGGTTTCGGCCTCGCGCACCAGAAATTCCTCGAACAGCAGCGCATGGGCGCTGATGGTCTTTGCAGCACTATCGGAACGAAGCGACAGCAGTTCTTCGCGCAGCGTGAGCAAACAGCTCGGCTCCAGACCGACGATGGGAATGCCGCGTTCCGCAAACGGGATCAGGGTTTCGACTACGCGCGCAAGTTCTGCCTTCGCGTTGTCCACCAGTCCAGCCGACAGGAACGTACGTCCGCAACACAGCGGACGTCTGCCGTCGCGCGCGCGGGGCAGGTGAACGCGATAGCCCCCGTCAACCAGCACGCGTAGCGCCGCGTCAAGATTTTCGCGCTCATAGGCGCGGTTGAAGGTGTCGGCAAACAGCACCACCTCGCGGCCATCCTCCGGACCGAAGGCGATACCGGCGGGCGCGAACACATCGCTGCGGAATTCCGGCAGGTCGCGCCTGGCGCTGATGCCGGCGAATTTTTCGAGCAGCGAGCGAAGAAGGCCGCTGCGGTTGCGCATGTTCGCGATCCACGGAACGCGCGCGGCGAGACCGGCATAATGCGGCAGATAGCCGACGAGGCGGTCGCGAAGGGTGAGGCCATGTTTCGCAACACGCGCGGCCAGCACCTCGATCTTCATCTTCGCCATGTCGACGCCGGTCGGGCATTCGTGGCGGCAGGCCTTGCAGGAGACGCACAGCTTCATCGTCTCCATCATGGCATCCGATGACAGTGCATCCGGGCCAAGCTGGCCGGAGATGGCGAGGCGCAACGTATTGGCGCGCCCGCGCGTCACGTCCTTCTCGTTGCGTGTGGCGCGATAGGACGGGCACATCACGCCGCCCTCGAGCTTGCGGCAGGCGCCGTTGTTGTTGCACATCTCGACAGCGCCCTGGAAACCGCCAGCCGCGCCGGGATACGCCGACCAGTCCATCACAGTCTTGATGTTCTCGACCTTGTAGCCGGGCGCATAGCGGAACAGCGAACGGTCATCCATTTTCGGCGGGTGAACGATCTTGCCGGGATTGAGCGTGTTGTCCGGATCGAAGCGTTCCTTCACTTCCTCGAAGGCGTGAACAATCTGTGGGCCGAACATCTGCGCATGGAATTCGGAACGGACAAGGCCGTCGCCGTGTTCACCGGAATGCGAGCCTTTATACTCGCGCACCATGGCGAAGGCTTCCTCGGCGATGGCGCGCATCGCCTTGACGTCCTTGTCGAGCTTGAGATTGAGCACGGGACGGACATGCAGGCAGCCTTCGGAGGCGTGGGCGTACATGGTGCCGCGCGTGCCGTGCTTCTCGAATATCTTGTTGAGACGGTCGGTGTAATCAGCGAGATGGGGCAGCGGCACCGCGCAATCCTCGACGAAGGAAACAGGTTTGCCTTCCTGCTTCATCGACATCATGACGTTGAGGCCGGAGGTGCGGAAGTCGGTGATCGCCGCCTGCATCGCGGGCTCGATCACATCGACCACGCCGCCCCATTTGCGCTTCGGCTGGTCCCAGCCGAAGCCGAGATCGCCCATCAGTTCGCCAAGTTGCTTGAGCTTGGCGAGATTGGCGGCCTGGTCGGCTTCGGCAAATTCCACCACCAGCAGCGCTTCCGGTTCGCCCTTCACCACCGATTCGATGGTCGGGCGGAACATGGCGATGTCGCGGCCGAGCGCGACCATGGTGCTGTCCACCAGTTCGACCGCGATCGGTTTCAGCTTCACCAGATGCTGGGTGGCGTCCATCGCTTCATAGAAGCTGCCGAAATGACAGACGCCGAACACCTTCGATCCGATCAGCGGCCACAACTTGAGTTCGACACGAGTCGTGAACGCAAGCGTGCCTTCGGAGCCGACCAGCAGATGCGCCATATTATTGATGGGCTGCGGCGTCAGCGCGTCGAGATTGTAGCCGCCGACACGGCGCTGCACATGCGGGAATTGCGCGGCGATCTCCGGCGCTTCGCGCTCGCCAAGCGCCAGCATGTCGCGGAATAGATCGCGCCCCGGCTGCTGGACATTCTGCCAGGCGGTGTCGCGCGGCATCTCGCCAAAATGTAAAAGCGTGCCGTCGGCCAGCGCGGCATCCATCGAAATGGTGTTGTCGCGCATGGTGCCATAACGAAGCGAACGTCCGCCGCAGGAATTGTTGCCGGCCATGCCGCCAATGGTGGCGCGCGAGGCGGTCGAGACGTCAACCGGAAACCACAGGCCGTGCTTTTTGAGCTGCCGGTTGAGATCGTCGAGCACGATGCCCGGCTCGACCACGCAGGTGCGCTTCTCGACATCGAGCGAGATGATCTTGTTCAGATATTTCGAGCCGTCGATGACAATGCCGTTGTTGATGGTCTGGCCGCATTGCGAGGTGCCGCCGCCGCGCGGGGTGACGATCCGTCCGTCATCGCGCGCAATCGCCATGGCGCGCAGCGCATCGTCCATGGTGCGGGGCACGACCACGCCGAACGGTTTGATCTGATAGAACGACGCATCGGTGGCGTAGCGTCCGAGATCGAACGGATTGAACAGGATGTCGCCGGACACTTCGCGCGCGAGCTTTGCGGCGAGGGCGCTGCTGTCTGCGGTGGCGTTTCCCGTTGCGGCTTTCTGATGAGCCATGTGGTTCTCGGTACTCTGGGGGCCCTAAAAGTCGTCATTGCGAGCGAAGCGAACTCGCTCTTTCTTCACCTCTCCCCATCGGGGAGAGGGAGTTTCTCTGCCTTCGTCGCTTCGCTCGCAATGACGAGCAGCAACGTCAATTTTCCTCGCGCAGCGTGGACACATCCGCCGCGCGCCCGCTCGGCTGGTGTTCGCGCATGTATTCGCAGACCGCTTCGCACTTGCCGCGCATGTGATCGAACATCAGCTTGCTGAGTTCGTCGCCGTCGCGGCGGCGCAGAGCGTCCACAATGGCTTCGTGTTCGCGCATCGCATCGCTCAGGCGGTCGCGGCGCACGAGATTGGCGGAATAGCGCAGGCGGCGAACCATGGCGTTGGCAGTGGCGTAGCTCGAACTCAGGAACGGGTTCGCAGCGGCATCCACGATGGCCTGATGAATCTTCTGGTTGAGCCGGAAGTAATCGGCCAGTTCTTGCCGGATGTAATGACTGTACATTTCCAGATGCATGCGCTCGATCTGTGCGATGTCGTCGTCGGAAATGCGCTCGCAGGCCGCGCGGCCGGCGAGGGCATCGAGGCCGGCGATCAGCTCGAACAGATGCCGGATATCCTGTTCGGAAAACTGCCGTACGCGCGCGCCGCGATTGGGCAACAGTTCGATCAGGCCTTCCGACGCCAGCACCTTCAAGGCTTCGCGCAGCGGCGTGCGCGAGACGTTGAACCGCTCGCACAGTTCACGCTCGGGAATGCGGCTGCCCGGCTCGAGATGGCCCTCGACAATAAAGTCACGGATCTGGCCAAGCAGATCGTCGTGCAGGGACGCGGGGGAGGTTTCGACAACCTCAAGGGAGTTTGCACGCAAAAGATTATTCAAAATGCACATCCTCCAAGGCAGTGATCTGCCGTAGCATATTCAAAAACCGCATGATTGGCAGGTTTTTCCTTTGTTAAACGAGTAATACTCGATTTTCTTGTTGTCAGAAACAAAATTATGAATACAATTTGAAATTGGAAATAGTTTGCGATGCACAAAAATTGCATGCAAATTTGTAAACAAAAGCCTGAGGGAGCGCCGATCAATGTCCAACGCCTCTGTCCATACCGGACGGCATTTTCTCCAGATCCCGGGGCCGACCAATGTCCCTGATCGTGTGCTCCGCGCGATGGACATGCCGACCATTGATCACCGCGGCCCTGAATTCGCGCAACTCGGTCTGGATGTGCTTGCCGCGTCGAAGAAGGTCTTCAAGACGAAAAATCCTGTCATCATTTATCCGTCCTCGGGCACCGGTGCGTGGGAAGCCGCCATCGTCAACACGCTGTCGCCGGGCGACAAGGTGCTGATGGTCGAGACCGGACACTTCGCGACGCTGTGGCGCGCGATGGCCGACAAGCTGAAGCTCGATGTTGAATTCATTCCGGGCGACTGGCGCCATGGCGCAAAGCCGGAGGACATCGCGGCGCATCTGGCCAAGGACAAGAGTCACGCCATCAAGGCGGTGATGGTGGTTCACAACGAGACCTCCACCGGCGTCACCAGCCGCATTCCCGAAATCCGCAAGGCGATCGACAGCGCCAGGCATCCGGCGCTGCTGCTGGTTGATACCATCTCGTCGCTCGGCTCCATCGAATACGATCACGATGGCTGGGGTGTCGACGTCACCGTGTCCTGTTCGCAGAAGGGCCTCATGCTGCCGCCGGGTCTCGGCTTCAACGCGGTGTCGGACAAGGCGTTGGAGGCCTCGAAGAAGAATGCTTCGCTGCGCTCCTATTGGGACTGGCACGAGATCATCGCCGCCAACAAGAGCGGGTCATGGTCCTACACGCCCGCGACCAATATGCTCTATGGCCTGAAGGAAGCCATCGCGATGCTGCTGGAAGAGGGGCTGGACAATGTGTTCACCCGTCACAAGCGCTATTCGGCTGCGACCCGCGCGGCGGTGGACGCATGGGGCCTCGAAAATCTCTGTCTCGATTCGCGTGAATACTCGCCGATCCTCACCGCGGTGGTGATGCCCGAGGGGCATGATGCCGATCAGTTCCGCAAGGTGACGCTCGACAATTTCGACATGTCGCTCGGCGCCGGCCTCAGCAAGATCAAGGGCAAGGTGTTCCGCATCGGCCATCTCGGGCACTTCAATGACCTGATGCTGATGGGTACGCTGTCCGGTGTCGAAATGGCGCTCGATCTCGCCAAGGTGCCGCACAAGAAGGGCGGCGTGCTGGCGGCGATGGATGTGCTGACCGGTCGATCCGGGACGCGGGCGAAGGCGGCAGTGGCGTAACGCGGTGGCGTGACGGCTCTGAATTCACAGTCCGCAGCATAGCGGACACATCAACAAGGTCTGGCGCACGCCCGGCCAAACGGGAAACCAAGGAGGAGACGGCATGAAGAATCTCATCAGGGCGACGAGTGTGCTTGCGCTGCTGGCGGCGACGCCGGCGATGGCCTGGGAGCCGGCCAAGCCGGTGGAAATCGTGGTCGCGGCTGGCGCGGGCGGTGCGTCCGACCAGATGGCGCGCATGATGCAGGCCGCGATTCAGAAGAACAATCTGATGAAGCAGCCGGTCATCGTGTCGCTGAAGGGTGGCGCGTCGGGCGCGGAAGCGCTGATGTACATGAAGGGCAGCGACGGCGATGCCAACAAGGTGCTGATTGCCTATTCGCTGATCTACATGCTGCCGCTGTCGGCGAAGATTCCGTTCAACTGGCGCGATCTCACGCCGGTGTCGGTGATCGCGATGGACCAGTTCGTGCTGTGGGACAGCGCCTCCGGCCCGAAGACGGTGAAGGAGTTCATCGCCGCCGCCAAGGCCTCGAGCACCCCGTTCAAGATGGGCGGTACCGGTTCGAAGCGTGAAGACCACGTGCTCACCGTCTTCATGGAAAAGAAGACCGGCGCGAAGTTCTCCTACCTGCCTTACAAGTCGGGTGGCGAGGCTGCGACCCAGCTCGTCGGCAACCACACCGAGTCGAACGTCAACAATCCGTCGGAGAACCTTGAGGTCTGGCGCGCCGGTCAGGTCCGTGCACTCTGCGTGTTCGACAAGGAACGCATTTCATACAAGACCAAGGTCACCGAAACGCAGTCGTGGAACGACATTCCGACCTGCAAGGAAGAAGGCCTGGACATGCAGTATCTGATGCTGCGCGCGATGTTCCTTCCCGGCAAGGTCACGCCCGAGCAGACCGCATTCTACGACGACCTGTTCAAGAAGGTGACGCAGACCGCCGAATACAAGGAATATATGGAGAAGCAGGCTCTGAAGCCGGTCTATATCAACGGCAAGGACATGCTCAAATTCCTTGAGGAAGACGACGCCCTGAACAAGTCGCTGATGACCGAAGCGGGTTTCGTCGCGAAGTGATGCGCTCCTCCCTCACTCCGTTCGCGGGGTGAGGGAGCACGTACCGGAATTTCAGTTTCACCCGATTTGCCTTCACCCGAACCGCATGCGCGGTTCGGCCTCTCCCCGCACGCGGGTCGAGGCTTCAGCCAGCGAGATGCGTGACCCATGGCCAAGGACATTGAAATCGTCGTCGACGATCCGAACGCGCCGGATGAGAATTCGCCAGCGGTCGTCAACAACCGCACCGTCGAAATGGCTGTCATGGTGGTCCTGCTCGCGCTCGCCGCGCTGCTGGGGTGGGACAACTGGCGCACCGGCGCATCGTGGGACGATACCGGCCCGCAGGCCGGCTATTTCCCGTTCTATCTGTCGATCATCCTGGGCGGCGCGGCGCTGTTCGGCCTGGTAAGCGTCGCGCTCAAGCGCAGCGAGGGAACGGAGACGTTCGTTACCCGCGCGCAGCTCGGACGTGTGCTGCAGGTGTTCGTGCCAACACTGCTGTTCTGCCTCGCGATGCAGTGGCTCGGCCTTTATGTCGCGAGCTTCCTTTTGGTCGCGGGCTTCATGGGCATCACCGGCAAGATCGCATGGTGGAAGTCGCTGCTGACCGCGTTCATCTTCGTCGCGATCATGTTCGTGACATTCGACATCGCCTTTGACGTCATCATGCCGAAGGGACCGCTCGAAGCGGCCTTCGGACGCTAGGCCGGAAGAGGGGACACGATCATGGAAGCACTCGGCCTTCTGTTTCACGGCTTCGCGGTTCTTTTCACCTGGAAGATTCTCGCCTTGATGATGGTCGGGCTGGTGCTCGGCATTTTCGTCGGCGTGCTGCCGGGGCTCGGCGGCCCCAACGGTGTCGCGATCCTGCTGCCGCTGACATTCTCGATGGACCCGACCTCGGCCATCGTGATGCTGTCCTGCATCTACTGGGGCGCGCTGTTCGGCGGCGCGATCACTTCGATCCTGTTCAACATCCCCGGCGAAGCGTGGTCGGTCGCGACCACTTTTGACGGTTATCCGATGGCGCAGCAGGGCAGGGCGGCGGAAGCGCTGACGGCCGCGTTCACCTCGTCGTTCATCGGCTCGCTGGTCGCGGTGATGCTGATTACGTTCCTCGCGCCCGCCATTTCCACTTTCGCGCTGAAGTTCGGCCCGCCGGAATTCTTCGCGGTTTACCTGCTCACCTTCTGCTCGTTTGTCGGCCTTGGCCGTGAAGCCAAGCACAAGACCATCATCTCGATGGCGCTGGGCCTGCTATTGGCCGGTGTCGGCCTCGACACGGTGTCGGGCCAGTTGCGCATGACATTCGAGTCGACCGACCTGATGCGTGGCATCAACTTCCTGGTCGCGGTGATCGGCCTGTTCGGCATCAGCGAAATCCTGCTCACCATGGAAGAGCGGCTCGCGCTGCGCGGCCATGCGGCGCGCATCAGCCTGCGCACCGTTCTCAATGTCTGGATGGATCTGCCGAAATACTGGGCGACGCTGATCCGCTCATCGGTGATCGGCTGCTGGCTCGGGATCACGCCGGGCGGCGCAATCGCTGCCTCCTTCATGGGCTACAATCTCGCCAAGCGTTTTTCCAAGGACAAGGAATCTTTCGGCAAGGGCCGCATCGAGGGCGTGTTCGCGCCGGAGACCGCCGCCCATGCGTCGGGTACCGCCGCGCTGCTGCCGATGCTCGCGCTCGGCATTCCGGGCTCCGGCACTGCCGCGATCCTGCTCGGCGGCCTGATGGTCTGGGGTCTCAATCCCGGTCCGTTGCTGTTCGTCGAGCACAAGGATTTCGTCTGGGGCCTGATCGCCTCGATGTATCTCGGCAACGTCGTCGGTCTGGTTCTGGTGCTGACCACGGTGCCGATCTTCGCTTCGATCCTGCGCGTGCCTTTCGCGGCGATTGCGCCGATGATCGTGGTGTCCTGCGCCATCGGCGCTTACGCGATCCAGAACGCGATGTTCGATATCTGGCTGATGCTGCTGTTCGGCGTGGTCGGCTATGTGTTCAAGAAGATCGGCATCCCGCTGGCGCCGTTCACGCTGGCACTGGTGCTCGGCAGCCGCGCGGAAGACGCATTCCGTCTCGCCATGATCGGTTCGGGCGGCAGCATCAAGGTGTTCTGGTCCAACGGCCTTGTGGGCACCATCACCACGCTGGCGATTGTGCTGCTGTTCTGGCCGGTGATTGACCGGATCTTCGCCAGTTTCGCCAGCAAGAAGGAAAGTCCTGCAAGGGCGTAGCGGTCGTCATTGCGAGGAGCACTTGCGACGAAGCAATCCAGCTTTTTTCTCTGGATTGCTTCGCTTCGCTTGCAATGACGAAGAACTTATCCCTGCGCCGCGCTTTCGACCTTGCACGATCCTGCCGCTGTCTCCTGGTCGATGTACGGAAACTTGACCTTCTTGAACAGCTTGGTGGTCTTCGCCTTGACCGTGACGGACAGCCGCTGGTCGGTCTCGATCTTGCGGCCGCCGGTCTTCGACATGTAGTCACAGCCGACGCGGATATCCTTCACCGTAAAATCATTGTCGTTGGTGACGCTGATATCCGCGGTGCCGACATTGTTGGTGCCGGGCTTGCGCCATTTCTCGATGGTGATTTTCACCTTGTCGCCGGGGCCGGCGGCGCTGGCGGCGGCGGTGCTGAAAAGGATCGCTGCGAGGGCGGAAACGATGAGAGTCTTCATGGCCGAAATCCTGATTGTATGAATGCAGAACGGCCACCGGGACGGCGGCCTTGTCATGGGCAAATGAACGGGCAATCATTGCGTGCGGGTATTTTGTCCCCGACTATAAGGCCGCGCCATCGAAGCGCCAATAACAGTTGAATGGGAGTTGAAATGAACGACATCTGGCGTCTCTCCGCTACTGAACTTGCGTCGCAGATCCGGTCCAGAAAGCTCTCGGCGCGCGAGGCTGCCTCAGCCGCCATCGACCGCCTCAATGCGGTCAATCCGGCCATCAACGCCGTGATCGCTCATCGCCCGGAAGAGACGCTGGCGCAGGCCGATGCGGTCGATGCCGCGATTGCGAAAGGCGCGGACGCGGGGACCCTCGCGGGTGTGCCGATTACCATCAAGGTCAATGTCGATCAGGCCGGATTCGCTACCACGAACGGCCTCGCCCTGCAGCGTGACCTTGTGGCGCAGACCAACAGTCCCGTGGTCGATAACCTGCGCAAGGCGGGGGCGGTCATCGTCGGGCGTACCAACACACCGGCGTTCTCATCCCGCTGGTTCACGACCAATCTCGTCCATGGCGACACGCGCAACCCGCGCGATCCCGGGATCACGCCCGGCGGATCGTCCGGCGGCGCAGCGGCGGCGCTGACCGCCGGTATAGGGCACATCGCCCATGGCACCGATATCGCCGGCTCGATCCGCTATCCGGCCTATGCCTGCGGCGTGCATGGCCTGCGGCCGACGCTGGGGCGCATTCCGGCCTTCAACGCTTCGTCCCCCGAGCGGCCGATCGGCCCGCAGATTACGGCGGTATCCGGCCCGCTGGCGCGGACCGTGGGCGATGTGCGGCTCGCCTTCCACGCCATGGCGCAGCGCGATCCGCGCGATCCGTGGTGGGTGCCCGCGCCCTTCGAAGGCCCGGCGCGCGAGAAGCGGGCGGCGATCTGTCTGCGGCCTGACGGTCTGGAGACGGTCAAGGAGGTTAGCGACGCCGTCGCCGACGCCGGAAAGCGGCTGGAGCGCGCAGGCTGGACTGTCGAGGAGATCACCGAGATACCGCCGTTCGCGGAAGCCGCCGACCTGCAGATGAAACTCTGGCTGTCGGATGGCTATGATGCGCTGCGGGATATGGCCGAGCGCGAGGGCGATCCGGGCGCGCTGGCCATTCTGCGCGATCAGGAGAAGGTGGCGCGTTCGCTCGATCTTGCGGTGTTCTCAAAACTGTTGACCCGGCGCGCGACCCTGGTGCGCGCGTGGGAAATGTTCTTCGAGACCTACGCGGTGATTGTGATGCCGCCATGCGGCGAACTGCCGTTCGCGTGGCAACTCGATCTCAAGGGCGAAGCCTCGCTGCACCGGGTGATCCGGGCACAGATGCCGCAGATCGCGCTACCGTTCATCAGCATGCCGGGGCTGACGGTGTCGACCGGTCTGGTCGGCCGCGTGCCGGTCGGCGTGCAGATCGTCGCCGGGCGTTACAGGGAGGATCTTTGCCTTGCGGCGGGCGAGGCTATCGAGGCGGGCGGCGTGCCGCCGAGCCCGATTGATCCGGTGCTGGCCTGAAGGCGGCGCTTGGCGCTGAACACGCTTTCGGTGTCGGCAAGAAGCTGCTGGGTGCGCCGGACGACGTTGCGTCCGGCCTTGAGGTCGCGATTGGCGACATACAGCAGGCGCTGTCCCTCGACCACAAGTTCGCGGGCGTGCTTCAACTGCTCCTCGAACGAAACAACCGGGAGAGTTGCTGTCTCTGGCTTGGCCGTCGTCATGGTCCGGCTCCGAATCTGCTGTTCAGCTTGCCTTGGTTACGCTTGCCCTGTGTTGATCAACGCCGATGTTAGCCAATCGTTCGGACAGAGTCCCGCCGGATGGCAAAAATTTCCACCGCAAGCCGATTCGCCCGGCAAGGGTCTGGCGGCCCGATGGAATTTCTCGATGAACCCTGTTCGCGGCAGCGCCGTCAAACAGCTACAATGGGGATTGTCTGCGGAAGGCAGCCCGCAGTCTCGGAGACCGGTAAGCTGATCGGGGTGAAGATGAGTCAGGTAAGTACAGCGGACAGGAACGCGGCTTCGGATGCGCCGCCGGCGAATGCGCCAACCGGCAAGGTCGGCGTTTATCTCGCGCTGCTGCAGTTGTTCTTCACGCTGGGCTGGACAATCTATGTGATCTACCTCCCGCAGCTTGCCGCCAAGGTGGGCTTGCCGCCGGGCGCCGTGATCGTCATCCTTCTGGTCGATCAGGCGATCTTCACCATCACCGACACGCTGATGGGCATCGCCGCCGACCGCATGACACCCATTGCGGGACGATTGAGCCGTGTTGTCATCTGGCTGACGGTTGTCTCTTGCGCCGCCTTCCTGGCGCTGCCGTTCGTCGCCGATCTCGGCCCCAATGCGAAGATCGCGTTGATCGCGCTGACGCTGACATGGGTCGTCACATCCTCCGCGCTGCGCGCGCCGCCGCTCGCGCTGCTCGGCAAGTTCGCGGCGAAGCCGTCGATCCCGATCCTGTCATGCCTCACCATGCTCGGTTACGGCATCGCGGGCGCGGTCTCGCCCTATCTCGGCGTCGTGCTGCGCAATCACGATCCGCGCATCCCGTTCGTGATCTCGACCGTGGTGTTGCTGGTGACGGCGCTGACCATGTCATGGATCGAACAGCAGTTGCGCGAAGGCAAGCTCGTCGCGCCGGAGCGTAAGCCGCTTACGATTCCGAAATCATGGAGCACACTGGCGCTGATCTTCATCGCCGCTGTACTTGTTCTGGCGCTCGGCTATCAGTTGCATTTCAGCGTCAACAGCGCGCCGCTATTCCTGCGCTTTGCCAAGCAGCCGGACCTGCAATGGCTGATGCCGGTCTACTGGATCGGATTCAACATCGCGATGTTCCCGGCGAGTTTCATCACGCGCCGCCTCGGCGGCTTGCTGGTGATCGGCTGCGCGGGGTTGCTCGGCGCAGGCGCGGTGTTCGGCATGGAAAACGCGACCGGGCTGAACACCATGATCGCGATGCAATTCCTCGCTGGCGCGGCGTGGGGCTGCATCCTGATGAGCGCGGTCGCTGCCGCCATCGCGGTCAGCGGCGGCGCGGAAGGCAAGGTGCTCGGACTGATGTTCTCGGCGCTGGCGGTGGCGACGTTTGCGCGCATTGCTGCCGTGAGCGGCGGCCTGACCCGGAATTCCGCATATGACGCCCTGTTGCAATGGACTCCGATCCTTTGCTGGGCACTGGCAGGTTTCGCGCTGCTGGTGATCGCACTCTCGCGGCTCCGCAAATGGCGGGACAGCGCGGATCCCGTCAGCGCGCCGGTCTAGGCTATTTCAGAATTATTCCCGGGACACCGTTGTTTTTATCGGCAGCGGCTCTCCGACCTTTGACTTGGCAAACGGCCGGTCTCGTCGCACAACCATGGTCATGCAAATGCGCCTGATGCTTTGGACGTTGTGTGTTCTGTCGCCGATGTTGCAACCGGTGACGCCTGTGCACGCGGCGGTAATGGAGCGCGGCGTCGCCATCACCGATCCCGGCATCCTGCAGCCGCTCGACGACACTGGACTGAGCCTCGGCAAACTGCTCGGCGCCGAACCCGGCGCCACCAGTGCGGACCTGTTCGCGCTGCCGTCGATGGTACCGCTTCAGGAAGCGACCGACCGCGATTTCAACAGCTACGTCCTCGATCATCACGACGATCTCGACAGGCTGTTTCTGTTCGATCGCGATGCCCTGAACACGCCCGGCACGCGGTTCGATCTGGCCGGCATTGTCAACCGGATGGACCGCGCGTTTGTTTCTCCCGATGCGTGCGGCGAAATCCGGCTGATCTATCGGCCCATCGCCAATCATGACTCTGCGGACAAGAACAATCCGCCGACGCGACTGCCGATGACGCTCAATCTTGTCATGAAGGCGAAGCCTGCAGGCGCGGACATCACCTGCGCCGAACTGGCGCGGCGCTGGCTCGCGCTGGCTGATCAACCGTCCGCGATGCTCACGGCAAAAGGCGGTGCGCTGGAATGGATCACCCGTGACGCCATCGACCGGATCGAAATCAATGTGCAGGTCTCGCGGGCGTCAGCCGATGCGAACGATTTCGAGGGCAGGGCGGATTACCTGATGAAGGTGTTCCGCTTCGATGGACTGAACTTCGTGGAATCGCCGATGGAGAACCAGATCGACGCAACGCGCATTCGCGGCGATGAAAAGCTGCTCGCGGACTTCAAGGCGTGGCTGCTTGATCCCGCGCACATCGCGGAGCTTGATCGCGGAGCCATCGTGCTGCCGGATCGCTTTCTCGCGTCCAGCGTCGTCAACGTGACGCCGGCGCAGGAAAATCCCGAGGACAAGGCCCGCGATTTATTTGCGGACGATGAAATTGTTGCGGCTTTGGCAAAGGCGTCGGCAAACGCGCCGCTCGAAAATCTGCAATCTCCGGCAGGCTTCGCGCGCCGTCTTGATGACATGACCTGCGGCGGCTGCCACCAGACCCGCGCGGTCGGTGGCTTTCATTTTCCGGGCAAGGAACGCCCCGAATGGGCGGCGGGTGCGGTGGTGGCGGCAGCATCGCCGCATTTCTTCGGCGATCAGGAACGCCGCCGTGACATTCTCGCTGCATTCGGCGATGGCCGTGCGCCAGATTTCTCGCGCGCATTCTCTGCACGCCCGCAGGCACGCAGGTCGAATGAGTTGCTCGGGACGACCTATGTCAACGGCTGGGGCGCTGTGTGCGCTGTCGCGGGCGAGGACGTCACGCCCGACAAGAGCTTCGCGTCATGGACCTGCGCCGAAGCGCTGACGTGTCAGGCTGCCGGTGCGAAAGATACGCGCACCGGATTCTGTTTTCCGAAGGAAAGGTAGCTCAATTCCGTCATTGCGAGGAGCCATTAGCGCGTTTACGCGCGTCTTCAACGCGCTATGGCGACGAAGCAATCCATACTTTCTCTTAAAGAGTGGATTGCTTCGCTTCGCTCGCAATGACGATGGGTAGATGATCGCGCTTCCTTGTCTCTCCCCGCCTGCGGGGAGAGAGGGAGTTACGCCACGATCCCGGCCGCGCGCATCTTGGCGATCTCGGCATCGTTGAAGCCGGCGGACTTCAGCACTTCGTCGCTGTGCTGGCCGACATTCGGCGCCATGCGCGGCTGCACCTTCTTCGCGCCTTCGATGAAGATCGGCGTGTTGATGGTGCGCAGGTCGCTGTCCACAAACGGCACCACGGCTTCGGTGACGCGCATCTGCTCGTCGTCCGGAATATCCTGCGGAATGCCGACAACGCCAAAAATCAGTCCGTTGCCGTCCAGCGTCTTGCGCCAATGTGAAAGCGGCTTGCTCGCGAACACCTTGTCGAGGATCGCGATCAGTTCCGCCGCATGCTTGTGACGCACTGGCTTGGTCTCGAAGCGCGGATCGGCGAGCAGGTCCTCGCGCTCGATCACCTTGGCGAACACCGGAAACTGCTTCTCTTCGTTGAGCAGCGACAGGATGATCCAGCGGTCGTCGGCGCACTTGTAGTGACAGGTCACGGCGTTCAGCGCCTGCTGGCGCGGCGGGCGCTTCTGGAAGGTCGCGCCGCACAGCGCGGCCTGCGCGTAGATGCCGTTCGACCAGATGCCGTTCACCATGAGATTTGACATCACCTGCGTGCCCTTGCCGGTCTTCTCGCGCTGATAGAGCGCGGTGACGATGGCTGCGAACAGCGACATGGCGCAGGGATGATCACCCATGCCGGGCATCGAGCGGGCCGGGGTGGTCTCGTCGGTTTCGCGCACGAGGTCCATCAGGCCGGAGCGCGCCCACCAGGCGTTGCTGTCGAATCCGGGCTTGTCGGCTTCCGCGCCGGTTTCGCCATAGCCGCTGAACGATGCATAGATCAGCCGGCCGTTGAGAGGAGCGAGATCCTTATAGGTGACGCCGAGCTTCTTGCGCACCGGGGGAGGGAAGTTGGTGATGAAGACATCGGCTTCGGCGGCGAGCTTGCGCAGCACGGCCTGGCCTTCCGGCCTGGAGAGATCGAGCGCGAGGCTCTTCTTGTTGCGGCCCTGCAGCATCCACGCGTAGTTGTGCGGACTGATCGGATACCCAGGCAGATTGGGCAGGTTGCGGACAGGATCGCCCGCGCCAGGCGGCTCGATCTTGATGACGTCGGCACCGAAGTCGGAAAGCGCGGTGGCGGAAGATGGTGCTGCGATGAAACTCGAGCAGTCGATGACCTTCAGACCTTCGAAAATTCCCATTTCGGCGATTTCCCTTGTTCCTGCCGGGACCGCCGTTGGGCCGGTGGTCCGCTAATCGTTCTTGCGTTCGTCCGAGATCGCCTTGCCGTCGTTCGGGAGCGAACCGGGGGCGACCAAAGTGACATTGCCGGACAGCTTTGTCACGGCGCGCAGGGTCGATGCAACCGCATCCCGCAATGCGTCGGCGGGGGTTGCAGTTTCCGCCGAAAGCGTCATCGCGTCGGTTTCCCTCTCGCGGGTCACGATCAGGCGCAGGCGGCCGAGTTCGGGGTGCCGGTTGCCGATTTCGGCGATCTGTTCGGGACGCACGAACATGCCTTTCACTTTCGTCGTCTGGTCGGCACGGCCCATCCAGCCCTTGATGCGCATGTTGGTCCGCCCACAGGGGCTGGCTCCGGCTAGCACGGCGCTGAGGTCGCCGAGCGCCAGGCGAACAACCGGGTGGTGCGGATCGAGGGTGGTCACGACGATTTCGCCGACATCGCCGTCGGCCACGGGATCGCCCGTTCCCGGGCGCACGATTTCGACAATGATGTTCTCGTTGACCACGAGGCCTTCGCGGGCCGCGGTCTCGTAGGCGACAATGCCGAGATCGGCGGTGCCGAAGTTCTGATAGGCGTCGACGCCGCGGGCCTTCATTTCCTCCTGCAGCGATTTCGGGAATGCTGCGCCGGACACCACCGCGCGCCTGATCGAGGAGGCATCGCGCCCGGTCTTGTCCGCCGCATCGAGCAGGATTTTGAGGAAATCCGGCGTGCCGGAATAGCCGACAGGGCGATAGGTTTCGATCAGCTCGAATTGCTGCTCGGTGTTGCCGGGGCCTCCGGGGATCACGGCGCAGCCCAGCGCGCGCGCCGAAGTATCGAAGATGAAGCCGCCGGGGGTGAGGTGATAGCTGAAGGTGTTGAGCACGATATCGCCGGGTCGAAAGCCTGCGGCGAACACGGCGCGCGCCCCGCGCCATGGATCGGTTTCAGCGGCTTCCGGCTCGAAGATCGGTCCGGGTGAGGTGAACAGGCGGCCGAACGATCCGGCAGGCGCGGCGACAAAACCGCCGAACGGAGGGGCAGCCTTGTGCAGCGCCGGCAGGTCGGATTTGCGAAGCACCGGCAGCTTCGCCAACGCATTGCGGCTGGTGATGGAGGCAAGGTCGATGCCGTTGAAATGCGCTGCATAGGCAGGCGCCTTCGCCGCGGCTGCCAGCACGCCGGGGAGGCGGGCAAACAGATCGGCCTCGCGCGCGGCAGGCGAACGTGTTTCGAGGGCATCGTAGTGACTGGTCATCGGATTGGCCTGTATCGCGATCCGTCACCCTGAGGAGCGCGCTCTTGCGCGCCTCGAAGGGTGACCTGTTAGTTGAAGCCCATCCTTCGAGGCTCGCCGCCAGATCAGGCGTAGCCTGTGTAACTTGGCTACGATGGCGGCTCGCACCTCAGGATGACGCCGTTACGTGTCGGTCCTGCCTTACAGCCAGCGCTTGCGGCGCTTGAAGCTCTTCAGGTTCTTGAAACTCTTGCGCTGGTCGCCAGCGCCGCCGAGATAGAATTCCTTGACGTCCTCGTTGTTGCGCAGTTCGTCGGCGGTGCCGTCGAGCACCACCTTGCCCTGTTCCATGATGTAGCCATGGCTCGCGACCGAGAGCGCCGCGCGGGCATTCTGCTCCACCAGCAGAATGGTGACGCCGAGGTCGCGGTTGATCTGCTTGATGATGGAGAACACTTCCTTCACCAGCAGCGGCGACAGACCCATCGACGGCTCGTCCATCAGGATCATTTTCGGGCGCGCCATCATGGCGCGGCCGATCGCCAGCATCTGCTGTTCGCCGCCGGAGAGATAACCGGCAAGGCCGGTGCGCTCCTTGAGGCGGGGGAAATAATTGTAGACCATCTCGATGTCGTCGTTGATCTTGTTGTCGTTGCGCGTGAACGCGCCGAGCCGCAGATTTTCGAGCGAGGTCATGTCCGCGATGATGCGGCGGCCCTCCATGACCTGAAAAATGCCCCGGCGCACGATCTTGTCCGGGTCGATGCCGTCGATGCGCTCGCCGTCGAACATGATCTCGCCGCGCGTGACTTCGCCGTCCTCGGTCTTGAGCAGGCCGGAGATCGCCTTCAGCGTGGTCGACTTGCCCGCGCCGTTGGCGCCCAGCAGCGCGACGATCGCACCCTTGGGCACATCGAGGCTGAGGCCGCGCAGCACGAGGATGACATTGTCGTAGACGACCTCGATGTTCTTCACGGCAAGCAGCGGCGCTGCGGTGGCGGCGGCGGGAGCAGGCTTTGCGGTGGTCGCGGTTTCGGTTTGCACGTCGGTCGTCCTGGGTTTTGAACCTCTCCCCCTTTTGCGGGAGGAGGTCGAAGCCTGAGCGTAGCGAAGGGTTGGGGTGAGGGGCGCTGCTTCGAGCCGAAGTGTTGCCCCTCACCCCAACCCTCTCCCCGCGAAGCGGGGAGAGGGAGCAGGTCTTACCAGCCGAGCCATTCCGCCTTGCGCGGCAGGTCGACGGTCTTCACCTTCTCGAGCTTGACCGTGCCGTTCTTGACCAGATCGGCCACCGGTGCGTCCGTCGCGCCCGACACCTTCATGCGATAGATGTCGACTTTCATGGTTGGGCGATGGTCCTTCTCGGTCCAGGTCGACGGATTGCAGACGCCTTCCATTCCGGCCGGCACCCAATCCTTCTTCTGGTAGAAGCCCTTCTTGACGTTCTCGCCGGTCGCGCCGCCGTTCTTGGCGGCCCACTCGACGGCTTCCTTCATGTAAAGCGCGGTGCAGACACCCGCGACGTAGTGCACCGGACGATAGGCCGTGCCGGCCGCATCCGACATCTTGGAGATTTCCTGCACCATCTTCATGCCGGGAGCATTGCCGCCCCAGGCCACAGCCGTGCGCAGCGGGAACACCACACCATCCGCGGCAGCGCCCGCGGCCTTCGCGGCGTTCTCGTCCATGCCCCAGACGTTGCCCATGAACTGGACATCGGCGCCGGCCGCCTTGCAGGCGTTCAGCACGGAGATGTTCGAGCCGGCGGTGTTGCCGAGATAGGCGTAGTTGGCGCCCGAGCTCTTCAGCGTCAGGCACTGCGCGCTGTAATCGCCCGGGGTGAGGGCGAACACGATGGCGGGCAGAACCTCGAAGCCGAGTTCGGCGGCGAGCGCTTCACCCGCGGCTTTCGGTGCGTTCGGATACGGATGGTTGGCGCCCATGTGGACATACTTCGGCTTGCCGGGCTTGCCCTTGGACTTCCAGTCCTCCGCCGCCCAGGTCAGCATGCCGCGAAGGGCATCCGAGTAGCTCGGGCCGTAGAAGAAGTTATAAGGCGCAGCTTCGGTCTTGCCGCCCGCGCCGGTCGGATCCGACAGGGCCGCCGCGTACGAGCCGGAAATGTCCGGAATCTTGTCTTCGGCGACGAACTTCTTCAGCGCTTCGGTATCGGCCGTGCCCCAGCCGAGAATGGCCGAGACCTTGTCGCCGCCCGACCACTTCTTGTACTGCGCGATGGCGCGCGGCACCTGATAGCCATAGTCGACCGTGTCGAGATTGACCTTCGCGCCGGCGATGCCGCCGTTCTTGTTCACATAGGCGAAGGCGTCGGCGACGCCCTGACCGAACGGCGTTCCGACGTCCGACGTCGGGCCCGAATAGTCGGCGAGGTGGCCGAGCGAGATGGCTTTTTGTGCCATCGCCGATGTCGCGCCGAACGTAACCGCCAGTGCGGCGGTGCCGAGAAGTGCTCTCATCTTCATTGTTGTCTTCCTCCGGTTTCCTCTCGAGGTCTTTTTGTTGTGAGCCCGTTCCGACCTCAATGCGAGAACGGGTAGAGTTTCCAGTAAGCCTTGATTTGTTTCCAGCGATGCGCAAGCCCGTCGGGCTCCCACATCAGAAAGATGATGATGACCATGCCGATGGCGATTTCGCGCAGCCAGGCGATGTTGTTCTTCAGGCCGAGCACATGGTCGATAGAGCTGCCGCTGAGGGCGGCGCTCGCCCATTCCATCGATTCCGGCAACAGCACCATGAAGGCGGTGCCCATCAGCGTGCCCATGATCGAGCCGACGCCGCCGATGATGATCATGGCCAGGAAGATGATCGAGCGGTCGATGCCGAAACCTTCGTTGGAGACCACCTGATTGTAGTGAGCATAAAGCGCGCCGCCGACGCCTGCGAAGAATGCGGCGAGGCCGAAGGAGAGGGTGCGGTATTTGGTGAGGTTAATGCCCATGATCTCGGCGGAGAGATAATGGTCGCGGACCGCCACCAGCGCGCGGCCGTCGCGGGTGCGCATCAGGTTCGTGACCAGCAAGAAGCACACGATCACGTAGGCCAGCACGACATAGAAATACTGCTTGTCGCCGCGCAGGACCTTGCCGAAGATCGAGAACGGTTCGGCGATGGCGGGGACACTGCCGCCGGTGAACCATTCGGCGCGGTTGAAGAAGTCGATCAGGATAAACTGCGCCGCCAGCGTCGCAATCGCCAGATAAAGGCCTTTCAGGCGCGCAGCAGGCAGGCCGAAGATCAGGCCGACCAGCGCGGTCACCACACCCGCCAGCGGAATGCAGAAGAACACCGGCACGTGGTGGTTCGAGAGATAGGCCGAGGTGAATGCGCCGAAGCCGAAGAAGGCCGCGTGACCGATCGAAATCTGGCCGGTGAATCCGACCACGATGTTGAGGCCGAGCGCGGCAATGCCGAAAATGCCGATCTGGATCAGCAGACTGAGCATGTATTCGTTCAGCACGTAGGGCGCAAAGCAGATCAGCACGATGCCGAGGATCAGCATGTTGCGGCTGGTCCTGGTCGGGAAGATCGTCGTGTCCGCAGCGTAGGTGCTGCGATAGTCGCCCGCGGGGAGGAGGGTTTGGCCGGCCATGGTTCAGATCCGCTCGATGTCTTTGGTGCCGAACAGGCCGTAAGGCTTGATCATCAGGATGAGGATGAGCGCGTAGAACGGCGCGATCTCGAACAGGTTGCCCCAGTGCAGATATTCGCTGTCGACGAAGTGGGCGACGTTCTCGAGCAGGCCGATGATGATGCCGCCGAGCACCGCGCCGCCGACGCTGTCGAGGCCGCCGAGGATCGTGGCCGGAAACACCTTGATGCCGTAGGCGGCAAGGCCGGATGAGACGCCGTTGACGACCGCGACCACAATGCCCGCGACCGCCGAGACGGTAGCCGAAATCGCCCAAGCCATCGCGAACACGCTCTTCACCGAAATGCCGAGCGACTGTGCGACCTGCTGGTTAAACGCGGTCGCGCGCATGGCGAGGCCGTATTTCGACACCCGGAAGAACCAGGCCATGCCGGCCATCATCAGTCCGGAGACCACGAGGCTGAGGATATAGACCGTCTGCACCTGCAACCCGAAGATATTGACCAGTTTGGTCTGGAAGATCTGCGGGAAGGGCTGCAGGTTGATGCCGAAAATCCACTTCATCAGCGCCTGCAGCACGGTAGAGAGACCGATTGTCACCATGATGACCGAGATGATCGGCTCGCCGATCATCGGCCGCAGGATCACGATCTGGATCGCGATGCCGAGCACGAACATGAAGACCAGGGTGATCGGCATGCCGAGCCAGAACGGCACATGGTATTTGGTGAGCAGCGCCCAGCAGACCCATGCGCCGACCAGCAGCAGTTCGCCCTGCGCGAAATTGACCACCTGCGTCGCCTTGTAGATCAGCACGAAGGACATCGCGACGACGCCGTAGAGCGTGCCGACAACGAGACCGTTGATGAGAAGCTGAATCAGGAGCTGGGTGTTCACTCGGCCGCCTCCGCCGTCTTGTGTGGCGTTCCGAGGTCGATGACCGGCAGGGTGCAGCGGATGCGCTGCGTGGTGCCGTCCTGGAAACGGATCACGGTGTCGATGTCGATGTCCGGCTTTCCGCCGTAGATCGCATCAATGATGTCGGCATACTTTTCGTTGATCACGGTGCGGCGGACCTTGCGGGTGCGGGTCAGTTCGCCGTCGTCCGCATCGAGCTCCTTGTAGAGCAGCAGGAATTTCGAGATGCGCTGCGCGGGCGGCAGCGTGGCGTTCACCGCCTCGACTTCCTTGCGCAGCAGGTCATAGGTTTCCGGCCGCGAGGAAAGGTCGGTATAGGTCGTGAACGAAATCCGGTTCTTCTCCGCCCATTTCGAGACGATCGAGAAGCGGATGCAGATCATCGCCGCGAGATAGTCGCGCCCGTCGCCGAGTACCACGGCTTCGGCGACGTAAGGCGAGAACTTCAGCTTGTTCTCGATATATTGCGGGGAGAAGCGGTCGCCGCGCGCGGTCTGCGCCAGATCCTTGATGCGGTCGATCACAACGAGCTGCTTCGCCTTGTTGAAGTAGCCGGCGTCGCCCGAATGCATCCAGCCGTCGCGCATGTCGGCGGCGGTGGCAGCCTCATTCTTGTAATAACCCGAGAACATGTTGGGGTGGCGCACCACGATCTCGCCGACGCCGTTGACGTCCGGGTCCACGATCTGGATTTCGACGGACTCGCCCATCGGGACGCCGGTGGTGTCCGGATCGACCGCATCTGCCGGATGCAGCGTGAAGGCGCCGAGGGTTTCGGTCTGGCCGTAGAGCGTGCGCAGCGGCACGCCCATGGCGCGGAAAAACTTGAAGGTGTCCGGGCCCAGCGCCGCGCCGCCGGTGGCGGCCGAGCGCAGGCGGGTGAAGCCGAGCCGGTCGCGCAGCGCGCGGAACACCAGCGTTTCCGCCACCATCGACTTCTTGCCCGCTTCGAGCGCGGAGAGTCCGGCCTTCATGCCGGTCTCATAGAGGCTCTGCTTGAGCGAGGAGGCGTCCATCACCCGGGCGCGGACGTCGGCGGCGATGGCTTCCCAGATGCGCGGCGCGAACAGAACGAAGGTCGGCGCGATCTCGCGGAAGTCGTGCATCATGGTGTCCGACTGCTCGACGAAGTTGACCTTCATCCGCGACAGCAGGCCTTTGCCGAGTGCGTAAACCTGCTCCATGATCCAGGGCAGCGGCAGCACGGACACGTACTCGTCGTCCGGGCCTTTCGGGTCGAAGGACAGATACGTCGCGCAGTGACGCAGCACCGAGCCCGCCTTGAGCATGGCAAGCTTGGGATTCGAGGTGGTGCCCGAGGTGGTGCAGAGAATGGCGACGTCGTCGCCGGCGGTCGCGTCCACCATCTGGTCGTAAAGCTGTGGCTCGCGGGCGGCGCGGTCGCGGCCCATCTTCGCCAGTACATCGGCTTCGATCAGGCGCGGATCGTCGTATTTGCGCATGCCGCGCGGATCGGAATAGACGATGTGCTTGAGATGCGGCGCGCGGTCGCCCAGTTCAAGCAGTTTATCGACCTGCTCTTCATCCTCGGCGAACACGATCTTGGTTTCGCCGTAGGTGAGCAGATAGAGCACTTCTTCGGGCAGCGACTCGCGATACATGCCGAGCGACATGCCGCGGACGGCATGGGCCGCCACTTCCGCCGCCACCCAGTCCGGGCGGTTGTCACCGATGATGCCGATCACATCGCCGCGCTTGATGCCAAGCTCCACCATGCCGAGGGTGAAGTCGCGCACGCGGTTCTGATAGTCGTTCCACGTAAAGACACGCCAGAGGCCGAAATCTTTTTCGCGCAGCGCGATCTCGTTGCCGTGCTCTTTCGCGTTGAGCCGGAGCATTTTCGGATAGGTGTCCGCCTGCGCGGCGCGGCCTGCATAATCCATCATGCCGAGGCCTCCGCGACCGGAATGGTGTCGTCGAGGACGTCGAGCACTTCGTCTTCCTCGCCGAGATAGGCTTTCTTCACATGCGGATCGTCCAGCACGTCGGTGGGCAGGCCTTCGGCGATCTTGCGGCCGAAATCCAGCACGGTGACGCGGTGGGAGATGTCCATCACCACGCCCATGTCGTGCTCGATCATCATCACCGTCATCCCGTATTCTTCGTTGAGATCGACGATGTAGCGCGCCATGTCTTCTTTCTCCTCGAAGTTCATGCCGGCCATCGGCTCGTCGAGAAGAATGAGTTTCGGCTCCAGCGCCATGGCGCGGGCGAGTTCGACGCGCTTGCGCAGGCCGTAGGAGAGGGTGCCAGCGGTCGCCTTGCGCACGGACTGCAGGTCGAGGAAGTCGATGATCTCTTCCACCTTGCGGCGGTGTTCGAGTTCCTCGCGCCGCGCGCCGGTCAACCAGTACAGCGAGCCGGTGAGGAAATTGTTCTTCAGCAGGTGGTGCCGCCCGACCATGATGTTGTCGAGCACCGTCATGTGGTGGAACAGCGCGAGATTCTGGAACGTGCGGCCGATGCCGAGCGCGGCGCGCGCATTCGGCTTGAGGCCGGTGATGTCGCGATCCTGATAGAAGAGCTGTCCCTCGGTCGGGGTGTAACGGCCGGAAACGCAGTTCACGATCGAGGTCTTGCCGGCGCCGTTGGGGCCGATGATCGAGAACAGTTCGCCTTCCTTGACGCCGAAGCTCACGTCAGTCAGCGCGCGCACGCCGCCGAACCGCAGTGAGACCCCCCGCACCTCCAATGCGTAAGCCACTCAAATCCTCCCAGATACGGCGCTTGGCGCGCTCTTTATCTATGGTTCGTCACCACAGCCCGATCCTATACCGGCGGGCCCCGGCAAGCCATTCTACTATTGATGCTTTGCGCTGCAGGGGCGCATTTGCCGGTTGCCGTCCTTACGGGAATTCGCGACAGATAAATGTCTTGTGCCTGACAATTGGTTGGGCAATTTCGGTGCGTGCGCGGTATACCAACGACGTTCCTACCGCGCCGCAACATCAGGTGATTTGCCGGGCCACATGATTACTGCAGAACAGCTCAAGCGCATCGCGGTCTGGTCCCGCGGCCTGACCGACAAGGAAACCGAGGTCGCGCGCGCAGGCGTTGTCGAGAAATCATTCAGCGCGAATGAATTCATCTGCATGCGCGGCGATCACTTTGAATACTGGATGGGCGTGGTGAGCGGGCTGGTGCGGATCGGCACCGGCTCGCGCGATGGCAAGGCGGTGAGTTTCACCGGCATGACCAACGGTGCGTGGTTCGGCGAGGGCACTGTCCTCAAGAACGAGGCGAGACGTTATGACGCGGTGGCGCTGCGCGACACGCGCCTCGCCTTGATGGACCGCGCCACCTTCATGTGGCTGTTCGAAAACAGTGTCGCGTTCAACCGTTTCCTGGTCGGCCTTTTGAACGAGCGACTCGGCCAGTTCATGGGATTGGTCGAATACGGGCGGATGCTGGACGCCAAGGCGCGGCTCGCGCGCTCCATTGCCTCGCTCTTCAATCCGATCCTCTATCCGGACCACACGCGCCATCTTGAAATCACGCAGGAGGAGCTTGGCGCGATTTCCGGCATCTCGCGGCAGAACGCCAACCAGTGCCTCAAGACGCTGGAGAAGGAAGGCCTGCTGCGGCTGGAATACGGCGGCGTCACCGTGGTGGATCTGGACCGGCTGCGGGGTTACGGGGAGTAGACGGCGCGCGCCAGTCGTCAACGCGATGTCTTCTGCTTCGCTTTCATCAGCGCGCGAACCTTATCGGCGTCGCCTTTCGTCAGCGGATTGTAGACCACCATGCCGAGATCGGGCCGGCCGTCGACGGCGAAGGCCGAGTATTCCATCTGCAGCGGCCCGACCGAAGGATGGTGCAACGTCTTGGTGCCGTCGCCATGGGTGCGCACGTCGTTGTCGCGCCACATTGCCGCGAATTCCGGGCTTTCGCGGCTGAGTTCGTCGACCAGTCCCTGAACCGCATGGGTCGCTCCCGCGCGCGCGGCATCGGCGCGGAAGGCTGCCACCACAAAGCGGGCCACGTTGCCCCAGTTGTCCTGCCGCGAACGCACATGTGAGTCGCGAAAGATCAGGCGCAGGATGTTGCGCTGCTCGGGTGCAAGCTGGGCATAGTCGGTCAGAACGGCAGCAGCGGCCTTGTTCCACGCCACCACATCCCATGTCGGCGTCTTGATGAAGGCCGGACTGATGTCGAGCGCGTCGAGAATTCGCTGCAGGCGCGGCGTGATGCTCTGCGCGGCCGCGTAGCGCACTTCCGGCGGACGGCCGAGACCGAGCAGAAAAATGTGCTCGCGCTCGATGTCGGTCAGCATCATCGCGCGCGCGATGCGGTCGAGCACGTCGGCGGAGGGCGCGCCGCCGCGTCCCTGTTCCAGCCATGTGTACCAGGTGGCGCTGACATTGGCGCGCTGTGCGACTTCCTCGCGCCGCAGGCCGGGCGTGCGCCGCCGCTTGAGCGGCAGGCCGAAGGAGGCCGGATCGAGCTTGGCGCGGCGGTCCTTCAGATAGGTGCCGAGCAGGTTGTCGTCGGGGCTGGGCATCGCGGTGCCTGTTAGTTTTTATACCAGTATAACGTCACTACTTTAACAGCATAACGGAAAGCCCGACATTTGTCCCGTTCGATGAAGGAGAATGTCTGATGCGTGTGTTTGTCACCGGCGCGACCGGATTTGTCGGCGAGGCCGTGGTTCAGGAATTAATCGGAGCAGGGCACACGGTGCTCGGCCTTGCGCGCTCCGACGAGGGCGCCAAAAAGCTGACAGCGGCGGGTGCGCAAGTTCATCGCGGCGATATGGAGGACCTGGAGAGTTTGCGCAGCGGCGCCGCGGCGGCTGACGGCGTGATCCATCTCGCCTTCAATCACGATTTCTCGAAATTCGCGGACAATTGCGAGATGGACCGGCGCGCCATTGAGACCCTCGGCTCTGTGCTGGAAGGATCGGAGCGGCCGCTGCTGGTTACATCAGGTCTGGCGCTGGTCGCACCCGGCCGCCTTGCGACCGAGGCGGACGGTCCTTCACCGGGTTTTCCGCGCATGTCGGAGGCCGCAGCGCAAGCACTCGCAGCCCGGGGCGTGCGGGCGGCATCGGTGCGCTTGGCGCCGTCGACGCATGGCGCTGGCGATCACGGTTTCGTTCCGAACCTGATCAAACTCGCGCGCGAGACAGGTGTTTCGGCCTACATCGGCGACGGAATGAACAGGTGGCCGGGCGTGCACCGCTTCGATGCTGCGCGGCTTTACCGGCTTGCGCTTGAGCGCGGCGCGACCGATGGCCCATATCATGCGGTCGCGGACGAAGGCGTTCCGTTCAAGGAGATTGCCCGTGTGATCGGCTGGTGGCTGAGTGTGCCGGTGGTCTCCAAGTCGCCGGAAGAGGCCGCCGATCATTTCGGATGGTTCACCCGGTTCGCGGGAATGGATATCCCCGCATCAAGCGAATGGACGCGCAACCTCCTGAACTGGCGGCCGACGCATCCCGATCTGCTGACGGACATCGATCAGAAGGCATATTTTGAAGTGTAACGGCGTGTCGCTATTGGCGCGATCTTTCAACGAGTCGTCCCGGCGAAGGCCGGGACGAGGTGCACACTGTCCTTAAACCTCGAGCCATTCCTTGCGGACGGACTCGTTGGCCCTCAGATCGGCGGGCGTGCCCTCGAACACGATGCGGCCGTGGCCCATCACGTAGAGCCGGTGCGAAATGCGCATGGCGATCGACAGTTTCTGCTCGACCAGCAGGATCGCAACGCCGCGCTTGGCGATTTCCGCGATCAGGTCGCCGACCTGTTGCACGATCAGCGGCGCGAGACCTTCGGTCGGCTCGTCGATCATGATGAGTTCGGGGTCGCCCATCAGCGTCCGGCAGATGGTGAGCATCTGCTTCTCGCCGCCCGACATGACGCCCGCCGCGGTGTCGGCGCGCGCCTTCAGGTTCGGGAACATTTCGAGCATGTCGTCGGGCTTCCATTTGCCCGGATGTTTCGTGTCCTTGATGCCGAGCAGCAGGTTCTGCCGCACGGTGAGGCCGGGGAAGATGTCACGGTGCTCGGGCACGTAGCCGAGGCCGAGGTGGGCGATCTTGTAGCTCGGCAGGCCGGCGATGTTCTGGCCCTTGAAGTTGATGGTGCCGTGGGGCGGCACCTCGCCCATGATCGCCTTCACGGTGGTCGAACGGCCGACGCCGTTGCGGCCGAGCAGGCTGACCACCTCGCCGGCGGCGATGTTCATGTCGACGCCTTGGAGGATGTGGCTTTTGCCGTAATAGGCGTGCAGATCGCGAACTTCCAACATCAGGCCGCTTCCTCGCCCAGATAGGCTTCCTTGACCTTCGCACTATTGCGAATTTCCTCCGGCGCGCCGGAGGCGATGACATGGCCATAGACCAGCACCGAGATGCGGTCGGCAAGGCCGAACACGACGCTCATGTCATGCTCGACGATCAGCAGCGTCTTGCCGACGGTGAGGCGCCGGATCAGTTCCACGGCGCGCTCGGTTTCCGCGTGGCTCATGCCCGCGGTCGGTTCGTCCAGCAGGATGACATCCGCGCCGCCAGCCGTGGTGATGCCGATTTCCAGCGCGCGCTGTTCGGCATAGGTCAGAAGGCCTGCGGGAATGTCGCGGCGCGAGGTGAGGCTGATGTCCTCGAGAATCTGCGCGGTGCGCTCGCGCACCTCCGGCAGATTTTCGACGCTTTTCCAGAACGCATATTTGTGCCCGGTCGCCCACAGCACGGCGCAACGCAGGTTTTCCCACACCGTCATGTTGGCGAACACGTTGGTGACCTGGAAACTGCGCGACAGGCCGCGCCGGTTGATCTTGTAGGGCGGCAGGCCGTCGATGCGCTCGCCGCGCATCAGGACCTCCCCGCTGGTCGGCGCCATGTAGCCGCTGATCAGATTGAACGTCGTGGACTTTCCGGCGCCGTTCGGTCCGATCAGGGCGTGGCGTTCGCCCTGCGCGACCTGCAGGTTGAGATCGCGGATCACCTTGGTGATGCCGAAGCTCTTCTGCACGTCGCGGATTTCGATGGCGTTGGGCTTTGTCATACGGCCATCTCCTTCGCGCGCGCGACAGTCAGCGCTTCATCCCAGGCTGCCGCAACCCGTTTCCATGTCATGCGCGCGACGAAGAAGCCGCCGACAATCAGGATCAGCGACGTCGCCCATGTGATCGGGCTCGATGCATTGAATGGAATGCCGAACGCCTTGATGTTCGGGTCTTCGGTGGAGTGCATGGTGTGGTGGACGATGGACTCGATCGCCAGCACCAGGCCGATCAGCAGCGCCAGCGTGGGGACGATCGCGACCAGGTATGACGGGATCACCTTGCCGAGCGTGCCGCCGCGGATCAGCGGCCGGTGCATCATCAGCAGGCCCGTGATGCCGCCGGGCGCGAAGGCCACCACCAGAATGAAGAACAGGCCGAAATAGAGCTGCCACACGCTGGTAAGATCGCTGAGACCCAGCGAGAGGAAGGTGACGAAGATCGCGCCGACGACCGGACCGATGAAGAAGCCGACGCCGCCGATATAGGTCGAGAACAGCACCGTGCCGGACTGGACGGCGCCGAGATAGGCCGAGTTGGCGATCTCGAAGTTGATCGCCGCCAGCGCGCCCGCGATTCCGGCAAAGAAGCCGGCGAAACAGAACGCGATGTAGCGCACCACATGCGGATCGTAGCCGACGAACTGCACGCGCTCCGGATTGTCGCGGACCGCGTTGCACATGCGGCCCCAGGGCGTGCGGGTCAGCGCATACATTGCGATCATGCAGAGGAGCGTCCATGCCGCGACCAGATAATAGATCTGGATCTGCGGGCCGAAACTCCAGTCGAACAGCCGGAACAGCTTGGTGCGGTTGGCCGAGACGCCGCCTTCGCCGCCGAAGAAGGTGCGCAAAATCAGCGCGGAGGAAGCGACAAGTTCGGCGACGCCGAGAGAGATCATCGCAAAGGCCGTGCCGCTCCGTTGTGTCGACACCCATCCCAGCAGAATGGCGAAGACGAGTCCGGTGAGGCCGCCGATCAGCGGGATCAGCGGGAGCGGGATCGGCCACTTGTTGCCGCCGATGATGTTGATGGCATGGATGGCGAGAAATCCGCCGAGGCCGTAATAGACTGCGTGGCCGAATGACAGCATGCCGGTCTGGCCGAGCAGGATGTTGTAGGACAGCGCGAAGATGATCGAGATGCCGATCAGGCAAAAGGTCGTGAGTGATCCGCCGGACGAAAAGATTTTCGGCAGCACGATCAGCAGGACGGCCGTGGCAACCCAGAGGCCATAGAATTTGGCCTTGTCGCTGGCGGACGGCGGAGGAGGCGCGGCGCGCAAGATAGTATCACTCATGTTTCGCGCGTCCCCAAGAGGCCCATCGGCCGGAAGATCAGGATCAGCACCAGCAGAACGTAGGGCATGATCGGTGCAATCTGCGCGATCGTGACGTTCCAGATGTCGGACACCCATGTCGCAGCCCAGGCCGGGCTCAGGGGTCCGAAGATTTCAGACAGCGATCCGTTCATCGAAACCGCGAATGTCTGCAGCAGCCCGATCAGCAGGGACGCGATGAAGGCGCCCGGCAGCGAGCCGAGACCGCCGACGACCACCACGACGAACAGGATCGGGCCGAGCAGCGCCGCCATGTTGGACTGGGTGACGAGGGCAGGGCCGGCGATGACGCCGGCGACAGCCGCCAGCGCGGTGCCGACGCCGAACACCAGCATGAAGATGCGCCCGACATTATGGCCGAGGTGACCCACCATGTGCGGATGGGTCAGCGCGGCCTGGACGATCAGCCCGATGCGGGTGCGCTTGAGCACCACCAGAAGGCCGACGAAGATCACGATGGATACGGCCAGCATGAACATCTTGTAGGCCGGATAGTTGGTCGAGAAGATCGTGAAGGCGGGAAAGTCGAGCGAAGCCGGGACACGGAAGTCCAGCGGGCTTTTGCCCCAGATGATCTGGACGATTTCCTCGATCGCAAAGGCAAGGCCGAAGGTGAACAGCAGTTCGGCGACGTGGCCGTTCTTGTGAACGCGCCGCAAGCCGTAGCGTTCGACTCCGGCGCCGATGATGCCGGCCAGGATCGGCGCGACAACCAGCGCGGGCCAGAACCCGAACCAGTGGGCGATCTGATAACCGAAGAAAGCGCCCAGCATGTAGAAACTGGCATGGGCGAAGTTCAGCACGCCGAGCATGCTGAAGATGACCGTCAGGCCGCTGGCCATCAGGAACAACAGCATCCCGAACAGGACACCGTTCAACGTGGATATGACGATAAGCTCAAGCACGACCCCAGCACTCCCCCCGGATACGTGAAGGTCCCGTTCACCCCGGCCGCGCCGGGGTGAACGTCATTGACAGGTGAAAAGAGTCTGCAGTGACCGCTTATGGACGGGTCATCTTGCAGGTGGTCGGCAGGACAGTCTTGTCGGTGTCGATCTTGGCGACGACGTGCCAGCCCCAGCCGGTCTTTTCTTCGTCGAACTGTTCGTCCGGCTTACGTTCGCCCAGCGAAGCGATGTACATCGGCTGGAAGAACTGGTGGTCGTCCTTGCGCATGAAGCCCTTGCCGCCGTTGAAGACTTCAAACTCCATGCCTTCGAGCGCAGCCGCAACCTTGACGGGCTCGAGCGACTTGGCCTTTTCCGCCGCTGCGGCGAACATCCGCATCTCGTTTACGGCGCGGGGGTAGAACAGGCTGAAGTCGTACTTGGCGCGCAAGGCCTTTTCAAACTTCTCCGACGACTCGTGCTTGATGTTCGCCACGCCTTCGGCGATCTGGAAGACCTGATGGTTCAGGCCGGCCTGCTTGATTGCCGTCGGGCCACCGGTGCCGCCTGCATAGTAGGTGTACCAGTTGACCTTGAGGCCGGCATCGGCGGCCGCCTTCAGCAGCAGCGCGATGTCCTGGCCCCAGTTGCCGGTGATGACGCTGTCGGCGCCCGACGCCTTGATTTTTGCAATGTAGGGCGCGAAATCCGTGATCTTCAGCAGCGGATGCTTTTCGTCGCCGACGATCTCGATGTCGGGACGCTTTTCCTTGAGCATCGCGCGGGCCGCGGTGCGAACGGATTCACCGAAGGAATAGTCCTGATTGATCAGGTAAATCTTTTTGATCGTCGGGACGGTCTTCATGTAGTTGGTGAGGGCCGCCATCTTGATGTCGGAGTTCGCGTCCCAGCGGAAGTGCGAGAAGCTGCATTTTTCGTTGGTCAGCACCGGATCGACCGCAGCGTAGTTGAAGAACAGAACTTCCTTGCCCGGATTGCGTTCGTTGTACTTGTTGACGAACTCGGCCAGCGCGATCGCAACGGCCGAGCCGTTACCCTGTGTGAGATAGCGCACGCCGGCGTCGATCGCCTTCTGTGCCTGGATTAGCGATTCCTGCGGATTGGTCTTGTTGTCGTAAGGAACGATCTCGACCTTCTTGCCGAGAATGCCGCCCTTGGCGTTCAGTTCGTCGGCCAGGAACTGATAGGTCTTGAAGCCGACTTCGCCGATGCTGGCGCCGCCGCCGGACAACGGATCGATGTAACCGATTTTCACGGTATCCTGCGCCATCGCCGCTCCGCCCAGCATGGGAAGCGCGAATGCCGCAGCCATCATCAATTTACGCATAGTGATCTCCCTTAAGATCGTTTTTGTGATCGGCCGGTTGTTGTCATCAATGGTCAGGATATTGATCCTGTACCGGACGGGCCGTTTCATGGGCCGGATTGTGGTCCAACGCTTCGCGGGCTGCAAGCCCGCTGTTGAAACCTTGAGGGAAATGCTTAATCACAGGGCGGAAACGGCATGTTCGCTTTTGCTTGCGTGGCATGCCATACCGGCCTATGCCGATCTGTCGCACGGGGGTGCGAACGGCCGGTCTGGCGGGTGCGAATGGACCGCCTGCTGGGGCAAATCTTTCCTGATCGGGCGCATGTG
Organism: Afipia clevelandensis ATCC 49720; assembly: GCF_000336555.1. Classification (GTDB taxonomy): domain Bacteria; phylum Pseudomonadota; class Alphaproteobacteria; order Rhizobiales; family Xanthobacteraceae; genus Afipia; species Afipia clevelandensis. The sequence continues at coordinate 1,967,747 of NZ_KB375281.1, read as the reverse complement.
ATCGTAAATGGCTTCGCTACCGTTTGAACTGAAAGGCAAGCGCGTGTTCGTCGCGGGCCATCGCGGCATGGTAGGCAGCGCCATTGCGCGCCGGCTCGCGCGGGAGAATGTTGACATCCTTACCGCGCCGAGAAGCGAACTCGATCTGCTCGATCAGGCCGCCGTCAACCGGTGGTTCGCCGCCAATCGCCCGCAGGTTGTGTTTCACGCGGCCGCCAAGGTCGGCGGCATCGTCGCCAACAACACGCTGCGCGCCGAGTTCATTTACGAGAATCTGCTGATCGCGACCAACGTGATTCATGCCGCGCATGAGCATGGGGTGGAGAAGCTGCTGTTTCTCGGCTCCTCCTGCATCTATCCGAAACTCGCGCCGCAGCCGTTGCGCGAGGATTCGCTGCTGACCGATACGCTGGAGCCGACCAACGAGCCTTACGCGATCGCAAAGATCGCCGGCGTCAAGATGGCGGAAGCCTATCGCGACCAGTATGGCAGCGACTTCATCAGCATCATGCCGACCAATCTCTACGGCCCCGGCGACAACTACCATCCCGAATACAGCCATGTGGTCGCGGCGCTGATCCGCCGCTTCCACGAGGCGAAGGAAACCGGCGCGCGGGAGGTCGTGGTGTGGGGAACCGGCACGCCGCGGCGTGAGTTTCTTTATGTCGACGACATGGCCGATGCGTCGGTTCACCTGATGAAGACCTATTCCGAGGGCGGGCTGATCAATGTCGGCACCGGCGAGGATATTTCCATCGCGGATTTCGCCCGCGTGGTCGCAAAGACCGTGGGCTACACCGGCGAGATCGTGTTCGACACTTCCAGGCCGGACGGCACGCCGCGCAAGCTGCTGGATGTCGGCAAGCTGGCGGCGTTCGGCTGGCGGGCAACGACCTCTCTTGAGGACGGCATGAAGCGCGCCTATCAGGCCTACCTGACAGAGCGCTCGCCCGCCTGATGCGTTCCGCACAGGCGCCGGAACCTTGATCAGGCCATAGGAACACGGTTCGTATTGCGCCGTTGTGTCTCCATCTTGGAAACATGGAGAACTGCAATGACCCAGCAATCGAACGAAACATCGTCCCTCATCGGCAGCGACAAGGTGGAGGGAACCGCGGTGTACGGCGCGGATGGTGAAAAGATCGGCTCGATCGAGCGCGTGATGATCCAGAAGACCACCGGCAAGGTGTCTTATGCCGTTCTCAGCTTCGGCGGCTTCCTCGGGATCGGCGACGATCACTATCCGCTGCCGTGGGCGTCGCTGAAATACAATACCGAGCTCGGCGGCTATCAAACCATGGTGCCGGTCGAGAAGCTGAAAGACGCGCCGCACTACGCCAATGACAGCGATTGGGACTGGGGCAGCGCCACCCGCACCAAGGGCCTCAGCGACTATTACGGCGTCGTGATGTAATCTGCGGCGTATGCTAAAGCTGATCGGGCGCGCGGATACGTCTGCGCGCCCTTTGCTTGAGCAGCATCTAATGGGCGATCCGTTCGATCTTCAGCGATTCGTGAATGCGCAGGACGGCGTCTATCCGCGCGTTGTCGCGGAGTTGCGGGCGGGCCGCAAGCAGAGCCACTGGATGTGGTTCATCTTTCCGCAGATCGAAGGGCTTGGCTTCAGCACCATGGCGCAGCGCTACGCCATCGCCTCGCGCGCGGAGGCCGTGGCTTATCTCGGCCATCAGGTTCTTGGACCACGCCTTCGCGAATGCACGGAGTTAGTAAACGCGATCACCGGCGGGGACATTCATGCCATTCTCGGCAGTCCGGACGACATGAAGTTCAGATCGTCGATGACCTTGTTTGCAAACGTGACGCCCGACAATGCGGATTTTCTCGCCGCACTGGACAAATACTACGGCGGCGCGTTCGATGCGGCGACGCTGGCGCGGCTATGAGCGCAAGAGAATGGATATGAAACAGACCCCCGTCACCTTCACCGATGTTGAAACCATCGCAACCTCGGTTCTGACCGTGCCGACGAAGGGCGAGGGCTTCACCGACATCACGCGCGAGGTCGCGCGCTTCCTGCACGAGGCGGGCGGCAGCAACGGCAGCGTCAGTCTGTTTATCCGGCACACCTCGGCATCGTTGACCGTTCAGGAAAATGCCGATCCCGACGTGCTCGCGGATCTGCTCACCTCGCTGCGCCGGCTCGCGCCTGCCGAAGGCGGCTGGCGTCACACCGTCGAGGGACCGGATGACATGCCGGCGCATATCAAGACCATGCTGACATCGGTCAGCCTGCAGGTTCCTGTGATCGGCGGCGCGCTCGCGCTCGGCACCTGGCAGGCGATCTATCTGATCGAGCACCGCACGCGGCCGCACAGCCGCGAGATCGTGATGCAGTTTATGGGGAGTTGAATATCAGCGTCACTTTGCGATGCGCTTCCTCGCCCCGTTTACGGGGAGAGGGGGCTTCTCGAAAAGCAGATTGCCCCTCACCCGCCATGCTGACGCATGTCGACCTCTCCCCGTAAACGGGGAGAGGTAAGGTCAACTCGCCGCGCTTGCAGTTTTGCCGCCGCTCTTTTTTGCCTTCGGCTTCGGCAAGGTCGCCGATGTTCCGATCACCTCATTGCGCTCAAGCTGGGCGATCTCCGCGTCACTGAGTCCAAGTACCTCGCGCAGCACCTCGTGATTGTGCTGCCCGAGGGTCGGAGCGAGATGGGTGATCGCGTAAGGCAGTTCGCTGTCGCCTTCGCGATAGGCCACGGATGGCAACAGATGCGGCCCCATGAAGGGCCGGTCGCTCGGCTGCCAGTGTCCGGTCTTGAGCAGATGCGGATCGGATGCGAGGTCCTGCGGCAGTTTCGCGATGCCTGCGGGAACACCTGTCTTCTGCAAGGTCACCATTGCAATGTCCGGGCGCACGTCCGCAAGCCAGTGACGGATCGCGACCTCGATGGAATCCTCATGTTCGCGCCGCCCCTCGGCAGTGGCGAGCGCAGGATCGTTCGCAAGGTCGGGCCTGCGCATCGCGCCGCACAGCGCCTTCCACTCATCGTTGCTGCGCACCGACAGCGTCAGCCACTGGTCGATGCCGAGCGTCGGGAAACATCCGTTCGGCACATGTTGCGGATGGCGGTTGCCGATGCGCGGGCTGGTCGCGCCCTTGGCGGATTGTTCGAGAATCGACGGCGCCACCATCGGCAGCATGCATTCGACCTGGCTGAGGTCGATGTGCTGGCCTTCGCCGGTGTTGCGCTGTTGCATAAAGCCGAGCAGCAAAGCTGCCGCGGCATTGAGGCCGCCGATCGGATCGCCGATCGCCGCATGCAACATCACCGGCGGATCGTCCGGCCCGCCGGTGACCGATGGCAGTCCCGAAGCCTGTTCGAGCGTCGAGCCATAGGCGCGCACGCCGCTCCATTTCCCGGTCATGCCGAACGCCGGCATGGTCACCACGATCAGGCGCGGATTGATCTTCAGAATGTCGTCGACGCCGAGGCCGAGGCGCGGCATCACGTCGGCAGCGTAATTGTCGATCACCGCATCGGCATCCTTCATCAGCCGCTTGAGCAGCGAGAGGCCGGCTTCGGTGGTGAGGTCCAGCGTGATGCCGCGCTTGTTGCGGTTGTTCATCTGGAACCAGTAGGTCTTCTCGTAGGTCCGCTCTTCATGATAGGGCGGGCGGGTATCGGTGCCGCGGAACCAGTCGGGATACTGGCACGACTCCACCTTAATGATGTCCGCGCCGAGATCACCCATCTGGCGTGTCGCGGTCGGTCCCGCCCAGCCCATGGTGAGATCGACGATGCGCAGGCCCTTCAGCGGCGGCGCGTCCTGCGGCGTCGCCGCGCGCGTCGCCTTGCGCTTGTGTGAGGGAAGGGCGGCCTTGTCGTCGCTGCCTGCGAGCGGCGCGCGCCCGTTCGGCTTCGGGCGTGAGCGGGTCAGATACTGCGGCAGGACCGGGCCCTCGAACAATGCATTGCCGATCTCGACGGTGCCGAATGCGCCGCGCACGCGATGCACGTCCTGCTCCAGCAGTTCTTTCATATCAGGCACCACCGCGAGCGGCAGCCGCAGGTCGATGCCCATCTCGAACCATTCCAGCGCCGTCTTCTTCAACAGCGCCGGGGTGATGATCGCTTTCAGTTCGTCTGCATGATTGAAGCGGCCGATGGTCGCCGAATACTTCGGATCGGCGCCGAGTTCTGGCATGTCCAGCATGGTGCAGAACGCCGCCCATTGCGCGGGCGTCACCACAGTGACGCCGAGCCAGCCGTGCTTGGTCTGGAAATTTCCGCTCGGATAGCCGCGCCCGAAGCGGTTGATGCCGGGGCGGGGACGGGTGAAGCCGGATTCCAGTGCAAGTCCGGTGTCGAACTCGCTGATGTGCAGCATCGCCTCTAGATTGTTGACGGCGAAGCGGCGCGCGCCGTGCTCGTATCCATAGAGCCCGGCAAGGCTTGGAATGAACGCCGTCAGCCCGCCGACCACGCCGATCTGGCCGTCGCGCGGCAGCACCGGCGGGCCCTCAACCGGGCCGACAAGTTTCACGAGGCCCGCGAGGCTGCGGCACACGGAATCGGTGGCGAGATAGTTGCGGTAGGGGCCATGCTCGCCGAACCACGAGATTGCGGTGATGGCGAGGCCGGGATCGGCCTTGCGCAGGCGATCGTGCGAAATCTGCGAGGCCTTGATCCCGTCGGGGTGCCGCGCATCGAGCAAGAGATCGGCAGTGGCGAGCAATTCGAGAATGCGGCTCGCGCCGTCCGCCGTTTCAGGATCTGCGATGATGCTTTTTTTGTTGGTGTTGAGCCAGGCGAAGGTGAGGCTTTCGCGCTGCCCGCCGCCGACATCGGCCAGCGGCGGAATGCGGCGTCCGGGATCGCCGCTCTGCGGTTCGATCTTGATGACCTCCGCGCCGAAATCCGCAAACAGCTTGCCGCAATAGCCGAGCGTATCGCCCGATCCGAGTTCAACGACACGCAGGGAGGAGAGGGGAAGATTGGGCATTTGGCCTCTGCTTTTTATTTGCTTTGTGGACGCAGGGTGCCTGATCTGTTTCGATCACGCAATCATTACCGGGGCGTCCCGGCGAAGGCGGAAGGTGCTGCAAAAAATGCAGTCGTCATGGCCGGGCTTGACCCGGCCATCCATCTTCTTAGAGACGCATTTTTTTTGAAGAGGATGGATCACCGGGTCAAGCCCGGTGATGACAACTAGACTTGTCGGGCCATCCGCGGCGGCGTCTTGTTCAGTTCAAGCGCCATGGCGCTGATCAGCGGCTTCATGAAAAAGGAATCGTTCGCCGGATAGATATCCGTGTGCAGGCCGTAGGCCTTCAGTTCATCCGAGACAACAGGACCGACCGATGCAACGGGCGTCTGTGCGAGTCCGGCGCGCAGTCTGTCTTCGCAGCCATGCGCGCGCGCCACATCCACCAGCCGCCGCACCTGCCCCGAACTCGTCAATGCAATGGCATCGACACGGCGCTGGGCCATCTCGTCAATCGCGGCAACGATGTTGGTGTCGGCAGCCTCGCCGTCGTAGATATAGGGCAGCACGGTTTCGACCTGCGCGCCCAATGACGTGATCGCGCCGATCAGCTTTGCGTGGTCCTTGTCGGGATAAAGCTGCAGTCCGACGCGATGACCTGTCAGGTCCTGCTGCGCCAGCATCGCGGCGACGCCCTCGGAGGTCGGCGTCTCGGTCTGCACATCGGCCTCAAGGCCGATCTCGCGCAGCGCTCGCACCGGCTTCGGCCCGCGCGCATATCGTTTCGCCTTGCCGATCGCCGCGATCAAATCCTGATCTGCACCGATCCGCTGGGCCACTTTCATGATCCGCCGCAGCCCTTCGCCGGTCATCAGCACCAGATCGTCGAACGGTTTTGCGATGAACAGCCCGATCCAGGCCTCGATGGGGGCAGGGTCCGGCGCATCGCGGATGGTGAACATCGGGCATTGCAGCACATGGGCGCCCTGTTCCTGCAACAGGCGCGAAAATTGCGCTTCCTCGCGCGTTTCCAGAATCAGGATGCGATAACCTTCAAGCCTGCCGGGCATAGGAACCTGTGTGTGGCGAATACGATGGGCGCAGCCTATTGCTGTCATGCATCGCATGCCAGTCGTTTTCAGAGCGATATAACAATTGTCGTCCCCGCGCAGGCAGGGACCCATACTCCCTGAGTCTGGCTGACTCCTGCGAAGCCTGTGTCACCGTTTTGTCGGCGATTGATCCCTAAACGATAGTGTAGGGGTTATGGGTCCCTGCCTGCGCGGGGACGACCCGCGAGAGTTGCGATTGGCGAATGGCCACGACGGTGCTACAGGACGGTTCCATCCGCCTCAGTGGTTCAATCTGAAATCCCATGTCCGCACAGCAATTCGTTCTGACCCTGTCCTGCCCTGATCGCCCCGGCATCGTGTCGGCGGTCTCCACCTTCCTGTTTGCCAACGGGCAGAACATTCTCGACGCCCAGCAATACAGCGACACCGAGACGGGCCGGTTCTTCATGCGGGTGAGCTTCGATTCCCCCGGCGCGCAGGCGGATCTCGCCACGCTGCAGTCCGGTTTCGGCGTGATGGCCAAGCCGTTCGACATGGTCTGGCAGCTTCGCGACCGCGCCGTGCAGCCGCGCGTGGCGCTGATGGTGTCGAAGTTCGATCATTGTCTTGCCGACATTCTCTATCGCTGGCGTCGTGGCGAACTGCCGATGACGCCGACCGCGATCATCTCCAATCATCCGCTGGAAACCTATGCCGGACTCGATTTCGCAGGGATTCCGTTTCACCATCTGCCGGTGACCCGCGCCACCAAGGACGAGCAGGAAGCCAAGGTCTGGCAGATCATCCAGGACACGAAGACTGATCTTGTGGTGCTGGCGCGCTACATGCAGGTGCTGTCGGAGGATCTGGCAGGCAAGCTGTCAGGCCGCTGCATCAACATCCATCACTCGTTCCTGCCGGGCTTCAAGGGCGCCAAGCCCTACCATCAGGCGCATGAGCGCGGGGTCAAGCTGATCGGCGCGACGGCGCATTATGTCACCAGCGATCTCGACGAAGGCCCGATCATCGAGCAGGACATCGAGCGCATCAGCCACCGCGACTCGCCGGAAGACCTCGTGCGCAAGGGCGCGGATATCGAGCGCCGCGTGCTCGCCCGCGCCATCCGCTATCATCTTGAAGATCGCGTAATCCTCAACGGCCGCAAGACTGTGGTCTTCACGGACTGATCTTACGCCGTCAAATGCCGCTCGATATCCTTGATCGGGTGGCCGGTCAGGTCCTTGTCGATCTCGGCGATGACGCGGCTTTTGGTGTCGGCGCCAAGGGAATGGCGCAGGTCCGCCAGGGTGCGGGGCGGGGCCACGATGACAAAGCCGGGAATCTCCCGGTCGCGCGCCAGCGCCTCGAGCGCATCCGCGATGGTTTTGGCAAACCGCTGCTCGCCGATCTCGTGCCAGTCGGTCTGTTCGACGGCGCTGCGGCCGCTGCCGACGCTCTGAAAGCTGCGCCCCGGCCGGCCGGAGCCTTGCTCGCGCGTGGGCGGATTGTCGTTGGTCAAAATCCGTTCCGTTTTCAGGTCCAGCGCGGCTCCGTTGCCTTCATTGCGCAGGAACAGCGCCTTGCGTCCGTCGCCGACCAGGACATACGTGTTGTGGGGAATGCGGATCATGTCAGGTTTTGCGGCCATCTGATGACTCCGGCAGGGAATATACCAATAGCGGAAGCACGGTTTTCGTTCCCCCGGCGGGTTAAACGGCTGGAAACCCTGACAGCAAAACGCGGCCATAGCCTGCGTGCAACGCGGAAAAGGCGCTCGGCGTTGCGGGCTGCGATGTGCTACCAGCGCGGCAAGATCGCAGAATGCCTGATCCGGAGACCATGATGCAGCGAACGAGGCCGCCGTTTCGCGCCGACCATGTCGGCAGCCTGTTGCGGCCGCCGCGGCTCAGGGAGGCCCGCGCCCGTTTCGCGGGCGGTGAAATTGCCGCAGCCGAATTGCAGCGCATCGAGTCGCTCGAAATCAGCACGGCGGTCCAGCGCCAGAAACAGAATGGCCTGCGCCTTGCCACCGACGGTGAGTTTCGCCGCGCCTGGTGGCATTTCGATTTTCTGAAATTCCTCGGCGGATGCGAGATTCACAAGGCCGAAGGCGCGGTTGTCGGGGGCCGTGTCACCAGCGGTGAGAGCATCCGCGTCACCGGCAAGCTGGATTTTCCCGCCGATCATCCGATGCTGGAGCATTTCAAGCTGCTCAAGGATCGCTGCGATCTGGCCGGCGTGACGCCGAAGATGACGATTCCGTCGCCGTCGATGCTGCATTATCGCGGCGGCCGGGATGCCGTCTCGCGCGAGGCCTATCCCGATATCGACGCCTTCTTTGTCGATCTGGCGATGACCTACCGCAAGGCCGTGAAGGCGTTTTACGATGCAGGTTGCCGCTACCTGCAATTCGACGATACGTCATGGGGCTATTTCTGCTCGGAAGACCAGCGCGCCAAGCTGCGCGCGCGCGGGGAGGACCCGGAGACGCTGCCCGGCGTCTATGCCCGCGTCATCAATTACGCGATCGCCGAACGTCCCCCCGACATGACCATCACCACCCACGTTTGCCGCGGCAACTTCCGCTCCAACTGGATTGCGTCCGGCGGCTATGAGCCGGTCGCCGAGCTTCTTCTCGCGGGCGTGAACTATGACGGCTATTTTCTCGAATACGATTCCGACCGCGCCGGCGGTTTTGAGCCGCTGCGCTTCCTGACAGCCGGAAACAAGATCGTCGTGCTGGGTCTTGTGACCTCGAAAGACGGTGCGCTGGAGACAAAGGACGACATCAAACGGCGCATTGATGAAGCGGCGCGGCTTGTGGCGCTCGATCAACTCGCGCTGTCGCCGCAATGCGGCTTCGCCTCGACCGAGGAAGGCAACATCCTCACCGAGGATCAGCAATGGGCCAAGCTGCGTTTCGTCGCCGATGTCGCGGGCGAGGTGTGGGGCAGGTAGTTCGCGCAACTGCATTGAGACGAAACAGGATCGAACGTAAACATCATCCGACAGGAGACATGCCAGCATGTTGAGTGACACCAATGTTATCGCCGGTCAGTGTCATTGCGGTGCTGTGCGTTTTGAGGCGACGATCAGCGACGGCTTCAATTCGATCCGGCGCTGCACCTGCTCCTACTGCCGCATGAAAGGCGCCGTCATGGTCATGGCGGAAATGGGCGGCATCAGGCTCGTGCAGGGCGAGGACGTGCTGACGACCTACCGCTTTCACACCGGGTCCGCCCGGCATTTCTTCTGCTCCCGGTGCGGAATCTACACGCATCATCAAAGGCGATCGAACCAGAACCTGTATGCGGTCAATGTGGCGTGCCTCGAGGGCGTAAGTCCATTCGATTTTCCGGAGGTGCCGGTGATGGACGGCATCAATCATACCAACGACACCGGCAAGCCGACGCGCCAGGCGGGCACGCTGCGCTTTGTCCCGAAGGACTGACTGCAGTCATAACCGTTCGCGCCCTAGTGCCCGCTGAGCACCAGTGTCTTGACCGGCAACAGCAGCGCCTGAATCCGCAGCAGCATGGCATGGACGATGCCGGTGGCGTCCACCGCATGCAGCCAGATGCGCTTGCCCGTGCCGGTGTCCTTCGCTGCGATCACATCATGGTTGCTGGTATAGGCGTTGGCGATGCAACTGCTGCCCGGCGTCACGCCCTCAAGGCCGCCCTTGTAGATCGGCTCCATGAAAACGAGGATCGTGCCGGGCTGCCGGACCTGTTGCGTGTCCACCAGTTGCTCGCCGCCGCGGAATTGTCCCGCGGCGATGTAATTCTGTACGCTGGTGACCACCATCGGGATCACGGTCCAGGGCTTCGAGATGCAGGTGGCCTCGGCCACCATGCCGACCCTCATGACCTGCGCCTCGATCTGGCCGAAGCCTGCGGAGAGCGCACGCTGCCCCGCGCCTTCGGGGATCAGGACGCCGGCGGAGCGGATCATCGGATTGACGATGTCGCCCGGCCGCAGGAAGAACTGCTCGACGCGGCCGTTCACGCCCGCGCGAATGCTGGTCTTGTCGAGGTCCACCTGTGCTTCGGCGAGTGCCGCTTCCGCGCTGGCTTTCTGCGCGGGAAGCAACGAAGTCATGCGGATCACGGCTGATTGTTTCGCCGCGGTGGCCGCGTCAAGCGTGCCTTGCCGCCCGGCGAGGATCACTTCCAGCTTTTCGATGTCCCGCTGCGGAACGATGCCCGGACTGCGCTTCTGCAACTCGCGTTTCACGTCGAGTTCGTCGGAGGCCTGTTGCAGCGAACTCTTCGCTTCCTGAATCTGGGCGTCGGCCTTTTGCACATCCGTCTGCGCCGAAACGATCGCGGCGTCGATCTCGGCGATCTTGCTTTTGGCCGTGTTCAGCGCAGCTTCCTGTTTGGTGCTGTCCAGCCTGAAGATGATATCGCCTTTCTTCACCGGAGCGCTGAAATCGGCGTGGACTTCAGCCACGCGCCCGGTGGTCTCCGGCACCAGCGGCACCGTCCGGTAGAACAGCGTCGCGCTGGTGGTGGAGGGATGGTAGTAGAAAATCACGGTGATTAACGCGACCGTCAGCACAACGCAGGACGTGATGCCCCAGCGCAGTTCATACCAGACAGAGAACAGCGTGATCTCCTTGCCGATGCGTTTTCCCTGCGCATAGCGGCGATACAGATAATCAGGGAAGACCGTCAGCAGCGAGCACAGGATCAGCTCAAGCATGGTGCTGCCCCTCGCTCTTGGCCGGTGGCGACAGGTCGTCCGGCGGCTCGGACGGATCGGGGTCCGGCTTGATCCCGGCCAATTTCTGAACCGAGCCCGCGATGCTGCGCAGCGGCGTGCTGAAATCCGGCAGATCGACCATCGCCAGAAGCAGCGCAATCACCCAGAACAGGTGATTGTGCGTGAACAGCGCGAGCAGGCACAGCACCGCCACGATCTCGAACTGCAGCTTCTGCGACTTGTGCGCCATCCGTTCCGGCAGCGAATGGATCTGCAGATAGATGTTCCCGACGAACAGAATAGCGGCCAGCAGGATGAAGCCGACCACGACCATCAGGATATCGGTGTCGCCCGGCGCTGTGATGAAGGAGGGCAGGTGATGCGGCGCAGCAGGATGAAGGGAGTCGCTCAAGGCTAGCCTCCACACAATTGATCATACGCAATCCGACCGGGTTCCATCCTTGCACAGGGATGGAACTTGGCAAGGACAAAGATGATCCGCGAAGCGGTAGCTCGGCACGGTGCGCGTGACCCGCAGGTTCTTCAAGACTGTCCCGCCAGCGTCGTTGTTTGCTGCGGTCTTGCCGTCTGGCAAAGGCCGGACATTCAGTGGCGCGTGGTGGCTTCGCCGGGAATGTTCAGCGCCTCAACGACATGACGCAGCTTGTCGGGATTACGGGTGATGTAGATCTCCGTGATCTTGCCATCCTCGATCGCGAAGGCCGTGGTCTGGAAAATGTCGTCACGCTCATAGCTGACATACCCCGGCAGGCCGTTGACGCGCATCGGGCGGAACAGATCGCGCGAAGGACGGGTGGCGAGCTTGCGCGCAAGGCCTTCGTAGGCGCGCAGCACGCGCTCAAGCCCGAGGATCGGATTGATGAAGGCGTTGACCTTGCCGCCGCCGTCGGAGCGGATCACCACATTCTGCGCGAGAATGGCGCGCAACGCATTGGTGTCCCCGCTGCGGGATGCCGCGAAGAACGCCGCCGCGATGCGGCTGCCCTCGTCCTGCGCCACCGTGTACCGCGGGCGGGCCTCCTGCACATGCTTGCGGGCACGCGCGGCGAGCTGGCGCACAGCGGCAGGCTCGCGCTCGACGGTTTCAGCGACTTCATCGAGCGGAACGCCGAAAACATCGTGCAGCAGGAACGCCGCGCGCTCCAGCGGCGACAGGCGTTCAAGCGCGAGCATGAGGGTCAAGGTGAGATCGTCTTCATCCACGGTGTCCGGCTCCTCGATTATCGGCTCCGGCAGCCCCGAGCCGACATAGGTCTCGCGCCGCGCGCGCGCCGACTTCATGACGTCCAGACAAAGCCGCGTGACAATGCGGGAGAGAAAGGCGGGCGGCGCATCCACGGTGGCGAGGTCCACCTGCTGCCACCGCAGCCACGCATCCTGCACAATGTCTTCGGCCTCGGCCATCGAACCGAGCATGCGATAGGCGAGACGCACCAGCCGCGGCCGGTGCGCCTCGAACAGTGTCGTGCCGGTCTCAGGCCGCGACACGGCCGCCTTCCTTCGGATGCGCCATGCGGAAGCCGATGGCGAGCCTGTTCCATGCATTGATCGCGCCGATCAGCATGGTGAGGTTGACCTGTTCGGCCTCGCTGAACTCGGCCTTCACGAGATCATAGTCGCTGTCCGGCGCACCGGTGGCGGCGACCAGCGTCAGGCTTTCGGTCCAGGCCAGTGCGGCGCGCTCGCGGGGCGTATAGAGCGTGGACTCGCGCCAGGCATTGAGCATGTAGAGCCGCATTTCGGTCTCGCCCGCCTTGCGGGCGTCGGTCGAGTGCATGTGAATGCAATAGGCGCAGCCGTTGATCTGCGAGGCGCGCATCTTCACCAGTTCGATCAGGCTGTGCTCGAGGCCGCTGGCCTTGATCGCGGCTTCGAGCGCCGCCATCGCCTTGTAGGCTTCGGGGGCCGCCTTGAAAGGGGCTGCAATTCTCGGGGTCATTTCATTCTCCGTTCAGTTCGGTTGGTGTCATTGTGCAGCGAATGTTGCGGGGCGATCAACTCCGTCAAGCGGCGGCGTTGGACTGATCCTGGCGCAGCCATTCGGCGAATGTGACGGTGCCGAGCCGCGCGCCGGCATCCGGCGTCAGCGAACGGTCATCCACGGCAATTCCGAAGTAGCCCGCGGCCGGATCGGTGATCACCTCCTTGCGGTCGTTCTTCGCGGCAAGGTAGGTCCGGATCAGTTGATCCATTTGAAACGATTCCGGACCCGCGACTTCCACCATGCCCTTCGCAGGCGAGAGCGCCGCGTCCACCACCGCGGCGGCGACATCGTCGGCGGCCATCGGCTGGATGCGCGCCGGCGAAACGCGGACGGTCTGCCCCTCCGTGGCCGACTGCGCGATGCCGCCGACGAATTCAAAGAACTGCGTGGCGCGCACGATCGTATAAGGCATGCCGGAATTCTCGATGGCGCGTTCCTGCGCCAGCTTGGCGCCGAAGTATCCGAACGCGGTCAGGCGCTCGGTGCCCACCACCGACAGCGCGACATGCAGCTTCACACCGGCGGCCTTTTCCGCCGCGAAGATGTTGCGGCCCGCCGCTTCAAAGAAGCTCATCGCGGCTTCTGTCTCGAACGATGGTGAATTCGCCACGTCCACGACAACATCCGCGCCGGTGAACGCCTCCTTCAGTCCTTCGCCGGTGACGGTGTTGACGCCGGTGGATGGCGAGGCTGCGATGACCTCATGGCCGCGCTGGCGCAGCCGGGCGACGACACGCGATCCGATCAGGCCGGACCCTCCGATAACGACGATCTTCATGATGACCTCCTGTTTGGCCGCGCAGGCGCGGCGGATGATGGCGGAAGTGCATGAAAGGCTTTGGCTTTCGGCGGATTTTCCGCTGCCTGTGTCCGCCTGTTTCTGCACCTTCGCGATCAAGACGAGGGAGCAGGGGGCGGATGTGACATGGCCTGAAAGTTTTTTTGATGCCGTGCAGCGAGCCGTTCCCGCGATCAGGCAGGAAGGCTGTCTGAATTCACCTGCAAGCCGGGCAAATGCACCTTGTGCCCGGCGCGGACGCGGCGAGAATGTATTGTCTTTGGCGGGCACGGAATGAGTGCCGGCAACGGCAAAGTCAGGGAAAGCCAGGGGATGTCATGAAAGCTCTGCTCGCACTCTTGATCCGGGATCGCCGGATTGCACGAATTGATCTGGCTGACGGTTCGGTGCGTTATCTGACCGATGACACCGGCGTTGCTCCGGACGGCATCGTTGTCGAGGGCGAGACGGTCTACTGGACCACAATGGGGATGCCGATTGTCGATCCCGACATTCCCGGAGAGAAAGGGCGCGACTACTCGCGGCAAAACGGTGGCGTGCACGGTCTCAGGCTGGACGGTTCGCCAAGGTTTGACATTGTTCCGACCGGCGGCGTGACGACCGGCAAGCAACTCGCGAGCGACGGCTCCGGCACTTTGTATTGGGGCGATCGCGAAGGCTGCAAGGTGTCACGGGTCAAGGTCGATGGATCGGGACTTGAAGACATTGTCATCAATCGCCCCGACGATGACGGAACGGAGGAATGCGTCGGTGTGGCCGTGGATGCGAAGCGTGGTTACGTTTACTGGAGCCAGAAGGGTCCATCGAAGGGCGGTCAGGGCCGTATCCTGCGAGCGAAGTTAGATCTGCCAAAGGGCGAGACTGCGGAAACACGCAGCGACATAGAAGTTCTGTGGGCCGATCTGCCGGAGCCGATCGACCTGCATATCGAGGGCGACCGGCTCTACTGGACGGATCGCGGCGCGCCGCCGGCGGGCAATACGCTGAACCGGGCGCCGATTCCCGGCCCGGGTGAGCGCGGCGCCAGGCCTGAGATTTTGGCCTCGGGTTTCTGTGAGGCGATTGGCCTGTGTGTCAACGAGGAGCTTGGTCTGGCCTGGGTCTCCGCGCTCGACGGAAAGATCCGCGAAGTCCCGCTGCCCGACGGGCCTGCCGCTGGCCGCGCCGAGCGAATTCTCGCCTCGTTCGGTGCACCGGTCACGGGCCTTGCCGCGCTTTGACCGAAGCGGCGGCCTTTCGGTCATCACACGGACAAAACCTGGTCCATCCGGCTGAGGCGCATCATCTCAACGCCCTGACGGTCGAGCAGGATCAGCTTGCGCTGCGCCTCGTCGATCCGCCACGCCCGGACCTTTTCCAGCGTTGTGTGGAACTTGGCTTCCTGCTTCATCACGGCAGCGGGGTAGCGAACGGCCTGATTGGAGGGAAATACGTCATTTTAGCCGACGGCATCAAGCTGCCGTCGAAGCGGCTGGCTTACACACGCGGCCCGGACCATCGCCCCATGCTCGATCCGCTGATGGTGTCCATCGACATCAGCAACGTGCGTTTCAGCTAGGCGCGGGGCGAAACGAACTCCTCGATTGCCGAAACGAACACCTCCCAGGACGGCTCGCCATGGAGCGGAACATGGTTTTCGGAATCGAGCGTCACCAGCCGCGCGCCGGGAATGGAAGATGCCAGCAGCCGCCCTTGCGAGAACGGCACCACATTGTCGCGGGTGGCATGGATCACCAGCGTTGGCACGGTGATCCTGGGCAGAAGTGCGCTCACGTCGAGATCGTCGCAGGACTGCCGCAGCCGCACGGCCATGTCTCCGGAAGAAGACATCCGCTGCATATCTGCAAACCACTTGATCTGTTCCGGCGTGCCGTTCGGAAGATAGATTGAGCTGAAGGCGCGCATGAAAGCCGAACCGTCGTCGCCCCAGCCCTGCCGCATCATGGCGAGAAAGGCCTGGGCCTTCTTGTCATCGCCGGGATCGTCCCGCCGGTTGCGGCCCACCGCATAGCCGCCGTACAGCACGAGATGCGATAGCCGTTCGGGATGTGCGACGGCATAGGCGACGGCGCTTGCGCAGCCTTGCGAGAGGCCCAGCAGGGCGAACCGCGGACTGTCGATGGTCGCGGCCACCGTTTCCAGATCCGACACGAACGCATCGAATGAAACGTCCGGCACCTCGCGATCCGCGAGGCCGTTGCCGCGTCCGTCATAGCGCACAAGCTGGAAATTTTCCGCAAGGCGCGTGAACAGCGGCGAAAACACCGGGCTGATCCAGTCGTATTCGATGTGATTGATCCAGCTCGCCGTCTTGAGCAGCGTCGGGCCGCGGCCGGTGGCGGCGACGGGCAGGGTCACGCCATCGGGCGTCTTGTAGAAACGGATGTTTTGCGGCGGCGGATCTGCGGCTTTCGTGACCGGCTGCGCGGATGGGCCGGGCTGCGATTCGGCGTGTTGCTCGCTGACTTCACCGACGAAACGGATCCCCTTGCGGGCAATGGTCTTGATCAGCTCCTGCTTCGCGCCGTCGTCGCCGATCGCCTTGCGTGCCGCATTGATGCGTGTCGCCAGCGTCGATTCCGAAACGATACGTCCGTGCCATACGTTTTCGATCAGCGCGTCGCGCGAGACGACATGATCACGCTGCCGGATCAGAAACTCGATCAGGTCGAAGACCTGCGGCTCGACGGTGACTGACGCGCCGCCGAGGCGCAGCTCCCGCCGCGCCGGATCGAGTGAGCATTCCCCGAACCTGAATTTCATCGCCGCCGTCCATGCCCGCGCACGGGCTGCAATCTCAAGGAAAAATCAAGGCCGTCTCAAAGCGCCGTTCTGCGAACCGCTTCACTCTAGGACCATAGCAGCCAGCAGGAGAAGCCACGATGTCGCAGTTTCGCGAAACTCCGGACGAAATGATCGATTACGATTTCCACAAGAAGGATGCCGCCCGGCTTCGGCGTGAGGCACGCATCCAGATAGTCTCTGTTCTGGTGCAGGCGATCGGGTTTCCGTTCCGTCAGACGATGCGGTTCGCGCGGCGCTGGCAGGCGGTATGGCCGGCTCCGGCGGCAAGGGCCGATGGCGACCGCGGCTTCGCCAACCTGTGGGCTGGTCTTGCGAAGGCGCGCGCGCTGCTGTGGTGAGCGTTGCGTCAGTCCATCCGGCTGAAGCGCATCATCTCGAAACCCTGGCCGTCGAGCAGGATCAGCTTGCGCCGCGCCTCGTCGATCCGCCAGGCACGGATCTTCTCCAGCGTCGTGTGGAATTTGCCTTCCTGCCTCATCGCGGCGGCGGAGCAGGCCATCCGTGTCGACGCCATCGGCAGGAATTTGATCGCGGCGCTGTCGAAATTCGCCGAGCCCGCATAGCGGTTGCAGCCGCCCATGCCGGTGACGATGCCGTCGTCGTGAATTTCCAGCGTGGTCTGGAGCCGGTCGATCACCCCGCCGCCGTCGATGTCTTCCGCCAGCCATTTGCCGGATGGCGTCCCCGGCGCGGCATAAGCGGCGCTCGCGAGCAGAAGCGCGAGAGATGTGAAAAGGCATGTGAGAATGTGGATGCGTGATGGTCTGGTCATGCCGATTGGCTTTGGGTTGGTCACGGCGTCACCCATGGACAACGATTGAGGTGGAAACGCGATCACCGCGCCGGTTTCCGTCCCATCACATGACAGGACGGCGATGCCGGTCAATGGGCGGGTCGAACGGGCGCAGGCCGCCGGCATGGCGTGATGGGCGATGTGCCTCAGCACATACTGAATCTTAAAGCCGCGGGCCTATGCCTCGTGAGATGACCGGGATTCAGGCAGGGCAATTTGCATTTAGTCACCGCCGCGCATGGCGCGCGTGCGCTGCTGCCGTCACGCTTGCGCTGCTTGTGATCCTGATCGGCATCGGCTTTGCCAATCGCGCCACATTGCCGGGCGATGCCGCCAACGTGCCGAATGCGGGCGACATTGCGCTCTACAAGCGCATCGTTGCGCATGTGGAGGGCGGTGAATCCTATTACACCGTTGCGATCCGCGAACTGCGCGACAACAATTATCCGCTGCGTCCGTTCGTCGTGGTGCGTCCGCCGGTTCTGGCCGTTGCGCTCGCGGTGATCTCCGAGGAAATGACGCGGCGTGCATTACTGGCCGCACTGGCCGGCATCACATTTCTGGCCTGGGCGTGGCGGCTGCGCGCCATTGTAACTTCGCCGGTCCTATATGCATTTTCCTTGATGATCATCGCCACCGGCATCGCTCCGGCCATCGTGCCGCAGGCCTGGCCGCTGCACGAAGTCTGGGCCGGATTGCTGATCGCGCTGTCGCTCGCGGTGCGCAGGCCGAATGCGTGGATCGTCGCCGTCATCCTCGGCGTCGCCGCTGCGATCATCCGCGAACTGGCTACGGCCTATCTGCTGGCGATGATGGTGATGGCCTTCAGGGATGGCTGCCGGAAAGAAGCGGCGGCCTGGGCCCTCGGACTTCTGATCTTTGCCGCGACGCTCGCGGTGCACGCGCATCACGTCAATGCGCTGGTGACGGCGGCCGATCCTGCCTCGCCAAGCTGGCTGCGCATCGGCGGCTGGCCGTTCGTGCTGCAGACCACGCAATGGAATCTGCTGCTTGAAGCCGCGCCGCGCTGGGTCGGCGTCATCGTCGTGCCGCTGGCGCTGGCCGGATTGACGGGGAGGCGGGACGCCTTCGGTCAGCGGGTGATGCTGGTCGTGTTTGGCTATGTCGCAGCCTTCATCTTCGTTGGCCGCGACAACAATTCCTACTGGGGCCTGATGATCGCGCCGCTGTGGCCGCTGGGTCTTGTCACCGTATGGCCTGCACTGGCCCGATGCGTTGCCGATCTGCGTGCCTGCCTCGTCCCAAAGGACGCGCAGCCAGGCACAGCCTCCAATGGCTGATTTTGGGCGAAAACAGCCCGGTTTCTTCGTTAAACAAGCTGTGAGTCCGGAGAAAATAACTCAGGCACGGGCATTTCATTTGTGGGCAGATGGTGGTAGGAAACCGCACGCAAAACGGTTCTGCCCACAATTTCCAGCCCACCCGAACCCTGCCCACCGGTCTGATGAAAAACGACCAGCTCCTGGCCCAGATTTCCGAATACTGCCGTCAGGCAGGCATGGCGGAATCGACGTTCGGCCGCCGCGCGGTGAACGACGGCAAGCTGGTGCACCGGCTGCGCGAGGGCAAGCGCATCACGGTGGATACGCTGGAGCGGATTCAGGCCTTCCTCGGCGACGGCGTGCCGGTCATCACCGTGCCGGAGCCGCCGATCGAGAAGCGCGACCCCACCGGCAATTTCCGCTTCTTTGAGAACCGGCAGAAGTATCTGCTGTTCGTGCACACCTGTTCGGAAAAGCGGGTGATCGCGGATCGCGTCGCGCTGGAACTGGGCAGCCTTCATCCGCGCCCGCCGGCCCTGCGGGTGTTCGACGCCGGCGTTGGCGACGGCACCGTGTTGGCGCGGGTGATGCGTTCGATGCACAGCCGCTTTCCGAACATGCCGTTCTATATGGCGGGCAAGGAGATCAGCCTCGAGGACGTGCGGCTGACTTTGCAGAAGGTGCCGGACCGGCTGTTCGAGCATCCGGCGACGGTCTTTGTCCTGACCAACATGAATTACGCCGAGGCGCCGTGGCTGGCGCCGAAATCGCCGACCGCTGCTGCCGGTATGATCTGGCGCGAGGTTGCGTTGCGCGGCAATGCCTCCGGTGATTTTGAATCCCAGATCACCGAGCTGCAGCCATTCCTGGAAGAGAACTGGCGCGCCAGCGTGTCGGCGCGCTCGGGCATGCCGGTCTATGAGCGGCCCATTGCTCTCGTCATTTACCGCGAGGATCACCGCTTCCTGCTCGATGCGATGATTCCGCGCGCCGGGCGTGTCGAAGCCAATTTCGATCTGGTGATCGCCTCGCAGCCTTACCGCGCCAGATCGTCGCTGAATTTCCGCGCCAAGAAGATCATCGCACCGCTGGCGCGTTCGCTGCGCGCGGGCGGCCGCCTGATCGGGATTCACTCCTACGGCCACGATCCCGGCATGGAGATCGTGCAGTCGGTGTGGCCGGGAGAAAATCCTTTTGCGGTCAGCCGCCATGAATTGCTGCGCGCGGTGAAATACGAACTCGGCGCCGCCGGGCGAGATCTTAACTTTAATGCCTATGCGGATAACCGCTCGATCTTCCGGTACGATATGGAAGCGTTGCCCAACGAGGTGACGGGTCCGATCGGGACCTCGACGGCCTTTGCAGCATGGAACGCGGCGGTGTATGTCGCTCAGGTCGAAGACGACCGCCTGGACGAAGTCACGCAAAGCGGACGTTATCTCGACGCCACCAGGGAGGTTTTGCGCAAGCATAACGGGCTCTGGTTTTACGATGAATCCTATGTCATCTCCCGGCGTCGCGATTGATAGGAATTCCAAGGTGTTTTCAAACGAAGCGGATACCGGTTCGGTCTATGAAAGCACGTCACACCAAGATGGGCTTTGGTCAGCGACCGGAGCTTGAAGATCCAAACGGGCCGATCGCGGCCCATCTGAAAGGGACTGTTGATGCGCGCGTCTTATCTGTTCACCTCTGAATCGGTGTCCGAAGGCCATCCGGACAAGGTCTGCGACCGGATTTCGGACGAGATCGTCGATCTGTTCTTCCGCGAAGGGCCGAAGGCCGGCATCGACCCCTGGGACATCCGCGCCGCATGCGAAACGCTGGCCACCACCAACAAGGTGGTGATCGCGGGTGAAACGCGCGGTCCCAAGACCGTGACCAACGATCACATCGAGGCCGTCGTTCGCAACGCGATCAAGGACATCGGCTACGAGCAGGATGGCTTCCACTGGAAGACCTGCGACATCGAAATCCTGCTGCATCCGCAGTCGGCCGACATCGCGCAAGGCGTCGATGCCAAGCAGCCGACCAATGCGGAAGAGGGCGCGGGCGACCAGGGCATCATGTTCGGCTACGCCACCAACGAAACCCCGGAACTGATGCCGGCGCCGATCTTCTACGCGCACAAGATCCTGCGCCTGATCTCGGAAGCCCGTCACTCGGGCGTCGAGAAGGTGCTGGGCCCGGACTCCAAGAGCCAGGTCACCGTGCAGTATGAAAACGGCAAGCCGGTCGGCGTGCGCGAGATCGTCGTCTCGCATCAGCATCTCGTCGAGGACATGACCTCGAACCAGGTGCGCGAGCGCGTCGAGCCTTACGTGCGAAAGGCGCTGCCGCAGGGCTGGATCACCGACAAGACGATCTGGCACATCAACCCGACCGGCAAGTTCTTCATCGGCGGGCCCGATGGCGACGCGGGCCTCACCGGCCGCAAGATCATCGTCGACACCTACGGCGGCGCGGCTCCGCATGGCGGCGGCGCATTCTCCGGCAAGGACTCCACCAAGGTCGACCGCTCGGCGGCTTACGCGGCGCGCTACGTTGCGAAGAACGTCGTCGCAGCCGGTCTTGCCGACAAGTGCACGCTGCAGCTTGCCTACGCCATCGGCGTGGCGCGTCCGCTGTCGATCTACATCGACACCCACGGCACCGGTAAGGTCTCCGACGACAAGATCGAGAAGGCGGTGGCCGACTCGATGGACCTGACGCCGCGCGGCATCCGCAAGCATCTCGACCTCAACAAGCCGATCTACGCGCGCACCTCGGCTTACGGCCACTTCGGCCGCACACCGGACGCCGACGGCGGCTTCTCGTGGGAAAAGACCGATCTCGCCGACGCGCTGAAGCGCGCGGTGTAACTGTTTCCCTCTCCCCTTGTGGGAGAGGGTGCCCGAATGAAGTGAGGGCGGGTGAGGGGTCTTATTAACGAGACCAACCCCTCACCCATTTGAGTTTGCCGCTCTCGTCAGCGCTGCCCTCTCCCACAAGGGGAGAGGGCGCAACGACAGCGCTCTGCACCGAAACAAACTAGGAAAAACCACATGACCACCGCCACAGCAAAAGCCCCCGCAGGCTTCACCGATTACATCGTCGCAGACATCGGCCTTGCCGACTTCGGCCGCAAGGAACTCTCGCTCGCCGAAACCGAAATGCCGGGCCTCATGGCCACGCGCGAAGAATACGGCCCCAAACAACCTTTGAAGGGCGCGCGCATCGCAGGCTCGCTGCACATGACCATTCAGACCGGCGTGCTGATCGAAACCCTGAAAGCGCTCGGCGCCGACATCCGATGGGTCTCGTGCAACATCTACTCGACGCAGGATCACGCCGCTGCCGCGATTGCCGCTGCCGGCATTCCGGTATTCGCGGTGAAGGGCGAGACGCTGAAGGATTACTGGGACTACACCGCCAAGCTGTTCGACTGGCACGGCGGCGGTCACCCGAACATGATCCTCGATGACGGCGGCGACGCCACCATGTACGTCCATCTTGGCCTGCGCGCCGAGCAGGGCGACACCGCGTTTCTCGACAAGCCGGGCTCCGAGGAAGAAGAAGTGTTCTTCGCGCTGCTCAAGAAGCAGCTCAAGGAAAAGCCGAAGGGTTACTTCAAGGCGATCGCCGACAGCATCAAGGGCGTGTCGGAAGAAACCACCACGGGCGTGCATCGCCTCTACGACATGCAGAAGGCCGGCACGCTGCTGTGGCCAGCCATCAACGTCAACGACTCGGTCACCAAGTCGAAGTTCGACAATCTCTATGGCTGCCGTGAATCGCTGGTGGACGGCATCCGCCGCGGCACCGACGTGATGATGAGCGGCAAGACCGCGATGGTCGCGGGCTTCGGCGACGTCGGCAAGGGCTCGGCTGCGTCGCTGCGCCAGGCCGGTTGCCGCGTGATGGTGTCCGAAATCGATCCGATCTGCGCGCTGCAGGCGGCGATGGAAGGCTACGAGGTCGTGACCATGGAAGACGCCGCGCCGCGCGCCGACATCTTCGTTACCGCCACCGGCAACAAGGACATCATCACCATCGAGCACATGCGCGCGATGAAGGATCGCGCCATCGTCTGCAACATCGGCCACTTCGACAACGAGATTCAGGTTTCGACCCTGAAGAACCTGAAGTGGGACAACATCAAGCCGCAGGTGGACGAGATCACCTTCGCGGACGGCCACCGCATCATCCTGCTGTCGGAAGGCCGCCTCGTGAACCTCGGCAACGCGATGGGCCATCCATCCTTCGTGATGTCGGCATCGTTCACCAACCAGACGCTGGCGCAGATCGAGCTCTTCGCCAACAACAAGGACGGCAAGTACAAGAAGGAAGTCTATGTGCTGCCGAAGTCGCTTGACGAGAAGGTCGCGCGGCTTCACCTGTCCAAGATCGGCGTCAAGCTCACCGAGCTGAAGAAGGATCAGGCCGACTATATCGGCGTGAAGCAGGAAGGCCCGTACAAGAGCGATCACTACCGGTATTGATCGCTGTTCGTCATTGCGAGGAGCGTCAGCGACGAAGCAATCCAGCTTTCCTGAATGGATTGCTTCGCTTCGCTCGCAATGACGAGATGGCTGTCAATGTCTGAACAGACCCGGCCATGACAACAGACAGAAACACAAAAGCCCCGGATCGCTCCGGGGCTTTTTACTGCGCGTCTCATGTCGCGCGCATGATGCAGCATGACCCGTCAGGTCTCGGCCAGCACCTTCTTCTTGGCAACACGTTTCTTCTTCGGCGCCGGTTCAGCCGGAGCGAGCGCGGCGTCTTCCGCTTCCTTGGCGAGGCGCAAGGCCTTCAGCCGGTCCATGTTCTTGCGGATCGCGACATCGCGTGCGGCGAAAACGGCGCGGGCCTCGGCGCCTTCCTTGGCGGCAATGCGCATCCGTTCGGCGCGGGCAATCTGAGTGGCGCTCGGCTGTTTTGTCATCGGTCGCCTTTCTGAGAACATTGATATCGTTCACATATATAGGCACGATTCGACGCCAAACGAGGCCTCATCTTCAAACGAACACAATTCAGTCCTTGCACTTGCGCCGATACCTGTTAAACGCATGGTATTCGATTTGCGGCACAGCTTTTGTTAAAGCGCCCTTTTGGACTTTCAGTCCCCTCGGCTCCTTATCCAAAGACATCGCTAGATTGGATTTGCTTCGCGCGACGTCGTGCGGAGTTGCGCATGTACGCGCGTTAAGGATTGTTTGTTATGACGACTGGTACTGTTAAGTGGTTCAACGGCCAAAAGGGCTTTGGTTTCATTCAGCCGAGCGATGGCGGCACCGATGTGTTCGTTCACATCAGCGCTGTCGAGCGTGCTGGCCTGACCGGCCTTGCCGAAGGACAGAAGGTTTCCTTTGAGGCCAAGACCGACAAGATGCGCGGCAAGACCAGCGCTGAAAATCTGTCGCTCCTCTGAGATCCGATGACGCGCCGCCCGGAGAGGGCGATGCGTCACGCAGAAGTTCAGGACGGCCGTTTCGCGGATGTACCGGAACGGCTGACCGCTTCCTTCAGGGAAGAGAACTTCACGACCTGTTTCACGGATGTACTGAAACGGATTGTCACCAAGCCCCGGATCGCTCCGGGGCTTTTTGCGTTGGGGTGACATAGCGCCGTGAACGAATCCCGATAGACTGACGGCAGGGTTCCGCCGCTCTCAGTCTCAGCGAGGCCGCCGTGACAGATTCCTATCCCAAAGACATCGCGCTGCTCGGCGTGCCGATTGAAGTGGGTGCCTCGCAGAAGGGCGCGCTGATGGGGCCGGCGGCGCTGCGCACGGCGGGCATCGTGCCGCTGCTGGAAAGCCTCGATTTCAGCGTCACGGATCACGGCGATATCCTGCGCCGCGAACTGACATTCACCGATGAAGCGCCGCCGCCGAACGCGAAGCATTACCGCGAGATCAAGGCCTGGACCGGCGAGACCGCGCAGCGCGCCTACGCGATGGCAAAGTCCGGCGCGATCCCGGTGTTTCTCGGCGGCGATCATTCGCTGTCGATGGGGTCGGTCTCCGGCGTGGCAAGGCACTGGCATGCGCAGGGGCGGGAGCTGTTCGTGCTCTGGCTGGACGCCCATGCCGATTACAACACGCCCGCGACCACGATCACCGGCAACATGCACGGCATGTCCGGCGCGTTCCTGTGCGGCGAGCCGGGGCTGGACGATCTGCTGCCGCGCGCGCTGCGCTCGCCGATTGCGCCGCGCCAGTTGGGCCTGCTCGGCCTGCGCTCGGTGGACAGATTAGAAAAGGAATTGCTCGGCCAGCGCGATGTCTGGATCGCGGACATGCGGCGGATCGACGAGTTCGGCGTCGGCGTCCTGATCCGCGAATTCATCGAGCGGGTGAGCGCGCGAAACGGCGTGCTGCATGTCTCGCTCGATGTGGATTTTCTCGATCCGGTGTCTGCGCCCGGCGTCGGCACCACTGTTTCGGGCGGGGCGACCTATCGCGAGGCGCATCTGGTCATGGAGATGCTGCAGGATTCAGGGCTGGTGCGCTCGCTCGATCTGGTCGAGCTCAATCCGTTTCTGGATAATCGCGGCCTCTCCGCACGCACGGTGGTCGAACTTGTCGGTAGCCTGTTCGGCCAGCAGATTCACGATCGCCCGACGCCGAGCAATGCGGTGGTGTGAGGGCGAACGCGTTCTCGATCGACAAGCTGTCTAGCGGGCTAACTCAATTGTTAAGATCGACTTCTTCAAAACCAGCGAAAGGGTCTTGCTCTTGCAGATGAACTGTTCGAGCGAGAAAAATTCCTCGGAAGTTAGTTTTAGGGAGTGCTTCACGCAGTATCGAAGTCATAGCTTTAAAAGATGCGCCGCGCGTTATTACGTCATCGAAAATAACGACTTCGTTGATGCCGTCCAATTGTAGGGTTGTGTCAATTTCGAATGCTTCTTTGAGAGATTCGGGTGTCGGGCGGCCGCCGTCTAAGTTATGGGCGGCTTCGCGATTGGCATTACATTTAACGAGTTTTCGAACGTCAAGAATTCTCTGCGAGTCATACGTTCGTAGAACAGTTGCTAGTCTGTCGTCGTGATCGGGATGATCTGCCAGTTTGCTGCAAGGCACCGGAATCCATGTAGCGTTAGGCAACGATCCCAATGGAACGGCTAAACGGAGTTTATTAGCCCAGAAATTTATTGCTCGATTTTTGTAGGTTTGTTTGAATGGTTGTTCGCGCGCTTTGGACGGCGGTATTTTTAGATTGTGAATCTGCTTATTCGTTTCGCTAAAGTCAAAGCCTTGGCGAGCAGTAAATTCGCCGAGGAATGCGCAATCATCATTGTCCTCTAAGAATCGATGGTCATGTCGCTGGGTGTTGTCGATTCGAGTCAGGCGCATCTAAATTATCCAAGATGTCATTAATAGATCTGACACGAATGGCACCTTTGGCGGCAAATTTCTCAGGCCAGGTTAGATCTGCCTTCTCAAATGAACTGTTTAAGATAAAGAGTTTTCGGCCCTGCTCAATAGCGGCGCGCGCTTGAGTTAGCGTTCCAGAAGTATTCCCTGCTTCGATAATAATGGTCGCTTGCGTCAGCGCGCTCATCGTTACGTTTCGCTCCGGAAAGAACAATCTCTTTTTGGTGAATTTCATTTTTGGATACGAGACCACGGGTACCTGCGAAATTAGCAGATGATTTTTTGCAATTTCAAATTGAAGGTCGCTGTGTTCCTTTGGATACGCCATAGAAAGCGGCGTCCCAATAACCGCTATAGTCCAACCGCCAAATTCGATAGCGCTTGTGTGGGCCGCGCGATCTATTCCCTTCGCGAGCCCAGAAACGATCGTGAAACCTTTCTCGACTAAGGCTTTTGTAATTTGGCGTGTCCGTTTTATGCTGTCTTCTGAGGGACTGCGTGTGCCGACAATGGCAACGCTCGGTGTTTCCGTAAGCGCCCAAAGTCCCTGAAAATAAAGTAACTCTACAGGATGCTTGGCTTCCCTTAACCGCTCTGGGTACTCTACTTCGCCGTGAACGCGAATGCCGTACGACTGCTTGCAGAAAGCCTTGATAGCCGAGTCAGCTTTTGCAGCTAGCTCAGCCGAAAAGGTAGGCTCGATAAGATCGGAAGGAAGCAAATTTTTGGTGCGTGCAAATGTTTCGGCAATGGATTTGAATGAAGAGCTTTCAGAATTCCAAAGCGCTTCATACGCCCCCATTTCCCGCCAAGGCGAGATTGGTCGAAATTCATCGTTGAAGAGTGGCAATGCGCTCATCGCCAGAACCTAGTTGTTCATTCGTCGCCTAGGGAAAGATCGTGGCCTTACATCTTTGTTCCATAGAACAAAACAAGAACTTATGCAAATGTCAGAATTTCAATAATAGAATCAAACGATTGCAAGAGCCAGATTGTGTATGAATCTGTTAACAAATGGTTGAAATTTCGGGTCAAAGCCAGAATTCCGAGGATAATGAAAACCGCCGTCGTGCAGCCGAGCGAGGACTGCCCTTGACTAACTTGTCACAAGGTATATATTCCTATCTATCCCGTCCCACAGAGGGGCGGCTCGCGATCGTCACGATACGCGGGGCGGGATGCGGTGGACGCGGCAGCGTCAGGCCGGAGCGAGGTCGCAGGGCGCAAGCCCGGATCGCGCGCACGCACCCGCAAGGGCGTGCGCAACGTCCGGAGGCGTGTGAGCGGCGTGCGCGAAGGCTGACGACCACGCTGTCGCGGACGGCCCAAGTCGTGTGGTCCTGACGCCCGAAGCTGGCGCCAGTCCGGCAGAGAGCCGCTTCCAACCGGAGGCGGAAACCCTCAGCAGGGATGCGGTGACATAGCATCGTTCACCGGGGAGAGCACGAAGCAAGCCGTAAACCATTGCGTGCGGAACGCCGGATGTGTCCGGCGCTTCGTGGTGACTAACTCGTGCGCTTGTTTTCATTGCGCATGAGGCTGCGGATGCGCTTGAGCATCCGGCGTTCCGCGCGCCCTCTTGTGAGGGCAGGGATGCAATTCACGCGCGGGCTGTTGCCCGTTCGTGCAAAAGTGCCTCCGGCGCGCCCGCGCCGTAAAGAACAGGGATGATCACGCACATCTGTAATGCGAGTTGTTTGAAAATCGAATCCGGATGCGTGGAGCGCGCGCACGATGCTGCCTCGCCCACAATCGTCATACGCGGGCTTGACCCGCGTATCCATCACTCGAGAAAGATGGATGGCCGGGTCAGGCCCGGCCATGACGAATTCGGGACATCGCGGCAATGCTGGTAGCGCAGGGATTATGGGTCCCCGCCTGCGCGGAGACGACGCGGAGAAGAATCTCGCGACCGGATACGCCAATCAGGTTGCATCGCAGCGCGCCTGCGCGCAGAGTCGGCTTAAGGGAGAAAACAATGCAGGCCGAAGCAAAAATGTCCAAAACTGTTTCAAACACCGGCGCGACGCATGTGGATGTGCTGATCGTCGGCGCGGGCCTGTCCGGCATCGGCGCGGGTTATCACCTGCAGAAGAATTGCCCGGGCAAGAGCTACGCGATCCTCGAAGGGCGCGAGGCCATCGGCGGCACCTGGGATCTGTTCCGCTATCCCGGCATCCGCTCCGACAGCGACATGTACACGCTCGGCTATTCGTTCAAGCCGTGGACCGAGGCCAAGGCGATTGCCGACGGGCCGCGTATTCTGAACTACGTGCGCGAGACGGCGCGCGAGAACGGCATAGACAGCAAGATTCGTTTCAGCCATCAGGTCAAAAGCGCGTCGTGGTCGTCGAAGGATTCGCGCTGGACGGTGGAAGCAGAGCGGGGTCCGGACAAAGAGCGCGTGCAGTTTACCTGCGGCTTCCTGTTCATGTGCAGCGGCTATTACTCCTATGAGGGCGGCTATGCACCGGAGTTTCCCGGCGCAGATACATTCAAGGGCCGCATCGCCCATCCGCAGAAGTGGACCAGCGATATCGACTATGCCGGCAAGCGCGTGGTGGTGATTGGCTCCGGCGCCACCGCCGTGACGCTGGTGCCGGAAATGGCCAAGACCGCTACCCACGTTACCATGCTGCAGCGTTCGCCGACCTATGTGGTGGCGCGGCCCGCGGAAGATGCGCTCGCCAACAAGCTGCGCGAGAAGCTGCCGGCCAAGCTCGCCTATCATGCGATCCGCTGGCGCAATGTGCTGTTCGGCATGTATTTCTTCCAGCTCTGCCGCCGCAAGCCGGAGCGCGCCAAGCAGTTGATTTTGGGCGGCGTGCGTCACGCGCTCGGCCCGGATTACGACATCGGCACGCATTTCACCCCGCGCTACAATCCCTGGCAGCAGCGGCTGTGTCTGGTGCCGGACGGCGACCTGTTCAAGTCGATCAAGGAGGGCCGCGCCTCGGTGGTGACCAGCACCATCGACACCTTCACGCCGAGCGGCATTCGTCTGTCGGACGGCAGCGAACTCGAGGCCGATCTGATCGTCACAGCGACGGGGCTGAATTTGCAGGTGTTAGGGGGCATGCAGGTCAGCGTCGACGGCCGCGCAGTCGATTTCGCGCAGACGCTGAACTACAAGGGTATGATGTATTCGGATGTGCCGAACATGGCTTCGTCCTTCGGCTACACCAATGCGTCGTGGACGCTGAAGTGCGATCTCACCTGCGAATATGTCTGCCGCCTTATCAATTACATGGACAGGCACGGCTACAGGCAGTGCACCCCGCGGAACACCGATCCCGAAGTGCAGCAGGAGAACTGGCTCGATTTCACCTCGGGCTATGTGCAGCGCTCGGTGGCGAAGATGCCCAAGCAGGGCTCGAAGCGGCCGTGGAAGCTCTATCAGAACTACGCGCTGGACATCGTCTCGCTCCGCCTCGGCAAGGTCGATGACGGCGTGATGGTGTACGAGTGAGCGTGGCATGAAGAACACCGCGAAATTTCTTGCACTCGGGCTGGTGCTCATCGCATCGCCGCTCCATGCGGACACGCAGCGCGT
Source organism: Afipia clevelandensis ATCC 49720 (assembly GCF_000336555.1). Lineage (GTDB taxonomy): Bacteria > Pseudomonadota > Alphaproteobacteria > Rhizobiales > Xanthobacteraceae > Afipia > Afipia clevelandensis. The sequence goes on along the minus strand of NZ_KB375281.1, from coordinate 1,938,437 downwards.
GACAAACAAGGTGGTGGTCCTGCCGGTGATGTCGGCGACCAGGACATCGAGCGGCCAGCCCATCGTGCTGCCGCAAAAGGACGCGCAGGTCATCGTCTCGACCTACGAGATTCCGCCGGGCGTGGTGTTGCCAAAGCACAAGCATCCGTTTCCGCGTTATGGTTACGTTCAGGCGGGAACCATCGAGGTCACCAATCTCGATATCGGCAAGACCGAAATCTTCAGGACCGGCGATTTTATTGTGGAGGCGGTCGATCAATGGCACTTCGGCGCCAACAAGGGCAGCCAGCCCGTGAAGCTGCTGGTGATCGACATGGTGGAGAAGGGCGCGGTCAACACCGTGTTGCAGAAGTAACGCTGCCTAGATATGGCGGCGGATGAATGCGCCGGCATGTTCCAGCGCGCGGCGGCCGGGTTCGAGATGCGCATTCCACAGCGGCCAGGCGTGGATCATCTGCGGCCACACTTCCAGCGTCACGTCCACATCCGCCGCGCCGAGCGCCGCCGCAAAACGTGTCGCGTCATCGAGCAGCGTTTCGTGCGAACCGACTTGAACCAGCGTCGGCGGAAAACCATCTAGACCGGCAAACGGCGGCGAGATGCGTGGGTCGTTTCGCGCGAGACCGGGAGGCACGAAAGCATCGGCGAGTTCTTCGAGATAGCCTTTGTGGATGATCGGGTCGACCGCATCCTTCGTGATAAGCGATTGGCCCGACATGGTGAGATCGGTCCAGGGCGACGCCAGCCACGCGCAGGCCGGTTGTTCGCCTTCCGCGCGCAGAGCGTTGATCAGCACGGCGGTGAGGTTGCCGCCCGCGCTGTCACCCCCGATGGCGATGTGCGAGGGCGCATAACCTTCCGCACGCAGAAAGCGCCACGCGGTCATGGCGTCGTCGAGCGCCGCCGGAAACGGATGCTCCGGTGCAAGGCGATAGCCGAGCGCCAGCGTGCGGATTTTTGCCGCGCGTCCGGCCTCGGTCACCATTCGGCGATGGCTCCTGATGGAGCCGGAGCAGTAGCCGCCGCCGTGGAAGAACAGCAGCACGCGCAAGGTATCGCTGCCGGGCGCCAGCGACCATTCCCCGGACACGCCGTTCACATCTACGCTGGTCAGCGCAATATCGTCGGCCACAGGCCAGACCGAGCCGATCTCGTCGAGGCGTTCGCGCCGCTGTGCCCAGCCGACAGGCCGGGCTTTCGCCGTCAACAGGGCGCGGATCGCGTCGATCTCGGCGGAGGGCATGGCAGCGGGTTCCTGTTTGTCCGCCACTTTAGTGCGGAACAGCGGTGGTGCAACGGGCGGCCATCCGCGCGAGGTGTCGCACCAAGCGGCGGGAGAATGCGAAAATTTAGAAGGATTGCCATCCGTTGCTGAAAAATCCATTCTCCCGGCCTCTTTCCCGGCCAGAAGAAAAACATGACAGCTTCATCCCGCGACCGTGTCGAACAAGCTCTCGGCAGGATTGCCGATCCCGCCGGCGAAGGCGCGCGCGCCTGCCTCACCGTCTATGCGGACGAGGCCCGCAAGGCCGCCGACGCCGCCGATGCGCGGATCAGATCCGGCAGTTCCCGCGGGCCGCTCGATGGCGCGATCCTCACCATCAAGGACCTGTTCGACGTGAAGGGCGAGGTGACCCGCGCCGGATCGAGGGTGCTGGCGTCACGCGGCAAGCCCGCGGAAGCGGATGCCGTCATCGTGCAGCGTCTGCGCGAGGCGGGCGCGGTGATCGCCGCGAAGACCAACATGACCGAGTTCGCTTATTCGGGCCTCGGGGCCAATCCCCATTTCGGCACACCGGGCAATCCGGCGGATCGCAGGCGCGTCCCCGGTGGTTCGTCCTCCGGCGCGGCGGTGGCCGCCGCCGATGCGTTCTGCGAGATCGCCATCGGCACCGACACTGGCGGTTCGACCCGCATCCCGGCGGCGTTTTGCGGCGTCACCGGCTTCAAGCCCACGGTAAAGCGCGTGCCGAGGGCGGGCGCGTTTCCGCTGTCCTTCACGCTGGATTCCATCGGGCCGATTGCACGCAGCGTCGCCGATTGCGCCGATGCCGATGCGGTGCTGGCGGGTGAAACGCCATCGCCGCTTGCGTCGCCATCTTTGAAAGATGTGCGCGCCGGTTTCGTGCAGGGCTATCCCATCGACGGTCTTGATGACATTGTCGGCAAGGCCTATCCGCAGGCGCTGGCGAAGCTCGCGCCGCACTGGAAATCCGGCGCGGACGTCACCCTGAAAGCGCTCGACATCATGCACACGGCCAACGAGCGCGGCGGGGTCGCGCCGCCGGAAGCCTATGCAATCCACCGCACCCTGCTCGCGGAAGCGGGGGAGGGCGTCGATCCCAATGTGCGGGCGCGCCTGCTGCGTTCGGAGAAAATCAGCGCCGCCGATTACATCCTCGCATTGCGCGACCGCGAGCGCGGCATCGCGCAGATGGATGCGGTGTTCGATCAGGTCGATGTGCTGGTGATGCCGACGGTGCAGATCGTCGCGCCGACGATGGATGAGATTTCCACGCCGGAGAGTTTCAACAAGCGCAACGTCCAGGCACTGATGAACACCTCGATCTGGAATTTCTTCGACGTCTGCGCGATCTCGCTGCCGATCCGGTTTGGCAATGCCCTTCCGGTCGGATTGATGCTGGTCGGCCGCCACGGCGACGATCGCCGTCTGCTGGCGATGGCTGCTGCGGTCGAGAGCCGGTTGGGAGCGTAATCCGGCCAGGTGGCCACGATCACCCGATCGCGACCTTCAGCGTGCCGATGCCGTCGATGCCGCATTCGATCTTGTCGCCGGGCTGAAGCGCCGCGACGCCGGCCGGTGTGCCGGTCAGGATGATGTCGCCCGCACCGAGCGACACCTGAAGCGACAGCTTGCCGATGATCTCGGCAACATTCCAGATCATCTCCGAGAGGTCGCCCTTCTGTTTCTCGGTGCCGTTGACCGAAAGCCAGATCTTGCCCTTCACTGGATGACCGATTTCCGTGGCGGGGCGCAGCGCGCCGCAGGGCGCCGAGAAATCGAACGACTTGCCGATCTCCCAGGGCTGCTCCTTCTTGCGCGAAGCCATCTGCAGGTCGCGGCGGGTCATGTCGATGCCGACACCATATCCGTAGACGTGATCGAGCGCCTTGGCGGGGTCAATGTTCGCACCGCCGCTCTTGAGCGCAACCACAAGCTCGACCTCGTGCTGGAAATCCTTGGTCAGTGACGGATAGGGGATCGTCGCGCCGTCGCCGGTCACCATGTCCGCGTGCTTGGCGAAGAAGAACGGCGGCTGGCGTTCGTCATTGCCCATCTCGCGGATGTGTTCGAGATAATTGCGGCCCACGCACCAGATGCGTCGGACCGGAAAGGACTTCGATTCGCCGGCGACTGGGATGGACGGTTGCGCGAGTGCGGGAATGACGTAGCTGGCGGTCATGGCAAATCCGGTTGCTGGAAGGACAAGGAGGCGGGAAGCGGGATACTAGGCGCTGGCGGCGACGGGAGCCAGCGGGTTGGTGTCACGATGTTGCAATCGGAAGAACGAAGCATAGCGTCCACCGCGCCGCAGCAAGTCATCATGGCCGCCGGTTTCGACGATGGTGCCATTCTCGACCACTAGAATCTGGTCGGCGTGCATGATGGTGTGCAGACGATGCGCGATCACGATGGTGGTGCGATTCTGGCACAGATGTTCGATGGCTTCCTGCACCTGTTTTTCGGACTCCGAGTCCAGCGCTGCGGTCGCCTCATCGAGCAGGATGATCGGGGCGTTCTTCACCAGCGCGCGGGCAATGGCGATGCGCTGGCGCTGGCCGCCGGAGAGTTGCGTGCCGTGCTCGCCGACCGGCGTGTCATAGCCCAGCGGGAAGTTCATGATGAAATCGTGCGCGCAGGCGGCTTTCGCCGCGGCAACGATTTCTTCTTGCGATGCGCCGGGGCGGCCAAAGGCGATGTTCTCGCGGATGGTGTCACGGAACAGATAGACATCCTGCCCGACATAAGCGGTTTGCTGGCGGAGCGAGCGGCGTGAGCAATCGGAGATGATCTGTCCGTCGATCACGATGGCGCCGAACTTCGCTTCATAGAAACGCAGCAACAGCGCCAGCACGGTGGACTTTCCGCCGCCGGAGGGGCCGACCAGCGCGGTGACCTTGCCGGGCTCCGAAACAAAGCTCATGCGGTTCAGCACGATCTCGTTGCCGCGATAGGCAAAGGTGACATCGCGGAACTCGACCTTCGCTTCCGACAGTTGCAGGGCCGGCTTGTTGCTGTCGTCCGGTTCGCTCGCCGGGCTGTCGACGATCTCCAGCAGCTTGCGCGCGCCGATCAGGTAGCTGTTCAGTTCGATGTTCAGCCGCGCAAGACGCTTGGCCGGCTCGTAGGCCAGCAGGAACGCGGTGATGAACGAGAAGAACTGGCCGGGCGTCGCGCCGGTGGCGATGATGCGATAGCCGCCATACATCAGCACGCCGGCGATCGCGAAGCCGCCGAGCATTTCCATCAGCGGGCTGGAACGGCTTTGAACGCGCGCCATCTTGTTGGCGTTGGTCTCGACAATGCCAATGCTCTTGTCGATACGCGCCTGCATCGTGTCTTCGAGCGTGAACGCCTTCACCGTGCGGATGCCCTGCAGGGATTCCAGCATGGTCTCGAGAATGTCGGCGTTTCCGCTGAACTGGTCGTGCGCGAGATTCTTGATCCGGCGCACCAGCTTGCGGATGAAGAACAGCGCAGGCGGCGCGATCAGAAGCCCGGAGATAGACATCCACGGGTCCTGAATGACCATCACAGCGGCGAGGCCGACCAGCGACAGGAAATCGCGGCCGACGGCGGTGATCAGCAGGTTGAGAACCTGCGTGACGGACTGCGCGCCTGCGGTCAGCCGCGCGAGAAATTCGGAGGAATGCCGCTCGGCGTAGAAGCCGACATTTTCGCGCATCAGCTTGGCGAACAACCGGCGCTGGTTCGACGCCAGAATGGCGTTGCTGATCTTGGCCAGGATGACCGAGTGACCGTAGGTCGCCGCGCCCTTGGCCGCGAACAGGGCGATAATCACCAGCGACAGCATAACGATGCCGTGAATGCTGCGATTGACATAGGTCTCGTTGATAACCGCGCCGAGCAGCCAGGCGGATGCCGCCGTGGCCCCGGCGGAGACAGCCATCAGGGCAAACGCGACCGCATAGCGCCGCCAGTGCTGGAGGCCCTGCTCGGTGATCAGGCGGCGAATAAGGGCAGCCGCCCCATAGGGGTCGTCGGTGATCTTTCGTGGAAGCTCGGTCATCCGCGTTCCATTGACGGTCAGGCGCGCTGAAGCGCCCCGTCAGGGTTTATGCGAAACGTCCGTCTCCTTGCCCGCAATGCGGCGGATTTTCAAGTGAAATCAGGGATTTTTACCCGATTTGACGCTAGGCCGGAACCGCGTGGCGGTGGTCCTGCTGACGCTCGAGCTGCAGCTTTTCTTCCCATGCCAGCGCATGGCGGGCGATGGTGTCGAGGTCGTCATATTGCGGCGTCCAGTCGAGCGTGGCGCGGATGCGGGCGGTGTCCGCGATCATGGTCATGATGTCGCCCGGGCGGCGCTCGGCATACTGAACCGCGAAATTGCGGCCCGAGGCGCGGCGCACGGCCTCGATGGTTTCGAGCACCGAGTAGCCGCGGCCATAACCGCAGTTCAACGTGGCGGACGGACCGCCCTGTTCGAGATATCTCAGCGCGGCGCGATGCGCCTCCGCCAGATCGGTGACGTGAATGAAATCGCGGACGCAGCTTCCATCGACGGTCGGATAGTCGGTGCCGTAAACGTCGATCTTGGCACGCTGGCCGGTGGCCGCTTCAACAGCAATCTTCAGAAGATGCGTCGCGCCGACGGTGGCAAGACCGATGCGCGCCTGCGGATCGGCGCCGGCGACGTTGAAATAGCGCAGGACAACGTAGTGCATGCCGTGCGCGGAGGCGACGTCGTGCAGCATGATCTCGGTCATCAGTTTGGATGAGCCGTAAGGCGAAAGCGGGCGTGTCGGTGCTTCTTCCGCAACCGGCGTCCGGTCGGGATTGCCGTAGACCGCGGCGGTCGACGAGAAGATGAAGCGGCTGATGTTGCACTTGACCGCGGCGTTGAGAAGATTGCGCGTGGTCATGGTGTTGTTGCGGTAGTAGCCGAGCGGATCGCGCATCGAATCCGGTACGACCACAGAACCCGCGAAATGGATGATGGAGTCGACGTTGTGCGCGGCGATCACGCCTTCGACGAGATTTTCGTCAGCCACATCGCCGATGAACAGCGGAACGCCTTCCGGCAGGAATTGCGAAAATCCTGTCGAGAGATTATCGACCACGACAACGCTTTCGCCCGCATCGACCAGCGCGCGAACCGTATGGCTGCCGATATAACCTGCGCCTCCGGTGACCAAGATCGTCATGGCATTCCAATCTGCATTGCTTCCGCGCCAACTCGTGCGCCATATCTTTCGTGACAGGCGCGGAATGTGGAGCGAACTTCTTGCCGGAATCTTGCAGGGAAACGATGGAAATGGGGTATAAGACCGGAACTTCGCGGTGAATCCCTTGGATTCTCCCGCAGGAACGCGGTTTATGGTTTCCAAAACGTAACGCGCTATTGCGACTTCCGGACTGATCACGCCGATGCACGGTATCCTGTTCATCAAGACATCATCGCTCGGCGATGTCGTGCATCACATGCCAGCGGTCACGGATGCACGGCAGCGTTATCCTGATGCGCGGCTGACATGGGTGGTCGAGGAGACGTTCGCGCCGCTGGCGCGGCTTCATCCGGCTGTCGATGAGGTGATTCCGGTTTCGACGCGGCGCTGGCGGTCTCAATTGCTTCGCTCAGAGATCTGGAGCGAGGTCTCCGCGTTCAAGGCGAAACTGAAATCAATCAAGGCGGAGAAGGTCGTCGATACGCAGGGCCTGATCCGTTCGGCACTGATCGCGCGAACGGCATCCGGCGAGCGTCACGGCTACGATGCAGCGAGCATAAAGGAGCCGGTGGCGTCGTGGTTCTACGATGTAAAACACGCCGTTGCGCGCGATCAGCATGCGGTGACCCGCAATCGCCTGCTCACCGCATTAAGCCTCGGCTATTCGCCGGATGCCGCCATCGACTACGGGCTGGTCAAGCCGCCGCGCACCGATGATGCGCATTATGCGGTGCTGTTTCACGGCACGTCGCGCGCATCGAAGGAATGGCGCGAGGTCGACTGGATCGGCACCGGCAAATGGCTGCATGCGCAGGGCCTTGAAGTTGTGCTGCCATGGGGTAACGAGCGCGAGCGCCTGCGCTGTGAGCGGCTTTCGCATGCAATTCCGGGAAGCCGTATTCTCGACCGCCTTCCGCTCGACCAAACCGCGAAGGTGATTGCCAATGCCGCGCTGGTGGTCGGCGTCGATACCGGGTTGCTGCATCTGGCCGCAGCTTATGAAGTGCCGCTGATCGCGGTGTTTCTCGCAACCGATCCAGGTCTGACAGGACCGGTCGGCAACGGACCGATTACTGTGGTCGGCGGGAAGGATGTTTATCCGTCGTTCGAGCGGGTGATCGAAGCGGCGGGACCATCATTGCGAGGAGCGTAGCGACGAAGCAATCCAGCCTGAAAGGTGGATTGCTTCGCTTCGCTCGCAATGACGTGAGTATGTCGCTATCGCTTTTTCAAAATCCCGTCGACAAAGCCCGCGATATCCGTTCCCGAAAACAGATAGCCCTCGATCCCGGCAGCTTTGCCCGCATCAAGATCGCGTTGCTTGTCGCCGATGACAAAGCTACGCGCGCGATCCACCGGCCAGTGTTTCATGAGGTCGAGCACCATGCCGGCTTGCGGTTTGCGCCAGTCGCATTCGCGCGTGTAGGCGGGAACGATGCCGTCGGGATGGTGCGGGCAATAACGGAAATCGTCGATCCGCGCGCCATCGCGCGCCAGTTCATCGCGCATCCAGTTGTGCAGGGTGCGCACATCATCCTCGGAGAAAAAGCCGCGTGCGACGCCGGACTGGTTGGTGAAAACGAAGACGTAATAGTCTGCTTCGTTCAGCGCTCTGATCGCCGGAGCGATGCCCGGCATCCAGCGCAATCTGTCACGAGTGCCGACATAGGCATCGTCGAGATTGATGACACCGTCGCGGTCGAGAAACGCCGCAGGCTTTGTCTCCGCGCTCATTTTGCCTTCGCCGCTGCGATCAGCGACTGTTCGACTTCGTCGCAAATCGCGTGCATCGCCATCATGTGAACCTGCTGGATCACCGGCGTGTCGTCGGTTGGCGCGATGAACAGATGATCGCAAGACGCGCGCATGCTTTCACCCCTCTCGCCGGTGAAGCCGACGGTGACAACGCCGAGGTCGCGCGCCATCTTCAGCGCAGCCAGAATGTTCGGCGAGCGGCCTGACGTTGAGAGCGCGAACAGCACATCGCCGCGCTTCGCCAATCCCTGCAGCTGACGTGCAAAGACCTGCTCGAATCCATAGTCGTTGGCGATGGCGGTGAGTGCGGAGGTGTCAGTGGTCAGCGCGATGGCGGCCCAGCCGGGACGCTCCTGCTTGTAGCGGCCGACGATCTCCGCGGCGATGTGCTGGGCATCCGCGGCGCTGCCGCCATTGCCGATCAGCAGCAGCTTGTTGCCGGCCTTCAAGGCATCGGTCACAGCGCGCGCGATGGCCTGCGTGGTCGCGCGCACCTCATCGCTCTGAACAGCCTTGCTCAGGCCGTCGAGCGAACTCTGGAAATGGGCCGCGATCCGGTCCTGGCTCACATGTCACCGCGTCGTTGATCAGGCGTCAGTGGTAGTCACAGCGCGATAGCGGCGCAAGTGGGGTGCAAGTGCGACCAGCCGTCGAGATTAACGAGCGTTGGCTATCACGCGCTGCGCGGTCTCCACCACCTGCGAGGCCGGGATGTCGCGCATGCAGTGATGATCGTTCTGGGTGCAGACCGGCTTGTGACACGGCTGGCAGGGCAGGTCGGTCGGACGCTTGATAGTGGCGGCAAGGCCGTTCAGCGGCGCCCAGTGGTAGGGGCTGGTGGGGCCGAAAATACCGATGGCCGAGGTGCCGATCGCGGCGGCGATGTGCATCAGGCCGGAGTCATTGGATATCACGGTCTTCGCGGCGGCCATGGCCATGATGCCGTTGCGCAGGTCGGTGCCGGTGAGGTCGCGCACCCGCGGCCCGCCGAAGTTTGCGATCTCGGTGGCGATGGTCTTTTCGCCCGGGCCGCCGACCACCCAGACGTCGAGGCCCTGCTCGGCGAACATCCGGGCGGCTTCCCTGTAGTAGGTCCAGCGCTTGGAGGCGCCGACAGATCCCGGCGCCAGCGCGACAGCCGATGTCTGGCCGAGATTGTTGGCCTGCCGCCAGGCGGCGACCTCAGCGGGCGGCACCACAAGCTCCGGCACCGGCCACTCTTTCGGCAAAGGCGCATCGGCAGGCAGGGCGAGGGCGGCGTTCTTGTCGATGAAGCGGGGCATGCTGCGCTCGCCCCAGCGCCAGTCGTTGATCAGGCCGAAGCGGACCTCGCCGACCCAGCCGGTGCGCTGGGGAATACCCGCCAGCGTCGGCGCGATGGCCGATTTCCAGGTCCGGGGCATGACCAGCGCGGTGCCGTAGCCGGCGGCCCGCAACTGCTCCGCCAGCGCCCACTGCTTTTTCAGGGCGAGCTGACCGCGCGGCAGGTCCCAGACGATGCCCCTGCGGACGCCGGGCATGTAATCCACCAGCGGCGCGCAGAGGCTGGTGACCAGCAGGTCCACCGGCCGGTTCGGCCAGCGCTCCTTGAGGACCCGGACCACCGTGTGCCCACGCACGAAATCGCCAATCCACATATACGGAACGACCAGAACCGGGCTGGTTTCCGAAGGATCGGGCTTTACCCCAATATCGCTTAGAAATGAATTGATATTCATTTATTGAAGGTTTTCGAGCAGATCGGTGCGAGCCCGGGAGAATTGTGGCCGATCAGCCGGTTACCGCGTCGGTCGCATCGCGTCCAGATGCGTTTTCACCGGCTTTCCGTCCATCCCCCGCCTTCACCAAGCCCACGGTCGTGAGTTGCTTGGGGGGCGGGGTTGAGGCAAAGGTGGCGCGCATTCACACGGCGGGATTCCTTCATGCTGTTGGTGACCGGCGGAGCCGGTTTTATCGGATCGAATATCGTTGCCGCCCTCAACGACGCGGGCCGCGCGGACGTGGCCGTGTGCGATTTCCTCGGCTCCGACGGCAAGTGGCGCAATCTCGCCAAGCGCCAGCTCGCCGACATCGTTCCGCCCGCGGAACTGATGTCATGGCTGAACGGGCGCAGGCTGGATGCCGTGATCCATATGGGTGCGATTTCCGAGACCACCGCGACCGACGGCGATCTCGTGATCGAAACCAACTTCCGCCTGTCGATGCGATTGCTCGACTGGTGCACGGCCAATTCCGTCCCGTTCATCTACGCCTCGTCTGCGGCGACGTATGGTGACGGCGATCAGGGCTTTCGCGACGACGAGTCGCTTGCCGCGCTGAAGCAGCTTCGCCCGATGAATCTTTACGGCTGGAGCAAGCATCTGTTCGATCTCGCGCTGATGGAGCGCATCGCCAAAGGCGAAAAGATGCCGCCGCAATGGGCCGGCCTGAAGTTCTTCAACGTGTTCGGCCCGAATGAATACCACAAGGGCACGATGATGAGCGTGCTGGCGAAGCGTTTCGCCGATATTCGCGAAGGCCGCGTCGTGCAGCTCTTCAAGTCGCATCGCGATGGCATCGCTGACGGTGACCAGCGCCGTGATTTCATCCATGTCGATGACGTGGTGCGGGTCATCATGTGGCTTCTGGCGACACGCTCGGTGAGTGGTCTGTTCAATGTTGGCACCGGACATGCCCGCAGCTTCCGCGATCTGATCCTCGCGGCCTACAGCGCCCTCGGCGCCAAGCCGAACATCGAATATATCGACATGCCGGAACAAATTCGCGGCAGTTACCAGTACTTCACGCAGGCAGAGGTCGATCATCTGCGCGGCGCAGGTTACAATGGCGGCTTCACGGCGCTGGAAGACGGCGTCGGCAGCTATGTCCGGGATTTTCTCGACCGGCCCGATCGCTATCGCTGATCAGGCAACAGGAACGCTCTAATGTTCGACTTTGACGCGCTGTCGCAAGCGATTGTCCGCCAGACCGTGCTGTGCGTCGGCGACCTGATGCTGGACGAATTCGTCTATGGCGAGGTCTCGCGTATTTCGCCGGAAGCGCCCGCGCCGGTGATCGCGGCGCGCCGCAGCGAACTCAATGTCGGTGGTGCCGGCAATGTCGCGCGCAACATCGCGGCGCTGGGCGCGAAGTGCATTTTCGTTGGACTTGTCGGCAATGATGCTTCCGGTGAAACGCTGAAAGCGGAACTGGCCAGGGAGCCGCTCATTGAGCCGCTGCTGGTCACGGATCCGTCACGCCCGACCACACGCAAGGTGCGCTTCGTCTCCGAACATTTTTCTACGCACATGCTGCGCGCAGACTGGGAATTGTCGGCGCCCGCCTCGGAAGTGACCGAGCGCAAGCTGATCGACGCGGTCGTCGCGGCGCTGCCGCGCGCCGACATCGTGCTGCTGTCGGACTACGCCAAGGGGGTCCTGACCGCGCGTGTCATCCGCAACGTGATTGATGCCGCGCGCAAGCTGGGCAAGCGGGTGATCGTCGATCCGAAGAGCGCCAATCTGGCGATCTATCGCGGCGCGACGCTGCTGACGCCGAACCGCAAGGAATTCGCCGAAGCCACTCGCCGCCGCATCCAGACGGATGCTGACATCGCCGACGCCTCGATCGAGGCGCTGCGCACCGCCGATGCTGAAGCCGTGCTGGTGACCAAGAGCGAAGACGGCATGACGCTGGCGCATCGCGATGGTGCGCTGATCCATGTGCCCGCGCAGCCCGCCAAGGTGCGCGACGTGTCCGGAGCAGGCGACACCGTCGCGGCCGTGCTGGCGGTGACCATGGCGGCGGGAACGGATTGGGATACATCGCTGCGCTGCGCGGCCGCGGGCGCGGCGGTTGCAGTCAGCAAGCCGGGGACCGCGACGGTGTCGTTGGCCGAACTGCGGCGGAAGATCTTGCCGCATGCTTCGCTCGCGGCGGAGGAAAAGATCGCGTCAAGTGCAGCCGATCTCGATGCGCGCGTCGCCGAATGGCGCTCGCAGGGCTTGCGTGTCGGCTTCACCAACGGCTGTTTCGACATTCTGCATCCCGGCCATGTTCGCGTCATCACCCAGGCGCGCGCGGCTTGCGACCGCCTCATTCTCGGTCTCAACAGTGACGCATCGGTGCGGCGGCTCAAGGGCCCGGAGCGGCCGGTGCAGGACGAGCGCTCGCGTGCAGAGGTACTGGCAGCGCTCGAAGCCGTCGATCTTGTGGTGATCTTCGAGCAGGACACGCCGCTGGAGCTGATTACGCAGATCAGGCCGAGCGTGCTGGTGAAGGGTGGAGACTACACCCGCGAGCAGGTGGTCGGTCACGAGATTGTCGCGGCCAACGGCGGAGAGATCGTGCTTGTCGATATTCTGCCGGGCCACAGCACCACGTCTCTCGTCAAGCGCGCGCGAGAGAACAAGGCATGACGGTGAATACGTCCGATCTTCCGGCTCGTGCGCCGCCGTCGATCCGGCGCAACACGGCTGCGTGGATGAAGGCGGCTGACATCGCGGTGGTCCTTCTCGCGATCTCGCTCCCCTGGTCAACTTCGCTGGTCGCGATTTTCGCGGTGGCGTGGCTGGCGCTGCTGACCCCGGCGATCCAGTGGCAGGAATTTCTGGACTCCATGAAGCGGCCGGCTTCGCTCACGCCATTGCTGCTGTTCGCGCTGGCCGTTCTGGGGACGTTGTGGGCGACCGGTGTGCCATGGGCCGCCCGCTTTCATGGAATCAATCCGGCAGCGAAGCTGCTCGCCATCCCCGTCTTGTTCTATCACTTTGAACGGTCGGGGCGGGGGCTGTGGGTCGTCCTCGCCTTTCTGGTGTCATGCACGGCGGTGATGTTGGCGTCATGGCTGATGTTCGTCGATCCGCGTCTGGCGTTTGATCCAGCGCGTTCAGTCGGTGTGCCGGTCAAGAACTATATCGCGCAGAGTCAGGAATTCGCGCTGTGCGCGTTCGCGGCGTTTGGCGCCGCGATTTATGCGGCGAAGACTGGGCGACGCGGAACGGCTGTGCTCCTGCTCGGTCTTGGTGCCGGATTTCTTGCCAACATGGCGTTTGTTGCAAGTTCGCGAACGGTCTTCGTTTGTATCCCCGTCCTGTTCGTTGTTCTCGCGGCCAGATATTTCAGCGGGCGTAGCTTTTTGGCCTTGATGGCAGGCGTTGCCGCCGTGACCGCTGTTGCCTGGATGTCTTCACCCTATTTGCGTATGCGCGTCGACATGATCGGAAGCGAGTATCAGCGCTATCATCAGAGCAATGCCGTAACCTCGGTTGGAGAGCGATTGGAATTCTGGCGCAAGTCGATCAAGTTCGCCGCGGAAGCGCCTCTCATCGGGCACGGAACCGGATCGACGAAGACCCTGTTTGAACAGGATGCCGTGGGACAGACCGGGGCTTCGGCTCAGATCATCGGCAATCCCCACAACCAGACGCTGAATGTCGCGGTGCAGTGGGGATTGATCGGTTGCCTCGTCCTGTATGCCATGTGGTTTGCGCATCTGAGATTGTTTACCGGATCGGGTATGGCTGCATGGATCGGTCTGGTTGCCGTCGTCGAGAATTTCGTCAGCTCGCTGCTGAATTCGCATCTGTTCGATTTCCACGAGGGCTGGATTTACGTGCTGGCCGTCGGCGTGGCGGGGGGCATGGTGCTTCGTGGCCGGCGCACAATTGAATCCGGCCCGCAGCCGGCGAGACAAGCGTGGCGGGTTTGACCATGGCTGCTTCCTTCTGGTCCGGATTGCGGCGTCTGACCTGGCGCAATCTTCTGATCGCGATTCACGACGCGATGGCGACCGCGCTTGCGGTCGTTGCGAGTTTCTATCTTCGCTTTGAGGGAAGTGCGTTCACGGACCGCCTCCCGCTGCTGCTGAACATCCTGCCTTACTTTGTGATTTTCAGCGTGATCGTTTGCTACGTTTTCAGGCTCACAACCACAAAGTGGCGTTTCATCTCGCTGCCGGACTTTATCAACATCGCGAAAGCATCCACTGTGCTGGCGCTGATGCTGCTGGTGCTGGATTACATCTTCATCGCGCCGAACGTCTACGGCACGTTCTTCTTCGGCAAGACCACGATCATCATCTACTGGTTTCTGCAGAACTTTGCGTTAGGCGCGCTTCGCGTGGGCTATCGCTATTTCCGTTACACCCGGACACTCAGTCAGGCCCGCGGTCTCGACGCATCTCCGACGCTCCTAGTGGGCCGTGCTGCCGATGCGGAAGTGTTGTTGCGCGGGATCGAGAGTGGCGCGGTCAAGCGAACCTGGCCGGTCGGAATCCTGTCGCCGTCGATGGCGGACCGCGGACAGTCGATCCGTGGCATTCCTGTCCTCGGCGCCATCGACGATCTTGGCGATATCGTCGAGGATTTCTCGCGCCGCGAACGACCGATCGAGCGTCTTGTGATGCTGCCATCGGCGTTCGAGGCCGATGCATCGCCGGAATCGGTTCTGACGCGCGCGCGCAAACTCGGGCTGACGGTCAGCCGTCTGCCCTCGCTCGAAGGCAGCGGAGAAGCGCCGCGTCTGGCGCCGGTAGCGGTCGAGGATTTGCTGCTGCGGCCGAGCGTCAAGATCGACTATCAGCGGCTCGAGAATTTCGTGAAGGGGAAGTCGGTTGTCGTCACCGGTGGCGGCGGATCAATCGGATCGGAAATCTGCGACCGTGCCGTGACATTCGGTGCGTCTCGCTTGCTGATCGTAGAGAACGCGGAGCCGGCTTTGCATGCGGTGGTCGAAGCGCTCGCTGTGAGGTTTCCGGAGGCGGTTGTCGAAGGCCGTATTGCGGATATCCGTGATCGTGCGCGCATCATGCATCTGATGGGAGAGTTCAAGCCGGACATTGTGTTTCACGCCGCGGCGCTGAAGCATGTTCCGATCCTCGAGCGTGACTGGGGTGAGGGCGTCAAGACCAATATCTTCGGCACTGTCAATGTGGCCGATGCGGCCGTGGCCGCCGGCGCGGAAGCCATGGTGATGATCTCGACCGACAAGGCGATCGAGCCTGTGTCGATGCTGGGTCTGACCAAGCGCTTCGCTGAAATGTATTGCCAGGCCCTTGATCGCGACCTGATGCACAAGGCAAACGGCAAAACCCCGATGCGGCTGATCTCGGTCCGCTTCGGCAACGTGCTGGCGTCGAACGGTTCGGTGGTGCCGAAATTCAAGGCGCAAATCGAGGCGGGAGGACCCGTCACGGTGACGCATCCGGATATGGTGCGTTACTTCATGACCATCCGTGAAGCGTGCGATCTTGTGGTGACATCCGCGACCCACGCGCTTGGCCCGGTTCGGCCGGATGTGTCGGTCTACGTCCTGAACATGGGCCAGCCGGTGAAGATCGTCGATCTTGCCGAACGCATTATTCGCCTGTCGGGACTTCAGCCCGGCTATGACATCGACATCGTGTTTACCGGCGTGCGGCCCGGCGAGCGTCTGAATGAAATTCTGTTCGCCCACGAAGAGCCTACAGCGGATATCGGCATCGCCGGCATTGTCGCGGCGCGCCCCAATGAGCCGCCGCTCGACACGCTGCAACGGTGGCTGTCCACGTTGGAAAAGGCTGTGGCCAGTGAACAGCGCAGCGTCATTGTGGGCGTCTTGAAGGACGCGATCCCGGAGTTCAAAAGCGGGGCGGCGTAAGCTATCCGAGTGGTTCTCGTTGCCGGGAGAACCGGCTGAGCACCAGCGCCACGGCGCTTAAGCCCAATGCCAGCGTCATCCACTGGACGTAGGGCGATTTCAGCCAGATCGTCACCGCAGCAAATGCCGCGAGAACGACATTGAGGATGAAGACTTCGCTAACGACCTGCGTCACGCTGAAACCGTTGTTGGTCGCCTGCTGGTAAAAATGCGACCGGTGCGCGACCCAGACGGCCTCGTGCTTTATCAAACGCCGAAACAGCGTGAGCGTCGCGTCGGCGAGATAGTAGAGCGGGAGCAGCAGCGCCGCGATCAGGTGCCCGGCGCCAGCGAGTTGAAGCAGGCACCAGCCCATCAGCAGGCCGATCGGCAGGCTGCCGACATCGCCGAGAAACAGCTTTGCAACAGGTCTGTTGAACGGCGCGAAGCCGACCATCGCACCCAGGAGCGCGAGGGCGACAATGGTTGCGCTCATGGGCATCTCGCCGAAAACACCAAACAGCACCAGCGCGGCAGTGACAGGGACAACCTCAGCGACGGTCATCCAGTCCAGACCGTCCATGAAGTTGACCAGATTGACGAACCAGAGCCCGCCGATCAGCAGCAGAATCCGTTCAGCCCATAGCGGCAAAGCGGAAACGAGATGAAGCTCCGCGGGGAGGGTTGCAAGGACGATGCCGACGGCGGCGGCTTGCACCAGCAGCCGGGGAAGAACGGGGATTGTCCGTAAGTCATCGTAGGCGCCGACAAGGGCCAGAAGGATGGTTGCGGCAAAGACGGCGAGCAGACTGGAGCTTGTTGTCAGTCCAGAAAACGGAATCGCGGATGCAACGGCAGCAATAGTCGCAATGATGACCGCGAGCCCGCCGCCTTGCGGTGTCGGGACGCGATGGGATGATCGTGCATTCGGCCGCGCGAGCGCATAGCGCTGGAGCAAGGGACGAAGCAGGACGATGAGCGCTGCACAAACAACGCAAGCGACCAGGAGTGTCGTTATGATAAGCGCGGGGGTCATGAAGCGGACGTCATCGTGTCAGCATTTGGTGCCGACGGCGCACCAGTAAGGCACGCGGTCTGAAAAACGAATGTCCTTAAATCCGGCGGCGGTAAGCATGTTCTGGATTTGCTCCCGCGTGAAACGCTGCTCGAGGCGGGTGCAGAAGCGATCATAGGCATCGGTTCTCATGACATAGAACGCGCGGTCCTTGTAGGACTCCAGCGGCAGTGCTGCGGCGGAAAATCCCAGCCGTTCGACGAGCGCGGCGAAACGCGCCAGTGGCCAGTAGACGAAGACGGCAATGAGTTGGCTGATCCAAAGCCGGGGTTTCTCCGGCATGCTGGATATGACGACGCGGAAGATATTGCTGAACTTCCACAGCGCGCGATACCACGCTGGCCGGTTGTCGAGCGCATAATAGAGATAGATCAGGAACGGTGCGCCGGATTTGAGCTTCGTCGAGATCTTCGAGATCGCGGCCTGCGTATCCGGGACATGATGAAGCACGCCCAGCGAAAATGCAAAATCGAGCGAAGCATCGGGGAGTGGCAAATCTCCCACGCTGGCGTGGTGGAAGGTCACGTTCTTTGCTGCGGCCAGATTGCTGCGCGCGACATTCAATGCATCGGCGCTGGCATCGAGCAGATGCAGATGACCGACACGGGGCGCCACCATCACCGACCATCGGCCGCTGCCGCATCCGACGTCCATTCCGACGGAATTTACCGGCAGGCGGTCCCACGGGAAAATATGGAAATAGGATTCGAAGATGGCCGCTCGATCATCGGCAGAGAAGGCGTCCTCTCCTTGCTGGAACGTCGACCATTCATGGCCAAAACCTGCTGCGACCGCTGGGTCGACATTGCTGGACGGTCGATCAGACATAAGGCCCACGAAGGTAGGAAAGGGTTCCGGGGCTCGGCCCCGGAAGGTTTTTAATCAAACCGGTGAAGGGTGACAACGCCCCCGGACCGTGTCTCAACTCTTAATGTCTGTGTTTGAGATGTGTTCGCGGGTCACATTTCTGGAGAATCTTTTTGGGTAACCGTGCCAAGCGAGCGGCTTGTATCCGGCGGCGTTTTTTCAAGGCCCCGAAGCCGCTTTCCATCAAAGCGTCAAAGCGATAGTAAGAATCCCGGACAGGTGGGAGTGAGTGACATTGGTGGCTGTACGGTGGCTTCAGGTGCTGCTCGCGACTGTCTTGCTTGGGGGGTGCACGTTCTTTTTCGATATGCAGGATTCCGTTCAGCCGGACCCGGAGCCGGATTCCCGGCAACAGCAGATTATCTTCGAGCGTATTCAGAAGATTACGCAGTCGATGAAAGATATCAGCCGCTCGGAAGTCTCCAATGTCGGACCGAACGAGGCGCAGTCGGGGCCGGAAAAGTGGACCGTATGTTCCCGCGGAAGCTCAGGCAGCGAGCTGCGCTATTTCACCTTTTTTCTGAAGGGTGAAACGGTCGCCAACTGGCGGCCCGCGGTCATCAACGACAAATGCGAGACTCGACAGTTTTCGCCATTCTGACGCGATCTGAAAATCTGACGTGAATGAAAGCGTAACAGGGCAGATCAGCGCGCGCGTTCGATCTGTTCTCTGTAAAGGTCGACAGTCGCAGCGCCGATAGCTTGAGCGGACATTGTCTCGACTACAAGCTGCCGGGCACCCGCACCATATCGGGTTCTTAATTCGCGCGAGGAAGCCAGTTCGCCAATAGCGCCGGCAAGAGCTGAAGCATTTTCGATGGGAACCAGCAGGCCGGTTTGATCAGGTATGACAATCTCACGGCAGCCGGGGGCATCGGTCGCAACAAGCGGGCGGCCGCATGCGGCGGCTTCCAGGAGACTCTTTGGCAAGCCTTCCCTATGAGAAGGGAGCGCGGCGATATGGCAGTCACGCCACAGCGTTGTGATGTCCGCCACATGTCCAAGCCAGGTAATGCCAGGCTCGTTGTTCCACTGCCGGGCTTCCTCGAGCGTCACGGAATCCGGATTGGCCAGATCCGGGTCTCCGGCGATGCGCAGCCGAATATCCGTGCCGCGCGCACGCAGAATTCTGTGGGCGCTCACGAGGGCGCGAATGCCTTTGCTGGTCAGCAGCCGCCCGGCAAATCCAACAGTGATCGGACCATCGGGTTCTGGAAGCGGGATCAGCTTATCGGTGTCGACACCAGATCCGGGGATGCGAACCAGCCTTTGGGGATCGATGCCGATCGTTTCGAGAGCGGCCCGATCGTCAGGATTTTGAACAAGAAAGACTGCGTGATCCCGATTGAGCAGGAATCGCAACGCGATCGCGATAACGACGCGCAGGGTGAGCGCTCGGGCGGTCGTCGAGGTAAACGCGTAGCCAAGGCCTGTCATCGCATTGATCTGCGGTGTCGTCATTCCCAGCGAAGAGACCCCGCCGAGTACGCAAATCTGCATGCCGACGTGATGGACGATGGCAGGAGACAGCTCACGCTTGATCTTGCGAAGTGCTCTGATGGTCGAGATGCTGCCCAAAGGAGACAAGCCACCTCGCCGCAGCGGCATGGGATGGATCGTAAAACCTTCGGCGCGGATCGCTTCCGCATGCGAGCCCACGGACGTTGCGATATGAACGTCAAACCCGGCATCGCGCGCCGCACGGGCCATGGGAAGTCGGTGAGACAGGAAGGCCTTGTCCTCGGTGACGACGTAAAGGAGTTTTTGTTTCACGCGGTGACTTCAACAGCCGGATGATGATTGCTGCTGACTTGTATTAGTGAAGCCGAGAAAACACAAAGCTGTTGGAGTGCAACTCCGTGCGTGTTGCCTTGTGCAAACTCGGATGCCCACCAAGTGGTATTTTAAGTGCCGCTCTCTGTTAGGGATAAACCAGAGAGGTCTCATGTGTTGCGAATTATCGTTTTAATTCAGTATCTTATTGTGTTCATAAGGTGAACATTGAGCTTGACGTTCACTCCGTGAACAAGGTAGAAGCGAGCATCCATACGATCGGCAAAGCACGACATGATGCGCTCCGCTCAAACCGACCAAGGCGATGAAGACCGGATTGTTCTCGGGCTTCTGAATTCCGTCGAAAACGATGGAGCGAGATCGCAGCGGTATCTCGCTGCTGAGCTTGGCATCGCGCTCGGTCTTGTGAATGCTTACCTGAAGCGTTGCGTGCGAAAGGGGCTAGTGAAGGTCGGTCAGGCTCCCGCGCGCCGCTACGCGTACTATCTCACGCCGCACGGCTTTACCGAGAAGTCGCGCCTGACGGTCGAATATCTGTCTTCATCCTTTTCTTTCTTCAGGGAGGCAAAGGCGAACTGCCTCGAAGTATTCGAAGTCGCGAAGTCGCGTGATTTCCGGAATCTTGTTCTTTCAGGCAAGTCGGATTTGGCGGAGATTGCTTTGCTCTCCGCAGTCGAAAGCGGGGTATCCATTGTTGCTGTGGTTGACAAGGATGCCACTCAGGACCCGCTTGTAGGTAATCCGGTGGTCCCGTCTTACGCCGCCGTAACTTCGCCGTTTGATGCCGTTGTCATTACTGACGTTGGCAATGCCCGTGGCGCTTTCGACGAGGCTGTCCGAATCTATGGTCCTTCAAGGGTCCTTGCTCCGAAGCTGCTCGGCCTGGATGCGGCTGTCCGTCGGGGAAATGCGCCATGAACGGACAACCGGACGACGGATGGTACGTCGTGCACACCCAAGTCAATAGTGAAGCGAAGGCTGCACGTAATCTCGCGCAGCAGGGGTTTGAGGTTTATCTGCCTCATTATCTAAAGCGTCGTAGTCACGCGCGGAAGATCGAGTGGGTCGCTGCGCCTCTGTTTCCGAGGTATGTGTTCGTCCGGATCAATATGGCGACACAGCGATGGCGATCGATCCACTCGACGCTCGGCGTATGTTATCTGGTCGCCAACGGTCAGGATCCCGCACCTGTTGCACAAGACGTGCTCATGTTGCTGAAATCGCGGGAAGACGACCGTGGTTTTATCAAGGTCGAACATGGCCCGCGGCTTTCGCTGGGCGAGAAGGTGCGCGTGCTTGCTGGTGCCTTCGCCGACAGTTTTGGACTTTTTGACGGACTAAACGATCGCAATCGCGTCGCGGTTCTGCTCGACTTTCTGGGTCGAAAGGTTCGCGTGTCGCTCGACGCGGAAGCGATCGCTGCGGCCTGACACCAGCAGAGTCGCGGGTACGCGAACGCCGGGGGCATATTTAGCGATGGTCTGGTGACGAGAGTCACCCGGACTGCGGTAGCGTGGAAACAGCAGCGCAGGAATTCTAAGGATAATATCATGACGTCGTTCGCACTCATCGGGGCTGCGGGGTATGTCGCTCCGCGCCATATGAAGGCCATGCAGGCTATTGGAGGTGACCTCAAGGTTGCCTACGATCCGAATGACTCGGTTGGGGTCATCGATAGCCATTTTCCTGATGCGCATTTTTTCACCGAGTTCGAACGGTTCGATCGTCACGTGGACAAGCTTCGGCGCCGTGGAGAAAAGATCGATTACGTCTCGATCTGTTCGCCCAATCACCTGCACGATGCTCATTGCCGCTTCGCCTTGCGTTCGGGCGCGGATGCGATCTGCGAGAAGCCGCTGGTTCTCAATCCGTGGAACATTGACAGTCTGGCTGAAATCGAGCGCGATACCGGCCGTCGTATTTCAACCATCCTTCAACTGCGCTTGCATCCGGCGATTATTGCGTTGCGTGATCGCTTCGAGGCGAGTGGCAAGAGGCATAAGGTCGATTTGACATATATTACGTCTCGTGGCCGCTGGTACTACGCGTCTTGGAAGGGTGACGACGCGAAATCAGGCGGTGTTGCAACAAATATCGGCGTCCATTTCTTCGACATGCTGAGTTTTGTTTTTGGTCCGGCGAAGCGAAATGAGGCGCATCTTCGCGAGGCGGAGCGCGCCGCCGGCTTTCTGGAATGCGCGAATGCTGATGTGAGCTGGTTCTTGTCGGTTGATCGCAATGATCTTCCTGTCAGTGTGCAGGGGAAGAAAACGACCTTTCGGTCGATCACGGTCGATGGCGAGGAAGTGGAATTTTCCGAGGGGTTCACCGATCTTCATACCAAGAGTTACGAAGAGATTGTTGCAGGGCGTGGCTTTGGTCTTGATGAAGTAAGAGCATCCATCGACATTGTTTCGACATTCCGGAATCTACCCGTCACGTCGGGTCATGAGTGGCGGCATCCTGCGATGCGCGTGGTCCGTTCATGACGGAGATGCGTGAGGATCCGCGTTTCCCCGGAGCGCTGATCCATGTGTCGAGTTACGTAGATGAAGGAGCGGTTGTCGGCTCCGGCACACGCATCTGGCACTTTTGCCATATCCTTAGCGGCACAACTATCGGTGAAAACTGCTCGATCGGTCAGAATGTTATGATCGGTCCGCGTGTTCGGGTCGGGAACGGGTGCAAAATTCAGAATAACGTCGCGCTCTATGATGGTGTCGAGCTTGCGGATGATGTTTTCTGTGGTCCAAGTTGTGTTTTCACCAATGTCACCAATCCGCGCGCCAATATCAGCAGAAAGGACGAGTTTCGTCCGACGCCAGTTGGGCGAGGGGTGAGTATCGGAGCGAATGCGACGATCGTCTGCGGTCATGCGCTTGGAGAATACTGCTTCATTGGCGCGGGCGCAGTTGTCACCAGAGACGTGTCGCCATTTGCCCTGATGGTTGGAAATCCGGCGCGGCGTGTCGGTTGGATGAGCCGCGCCGGCGAGCGGATGGGGGGTGATCTCCTATGCACCCGCACCGGTGAACGATACCGCATGGTTTCCGGTGAGCGGATCGAATTGGTTCAATCTGAATAGGGCTTGGAGACCAGAAGTGGATATTCGCGGTAAGAAGGTGGTTGTGATCGGCGGGGCGGGCCTGATTGGATCGCACACGGTGGATCAGCTCACTGCGCAGGACGTTCGGGAGATCCTGATTTACGATAATTTTGTGCGGGGAACTCAGCAAAATCTCGCAGGAGCGATTCGGGATCCGCGCGTCAAAATCTACGACGTTGGCGGCGATATTCTACAGAGCGATATTCTCCAGTCGGCGCTGAAAGGAGCCGATGGGGTTTTTCACTTTGCTGCTCTCTGGCTGTTGCAGTGTCATGAATTTCCTCGCTCGGCCTTTGAGACAAATGTGCGAGGCACCTTCAATGTTCTTGATGCTTGCGTTGCTGAAGGCGTGAAGCGATTGGTGTGGTCGTCCTCGGCGTCTGTCTATGGCGATGCCTTGGTTGAGCCGATGGATGAAGATCATCCCTTCAACAACAAGAATTTCTATGGTGCCACGAAGATTTGCGGCGAAGCCATGGCGCGGGCGTATCATCATCGCTACGGCCTCGACTATGTCGGTCTGCGCTACATGAATGTGTATGGTCCGCGGCAGGACTATCGTGGAGCTTACATCGCCGTCATCATGAAGATGCTGGATGCGATCGATCGTGGCGAAGGGCCGACGATTTTTGGAGACGGCTCTGAGGCGTTCGATTTCGTGGCCGTTGAAGACTGTGCCCGCGCCAATATTTGCGGCATGGCAGCGACCGCGACCGATCAATTCTATAATGTCGGAACCGGAAAGCGAACTTCACTAAAGGAGGTCGCTGAAATGTTGCTCAATTTGACTGGCTGCAACCTTCCGATCAACTATGCGCCGCGAAGTCAGGCAACGCTGGTCCGGAATCGCATCGGCGATCCGCGCAAGGCTTCCGAGGAAATTGGTTTTACCGCCGGTGTCGATCTGCGCGAGGGGCTGAGCCGTCTGATCACCTGGCGCAGCAATCACATTTCCGAAGTTGAAAGCCGCAGAAGCATCGCCGCGCGTGGCTGATATCTGGAAGGCCGGAAAGCAGGCTCAATGAACAAGATCACGGAAAGAATGACCGAAGCTCCGAAGCGCGTAGTTCAGATCGCATTACCCTCGACGGGGGAAGAAGAATGGCTTGCCGTTCGTGAGCCGTTACAAAGCGGCTGGCTGACGCAGGGGCCGCGTGTTGCAGCGTTTGAAAAAGCCTTTGCCGAGCGTCATGAAGTTCCCCATGCGTTGGCGACAACGAGTTGCACCACTGCGCTGCATCTTGCGCTGGTGGCATTTGGTATCGGGCCGGGCGATGAAGTCATTGTTCCTGCGTTTACATGGGTCGCTACCGCCAATTCAGTTCTCTATTGTGGAGCGACCCCCGTTATTTGTGACGTGGATCCGGTCACATACAATATCGATCCCAAATCGGCCGGTGCGAAGGTGACCGCGCGCACCAAAGCCGTGATCCCGGTTCACTTGTTCGGGCTGTGTGCGGACATCGATAGTCTTCGTTCCGCGTTGCCGCCTCATGTTGTTATCTTCGAAGATGCGGCCTGTGCTGCCGGTGCGCACTATAAAGGACGCCCTGCCGGCACGCTGGGGGTGGCGGGTTGCTTCTCCTTCCATCCACGCAAGTCGATCACGACAGGCGAGGGTGGGATGCTGACAATGAGCGATAACAATCTCGCCGTACGCGCACAGATTTTGCGTAATCACGGTGCATCTATCTCTGAAGAGCAGCGCCATCTGGGTGCTCAGCCTTATTTGCTGCCGGCGTTCGATGAACTCGGCTTCAATTATCGGATGACGGACGTGCAAGCCGCCATAGGGCTTGTCCAGTTGGCCAAGCTCGATTCGTTTATCGACGAGCGCGATGTATGGGCGCGATATTACAGGGAGCAGCTTTCGGATATTGACTGGTTGCGCCATCCCGTCGCGCCCAATGACGGGCGCCACGCATGGCAGGCGTACGTTACCACGGTCGATCCGGCTCGTTCGCCGCTGCCGCGAAACGAGATCATGGCCTGGCTCCATGAGATGGGCGTTGCGACGCGACCCGGCACTCATGCCATTCATATGCTTGGCTATTACCAAAAGACTTTTGGATGTCGCGACGATGACTTCCCGGCCGCTCGTGATTGCGAGCGCAACACGATGGCAATTCCGCTTCATAATCGCATGAACGAGGACGACTACAAGTATGTCGTCGATTGCATCAAGCGCATCGACAAGGCGCGCTGAGATGGCTACCTCTTGGTTCAACGATCTGTTGGGCGTCCAGCGAAGGTGAAAGCTTCGTTGCCCATGGCCGCAATCTGACCATGGTTCGGGGAATTCCGAGGGCCCGGGAATTCGTGTCCGAAGCGCAGGGGCAAACGCGCGAGGCCTTCGGATTTAAATGGGCCAAGCGCGATACCTTTGAAGGCAGACTTGCCGATAATATGCGAAGCTGGCTCATCGAAAAGTACGGCGACGTGACCAATGCCGAATGGTTGTTTCAGTCCGGTAAGCATCCTATTGTTCTCGACGCGGGTTGCGGAGCCGCGCTCTCAGGGCTTGCCTTGTTCGAGCCTGTGCTGGATCGTCTTCGTTATGTCGGCGTCGATGTTTCCGATGCGGTTGATGTCGCAAAGCAGCGCTTTCACGAGCGCGGCTTGCCCGGCGAGTTCGTGCAAGCAGATTTGTTGCAGCTTCCGCTTGCGGAGCAGAGCGTCGATCTGATTTTCTCCGAAGGAGTGCTTCATCATACGGATGATACCCGCGCGGCGCTGGCAGCAGTCGTCAGGCATCTAAAAGTTGGCGGTCGCATGCTATTTTATGTGTATCGCAGGAAGGGACCTATCCGGGAATTTACCGACGATTACATCCGTGAACGTTTACAGGCGATGTCACCCCAAAACGGGTGGGATGCCGTGATGCCTTTGACCAAGCTCGGCAAGGTTCTCGGCGATCTGGGACTAACGGTCGAAGTGCCGGAACATATCGAACTGCTCGGTATTCCTGCGGGGAAGATCGATATCCAGCGCCTGTTCTACTGGCATGTGTTCAAGGCATTTCACCAGCCGCAGATGACGCTTGAGGAAATGAACCATATCAACTTCGATTGGTATGCGCCTCGCAATGCTCATCGGCAAACGCCTGAGGATGTGCGCGACTGGTGCGCGAGCCTCGGGCTTGTGATTGAGCATGAGCGTATTGAAGAAGCCGGTATCACCGTTATCGCGAGACGTTCGTGACTTTTTCGCATGGCGCTTCCATTCGTGATCTGTCGGTGACAGACGCATAAGATGTGCGGGATCGCAGGTATTTTTCATCTTGACGGTGCGCCGGCTTCGCCGGTCGTCTTGCGTGCAATGACCGATGCGATCGCTCATCGTGGTCCCGATGGTGAGGGGGCATTCACGGATGGGCCTCTGGGTCTCGGTCACCGACGTTTGGCGATTATTGACCTCACTCCCGCGGGGCATCAGCCGATGGCCTCAACCGATGGCGGGTTGGTGATCAGTTACAACGGCGAGATTTACAATTTCCTTGATCTTCGCGTTGATCTTGAGGCGTTGGGGCATCAGTTTCGATCACGTTCGGACACCGAAGTCGCGCTTGCCGCAATCCGTCAATGGGGCGAAGGGGCGATCGAGAAATTCAACGGTATGTTCGCTTTTGCGCTATGGGACCGCCGCCGCAAGCGGTTGCTTCTGGCGCGCGACCGGTTCGGCGTGAAGCCGCTGTATGTCTGGACGAATGGCCGTACCCTGCTGTTCGCGTCTGAGATCAAGGCATTTCTGGCGGCTCCCGAGTTCCGCGCGACCATCGATCCCGACGGTCTTGTGGAATACATGACCTTTCAGAATTTCTTGACCGATCGGACGCTTTTCAAAGGCGTGAGCATATTGCCCGCAGGCACGTTTCTTTCGATCGATGCGAGTGCGAAGCGGCTCCCGGAGCCGCAACGCTATTGGGACTTCCGGTTCGAGGACGATGGCTCGGTTACGGACAGGGCGGCGGCGGAAGACAAAGTCGATTTTCTGTTTCAACAGGCTGTGGGCCGCCAACTCGTCAGCGATGTCCCGGTCGGTTCATATCTCTCCGGCGGCATGGATTCCGGATCGATTACAGCGATTGCTGCGCGGCAAAGCCCCATGCTGCATACATTCACTGTGGGTTTCGACCTTTCCTCCGCGTCGGGCCTCGAAATGGCCAGTGATGAGCGCCGCGCTGCCGAGCGCATGTCTTATCTTTTTGGAACAGAACACTACGAAATGGTTCTCAAGGCCGGCGATATGGAGCGCTGCATGCGCTCGCTCGTTTGGCATATCGAGGAGCCGCGTGTCGGCCAGTGCTATCCGAATTTTTATGCAGCGAAGCTTGCAAGCCGGTTCGGGAAGGTCGTTCTGTCCGGCGCAGGGGGGGACGAACTCTTCGCAGGTTATCCGTGGCGCTATTATAGAACGGCTGCTTCGACCAGTTTCGATGATTACGTGAACCGCTATTATGGTTTCTGGCAGCGCCTTCTTCCCGGAGAGGCTGTGCCGAACATTTTCGGGCCGCTCGGTCCAGCCGCTTCTCGTCTCGATACGCTCGAGATATTTCGGAGTGTTTTCGACAATCACGCTGCAGAGTTGTCCAATCCGGAGGACTACATCAATCACTCACTCTATTTTGAAGCGAAAACCTTTCTGCACGGACTTCTTGTGATCGAGGACAAGGTGTCGATGGCGCATAGCCTCGAAGCCCGGGTTCCATTTCTTGATAATGATCTTGTCGATTTCGCGGGCCGCGTGCCGCTGGCGATGAAACTTGCTAACCTCGGTGAGGTTGTTCGCATTGATGAGAACACACCCGGCTCCAAGACTGGGACATACTTCGCGCGCACGAATGACGGAAAGCTCATTCTCCGATCCGCGATGAGTCGCCATATTCCGCCGAATACGACGGAGGCGATCAAGCAGGGATTCTCCGGTCCGGACGCGAGCTGGTTTCGCGGCGAAAGCATTGATTACGTTCGACGGACCTTGATGCGGCCCGACGCGCGGCTTTGGAATTATCTCGATCGCAACATCGTCCAGCAACTTGTCATGGATCATGTTGAGGGCAGGCAAAATCGCCGCTTGCTGGTCTGGTCACTCCTGAATCTCGATACATGGCTGGATGTATTTGAAGGGCGCTCGGGCACCGCCGCGCTTCAAACTGGTATGTCCGGGTCTCCATTCGAGGCTCGCAGCACAATCAATATGAACTCAAACCGAACGAACTGAGATGATCTCCAACGAAACAATCTTCATTACTGGTGGCGCCGGATTCATCGGAGCTACGCTCGCGAGCAAGCTGATCGATAGCAACAAGATCGTTGTTTTCGATAATTTCGCGCGAGATTCCCTCCAGACCACAGGACTCGTGGGTCATCCGAATCTGACCGTCGTGAGTGGCGACATCAGGGACGGGCATGCTGTTACTTCGGCGGTTCTTGCCGCTCAGCCGGATCGCATTGTGCACTGTGCAGCGATCGCTGGAATTGATACGGTGATCAAAAGTCCCACAACGACACTTGATGTGAACATCGTGGGGACCGCGAATATCTTTCAAGCTGCGCGCCAGCTCGATTCTTTGAAGCGGATATTGAGTTTTTCGACCAGCGAGATCTTCGGTAGCCAGGCATTCCAGACGACCGAGCTGTCATCGGCGGTTATCGGTGCGGTCGGCGAAGCACGATGGACCTATGCGGTATCGAAGCTCGCCGGCGAGCACATGGCGCTCGCGCACTTTCATGAATTCAAGATGCCGGCGGTGGTTGTCCGCCCATTCAATGTATACGGGCCTGGCCAAGTAGGCGAAGGCGCGCTGTCGACGTTCATCAAGCGCGCGATCCGTGGGGAGGAAATCGAGATTCACGGACAGGGCAATCAAATCCGCGCATGGTGTTATGTCGACGACATGGTGCGCGCATTGATGCTCGCACTCGAACATCCTGCGGCTATCGGGCAGACATTCAACGTCGGCAATGCGAGAGCGGTTATTACGATTTACGGTCTCGCCAACACCGTGACTCGTGTTCTTGAGTCCGCATCGAAGATTAAATTCGTGCGGAAGGACTATGCTGATATCGAGTTGCGTATTCCGAACATCGACAAGGCCCGCGAGTTGCTCGGCTTTGAAGCGGAGACGGATCTCGACGAGGGCATTTTGAGGACGGCGGACTATTTCCGGGGCATCTTGAACGTCTGACCGGCAGGTGTGAGGTCAACATGTCAGAAGGATTTCCAGCAAAGAATTCGTCGTCCGTCGAGAAGACGGATAAAATGCTGCATCTTGTGCGGGAGTTTCTCGGCGAGTTATCCCGCCGAAAGAAAGCTCAGTTCAATCGGCGGGTGTCGATCGGCGACCTTCTGACAGAACGCGGCGACAATGCTGCGATGTATGGCTTCGGCGAAGGTACGACCATGTACGACAATGTACTCGTCCTGGGCGATGTGAAGGTGGGGCGCAATACTTGGATAGGCCCTGATTGTATTCTCGATGGATCGGGCGGGGGCCTGGAAATCGGTGACTACTGCTCGATCTCGGCTGGAGTGCATAT
Organism: Afipia clevelandensis ATCC 49720; assembly: GCF_000336555.1. Lineage (GTDB taxonomy): Bacteria > Pseudomonadota > Alphaproteobacteria > Rhizobiales > Xanthobacteraceae > Afipia > Afipia clevelandensis. The sequence goes on along the minus strand of NZ_KB375281.1, from coordinate 1,909,273 downwards.
CTACTCCCACGACACGGTTCATTGGTCTCTTTCGGGCGGCAAACTTCCGGTGCGGAAGAAACCGGTTTGCATCGGAGAGCGGGTTTATATCGGTCCTCACAGCATTGTCGTTTCGGGGGTGACTGTTGGCCGCAAGTCTGTCATTGGCGCTAACAGTTTCGTAAACCGGGATGTTCCGGAAGGGACTTTCGTCGCTGGTTCTCCTGCGGTGGCTGTCGGCCGCGTGGAAGGAGAGAATGAAGACGTAAGAATGGTTCCCGTCACCCGATGACGATTGCAGTTCGCAGCGATCCTTCTGCTTTGCCGTCGATGCAGTCCGCAACGAAGCCGCGTCGCCTGTTGATGATCGGCTACAACACGGTCGATGAGGCCGTCGCCAAGGGCATTATTCGCCGGCACGACGATGCCTCGCTCGAACTCTACTACAACTTCGGTCAGATGTTCGATGAGGTGCTCTATATCGTGCCGTTCGGGCGTGCAGACCTGCGGCAGCGGCTCACCGATACCATTGAGTATCGAGAATTTCAGTTTTCTCGTGTGAATCGAGGCGCACGGCTCGCGTTGGCTGGTCTGGCTCATGTTCCAAAAGCTGTGACGTTTATCAACGAGGTTATCCGGGAATTTCAGCCGGACGTTGTGCAAGTTTGCGGACCGCATATTCCTGCTGCCCTGACATTGCTGTCGAAAGAAGCGCGGCGATTACCCTCTGTCTGCTTTATTGAAGCATTCTGGGAAACTATTCTTCCGCAACAGCAAAACCTGCCAAGTTTGATAAGGAAGGCTCTGCCCAACTGGTATCGCCTAGTTTATCGTGTTTTTGATCGCTATACCGGTGCACCCTCGCTCTCGCCAGATTTCTATTCGAGGTTGGGGATGGATAGGTCAAAGATCTCCCGCTGGATTCAGCCGCTCGATTTACGTCAGCTCGGAGGTGCATCCGCCGAGGATGCCCCGGTTGCCGTTCTCTCTGCCCCGCATCCGCGTGTCGTGGTTGTTGGACGGTTACACCCTGAAAAACTCGCGGGGGATGCTCTCGAGATATTCGCTCGCGCCGTTTCTTCCGGACACGCTGGAACGCTCATTTTTATTGGCGATGGCGCGGAGCGAACTGCCATCGAGGCTCGTGGCCGGGAACTGGGTCTTGATAAGCGCATTGTTATCACGGGATTGCTGCCGCATACGGGCGCTCTTGCCACAATGAAGGCGTGCGATTATTCAATCGCGCCAATGCAAGGTTCTGCCCTTCTTGAATCGTTGGGGGCGGGTCTAGCGACGGTCGCGTACGATCATGAAACCCACCGGGCTCTGATTGATAATGGCCGAACGGGGGTTCTTGTCCCGCACCGTGATATTGCGGCTGCGGCTGATGTTCTGAAGAAGTGGCTTGCAAATCCCGGCCCCGCGAAGTCGATTGGAGATGCTGCGCGACGCGAAGTTTTTGCACGGTTCAGTGTCGCCAATGTCAAAGCAATTCTTCGCTCTGCCTTTGATGAGGCTTATGAGGCGCGAAGTGCGTCAAAAATCAAGCACACGGTTTGAGCGATGTTTTTCAGCGTGAGACACTCACCGAGGAAAATGCCATGATGCGATCCTTGTATCGTCTGTATCACAAGATACCGACGCACAGGCGGGTGGCGCTTGTCGCGCGCTTGAATGAGATGGCGGAGAATTCGCGGCTGATATCCCTGATCTGGCGCAAGACTGTTCTGAGATATCATTATCTGCGCGGTCACAAGCAGGGCCTTACAATCGAGATCACCGACAAGTGCAATCTGAAATGCACGTATTGCCCCAAGAGCCTGGATATCGGAGTCAAGGGCTCTCATATGGATTGGCAAACGTTCGAGCGGGCTTTTTCCGGCAAGCTTGAAGAGGGCCCGCTTGATGCCGTCAACCTTGTCGGCTTTGGCGAGCCGTTTTTGTATCCACATCTTGAACGAGCCGTCCGCCATATCAAGGCTCACGATCCGAAAATTCAGATACGGCTTACGTCCAACGGAATTCTGATCGGCCGACGCTGGGGTGAAATTCTGTCCGATGCAGGGCTCGATCAGATCACGATATCGGTGAACGCGACTTCCGCTGCGCAGTATCGGCGCATCAATGCTGCCGATGAGTACGACAAAGTTGTGCGAAACACGATTGAGTTTTTGGATGCCGTCAATCAATCCGTACAACCGATGACGGTTTTCATCCAGGTCATGAGCGTGCTAAACGACGACGAGCAGGTCGAGCAGTTCAGGGCGTTCTGGAAGCCGCATCTCGGACGGGTTGGTACGATTCAGGTTCAGCCTTTTGTAAACTGGGCGGGCCAAATCGATACGGGAGCCATTCTGGAGGGCGAGGAGCGGGCGAGGGAGGCTTCACGACAGGCCACTGCCATTGCCGATGGTTCGCCGGCCGCGTCTGCTGCTAAGGTGGCGAATTCAACCTTGATGCGCGAGTTGAAGTCACGAAAGAAAGAGGTCGACTCTCCATTTCATAATGATACGCGTAGAACTCAGCAGCAACCTTATCCATGTTATCATTTGCACAAGACCCGTATTGTTTCACGGGAAGGCAATGCGCTCGCTTGCTGTATGGTTTATCCAGAGGAACAGGGCGATCTCCAGCTTGGAAGCTTGAAGGATCATTCGTTCATCGAACTCTATCAGCATGGAAAGATCGAGGAATTGCGCGCGATGGATCTTGATGGTCGTTTAGGCGAAGTGAAGCCTTGCGATACATGCGATGCATGGAAGACGGTTCCAAACATCTGGTGGAGGAATCCGCTTTTCGGTCTGATGGGACCTAAGTGGTTCTAGGTTCTTCACCTACATCGATATTAACTGATTGTGAAAATTCTCTACATCGACATTGACGCGCGCTTTCTGGTTCCGACGCGCAATCTTGTCCCCGCTATGCTCGCGCAGGCGGCCGACGTCTGCCTTTTCGGCCCGGGCTATGTGTCGTCTGCGCAACTGGTGAAGGGGTTAGACGCATTTATCGATGATAACGGGCCATTTGATGTAGCGATCACAAACACTCATGTCTTGTTTTCTGATGTCTATGGCGAGCCGATGCAACCAGAGGCGTGGAATTCAGCATATGAGTTCTCCTTTCCTGGACGCGATCTGCTGCTATTGGCGGGGATCGCGCGTGCGTTTGAGCGTCTTTCGATTCCACGCATAGGTTTGTTTCTGGAGTCGGACTTCTTTTATTGGACAGAACGAGAGATCGGCGCGATCCGGCGGCGTACAGACTTTGTCATGGGTTTTGGAACGGCGTTCAGTCCGCTCCGGAAGGATATGCCTTCGCTGGCGGGGGAGAAGTTTGCCGGGAATGTCACCGACAGCTGGGCTTCGTACGTGAGAGAAAATCCCGAACGGGTCGCTTCGGTTTTGCACTTTGTCGCAGCGGGCGAAGCTTGCTTTACCGGGTTGTCTCATCGGCCTCACCCCTGGTCGGTCGTCGGCATTCAATATGTAGCCCGCCGGATTGCTGGCGAACGTTTGCGCGAAGCTGGCCTCACTCCCGTTTCAGAAAATCCATTGCGGCGTGGCATGGGCCTTGCGAAGCGTCTACGGCTTATCCGGAAAGAGCCGAAGTTGGTTCAGCGATGGCTGAATCTGGATTTCAATCTACGCCTGCAAAAATCTCGCTACGCATATACGTGTGGCTCGGGAATCGACATGCCGATCCGAAAATTTTTCGAAATTCCGTCCGCGGGCGCGGTTCTGGTCTGCAAGCCGTTTTCCGGATTCGCCGCAGCGGGCTTTCAGCATGGCGAGAACTGTGTTGTCTGCGAGCCGGAAGACGTCGTGGAGGTGCATCGCTGGCTGGAGTCCGATCCGGACCGCGCTCAGCGCATCGCTGATGCGGGCCGGACTCTGGTGTTGCGGCAACATTCCGTGACGGCGCGCGCGCGGCAGTTCGCCAAAACATTCGCCGCCATCGCCGATGGCAGCTTCGCGGGTGGCGAATGGATTGACGGAGAATATGTCGTGCATCGCAAGAGCGCTGTTGCTCATTCTCTTCAGGGGCAGTCATCCTAGACATGGGATCGTTTAGCGCCCTGATACGTGATGCCTATGCGGTCGCCGGATGGCGATTGCCGCTTCTTGTCGTTGTGACGTTTGCCAGTGCATTGCTGGAAGGCGCTACGATTGCTGCTTTGTTGCCACTGTTGGCCAAATCCGCGGGAGGGCCAGACGGCGCGAGCGATGCGGTGAGCCGCTTTCTTGAAGGTTTGCTTGCTTTTCTGGGTTTGCCATCGACGACCGACGGCGTTGCGATCCTGATCGGCGTGCTCATTCTTTTGAGCGCCGTTGTTTTTCTGTATCAGGCCTATCTCTCGTCACGTTTGCAGACCGGGTACGTCGCGTCATGGCAGCATCGCCTGTTTTCGGCTTTTTTCGCCGCGGACTACAGCTTCTTCCGCTCGCGGCGGGCGGGTGACCTGATCGCATCCGCGGTGACCGAGCCGCAGCGGCTCGGCGGCGCATTCTACCAGGCCAACCTGATCGTCACCTCGATACTTTACATTGTCGTGCAGGTGGTGATCGCGCTGCTGATCGCACCTGTGGTGGTTGCTCTGCTGGTGGGCGTTGGTTGCTTGCTCTTCGTTGCGACCCGAGTCCTTGTACGTCGTGCGCTCGCTCATGGGCGCGAGATGACCGCGGTGAACGCGGACTTCCAGGCCGATGCCGGCGAACTCATGGCTGGCGCCAAGTTTGTCAAGGCGACCTCGACGGAGGTTCGAGCCGTGAGCCGGCTCGGAGCCGCGATTGAAAGGTTACGGCAGCTTACATTTGCCAACAGTTTCGATGTCCAGATCGTTCGCGCTGTTTTTGAGTATGCCAGCGGACTACTGGTGGTCATTCTGCTGGCGGCCGGGCCGTCGCTATTTGCGATCGACGTCGGCACGATTCTGGTTATCGTGGCGATGTTCGTGCGGCTGTTTCCGAAGGTGACCGGCCTGCGGCAGTGCCTTCAGTCCATCGGCCTTGCTCTCCCGGCGTTCGACGCTGTTGTCGAGAGGCTGGCTGAGGCCGGCGCAGCGCGGGAGCCCGGCGGACTGGTTGCGCCGACGGGATGGCAAGATCATGGCGCGGCGTCGATTGCACTGGAGGATGTGTCTGTCGAAGTCAACGCAAGAAAAATTTTGTCGGATGTATCTCTGCAGATTCCGGCTGGCGCGTTTGTCGTCATCACCGGGCCTACCGGCGCGGGAAAGACGACATTGCTCGATTGCATTCTTGGCCTGCGGCGGCCGACGCAGGGAAGTGTGACGATCGACGGACATTCATTGAACGATCTGCCTGCCTCGGTATGGCGCAAAGGTATTGGTTACCTCGGTCAGGATCCAGTGCTGTTCAACGCTAGCATCGCGGACAATCTTCGCTGGATTGTGCCCAAGACGACGGATGGTGAATTGCGCGCCGCGCTCGGCAGGGCATCCGCTGGCTTTGTCGATGGGCTGCCATCTGGAATCGAAGCCATGGTCGGCGATCACGGCAGCCGTCTCTCCGGCGGCGAACGGCAACGGCTTGCTCTCGCGCGTGCATTGCTCGGAAATCCGCGCCTGCTCGTGCTGGATGAGGCGACCAGCGCACTCGATGCTGCGACTGAGGAGTCTGTTGTTGCGTCGATCCGCTCCCTGAAGGGCGAGATCACCATCGTCGCCATCACGCACCGTCCTGCACTGGTCGATGCCGCCGACCTTGTTCTGGAAATGCAAGACGGACGAGTGGTGTCATTCGCTCGCATCACCGGGCCTGTTGCTACCTCGCAAGGTGTACGGATACTCTGATGAAGTTGCGTTCCTCATTGTCGAAACTCGCGCCCGGTTATGTTCCGGGTACTGGTGTTGCGTTGTGGATCATCAACGGACTTGCTCAGCGTTTGATGCGTCTCGATGGCGATTGTCGCTATGGCAAACACTTTACATCCCGAGTGTTGCATTCCGGTGGATTAAGTATTGAAGACGAGTGCCCCGATGTCAGACGCAGCCTGGCGGTCAGTGGCGGTTGCTACATCAATGCCGCCGACGCGCTTCACATCGGGCGGGGGACCATCTGGGGCGCCAATGTCGCAATCATCTCGCAGGATCACGATATCGATGATTTCGATCTGGCGCCTCCAACCAAGGGGATCAGGATCGGCCGCTCGTGCTGGATCGGATTCGGAGCGGTGATCTTGCCCGGAGTTACGCTCGGCGACCATACGATCGTGGGAGCAAACTCGGTGGTTAACGAGTCTTTCCCGGAAGGCCATGTGGTGATCGCCGGCGCTCCGGCGCGACAGGTCAGACAGGTTGAGTCTACGGCATTCAACAAACCAACGGAAACATACGGCGCATGAGATCTGTTTTGCTGGAAAAGCTTCGGTGCCCTTTGACTGGGCACCAGCTACAGGTCGCGGCCATTGAAAGCGGCGTTGACATTGAGAAGAAGGCTGCGGTCCGGACCGGCATTTTGTGGTCGGAGCAAGGCGGCTTCTGGTATCCGATCATCAATTACGTTCCGATCATGCTGACGTTTGTAACACCGCTTGTTACAAAATTTGCCAGCGAGCACGCATCGCGTGTTGCTGCGCTTTCCGGACAGCCGAAGCTGCCGAATGCCTCACCGGAGCAGGGCGAGCGCAGCGTTCAAACCACATTCACCGAGGAGTGGGGTGGTCTTGAGGATGACCAGCTTACGTTCGTCTATGACCAAACCGAACTTGTTGCGCTTCACCGGGATGTCTGGATTCAGCAAGATGACGAAGAGCGATCTAGCGCAAGGACGGTGCTGGATGTTGGGTGCGGGTTCGGCAAGGAAGCGATTGTTCTTTCCGAACTGTATCCAAACGCCCAGGTGATTGGCGCGGATCTCAACCTCGCTGTTGTGAAGGCTGGCGAACGGCTGGTGGAAACGACCCGGGTGAATCCCGTGGTTGCTTCGCTGTTTCACTTGCCTTTCAGTCCCGAGTCGATGGATCACGTTCACTGCCAAGGCGTGCTTCATCATACATGGTCGACAAAAGCTGGATTTGACGCCATCGCCGAGAAGGTTGCGTCTGCCGGATCGTTGTTCGTCTGGGTGTACGCCGCTGAGGACAGGCATGTCGTCAAGGGCGTGCGCGGCATGCTCGTCCGGGCATACTGGAGCATCTCGCATCGCATTTTCCGGCCGGTATTGAGCCGTGCTCCCAGCGCCGTGCGTTCTGCTGCAGTTCACGCCATATCGGCGGCAATACATCCCATCATAAAAGACCGGGGACGCAACCGCGGCCGGTGGAAATACGCTAATACTGTTCATGGCATTCGCGATGCGTTTACGCCGATGTATGCGCACGAACATGGCTTCAACGAAGTTCTGGAATGGTTCGAGGCGGCGGGCTTTTCGCCGAAACCCCAGCGTCCGCTGAAATATCGCGAGCTATTCGGCTCCCGGCTTGTCGGCGCCGGCTTCATCGGCCGTCGGCCGGCTTGAAAAGCCTCTCATTGATGATGTTATGTGTGGAATAGCCGGGATCGTGGAACGCGGCCTGTCGGGCCGGCTTGGGCGCGATCTCGTGTCCATGGCGGATGCCATGGCGCATCGTGGGCCGGACGGTTTCGGATATGCGGCCATCGAGGGACGCAACATCAGGCCGTTTGCAGCCGCGGATTTGCCGCCAAAAACGCGCGTCGGCCTGGCTCACCGGCGATTGTCGATCATCGATCTCAGTTCCGCTGCGGCACAGCCGATGATCGATGAAGAGGCGCGCCGCGCGATTACCTATAATGGCGAGATTTACAACCACGCCGAGTTGCGCAAGCTGCGTCTTGGCGGACGGCAATGGATTTCTGCCGGTGATACCGAAGTACTATTTCGCGCGTTCGCTGCAGAGGGAGTTGCAGCCCTCGCCAATTGTGTCGGCATGTTCGCGTTTGCCTATGTCGATCTGGATCGAAACGTCCTCACGCTGATCCGTGATCCTTTCGGGATCAAGCCTCTTTACTATTTCGCTGAACACGACCGGTTCGCGTTTGCATCGGAAATTCGCCCTTTGACGGCGTTGCTTGAAAGGCCACTGGCTGCCGATGCGGCTGTGGTGCATCGCTTTCTCCGCTATGCCGTGACCGACGCCGATGAAAGGACGTTCTTTCGCGCGATCAAGCAAGTCCCGCCGGGGGGCGGTCTGGAAGTGTCCCTCGATGATCCCGCGCGGATCAGGCAATTCATTTGGTGGACGCCAGTTTCGAAGTCGCGGGCGAACCGCCGCTCCCGTTCGGGTGCGGCTGAGGAACTGCGCGCATTATTTGTCGAGAGTGTGAAGCTTCATTTGCGCGCCGATACGCCGGTCGCGACCACGTTGTCCGGCGGAATCGATTCTAGCGCGATCGTCGCGGTCGCTCGCGCAGCGCTTGGGCAGGACGGCACCATTCACAGCTTTACTTATCGGGCAGGTGACGATCCTCTCGATGAAGGGCGATATGCAAAGGTTGCTGCCGCAGCGGCTCATGTTGTGGCGCACGATGTTCACGGTGCTCCCGATGCTCTTGCTGCTGAGTTGGATGCGCTAATCCTGACGCAGGCGGAGCCCTTCACGACCACAAGCGTGTACGCGCAAGCGCTGGTATTCCGGTCCGTGGCCGAGCAGGGTTTCAAGGTCGCCGTTGACGGGCAGGGCAGTGACGAAATTTTCGCCGGTTATCATGCTTTCGCCGCCGCGCGCCTCGCCGCAAATTTGCGGGAAGGGCGACTGATTGGTGCCGGCCGTTCGCTGATGTCGTCTTCATCGGGACGAGTGAGGCTGCTTGGCTCGGCGGCGGAACGCTTGTTGCCTGAGGCCGCGCGGCAGATGTTGCGCGGCGCATTGGGGTATTCGTCGTTTCCGTCGTGGCTTGATGCGGCGTGGTTTGCGGACGCTTCTCTCGACAAGGCTCATCCGTCTTACGGAGTCTCTCTGAAAGATGAGCTGTTCAATGCGACATGGCGCGCAAGCCTGCCGATGCTGCTGCGTTACGCAGATCGGAACGCCATGGCTGTTTCTGTCGAAAATCGCGTGCCGTTTCTGACGCCCGAACTGGTGCGCTTCGCCTTTTCGCTGCCGGACGAGTTCCTGATCGATGGAGATGGCGTGACAAAGAGCCTGTTGCGCGATTCGTTGCGAGGGCTTGTCCCGGATGTCTTGCTCGACCGTCGCGACAAGATAGGATTTCAGACGCCGGAAAGCCGCTGGATCAAGACATCGGAATTGCTCAGGGTAAAGCTCAGAAGCTTCTTTTCGGGTAACATGCCGCCATTTCTTTCGCCGTCGTTTCCGCAATATGCGATTGACGTCATAGATGGCCACAGGTCTTACGATCCCGCTGTTTGGCGCGTTGCGAATCTCATTCGCTGGGCCGAACTTAATGACGTGGCGTTCTAGGGCGATCCGGTGAAGCTGCTTGTTATTAGCCTTAATTTTCCGCCCTATAACGCTAGCGGTTCGGTCCGCGTAGGAAAGCTGGTGCGTTATCTGATCGACCGCGGTCATGATGTGCGCGTTGTGGCGGGCGAAGGACTGAATTTACCGGAGACCCTCGAGATGTCATTTCCTGCGGGGAGCGTCGTTCGCGTGCCCTACTGGAATATCGAGGCGCCGATCGATTGGGCGCGGAATCGCTTGCAAGGCGGCGGTACCGCCGCTGTTGCGTCAGGAAGCGGTCACCAGGGATTGATGCATCGGCTCGTCACCCTGTATCGGGCGCTGTTTGCCATTCCGGATAGCCAGCTCGGATGGCGAAAACCGGCGCTTCGTGCGGCGCGCGCGATTGTAAAGAGCTGGCAGCCCGACGTCATTGTTTCCAGTGCATTGCCTTTTACCTGCCATGTGGTGGCGCGGGATCTTGCGCGCGAACTTCGTGTGCCTTGGGTCGCTGAATTTCGCGATCTCTTTGCCGAGAACCCGTACAATCAGGTTCCTGCATGGCGCGACTGGCTTAACCGCGTCATCGAGCGTCGGGTGATGAAGGATGCGGCGGGATGCACGACGGTGTCGCCGCCGTTGGCCGGAGCTCTTGCCGTCGCGCATGGTCATCCCACCGAGGTTATTCTCAATGGATTCGACGCTTCGGACGTCGTTCCGGGTCTTGTTCCTCCAACGGGACATCGTCCGCTGAAAATTCTTTACACCGGGATTATCTATCCCGGCCGGCGGGACCCGAGTCCGCTTTTTGCGGCGATCGCCAAGCTTGGCGCGCGGGGAAGGCGGATCGTTGTCGAATTCTATGGTCAAGACCTGAGGGGCGTTGCCGCGATGGCGATGGAAGCGGGAATTTCGCCGCAGGTGAAAATCTTCGGATCCGTGTCATACGAAAAGGCCCTGTGTCTGCAGCAGGAGGCGGATATTCTTCTGCTTCTGCTCTGGGACGATCCGCGCGAGAGAGGCGTTTTCACAGGAAAGATTTTCGAGTACGCGGGTGCCGGGCGTCCCATCTTGTCGATCGGCGCTGAGGATGGCGTTGCTGCGAGCCTTGTTCGTGAACGGAAGCTTGGCGTGAGCGCCACGGCTGTCGATCGTATCGCGGCCGCGCTGACGGCATGGCTTGACGAGTTCGAGGTCACCGGCCGTGTTGCGGGGCCATCGGCAGAGGCTCGCATTGGTCTCAGCCGCGCGGATCAATTTGCCAGGTTTGAAACATTCATCAGCCAGTTTGTGGGTGGTCGTTGATGAAAATCCTGACGGTTGTCGGTGCACGTCCGCAGTTCGTGAAACTCGCACCGGTTCTGGCTGCGCTTCGGTCGCGTCCCCGGCTTCAGCCTTTGGTTGTGCATACCGGGCAGCACTTCGATCCCGAAATGTCGGACGTGTTTTTCGACGAACTTGGTCTTCCGGTGCCGGACTATCACCTTGGCATCCACGGTGGATCGCATGGCGAGATGACTGGGCGCATGCTGACTGCGATCGAGCAGGCGATTGTCACCGAAAAACCGGCAGCGGTTCTGGTTGTCGGGGATACCAACTCGACGCTGGCGGGCGCGCTGGCGGCTTCAAAGCTTCATGTGCCCGTGGCTCACCTGGAAGCCGGTCTGCGTTCCTTCAACAAGGCCATGCCCGAGGAAGTCAATCGGGTTTTGACGGATCATGTGAGCTCCCTGTTGTTTTGCCCGACACAGACAGCCATGAGCAATCTTGCGCGAGAGTCAGTCATGGAGGGTGTCTCTCACGTAGGCGACGTGATGTTCGACGCGATCCTGATGTTTCGAACACAGGCAGAGCGCATGTCGCGCATTCTCAACAGGCTGAGATTGACGGAAGGCGCCTATAGTGTCGCAACGCTGCATCGGGCCGAGAACACCGACAGTGCCGCACAGCTTAGTGCGCTGCTCGCTTTCCTCAAGCGTTCCACTGATAAGCCGGTCGTGCTGCCGCTTCATCCGCGAACGCGTCAGAAGATCGCGGAATTTGGCCTTTCCATGGACGGTCTTATCGTTATCGAGCCGATTGGCTACTTGGATATGATCCGGCTGGTGAGCGGAGCGGCTGATGTATTCACGGATTCTGGCGGATTGCAGAAAGAGGCTTATTTTCTTGGGAAGCCGTGTGTCACGTTGCGTACTGAGACGGAGTGGACCGAAACCATCACGCATGGATGGAATCGTCTCTGGACAGTTGATAACTACGCGCCGCGCCAGCCGATCGCTGACTATGGCGATGGCCATGCCAGCGAAACGATTGCGGAGATTCTCGAACAATCCGTTCTGGTGAACCACTGATGTGTGGGATTGCAGGGTTCATCGATAGCCGTTTCGCGGGTGATGGCCAGCGCCTTCGGGCATTAGCGAATGCCATGGGACACGCGATTGCACATCGTGGGCCTGATGGCAGCGGCGAATGGATTGACGCCGATGCAGGACTTGCCCTGTCGCACCGCCGTCTCTCCATCGTGGATTTGTCGTCTGCGGGTGCGCAGCCCATGGTCTCGTCCGACGAGCGATGGGTGATCTGTTACAATGGTGAAATCTACAACGCTGAAGACATCAGGCGAGTTCCGGAACTGACGGCGGTGCGCTGGCGGGGGCACTCGGATACCGAGGTCATCCTCGAGTCGGTCGCCCACCGTGGTTTGGAACGCACGCTCGACGATATAAACGGCATGTTCGCCATCGCGTTATGGGACCGGACAACGCGATCTCTGCACCTCATTCGCGATCGACTCGGCATCAAGCCTCTGTTCTTAAACGTTGCCGAAGGCCGAACATATTTCGCATCGGAGTTGAAGGCTCTTCATGCTGCCGATCTCTCTTTCGAAATAGATCATTCATCGGTTGCGAGCTTTCTTCGTTTTGGATACGTGCCAGCGCCGTACTCGATCTATCGCGGTGTCGAAAAAATTGCGCCGGGCGAAATCGTGTCCATTCAAGAGGGAGGGCTTGCTCGAAGGCAATACTGGTCTGCTTCGGACGTTGCGCGGGCAGGCATCGCTTCGCCGTTTTCCTTTTCCGATGGCGAGGCTGCCGAGCGTCTGATGGAGCTTCTGCAGGACGCAGTATCCCGTCAGATGCTGTCGGATGTGCCGCTTGGGGCTTTTCTGTCGGGAGGTATCGATTCATCTACCGTCGCGGCCCTGATGGTTCGTGCCCGGCGCGGGCCGGTACGCACGTTCTCGATAGGTTTTCCCGAATTCGGGTTCGATGAATCCAAGGACGCTGCTAATGTTGCACGGCATCTGGGAACAGAACATACGGAACTGATTGTGTCGGCAGCCGATGCCCTCGCAGTGGTTCCGCAGCTTGCGGACATGTACGACGAGCCATTCGCGGATTCGTCGCAGATTCCCGCGCATCTGGTCTCCAAGCTCACCCGGCAGTATGTAACCGTTGCACTATCCGGTGACGGAGGCGACGAACTGTTCGGTGGGTACAACCGCTATCGGTTGGCCGAAGGCATGTCGCAAAATCTTGCGCGTTTTCCGCTTGGTGTCCGGCGGGTCGCCTCGGGCATGTTGAACACGATTCCGATGGGTTGGGTCGATGGCCTTGCCTCGCTGGCGCCGCGCGGAATGCTGCCGTCGCAGGTCGCTGATAAGGTGCGTAAATTCGCGAGCATTATGACACTGGATGCCGAAGGGATTTATCGTCGCTTGGTCAGCCAGAATGACGATCCCGCAGTGCTTGCACCCATGGCCCAAGAGCATCCGCTGATGTCGTGGTCGACTGGCCCGATTGCAGCCTTGCCGACGTTTCTCGATCGGATGCAATTGCTCGATACGGTCACCTATCTTCCTGACGACATTCTTCAGAAAGTCGACCGGGCGTCGATGGCGGTGGCGCTTGAAGCGCGTCCACCGTTGCTGGATCACCGTGTGGTGGAGTTCTCTTGGCATTTGCCGCAGCGTTTCAAGATACGCGGCGGTGAAACAAAATGGCTGTTGCGTCGGGTCGCCGAGCAAGTGGTGCCGCGGCAGTTGCTGGACCGGCCCAAGATGGGATTCGGTATTCCCCTCGCTGAATGGCTGCGGGGTCCGTTGAGAGAGTGGGCGGAAGACTTGCTCGATCCGCAGCGCCTCGACGGCGGCCTTCTCGATATGAACACTGCGCGTCGCTTGTGGGCGGAGCACTTGACCGGACGCAGGAACTGGGCCTATGCGCTTTGGACCATTTTGATGTTCGAGGCGTGGCGCAGGCGGTGGAGCGCTGCCTAGGCCGTGACAGAGGAGAAATTGCCTTCGACGCAGCACATCCTCTTTGTCACCAAGAAGATGGTGATGGGAGGCGCAGAGCGTCATTTGATGCAGATTCTGCCTGCGCTCAAGGCGCGTGGTTTCGCGGTAGAGCTGTTCGTTCTGGAACGGGGCGGAGAGCTGGAAAGCGAACTGGTGAAAGCCGGAATAACCATCTCGGGGCCATTGCGTTATTCGAGCCGTGCAACACACCTGTTTGCAGCGGCATCTGAGTTGTACCTTCGCATTCGTGCGGTGCGTCCGGACATCCTCCATTTCTTTCTGCCAGAACCCTACCTGATCGGTGCGATGGCGGGAATTGCCGCCGGTCACCGAACCATGATCATGAGCCGGCGGTCGTTGGCCCACTATCAACAGCGCTATCCATGGCTGGGCCGCGTGGAACGTTTCCTGCATCGCCGGATGACGGTGCTTCTGGGAAATTCACAAGCCGTCGTTGATGAACTCGTGGCTGAAGCGGGAGACCGCGGCAAAATCGGTCTCATCCATAATGGCGTAACAGTCGGTCAACTCGCAGATGAAGGAACCCGCCCGGAACAGCGTGCTGCTCTGGGCCTTCCAGCCGACGCCTTTGTGATGGTGATTGTGGCCAATCTGTTTCGATACAAGGGCCACGCCGATCTCCTTGATGCGCTTGGAACGATAGCGTCGCAGCTTCTGCAGCCGTGGCGATTGATGGTGGTCGGACGCGACGAAGGGGAGGGATCGCAGCTTCGTCTCCAGGCTGAGCGCCTTGGCATCGCAGATCGTATTTTGTGGCTCGGCGAGCGCCGCGATGTACAGGATATTCTGGCAGCCGCGGATGTCAGTCTGCTGGTTTCGCATCAGGAGGGCTTTTCAAATGCCTTGATCGAAGCGATGGGGCAGGGGTTGCCCGTCATTGCAACCGCGGTCGGCGGCAATGTGGATGCCATTGTCGACGGGGAATCGGGTTTGCTTGTGCCCGCGCAAAATTCCGCGGCGCTGGCGGTGGAAATTCTCGATATCGCCATGCAGCCGCAGCGCCGTCAGGCAATGGGATTGGCGGCTCGTGAGCGTGTTCTCGGGCTGTTTTCGCAAGACGCTTGTGTCAGCCGCTATGCACGTCTTTATCGAGGCCTGTCAGCACGGCCGAAATCTCCCGTCCAGGCCATCATTGATGGCATAGAACCGGATGTTTCCGGAAGAAATTAACCCGTCGCGGGTTCTTTATCCCCTTGGTCGCAAGAGCTTTGCGTGCCAGAAGATCCCGCTTGAAAACATGTCGTAGAAATCCCGTCACCATGTCGACCTTCATGACGTCTCGCAAAGAACAGATTCTTGTTCACTCTGAACAATATGCCGCTTCACGATCCGGCTGGCGTGAGAAGGCATCCTTCTTTCATCGCGAAGACGAGCGATACCTCCGGTTTCTTATTCCGGAAGGCGTGCGCGTGCTGGAGATTGGCTGCGGAACGGGCGACACGCTGGCGGCGCTGTCGCCCTCGCATGGCGTTGGAGTCGATTTCAGTCCGGGCATGATCGAGCAGGCGCGCAGGTTGCATCCCGATTTCACCTTCCATGTTGGCGACGCGGAGGATCCGGCGACGATCGCGGCGCTCGGCGGGCCGTTCGACGTCATTTTGGTGCAAGACACCATCGGGTCGCTGGACGATTGCCAGAAGTTTCTCGAACGGCTGCATCCGCTCTGCACGCGGGAGACGCGCGTTGTCATCGGGCATTTTTCGCACCTGTGGCACCCGATCCTGAGGTTCGCCGAAATAATCGGCCAGCGAATGCCTTATCCCTGGCAGAACGTGCTCGCCCCGGACGACGTTGCGGCGCTGGCCGATCTGGCGGATTTTGATCCGGTCAAGGCGGAGCGGCGCATGCTGATGCCAGTGTCGCTGTTCGGCATCGGGCGTCTGGTGAACAGGTTCATCAGCGTCCTTCCGGGCATCCGGCAATTGTCGCTTCGTCACTATGTCGTGTGCCGCTCGCTGCGTGTCGCTGATGACGGACTGAAGTCTGCAACGGTTGTGATTCCCGCGCGCAACGAGCGCGGCAACATCGAGCCCGCTGTGCAGCGCCTGCCGCAGTTTTGCGATGACATCGAGATCATTTTCATCGAAGGGCACAGTAAGGATGGCACCTTCGAGGAAATGGAGCGCGTCAAGGCCGCTTATCCCGACAAAGACATCAAGCTGATGCGCCAGCCCGGCAAAGGCAAGGCTGATGCCGTCTTCACTGCCTACGACGTTGCGCGCGGTGATGTTCTGATGATCCTCGACGCCGATCTCACCATGCCGCCGGAACAGCTTCCGAAATTCTGGGACGCGATCAAGTCAGGCAAGGGTGAGTTCGTCAACGGCTCGCGTCTGGTTTATCCGCTGGAGGAAGACGCCATGCGCTTTCTCAATCTGATCGCCAACAAGATATTCTCGTATCTGTTCTCGTGGCTGCTGAACGAGCGTTATACCGACACGCTGTGCGGCACCAAGGTAATGCGGCGAACGGACTATTATCGCTTGCGCGAGGGTAAGGCCTATTTCGGCGACTTCGATCCGTTCGGAGATTTCGACCTGATCTTCGGCGCTTCGAAGTTGAACCTCAAGGCAATCGATCTGCCGATCCGCTACGCGGCGCGCGCCTATGGCGAGACCCAGATTTCGCGGTTCCGGCACGGCGTGATGTTGCTGAAGATGGTGGTCTTCGCATTCTTCAAGATCAAGGCGATCTAGCCGGCGCGCGCGATGACGTTGATGCTTGCGCCGTCGCCGACAAGCCGGCGAAGCGCGGCCGGCTCAAGGGGAAGCAGCCGTTCGCTTCGCTCATGGTAGAATCGATAGTTATACGGCGCGAAGCAGGCGAGCAATTCTTCCAGCGACGAGCCGCGCTCGTCGAGCACATACGGTGAGAGTTCCATCAGGAAAACCGGCCGGCTGTCGCGCAGCAATCCGGTCGCGCCGCGCAGAACTTCGGTTTCGAAGCCATCGACATCGAGCTTGACGAGTTGCACAATCGGATTGCTTAGTTGGGCGAGGACACCATCGATGCTGAGGGCCCGCGCCTTGTTAGTCGGCATGGCTTGTCCCTGATGCTTGGCGTGCAGATTGTCCTGCTCCGTTAGGGGCCAGCTCGAATAGATTGAGTCCGGCACGCTGGCGTCGTCCTGTCCCGCAAGGAAACATTGAAATGTCGTGATGCGCGGGGCGAGTTCGGGATTGAGGTCGAGATTGCGGCGCAGTTTGCGATAGGCGTAATCGGTCGGCTCGAACGACAGGACACGGCCGGATGGCCCCACGAGTTGCGCGAGCGGAAGGGAGTGCGCGCCGATATTGGCGCCGACGTCGAGCACGAATGATCCCGGCTTGACCCATTTACGCAGGGCATTCTGCGTTCCCCGCTCGAACATGTTTCCAAGGTAGATCGCAAGATCGATCCCTTGCGACAGATCGAGATCGTACGTCACGCCGTTTCGGGTTGCGAGGCATCGATCCGACCTCCCGACGAGTGCCCGCGCGATGTGGATGTTTCGGTATGCGATGCGCGCCAGTGCGAGCTTGTGGACGGTCTTCATTCGGGTTCTCTTGAGCTTGCGCTGATGGCGGCGCGCGCCCGCTCTCTTAGCCGGTTTGATCCGCTAGCAAAATAGCCTTCGCTCTCATCTTCCTGAAAGATCACATGTCACGGTCTGCTGAAACGCCGCACTCCATCTCGACGAAAACCGAAGCCGGGTCAGATGCCCTGGCGCGCCTGACGCCGTTCGGCTGGTGGGGCGGTCTCGCCGTGATCGTGCTTCTGCTCGCAGTCTCGTTCCTGCTTGCGGGCTATTTTATCGCCTACTGGCGCAATGCCGACATGGATTTCATGGTCGTCTACAGCGCGCTGTCGCTGAACGATGGCCATTACGTGTTCTTTCCGCACCCGGCGTATCTCACGATTATCTCGGTCAGCCGATGGCTTCAGTTCCTGCACCAGATCGGCCTTCTCGATGCGCCCTCGCTTTCGGCTATCCCGTCCGCGTCGAACGTCCCCGCATTTGACGCCGCCATGACGGCGGCCATTCGTGCAGGCAGGGTGCTCGCATTCTTAACAGCGACAGGTTTCGTCCTCGCTTTCGCCGGGCTTGCGCGGCTTCTCGTTCGCGATTGGAGGTTAGCGCTGCTCGCAACCTTCGCTTTTGCGTTTTCGGGCGGCGTCGCGGTTCACATGCGAATCCTACGCAGCGAGATGATCGCGGGCTGTTTCTTCGTGTTTGTCCTGATGATCCTGATCGCCGTCGCGCGCCGGGGAACGGGATGGCGGCCGCTGGCGATCGGTTTCGCAGCAATGCTTTGCGTGCTGGCGCTTGAGAACAAGATTCATGCGATCCTGCTGATCGCGGCGCTGCCGGTCCTGATCCTGCCGTTCGGGTCGGCGTCTGGCGCGAGCGCGGCTTTCTGGAATGATGCGACTCGCGCCGGACTCGCAGTGCTGATTGCAGCATTAATCGCGGCACTGATGGTCTATCTGTCGTGGCCCCTCATTGCGCTGGGGATCAATCCAGCAGTGACGGCTATGGCGTCGCTAAAGCCGTTGCTAATCGGCAGGTTTGGCGTCTATCAGGTTGCGCTGCTTGGCTGGATTATCATATGCATGCTTGCGTTCGCCAGAGTCTGGCGTGTCTGGCTTATGGAAACCCTCGCGGCGATGTTCGCGGTCGTTGCGGGGGCGGCGTTGGGCCTTCTGGCGCTATTCATTGACTTCGACGCCAGCAACGTCGTGATTGTTCTCAATCCCCTGGAAGAAATGCTGACTTTCGCCGATCCGCAGGCGATCTCGGCGGCGGGAGCGAGTGGACCGTTCGCAGCTATCGGCTTGCTGCTCTCCGGCGTGGTGAGTGTACTGCAGCGCTACACATTCTTTCTGTTTACGTCGCCACGGCCCACAGTTTTCCTGACGTGGCTGATCCTGCCCGGGATTGTCTGTGCGTGGCGGCGGGGTGAGCGGCAGGTTGCGCTGCAGGCGGCCATGCTCATGCTGTCGGCGATCGGAATCGACGCGCTCGGGGTTCGCCGCGGCCTGAAGGCCGAGTATTTTGTTCTGACCGATCCGCTGATCATTATCGCTGGCATGATTCTGCTGGATCGGATGAGCGATGTCAGATTTCACAGATGGGCCTATGCCGTCGGGGCAACCTTGATCGTGCTTCACATCGGCATCAGTCAGGCCGAACCCATCAAGTCGATGACCAGGCGCGCCGGGCCGGAAGGCATCTGCGAGTGGAACCAGCATTACCTGCCACGGCTTCCGTTGCCGTGGTGTGCAAGTCCGGCAAAGCCCTAGCTGTCAGCTACATCTCACCCTTCGGTTCAATATCGTCAGGCGCGGCGGCTTTCTCCGCACTCAGAATCCACACCAGCCCACCGATCGCTCCGACCACGAAAGACGATGCGCCAAACAGCAGCGACACCACGGTGCCGTCGGTCGGCGCGAGGCCCGCGTAACCGAACGCGACCATCATGGTGGCTTCACGCACCCCCCAGCCGGCGATGGAGATCGGCAGCATGGTGATCAGCATGATCGGCGGGACCAGCATGAATAATTGCTCGAATGCGGCGGGCGCCGCGATGGAGCGGACCGCGCACCATGCGATCACCACGGCCATCACATGGATCATTAGCGAGAGTGCGGTGACTTTCGGTCCGCTGTTGCGGTTGAAGATCACCTGATTGGCGATCACCGCGCAGGCATGGATATGGCGGAGCGGCCAGAGCGTCTTGAGCCATTTCCAGGGCAGCACCCCATAGATCAGAAAACCGACGCCGGTCGAGATCGCAGCCAGGTCAACCAGCAGCAGCGCCAGCCGCCCGCGCGGACTGCCGATCAGGTCGTAGCTCCAGGGCAGGCTGGTAACGACGATCAGCGCAAGCGCGATCAATCCGATGGCGCGATCGACAAGCACGGAATAGGTGGCCGCGCGCCAGCCGGCGCCGGTGTGCCGCACCAGCCACAGCCGCATGGCGTCGCCGCCAATGGTCGATGGCAGCGTCTGGTTGAAGAACGCACCGATCATGTTGTAGCGAAAGGCTTGACCGGTTCCGAGGGCGGCGGCGCAGCGCGCGCTGATTTCCCGCCAGCGCAGGGCGCCGAGGAAAATCTGGAAGATGGTCGCCAGCACGGCGAGCAGAAACCAGCCGGGGCTGATCTGGCTCAGGCGAGACTGGATGGCGGCGAAATTGATGCCGCGGAACGCGAAATAGAGCAGCGCCGCCGACACCAGTATTCGAGCGGCAAGTAGGAGAAATCCGCGCATTCCGGACCGCGATGGTTAATGTTGCTGAAGTCAGAGGAAGGACCCGAATACAGCCTCCGGCGGCCCTTTTCAGGGGTCTTGGTATGGCTTTAGGGCTGTTCTGGCAAGTAGGCAGGCTCCGCCTATTGCGGCGCCTGCCGCGCGGCGGCTAAAGAGGGCGGCTTGATTGTGGGGGACCCGCGCCGGTCGTGCCCCACAGACGTTGGGGGACAATAATTCGTGACACACGGGCGGAAAATCGCGGTCATCGGGCTTGGCTATGTTGGATTGCCGGTCGCGGCCGCTTTTGCACGCGCCGGGGTTCCCGTCACCGGTTTCGACATCGACCAGAGACGTATTGCCGAGTTGCGCGCCTTTCATGATCGCACGCACGAAGTGGAGGCTGCGGATTTGCGCCATGCCTCACTCTCGTTCACCCACGATGTGAAGGATCTGGCCTCGTCGGACTTTTTCATCGTCACCGTGCCGACGCCGATCGACGATGCACGCCAGCCCGATCTCGGCGCGATGTTCGCAGCGTCCCGCACGGTGGGGTCGGTGCTCAAGGCAGGCGACATCGTTGTTTATGAGTCGACGGTTTATCCCGGCGCGGTTGAAGACGATTGCGTTCCCATTCTTGAAAAGACATCGGGGTTGAAGGCTGGGTCGGATTTCAAGGTCGGTTATTCACCGGAACGCATCAATCCCGGCGACAAGCAGCATCGCTTCGAAACGATCATGAAGGTGGTCTCGGCGCAGGATGCGCCGACGCTCGACATTGTCGCCAGCGTCTATGGATCGGTGGTGACGGCGGGGATTCATCGCGCGCCGTCCATCAAGGTGGCTGAAGCCGCGAAGGTGATCGAGAACACGCAGCGCGATCTCAATATCGCGTTCATGAACGAATTGTCGCTGATTTTCCAGGCGCTGAATATCGACACCGGCGATGTGCTGGCGGCGGCGCGCACCAAATGGAATTTCATGCCGTTTCAGCCGGGACTTGTCGGCGGGCACTGCATCGGGGTCGATCCGTATTATCTGACCTATCGCGCAGAGCGCGCGGGCTATCATCCGGAGGTCATTCTGGCCGGCCGGCGCATCAACGACGGCATGGGCCAGCGCGTCGCGCGCGAATGCATCCGCGGCCTGCTGCGGCGGAAGAGCAACGGCGGTGTGGTCACCATTCTCGGCCTGACCTTCAAGGAAGACGTGCCGGATACGCGCAACTCCCGCGTGATCGACATCATCCGCGAACTTGAGTCGTTCGGACTCACGGTGCAGGTGAACGATCCGATGGCGGACCCGGCGGACGCCATGCACGAATACGGTGTCAAACTGGTTGATGCCGCTGCGTTGCAGCCCGCCGATGCGGTCATCATGGCCGTTGCACATCAGAGTTACATCAATGCGGGCTGGCCGCTGATCCAGAAGCTGCTGAACAGAGGGCAGGGTCTTGTGCTCGACGTGAAAATGAGGCTCGACCGCGCCAGCCGTCCTGACGGCATCGAGTTGTGGCGGCTTTGAACGCCGGATGGTGAAACGAATGTCGGATCGAACAATACTCGTGACAGGCGCCGCCGGATTTATCGGATTTCATCAGTCGCAAAAGCTGCTGCAGGCAGGCTATCGGGTTGTCGGCGTCGACAATATCAACGACTACTATGATCCGAAGCTGAAGGAAGCGCGTCTCGACGTGCTCAGGAACGATCCGTCGTTCAGCTTCATCAAGCTCGATCTTGCCGACCGCGCAGTCACGGCGGACCTGTTCAAGGCGCACCGTTTTCCGGTCGTGATCCATCTGGCGGCGCAGGCGGGTGTACGTTACTCGCTGGAAAATCCGCATGCCTATGTGGATGCCAATCTCCAGGGCTTCATCAATATCCTCGAAGGCTGCCGGCACAACGACTGCAAGCATCTGCTTTACGCATCGTCGTCGTCGGTTTACGGCGCCAACACCAAGCTGCCGTTCTCGGTGCATGACAGCGTCGATCATCCTGTCAGTCTGTATGCGGCCTCCAAGAAGGCCAATGAACTGATGGCGCATTCCTACAGCCACCTGTTCGGTATTCCGACGACCGGTCTGCGCTTCTTCACGGTCTATGGCCCTTGGGGCCGGCCGGACATGGCGATGTATCTGTTTGCCGATGCGATCCTCGCAGGCAGGCCGATCAAGATGTTCAACTACGGCAACATGCGCCGCGATTTCACCTACGTTGACGACGTAACGGAAGCTATCGTGCGGCTGATGGATCGGCCGCCGGTCGCGCAGACCCTGGCTCCGAATGCGGTTCCGGATCCCAGCACCAGTGCGGCGCCCTGGCGCGTCTTCAATGTCGGCAACAATCATCCCGAGGAATTGACCAAGGTCGTCGAGGTCCTCGAAAAGGAATTCGGACGCAAGGCCGAGAAGAAATTGATGCCGATCCAGCCGGGCGATGTGCCGGTGACCTTCGCGGATGTCGACGATCTGATGCGTGAGGTCGGCTTCCGCCCCTCAACGACGATCGAAGACGGTGTCGCGCGGTTCGCGGCGTGGTATCGCGAGTATCATCAGCTCTCCTGATTTATTGATTGAGGACGCATGAGCGAGCGCATTATTCCACTGATCATGTGCGGCGGAGCGGGCACGCGGCTGTGGCCTGCGTCGCGCGAGGGGCGTCCCAAGCAATTCCTGCGCCTGTTCGGCTCCAATTCGACATTCCAGGACACGATGCTGCGCGTCAGCGATCAAAGCCTGTTCGCGCGGCCCATCGTCATCACCAACGCGGCCTATCGCTTCATGGTGCTGGAGCAATTGAATGAGATCGGCCTCGAGGCCGATATTCTGCTGGAGCCGGCGCGGCGCGATTCCGGTCCTGCCATTGCGGCGGGCGCAGCCTTTGCCCTGACGCGGGACGCGGATGCGGTGGTGCTTGCGCTCGCAGCCGATCACGTCGTGCGCGATCCTGCCGCGTTTGTCGAAGCTTGCCGCAAGGCCTTGAGCGTGGCGAATGCCGGGCGCATCGTGACATTCGGTGTGCTTCCCGAGCGGCCGGCCACCGAATACGGTTACATCCGCCCCGGCGATGTCGTTTCCGGAGAGGTCCGGACGGTTGCAAGATTCGTTGAGAAGCCGGATCACGCGACCGCGGAAAAATATGTCGCCGATGGCTATCTCTGGAACTGCGGAAACTTCATGTTCCGCGCACAGATGCTGCTCGATGAATATCGCGGCGTCGATGCCGACAGCGTGGCCGCGCTTGTCGAAGCGGTGGACAATGCCGGGCGCGATCTCGCCTTCGTGACGCTGCCGCTGGAGTCGTTCGGTAAGGCGACGCCGATTTCCATCGACTACGCCGTAATGGAGAAGACCAGGCAGGCCGCCGTGATCCCGGTCTCCTGTGGCTGGTCCGATGTCGGCTCCTGGCACGCGGTGTGGGAACTGTCGGACAAGGACGAGCACGGCAATGTTGCGCAGGGCCTCACGGTGTTCGAGGACTCGCGCAACTGCAACGTCTCGACCGACAAGGCGCTGGTCGCGCTGGAAGGCGTCGACGATCTCGTGGTGGTCGCGACACAGGACGCCGTTCTGGTGTCGCGGCAGAACGACCCGAACGGCTTGAAGCGTCTGGTCGGCAAGCTGCGCACTGTCGCGCCGCAGGTGACGGAAGATCACATCAAGGTTCATCGGCCCTGGGGATCGTACCAGTCGCTCGATATCGGCGAACGCCATCAGGTGAAGCGCATCATTGTGAAGGCGGGCGGACGGCTCTCGCTGCAGAAGCATCATCACCGTTCCGAGCACTGGATCGTGGTGCGCGGCACGGCGCTGGTGACGGTGAACGAGATGCAGAAGATGGTTCACGAGAACGAGTCGATCTACATCCCGATCGGCGCGGTTCACCGCATGGAAAATCCGGGAAAGATTCCGCTGGAACTGATCGAGGTCCAGACCGGCAGCTATCTCGGCGAGGACGACATCATCCGCATCGAGGATGACTACCGGCGCTTGTGAGGCGGCTCTCGTTTCGGAAGCCTCCGGTTTTTCAAAGGGTTACACCGGCTCGCGATGTAATTCTTTGAATCAAAACGTGTAAGGATTCCAGCCTGCGCCGTTCGCCACATATGTGACGGCATGCTAGGACATCAGCCTGTCAACGGCGCGCGACTCAGCGCCCGGAATTCAAGACTTCAGGGACTTCAAAGATGAGTTCAACGGTGTCGGCAAAGGGTAACGCTGATGAGGGCCGCGTGCTGCGCGTCGGCGTGGTGGGCGCGGGTGTCATGGGCACCAACCATGCCCGTGTGCTGGCCGGCCTGCCGGGCGTCGAACTCGTCGGCATTGTCGATCCGCTTCCCGCGCACCGCACGCGCGCGGTCGAGATTGTCGGCTGCCCGACCTTCGCGACCCTCGAAGAAATGCTCGAGGCCGGTCCGGACGCCGTGACCATCGCCGCGCCGACGCATCTTCACCGCGACGTGTCTCTCGCCTGCATCGCGAAGAAGATCCATGTTCTGGTCGAAAAGCCGATCGCCTCTTCCGTCGAGGAAGGCAACGAGATCGTCTCCGCCGCGCGCGCGGCCGGCGTGACGCTGATGGTCGGTCATGTCGAGCGCTTCAATCCCGCTGTTGCCGCGATCAAGCAGGCGATCAAGGACGAGGAAATCCTGTCGATTGCGATTACCCGCGTCGGCCCGTTCCCGCCGCGCATGTCGAATGTCGGCGTGGTGATCGACCTTGCCGTGCATGACATCGACCTGATCCGCTGGTTCACCGAATCCGACATCGTCGATGTGCAGCCGCAGCTTGCGAGCGCCGTCGCCGAGCGCGAGGACATCGCGCTGCTTCAATTCCGCACCGCCTCCGGCGTGCTCGCACATATCAACACCAACTGGCTGACGCCGTTCAAGGCGCGCAGCGTCACGGTGGCGACGCGCGGCAAGTATATCCAGGGCGACCTGCTGACCCGTCAGGTGACCGAGTGCTTCGGCTTCCAGCGCGACGGCAGCTATTCGATGCGGCATCTTTCGGTCGGGCATGACGAGCCGTTGCGCGCTGAACTGGTCGCCTTCCTCGATGCCGTGCGCAGCGGTAACGCGCCAGCCGTCACCGGCGATGAAGGCGTCGCGAGCCTGGAAATCGCGATCAAGTGCCTCGATGCCCCGGCCGGCTCGATTGCCGCGCCGCTGCGCAAGGGACCGCGCGCCGTCGCAAGCTGACGAGCCGCATCATTATCTTTCGGAATGGATTTGGCACGCACCATGAACCAGCATCTGCGATCAGAACCCGTGGCCTTTATCGACATCGGCGCGCAGCGCCGCCGTCTCGGCGCGAAGATTGACGATGCCGTTGCGCGGGTGCTGACCCATTGCCAGTTCATCAACGGCCCAGAAGTAACGCAGCTCGAAGCGGACCTTGCGGCCTATTGCGGCGCGAAGCATGTTATCGCCTGCGCCAGCGGCACCGATGCGTTGCTGATGGTGCTGATGGCGCAGGGCGTCGGTCCCGGCGATGCGGTGCTCTGTCCGTCGTTCACCTTCTGCGCCACCGGGGAAGTTGTCGCGCTCGCGGGGGCAACGCCGGTGTTCGTCGATGTGGACGAAACCTCGTTCAACATGGACATCGCCTCCCTCAAGAAGGGTATCGCCACCGCCCGCAAGCTCGGCCTCAAACCGAAAGCGATTGTGCCGGTCGATCTGTTCGGCCAGAGCGCCGATCACGATGCGGTCGCGGAAGTTGCGAGGAGCGAGGGGCTGTTCGTGCTGGACGACGCCGCGCAGTCGTTCGGCGCCACCTACAAGGGCCGCAAGCTCGGCACCTTCGGTCTGGCCACGGCGACCAGCTTCTTCCCCGCAAAGCCGCTCGGGTGCTACGGCGACGGCGGCGCAATCTTCACCAATGATGCCGATCTCGCAGAGCGCCTGCGCAGCATCCGTGTGCATGGGCAGGGCACCGAGAAATACGACAACGTCCGCCTCGGACTGACCGCGCGCCTCGACACCATGCAGGCCGCGATCCTGATCGAGAAGCTGAAGATTTTCGATGACGAGATCGAGGCCCGCAACAAGGTCGCCAGCCGCTATTTCGATGCGCTGCATAACATCGTGATCGCGCCGCGCGTGGCCGACGGCAATGTGTCGACCTGGGCGCAGTACACCATCCGCCTGCCGAATGGCGGGCGCGAGGCGTTCGCCGATGCGCTCAAGGCGCAGGGCATCCCGACCGCGATCTACTATCCGAAGTCCATGCACCAGCAGACGGCCTACAAGCACTATCCCGTGGCCGAAGGCGGGCTTGCCGTCAGCGAAAAGCTGTCTTCGGATGTCATCAGCCTGCCGATGCACGCCTATCTAGAGCCGGCGGCTCAGGATCGCGTCATCAAGGCTGTGCGCGACGCGCTGTCCTGAGGATTTGAGCGTTTTGCGCCCCCGCGTCATGCGGTAGGACTATCCAATGCTCGGGCGCATTTTCACCGTCGGCGGCTATACACTTCTCTCGCGGGTCACCGGCTTCGCGCGCGACATCATGCTCGCGGCGATCCTGGGCGCCGGTCCCCTGGCCGACGCCTTTTTCGTGGCGCTGCGGCTCCCCAATCATTTCCGGGCGATTTTCGCGGAGGGGGCCTTCAATGCCGCCTTCGTGCCGGCCTATGCGCATGTCCACGGGGAGCGAGGGGAGGCCGCCGCGAAACTGTTCAGCGACCGCATCTTCACCCTTTTGTTTGCATCGCAGGTGGTGCTGCTGGTCCTTGCCATGATCTTCATGCCGCAGGCGATGACGATATTGGCACCGGGCTTCACCGACGATCCGGCCCAGCGCACGCTGGCCATCGAACTGACCCGGATTACCTTTCCCTATCTGCTGCTGATCACGCTGGTGACGCTCTATGGCGGCATGCTCAATGTCATGCACCGCTTCGCCAGCGCGGCGGCCGCGCCGATCTTTCTCAACCTGTCGATGATGGCGACGCTGGCGCTGGCGGCGTTCTTTCCGACCGCCGGCCACGCGGCGGCGTGGGGCGTTCTGATCTCCGGCTTCCTGCAGTACATTCTCCTTGCCGGTGACGCCAAGGTTCACGGCATCCTGCCGAAGTTCACCTCGCTCAAGCTCGACGACGACGTGCGCAGCTTCTTCCGCGCGCTCGGTCCCGCGACCCTCGGCTCGATGGGAACGCAGGTTGCGCTGTTCGCCGACACCATCATCGCCACGTTCCTGGCCGCCGGCGCGCTGTCGGCGCTGTACTACGCTGACCGGCTCAATCAGTTGCCGATCGGCGTGATCGGCATCGCGATCGGCACGGTGCTGCTGCCGGAAATGTCACGGCGGATTACCGCAGGCGATCATGAGGGCGCGATTGCCTCGCAGCGCCGCGCCTTCGATTTCACCCTGCTGTTTTCGATTCCCTTCGTCGCGGCTTTCATCACCGTGCCGGACGTCATCATGCGGGCGATGTTCGCGCGCGGCGCATTCTCGAAGGCGGATGCCGCGGCCGCCGGTGCGACACTCGCGGCCTATGCGGTCGGGCTGATCCCGTTCGTGCTGATCCGAAGCGCGGTGGCGACATTCTATGCCCGCAAGGACACCGCGACACCGGTGAAGGCCGCGCTGACCGGCGTTGCGGTCAATGTTGCACTCAAGGTGGCGCTGGTCGGGTCGCTGGCGCAAATCGGCCTCGCGCTGGCAACAGCGGTCGGGGCCTGGGTCAATCTGCTGCTGGTTGTTCTTTTCGCCACTCGCAGGAAGTTCTTTGTGTTCGACCGCGCAATGGTGACGTCGCTGGTGAAGTTCGCCGCGGCAGGGGTGATTCTCGCTGCGGCACTTTGGCTCACATCGCGTTGGGCGGCATCCGCGCTGGCGAGCATGACATCCCTGCGAGATGAATCCGCTCTCGGAGTTTTGATCGCGGTGGGGGCGCTTGTTTACGCGATCTGCATTCTGCTGCTGTTCGGAAAGCGCTGGCTGACGGCGCTGGTGCGCCGGTAAGCCATTTGCGCTTCCTGCCATTCCGCTGCATGATGGAGCTTAGAACAGTTCCAGATTGCAGTCGGGAAGATTTTTATGGCTCCTGTCAAATTCGGTGTCGGTCAAAGCGTCCTTCGCAAGGAGGATGATGCACTCATTCGCGGCAAGGGCCGTTACACGGACGACTACACGCCAGCCGCGGCGCTGCATGCCCTTGTGCTGCGCTCCCCGCACGCCCATGCGAAGTTCAAGCTCGATGCGACGAAGGCGCGGGCGCTGCCGGGCGTCGCCGCGATTCTGACGCCGGATGACGTGAAGGATCTCGGCGGACTTCCCTGCCTCTTTAATCTTCCGGACGAGCCTTTCACCGGCCCGCCATATCCGATCCTCGCGCGCGATGTCGTCCGCCATGTCGGCGATGCGGTTGCATTTGTCGTCGCCGAAACGGTCGAGCAGGCGCGCGACGCACTCGAAGCCATCGAGGTGGAATGGACGCCGTTGCCAGCCGTGGTCGGACTGGTCAACGCGGTGAAGAAGGGTGCGCCGCAGGTCTGGCCGGATCATACCGGCAATGTGCTGTTCGATACGTCCATCGGCGACAAGAAGGCGACCGAGGCGGCTTTTGCGAAAGCACATGCGGTGGCTGAGATCAGCATCGTCAATCCGCGCATCGTCACCAACTACATGGAGACCCGCGCGGTCGTCTGCGAATACGATGCCAAGCGTGACCATCTCACGCTGACCATCGGCAGCCAGGGCAGCCACCGGCTGCGCGACATTCTCTGCCAGAACGTGCTCAACATTCCCGTCGAGAAGATGCGGGTGATCTGCCCGGATGTCGGCGGCGGCTTCGGCACCAAGCTGTTTCCCTATCGGGAATATGCGCTGGCCGCTGTCGCGGCCCGCAAGCTGAAGAAGACGGTGAAATGGACGGCGGAGCGTGCCGATCATTTTGTCGGCGATGCGCAGGGGCGGGACAACGTCACCACGGCGCGCATGGCGCTCGCCGAGGATGGCAAATTTCTCGGCATGGATGTCGATCTGATGGGCGACATGGGCGCTTATCTGTCCACCTTCGGGCCGTATATTCCGCACGGCGGCGCGGGCATGCTGCCCGGCCTCTACGATCTTCAGGCCTTCCATTGCCGCGTCCGCACGGTGTTCACCAACACGGTGCCGGTCGATGCCTATCGCGGTGCCGGACGCCCCGAGGCCGCCTATGTGGTCGAGCGCCTTGTCGATGCGGCTGCGCGCAAGCTGGGCATGGCGCCCGATGCGATCCGCCGCAAGAATTTCATTCAGCCGAAGGCCATGCCCTACAAGACGGCCACCGGCAAAATCTATGACTCGGGCGACTTCGCCGCGCACATGAAGCGCGCGATGGATGTGGCCGAGTGGAAGGAGTTTCCCCGGCGCGCCAAGGCTGCGAAGAAGCAGGGACTCGTGCGCGGCATCGGTCTCGGCACCTATGTCGAGGTCTGCGGTACCATGGGCGAGGAGACCGCGCAGGTGCGGCTCGATTCCGACGGCGACATTACCATTCTGATCGGCACGCAATCGAGCGGGCAGGGGCACCAGACGGCCTATGCGCAGATTGTCGCTGAGCAGTTCGGAATTGCACCGGAGCGTGTCCATATTCATCAGGGCGATACCGACGAGATCGCAACCGGTCTCGGCACCGGCGGTTCCAGTTCGATTCCCTCCGGCGGCGTCAGTGTGGAGCGGGCAACGCGCACGCTCGGCACAAATTTGAAGGACATCGCGGCCGACGTGCTGGAAACCGGCGCGGGCGATCTGGAATTCAGCGACGGTGCGATCCGCATCGTCGGCACCGATCGCACGGTGTCATTCGCAGACCTTGCGAAACGCGCCGGGGCCGATCCGTCGAAGCTCACTGCCAGCAGCACGTTCAGCAGCGCCGACGGCACCTATCCGAACGGCACGCATATCGCCGAGGTCGAGATCGATCCATCCACTGGCGTGATCCATGTGGTGAACTACGTCATTGTCGACGATTTCGGTGTGACGCTGAACCCGTTGTTGCTGGCGGGTCAGGTCCATGGCGGCACCATGCAGGGCATCGGTCAGGCCCTGATGGAGGCGGCGGTGTACGATGCCACCGACGGCCAGCTCGTCACCGGCACGTTCATGGATTATGCGCTGCCGCGTGCTGCGGACGGCCCATCGATCAAGTTCGAGACCCATAACGTGCCGTGCAAGACCAATCCCCTAGGCGTCAAGGGCGCGGGCGAGGCGGGCGCCATCGGCTCCTGTCCCGCAGTGGTGAATGCGATCATCGACGGTCTTTATCGCGACTATGGCATCGGCCATATCGACATGCCGGCCACAGCCGAGCGTGTCTGGATGGCGATTGAAAACAGCCGCCGCGTACACCGCATGTAGAAAAATTCCCGTCTCACGAAAAAATTCTTGGCCTTGTCAGGATGCGAGGGAATGCACGATTTTGGCGAAGGTTAAAGTGAAGCGTTACTTTAAGCTCAAGGAAGGAAATACCCGATGAAACGTGCCGTTCTAGTTGTTGCTGCAGTTCTTTTTGGCGCCACCGCGGTGGTGGCGCAGCAGGATCTGATCGAACAGAGCCATGCCAGCATGAAGGCAAATGGCAAAGCCCTTGGCGGCACTCTCAGCCCGATGGCGCGCGGCGACAAGCCTTACGATCAGGCTGCTGTCGATGCCGCTCTGGCGCAGCTTGAAGCATCCGCCAAGAAGATTCCGTCGCTCTATCCGGCCAGCGTGAAAGACGTGAAGCAGACCAGCGAATACACGCCGTCCCCCAAGATCTGGGAGGACAAGGCAGGATTCGAGGCGGCAACGGCCAATTTCGCCAAGGCGGTCAGCGAAGCCAAGGGCAAGATCAAGGATGCCGACAGCCTCAAGGCGGCGATGCCGAGCATCGGTAAGGCCTGCTCCGGCTGCCACGAGACGTTCCGCGTGAAGAATAGCTGATTTGTTTTGACGCTGCGCGCAATTCAACTTGCAACCAAATTGGTCTGAGTGCTTGTCTCGGCTTACCTCTCCCGTGGGGAGAGGTCGGCGCGCGAAGCGCGGCGGGTGAGGGCGTAGAATCTCTCGATAGACCTGGAGCCCCTCACCCCAATCCTCTCCCCCGAAAGGGCGTTTACGCCCGTCTTCGACGGGCTATGGGGAGAGGGGGGCTGATCATCGCGAGGGAAGCATGGTGCGAAAACTCATTCTGTTGGCGCTGATCGCCCTGATCGCCGGTGCGGGCGTTTTCTGGTTCGTCACCATGCCCGTCGTGGTGTCCGCCGCGGCGCTGCCTGCCTACACCCCCAATGTCGCCAACGGCAAAGCGGTATTCGACGCCGGCGGCTGCGCGTCCTGTCATGGCGTTACGGGCGAGCCGCGCACCATGCTCGGCGGCGGGCTGGCGATCCCGTCGCCATTCGGCACCTTCCATGTGCCGAATATCTCGCCGCACAAGCAGAACGGCATCGGCAACTGGAGCGAAGTAGATTTCATCAACGCCGTGAAGCACGGCACCTCGCCGAACGGAGAGCATTACTATCCGTCGCTTCCGTACGGGTCGTACACCCACGCCACCGACAACGACATCCGCGACCTGTTCGCCTACATCAAGACCCTGCCGCCGCTGTCCGGCCGGGCACGTCCGCACGATGTGACGTTTCCGTTCAACATCCGCCGTCTGGTCGGCGGATGGAAATTCCTGTTCATGGATGACAAGCCGTTCGTGCCGGACCCAAAGCAGTCGGCGGCGTGGAATCGCGGCGCTTACCTCGTCAACGGCCTCGGCCACTGCGCCGAGTGCCATAGCCCGCGCAATTTTCTCGGCGGCATCGTGGCCTCGCAGCGCTTCGCCGGGGGGCCGAACCCGGAAGGCGAGGGCTGGGTTCCGAACATTACCCAGAAGGGCCTCAAGGACTGGAGCGAGAAGGAGATCGCCTGGTTCCTCAAGACCGGCGAACTGCCCAGCGGCGATACCGCCGGC
The DNA here is from genome assembly GCF_000336555.1 of Afipia clevelandensis ATCC 49720. Taxonomy (GTDB): domain Bacteria; phylum Pseudomonadota; class Alphaproteobacteria; order Rhizobiales; family Xanthobacteraceae; genus Afipia; species Afipia clevelandensis. Next base: position 1,877,430 of record NZ_KB375281.1, on the reverse strand, counting down.
GGCTCGATGGTGCGGGTGATCAAGAACACCTCGGAACTCAGCGATGAGGACCGCGCCGCGATGGCGGCCTATCTCAAGTCGCTCCCTGCGGTGGACGGCCCGGCAAGGCCCAAGAAGAAGAGCTGATTGCCGCAGAAACGGGCAAGTCGTCTGCATGGCGCCGCTGGAAGCCATGTTGCAGCCGGGCTTTCCCCGGCAGCCGGAGCATGCTTTGTCGGGCCGAAAATTGCCCTCCAGATTCTCATCTCCGATGCACATCGTCAAAGCCGTTTCGTTCAAGGTCGCGAGCACCCTGATGTTCGCGATCATGGGCGCGCAGGTGCGCTATCTGGCCGGAGCATATCCGGAAGGACAGGTCGCGTTCTTCCGTTCGCTGTTCGCGCTGATCCCGATCCTGGTCGTGTTCGGCTGGCGCGGGCAGCTCAAGGGCGCGCTGCGGACCGAGCGTCCCAGGGAACATCTGCTGCGCGGCGTGTTCAGTGTGGTCGGGACCTTCGCGACGTTCGCAGCGCTGGCGCGGATTCCGATTGCGGACTTTACCGCCATCGCGTTTGCGTCGCCGCTGATCACGGTCATCTTCGCGGCGGTGTTCCTGAAGGAGAAGGTCCACGCCTATCGCTGGTCCGCGGTCGCCTTCGGTTTCTGCGGCGTCATCCTGATGCTGATGCCGTACTTCCGCGATCATGCCGCGCTGACGGCGTCGATGATCGTCGGCATCCTGTTTGCGCTGACCAATGCTTTCACCGCTGGCGGCGCGTCGATCCAGATCCGGCGGCTGACCGCGACCGAGACCACATCGTCCATCGTGATCTTCATGACGCTGCTGGTGTTGCTGGTCTCGCTGCTGACCGCACCATTCGGCTGGCGCATGCCGTCCACATGGCAGGACGTGGTTATTCTGGGTGGCATCGGCATCGCCGGCGGCCTCGGGCAGATCTTTTTCACCGACAGCTATCGCTACGCGCCGGCGTCGTTCCTCGCGCCGTTCGATTACACCGCGATGCTGTGGGCCTTCATGCTTGGCTACTGGTTCTTCGGCGAGGTGCCGACGCCTTACATCGTGTTCGGCGCGATCATCGTGGCCAGCGCGGGAATCTTCGTCATCCTGCGCGAGCGTTATCTCGGCCTGAAGCGGCTGCGCGACACGCCGGTCGCCGCCATCGCCACCATGGCCGATGACGAGGAAAATCCCGACGCGCCGGTGACCGAGGAATCCAAAGCGGCCTGAAAGGCCGCCCGGGCTTAGACCCCGAACGCCTTGAACGTGATGATCGTATAGGTGTCCTGGATGCCGGGAATGACCTGCAGCTTCTCGTTCACGAAGTGGCCGATATCCGTTCCGCTATCGACATAGAACTTGACCAGCAGATCGTAGTCGCCCGCCGTGGAGTAGATTTCAGAGGCGATTTCAGCCTCGGCGATCGCGTTGGCGACCACGTAGGACTGGCCCAGCTTGCATTTGATCTGGACAAAGAAGGGGACCATCGCTGTTTCTCCGGCAGGTAGTAAGACGTGTTCTGAGGGGCAATAGAGCCAAATCCGCTCCCCATGGCAAGGTCGCTTGCTCGCGTTTATTCAACGGGTTAGAGCAGGATAGCAGGAGCCCGGAACGCCGGATGAGACAGCCATGAGCATACCGATTGCGCTCACGATAGCCGGTTCGGATTCGGGCGGCGGCGCCGGGATTCAGGCCGACCTCAAGACCTTTTCCGCTCTTGGCGTTTACGGTGCGTCCGTCATTACCGCGCTGACGGCGCAGAACACAAAGGGCGTCACCGGCATCCACGACGTTCCGGCCGATTTCATCACCGCGCAGATCGACGCCGTGTTCAGCGACCTCGACGTGAGGGCGGTCAAGATCGGCATGGTGGCGCGGGGCGAGGCCATCGACGCCATTGTCACGGGTCTTGATCGCTGGTCGCCGCCGCATGTCGTGTTCGATCCGGTGATGGTCGCAACGTCCGGTGACCGGCTGTTGTCGTCCGATGCGGTCGATGCCCTGCGCAGCAAGCTCTTTCCGCGCGCGCATCTCATCACACCCAATCTGCCGGAAGCCGCTGCGCTGCTCGATGAGAGCATCGCGTCGAGCGAGCAGGAGATCGAACAGCAGGGCAGGCGGTTGCTCGCGCTCGGATGTCCTGCCGTCCTGATCAAGGGCGGTCATGGGCACGGGCCAGAGAGCACGGACTATCTGATCGACGCAAACGCGGTGATCCGGCTCGCCGCGCCGCGCATCGCCACCAGCAACACTCACGGCACCGGATGCTCGCTGTCGTCAGCCATCGCGGCGGGCCTTGCCAGGGGGCACACCCTTGAGCGCTCTGTCCGCGACGCCAAAGCCTTTGTCAGCGCGGCCATCGCCGCAGCGGACCGGCTGAAGGTCGGGCACGGCCACGGGCCGATCCATCACTTTCATGCGTTCTACACTTAGGCCGGAATTCAGGTTGCGTGACTTTCGACGAAGCAATTGAGAAGAATGGATTGCTTCGTCGCAAGTGCTCCTCGCAATGACGATCGCGGGAAATTCCGGTCATATTTGGAGCCGCCATGAGCCTCGCGCGACAAGCTGCCGCGGCTGTCGCCTGTTTGTCGTACTCGGCTGCTAATCGCCAGTAAGCGAAACGAAATCTGATTCCTTAAGACCGCTGACTGGAACCGTGATGCGCTCGTCCGATCTTGAAAAGACCGTCGTTGAAACCGCCTATGCCCGCTGGGCGCCGATCTATGACGCCGTGTGCGGCCCGGTGATGGTGAAGGGCCGTCGCGCCGCGGCCGAGGCGGCGCGCTCCATCGGCGGAAAGATCCTCGAAGTCGGAGTCGGCACCGGACTGTCGTTCGACGACTACGACAACAGCACCGAGATCACCGGCATCGACATGAGCGCCCCGATGCTCGAGAAGGCCCGCGCCAAGATGGCAAGCGGCAAGTATCCGTTCGTCAAGGCGGTTCATCAGATGGACGCGCATCAGATGACGTTCGAGGATGCGACGTTCGATTGCGTGGTGGCGCAGTTCGTTATCACGCTGGTCGCCAATCCCGAGCAGGTGCTCTCGGAATGCCACCGCGTGGTGAAGCCTGGTGGGCGCATCATCCTCGTGAACCACCTTTATTCCGAAGTCGGCGTTGCCGCCGCGGTCGAGCGCTGGGCGGCGAAGAAAACCCGCGCCCTCGGCCTCCGCCCGGAATTCCCGTTCGGGCGGCTGCAGGCTTGGGCGCAATCAAATGCCGGTACGACCCTGGTCGAGCGGCGCAAAGTTGCGCCGTTCGGCATCTATACGCTGGTTTGTTTCGAGCGGACGGCAGGTTTGCAGGCGGCGTGACCTGTCATCGCGCTGTCATGGATGTTTGATAAAGGCTCGCGCATGGAAAGAGACGCTATCAGCGATAGCAGTCCTGAACGACGCTTTCGCACCTTGTTCATCTCCGATGTCCATCTCGGAGCCCGCGGCTCGCAAGCCGACCGCCTTCTCGACTTCCTCCGCTGCCATGACGCCGATACGATCTATCTGGTCGGAGACATCATCGACGGCTGGGCGCTGAAATCGAACTGGCACTGGCCCCAATCCCACAATGACTTCGTGCAGAAGATGCTGCGCAGGGTCCGCAAGGGCGCCAGGGTCATCTACATTCCAGGCAATCACGACGAATTCCTGCGGTCCTATTACGGCACCCATTTCGGCGGCATCGAGGTTGTCGAAACCGCCATCCACGAAGGCGCGGACGGCAAGAAGTATCTCGTCATTCACGGCGATATCTTCGATCTCGTCGTTCAGAACGCGCGCTGGCTCGCGCATCTCGGCGACCGCGCTTACGATTTCGCGATCCAGATGAACCGGCTGGTCAACGCATTCCGCAAGCTGTTCGGCAGGCCTTACTGGTCTCTGTCGCAATGGGCCAAGCAGAAGGTGAAGAACGCGGTCAACTATATCGGCGCGTTCGAGCAGACGCTGGCCGGTGAAGCCAAGCGGCATGGTACCGACGGTGTGATCTGCGGCCATATTCACTACGCGACGATCCGCGATGAAAACGGCATCCGCTACATGAATTGCGGCGACTGGGTCGAGAGCTGCACGGCATTGGTCGAGCATGAGGACGGCCGGTTCGAGATTTTGACATGGACAGATCCGCTGCGCCGGCCGCAGCCCATTTCACGCGTCACGACGGCGCAGGCGGCCTGATGCGTATCCTGATCGCAACGGACGCCTGGCATCCGCAGGTCAACGGCGTGGTCCGTACGCTGACCAAGATGGCGGAAGCTGCCGCTGTGATCGGTGTCGATATCCAGTTCCTGACACCGCAATCGTTCCGCACCATCTCGCTTCCAAGCTACGCGGACATTCAGCTCGCGTTGCCGTGGCCCAGCAAGGTCGCGCGCATGATCGAGGAGGCGCAGCCCGACTACGTTCATATCGCGACCGAAGGGCCGATCGGCATTCTGGTGCGGCGCTATTGCCTCAAGAACAAGGTGCCGTTCACCACCAGCTTCCACACCCGCTTTCCGGAATACGTCTCCGCGCGTTTTCCGATTCCGGAATCCTGGGTCTGGGCCGCGTTGCGCTTTTTTCACGGCTCCAGCGATGCGGTGATGGCGGCCACGCCCGCGCTCGCCGACGAACTGCGTGGCCGCGGTTTCAGCAATGTTGTGCTGTGGTCGCGCGGCGTCGACGCAGATCTGTTCCGTCCGCGCGATTTCGATCTGGCTTTGCCGCGTCCGGTGTTCCTGTCGGTGGGCCGTGTCGCGGTCGAAAAGAATCTCGAAGCGTTCCTCGAACTCGATCTGCCCGGCACCAAGGTTGTGGTCGGCGATGGCCCTGCACGCGCGGAGCTTGAGCGCAAATTCCCTGATGCGGTGTTCCTCGGCACCATGCAGGGCGAGAGGCTGGCCGAGACCTATTCGGCGGCTGACGTCTTCGTCTTCCCGAGCAAGACCGATACGTTCGGTCTCGTCCTGCTCGAAGCGCTTGCCAGCGGCGTGCCTGTCGCGGCCTTGCCCGTTCCCGGCCCGCTGGATGTGATCGGCGATGCGCCGGTCGGTGTGCTGAACAACGATCTCCGCACGGCCTGTCTTGCGGCCTTGAACATCCCGCGCGAGGCCTGCCGCGTGTTTGCGGCGTCGCGAAGCTGGGGCGCCTGCGCGCAGGCCTTCATTGACAACGTGACGCGCGAACGCCCGCCTCAGGTCAAGCGCCGCTGGCGCCGGCGTCTCGCCCGCCGGCTGCGGCTCGCCTCGGACACCGTGCCGACCGCCTGATCGCGCATGGCCGCTGCCTTGCGCTGATCTTGCCGGAACAGGCAGGCGCGCTATACATGCGCCATGACCGATCCTGTTCTTCCGACCGCCGCCGATGTCGATGCCGCCGCGCGCGTTCTCGCGCCCGTCGCTGTCCGGACCCGCCTGATTTCGTCGCCTGCACTCGATGCGCTGACCGGCGGACGGATATTCCTGAAGCCGGAAGTGCTGCAGCGAACCGGGTCCTTCAAGTTCCGTGGTGCCTACAATAAATTGTCCTCCATTCCGGAAGCCGCGCGAAAGGCGGGCGTCGTCGCGTTCTCGTCGGGCAATCACGCGCAGGGTGTCGCCGCTGCGGCGCAACTCCTCGGCATGCCCGCGGCCATCGTGATGCCGTCCGATGCGCCGGTGTCCAAGATCGAGCGCACCAAGAGCTATGGCGCGGAGGTCATCCCCTACGACCGCGACAAGGAAGATCGCGACGCCATCGCGCGCAACCTTGCCGCCAAACGCGGCGCAACTGTCGTGCCGCCCTATGACGATCCGTTTGTGATCGCGGGGCAGGGCACGGTCGGCCGCGAGATCGCGGAAGATTTCACGGCATTCGGCCTCGCGCCGGATATCGTTTGCGCGCCTGCCTCGGGCGGCGGGTTGATGGCTGGCATTGCGCTGGCGACGAAGGCGAAATTTCCGAATGCCGGTCTTGTAACGGTCGAGCCTTATGGCTTCGACGATCACGCACGCTCGTTCGCTGCGGGACACCGCGAGCCGCATCGTGCGATCGGCCGCACTATCTGCGATGCGCTGATGGCGTCGATCCCCGGCGAGATCACCTTCGCGGTCAATCAGGCGAGCGGCGTGCAGGGCGTCACCGCGACCGACGATGAAGTGGCCAAAGCGGTGGCCTTTGCATTCCGCGAATTGAAACTGGTGGTCGAGCCGGGCGGCGCCGTTGCGCTCGCCGCGCTGCTCGCAGGACACATCAATGCCAAGGGCAAGACCGCCGCCATCGTGCTGTCGGGCGGAAATGTCGATGCGGACCTCTATGCACGGCTGATTCAGTAGCCGTCACAGTTCAGCCTTATGGGCCGAACTTCGCCGCCGTTTTGCCTTTAGCTGAAAAAGGCGACTTTCTCGGCCTGACTCATCCGCCGGATCGGTGCGAGCAGGTCGATGCGCGGTGAGACCGGCTTGGCAACGATCCCGCTGGCGATCAGGCTGGCACCGAGCGATGCGGGCGCTGCCGCAATGGCATCGGTCTCGAGGGTGGCTGTCGGAACAGCGGCCGTTTCGATGACAGCCGCTTCCGGCATGATCTCCACAGCCAGTTCAGGAGCTATCTCTGGTACGGCTTCAAGCTGTACCGCCTCAAGCTGCGCAATCTCAGGCGGCGCTTCATCAATGGGCGCGGCGGCAATCGAGGCCATCTCGACAGGCTGGTCTTCTTGCGCCGGAAATTCCAGTTCGAGAACCGGTGAGGCGTCTTCCATAACGGTGACCGGCGCTTCAAACAATTCAGCGTCCAGCGAATCCATCTGAGGTTCGCCAGCTATATCCCCGGGTGCAGGATCAGTATGGGCTTCAGGTGCAGAATGAAGATCGACCGCACCGAATGTCGCAACAGACGCCGCCGCGGTTTCCGGCTTCGCCGCCGAAGGCGACAGCGCCTCGATGTCGCTTGCGGCCTGATCGAACGCACGCAGCACATCGTCGCGGACACCGATAGCTGCGGCGTGGTCGCAGGCGGCGTTGATGGCATCGACCTGCGATTCAAGGAGGAAGCAAATGCGTCCGTCCGCGCCCGACTCGCGCAGGCCCCAGGCGATCTCGCGGATCACGCGCGCACACTTGCGTGCCGGTGCAAGCGCATCGTCAAAGACCGGCGCAGCCAATGCCTGTGCTGCGCTCTCGCGCGCCGCCGCCACAATGACTTTTACTGCCGCGATTGCTGCAGGTAATTCGCTTGAAAGCGGTTCGGCTGCCGGCGGCTCGCTCGGCGGCGCTTCGCGCAGCGCCTGCTCGCTCAAAGCCTGCCGCTGATGTTCTTCCTTCTGGGCCGCCAGCGAATTCTCGATCCGGGCAACAGCCTCCAGCACCATCGCGGTGTCGGCGTTGCGATTGCGCTTGGTGTACTCGTCCAGAAACCAGCGTCCGCGCGCGGTTTCGAGAAACGCCTCGCGAATGGCCTCGAAGTCCGCATCCGTCGACGAGGCGGCGCGGGCTGAAATTGGCGACAGGGCGAAGGCTTCGTTGGCCATAAAAACCTGTAGGCAGAGATTGAAAGAAACGCGGGCACGCACAAAGCGATGTCCAGATACGCCGGACACGGGCTAAACAGTCATCACCACGAACCGCAGCGAATCGCAATTCCCTTGCCCACCAGCGAATCACAAAAGCACCCTGCCGGGCAATCCATTGCCCGGCGATTCGCTGTCGGCGCGAGCCTGTTTTACGCTTCAACATTGGGCATGGGCGGCACGTATCTTCCGTTCTTTCCGGTCTGGCTGAAGGCCATCGGGGTCGATGTGTCGTGGATCGGGATCATTACGGCTGTGCCGTCGTTTTCCCGCTTCACCGTGTTGCCATTCGTCACGGCATTCGCCGAGCGGCGTCAGATTTTGCGCGAAGCCATGGTCGTGCTGGCCTTCGTCACCGCCTTCGGGTTCGTGGCGGTGGCTTTGCTGCATCAGCCGCTCGCGATCCTGATCGTGTTCGGCCTGATGGCCTGCGCCTGGACGCCACTCGCACCGCTGATCGACGGCTATGCGCTGAAAGGTGTCGTGCGCTACGGCCTGAACTACGGGCCGATGCGGTTATGGGGCTCTGCGGCTTTCATTGCTGGTGCTCTTGCCGCGGGCTGGTTGCTGTCGATTATTGATCCGCGGCACCTGATCTGGATCATCGTCGCTGTCGCGTTCCTCAGCGCGTTCGTTAGCCTCGGTCTTGCACCGCTGGATGCGTCGGCCAAATCGGCCACGCCCGCGCGCGCCAGCGGTCTGCTGCGGCGGCCGCTGTTTCTCGCGATCATCGGCGCGTCGGCGCTGATCCAGGCCAGCCACGCCGCCTATTACGGCTTCTCGGCGATCACCTGGCAGAATGCGGGCCTTAGCGGCTTCACCATCGCCGTGCTGTGGTCGCTCGGGGTGGTCGCCGAGATCGCGATCTTCGCGGTCTCGCCGCGCTTCACCGTATCACCCGCGGTTCTTGTGATGATCGGCGCGGCAAGTGGCGTGCTGCGCTGGACGGTCACCGCGCAGGACCCGCGGATCGAAATTCTCACCGCAGTGCAGATCATGCACGGACTGACCTTCGGTATCACGCAGGTCGGCACGGTGGCCTTGCTGGTGCGTCATGTGCCGCCGCAACTGCTCGCCAGCGCGCAGGGTTACATGTCGGCGCTGACGGGCATCAATTTCAGCCTCGCCATGGTGTGTTCCGGGCTGATCTATGCGCGGGTCGGCGAGGGCGTGTATTACGCCATGGCCGGAATGGCGCTCGCCGGTGGTCTCGTCATGACCGTCGCGCGCAAGCGGTTAGACGCCCATCGTGCGGTGATCGACTAGCCCCAGAGCCCCTAGCCCCAAAGGCTCGCGTCCGGTGGATAGACCGTGCTGCCGTCATAGCGCAGTCCGTTGTCGCGATCCTTCGCCAGCAGCAGCGGCCCGTCGAGGTCGACGACCCGCGCGCCTTGCGCGATTACCAATGCCGGAGCCATCGCCAGCGACGTCGCCACCATGCAGCCGACCATCAGATCGAAGCCGAGCGCCCGTGCCGCGTCCGCCATGGCCAGCGCCTCGGTCAGGCCGCCGGTCTTGTCGAGCTTGATGTTGATGGCGTCATAGCGCTCGCGCAGGCCTTCCAGCGAGGTCCGGTCATGGACGCTTTCATCCGCGCAGACCGCCACGGGACGCTTGATGGAGGCAAGTGCCTGATCCTGTCCGGCGGGCAGGGGCTGCTCGATCATGGTCACCCCTGCCTCGGCGCAGGCCGCCAGATGCCGTGCCAGGTTACCGCCGGTCCAGGCCTCGTTGGCGTCCACGATCAGTTCGGACTTGGGAGCAGCCTTGCGGACCGCGGCGATCCGGGCCTCGTCTCCCTCGCCGCCGAGTTTGATCTTGAGCAGCGGGCGATGGGCAGCCTTTGACGTGGCCTCGGCCATGCTCTCCGGCGTACCCAGCGAGATCGTAAAGGCGGTGGTCAGCGGCTTCGGTTCGGGTCGCCCGGTCAGTTCCCAAATCCGCTTTTTCGCCACCTTGGCCTCGAGATCCCACAGCGCGCAGTCCAGCGCATTGCGGGCGGCGCCTGCGGGCAGCCGAGACTGCAGCGACTGCCGGTCCAGCCCGGTGTGGAATGCATCGCGCAGGGCAAGGATGGCCTCCAGCGTTGCCTCCGGCGTTTCGCCATAGCGGGCATAGGGAACACACTCACCGCGCCCGACAATCGCCCCGCCGTTAGGGCTTTGGCGACTTACCTCAGCCACAATCACAGCGGCTTCTGTCTTGGCGCCCCGGCTGATGGTGAAGCCGCCGGCAATAGGCCAGCGCTCGATCCGGGCGGCGAGTGTCAGCGATGGCATCATTTGTGAAATCAATTTTCGTAAGGGCGGGCTTGCCGAGTTCGCGCAATTATGGCTCTTAGAAGCATCCCCGTACAGTTTGTTGGCATCGTGGTAGGTTGCTCGGTTAACCGGGCATGGAATCGGCGCAGGAGTTGGGCTTGAACGGCAATCCGGCATTGGAGCAGGTGAACGTCGGCGCGGGCCTCGCGCTGCGCGCGACCGGCCAATGGACCGTCCACCATGCGCCCGATCTGGAAAAGATCGTCGAGGACACCGAGCGGCTCAAGGGCCGGCCGGACAATATCGTGATCGACGTCTCTCAGGTGTCCAGTCTGGATACATTCGGGGCCTGGCTGATCGAGCGGCTACGCCGCAGCCTGACCCAGGGTGGCGTTGAGCCCAATGTCGCGGGCCTGTCCGCCAACTATGCCAGCCTCGTCAACGAGGTCCGGCAGGTAAAGCCGGGCGTCGTCCACAAGCGGCAGCGGCAAACCATTCTCGGTATGCTCGACGGCGTCGGCCGCAGCGTGGTCGAGGTCGGTGCCACGCTGGTCAGCCTGATCGGGATGCTGGGCGCTATCCTCAATGCGCTGTTCCGGGTGATCCGCCATCCGACCAGTTTCCGTTTCACCTCGATGGTTCACCACCTCGAGCAGGTGTGCTGGCGCGCGGTGCCGATCGTGCTGCTGATTACCTTTCTGATCGGCTGCATCATCGCCCAGCAGGGCATTTTCCATTTCCGCAAGTTCGGCGCCGACGTGTTCGTGGTCGACATGCTTGGCGTGCTGGTGCTGCGCGAACTCGGCGTGCTGCTGGTCGCGATCATGGTCGCGGGCCGTTCGGGCAGCGCCTATACGGCGGAACTCGGCTCGATGCGGATGCGCGAGGAAGTCGATGCGCTGCGCACCATGGGCTTCGATCCGACCGAAGTGCTGATCCTGCCGCGCATTGTCGCGCTGATCATCGCGCTGCCCATTCTTGCATTCTTGGGCGCGATGGCCGCGCTTTACGGCGGCGGACTTGTCGCGTGGGGTTATGGCGGCGTGCAGCCGGATGCGTTTCTGGTTCGCCTGAAGGAAGCCATCTCCATCAACCATTTCACCGTGGGCATGGTGAAGGCGCCTTTCATGGCGCTGGTGATCGGCATCGTGGCCTGCGTCGAAGGCGCGGCGGTGAAAGGCAGCGCGGAATCGCTCGGCCAGCACACCACGGCCTCGGTGGTGAAGTCGATCTTCTTCGTCATCGTCATGGATGGCCTGTTCGCCATCTTCTTCGCGACGATCAATATCTAGGATTGGATGATGATGGCGGAGAACTTCGACGATCACATCATCCGTGTCCGCGACCTCACGGTGAAGCTGAACGAGAACCTCATTCTCGATCACCTCGACCTCGACGTGAGGCGCGGCGAAATCCTCGGCTTTGTCGGCGCATCGGGCGCGGGCAAGTCGGTATTGACCCGCACCATCATCGGGCTGATCCCGAAGCTCGCCGGAACCATCGAGGTGTTCGGCGTCGATATGGGCAAGGCGAACGAGGACCAGCGCCGCGCCGTCGAGCGCCGCTGGGGCGTGCTGTTCCAGCATGGCGCGCTGTTCTCGTCGCTGAACGTGCGCCAGAACATCCAGTTCCCGGTGCGTGAATTCATGAACGTGTCCGAGCGGCTGCTGGATGAAATCGCCATCGCCAAGCTGGCCATGGTTGGCCTCAAGCCCGAAGTCGCCGACCGGTTCCCGTCGGAACTTTCCGGCGGCATGATCAAGCGCGTGGCGCTCGCCCGGGCGCTCGCGCTCGACCCGGAGATCGTGTTCCTCGACGAGCCGACCTCCGGTCTCGATCCGATCAGCGCCGGCGATTTCGATCAGCTTGTGATGACGTTGCAGCGTACTTTGGGATTGACCGTTTTCATGGTAACCCATGATCTCGACAGCCTTAAAACCGCCTGTAACCGGATTGCAGTGTTAGGGGATCGCAAGGTTCTCCTGGTAGGCACGATGGATGACATGCTGGCCTCGCAGCATCCGTGGCTGCGGGCCTATTTTCATGGCAAGCGCGCGCGCGCTGTCGTTGCGTAATTTTGTTGCGTTGATTTGGAGCTAAGCTGATGGAAACAAAGGCAAATTACGTCCTGATCGGGGCGTTCACGCTGGCGGTGGTCGCCGCGGCCTTTGGCTTTGTGTTCTGGTTCCAGAACCTCGGCGCCGCCGCCCAGCGCGTGCCTCTGCGCATCGTGTTCGAGGGCGCGGCCTCGGGCCTCCGCACCGGCGGCAATGTCAACTTCAACGGCATCAAGATCGGCGAAGTCACGTCGATCAAGCTCGACGATCCCAAGCGCGTCGTGGTCATCACCAACGTCGACAAGAGCGCGCCGATCCGCAAGGACTCGCTGGTCGGTCTGGAGTTCGCCGGTCTGACCGGCGTGTCCTCGATCTCGCTCAAGGGCGGCTCGCTGGAAGGCGGCGGCGTGCCTGTCGCGGAAGACGGCGTGCCGACGCTGACGGCCGATCCGAACGCGATCCAGGACATCGGTGAAGCCGTGCGCGGCGTGCTGCAGAACGTCAACAAGCTCGTGCTCGACAACCAGGAAGCGCTCAAGAGCAGCATGGCCAATGTCGAGGTGTTTTCGAAGAGTCTGGCTGCGAACTCCGCCCGCATCGACAGCATCATGAGCGGCGTCGACGGCCTGATGGGCGAGAAGGGCGAACTGCAGGCGGCGGCGCGCTCGTTCCGTGAACTCGCCGACAATCTCGACAAGCGCTCCGCCGGTCTCATTATCGACGGCCGGCGTACGCTCGCCGACATCAGCCGCGCGGTGAACAATTTCGACCGCAACCCGACCCGCGTGCTGTTCGGCGCGGGCGCGCGCGACGCGGCGCCTGCTCCGGCGGCAACGCCAACGCGCAATCCGAACGACGCCCGCGCCCGGCAGCGGTAGGGCGGCTTACCTCGCTCGCTTGCGGCGAGTGGCGTTGAGGCATCCACGCAATCTCTCAACTGGTCCGCCAACGGGTCCGGCTTTGCCGGCCCGATGACAGGCTCCAGCGGGGACCCATACTCCCTGAGTTCTCGATTTGAGGGAGATGCCGGAGCAATCTTCTCGCCATCATCAGGATGTTCGGTGGTTATGGGTCCCCGCCTTCGCGGGGACGACGATTGTGGGTGATGCAGCAGCGTGCGTCACGTCAGCCTTCCGATTCAGTTTTCAAACAGCCACTTCCATTCACGCATGCATCATCGTTCCCTCGCGTTGCGCGAGGTGAGCGTTTGGTCTTTGCCCCTCAAAGGATGAGGGGCGTGGCGCGCCGAAAGGCGCAATGGGTATTGTTCGCTTCCTTTGCGATCAGGAAGCGCGTCGCCTCACGGCGCGCCATCTGCGGCGATTTTTGGCGAGGGGAGCGCTCTTCCGGGACAGGACGGACGCTTTCACGCCCCGATCCGGCGGCTTTCGCCGCGTTCGTACCTGTCCGCGTCCAGCCATTGAAGGCAGAGCCACATAGTTGGCCCGGGCGCTGACCCCAGCCTCCCGGACGCAACGGGTGCGAACCGTGCGCGCAGGCGCCGCATCCTGCTCCGCTTCAAAGCGCCCTCGAGAAGCGCCCCTCGTGAACAGGAC
>NZ_KB375281.1:1599577-1863929 GCF_000336555.1 Afipia clevelandensis ATCC 49720 | reverse complement strand
GGGACGACGTCGGATGCGTTGCACGAGTGCGCTCGACGAACAGGTCGTCATGGCCGGGCTTGTCCCGGCCATCCACGTCTTCCTTTCGGACTTTTCGCAAAGGCGTGGATCACCGGGTCAAGCCCGGTGATGATGATCATTGGTGTTGCACCTGCCTATGCTTCACCGACTTCCTGATTCAATTTTCAAACAGCCACTTCATTTACGCGCATGCCTCATCACTCCCGCGCTTCAATCGTGCGAGGTGAGCTGTCGTTGTGCCCCTCGACAATGAGGGGCATGGAGCGCCGCGAGGCGCAAATGTCTTGTTTCGCTTCCGGCATCGCGTGCGAAGCGATGTTGGTCCGGAAACGCATCGCCTCACGGCGCTCCATTCGCGGCGATTTTGGGCGAGGGGACCGTACTTCCGGATGGGACGGGCGAACCCTGATCCGGTCAGCTTTCGCTGCCTTCATCTCCATCTCGTGCAGCCGCGAACGGCAGAGCCACGTAGTTGGCCCGGACGGTGACCCCGCAGACGAGCGTGGCTCGTCACGCCTCCCGGACGCAACGGGTGCGAACCGTGCGCGCAGGCGCCGCATCCTGCTCCGCTTCAAAGCGCCCTCGAGAAGCGCCCCTCGTGAACAGGACAATACGGACTATATTCCTAGAATGGAGAATGTCAAGAGCGCATCGTCATTGCGAGGAGCGAAGCGACGAAGCAATCCATTTTCTTTGTCGGCAGGAAGCAGATGGATTGCTTCGCTTCGCTCGCAATGACGGAGCAAGATTCGCACGCAATCTCTGTCCGGTCGTCCCCGCGCAGGCGGGGACCCAGACTCCCTGAATCGGTTTGAGGGAGGTGCTGGAGCAATCTTCCCGCCACAACCACGGACTTGGTGGTCATGAGTCCCGGCGTTCGCCGGGGCGACAATTGTGGTGGTTGCGTCATCCTTCGAGGCGCGCAAAAGCGCGCACCTCAGGACGACGATTCAACGATTCAGAATGTGCCGTCATTGCGAGGAGGCGGAGCCGACGAAGCAATCCATCTTTCTGCCTCAAGAGTGGATTGCTTCGCTTCGCTCGCAATGACGATTGTGCGTGTTGGAGCATCGCGTGATCTTTCAACCGTCGTCCCGGCCAACGGATCGGCGCAAAGCGCCGTCCGATGAAAGGCTCCGGCCAGGACCCATACTCCCTGAGTTTTCAGTTTGAGAGTGATGCCGGAGCAGCCGTCACGCCGTCACCACGATGTGTGGTGGTTATGGGTCCCCGCCTTCGCGGGGACGACATTGTATGTTTGGCGAGAACCGCGTCAAATCGAGCAGAAACTCGACAACAAAAAAGCGGAGGCGTGAGCCTCCGCTTTTGCATTTAGGTTCAGGTCTTAGCCTTACCCCAGCCGTCCCGCGGCGTGGGCGAGCAGGGTGTAGACAAGGCCGGTTTCCGACACGAGGTGGCCGCGCAGGGCTGCGGGTCCGCGCTCGTCGCGGGAGACTTCATCCAGCAGGCGCTCGAACTCGTTGATGTAACGATCCACCGTCTGCTTGAAGGCGCGGTCGGCGCGATACTTGCGCGAGACCTCGTCGAAGGCCTTCTGGCCCGCCGGCGTATAGAGCCGCTTGGAGAACGCCTTGCGCTCGCCGCGCTGATAGCGGTCCCACATCTCGGCCGCGAGGTCGCGATCCACCAGCCGTGCGATGTCGAGCGACAGCGCCTCTAGCGGGTTGCCGGCTTGGCGCTGCGGCTGTTGGGCGGCGCGGCCACGCGAGCCGTCATCGTCCGAGCGGTTCAAGAGGTCCGACAGCCAGCCGTCGTTGTTGCCGTTGTTCACGGGGCTGACCGGCGGCGCTTCGGTGCGGCGCGGAGCCGGGCCGAAATCCGGCGCGGGCAGGTTGGATGCGCTGGCGATGTCGCGCTGGCGCGGAGCAGGCTGCGAGACCGCCTGCCGGCTTGGGCCGGCCATCGCAAGCTCCTCTTCGCGGCCGCCGCGCTGGCCAGTGGCGACGTCGAGGCCCTTGCCGTGGCGGGCGACGATGCGGTTGAGCTCGGCCAGCGCCTCGATCTGATCGACGATGACCTTGCGCATCTGCGCCGTGCTCTCGGCGGCTTCCTGCGGCACTTCGAGAACGCCGCGGCGCAGTTCGGCGCGGGTGGCGTCGAGTTCGCTGTGCAGTTCGGAGGCCATCTGCTTCATGCCATGAACGATGGTGGCGAACTTGTCGGCAGCCTGACGGAACATGCTGTCAGCCTCGCGGGTGCCCTGGTCGTAAAGTTCGGCCATGGCTTCCGAGGTCTGGCGGCGCTCGTCCTCGACAGCGGCGCGCACCGCCTCGAACTGGCGGCTGACTTCCGCCGAGCTGGAGCCGGCGGTCTGCGCCACGATCTGCGCGATGTCGCGGGCCCGCGTTTCGGCGGCGGCCAGCGAGTCGTCGAGCAGGTTGGTGAAGCGCGACAGGCGCTCGTCGAGGTCGTGGGTGCGCAGGTCGATGTTCGAGACCAGCGATTCGAGCATGGCGTTGCGGTCGGCGACGGAGTCGCTGGCGCGGTCGTTGCTCCTCTCGATCATCTGGGCGGCTTCGGCCAGAGCACGGCCATGGCTCTCGAACTGCGCCGAGAGGGCGTTGAGGTTTTCCAGCGCGCCGGAGGTCTTGGCGGTGAACGCGCCGAGCTGTTGTTCCAGCGTGGAGGTGGTTTCGCCGTTGCGGCTGGTGACGTCGTTCATCGTCGAGACGAACTCCGCAACCCGCGTGACCAGCGTGCGCTCGAGCGAGTTGAGGTTGTCGTGGGCGCCGGTGAGCACTTCCTGCAGCAGGATGTTGCCTTCACGCAGCCGCTCGAACAAGGCGAGCGTGTCGGTGCGCAGGATCTTCGAGGTTTCCTGCAACTCGCTGATGGTCGAGGTCGCCACCTGACGCGACTGGTCGATCGCCGCACGCGAGGTCTGGTCGATGTCCTTCAGCGACTTGCTGACGGCGCCGATGGCGATCTCGCTGGCAGTGTTGATCTGGCGGGCCAGATCCGAGGAGTTGTTCATCATCGCGACGGTGAACGCGCCGCCATGGTTTTCGATCGACTTCAGCGCGGAATCCGCGGCGCTGCCGATGGTCGCCGAGATTTCGGCGGCCTTGCCGGCGATCGCGTCGATCAGTGCGCTGCGTTTGCTGTCCACAAGCTGCGCGAGCTGTTCAGTGTGCTCGCGCACGCCGCCGGTAATGGCCTCGACCTTGCCGGTGAGCACCGAGCCGAAGCGGTCGGTCGACACCGCGATGGTGCGCTCGATCTCGGCGGAGGCGGACTTGATCTGCGACGACGCACCGGTCGAAGCGACGGTGAGGGTGTTCTCGGCCTCGCGGGCAGCCATCTGGACACTGCGCTCCAGATCGCTGGAGACGGCCTTCAGGCTGGTGCTGACGTCGGTGGAGACGCCGCGCAGGTGAGTGCCCACCTCGCTGGAAATCTCCCGGAGCTGGCCGCCGACTTCGCCGGAAATGTCGCGAAGCTGGGTGCCGACCTCGCCGGTGATCCCGCGGAGCTGGCCGCCGACATCGCCGGTGATGCTGCGCAGTTGCGAGGAGGCATCCGCCGAGGCGCTCTTGATCTCGGTGCTGACTTCGCTGGAGACGCTCTTGAGCTGGTTACCGACATCGCTCGACAGGCTGAGGAGCGATTGCTGGGCGACACGTGCGCCACCCTGGATGGTCGCGGTGGTGTCGGCCATCAGGCCGGTCAGCATGCGCTCGGCTTCCTCGGTGCGCGACTTGATGATCAGCGACAGTTCATCGCTGCGCGATCCGATCACGTCGGCGGCATGCTGGCCGCTGGTGGTGACGCGGTTGGCCGCGGCTTCGACACGGGTGTCGAGCAGGTTCTCGAACTGCGCGACGCGCGCGCTGATGTCTGAGGCGAGGGAGGCGACGTTGAACTCCAGGTTGCCCTGAATGTCCTTGACCTTGGCCGACATGGCGCTGGCCATGGTGTCGACGCCGGTGGTCATCAGGCTCATGACCTGCGAGCCGCGAGCTTCCATCGCGTCGGCAATGGTCGCGGAGCGGTTCTCGACCACCGCCACGAAGGCCGCGGCGCGGCTGTCGAAGGTCTGCACCACGGACGCGGTGCGGGTATCGACGATGTCCGCGAAGGTCGCGGTGCGGGCGTCGAGCGTCTCGTTGATCGCATGGGTGCGGGCATCGACCACATCGGCGAAGGCCTGCGCGCGGGTATCGAGTGCGTCGGTAATCGCGGAGGTGCGGGCATCGACGACGGTGGTGAAGGCTTCCGCGCCGTTGTTGATCCGTTCGGTGATCGCCGCCGTGCGTCCGTCGATCAGATCGGCGAAGGCGGTGGTGCGGCTGTCGATCGTGTCGGTGAACGCGGTGGTGCGGTAGTCGATGGATTCCTTGAATGCCGCGGTCTGGTTGGCGACAGCCTCGGCGAATTCGGCGCTGCGGGTGTCGAAGGTCTTCGCGACCTCGGCGGCATGCTCGCCGAGCGCGCTGGTGAAGGTCTGCGCGCGGTTATCGATCGCGCCGGTGAATTCTGCGACGCGGTTATCGAAGGTGCGGGCGAGCAGCTCGGTGTGGTTGTCGAGCCTCGCGGTCAGTTCGACCGCGCGGCTGTCGATGGCGTCGGTGAACGCGCTGGTGCGGGCGTCCATCACCGAGGTGAAGGAGGCGGCGCGGCCGCTCACAGTATCGCTGAAGGCGGCGGCGCGGGCATCGAAGGATTCCTCGATGGCCTTGGTGCGGTTGGTGACGACTTCGTCGAGCGCATTGATCTTGCCGAGCAGGGTGTTGTCGAGGCCGTCGATGCGGGTTTCGACCGCCGACTTGAAGCCGCCGAGGCTCTGGTCGAGTTTCGCGTGCAGATCGTTGCTGTGCGCGGTGACGCGGTTGTCGAAGGTGTCGACATAGGTCTTGAGATTGTCGGCGAGGCCCTGGGTATGCTCGCCCATGCGCTCGACGATTTCGCCGCCATAGGTCTTCACGGTGCGGTCGAATTCGGCGATATGGCGGGTGATGAGCGCGCCGAGGGTGCCGCTGTCGCGGGCGAACCGTTCGGCGAGTTCGTTGCCGTGTTCCTTCACAAGGCCATCGAACAGACTGAGCTGGTTGCTCAGGGTCTCGTGGGCGGTTTCGGTCTGGCTGACGACCTTCGTCACCAGCGTGCTGATGGTGGCGTCGAGCGCCTCGCCGGCCTTGTCGCCGCTGGTCAGGACGCGATCGGCCAGGCGGTTGCCGGCTTCGTCGATCTGTTCGGAAAGGGTGGCGCCGCGGGCGTCGAGCTCCGTCAGCAGGTTGTCGCTTGAGCTCTTCAGCGAGTCGAAGATGCGCTCGGTGCGGTCCGAAACGCTGGTCACGATGTCTTCCGAGCGGGTCATGATGCTTTCGACAATGCCGGTCGAGCGCTGCTCGAATTCGGCGGTGATCTTGTCGAGGCGCTCGTTCAGCGAGTCATGAACGCGGTCGGCGAGGTCGGCGAATTCCTCATGGACGTGGCCGGTCTTGAAATTGAGGCTGGCGGTCAGCTTCTCGCTGGCGTCGAGCACGCTCGCGGCGGTTTGGGTCGAGGCCTCCTCGAGGCGGTCGAGCAGGTCGCCGCCGCGCTCGCCGAGCGCGATGATCATGTTGTCGCCGGCGCTGGAGAGTGCGCGGGTGATGTGTTCGCTGCGCTCCTCGAGCGCGCCGGTGATGCTGCTGGCGACTTCGTCGACGCGCGAAGCGATGGCGTCGCTGATCAGGGCGATGTCCTGACGCAGGTCGATCTGCACGCCGGAAATGGCGTTGCGGACCTGTTCGGCCTGGCCGACGAGATTGTCGCGCTGAACCGCGATGTCCTGCAGCAGGGCACGGATGCGCACTTCGTTGTCGCTGTAGGCGCGCTCCAGCGAGGAGACTTCGTTGGCGACCAGCGCTTCGAGTTCGCCGGCGCGCGCGATGGCGCGCTCGACACCGTCGCCCATGGCGGCGACTTCGCGGCGGATCGCCTGACCGACGCTGACGATGGCGCCGTTGGCAACGTGTTCGGGTTCGGAAAAGCGGACGGCCATCTGCGCCATGGACTGAGCGATCATGCTCATTTCCTGGCTGCGCCAGGCCATGCCGGCGACGAAATAGAACAGCAGCAGCGGCGCGACCAGGACGGCGAGCAGGCCGACCATTGCCAGCGCGCCCGCGCTGCCCTGACCGATGAGGGTTTCAAGGGCGGGCAGGAAGGCGAAGGCGATGAAGCCGACGCCGGCGATCCACAGGCCGGAGAACAGCGTGGCGACGGTATAGGCGTTGCGGCGCGGGCGGCCCTTCTGGATGGCCTGCAGGATGTTGCCGATGGTCTCGCGGTCGTCGTTGGCGGGCAGGCGGTCGAAGCTCGCTGCGCCGAGATCCGGCTGGCGCAGGTCCGCGCCGCGGCTTGGCGCGCCGAGCGACGGCTCGTTGAAGGCATTGTCCCGTCCGCTGTCGGACTGGGGCAGGTCACCCATGTTCAGAGCTTCCTCGATCGCCGAAAGAGCAACTTCGGTTGGATCCTTGACCTTCGGATTCTTTGCCATGTGTCCCGCACGCCTTTACTTTTTTCGCATTCGCAGATGGCTGGCGGCATGCGCCGCGCCGTCTGATTGTTGCCCCGATACCGCCGGCTGACAGTCTGTTATGCCGCGGATGTGTCCCGCCGGTTCTCCCGCACTTCCGCAAACATCCTATTGGCTCGGTTGGTCGAATGAAATGGCAGGAGTTAATTCATTTTTAATCATCGTTAACGCCGCGAGGGTTAACGCTTTCAGAAATCAACAGTTTTCAAAAGCACTTTGGTATTTCTGGGCGGAGGCACGGCAAAAACATGGCTAAATGGTGGCGAATAGCTGCTACGTTTCGTTAACCATTGGTGTGATTGCCTGCGGGTGTTTCAGCCGGTTGATCCGGCGCCCTCATGCAGTCCACGGGTGGTCATGTCCCTCAATCTGGAGCACTTGAACTGGATGCCGTCGCCGCCGCTGGTCCCGGAAGAGTCCGCTATCGACGTTCAGCATCTCGGGCGCATGACGCTCGGGGAAGCCGCGCTCGAAGCTGAAGTTCTCGCGCTTTTTGCCGCACAGAGCGGCGAACTCATCGCCCGCCTCACGGTCATGCCGCCGGATGCGGCCGCGCTGGCGCATACGCTGAAAGGCTCGGCGCGGGCCATCGGTGCTTTCCGCGTCGCGGAGGCCGCTCTCGGGCTGGAGGCGGCCATGAAGAACGGCGGCGATGTCTCCAGCGCGATCACGCGGCTTCAGGAGACCGTTGCGGAAGCCCGGGAAACGATCGGGCGGATGCTGAACCGGTCCTGATCGGCGCCGCTTTTATCCCCGCCAGTGCTGGCGTCCCGGGGACTGACCCGTTATAGGACTGCTCAATCTGAATTATCCGGGCAGCTCGACAATCATGGTCAAAATCAACTTCACCGATCACGCAGGTACCACCCGTTCCGTGGACGTGGAGGCCGGCGCGACCGTCATGGAAGCGGCGATCCGCAACGCGATTCCCGGAATCGAAGCGGAATGCGGCGGTGCCTGCGCCTGCGCGACCTGCCATGTCTATGTCGATGAAGCCTGGCGCGAGAAGGTTGGATCGCCGACCCCGATGGAAGAGGACATGCTCGACTTCGGCTATGACGTGCGTCCGAATTCGCGCCTGTCGTGCCAGATCAAGGTGACCGCCGAACTCGACGGACTTGTGGTGTCGACGCCCGAGCGTCAGGCGTAAAGTCGTCGTCATCGGGCGCGGCGGACGTATCGTCCGGCCGTGCGGTCATGTTCTTCGCGATGCTCCATTCGATCAGCGCCGTCGCCGCGCCGACCACGAATGTCGCGGCGACGATGCGTCCGTCCGCACCCATCAGCAATGCAACGAGACCGAATATCCAGATCGCGGCGGTGAGCCGAAGCGCGATGGCCAGCGACGATGGCAGGTCCTGCATGGCGGCGATCTCAGAACGGCATTGATGCGCGGGCACGGTAAGTCCAGAGCGCTACGCCACTGCTGCTGCCGAGGCCGCCACGCTCCACCCCCACAGAAATCTGCGCACCGTTTCCGAGCTTTGCGTTCACGCCGCCCGCCGCCCGCGCCGACCAGCCATCGAGAACGACGGCTGACACGGTCGCGAGGCTTGCCGATGGAACGGATGCCGTATCGCCGTTGAAGTAGTAGTCGCCGTACAACCCGATATACGGGGCGAGCGCGATTGACGACCACATCAGCGGATAGGCGAGCTTCAAGCCCGCACTGGCGCGGCCTGTGGAGAAGTCGCGGGCGGATTGAAGCGTTCCCAGCGTGTCCGTGTAGGCGTTTTCGTGCTCCCACAGCGCATAGATGCGCGCCGAGGGCTCGATCTGGAAACCGTAGCTTTCATAGGTGCCGGTCAATCCGCCTGACACCAGCCAGCGATTGCCGTTGAACGTCCCGGATGCGGTGCCTGCGGTTCCGTCATAGCCGATGCCGGAATAGCCGACGGCGGCATCGAAGCGGATTTTCTGCGTGATCTTCCAGCCGAGATAGCCGCCTGTGGTCCAGCCGTCGCCCTTCAGGCGTCCCTGCAATTGATCCGAACGATAATCGAACGTCTCGTAGCCGCCGAACGCGCCGATCAGAAAGTTCGGCGCGAGCTTGCGTGTGAGGCCCGCAACTACATTGATCTGGTTGCCGTGCAGCGCTGAAGTGCCGGTGCCGTTGCCTGAGCGGTCGAGCGTAACGCCCTTTACCTCGGCCCAGCCGAGCCACTCCTTTTGCTCCACAAAGCGCGGCGGCGCTTTGGCTGGTGCCGCATAGGCGAGGGCGCCGAACGCATCGTTGACCCGGGATTTGTCCGCGCCTGTGCCGAACGGCGCGGCGGAGCTGACCTTCGAGGACGCTTTTGGATCGTCGCTGCTGTCTGCGGAAAAGTTGAAGCGGATGCCGGAATTGTTCGGCGCGACAAGCGAGCCGCCGCCGTCGCTGAATCCTTCCGAGATCGCATTGTCGATGGCGCCCGAGATGGCCTGTCCGGAGAACTGGCTGACCATCGGCGTGGCCATGGCCTGCAACGCGCGCAGCTTGAGGCTGTCCGCGGGAATGTTGACCGACTGCAGCAGCGGTGACGACGTGCCGCTGGTAAAGCCGGGACTGCCGCTGAAGCTGGCGGTGATGCTGTGGCTGCCCAGCGCAAGCGATGTGGTGGTGAGTGTCGCGACGCCTGCAGACACGCTGGCGCTGCCGAGCGTTGTTGCGCCGTCCATAAAGGTGACGGTGCCGCCGGTCGGCGCTCCGGCGCCGCTTGTAACGCTCGCGGTGAATGTCACCGGTTTGCCCACGTCACTTGGATTTTGCGACGACGCCAGCGTCGTTGTGGTGGTGGACAGGCTGATGGTCTGGGACAGGGCGGAGGATGTCGAGCCGTTGTTGTTGGCGTCGCCGCCATAGACCGCGGTGATGGAATGCGGTCCCGCAGACAGGGCCGATGTCGAGAAGGTGGCGCTGCCCGCCACTACAATTCCGGAACCAAGCAGCGTCGCACCATCGAGGAATTGCACCGTGCCGGTGGGATTCGTGCCCGTGACCGTCGCGGTGAACGTCACTGTTTGTCCGAACGGACTTGGATTGGCGCTTGAACCGATGCTGGTGCCCGAGGTGCCGGCATTGACCGTGAGGGAAGAGGTGGACGGGGCTGTGTTGGTATAGTTCGTATCGCCGCTGTAGGTCAGGCTTACAGTGAAGTTGCCGCCGAGCGTATAGGCGTGCGTGGTGCTGGCCGTGCCGCTGCTCAAGGTGAGAACGGCGTTGGATGAGCCGTCGCCGAAATTGATCGTGGCCGTGCCGGTCGGCGTCGGCACGCCCGACGCGCCGGTTACCGTCACTGAAAATGTCGATGCCTGACCCACGACAGCGGGCGACGGCGTGATGTTCAGACCAGGTGAACTGGTGGCCTTGTTGACGGTCTGCGTCATGTTCGCCGAGCTTGCGACATAGTTGCTGCCATCGCCGCCATAGTTCGCAGTTACGGTTTTATTGCCGGCTGTCGCATAGGTATGGCTGATGGAGGCCGTGCCGCCGCTGAGTGTGACGGGCGTCGCTGCGGTGCCATCGCCGAAGTCGAAGGTCACCGTACCGTTCGGGGTGCCGTTGGATGCGGTGCCGGTCATGGTGGCGGTGAAGGTCACCGATTGCCCGGCGATGCTCGGACTTCCGCTGCTCTGAATCTCCGTCAGGCTGGCATTGGCCGGTCCCGGTGTGCAGGTGACCGTGATCCAGTTCGATGCACCGCCCGCGCCATTGTTGTAGATGTAGGCAATGATGGAGGACTCGTTGCCTGCAGCCGTCAGCGTGAAGGTGGAGAAGTTCGGAGGATTGGTGCGCTGCGCGCTCCCCTGGCTGCCGTCCGTGAACACCAGGTAGACCAGATTCAGCGAGCCGTCATTGGTGCGGGATGTGGTGGTCAGCACGTCGCCGGGGGCAAAACGCTTGCCGGTGATGGTGCGTGAGGCCATCGGTGTCGAGGTGGAGGCAGAGAGGTCGAGTTCGCCGTTGTTGATGGCATCACAGCCTGCGGACGCCCATGCGCTTGCCGTGGCCGAGATCGCCAGAACGCCACCCGCCAGCAGCGCGACCGCGGCTCGCTTGATCGCCGCAACTCGTCCAACGCCCGCCATTCCCCACCTGTCGCATACGCTCTGCCGCCAACCGGGCGGCAAACGTTCCCTCGCGGACCTGTGGCAGATCGGGGAATGGCCGTCGTCTCATTGCGCGCAGACTGCCTTCAATGAGGCGCGGAAAAGCCGAATCTTTTCAGACTCGTGGCTCCCGGGTCACAATGAGAGAAAGGGGAAATTTTTAGGTGATGAAAGGACCGCTGAAACAGTCAAGCGAGCATGTTTTCGTGATGAAAGCCGTGAGCAAGTCTGCCCTGACGCGGAGCTTGCAGCTTCGATCAGCAATGTCGCATGCCGGCGAAATACCGTCTTCTCATTCCGCGCACACTCATTGATTTTTCGCGCGGGGAGCGACGGCGCAGGGTCAGGCACCGAGCGCGCGGACATCGCCCGGCGTCATGCCGAACGTCGAGCGGAACACCCGGTAGAACGTCGCAATGCTGTCGAAGCCGCAGGCATAAGCGATATCCGCCACCGAATGTGCGGGCATCGCTTCGAGCCGCCGCCGGGCTTCCTTCAGGCGCATCGCGGTCAGGGTCCGCGCAAACGAAAATCCCGTCGGCTCGAACAGCACATGAACCTGACGCAGCGAGACCGCGAGTTCGGCGGCGACCGATGTGGGCGTCAGATCGGTGCGATGCAGATCGCGCTTCATGATGGCGCGTGCCGCGTGGAGATATCCGGCGCGCAGCGCTGCGCGGCTCTCGGGAAATCCCGGCGACAGCCGCTGGCGCGCCAGCAGCGCAAGCCGGGCGATATGCCGGATGTCGTCTTCGGGCGATGCGGCGGGTTCGCGCGGGTCTGACAGCGCGGCAAACATCGCCGCGATCAGGCGCGTGAGTTTCGTGTTGCCCTCAAGCGCGGCGGGCGCGAGATCGTGCGCGCGCGCGTCCAGCAGGATATCGCTGGTCAGCGGAATCTTCAGCGTGCGGAAATGAAAACCGTCCGTGCGTTCCGGCGTACCCATGAACGGCTGGTCGGAATGGCTGACAGTGAAGTCGCCTTCACGAATGCGATGAATCCGGCCGCGCCCGAGATCAACAACGCCCGGCCCACGGATCTGGTAGCCGATGCTCAGGCTGTTGCTGGAGACGCGCGCGATATCGGCAGGCGTGCGGCCCACGCGGTAGGACGACGCGGTCATCTCGGCAAGAACCGCACTGCCGATCGGGACCGCTGAAAAGCGGCCGTGAAAATCGGCGCGGCGCTCGCGCTCCAGTTCTATCGTGACGCCGAAGAGACTTTTGCCGCGCACTTCGCACCAATGATCGAAGCGATCCTGCGGGCGCAGGTCATCGGTTGAAAAGCTGATCACGACAGGCCCCGAAGCGCGGCGGCCTTGATGTCGCCGGGCGTCGCGCCATGGGCGATCCGGAACACGCGATAGAAGGTCGCGAGACTATCGAAGCCGCAGGCATGGGCGATGTCCGTCACCGTCAGCCCCGGAGCCGATCGCAGCAGCTGGCAGGCTTCCGCCAGCCGCATCGCGAGAAGTGTGCGCGAAAAACTCTCGCCTGTGGGCTCGAACAGGATGTGGAGCTGCCGGACCGAAATGCCGAGCGCTTCGGCCACGTTGGCCGGGGAGAGGCCGGGCCGGTGCAGATCGCGCGCGAGGATGTCGCGCGCCGCCTGCAGGAATCCGAACCGGAGCGCGGCGCGGGTGCCGGTCGAACTGGCAGAAACGCTGCCGCGCGCCAGCAGCGCCAGTTGCGCGAGATGGCCGACCGCAGCCTCGCAATCTGCTTCGGGGTTTTTGGCGGCCTGCGCAGCGAGCGCGGCGAACGATGCGGAGATCACCATCGACAGGCGCGGATTGTTGCGCATCGGCGACGGCGCGAAGCGAAGCGTCCCCTGCGCGCGCACATAGCGGCCAGCCAGCGGGATTTTCAGAACGCGCAGATCGAAGCCGTGGGCGGTGGCCGGGCGGGTCAAATACGGCACATCGGTGTGACTGATCGCGAGGTCGCCGGGACGCACCACGAATTCAGTGCCGTTCTGGGTGTTGAACCAGCTCGCGCCGCCGGTCTGTTGATAGATGCACAGGCTGTCGCTCGATGCGCGGGAAATGTCGTCTGTGCCGCGGCACACGCTGTAGGGCGTTGCCTGCATCTGGCTCAGGGTGGCGCCGCCGACCGGGAGTGCCGTGAAACGTCCGCGGAAGTGCTGACGCTCCTCCTGTCTCAGGGAAATGGTTACGCCAAACAGGTTGCGGGCGCGGACTTCGCACCAGTAATCGAACCGCTCGTGCGGGCGCAGGTCGTCGGTCGAAAAGGTGAGCATTGACGGATACGGTCCGTTTGCCTCGGAATTCCGTCTGGAGCTTTAGAGGCAGACGGGTCCGGCGGCAACAGCAATCACGGCAAGGTGACTGTTCAGGAGCGAAGCATCCACGGCTCAAACCGTTCGATGATGTCGGGCGTCAGCGGCGCCGGCTTGCGGGTCTTCGCGTCCACCAGAACCGTGACGGCCTCGGCCGAAGCGGTGCAGACATCGCCGGCGAACACCACCTGCTCGAAAGTTGCCGAGGTACGGCCGAGCTTGGTCACGCCGATGCCGAGTTCAAAGCTGCCGGGCCAGTGCATTTCGGCGCGGAAGTCGATGGCCAGATGCACCAGCATCCAGCTCAGGCCTTTCGGCATCAGGCCGCGGTCACCGCTGCGCAGCAGGGTGACGCGGGCGGTCTCGAAATAGGTGGAATAGACCCCGTTATTGACATGCTTGTTCGGATCAAGGTCGCCGTAGCGGACATTGTCGGTCAGTTGAAACGGATAGTTCGCGAGTTTGAACTGGCGCTTGGGGCGGGTCGGTGCGTCCACGTCTTGGGTCTCCGGTTTGCGTTCTGCATAGCGGGAAACGTCGCCGCCTCACAAGCCGCCGGAGGGCCGGGCAGGCGCGGAATATGGCTTCCCCCAAGGGGCTGACTTCGTTAGACAATGCCCTCAAAAGCGGCATTCTCCGCTTCCCGCCCGCCCATTCTTTCCAGTCAAGCCGGAACGACCATGACCGAACCGATCAAAACCGATGTCCTGATTATTGGCGCTGGCCCCTGCGGCCTGTTCGCCGTGTTTGAACTCGGCCTGCTCGACATGAAGGTGCATCTGGTCGACATCCTCGACAAGCTCGGCGGCCAGTGCGCGGAGCTTTATCCCGAGAAGCCGATCTACGACATTCCGGCGATTCCGATGGTGACCGGACAGGGCCTCACCGACGCGCTGATGGAACAGATCAAGCCGTTCAATCCGACCTTCCATCTCAACGAGATGATCGAGAGCGTCGAGAAGATCGGCGATCCGCTGTTCCGCGTGACCACGGACGCGGGCAAGGTGTTCGAGACCAAGGTGGTGGTGATCGCGGCCGGGGGCGGTTCGTTCCAGCCGAAGCGTCCGCCGGTGCCGGGCATCGAGGCCTATGAGGGCACCTCGGTGTTCTACGCCGTGCGCAAGATGGAGCAGTTCCGCGGCAAGGACCTGCTGATCGTCGGTGGTGGCGACTCCGCGCTGGACTGGGTTCTCAATCTTCAGCCGATCGCAAAGCGCGTCACGCTGCTGCACCGCCGGGACGATTTCCGCGCCGCCCCGCATAGCGTCGATCAGATGCGCGCGCTGGTCGCGGCCGGAAAGATGGATATGAAGCTTGGACAGGTGACCGCGCTCGAAGGCGAGAACGGCATGCTGTCCGGCGCAGTGGTGAAGGGCAATGACAACCAGACCTTCAAGGTCGATTGCAACACCATGCTGCCGTTCTTCGGATTGACGATGAAACTCGGCCCGGTCGCGAACTGGGGCATCAATCTGGAAAGCAATCTGATCCCGGTCGATACCGAAGCGTTCGAGACCAACGTGCCCGGCATCTTCGCCATCGGCGATATCAACACCTATCCGGGCAAGCTGAAGCTCATTCTCTCCGGCTTCCATGAAGGCGCGCTGATGGCGCAGAAGGCCAGCCGCTATGTCTTCCCGGACAAGCGCGTCGTGTTCCAGTACACGACCTCATCCTCGAGCCTGCAGAAGAAGCTCGGGGTGAATTGAGGCGGGCTGGCTGCGCGGTTTTAATAATCACAGTCGTCATCACCGGGCTTGACCCGGTGATCCACGTCTTTGCCAATGAAGAAGAAAGTCGTGGATGGCCGGGTCAAGCCCGGCCATGACGAACTGATACTATTGTGCTCGCTGTTGTGCCGCCGGTGAGAGCGGTTCGCTGACCACCGGCGCTTCCGTCAATCCAAGGCCGAGCACGCTCATCGCGGCGGGAAGCGCCGCGTCCGCCATCGCGGCATGGCCCTCGGCGGTCGGATGGATCGCGCCGCCATAGACGGCCGACAGGACGCCCCATGTGGCGTCGTGAATGTCGCCGGGCTGGTTGGTCGGCGCCTTCTGCGCCTGCGGATAGGTCATCGCGGTGAAGTAGCTGTCGTTGGCGTCGCGCACCCAGCGCGCCCGGGGCGAATAGGCGCGGAAGTCGCTGGCGCCCGCGCCGCAGACCAGCGGATTGTTCGCGGCATTGACGATGTCGTTGACGAAGCTCTCGCCGGTTGCGGAAAAACATTCGCGGTCGAATGCCGGATCGGTTTCCGAGCGTGCGCAGAAGCCGTGATTGGCGAACGCAGCCTGGTGCTGATCGACGAAGGTCATGCGGTCGCGGGCCTGATCGCCGCACAAGACGCCGCCGCTGCAGAGCGCGAGATTTCTGATCTGCGGCAGGAATTCGCTCTGAACGAAGTTGGTGACTTCGGCGAGGCGTTGCGGATCGGCGTTGAAGGCGGGATGAATGTCGAAGCCGCCGCGACCGCCGGGGCAGGGCGCTCCGTTCACCAGCGCGGGATTGGCGTATGCGACATACACCACGCGCGCGAGGTCGCCGCCGACAAGCGGCTTGAGGGCCTGACGCAGCTTGTTGAAATCGCGCGGCAGGCCGGTCTGCAAGATGCTGCGCGCTTCGTCGACGGATGTCAGCACGCCGGAGCGCCGTGACAGCGCGCGCTCGGTTTGCCGCTCGACAATGACGTCGGCGACGAGACCCGAGAAGTCGATGTCGTTCGCGCCGATCGACAGCAGGACAAGATCGAGTTGCCGCTCGGGTTGCCGCTTTGCCGCCGCGCTCAGTGCTTCGCGCAGTTCCGTGATCTGCGCGTTGACCGTGCCCTGACAGCTCAGGCCGTTCTTGCCGACCACGCATTCACGCGCGCGTTGCGAACTGAACATACCCTCCGCGATCGTCGCGCCGGTGCAGGCGAGCGGCAGATAGGTCACCGCGATCTGCGGATTTTGGGCGGCGAGCGCAATCGCCATGCGGGTCTGGTAGCTGTAGAGCGAGCGGTGACAGGCCGGGTTCATCCACTGGGCGCCGGCGCGCTGCCAGTTCTGCAGGCTGGAGCCGTCAGACGTGTCGCATGCGCGCGCGCCCTTGAACCCGGCGCGGCCGGGCCGGAAATACATGCCGGCGGGTCCGCCGAGATAGGAGCGGAAACAGAATCCGTCATCGGAGAGTACGACTGGCCTGTCGGGATTCCCTTCGCCCGAGGCGATGGAATCGCCGAGGCCCGCGATAAAGATGTCGCGCACCGCGATCTGCGTCGTCACGCGCAACGGCGCATCAGGTCCGCTCGAAACGTCCACCGTGACAGGGGTTGCGCGGCCATAGCGGACACGCAGGTTAATCGGTTCGGCGCAATCCAGCGTCGATTGCCGCGGCGGATCGCCGTCCTCGAACGTCCATGCGCAGGTCGCGCCGACCGGAACGGCGCCGGTCAGGCGCACGGTCACCGGATGATCGACCGGGGTGAGGTAGCTTTCCTTCACGCCATCGCGGGTGCACGGTTCGCTGACACGCCCGGCCTGGTCGATGCACAGGCGTCCGAGGGTGTTGCGCGCCCAGCCGCGCCCGTCACTCTGCGTGGCCAGCGACTGTTCGGCGGCAAGGATGCTGCGGCCGCCGAGGGCGCTCACCTGAAGCGCGAAATCGCGTTCCTCGCGAAACAGGCGGAAGCGGTTGCGGACTTCCCACGAAATCTGCATGTCCGTCGCAAGCTGCACGGCGGGGGCCGCGGACGGCGGGACGATCTGGGTTTGCGCATCGGCGCGGCCTGCGATCGCGGCGAATGACAACGACGCAGCCAGAAGCTTGGCCGTGAGCGACGGACGGATAGCGCGCAACTGGAACATGCTGGTTTGAAGCCGATGGATAAGGCCAAAATGTGGGGTGCGCCGGGAACGTAAAGCATGTTCCCGACACCCCACAAGCCACATCTTTGTGCGCTGAATTACTCCGCGGCCTGCTTGGACTGCTGCTGTTGTGACGCCTGCGCGACGGCAGGCGCGGGCTGCAGTTTCCGGCTCTGCTGCCAGGGCAGGATCACACTGAGCCACAATTCGCGCACTCCCATGATGGTGATCGAGGTGGCGAACGGAATCAGGAAATAGAGGATGCGAAACACCAGCAGGGAGGCCAGCAACTGTTCCTTGCCCAGCATCGGCAGGCCGACCAGCATGGCGGCATCGAACACGCCAAGACTGCCCGGTGCATGGCTGGCGAAGCCCAGCAGCGTGGCGAGAATGAAGACCACCGAGAGGGTCACGAAATCGAGGTCCGGATTGGACGGGGCGAGGAGATACATCGCCAGGGCGCAAAAGCCGAGGTCGATCACGCCGATCACGATCTGCAGGACGGTCAGCGGCGCCGACGGCAGATGGACCATCCAGCCGTCCTTGCCGAGCTGGCGGCGGCCGTGGCCCGTGGCGATCCAGGCGAGATAGATGCCGATACCTGCAAGCAGGCCGACGCCGATCAGCCGGTTGACGCTTTCGGGCAGAAGGTCGATCGACGCGGCGGCTGCCGGATGCCAGATCATGCCGATGCCGAGCACGAAGGTGTTGCCGAGCCAGAAGGTCAGGCCGGAGATGAAACAGATTTTCGCGACGTCGATCGCGTTCAGTCCCCAGTCGGAATAGATGCGGAAACGGATCGCACCGCCGGTGAAAACCGTGGCGCCGATATTATGGCCGATGGTGTAGCTGGTGAAGCTCGACAGCGCGGCGATCCGGTATGGCACATGCATCTTGCCGATGGTGCGCAGCGCGAACAGGTCATAGAACGTCAGGGTGAAGAAGGCGCAGAGCACGCACAGCGCCGCCAGCGCGATCTGGCCATGCGATTTCTCGGCAAGCGCCGTCAGCACGATTGCGGTGTCCACGCCCTTGAGGGTGCGGAACAGGTGCATGATCGCGATGGTCACGATGATCAGGCTGGCAACGATCCCGACACGTTTCCAGCCAATTCGTTCCCTGAACACACGCCCGAGCGTGCTCAACAGTTGTTGCATTCGTCCTCCCGGCAGGGCGCAAAATCCATAAAAGCCGATTGAGGCGACAGTGAGCAAGCGGCTGCGGCGGTACTCATACGCGAAATCCGTCGGGCGGAAAATAGGGCGATTTTGCAACGCGAATGGCAGTTAATACTGGCAAATCAGAGGCGAACGGCCGTCATCTGCCTTTCACATTGGCCGGCTGTGATCCGGCATGCCTGATGTGGGGAACGAGGCGGCTGTTTGAAAGCCCATGCATGGCCGATCCGCCCATTGGCGATACCGATACCCGGGCTTGGATTTTCAGGAACATCAGCGGGCGCTTGCGGTTAGACCCGCGATCCCGATCACGCGCTGACCGAGCCGCGTCAGCGCCTTCGAGAAAATTCAGCAACCAAGGATAACCGCGATGGGACTCTTTACAAAAGATATCAAGACCATGGACGACCTGTTCGTGCACCAGCTTCAGGACATCTATTACGCCGAGAAGCAACTGGTGAAGGCGATTCCGAAACTCGCCGAAAAAGCCAACGACAATGAGCTGAAACAGGGTTTTCTCAGTCATCTCGAACAGACCAAGACTCATGTCGCGCGGCTGGAGCAGGTCTTCCAGATGCATGGCGTCGAGCCGAAGGCGGTGACCTGTCCGGCGATCGACGGCATTATCAAGGAGGCCGATGAGGTCGCCGGCGAGGTTGACGACAAGTCGGTGCTCGATGCAGCGCTGATCAACGCGGCGCAGGCTGTCGAGCATTACGAGATCACGCGCTACGGCACGCTGGTGACATGGGCCAAGCGGCTCGGCCGCAACGACTGCGCATCCGTGCTGCAAAAGACTCTCGACGAGGAAAAGGCGACCGACCAGAAGCTGACAAAGCTGGCCGAAAGCGGAATCAACCTGAAGGCCGCAAGCTAGGTCGTCGCCTGACCTTTGATGTTGTGAGACAAAACGCCGCGCCAGTACGCGCGGCGTTTGCGCGTCAGCCCCTGCGCAGCGCGAATTGCGCGCCGCAAAGCGCCATCACCGCGCCGAGGCAAAGAGCGACAAAACCGGCCAGCGCGCCGGACAGGGTCGGGATCGGGCTTGGGGCGGACGCCGCCTGGCCTGCGGCCGCCAGCATGATCACGCCAACCGCGATCAGGAACTGGCGCAGCCGGAGCGAGACGCGGCCCGAGACCGCGTTGTTCATCAGCGATGCCGAAATATAGCCTGCGAGAAAAGCGACGCCGCCGACCAGCCACCACGCCAGCGCGGCGCGCGCCGGAATCAGCTCCGGAATGTCGGTCCGCCACAGGTCACCGAGATTGAGATTGAAGCGCTGGATGATGATGTGAATGCCGAGCGCCAGCAGCACGCCAAACAGGATGGACCCGGCGAGGACGATATGGCGGGAGAAATAGGCGGGCGTGGCCATCAGGGTTTGTCCGGGCGCAGCGGGCTGGTATGACTTGTAGGATAGCTGCAGGCCGCCGCGCAAGCCGCCTTGCGGTGGCCAGAACGTGTAGTGCCGATTGAAGGATTTTCATGCTCGCGCAGATGTTCAAGACCGGCCCGCGCGACAGCGCGGGTGAAACCGGTACGGATGGTGACGGCACACATTATGTGTTCAAGCCGTCGCTGGTCGGCAGCGCGTGGCAATTCGATCTCACCGATCAGGGACTATCCTGGCAGGTCAAGGGAAAGCACGGGCTCTGGCCGCTGGACAAGATCGCCGCCATCCGCCTGTCCTATCGTCCGGTGTCGATGCAGTCGCGGCGTTTCCGCGCCGATATCGAGGATACACGCGGCGAGCGCGTGTCGATTTATTCCACCACCTGGCACACCGTGGCGCTGATGTCGCCGCAGGATGACGGCTATCGCGCATTCATTCTCGAACTCCACCGCCGTCTGGCTGCGATCAACAGCAAGGCGGTGCTGGTGGTTGGAATCAATCCCGCGATCTACTGGGCGGGGCTGGTGATGACGGCCCTTGTCGGGGCCGCGATGCTCGGCCTGATGATCCGGGCGATGATGATGGGACAGTATGGCGGCGTGCTGTTTCTGGCCGGATTCGCCGCGCTGTTCGGCTGGCAGATCGGCGGCTTCATGCGCCGCAACCAGCCGCGCGGCTACACGTTCGAGGCGTTGCCCAAGGACGTTTTGCCGTAAGGACGTTTTGCCGTAAGCGGGTTGAAGAGTTCAGCTCGGCCGGGCGTCGTTGGCCGGCCCGGCCAAACCTTACCGCCTGATGATGGGGATCATTGGCGGCGCGCGGACCATAGCCGAGGCGCATCCCGGAGAGAAGTCAGTCACGCACATTGATCGGTACGTCAGTGCCGGACCACAAGCACTGAGCATTTTGCATAGCGGACGACATGCCCGGCGTTCGAGCCGAGGAAATAGCTTTGCATCGACGGCCGGTGCGAGGTCATCACGATCAGGTCGGCGCCGATATCCGCGGCTTCTTCCAGCACTTCGTGATAGATGCCGCCCTGCCGCACCACAATCGAGATGCGCCGGCTCTCGATGCCGGATTCACGTGCGACGATGGCTAAAGCTTCTTCAGCCGATTGACGTTGCTGGGCGTCGAAATCCGGCGGCACATATTCTGCCAGCATGACCGGTGTCATCGGCATCACATTCACCAGCCGCACCATGCCCCCGGATGACGTCGACAGCGAGGCCGCCGTCTCGATGGCCGGCTTTGCGAGGTCGGTGTCGGCGAGGTCGATCGGAACGAGGATGGACTGGAACATCGGTCTCTCCGTGTGCTGGAGGGCCTACGATGAAGTCACGGCTGGCGGGATGCAAGATCGCCCGATTGCCGCAGGCATCATGCTTCGCCCGATTCCTCTCTCAGCAGCTTGGGGCTGGCAAAGCGTGCGAGTTGACCGCCGCGAAAGCCGATATCGTCCCAGTCGTCGATCTTGAAGTCGATCACGGCGACGCCGGAGGTCGGCAGGTTGGCGTCCAGCGCGCGCCGTCCCGCAGGATCGCCGCCGGCGATCAGCGCCAGTGCGAGTTCATGCAGGCCGGGATTGTGTGCGATGATCATCAGGCATTTCGGGTCGGCCGTCGCCGCGCCGTGAATCGCCCGCAACAGGTCTGACGGGCTGGCGCCATACAGTTCCGGCAGGTGACGCGCGCTGACCGCTGGCAGCGCGGTACGAACCAGCTCCCAGGTTTCCCGCGTCCGTGTTGCCGTGGACACCAGCACGAGGTCCGGCCGGTAATTTTCAGCCGCAAGCCAGCGGCCCATCTCCGCGCCGTCGTGATG
Source organism: Afipia clevelandensis ATCC 49720 (assembly GCF_000336555.1). Taxonomy (GTDB): domain Bacteria; phylum Pseudomonadota; class Alphaproteobacteria; order Rhizobiales; family Xanthobacteraceae; genus Afipia; species Afipia clevelandensis. The sequence continues at coordinate 1,842,739 of NZ_KB375281.1, read as the reverse complement.
ACCACGCTGGTCTAGCCGGCGATCCTGATCCTTGCCCGAAGGGGCATCCCGCTCGGTCTTGGCATGGCGAAGCAGGATCAGGCGGCGCATACGGTCATCTCGTTCGGGAAAACATTGTCCACTGTGGCATGGGTCCACTCGCGGCGCGGAATAGTGTACAAGCTTACGCAGAACCTGTGACGGGCGCGAGTACCGTTACACCCAGAAAACAACCGCCGCGGTCTGCGATTTCCGGAACAGGTATGGACGAATCTTCTGAAAATCTCACCGGCGCGCCTGCACGCCAGGGTCTGACCTTCGATCTCGATGTCGATATCTGCGTGATCGGCGGCGGATTGGCGGGCCTTACGGCGGCGCTTGAATCCGCGCGCCTCGGCGCGAGCGTGGTTGTGCTCGAAGGCCGCAGCATCGGCTGGAATGCGTCCGGCCACAATCTCGGGACCGTGATGCCGGGATATGGCGTGCCTGCGTCCGATCTGATCGAGCGCGTCGGTTTCGAGGATGCGCGCGAGTTGTGGACGCTGGCGCAGGATGGCGCGGACTACGTCCGCAAGACGGCGGCGCCGATGCCGGACATCGCGCTGACCGACGGCGCGCTGGACGTCTCCCTTGTCGATGCCGGCGATGAACTCATCAGCCAGTTGCAGACCATGGGCGAGGATTTCGGCACCGAGATCGAAGGCTGGCAGGTCGACCGCGTGCGCGAGGTGTTGAAAACGGATCGCTACTTCCATGCGATTCATTTTCCCAAGGCGTTCCAGCTCGACGCGCGGACCTATGTGCGGAGCCTCGCGGCGCTCGCGGAGAGCGCGGGTGTGCGCATCTTCGAGGACACGCCGGTGGTCAGCATCGACCCTGCGGGCATCCGCAAGCGTGTGTTCACGCCGTCGGCGAAACTGCGCTGCACCCATGTCGTGCTGGCCGGCAACGCACATCTCGGCGCGCCCAGCCAGCGGCTGACCGCGACGCTGCTGCCGACCTGGCGCTATGCGGTGTTGACCGAGCCGCTCGGCACGCAACTGTTGCACACCGTCGCGTTTCGCGGCTCGGTGATCGACAGTCACGGCATTGATCATTTTCGTGTTGTCGATGGCGACCGTCTGCTCTGGTCCAGTCCGGAGACGACATGGCAGGGCGATCCGAAGCATTATGTGAAGCGCATTCAGAATCGTATCGCCGCGACATTCCCCGAACTGGGACTGGTGAGCATCGCGGAGAGCTGGAGCGGCATGTTCGGCCAGACCGTGCACGGCATGCCGCAGATCGGCGAGATACAGCCGGGACTTTGGGTTCTCAGCGGCTTCGGGCGTCAGGGTCTGAATACGACAGCGATGGGCGGCCAGCTTGTGGCGCGGAGCATTCTTGCCGGCGACGACCGCTGGCGGCTGTTCTCGCCGTTTGAACTGGTCTGGGCCGGCGGTCCGGCGGGGCGTATCGCCGGGCAGGCGATTGATATGTGGGTACGGGGGCATTCCGCGGCAGCCGGTGCGCTGTCGCGGTACCGGGAGCGGGCGCAGGCGCGGGAACTGGCGCGCGAGGAGGCCCGCGAAGCCCGGATCGCCTCTGCGAAGGCGCAGGCGTCATTTGCGCGGCAGCAGGCGTCGGCGGCGATGCATGAAGAACGGCGCGGGCCGGGTACGTGAGTGGCGAATAAGTCCGGGATCCCGGGGTTATTTCGGCAAGCATATCCGTCGCGGTCCGGGCCTCGCGCGAACGTGAGCCGGATTACAGCCAGACCGGCGTAACTTTTGGCGACAGGGGCCGTAGATCGTGATGGACAGCCTGTTTTCCGATGTGCACGGAGCCTTGACCATGATCGACCGCCGTATCCTGCTCGCATCCGCGACGTCTCTCGCCGCGTTTTCGGCCTTCCGCTGGCTTGGCCTCGGCAGCGCCAGCGCCGGTGAAAAATCCACCGAGAAATTCGAGATCGAGAAGACGCCGGAGGAGTGGAAGAAGCAGTTGTCTCCCGCCCAGTATAATGTGCTGCGCGAAGCGGGAACCGAACGGCCTTTCTCCAGCCCTCTGAACAAGGAAAAGCGCAAGGGCACCTTCGCCTGTGCGGGCTGCGATCTGCCGCTGTTCGCGTCGGAGACCAAGTTCGACAGCGGCACCGGATGGCCGAGCTTCTATCAGGCTCTGCCCAATGCCATTCTCGAGAAGACCGATCGCAGCTTCATGATGGTGCGCACCGAGACCTTGTGCCGGCGCTGCGGCGGCCATCTCGGTCACGTCTTCGATGACGGGCCGAAGCCGACCGGCCTGCGCTACTGCATGAACGGGCTGGCTCTCACCTTCAAGCCGGCCGAAGGCGGCGCGACCTGAGCGATCCGGCAATTCTTGCCCCGCTAGGCAATTGTGCCCCGGTCATCTGGCCGGGGCATTTCATTTAAGGCGTTGATTTTACATAGCAAACGCTGTTGGCACGGCGCTTGCGAACTCCACTTCGACTGCGGCCGTGACTTTTGGGCACCGGCGGGCCGCCCGGATTGAAGCTGGAGACAATGTAATGGGTATCTTTGGAGCTCTCACCACGTCCGTCGCGGGTCTTCGTGCTCAGTCCTACGCGCTGGAAAACATCTCCGGCAACATCGCCAACTCGCAGACCACGGCCTTCAAGCGCATCGACACCTCCTTCCTCGATCTCATCCCGGAAACCGGCGTGAACGATCAGAAGGCGGGCAGCGTCACCACCGCCTCGCGCGAAACCAACACCGTGCAGGGCGACGTGCAGAGCGCCGCCGTCTCCACCTATATGGCAATCAGCGGCGACGGTTTCTTCGTGGTGCAGAAGCCCGGCAGCTTCACCGACAACAATCCGATCTTCAACGGCGTCGACAACTACACCCGCCGCGGCGACTTCACGCTCGACAAGAACGGCTATCTGGTCAACGGCGCGGGTTACTATCTGGAAGGCATTCCGATCGACCCGACCACCGGCAACGTCACCGGCAGCAATCCGCAGGTGCTGAAATTCGGCAGCGACTTCCTGCCGGCGCAGCCGACCACGACCGTGACCTATCGCGCCAACCTCGCGTCCTATCCGCTGACCACCAAGCACGACACCTCCATTCCGGGTTCGGAACTGCTGAATGTCGGCGACTTCACCGTCAATCCGAGCACGGTGGGCACGCCGCCGCTGCCGTATCTCGACAACGCAACCAGCGGCGCATCGGTCAACAGCGCGCTGACCACGCCGACCAAGATCAACGGCTCCACCGCACTGTCGGGCGGCGCGAACACCAATTCGCTCTCGGTGAGCTTCGCGGTCGGCGACACCATCACCGTGAACGGCAACACCATCACCTTCACCGCCTCGGGCGGCCTCGATGACGCCAACAACATTCCTGTCGACAGCACCGTCGATCAGTTGCTCGACAAGATCGACGGACTGAGCGGCAACTCGGCGCTGTCCTCGACGGTCACCAACGGTTCGGTCGTTCTGCACACCGGGATTGCGAGCAATCTCGCCGTCAGCTCAAGCAATGCCACAGCATTCGCAGCGCTCGGCTTCTCCGGGCCTGTTGCCGTGAACCGCCTCGGCGGCGGCACCGCTGGCGCCGGAACGGTGGTCGGCTCCGATGCCGCGACCTTCATCCAGGAATCGATTTCCGGCGGCGCGACCACCGGCTACGACATTTCCGGCTCGCCGGTGAGCATCCAGTTCCGCTGGGCCAAGATGGATTCATCGACGCTCGGCCCCGGCCATACCGACAAGTGGAACCTGTTCTATCAGGTCGATCCGAACGCCACCGCCTCGGCGACGGCGTGGCAGAATGTCGGCACCGACTTCACCTTCAGCGCGAACGGGCAGCTCACGCCGGCGGTCGCGTCGGTGACCCTGACTGCGCCGACCATCAGCGGCATTACGCTCGGCGACGTCACCGTCAACTTCGGGGTGAGCGGCCTGACGTCCTTCGCCGACGCCAACGGCAATGCGCAGGTCAACGACATCCATCAGGACGGCTTCCCGGCCGGCTCGCTGCAAACGGTTTCGATCGGCGATAACGGCCGTGTGGTGGGCAACTACTCGAACGGCCGCAACATCGACCTCGCGCAGATCGTGCTCGCGACCTTCAACGGCGCGAACTTCCTCAAGCGCATCGACGGCGGCGCGTTCGAGGTGACCGACCAATCCGGTCCCGCGATCTACGGCAAGGGCGGCTCGATCACCGGCTCGGCGCTGGAAGGCTCGAACAGCGATATCGCTGACGAATTCACCAAGCTGATCGTGACGCAGCAGGCCTATTCGGCGAACACCAAGGTCATCACCACCGCGAACCAGATGGCGCAGGATCTTCTGAACGTTCTGCGATAGCCGCTGATGTGTTGTCGCGCCACGCGACCTGAGATGGGCAGTTTGTTATGGGTCTGAGCCAAGCTCTTTCGACGGCGATGTCCGGATTGCGGGCGAACCAGGCGGCGTTGTCGCTGGTGTCGTCCAACGTCGCCAACGCCGAAACACCGGGTTACGTCCGCAAGACGACCAACCAGGTGCAGATGGCGACCGGCACCGGCGTCCAGACCATCGGCGTCAACCGCACGCTCGACGAATACATCCAGACCCAGCTTCGCACCGAAACATCGGGCGCGTCCTATGCGAGCACGCGCGCGAGCTTTCTGAACAACCTGCAAAGCATTTACGGCGATCCCGACTCGTCCTCGACGCTGGAGGCGACGTTCAACGCGCTGAAATCGGCGCTGCAGGCGCTTTCCACCAGCCCCGACTCCCAATCCGCGCGGATCGGCGTAATCAACGCGGCGCAGTCGATGGCGCAGCAGTTGAACGCAACGTCCAACGGAATTCAGGACCTGCGCAACAGCGCCGAGCTCGGCCTGACCAATTCGGTTTCGACGGCCAACAATGCATTGGCCGCGATCGCGAACATCAACAAGCAATTGCAAGGCAGCATCGGCTCGACCGCGGCAACCGCCGCGATGCTCGACCAGCGCGATCAGTACATCACGCAACTGTCGCAGCTTATGGACGTGCGTATCGTTCCTGGCAACGGCGATCAGGTCTCCGTCTATACGACATCGGGTGTGCAACTCGTCGGCGGTTCGGATGCGGCAACCCTGTCTTTCAACGCGCAGGGCACGGTGACGCCGGAAACACAATGGAATGCCGATCCAGCCAAGAGCACCCTTGGGTCGATCACCATCACCTATGCCAATGGCGGAAGCATTGACCTCGTGTCCAGCGGTTCGATCCGCTCCGGTGCGATGGCCGCCTACCTTGAACTGCGCGACAAGTCGCTGGTGCAGGCGCAGACCCAGGTCGACCAGCTTGCCGCAGCGATGGCAAGCGCGATGTCGGACAAGACAACGGGCGGCACGCCGGCGACATCCGGCGCGCAGACGGGATTCGATCTCGACCTGTCCGGCCTGCAGTCCGGTAACGTCGTTCATCTCACCTATACCGACAACATCACCGGCACCCAGCGCAATGTCTCGATCGTCCGCGTCGACGATCCGAGCGTTCTGCCGTTGAAAGACGATGTTACGGTCGATCCCAACGACAAGGTGATCGGCGTTGATTTTTCCGGCGGCATGTCGTCGGTGCTGACGCAGCTCAACGCCGCGCTCGGCGGCGCAGGGCTTCAGTTCTCGAATCCATCGGGATCGACCTTGCGCGTGCTGGATGACGGGGCGAGCGGCCTGTCCGATGTCAATGCGGCATCGGTGACGACCACAGCGACTTCGCTCTCAAGCGGCGGTGTCGAGCTGCCTTTGTTCACGGATGGCGGTTACGTTTATTCGGGCGCGATCACGTCCTACGGAGCGCAGCAGACGGGACTTGCAGGCCGCATCACTGTCAACTCGGGTCTGCTGGCGGATCCCTCGCGCCTGATCGTCTATGGCGCGTCGGTGCCTGCTGGCGACACCACGCGCTCGGATTTCATCCTCAAGCAGTTGACCTCAACCAGCTACAGCTATTCGGCAACAACCGGTATTGGATCGTCGACTTCGCCCTACAAGGGAACGCTGCTCGGCTTCACGCAGCAGTTCACCAGCATGCAGGGCAGCGCCGCCGCGTCGGCGCAGCAGTTATCCGAAGGTCAGGATGTCGTGCTGGCCACGCTGCAGAAGAAAATGGATTCGGTGTCCGGCGTCGATATCGACGAGGAAATGGCGAACCTGCTTGCGCTGCAGAATGCCTATTCGGCCAACGCGCGTGTGATGTCCACCGTCAATTCCATGTTCCAGTCGCTGATGCAGGTACTGTGAGGATAGCATGACCATCGAGGGCGTAAGCGGCCGGACATCGTATCTCGGCTCGTCCATCATCAATCTCAAAAGCCAGCTCGACGATCTCTCGCAGCAGCTTGCATCGGGAAAGAAGACGAACACCTATTCCGGCCTCGGCGTTGACTCGGGTGTCGCGACGGGACTGCGCGCGCAACTCGCCGGAATCACCGCCAACAACAACACCGGAACGCTGCTCAACACCCGCATCAACATCGCGAACCTGTCTTTGCAGGGCATCAGCGATGCATCAAGCCAGGTCAAGGGCGCCGCCGCCGGCGCCACACTCACGCTGGACAATACCGGCCAGACGGCAGGCCAGAAAACCGCGATGGCGTCGTTTACGCAGGTGATCGCGCTGCTGAACACCGAAGTCGGCGGCCGCTATCTGTTTTCCGGCCGCGCCACCGATACACCCGCAACGCAGCCCGCCGATGTGATTCTCAATGGCACCGGCACGCAGGCTGGATTGAAACAACTGATCGACGAACGCGCGCAGGCGGACGGCACCACAGGGCTTGGCCGCACGGTGATCACGTCGCCGACGCCGACATCGGTGACCATCGGCGAAGACGCGGCAGGCTCGCCATTCGGCTTCAAGCTTAGTTCGATCACCTCCACGCTGACCGGTTCAACCGTCACCGGTCCTGCCGGTTCGCCTCCTGAAATGTCCGTGGACCTTGGCGCGACCAATCCGCAGGACGGCGACAAGGTGCGGTTTACGTTTTCGCTTCCGGACGGGACATCGGAGACGATCGTCCTGACCGCAACGGCCTCGACGCCGGTGCCTGCCGGCAGCTTCGCCATCGGCGCGGATTCAACGGCGACCGCGTCCAATCTGAATGCTGCGCTCAATACTGCTGTCGGAACGCTGGCGAACACATCGCTTGTCGCGGCATCGGCCGTCGCGGCCTCCAACGATTTCTTCAGCTCGTCGCCGCCGCAGCGGGTCGACACCTCGACCAATCCGCCCGTCGCCCTGCGTAACGGCACGCCGACGGACACTGTCTCCTGGTACATCGGCGAGAACGGCAGCGATCCGGCGCGCGGCACTGCGGTGGCCGGCATCGACGATTCGATCACGGTTCAATATGGCGCGCGGGCCAATGAGGAGGCGTTCGTCGCGGCGCTGAAGAACATCGCGGTCTATGCGGCGGTGACGACGAACGCGAGCAACCCGAATGCAAACGGGCAATTGACCGCGCTGAATTCGCGCATCGTCGATAATCTCGCTGTGCATCCGGGCACGCAGTCGATCGAGGACATTCAGGCGGACTTCGCCGGCACCCAGGCCGCGATCAAGACCGCAAAGGACCGGCAGACCCAGACCGGCGCGGTGGCGCAGGCCATGCTGGATACGATCCAGGGCATCGACGATAACGAGGTTGCGGCCAAGATACTTGCGCTGCAGACCAGCCTGCAGGCGTCCTATCAGACAACTGCGTCGCTCTATCAGATGAGCCTGGTGAAGTTCCTGTAAGCTGTGTGGGCCTTTGCGCCCGCCGGGCTTGCTTTCTCTCGCTGTCCAAAACGAAAAAGGCCTCCTTCTGGAGGCCTTTTCGGTGTCAGGGCGTGTGGATCAAGCGGCGGCGCTGTTGATATCGGCTTCGCTGGTCAGGCCACGGGCCTGATCGAGCAGACGCTTTTCATAGGCGATCAGCTTCTTGGATTCCTTCAAGGCTTTATAGTAATCGCCGCTTAAGATGTAGTTATTGATGTCATTGATCATCGGCGCTGCGCTCGGCACGGCGCTGAGGAAATCGCGCATCACGTCGAAATACACCGCATGGTGCTCCTGCGGATCGTGCGAGATGTACATCAACTGGACCGCCAGGTAGATCAGCTTGGCCGGTGTGTCGGCGGTTTCGGGCGTCAGAATATCTTTCTCGCGCAAGACGGGCAGCCTCTCTCCCTCGATCAGGAATTTTGCTCGCTGATCGGTATTGGTGATCACACACGAGCCGACAATGATCTTCTCGTGGGGCTTGAGTTCGACCTTCAAGGCCATGGCGATTCTCCGTGCGTCCTGATTTCCGGTTTTTGATCCAGCCCTGACGCAATCCTTTCGCTTTATGGTTAACGCGAGGTAAACGGCGGATCACCTCGCCGTGAGCGGGAAATGCGAAATAGCCTTGCGAGATAAGCGTAATCGCGACTTTTTGCGGTGCATGCCCGCCGGCGCAATCCGGACACTTCGAGGCGACCGGTTCATACCTTTTTAGACTGTTGGTTCCAATGTGCCTCGGTTCGCTGATGAAATCGGCGACACGCTTGTACACGTTGCGTCCACACCAGAAAGGTACCTCACATGTCTTCTATCGTTCTCTCGGCATCGGTTCGCCAGAACCTGCTGTCGCTCCAGTCGACCGCCGACCTGCTCTCGACCACCCAGACCCGCCTTGCCACCGGCAAGAAGGTCAACACGGCTCTCGACAATCCGACCAACTTCTTCACCGCCGCCGGCCTCGACTCCCGCGCCAGCGACATCAACAACCTCCTCGATGGCATCGGCAACGGCGTGCAGGTTCTGCAGGCTGCCAACACCGGCATCACCTCGCTGCAGAAGCTGGTCGATACCGCGAAGTCGATCGCCAACCAGGCGCTCCAGACCACTGTCGGTTATTCCAGCAAGTCCTCGGTCACCACGACGGCGATCTCGGGCGCGACCGCTGACGATCTGCGCGGCACCCCGACGGCTGCTGTGGCCGCGACCGCTGGCGTTCTGACCGCCGGTGCGTTCTCGACCATCGACGTTTCGGGCACGGGCTCGGCTGCCGTTCCGGCGACCGCTGCCACGACCATTACCGGTTCTGGCTTCTCGGCTCTCGATGTGTCCTCGGGCTCGGTGACCTTCAACCTGAAGGTTGACGGCGGCGCCAGCACAGCGATCACGATCGATGCTGCTGCGGTCACCGCTTACACCGGCGGCGGCGGCACGCTTTCGGGTACGGCTGCTGCGCTCACCGCGCAGGACGTTGCCGACCTCGTGAACGATCAGTACGGCAGCAACGTCGTGACCCTCAACGGCGGCGAGCTTGAGATCGCTTCGGCCGGCCCCGGCGCGACCTCTGAGGTCACGATCTCCGGCTACACCAGCACCGCCAACGGCGGCAGCACCGGTCTTGCCAACGGCACCAGCACGGGTACCGCTGGTTCGGCGGCTGTTCCGGCTGCTTCGCAGACCTTCACTGTTGCGGTTGACGGCGGTTCCGCCCAGACCGTGACCCTGAGCGCTGCGGCTATCACGACCTATAACACCGCTCACTCTTCCGCCACGGTTAACGCTTCGGCTCTGACCGCTGCGGATGTTGCTGCTGTGATCAACAGCCAGATCACCGGCGCGACCGCTTCGGTCGTCGGCGGCGCGCTGACCTTCACTTCGGCTTCGACCGGCACCACCTCCAACGTCGTCACCTCCGCGGTGACTTCGGCTGGCGGCGCAACCGGCTCGACCGGCGTGACCGCTGCAACCGGCACCGCCGGCGCGGCTGCTGTTCCGAGCACTTCGGCGCTCGGCGGTCTGACCCTGAACATCGCTTCGACCGGCGGTGGCGCTGCCACCACGATCACCTTCGGCGATGGCACGGGCGGCACTGTGAAGACCCTGAACCAGTTGAACGCCGCTCTTTCGGCGAACAACCTGCAGGCGTCGATCAGCACCGACGGCAAGATCACCATCACCACCTCGAACGACTTCGCTTCGTCCACGATCGGCGCCATCACCGGCACCGCGACGAACAGCGGCAATGCGTTCGTCGGTGCGACCGGTGGCGCTCCGGTGGTTGACGCGGTGGCTCAGACCACCCGTGCGAACCTGGTGACGCAGTACAACAACGTCATCGACCAGATCCGCACGACGGCTCAGGACGCTTCGTTCAACGGCGTGAACCTGCTGAACGGCGATCAGCTCAAGCTGGTGTTCAACGAAACCGGCAAGTCCACGCTTTCGATCACGGGCGTGAACTTCAACCCGGCTGGTCTGGGCCTCGGCACGCTGACCGCTGGCACCGACTTCATCGACAACGCTGCGACCAACAAGGTCCTCGCGTCGCTGAACGATGCCTCCAGCACGCTGCGCGGCCAGGCTTCGGCCCTCGGTTCGAACCTCTCGATCGTGCAGATCCGTCAGGACTTCTCGAAGAGCCTGATCAACGTCCTGCAGACCGGTTCGTCGAACCTGACGCTGGCCGACACCAACGAGGAAGCGGCGAACAGCCAGGCGCTGTCGACCCGCCAGTCGATCGCGGTGTCCGCGCTGGCGCTGGCCAACCAGTCGCAGCAGAGCGTTCTTCAGCTCCTCCGCTAATCGCGGAAACAAAACACAACACGGAAACGGCGGGGGAAACCCCGCCGTTTTCTTTTTGACTCCGGTTTGGGCGGGTTTTCGGACCAATAAGGGTCCGCCGGGCAGGGCGCTGGTGCGTCTTTACCTTTTGTTAGGGGAACAATTTAATCGCATCTTAACCATAATTTAAATCGTGCCTTCTAAAGATTAACGCCAAAGACGGCCGTCGATGCGAGCGCCGTTCCGTAATCGGCTTGGCTTATCAAGGAAGGTACTCAAATGTCCGATATCGTTCTTTCGGCGTCAGTTCGTCAGAACCTGCTGTCGTTGCAGTCCACGGCGGACCTCCTGGCGACCACCCAGACTCGCCTTGCCACCGGCAAGAAGGTCAACACGGCCCTCGACAACCCGACAAACTTCTTTACAGCGGCGGGTCTCGACGCCCGCGCCAGCGACATCAACAACCTGCTCGACGGCATCGGCAACGGCGTGCAGGTGCTGCAGGCGGCCAACACCGGCATCACCTCGCTGCAGAAGCTGATCGACACCGCCAAGTCGATCGCGAATCAGGCGCTGCAGACCCAGGTCGGCTACACCAAGTCCGTTGTCACCACGGCGCCGACCGCTGGCGCGAACGGCGCAAACATCCTCGGCACCTCTACTCCGGCGACCGCCGGCACCGTCAGCGCCGGCGCCTTCACCCCGGTCAACGTCTCGGGCGCGGGCTCTGCCGCCGTACCGGCGACCGCAGCGACGACCTTCACCGGTTCGGGCTTCTCGGCGCTGGACGTGACCAGCGGTGCTGTGAGCTTCACCCTGAATGTTGACGGCACCTCGCAGGCCATCACGCTCGATGCGGCTGCGGTCACCGCCTATACTGGCGGTGGCGGCACGCTGGCCGGTACAGCTTCTGCGCTCACGGCGCAGGACGTTGCCGACATCGTCAACGACCAGTTCGGCTCGGCGGCCCTGACCGTCTCCGGCGGTGAACTCCAGATCGCGTCGGCAACCACCGGCGCGACCTCGCAGGTCACCATCTCCGGCTACAACAGCACTGCTGCTGGCGGCTCGACCGGACTCGCCAACACCACCAGCACCGGCACGGCAGGCGTCGCGGCTGTTCCGGCTGATTCGCTGGCTTTCACCGTCACGGTTGACGGCGGCGCGGCGCAGCCCGTCACCATCAGCGCGGCCACGGTTGCGGCCTACAACTCCGCCAACAGCACGACGTTCAATGCCGCGAGCCTCAGCGCGTCGAACATCGCCTCGATCATCAATTACCAGGTCGGCAGCACGGTCGCTTCCGTCACGGGCGGTAATCTCGTGTTCACGTCGACAACCACGGGTGCGGCCTCCAGCATCGCAACCAGCGCCGTGACAGCGGCGGGCTCCGCGACCAACACCACCGGCATCACGGTGAACAGCGGCGCCGGCGCGGCAAGCAGCGGCGGCCTCAACGGCACCACGCTGACCATCGCATCGACCGGCGGCGGCACGCCCACCAACATCACCTTCGGCACCGGCGTCGGCGAGGTTTCGACCATCAACCAGTTGAACGCCGCGCTGCTGCCGAACAACCTGCAGGCCAGCATCGCCACCAACGGCGCCATCACCATCACCACGGCGAACGATGCCGCATCGTCGACCATCGGCGTGCTCGGCGGCACCTCGACCAATCCGGGCGGCGTGTTCGCCGGCCTCAGCATCTCCGCGCCGGTGGTCGATCCGACCTCGCAGGCGACCCGCGCCAATCTGGTCTCGCAGTACAACAACATCATCAACCAGATCAAAACGACGTCGCAGGACGCTTCGTTCAATGGCGTGAACCTGCTGAACGGCGACCAGCTCAAGCTGATCTTCAACGAGACCGGCAAGTCGACGCTGAACATCACCGGCGTCAATCTCGACCCCGCCGGTCTCGGCCTCGGCGCGCTGACCGCCGGAACCGATTTCGTCGACAACGTCGCGACCAACAAGGTGCTGGACTCGCTGAACTATGCGAGCAGCTTCCTGCGCTCGCAGGCATCGACGCTGGGCTCGAACCTCTCGATCGTGCAGATCCGTCAGGACTTCTCGAAGAACCTGATCAACGTGCTGCAGACCGGCTCGACCAACCTGACCATCGCCGACACCAACGAGGAAGCGGCGAACAGCCAGGCGCTGTCCACCCGCCAGTCGATCGCGGTGTCCGCGCTGGCGCTGGCCAACCAGTCGCAGCAGAGCGTGCTGCAGCTTCTGCGGACTTAAGAGACGGCTAAGGGTTAAAGCAGGAAGGCGGCGAGGGGGCATCCTCGCCGCTTTTTTTGCGCCGGAAACAGTTGCTATTGATTGAGACGTCCGCCGGGGCCGATATCTGCAACGCAAGGGAGACAGAATGTGCCCCTGAGAGTCGAGCTCAAGCCGCTTGAGCGCATCGTCATCGGCAAGAGTGTCATCACCAATTCGGAAACGCGCGCGGTTTTCCTGATCGACGGCGATACACCGATCCTGCGCGAGAAGGATATTCTGACGGCCGAGACCGCGAACACGCCGGCCAAGCGGATTTATCTGTGTGTGCAGCAGATGTATCTCGAAGATGATATCCCGAAATATCAGGATCTCTATCTCGGCTTCGTGAAAGACTTGCTGGAAGCCGTGCCCAGTTCGCGCGGACACATAGAAGCCGCAAGTAATCTTATTTTAAGCGGTTATCTTTACAAAGCTCTAAGAGAAATCAGGAAACTGATAAGCCGCGAAGACGAACTCTTGTCGAGGTAATGGATGTCCAACGCTGCCGCCCAGGCTTACGCTCGTACTGCCCAGACCACTGCATCACCTCGCGAGATCGAGGCGCAGGCCTTGCTGAAAGCGGCCAACAAGCTCCAGGATATCGTCAATAATCTCGGCCGGACCGACGACGAATTCGCCGCCGCGCTGCTGTTCAACCGCAAGCTCTGGGCGATCCTGTTGAGCGCCGTGACCAGCGATGACAACCAGCAGCCGATCGAGGTTCGCCAGAACATCGTCAATATCGGGACGTTCGTGCTGACGCAGACCGCGGAGCTGCAGCTCAATCCGCAGCGCGACAAGCTGAAGCCGCTGATCGACATCAACTGCAATCTCGCCGCGGGTTTGTCGGGCCGCGCTTAAGCCGGAGCAGGGCGATGTCCGACATCTACAGCATCCTGCAATCGAACTACGTGGCGGTCGGCTCGAACGTGAACTACTCGAAGGGCCCGTACGTGGCCGTCGATGCTGCGAGCTATGAAGGCAACTGGACCGGCAAGTACGCCAACAACGACCAGTTCAGCATCCAGGTCTCCAACGTCGTGGGCTTCCGCGCCAAGGTGCGCTACCAGAGCGGCACGACCGTGAAGTATCAGGATGTGCTGATCCGCGACAATTCATTCAGGGTGGGCGACTCGAAATTCACCCTGACCAAGCAGGGCACGGCGCAAATCAAGACGGTGATGACCAACCCGGCCACGGGTGCGCAGTCGATGGAAACGGCTTACGCCAAGCAGGGCTGATCGCGCGCCCTGCCGCTGCGAGAATCCTAAACCCTCAGATCGGTATTCCGGCGCATGTTGTCCTCGCGGGCGATGTCCATCGCCCGCAGGTATGCGCGTGCGCGCAGCCGCGCCTCATCGGGATACTGGCGAACCACAAGGCTCGTCCGGCTGTCCACGGTCCGGTAGACGATTTCTGCCGCCGCGCGGTCGATGACCACCTGCTTCGACAGCCGGTCGGTTTCACCTTGCGGATTGTAGCGCGCCTGCACGGAGGCGTCCGGCGCGGTGACGGCCTTGTCCGCTGGAAGTTGCGTCGGGACAGCCGTCCTCGCTGCGTCGGACGCAGGTTCGGCATATGTCGCGACAACCGATGCCCCCACCGGTTTGATGTTGAAATCCGTACTCATGGCAGCCTCTGGCTCCCGTTCGAGTCAAATCCCAACCCCTCCAGTTCCCATACTGGCGGAACCGTCTGAATCCGGTCCTTATGTTGCTGCGGCGAATTGATTCAAAATGTTCGCGTTGTGCGATGCCTCATGGCGAGGAGCATCGCGCAGCGATGCGTCGCGAACCATCATCATCCTTCGAGACGCGCGCCAGAGCGAGCTCCTCGGGGTGAGGAGCTGCGCGTCACGCTATCAAACAGTTCGATGTGAGCTGCTAAAGCGAGCGGCTGATCGACAGCGGCGTGGCATGGCGCTGGTTCGGCATCGCGCGCTGGCCGCCGGCGGTGTAGCCGTTGGGCAGGTTCTTGCGCTGCATCTCGCCGTTGACGCCCCGGATGATGCCTTCGGAAACAGCGTGCGCTGTCGCCAGCACGGTCAGATTGACCTGCAGCATGGCGCGGAATGTATCGTGATAGCGATGCAGCGCGGTGAGCAGTTCGGGAGTCGTTGTCTTGAGATAGTCGCGGCTGCGCGTCACATGCGCGATGGCCTCGACATATTGGCGCGACATATCGCTTTTCTGGGCTTCCAGCGCCATGGCCTCGCGGACATTGCCGCCGCGCACCAGCTCGGTTTCGCGCTCGACAATGCCGAGCAGCGAACTCATGATCTTCATCATGCCTTCGGCGAGTTTGCGGGCTTCGGCCGGTGTCGATGCGGGCGCCGGAGCGGGGGTCTGCTGTTGCTGCTGGCTCATGATGTCCTCCGGCGCGCTCAGGCCGCGCTGTTGGCCTGTTGCAGGATCAGGGTGCGGTAGACGTCGCTGGAGATGCCGACGCCGCCGGCCTGTGCGAACGATTTGGAGTATTGCTCGGTCATCATCGAGCGCCAGATGCCGGTGCCCGGCGTGTTGCCGTAGGGACCGTCGCCCTTGATGCCGCTCATCATCTGCGAAAACATCGAGTTCAGAAACACCGCCTCGAAATCCTGCGCCTGGGCTTTGGCTTTCGCCTGCTTGTCCGGCGAAACTTTCGTCAGGGCATCCTGCAACAGGAGATCGGGACGTCCGCCGGTGAAGGTGACGGGTGCGTTCGTCGTGCTCGGGATGAGGCTCATCACATCACCTCGATGTCGGCCTGGATCGCACCTGACGCCTTGATCGCCTGCAGGATGCCGATCAGGTCGCGCGGGCCGATGCCAAGGCCATTGAGGCCATCGACGAGCTGTTGCAGCGAGACGCCGTCCTTGACCACCGCGAGTTTCTTGCCGTCCTCCTGCACGCCGACGCGCGTGTTCGGCGTCACGGTGGTCCGTCCGCGCGAGAACGGCGCGGGCTGACTGACCTGCGGGCTTTCGGAAATCGTCACGGTGAGGTTACCCTGCGCGACAGCAACAGTGGCGACGCGCACATCTCGGCCCATCACGATGATGCCGGAGCGTTCGTCGATGATGATCTTGGCGCCGAGATCCGGCTCGACCTGCAATTGCTCGATCTCGGTCAGCAGCGCGACCACGTTGCCCTTGAACTCCGCCGGAATGCTCAGTTGCACGGTGGAGGGGTCTACCGGCTCGGCGGTCTTGGTGCCGAGATAATCGTTGACCGCGGCGGCGATGCGCTTTGCGGTGGTGAAGTCACCGTTGCGCAGCGCGAGGCGGACATTCGGCAGCCGGTTGAGGGCGAATTCGATTTCGCGCTCGATGATCGCGCCGTTGGCGATGCGGCCCACGGTGGGAACGCCCTTGGTGACGCTGGCGGCCGCGCCTTCGGCCGAGAAGCCGCCGATGGCGAGCGACCCCTGCGCGACCGCGTAGACGTTGCCGTCCGCGCCGAGCAGCGGGGTGACGAGCAGGGTGCCGCCCTGCAGGCTCTTGGCGTCGCCGAGCGCCGACACGGTGACATCCATCCGGGTGCCCTGGGTGCCGAAGGCGGGCAGGTTACCGGTGACCATCACGGCGGCGACGTTGCCGGTGCGTATAGTGGAGCCGCGGATGTTGACGCCCATGCGTTCGAGCATCGCTTGCAGCGACTGCTTGGTGAAGGGGATGTTGTTGAGGGTGTCGCCGGTGCCGTTGAGGCCGACCACAAGGCCGTAGCCGATCAACTGGTTCTGGCGCACGCCCTCGATGTTCGCGAGATCCTTGATCCGCGATGTCGCATGGGCCGGTGTGCCGGCGGTGATGACGGCGGTCAGCAGGGCGATCGCCATGCAAACTGCCTGAGAAATCCGAAACATCCTCTGCTCCCCGCTGAGGTCTTGGCGGCCCGTTCCGTGCTCCCCACGCAACTGGTCCGCCATTAACTATGCGAGGGCCATGCCAACGGCGTGATGCATTTAAGAGATTGTTTTGTTTGGGTAATTTTCTACGAGGGAGAGTTTGGCATCGGCGCGCCCGGGCCGATCTTTGCCGTATCCGGCATAAATTGCCGGGTCGTTTACCTCCCGTTAACCATAAACGTCGCACTTTGAGGCTGCAGGCTCACGGACCGGCATGAGGCCGAGAGACGCTGCGCAGAGAGATCGGCACGATGCGAATCTACGGACCGAATGGAGCCAATCTGGCCTCGCCGTCGGCGAATACCCGGCGGTCGGGCTCGACCACATTTTCCCTCGGTGACATCAGCACGGCCGCCGAAACCCGCTCCTCAGCTCCGCCCCGTGCCGCCGGCAGTATTGATGCGCTGCTGGCAATGCAGGGTGTCGAGGATTCCACCGAACGGCGCCGCCGCTCGGTCGCCCGCGGCCGGACCGCCCTCGATGTGCTGGACGACCTCAAGATCGGGCTGCTGGCCGGAGCCTTCGATGCCGGTACCGTGGCCCGTTTGCGCACTGCAGCGGCCGATCTGAAGGTCACCTCGGGCGATCCCGGCCTCGATCAGGTGCTGTCCGAAATCGAGCTGCGGGTGGAGGTCGAACTGGCCAAGGCCGGCCAGTCCGCCGGCGGCTAGGGCATTCAGGGGCCGCAAAAGCCCGGCAAGGTTCCCTGTGGATTGGTATTTTGGGCGGGGATTCCGGGGATTTTCGGCCCCCCCGCGATATTGTCTGTCACAAGGCGTCGCTATATAAGCTGCGGCGCGAACGGGCATTTTCCGTCCGCCTTGTACGTCGACATGGACCGCACTTGGAAAAGTTGAAGAACTACAGGCCCTCTGAAAAAGAGCCTTTCATGAACGAGCGGCAGCGGGAGTATTTCCGCCGCAAGCTGCTCGACTGGAAGGATGAGATCCTTCGGGAATCCAAGACCACGCTTCAGCAGCTTCAGGAAGAAAACGTCAATCATCCTGATCTTGCCGACCGCGCGTCATCGGAGACCGATCGCGCCATCGAGCTTCGCGCGCGCGACCGGCAGCGCAAGCTGATTTCCAAGATCGACGCCGCCCTCCAGCGGATCGAGGATAACACCTACGGCTATTGCGAAGAGACCGGCGAGCCGATTTCGCTGAAGCGGCTGGAAGCCCGCCCCATCGCGACATTGTCAGTCGAAGCGCAGGAGCGCCACGAGAAGCGCGAGAAGGTTTATCGCGACGAATAGCCGCTCGCATCATGAATGACATAAATAAAAAGCCCGGCGACCAAAAGTCACCGGGCTTTTTATTGTCTGCGATTACCAGTGATGGTGATGGCGGTGACCGCGCTTGATCACAATCACCTTCTTGTGGTGGCCGCGATGCCAGCCGCGGTCGCGGTGCATGTAGGCGTGCGAATTGCGATAGCCGTGATGATGGTGCATTCCGCGCTCCTTGATCACGACGGTCTGCGCGCTGGCGGCAATCGGGGCCGTGAAAGCGAGTGCCGCAGCGGCTGCAACAACATAAGCAAATTTTTTCATCGTCTCTCCTCTTGTAGGGTGAGAAGAACGGCAGCGAGCGGTGGATGTTCCGGGTGCGATCTGAAGATTTTGATGAATGGCCGTTCAGATTGGTGCCGATCTGATCAGTCAGCTCGCATCTTTCGGCGGATGCTGTAGTCGTGAGGAAAGGGACATCCCTCGCGGCGCGCGACCTGTTTCACCGCCAGTATCGTGCGCTTGAAAATGCTCGCGGCGCGCGCTGCGGAGCCGCCGGCTGCAACATGAGCCTTGAGGCGCTCGATATCCTCCGCGGACCAGCTTGTCTTTGTCGGGCGTCTCATGAGTTCACGGCTTTGGTGGGCGCAAGCCGGGAGACGACGCCCAGTCGTCCATGTGAGACGCGGTTTCAAGCTGGCGTGCCTTCTTCAGAATCGCCTCGCGCTCGGGGCCCGGTGACAACAGCGCAGCCTTGGCGCGCAGGTCCGCCGCCATCGCTTTCCATTCCTGAGCCGGGTCCGTTCGCCTGGTCATTCTGATCCATGATCTGATGATGGGCGCACTATATCGGCTCAAAAATCCCGAGCTTTATCATTTGATAAAGAACCAAAGCGCCCTGAGCGCGTTGGTGGACATGGCGCCACCCGATGCATTGCTCAGAAAACTGAAGTTGCACTCACGGCTCGATGCCCAAGACGTGAGCGCGGTCCGCAAGCTCAGTTTCACCTACCGCGAAATGTCGGCAGGCGATGATTTCTGCCGTCAGGGCGACAAGGCAACATCCTGCGCCATCGTGGATGAAGGAATGCTTGGACGCTATCACACGATGAGCGACGGCAAACGGCAGTACATCTCGCTTCACATCGCGGGAGACTGGGCCGACGCGCAGGGATTGTTCCTCGATCACATGGACCATTCGATTTGTGCGATGGGGCGCGCGTCGGTCTATTCGATTCCGCATCAGGAACTCTTCAAGCTGTTCAAGGAGCGTCCGCAGATCGGCTTCGTGGTCTGGCGCGAGACCCTGATCGACGCTGCGATTTTCCGGATGACCATCACCAACAACAGCAGCCGGCATGGCGCGGCGCGGCTCGCCCACTTTTTCGCCGAACTCTACTATCGGGCCAACGCGGTCGATCTGGTTCGTGGCGGCGCCTGCGCGTTGCCGCTCAATCAGACGCAGTTGGGAGAAACGCTCGGCATGTCGATCGCCACGGTGAACCGGAACCTGCAGAAGCTGCGCAGAAGCGGCGCGGCCGACTGGAGCGGAGGCAGGCTGATCGTGAAAAACTGGAGCAAGCTGACCGCCATCGGCGGTTTCGATCCGTCGTATATTTATCAGAAGGTGCAGGGAAAGCGGTAGCGTCCCGCGACATTACGCGGCGAGGCTGAAGCTGGAAATCTCGACGCGGTTGCGCCCCGACGCCTTGGCCTCATAGAGCGCGGCGTCGGCTCTGTTCAGCAAGGATTGCATCGTTTCCGGCTCGGTCGAGCGAACCGCAATGCCTGCGCTGACGGTTGCGCGCACCGGCCCGCTAACGGTCTGAACCGATGTCGCTTCGATCTGCGACCGGATGCGGTCGGCAACGGCCGCAGATGATTTTGGCGTCGAGTCCGGCATGATGATGCAGAATTCCTCGCCGCCCATGCGCGCGGCCAGGTCGTTGGCCCGGATGTTGGCGTGAATCACGTCGGCGAAGGCCATCAGAATCCGGTCGCCGGAATCGTGTCCGAAGCGGTCATTGATGGCCTTGAAGTAATCCAGATCCATCATCACCACAGCCGTTCCGGCGGGTGCGATCTCCTGCGGATTGTCGAGAAGCGCGCGCCGGTTGAGCAGGCCGGTCAGGGCATCTTTCATGGCGTCTGATTTGTGGCCGTTCGCGATCCGCATCTGGTTGAGGGTGAGGGAGAGTGCGCCCATCCCGCTCAATCCCGCGACCGCGACAATCGAATTGATCTCTTCCGCCCAGTTGGCAGGCCGCGAGGTCAGGATGAGTTGTCCCTGCTCGGCGAGCGCGTAGCCACACGCGATGAACGATGCGGCGGTGATGGCACAGAAAACGGTGTTGGCCGTCATGAGAAGCGGAGATTCCGACCGTGCCCGCCAGTAGTGGCGTCCTGTCATGACAAGAAGAATGCCGATGGCGACGTTGCCGATCATGGTTCCGACGCCCGAGTAACCCAGCGCGAAAGCCTTCGCGGTCAGGAGACAGAAAATCGTGGTGCAGACGGTCGTCGTGGTCCAGTCGGTCTGGCCGGAACAGAACCGGGCACAGCCTGCATGAAGCAGTCCAAATCCCGCAATCAGGAACAAAAACGAGACCAGCAAGAATGTCGCATTGTAATTCTCGACCACTGTGCCGAAGAGGGCGACGCCGACGACGATCAATGCAAGGGCAATCGCCCACATCAAGAGATGAGTCTCGGACCGTCCGATTGCCCACATCATGAAGAATGTCAGGCCAAGCGAGGCGCCCGAAAAGCCGATGGCGACAAGAATGGAAAGCTGATCGAGAAGCATGCGAGCGGGCCGCCTGAGAAATCCTGCCCCTAGATAGGTCAGTGATCGTTACCCAACCAACCACAGTCGCGTCATTCGCCCTTCAAGGTGATCAAATGGTTACCCCGATGGATCAAACAAGCGCATTACCTCTCGCTGCTCCGGCGACTGTGCCGCGAGCGGCCCTGCCGAGCCTGTTGAACGGCTCCTCGATCCATTTCATCGAGGCATATGCGACCGGAATGGTGAGCACGATCACGACAACGGACATCACAAGTCCCGTTTCAAGCGGAAAAGCTGTCGCCTGCGCCGTGCCGCGCAGATGGCTGCAGATGATCTCGAGAAACATGACATTGTACAGATAGAAGCTGTAGCTGATCCGGCCGAGAAACACCGCCTCCGGGCGTTGCAGAACATCGCCAAGAGCG
Organism: Afipia clevelandensis ATCC 49720; assembly: GCF_000336555.1. Lineage (GTDB taxonomy): Bacteria > Pseudomonadota > Alphaproteobacteria > Rhizobiales > Xanthobacteraceae > Afipia > Afipia clevelandensis. The sequence continues at coordinate 1,821,614 of NZ_KB375281.1, read as the reverse complement.
CCGCTGCTGCCATGGTAAAGAGATGCTATGAGAAGGCCGCAGCAAACCTTCTCGGTTGTCGGGCCGGAGAAATAAAGCAGGACGATCATAATGATCCACCCGCTGTGACGAGGCATGATCCGGGCAACGGCGCCGCCGATCCTCGTCGGTATCAGCATTCCAATCAGAAAATACGGCCAGAAGACCTTGATCGGCCCCATTGCCAGACCCTTGATGTTCAGAAAGAGGGCAATGGCAATGCCCGCGAGAAGGAGCCCGGTTTCCCGTCCCAGTAAATAGCCGGCGAAGGCAACCAGAATTGCCGGAGCCGCCAGCATTTCGACGGCTAATGTCCATGTCGCGCCGTTGATGGGAAAGGAATGAAGCAGGGCATTTGCGATGAACCCTTCCATCGAAACCGGAATCCCGAACATTACAAATGCGCCAGTCATCACGGCCAGACAAACAATCAAGGCCGGATAAATTCGCAGAAATCTGCGGAGCAGAAAGACGGCTGACAGTTTTACGGGAGAACCGTTCACACGGCGCAGGCTGTCGAATAAAACCGCTCCGCTGAGAGTAAAGAAGATGGCGACCGCAACCGATCCGTTGAAAGTGCGGAGGACAACCCAGTTGAGCCGGTCATAGACTCCAGCGAGGCTGGAGTAATCCTGTTCCTGAACGCGCGCGATCAGCGCGGGGTCGATGCCGAGTACGGTATGGAAGACCGCGACCGCAAGCGCTGCGTATCCGCGAAGTCCGTCCAGAGCTTCGTTTCGCCGTTCCAAGAATTCGCCCCCCGTTGCGTTGGACGTTAGCATGCACTGTTCCCAAAATCATGGGGTGGCCGCGACTGCAAACGATCGCGGCCCTCATCAGGAGTGTTGGCAAATTCAAGAAATGCCCAATTTACGGGCCTTAGTCGTATTTCTCTTTGCCCGCTGTGTCACTGGTGCGTCAGTAATCATATCCGTCAGTGTCAGGTCATCCCGAGCGTGGCCGTAGGTCGCAAAGACGTGTTGCGGCGACTTCCAGCCGCCTAGCTTGGCGACCGTTATAGGGTCGATCCCACGGTGCAGGAGGGCCGTAGCAAAGCCGTGACGGCATGAGTGCGGAGAAAGCACCTTGATCCCGGCGCGCTTACAGGCGGCTCTCCAAACGCGAACAATGTTGCGCCTGTCTGTGTACCAGAACAGCGGTCGACCCTTCACCTCTTGGAGGTTTGCCAGTGCCACTACCAGCGGCTGCGGTAGGTGCGCTCTGCGCTCGTTCCCCAGCTTGCTCTGCTTGATGAGCACCGTTCGTTTGGCGAGGTCCAGGTCATCGCGAACCACGGCCAACGCCTCTGAGACACGCGCTCCCGTCAGGAACATAAACAATGCCAGAGCGCCAAGGTGCGGCGTGCTCGCCTTCATGAAGGCCTGAACCCACTCCATCGTGACAGGCTCTTTGAGCCGTTTATCAATCGGGAAGCGTTTGACCCGGATATGCGGACAAAGCTCCGATTCCGCCGCGTGATTGATGATGGCTTGAGTGGCGACGATGAATTGCCTGTTCCTAGTAGAAGCCATTGCCTTCGGATAGGCGGCCTTTGCACCGGCCCGAATTGCACCTGAGGTGATGTCCTTTACGGTCGTGTCCTTCCAGTAGTCCTCGACCTTATCGAGGAACCTGGTTGGCTTGCCAGCCTTGCGATAAAGGATCGCGGCTTGGGCGAAGGTCAGGACCGCTGACGGTCCATTAAGATGACCTTTCCAGTATTTGCTTTCGATGGACGCGGCGACCTGCTGGGCGACTTCCTTGATCGCAGAGCCTGTAGAGCCGCGAAGTCTCCGCCCGGCAACGTGGCCACGGTAGTGCCAGATTTTGCCGCGTCGATAGATGGTGAGGGGCATGGCCGGGTTGCCTCTAGGATGGCGTCTACGTCAGTCTGGGTGAGGATCATACGATTGCCTAAAATGCGGCATGCGCCAAGTGCTCGCGCCTTCTCGCGCACACGTCTTTCCGACCAGCCAAGGCGTTTGGCTAGGGCTTCTGGCGTGGTGATCTCGGGGATGGCTGTCAAAGGATAACCTCCTTTGAGGTCCACGTTAGGACAGGTATGACGGCTTCTACGCCAGAGGCGACAATGCATAAGTGCAAGTTGTCTTTGATATACGATAGGATTGCCGGGCTATTGTGAAACCATTCGCCTCGGAAGCGATCTCTATAGAAGCGGACGTGGAGCTTTACCTCCATCTCGCAATCTCCTGGCAGAACAAGTAAGGGCTGGATCGTATACGGCGACCCAACCTGCATTTGAGATACGCGGGCGCGCCAATTCTTAGAATGTCCGATCTTGATGAATTCTCCCGCCCGGACAAAATAGATAAGCGTCTCGACGCCAGTGCAAGCCGCTTCAGCTTCCTCCCGTGACAATCCACGGCGGGGAACAGTGCGTGATTTGGAAAGGGCGCGGGTCATGGTTCAGCCAAGTTGCGTACAAGGCTCTTTTCTTCGCCGTCAGTTCGTTCCGTCACTGAGTTAACTTTCTGGCGGTAAGCCTCGACCAACTTCCGTATGTCGATGCCTTCCTCGTTGAGGGCGGCCCAAAGGTCACGCTGCCAACGGATATCGTCTTCTGACTTCTTTGGCTCAAAGCCAAGTTTCCCGAGCGCTGCTTCTAACTGGCGCGAATGCTCCCAGTCATCCTTGCCCTCAATCTCGATCAGTGCCCGGATCATTTTGCGCTCCGTTCTTGCCGCGCCACCTTCGTTCCGCAATACGGGCAGAACATCATATTCGTAACGACGTAGCATCCGCCGCCGCAGCACCCATTGATGCTCCATGTTCCATCGCCATCGTCGCACTCGAATTGCGACAGCGGGCGCATTTCAGCGGGATACATGAAGCCGCCGCCAGCAAGCGATTTCACAGCGCCAGCCTGCTCGGCAAACTCATCGCAGCAAAACTCAGTACGTGTGCTATCGGTCATCGCGATCCATCCTTCTGAGTGGAGCCTTCTTCTGCATCTCCTCCACCCGTAGAACCAAGAGAGCGGATGGCGGAGGCGATGAATGTCTTTGCGAAGTTCACGCCCAAGTCCCAGTCTGTATCCTGCGCCCCGATGAAGCCGGGGTTTTCCGCCACCCTCGCACATTCCTCAATCGTCTCAGCCTTTATTCGGGAGAGGGAGGATTCTGCGGCACGAGTATTCCAAGCCGAAACGACAGTTTCGACCCCGGTGTCTGCCTTGGCGTCATGAGCGCGAACCAAGGTTGCGTAGCAATCCTCGCACCGCACGACGGCCTCAAATACGAGGTTCTCAAACTCAGCCTTCCCTCCACAAAACGGACAAGGCTCCAACCTCTCCACAATACTATTCACCGAAGGATGGGTCATTTTGATTCAGCCAAGGTTCGCAGATTGCGGGGATCGGGGACTACGAGGGGTCAAACACTAAGTCCGTCAACGGTAGTGGCTCACTACGATCGGAGTCACATCGAAATCGGGCAGGGTGACCAGCGAACCAAGCGCGTGCTTAATGTCGTACTTCACCTCAGAACGCTCAGCGTCCGTCATACGAACTACCAGCGGCGCGACCAAGCCATCGTGATTAGCGCTCTTGGCAAGGACCCGCCCGACAATAAAATACTCTCCATTCATGCCGTCGCTCAGGATGCAAATCCCGTTGTGATGGTGTATGCCTTTGAATGGGTTATCCATGAACGGCTCCAGCTTTTCATACATGTCGTCTTCGCTAAAGGTGTCATATGGAAACGATGTACCGATCAAAACGTAAGTGTTGCACTGAACGCTCATGGATATCTCCGTTGGCTGTGTGATTGCTTCAGTCGAGGCCGATAGCGTGACGCCAACCTTCGGTGCCAAATTGGTCATCTTGCTCGTTGTCATCCAGAAACGCTTCAAGCGCATCGACGTGCTCGAAAACCTTTAGGATGTCCTCTTTCGTCGCCGCGCCGACAAGATTCTTGCCGCGAATTATGTTGAGTGTCTTTTCGGTTTGTGGCTTTGGTCCGCTCATCTCAATCTCCGTCCGTGGTTGCAGTCCGTGAATTAAAAGTTCTGTCTCGATTCAGGCTTCCTGAATTGAGTCTCTTTCTGCATCACCCCTCTTGCTAAGTTGGGATGGGGCGGGACTCACCATTTCATCGGTTACTTGCATGGGGTGGGTCCTCAGTGCGGTGTTGTGATTTTGGTTGCGAGGATGACTCGAACGCCAGCCTCAACGGCTTGCGAAACCATGTTCTTGGTTCCTTGCCCGCCCTCGAACGCGACGACCAGATCGGGCTTGCCATCGTCCAACATCTGCTTGTTGCGAATAGGTCCAGCAGCGCGCCCGTGGCGATCCCAGTCGGCCTCAAAGGTCTTTGTGGGAATGCCCTGCCATTCGGCAAACTTACGAGCCATGAAGTCAGCACCTGGAGCGCCGCCTTCGATCAGCAATGAAATGCCCTGCTGCTTGTGAATGCCGCCAAGCCATGACCCGAGCGTGAGCGCATCATTGAAGTGACGACCTCCGCAGACTAAAACTCGGATCGGCCTCTCACTCACTTCCATTCTCTGTTCTCCTGGTTGCCTATCAGCAAAGCGCTTTCCTTTGCCTAGGAGGGTGGTCAGTACCAATCGGACATGTTGTAAAACACGCGCCCGTCAGGCGTGACAGTAACTTCGCAACCGTCGTGGGCGATAAAGGTAATCGGCTTGTTTTGCGACCTTGCTTGGATGAGGGCCGTATCGTTTTCCTTCTTCTCGCGATCCCGAATTTCGTTATGATCGGCCATCTCTCTCTCCAATGCAGTCCGTGGGCTTAATGCTCTGTGTTAGGTGGGGGTGGGATCAGTAAAGACCGCAGGAGGCGGAAATTCCGAACTCTCGCGGGCATCCGTCTCCGCATGCGCCTTAACGGGAGATGAAATTGGGAATGCTACCGCTAATGCATAAATGTACTTGTTGTATTGCTTTAGCCACCATGCGGGGTTGTCGTTCCATGACTTGTAATAATGTTGGATTAGACTCCTCAATGAGGGTTCGTCGGTGTCGCATCCTGTATTGATGCGGGCATCAAGCAGGGCGTCTACCGTCACCGATTCTGGGCCGACCTTGATCTGCTCGGTCATTTTAGCTTCTCACGTCGGAGGCGAAGCTTCCGCTATTCGCCTTTGGGACGAGTTCAACCTCGTCTCCTGGGTTGAGGGTCGTATCGGGATGGTGGCCGCCGATCCATTCCACCGTGCCGTCAGCGCGCCAGATCGCTACGTTGTGGGTGGACTGCTGAACGCCCCCAGCCATACACGCCTGCAATGCACTAAACGGGACAGGCAATTTTGATATTTCTTCAGACGTAAGTCTCATGATTTTCTCCTAGGGTTTGTAATTTCAATGTGTTTCCGGCTCCCCGCCGCCGTCATCCCGCTGGGCATCAGCATCCGTCTCCGCAACTGCTGGCGCTATCTTGTCGAGATATTCCCGAATCCGGCCTGCATCCCGCGCCGTGATCTGATGTCGAATGATGCTCTTGCTTGAACCGTTGTATTTCGGTCCCGCGATGCGAAACCCGCCATGGTCGTCATCAATCGAAAGCTGATAGCCGCCGGTCCACCCATCCCTATCAACGCACAGGAAAATCTTGCTGGTGCTCATTTCGGCCCCCTGCTCATTGCATCCATCAGGGCATCGAGCGGAGCATTTCCATAGCCAATGATCCGCTCTTTTGGCGGGGCCATGTGGTGCTCAACAATATGCCAGCCGATGTCAGCATCGCCCGCACCTGTTGGGATATCGACGCAGCGCAAATCCCAACAATTCTGTTCAAGAATATCTAAAGCAGTCTCAGTACGTGAACTGCCTTCGGGGTCCGTGGATTGCTTTGTAGCGATACTTCCCTGAACAAATCCCCCTAAAGGACGGGTGAGAGCGGAGATAGCTTGATCCATCTGTTCAACGAACGAGGTCCAGTTGGTGCCTTGCATTTGGCGGAAATTACATTCCGTTTGCCACAAGAGTTCGCTGCGAAGCGTCGCCCACGCCTCCCTCACATCAGGGCCGGGAGAGGGGTCTGACGGGATAAGGGGCCGCACCGCTTCGCAAATCCAACGCGAAAGCATTTCTTCACTTTCGCCAGACATTCGACACCGTTTGATCTGGCCTAAAATAGTGTTGCGTAGATTGCTTGGCCCCCCGCCGTCAGATTTCGTGCCCGCTCCTGAGAGCAGGGAGGGTTCTGTACATGGCAAGCCGTAATAACGATACTTGTCCACGATCCGCGCGAGCGAATTAAAATTGATCTGCGGCACCATTTGGTGTCCGGGATAGAATGATGAGTCAAAATCGTAGTCACGCCGGTGCGCGAATTGAGCTCCGACCACATCGCGACCAAGCTGATCCCAAGGAATTTGCCCGTATGTCGGAAGTTCACGCTCATCGGGCTGCTTGATAATTTCGCGCCACGCTTCCCTGTCCGGCTGCGATGCTGCGAGACGGAGGGCATCAAGATATTTCTTCGCAGCAGGTATGCGGATGGAAATGTTGATGTAGTTGTATTCGCTCGGGTCATTGACCAATTGAGCAGACCAATCAGTGCGCACATCGGTAGTCAGCTTTTTCTCGAAAAGCTCCGCCAACGCCATCAAATCGGAACGTGCTGCTGTCATGGCTGGGCATCCCGCAAAGCGCAGACAGCCTGTTGCGCCTTCACGCGGCGCATTTCAGCGAGTGCTGGTACGACGCAATCGCCCCATCCGGTCCACATCGCTTCCTCGTATGACGCAGCGTCCTCGAATGCTTGAGCGGCTTCCAAGGCCGCCTTGTGAAGATCGTCAAGTTTGCTCATGCTCGTTCGTCCTTCCGGGTGGAGGAAAATGGAGCAGAAGAAACTCCACTCACGAGGCCGACGACGCGTATCCGCAACTGCTGGCTGGGCAGGGCGGCTCATCCAGTGGCTAACATTCCAGACTTCGCTGCGAAGATTTGGAAAATCGGACGCATATTTGGTTTCGTCGTAGCGCCACCACTTGCCCTCAGCGAACCAACAATCGCAGACACGTCCATACCCGCCGCCAGATAGCGCGCCTTTCGGAGGCGTTAGCCAGAGATCGATCTGCGTCCCGTCCTTCGGCGCAGTGTCAATCGTTCGCCATGCCGGACTTAGTTGCGGAGCGGACTGTTCATTGCTCTGCCCGCAATCTGGTATGCTTGGCTGAATCACTTCTGACGGTTCAGATACGGTCATGACACCACCTCAACCCGCTTCCTGCGGCAGTCCCACTTCCTAGAATCTCTTGGAGCACCAGTCGTGAAGCTGGCTTGTTGTTTGGGAGAGACGGCAGGACGGAAGCGAGAGGCCCAAAATGGTTCGTTCCATCCGCGCTGCACTTCTTCAACCAGAACGCACTCACCTTGCGTTGCATCTAGTGGATGACGCAGCCCGACCGCCGCAATCGTGTAAATGTGCCCCTCTACCAGTTCCATCACATGGCGCATCTGCCCCAGAACGGCGCGGGACGGGGGGAGAGATGCGTTTACACAAACAACCTTCATCCCGATCTTGAATGTCATCTGTTTTAGTGCCCTTGAGGTTCAGAAAGAGATTCACCGCAGAAAGCATTCATCGACACAGAGCAGTTCAGTCAGTGTGTGAGTGTTCGTCAGCCGGAATTTTGGCTTCGATGTAGTCGGCAATTTCAGAGAAGGACGATCCCTTGTCATTGAGCGTCGCAAGGCGCATGTCCATTCCAAGGGGAAGCGTTGTCTCAGCAAAATGCCAATTGCCGACATCATCTTCGGCGCGCGTCGTCGGCTTGCCAGCGACCTTGCACAGCACCCCGAGGCAACAGAATTTTCCTGCTTTCTCGAAATAGTTGCGGCCTTGCTCATATTCGCCTGAGCGCAACGCTTCGATCCACTTCTTCTTAAGCTCTGCATTCATTGCGTTGCCCCTTCGATTGAAAACTCAGTACGTGCAGTTGGAGTTGTTTCCGCGATGGCTCTTTGTACGCATCTTCGCTGAAACCTCTCTTCTCCAACTAATCCTCTATTTGCTTGCCATACTTCTCTTAGATATTCCGTGGCTTCACTGTTGGTCATCAGATCAAGGCGAGGGGTCATGGCATCACCTGCTCAAGCAATGGCGACAAGTCACGTCGCCATCTGGGCCAAACCGCCATTTATTCTTGCGGGCCTTAGTGCGGCATTCTGAGGCGTTCTCGCCAATAAACGTCTCCTGCGAGCGACAGGCGCTCTCCATAGACCCCGTGCTGACCGGATGATTACGGCAGTATAGGTCCATCGAATAACAGCCGACGATCATCACGCACCCCCGGTCTTGGCGGCGCGCAAGCTATCAATCTCCGCTTTCAGTCTCACAATTTCTGCCTCAAGAAGCGGAATGCGCTCATGGGCAAGCGGCTGAGGCTTGATGATTGTGAACTTGCGCTTGCCGCTGGCAAATTCGCCACGAACGCCGCGCCAATAATCCTTCGCGTCGTCCTGCCATGTCCGCCCCGCTGTGCTGGTCATGCTGCCTCCATAGACGAACGAGCAGCTTCTATCCCGATGGTCTGCTCAACGAAGTCTCGTTCAAGATCGGTCAGGTCATCGCCATCAGCTCTGCGGAACTCAACAACGCCCCATGCAATGTCATCCGTGACGTCATTGCAGATCGCCGGGGCTTCCACCTCATGAACGGTGTCAGGTGCAAAGCCATTGGCCGTAATGGCGCGGATCAGTTCTTCGCGTGAGGTAAAGGACTGATGCTCTTTGCCGGTGAATAGATCGGTGATGAATTTGCGTGTCATTGCTGCACCTCGCGGGCAGAGGCGAGGGCGGCGCGGGCAGAGGCCTCGGCCATGACAGCTATCGTCCAAGCGTTCATGCTGCTTGTGGCTTTGATAGCTGACGGCTGGACCATCATTGCAAGAGCGCGCTGACATTCATCCAGCGCCTTCACCAGAGCTTCATGGCTGTTTACAGCGCGGACATGCTTGTGATTGTCGCGCAGGAACGCCCCTAGCGCGTCCAGTTCAGCATCGGTCGGTTCGGCGGCGAAGCTGACGTCAGCATGCCAAGTGTTTTGCTTAAGGCGGCGAACCAAGAGAGCCTTGGGCCAATTGAACGTACGACCACTCACTACCGGAGCGCTCTGTTGGCCGCGATGATCGTTTTCTGAGGAACTTGACTGCATCTTCATCCCCAATTCGTTTCAGTAAAGATTTCCAGAAGGAGAGAACCCCACCTACGAGGGGCCACGAACTGAGTGGCCCGTCTCAGGCCACCCGCTTTCTTCGGTAGGAGAGTTCGCGAAGGCAGAGTTTGCAGGTGACTTCAGCTTCGTTCTCGGTGCAGTTGATGTCGCCGTAGCTGGTCATACGATTGCAGAGGGTGCCGGTGATGGTATGGCCAGCGAACCCGCGAGCGTTCAGTGCGATCTTGCTGAGGTGAGTTACTTGCTTGGCCATTTCCGTTTCCCCTTTTCACCAGCCCCACATGGGTAAGGCTCTGCTATGGGAGAAGTATAGGCATAGAATGTTATGGAAGGCAATAGGAGTAGGCAAAGAAAGTTATGAGAAAACATTCCTGAGGAGAATCAGGTGGTTAGCGGCGCAAAATCTGTTTGGAAACTTGGACATTCGACCTACATTCACGACACGGTGAGGTGGCCGAGCGGTCGAAGGCAGCGGTTTTAGGTTCCGCCGAGGAGTCGCATCTTCCGAGGGTTCGAATCCCTCTCTCACCGCCACTCCTTTAAGGGGAGAGCGATCTGCGGGGGCCATGCGAGATTATGCCCCCGCAGATATGCATTTTCACGGTAATTGAACTTTTAGCCAGGATAGCTATTATGGGGACGTGAGCTGGCAATGCGACCGGCGAAAGCCGTGCCTGCGAACATTCCTAGCCCTGCGGGGCTGGGTGGCGGTGAGAACTGCACCAAACAAAGGCCCGGCCCTAATAGGCTGGGCCTTTCGTTTCAGGCCTTCCGAATTGCCTTGATGATGGAAAGCGCCTGCTCCTGGATCGCCGCGGGCTGGTCTCGCAATAGCTGGTTGGGCGTTGGCCGGTCGGGATGATGGTACAGGTCTTCTGGCTCCATAAGGTCGCCGCCAAGAGCCTCTGAGAGGGCCGCCAGCGCGTCCGTCGAAATGGCGACCTTTTGTAGCTCCCACCTAGAAACGGTCATCACATCGCACCCCAAGCGCTCCGCGAGCTGCTTTTGGGTGAGGCCTCGCGCCTCCCGGTGTTCCGCCAGATAAACGCGCCTCGGGCGGCGTGGATGAATTTTGACGACCATCAGCAGAACATACTAACCCGCTGTGCCTATTACGATATTCATAGAATGATATTGCTATTGACGATACTAACATTCTATGCCTATAGTGGGGCATGACTCATCCACTGAAAGTTTGGCGCCTAAGCCTCAACCTCTCTCAGCCATTGGCTGGCGAGCGTTTAGGTGTTGACGCGATGACAGTCTCGCGCTGGGAACGAGGCGAACACCTCCCGCGCAAGGCACAGTGGCCAAAGATCGAGGAAGTGACTGGCATCACTCCCTCGCAAATGATTGGACACGTTAAGGCGGAGGCCGCTCAATGACGGTCAACGCGATCAGCTTCCAAGACCTCCTGATTGGGCGGCGATGTGAGCCACTTACTCGTGGCTTTCAGAACATCCTTGATGTGTCCCGGCACGTTGCCGAGCGGACAGATCAGTTCAATTTGCGGAATCAGAACGCGGCCCTCTCGGGAGTCCTGCACCTTCATCAGGGTGATGTGGAAGTTGCCGTTGCGGACAAACATGTTTCCGATGGCCTCGAAGTAGATCAGTGGAACGTCGTAGCCGTCGATAATTCTTTCCTCGCTCATAATGTCGCCCCCCAGCCAAAAGCGGCAACCTTAGATCATTTCCAAAACGGAATTGGCGGCAAGGAAATTCGATTCCGCATTGCGCCGCTGGCTTTTAATTCAAAAGCTGCTGACGGCAGGGGCATACCGCCAGCAGCTTCCGTGCATCACGACGTGGGGCAACGTCGCAATCTCGTTCAGCGCAACCCGCGCAAGAACCACCTCAATCCAAAGTATGTGAGCGCAATCAGCACGGCTGCTGCTCCTGCGATCCAGCACCACATTGAAAACTCCTTCTCGTTCTCTCCGCGATCCAAGTGTTCAAGCAAATCACGGTTGCTGACTTCCGCGCTAACGGTCGTCGCAACAAATTCTGTAGCTCCTCACTCGCGCGCCAACGCGGGTCATCGAGGATCGGTCTGAGGTCAACTGTCTGTCTATCCATGGTTCGCAACTGAACACATGGAGAGATCAAAGTGGTGATGAAGAAGGACAAGAACGTGATGAATGTCATCGCAAACGTGAACTGGAAGGATGAGATCGGCGTCATAGCCGGACCCTTTCAGCCTACGGACACAAAGCAGAGTTGGCTTTCCCGTGCCGCTCGCAAGGCCAACGTCTCCGTTCGTTACATCACCAGCCTTTATTACGGGCACGTAAAAGACCCGAAGTTCAGTGTGGCGTCGAGCGTACTGAGCGCAGCAGAACTTGCGCGCATTGAAGCAACACGCCGCGAGGCCGCACAACTCGCGTCACGCTTCGAGATCACAGCCGAGGGACTCAATGCTAAAGATGCGGATTTTTTTGGCGCAGAGATTAATTCGCTGCTCGACGCGGCTAATCGTCTGCGCTCGATGGGTGGCACCTGAACTCTGGGAGCATCAGCAATGAGAACCTGGACTTGGGACATTGCGCTTGCCCTATTTCTCATGGGCATCACGACGAGCATCGGCGTCCTTATCGGCATGATGGTGAGTATGTCATGAGACAGGTCATGTCCGAAGATGAAGTGAAGCGCGCATACCAACTGAGGAAGCAGGGGCTGACGTTCAACCAGATCGCGGTTGCTATGGGCCGCAAGTACAACACGATAGTCAATCGCTTCAAATGGGACGCGATGACGCCAGAGGAACGGCAGATCAACCGCGACCGCAAGCGTGAGTGGCGGAATACTCATTACGGGAAGCCAAAGGCCGACATTGCTCTGCCGATTGCCAGGCCAACGCCAGAAATGCTCGCTGATCGTGACCGGCGCGAGGCCATGCCTCATCGCGATCTGACCGGCGCGTTCTTTGGTGATCCACCCGTGGGGCTTTCAGCATTGGAGGGGCGGCAATGAACATTCATGAGCGCGTCGAATATCTGGAAGAAGAGAACCGGCAGCTACGGCAATCGATCGCTGGCATGAAGCATGATTTTCCACGCGAGTGGGGGCTGACGGGCGCTGAACAACGGGCGTTGAATTGTCTCTACACGGGTCAGAATTTCTTCCGGCAGGAAGAGGCCATTCGCTTCGCTGCGAGTAATGGCAACGCTACAGACCGCGATCTGGTCAAGGTCTACATTTGCAAGCTTAGAAAGAAGCTCAAGCCATACGGCATTGAGATCAAAACGGTGTGGGGCGAGGGATACGAGCTTACACCGGAGTCAGGAAGCTTAATCAAAAACACGCTTTCGACTAAGCCAATTTTTAGCTTTGCGGGTGAGAGTGCATCAGCATGACCCGCCAGCGCCTTCCAAATCGCCGATTCAATGAGACTTTCGAGTTTCAGCACGCGGGCGTCAACTTCACCGCTTCTTATGGCCGCGATGACGGCGGAAAGATCAAGGAGTTGTTCCTGTCGGGCGGGAAGGCTGGCTCGGTCATTGAAGCGATGATGAGCGATGCTTCAACGTCAATCTCAATCGCATTGCAGAGCGGAGTGAAGCCGCACGAGCTGGCGCACTCAATGGTTCGCAACCCTGACGGTCAACCAGCATCGCCGCTTGGTGTTGTTCTTGATGACATGGTGATGGGATGAGCGAGTTTCCTCACGCATTGCTTTGCTATCTCACGGAGCCGACGCCGGGCCAGCCGGTTATCAACGTGCAGACGCCAGACGGTCAGCTTGTGCGCGCAATCGTCAATCATGAGCAGCTCAAAATCCTCATCGCTCGCGGTGCAGAGATTGAATACGGCTATGTGGAGGCGCGGGCGTGATGGATTATTTCGAGATGGCCGCTGATCTGGAAAGGGCAGTTGTTATCAACTTGCCGTTTCCGCCTAGCACAAACAACCTTTTCATTAATGTAACGAAGGGCAGGATTCCGTCCGCACGTTATGCCGACTGGCGGCAAGAGGCTGGATGGTCGCTGAAGGCGCAGCGCCCGCGCTCGATCAAAGGCCCTGTCATTCTCAAGTATCTGTTTCAGGAGGGCCAGGATCGGCGCAAGCGCGACATTGGCAATCTTGAGAAAGCCCCGACCGATTTGCTCGTTGAACACAAGGTCATTGAGTCTGACGACAACACGATTGTCCGGGCTATTGCACTCGGCTGGTCAAAAGCTGTGACCGGCGCACGGGTTCAAATCATTCCAGTTTCCAAGTCGTAACCGCTGAAGGGAGATCAGCATGAGTATCGAGGAACACCAGCCGGTTGGGAGGCGAGCTATTACACACGCTCGCATCGGCAACTTGCTGCACGACATGCGCGAGGACGTGGACGATCTGGTCAAGCTCTACAACGACGCAGAAGGCCGCTCGCTTGTCACGCAGGATGAAGCGGAGATCACCGCGATCCGCAATTCAATCAACTGGCTGCTTTCGGACATTCTGGTAAGCCGCAGCATGCGGAGGGTTTCATAATGGGTCGCCCTTCACAGGAATTGATCGACTTCATGAAGAAGTGGGACGTACCCCGCGATGACGTGTGGGAAGTCCACGGCTCAACGTGGGTTGTGAAGCACAAGGCGCTTGAGCGTGTCGCCGCAAAGGCTGGCATCACATGGGAGCGCCCGGCAATGCTCGAATGCAACAGCGAGAAAGGCGTCGCCGCTCTCGTTGTGTTCGGCAAGCTGGGTGAGCAGATGGAATGGTCCATCGGTGAAGCCCTCATTGCTCGCGATGGCGTGATCGGCGGAAACTACAAGGTTACCGGGAAGCAGGCCGGATACGTCTACGCCATGGCGGAAAAGCGGGCGAAGGATCGCGTGATCTTGAAGCTGCTTAATCTGCACGGCTCTGCGTACTCCGAGGCCGAAGCGGACGAGTTTTCCGAAGAGCGCCGCCAGAATCCTCATGTCACGCGCCCGGAGGATATTCTGCCGAAAACTGAGTTCGGCCCGAATGGCGAGCCTATCGACAATATCCCGCTTGCCGATCCTGGGGCCGGTCGGAAGTTGCCGGTGAAGGACCAGCGCCCGATTTTTGAAGCGCTGCAGAAGGAAATCCACGCCACTGGCTCGATTATCGAGCTGCAGGAGTGGGCTGAGAAGAACAAAAACCGTCTCGCGGACCTCAAGCCTGATTGGCAGGAAATGCTGCGCGGAGTGTACGCAGAGCAAATCAACGGGCTGCGCAATCTCGCGCGTGGCGATGACATGAGGATGGCAGGCTAATGGCAGCATCAGTGAACAAGGTAATTCTTATCGGCAACCTCGGGGCCGATCCTGAAATCAAGCGCACGCAGGATGGCAGGCCGATTGCGAACCTCCGCATCGCTACGTCTGAGACATGGCGGGACAAATCAACCGGCGAGCGCAAGGAAAAGACCGAGTGGCACACGGTCGTCATTTTTTCGGAGCCGATCTGCAAGGTCGCCGAGCAATACCTACGCAAGGGATCGAAGGTCTATATCGAGGGCAGCCTTCAGACTCGCAAATGGACCGACAAGGATGGCAAGGATCGCTACTCAACCGAGGTCGCGATCCAGGCTTATGGAGGCGCGCTCACGATGCTGGACGGCAAGTCGGATAATGCACCACCAAGCCGGGTTGCTGGCAAAGGCGACGACATGAACGATGATGTGCCGTTCTGATGACAAACCGCTCCCACATCACTGACGACGAGATCGACAGGGCGTTGGACTATCTCCGCGATAACGCGAGGGATGCTGCACAGGCGCGAGCAGATCGCGTCTACGTGGAAGAATATCGCAAGGTCATCAAGGCGCAGTTGATGAAGGAACACGGCGACAAGTCTGCCGTTCTTCAGGAGCGCGAAGCATATGCCGATCCGCGTTACATCGCGCACCTCGACGCCATTAAGCAGGCGGTGCTTGAGGATGAAGGGCATAGGTTCCTGCGCGCCGCCGCAGACGCGAAGATAGACGCATGGCGCACGCAGTCCTCAAATACGAGGGCGCGTGTATGAGCCGCAGCGTACCAGAATGGATCGGAAAGACGCCAGACAGCAATCCTCCGCCTCGGGTTAGGCTTCGCGTGTTTGATCGGTACGACGGGCGCTGTCAGTGCGGCTGCAATCGAAAGATTCTGGCCGGTGAGCGCTGGGATTTGGAAGACACAATCGCGATTGTTAACGGGGGCGAGCGCCGCGAGAGCAACTTCAAGCCATGGCTAACTGAGCACCACAAAGGAAAGACCGCTAGGGACGTTCGCGAGAAATCCATTGTCCGCCGCAAGCGCATGAAGTCAATCGGTATCGCGCCAAAGAAGGGCAGGCCGATGCCTGGTTCTAAAGCGTCTGGTTTGCGTAAGCGTATGGACGGCACTGTCGAGAGGCGTTGAACAGTGGGGACAGTTTAGCAAAAGGCTTCATTACCGCGCGCCGCATCACCATCTTCGGCACTGAAATACGGGGCAGACTATGCAAGTAACGCCATCGCAGAGGCAATTCGCAGACGCGCATAAGGGCCGCATGGATCGGCTTTGGCCAGCAAAGGTGCCTGTTGCGAAGCAGCGCAGAGAGAAGTTTCGGCGGCAGCCGCCGCGCGCACCGACTGCACAGGAATGGTTTTGTGAGGCATGGTCGCTCTTGGATGGCCCCGACATTCGCCTCTCCATTAAGGATATTCAGAGGGCGGTTTGCGAGCACTTCCACGTTCCGCACATGTACATGGAGAGCAGCCGTCGAAATCACGCGCATTATTTGCCGCGCGCAACGGCAATCTATCTCTGCAAAAATCTCACTGTTCAATCTTGCCCGGCCATCGGGCGGATGTTCGGCAACCGCGATCACACCACGATTCTTAGTTGCGTCAATTCGGTCGAAAAGATGATCGCTCTGCGCCACCCGATTGCACGGGATATTGAACTTATCACTATCAAGCTAGGGGCAAAGCATGAATGAGATCGGACATAACTCCATCGCTAAAGACCAGCTTGCGAGCATCGTTAGTCGCATTAATCGCCTCGAGGACGACAAGAAGGCTATCGGTGATGATATCCGCGACGTGTACGCCGAGGCGCAATCCGCTGGTTTCAACTCGAAGGCGGTGCGCGTGATCGTTCGTAGGCAACGAGCTGATGCCAAAAAGATTGCTGAGCTCGAGGCCGACGTGGACCTTTATATGGCCTCACTGGGAATGCTGTAATGAGCGCCGGGGGGATTGAGAAGCTATGCGAGCAACTGGCAGAGCTGGTGGCCAGCAATACGCTTATGGCGTTCGAGAACTGGCAGGGCGGAATCGCCAGCCCGATTGAGCGGATATTCTGCATAGGGCTTTGGTCGTTTGTGGATTTGCACAGCTGGGAGTACGAGGGGTTCTCCTCGGTTGTTGTGCGCTACGGCGGCCGCGATCTATCAGAGCAGGATATCGCCCAGGTCAACAAGCATGGGGTTATCCTTCTCGAGTATCAAAAGAGCGAACTTTCGTGGAGAGCGGATTTTGTTTTGTCCGTTCCATCGCTTTCTAGCAGGAAGATGATCGTCGAGTGTGACGGCCACCAATTCCATGAAAGAACCAAGGAGCAAGCCGCTCGAGATAGATCGAGGGACCGAGAGACTCAGGCGGCAGGCTACTCTATCCTGCGCTTCACCGGCTCTGAGCTCTATCGTGACCCACTCAAGTGCGTGCGGGAAGTTCTTGACGCGCTTAAGCAAACGTGGGGTGCTTGATGGCCCGCATAAGGACAATAAAGCCCGAATTTCCTCAATCAGAGACAGTAGGTAGACTCTCGAGAGATGCCAGGCTTCTGTTTGTTCAGCTTTGGACCATTGTGGATGACGCCGGGAGGGCTCGCGCAGCCTCGCGAATGCTCGCGAGCCTTCTCTACCCATACGACGACGACGCCAAGAAGCTGGTAGACCGATGGCTTGATGAGCTCGAGCGGGCTGGCGCTATTCGCCGTTATGAGGTTGATGGGTCGCAGTACCTCGAGATCGTTAAGTGGCTCGAGCATCAGAAGATTGACAGGCCGTCGCCATCCCGGTTGCCGCCGTATCGCGAGCCTTCTACGAGTCCTCGCGAGGATTCGCGAGCATCCGATGCTGACCTAGTACCTAGTACCATGGACCTAGTACCTAGTATCAGCGCGGACGCTGACGCGCCGCGAGCTCGATCTATTGAACGTAAAACCAGGAAGGGCGTACAGACCCCACTGCCAGACAACTACCCGATGCCGGATGCTATCCGCGCATATGGCGAAGCGCAGGGGCTTACCGGATCAGAGTCCGCTCGAGAGCATCAGCGGTTCTGTAACCACGCCAAGCAGAATGACCGGCGGTGTGTCGATTGGATCGCCGCTGAACGGAATTGGTTTATTGGGGCGGCTGAGAGGCTTGGCAGGTCGCCACCCGTCTCGAGCTCGCCCGGCGCATCAGATGGTTTGGTCGAGGTGACCGGCGAAGCTGAGCTCGCTGCTTGGGATGAATACGGCAAGAAGAAAACCGGCAAAACATTCCCGCGCAACAGTCGTGGCGGTTGGCGATTCCCATCGAGGTGGCCGCCCGGATACGAGGTGCCAGCATGACCGAGCTTGAACGCCTAGAGAAAACGCTGAAGTCCAACCACATGCAGAAGCAGCATGAGGATTGGGGATATCCAAGGGGATGGAATGCAGCGCTTGAATTTGTCGAGACGGAAATCGGTAAGTTGAAGGCCGGTCCGGCCGGATAAGTGTCCTCATGGCTTTAGTAAGCCTGGGTATTGTAGTGAATGTAATTTTGATTGAGCAGAGAAGACCGCAGAAGGCGGGCACTTCCCGCTAACGATAGAACAGCAACTGAGTGGAGCTAAAATGGCAATCGCATTGGATGAAGCTAAATTGACTGAACTTGAAATTAAGAAGATGCCGGAGGGCGGATATCTGGTTCTTGACCCGATTGGTCGGGATCGCGATGGCTTCAACTACCGCCCGCCATTTCGGTTCGCGGCAACGAGCGTTGATGAGGCACTCAAATACATCAAGGGCCGCCTGGAGCCGAAGAAGGCATAACTCGGTCGCGGAGAGGGGCGTTTCTCTGCGATGGCGGCTTTCTGAATTGAGTCTCTTCTGAAACAACGGGGTAGCATCACAATGGCAAGGCAAGGACGCAACACAGCGGAAGTCATAGATCGCGATGAACTCCGCCGGGAGAAATCCTCAAGCGAGGACTTCCGTGGCGCAACAATCGAGCGCATCCGCAAGACAGACGGCCACTTCGTTGTTGGCGATGACAAGCAGGGCGGCAAAACCTGGACCATGATGGACAGCCCATTGGAGCGCCTACACGCCCAAGGGAAGCTCACCAAGCACGAGTACGACGGCTTGGTGAAGTTCCGTATCCATTGGTATCACGGCGGCCTGCAGCCTTCCCTGAGCAGCGTAGACCCTAACCGGGTGTTTGCTGCGGACCCGTCGAATTTCTCGGGCATGGCGAAGTCAGAGCGGCAGGTATTCCACCGCCAGCAATATCGGGAGGTCTTGGAAATGCTCGGTCACCGGGCGCGGATTGTCCTTGAGAACGTGGTTTGCACCGAGCAGACGGTTTTGACGGCTGGCTATGCGCTGGGCTGGAAGAACCGGCCACAGGCAGAGGCGGCGGCTATTGAGAGCCTGCGGGATTCAGGATGGCGACTGGCGAAACATTGGGGGATGGTGTGATGGGTGCCGCATTGGTCGTTGCTGTTATTCTGAGATTTGCTTGGGTGTTTACGGTACTTATCGGAACGTCCTATGTTGTTTTCTGGCTTGGCTATAGCGGCTGGTGGTTTTTATTGGCCGTCCTGCTTATGGGGACAGGGGGCGGGGATGAAAATAAATCGGGTGCGGCCAAGTAATCGGTGTTGACATCAGTTACAAAGTCTGGCAGACATTCGATAACAGCCAAAGTTGCGCCCCGTCCGAGGCGGGGTTTTTGATTCTGACTGCGGCGACGGTAGAGAGCGGCGCAAATGGCGTTCAATAGGGTTTATCGCCAAGACCCCTCTGGGACTTGAACTACCCCGGACAGTCAGAAGCAGTTCGAGCAGCGGCACTCACTCTTGCCACGTCCCCACGAGCATATCTCCCCCTGTAGCCGAAGGGTGGACGGTTGAGCCTTTCGAGGGGTGCTGCTGCTCGGAGCTAATATTCACTGTTCAGCAAAGATCGCAGAAAGCCAACATCGGCCAGAACATCGGCCAAAGGGACTGAGTGAACCATGCGCAAGAGAGCGTCAAAGCGTCGTTGGCTTGCGAGGTTCAAGAACGGCGCTTCTGTGCCAAAAACCGTACTGGTTGAACATCCATCACTTCTGTATCGGCTTGCCCACATTGGAATGGTTTGGAGCAGCTATGCGGACATGGTCAAGCGCTCCACTCAGTCTCGGGACTAATTGCCCATCTGCACTGCCTGCTTTCTGGGAGCCTTGTCTGAACCATGGGTGAGGTTGTTTACGGAATTGTATTTGGAAAGCCCAAGACTGAAGACCAAAGCAAGCCTTCCAACGTCTCCTACATTCACGACAGCATTCCCTCGTTTCTCACGCCAGCCCCATTCCTAATCCCATTCTGGGACTGGCCTTCTGATACAGAGCCACCTGATGAATCAGCCTAACTCCAAATACACCTACAAGATCGACTGCGTAGCTCATTACGTGTCCTGCAGTCATTGGGGATTGTTTTTGGCGTCAGGCACTTAGGCAATAAAATATCCATGGCGAAAGCTGGCAGGCCAAAGGGCGCAATCAACAAGGATAAGCCGTTCTCTGAAGCGCTCCGCATGGAGCTGAACGCTGCAGGCGAGGATCATAAGGCGCTCCGCAAGATAGCCGCCAAGGTCATCTCCATGGCCGAGAACGGCGACATGCAGGCGATCAACGCTATTGCAGACCGTCTTGACGGCAAACCCGCACAAGAATCGACGGTGACATTTGACGACAAGCGAGAAGCTGCGGACTGGAGCCGAGCAGAGCTGGTCGCCTTCCTCAATGAGCGCCGAAATGGCGGCTCAGGAGCTACTGAGGCGGACGGACGCGGCCCAGAGCCTGATAGCGTTCACTGAGTACACATATCCGCGCTACAGGACGGCTGCGCACCACAGGATCATTGCAGGTCAGCTAGAGCGGGTAGAGCGGGGCGAAATAGACCGTCTCATGCTGCTGGTCCCGCCAAGGCACGGAAAGTCTGAACTGGCCTCAAAGCGCCTTCCGGCGTGGTATCTTGGCCGCCAGCCGCATAAGCAGTTCTTGTCCGTCTCAGCGACTGAGGGCCTTGCAGCGGACTTTGGCCGCGACGTGCGTAACATCATTGGCAGTGCCGAATATCGCGCTGTGTTTGACACGCGGCTTGCTGAGGACAGCCAGGCCAAGGGCAAATGGCACACCTCAGAAGGCGGCATGTTCTACGCCATCGGCGTTGAAGGCAACATTCTTGGTCGCGGCGGCGACGTTCTGCTGATTGACGACCCTTACGCCACGATGAAAGAGGCGCAGTCGGAACTGACGCGCAAGAACGTCTGGGATTGGTATACGGGCACGGCCTATAACCGCCTCATGCCGGGCGCGGCGATTGTGGTCATAAATCACCGCATGCATGAGGACGATCTGTGTGGCCAACTGCTGGCGCAGCAGGCGGCGGGCGGCGATAGATGGGAGGTCGTTGAACTCCCGGCATTGAATGATGCAGGTGAGGCGCTTTGGCCCGAGGCTTATCCGGTGAAGGCGCTTGAGCGCATCAGGCGGAACTCTCAGCCGCGATATTGGTCAGCACTCTATCAGCAGCGCCCAGCGCCGGAAGACGGCGATTACTTCAAGGCCGAATGGCTCAAGCCATACGACAAGACACCGCCGCTCGATACGCTGCGGGTCTACGGCGGCTCCGACTACGCCGTGACTGCTGACGGCGGCGATTACACAGTCCACGCCGTTGTGGGCCTTGATCCCGAGGGGCGGATGTACCTCCTCGATCTATGGCGCAAGCAGGCGTCGTCGGACATGTGGATTGAGTCGTTCTGCGACATGGTTCTGCAGTGGAAGCCGATGGCTTGGGCTGAAGAGCAGGGCCAGATTAAATCAGGCGTCGGGCCGTTTCTTGAGCGCAGGATGCGTGAGCGCCGCGCTTACACGGTTCGGGAGCAATTCCCGACCAGAGGCGACAAGGCCATCAGAGCGCAATCTATTCGCTCCAGCATGGCAATGAACGGGCTGTATGTCCCGGTGAACGCGCCTTGGTACGCGGACTTGCGGAGCGAGCTGTTGAGCTTCCCTGCCGGCAAGCACGACGATCAGGTGGATGCGCTGGGCCTTGTCGGCCAATTGCTCGACAGGATGCAGGCCGGACTTAGACCAAAGAGCCAGGAACAGAAGCCGCGCGACAGATGGGACGCGGTATTTGACGATGACGGAGGCGAATTGAATTGGAAAACGGCGTAGCGGCTGACGCGGCTCCCAAGGACGGGATGCTTGACGTTGGCGATCTCTGCAGAATGTTTGAGGAAAGCGAGGATTCGACCTACGAATCCCGCAAGCTGTCAGAGCGCGACCGTGACTATGTGGACAACAAGCAGCTTACGGCTGAAGAGGAAGCAACGCTAAAGAAGCGCGGCCAGCCGCCGGTCATCGACAACCGCATCAAGACCAAGATCGACTATCTTGTTGGGCTGGAGAAGCAGCAGCGCATTGATCCGAAGGCGATGCCCCGCACGCCAAAGCATGAAGCTGATGCGGACGGCGCGACTGAGGCCCTTCGATATGTGGCCGAGGAACAGGACTACGACGCCAAGCGCTCTGGCGTGTGGCGCAACATGCTGGTCGAGGGCTTTGGCGGCATCGGCGTATCAGTAGCCGAATCCATTGACTACAACGGCCAGCCTGGCATTGAGGTCCGTATTCGCCGGTACTCGTGGGATCGGCTGTTCTATGACCCACATTCGTCCGAGGTGGACTTTTCGGACGCTGGCTATCTCGGGGCGGTCCTGTGGATGGACTACGACGATGCCTTGGCGATGTACAAGGACAACCCGGACGCCGCCAATATCCTTGACGTGACGCTGACGACAGCGCCGAGCGACACCTACGACGACAAGCCGAAACATTCGCTCTGGGCGGACAAGAAGCGCAAGCGTGTCCGCATCTGCCAGATTTGGCTCAAGCGCGACGAGCAGTGGTATTTTGCTGAATACACCAAGGGCGGCATTCTGAAGGCCGGGCCGTCGCCTTACAAGACCGACAAGGGCGAGACTGACTGCGAATTGATCCTGCAGTCGGCTTATTGCGACCGAGATAACAACCGCTACGGCCTCGTGCGCGAGATGATCTCGCTGCAGGACGAAATCAACAAGCGCCGGTCCAAATCGCTGCATCTGCTGTCGTCCAACCAGACGATGTACGAAGATGGCGCAATCGACAATATCGAGGTGTTCCGGCGCGAGAAGGCCAAGGCCGACGGCACGATGAAGGTTGCGCCGGGCGCGCTGCGCGATCAGCGCGTTCAGACCATCAGCGGCGTCGAGGTTGCTACGGCTCAGTTCCAGCTTCTGCAGGAATCGAAGAACGCCATTGACCTGAAGGGTCCGAACGCCACGGAAATGGGCGACAAGACGCAAGGGTCAAATGCTGCATCTGGCCGCGCTATCGTTGCCAGTCAGCAGGGCGGCATGATCCAGATTGGCGATCTGATGGACAGCCTGCGCCATTTGGACAAGCGCGTATTCCGCGCGATGTGGAATCGCATCCGTCAGTTCTGGACGGCTGAGAAGTGGATTCGCGTCACCGACGACGAACAGAACGTCAAATGGGTTGGCGTCAACGTCGATCCGCAGCAAATCGAGATGCTAGCAGCGCAAGACCCGCAGTCTGCCGAGAAGATCAAGGGCATTGTCAGCAATGTGGCCGAGCTGGATTGCGACATCATCATTGATGAAGCGCCGGACAGCCTGTCACCGCAGTTGGAACAGTTCCAGGCGCTTGTCGAACTGAAGAAGTTCGATACCGATGGAGAAATTCCGTTCAAGTCGATTGTGCGGGCCGCCCCGAACCTGAAGGGCAAGCAGGCGATCCTGAACGAGATGGAAGAGCGCGGCCAGCAGAAGGCAGAGGCCAGCAAGCCTGCGCAGGAACTCCAGATGCGCGGTGCGGTCGCTGAAGTCAGCAAGACCGAGGCGCAGGCGCAGGAAATCCAGTCGAAGATACCGCTCAACCTTGCCAAGGCGCACGAGGCTGGAATGCCGGATCAGGCGCAACAGCCACAGCAGGGCGATTATGAGCCGCCGCCTGAACTGCAGAATGCCAAGATCGTGGCAGAGATCGAGAAGCTATTGTCTGAGGCGCGCAAGAGCGACGCCACGACCGAAAAGACGCACATGGAAACCTCCCTCGCGCCGTATCAGGCAGCGCATCAGGTTTCCATGGACCGTGACAATCTGAAGCTGGCCGCGCGCAAGCCGCAGGCTGCTTAACCAATACCGTCGCCGGGTTACGGGCGTTTGAGAGCGTGTCTCACACAACACGCGGTGCCGCCGATCATCGGGCGTATGTGACTACTCACAAAAACTAGGATGCCATGACTGAATCTCTGGACAATATCCTGTCCGGGAGCGGCGGAGCCGTGCCCGAGCAGAACACCCAAGTTGAGGAACAGGTAACGCAGGTTGCTGAAGGCGAAGGCCAGCAGGAACAGGCTGAAGCATCAGAGCAGGGCGAGCAACAGCAGGGCGGTCAGAAGACCGTACCCCACGAAGCTCTCCACGCCGAGAAGCAGAAGGTCAAGCGTTATACCGAGGAAGTATCGAGCCTCCGCCAAGAGATTGCGGATCGCGATGCAGCCTGGGAACGACGGATTGCGCAGATCATTGATGCGCAAAAGCCGAAGCCGGAACCTCAGCAGCCGCCCGATCAGTTCGAGGATTTTACTGGTGCAGCCAGGCACGCTTTGATGCCCGACTTGCAGCAGTACGATAGTCGAATAGAGGCGCAGAACGCGCGTTGGCAAAAGCGATCACTTCGCGAGGCCGAACGGGATCACGGCAAGGATATTGTGAAGGCGGCTTATAGCGCTGCCAATCAGTGGATCAGTAGTGGCGCGCCGGAGGCGGCGGCTTTCAAGAAATCCCTTATCGAGGAGTCCGATCATCCATTCGAGGATATGGTCGCTTGGTTTAAGGGGCATCAGCGCAGTGCGCTTGTGCAGGATGAACGTGTTTCGTCGCTTTTAGATAAGCTCAACGAAAACCCGGACATAGTAGATAAGCTACAGCTATTTCTCGAAAACCCTAGCCAGCTTCAGCAGGGCGAAGGCCAGCAGACGCAGCAGCGTCAGGCCACCATGCCCTCCAACTTCGCAACGGCCCGCAACGTGGCCAATCGCAGTACCGGCCCCGCATGGGCTGGTCCCGCACCACTTCAGGACATCTTCAAACGCTAACCACGCCGTTACGACGGCGCGCGATTTGGTGTCCGCATCCGAAAGGATAGCCATCCATGGCTGACACTCGTGTAGCCTCCGGCCTCACTGTCGAACAGTGGGACGACAAGTTCTTCACTGAATACCTGACCGAAACCCGCTATTCCGGCGAAATGGGTACGGACGAAAGTTCGATCATCCAGGTCAAGGAAAATCTGACCAAGAAAAAGGGCGACCGCGTTAACTTCGCGCTCGTGAACAAGCTGACCCAGGACGCTGTCACCGGCAGCAATGTCATGGAAGGCAACGAAGAAGACATGGCTTCGCGTTCGTGCGAGGTCCGTGTTGACAAGCGCCGTAACGCTGTGCGCGTGGCTGAGATCGACGAGCAGTACTCCGCCATTGGCCTTCGTGATGCTGGCCGCGCAGTCCTCAAGGACTGGTCGCTCAAGGATACCGAAACGCTCGTCACAAAGTCGCTCGGCACCATGACCGATGGCACTTCCGTCATCAACATGAATGCGACCGACGTGGCTGCGTCCGGCAACCAGACCGCGCTTGATGCGTGGCTGGTGAACAACGCTGACCGCGTTTACTTCGCCAACAACGCCTATACGGCCAAGACCGACTTGTCGGCTGGTCTGGCGACGCTGACGAACGCGACCGCTGCCGAGAACTTCTCGTCGGTCAACGCCAAGGCCATGAAGTTCATGGCAACTGTGACTGCGAACCCGAAGATTCGTCCCATCCGGGTCGATGCCTCGAAGGGCCGCCGTTACTACGTCGCGTACTGCCACCCGCTCGCCTTCCGCGATCTGCAGGCAGATACGACCATCACGCAGGCGCAGCGTGAAGTGAAGCTGGAGATGGAAAACAACCGTCTCTTCCAGGGCGGCGATCTGCTCTGGAACGGCATCATCTTCAAGGAAGTGCCGGACATGTACGACATCAACACCCTGACCAATCTGGGCGACTCCAGCACTTCGACAGTTGTGCCGGTGTTCCTGTGCGGTGCGCAGGCTGTTGGCGCGGCGTATGCAAAGCGCTGGACCTCGAAGGAGCAGACCTTCGACTACGGCGACAAGCGCGGCGTGGCTATCGAGGCCATTTACGGCATCGAAAAGCTGACGTTCGGCACCGGCGGAACTGACCGCACGACTCCGAAGGACTTTGGTGTTGTGACTGGTTTCTTCTCCGTCTCGGCAACCTCGTAAGGAGTCTGACACATGGCTATTGGAACTGTTGCTTCCGCTCAGGTTGCCTCTGGCAAGCCTGTCGCGGGCCATGGCTTTGCGGGCAACCTCAAGGTCGCCTACGGCACGTATAACATCGGCTCTGCCGTTGCGCAGAACGACGTTATCCAGATGTGCCGCACCCCGAAGGGCGCGGTTATTCTGGACGTGGCAATCTTTGGTCAGGACATTGATACGGGCACTGAAGCGCTCGACTTCGATGCTGGCTATGCCGCGAATGGCGTGGACGCTGCCGACACCGATGCGTGGGGCGTTTTCGTCAACGTGACCGGCGACGGCATTGGCAACGACACGGCGACTGTCCGCCTGTTCGGTGCCGGTGTGCTGGCCTCTGGCGGCCCGAAGACCCTGAGCGCGGAAACCGTGCATCAGATCATCTTCAACGCTGCAGCCAACGCAGGCGGCACTGGCCGTCTGAATATGCTGGTCTACTACATCGTCCCGTAAGGGATTGCATCGCGGGGGCTTCGGCCCCCGCTTTCTTTTTGTCCTAGCGAGGCCTCATGACCAAGACAGCCGACGATCTCGTGTATGAGGTGGCCGCCATTCTTGGCAAGGCCGTGGCCGGTGAATCGCTCGGTCAGCCTGAATATGAGACGATTGACGGCAACATTGACCCTGTGTTGGCGGAGATCGAGGGCATTGTTTACATCGGTGACCGCGACGAAATCGAAGACAAGTACTTTCAGACTATCGCGCGGCTAGTTGCGATTCATTCTGCAGCGAAGTTCAGCAATGCGCCGGTTGATCTGGCGCAGGTTCGTCAGCACGAGAATAGGTTGCGCGAGCTGGCGGCAATCCAGCCAAGCTATCAGCCGGTTAAGGCGGTCTATTACTAATGACCGCAATTCCGTTTCCGGTCCTGTCAGCACCGGGGCGAAAGCCTCAGTCGGCAGGCGGCAGGCTCATTAATTGTTTCCCTGAGAAACTGAGCGGGACTGCGGGCGAGCAATACATCTATTGGCGCACGCCGGGGCTGAAAGCATTCGGCACGAGCGGAGGCGCAACCTTTCGCGGTGCGCTGCAAGTCGGCAGCACGGTTTATGCCGTCATTGACGACACAGCCTATTCGTTCTCGTCATCGGGCGGGGCGGGAACACCGCTTTCCGGGACTGTGCCTGGTACCGCGCCAGTCATCATGGCACGCAACAACGCGGCAACGCCGAACATCGCTATTGTCTCTCCGGGTGACGGAGTTGTGCAGATCGCGAGCGGGTCGGTTTCTTCATGGCCTGACGCCGATGTTGGGCAGCCCAATTCGGTTTGCTTCCTCAAGGGCTTTTTTGTCTTCACGTATGGCGACGGGAAAACCAGAACGTCCGGCGTTAATTCTACCAGCATCAACACGCTGGATGTGGCGACGGCTGAGAGCAAGCCCGACACGCTGTATCGGCCCATGCCTCTCGGCAACGGTCAATTGCTGCTTGTCGGATCGGCATCAACGGAAGTGTGGGGCGGGCAGGTCAACGATACGGGCTACCCGTTCAGCTACATTGCCACCATCCCGCGCGGGGTTGTCGGCCCTTACGCGATCACTGGCGATCAGGATGGCTGGGGCAAGGGTATCTATGCAGTTGGCGATGATCTGAAGGTATCGCGGCTCGATGGCTATCAGTTCACGCCGATCTCGCCTGTTGAGCTTGATACGCTTATCGAGGCGGAAGAGGACCGCACTCAGATTAGCATTTCGGTCTATGTGGCGCAGGGCCGGGGCTACGTCGTAGTTCAGTCGCCTACATGGTGCTGGGAGTTCGATACGGTTCTGCAAAGCTGGCACGAGCGCCAGAGCCATCTGTTGAGCTATTGGCGCTGCATGGGACCGGTCAATGCCTTTGGCAAGTGGCTGTGCGGCGACCGCTCGTCCGGCAATCTACTTGAGATTAGCTCAACCACGCATGATGAGACAGGCGATCCGCTGCGCATGAGGATCGAGACTGGTCCTCTCGGAGGCTTCCCGAAAGTTCTGCGCATTAACGGGATCGAGCTTTATCTGACCAAGGGCGTCGGCATCGCGACCGGCACTGACCCGGTGCAGACCGATCCAGACGTTGAGATTTCCATCTCGCGCGATGGCGGTACGACATGGAGCGCTGGCCGCCTCGTAAAGGCAGGCCGCCAGTCCGTCAGCAGCATTCGCGCTCGTTCGGCCATATGGGGACAGGCTGATGTTCAGGGAGTGCGCTGGCGCTTCGATGAGTCAAGCAGCGTGCCTTATGGGCTGATGGGCGCTGACATGCAAGCAGACACGCTGCGCTGATGGCCGTTCGTCAGATTACAATTCCAGGCCAGAATGTGCCGCTGCAGATTGGCAACTCGGTCAATCCTGACTGGTACGAAAAGCTCAAGTTTCTTGAGTTGCTAAACCCGCTCTCGGATCAGGACTTCTCGGCCATCGAAGCCGAGATCGCGCTGAAGTCCGACACCCTGCGCAAGTTCAACACGCAGACAGGAACGAGCTACAGCCTGCAGACGAGCGATAGCGGAAAGGTCATCCTTTTCACGAACTCGTCTGCAGTGACCTTCACGATTCCTGCGCTCGGCATTGCGCCGACAGCGGGGGGTCTCGTTCAGATTGATATTCTCCAGTTTGGCGCTGGCAAAGTGACGCTTACGCCAGACATGGGAGTCTCGATTGCCTCGAAGGCTTCTTACAAATCGACGGGCGGACAATACAGCACATCAACGCTGCTCAATGTCGGGACTGACGCATACGTTTACTTTGGCGACATCGCCGCATGAGCCGGTTTATGTTCGGCGGTTTCCCGCAGGGTGTTCCCGGCAACGACGCATTCACGAAGATTCTGCTGCATATGGACGGCAGCAACGGCGGCACAACGTTTACCGATGTCAACGCGGGCGGCTCGTCCAATACGTGGACGCCATCCAGTGCGACGACAAGCACATCAGCGGCGAAGTTCGGGCCGTCAGCCATGCTCGGTGCAACTGGGTATATCTCGACGCCGACGCACTCTGATTTTGACATTCTGACAAGCGACGCCTGCGTTGACTTCTGGCTTAACAACAACGGGATCGGTTCGCCGGGTTACGGGCTA
The DNA here is from genome assembly GCF_000336555.1 of Afipia clevelandensis ATCC 49720. Taxonomy (GTDB): domain Bacteria; phylum Pseudomonadota; class Alphaproteobacteria; order Rhizobiales; family Xanthobacteraceae; genus Afipia; species Afipia clevelandensis. The sequence continues at coordinate 1,792,755 of NZ_KB375281.1, read as the reverse complement.
TGCGGACAGGTTAACAGCGCCGCCGCCATTGCCACTATGTCTTTCATCATGTCGCGGCAGACGACGACCGGCGTCATTCTTGCGACGGTAACGAGCGTCGGCGCTGCGGCCCAAATCTTCTTCACGGGCACAACGTCGCTCGCCAGTACATCGAACTGGAATCACATCGCACTCACTAAGTCTGGCACGTCATTCCGCCTGTTCGTCAATGGCGTGCAGGAAGACAGCACAAAGACATTGGCCTCCGTGGCCTCTAGTGCGCAGCCGTTCACCATCGGCAGGTCAGGCGATTCTGGCTCTGGTTTCTCGGCGCTGATTGACGAGTTCCGTCTGTCGGTCGGCACTCCGCGATGGACATCTAATTTCACGCCTCCTGTAGCGGCGTATTCCTAAGGACACATCATGGCAGGATTTTTCGACACCCTCTTCGGAGGCGGCGCGGAGCGTGAGGCTGCGGACAAGAACCGCGCTCTTTACGCAGACTATCTCGCCAAGGGCACAACTGCGCTCGATAGCGGGTTGAACAATTCGCTCGGCGCGCTCGGCAAAGCAGGCGACATTTACGGCAACCTGCAGGGCAAGTACGGCGCTGGCACGTCGCTCTATCTGGACGCTCTCGGTGTCAATGGTGCTGACAAAGCCGCAGCCGCGCAATCATCCTTCACGACCAATCCAGGTAACGACGCAGCGATCAAGGCGGGTCTGGATACGCTCAATCGTCGGCGCGCATCGGCTGGAATGCTCGACAGCGGCAATGCCGATCTTGACGCGCTGACATACGGGCAGAACCTGCAGAACCAGCAATACAACGGCTGGCTAGATCGTCTAGGCGGACTTGTCAGTCCTGAGGTCGCGGCTGCTGGCGGCGCTGCGGGCAATCAGACCAACATTGCGAATCTCTATCAGGGAGACGCGACAAACCGCATCGGCCTGCAAGGCAACTACACGTCCGGCAACGTCGGCGCGAACAACATGCAGGCTGCAGGAGAGGCTGCGGGAGCTAAGAACCTTTTGGGCGGCGCGCTGTCTCTGGCGACGCTTGGGACCAGCCTGGCCGGCGGAGGCGGCGGCCTTGGTAGCCTGTTCAGTGGCGGCGGGAAGCAATCAACGATGAACTACGGCGGCCAGTCGTGGCCCATGTTTACGTGAGGCGATCATAGATGGCGATTGCACCGCTCCAGATACCCGGTTACGCGACACCTCAGTCTCTGGACTTCTCGTCGCTGGCTAATCTTGGTCAGGTCTACAAGAAAGCCGAGGCAGATCGCGGGCTGCGAGATGCATTCGCAAACGGCGTGCCTACGGACGCTCAGGGCCTTGCGCAGCTTGGCGCTCAGGTTGGTGCCTATAATCCGCAGCTTGGCCTATCGCTTGCGCAACTCGGAATGACCGCCGGTCAACGCCAGCAGGAGCAGGAGCGGCAGGCGCGTCTTGACCAGCGCCAAACCTCACGTGATGCAGTAGATGATCGTTTCCGCGAAGAGTCACTTCGTCTGCAGAAGGCCGCAGCGGCACGCGCGAACGAAGACAAGCCGCTGATTAAGGAAGTCACCGACCCAAATACTGGCGCGACCAGCTTTGTGCGTATTAATCCGCGCACCGGAGAGCTTTCGCCGCTCGGCAGTCCTATGCCTGCATCGCAGCCCAACAACCCCTTCGGCGGGGGCAAGTTCAACGAAGGACAGGGCAAAGCCGCTGGCTTCACCGACAGAATGCTGCAGTCAGAAGGTATCTTGAGCGGAGTTGGCGATAAGCCCGGCGTTCAGGATCAGGGTAGCGGCCTTGCCGGCGCATGGGGCGGGGCGATGGAAGCCGCCGGGAATGCGCCCTATGTCGGCGGAGTTGTTGGCGCACTAACCAACAATCTTAAGGGGGCAGATCGTCAGAAATACGAGCAGGCGAAGCGTGACTTTATCAATGCACAGCTTCGGCGCGAATCTGGCGCGGCGATCTCGCCGTCCGAATTTGATAGCGCCAATAAGCAATACTTTCCGTCTGTCGGCGACTCGGCAGAGGTTATCGCGCAAAAGGCGGCTAACCGGCGCGCCGCCGTGGAGGCAATGGGCCGCGAGGGCGGGCCTTCGTATAAGCCTAAGTACACCTTCGATGAATCGGGCCGCGTCGTTCCATACGGAAAGAAGCCGTCTGGCAATGTCACATCATCCGGCGTGAAGTGGAGCATCGAATAGATGCCGACGCTTAACATCAACGGCAAGCGCGTTACGGTAGACGACGGCTTCTTGAAGCTGTCGCCTGAACAGCAAAGCGCTACTGTGGATGAGATCGCATCGTCGTTCAAGGATGCTGCGCCGCAGGCTGGCGACACCGGAGCGCTCGCCACGCCGCCGCGTGAGCAGACGACAAGTGCGGCGGAACGGTTGACGCTCGACTTTATGAATCAGGGTTCTGCGGCTGGTCAGCGCACTACGCCGAACATTGACGCACAGATGAAGAATTTCATCTCGGATGAAGTTCATCAGAACGACGCTGGCGAAGTCCTCTATCGCGATCCAAAGTCAGGGAAACTTGTCCCGACCGATCAGAGCAAGCAGGTGGCGCTGCGCGACCCGGCTGACAACAAGATCAAAATCTTTGCCAGGAATTCTGACACGAACGAAGGCGTTTTTTCGTCGGCTGGTCGGCTGCTCGGAACAGGGCTTGCCGTTGGCGCTCCAACGTCACGCGCCGCTCAGATCGCTGCGCCCGTTGCGGAGGCCGCACAGGAGCTCCGTCCGGGCCAGCAGGTTATCGCTGCGGCGGATCGGCTTTCCGCGACCGGTTCTCCCGTTCAAGTGCCGCGCGCCGTGGCTACGGACAATATGTCTGTTCAGCAGGCGGGAGCGGCAACATCGAACGTGCCAGTCGCTGGGACGCCGCTGGTTAAGGCTGCGGAGCGCACCATAGCCCAGCTTGGGACCAAGGCCGATGAAGTGTCTCAGGGTTTCGGCTCTGGCAAATCCGTTGCAGAGGCTGGGGACACAGCAAGAACTGCGGTCAAGGATTGGATTACGGGGGGAAGCGCCGCAACAGCGAGCAAGCTGTATAAGCGCGTCGATGACCTCGTTGATCCGAACGTAAAAACCCCTCTCACGGCGACGCGGGACACCATTGCCGATATCGCGGCCAAGCGATCTGCGGCGGGACTGCCGTCTGGGAAGGCGACGGACTCAGTTCTTGAGGCCGTACAGCGTAACGACGGCCTGACATACGAAGGCGTCAAAACGCTGCGAACTACCATTGGCGAGGATATGTCTCGCGGCATCTTGCCGGAAGGCGTCTCCGCCGGCGAACTCAAAAGCATCTATGGCGCTTTAACGAAAGACTTGGAAGCGGCAACGCAGGCCGCTGGTGGCGAGAAGGCGAGCGCCGCTCTTGCGCGTGCAAATAACTATTATCGGCTTGCGTCCGAGCGGCGGGAGTCATTGGCAAAGATCGTCGGCGCTGATGGCAACGCTCCTGCGGAGGCCGTTCTAAGCCGCATCGAGGCCATGGCAGGTAGCACGTCTCGCGCTGACATTTCAAAGCTGGCACAGGCGCGTAAGGCCATAGGAGCCGACGACTGGAACGAGTTGGCGTCAACGATTGTGTCCCGCCTCGGGCGCGATGTTGAGGGCGAGTTCAGTCCGCAGCGGTTCATCGCGGCGTATGGCAAGATATCCGACGCTGGCAAGAACGTACTTTTCCGCTCTGGCGGCAAGAGCGATCTTGCAAATCATCTTGATGACATTGCGCGCGTATCGAGCAGGTTCAAAGAGCTACAGAAGTTTGCGAACCCGTCCGGTACGGCAAGGGCCGGATTCGGAGGCTTGATTGGCGCAGGAGCATTTGCGGAACCGATTACGACGCTGACAACCGTTCTAGGAGGTCGTGTTCTTGCAACCGCACTGGCCAAGCCAGCTACTGCTGCGTCTATCGCTAAGTGGGCAAGCGCAAACGAAGGCCTTGTTCGCGCGCCAAGTCCCGCTCGGCTGGCAGCGCTCAACATCGCGTCAAAAAATCTCATCAGCACGCTTGGCGTCAAGAATCTCACGACTGCCGACTTCCTCCGGGCGCTTCAATCTCCAGGCGTAGGCCGCGCCAACGATCAGCCAGACGTTCCACGGCCACCACGCCAGTAGGACTATCGCAACACAATAAATCAGAAACAGCCGTCCTTTGGGGCGGCTTTTGTCGTTTTGAAAGGGCCTAGATGGCTGAGAACGCAATCTCTCACTCAGAGCTTTTGAAGTTACTGCATTATAGCCCAGAAACCGGGGTTTTCACATGGAAAATCCACGTCAACTCGCGCGCAAGGCCTGGTTGGGTTGCTGGGTCGCTAGTGGGCGAAGGGTACTGGCGCATCAAGGTAGGCAATCGCTCAACCTTGGCTCACCGTCTCGCATGGTTCTACGTTAACGGAACTTGGCCAGATCGCGCCATAGATCACATCGATGCAAACAAACTCAATAATCAGATTTCCAATCTGCGTTTGGCCAGCGTCAAGCAGAATTCTGCGAACCGAAAGATTGGAAAAAACAACACATCTGGCTTCAAGGGGATTCAGGCTCGCCCTAACGGGCGCTGGCGGGCTTCTTACGAGTCCGATGGGAAGTGGTATTCGCTCGGATCATATGGATCGCGTGAGGAAGCATCTGACGCCTACATGGCGTCGCTCAAAGAACGTCACGGTGAATTTGCGAGGGCTGCGTAATGGCTGGCTCGATCAGTTTGGCTGGTGTGCAGCAGTTCGATGTACTTGGCCGCCTCTTGGGAGGCGCGAAAGTATACTGGATTCAGGCCGGAACCACCAGTACCCCTCAAAATGCCTATTATGACGCGGGGTTAGTCACCCCACTGGCAAATCCCCTCACGCTGGGAGCGGATGCGCGCATACCGTTTCACTATCTCGCGGATGGCCAGATCAAAGTCCGCATTGTCGATAGCGATGGCGTAACCCGCTTTGAGCAGGACAACATCCTGGTTATCGGCCCTAGCTCCGGTGAGGGCGGCGGTGGCGGCGTCGATCCGACGACTGTATTCCAGACCGGCGATGTTCTCTGGATGCCAATTCAGGGCACCCGTACCGGCTGGGTGCGCGCCAATGGTAGAACCATGGGAAGCGCGTCATCTGGCGCGACTGAACGGGCTAACGCGGATACGGCGACGCTTTACGCCTATCTCTGGAACAACTTCAGCAACACGATTTGCCCTGTCTCCACGGGGCGCGGCGCAAATGCTTCGGCTGACTTCGCTGCGAACAAGACGATTACGCTTCTCGACTGGCGCGGCTATGTGCCGGGCGGCCTCGATGACATGGGCAACAGCGCAGCCTCGCGCTGGGCCAACGTGCCCGTTGTTTCAGGGGACACGGTAACTGCTGGGGCGGTGCTAGGTGAGGCCACGCACCAAATTATCAAAGCAGAACTTCCGGCTGATGCGCCGACCGGAACGGTGGCGATGGGCGGGTCGATACCGATCACGATTAGCGGTGGCACGCCCGTATTTGGTGGTACCGCTTCGGTGTCAGTCGGTAGCGGCTCTGGCACCGGCCTGCAAAACAATCTGCAGATTACCGCAACAGCCAGCATCGCGTCCTTGACGGCGACGTTTACTGGTGGAGCGCTTGGCTCCGGCACAGCTCACAACAACGTTCAAAAGACCGTGCTTGGCACGTTCTTCCTGAAGCTGTGAGGGCCTGACCATGTATCAAGGCTCACTCCCGGCAACATCAAATCGCGAAGACTTCGAGGCGATCTATCAGCTTGTCGATGAGGATACTGGCGATCCAATCGACCTGACCGCAGCGACCATAGAGTTCGACATTTCAGAACCAGGTTGCAGGCCGCTTATCACCGCCACGACAGACAACGGGAAAATCACATTGGTTGAAGACACCACTTTTCGCGTGGCGATCCCGCGCAGCGAGATGGCGAACCTGTGCGCCGGTCAATACGATGTCGGCGCAACGATTGAGAACGCTGGTGAGACGCGATCATTCATTATCGGGGCGCTTCCTGTTCTTGACGGGAGGGTTTCGCGATGACCGCGTTAAAGCTCCGCTCCAAGGTCAACTTTCCAGCCACGGTCACCGCGACCGGAGGTCTCGCGGTTTCAAAGAGCAATGGCATCTGGACTGTTGAGCCGGATTGGTCCTATCTCTCGCTTGAGACTTCGATTCCTGATGCGTCAGGTCGTCAGCTTTGGACATATGATCCTACTGCTGACTCTTACTATCGCCTGTCCGTTCAGGCGCTGATTGATAATCTTCCTGCCGGACCTCCGGGGGACGATGGCGCAGCCGCAACTATCACGGCTGGGTCCACATCGACCGGCAACGCCGGAACGTCCGCGTCAGCATCCAACTCTGGCACATCAAGTGCCGCCGTCCTTGATTTCTCCATCCCTCGCGGTGCGGATGCCGGGATGCGCTTCGCATTCGAGACATCGACAAGCATGGCCGCGCCAGCGAGTGGCGGCATCCGCCTCAACAACGCTTCGTTGGCATCGGTGACCGCAATAGCAGTGAATGCCACAGAGGCTGGCGGCGTCGATGTTTCGGATTTCATCGCGACGTGGGATGACAGCACCAACACAGTGAAAGGCTATGTTGAGGTTCGCAAAGAGGGGAGCGGCGCGGTCCTTGGACTTTACTCGATCACCTCTGTAACCGACAACACAACGTGGCTCCAGATCGCAGTTACCTATGTCTCGGGTTCTGGATCATTCTCGGCAAGCGACCCCGTTTATCTCATTCCGTATCGCACGGGGAATAAGGGCGCTGACGGCGCTGGCACTGGCGATTTTTCGAGCAACACGTCCTCGTCCGTTGATGGCGAGATTGTTCTGTTCAGTGGCACAGGCGGCAAGACCGGCAAGCGCGCGACTGGCAGTGGCCTTGCCAAGCTGACCTCTGGCATTCTCAGCGCGGCGTCATCTGGCACGGACTACGCGCCAGCAACGTCCGGCACATCCATCTTGAAGGGCAACGGATCGGGCGGGTTTTCAAGCGCCTCTGCTGGCACAGATTATCAGGCCGCAGACGCGCAACTGTTCAGCAATATCCCGCAGAACTCGCAGAGCGCGGCTTACACCCTTGTCGCCGCTGATGCACAAAAGCATATTTACCATCCGTCCGCCGATACGACGGCGCGAGTTTGGACAATCCCAGCTAACGCATCCGTTGCGTTCCCCATAGGGACGACAGTTGTTTTCATAAACGACACGAGCGGCGGCGCAATCACAATTGCAATCACGAGCGATACCCTCGTCCTTGCTGGCGCTGGCACAACGGGCAGCAGAACGCTCGCCGCCAATGGGATGGCGACAGCCGTTAAGATGACATCCACGCGCTGGATGATTTCCGGCACGGGCTTAACTTAATGACCGCCGTCATTTCTACCCTGCTCGGAATTTCCGCCTCCAACCCCATGGGGGCCAGCACGGGCGGCACGATAACAACCTCCGGCGGTTATCGCATCCATACGTTTACGACGAACGATACGTTTGTGCCGGGCGGCACAGCGACTTGCGAATATCTCATCGTCGGCGGTGGCGGCTCTGGCGGTGGCAATGCTGGCGGCGGCGGCTCCGGCGGCGTGCAGGCGTCCGGCACCTTCTCGTCGTCAAGCGGATCATACGCAGTAACCGTTGGCGCTGGAGGCACGGCTTCCACCACCACAGGAAACGGCAACACTGGCGGAACGTCGTCGATTGCTACTGTTGCATCTGCGACTGGTGGCCTCGGAGGTAACGGTAGCGCAGGCACTGGCGCAGCCTCTGCTGGCACTGGCTCCGGCGCAGGCGGCAACGGAGGACTATCGAACCCGTCAAGTGGTTCCGCCGGCTCAAACGGAACGGCGTCTTCCATATCGGGATCGTCGGTCATCTACAGCAATGGCAGTGGCGGCGGTGGAAACAATGGCGCTGGCGCAGGCGGCACCACATCTGGCGCGAACCCTACCGCTGGCACGGCCAATCGCGGCGGCGGCGGCGGCGGCGGACAATTCTCGTCCATCGCTGGTGCTGCTGGCGGCACGGGCGTCGTTATCATTCGATACGTCTATCCATGAGGTTTGCAACTGCTGCCTCCTCACTGATAAAAGGATTTCATGCCTTGCTGTCGCGTCATATTGGTTGCGCTATTTATCGCGTTGTTGCCTAGCATGGCTGGCGCAGAGGACAATGTGTCGTGGGGAGATCATGCCTCGAACGTCACGATCAGTTCAGATGGCCTGACTGTCACTGGCACAACTGGCGGATTTGGCTCCGCCCGTGCAAATATCGGTCGTTCTGATGGTTGCAGAGCATTCGAGATAGAGATTACGTCAGTTGCTGGATCAAGCCGCTTCGGAATCGGTGACGCAACATTTTCTCTGGCAAGCTACCTCGGGACCTCCGCAAACTCACTTGGCGTTTGGAATCTCAATGTTTCGCCAGTTGCAGGCGGATTTTCAAAAATAGGGGCGGACTCAAGTCCTGCGCAGGTCGTTGGCACGAGATACGCATTCATCATCCGCTTTGATCTGAAAAAAGGATGGATCAAGCGCAATGATGTTTTCCGCACCGCCGGTGCTGACGTTACTGCAGGCACAGGCGCTGACTTTTCCTTTACTGTAACAACGCCGCTTTATCCGGCTGTTTCTTCGTACAGCCCCGGCGATGGAATGAAGCTCCGCACAAAGTCGGCTGATCTGGCGGTTACGATGCCAGCCGGTTGCGTGTCTTGGGCGACGACTGACGGCTCCGCTCCACCTCCGCCGCCTCCGCCGATAGGAAATTCAGGCATTGCTTTCGCTGGCGACTCCATCACTTGGTACATGGATCAGCCGCCGAACTCATCGGCCTCAATCTACTCGTTTTCGCCAACATTCAACGCTGGCGTGCCTAGTGAGACAAGCGCGGGATTGCACGCACGCACGGATGCAATCGTTGCGCTCAAGCCAAAGATGGCGTTCGTTCTTACGGGCGTGAACGACTATCCGCTAGGCCTTACTCGCCAGCAGACGGTCGATAACATTCTCGGCATTGTCCGCAAGTTTGTGGCAGCGGGCATCACTGTCTATGTCGAGGGCATTTTGCCGGTCGGTCCGGGATACCCGAACTATGGCGGCGCTTCGGTCATGAATGCCGAGGCAGCAGCGCGCAACGCAATGATAAAGGCGGCGCTGAAAAATGAACCGGGCGGACTATATTACGAGTGGGGTTCTTCGTTGGTCGCCGCTGACTATATGGCGGACCAAATTCATTTGGTTGGGAGCGGCTTTGTAAAGCGGTTCAATGCTGCTTCTGCGCTGATCGTCCCCATACGATAAATCACCAAACTGTATCTTTCGCCTGTAGCCGCCCTCCGAGGCGGTTTTTTCATGCCTACAACCAAGGAAGCCCCAATGAAGGAATTTGCCCAGATGGTCGGTGAGGCCATTGTTCAGCTTGTCCGCGATTACCCCAAGGGATTTTTGATCGTTCTGGGAGTCGTTGCCGTTCTGGGCATCATTTTCTGATGCGCCTGATTGACGACGCATGGGCGCAGTTCAAACGCCTCTGGAGCATCAGGGTCGGATTGTTCTTCGGAGCGCTGAACGGGGCCATGCTGGGCCTTGCGGCGTTCGTCTACGTCATCCCGCCGACGTGGTTTCTGCTGCTCAACACGGTTGGCTGGGCCATTCTGATCGGCGCGCGGCTCCTGAAACAGCCGGGAGCTGACGCATGAAGACAGTGGCAAAGGTATCTGCTGGCGTTGGCATCGGCGCGGCTGTCGGGCTGGCTCTGCCCCTCGTGGCCTCGTTCGAGGGTCTTTACACCAAGGCATACCGCGATCCTGTCGGCGTCGTCACCGTCTGCTACGGCGAGACTGAAGGCGTGAAGATGGGCGACAAGTACAGCCCGCAGGAATGCGCCGACATGCTCGCAAAGAAGCTGCCGCGTTATGCCAATGAGATTGCGCGCTGCATCAAGGTTCCGATCTCCGACAAGACGCGCGGGGCCTTCATCTCGTTCGCCTACAACGTCGGCAGCGGCGCGTTCTGCCGTTCAACCCTGCTCAAGAAGCTCAACGCCGGAAAGACGCATGACGCCTGCGACGGGCTGATGGCGTGGAATAGGGCTGGCGGGCGTGTGTTCGCCGGGCTGACCCGCCGCCGCGCCGCTGAACGCGCAATGTGTCTGGAGGGCATCTGATGATCTGGTGGCTCAAAATCCAGCTCGCCGGTCTATGGCCGCTCATCTGGCACTACGGCATCGGTGTTGGCGTCGCGATCCTCGCGCTGGCCTTTGCCTGGTTCTCGCCTGTGTTCAAGAAGACCGCGCTCTGGGTCGCGGTTGGTTCGATCATCATCACTATCAGCTATGGAATCGGAGTTTCCAATGGAATGGCGCGCGTTCAAGCAAAATGGGACGCGGCTCTCGCGGCGTCCGTCAGTCAATCAGAAAAGGCTCGCAGCGACGCTGAGCGCGATGTGTCTGATGACACTCCTGACGAACTGCGTAACGACCGGTACAACCGGGACCGTGACGGACAAGGCAAGTAGGTGCGCTGCATGGCGGGCAATCACCTATTCCGCCAAGGGCGATACCAAGCTGACCGTCGATCAAATCCGCACTCATAACCTCGTCGGGCGAAAGTTGGGTTGCTGGAAATGACAGGGCACGAGGACACCTTGCGCGAACGTGTCGCCCGGCTCGAAACCAAAGTCGATCACCTCTCAGAGGCTTTGGACAAGGCCGTGACCAAGGTGGACGAAATGCACGGCGTTATGATGCAGGCCAAGGGTGCCCGCTGGGTGCTGATCGCCGCAGCGTCGATTGCTGGCGCTCTGGCGGGCTTCGCGGCCAAGTTCACCGGCCTGATTAGCGGCCTGCCTAGATGAAGGTCGCCCTGCTGATCGCTGGCGTCATCGTCATCTGGATCGGCTTTGTCTGTCTTCAAATCCTGAACACGCTGCCGAAGCCACGCGCTCCGGCGGTTGTCGTGCCGTACTGCGTTTCTGAGACATTGAGATTCAGGGACGGTGGCGCTGTCTACCAGCCTTGTACTGACGTTGATCGGTACGAGTACACATAAATACACACAAAGGGGCACCATGAATCCAGTCGCGGTTTTCGCGCTGCTAACGATGCTTGGCCTGTTGTTCATTGGCGGCATCATCCTCTCCTTCAAGCTGCGGGGCATTGCATGGTAGGCCCCAAAATCCTCTTCATCGACATAGAAACAGCCCCGATCCTCATGACCTCATGGTCCATCAGAGCGCCCTATGCCGGGGCCGTATGGGTGGTTCGCGATACCTACATCCTGTCCTTCGCCGCACGCTGGCACGGCGGCAAGAAAACCAAGACCTACGCGCTGCCGGATTATCCCGGCTACAAGCGCAAGAAGCATTGCGACAAGGCCATCAGCGCCGATCTGTTCGCCCTGCTGGACGAAGCCGATATTGTCGTGGCGCACAACGGCGATGCCTTCGACATCAAGAAAATCAATTCCCGCCTAGCCGTGAACGGCTTCAAGCCGCCATCCCCGTTCAAGACCATCGACACACTCAAAATCTCCCGCCGGATGTTCAAGTTCGACTCCCACAAGCTCGATAACATCGGGCGATACCTCGGGGAGGGACGGAAGATTCCTAACACCGGCGCAGCGCTCTGGCGAGGCTGTGTAGAGGGCGATCCTAAATCATGGGCAACCATGCGCCGCTACAATGCGCAGGATGTGGACCTTCTTGTGCGCGTTTACGAGCGCCTTAAAGCGTGGTCGCCCAACCATCCAAATCTCAACCTGTATTCCGAGCATCTAGGCTGCCCGACGTGCCAAAGCACGAATGTTCAGCGCCGTGGCATTGCCGTGAAGGCCAATAGCCGTAAACAGCGGTTTCAGTGCCAGGATTGTTCGACGTGGTTCACAGGGGCGAAGGTATGAGCCGCCTGCGGTATGACCAGCTCACGGACGGGGAATGGATGACGCCTGTCCGCAAGGGCTTCAAGGAACAGTGTTGCGGATGTGGTCTGGTCCACGTTGTGGATTATCGGGTTGTCGATGGAAAGATTCAGTTCCGTGCGACTGTCGATAATAGGGCTACTGCTGCTGCTAGGCGGAAGTTTAAGTTTACGCCGGATGAGGATTAGTCACTGCGGGACCAGCTTCCCATCTATGATGTTCGGCGCACGGCCTTTAAAATCGCCGTCGTTGTAGAACCTGATTTCGACATTGCCCTTGGCGTTGCATTTGGGACAGGTAAACCGTCGCTCTATCTCAGCCCATGTCGTTCGAGGTAGGTCAGATATGGTCTTTGGAGCCATGTAGTGACAGGGCTGGTCGTTGATGAAACTCTTGCAATAGACGTGAATGGTCTTTGAGGCTCCTGCGTCTATAGTGTTTTGAACTGTTCCTGTATGGGGCATGGTTCAGCCAAGATGCGCAGAAGGAGAGATCGGGGCCTAGGTGGGGTCCGAGACTGAGTTAGCTACTGCGTCTCGCAAGGCGCGGGCCGCGCCCATAACGCGCTGCGCTGTATATTTGTTTGACCAGCATCGACAGCCGCCGTTTGTGTGCATGCCCTTGGCTTTACCAGTTACAAGGCAATAGCCATCACCGCATGCGCCTATTTCCTGCATTCGTTTATCGTATGCCGCTAAAGCATCCTTCACGGATTGGTCACTCAGTGCAGATGCCTCAGTCATGTTTCGATTCCTGCTTTCTGCGTTGAGTCTCTTTCTGATCCAACACCCCCGTTTCTTCTACTACTCGGGTGAAGTCGGAGAGGGGTTTATCTGCCAGCAACACATCAATGAGGTCTTCCTCAAATTTGGCTGCCCATCGCGAGTGTTCATCTCTCTCGGGCCACTCCTTCATAACCACCTTAGGTAATGTTCTGGTGGGAGGTTTGAGGGTCATCATCCTCTCCTGTTCTACAAAGATTGTTCCAGAAAAGACCGCAGAATGAGAAATCACGAACTACGTGGGTTCACGGACTGAGTTTGCCCGCCGATTCCAAACAGCAATCGCTGCGCCATGATCGTAATAGCTGGCGTGCGGATTGGGGCAGTCCGCGCCGATGCACTGGATCATCAAGCCTCTTTGGCCATCTCCTGATCCCATCGTTTCCGGTTCGCTGCCGCAGAATGGACATGGCTTGATCTTCGGCAGCTTCGTCGCGCTGGCATATGGGGTCATGCTGGCTCCTCCTGCATAGCGTTGATAGCGGCGCGGGCGAAGCGAACGTGATGTTGCCAAAGCGGACGCCCGTCTAGGACATCTAATTTATCAGGATCAATGCGGCGCTCCTTGCAAATCGCTCGGGCGACGCGCTCCTCGGCGGGACACTCAATTTCGGAACCTTCGTTCATCCCCAATCCCTCCTTCTGCGATCTTCTCTGAACCCATCATCCACCAAGAACGTATAGAGAACAAGCCTGTGTCTGTCGTGTGTCAATTTTCCTGCAGGTTCCCGACACGTTCACGCCCGATGGCGCAAGAACTGGCAAGGCGCTTAACCGTAAACCGCCTGATTTCATTGGTTTTCCTGCAATATCCATAAACGATCGCGGCCCTCATCAGGGGAGCTGATGAGAGCCGCGTCGTGAACACCGTGCCGCGCCTAGGTTCGCTGCCTGGTGTGGGAGCTTGGGAGAAGGACGGTGGGAGCCGTCCCGGCAGTCGACGTGATCTCCTTGAAAATCGGTTGCGTGTGAGGCGTTGGACGATCAGAACGGCAGCAGGATATCGAATGCCTGCTGGCCATAACGGGCCTGCTGCACATCGGTGATCTGGCCGCGGCCGCCGTAAGCGATGCGGGCCTGCGCGATCTTGCTGGAGTCGATGGTGTTGTCGCTCTGGATGTCCTCCGGCCGCACGATGCCTGCGACGATCAGTTCGCGGACTTCGTAGTTGACGCGGATTTCCTGCTTGCCTTCGACCACGAGATTGCCGTTCGGCAGGAGCTGCGTCACCACGGCGGCGACATTGGTCTGCAATGCCTCCTGCCGGTTGACCGAACCCTTGCCGTCGCTCGATGAAGTCGAGTCGGCGGTCAGCATGCGTCCAGGCGGGATCGCGGCATTGGTGCCGGGAATCTTGTTGATGCCGAAGAAGCTGGTAACGCCGGAGTTCTCGGAGTTGGTACGGCTGCGCTGGGTCTCGTTGGCGATGTTGGCCTTGTCGGTGATGTTGACCTGCACGGTCAGGATGTCACCGATCTGATGCGCGCGCTGATCCTTGAAGAAGGCGCGCGAGCCGTTCCGCCACAGCGAATTCGGATTGAACGAGGCCGGCTGCGGCGCGGGCATCGGCATCGACACCGGCTTGTAGCCTGCCTGTGTGGTTGGATTGTCGATCGCCGAGAGCTTCGGCTTCTCCCCGATCGCCGCGAGGCGGTCGAGCGAGGAGCATCCGCTGGCCATCGTGCCGAGTGCGAGCAGGCTGCCTGCGACGATGATACGGTTCAACAGGTGGGACTTCGACATGACTGGTTACTCGGCTTTTCTGGAGTCGGAAGCGGCAGGTGGCTCGCTGTTTGAAAGTGCTGCGGTGGTGAGGCGGGGTCCGGGGACGATGATGGAGACCTGTCCGGGGCCGGTGACCACGCCCTGAACGGTGCGCTTGGATTGCAGGTTGGTGACGCTGACGGTGTCGCCTTCGGTGCCGCTTTCGAGCGCCTTGCCGCGGCCGGTGAGATAGAGGCCCGGCGTTTCATAGATCAGCATCACGCTCTGGTCGCGGGCCACCATGTCCGGCTTGCCGAGGTCCGCGGCCTTGAGTGCCTGTCCGGCGCGCATCGGCTTGCGGGCCTGCATGCCGACGGCGCGGTCGCGGATCGCGATATCGTTGCCGACCTCGGCCTTGGGGCGGCGCTCGACCACCACATCGGACGACTTGAGAATGTCGTTGCGTTCGACGGAGCGGGTCAGTACCGCGGCTTCCACGGTTTCCACCGCGACGCCGGTGAAGCGCAGCTTGGTCGCCGTATAGGTCACGTCGTTGGGAATCTCGAAGGTGATGTCGAAGCGCCCGTTGCGCGGGTCGAAGCGCACGACGGTGGCGCGCAGGTCACCGCTGTGCGCGGCATCGAGTTGAAGTTCCCGCAGATCGCGCTCGAAGGTGACGGAGATGTTGGCGGCGTCGCCGAGACCGTTACGATGTTCCAGCACACGGGCGATCTGCTGTTCGATTTCCTTCGCGGCGAGCGTGCGCGAGGCGCGGGTCACGGAGACTTCGCGGATGTCGTTGGTCTGGACGCCGATCACGTCGTGGGCGCGCAGCACCGACAGCAACTGCTGTGTCGGCAGCGATCCGGTGGTGCCGAGGTCGGGCGCACGAAAGATGGCGATCTGCGCGGCGGTGCCGGCATTTTCCACGACGTCGCCGATGCGCACCACATCGCTGCTGACGGTGACGCTGGCGCGCAGGGCCGGCGCGGCCATGGTGTCCCGTTCGGCCTGCGCGAAGGCCGCGCCTGTGAAGGCGAACAGGGCGGCAACAATGAGTGTCGAGCGCAACATCATTCTCTCCCTCAGCGGAACATGCCGGTGGTGGATTGCATCATCTGGTCGGCGGCGCTGACGACCTTGGCGTTCATTTCATAGGCCCGCTGCGCTGCGATCAGGTCCGAGATTTCCGACACGACTTCGACGTTTGCGGATTCCAGGTTGCGCTGCTGCATGTCGCCGAAGCCGTCGGCATTGGCGAGGCCATCCTGCGGCGGGCCGGAAGCGGGCGTATCGGTGAACAGGTTGTCGCCGATCGACTGCAGGCCTGCCTTGTTGATGAAGCGGGTGAGGCCGATCTGGCCGACAACGGTTGGCGTGGTCGTGCCCGGCGTTGTTACCGAGACCTGGCCCTGCGCGTTGATGGTGAGGCCGGATGAATTCTGAGGAATGGTGATGGTCGGCTGGACCGGATTGCCCTGTGCATTGACGACGCGACCCTGACCATCGGTGGTGAATGACCCGTCGCGGGTATAGGCGTAGGTACCGTCGGTCAGCTGGATCTTGAAATAACCCTCGCCGCGGATGGCGATGTCGAGATCGCCGCCGGTCGGGGTGAGCGTGCCTTGCGTCATCAGGCGCGGGGTGCCGACGGTCTTGACGCCACCGCCGATGTCGATGCCCACGGGAAGGATGGTGCCCTGATCGGACGCCTGCGCGCCGACGCGCTTGACGTGTTCGTAGATCAGGTCCTGGAACTGCGCGCGCTGCTTCTTGTAGCCGGTGGTGCGCAGGTTCGCGATGTTGTTGGAGATGACCTGGACGTTGAGTTCCTGGGCCGCCATACCGGTCGCTGCTGTATAGAGTGCGCGCATGGGTCTGTTTCCTTATGCCGGAACGTCGGCGAGCATCTGGATTGCGTTCTTGCGGAGGTCGCTCTGCTGCTGCATCAGCGATGCGACCGACTGATAGGTGCGCATGACTTCCATCATGCGGGTCATCTCGGCGACGGCGCTGACGTTGGACTTCTCGACGAAGCCCTGATTGACGCGCGAGGCGAGGTCGGGCTGGGCGGGGGTGCCGGCGGGGGCCGCGTAAAGGTTCGAGCCTTCCTTGGTGAGCCGCTGCGGGTTGTCGAACTTCACCAGCTTCAGCTTGCCGCGAATGGAGTCGAACTGGGTGACGATGCCTTCGCGCACCGTGATCGTGCCTTCGCCGGAGATCACGATATCCTTGTCGGTCGGCTGGAAGGTGATCGGGCCGTTGGTGCCAAGCACGAGGTTGCCGCCGGTGGTGACGAGCTGGCCCTGCGAATTGATCTGGAACGAGCCGTCGCGGGTATAGCGTTCGCCCTGCGGTGTCTGAATCGCGATGAAGCCCTTGCCGTCGATGGCGACATCGAGCGGGTTGCCGGTCTTCTCGTTCGGCCCCTGGGCAAAGTCGTGATAGGCGGTGCGGTCCTGCACGAAGCTGACCCGGCGGTCGCTGACCGAGAAGTTGTCCTCGTGCGCGCCCGTGTTCAGGTATTCCTCGAACAGCGACTTGCTGGCCTTGAAACCATTGGTGTTGGTGTTGGCCACATTGTTCGCAATGATGTCGATCTGCCGCTCAAGCGACATCTGCCGCGACAAAGCGACGAGAAGCGTATTCTCCATCGGCCAATCTCCCCTTGTTGAGCCGCGGCCTGCCTCTCCCAAGACCGGACGCGGATCGTGCGAACCGCTCTGGCTCTCCCAAGCCGCTGCGGTTCGTCACATACAATGCGAGAGGTGTGCCAACTCAAAAATTTCAAGAATTACATAGGCTTGGTGATTTCAGAGGCTCGCCGGAGCCCGGCAATAACCTCTTGTTGACCATGTTGGCCCGGCAAAAATTTCCCACTCGAAACATAAAAGAAAGATTTCGTTAACCATTGCGTCCGTACGGTGGACAAAGAGGGCGCTCGCGCGCCGGTGGCCTTTGTATCGCGTCAATTCAAGCCAGTTCGGCAGCATCGCGCCCATCCCGGGACCATGGGCAGGGCAATGGCAGACGAGGATCAGGTCGAAGAGGGCGGCGCCGAAGCCGCGGCCGCGCCGAAGGGCAAGCGCAAGCTCATTATAATGGGTGGCGCTGTGGTGCTCGTGGCGTTGCTGGCCGGGGGCGGCTGGTTCTTCTTCATGCGCGGACATCACGGCAAGGAAGAGCATGCCGCCGCGCCGCCGCCGAAGCCGCCGGTGTTCCTCGATGTGCCGGAAGTCCTGGTCAATCTCTCCAGCATGCCGGGCGAGCGGGTTCAGTATCTCAAGATCAAGGTCGTGCTCGAGGTGAAGGATCAGCCTCTGATGGCGCAGATCGCGCCGACCATGCCGCGCTTGACCGATCTGTTTCAGACCTATCTGCGCGAGCTGCGTGCCTCCGATCTGAACGGGTCGGTCGGGTTGTTCCGCCTGAAGGAAGAACTGACGCGCCGTGTCAACGCGGCGGTCTCGCCCAATCAGGTCAACGCAGTGCTTTTCAAGGAAATCGTCATTCAGTGACGGACGGAAACTGACGTATGGCTCCGGGTGATAAAGATGTCGATCAGGATGCGCTAGCCGCCGAGTGGGAAGGCGCGCTCGATTCCGAAGATCCGGCCGCGGCCGCGGCCGAAGCCGAAGCCAATACGCTCACCGAGACCATGGCCGAGCAGTGGGCGGCGATGGTCGACGACGGCAGCCGCAATCTCGAAATCGGCAAGGCTGGCGGCGAGCGTGTGCTGTCGCAGGAGGAGATCGACAATCTCCTCGGCTTCAGCGACGGCGAGGTCAATCTCGACGAGAATTCCGGCATTCGCGCCATCATCGATTCCGCGATGGTGTCGTATGAGCGTCTGCCGATGCTCGAAATCGTGTTCGACCGCCTGGTGCGGCTGATGACCACGAGCCTGCGCAACTTTACCTCGGACAACGTCGAAGTCTCGCTGGATCGCATCACCTCGGTGCGTTTCGGCGACTATCTCAATTCGATCCCGCTGCCTTGCGTGCTCTCGGTGTTCAAGGCCGAGGAGTGGGAGAACTTCGGCCTGTTCACGGTGGATTCGAGCCTGATCTACTCGATCATCGACGTGTTGCTGGGCGGTCGCCGCGGGCAGGCCTCGCTGCGCATCGAGGGCCGGCCTTACACCACCATCGAAACCAATCTGGTCAAGCGCCTTGTTGAGGTCGTGCTGGCCGACGCGGAACTGGCGTTCAAGCCGCTGTCGCCGGTGCGCTTCACCATCGACCGGCTCGAAACCAACCCGCGCTTCGCGGCCATCAGCCGTCCCGCCAATGCCGCCATTCTGGTCCGCCTGCGGATCGACATGGAAGATCGCGGCGGCAATATCGAACTTCTGCTGCCTTACGCCACCATCGAACCGATCCGCGACGTGCTGTTGCAGATGTTCATGGGTGAAAAGTTCGGACGCGATCCGATCTGGGAAGGCCATCTCGCAACCGAGATCGCTCAGGCCGAAATCGCCGTCGATGCGGTGCTCTACGAGGCGAACATTCCGCTCAAGCAGTTGATGACGCTGAAGGTCGGTGACACGCTGCCGCTCAACGTGCGGCCCGATGCGCTGATCACGGTGCGGTGTGGCGATGTCCCGCTCAGTGAGGGGCGGATGGGACGGGTCGGCGACCGCGTCGCCATTCGCGTCACCAAGCCGCTGCGCAAGCCGCACACCACCTACGCGATGTTTGAGAAGCAGGACGAACAAACCAAACTGATGGAGGCACAATGAGTCATTCATTCGGACTTGTGATCGAGAGCCTTGTTGCCGTTCTCCTTCTTCTGACGATCGGCTACTGCATGCTGCTCAATCGCCGCCTCAAGCGCTTGCGGGCCGATGAGCAGTCGATGCGGGCGATGATCGCCGAACTGATCACCGCGACGGAGATCGCGGAACGGGCCATCGGCGGCCTCAAACTGACGGTGCGCGAATGCGACGAGAATCTCGGCGCGCAGCTCACCGCCGGAACCGCGCTGTCGGCGAAGCTCACCAAACAGGTGGCCTCAGGAGAGGCGATCCTCAATCGCCTGACCCAGATCGCGCTGGCGGCACGGCCCGGTGTCGCCGAAGCGCCCGTCGCCATTGAACCGGCGGAGCCAGTGGCCCCCGCGCAGAGCCCGGCGGCGCAGAATCTCTCGAATGCCAAGGCGCTGCTTGCCGCCGCGCAGGCCTTCTCCGAACGGCGAAGGGCGACCGGTCTCGCTGCATGAAAAGTGTTCTTCGCGATATCCGGCTTATCCCGATTCTGCTGATCGCGACCTGCTGCCTGGTCGTGCTCAAGGTGTCGGGCCTCCTTCTGGAAGGCGGGTATATCCTCGGCGACGACATGCCGAAGCCGAAGTCGTGGGCGCAGGAAAACCTTGGCTTCCCGTCCACCGGCAAGATGCTGGATACATCCGACATCACCGGTTCGGTTCCGGCGAAGAAGGAAGAAAAGCCCGCCGCGCCGGTGCCTGCGGCTGCGCCGCCGCCGCCGGACGATATCGTCTATCCCGATCCCAACCGGCCGATCACCTCATCGGAGCGGGCGGTGCTGGAAAGCCTGCAGGCACGCAGGCAGGAGATCGAGGCGCGTGCGCGCGAGATCGATATCCGCGAAAGCCTGATGAAGTCCGCCGAGAAGCGGATCGAGGGCAAGCTCGAGGAAATGAAAGCGACCGAGGCGCGGGTGTCCGTCGCCGGACAACAGAAGAACGAGCAAGACAGCGCGCGCTTCAAAGGGCTCGTGACGATGTACGAAGCCATGAAACCGAAGGACGCCGCGAAGGTGTTCGACCGGCTCGAACTCTCGGTGCTGTTCGAGATCGCCTCGCAGATCGCGCCGCGCAAGATGTCGGACATCATGGGTCAGATGCAGCCGGAGGCGGCCGAGCGGCTGACCGTCGAGATGGCCCGCCGCTCCACCGGCGAGCGTTCGGCATCCGCCGGCGATCTTCCGAAGATCGAGGGGCGGCCGCAGACCCCGCCGCGCAATTGAAACAGGATCATTAACAGCTCCTTAACAGGCGAATTCTAGATTCGGATTGCGCCTCCATCACGGGTTTCCGGAGAGAATTGGCGAGACCATCCGGCAAAGGCTCTGGCGAGAAAGATCGGGGAATGTTCTGCAAGGCCGGCCTCATGTTCAGGGCTGCCCGGAAATCCGGGGCAAGGGTCCGGGCTTTTGCGGGCCAGCTTTGGCATGTCTTGCAACACCATGGCTTGCAACACCATGGCTTGCCGCCGGTGGCGCTTGCGCTTGCCGCTGCGCTGTCGTTCTCGCCTCACGCCGCGCACGCCGATCCGATCAGGGGTGAAGCAACTCTGACGCCGCAGGGGAACTATGCGCGGCTGGTGTTTCAGTTTCAGGAGGACGTGCCGACCGAGGTCACGGTGGCGGGCTCCATTCTGGTCATTCAGTTCAAGCAGCCGGTTGCGGTTCCGATCGACCTGCTGTCCGAAGCCGCGCCCGCCTATGTCGGTTCGGTTCGCCGCGATCCAGACGGCACCGGCATCCGAATGGCGTTGACGCAGAAAGTGCGCGTCAATGTGATGACCGCGGGCGAGCGTGTGTTCATTGATCTTCTGCCGGAAAAGTGGGTCGGGCTGCCGCCCGCATTGCCTGCCGAAGTCGTCAAGGAACTGTCCGACCGCGCGATTGCCGCGGAGCGCGCGCTGCGCATTCAGAAGACCGCGGACGAAGCCAAGAAGCGGCCGCCGATCCGGGTGAGGGCATCGGTGCAGCCGACATTCGTCCGGTTCGTCTTTGAAATGCCGGACGGCGTCAGCGTGTCATCGTCACTCGGGGCCGAAAAGTTCTCGCTGTCGTTCACGGCGCCGCTGGTGTTCGATCTGGCGGACGCCAAGATTGCGATGCCCGCGAATATCCAGTCGATCAACCAGAAGATCGACGGCGAGACGTCGCGTGTCGATATCGGACTGATCGGCGAGGCCGATGTCCATACGTTCCGCGAGGACAAGAACTACATCGTCGATGTGGCGTTCGAGCAGGCGCAGAAGCCAAAGGCTGCCGCGAAGCTGTCGACACCGGCAGAAAAAGCCGCCGAGATCGTGCCGCCGACATCGGAGCAACTCGCCAAGCAGATCGCGCAGGAGGTCAAGCCGGCGGAAACGAAGCCTGCCGAGATGAAATCCGCCGAGACAAACGCCACCGAAGCGAAGCCGTCCGAAGCACAGCAGCAGCCTGATGCCAAACCCGCGGAGGCGAAGCCGCAGTCATCCGCGAAGCCCGAAATTTCCGCACCGCCCTCCATGCCGGCTTCTTCGCCGCCAGCGCCGCAGAAGGCGCAGCAGTCCGACGCTCCGATGCCGTCTGCGGCCGGGATCGCCGTTGACGCACGGCTGACTAGCGATGAATTCCGCCTGACATTTCCTTTTTCCGAGCCGACCCCGGCGGCGGTATTCCGCCGCTCGGATTCGATCTGGCTGATCTTCGATACCAGCCGGACGATTGATGCCAGCGCGATCAAGCGCGAAGGTTCGTGGCTCGTGGCGGATACGTCGGTGATAGACCTGCCGAAAGGCCGTGCCCTGCGAATCCGGCTGAACCGTCCGCAACTCGCCAGCTTGAACGGGGACGAGCACGCATGGACGCTCACCCTTGCCGACAAGGCGCAGTCGCCGCCGCAACAACTGACCGCTACGCGCAACCTGACCGATCCGAGCCGCGCCAGTGTCAGCGTCAGCCTTCTCAAGCCCGGACAGGTTCATCGCTTCAGCGATCCCGATGCAGGTGACCTTTTGCTCGTGATGACGGCGGGCGGACCGGCGCGTGGCTTCATGAAGCGGCAGGATTTTGTGGAATTCTCGCTGCTCGAGTCCGTCCATGGCGTCGTGGTGCAGCAGAAGTCGGATGATCTGACCGCGGGCATCTCATCCGACACGCTGACCCTGTCGCGTCCCGGAGGCCTGACGCTTTCCACGGCGATGACGTCGCCGGACCGCGCCACGTCGGTGATCCGCCCGGTGTTCGACATTGCCGAATGGCGAGCCTATCAGCAGGCCGAATTCATTCCGACGCGCGACAAACTGCTGACGGCGGCATCGCAGGCGAGCGGCCCGGCGCGCATGCCGGCGCATGTCGATATGGCGCGGTTCTATCTGGCGCGCGGCATGTATGTCGAAGCCAAGGGCATCCTCGATCTGGCGCTGGCCGAGGCCAAGCCGGGCGAGGAGGACTCAGCGGCGCTGACGGTTCATGCGGTGGCGAGCACGCTCGCCGGCCGCTCCGAACGCGCGCTCGCAGACCTCGCCAATCCCGCGGTGGCGGTGAACATCGACTCGCAACTCTGGAAGGCGCTCGCGCTGGCGCATCTGCGGAAGTGGCCGGAGGCGCGCGAGAAATTCAAGAACGTCGAATTTGCGATCACCGCGCTGCCGGTCGATCTCCAGCGCATTGTCGTTGCCGAGGCGTTTCGTGCCTCGCTGGAAGTGAGGGATTATCCGGGCGCCGCCGTGCGCAGCAACGATCTTGAGGTTCTGGGCTCCGGTGCCGAGCAGTCGGCGGCGGTTGCGGTGCTGCGCGGACGGCTCGCCGAAGCGCTGGGGCGCGACCAGGACGCGCTGGCCGCCTATGCCGCCGCATCCGGATCGGCGGACCGCCAGTCAGCGTCCGAAGCCAAGGTGCGCGAAGTCGCGCTGCGCCAGAAGCGCGAGGAGATTTCGCAGGACGACGCGCTGCGCGAACTCGAAACCGTTGCGGCGACCTGGCGCGGCGACTCCATCGAGGTCCAGGCGCAGGCGATGTTGAGCAAGCTCTATGCCGCGAAGGGGCGTTATCCGGAGACCTTCGCGGCGGTGCGCCGTGCCAACCATCTCGAACCCAATTCGGGACTCGTGCGGAAGATGCAGGACGACGCCTCGGCGCTGTTCGAGCAGATCTACAACGGCGCGAAGGGCGATGAACTGGCGCCGGTCGAAGCGCTGGCGATGTTCTATGAGTTTCGCGACCTGACTCCCATCGGCCGCCGGGGTGACGAGATGATCCGGCGGCTGGCGGACCGGCTGGTGGGCGTCGATCTGCTCGATCAGGCTAGCGAACTGCTGCAGTACCAGATTGATCACCGGCTGGAAGGCTCGGCGCGCGCGCAAGTCGCCTCACGGCTTGCGATGGTCTACCTGATGAACCGCAAGCCGGAGCGCGCCATTGCCGCACTGCGCACCACGCGGATTGCAGACCTCGCCGGTGAAATCCGGCAGCAGCGCCTGTTGCTGGAGGCGCGTGCGCAGACCGACATCGGCCGTCACGATCTGGCGCTCGATATCATCACCAATGTCGGCGGGCGCGAGGCGATCCGGCTGCGCTCCGATATCTACTGGGCCTCGCGGCGCTGGCGCGAATCCGCCGAGCAGATCGAATTGCTGTACGGCGACCGCTGGCGGGACTTCCAGCCGCTTTCGCCGACGGAGAAAAGCGACGTGATCCGGGCAGCGATCGGCTACGCGCTGGCGGATGACGCCGTGGGCCTTGCGCGCTTCCGGGACAAGTACAATCCGAAAATGGAGAGCGAGGCCGACCGTGCCGCATTCGATCTTGCTTCAAAGCCGGCGAAGGCCAACAGCGCGGATTTTGCCCGGATCGCGAAGATGGCGGCGAGCATCGACACGCTGGACGGCTTCCTGCGCGACATGCGCGTCCGCTTCCCCGATGCCATGGCGCGGGCGAAGCTGCCGCCCGAGATCAAGGCCGATCCGAACCCGACCGGGTCATTGCCTGAGATTGTCGGCTTGAAGCGGGTGAAGACGGCGCGCTGATTATCGCTTCGTCATTGCGAGCGAAGCGAAGCAATCCATTCTTCTCAAGAAGAATCCTGAGAAGAAAAGCTGGATTGCTTCGTCGCTGCGCTCCTCGCAATGACGTCGGGTGGGCGCGAAGCTGTCACCCGCCGCCGTAGCTTTGGACGAGGCTTCCGGCCACCAGTGACCAGCCGTCCACCAGCACGAAAAAGATCAGCTTGAACGGCAGCGATACGGTCACCGGCGGCAGCATCATCATGCCCATGGACATCAGAACCGATGCCACCACGAGGTCAATGATGAGGAAGGGTAGAAACAGCAGGAAGCCGATCTCGAAGGCGCGCTTCAATTCCGAGATCATGAAGGCCGGGATCAGGATGCGCAGCGACATCTGCTCGGGCGACGCAGCGGGAGGCTCGCCCGACAGGTCCATGAACAGCTTGAGGTCTTTCTCGCGAACGTTCTTCTGCATGAACGCGCGCAGCGGAACGGTGCCGCGCTCGAATGCCTGTTCGACGGTGATCTGGTTGGCGACCAGCGGCTTGATGCCGTCGTCATAGGCCTTCTGCAGCACCGGCCCCATCACGAAGCCGGTGAGAAACAGCGCCAGCGCCAGGATCACCGAGTTCGGCGGAGCGGTGGCTGTGCCGAGCGCGGTCCGCAGCAGCGAGAGCACGACCACGATGCGTGTGAACGACGTCATCATGATCAGGATCGACGGCGCGATCGACAGCACCGTCAGCAGTGCGATCAGTTGAATCGCGCGCTCGGTGACGCCGCCGTTGCCGGCACCGAGATTGATGCTGATATCCTGCGCGCCCGCCGGATCAATCAAGAATCCGGCGAGGGCGAACAGGCTGACAAAAAATAAAACTCTACGCGGTGGTTTCGCCGGCCTCACGCGGGAGGCTTCGGACGGCCGAGCAGATTGGCCATCTCGTCTTCGAGATTTTCAAATGCGGCCTTCGGCGCGGGCGCGGGAGGCGGCGGAGGTGCGGGCGGAGCCGGCGGGCGCGGCGCGCCTTCGGAGCGCGGCACGGGACGGTTTCCGCCGGTCTCCGGTGCGGGCACAGGCCGCTCGATCGGAGCATCAAGCCGCATTTCGCCACCGGGGCGGCGCAACGCCGCTTCAAGGCGCTGCGCCATGTCGGCAAGATTCTGGTCGGCGGAGGAGAGCGGTTCAGCCGGGCGGGCCGGAGCCGGGGCACGCGGCGGCAGCGGCGGCGCTTTCGGACCGGTATCGCTCGGCCGCGGCATCCTGGGCGGCAGCGGTTCGGTGCGTTCGCTGCGCGGGATCGCGCGCGGCGGTTCGGAACGCATCGCAGGTTCCGGCCGGATCATCGGTTCTGGCGTGAAGCTCGGAATCGTATCGGGGCTGTGGCGATCCGGCAGCGGCATCACGGGAGGACGGCGCGGTTCTTCGGAATAAGGCCCGCGCGCGGGGCGCGGCGGCGGTTCGGCCATCGGGGGCTCGCGATGTTCAAACGGATCCGCGTGCGGTTCGCTGTCGGACCAGCCGGCATCGGGAGCAACGCGCGGCGGCAGTTCGGTTCCGGCAGGTGCGCGGGGCGGGGCCTGATCGCGCTGCGGGCTGCCGCGCACGATATTCGGCTCGACCACAAGGTCCGCAGGGCCGCCGATCATCAGCAGATGCTCGACGTTATCGCGCCGGACCAGCACCAGTCTGCGGCGGCCATCCACCGCGGCGGCATCAATCACGGCAAGCCGGGGCATCCGTCCCCGATTCGCGCTCGAGCCGAGATTGCCGCCGCCGAACCGCCGGACCAGCCAGGCGGCCAATCCGATCAGGCCAAGTACGATGACGAAGGCAAAGAAGAACCAAAGCGTTTGCGACATGTCCTGTCCCCGTCAAACCTCACCCGCATCTATGCCAGATTCGCAGGTCAATCGCCGCGAAACAAGCGGCTTGGCCCGAATTGGTTGCGAAGTTTGACCGATCTGTTAACGCGCGGCGGCATTTGCTGCCCGCCGCGCCTGTGCTGTTTGGGAAAAGTCCGGCAGCCCCGCAGGAATGTTGTTCCGGAACTTCAATGACTTGTCCCGTTGCAGACCATTCGTGGCGAAAGTAGGCCGAAGCGGCTCTTAACCTCTTATTAACCATACACACGGCAAATTCTGCCTACCTGAAGCGCCGCTTCGGGCCTTGAGGTGGAACAGGCCGATGGCAATCACCGATCTTCCCATGTTGTCCGCATTGCGCACCAAGATGCAGTGGCATCAGGAGCGTCAGCGCGTTCTTGCCGAAAACATCTCGAATTCGGACACGCCGAATTTCAAGCCGCGCGATCTCGTCGAGCCGAAGTTCGATCCGAGCGGAACCGGGGCGGTGACCGGCAGCATGCAGTCGCTGGCGATGACGCGCACCAGCGCCGGGCACATCCAGGCGGTCGGCACCAGCGACACGTTCAACATGAACAATCGCGGCGGTTACGCGACGCGGCCGGCGGGCAACGCGGTCAATCTGGAAGACGAGATGCTGAAGGTCTCCGCCAACCAGATGGACTATGCGGCGGCCACTTCGCTCTACACCCGCAGCCTCGGGCTGCTGAAAACGGCAATCGGGAAGCGCTAGCGCGTGCCCATGTGTGAGGGAGCAACAGCATGAGCGACGGCAACGATTTCCTCCGCTCGATGAGCATCGCGACGTCCGGTCTGCGCGCGCAGGCGGGCCGCATGCGCGTGATCTCGGAAAATATCGCCAACGCCGATTCGACCGCCAAGACCGCGGGCGGCGATCCCTACCGCCGCAAGATTCCGACCTTCTCGTCCGAACTCGACCGCACCATCGAGTCGCGCGTGGTGACGCTCGGCAAGATCAAGACCGATACGTCGGACTTCCGGGTCAAACATGAGCCGGGCAATCCCTCGGCGGATGCCAACGGCAACGTCAAATATCCCAACGTGAATTCGCTGGTTGAAATGACCGACATGCGCGAGGCGCAGCGGTCCTACGAGGCGAATCTCAACATTATTTCCGCCACGCGCCGGATGATCCAGCGCACCCTCGACATTCTCAAGGCCTGACAGGGAGACCAGTGCGGTGGTTCGCAAGTCCGCATTATTTGTACGGCGCGCTCCCGTTGCGGACTTGCGAACCAAAACCGCACTGGAATTATATTTTACTAGTGTCCTTTCGAATCCGAAGTTCGCTCGGGAGGATGCCGCAAAATGAAGCGAACTTCGGATTCAGGACACTAACCCATGGCTTCGCCATCCGTCGCCGCCAATGCCTATGCCAGCCTTGCCAAAATCATGGATTCCGCAGGAGGCGCGGGCGCCCTCGGCAAGACCGGCGAGACGAACGGACCTTCGTTTGGCACGGTGCTGAAGGAAACGCTCGGCAGCGTCATGGACGCGGGCCGCAAGTCCGATGCGCAGACCATCGCCATGGCGCAGGGCAAGGCCAATGTCATGGACGTGGTCACGGCAGTCGCCGAAACCGACGTCGCGGTGTCGACGCTGGTGTCGGTGCGCGACAAGGTGATCCAGGCTTACGAAGACATCATGCGGATGCCGATCTGATTTTTGCGACATGCCCGCGGGCAGGGGATTGATATGACAGGTGCTGAAGTTCTCGACGTGTCGCGCGATGCCATCTGGACCATCGTGAAGGTGTCGTCGCCATTGCTGGTGGTCGGTCTCGTGGTCGGCGTTGTGATTTCGCTGGTGCAGGCCCTGACGCAAATCCAGGAGCAGACGCTGGTTTTCGTGCCGAAGATCCTTGCGATCTTCATCACCCTCGTCCTCGCGTTGCCGTTCATGGCCGACGCCATGCATAGCCAGATGCTGCGGATATCGTCGCGAATCATCGGCGGCTAGCGCATGATCGGGGACTTGCTCGGGAACGCGACGTTCAGGAGCGAGACACCTTGCGGAGCGGGTTTTCCATGCGCATCGACATCTCGCTGCTTCCGGCGCTCGCCGCGGCCTTCATGCTGGTATTTGCGCGCATTGGCGCCATGGTGATGCTGTTGCCCGGATTCGGCGAAGCCAACATTCCGGTCCGGATTCGTCTGGCGATCGCGCTGGCGCTGACGCTGATCCTGCTGCCGATGCACCGCAACGCCTACAACGTCAACATGTCGTCGATGGCGCCGCTCCTGGTGCTGATGGTGCATGAGATCGTGATCGGCGTTGTGCTGGGCGCGACGGCGCGCGTGACGCTGTCGGCGCTGGCGGTGGCCGGCTCGGTGATTGCGCAGCAGCTCGGACTCGGTTTTGTGACGACCATTGACCCGACGCAGGGCCAGCAGGGCGCGCTCATCGGCAACTTCCTGACCATGCTCGGGCTGACGCTGCTGTTCGCCACCGACATGCATCATCTGGTCATCGCGGCGTTGAGTGAGAGCTACAACGTGTTCTCGCCGGGGCAACTGCTGCCGAGCGGCGATGTCGCGGCGCTGGCGACGAAAGTGTTTGCGACGGCATTCAAGATCGGCATCCAGTTGTCGGCGCCGTTCATCGTTTTCGGCCTGGTCTTCAACCTCGGCCTTGGCGTGCTGGCGCGGCTGATGCCGCAGATGCAGGTCTATTTCGTCGGCGTCCCGCTCTCTATCTTGGCCGGCTTCCTGATTCTCGCGGCGATCATCGCCACCATGATGGGCACCTACCTCGATTACTTCGGCGGTGTCCTCCATGACCTCATACCGGCGCGTTAAGGCAGGTACTGAGGACAGGCCATGGCGGACGACGACAAGGAATCCAAAACACAAGACCCGACGCAAAAACGCCTCGACGATGCCCTGGAGAAGGGCGACGTCGCCAAGAGTCAGGAGGTCAACACCTGGTTCGTGATCGGTGCGTCCACCTTGCTGCTGTCGTCCTTCTCGGGGACGATCAGCCAGGGCATCGAAGCGCCGATGCGCAATCTCCTGATGAACATGCATCAGATCCGTGTCGACGGCCCGGGTCTGCTGCAGTTGCTGAGCCAGCTCGAACTGATGCTGATCGGCGTTCTCGGCGTGCCGCTGCTGATGCTGCTGATCGCCGGGGTCGGCAGCAACCTGATCCAGCACCGGCTGGTATTCTCCACCGAGCCGCTCAGTCCGAAATTCAGCAAGATCTCACCAGCGGCAGGCTTTGCGCGGCTGTTCGGCAAGCAGGCCGGCGCGAATTTCCTCAAGGGCATCTTCAAGGTCCTGCTGGTCGGCGTGGTGATGTGCCTCGTGCTGTGGCCGGAGCGATCTCGTCTCGACGCGATGGTCCACTTCGATCCGATGTCGATCCTGAACATCACCAAGACCATCTCGGTTCAGTTGATGGGCACCGTCGTGGCGATGCTCGCACTGGTCGCCGCGCTCGACTACCTCTTCCAGTACCGGCAGTGGTTCGAGCGGCAGAAAATGTCGCTGGAAGAGGTCAAGGAGGAATACAAGCAGTCCGAGGGCGATCCACACATTAAGGGCCGCATCCGGCAGCTTCGCCATGCCCGCATGAAGAAGCGCATGATGGCCGCAGTGCCGAGCGCTTCGGTGATCATCACCAACCCGACCCACTATTCGGTGGCGCTGAAATACGACCGCGGCATGTCCGCGCCGATCTGCGTCGCCAAGGGCGTCGATCTGATGGCGTTCAAGATCAGGGAAATCGCGACCGCGAACAACATCCCGATTGTCGAAAACGTTCCGCTGGCCCGGGCGCTGCATGCGACGGTCGAGGTCGACGACGAAATCCCGGTCGAGCATTACCATGCCGTTGCCGAAGTCATCGGTTACGTGATGCGCCTGCGGCGCGCGGGGCTGAACTGAGGCCCGATCTCCGGTTGACAAGGCTGGTGCCGGTGTCGGCCCGGACGTAATGTGCCTTGCGCTAGTGGTCCGATTCTAACATTCGCATCCCGTTGCAGCAGGCTATTTTGCGAATGTCAGAATCAAAGGACCACGAGTAGATATTAATTGCTGGTGGAGCTTGGGATTTGACATTCGCATTGCTAATTTGCGGCCGGGGCCGGTGCGAATGTCAAATCCGCTCCACCAGGGGCCCCGATTCAGGCACTCAGGGGCAGGTAGACTGCAAAAATGACCTGCGCATCCTCTGTGGAACATGCGCGAGCAGGGTGCGATGACGACCGATACGGACAACGAACTGCGTTCTTCCTTCGCCGCCGTCCATGAACCGGCGCGGCGGAGCGGCAGTATCCTGCTTGTCCTGTTGGTGGCGGGCGCGATCATCGCCGCCGCCGTCGCTTTTATGACCCTCGGCCGCAGTCAGGCGCAGCCTTACATTCTGGCGCTGCTGGCTTTGCTGGCCATGGTGGGGCTGTTCACGCTGTTCGCGTTTGCCGCTGGCATCGTCCGCTTTGCGGATCGGCTGACGGAAGACCCGGTGACGCGGCCCATCGCCGACCATGCCTTCGACGGGCTGGCGGTGACCGATCCGCGCGGCCACATTGTCTATGCCAACACGGCGTATCTGGCGCTGACCGGCGCAACGGGTCCCAACGACGTGCGGCCGGTGGAGCGTGTCTTCATCGGCAATCCCGATGTCTCCGAAGCGGTGTTCCGCCTGCTCAAGGCCGCGCGCGAGGGCAAGCGCCAGCAGGAGGAAGTCCGCGTCGCGGGTGTTGATGCCGCGCATGGCCGGTGGCTGCGCATGCGCGTGCGCCCCCTCAGCAGCGAAAAGCGGCAGGCGAAATTCGCGGTCTGGTCGGTGGCGGACATCACCCGTGATCGTGAGCGCCAAGAAGATGTGTTCCAGGAGCTTCAGCACGCCATCGAATATCTCGATCATGCGCCGTGCGGCTTCTTCTCGGTCAACGCGCGTGGCGAACTGGTCTACGTCAACGCGACGCTTGCCAACTGGCTGGACTATGATCTCGCGGAGATCGGGTCCGGTGGCCTGAAGGTCGCCGATATCATGTCCGGCGACGGCGCGGCGCTGCTGACCTCGATTGTGCCGGAACCAGGTGAGGTGAAGACCGAGGTGTTCGACCTCGACCTGCGCATGCGCAACGGCAAGACCATGCCCGTCCGCCTCTATCACAAGCTGGCGTTCGGCGCGGACGGTGCGCCCGGCGCGTCGCGGACGCTGGTAATCAATCGCGCGCGCGACGATCATTCCGATCCGCAGCGCGCGGCGGAAGTGCGTTTCATGCGCTTCTTCGATCACACGCCGATGGCGATCGCCACCGTGGACAAGGCGGGCAACATCGTCCGCGCCAATGCACGCTTCGCGAAGCTCACGCAAGGCTTGTCGCCTGCAGGCACATCGAGCAAGTCGATCTTTGCCGTGGTCCATGAGCGCGACCGGGGCGAACTGGTCGCTGCGATCAACAAGGCGGCGGACGGACAGGGCGACATTGCGCCCGTCGAGGCGTCGCTGGACAGCGCCAAGGAACGCTGGGGCCAGTTCTTCGTCACGTCGGTTGAGCACGATGCGGGCGATGCCGAAGCCGCCATCGTCTACCTGCTCGACACCACCGAAAAGCGCACGCTGGAAAATAGCTTCGCGCAGTCGCAGAAGATGCAGGCGGTGGGTCAACTTGCCGGCGGCATCGCCCACGACTTCAACAACGTGCTCTCCGCCATCATGATGGCGAATGACTTCCTGCTGAACGCGCACAAGCCGACCGATCCGTCGTTCCAGGACATCATGCAGATCAAGCAGAATGCCAACCGCGCCGCAGCGCTGGTGCGGCAACTGCTGGCGTTCTCGCGCAAGCAGACGCTGCGTCCGCAGGTGCTCGATATCGGCGACGTGTTGTCCGACGTGAATGTGCTGCTCAAGCGTCTGGTCGGCGAGAAGGTGAAGCCCGAATTCGTCTACGGCCGCGACCTGTGGCCGGTGAAGGCGGACCTTTCACAATTCGAGCAGGTGATCGTCAATCTTGCCGTCAATGCGCGCGACGCGATGCCGGAAGGCGGCAAGCTGACGGTGCGTACCGCCAACGTGACCGCGAAGGAAGCCGAGCGCGGGGACTTCAAGGGCATGCCGGCGGCGGATTATGTCTGCGTCGAGGTGACCGACACCGGCACCGGTATTCCGGCGGATATCGTCGACAAGATTTTCGAGCCGTTCTTCTCCACCAAAGAAGTCGGCAAGGGCACCGGCCTCGGCCTCTCCACGGTGTACGGCATCGTCAAGCAGACCGGCGGCTTTATCTATGTCGACTCGGTTCAGGGCAAAGGCACCACATTCCGGATTTTCCTGCCGCGTCATTTCCCCGAAGCCGAGAAAGTGCCGGATGTCGCAGCGGCGGTTGCAGGTGAAGCACCTGCCGAACCGGCGGCCAAGCCGAAGGCGCCGGATCTCACCGGGCAGGGCACCATCCTGCTGGTCGAGGACGAGGATGGTCTGCGCTCGCTCAACGCGCGCGGCCTTCGCTCGCGCGGCTACACCGTGATCGAGGCGGAGAACGGTCTCGACGCACTGGAAGCGCTGGAGCGGGAGGAAGGCGCGGTCGATCTCGTCGTGTCCGACGTGGTGATGCCGGAAATGGACGGGCCGACCATGCTGACCGAGATGCGCAAGCGCAATCCTGAACTGCGGATCATCTTCGTGTCGGGCTATGCCGAGGATGCTTTCGAGAAGAGCCTGCCGGAAGGCCAGCAGTTCAACTTCCTGCCGAAGCCTTTCACCCTGAGCCAGCTTGTCGCAGCGGCGAAGGAAACCATGACGGCGGCGTCATAATGGCATGATCCCGAGAAGCGGGAACCGTTTCTCGGATTTGGTCATCCCGGCCAGGGATTTGGCGCCAGCCCGCAGGCTGTGACGGCACGCCTCACCGCGACCGAGGGCCGCAGGCCTTATCGTACCTATCCGCTTCCCTTATTTCCGACGCTGCCCATTTATGGGTCTGTCCCTCGTGTGGTGGTTCGCAAGTCCGCCAGCCGGGGATCAATGCCCCTTGAGGGCCGAGAGGGAACAGACATGATTTCGCAGCGCTTGCGCTCACTCGTCAAAACGCTCGCCGTGGTTATGGCCGTCGCCATGCCGCTGGCCGTGACCATTTCATCGTCGGTTGACGCGCGCCCGGGCGGCGGCGGCAGCCGCGGCTCGCGCACGTTCTCCGCGCCGCCGACCACACGGACCGCACCAAATGCCGCGCAGCCGTTGAACCGGACCATCACCCAGCCCGGCACCAAGGCTCCGGCAACCGCGCCTGCGGGCGGCTTCTTCAATCGTCCCGGTATGGGCATGCTCGGCGGCCTCGCCGCCGGCTTCCTCGGCGCGGGTCTCCTCGGCATGCTGTTCGGCGGCGGTCTCTTCAGTGGCCTTGGCAGCTTGTCGTCGATCATCGGTCTGATGCTTCAGCTCGCGCTGATCTTCATTGTGGTGCGTCTGGTCATGTCGTGGTGGCGGCGCCGCAATGCGCCGGCCTATGCCCATGCATCGGCTGCGCCCGGTCAGGCTCCGCAGCAGGATCAGGGCCCGATGGCCAATGCGCGCTCGGGCTTCGGCTTCGGTCTTGGCGGCGGCTCGAACGATGCGCCGCTCGAGATCAAGCCGGACGACTACGACGCGTTCGAGCGCATGCTCGGCGAAATCCAGACCGCGTGGTCGAACGAGGACATCGGCAAGCTGCATACGCTTGCGACGCCGGAAATGGTCTCTTACTTCACCGAGGACCTCAACGCGAACAAGGAACGCGGCGTGATCAACAAGGTATCGGACGTCAAGCTGCTGCAGGGCGACCTTGCGGAAGCCTGGCGCGAAGGCACCACCGACTACGCGACCGTCGCTCTGCGCTACAGCCTGATCGACAAGACCGTCGAGCGCGCCACCGGCAAGATTGTCGAGGGCAGCGATGCACCGCAGGACGTTACCGACGTCTGGACGTTCGTGAGGCGTCCCGGAAGCCAGTGGGAACTGTCGGCCATCCAGCCGACCTGACGGTCCGTCGGAACGCATCGATGAAAGGGCGTCGCGCTCGCGCGGCGCCTTTTTCTTTTTGCGCTGTCGTGACGTTCCCGGAATAAATCGCGGCATTGTGTGTTGATGTTGCGCGTCTAAGCGTGCATCAGCGCGCGATAGTCCAAAAAGAATTTCAGGGAGAGACGAATGCTCAAGGGTTTCATGATCGCCGCGCCGCTGCTCCTTCTCGCTCCGCTTTCCGTTCAGGCGCAACAGACGAACATGAGCTTCTTCATCACCAGCACGCCAATCGGCAACGGCGGAAATCTCGGCGGTCTCGCCGGCGCCGACAATCAGTGCCAGACGCTGGCGCAGGGCGCGGGTGCCGGTGCCCCCAAAGTCTGGCGCGCGTATCTCTCCACGCAGGCCGCCGACGGCAAGCCGGCGATTAACGCCCGCGACCGGATCGGGAAGGGGCCATGGACCAACGCCAAAGGCGCGGTTGTTGCCAAGGACGTTGCCGATCTGCATGGCCCGAACGCGCTGACCAAGCAGTCCGCGCTGAATGAAAAGGGCGAGGTCGTCAACGGGCGCGGTGATCAGCCGAACCGTCATGACATTCTCACCGGCTCGCAGCCCGACGGCACGGCGTTCCCGGCGGGTGACGACAAGACCTGCAAGAACTGGACGAGCAGCACGCAGGGCTCGGCCATGGTCGGTCATTCGGATCGTCTCGGTCTGCGCGATGACGACGCGTCGAAGTCGTGGAATTCGTCGCACGGCTCGCGCGGGCCGGATGGCGGATGTTCGCAGGCCGACCTGCGCAGCACCGGCGGCGACGGTCTGCTGTATTGTTTCGCATCGAACTGATTGCGGTAGAGATAGTTAACCTCGGCGCGGTTGTCCGCGCCGAAGGCGTTTGTGAGGTCTCATGCGATACGAACTCTATTACTGGCCGACCATTCAGGGGCGCGGTGAATATGTTCGCCTGGCGCTTGAAGACGCGGGCGCGGATTATGTCGATGCCGCGCGGCGCGCCAACGGCATGAACCGGATGATGAAGATGATGGACGCATCGAAGGGAACGCCGCCCTTCGCGCCTCCGTTCCTGAAAGCCGGCAAGCTCGTGATCGGGCAGACCGCGAACATCCTGCTTTATCTCGGGCCGCGTCTTGGTCTTGCGCCGAAGGCCGAGGCGCAGCGGCTGTGGGTGCATCAGCTTCAACTGACCATCGCCGATTTCGTGGTTGAGATTCACGACACCCATCATCCGCTGGGGCCGACGCTTTACTACGAGGATCAGCGTCCTTCCGCGAAGAAGCGCACCGGCGAATTCTGGAGCGAGCGCGTGCCGAAATTCCTCGGCTATTTCGAGCGGCTGATCGGTGCCAGCGGCGGGCCGTATCTCAATGGCCGCAGGCTTTGCTATGCAGACCTCTCGTTGTTCCAGATTGTCGAAGGCCTGCGCTATTCGTTCCCGCATAACATGAATCGCTTCGCGCGAAAGGTGCCGCATCTGATCGCTTTGCACGAGAGAGTCGCCGCGCGGCCAAACATCAAAGCCTATCTGGCGAGCGACCGCCGCATTCCCTTCAACGAGGATGGCATCTTCCGTCACTATCCGGTGCTGGACCGGTAAGCATCGCGGCTTTACATCGCCTTTATGCGCGGTTCGGGTTTTTCGTCTCGAATCCTTATGCCTTGGCACTCATCTTGAAAACGTCTCGCGGACTTTCCGCGTCATGATTTTCAGGAGATCGCCATGGCCGCGTCATGGACCCGCAACAACAAGCCGTTTCCCGAGGACGATTATCGCGCCTGGCTGATCAGCCGCAATCCGCCGCCGATTGTCCATCATTCATGCAGTGTTCGTCTGGCGCGGCTGCGAGTTCGCCTCGACCGCTTCATACAGGCCATCGATCACGGGCTTCACCGCATGATCGCGGCGCTCGAGCGCAGCAAGACCCGCCGTATTCAGCGCGAATTGCAACTGCGCGGTATTCGCTATTCGCAGTCCACCGATGACGGCACGTCATCGTGGCGCTGAAATAAAGCTCCCCGGCCAAAGGATTGCTGCGTAAACTGTGCCGCGACGCCGGTCCCGGCGGTCCATCACTTCGGAGCATCCCATGAAGATCACGCCTTCCGGCTCGGTGCCGACCAAGCGCGCGCCAGCATCCTATTTCACCGGCACGGTCTGGCAGGATCCGGTGGTTGAGACGCCCGCGCCGGCGCGGCTCAACGCGACGCGCGTGACCTTCGAGCCCGGCGCGCGCACCGCGTGGCATACCCATCCGGTCGGCCAGACGCTCTATGTGCTGGCGGGCACCGGGCGGGTACAGACTGAAGGCGGTCCGGTGCAGGAAATTCATCCGGGCGACGTGGTGTGGATTCCGCCGGGAGAAAAACACTGGCACGGGGCGGGACCGAACACGCTGATGACT
The DNA here is from genome assembly GCF_000336555.1 of Afipia clevelandensis ATCC 49720. Taxonomy (GTDB): domain Bacteria; phylum Pseudomonadota; class Alphaproteobacteria; order Rhizobiales; family Xanthobacteraceae; genus Afipia; species Afipia clevelandensis. Next base: position 1,756,362 of record NZ_KB375281.1, on the reverse strand, counting down.
CATCTTGCGATGCAGGAGTCCGATGACAGCGGCAGCTTTGCGACCTGGCTTGAGCACGTTACCGACGAACAGTATGCGGTGTCGCCGTCCATGTGATCCGCCATCCAAGTGATCGCTTCATGCGGCTGACACAAGTCCGCGCGAATTATTTCATCGCAGAACATGTCCGCAGCGCTGACGCATTCACCTTGCGCGGCGCAGCGACGAATGCGCTTGACGATGAAGGTGCGCGCGGATTTATTTCGTGCACATCTCGGAGGTGCGTAGCATGCCTGATTACTCTGAGTTCCTTCTCGACAAACAACCCTGCGCCCAGTGCGGCAAGCCGATTGCCTCGCCGCTGTGGCTTGAGCGCGAACGCAACCGCGTTTCGTTTCTGTGGGCGTGCAAGGCGTGCGACTATCAGTTCGTCACCGTGGCCGTCCTCAAGCCGGGTGTGATCGGGCTTCCTGTGCCGCAACATGCGCCTGCTGTGGTTCCGATTCCGGACCAGCCGGCCATAGCGGCCTGATATCTCCCACCTGTAGCGGACGCGGGCGCTGGCGCCTGCGTGCGCTGCCCGGCGGTATCATGTCATTGACGACTGCGTCGCGGGTTCCGTGTTGATCGCCGCGCGTCAATGTTGCGCGCGGGCGGGTTCCCGAATCAGGCGATTTGCCGCAATCCTGTCGCATTCGCCCTGTCTGTTCATCAGACATTCACAAACCGACGCAGGAGGATACGATGCGTATCGTCACCCCCGCCATCTACGCAGCCCTGCTCGGTGGAGCGATTTATCTGGCCATCTCCCAGAACCCGCTGCCGAATGCGGTCGCCTCCGTGCCGCCCGAGGGCGCGAAGATCGCCTATGCGGTTCCGAGCACCGGCAAGCCGCATTCCACGGCGCGTATCGGCAGACGCGAAAGCTGCCGCCAGAGCGTTTCGGCGAAGCATCTGAACCGGCATCAGGCCCGCGACCAGATGCAGCTTTGCGTGGCGCAGGCCCGCGTGGAATGCCTCAAGCAGGCGATCGACCAGAAGCTGCGCGGTTCCGCCCGCCGCGTCTATGTGAAGAGCTGCGTCGCGGCGTAAACGCGATCAGACTCCGTCATCAGCGCATCTCGACCTGAGAGGGCGCCTCTTCGGCGGTGTCCGCTCCGGTGCGCGGCCTCAACGGCACGGCCGGAAGCTGCAGCACGGTGGCCCGCTGGCCGGGATCGAGCTGCGTCAGCAGAATGAGCTGCCCGTCCGGAAATTCCAGCGCGTCATGATGGCGGTTCGGATTGTCGAGATCGACAGTGCGGAACCGCGCCACGGTATGGCGGACCTTCTTCCTGAAAAATGCGCCGTCATATTCGACCTCGCGCGCGAAGGCGAGTTCGGTGCCGGGCAGGACACAGACGGCGACGTTGGGCTCGTCCTCGCCGCAGAAGCCGCGGGTCACGGTGAGGGGGAATTTGGTGGAGATCAGCGTCTCGCCGGCTTTCGCGGGCCGGCTTGCGACGGCATGCAGGCTGTAATCACACATGGCGGTCACTCCTGTTCGGATCAACCGGGTGATGCGCGGTCTGCGATTATAGCGCTTGCGGTGTGGCGTTCCTGAGGTCGGCGGCGTCACCTTTTCGTGACGCAGAAGGCGTCAGCCCGGCATGTGCACCTGCGTGCGTGCTCATCCGCACAGTGCGCTTCTCGCGGGCCATGCGCTCGGCGAGTTCGACGATCTTCAGGCGGCCCTGCATGTTCGGAATCGCCTTGAACGCGGCGAGCAAACGCTGCGCTTCCTCGTCCGATGTCACCAGAATATCCCTGAACATATCCGCCTCTGCGACTTGAGCGTCTCTTGTTGCGATGGGTCTTAGTCGCGGGACGTTATCATCCGGTTCATGCGCCGGTGTGACGGTTTGAAAAGGGTGGCGGCGTGGTTAAGCGGACGTAAGCGGGCGGGGAGGTTCTGCTGCGTCCGCGATTTTCTCTCCGTGTCGTCCCCGCGCAGGCGGGGACCCATAAGCCCTGAGTCATCAAGTTGAGAGAGATGCCGGGGTGACTTTTTTCGCTACTGTCACGACATCCGGTGGTTATGGGTCCCCGCCTGCGCGGGGACGACGGCTGAGTGTGTCGAACGATCGTGCACGATTTACGGTTCGTCATGCCCGGACATAGCCCGTCGAAGACGGGCGTGAACGCCCTTTTGTGCTGGGCATCTACGTCTTTTGTCGATGAAGGTCGAGAAGACGTGGATGGCCGGGACGAAGCCCGGCCATGACGAGGGCCTATTTGACGCAGGGTGCGCAACCTCCGCATCCAGATTTAATTTTCAAAGAGCCACGCGCCATCGCCCCTGTTGTTATGACGGCGCGGGGGCGCCCGAAGCTCTTTCAGCGCTTCGCCCGAATGAGGGCGCGCGGAACGCCGGATGCGCGAACGCATCCGCAGCCTCGTGTGCAAAAGTGAAAAGCACACGAGCGTAGTCACCACGGTCACGCCGCTTCACCCGGCGTTCCGCACGCAATGGTTTTAACGGCTTGCTGCGCGAAAACCCCCGACGACCGACCCTGAGGTGATCATCGCTGCAGGGGACTGACGCGCCGCCGCTCGCCCTCTGTACGAGGCAAGAGCCTTGGCGCTGCCCCATGGTGCCAGGCGAGGCACCGGGATATCGCGTCCTGGGCCGTCCGCGAACAATGTGGTCGTCAGCCCGGGCCGAATAAAAAAGCGCCGCTCTTTTTCAAGAGTGCGCCCGTTCATCCGGCTCGCGCATCGAACACCGCACGCGGCCACCGCATCCCGCCCCGCGCATCGTGACGATCGCGACACGCCCCTCATCGTGGGGCGGGACATATGGAATATATTCCTAGATCAGGACAGATGTCAAGCGCGGTGCTGCGACATCTATCCGTTTATGAGAAGGTGGATGCAGTCAAAGCCCGTCATTCCGGGGCGCGCGACTTCGCGCGAGCCCGGAATCCACGGTCACGATGGCCTACTACGTCTACATGCTCGCGAGCAAAAAGAACGGCACGCTCTATCTCGGCGTGACGAACGACATCGTGCGGCGCGGATACGAACATCGGACCAAGGCAGTTGATGGTTTTACAACGCGATACGGCGTGGACAAACTGGTCTGGTTTGAAACCTATGACGACGCTCTGACTGCGATCACCCGCGAGAAGGAGTTTAAAAAATGGCGGCGAGTCTGGAAGATTCGGCTGATTGAAGAAAGCAATCGCGAATGGATCGATCTCTATCCCGGGATAGCAAGCTAGTCATGGATTCCGGGCCTGCGCCAAGAGGCGCATCCCGGAATGACGGGTGGAGATATCTGTGCGGGCACGGCGCGAGTATTATGCGTTCAATTCCGGATTGCGCTACGGTTTATCCGGCTATGGAAGCTTCTTACGAGTCCCATGCCAAATGCGGTCGGAAACTTTTGTCAAAATCAGGCCGTAAGGCGGGTTGTCCCATTGCGGCTCGTACTTTTGCTTCTCCAGAATTTGAACTGTACACATCGAATATTCTTCGGAGTTCTAAATTCATCTCAAGCATTGATTTTACGTAGGCTTGTGATATCGACCCCGTTTCCTCGAATTCTATGGCGATGCGCCGAGCGTTTTCTTCCATTGAGGACAATTTTTCTATCGTGGCGACATCATTTACATGGGTAAAGTGGAAGCGCATTCCGCCGTGCGAAGATGCCAAAAAGTTTTGAGCCAGTAATTTCCGATGTTCTAAAAGTTGACGTTTCCTCAGCCATCCAAACATAGTCTACTCCAAAATTTCGCTGCTACTACGGGGTTATCCTCACACACCCTTCTCGCGCGACATGGTGATGCGCACGCCGGTCTTGGCGACGGTGCAGTGGACGTCGAGCTTGCGGTAGCGTGAATCGAGATTGTAGCCGCGGATGATGTTGGTGCGGCTGACGCAGCGTTTGGCGCCGCGCACGGCATCCGGTTTCGGGATCGTGAACACCAGCGCCGCTGCCGTGCCGATGAAGTCGTAATAGGCGTCCGTCGGCTTCTTCTTGTCGGTGGAGGCGAACACGTCGTTGCTGCGGTTGCGGCTGGCGCAGCCGAGCGACGCCTGCGTCACCGCGGGGTGTTCGAGATAGATCACGCCCGCGACCGTCTTGCCGATCTTGAGATCGGGGATCTGCCGGGCGAGGTCCTTGGCGAGATCGTCGCAGCGGTCGGCGCGGGCCGGGCTGGCGGCGGTCAGGGCCAGTCCCAAGGTCAAGCTTAAGGCCAAACCCATGGCGGCCAGGCAGGATTTCAAGACAGACGTTCTGAAAAGCCAGGTGCCGTTTGACGTGCGGTATGTCGAAGTGCGGTGTGTCATTGTTCAACCCCCGCCGCCATTGAACCGTGTGGAAAGGGCAAGTGCAAGGGCATGGCTAAGAGCATGGCTAAGGCATGGCCCGCGGCACAATTCGGGGATTTGTGCGTTGTCGTCGCGCAGCCAAAGGGGCGAGGGGAAGGATTCGACATGCTGACGCGGTGGATATGGCGGCTGCGCGACGCCACCCGGCAACTCTGGTTCACCGTCGCCGTCTACAGCCTTGTCGGAATCGTCACCGCGCTCAGTGCGCTGGTGCTCGATCCTTTGATTCCGATGGACGTTCCCAGCAAGATCGGCGCGGATGCGGTGGACCGCATTCTCGGCATCCTCGCCTCCAGCATGCTGGCGGTGACGACATTTTCCATTGCCACGATGGTTCAGGCCTTCGCGTCGGCGGGCAGCGGCGCAACGCCGCGCGCGACCCAGCTTCTGGTCGAGGACCGCACCGCGCAGCGGGCGCTGGCGACCTTTATCGGGACGTTCGTCTTCAGCCTGGTCAGCATCATCGCGCTCTCCACCGGGCTTTATGGGCCGAGCGGGCGCTTCGTGCTGTTCGTTGTGACACTGGTGGTGATCGCGGTGATCATCCTCACCCTGCTGCGCTGGATCGACCGCCTGTCGAAACTCGGCCGGGTCGGCGAGACGGTCGATCAGGTCGAGCGGGTGACGACGGCGGCGGTCCGCGCGCGGCGCAAGCGGCCTTATCTCGGCGGGCATCCTGCCGTGAAAGTCCCTGCCGGCCTACAGCCGGTGGCGGCGTCGCGGATCGGTTATGTCGACCGGATCGACATGGGCACGCTGTCCGCCATCGCGAAGGCGCAGGATTGCGAGGTGCATGTGCATCTGCTGCCCGGCGGGTTCGCCACGCCGGACCGGCCGCTGGCCTCGCTCTCCAAACAGCCGGACGAGGACACAGCGGAGCGGGTGCGCAAGGCGTTCAATGTCGGCGATGGACGCTCGTTCGATCAGGACCCGCGTTTCGGATTGATCGTGCTGGCTGAGATCGCCTCGCGGGCGCTGTCGCCTGCGGTCAACGATCCGGGCACCGCCATCGACGTGATCGGCACCGCGGTGCGCGTGCTGCATGAATGGTCGCTGCCCGATGAGACGGACGAGGGCGATGAAGTGGAGTTTCCGGGCGTGTATGTGCCGCCGCTGACCGCGCAGGAACTGGTGCAGGATGTGTTCACGCCGGTGGGGCGCGATGGCGCATCGCTGGTCGAGGTCTGCATCCGCTTGCAGAAGGCGCTGCGCAGCGTCGCAGCGATGAATTCACCGGGTCTGCGGGCGGCGGCGCGGCGTCAGGCGGTGGAAGCCTTTGAACGCGGCGAGGCTCAACTCGCCCATGAGCACGACAGGCAGCGGTTGCGCGACGCCGCGGCGTGGCTGCGGGATTGATGACGGCTAAAACCCGTAGATCGTCACGCTCACGGCAAATCCCACGATCAGGACCACATTGAACAGCGTGGGGACGGCGACCAGGAAGGTTGCGCGGCCAAGATGTTCGTTATGCGCAGCATAGGCGATGGCGCAGGCGGCGATCAGCGGGAAGGCGATGATCCTTGCGGTGGTTTCCACCGCGCCGAACGCGCTCTTGAATTCGAGCCCGTGCGCGACCACCGACGGCATGTCGTTCAGCCATGTCATGATGATAATGGTGCCGAGCGCGATGATCGCATGCCGCACACGGCCCATGGCCGCGAACACGATGGCGGCAATCGCCAGCACGGGATGGGCGGCGAGGTGGGCCTTGATCAGGCCGGCCCCGATGCCGGAGCCGATATGCGACATATCGCCGAACAGCACAGGCGCGTCGGAGAGGCCGAGCCCGGCCTCGATCAGAGCCAGAATAATGAGAACGGTGCGCAGGCCGAGCATGCGCGGGGCGGGCGCGGGCGCAGCGTCTTCGGCAATCACCGGCGTGGCGGGGGTCATGTCTGAAACGTCCTGAACGAAATCTATTGTGAAAGGCCGCAACCTAGCGCGTCCGCGGCCCGCGCACAGCCGCCCTGCAAAAGGCGGATCGGCTTTTGGCCATCTTCCCTTTGTCGGAAAAGCGATTAGAACGGTTCAAACTCTGACAAGGCCAGAGCCGGATCGTTGAAAATCCAGCGCTTTTTGCCTTTCCAACCGCGAGACCCGCTATGAACGCTCCGACCGCTATCCCGTCGCCCAAGGCCGTTCCGCCCTACAAGCACACCCCGCTGTTTCCGCTGGGCAAGGACAAGACGCCGTATCGCAAGATCAGCAGCGACGGTGTCCGGGTCGAGACGGTGATGGGCAAGGAAATGCTGGTGGTGACGCGCGAGGCGCTGCGCGCGCTCTCCGAAGCCGCCTTCGGCGACATCAATCACTATCTGCGGCCGGGCCACCTGCAGCAGCTTCGCAACATCCTCGACGACACCGAGGCCAGCGACAACGACAAGTTCGTCGCGCTCGATGCGCTGAAGAACGCCAACATCGCCTCCGGCGGCGTGCTGCCGATGTGCCAGGACACCGGCACCGCGATCATCATGGGCAAGAAAGGCGCGCGGGTGATCACCGACGGCGACGACGAGGCGGCCCTGAGCGAAGGCGCGCGCGACGCTTATCTCCGCCGCAACCTGCGTTACTCGCAGGTGGCGCCGCTCTCGATGTTCGAGGAGAAGAACACCGCAAACAACATGCCGGCGCAGACCGAGATCTATGCGGAAGGCGATGATGCCTACAAGTTCATGTTCATGGCCAAGGGCGGCGGCTCGGCCAACAAGAGCTTCCTGTTTCAGGGCACGCCGTCGCTGCTGACGCGCGACCGGCTGCTGGCGTTCCTGAAAGAGAAGGTGCTGACGCTCGGCACCGCCGCGTGCCCGCCGTATCATCTTGCCATCGTCATCGGCGGCACCTCCGCCGAACTGTGCATGAAGACGGTGAAGCTCGCTTCCGCGCGCTATCTCGATGAACTGCCGACGCAAGGCTCGCCGGACGGCAACGCCTTCCGCGATCTGGAGATGGAGCAGGAAATCCTGAAGATGACGCAGAGCCTCGGCGTCGGCGCGCAGTTCGGCGGAAAGTATTTCTGCCACGACGTGCGGGTGATCCGCATGCCGCGTCACGGCGCATCGCTCCCGATCGGTCTTGGCGTGTCATGCTCGGCGGATCGTCAGGTGCTCGGCAAGATCACGAAGGATGGCGTGTTTCTGGAAGAGCTGGAGCACAATCCGGCGAAGTATCTGCCGGAAGTCGAAACCAAGCTCGGCAGCGAGGTCGTGGAGATCGACCTCAACCAGCCGATGAAGGACATTCTCGCCACGCTGTCGAAGAACCCGATCAAGACCCGGCTGTCGCTCACCGGCACCATGATCGTGGCGCGCGACTCCGCGCACGCGAAGCTGCGCGAGCGGCTGGGGGAGGGGGAGCCGCTGCCGGGTTATTTCAAGAACCATCCGATCTATTACGCAGGCCCCGCCAAGACACCGGAAGGTTACGCCTCCGGCTCGTTCGGCCCGACTACGGCGGGACGCATGGATTCGTTCGTCGACCAGTTCCAGGCGGCGGGCGGCTCGATGGTGATGCTGGCGAAGGGTAACCGCTCGGCGGCGGTGCGCGATGCGTGCAAGAAGTACGGCGGGTTCTATCTCGGCTCGATCGGCGGTTCGGCGGCGAACCTGGCCGAGCACTGCATCAAGAAGGTCGAGGTGGTGGAATATCCCGAACTCGGCATGGAAGCGATCTGGCGCATCGAGGTCGAGAACTTCCCGGCCTTCATCATCATGGATGACAAGGGCAACGACTTCTTCAAGGAGTTGAATCTGGGCTAGCGCGCCCGGCGCTTGCCCGTTCGCGCAGACAAATCCGCAAAGTATCTCGTTACAATATGGCCGGGGCGGCGATGCCCCGGCCATGATCGTTTACGCCGATGAAACGGACCTACGGCTCCAGCGTCACCTGCAAGCCCTCGTTGTTTTCAACATGGACGTAGCGCGGCGCGATCGGCCGGCCGCGTCCGCTGGCGACGGTCACGATGTCTTCCAGCGGAGCGGCGCGCGCATCCGCTTCCGGTCGCGAAAGAATCAGATCGGCGTGGAACAGGCCTTCCGATTCAAGGCCGGTCGAATCGACGCCGGCATCCGCGAGGTTCGCCAGCGTGCTCTCGAATTCCTCGGCATCGCGAAAGCGGCGCTGGATGAAGGTCACGCCGGTGAGATGCTCGGTCACGAGCCCGCGCTGCGCGAAGGTTGCCGCCAGTGATTCGAACGGGAACATCCGCAGCACGAACGAAATGATCCACGGAGTCTTGTCCGTCGCGTCGAGAATCTTGCCGAAGGTCTTCTCCGTCACGTAGCCGATGCAGCCGGTCGACATGATGACGTCGGCATGACGGACAATCGCGGCGTTCTCGGCGGAGAGCGCGTCGTTTTCAAGATCCGCAACGATGCCCTTGTCGAGAAGACCGACGCTGGTTGCGTAGTGAACGGCGGGTGCGGACACATCGAGGCCGATGAAGCGCGCAAGGCCGACGTCCGGCCACGACGAATAGAAATTGCGGTCGAACTGCATGAGTTCTTCGGATGTAACCGCTTTCATCTCGCGCCGCGCATAGCGATGGCGCAAGCCGCCGAACGTCAACGGAAAGCGATGCACGGCCGCGTTGATTCCATACGAACAGCCGATATCGAGGACGACCGGCTTGGCGGCTGTTGCGGAAAATTTCGCAGAAAGGATTTGCCGCACCACGGGCTCGGCAACGTCGGGAATCATGTAGTCGAGATCGCCGAGAGCTGAAAAATAGGACCGAGGATCGTTCTCCACGTAGATATCGTCGAAGATCGCCTTCGCCTGGTTGATCCGGGAGAATTCCGTTCCCGCTTTCTTCAGCATCAAGCCCCCTTTGTCTCTCTTGTCTGCGAACACGCATGATCGTCTTCGCGATGCGGGCGCTTATCGCAGAAGCAGCCACGAAGATAAACCCGCAGCACTTACCGTTGGTTGGGAAGTAGCTTCATACCATGCGACGCGCATGAAAAGAATCGAGGCGCGATCTGAAGTGAATTCGCGCGCACTTCAAAACATCGCGCGAAGAATTTTCGATTTTGCACGCGATCCGCATGTCGAGTCGAGAACGTTCCGGCCTTCATCATGGATGCAAAGCGCAACGACGTGTTCAAGGATTCGAATTTGGAGTGGTCATGTCTCGCTGTGAGGCAAGACGTGGATCACCGCGGCAAGCCCGGTGATGACATTGTAATCGGCGAAGGCCCGCGCTGAAAAAGCCTCTCACTTCCCCGGTGCGATGCCCTTGAACGAAAGCCGAAGCGCCGCGTCGACGCGCGGATCGCTCTTCTTCCACATCCCGTCGCTGATGAGCGACGCGATGCCGTGCACCACGGCCCAGGCCAGCGCCAGCGCATCCGGATCGACGGGTTTTGCGGGGTCGGCCTGCAGTTCGGCGACGGCGACACGCAACTGCTCGAATGCGCCGGGCACGCCATCCTTGTCCGCTGCGCGGTCCGAGCCGAAGCGGCTGAAGGCGAGGCGGAACAGGCGCGGCTCGGCGGCCGCGAAATCAATGTAGGACAGCGCCGAGGCGTGCAGGCGCTTCCGTCCGGAAAGGCCGGCGGTCGCCTTTTGCGAGCGTTGCGCCAGCAGCGCGAGCGCCTCGGCCGCCGCCGCTGTCAGCAGTTCATCCCTGTCGGCGAAATGCTTGTAGGCCGCACCGGACGTGACGCCGGCCTCGCGCGCGGCTTCACGCAGGCTGAAACTGTCCGCGCCGTGCTTGCGGACATGATCCAGCGCCAGCGCCACCAGCGTGCTGCGCAGGTCGCCGTGGTGATAGGCCTCTTTCTTGGCAATTCTCATGTAATTGATGTTTACATTGACTCGGGCATCCCGTAAAGTATGCGATGCTTACTTATGCCAAGCGCCCGGCGAACCGGTGATCCGGCTCGCCATCAAGAGCGCGGCAAGCAGGACAATCAGCACGACAACGGGAAGGGACAGCCATGAGTGTGGTGGAGACGAGCGAGAAGAAACCGTTCTGGGAAAAGGGCAACCTTGCGCCGGTCTTTGAAGAGGTGACCGCGTTCGATTTGCCGGTAGAGGGCGCAATCCCGCCCGAACTGAACGGGCTTTATGCGCGCAACGGCGCCAATCCGCGCGAGGGCCATGCCGGGCACTGGTTCATCGGCGACGGCATGATCCATGGCGTTTCACTGAGCAACGGCAAGGCCGAATGGTATCGCAACCGCTGGGTGCGCACGCCGCGCTTCAACGGCGCGCCGCGCAAGCCCGGCATTCCCGACATCCGCAGCAGCACGGCGAACACCAATGTGCTGGCCCATGCGGGAAAGATCATGGCGCTGGTGGAAAACGCACTGCCGATGATGATGACGCGCGATCTCGATACGGTCGGCTTCCACGATTACGGCGGCAAGCTCGATACGCCGTTCACCGCGCATCCGAAGATTTGCCCGACCACGGGCGAACTGCATTTCTTCGGCTACGGTTTCGTGCCGCCGTTCCTGACCTATCATGTGGTGGACAGCGCCGGCACGCTGCTGCGCAGTCTTCCGATTCCGGTGAAGGCGGCGACCATGGTGCACGATTTCGCCATGACCTCCGGCCATGTCATCTTCATGGATCTGCCGGTGGTGTTCGACATGCCCGCCGCGCAGCGCGGCACCATGCCGTTTGCCTGGAGCGAGACTTACGGCGCGCGGCTCGGCATTCTCAAGCGCGGTGCCGGTATCGAATCCTTGCGCTGGGTCGAGATCGACCCCTGTTATGTCTTCCATGTCGCCAATGCGTTCGAGGAAGCGGACGGCACCATCGTTGTCGATGTGGCCTGGTACAACGAGCTGTGGCGTGGCGGGCCATCGGCGACCACCTTCGACAAGGCACATCTGAAGCGCTGGCGCGTTCCTCCCGGTGCGACCAGGGCGACGGAGCAGACGCTCGACGATCGTTCGATCGAATTTCCGCGCGTCAACGACAACCTTGCCGGCCTGCATCACGACATCGTCTACGCGGTCGATGCCGGGAAGGGCTCGCTGGCGAGCGACGACGCAAGTTCGCTGCGCAAATACGATCTCAAGACCGGCAACAGTACGGAGCACGTTTTCAGGAACGGCGTTTCCAGCGAATTCGTCCATGTGCCGGGCGAGGGCGGCGCTGGTGAGGATGACGGCTGGCTGATCGGCTTTGTCTATGACCGCGTGCGCAATGCCAGCGATCTTCTGATTCTCGATGCGCAGAAGATGGTGTCGAAGCCGGTGGCGCGGATTCAGTTGCCGGCACGGGTGCCGCAGGGCTTCCACGGCAACTGGATGCCGGGGGTGTAAGCGCTTTCTTCAACTCGCCCCGCCTGCGGGGAGAGGTCGGATTGCGAAGCAATCCGGGTGAGGGGGGCAATTCAAACATGCGATGAGTGGTTAAGCTGCCCCTCACCCCAACCCTCTCCCCGTCTACGGGGAGAGGGAGAAATCGCTTACGCCCGCTTGCCCTTGAACGGGAAGCTGCCCATCGGGCCGATGCTGACGTCGCCGGAGATGGAATCGCCGTCCACCTTGCCCGAGAACGCCAGCGTCAGCGGCATCGGATTGGTGATCGAGGCTTTCCAGGCGACGTCGTTGCCGTTCACGGTGCCGTCGACGATGTCGGCCTCATTGCCGTCCGCCGCCTGCTTGCCGGTCAGCGTATTTCCGTTGGTCGCAAGCGCCAGCGTCGCCTCGCGATCGCCAAGCGGTGTGCTCAAGGTGATATTCCAGTTACCGTCGACTGCCATATGTTTCCCTCTCTCCGCGCGCCGCTGCGCCTGAATTGGTTCTGAAGCGGGCCGCGCCAGCGCCGATATAGCGCATTTTACCGCCCATGCGAATTTGCACCGGATGCATGCGCGCGCGGGCGGGAGTGTATGCAATGCATTTTACCAATTCTTAGGACGCCCTTCCTATCGTCCCGGCCATATCGGGACATCTGCGTAATTTCAGACACAATGGATAAAGAGAAACGAGCCGCACCCCGCGTGAATTTCGAGCGCGGTGTCACTGTCCGGATACTTGCCATCGACGGCACCTGGCAGCGTGAATGCGAAATGCTGGATGTGTCGGAGACCGGTGCGCTGCTCCGGGTTCTCGGCAGTCTCGCAGGGCTCGACCTGAAGGAATTCTTCCTCGTCCTGTCGTCGCGCGGAACGGCGCATCGCCGCTGCACGCTGGCCTGGGTCGAGGGCGACCGCATCGGCGCGGGATTCGTCAAGGACAAGCCGGCAAAGCGGAAGGGCGTGCTGGGGCGGGCCTAGTTCGCCGCCTGTGCCGCCGCGGCGGCGCGCAGCTTGCGCGTGATGGCGATACGGAACACCACATACTGGATCGCGAAGGCGACGACCTTGGCGCCAATGGCGATCACGGTGACGTAGAAGGCCCACAGCTTGACGTCGCCGGTCATGGCGGTCGCGACGACGCCGGCGCCGAGGATGAACATCAGCACGGCCCAGCAATAGCCCGCGATGGTTGCGAGGTGAGGGATGTTGTCGCGGACCATCGGCGGCGAGTAGCGCAGCATCCAGTCCTTGCGCAGCATGATCGCGCCGATGGCGAAATGCGCAATGCTGGGCTTCACCAGCACGAAGCGCGGATCCTTGGTCAGAAGCGTCGCGGTGCCGAGCACGATGACCAGCGCGAGGCTGGCCCAGGTCATGATGTCGAGCTTTTCGCGCCGCATCCGCGCGCGGATGAATTGCGCGACCGCGCCGACGATGGCGACGGCGGTCGCAATCAGGATGTCTCCCGTCGCGGCGTAAACCACGAGAAAGACGATGGTGGAAAAGAAGTCGGTGAAAAGCTGACGGAAGACTGCGGCCATGGGGCCGAATGTCACACGGCTGTCGGCGCGGGAGCAAGAGCCTTCCATGAGGAATGCGGCGCAAGCGGCGTGCTGACGGGCTTGGTGCCGGGCTTGCAGGCGCAGTTGGAGACCGAGCCGGTGACCTCGGCCGGGAAGGCCAGCGCGGCCGATGCGGTGTCGTCACCTGCGAGCGTCAGGCCGGTCAGGGCGAACACCAGCGCAAGGCTGGCCCAGATGGAGGCGCTGGGCTTTGCGCCGGTGGTGCGGCCGAACACGACCTGCGCGACGACGACGGCGGTTGCCGTCAGGGCCGCCAGCACGACGTCCCCGATCAGCACAAAGGCTGCGAAGAACACGGCGGTGGAGAGAAAGCCGAGAAGAATCTTGAAAGCGGTGCGGGCCATGAGTGGCTCCTTGGTCGGTGAGAGGGGCAGTCCGGATCAGGCAGCAGCCGTGGTGGCGCTGGCCGCGATCCCGGCGCGAACGTGCTTCGGGTACCATTGGGTGAAGTAGATGGCGCTGTTGCGGATCGCGAAGGCGATGGCCGCGCAGATCCACAGCGGCATGCTGGGCATGTAGATCGCCACCATGTCGGCGGCGAGCATCAGGACGAAGGCTGCGCTCCACACCCAGGTGAGGATGTAGTTGGTGCGCAGGAAGAGGGGACGCTGGGCGGTCTCGGCATCGACCACTTCGCGCGCATGCTGCAGCGTGAAGGGCTTGCGCAGCGCGATCGACCCGAGCGCGAGGACCAGAACGCTGCCGTCGACGGCGAGACGGACTGAGGTCGGGGTCATGTCGGTGGCGATCATATGATAGCCGGCAAGCGCCGCAAAAATCGCCAGCGCACCGGCGGTCAGCATCTTGATCGAACGGCCGGCCACCATATCTCGCAGGACCAGGCCAAGAGCGACCGCGGCGCCCGCCAGCAGGCTGATCTTGACCGTGGTCAGCATCATCAGCGTGGCGAAGGTCGCGAACGGGGCAAGGATCAGAAAGAGGGCCATGGCGGGTCTGCCGGTTGGTATCTTGACGTTGTAAAGATGCATTTAGGGCCTCGCCGGGGAGTCGTCAAGGAAAATCTTGACAGCGTCAAAATGCATACCTAGATTGCTGGTATGAGCACGCAGAGCGCAGCCAGACGGGAAAAACTCCCCAAAGCCGCGGCGGCTGGAAAAAAGCCGCTGCCGAAGGCTGCGGCTGCGAAAAAACCATCCCCAGGGGCCGCCAGACCGGCCCCGAAGACCGGCCGGGCCGCCCCCTATCATCACGGCGATTTGCACGAGGCGCTGCTTCAGGCCGCCAAGCGGGTGGCCGAGCGCGAGGGCATCAACGGGTTGACGCTGCGTGCGGTGGCCCGCGAGGCCGGTGTTTCGCACGCCGCGCCGGCGCATCATTTCGGCGATGTCACGGGTCTTCTCAGCGAGCTCGCCGCGATCGGATTCCAGAAGTTTTCCGCCGCGCTCGGTCTGGCGGCCTGCGAAGCGGGGCCGGACATGATGTCGGCGGCGCGCGCCCGCGCCAATGCCTACGTCGCGTTCGCGCGCGATAATCCCTGCATGTTCCAGCTCATGTTCCGCGCCGAGCGGCTCGATCACAGCCGGCCGATGCTGAATGAAGCCTCCAGGGCGGCGTTCGCCAAGCTGGCGGGCATCGTTGCCGCGCAGCGTCATGAAAATCTTGAACTCGATCACCTGACCATCGAACAGGCCGCCGATGTTGCGCGGATCTGGTCGCAGGTGCACGGCTTCGCGATGCTTTATCTCGATGGACGCCTGCAGCACATTCTCGATGCGACGCCCGGCGTCACCGCGGAGGAACTGCTGGCGGCCATGCTGAAGCCGACGCCGGCCTGCCAGTAGGCAACCGTTCTCGCCGTCGTGCGTTAACGGCGCATGGCAAGAACACCCCGCGCGCCCTGGAAACGTGACAACCCGCGCAAGCGCGCGGGCAAGGCATCCAGACATCTCTCGCCCGCACAGAAATCGGCCGCCAAGGCCCGCGCCAAGCGGGCCGGGCGGCGCTATCCCAATCTCGTGGACAACATGCGCGCGGCTTCAACTTCAAAGAAGAAGCCCGCTGCGAAGAGGCGCGTCGGCCGCAAGCGGGCCGCCAGCAAACCGGCGGCCCGCCGTTCCGGCGCCGCTGCGCGATAGACAGGGAACCTGCCGGTCTGAGCTGTCCTGCAGAATCTGCCTGCATTTGTCGCATCAGGCGTGTGGATCGTTCATGCCGCGCTCGCGAAAAACGTGTCATGATACGTGGAATCGCATTAGAAGCACTCTCAGCTTTTGTGCCCTTTCAGTCGTCCGTGAGCCATGCCCGAAATCTCGTCCAGCAAGCCCTATCGCATCGGCCGGTCCAAGACCGGGCTCGGTCTCTTCGCCACCCGGAAGATCAAGAAGGGCACCAAGATCATCCGCTACTTCGGGCCGCTGCTCGACTCGAAGAACAAGAAGCACGACGACATCGACAACAAGTATCTGTTTGAAATCAACAATCGCTGGACCATCGATGGCTCCACGCGCAAGAACATCGCCCGTTATGTCAACCATGCGTGCCGCCCGAACGCCGAGTCGGATGTCAATTCGCGCAAGCGCAAGGTGATTATCCGCGCCATCAAGACCATCGAGCCGGGCGAGGAGATCAACTACGACTACGGCACCGACTATTTCAAAATCTTCCTGAAACCCATCGGCTGCAAGTGCGATCACTGCGAGAAGAAGCGGGCGAAGAAGCGCGCCGAGGCGCGCGCTGAAAAGCTGCGGCTGAAACTCAAGGCCGAGAAGAAAGCCGCGAAAAAGGCCGACAAGGCTGCCCGAAAGGCGACGAAGGCCGTCGGCAAGGCTGTTACCCCGAAGGCTGCCAAAAAGCGCAATCCGCTTGGCGCTGCAAAGGCCAATGCCCATGCGCGCGGCACCGGCAAGCCGACGAAGACCAAGGCTTCGCGGACCAGGCCGCTATCGCGCGTGCAGACGAAAGCCGCCACCCGGGTCAAGCGCGCGTTGTAATCCGGCACGCTGCCTGACGGCGGCGTTGCGCTGACCGTCCCTTGAATCTGTTTCCTGCCATCAGCCGGGATGAATGGGCCGCCTTATTCGGCGATGACGGCTTCGACGGCCTTGATGGTCTGCTGGATCGCCGCGATCTCATGGATCAGCACGGTCGAGAGCTTCGGCCCGCGTGCGCGCATTTCCATCACCAGTTCGCGGCGGCGTTCGCGCAGCAGCACCAGCGGCAGACGATGGTCGAATGTATCTTCATTCGGTTCGGCTTCGTCGCCAAAATCTGCTTCCATGACCGACATGTCCGGCTCCCATGACAACGCGATGAGGCTAGCCGAGCCGCATTAAGTGGCAGCAAGGGAGACCGATAAAATTGTACGGAAACGAAAAAAGCCGGGCGGAATAGTGTTTCCGCCCGGCTTTTGGTTAGGAAGTTCTTACCGGGCCGCGACCGCGTCCGCGCTCTTGCGCAGGCCGATGAATTCCAGCTCCGCGAACACGCCGACTGCAATGGCCTGCGCGACGATGAAGACCTGCCCGAGCAGATTGGGCGAGACCCAGCCGCTGGCGAGCAGCGCGATGCTGTCGATGGTCCAGACCGCGTTGATGGCGATTACGGCCCATACCGCGATCTTCGGCATCATGTCGCGGGTGGCGAGATAGCCGACACCGAGCACGAACGCCACCAGCACGAGACCGGTGTTGCGCAGAAAATCTTCAGGCAGGTTTGTCAGCGAAGCAAGAAAGCCTGCGCCGAACACCAGCAGCAGCGCGGACACAGCGCTGAAGAGAGCGTCGATCTGAAGGGCACGGCGAAGGAAGGGGGACGGATGGATCATGGTGGTTCTCCTTTGGTGAGGTGGACGTGAGCGATCAGGGCTTGCGGCGCTGCGCGAGGAACTGGCGCAGCAGTGTGAGCGGGCAGAGGGTTTTCAGCGCACGGTCTTCGGCGGCCTGCACATGCGCGAACACGAAAACGCCGGTGTGATGCAGCAGCGGTTCGGGCATGTTGAGCGACTGCGCGAGCAGGCGCTTGGCGAGTTTGGCGACCCAGGCCAGCGGGCTTGTTTCGATGATGGAGCCGCCAGGCTTCGGCGCCGGTTGCTCCTGCGTGCGGGGTGTCTGTGCGGGTGAGGTCGTTCGCGTGGTCATGAGGTCATCTCCTGTCATGGCGAAGATGATCCGGCCGCGCGCCCAATTCGATTACCTGTCAGGTAATGGAACGTGCGAAATCTGCATGGTAGGCTTCTGCCATGATGAACGCACACACATCGGCGCGCCGCGCCGCCAAGACTTCGGTCAAGACCGCACGGCCCAGCCATTTCGGCGATCACCTGCGCGAGTGGCGGCAGCGCCGCCATCTCAGCCAGCTCGATCTGGCGGGCGACGCCGAGATTTCAGCGCGGCATCTCAGCTTCGTGGAAACCGGACGTGCCGCGCCGTCGCGCGACATGGTGCTGCGTCTGGCCGAGCGGCTGGATGTGCCCTTGCGCGAGCGCAATGTGCTGCTGGTGGCGGCGGGTTTCGCGCCGGCCTTTCCCAATCGCTCGCTCGACGATCCCGCGCTGGCCGCCGCGCGTCAGGCGATGGAGACGGTGCTGAAAGCCCATGAGCCGTATCCGGCGATGGCGGTGGACCGGCACTGGAATCTAGTGCTGGCCAACGCCATGATCGCGCCGTTTCTGACCAGTGTCGCGCCGGCGCTTCTTGCCCCGCCGATCAATGTGATGCGCCTCAGCTTTCATCCGCAGGGCCTTGCGCCGCTCACGGTCAATCTTGCGGAATGGTGCGGGCATCTGCTCGAGCGCTTGCATCGGCAATGCGAGGCGACCGCCGATCCGGCCCTGATCGCGCTTTATGAAGAGTTGAAGACCTATCCGATCCCGGCGCGGAAGGCGCCGCAGTCCTCCGGCGCGGACAGTCTTGCCGTCCCGTTCAGGATGAAGATGGGCGACACCGTGCTCAGTTTCATCTCCACCACCATGGTGTTCGGTACGCCGCTCGATGTCACGCTGTCCGAACTGGCGCTGGAGACATTCTTTCCGGCGGACGAGGTGACCACCGAAACAATGCGGGCGATGGCGAAGGGGCAGGGGTAAGATGTGATCTTTCAGCGGTCGTCCCCGCGAAAGCGGGGACCCATACTCCCTGAATTATCAGCGTTGTTGCGATAGCCGATTGCCTCTTTCCCCGTATCACCGCAGCCGGTGGTTATGAGTCCCCGCCTGCGCGGGGACGACACCGGGGTGTAGTGCCTTGCCTTATGGCCGGTGTGGCTTATCTTCCGGGTTCACATTCGTGAGGACACGCCATGGCCCTGAAACCGCTGCAGATCGACATCGTTTCCGACGTTGTGTGCCCATGGTGCTATATCGGCAAGAAGCGCATCGAGGATGCTCTGGCGCTGGCGAGCGACGTTCCGGTCCATGTCAACTGGCGGCCATTTTTCCTCAATCCCTGGGTGCCGCGCGAAGGCATCACCCGCGATGAATACCTCACCGCGAAGTTCGGCTCGCCCGAGGCTTACAAGAACATCGCGGGCCGCGTGGTCGCGGCGGCGGAGGAAGAGGGATTGCAATATAATCCCGGCAGCGTGAAGCGCCAGCCCAACACCATTGATTGCCATCGGCTGATCCTGTGGGCCGACGCCGAGGGCAAGGCCGCGCAAATGAAACAGCGGCTGATGGAGCTTTATTTCCGCGACGGCGGCGACCTGACCGACAGCAATGTGCTGGTGCAGGCGGCCGCTGACGTGGGCCTCGACGCGGAGAGCGTGCGCAAGCGCCTCGCCACCGACGAGGATGTGGAGCGCATTTCAGCGGATGCGCAGGAGGCTGCCGACAAGGGCATTTCCGGCGTGCCGACCTTTGTCTTCGCACAGAAATACGCAGTCTCCGGCGCGCAGCCCGCGGACCAGTTGGCCCGCGCGATCCGCCAGGTCTCGGCGGAGATCAACCAGGCGGCGTGATGGGTTTCGGTCGTCATTGCGAGGAGCGTAGCGACGAAGCAATCCAGCTTTCTTCAAGAATGGATTGCTTCGCTTCGCTCGCAATGACGAGATTTACGCCGCCGCGGCCGCCGGCTGCGGCAGTTTCGAGGGCAAACACGCCACCGCGACAAAGATGATCGCTGCCGACGTCGCCATCAGCCAGAACAGCGTGTCGAAGCCGTAATTGCCGTAGACGAACGAGATCATCGGCAGCGCCAGCGCGAACACCGTGAAGCTCACCACATAGCGGATGCCGTAGATGCGGGCGCGGGCCTCGCCGCTCGCCATCTTGCCGATCATGAAATCGTTGATCGGGATCTGGCCGAACGCGCCGAGCATGAAGCCGAGCGCGGCGGCCAGCGCCCATGCATCGCGCAGGCCGGGCATGGCGGCGAAAAACACCACCTGCATCGCCGCAACGATCATAAACACGGTGCGCGGGCCGAGCCGGTCCAGCAGCGCGCCGACCACAAGCTGCGCCATCGACGCCACCGCGAACACGATGAAGGTGAACGCGCCGACCATGGTAGCGATATCGCCCTTGGCCGCCGTCAGTCCGCTCGCGGACAGCCATTGCGTCATGTCGGTGGCGATGCCCTGCAGGCGTTCGTCGAAGATTTTTGGCAGCGCGAAGGTTGTGGACTGGAACACCAGGCTTGAAACGGCTGTCGTGAGGAACACGATGGCGGAAATTCGCAGCAACAGCGCCTTCATGTCGGCGGTCTGCGGCGCGCTCGCGACGGTGGCGGCCGCCACCTTGCGGTGCGCATGTGCGATCTCGCCCCACTGATGGAGGGTGTAGAGGATGCCGACGCCGATCGACAACACGCCGGGGATGATGAACGCCATCCGCCAGCCGCCGTGGTCGATGAAATAGCCGGTGATCAGCGCGGCGGAGGCAACGCCGAGATTGCCCCAGATGCCGTTGGTCGCCAGCCGCATGCCGGTGTTCTTCCACTTCTGCGTCACGATGGCGAGGCCGACCGGATGATAGATGGCGGCGAACACGCCGACCACGAACAGGCCGATGCCGACCTGCAGCGGCGTCTGCGCGAAGGCCGTTGCAATCGAGGCGGCGCCGATGCCGACAAAGAACACCGCGATCATGCCTTCGCGGCTCCATTTGTCGGCGAGCCATCCGGCAGGCCACGAGAACACGCCGAAGGCGAAAAAGCCGGGCGCGGCATATTTCAGGAGTTCGCTGTAGCTGAGGCCCCATTCCCGCGAGAGCGCGAGCGCCGCGACGGTGGCGAAGATCAGCGTGAACAGGTGGTCGAGATAATGGCCGATGTTCAGGAACAGGAAATGGATGCGGTCGCGCGTCATGGGAGCCTCTTGCTGGGCGTATTCTCGATTCTGAGGTGAAAAGTAGCCTTGGCACGCTGGCGCTGTCATGCCAAAAATCGTCGAGAAACTGCCATTCAGGATTTTGGCTTATGGCCCGCCGCAGCACCGATGCCCGCGATTATCAATTCGTGCCGCGTCCGCTGGCGGCGATGTCGAAGAGCTTTTGCGACGGCTCCGAGATCGAGCCGCATCATCATGCGCGCGACCAGCTTGTCTATGCGGTGACCGGCGTGATGCGCGTGCGCACCGCCGATGAGGCGTGGATCGTGCCGCCGGACCGCGCGGTGTATCTGCCGGCGAAGACGGTTCATTCGATCAGCATTCGCGGGCAGGTGGAGATGCGCACGCTCTATATCTCGCGCGGCGCCAGCGACGATCTGCCATCCAGCCCGACCGTGCTGGAAGTCTCAGCTCTGCTCCGCGAACTGGTGCTGGCGATGGTCGAGGAGCCGGTGATCTATGACGAGAAGGGCCGCGCCGGTGCGGTGGCATTTCTTATTCTGGCGGAGATCGCCCGCGCGCAGCGGCTGTCGCTGGTGATCCCGATGCCGCGCGATCCGCGCCTGCTGCGCGTCTGCAACGCACTTCTGGCCGATCCGGCAAGCAGACTCACGCTGGAGAGCTGGGTGGATGTGGCGGGCGCGTCATCGCGGACGCTGGCGCGGCTGTTCGAGTCCGAATTGGGAATGAGCTTCGCCGCATGGCGTCAGCGCGTACGCTTTCACAATGCGCTGGAGGCGATCGTCGCGGGCGAGCCGATCGCGCGCGTCGCCGAGCGCAACGGCTATCGCAGCTCAAGCGCGTTCTCGGCGGCGTTCCGCAAGGCCATGGGCCAGCCGCCGAGGTCGTTGCGGGTGGAGGGGGTGGATTAAGGGATTAAGGCTGACCTCGGGATCGCGATGGACGTTACGCTTCCACGTACTCAGCCAGACTTGTAGGAAGCGGCACCTCAAGACCGTCGGCCTTCAGGCCTTCGATATGAAAGCGGATGGCTTCGCGAATTTCAGTCTCGACGTCAGCGATTGTTTGAGCCGTCGCAACGCAGCCCGGAAGATCGGGCACGAAGGCTGAATAATTCCCTTCGGTTTTCTCGATAACGATTGCGTAGCGCATCAGCGGCTATCCTTCAGTCCAGATTGCTTCAAGATACTGTTGAATGTGCCCGGCGCAAGGTCGTCCGAAGGCTTTCCTGCCACTGTCACGCGGCCGGATTTAAGCGGGTGCTTGTATTGCCGGTGAGAACCGCGGGTCGCGACCAGAAACCAGCCATCTCTCTCCAGCAGCGTAATCGCGTCCCTGACCTTCACCTTGCGCCCCCGCCAAGATTTTAGCGGGAGGTGCAAAATGTCACAAGTGGCGCGGACCGATCGGACGGCCCTCACGCCTTCTTCAGATAATAATTCGCGTTCTTGCCCAGCGCGATGCGGCGGATCACCCGGCGCATGGTTTCCGAGCCGCGCAGCGGTTCGACGACGGCGGCGGCGGTGCGATAGACCCCGAGCTTGACGCTGTCGAGCACGGGGTTCTTGCCCGGAGCGGCCTGCGGCATGCCGAGGCTGCGCAGCATCGAGTTGAAGCGATGCAGGTCGTTGAGGCGGCGGACTTCTTCGGTCTTCCAGGTGATCGCCATCGAGATCGAATGCGAGCCCCGGGTCTTGACCCAGTGCGGCCACTGATAGGGGATGTAGCAGCCGTCGCCCGCGTCGAGATTGAACTCGATGCCGCGCGGACGGAAACTCTCGTGGTATGGCACGTTGCGGTGCTTGACGGTGGAATGCTCCACCTGCGCATCGTCGGCGATCTGGCCGTCGCGGTTGTCGTAGACCGCGAAAATCTTCTCGCCGTGGATCTGCACGAAGAAGTTGTCTTCCGCGTCCATATGGAACGGCGTCGTCGAGTTCGGCGACGACACGAACAGGAAGCCCTCGATCTGCGAGAAGCCGGCGTCCTCGATGCTCTTGAAGCCGCGTGCGCGGGCGACCGAAGTCAGGGCGTCTTCCAGCAACTGACGATACTCGGGTGATTTTTCGATGCGCTTGAGCACCATCCATGCGCCCGCGGTCTGGATGCGGTTGACCACTTCGACCGGATCGAGATCCACACTCTTGACCTTGTCGGGGTCCTGGCTGACGGAGGCGTCGCCGGAATTGTATTCGATCAGGTCGCGCGGCATTTCCGCGGCGAGCTGGGCGATGCGCGGCAGCGTCAGCAGCGGATGGCCGGAGAGCTTGTGGCGGATCGCGAAGGGCTTCAGCGGAAAGTCGTGCTTCAGCGCTTCGTTGTCTGCTGTGATGACCGGCGAAATGCTTGAGGCGACGTTCATGAGCGTGTCTCCCGGAGTTTTCTGATGGTGTGAACAAGGCGGCGCACCGGCTCGCGGATGAGCGTGCGCAGGGCGAGGCCGTAGCGGATGGCCGGAACGAACGGATCGCGGCGGCCCAGCGGAATCAGCACGTCGCCGATGGCGAGGCGTCCGCGCCAGATCGGGTCGATCATCGGATGGCCGGGGATCGCGGTGGAGTCGGCCATGGCGATGGCGGGATCGGCGCACAGATGCCGCGTCAGCTCCAGCGTCAGTTGCACGCCCGGTGAGCATTTGGCGAAGCGTTCGTCCACACCCATCTTGAAATAGAAGGCGCGGTCGAGATGCCGCAGGACGATGCCGGATGCCACCGGCGTGTCGCCCGCATGCAGCGTGACGATCTCGCAATGGCCGCGTGCGGCCGCATCGAAGACGGCGCGGCGGACGAAGGTCTCGTCGCCCTCGTTCTGCGCCAGCGCGGTGCCGCGTTTCGCCTTCCAGCCGCTGGCCTCCAGCGTGAGGAAGGTGGCGAGGTCGCGTTTGATTTCGCTTGGCGCGGTGGCGATGGTGAAGATCACCTCGCCATGTTCCGCGAGGCGGTTGCGCTGGCGGCGCAATTCCTTGAGCTTCTTCGGGCCGAGCGCATCGCGCAGCAGGTCGTCGGCATTGCGCGTCGCGTCGAGGCAGGCGCGTTCATGGCGTTGCAGGAGACGCGGCTTCAGTCCGCGGCATGCGAGCGCGCGTGTGAACGACATCATCACCGCGCCATCGAGCGCGATGTCGCGCAGGATCAGGGCATGGGCGCCGCTGCTCCGCGCCTGTTGCATCAATTCCTTTGCGGCCTCGTCGGCCTGATCGCGGTCGAGCAGCGGCGTGGCGAGCGTGCCGTAAGGATCGGCGCTGACCAGTGCGGGCAAGGGGAGACCATAGGCACGCCACGCAGAGACCACCGGCAGAAGGCCGATCAGGCGCTGGCCTTCGCTGGCTGTGACATGGGCGGTTATCGCGTTGACACCGGTGCGGCCCTGCGCGGTTGCGTTGACGGCCATCTCCCATTCGGGAAGGAAATAGCCGTTGGGTTCGACGGCGTTATCGCTCAGGCGGTGCCAGCGCTCGGTGTTCACGGTGTCGAGCGGCACGAGCCCTTCAGCCGCAGCATTGCTGGCGGCGCGATCGCGCGCAAAGTTCATCTCGCGTCGCGTCGCAGCTTCTGCTGCATTGGCAATCTCGGCCACGGCCCTGTTCCCATCCACGCTTTTTGCGCACGGCGAAGCGCGCGCGTTTTTCTTGCGTCCCTGATCCTGAACAGTAGGGGGCAAACATCAAAATCGGATGTGGGATTAGGGTTAAATCGGCTGTGCTTTTTTCACCCGCCGTTAACGGTGATTTTCTGCGCGACGATGCGGCGGCGAAGCGCGGTATTTAGCTGCGGCAAATTGGCATCGTCAGGGAAATTTAAGCAATTGAGCGCAGCCTGACAGCATTATGTCACCGCCCGGACTGGATTTCCCGGCGGCCTGAAATTTTCAGTCTTCAGCTTTTGTAAACCAGAATCTCTGGTTCGGATATTTACCAGGCGGCAGTCTCCGCAGGAGGTCGCAATGGGCAAGGAACTTCGCAAGAACCCGCGCGTCGGTTTTCAACGCGGCTTTGACGTGCAGATCATGGGAATCGACGGCACCTGGCGGCGGGGTTGCCGGATGCTGGATGTTTCGGAAAGCGGCGCGCTGCTCCAGGTGGAAGGGTCGGTCGGGGATCTCGATCTGAAGGAATTCTTCCTGGTGCTGTCCGCGACGGGTCTTGCTTTCCGGCGCTGCAAGATGGTCCGCGTGAATGGCGATCAGATCGGCGTTCTTTTTCTGAAGCACGAATGCAGGAAGAAGATCGCGTCGCCGTCCGACCGGCGCGCGCCTGCGCAGAGCGTTTCCTGACTTCCGTTTGAATGAGTGTGACACCAAGGCACGAGGCCATGCATCAGGATCGCCGCTTCAATCGCATCAAGCCCGCTGGCAATCTATCGCGGACCGCTAGCATCATCCTCGATCCGAAAGCGCCGGTGATCGGCTGCAACGTCGTGGATTATTCCGCGGGCGGCGCATGTCTCGAAGTGGCGCCCGGCAAGCCGCTGCCGAAGCGGTTTGAACTGCTCTATGCCGGATCGAAAAAGAAATGCCGCCTTGTCTGGGTGAAGGGCGTGCGCGTCGGCGTGTCGTTCTAGTTTGAAAAGCGCTTCGCTTAGTCGAATGCAATGCCCACGCGCCGGCCATCGCTCCACACCAGACGGCAGTGCGCCACGAAATCGTCGGCCTTGATCGCGAGCCGGAAACGCGGCGGCAGCAGGGTGCCGCGTGCGATATCCAGCGCCGCGCCGCCATCCGACATATTACGCACCGTGCAGTCCACGCCTGCACCATCGAATGTAATCACGCCGCCCTTGAAGACGCGGCGGCGCACATCGAGGCGCCGCTCCGCCAGCGGTATGTCTGTCATGGCTGCGATCCTCTGAACCATAACCTTGAATCTAATTGTCGCGCGTTGCCAGCGGATGAAACGATGCACGCTGCCGGGGCAGGGCGTGGTGAGAATTGATTCACCATGTTCGCCCCGGCGGTCCGGCCCCGTGAGACTGGATCATGGGATGGGATCATGCGGCAATCCGCCCGGCGAGGCTGTTTTGAACGGTCTGCCCTGTCGTTTTGCCCTGTCTTCTGCCCTGTCTTGGCCATCGTCCTGCGGTGAGGTAGGTTTCCGGCGGGCGCGGACGCGCGATTACCGGATTCACAATGACCGGCCGACAGGGACGACGGGGAGAGCTTTCATGCGGGTGTTGAGAGTGGCGATGCTGATTGGCCTGGCGATGACGCCTGTTTCGGTGCCGGTCTACGCCCAGAGCATGATGCCCGGGTTCCGGCTCGGCGAGGGCAAGGAATACAGCGAGGAAGAGAAGGCCAAGATCAAGGCCAACGAGGAGGCGGCAAAGGCCGCCCGCTCCAAGATCCCCGATGCCAAGGTGAGCAACGATCCGTGGGCTGCGGTGCGCAACGAGCCCGCGCCGAAATCCGCCAAGACCAAATCATCGGCGGCCAAATCCCCGTCGAGCAAGCAGAACTAAGCCTGCAAGCCGCACCGTGGCCGTTATTTGGCGGCCTTTGCCCCCGCTGACAGCCAGTCATTCAGATTGATGGCAACATCCAGCTGACGGGCTTTCTTGATCAGCTCGTCACGCTTGTCACAGGGCGGCATTGCGCGCGCCTTGCTGCGGGTTTCATCGGCGATCTTCTGCCATTTCTCTGTGATTGATATGTCGTGTGTTTGGCGCATGGGTCAGCGTCTCCTGCCTGCTGGGTTCCACCGGTTCGTGATGCGTCGGGTGAACAGGTTCAACCGGCGGTGGGCCGGAACGATCCCTCGCTGTAGCGCGTGGAACCTGCATATATTTTTCGTTTTTTATGGAACGAATGCCGCCGGGCAATCGTCTGTCTTCAAACAGTGCATGGCGGGGACAATGGTTGGTTTGATCAGGTTTGTCGGACGCTGGTTGCGGCCAGCGGCGCCGGAACCTTCCACACAGGCGCAGGACACATCCAGCATGGCCGACCTCGTCCGGCTGCTGGAGCCTGAGCGCGATGCATCCGGCAGTGTGGAGGGGCGCCACGACGGGCCGGGGATCGACGCGAACCCTCCGCGCTCCTGAGGCTCCGTGCTCCATGGCTGAGGCGGTATCGAGTTGCCGTGTATTCCGCGTCAGGAGCCCGCCAGCCTAGCCGCCGTCGTTCTCGGTGAAGATCAGATGATTTGAGAACGGGTCGTACACGGTCATCGTCGTCGCGCCCCAGGGCTGCCGCTCAAGGCCCGGACGCATGTAGCCGTAGTTCTTCGCCTTCAGTTCGGCGTGGTAGTCCGCAAGCCCGGTCATCTGGATCGAGATGTGAACGCCGGGCGATCCGTCGCCATGATGTTCGCTCAGGTAAAGCTGCAGCCCGCCGCGCGAGATGCCGAGAAACAGCGGCAGGCCCGGCTCGAAGCGATGCTCGAAATCGACCGTGAAGCCGAGATAATCCAGATAGAACTCGCGCGCCTTGGCGATGTCGAACATGCGAAGCGTCGGGATGACGCGGGAGAACGTGATGGTCATGGGCGCCTTGGGCAACGGGCAGGCGAGGGGCGGGCTGCCATTCGGTGAATGAAGCCAGCGATGGCCGGCAGAGTGTGCTTGAGTTTGTGCCGCGGGAAAAGCCGCGTCTGGCAAGCTGGCCGGGGCTTGGCGCAATCAGCCTAAAAACAAGGGCCGCCGACCGGGCGACCCTGAGGATTGCAATGCACTGAACGTTGCAGCCGGAATTGGCTGCAGGGACAAACTAGCGCTGGCGACCGCCCGCCGTCGCTATTCGTTTGGATAGGGGGCCGGCTGCAGCAGTACCATCCACGACGGCCGGTCCGGTGAACACGTCCTCCCAAAATCAAATCAGGCCACTCGGGGATAAAACAGGCCAGTACCGCCCCTGGTAGTGTCTCAGTTTGAAAATAATCCGCCTTGACGGACGGTCGCACTCCCACCGCAATGTGTGGTATGCTTAGCGATAAGCAGGAGGCGGTTATGTTCATGATCTTGGGCGGCGTTGACGGGGCGGCTAGCGGCGCGTTTCAGGCGATGTCGGTAGTGCAGGCCATTGAAAAGGCCCTGCAGTTGATGGGTGCTGGCCTCAAGGGCGTCCACATCAAAGACCCCGAGGGGATAATCTACACCCATCAGCAGTTCGACGACCTGCTGATGAAGTGGGAGGATCGCTAATGCCACGCGGTCCTAAAGGCGAGAAGCGCCCCGCCGACGTGATCGGAGCCGCCGTCATGATCGGCAGGATCGCGACCGGCGAGATTGAGGAAAAGCCACCGGCCACCACCAAGAACGCCGCCGCCGTGGAACTCGGCAGCAAGGGCGGGAAGGCGCGGGCCGAGGGCATGACCGCCAAACGCCGCAAAGAAATCGCCAAGAAAGCTGCAGCTACTCGCTGGTCAAAGTCTTAGGTGGCGCGGGCAGTGAGTAAACTCCCGACGAAAACGGAAGTTGCAAAGTATCCTCAAATCGTGGGTACCACTCGTCCAGCTTAAGCCTGAACTCATCCCACGTTGTGCTCATTCGCATCAAAAGCATCACCCCCTCCAGAAGGCGCTTCAATTCCGGCTTTCCCTCCTCTGGAGTCAAATATTGCGTGAGCTTCTGCGTCGGCTTGCCCTTTGCGTTACGCCGCACCCTCTCATGCAGAGCAGTTCGGACGCCGGGGGCGAGTCGGTCATAAATATCGTTCGTCCATCTTCCGATGACTCCCGGGCGGGCTGTTTTCTCGGGATCGAACGCCCATCCGTTCAATCGAAAAATTTGCCGATAGAACTCAAGATCGAACATCTGGACCCAAGGCCGCGCGCCAACTTCAACGTACTTTTGAATAATCTTGTCGATGGCGCGCCGTTTGCGCACATCCTCAAAGCCCGTTGCCCGGTCGACAAGATCATCGATGGCGTGATTCGTAAGCGCCTTGAGAAAGAACCGGCATGCCTCACCAATGTGCTTCTGGCTCGGCAACAACTTCTGCGCAACGAGAGCATCTTGGTAGACCCAGCAGACATTCGGCAGGAGGGAAGCTCGATATCCAAAGGCGCGCCCCTGATATCCAGGACCGCGAAGTGGCACAAATTCAATTGGAGTCGTCGACGCAATCAAGTCATTGGAAATAAACTCATTTAAGTTTGCCGCCCTCAAAAATGCTGGCAACCCGTCGACGCTAGCGCCTTCACCGCCCTTTGCCTTCCCGGCGCGGCCAATCGCCGTCAGAAATCCCTCCTGCGTTAACACTCGCGTGTTTTCCGCGTCGTCAAGGACCGCGCAGGTAATCCGCAGGTCACCGATAACGATGGCACCCTCGGCAATTGCCTTCGGAAGCCCCTTGTCGTGCCGCGCAAGTGCTGCGCGCCGCGCAATTGCGCTGCGTTCTTCCGGCGAAAGGCTCTTTTTCCGCGCCATCGCCGCAGCAACTTTCTTTGGATCCTTACCCTCGATGCCGGTCATAAGATTCTCCTGCTTGCAGAATCGACGTGCAAGCATATGCTAGCACAATATTTTGTGCAAGCAGGATGAAAATATGACAATAATGCTTGACGCTAAGCATAAAAGTTCAGATACTCGGGGCATGAACAAATTGCCCCTCCAGAAGCGCGTCCAAATCCTCTCCATGCTTTGCGAGGGGTCGTCCATGCGGTCCGTCTCCCGCGTGGCCGATGTGTCGATCAATACCGTCTCGAAGATGTTGGTGGACGCTGGAGAGGTTTGTTCGGCCTATCACGACCAGTATGTCCGCAACCTTCAGAGCAAGCGCATCCAGTGCGACGAAATCTGGTCGTTCTGCTACTCCAAGGACAAGAACGTAAAGACCGCTAAAGCGGCTCCGGCGGGCGCTGGCAACGTCTGGACGTGGACGGCGGTCGATGCGGACACAAAGCTGATTTGCTCATGGGCGGTGGGCGGGCGCGATGCTGAAACCGCTCAGCGCTTCATGGAGGACTTGCAGGGTCGCGTTAAGACGCGCACCCAGATCACCACGGATGGCCTACGCTTGTATCTGGATGCCGTGCAGGAGGCCTTTGGCGCGGACGGCGTGGACTACGCCATGCTCATCAAGATTTACGGTGCGCCGGAAGGGCGCGGCGATGAGCGCCGCTACAGTCCCGCCCAGTGCGTTGGCGCAAAGAAGGCTGTGGTGGACGGCAATCCGGACATTAAGCACGTCTCAACGTCCTACGTTGAACGCCAGAACCTGAATATGCGCATGGGAATGCGCCGGTTCACCCGCCTGACAAACGCCTTCTCAAAGAAGATCGACAATCACTGTCACGCGCTGGCGCTGTACTTCATTTTCTACAACTTCTGCCGCATACATAAGACGCTGAAAGTATCGCCAGCGATGGCGGCAGGGGTCACAGACAGGCTTTGGAACATGGAAGATGTGGTGGGCTTGATTGAAGCTCGTGACCTGCGACGAAATAAACTTGGTTAACAATTAGTGAGCTATTGATTTTACTGGAAAATTCCAATGAGGCGTCGGCTAAGTCACTGAATCTTCGCTTGATTTTTGGAACGAACATGCCAACATATGGTTGTTGCAGGACCTATTGCTGGGTGTTTGGAGTTCACAATGTCCTATCGTCTGGTCCAAAAGAAAATTGGGGACCTGTACGTTTATACGTCCCCCGATCTTCCGGGTTTGTATGTAGCTCATCCTGATGAGGCTACTGCGCTTGGGCAGGTGCCCGAATCCATTGCCGCCATTGAGCGCATTAATGCGCGCCGCGATGAGCGTGAGCAGGTTCAAAAACGCTACGCCTAATGGCGCGTTATATCCTAGTGGAAGTTATCAGGTTTTTAGAAGAGCAACATTGTTGCCCGAGTGGCGATAAGCTTTCGGGCGGCATCGCTTTTGAGACGGCGGACGGTCATGGCTTCACTTTGCCCGTTTACGATAACGATTGGATCGACGCTGATTTAGTCGATGACATTCTTTCCAATCGTTGGATCGTACCTTGTGCTCACACCTTAAAACGCCACGACTAGGCCTAAGCACAAAAGTTCAGTCGGCAAACTGAGACACTACCCCGCCCCTCGCAAAAGAACATATTGCGAACTTAGAACAAATAGGGTACGTTAGTTCCATCGGATCAAGCCCGATTCCGGTCCGCCGACCCTGGGAAGCCGTTTGTCCGGCAGGCGAATCCCATACATAAGGAGCATCAGATGGCCCCCGCCGCCCTGCGTATCGTTGAAGGATCGTCCATGGACAAGACCAAGGCCCTGTCGGCCGCGCTCTCCCAGATCGAGCGCCAGTTCGGCAAGGGATCGGTGATGAAGCTCGGCAAGAACGACCGCTCGATGGAAGTCGAGGCGGTGTCCTCCGGCTCGCTCGGGCTCGATATCGCGCTGGGCATCGGCGGGTTGCCCAAGGGCCGTGTGGTCGAGATTTACGGGCCTGAATCTTCCGGCAAGACCACGCTGGCGCTGCATACGGTGGCCGAAGCCCAGAAGAAGGGCGGCATCTGCGCCTTCATCGACGCCGAACACGCGCTCGATCCGGTCTATGCCCGCAAGCTCGGCGTCAATGTCGATGAACTTTTGATTTCGCAGCCGGACCATGGCGAGCAGGCGCTGGAAATCGCCGACACGCTGGTGCGCTCCGGCGCGGTGGACGTGCTGATTGTCGACTCGGTGGCAGCGCTCGTGCCGCGCGCCGAACTCGAAGGCGAAATGGGCGACAGCCTTCCCGGCCTGCAGGCGCGATTGATGAGCCAGGCGCTGCGCAAGCTGACCGCCTCGATCAACAAGTCCCACACCATGGTGATCTTCATCAACCAGATCCGCATGAAGATCGGTGTGATGTACGGCTCGCCCGAAACCACCACCGGCGGCAATGCGCTGAAGTTCTACGCCTCCGTGCGTCTCGACATCCGCCGCATCGGCCAGATCAAGGAGCGCGACGAGGTCGTCGGCAACACCACCCGCGTCAAGGTGGTGAAGAACAAGCTGGCGCCGCCGTTCAAGCAGGTCGAATTCGATATCATGTACGGCGAGGGCGTCTCCAAGATGGGCGAAATCCTCGATCTCGGCGTCAAGGCCGGCCTGGTCGAGAAGTCCGGCGCCTGGTTCTCCTATGACAGCCAGCGCCTCGGGCAGGGCCGCGAGAACGCCAAGGCCTTCCTGAAAGCCAATCCGGAGATGACGGCGAAGATCGAGGCCTCGATCCGGCAGAATTCGGGCCTGATCGCCGAGCAGATTCTGGCCGGCTCGCCGGAGCGCGATGCCGACGGCGAGGAGCCGGCGGAAGACTAATCAAGTTTCGAGCCGGGCCTCGGCCCGGATCAGGTGCGATCCGGAAAGACGGGAATCCTTTTCGGGCATCCATCGCATCTTCGGAAGCAAACGGGCGTTGTGGATGTTGAGTTGCCGACATCCCCAGCGCCCGATTTGTTTTGAGCGACGAGCGCGGCTGTTCTCCGCGTCGTCCCCGCGAAAGCGGGGACCCATACTCCCTGAGCTATCGATGCCGTGGGATGCGGGATGGATGCGTAGCTCTCGTCAGATGAGAAAGAAGAAGGTGGCTCCCCGCTTTCGCGGGGACGACCGGTTTAGAAACCGCGCGAGCGGACTTACTCCGCCGCCTGCGCGTAGTCCGACACCGGCGGGCAGGAGCAGACCAGATTGCGGTCGCCGTGCACGTTGTCGACGCGGCCGACCGGGCACCAGTACTTGTCGGTGCGCGAGGTGCCCGCCGGAAAGCAGCCTTCGACGCGCGTATATGGCCGGTCCCACTTGTCCTCGGCAATGTCATGCACCGTATGCGGCGCGTGGCGCAGCGGCGAGGCCTCGATCCTGAAGCGTCCGGCCTCGACATCGGCGATCTCGCGGCGGATCGCGATCATGGCGTCGCAAAAACGATCCAGTTCGATCTTCGATTCGGATTCGGTCGGCTCGATCATCAGTGTGCCCGGCACCGGGAAGCTCATGGTCGGCGCATGGAAGCCGTAGTCGATCAGGCGCTTGGCGATGTCGTCCACCGTGACGCCTGATGTGGTCTTCAATCCGCGCGGATCGACGATGCATTCATGGGCGACACGTCCGTTGTGATTCTTGTAGAGCACCGGGAAATGCGGATCGAGCCGCTTCGCGATGTAGTTCGCGTTGAGGATCGCGATCTCCGTGGCGCGGGTCAGGCCTTCGCCGCCCATCATCAGGATGTAGATATAGGAGATCACAAGGATCGACGCCGAGCCGTAGGGCGCGGCGGACACCGCTTCCACCGCAACCTTGCCGCCGGACTCACGGCCCGGGAGGAACGGCGCGAGATGAGCCTTCACGCCGATCGGACCCATGCCGGGGCCGCCGCCGCCGTGCGGAATGCAGAAGGTCTTGTGCAGGTTGAGATGGCTGACATCGGCGCCGTAGTCGCCGGGCCGCGCGAGACCGACTTGTGCGTTCAGATTGGCGCCGTCGAGATAGACCTGTCCGCCGTGGCTGTGCACGATGTCGCAGATCTCGCGGATCTGTTCCTCGAACACGCCATGGGTCGAGGGATAGGTGATCATCACCGCGGCGAGGTCGTTCGCGTGCTGCGCGGCCTTCTTGCGCAAATCGTCCACATCGACATTGCCGCCGGCGTCGCAGGCAACCACCACCACATCCATGCCCACCATGCTGGCGGAGGCCGGATTGGTGCCGTGGGCGGAGGAGGGGATCAGGCAGACCTTGCGGTGCGCTTCGCCGCGTGCGCGATGATAGGCGCGGATCGCCAGCAGCCCGGCATATTCGCCCTGCGCGCCGGAATTCGGCTGCAGCGAGACCGCGTCATAGCCGGTGATATCGGCGAGCCACTTTTCCAGTGTGGCGAACATGGCGTGATAACCGGCGGCCTGTTCTTTCGGCGCGAACGGATGCAGGTTGCCGAATTCCGGCCAGGTCACCGGGATCATCTCGGTGGTGGCGTTCAGCTTCATAGTGCAGGAGCCGAGCGGGATCATGGCGCGGTCGAGCGCGAGGTCGCGGTCGGACAGCTTGCGCATGTAGCGCAACAGTTCCGTTTCCGAGCGATGCTCATGGAACACCGGATGGGTCATGAACTGGCTGGTGCGCGCGAGCGCGGACGGCAACGTCTCGCGCACGTCCTTCTCGATGTCGGCATAGGAGAGGTTGCCGCCGAAGATGCGCCAGACGCCTTCGATCACCGCAGGCGTGGTGGTTTCATCAAGGGCGATGCTGACCGTCTTTTCGTCCAGCCGCAGATTGATCTGCTCATGCGCGGCATGGGAAATGATCGCTTGCCGCTGGCCGTTCACCGCGACCGTCACGGTGTCAAAATAAGTATCGTTCAGCGGCGCGAAGCCCAGCTTCTTTAAGCCTGCCGCCAGCACAGCCGTGCGGCGATGTACGTTGCGGGCGATGTGGCTCAAGCCTTCCGGGCCGTGATAGACCGCATACATCGAGGCGATCACCGCGAGCAGCACCTGCGCGGTGCAGATGTTCGAGGTCGCCTTCTCGCGGCGGATGTGCTGTTCGCGCGTCTGCAGCGCGAGGCGATAGGCCGGCGCGCCGCGCGAGTCGACGGACAATCCGACAATGCGGCCGGGCATGGAACGCTTCAGCGCATCCTTCACCGCCATATAGGCCGCGTGCGGTCCGCCATAGCCCATCGGCACGCCGAAGCGCTGCATCGAGCCGACCGCAATGTCCGCGCCGAGGTCGCCGGGCGAGGTGAGCAATGTCAGCGCCAGCGGATCGGCGGCGATGACGGCAATGCCGCCTTTGGCTTTCAATGCCGCAATGGCCGTGCGCGGATCGCTCAAGCCGCCGTGCGTGCCGGGATACTGGAACAGCGCGCCGAACACATCGGCCTTCTCAAGATCGTGCGCCGGATCGCCGACGATCAGCGACCAGCCGAGCGGCTCGGCGCGGGTGCGCAGCACCGCCAGCGTCTGGGGATGCACCTCGCGATCCACAAAGAACGCTTTCGTTTTCACGGACGATGAACGTTCCGCCAGCGCCATGGCTTCCGCCGCTGCCGTGCCTTCATCGAGCAGCGAGGCATTGGCGATGTCGAGGCCGGTGAGATCGCAGACCAAGGTCTGGAAATTGAACAGCGCTTCAAGACGCCCCTGGCTGATCTCGGGCTGGTACGGCGTGTAGGCCGTGTACCAGGCCGGATTTTCCAGAATGTTGCGCTGGATCACCGCCGGCAGGATCGTGCCGGAATAGCCCTGGCCGATCAGCGAGGTGAACACCTGGTTGCGTTCCGCGATGCCGCGCATATGCGCCAGCGCCTCGGTTTCTGAGAGCGCCTTGCCGAGATCGAGCGGCGCGTTCTGGCGGATGGACGAAGGCAGCGTTTCGCCCATCAGCGCCTGCAGGCTCGCTGCGCCAACAGTCGAGAGCATGCTTTCGATATCGCGCGGCGAGGGGCCGATATGGCGGCGCACGAAATCGACGGCGGGCTCGGCAGGTTTGCGATGCGCGGTCATGGACTTCTCCTTGAAGGCAAGAATTCAAAAGTCGTCATTGCGAGGAGCGGAGCGACGAGGCAATCCAGCTTTTGGAAGGTGGATTGCGTCGCTTCGCTCGCAATGACGGTCACGCCGTATGGTCCTTGTACGCAGCTTCATCCATCAGGCCGTCGAGATCGCCCTTGTTGGCAATCCTGATCTTGAAGAACCATGCGGCCTTGCCGGGGTCGGAATTGATCAGCGAGGGATCGGCCACCAGTGCGTCGTTGATCTCGATGACCTCGCCGGTGATCGGCGCATAGACATCGGATGCGGCCTTGACGCTTTCCACCACGGCGGCGGCTTCAGCCTTCTTCAAGGCGCGGCCCACCTTCGGCAGTTCGACGAACACCACGTCGCCGAGTTGGGTTTGCGCGTAGTCGGTGATGCCGATGGTGGCGACGTCGCCATCGATCTGGAGCCATTCATGATCGGACGTGTAAAGCGTGGTCATGTCATTCCTCAGCGTTGAATTATCGTTTGCAGCCATTGGGCACGAACGGCATCGCGGACACGCGCAGCGGCAATCGCTGGCCGCGCACATCGGCAAAGACGATGGTGCCTTCGGTGGAAAGCGAGGTCGGCAGATAGCCCATGGCCACGGGTGCATTCAGCGTCGGGCCGAAGCCGCCCGATGTGACGGTGCCGATTTTGTCCGATGAGGTTTCGCTGGCGTGGAGTGCCGCGTGTTCGCGCACCGGGGCACGGCCTTCGGCGCGCAGGCCGACGCGGCGGCGCGAGGCTCCGGTGTCGAACTGTTTCAGGATAATGTCCGCGCCGGGAAAACCTCCCGCCCGCGCGCCGCCGGTGCGGCGGCTCTTCTGCACCGACCATTCCAGCGCGCCTTCGACCGGCGTGGTCGTGGTGTCGATGTCATGACCATAGAGACACAGGCCCGCTTCAAGCCGCAGGCTGTCACGCGCGCCAAGGCCGATCGGCAGCACGGCGGGGTCCGCGAGCAGGGCGGTCGCGAGACGTTCGGCGTCTTTCGCCGGGACCGAAATCTCGAAACCATCCTCGCCGGTATAGCCGGAACGCGACACGAAGCAGGCGATGCCGAGAACCGCGTGCGGCCCGGCATCCATGAACTTCATCGTGGTCACGCTCGGGGCGAGTTTGGCCAGCACTTCGGCGGCCTTCCGTCCCTGCAGCGCGATCAGGGCTCGATCGGTCAGCGGTTCGATCACGCAGGTGTCGGAGAGATGCTTGCGCAGATGCGCTTCGTCCTCGGTCTTGCAGGCGGCATTGACCACCAGAAACAGGTGATCGCCGAAATTCGCCACCATCAGGTCGTCGAGAATGCCGCCGCCGTCATTGGTGAACTGCGCATAGCGCTGGCGGCCGGGCGCAACAGCAACAATGTCCTGCGGCACCAGTTGCTCCAGCGCGCGGGCGGCGTCTTCCACCTTGCCGGATTTCGGCCGCAGCACGATCTGGCCCATATGCGAGACATCGAACAGGCCTGCGGAGGCGCGGGTGTGGAGATGTTCCTTCAGCACGCCGGCGGCATATTGCACCGGCATCTCATAGCCCGCGAAAGGCACGATCTTGCCGCCGCGCGCCACATGAAGATCATGCAGCGGAACGCGCTTCAGTGCGGGTTCGGGTGAGGGGCGCTCGGCAGCTAGCATGATCGGGCTCCTGACGGATTCGGGACCAGTTCCCGAATCTCTGTCGAAGCCCCATCTGTCGCTGTGCCTGAGAGTATTATCCCGTCGGCGGATGCCGCGCCGTCACCGGCCGCATCTCTTTCCAGATTTCAGTCCGTCACACGGTCCTTTTGCCTGAGAGTTTCCGGGGCGGTTGCTCCTTCGGCGCCGGCAAAAAGCCGGTCTCTCCCGACGTGACGTCTTGACCGGAAAGAACACCCGATCAAGGCGGAAGTCAACGCGGCGGCCTGCCGCTTTCAACGACAGATTTTCATCACAATGACCACAATTGTCGCACAATCGGGCCAGCGGCGGGCCTGTCACACCGATGTAACGGGAGGCTTGCAATGGTTTTCCGCATCACATCCTGCGGGAGGCGCGCATGAACGACATGACCCAGAGCATCGAGGCCGCGCTCCGTGCGCGCATTCATCAGGAGATGGCGGACAGCCTCGATGAAGAGCTGGAACTGGAATTGGACGACGAGCGCCTTGATGCGCTGGTGAAGGATGCGCCGGATCGGTCCGGGCGTCCGTCCATCGACCGCAGGGTTTACTTTCGCGAACTGCTCCGCCTGCAGACCGAACTGGTGAAATTGCAGGACTGGGTGCAGCACGAAAAGAAGAAGGTCGTGGTTCTTTTCGAGGGCCGCGACTCGGCTGGCAAGGGCGGCGTCATCAAGCGCATCACCCAGCGGCTCAATCCGCGCGTCTGCCGTGTCGCTGCGCTGCCGGCGCCAAACGAGCGCGAGCGCACCCAGTGGTATTTCCAGCGTTATGCGGCGCATCTTCCGGCCGGCGGGGAGATCGTGCTGTTCGACCGCTCCTGGTACAACCGCGCCGGTGTCGAGCGGGTGATGGGCTTCTGCAGCGAGGAGCAGTATCAGGAGTTCTTCCAGTCGGTGCCGGAATTCGAGCGGATGCTGATTCGCTCCGACATCATCCTGCTGAAATACTGGTTCTCGATCACCGATGAGGAGCAGGAATTCCGGTTCAACATACGGATCCACGACCCGCTCAAGCAGTGGAAACTGAGCCCGATGGACGTGGAGGCCCGTACCCGCTGGGAGCTTTATACCAAGGCCAAGGAAACCATGCTGGAGCGGACCCATCTGCCGGATTCTCCCTGGTGGATCGTGGATGCTGTGGACAAAAAGCGGGCCCGGCTGAACTGCATGTCGCACCTGTTGAGCCAGATTCCCTATCAGGATGTCGCCCATCAGCCGGTGGTGTTACCGGCAAGGGTCCGCAATCCGGACTATCTGCGCGGCCCGGTTCCGGCCGAAATGTACGTTCCGGCCGTTTTCTAGCCCTCGCGGAGCGTGTTGACCCCATGAATCCGGCGCTCCGGGGTTTCTGGACAGCGCCAGACCGCCTAGATACAAGGGGTTAGACACCCCCTTGCATTCAGCCGGTGTCGCCGCATGGCCGACCGGCCGCGGCGCGGCGCGGCTGCGGATATTTGATGATGAGCGGCGTTAACGAGATCAGGTCGGCGTATCTGAATTATTTCGCGAAAAATGGTCACGAGATTGTGCCGTCTTCGCCGCTGGTTCCGCGCAACGACCCGACACTGATGTTCACCAATGCGGGCATGGTGCAGTTCAAGAACGTGTTCACGGGTCTTGAAAAGCGGCCATATCAGCGCGCCACCTCGTCGCAGAAGTGCGTGCGCGCCGGCGGCAAGCACAACGACCTCGACAATGTCGGCTACACCGCGCGGCATCACACCTTCTTCGAGATGCTCGGGAACTTCTCGTTCGGCGATTATTTCAAGGAACGGGCGATCGAACTTGCCTGGAATTTGATCACCAA
This sequence comes from Afipia clevelandensis ATCC 49720, assembly GCF_000336555.1. Lineage (GTDB taxonomy): Bacteria > Pseudomonadota > Alphaproteobacteria > Rhizobiales > Xanthobacteraceae > Afipia > Afipia clevelandensis. Next base: position 1,718,050 of record NZ_KB375281.1, on the reverse strand, counting down.
GGATTACGGGCTTCCGAAGGACAAGCTGCTGGTCACCGTCTATTCCGAGGACGAGGACGCGGCAAAGCTCTGGAAAAAGATCGCGGGCCTGCCCGAATCGAAAATCATCCGAATCGGAACCTCGGACAATTTCTGGCAGATGGGCGACACCGGTCCCTGCGGCCCGTGCTCCGAAATCTTCTTCGATCATGGCGACAAGGTCTGGGGCGGTCCTCCGGGCTCGCCTGAGGAAGACGGCGACCGCTTTATCGAGATCTGGAATCTCGTGTTCATGCAGTTCGACCAGATTGCCCCCGGCAATCGCATCGCGTTGCCGAAGCCGTCCATCGACACCGGCATGGGCCTCGAGCGCATCGCCGCCGTGCTGCAGGGCAAGCACGACAATTACGACATCGACCTGTTCGTCGCGCTGATCCGCGCCATCGCCGACCTGACCGGCGCCGATCCGCATGGCGAACAGAAGGCGTCGCTGCGCGTCATCGCGGACCATCTGCGCGCCTCGTCGTTCCTGATCGCGGACGGCGTGCTGCCGTCGAACGAAGGCCGCGGCTATGTGCTGCGCCGGATCATGCGCCGCGCCATGCGCCACGGGCAATTGCTCGGGGCGAAAGAGCCGTTGATGTACCGCCTTGTCTGGGCGCTGGTGCGCGAGATGGGCCAGGCCTATCCGGAGCTGGTGCGCGCCGAGAACCTGATCGAGGAAACGCTGAAGCTGGAAGAAACCCGCTTCCGCAAGACGCTGGATCGCGGTCTCTCGATCCTCGACGAGAAAAGCGCGTCGCTCAAGAAGGGCGACATGTTCGACGGCGAGACTGCGTTCACGCTGTATGACACTTACGGCTTCCCGCTCGACCTGACGCAGGATGCGCTGCGCAACCGCGGCATCGGCGTCGATATCGCCTCGTTCACCGACGCGATGGAACAGCAGAAGGCCAAGGCGCGCGCGGCATGGGCGGGCTCGGGCGACACCGCGACCGAAAACGTCTGGTTCCCGCTGCGCGAAAAACTCGGCGCGAGCGAATTCCTCGGCTACGACACCGAGATCGCCGAAGGTGTCGTCACCGCGCTAGTGAAGGACGGCAAGGAAGTTGAATTGCTTCGCGATGGCGAGACCGGAGCAATCATTCTCAATCAGACTCCCTTTTACGCAGAGTCTGGCGGGCAAGTCGGCGATACTGGCCTGATGATTGCACCCGGCGTTCGCTTTCGGGTCACTGATACAGTGAAAAGAGCGGGAGATTTGTTTGTTCATCTAGGAGTTGCTGAGGGTGGTTCAATTTGGCCGGGTACTCCTCTTGAATTGAAAGTCGATCACGGACGGCGCGGCGCGATCCGCGCCAATCACTCCGCGACGCATCTTCTGCACGAGGCGCTGCGTCAGGTGCTCGGCGATCACATCGCGCAGCGCGGCTCGCTGGTGTCGCCGGATCGCCTGCGTTTCGACTTCGCACACAACAAGCCGATCACGCCGGATGAGCTGCGCAAGATTGAGGACATCGCCAACGATGTCGTGCTGGAAAACGGCGAGGTCGTTACCCGCTCGATGGCGATTGACGATGCGCGGGAATCCGGTGCGCGCGCGCTGTTCGGCGAGAAGTACGGCGACGAGGTGCGCGTGGTGTCGATGGGCAGCGCGGCGCGCGAGGGCGCGGCGAGCAATGCGCTCGGCTGGTCGGTCGAACTGTGCGGCGGCACCCACGTCAAGCGCACCGGCGATATCGGCCTGATCTCCATCAGCGGCGAGAGCGCGGTGGCCTCCGGCGTCCGCCGCATCGAGGCGCTGACCGGCACCAATGCGCGTCATGCCGCCAACGCCACGATCCAGACCGCAAAGGCTGCGGCCGCCGAGATGAAAACCACGCTGGACGATCTGCCCGTGCGTGTCGCGGCGCTGATCGAGGAGCGCAAGAAGCTCGAGCGCGAACTCTCCGAGGCGCGCAAGAAGCTCGCCATGGGCGGCGGCTCGGCTGCGAACGGGACGGCCGCTGCGTCCGATGTCCGCACGGTCGGCGATGTGAAACTGCTCGCGCGCGCGGTGCAGGGCATCGAGATCAAGGATCTCAAGAGCCTCGCCGATCAGGGCAAGAAGCAGATCGGCTCCGGCGTGGTCGCGCTGGTTGCTACGAGTGAAGACGGCAAGGCGAGCGTGGTGGTCGGCGTCACGCCGGACCTGACATCGCGCTTCAGCGCCGTCGATCTCGTGCGCAAGGCGTCCGAAGTGCTCGGCGGCAAGGGCGGCGGCGGCAAGCCGGACATGGCGCAGGCTGGCGGTCCCGACGGCGCGAAGGCGGACGATGCGCTGAAGGCGATCGAAGCCGCGATGGGGGCGTGAGGCCCTCTCGGCACTACGTCTTTGCGATGATCGCGCAATTCGGTCTGGCCGGCGCCTGAGCGCTTACGCAGGCAGCATGTGCCGGGCGTAGAAGGCGAGCTCGATGGAGATCCATTGCGCGTAGGCATTGCGCAGATGGTCCGTGGCCGCCGGAACGCCTGCCGTATCCATGGCAAAGAAACCGAGGTCGCCGCCCTCGGCGATCATCTTGGAGACCTGCGTTTTCGACAGGCCGAACCGGCTGGCGATCCGCGCGCGGCTTGGCAACGGCGTGCCGTCGATGTCCGCAAGCATGACTGACAGGACAAGGGCTGCGGCCCCTTCGCGCGAGCCGAAGAAACCGATGAACTCGGGCATCCGGTCCGCGGGCGGTTCGCCCACGATGTGGTCGCGCCCGCCCGACACCAGAAAACGCCGGATGAACTCGGGATCGTTGTTGAGCTGTTGTGCGCGGGCTTCGCGCGGTTGCAGCACGTCGAGCGCGCCGACCGCATAGGTGAGCCAGTTGCGGGTGAATTCGTTCATGCGCGCCGTCGGCCGATAGGATTTCGAGCGGCGGTCGGATGGGCTGGGCGCGGATTTGATGAACCCGGTCAATTTCAGCATCGCCAGCGTCGTCTTGAGAACGCGCGGGCTGACTTCGTTGCGCCGGCTGCAGAGTTCAAGCAGGCGGGTGTAGGTCGCGCCGCCGTCCGTGCCGTATCGTTCGTGATCGGCATCGAGGTAGAGCAGGTAACCGGTGACACGGAAACGGGACTCATACGAGATCAGCTTGTTGACCAGCCGGGGTGCTTCACGAAAGCGGGCGAGGCCGACCGTGTATTCGCGGATCGCGGCGGCATACGCGGGCGAGGCGCGCAGTTGCGCGGCCTCCGCCAGCAGAGGGTCCTTCAGTTCATCGTCGGACTGAACCAGTGACATGTTTGTCTTCGACGTTACGCCGGCTGCATGTGCCGTGCATAGAAGGCCAGTTCAATCGAAATGAAACGCGCATAACTGTTGCGCAAATGGGCGGTCGCACAGGGCGTTCCTGTCTCGTCGGCGGAGAAGAAACCGAGCGCGGTGCCTTCGGCCACCATGTTCGCCACCTGCGTCTTGGACAGTCCGAAGCGCTTGGCGATCTGCGCCCGGCTCGGCAACGGTGTGCCCTCGATATCGGACAGCATGATCGCCAGCACCACGGGAATGGCGCCCTCCCGCTTTCCGAAAAAGCTGGTGAATTCGGGCATGCGGTCGATCAGCGGAATGCCCGAGGCGTGGGCGTGTCCGGCAGCAGCGGCGAAACGCCGGATAAAATCCGGGTCTTGGGCCAGCATCTGCGCGCGTTGCATCTGCGGCTGCACCGCGTCGAGAGCATTGACCGCATGGGGCATCCAGCTCTTGACGAAATCCACCATGCGCTGGGTCGGATGATAGGATTTCGAGCGGCGGTCGGATGGATTGCGTGATGTTTTCACAAAGCCCGCCAGCTTGAGCAGGGTCAGCGTGGTCTTGAGCGTGCGCGGGGTCAATTCCTCCCGCTGTGCGCACAGGTCGAGCAACTGGGTATAGGTGACGCCGCCAAGCGGGCCATGCCTTTCATAATAGGCCGCGAAACAGAACACATAGGCGGTCAAGCGGAACCGCGTTTCCGAAGCCATCAGCTTGTTGATCAGGCGCGGCGCTTCGCGAAACCGGGCAATGGCAACCGTGTATTCGCGAACGGCGGCCGGGAAACCGGGTGAGGCGCGCAATTGCGCCGCTTCCGCAAGCAGCGGGTCTTCCAGATCGCGGTCGGGCTGAACCAGGAGCATGCTGCCTGCGGGGAGCTGTACACGGCGTTTGAAATTCAGGTGCGTTTTTGATCGCGCCAGACGGGAGGGGACCCGTTACTTTTTTCATGATTCGCAACGGCTGAAAATCAACACGGGCTTACCGTTGCCTTGAATGACGGCGTGTGGACCGCGAGGGGGCGGGCAAGCTGCCGTTCAGACTTATCCGCGACGGGGCCTGCAATTGCCTCGCATCGGTTTCAGGTGTCTCGCGGGTAACAAAAAAGGCGCGGAGCAATCCGCGCCTTTGATGTTTTGACGGTGCGGGCTGCTTATGCGGCCATCGCCTTGTTGAGGTTCTCCGCTACCTTGTCGAGGAAGCCGGTGGTGGAGAGCCAGCGCTGGTCCGCGCCGACCAGCAGCGCCAGGTCCTTGGTCATGAAGCCGGCCTCGACGGTATCGACGCAGACCTTCTCCAGCGTCTTGGCGAACTTTGCCAGTTCCTCGTTGTTGTCGAGCTTGGCGCGGTGGGCGAGGCCCTGGGTCCAGGCGAAGATCGAGGCGATCGAGTTGGTCGAGGTCTCCTTGCCCTTCTGGTGCTCGCGGTAATGGCGGGTCACGGTGCCGTGGGCGGCTTCGGCTTCCACCACCTTGCCGTCCGGCGTCAGCAGCACGGAGGTCATCAGGCCGAGCGAGCCGTAGCCCTGCGCCACGGTGTCGGACTGCACGTCGCCGTCGTAGTTCTTGCAGGCCCAGACATAGCCGCCGGACCACTTCAGCGCCGAGGCGACCATGTCGTCGATCAGGCGGTGCTCGTAGGTCAGGCCCTTGGCCTCGAAGTCCTTCTTGAACTCGGTGTCGTAGATCTCCTGGAAGATGTCCTTGAAGCGCCCGTCATAGACCTTGAGGATGGTGTTCTTGGTCGACAGGTACACCGGATAGCCGCGCGACAGGCCGTAGTTCAGCGAGGCGCGGGCAAAGTCGCGGATCGAGTCGTCCAGGTTGTACATGCCCATGGCGACGCCGGCGCCCGGCGCCTTGAACACCTCGCGCTCGATCACGGTGCCGTCCTCGCCGACGAACTTCATCGTCAGCACGCCCTTGCCGGGGAACTTGATGTCGGTCGCGCGGTACTGGTCGCCGAAGGCGTGACGGCCAATGATGATGGGCTTGGTCCAGCCGGGAACCAGACGCGGCACGTTCTTGCAGATGATCGGCTCGCGGAAGATGACGCCGCCGAGGATGTTGCGGATGGTGCCGTTCGGCGACTTCCACATTTCCTTCAGGTTGAACTCCTTCACGCGGGCTTCGTCCGGCGTGATGGTGGCGCACTTGACGCCGACGCCGTGCTTTTTGATCGCGTTGGCGGCGTCCACGGTGACCTGGTCGTTGGTCTTGTCGCGGTATTCGATCCCGAGGTCGTAGTATTCGAGTTTCACATCCAGGAACGGGTTGATCAGCTTGTCCTTGATGTACTGCCAGATGATCCGGGTCATTTCGTCGCCATCAAGTTCGACGACGGGGTTGGTCACCTTGATTTTTGCCATTGGGATCGGGCCTTTAGTGGATGCACAGAGGGCGAGAGAACCGCGACCGGTTCCGTAGCGAGCCTATAGCACCCGCCATGGCAAGCTGGAAGGCAACGGGGCTGAGACTTTCTGACATGCCGGGCGCGCGGGCGTCTTGCTTCTCGCGTTCCGCACGAGATTCAAACGATTCTGTAACCCTATTGATCTATAAGGATAATTCCGGGAAAGGGAGGCCGTGTTGAATCGGTTTCTTCGGTTCTTGATTCAATCCCTTCACGGCTTGAATCAAAACCTTCACAGACCGATTCAATGTGCCATCCACCGCTGTACCGCTGGTCCTCGTGCGTTGATTCAAAGCCATCAGAACTTGAATCAGCATCGTCACGGCCTGATTCAAAGTGTTCAGAGCTTGAATCGAAAACGGAGCCGAACCTTCTCAGTCGAGGACACTACTGCGCTTTCGGGCTGAACGGCCCCGGCGGGGCGCGGGTGATCATGGCCGCGCAGAGCAGACCCGCGATTGCAAAAATGAAGGTCAGCCAGAAGCCGTCGATATAGGCCAGCACATTGGCTTCGCGCTGAACGATCCCGGCCAGTTTGCCGACACTGCGTCCCATGGCTGTGCCCGTTCCATGGCCGGCAAAGTAGCCCGACAGTTTGGCCAGAAGGTCCAGCACCTGATCCTTGGCGTGGGTCACATGCTGGCCGATCAGGTTGGAATGGATCTGTTCGCGCACCCGCAGCCATGTGCCCATCAGAGCGATGCCGAATTCGGCTCCGCCAAGGCGCATGATCTGGATATAGGCGGCGAAGGCGGTGGCGCGCGTCGGATCGGAATTGGCCAGCGCCGTGAGGATGATCGGCAGAAGCGTGAAGGACTGGCCGACGGATTGCAGCAGCACGATCGGGATGAAATCTTCCAGCCGCCACTCGTTGGTGATCCGGGTGCCGAGCAGGGCGGCGGCTGCGAAGGCGACGAGACCGAGCAAAATCAGGATCCGGGCGTCGAAATTCCGCGCCAGCCAGATCGAGAGCGGAAACAGCACAGCCATCGGCAGGACGCCATAGATCAGCAGAAGGTGGCCGGTCTGTTCGGGCCGAAGCTGCGCCACGTTCAGGAGGAAATTCGGCACCAGTGACGAATTGGAGAGGCTGGTCAGGGTGTAGAGCAGGATCACCACCAGTGCGAAGCCGATATTGCGCGACAGCAGCACGTTGGCATGGGCCCATGGATCGCGGACCAACGCCTCATTGATGAAAAACGCCACCAGCAGCGCTGCGCCGCTCGCCAGCAGCGCCACCACGGTGCCCGAACTGAGCCAGTCCAGCCGATTGCCCTGGTCGAGGCCCGCATAGACCATGGCAATCCCGGTGCCGAGCAGCAGCATGCCGCCCCAGTCCGCGGTTTCCAGCAGCGCCTTGTTCACCGGATCGCGCGGCGCGCCGAGATAGACGAGGATCGCCATCAGCACGGCGAGGAGCGCGTCCTGCCAGTACAGCCATTGCCAGCCGACATGCTCGACATAGAAGCCCACCAGCGCCGGGCCGAAATTGAGCGAGAAGCCGACGCGCAGCGCGTAGATACCGATCGCGATCAGCCACCATTGCATCGGCAGATTGCGGAAAATGATCATCAGCGTGGCCGGCACGAAGGTGCCCAGCAGCAGGCCGTGCAGGATGGTGAGGCCCATCAGCGTGGGATAATCGCGAATGAACGGCAGGATCAGCGAAATCACCGCAAACACGATGCTGGGTGCGCCGAGAATGCGGCGCAGGCCGAATGTGGTTGCAAGCCAGGCCACGGCGGGCGCGATGAAAATCTGCGACGCGGTGGACGCGGTCGAGAGCCATGCCCCCTGGTCGAAGGACAGGGAGAACGCGCCCTTGAGGTCAGGCAGCCCGATGGAAAACATCCGGCTGTCGATGTTCGCCATCGACGCGCCGAGCAGCACGGCGGCGACCGCCAGCAGCGGGTAGTGGACAGGCTGGCCGGTGGAAACCGGCCCGCTGGCGATGATTTTAGTTTCCGCCACCGGCCGAAGCTCCAGTCGCCGTTCCAGTTGTCTTGGCTCCGGTGTTCGACGGGGCCGCCGCGCCCTCTGTGTTGATCCGGGTTTCCGCGGACATCCCGGGCAGCAGGCTGTCGAGCAGCGGCTGTCCCTTGTCGAATTCGATCCGCACCGGAATGCGTTGCACCACCTTGGTGAAATTGCCGGTGGCGTTGTCCGGCGGCAGCAGCGCGAATTGCGCGCCGCTGGCGGGCGAGATGCGTACGACCTTGCCGTGCAGGACCTGACGCGGGAAGCTGTCGATGGTGATGTCCACGGGCTGTCCCGGCTTCACGCGGGTGAGCTGCGTCTCCTTGTAGTTCGCGATCACATAGACATTGGGCAGCGGCACCACATTGAACAGGTTGCTGCCGATGTTGACATAGTCGCCGGGCTGCACCTGCCGCGCGCCGACAATTCCGTCGAACGGCGCGACGATGCGGGTATAGCCGAGCTTGAGTTTTGCAGCCTTCAGGGAAGCCTGTGCGGCGAGCACATCGGCGGCGCGCTGCTTCTTCGTTCCGGCGAGAACTTCCATCTGATGTTTTTGCGCGGCGATGACGGCGCGGCTGGCGCGCACATCCGCGTCCGCCTTGGCCAGCGTGGCGGTGGCCTGTTCAAGCCGCTGGCGCGTGAAGGCAGGGCTCTGAAGGAGGCCGTGCTGGCGGTCATATTCCTGCTGCGCTTCGACCTGAACGGCCTCGGCGGAGGCGCGCTGCGCTTCCGATTGCGCGATGGTCGCGTATTGAAGCTCGACCTGGTTGGCAAGATTGTCGAGCGCGGCCTGCGCGCCGGCGACGGATGCTTCGGCCTGCGCGACCTGCGCCTCGTAATCGGCAGGGTCGATCTCCACCAGCAGGTCGCCGGCCTTGACGCGCTGATAGTCGCGCACCGCCACGGTTTTCACTTCGCCGGCAACACGGCTGCTGAGTTGCGAGACCTCGGCGCGGACATAGGCGTCGTTGGTGGTCTGGATGCGGGCGCTGCTGATCCATTCGTCCCAACTGATGGTTGCCACCGCGACAAACGCCGCAGCGGCGGCAATGCACGCAAGCGGAATTGCCAGCCGCCGCAAGGTCGCGCTTGCGGATGGCTTGTCCGGAGCAGGCGTGGGGTTTGGCGAAGGGGGCGGGGGTGTGCTGCTTGCGTCTGTCTGGGTCACGGGTCACCTTGTCCGGAATGACTACCGCAAACGGCAGCCGAAACGGAGAACTCCGAGTGCATTCCAGTATTGTCCTGTTGCAGCAATCTGCCAATCGCCGCCGATCCGAGAAAAGGTCTTGACCTGCGCCGCGCCAACTGCGTTACGGCAGGGGACATATGACGGATTGAAGCAGAGGCAATGACCGGTTCAGGCACCGACAAGACCAAGACGCGCAAGGAACTGAACGGCCCCATCGTGGTGCTGGTCGAGCCCCAGCTTGGCGAGAACATCGGCATGTGCGCGCGGGCCATGGGCAATTTCGGCCTGACGCGGCTGCGCATCGTCAATCCGCGCGACGGCTGGCCGAACATGGCCGCCCAGCGGGCCGCCGCCGGCGCCGATCATATTCTGGAGAAGGTCGAACTGTTCGATACAGTCGAGGCGGCGGTGGCGGACTGTTCGCTGCTGTTCGCGACCACGGCGCGGGCGCACGACCAGGCCAAGCCTGTTGTCGGACCGGAGGAGGCCGCCCGCCAGATCGTTCATGAAACAGCCGCCAGCGGCACCGCGGCGATCATGTTCGGGCGCGAACGCTACGGTCTTGAGAACGACGAGGTCGCGCTCGCCAACCGCATCGTGACATTCCCGGTCAATCCCGGCTTTGCCTCGCTGAACCTTGCGCAGGCTGTGCTGCTGATGGGCTACGAGTGGTTCAAGCTGGCGACGTCCAATGCGCTGCCATTCGCCATGCCGGAGCGTTCCGAGCGCGCGTCCAGCCATCAGATGCAGGCGTTCTTCGACAATCTCGTGAACGAACTCGACAAGGTGGAATTCCTGCGGCCGCCGGAAAAGCGCGACGTGATGCTGGTCAATATGCGCAACATCTTCACCCGGATGGAGCCGACCAAGCAGGACATGCACACGCTGCACGGCGTGGTGATGGCCATCGCGGAAGGCCGCAAGGGGCCGGCCAAGGGCGGCGTTCTGGATGGCAACGAGGCGACCCGGCTGCGCGCGCTGCTGGCCGAACAGTCCGACGGCCGTGCGCCGTCCGACAGCGGCGGCACGGTACGGGGACTGGCGCGGCTGTTGCGGCGGAATCCGACCGATGCCGAACGCATGCTGTGGAAGGCACTGACCACGGACCGCCGTTTCGCGTCCCACTTCAAGCGGCAGACGCCGGTGGGGCGGCATATTCCGGATTTCGTGTCTTTCACCAAGCGCATTGCCATCGAACTTGTCAGCGCAGCCGATACTGAAACCGTTGGGCGGGATCGCGCGGCGCGAGACGAATGGCTGAAAGAGCGCGGCTATCGCATCTGCCTGATCGATTCGGCGGACGTCGAAGCCGATCTCGCTGCGCAACTCGACCGGCTTGCGGCAATCGGCTGATCCCTTCGCTCGTGCAATAACGAATCTTGTTCTGTTGCGGGACTAAGGCGCGACAGGAGGGGTTGTTATCAACGCGCAAACCAGAAAATTTTCAAAGGGAGGTTTCAACATGCGTTCAGTCGCTTTTGCGGCATTCACCACGGCTGCCATTCTCGCCGCAGGTTCTGCTCACGCCCAGGCGCCGGTGATGGACAAGAATGTATCGACCGCGATGGCCATGGCCATCGTCCAGGGCACGATGGAGCAGTGCGCGAAGGACGGTTACAAGGTCTCCGTCACTGTGGTCGACAAGGCTGGCAATGTGTTTGCGCAGGTCCGCGGCGATGGCACCAGCCCGCACACCATGGAGTTCAGCCGGTTGAAGGCCTACACCGCCCGCACCCGCAACCAGACATCGCTGGAATTCCAGAAGCTGACGGAAAAGCCCGAGACGGCGTATCTGCGGCAGATTCCGGGCGTGGTCGGCGCGGGCGGCGCGGTGCCAATCAAGGTCGGCAACGAGACCATCGGTGCGGTCGGCGCATCCGGTGCGCCCGGCGGCGACAAGGACGAGGTCTGCGTCCTCGCGGGCGTTGCGAAGGTGCAGGACGCACTGAAATAATCAATTTGCGCAAAACAAAACGCCGCGCGATCCGGTCGCGCGGCGTTTCTGACTTTCCGGAAATTACTGGCCGGCCTTGACCTGCGCGACGGCGACCGCGACCAGTTCGTCCATTTTCTTGCGGATATCGAGTTCGGAAACGCCCTTGGAGGCGAGGTCACCCGCGACCTTGCGCAGGACGTCCGTATCCCCGGCTTCCTCGAAATCGGCAGCGACCACTTCCTTGGCATAGGCGGCGGCATCGTCACCGGTCTTGCCCAGCTTTTCGGCGGCCCACAGGCCCAGCAGCTTGTTCCGGCGGGCTTCCGCCTTGAATTTCGTTTCCTCGTCGAGGGCAAATTTCTTCTCGAAACCTTCCTCGCGCTTGTCGAAAGTGGACATATATCTGTTCCGTAAGGCTGAATTGGTCATGCCGGGATGGCGGCGGGACCCTGCATATAGGGGGTCCGGCCCCCGCTAGGCAACGGCCCAGAGGTCGCAGGAGGCGGCGATGGCGAGCCAAATGACCCGAAACGGGAATTCTTGAGGATTTCCAGCGCAAAACGGCGCTGACTTTTGCGGGAATACGCGCTGCGTTGCGTTGTATCGGCCGGTTCAATCGGGTAGGTTGCCGATGAGTCCGGTTCGCGGTTTGTTTCACGATTCCGGACTTCGCGGCAGCTCCGCCGCGGGTCGCGTAAATCACCCGGAGCATCCCATTCATGGACTTCAACAGAACACGGTACATCCCTATGAGCCGTCGGCGTCGCATTTACGAAGGCAAGGGCAAGACCCTTTACGAAGGGCCTGAGCCTGGAACCCTGATCCAGCATTTCAAGGACGACGCCACCGCGTTCAATGCCAAGAAACACCAGATCATCGAGGGCAAAGGTGTCCTCAACAACCGGATCTCGGAATACGTCTTCCAGCATCTGAACGACATCGGCGTGCCGACGCATTTCATCAAGCGTCTCAACATGCGCGAGCAGTTGATCCGCGAGGTCGAGATCGTGCCGCTCGAAGTCGTCGTGCGCAACGTTGCCGCCGGTTCGCTGTCGCAGCGCCTCGGCATCGAGGAAGGCACCCAGCTCCCGCGCTCGATCATCGAATTCTATTACAAGAACGACCAACTCGGCGATCCGATGGTCTCCGAAGAGCACATCACCGCGTTCGGCTGGGCCACCCCGCAGGAGATCGACGACATGATGGCGCTGGCCATTCGCGTCAACGACTTCCTCACCGGCCTGTTTCTCGGCGTTGGCATCCGTCTTGTGGACTTCAAGATGGAATGCGGCCGCCTGTTCGAGAACGACATGATGCGCATCATCGTCGCCGATGAAATCTCGCCGGATTCGTGCCGGCTGTGGGACATCAAGTCGAACGAGAAGATGGACAAGGACCGTTTCCGCCGCGACCTCGGCGGCCTGGTCGAGGCCTATACCGAAGTCGCCAAGCGTCTCGGCATCCTGATCGACAACGATCGTCCCGCGGGCTCTGGCCCGGTGCTTGTGAAGAGCTGAGCATGATCCGGAAAAGTGGAAACCGGTTTTCCGATCAGATCATGCTCCAATTAGAGAATCTTCGATGAAGGCACGCGTTACGGTTACGCTGAAGAACGGCATTCTCGATCCGCAGGGCAAGGCCATCGAAGGCGCGCTGAAATCGCTCGGCGTCGATGGCATTGCCAGCGTGCGGCAGGGCAAGGTGTTCGACATCGAACTCGCTGGCGCGGACAAGGCCAAGGCCGAAGCCGCGCTCAAGGAAGCCGCCGACAGGCTGCTGGCGAATACGGTGATCGAGAATTATCGCGTCGAGATTTCGGGCTAGGTTACGCGCTCCATGAAATCAGCCGTTCTCGTCTTCCCCGGCATCAATCGCGAGCGCGACATGGCGCGCGCGCTCAAGCTCGCGTCGGGCAACGACGCGGCTATGGTGTGGCACGCCGACACCGCCCTGCCGAAGGGCACCGACCTCGTTGTGCTGCCGGGCGGTTTTTCCTACGGCGACTACCTGCGCTGCGGCGCGATTGCCGCGCGTGCGCCCATCATGGATGCGGTTCGTGCCCATGCCGCCGCCGGTGGCCTCGTGCTCGGCGTCTGCAACGGTTTTCAGATTCTGTGCGAGTCGGGCCTGCTGCCGGGCGTCTTGATGCGCAATGCGCAGCTCAAGTTCATTTGCCGGGACGTGCATGTGCGCGTCGAGCGCTCCGACACACCGTTCACCCGCGGCTACAATGCCGGGCAGGTGATCCGCGTGCCGGTGGCGCATGGCGAGGGCAACTATGCCGCCGATGAGGAGACCATCCGCCGCCTCGAAGGCGAGGGGCGCGTGCTCTATCGCTATTGCAGCGCGTCGGGCGAAGTCGGCGATACGCACAACATCAACGGCGCGGCGGCGTCGATCGCGGGCATTGTCAGCGACAAGGGAAACGTGCTCGGCATGATGCCGCATCCGGAAAATCACGTCGAAGACATCATGGGCAACACCGACGGGCGCGGACTGTTCGCGGGTCTCGTCGCGCATCTTGAAAGCGCGGCCTGAGTCACGCCGCGCCGGCGCTCACGCCTTCTTCTTCATCCGCTTGATCGTGCCGGAAAACGTGAACAACGGCCGGTCGCCGCTGTGGAGTGTGCCGCGCAGGAAGATCAGCGAGCCACCGGCGCGGGTGATGCCGCCGGTCGCGACGATCAACTCACCTTCCTTGGCGGCGTCGAGAAATTCGCAGGCGAAGGATACCGTGACGGCGGGCGCCTCAAGCTCGCGCGAGGCAAAGGCGAACAGGCAGTAGTCTGCGAAGGTCATGTAGCACCCGCCGTGGACGTTGCGCATGCCGTTGAGATGCTTCTTCTCGACCCGGAAGGCGCAGCGGACACTCCCGTCCTCCTCGAAGCGGTGCCAGAACGGCCCGTTGTTGGATTCGAAGCTGTCGCGGCTCCAGGTCCGCCACCCGGCGAACTCGCCCTCGGTGGCGATCAGCAGGTCAGGGCGGGGGCGTGGGGTCTTCTGCGTCATCTCGTCCAAGAGCCGGAATCCTTCAAAAGCGGGCCAAAGGGCCTTGTGGAGGCCTCTCTTAGAGCCTCCCGGGGCAGGCCTGCAACGGGCCTTTTTTGCACGGGATTTCTGCCTATCTGATGCTTGCCGGACCGGACACCAGCGTGCACAAAGAAGCCCGGAATCAAGCCTCAAGCCTATTCCGCCTCATTAGACCCCCGGGACCCCGTGGGGATCAGACCGCATTTTCAGCCGGAGCGACGTCGCCTTGACGATCAGGAACGAACCCCAGATCACCCCCGAACTCGTCGCCCAGCACGGCCTCAAGCCGGACGAGTACGAGCGCATTCTGAAGCTGATCGGGCGCGTACCGACATTTACGGAACTCGGCATCTTCTCGGCAATGTGGAACGAGCATTGCTCCTACAAGTCTTCGCGCATCCATCTGCGCGGCCTGCCGACCAAGGCGCCGTGGGTGATCCAAGGGCCGGGCGAGAACGCAGGCGTGATCGACATTGGCGACGGGCTTGCCGTGGTCTTCAAAATGGAGAGCCACAACCATCCGAGCTACATCGAGCCGTATCAGGGCGCGACCACCGGCGTCGGCGGCATCCTGCGGGACGTCTTCACCATGGGCGCGCGCCCCATCGCCTGCCTCAACGCCCTGAGTTTCGGTGACCCGAAGCATCCGAAGACGCGCCATCTTGTGTCCGGCGTGGTCGCGGGCGTCGGTGGCTACGGCAACTCTTTTGGTGTTCCGACCGTCGGCGGCCAGACCCGTTTCCACACGCGCTATGACGGCAACATCCTCGTCAACGCCATGGCTGTGGGTCTCGCCGAAAGCGACAAGATTTTCTACGCAGCAGCAAGCGGCGTGAACATGCCGATCGTCTATCTCGGCTCGAAAACCGGCCGCGACGGCATTCACGGCGCGACCATGGCCTCGGCGGAGTTCGACGACGACAGCGAGGAAAAGCGCCCGACCGTGCAGGTCGGCGATCCGTTCGCGGAAAAGCTGCTGCTGGAAGCCTGCCTCGAAATCATGGAGGCGGATTGCGTGATCGCGATTCAGGACATGGGCGCGGCGGGTCTCACATGCTCGGCCGTCGAGATGGGCGCGAAGGGCGATCTGGGCGTCGAACTGCATCTGGATTCAGTGCCGACGCGCGAAACCGGCATGAGCGCCTACGAGATGATGCTCTCGGAGTCACAAGAGCGCATGCTGATGGTGCTCAAGCCCGAGAAAGAAAAGCAGGCCGAAGCGATCTTCAAGAAGTGGGGGCTGGACTTCGCCATCGTCGGCTACACCACGCCGACGCAGCGTTTCGTGGTCAAGCACGGCGGCGATGTGATGGCCGATCTGCCGATCAAGGAACTGGAATCGGAAGCGCCGCTCTATGACCGGCCGCATGTGCCGTCGCCGCAACTGCCGGTGATCCATGCGCGCGACGTCAAGGCGCCGGTGTCGATCACCGAAGCTCTGTCAAAGCTGATCGCGACGCCGGAACTGTGCTCGAAGCGCTGGGTGTGGGAGCAGTACGATCATGTAATTGGCGGCAACACCCTGCAGCGCCCCGGCGGCGATGCGGCGGTGGTGCGCGTTCTGGAGGGGCCGAAGGGCCTCGCGCTGACCTGCGATGTCACGCCGCGCTATTGCGAGGCCGATCCGTTCGAGGGCGGCAAGCAGGCGGTGGCCGAGGCATGGCGCAACATCACGGCGGTGGGCGGCAAGCCGCTCGCTATCACCGACAATCTCAATTTCGGCAATCCGGAGCGGCCCGAAATCATGGGCCAGTTCGTCGGCTGCCTGAAGGGCATTGCGGAAGCCTGCCGCACATTGGATTTCCCGGTCGTGTCGGGCAACGTCTCGCTCTACAACGAAACCAACGGACGCGGCATTCTGCCGACGCCGTCCATCGGCGGCGTGGGCCTGCTCGACGATTTTACCAAATCCGCGACGCTCGCCTTCAAGGCCGAAAATGAAGCGATCCTGCTGATCGGCGACACGCAGGGCTGGCTCGGCCAGTCGGTCTATCTGCGTGACATCTGCGGCAAGGAAGAAGGCGCGCCGCCCCCGGTCGATCTCGCCATCGAGAAGCGCAACGGCGACGTGGTGCGCGGCATGATCAAGGGCGGCACGGCAACGGCTGTACATGACGTCTCCGATGGCGGCCTGCTGGTGGCGCTCACAGAAATGGCGATGGCCAGCGGCATCGGCGCGATCCTTGATGCGCCGCCGGACGAGATTGTCCCGCACGCGCATTGGTTCGGCGAGGATCAGGCCCGCTATGTCGTGACCGTGCAGGAAGAACATCTGCTGCCGGTGTTGAGCAAGCTCAAGGCAGTAGGCGTGCCGTGCCATGTGATCGGCAAGACCGGCGGCGAGACCATCGCGATCGAAGGCGAAACGCCGGTGGCGATTGCGTCGCTCAAGGCGGGTCACGAGAACTGGCTGCCAGCCTACATGGCGGGAAAGAACTGAGCGCCGCCGCTGTCTTTTGAGATTTTCCGTCATAGCCGGGACGACGCCCGGCCATGACGAACCGGCTGATGAGACGGTGTCCTCAAATCTCCTCGATGGTCACCTTGTCGGGATAGAACGCCAGATGCCCGGCGATCTCCTTCACCGCGTCATAGGGCGTCTCGTAGGTCCAGATCGCGTTGTCCAGCGTCCTGCCGCCGGAGACGATGCTGAAATAGCTCGCATCGCCCTTGTAGGGACAATAGGTGCTGTGGTCGGTCCGCTTCAGCAGGGCAGGGTTCGCGTCTTCGCGCGGGATGTACTGGACTGGCCGATAGTTTGCCTCCCGGAGTGTCAGGGCATGGCTGGTTTCGGCGACGACTTCGCCATTGGCGCTGACCCGGACCCGTTTCGGGTTCGGAGCGATGGTGATCGGGTGGTCCGGGTCCGGGATTTTCATGCGAACGTTCATAACGAAACTCCTGTTGAAGTCACAATATAGGGGTGATGCGGCGCAATGCTCGCGTGACGGCGCGGGTTGCACGGGATAGAATCAGGCATATTTCGTGCATTCCGTGAGCCGGGAATGGCTCAACACGAGGAGATTCAACGACATGCCTATGGACGCGCGGGACATCGAAACGATGATCAAGGCTGCGTTGCCCGACGCGAAGGTGGAAATCCGCGATCTCGCCGGTGATGGTGATCACTACGCCGCCACCGTCATTTCGGAGGCATTTCGCGGCAAGTCACGGGTCCAGCAGCACCAGATCGTCTACCAGTCGCTGAAGGGTCAGATGGGCGGCGTCCTGCACGCGCTGGCGCTGCAGACCGGCGTTCCAGAATCCTGAGCGGACAGAGCGGGGGCAGGGTGTCGGGAAACGGAAGCCTGCTGCGGACACGGGCACCGCACCAGCATCATCGCGTGACTTATGTCGAATTGTTCTTCGACCTCGTGTTCGTTTTCGCCATCACACAGATTTCCCATACGCTGCTGGCGCATTTCACGCCGCTCGGCATTCTGCAGACCACGATCCTGTTCCTGGCGGTGTGGTGGGTCTGGATTTACACCTCCTGGATCACCAACTGGCTCGATCCGGAGCGCACGCCTGTCCGCGTGATGCTGTTCGGCCTGATGATCGCCGGACTGCTGCTCTCGACCTCCATTCCCAAGGCCTTTGAAAGCCGGGGGCTCGCGTTTGCGGTGGCCTTCGTGGTCATGCAGGTCGGCCGGTCGTTCTATACCTACTGTTCGATCCCCAGATCGCAGCCCGGCTGGCGGATGAATTTGCTGCGCATCACCTGCTGGCTGGCTTGCAGCGGCGTGTTCTGGATCGCGGGCGGACTTGCGGATGGCCAGACCAGGCTGATGCTGTGGATCGTCGCTGTGGTGATCGAATACTGCGGACCGCTGTTCCGGTTCTGGTTTCCGGGTCTTGGCGCGACGCCCTATGCGGACTGGGATGTCGAAGGCGGCCACATGGCCGAGCGGTGCGGGCTGTTCATCATCATCGCGCTCGGTGAATCCATTGTGGTGACCGGCGCGACGTTCGCGTCAGCCGCATGGACTGCGCCAACCATTGCTGGCTTCGTTGTCGCGCTGATCGGCAGCATCGCAATGTGGTGGGTGTATTTCCACATCGGCGCCGAGGCGGGAGCCGAGCAGATTTCACATTCCGAGGAGACCGGACGCCTGGCGCGTCTCGCCTACACCTATCTGCACCTGCCGATTGTCGCGGGCATTGTGGTGTCCGCAGTGGGCGACGAGCTTCTATTGGCGCATCCGGACGGGCACGCCGACGCCAAGACCATCCTCAGCATGATTGGCGGGCCGTTGTTGTTCCTGATCGGCACCATCCTGTTCAAGCGCAGCATCCGGGGAATTTTCCAGCTTTCACATCTGGCCGGCATCGGTCTGTTGATCGTGCTGATCCCGTTCGCGCACTCGCTGTCGCCGTTGATGCTGTCAACGGCGACGACGATCGTCATGCTGATCGTCGCGGCGTGGGAAGCGATCTCGCTGGGATCGTCGGCCGAGGCCTAGGCGTTCGCCACAAGGGCGTGCACGGAGAACATCCCGTCGGGATCGGTCCACGATGCGCGGGGAGCCCATCCCGAGTTGCGCGCAAGCGCGGCGAACCGCTCGATGCTGTACTTGTAGCTGCTCTCGGTGTGGATCGTTTCGCCCATCCGGAACGTCGCGGTGTGATCCATCACCCGGACGGTCTGCGGCTTGCGGCTGATGAGGTGCATCTCGATGCGGTGGCGATCCCGGTTGTAGATCGCGCTGTGCTCGAATCCGCTGAGATCGACATCGCCGCCGAGTTCACGGTTGATTCGCGCCAGCACATTGAGGTTGAATCGGCCGGTCACGCCCGCCGCATCGTTGTAGGCGTCATAAAGGACACGCTCGTCCTTCTCCAGATCGACACCGACGATCATGGTCGCGCCATCGCCGAGAATGGCGCGCGCGCTGCGCAGGAAGGCGCTGGCTTCATGCGGATCGAAATTGCCGATGGTCGATCCCGGGAAGAAGCCGACCTTCGGCATGTCCTTCACTTCTTCGGGCAACGCGAACGGCTTGGTGAAGTCGGCAGTTACGGGGTAAACCGCAAGATCGGGAAAATCCGTCCGCAGGGCGCTGGCCTGCCCGTTGAGGAAATCGCCGGAAATGTCCACCGGCACGTAGGCCTTGAACGAGCATTCCTGCAGCAGCAGACGCACTTTCGTGGTCGCGCCGGCACCGAATTCCACCAGCGCCGCGTCCGGCGGAATGGCCGCCGCAATATCCTCGCCGCGATCGCGCAGAATACGCAACTCGGTGCGGGTCGGGTAGTATTCCGGCAGCAGCGTGATCTGCTCGAACAGCTTTGAACCAGTCTCGTCGTAGAAGTATTTCGGCGACAGCTTCTTGGGCCGCTGCGACAACCCCGCGATCACGTCCTGCGCGAACGAATGATCCACCTGGCCGGAAGCCGGACCTTTGGCCCGTGCGTTGACATGCACATTCATGACGATCTCTTAGGTTCAGGGTTCAATCGGCGTAGTCGGCGAGCCGCAGCCCGGTGAACTGCCAGCGATGGTGCGGATAGAAGAAGTTGCGATAGGTGACGCGGCTGTGATTGTCCGGTGTCGCGAGCGAGGAGCCGCGCAGCACAAGCTGATTGACCATGAACTTGCCGTTGTATTCGCCGAGTGCGCCCTCAATGGCGCGATAGCCGGGGTAGGGTGAATACGAACTGCGGGTCCACTGCCAGACGATGCCGAAAGCGTCGTTCAGATGGCCGGCGCGGGCGGCGACCTCCCATTCCATCTCGGTGGGCAAATGCTTGCCGCTCCAGCGCGCGAAGGCGTCGGCCTCGTAGTAGCTGACATGAGAGACGGGCGCGGACGGGTCGATCGGCTGCAGGCCGCCCAGCGTCATGACTTGCCATTCATCGTCGATCTTGCGCCAGTGGCCGGGCGCCTCCCAGCCCTCGCGCTCGGCGTTGGCGAAGCCGTCCATCAGCCAGAGGGTGGCTTTCCGGTAGCCGCCGTCCTGCATAAAGGCGAGCCATTCTGCGTTGGTAACGAGATTGCGGGCCAGTCTCACCGGGCCGACCAATGCGCGGTGCGCCGGCTCCTCGTTATCGAAGTGGAATGAATTGTCGGTGTGGCCGATGGTGTGGATGCCTTCCATCAGTGTCACCCATGCGTCGCCCGTGCGGGTCGACGCGGGAAACCGCCAGCCGGGCTGATAGGCTGGCGGGATCGGGTTCTGGGCGAAGGCATGCAGGATGTCGGTCAGCATCAATTCCTGATGCTGCTGCTCATGGTTCAGCCCGACCTCGATCAGCGGTTCGACCTTCTCGAGAGTCATGGCGTCAGCCGAAGCGAAAAATGCCGCAACTGCGGCATCGACATGCTTGCGATAGGCCGTCACCTCATCCGCGCCGGGGCGGGTGAGGTGGCCTCGCTGGGCGCGGGCGTGACGCGGCCCGGCGCTGACGTAATAGGAGTTGAACAGGTAGGCGTAGTCCGGATGGTAAGGCTTGTAGCCCGGGACGTTTTCGCCGAGCAGGAATTGCTCCCAGAACCAGGTGACGTGCGCCCGGTGCCACTTGGCGGGGCTGGCGTCGGGCATGGACTGGATCAACTGGTCCTCGGGGGACAGCGGGGCGGCCCGCCGCTCGGTCTCGTCGCGGACGGCTTGAAAGGCTTTCAGCAACCTCGCGGCCTGCTGGTCTCGGGATTCGGGATTGAACGCGGAGGGACTCGGGACGCGGGCGTCTGGCTGGGAGGCTGGTTTCGTCACAAGAATCTCCGGTTGAGGGGAGAACGATGCTTCTCGGGATCGGTTCCGCAGTACGGATGCTCTAAATAGGGCGGCGCGCGCAGGATAAAAGGCATCGCCGGCTATGAAATCCATACGCTGCGGAGGGGGCGATTGTTTCGGTCACCAGCGATGGTAGGTCCGGTTTTGCCGGTTTCGGGGGTTGCATGGCACCTTTTCCGCGATTTGATTGGGATGCGGACCCGTTCCGGGCTACATATATGGCAAGAACGGCAGGCAGTTGGGAGAGTCCCGGCCCCGCCGCAGGCCCAGGATTTCCAAGGACGCGACATGAGCATCGAACAATTCATCGACAATGAAGTGAAGTCCAACGACGTCGTGCTGTTCATGAAGGGCACGCCGCAGTTTCCGCAGTGCGGGTTCTCGGGCCAGGTGGTCCAGATCCTCGATCACGTCGGCATCGCCTACAAGGGCCTGAACGTCCTCGAGTCGGGCGAGCTGCGCGACGGCATCAAGATCTATTCAAACTGGCCGACCATTCCACAGCTCTATGTGAAGGGCGAGTTCGTCGGCGGCTGCGACATTATCCGCGAGATGTTCCAGGCCGGCGAACTGCAGCAGTTGTTCGCCGACAAGGGCGTCGCCGTTCAGCAGCCCGCGGGCTGAGGCATTTCGCTGTGGCTCATCGGGCCGCGTGGCCCGATGGCTTGCGTAATGAATTGATTCCTCCCAGGTCCGGATTTTCACCGGAGTGAACCTGGGAGGAATTTTTATGTTCATGGCGCTGAACCACGGGCTTGTCTGTTGTATCTTGCGGCGAGTGGAGGAGCCGACATGATGAGATCGTCGGGCATGCGGGTTTTGCTTCCGGCGCTGATCGCCGTGGCCATGGCAAGCGCGGTAAGCGCTGAAGGCGCGATGCGGGTCTATCCGCCGAAAGCCGTTCTGTCTCCGCAACGGCTGGAGCGCATCACCGACTTTTTCAACGCCGAGGTCACGAACGGCAAGATCGCCGGTGCGATCGTTCTGATCCACCGCCATGGCAAGCAGGCCTATTTCAAGTCCTTCGGCAAGACCGATGTGACCACCGGCGAGCCGATGACGCCGGCAGCGATCTTCCGGATTTTCTCGATGACCAAGCCGGTCACGAGCGTTGCGGCGATGCTGCTGGTGGACGATGGCAAGCTGAAGCTGGACGACCCGGTGTCCAAATACATTCCGGCATTCGCCGACTCCAAGGTCGGCGTGGAGATCAAGGCGGAGAACGGCGATTCCACGCTCAAGCTGGTGCCGCTGGAGCGCCCGGTTACGATCGAGGATCTGATGCGGCAGTCAGCCGGCATTCCCTATGGCTTCTATGGCAATAGCCTTGTGCGCACCGCCTACAAGAACGCCGATATCTATGCCGAGGGGACCGACAACGCCGCGGTGGCCGAGAAGATCGCGCGCCTGCCATTGGCCGAACAGCCCGGCACATTGTGGGACTACGGCCACTCGATGGATGTGCTCGCCCGCGTGATCGAAGTGATTTCCGGAAAGTCTCTCTATGCCTTCGAGAAGGAGCGGCTGTTCGATCCGCTCGGCATGAAGGATACCTCGTACTACGTTGCCGACCCCTCGCAGTATCGCCGCATCGCCGAGCCGCTGCCAGCCGACAGCAATTTCAGGACCGGGAATTCCCGCGATCCCCGTAAATCCTATAAATGGGAGCCGGGGACCAGCGGATTGCTCACGACCATCGGAGATTATAGCCGGCTGACGCAGATGCTGCTCAATGGCGGCGAGCTTGATGGCAAGCGATACCTCAAGCCGGAAACATTTGCGACCATGACCGCCAATCATATCGCGCCGGCAACGGGCGTGAAGCGCGGCGCCTACTACTTCCCCGGCGACGGCTTCGGGTACGGGCTGGGTTTCGGTGTCCGCACCGAGCCGGGGAATGCCACGCCGCCACCACCGGGCTCGCTCGGTGAAATCAAATGGGATGGCGCGGGCGGCACCTATTTCTGGGTGGATCGTGCGCAGGACATGTATGTCATCCTGATGATGCAGTCGCCATCCGAGCGCGGCCGTATCCAGCCCGCGCTGAAGGCGATGGTGTACGACGCGCTGGAAGCGGACTAGATCAGGCCCTTGCTGCGATCTCCCGGATTGCCGAGACCGTCTCGTCGATCATCGCCTCTGTGACATCGAGATGGGTGCAGGCACGGATGCGATGGTCCAGCGCCCCGGTCAGGATGCCGCGTGCGCGCAGTTCGCCGATCATGCGGTTCGTGGTGACGCCGGTGCCTGACGGATCGAAGAAGATCAGGTTGGTTTCGGGCTGGTTGACGGCGATGCCGGGAATTTGCGCGAGCCCGCGTGCGAGTGCGCGGGCATTGGCGTGGTCGTCCGCGAGCCGCTCAACATGATGATCGAGCGCATAGAGACATGCTGCCGCGCAAATGCCGCTCTGGCGCATCGCGCCGCCGAGCCGTTGTTTCCAGCGCCAGACTTCGTCGATGAAATCGTCCGTGCCCGCGATGACCGCGCCGATCGGCGCGCCGAGCCCCTTGCTGAAGTCGATCCAGACCGAGTCCCAGCCCTCAGCCATATCCCGCGCCGAAATGCCGGTGGCGACGCAGGCATTCATCAGCCGTGCTCCGTCCATATGCGTGATGAGGCCTTGCGTGCGCGCAATTGCTGTGATGGCGTCAAGGTTCGGCTTCTTCCAGATGGTGCCGCCGCCGATATTCGCCGTCTGCTCCACGGTGACGACGCGCTGCGGCGCCGAATAACGCGAGGCGGGCTGGATCGCCGCGCGGAATGTTTCCGGCGAGAAGATTCCATTCTCGCCGGGAAGCGGCGTGATCTGAAATCCGCCGAGCGCGGCATGCGCGCCGCCTTCGCGGGTCAGCACATGGGCAGAGGGATGCGCAAGGATTTCATCGCCCGGACGGCAATGGACCAGCGTCGCGGCCAAATTGCACATGGTGCCGGAGGGCAGGAATACCGCGGCGTCCTTGCCGAGCAGGTCCGCGACGCGCGCGCACAGTGCGAGGGTCGTGGGGTCATCGCCGATCTGCTCGTCGCCGACGTCCGCGCGCGCCATGGCCTCGCGCATGCCCTGTGTCGGCCGCGTCTGGGTGTCCGACATCAGGTTGATGCGCACCGGCGGGAGCTTCGGATCGGGTGGGGGCGGAGTCATTCTCATGGAAAAATCCTGCGGCATCATGTTTGCGCCGTGTCACGGTTTATTCAAAAATGGATCGGCGGTCTAATGGAAGTCACGAATTCAACCGGCCTGTCCGTAAGGATGATTGCATTGAGGACGCCAGCCGTTAGGCTCGCAGCCCGATATCCGATTTTCGTATGAGGCTGGCTTTGCATTTTTCTTGTCTTGCGCGCGGGACCTTTCGTTTTCTTGCGATCTCCATGTTTCAAGTGGCCTTGGCGGGCTGTCTCGCCATGCAGGCATCGGCAGGTACCATCGGAAAGACGGCGCCGGAGGCCGCGGGTTTCTCGCGCGAGCGGCTCGCCCGCATCACCGAATACTTCAACAACGAGGTTGCGACCAAGAAAATCCCCGGCGCCCTTGTGCTGATCCAGCGCAAGGGGCGCCCCGCCTATTACGAATCTTTCGGCGTGCGCAATGTCGCGACCAAGGCACCGATGACGCCGGACACCATCTTCACGCTGTTCTCGATGACCAAGCCGATCACCTCGGTGGCTGCGCTGATGCTTGTGGAGCAGGGCAAGCTCTCGCTCGACGATGAGGTGGGGCAGTACGTCAAGGGCTTCTACAAGATCAAGGTGGGCGAGGAGAAGCCCGGTCCTGACGGGAAGCCGGAACTGAATCTGGTCGAGCCGAAGCGGCCGATCCTGATTCACGATCTGCTGCGGCAGTCGGCGGGCATTCCTTACGCTTCGCTGTCCTACGGCGTGGTCAAAAAGCCTTACGAAGAGGCCGACCTGATGTCGGGGAAATTCACCAATGCTGAGGTCGCCGACAAGATCGCCGAGCTGCCGCTCATCAGCCAGCCCGGCGAATACTGGACCTACGGCCACGCGACCGATGTGCTCGGGCGGGTGATCGAGGTGGTATCGGGCAAATCGCTCTATCAGTTCGAGAAGGAAAACCTGCTCGATCCGCTGGGCATGACAAACACCACGTTCTTCATCACCGAACCGGAGCGCAAGGCACTGTTCGCCGAACCGTTCCAGACCAAATGGGACAAGCTCGACCGCGATCCGCGCGTCGTCACCAAATGGGAATCCGGCGGTGGCGGCATGGTCTCGTCGATGGCTGACTATGCGCGCTTCGTCCAGATGCTGCTCAACCACGGTGAACTGAACGGCAAGCGCATCCTTTCGCGCAAGACCGTGGACTTCATGACCGCAAATCACATTGGCGAGGCGGCGGGGATCAAACCGTGGGCGTATTACTTCCCCGGGGCAGGGTATGGTTTCGGTCTCGGCGTCGCGGTGCGGACCGATGCCGGCATTAGCCACTGGGCCGGAACGGTCGGCGAGTATGAGTGGAGCGGCGGCAGCGGAACGTACTTCCTTGTCGATCCGAAGGAAGAGATGTTCGCGATCCTGATGATCCAGTCGCCGTCGCAGCGCGGACGAATTCAGTCCGCGCTCAAAAGCATGATCTACGGCGCGCTCAAGTAAGCTAGAACCTGACGGCGAGGTTCGCCTTGAGCGCGTGGGCGTTGGCGCCGGATGCGATACGTCCGGTGTAGAGCAGTGCGAGCAGGGTGTTGCGATAGACCATCGCATCCAGTCCTGCCTCGACCAGAAGCGCATCCCTTGCAATCGGAACGCCGGCAATCGCGAACGGCGTGGGGCTGGTGGCGAACGCCATCAGCGAGACGGGGGTCGCGCCGTCATAGGCATGCTGCCAGCCGAGCGAGCCGCGCGCCGTCATGGCCCATGGGCCGATGGCGGGGATCGGCGCCTGCGCGCGAACGCCGAGGGTCGAATAAGTCGCAGACGTCGTCGTCTGCGCCACAGTGAGGGCGGCAGGGCCGCCGGTTTCGGTGAAGCGGTCGCTCCGCACCGACACGTAGGCCAGGTTCGCGAACGCTTCGGCATTCACCCAGCTCTTTACGACGTTGTAAGCGGCTTCACCGAAGACCTGCGACGTGCTCGCGCCATAGCTTGCGGTGGCGGTGTCGGCGAAGCCGGGGAAGGCGATGGTGCGCGTGGTCGAGATGTCATGGTGCGAATAGGACGCGCCGGTGCGGAAGGCGATGTCGCTGATGCGCCCGCCGCCATAGGCCGCGATATGAAAGGTGTCGATGGTGCCTGATGAGGCCCGTGCATCGACCCGGGCATCGCTGCGCCCGCCGCCGGCGGCGACACCGAAGCGCCAGTTGTGATTGAGAGTGACGTCGACGCCGCCGATCGCGCCGCCAGTGGTTGCGCGCAGGGTGGCGGCGTTCCCGTCGCTGTTGAGGTGGGTCCAGTTGCCATAGCCCTGCACCCATGCGCCATAGATCGGCGCGATAACGGGAGGTGGGGCCTTGACCGGCCACTTCGGCCCGCCCTTCATCCTGCGCGTCTTCTTCGCGTAGGCGAGCGCGGCTTCATCTTCGTCCGCAAAGCCGGTGGCGAAGGTGCCGGTCCAGCCCTGCGCGCTGTCCAGCCGCTGCCGCCCGAGGATCGCGTCGCGGACCAGCGCGCTTTCATCCAGCATCAGCGAATGCAGGCTGGGATGAATTTCGCCCGACAGGCTGTCGAACGCGGCGCGGGCCTGATCGGGCGTCAGCATCAGCGCGGCCGCGACGATCGGGTTGGCCATGCCGAGCGCGGCGAGGCCGCCGCCCGCCGAGATCTGGTTCGGCGTGATGCCGACACTGGCGAAGTCGATGCTGTTGCGCACCAGCGTCAGGTAGACGTTGTTGGGATCGTAGGTCAGCGTCGGATCGAGGAATGCGAAGTTCGAGGTGACGCCGGTAAAGGTGCCGGTGCGCGCGCCCGAGGAGGTCAGGATCGTATAGATCGTGGTGGGATCGTAGGCGCCCATTCCCGCGACGACACGAACCGTGCCGCCGTTGATGGTCGCCGTGCCCGTGACATTGATCAGGTCCGACTGGCCTGCGGCGTTGACTTCGACGTTATAGAATGACCCCGCATTCTGCACGTAGGGTCCGTTGACGTTCAGCGTGCCGATGGAATTGCCGGGAGCGATGGTGCCGTTCACGGTGGTCTGCCCGACCGTGCCCGTTCCGCCAAGCGTGCCGTTAGCGTTTACAATCGTGGCGCTGTTCGACAGGTTGCCGTTGACCGCGAGAAGGCCGTCATTGACCGTGGTCGTGCCGGTATAGGCAGCGTTATTGGCGGTCATCGTGAACGAGCCGGTGCCCTGCTTGATGAAGCTGCCGCTGCCCGTGATGAAGCCCTGGAAGGTGCGGTCGAGATTGTTGCCGAAGGTCAGCGAGCCGGTGCCGATGGCCGCCGTGCCGGGGCCGCTGAATGCGCCGACAGTTTGGCTGAAGCCGCCAAGGTCGAATGTCGCGCCACCAAAGATAAAGAGGCTGCCGGTCGAGGCGAGGCGGTTGCTGGCGCCGAGGCGCAACGTGCCCTGCGAGACGGAGGTGCCGCCGGTGTAGGTGTTCGCAGCCGCCAGCGTGACCGTTCCCGCGCCCATCTTGTCGACGCTGCCGGTGCCCGAAATCAGGTTGCTGAAGGTGAAGGAGTTGGAACGGTTGAAGGCAAGGATCGAGTTGTTGACGATGTTGCCGGTAGTCGACCCCGTGGTGCCGCCTGCGCCGATATTCAGCGTGCCGGACGAGATCGTGGTGCCTCCGGTGAATGTATTCGCACCTGTCAGGCTCAGTGTATTGCTGCCCGCCTTTTCAAACGTGCCGCTGCCGGATATCACGCCGGCATAGGTCGCGGACGACGAGAGATTGACGATCATCGCGCCGTTGTTTGTCACGTTGCCGGAGATGAGGCCGGTCGTGCCGCCATTGCCGAACTGCGCTGTTGCGCCGGCCGAGATGTTGGTCGTGCCGGTGTAGGTGTTATTGCCGCTGAGGATTGTCTTGCCGGCAACAAAGTTGACGGTGCCGGGGCCGGTGCCTTGAATGCCTGGCGCGAAGACGTAGTTGTTCGATGTGTGATTGAAATTGATTGTGCCGGTTGCGCCGGTGGCAAAGACAACGCTTGTCGCATTGAGCGTGCCCGCGGCGGCTGCGGGGCTGGCTGCGGCCGCGCCGATGTTCAGCGTCCCCTGACTGCCCGCGGCGCCGCCGAGGACGACCGAGCCGCCGGTTGAGTTGACGTTGACCGAGCCGCCGTCGGCGATGGTCAACGTTCCGTTGCTGGTGGACGCGCTGCCGATCGCGAGGCCCTGCGGCTGGGAGCCGGGGACATTCGGCATATCCGTAATCGTCCAGACCGATCCGGCGCCCGTGACAAGTGCGTTGCCGGTGCCGCTGGCGCCCAGAACGGTGTAGCCGGTATTCAGCGCGCCGCCGCTGCTGACAGTGATGTTGCCCGTCGTGCCTGAATTGTAGGCGACATAGACATCATAAGGCGTGGTGAACGATGAATTCGTGCCGGTGACAGTCAGCGAGCCGGTCGAGTTGGCCGAGATGCCCATGCGAAGCTGCATGAATTGACCGTTGGTCGTGGTCGCACCGTCCTTGATCGTGACCTTGCCGCCGTCCGATACGGTGAGCGTACTTGTGCTGTTGGCCTTGCTGCCGAGGCCGACCACGCCCTGCGACGAGCCAGCGGAATTGCCCACAATATCCCACTGAGAGCCCGCGCCGGTCACGGTGGCGCTGCCGCCGAGAGATACGGTGGGAACGATGGTGAAGGAGCTGGTCGTTGTGACTTTCGCGCCGCTGGAGATGTTCAAAGCGCCTGCGCCGCTGGTGCCGATGTTCGTGGTGCCGGTGCTCCAGGTCGTTCCGGCTCCGGCGATGTTCGCGGTGCCGTTACCGCTTGCGTTGGTTCCAATGGAGACGGATCCGCTTGTACCGGTCGATCCGCCATTCAGATTGAATGTACCGGTGCCTCGCTCACCGATTGTCATCGACCCCAGGCTTGCTGTGGCGTTGGTGACGGTAAGGGTGCCGTTGGCGGTGGAGGAGAAGTAGCCGAGGACCGTTTGGCCGGTTGTGATCGAAGCCCCGTTCTGGATCGTGACCTGACCGAGGGTGTTCACATCGGCGGCGACATAGAGCTGTCCCGGATTGAACTGGGTGCCGGCGCCGGAAACGGTGATCGTGCCGGACGAGTTCGCGCTGTCGGCCACCGATCCGAGGCCAGTCGCCGAAACGATGCTGCCGCCGGAAATGTTGAGCGTGCCCGAGCCCAGCAGGCCGACATAGATGGTGCCGGTGGTGGCGAGGCCGCCGCTGGTGACATTGAGCGTCCCGCTCTGTCCCGCGGTGCTGCCCAGGGTCACCGTGCCGGAGACAGCCCCCGGCGCATTGATCGTTGCGGGATTTGGCGTGGCGGCATTGTTGATGTTGACCGCCGTGCCTGAACCGGGAATAGCCGCCGGATTCCAGTTGCCGGTCGTGAACCAGTCCGCCGAAACCGTGCCAAGCCAGTCCGCGGCTTCGGCCGGGGTGATGCTGAACATGGCCGTCGAGGCCAGAAGAACACAACGAAACCGTCTCGCCGGCGCGGGTTTCCCAGCGCCATGCACGCCACCAACTGACTTTGCCACCGCCGCCCCGCTTCCCCAGAACAACAGCCGGACCGTGCCAAAATCCGATATGTCATGCACTATTCAAATGAATAGGGTTGGCTCTAGATTGGTATGCCATTTTAGCTTTCCACAGCGGTGCGACGGGGGAGTCGTGAGCGAGGCCGAAGGCAAGTTTCTGGATGCCCTTTATCAGGGGGTTTCCGACAGCGGCCAACTTACGCTCGCGCTGGGACTGATCCAGAGCATGTTCGGCTGCCGCAGCGCCGTGCTGGTGATGGTTGATGCACGCGATCCGACGGCGAGTTTTGTCGAGACATCAGGCACGCTGCAGCAGAGCCTGCAGCTTTATGTCGAGAAGTATGCCCAGATCGATCCCGCGCCGGCTCGCTTTCTCGCTCTGCCTGCCGGACGCGCGATGACCACGAACGAAATGTTCACGCCGGAAGAGCGCGCCGTCGATCCATTTTACATTGAGTTCTTCAAGCCGATCGGGTTGATCGAAACTCTCGGCGGGCCGCTCTATTCCGACGACGGGAATTTCGCGATGATCGCGCTGATGCGCGGGGACGATCGTCCTCCGTTCGACGATGAGGAGGCTGCGTATCTCGAGCGGCTCATGCCGCACATCGCACGCGCGCTGCAACTGCGCCGCACATTCTTTCGGATGGATTCAAGAAATGTCGGTCTGCAGGCAACACTCGACCGGCTGCAGGCCGGTCTGATGTTGCTCGCGGCTGACGGGGAGGTGCTCTTCGTCAACGCGGCGATGCATGCTCTCACACGGCAGAGCGACGGCTTCGTGCTCGGCCGGATGGGCAAGCCCCTCGTTACCAATACGGAGGCGCGACGCCGGTTCGACGCACTCTTGATCAGCGTCGGCGCCGGAGGCTCGGGCGGGGTGGTGTCCGTGCCGCGCACCAAGGGACGGGACTATGCTGTGCTGGTTGCGCCGTCTCCGGCGTCTGCGGTGCAGTCCGACTGGGAGCGCGGCGGGCCCCGCGGTGCCATCGTGGTGGTGCATGATCCGGACTCTGGATCTGCGAACACCTCCGAAATTTTGGAGCAGGGACTTGGGTTGTCGAAAGGCGCCGCGCGGCTGGTCGCAGCGCTGGCGGCCGATCACGATCTCAAGACATTTGCAGAGAGCGAAGGCGTCACCATTCACACGGCGCGATTCCATCTGCGCAGCGCGCTGTCGCGGACAGGCGCCAAGACCCAGGCGGAGGTGGTGCGGATCGCCGTTCGCCTGCTGCGGGATTTCGCATTGGCCGATCCGCATCCAGTGCAACCGATGCCATAATGGACATCGCAAAGAAAAAGGCCGCCCGATCAGGCGGCCTTTCCGTTCTGTAGTCGGGCTGACGAAGATATCAGCGCGAATAGAATTCGATGATCAGGTGCGGTTCCATCTGAACCGGGAACGGCACTTCGGACAGGCCCGGAATGCGCGTGACCTTGGCGATCTGCTTGTTATGATCGACTTCGAGATAGTCAGGCGTATCGCGCTCGGCGAGCTGGTTGGCTTCGAGGACGATTGCGAGCTGCTTCGAGGCTTCCTTCACCTCGATGACGTCACCGACCTTCACCTTGTAGCTGGCGATGTTGACGCGCTTGCCGTTCACCTTGATGTGGCCGTGGTTGATGAACTGACGGGCCGCGAACATGGTGGAGACGAACTTGGCGCGGTACACGACCGCGTCGAGACGGCGCTCGAGCAGGCCGATCAGGTTCTCGCCGGAGTCGCCCTTGAGGCGGGTCGCCTCGACGTACACCGCATAGAACTGGCGCTCGGAAATGTTGGCGTAATAGCCCTTCAGCTTCTGCTTGGCGCGGAGCTGCGTGCCGAAGTCGGAGAGCTTGCCCTTGCGGCGCTGGCCGTGCTGGCCGGGGCCGTATTCACGCTTGTTGACGGGGCTCTTCGGGCGGCCCCAGATGTTCTGGCCCATACGGCGATCGATTTTATACTTCGCCTCACTACGCTTAGTCATCGCGTCCTCTTTCGTAAGTTTGAGTTTTGAGGAAACGCGCCCTCCTGTGCAGCGGGATAGGATCCCGGTGCTGACAGGTCCGCCTCATAAGCATGATGGGGAGGACCGCGGGTCGCGAAACGCAACGCGGGCCGAAACCGGCCCGCGAGCAACGTGTTCATAGGTAGAAAAGGCCGCCAAGTCAAACCATTACGGCGCTTATTTGGGGGCCGGAGTGGCCACCGGCTTGCCTTCCTCAACCACGTAAACGGCCATGATTTTCAATCCCTTAGCCCCGGTCTTGACGTCGTGGGGGATGCCGGCTGGAACCGCATAGGAATCGCCCGCCTTGAGCGCCTGATCCGGCTTGCCCTCGACGATCAGGGTGGCATCGCCTTCGAGCACGTAACCGGTATCCACGCCCGGATGGGTATGGCGGCCGGCGAGGGTATTGGCCGGGATTTCGGCGATCACGGTGACGATGTTATAGCCCTTGGGGAACTCGACCTTCTGCAGCGGGGTGCGCTTGATGCCGCCCGGAGCGGGTGCCTGGGCCACGGCTGTGCCGATGCCGGCAAATGCCACCACGGTCAGGCCGAGAATGATCTTCTTGAGCATGTGTATCTCCCTTTCGCTGCTCTCTCCGGAGCAGACCGGGTGGGAGGCTAACAGCCGGACGGTATCTGCGGAAGGCCGTTCTTAACTGGCGACGCTGGCGCGGATGAACGGCTCCAGCGCTCTGGCGAGAATCGGCGATGGCGACTGCCCCGATGTGAACAGGAAGCGGGCTTCCGGCCCTTCGCCATTGCCACTTGCCGGGCCGAGGAGATCAGCTACCCGCCGCGCGATGGCGGGGGCGGGGTCGATCCAGTCAACGCGCCAAGGGGCCAGGGTCAGCATCTGGCCGATCAGCAGGGGGTAGTGGGTGCAGGCGAGGACCACCGTGTCCGTCCGGGCATCACCGTTGAGGAAGCAGGGCGCGATTTCGGCGGCGATGGCTTCGTCGCTCACCGGCTCGCCGCGCAAGGCGGCTTCCGCGAGGCTGGCGAGGTTTTCCGCGCCGACCAGCGTGACGTCGCAGCCTTGGGCAAAGTCCGCGATCAGCTTCTTGGTGTATTCGCGTTTCACCGTGCCGCGTGTGCCGAGCACCGAGACGCGCTTGGTTTTCGAGGAGGCACAGGCAGGCTTGATCGCCGGGACGGTGCCGACGAACGGCACGCTGTAGGCCTCGCGCAGATGCGTCATGACCAGCGTTGAAGCGGTGTTGCAGGCGATGACCACAAGGTCGGGCCTGTGCTCGGCGATCAGGTCGCCGATCAGCGGCACCACCCGGGCGACAATCTCGTCCTCGGTGTGCTGGCCGTAGGGGAAATAGGCGTCGTCAGCGACATAGGCGTAGCGCGCGCCGGGCCGCAACTTCACGATCTCGCGGAAAACGGTCAATCCGCCGAGGCCGGAATCGAAAACCAGGATCGTGGGAGCGTGGGACACGGGGGCCATGATAGCCGATCTGCGGTTACCACTTTGTTTTAATCAGGGCGATTACACAGGGAGCAGGGGGCGATGCGGCCCGTCCGGCAACTCCACCCGGATCGGATCGCCAGGGCGGACGTCGCCGCCGGCCAGCACGATGCTCATCACCCCGGCCTTGCGGATCAGGTTGCCGTTCGCATCGCGGTCCAGCGTCGCCGCCATCAGGCCTTTCTGGAAGCGGTCGATCTGGATGCAGGGATTGCGCAGTCCCGTGACCTCGACCACGGCGCTGTCGCCCAGATGCAGGCGGGCGCCGGTGGGAAGGCCCAGCAGGTCGATGCCGCGGGTGGTGACGTTCTCGCCCATCTCGCCCGGACGGACGATGAAGCTCTTCGGCGCGAGTTCATCGAACAACTCTTCATGGATCAGGTGGACCTGACGCAGGTTCGGCAGGCTCGGGTCTTTCGCCACGCGCGAGCGGTGTTTCACCGTCTCGCCCATATGCGCGTCACCGTCGACGCCGAGTCCCTTCAGCAAGCGAATGCTCAGGGAGGCCGTCTTGCTGAAATGATGGCCCCTGCGAAGGCTGACCGCGGTGACGACAGGCATCAGTTCATGAAGCCCCGAAGACTCGCTTGAAGATCGTGTCGACGTGCTTGAAGTGATACGCGAGATCAAATTGCTCCTCGATCTCCTTGTCAGACAGATATTTCTTCACGTCGGCGTCCTTCTTCAACAAAGACTGGAAGTCGCCTTCGCCGCGCCAGACCGGCATGGCGTTGCGCTGGACCAGCTTGTAGGCGTCCTCGCGCGATGCGCCTTTCTGGGTCAGCGCGATCAGGAGACGCTGCGAATGGACGAGGCCGCCGAGGCGGTCGAGGTTCTTCTGCATGTTCGCCGGATAGACCAGCAGCTTTTCGACCACGCCTGCGAGGCGGTTGAGCGCGAAATCCAGCGTCACCGTGGCGTCTGGACCGATCATGCGCTCGACCGAGGAGTGCGAAATATCGCGCTCATGCCAGAGCACGACGTTTTCCAGCGCGGGCGTCACGGCGGAACGCACGATGCGGGCGAGGCCGGTGAGGTTTTCCGTCAGCACCGGATTGCGCTTGTGCGGCATCGCCGACGAACCCTTCTGGCCCTCGGAGAAGAACTCCTCGGCTTCCAGCACTTCGGTTCGTTGCATGTGGCGGATCTCTGTGGCGAGACGTTCCACGGAGGAAGCGACAACGCCGAGCGTTGCGAAGAACATCGCGTGGCGATCGCGCGGGATCACCTGCGTGGAGATCGGCTCGACGGTGAGACCCATCGCCTTCGCCACATGCGCTTCGACCCGCGGGTCGATCTGCGCGAAGGTGCCGACAGCGCCGGAGATGGCGCAGGTTGCGATTTCCTTGCGCGCGGCGATGAGGCGCTCTTTCGCGCGAGTGAATTCGGCATAGGCGTAAGCCAGCTTGAGACCGAAGGTCACCGGCTCGGCGTGAATGCCGTGCGAGCGGCCGATGGTCGGCGTCATCTTGTGCTCGAAGGCGCGGGTCTTCAGCGCCGCAAGCACCTTGTCGGTGTCCGCGATCAGGATGTCGGCGGCACGCGCGAGTTGCACATTGAGACAGGTGTCGAGCACGTCCGACGAGGTCATGCCCTGGTGGACGAAGCGCGCTTCCGGTCCGACGATTTCGGCAAGGTGGGTCAGGAACGCGATGACGTCGTGCTTGGTCTCGCGCTCGATCTCGTCGATGCGCTCGACATTGAAGACCGCATCCTTGGCCTTGGCCCAGATGGTTTTCGCCGCGTCCTTCGGGATCACGCCCAGTTCGGCCAGCGCGTCAGCGGCATGCGCCTCGATCTCAAACCAGATCTTGAAGCGCGTCTGCGGCTCCCAAATGGAAACCATTTCGGGGCGGGAATAACGGGGAATCATCGCGAACTCATAGGGTTGGGGATTACGCCGCGCTTTAGCAGATCGCGACTGGCGAAACCACCCTTGGAACGCACTTCTGCCCGAGAAATCAGGGCTTCTGGCGCTAGATCGCCTCGCCGCGCGCGGACGCCGCCGCGCCGCGGATCGCTGAAATGTTGGCCTTGTAGCTGTCCATCGTACCGCCCTTGAACACGGCGGAGCCCGCGACCAGCGCGTTCGCGCCCGCAGCGGCAACCTTAGCCGCGTTGTCAGCCGTCACGCCGCCGTCCACTTCGATGTCGATGGGGCGGCCGGCGCACATCGCGCGGACCTGCGAAATCTTTTCCAGCACCGCCGGAATGAACGACTGCCCGCCGAAGCCCGGATTGACCGACATCACCAGCACGAGGTCGATCATGTCGATCACGTATTCGATGGCGCTCGCAGGCGTTGCCGGATTGAGTGACACGCCCGCCTTCTTGCCGAGCGCACGGATCGCCTGCAGCGAGCGATGCAAATGCGGCCCGGCTTCGGCATGCACGGTGATGATATCCGAGCCGGCCTTGGCGAAGGCTTCGAGATACGGATCGCACGGCGCGATCATCAGATGGGTGTCGAAGATTTTCTTCGAATAGGGGCGCATCGCCTTGATCACGTCCGGACCGTAGGAAATGTTCGGCACGAAGTGGCCGTCCATCACGTCCAGATGAATCCAGTCGGCGCCCGCCTGATCGACCGAGCGGACTTCCTCGCCGAGCTTTGCGAAGTCTGACGCCAGGATCGACGGCGCGATGACCAGCGGGCGGGATGCGAACTGTTGGGACATGGCGGCTTCCGGTGTTGCCCTAACCGTTTGAGGGGCGCTGGCTTCGCCTAACATGCCGTCCCTGCGCGGGCAACGCGAGGCGCTGGACGTACACAGGAACCATGCCAACCACCCGGCAAATCCTGCCGTTGAGGCAGAAATTACCCTGCCGGACGCTCTCTTTTGGACGAGGAAACCCGCGTATTTGCTGGGTTTTTGAGACGGCACGGCAATTGCTGGATATCTGACGGGATCATCTCGGCCGCGTGCCACCGGCCTTGGGGAGTATCGTGATGTTCTTTGCCGCAGGGGCCATAGGCGCCGCAGCCGTCGGCGCGCTGGATATTCTGTCGTCGCTGACGCCGGACAAGTCTGGCGCGGCCAAGACTGGCGTCAAACAAACGAATTCGCTGTTCGATCTGGGCACGACCACCAGCGCCAGCAGCACGGCGACCGTCACGTCAACCGGCTCGGCGCAGGCCGGAACGCTGTCGCCCTCGACATTCAATGCGCTGCTCTCGGCGCAGGATGCGAATGGAAAGGCGAGTCCGTCGGACGCGCTCAAGGATCTGTTCGCGCAGATCGACACCAACGGCGACGGCAAGATCACCAAGGCCGAGTTTGAGGACAAGCTCGGCGCGGGCGGCACCAACATCGCCGCCGCCGACAATGTCTTCGACAAGATGGACGCCGACAGCGATGGCTCCGTCAATCTCGACGAAATGGCGACCGCGCTGAAGCCGAAGGACGCCGGTCATCACCATGCGCATCGGGCAGGCGGCGGCGCGGATGCCTTGATGGAAGCCCTGCAGGGCGCTTCAAGCACCTCGACCACCAACAGCGACGGTTCGATCACCACCACACTGACCTATGCCGATGGCTCCAAGGTCACCATCAGCCAGCCGGCCTCGTCGAGCACATCGACAAGCGCGTCAACGCAGTACAACCTCGTTGAGCGGCTGGTGCAGCGGCAGGCCGATGCGCTCGCGGCATCCGCCAAACAGTCGGTCTCGGTGAAGGTGTAGGCTTTCACTACCGATACCGCCTGTATCGGTAGCACTACGCAGAAATCCCTGATTTTCATCAGTCGCTAACCATGCCGGATCGCTAATCGCACAGTCAGTTTGTGCGAGGTGCGAAGTGCGAATTTTGTCAGGGGTCTGCGCCGGCGTGATTGCATTGAGCGCAAGCGGCGTCCGCGCGGATGACGATTTCATCGCCTCGCTGCGGCTGCGCGGCGGATACGACACCAACCCGCAATTCTCGACCGGCGCCGGAATCGGCGGCAGCGCCTTCATCGGCACCGATATGGCGCTCGCGGCGGGCACCAAGGAGAAGGATTACAGTTATGGCGTCGCCGCCGAAGCGAGTACAACGCAATACGGCAACCCGCTCGCCGTTCCTTCATTGTCGGGGAAGGTGATCCTGCGCGGCACCTATGGCGGTGAGGCGGCCAACATCGCATCGACCACAACCATCGCCGATACCAACACCTACAATCTCCGCTCATCCGATCTCATCCAGTCGCTCAAGGGCGAGGTGAAGTTCGGCGCGGTCAAGCTGTTCACCACCGTCGAAGGCGCGCGTTCATCGCTGAACCAGACCAATGCGATTTTCCAGGATTTTCTGCCGTCGCCGCAGGTCTATCTGCGCGGGACCCTGATTCCCGGCATTGCCTACGTTCGTGACAAGTTCGAGATCGGCGCGTCAGTCAATCTTTCGGTCCGGCGGTATGAGAAGGAACTGGATGACTTCGGCTATCGGCGCGACAACGAACGTGTGCAGCCGTTCTTGTTCGCCAAGTATCAGGACAAGGACATCACGTTCTTCGGCTCGGTCTCGAATTTACGTGCCACGTTTCACGATGTCGATTTCACCAATGTCGACACTATCCTGTTCGATACCAGTCTGAGCTGGCATGTTGCGCCGTTCACACTGGACCTTGCGGCTTATCGCCGGGCCAGTGAAACCACTTTTCCGATTTCGCCGATCACGATCGACACGGCCTATACTGCGAAGGCGCGCTGGCAAGTCGAGCCGAAACTGACGCTGACGGCGGGGGTGGGATATGCGACGACAGACTATCTGGATTCGCCATTCAGCGCCCAGACATGGACCTACGGCATCGGCGCATCGCACGATCTCGGCAATGGCTATGCCTTAGGCCTCGATCTCTCGCGCGCACAGGGCACGCTTATCTCGGGCGAGAAGGCCAGCGCGGTCATCGTATCGACGTCTCTCACCAAGAAGTTTTCGCCGTTTGCCCCGGACAAGGCAAAGGAAGCATCGAAAGACAAGTCAGCCGTGACCAAGGGGTAGGGGTGGCAGCCTGGTCTTGCAGGGGGGAGATGCTGGACCAGGCTGCCGCGCGAATGAGGCTTGGGAGGTTGGGGGTCTCATCCGCGATCGCACAGCGAGTTAGACGTCAGTGCCCGCAGCCGCAGCCGCCTCCGAGCAGACCGCCGAGCGCTCCGCCCTTGCCGAGAACGGCTCCGAGAACGCCACCTTTGCCGGTGGTGACTGCGGCATTCACGACCAGAGCGCCGCGCCCATCGAGCAGGCCGATAACGCCGCCCTTTCCGGTGAGCACGTTCGCTCCGACACCCACACCCTTGCCGCCGCCTGCAAGGGCCGGTGCGCTGATGAAGGCGGTTGCAACAACTGCCAGACACAGCATCTTCTTCATGACGTTTTCTCCACTGTTACATGCACGACAATGTGCACGCAGCGGACCGTATTGTCGAAAATCGAACCGGCAATCGAAACGCAAAGATAACCTTAAACGGCAGGGGTTTTCTGCATTTTGCGCCAGCATGATGCGTGGCTACTTACGAGGAAATACGTAAGCCGCGTCGGCGCGATTTTTCTCACTCGCCGCCGAAGCGCTTTTTCCACGATGGCAACGCGCCCGCGAACGGCAACGCGGCAGCTTCATGGACGCCGCGCGCAATCGCGCGCGCGGTGACGTTGGCCGCGATGGCGCCAAGCTCGGTCAGCCCGTACAACGGATCAATCTGCTTTTCGCAGGTTGCTGCGGCGAACACGATGTCGCCATCGAGCGGCGCATGCACCGGATAGATCGCGCGTGCGAATCCGGTCTGCGCGATCACCGCGAGGCGCTTGACCTGCGGCTTGGTGAGGATCGCATCGGTGACGACGATGGCGAGCGTCGTGTTCTCGATTGGCGAGGCGGCGGGACCGCCCTTCAACCGCATCGCGAGCATGTCGGGTGTGAAGGAGGGCGGCAGTCCACGCCCGCCAAATTCGTTGTTCTGCTCGAAAGGTGCAGCCCAGAACCATGGACCATCGCCGACGGTTACGCTGCCGACGGCGTTGACCGACGCGATGGCAGCGACACGCACGCCGCTCGATGTGACGGCGGATGCCGAACCAAGTCCGCCCTTGAAATTGGCAGTCGTCGCACCGAAGCCCGCGCCGACGGTGCCAAGCGCGAATGTTCCGCTGGTGGCTGCGGCAGCCGCCGCGTAACCGAGGTCGCGATAGGGCGGAAACCGATCCCACTTTTTGTTGCCGCCATTCAGCATGTCGAACTGCACCGCGCCCGGCACAATCGGAATCAGCGCGCCGCCGACCGCGAAGCCGCGCCCCTGTTCGGTCAGCCACGCCTGCACGCCGCCGCCGGCTTCCAGGCCGAAAGCGGAACCGCCCGACAACGTGATCGCATCGACGCGCTCGACCGTATTGACGGGTTCGAGCAACGCGCCATCGCGGATGCCCGGACCGCCGCCGCGAACGTCGGCAGAGGCGATCGCCGCCTTGTCGAAGATCACGGCGGTGACACCGGAGGCGACCGCCGCGTCGTGGGCATGGCCGACGCGGACGCCGGGAATGTCGGTCAAAAGGTTCTTCATGTCTCTTTTCTTTCCGGTCACATCCCGATCACAACACGCGGAACCATCATGCTGGCGCTTGCATAGCATATGGGCAACAGGGCAATAAGCGGCATGATTCAGGACGTCTCCATCCCCGCTGCGCTCGCCGCTGGTATCATCAGCTTTCTGTCGCCATGCGTGTTGCCGCTGGTGCCGCCGTATCTGATCTATCTGACCGGGGCGACCATCGAGCATGTCGCCAATGACGAGGAGCCGCGGGCGTCCAAGCGCGCGGTGATGCTGTCGGCACTGGTGTTCGTGCTCGGATTTTCAACGGTGTTCGTGGCGCTCGGCGCCAGCGCCAGCCTGATCGGCGGTTTCATTCGCGCGTGGTCCGCGCAGCTCTCGATTATCGCGGGCATCGCGATCATTCTGATGGGCCTGCATTTCCTCGGCCTCACGCGCATCGGCTTCCTGATGCGGGAAGGGCGGCTGCCGATCCCCAAGCCCGTCGGGCTGTGGGGCGCTTATGTGATGGGTCTGGCGTTCGCGTTTGGGTGGACGCCATGCATCGGGCCGATCCTAGCGGCCATTCTTTCGGTCGCGGCATCGGAAACGACGGTGGCAAAAGGCGCGGGCCTGCTCGCCGTCTATTCTGCCGGACTCGGCATTCCGTTCCTGATCGCAGCCTTCATGGTCGAACGGTTTTCGGCGGTGCTGGCGCGCATGAAAAAGCATCTCGCCACCGTGGAGCGGGTGATGGGTGTGCTGATGGTTCTGGTCGGGATCGGGTTTCTGACCGGCGCGATTTCGGATGTCAGCATCTGGCTGCTGGAGACGTTCCCGGCGCTGCAGAATTTTGGGTAGTCAAAAAGAAACCTCATGGTGAGGAGCGCATGTTGCGCGTCCCGGACCATGAGGCTGCTTCGCTACATCATCCTTCGAGACGCCGCTGCGCGGCTCCTCAGGATGAGGGTGGATCACGATCCCTTGTTGATCTCGGCGTAGTTGCCCTTGGCGTCCCACCGGTAGACGACATAGTCGATCGCCTTGATGTCGCCCTTGGCGTCGAATGCCAGCTTGCCGAGAACGGTATCCCATTCACCGCCCTTGATGGTTTCCATCACCTTCTTCGGATCGGTGGTCTTGGCCTTCGCGACCGCCTGCGACCAGATCTGAAACGCGGCGTAGGTGTAGAGCGTGTAGCCTTCCGGGTCGATGCCCTTGGCCTTGAACTTCTCGACAATGGATTTCGCGGTCGGCTTGTTGCGCGGATCAGGGCCGAAGGTGAACAGGGTGCCTTCCGCGAGCGCGCCGGTGATCGAGGCGAATTCCTTGTCGTTCATGGCGTCGCCCGCCATCAACAGCGTCTTCATGCCCTGATCGCGCATCTGGCGCAGGATAAGGCCGGCTTCCTGGTGATAGCCACCGACATAGACGAGGTCGATGTTGTCGCGCTTCAGGCGCGAGACGATGGAGTTAAAGTCCTTGTCGCCCTTGTTGTAGGACTCGAACAGCTTTTCCTTCATGCCGCCGGCGTTGAGCGCCTTCTTGGTCTCGTCGGCGAGGCCTTTGCCATAGGTCGTCTTGTCGTTGAGGATCGCGACATTCTTGCCCGCGAACGCCTTGAGGATGTACTGCGCGGCGACGGTGCCCTGCTGGTCGTCGCGTCCGCAGACGCGCAGCACGTTCCACAGCTTGCGCTCGGTGAAGACCGGATTGGTCGAGGCCGGAGTGATCTGCAGCACATTGCCTTCGGCATAAGCTTCCGACGCCGGGATCGACGACGACGAGCAGAAGTGGCCGGCGACGAACTGGACCTTGGAGCTTGCGAGCTTTTCGGCGACCGAGCGGGCCTGCTTTGGATCGCAGGCATCGTCGCCGATCTGCAGCGCCAGCTTTTTGCCGTTGACGCCGCCGGCGGCGTTGATGTCGGCCACGGCGAGGTCGGCGCCGTTCTTCATCTGGCGGCCGAACGCGGATTCGCTGCCCGTCATCGGACCGGCGACCGCGACGGAAATGTCTTGCGCAAACGCAGCAGTCGACATGGCAATCGACGCGCCGAGTGCGAGGCCAAGGATACGGGTGGGTTTCATAGAGCAATCCTCATGCAGGTCTCGAAGGCGCAGCCGGACGGCCCGCCGGGCGAACAAATCACGGATATTGTCGGCTGATTTTACCGCCAAGTCATCGGCAATCTTGCGCCGTGCTCAGGCCTTGACTGGCGCATCTTG
Source organism: Afipia clevelandensis ATCC 49720 (assembly GCF_000336555.1). Taxonomy (GTDB): domain Bacteria; phylum Pseudomonadota; class Alphaproteobacteria; order Rhizobiales; family Xanthobacteraceae; genus Afipia; species Afipia clevelandensis. Next base: position 1,676,681 of record NZ_KB375281.1, on the reverse strand, counting down.
CCGCAGCCGCCAGCCGAGAGGGCCGCTGGGTTCATACAGCCAGTAATACTGCCGCACCATCTGCTGCGCCCGGGTCCGCTGAAACGAGAGGCAGGCAGCGGCGATCAACAGGGCGGTTTCAAGGATGTAGGTCAGCGGTTGGAGCAAAGTTTCGTTGAACAGTGCAAAATGAATGAAACGGACCGCAAGGCCGAGCGGAATCATGGCGATGACGGCCATGGTCATGCTGCGCCATGTCAGCGCGATGCCGCGCCCGGTCATGATCGCGCAGCCGCCGCCGAGGATCAGGGTTACGAACAGGATCTGGAAAAGGGATTCGTTCTCATAAAGGGACATCAGTGGCGGCCTCCCTCTAGGTAAGCCGCGCGGATTTCCGGCCGCGCCAGCAGTTCCGCGCCGGTTCCGCTGAGCGTGATCTTCCCGTTCACCATCACATAGCCACGATGCGCCAGCTTCAGCGCGTGATTGGCGTTCTGCTCGACAATAAGAACCGTCAGGCCATCGCGGCGGTTGAGGGTGCGGACGGCGTCGAAGATTTGCCGCGCAATCAGTGGCGCGAGGCCGAGGGACGGCTCGTCCAGCATCAAGAGACGCGGGCGGCTCATCAGCGCGCGGCCGATCGCCAGCATTTGCTGTTCGCCGCCGGACAGCGTACCGCCGCGCTGCGCGATCCGCTCTTTCAGGCGCGGGAACAGTGCAAACACCTTCTCAAGGTCTTCGTTGCGTTCGGCCTCGGTGCTTTCGCTGGCGGCGTCGGCGCCCATGCGAAGATTTTCCGCGACCGTCATGCGCGGGAAAATGCGGCGTCCCTCGGGAGATTGCGCGATGCGCAGCCGCGCGACCAGATGCGTCGGCTCGCCGGTAATGTCGCGGCCATCGAACGTGATGATGCCCGCGCGGGCGCGCGGCCGCCCGAATACGGACATCATCAGCGTGGACTTGCCCGCGCCGTTGGAGCCGATCAGGGCGACAATCTCGCCCGGATTGATATCGAGATCGACGCCCTTCAGCGCTTCGATATTGCCATAGGCCGCGACGAGGCCGCGGATGGAAAGCAGCGCGCTCATGTGCCGCCCTCCATGACCTCGGCGGCGGCCTGTTCGTCCGCGCCGAGATAGGCGGCGATGACTTTCGGATCGTTGCGGATCTCCTGCGGCGTGCCCGCGGCGATCTTCACGCCATGATCGAGCACGAAGATGCAGTCGGAAATTTCCATCACCACCGACATGTCATGTTCGATCAGCAGCACTGACGTTTTGTGATCCGTGCGGATCGCGCGCAGCAACTGGCTCAGTTCGTCGCTCTCGCGCGCATTGAGCCCGGCGGCAGGCTCGTCGAGACAGAGCAGAACCGGCTCGGAGCACATCGCGCGCGCGATCTCGAGCCGGCGCTGATCGCCATAGGGCAAATTTCCCGCAGCGTCATCGGCGCGGGCGGTGAGGCCGATGCGATCAAGCCAGTAGCGCGCGCGGTCGATGGCGTCTTTTTCAGCTTGCCGGAAACCCGGCGCGCCGATCAGGCCGAGAAACGTATAGCCCGATGCCTGCATCAGCGAATTGTGCTGGGCCACCATCAGGTTTTCGAGCGCAGTCATGCCGGCGAACAGCCGGATGTTCTGGAAGGTGCGCGCGACCTTCGCGACCTTGGATATGCGGTAGTCGAACAGCCGTTCCAGCAGGAATTCGCGGCCATCGTCATGAATGAGCCGCATCATGCCGGTGGTCGGTTTGTAGAAACCGGTGATGCAGTTGAAGACCGTGGTCTTGCCCGCGCCGTTGGGGCCGATCAGCGCGGTGATGTCGCCGCGCTTCGCCGTGAACGACAGGTCGTTGACGGCGACAATGCCGCCAAAGCGCATCGACAGATGATCGACGGCGAGAATGTCGTTTGTGCTCGCGTTCATCCGTGGCCTTCCTTGACCATGGCGGATGAAATCTCGGTGGGCTTTTCCAGATAAACCGAAGGCGCGCGATGGCCGATCAGGCCGCGCGGCCGCCAGATCATCAGCAGCACCATGGCCGAGCCGAACACCAGCATGCGGAATTGTTCGAGGCCGCGAAACAACTCAAAGCCGCCGATCATGGTGAGCGCGGCAAGCGCAACGCCGAGTTGCGAGCCCATGCCGCCGAGCACGACAATGGCCAGCACCAGCGCGGACTCGTGGAAGGTGAAGGATTCCGGGCTGATGAAGCCTTGCCGCGTGGCGAAGAACGCGCCGGCGAAGCCGCCGAACATCGCGCCGGTGGCGAATGCGGTCAGCTTGGTCGTCGTGGTGTTGATGCCGAGCGAGCGGCACGCGACTTCGTCTTCGCGCAGCGCTTCCCATGCGCGGCCGATGGGCAGGCGGCGCAGGCGGATGGTGACCCAGTTGGTCAACAGAGCGAGTGCGAGGATCAGATAAAACAGGAAGACCACGCGATGTGTGGTCGAGAACTCGATTCCGAGCCGGGCGGCAAGTCCGTCATCGGTGTTGGTCAGCGGAATGCCGAAGAACGACGGGCGGGGAATGCCGGTGATGCCGTTGGGGCCGCCGGTGATGTTCTGCCAGTTGAGCAGAACAAGGCGGATGATTTCACCGAACGCCAGCGTGACAATGGCGAGATAGTCACCGCGCAGGCGCAGCACGGGGAAGCCGAGCAGCACGCCCCAGAAGGCGGCGAGGATGCCGGCGAGCGGGAGGCAGACCCAGAACGACAGATCGAAGGTGGTCGACAGCAGCGCATAGGAATAGGCGCCGACAGCGTAGAACGCGACATAACCGAGATCGAGCAGACCGGCGAGACCGACCACGATGTTCAGGCCCCAGCCCAGCATGACATAGGTCAGGACGAGGATGCCGAGATCGAGAATGTAGCGTTGATTGTAAAACATCACCGGCACCAGCAGCGCGAACACGAGAAGCGCCGGCGCGATAAAGCGGCCAAGGTTTCCGAGCGTGGCGCGGGCGCTTTCTGGAACGAGCGACACGCTCCTGGTGGGGCCGATCCATTGCCTCAGTAGTTCGACAACGATGCTGCCGAAGAACACCGCCGCGACAATCGCGGCAAGGTCGCCGAACCGCGTCCAGTAGATCAACTGGCCTTCCGGGCCTGCTTCGGTTCTCACGCCAATCATCAGCGAAAACAGAACCAGCGCCACAAGGGCGCTGATGAGGGATTTTTTCAGAATGAAGGCCATGCCGTGCGGAGCCGCGGCGGCTTTTGGCGCGCGAATGGCGGGATCGGTTGCGCGCGCCACGGTGCCTCTCAGACTTTTTCGACTTCCGGACGGCCGAGCAGGCCGGTCGGAAGGAAGATGAGGACAACGATCAGAATCGAGAAGGCGGCGACGTCCTTGTATTCGGACGTGAAGTAGGCAGCCCAGAAGGTTTCGATCAGGCCGATCAGCAGACCTCCGAGCATCGCGCCGGGAAGGGAGCCGATGCCGCCAAGGACGGCGGCAGTGAACGCCTTGATGCCGGCGACGAAGCCCATGAAGAAATCGACCACGCCGTAATAGAGCAGATACATCATGCCCGCGACGGCAGCGAGCGCAGCGCCGATGACAAAGGTCATCGAGATGGTGCGGTCGACATCGACGCCGAGCAGCGCGGCCATGGTCTGATCCTGCTCGCAGGCGCGCATGTCACGGCCGAGCCGGGTGCGCGCCACCAGCCACGAGAAGATCGCGAGCAGGACGACGGTGGTGACGACCACGATGATCTGGATGTTGGAGAGCTGAACCACGAAGCCATCGCGCTCGAACAGCGTGTGTCCGCCGGTCACGACGGGCGGCACCGGCTTGACGCGCGCGCCCTGCGAGACCTGCGCGTAGTTGGTCAGAACGAACGACATGCCGATGGCGGACAGCATGGGGGCCAGACGAAACGACTGCCGCAGCGGACGGTAGGCGATCCGCTCGACGGTCCAGCCGTACAGCGCGGTGACCGCCATGGCGACCAGCAGCACCAGCAGCAGGATGACCGGGACGGTGGTCAGCCCGATGGAGACAAGTATCAGAAAGGTGATGAGGGCGATAAAGCCGCCGATCATGAAAATGTCGCCATGGGCGAAATTGATCATGCCCACGATCCCGTAGACCATCGTGTAACCGATCGCGATCAGGCCATAGATCGAGCCGAGCACCAATCCGTTGATGAGCTGCTGGGCGAAATAATCCATGGGCTGCCGTGTTCGAGCAAAACGGGTGACACGTCGAAGGCTCCGGCAGCCGGATCGTCGCGTCGTCCCATTTTCTAACAGTGGGACTTGAGCGCGGCAACCGTACCCGGAGGGGGCGTGGGCAATCTTCCACGACGTTTGCGACGCCGCGAAGGGCCGACATCGGAACCCCCGGTTCCTTTGAATCCGGAAGAGCGCGGCTCCAGGCCGCGAGCCCGGCTGGCCGGGAGGCAGAATCCCCGGTGCGCCGGCGATGCCTTGTCCACAGGGCAGGCGCGCCGTTAAGGTTAAAAAAGGGTTTAAATTGCTGGCCGCCTTTGAGCGGCGTTAGCTCCGCCGATCATCACCGCTGCGCCCGAAAGGCTGCGGCTTTGGCGCAAAGCAGGGGCAGGCTCGGCATGTCGAAGGATTGGCGGATCAGCACGTTCAATGGCGTGCTTCTGGCGAGCTATTTCATCCCGTCATGGAGCATCTCGGCGATGAAAATCTGGATTTCGCCGATCCGCGGCTTTTATGACCGGACCAATATCGCCACCGCGCTGTATGTCAGCGATTTCACCACGCTCTCGTCGATGGGGACGATACGCGTTGCGTGGTTGCTCGCGCTGTCCAAGGTGATCGTGGCGGCGTTCTTTCTGGTTTTTCTGGTGCTGGCTGTTCGCGCAGCGATCCGCAACAAGGGCGGCGCAGATGAAGCGCTGGCTTTCGCGCTCGGGCTCGGCGCATTCATCAGCATGGCGTGCCTGATCGCAGCGTCGAAGGTCGGGGAAATGGCGGTGCTGCGGCTTCACGCCAGCGAGGCATTGCTCCTGATCGGTGCCGCGATCCTGCTGATCATCGACACCGATCCCGCCGCTGAACGGAAGGAGGCGGCGGCGGACACCGCCGTTCCGCATCACGGCTTGCTGTCGGGCAGCCCCAATTCCTGAATCACGTTCGCGGCTTCCTTGACCGCGTGATTGGCGGCAGGGACACCGCAATAGATCGCCTGCTGCAGCAGGATTTCCCTGATGTCGTCCGGCGTGAAACCGCCTTCGCTCAGGGCCGCGCGGACATGAAGGCGGAATTCATCCCATTGCCCGAGCGCCATCATCGTGCCGATGACGAGGACGCGGCGCGTGCGCTCATCGAAGTGCGGGCGCGTCCAGATTTCGCCCCACGCATAGCGCGTGATGAGATCGAGAAAGTCCGCATTGAATGGCGTCCTGCTGGCGGCGGACTTGTCGACCCAGGCATTGCCGAGAACCTTGCGCCGTTGCGCGGTACCTTGGTCTCGGTGTTGATCGTCATCCATGAGCGGTCTCAGCGTTGGGTGAGGAAGCCGACCACGGCTTCGGTGAAGTTGTGGGACTGCTCCACATTTGAAATGTGGGCCGCATCGAGCAGCGTCATGCTCGCATTCGGAATGTGGCTGCGGATGAAGACGCTGGCTTCAACCGGTGTAGAGATGTCATGGCGTCCTGCAATGACCAGCGTCGGCGCCTTGATGCGCGGTAGCAGATCTCGCTGGTCGAGTGTGCTCAAGGCTTCGCAACAGGCGATGTAGCCTTCCACGGGGGATGCGACCAGCATCGCCTTCATGCGCTGGGTGATCTGCGGCTCGCGTTCGCGGAAATCGGCCGTGAGCCATGCCGCGATCACGGCGTCGGCAATGGAAGCGATGCCACTTTCTTTCACCGCCTTAATGCGGTTCAGCCAGTTCGTCGGGTCGGGATAGTAGCAGGATGTGTTGGCGAGGATGAGCTTCTCGATACGTTCGGGTGCATTGGCGCCGAGCCACTGGCCGACCATGCCGCCCATGGACAAACCGCACCAGTGAATCTTCTCGATGTTCAGGTCATCGAGAATCGCCAGCACGTCCTTGCCGAAACGCTCCATCGAATACGGGCCCTTGGGCACGCCGGATTTGCCATGACCCCGCCGGTCGTAACGTACCACGCGATAGAGTTTCGTGAGTGCCGCCATCTGCGGCTCCCACATCTGCATGGTCGCGCCGAGCGAGTTCGACAGCATGATCGTCGGCCCGCCGTCGCGCCCTTCGACAGAAACATTCAGCAGGCACCCGTCGGCGTCGATCATCGGCATGTTATTTCTCCGTAAGTTCTTGCGCGCCGCCGAGCGGCGCCAGCAGGCGATCGATCAGTGTTTGTGCGACGCCCTGATAGGCCATCGGGTTGAACAGCGCTTCCAGTTCATCTGCCGAAATGTGAGCCGTGACGCGCGTGTCTTCAGCAAGGACGTTGCGTAGATGGAGCTTGCTCTCAATGGCCCTGCGGCTTGCGGTCTCGACAAGATGATGGGCTTCGCTTTTGCCGACCTTTTCCGCCAGCGCCATGGAGACGGCTTCCGCCATGACCAGGCCCTGCGTCATGTCGAGATTGGCGCGCATGCGCGCCACATCGACCTCAAGGCCTTCGGCGATCTCGGCGATGGCGGCGAGCGCGCCGGACGTCACCAGCTGAAGGGTCGGCAGCGTCGGCCATTCGGCGTGCCATGGCCCAGCGCTGCGCTCATGATCCTGCACCTGCGCCGCCATGATCGTCGCCGCGAGATTGGGCGCCATGGTCGCCGCGGCCAGCGCGCGTGCCGCGGCCACGGGATTGCGCTTGTGCGGCATGGTCGATGAGCCGCCGCGGCCTTCGCCCGCGGGCTCGAAGGCTTCGCCGACATCGGTCTGCATCATCAGCGACACATCGCGGGCGATCTTGCCGCAGGTGCCTGTGAGAATGGCGAGACTTGAGGCGACATCCGCAATCCGGTCGCGATGGGTGTGCCAGGGCGCATCGGGCAACGGGAGCGACAGCTCCTGTGCAAGCTGTTCGGCGACCTTGAGGCCCTTGTCGCCGAGGGCCGCGAGCGTTCCGGCGGCACCGCCGAATTGCAGCGCCAGCGTTTCGCTGCGCAATCGCTTGAGGCGTTCGCGCGAGCGACCGAGCGCGGCGGCATATTCCGCCAGCTTCAATCCGAAAGGCATCGGCAGGGCGTGCTGCAGCCAGGTGCGCGCCACCACCGCCGTGTCGCGATGCTCAATCGCCAGCTTGGTGAAGCCGGCGATGGCGCGATCGAGGTCCGTCAGCAGGGCGTTGATCGCGGCGCGCAGGCCAAGCATGGTCGCGGTGTCGATCACATCCTGGCTGGTCGCGCCCCAATGGACATAGCGTGCGCCGGCGGGATCGGTGGCGGCGACTTTCGCGGTCAGCATTTTTACCAGCGGGATCGCAAGATTTCCGGACTGAACCGCGGCTTCGGCCAGCGCCGCGCGGTCGAATCCTTCCGCGTGGCAGGCCTTCGCGATGCTGACCACGGCGCTGGCGGGTATGATGCCGACACCGGCTTCCGCGCGCGCAAGGGCGTGCTCGAAATCCAGCATATGCTGCAGATACACCTCGTCATCGCACACGGTGCGCATGGCGGCGCTCGACAGCAGCGGCGCGAGCAGGGGCGGCAGGGACGAACTCATGATGCGCGGACCCTATCCAAGGCTCCGGCGCCTGCCAATAGCGCGATACCTGTGACTGAAAGCACTGCAACACGACAAACGCTTGCAGCCCGATGATTTTGCAACGCTCCCTTCCGCACGATACCCTTTCCTTTGCGATCGCTGTATCCTAATTGAACTGTCGGTACCGGTTGAAGGAGGCATGCACATGGCAATGACGATGACGGGTGAGGTGCAGCTTCCTGCTTCGCGCGAGGTGGTCTGGGCGAAGCTCAACGATCCGGCGGTCCTCAAGTCCTGCATTCCGGGCTGCGAGGAGTTGAATGTCGCCGGCGAGAATCAGTTTGAGGCGGTCGCCAAGATGAAGGTCGGGCCGGTGTCCGCGCGCTTCAAGGGCAAGGTCACCCTGAGCGATTTCGATCCGCCAAACAGCTACAGGATTTCCGGCGAAGGCGAGGGCGGTGTCGCCGGATTCGCCAAGGGCGGAGCGACCGTGGCGCTGGCTGAGAAGGATGGCGGCACGTTGCTGAGTTATAATGTGGAAGCCCAGATCGGCGGCAAGCTGGCGCAGCTCGGCCAGCGGCTCATCAATGGCGCGGCAAAGAAGCTGGCCGACGAGTTTTTCGCGAAATTCGCCGACGCGGTGAAAACGGCCTGAGGCCGTTTGGGCATATCAGCGTCCCGCGCAAATCAAGCCTTCTTGTCCGAAAGCAGGGTGTGGCGAGGTTGCCCATTGCCGCATTGGACCATATTATGAATTTGGAACCATTTTAAATCGCGTTCTGCGCCGCGCCTTCCGTGTACCGGAACGCGGTTTCACGTCGCGCCAAGCCGAAACCAAGAGAGTTTTGATGGCCAAGATCTCACTGATCGTGAACGGTAATCCTGTGACAGGAAAAGTCGATTCGCGTACGCTCCTCGTCCAGTTCCTGCGCGAGCATCTTCATCTGACCGGGACCCACGTGGGTTGCGACACATCCCAGTGCGGGGCCTGTGTCGTGCATCTCGATGGCAAGGCGGTGAAGTCCTGCACCACGCTGGCCGTGATGGCGGACGGTCACAATGTGACAACCATCGAGGGCCTGGCTGCGGATGGCGCACCGCTGCATCCGATGCAGGAAGCGTTCCGCGAACATCATGGATTGCAGTGCGGCTTCTGCACGCCGGGCATGATCATGACCGCGGTCGACCTCGTCCATCGCAAGGGGCATGACCTCAGCGACGAAGTCATTCGCGAAGAGCTGGAAGGCAATCTGTGCCGCTGCACCGGTTACCAGAATATCGTGCTGTCGATTGCGGCCGGCGCCAAAGCGATGGCCAAATCCGATCTCGCGTAACCTGGCGCTCCCGAAGGACATCTCATGTACGACTTCAAATATTATCGTCCGGGGACTGTGCGGCAGGCCGCCAATCTTCTGGTCAAGAACGAAGACGCCAAGCTGATCGCCGGCGGTCACACGCTGGTGCCGGTGATGAAGCAGCGGCTCGCCAGCCCGCCGCATCTGGTCGATCTCAGCCATATCGAAGGCCTCAACACCATCGAAATGAAGGGCCGCAGCCTTGTGATCGGCGCGACCGCGACACATTACGAAGTTGCGAACTCGGCTATCGTCGGCGAAGCGATCCCGGCGTTGGCGGAGCTTGCGGGTCTGATCGGCGATCCTGCCGTGCGCCACAAGGGCACCATCGGCGGCTCCCTCGCCAATAACGATCCGACGGCGGATTATCCGGCAGCCGTGATGGCGCTCGGCGCCACCATCGTCACCAACAAGCGCAAGCTCAAGCCGGAAGAATTCTTCCAGGGTCTGTTCACCACTGCGCTCGAGCCGGACGAGATCATCACCCGCGTGATGTTTCCGCTGCCGAAGAAGGCCGCGTATCAGAAATTCCGCAATCAGGCCTCGCGTTATGCGCTGGTCGGCGTGTTCGTTGCGCGGCGTCCGTCGGATGTCCGCGTGGCGGTCACCGGCGCAGGCGGAGATGGCGTGTTCCGTGTCACCGAATTCGAGGAAGCGCTGAAGAAGCGGTTCTCGGCCAAATCGCTCGACGGGCTGACGGTTGCCGCCGACGGTCTCAACAGCGACATTCACGGCAGCGCGGAGTATCGTGCGCATCTGATCGGCGTGCTTGCGCGCCGGGCCGTTGACGCCGCCACGGCAAAGTAACGCGACTGGAGTTCATCACCTCATGAGCAAGATTCCGGCGTCCGTCGATGCAACGCTCGATCTGCTCACCAGCCGTGGCTATCTGGCGGAGCGTTCGCTCGCGACAGTCGTCTATCTGTCGCTGCGGATGGGCCGCCCGCTGTTTCTCGAAGGCGAGGCGGGTGTCGGCAAGACCGAGATCGCCAAGGTTCTGAGCGCCGCGCTCGGGCGCAAGCTGATCCGTCTGCAGTGCTATGAAGGTCTCGATGTTGCGTCCGCCGTTTACGAGTGGAACAGCGCGGCGCAGATGATCGCCATCCGTCTGGCGGAAGCCAGCGGCGAAACCGACCGCGAGCAACTGTCCGCCGACGTGTTCGCGGAAAAGTATCTGATCAAGCGTCCGCTGCTGCAGGCGCTGGAGCCGGATGTCGCAGGTCCCCCGGTGTTGCTGATCGACGAACTCGACCGTGCCGATGAAGCCTTCGAGGCCTATCTGCTCGAAATCCTCAGCGATTTTCAGGTGACAATCCCCGAATTCGGCACGGTGAAAGCGCCGCAAGCGCCAATCGTGATCGTCACCTCGAACCGCACCCGCGAGATCCACGACGCGCTCAAGCGGCGCTGTCTGTATCACTGGGTCGATTATCCGTCCGCCGAGCGCGAACTGGCCATCGTCAAGTCGCGGGTGCCGAACATCGGCGCGAAGCTGTCGCAGCAGGTGGTCGGTTTCGTGCAGGCGCTGCGCGAGCAGGATCTGTTCAAGGTGCCGGGCGTCGCGGAGACGATCGACTGGGCCACCGCGCTGACCGAACTCGATGCGCGCTCGCTGACCCCGCAGGTGGTGGGCGATACGCTCGGCGCATTGCTCAAATATCAGGACGATATCGGACGCATGCAGGGTCCGGCGCTCGACAAGGTCATCAAGGAAGCCGTCAAGGACCCGGCGGCCTGAACGCAATCCGGACAGTGTCATGACCAATGACATCACACCAGCGACCGGACTGATCGCGGACAATGTCATCGGCTTTGCCCGCGCGCTGCGCGTGGCCGGGTTGCCAATCGGGCCGGGCGCGGTGATCGACGCCTTGAGGGCGATGCAACTGATCGACATCGGCAACCGCGCCGATCTGTTCACCACGCTCGAATCCATTTTCGTCAAACGTCATGAGCATGCGCTGATTTTCGCGCAGGCGTTCGATCTGTTCTTCCGCCGCGCCGAGGGCATGGAAAGCATGCTCGACTCCGTGCCGCTCCCGCCCGAGGCGCAGAAGCCGCCGCCGCCCGCGTCGCGCCGTGTGCAGGAGGCATTCTCGCAGAGCCGCAATATCGAAGGGCCCGAGATCGAGGAGAAGGACGTTCAGCTCTCGGTGTCCGACCGTGAGGTGCTTCAGCGCAAGGACTTTGCGCAAATGAGCGCGGCTGAAATCGCCGAGGTGACGCGCGCCATCGCCAATATGAAACTTCCGCAGGCCGAATTGCGGACACGGCGTTTCAAGCCCGACGCAAGAGGGACACGCCTCGACCTGCGGCGCACGCTGCGCGGCAGCCTGCGGACCGGCGGAGAGATCGTCAAATTCCATAAGCTCGGGCGCATCGACAAGCCTGCGCCGATCGTGGCGCTCCTCGATATTTCCGGCTCGATGACGGATTACACGCGGCTGTTCCTGCAATTCCTTCATGCCATCACCGACGCGCGCAAGCGCGTATCAGTGTTTTTATTCGGCACCCGCCTGACCAATGTGACGCGGGCCTTGCGCGCGCGCGATCCGGACGAGGCGCTTGCGGCCTGCTCGAACAGCGTGGAGGATTGGGCGGGAGGCACGCGCATTGCGACCTCGCTGCATAACTTCAACAATCTATGGGGCCGCCGGGTGCTCGGGCAGGGCGCGACCGTGCTGTTGATCTCGGACGGCCTCGAGCGCGAAGCGGATTCCCGGCTGGAATTCGAGATGGACCGGCTGCATCGGTCCTGCCGCCGCCTGATCTGGCTGAACCCGTTGCTGCGATTTGACGGCTTCGAGGCCAAGGCACAGGGCATCAAAATGATGCTGCCCCATGTTGATGAATTCCGTCCCGTGCATAACTTGAAGTCCATGGAAGGGCTGATTTCGGCGCTGTCCTCGGACCAGCCGCCCCGCCGCATCGAAACCCGCTCCGCAGCTTGAGGATCGCACCATGCTCAACCGCGACGAAGACATTCTGAAGGCCGCCGAGACCTGGATGAAGTCCGGTCACGGCGTCGCGCTGGCCACTGTGGTCGAGACCTGGGGCTCGGCGCCGCGCCCCGCAGGCTCCAGTCTTGTCATCAATGACGACGGCACTTTTCTTGGCTCTGTCTCAGGCGGATGCGTCGAGGGCGCGGTGGTCACCGAGGCGCTGGACGTCATCGCAAGCGGCCAGCCGAAGCTGCTGGAGTTCGGCGTCGCCGATGAGACCGCCTGGAATGTCGGGCTGTCCTGCGGCGGCACCATCCGGGTGTTCGTGGAAAAGGTGGGCAACTCTTGAAACAGGACACGCTGGCTGAACTGAACGCCGAGCGCGCGGCGCGCCGCGCCGTGATTGTAGTGACGGATGTTGTTACCGGCGATCAGCGCCTGATCAAGGCGGCGGACATCGCCGCCGATCCGCTGCGCGACGATCTCGACAGGCATCTGCGCATGGGCAAGAGCGGCATGATCGAGAGCGACGGCAAGAAGCTGTTTCTGAATGTCTATGCGCCCACCGCGCGGCTTGTCATCATCGGTGCGGTCCATATCAGCCAAGCGCTCGCGCCGCTGGCGCAATCGCTGGATTACGATGTCTATGTGGTCGATCCGCGCACGGCCTTCGCATCGCCTGAGCGCTTTCCGGATGTGCCGCTGTTCGCGGACTGGCCGGACGTCGCGCTGCCACCATTGAACATCGACCGCTATACCGCCTTTGTGGCGCTCACCCATGATCCGAAGATCGACGATCCGGCGCTGCTGCATGCGCTGGAGCGCGATTGTTTCTACATCGGCGCGTTGGGTTCGCGGAAAACGCATGCCAAGCGTCTCGACCGGCTGAAGGCGCAGGGCGCGAGCGACGCCGCGCTTGCGCGCATTCATGCGCCCATCGGCCTCAACATCGGCGCGGTCTCGCCGTCGGAAATCGCGGTGGCAATCATGGCCGAGATCACCGCAAGGCTGCGGCTTCCCGCCGATACGCCTCTCAAGACGAAGTCGGCGGCATGAAGTTCGGTCCTGTTAAACCCGACGATGCCCTTGGCGGCGTCACGGTTCACGCGATCCGTCAGGGATCGCTGGTTCTCAAGAAAGGCACCGTGATCGGGGCGGATGAAATCGCCGCGTTGAAACGGTCGGGTGTAAAGGAAATCGTGGTCGCGCGCCTCGATAAGGGCGATGTGTCAGAAGACGAAGCGGCCGCCAGCATCGCCGCTGCGGTGGCGGGCGAGGGGGTCAGTGTCGAGCGAGCCTTTACCGGCCGCGCAAATTTGTTTGCTGCGGAAGCAGGCGTGCTGGTCGTGGATCGCGAGGCCGTCGATCGCATCAACCGCGTCGATGAGGCCATTACATTTGCAACGCTCGCGGCATTCAAGCCGGTTGTTGCCGGAGAAATGATCGCAACCGTCAAGATCATTCCTTTTGGTGTGGAAGCAAAGTTGCGGGACGCGGCCGTGGTGGCGGCCAGCGCCGGGAGGATGCGGGTTGCCCCGTTCACAATCAAGCGCGTCGGTGTTGTCTCCACCATGCTTCCCGGGCTTGCGCCGAAAGTGATCGACAAGACGTTGCGTGTGACCGAAGAGCGCCTCGCACCGGCGGGCGCTCGCATCATTGCCGAGCGGCGCGTTCCTCATGATGAAGCTGCGCTGGCTCCGGCCATTGACGAATTGCTCGGCCTCGGCGCCGAACTTGTGCTGGTATTCGGTGCGTCCGCGATCGCTGACCGGCGTGACGTGATCCCCGCTGCGATCGAACGTATCGGCGGCGCAGTCGAACATTTCGGCATGCCGGTCGATCCCGGAAATCTCATGCTGATCGGCAATGTCAACAACCGGCCTGTTCTCGGCGCGCCCGGCTGCGCGCGTTCGCCGAAAGAAAACGGGTTCGACTGGATTCTGATGCGCCTCCTGGCCAGGCTTCCGGTGACCCGCGCAGATGTGACCGGCATGGGAGTCGGTGGTCTCCTGATGGAGATCGTGACACGCCCGCAGCCGCGTGTGCCGATCGAGTTGGATGGCAACAGGAATGTCGCGGCGATTGTTCTGGCCGCTGGCCGTTCGACCCGCATGGGTGGGCCGAACAAACTGCTGGCCGAACTGAACGGCAAGACGCTGGTGCGGATCGTCGCCGAGCAGGCACTGGCATCAAGAGCCTCGCCGGTGATCGTCGTCACCGGCCATCAGTCCGGCGATGTCGAAGCTGCGCTGAAAGGTCTCAACGTGACATTCGTGAGCAATCCGGATTTTGCCGAGGGCCTTGCGACCTCCGTGAAAGCGGGTGTGAGCGCAGTGCCTGAAAGCGCCGATGGCGCAGTGGTGTGTCTGGGCGACATGCCGCTGATCGACGCCAGATTGATTGACCGGCTGGTGGAGGCTTTTGCGCCGGATCGCGGCTCGCTGATCGTGGTGCCGGTCGCGGGCGGTCGGCGCGGTAATCCGGTGTTGTGGTCGCGCAGATTTTTCCCCGAACTGATGACACTCGACGGTGATATCGGCGCGCGGCATCTGATCGCGCAGCACGCTGAAGCGGTTGCGGAGGTCGAAGTCGAGGGCAAAAGCGCTTTTCTGGATATCGACACGCCTGAAATGCTCGCCGATGCGCGCCGCGCCTGATCGTTCAGGCGTCGTCGTCTTTCCGGTTTGTTCACCAAGTTGAAACGCCCCGGCCCCTAGAGTGTCATTGAGTGACCTCGGGGGAGGGGATTTTGTCGAACGGTACCGTCGCGCGCCTTCGCGCGTTTTTCATTGTTGCTTTGGTTTCAACTTTTGCCACCCATTTCGCCGTTCCGGCTGACGCAGCCGGCGCGCTCGCGATCGGCAAGTGCGGGGCTTACGGACAGGCCTTCGACTATCCTGCCGAGCAAAGCGCGCGGGTCGCCGCGCTCAAGCAGTGCAAAGGCGAATGCTCCGCCGTCACGATGAAGCGCGCCTGTGTCGCGCTCTCGCTCGACATGACCAAACCTTGCGGCGCGCACGGCTATGCCGTGGCTCCGCGCATTTCCAGCGCGCTCAACGAGGCAATGAAGAAATGCTACGCCTTCGGCGGCAAGGAATGTGTGATCCGCGCCTGGGCCTGCGACGCCCGCGGCTGATCGTGCCGGGAAGGTCGCCCTTCGTAGAAACTCGCTAATTATATCAATGTCTTGTATCAATCAGGGATAGAGGATCCAGTTTTCACTTGAATATGACTGACCAGTCAGTCATATTCTTCCCATGACAAAACGCCCCCTGATCGACATCCGGCCCTCGAAGCACGCATCCGAGGATGCGCCTGCGTCCGTGAAAGTATCCGGACGGAGCGCGAAGACGCGCGCACCCGCCGGCAAGCCTGCAGCATCGCGCCCATCCAAGCGAGCGATGGGCGCCACCGAGCGGCGCGCAGCCATCGTTGCCGCAGGGCTTGAGGAATTTACAGCCAAGGGTTTTGCCGCAACCCGCCTCGACGATGTCGCGAAGCGCGCGGGTGTGGCGAAGGGCACCATCTACCTTCACTTCAAGGACAAGGACGCGCTGTTTCAGGAACTGGTGCGCACGGCGCTGGGACCGCTGACCGTGCGCATTTCCAATCCGCCGATCGGAATTGGCGGGAGCTCGGCGCGCGCGGCGATGGAAGCGCTGGCTGAGACGTTCGCGCGCGAGGTGATCGGGACCCGGCGCGCCGACATCGTTCGCATGATCATTTCCGAAGGCACGCGCTTTCCGCAACTCGCCGAGTTCTATTATCGCGAAGTGATCGCCCATGGCATCGGCGGCATGCGCAAGCTGATCGACTATGGCATCGCGCGCGGTGAAATCCGCGATCCGAAGCTGGCGGAGTTTCCGCAACTTCTGGTCGCGCCGATGATTGTCTCCGTGATCTGGCAGGGGCTGTTCGGCAAGCTCGCGCCGCTCGATGTCGCGGCGATGCTGCGTGTTCATCTGGATCTGATTTTTATCGAAGGGAGAGCGGCATGATTGCGTCGCGAAAAGCCGCGCGGGTTGCCGTGCTGATATTGGCCGCCGCGTCGCTGGCTGGTTGCTGGGAGTCGAAGCCCCCCGGTTATCAGGGGTGGGTCGAAGCCGACATGATCTTTGTCAGCCCGGACGAGCAGGGGCGTGTGGTCAAGCTCAGTGTCCGCGAAGGCGACCGCGTCGAGGTCGGTGCGCCGCTCTATGCGGTCGATGACGATCTGCAGCAGGCCGATCTGAACCAGAGCAACGCGACACTGGCCAACGCGCAGCAGGCGTTTGATCGCGCGGCGGCATTGAGCAAGACAGGTTCGGGCACGCAGGCGAATTACGACACGGCGCTGGCCAATCTGCGTGTTGCCGAAGCGCGGGTGAATACGTCGCAGACACGGCTTGAGCGGCGGCGGATGAAGGCGCCAATCGCCGGCACCATCCAGCAAATCTATTTCCGTGAAGGCGAGACCGTCGCCGCGCAGCGTCCGGTGATTTCGATCCTGCCGCCCGGCAACATGAAGGTCCGCTTCTATGTGCCGGAGCCGGAACTGCCGAAGATGAAAGTCGGCGAGGAGGTACGGGTGACCTGCGACGGCTGCCCCAACGACATCACGGCCAAAGTCTATTTCATCGCCACCATGGCGGAATACACCCCGCCGGTGATCTACAGTCTCAGTGAACGCTCGAAGCTGGTATATCTGATCCAGGCGCGGCCGAACAAGCCGGACAGCCTGCGTGTCGGACAGCCGGTCAGCGTCTTCACCGGCAGCAAGGCCGCGCCATGAGCACGGCTGCCGCTCCGTCCGATATCGCGATCGAGGTTCACGGCCTGTCGAAGTCGTTCAACGGGCGGCAGGTGGTGCATGACCTGTCGATGCAGGTGAAGCGCGGCTCGATTTACGGCTTTCTCGGCCCGAACGGCTCCGGCAAGACCACGACCATTCGCATGCTGTGCGGCCTGCTGACACCGGACAGCGGTGAGGGGACCTGTCTTGGCTACGACATCCGGCGCGATGCCGACAAGATCAAGCGGCATGTCGGCTACATGACCCAGCGCTTCAGCCTGTATCAGGATTTATCGGTGCGCGAGAATCTGGAGTTCGTTGCGCGGCTGTACGGAGTCGACGACCCGCGCGAGGCCGCACGCGAGATGATCAAGCGCATCGGCTTGACCGGACGCGAGGAGCAACTGGCCGGTGAACTCTCCGGCGGCTGGAAGCAGCGGCTGGCGCTCGGCGCATGCACCTTGCCGAACCCGCAACTGCTTCTGCTCGACGAGCCGACGGCTGGCGTCGATCCGAAAGCTCGCCGCGAGTTCTGGAACGAGATTCATGCGCTCGCGGCGGAGGGGCTGACCGTGCTTGTCTCGACGCACTACATGGACGAGGCGGAGCGCTGTCATGAGATCGCCTATATCGCCTATGGCAATCTGCTTGCGCATGGCACGGTGGAAGAGGTCATCGCCAAATCGGCGCTGACCACCTACACGGTGACCGGGGAAGGCCTGAACAAGCTGGCGACCGATCTTGTTGATCAGCCGGGCATCGATATGGTCGCACCGTTCGGGACCAGCCTGCATGTGTCCGGCCGCGATGAAGCCGCGCTGGAGCGCGCGATCGCGCCGTACAAATCGGGCAACGGCACCGTCTGGCACAAATCCGAACCGTCGCTCGAAGATGTCTTCATCGAGTTGATGGGCCGCGCCAAGGATAACTTCCAATGAGTGCAACTGAAACCACCAATGGCGGCATGCGCGGTTTCTGGCAGCGCACTTATGCGATGCTGGTGAAGGAATTCCTCCAGCTTCGCCGCGACCGCGTGTCCTTCGCCATGATCGTGATGCTGCCGATCATGCAGCTTCTGCTGTTCGGCTACGCCATCAATACCACGCCGCGCCATCTGCCGACCGCGGTGCTGCTGCAGGAAGACAGCGACCTCGGACGTTCGATTCTGAAAGCGCTGCAGAACACGGCGTATTTCCGGTTCACGCAACAGGTTCACACCGTCGCCGAATTCGACAGCCTGCTGGAATCAGGCAAGGTGCTGTTCGGCGTCGAAATTCCGCGCGGCTTCGAGCGCGGCGTCCGGCGCGGCGACAGGCCCGCGCTGCTGGTGGCGGCGGATGCCACCGATCCCGTCGCCTCCGGCTCGGCGCTCGGAGCGCTGGGGCAGATCGTGCAGACGGCGCTGGCGCATGATCTGCAGGTGGGCGATCCGCCAGAGATGCCGTTCGAGATCCGTGCCCACGCCCGCTACAATCCTGCCGCCGAATCCCGGCTCAACATCGTGCCCGGTCTGGTCGGCACCATCCTCACCATGACCATGCTGATATTCACGGCACTGTCCGTCACCCGCGAGATCGAGCGCGGCACGATGGAAAACCTGCTGGCGATGCCGATCACGCCGGTCGAGGTGATGCTCGGCAAGATCATTCCCTATGTGCTGGTGGGATTCCTGCAGGCGACGATCATCATCGGCATCGGAACGCTGCTGTTCGGGGTGCCGATCCTCGGCAGCATCGGTGTGCTTGCGGTGCTGTCGACGCTGTTCATCGCGGCGAACCTCTCGATCGGTTATACATTCTCGACCATCGCGCAGAACCAGCTTCAGGCCATGCAGATGTCGATGATGTTCTTCCTGCCGAACATATTGCTGTCCGGCTTCATGTTTCCGTTCGCCGGCATGCCGGTCTGGGCGCAGTGGATCGGGGAGGCGTTGCCGCTCACCCATTATATCCGGATCGTCCGCGCCATCATGCTCAAGGGCGCATCGCTGGAAAACCTGCAGTATGATGCCATTGCTTTGTGCGTGCTGGTACTGTTCGCCATGACCATCGCGGTGACGCGATTCAGGCGAACGCTGGATTGAGCGCGGCCTGTAATCCTGTATCCTTTGACGCAACGTGCAACGCGATGGGGCAGGCATGGGCTGGCTTGGGACGTGGACGGGGAAGACCGAAAGCGAAACGGTGTCGAAAGACTTCCGGCGGACGCTGACGCGGGAAATTCTCCAGACTGAATTGCTCCGGATCAAGGCGCTGATCGCAACGACCGCGCTTTTCACCGTCGTTCTTTGGCTGTTTTACGTCGTCGCACCTGATCAACTGAATCAGCTCTGGCACGGAAATTTCAAGCCGGTCTATCTCTATGCGATTCTGGTTCCGTTTATTCTGTTCGAGCTGTTCGTTCATGCGATGGTCAAGCGGCAGCTTCAGCGCGAGGGCGATCTTCCGGTGTTCCGGCGCTATGCCAGCGTCTTCATCGAGACCAGCATTCCGACCATCGCCCTGGCGCTCCATATCAACAATATGGGCTCGGTTCAGGGTCTCGGGTATGTCGGGCCGCTGTGCTATTTCATCTTCATTATTCTCTCGACGCTGCGGCTCGATTTCTGGCTTTCCACTTTCACTGGTTTCGTTGCGGCGATCGAACTGCTGGGCATGGCGCTGTTCTATTATCCGGATGCGCCGCCGGCGGTTGACTATCATGTCATCCGAAGTCTTGTCGTATTCATCTGCGGCATCCTCGCTGGCGCTGTCGGTGTTCAATTGCGGCGGCAGTTCGAGAAGAGCATCATTGCGGCCACCGCGCGCGACCGCGTGACCAACCTGTTCGGCCAGCACGTCTCGCCGCAGGTGGTCGAGCGGCTGATGGCGGAAGGGACCAGCACGGCGAGCGATATTCGCCGCGTGGCCGTGATGTTTGTCGACTTCCGGAGCTTTACGGCAGCAGCACGGGTTCACAGTCCGCAGGAGGTGGTCGATCGGCTGGACGGCGCATTCGCCGTGCTTGTCGAGATCGTCGATCGTCATGGCGGCATCGTGAACAAGTTCATGGGTGACGGGTTTCTCGCGCTGTTCGGTGCACCTTTTGAAACCGCGGACGCAACCCAACATGCCGTGGCGGCGGCGCGCGAAATGCTGACGGCCATGGATCGGGACAACGAACGCAATAGCTGGCCGCTTCGCATCGGCATCGGGCTGCATTTCGGCGATGTCGTCGCCGGTAGCGTCGGATCGCCCCGCCGCAAGGAATATACGGTGATCGGCGATACGGTGAATTTCGCCTCGCGCCTTGAATCCCTGAACAAGGAATTCAACTCGCGATTGCTGATTTCGTCCGTCGTCCGCGACACGCTCGGCGATGCGTGCAAGGACGCGGTCTCGCTGGGCGAGGTGCCGGTGAAGGGCTACGAGACGCCGATGGCGGTCTGGCGTCTCGGCTGAGTCTGCTATGCGGCTGCCGCTTTCGGATTGGATCGAACCAGCATCAGCACCGTCGCTGCGATCAGGCAGAGGATTCCGGCCGCGAAGAACGCCGGAAGATAGGTCTCGTACAGTGTGCGGGTGAGGCCCGCGCCGAACGCTGCGCTGGCCGAGCCAAGCTGATGGCCGACGAAGATCCACCCGAACACCATGGCGGCGCGCTCCGGCCCGAAATGCTTGGCCGTCAGCTTCACCGTGGGCGGCACCGTCGCGATCCAGTCGAGTCCATAGAACACCGCGAACAGCGACAGTCCATAGAACGAGAAATCGGTGAACGGCAGGAAGATCAGCGACAGTCCGCGCAGGCCGTAATACCAGAACAGCAGCCAGCGGTTGCTGTAGCGGTCCGACAGCCAGCCGGAGATGATGGTTCCGAAGAAATCGAAAATGCCCATCGCTGCCAGCAGGCTCGCGGAGGTGGTTGCCGGAATGCCGTAGTCCGCGCACATCGGAATGAGGTGAGTCTGCACCAGTCCATTCGTGCTCGCGCCGCAGATGAAGAACGTGCCGAACAGAATCCAGAATACCCGGGTCTTCGAGGCATCGCGTAGCGCCGAGAAAGCCGCCGCGACGATCGAGTTGGCGGCGGGCGCCGGAGCGGCCGGGGCCGTGTCGTCATCCCCGACAGGACGCAGCCCGAGGTCCGATGGCCGGTCGGTCATGAACAGCAGCGCATTAAGCGCGGCAAGGGCGAGCATCACGCACATCGTGCCGAGCGCCACACGCCAGCCATAAGCCTCGGTGAGATAGGCCATGATGGGAAGAAAGATGAGCTGTCCGGTGGCAACGCTGGCCGCCAGGATGCCAACCACCAGTCCGCGATGCGCGACGAACCAGCGCGTCGCGACGGTTGCGCCTAGCACCATCGCCGTCATGCCGGTGCCGAACCCGACCACGAATCCCCACAGCGCGATCAGATGCCAGGCTTGCGTCATCGCCAGCGAGGCAAGCAGGCCGACGGCTATGATCGTGAGCGCCGACATCACGACATTGCGCAAGCCGAAGCGCACCATCAGCGCGGCGGCGAAGGGGGCCATCAGGCCAAACAGCAGCAGGCGGATCGAGAGCGCCGACGAAATCTGCGTGGTGCTCCAGCCGAATTCCTTTTCCAGCGGCAGGATGAAGACGCCCGGTGCGCCGACCGACGCCGAACTAATGAGCGCCGTGAAAAATGTCACGGCGACCATGATCCAGCCGTAGTGGATGCCGCGAGCGGCAAGGCGGGCGGAAACCCATGCGGAAATCATTTCGTATTCCTGGCGGACAATCGGGAGCAGGCTTTTACAGTATGATGCGGGTCATACCGTTCAACCCGTGGTGCATTAGACTTTCGTGGTCGCTGAGGTCCGGCTTTAGCGGCGGGTCAGTACGCTGAGACGTGCATAAAGACCGGAACGATCACTGTTGTCCGCAACATAGCCCGCGCCGAGCGACCATTCAAACGCGGACCATTTCAGCGAGGTGATATGGGCGCCGATCCGGTACTGGCGATAGACCTGATCGCCGGATGTTTCGATTTCCGGTCCCGCCCAGAAACGGTCCTCAACACGCCAGCCGGCAGCGCCGCGAATGCTGAAATTGGTGCCGATCGTCGATCCCGAGATCGACGATGCGATCATCAGGGTTGGCGTCGGCTCCCACCACAGGTCCGCGCCGACGCGCAGACCCGCGTGATTTCCTCGCAGGCCGTTGCCGGGATCGTCCGGTGAGAAGCGATGGTTCTGCAGATCGAGACCAGCAAACACCTTGATCTCGAAATTTCCGCGCTTCACCCGCCAGCCGGGAAGAATTGATGCCAGCAGGCCGGTGCCGCGAATATCCGTGCCTCCCGAGAGATAGCGATAGGTGCCTTCGGCAATCAGCAGTTTGAGCGTGAAGCCATCCTGGTCGAGGCCGCCGGGCGCCCATTGCACGCCGCCATAGAACGAACCGCCGCTGCGCCACAGATCGAAGCCGCTGAAGTAGAGAAATTTTTCCGGATAGGCGCCGCCACTAAGCTGGCTCGCCGCGGGCAAAAGACCGGTGAGGGGATCGGCAATAGTGGGGGAGCTGCCGCCAAGCAGTGCGGCAACGGCGACGCCAAACGCGTACACCTTCCCGACGCAACGCATGGAGCCCCCAAGCCCCGCACTGAAATGCTTACGTAAAACTACCTAGGAATTAGAACGCCGAAGGGGAGGTTCGTCTAGCGAACGGGCCGCGAACACCCCGGGAACAGGTCCGGAAGATACGGCGGGGGGCCTGTGGATAACTCAGATCTGCGGGGCAACGAGGTCTTCGATTTTCACGCCCTCGCGCTCCTCGATGATCTCGGCGATGAACTTGCGGTGGCAGACGTTGTGGTCGCGCTCATAGCAGAGAATGCAGACCGGTCCGGCCTTCATCACCAGCGCGGCCAGTTCGTCCATCTCGCCGCGCGCCTGCGGGGTCTTGAGGTGGGCGTGATAGATTTTCGACAACGCTTTCATATCTCCGCTGCGCGCCGCGAGGCGGCCTTCCTTCGGCGTGCCGAGACCGCGAAGATGGATGTAGGAAATACCGCGCTCATCGAGGCCCGCCGCGAGCTGGCTTTTGGAGAAGCCGGGCCGGCGTGACGACGCGATGGCGCGCACGTCGACCAGCAGCTTGACCCCGGCGTGCTGCAGTTCATCGAGCACAGCTTTCGCCGGCGTCTGCTCATAGCCGATGGTGAAAAGTTTCCTGGCTTTGGCCATGGGGTCTCCCGGCGCTGCGCGCCTCACGCTCGATTGGTCACTTCACCCGTTCGATCAATTCCATGGCGCCGGCCGGCGCGCGAATCTTCCCTTCGTGGATCACGTAAGCGAAGACGTCGCGCGGCACTTTCTTTGCCGATGCTTTGTCGAAGCGGGGCAAGTCACCGGGCTCGCCGCCCTGCGACCAGAGAGTCAACCGCTTCGCCCACGCATCCAACTCCTTGGGCGGGTAGGCGGTCTTGACCGTATCCTTGCCGGTCTGCAGCCGGGCGTAAACGAAATCGGCGGTTATGTCGGAAATTGCCGGGTATTTGAGATGATCGGCATAGACCACCGCGACATTGTGCCTGCGCAACAGCGCGATGAAATCCGGGTTGCAGAAACTGTCATGACGGACTTCGACCACATGGCGCAGGGCGACGCCGCCGAACGTGCGCGGCAACAGGTCAAGGAAGGCGCCGAAATCGGCTTCGTCGAACTTTTTGGTCGGCGCAAACTGCCATAGCACCGGGCCGAGCCGGTCACCCATCTCCGTGACGCCTGATTCATAGAATCGTTTGATGGAGTCGCCGGCCTCGGCCAGAACCCGCCGGTTGGTGGCGAAACGCGGGCCCTTGACCGAAAAGATGAAGCCGTCCGGGACCTCGCTGGCCCATTTGCGGAAACTTTCAGGCTTCTGCGACCCATAATAGGTGCCGTTGATCTCGATCGAGGTCAGCTTGGAGGCGGCGTAGGACAGCTCCTTCGATTGCGCCAGCTTCTCCGGATAGAACACGCCGCGCCAAGGCGCGAAGGTCCATCCGCCGATACCGATATAAATTTGGCCTGCCTTTTTTGCCATTTTCCTGCGTTCCCTGGGGCCCTTGCGGAAGGCCGGACCCATACCTATTTAGCTTCTAACGGCGATGTTGCAGCCTTTAAGCTCCATTGCCGGAACGACCACGAGAAGACGCCGTGAGATGTTGAGCGCGCCGGATGTACGCGCTGCCTTGAGTCTCACCGGCTCCCTCCGTGGTCGTTGGCATTTCTGGACCTTTCGAGGCCGATAGCCACCCGCTTTCCCATATACTTCATATGAAGCGTGTTGCGGGAGGGCGGCTTGGCATCGTCGGTGACCCCGGATATACGCTGGGGCCCATGACTGAGGCCATCTCACCCGAGGCGGCGCCCGCGCGTCAATTGTGCGTTGTGGTGCCTACTTTCAAAGAGCGCGACAACGTCCCCCGGCTTTTCGCAAAGCTGGACGCCGCGCTGGCCGGAATCGCGTGGGAAGTCATCTTTGTCGATGACAATTCTCCCGACGGGACCTGGGAGGTGGCGCGGCAACTGGCCCAGACCGATTCCCGCGTGCGCTGTATCCGCCGCATCGGCCGCCGCGGCTTGTCCGGCGCCTGCATCGAGGGAATTCTGGCCTCATCCGCGCCCTACGTCGCGGTGATGGACGCCGACCTGCAGCACGACGAAACCCGCCTGCCCAAGATGCTCGAAATCCTGCAAGCCGGGCAGGCTGAACTCGTGGTCGGCAGCCGCTATGTCAGTGGCGGCGACACCGGCAGCTTCGGCAGCACGCGCCTCGGCGGCAGCGTGTTCGCGACCAACATCGCCAAAAAGCTGCTGCATATCGAGGTCGCCGATCCAATGAGCGGCTTCTTCATGCTCCGCCGCGACCGCTTCGAGCAGCTTGCGCCGTCGCTTTCGGTTCAGGGCTTCAAGATTCTGCTCGACATCATTGCAACCGCCGGCGGAAAGCTCCGCATTGTCGAAGTGCCGTTTTCGTTCGGCGCACGGCTGCATGGCGAGAGCAAGCTGGACTCGATGGTGGTGCTCGACTTCCTCGGACTGGTGCTGGCCAAGATGACCGGCGATCTGGTGTCGCTGCGCTTTCTGCTGTTCGCGCTGGTCGGCGGTGTTGGCCTCGGCGTGCATTTGCTCACCCTTTACTCCGCGCTCGCGCTCAAGGTGCCGTTCGCGGAGGCGCAGGGTCTCGCCGCGTTCGTCGCGATGACCGGAAACTTCCTTCTCAACAACCGGCTGACCTATCGCGATCAGCGTTTGAAGGGCTTTGCCTTGCTGCGTGGGTTGCTCCTGTTCTATCTGGTTTGCAGTGTCGGCCTGCTTGCCAATGTTGGCGTTGCGGCGACCGTTTTCGATCAGGAGCCGATCTGGTGGCTGGCGGGCGTCGCCGGTGCGCTGATGGGCGTGGTCTGGAATTACGGCGTCTCCAGTCTCTTCGTCTGGCGCGCAAAATGATCTCCTCCGAGGCGAAGCTGGCCCGCGGCACGATCATCACCGTGGCCGCGCTTGTGGTGCTTCGCCTGATCGCGGCCGCGGTCACGCCGCTGACCTTTGACGAAGCCTACTACTGGACATGGGCGAAGCATCTGTCCGGCGGCTATTACGATCATCCGCCGATGGTGGCGGTGGTGATCCGTCTCGGCATCATGATCGCGGGCGACACCGGCTTCGGCGTGCGGATGGTGTCGACCCTGCTCGCACTGCCGATGAGCTGGGCGATCTATCGCGCCGCTCAAATCCTGTTTGCCGATGCCCGCATCGCAGCCGCGTCGGCGATCTTTCTCAATGCCACGCTGATGGCGTCGGTCGGCACGACCATTGTCACGCCGGATGCGCCGCTGATCGTGGCCGCGAGCTTCGTCCTCTATACGCTTGCCAAGGTCTGGCAAAGCGGCCGCGGGGTTTGGTGGCTCGCGGTCGGCGTTGCGGTCGGATGCGGCCTGCTGTCGAAGTACACCGCGCTGTTCTTCGGCGCGCAGATTCTGCTGTGGCTGCTGCTGATGAAGGACCAGCGGCGCTGGCTGGCCTCGCCATGGCCCTATCTCGGCGGCGTCGTCGCCTTCGCGATCTTCGCGCCGGTGATCCTGTGGAATGCCGATCACGAATGGGTGTCGCTGATCAAGCAGATCGGCCGCGCGCGTGTCGAGGGCATCACACTGAAGTATCTCGGCGAGATGATCCCGACGCAGTTCGCATTCGCGACGCCGTCGGTCTTCATCCTCGGCGTGTTCGGGCTGTATGCGCTGGCGAAGGGGAGGGCGAGGAACGCTGCGGGCGCCGCGCTGGTCAGCATCAGCGTGTGGATGATCTTCCTCTACTTCGTCTGGCATTCGCTGCATGCCCGCGTCGAGGCCAACTGGCTCGGACCGATCTATCCCGCATTCGCCGTAGCTGCGGCCTATGCGGCATGGGGCACGACATGGAATCCGCGTGAGCAGCGGACCATGAACCGGTCGCGCAAGCTCGCGCTGCCGGTCGGCGTTGCGCTGTTCGTGGTGCTGATCGTGCAGACCAATACCGGACTGTTCACCGGCTTTCGCCGCGACGCCACCGTGCGTAGCGTCGGCGTGGGCTGGCCGCAGATGGCGCAGGAGATCGAAGCGCTGCGCATCAAACATGACGCGAATTGCGTGATGGCGGCGGATTACGGCACCACGTCCTGGCTGATGTTCTATCTGCCGAAGGGCACCTGCGTCGCGCAGTATCAGCAGCGCTATCGCTGGACCTTCCTGGATGAGCCCGACGCGAATCTCTTGAAGGGCAGGGCGATCCTGATCGGTCCTGTCGGCGGGATAACTCCGCCGCGCGCCAACTATGCGCGGGTCGAAAAACTCGCCGACCTGTCCCGCAAGCGCAGCGGCGTTGCGGTCGAGACCTATCAGGCGGATCTGCTCGAAGATCCGCGCGGTGAGGTGCTCGATCGCAGAAAGCCGCCGGAGCTTGGCGGGCCGGTCTGAACCCGCCGCGTCTCTCATTCAAAACCGTCACGCTTCGCTCATGATTTGCGCGCAATGCGCAGAAATGATGCGGGAACGGCTTTGACGGGCATTGAGTTGGCCCCGTACCATCGGTCCATCCAGGGAGACATCCATGGGCAAGGCTGCGTTGATCGCGATCGCTGTTGCCGTCTGCGCGGACCCCGCTTTCGCGCAGGGAACCGAGCAGGAACGCGAGGCCTGCACGCCCGACGCCATGCGCCTGTGCGGGCAATACATTCCCGATGCCGACCGCATCACCGATTGCCTGCGCAATTCCGGACCGCGCCTGAGCCCGGCCTGTTACGCGGTGTTTTATCCGCCGCGCGTGGTGACCCAGACGCCGCCGCGCGCCGGCGCGCAACCGCCCCGCCGGATGCCGCCGCCGCCACCGCCCGAGGACGATGACGACGACTGACGGGAACCCGGCTTTACGATTTGCCATACATCTGCCGGGACTTAATCCGCATTTAACTAAAAGTCGCCTTAATGCCGCTCCGCACCTTTGCGAGATGTCGCGTGGGGAACTCCAAGCTCCGCATGACAACTGCTGGCCTGCTTTCGCATGCGCCGTTCGCGCATGAATTGCCGAACGCAGCCGGAACGACAGGGTGGGATTGTTCTGGATGCAAGGCGTATGAGTACCAGTTCTGTTGCGCGTACCGGCTACACAGCCCACACCCACGGTCGTTTCTCGCGACCGTCCAGCCCGTTGAATGCGGCAGGCCTCGCCGCCATCGCCTTCGTGACGCTGGCCTGCGGCTGGACGCTCTACAGCAACGTGTTCGGCGGCAATCCGTTCAGCGCCACATATGAACTCGCCTCGCGCGACACCCGCGTGGTGTTCGTCTCGGCCGCCGATGGCCTCGACCAGCAGGCGTTCACCGACCGCTTCGCTGCGATGATCCCGGCGCATGAAGAGGCGCCCGCGCTCACCGTCGAGCAGAAGAATTACGCCGCGCTGATGGACGTGACCCATTCGCTCGGCGCGCCGCCGGTGGCGTTCAGGCCGACCGTCGTGGCCGCGCCCGATGCGCAGCGCGCTGCGCCGTCGCAGGCCGAGATCGCCAACGCCGCGCCGGAAGTCGCGCTGCCGCCGCAGGCGCCGACGCGCGTGGCGAAAGCCGTGCCGCTGCCCGCATCGCGCCCCGCCGATTTCAAGTTCGCGCAAACCAGCCGGGTCAAGCCCGGCCATTCGGAGATGGTGGAGCGTGCCAAGAACGCCGCGCTCGCCGCGATGGCCTCCAAGACGCCGAGCCTGTTCGACCGCCTGTTCGGCAAGAAGCCCGAGCCCGGCCCGGTGCTGGCCTATGCCGGCTCCGACGGCGGCGTGATGAGCGACGGCACCGCGAAGACGCCGGCGGGCACCAGCGACGACGACAAGGTGACCGCGATCTACGACATCACCGCGCGCACGGTGTACATGCCGGACGGCACCAAGCTTGAGGCGCATTCGGGCCTCGGCTCCAAGCTCGACGACCCGCGCTATGTCAACGTGCGCATGCACGGCGCGACGCCGCCGCACATCTACACGCTCAAGCCGCGCGAGGCGCTGTTTCACGGCGTGGCGGCGCTGCGCCTGACGCCGGTGGGCGGCGAGGCCGCGATCCACGGCCGCACCGGACTGCTGGCGCACACCTACATGCTGGGCCCCAACGGCGACTCCAACGGCTGCGTCTCGTTCAAGAATTACGACGCCTTCCTCAAGGCCTATCAGCGCGGCGAAGTCCGCCGCCTGGTGGTGGTCGCGAGTTTGAAGGACTGAGGGGTTGTCCACCTCACCCCGTTCCGACGGGGAGAGTTCGCGAGCCGTAAGCGCATTCATGCGCGTCTTCGGCTCGCTATGGCGAGCGGGTGAGGGGCTCTCTCCGCGTCGTCCCGGCGAAGGTCTTGCCGTCAGCTTGTTCAAATTCGCAGTTCGTCATGGCCGGGCTTGACCCGGCCATCCATCTTTCTTGAGTGATGGATACGCGGGTCAAGCCCGCGTATGACGATTGTGGATCAGGCAACATTGTGCACAATCTTCGCATCCAGATTCAATTTTCAAACAGCCAAGCGCGCTTGGGGCTTGCCCCATTCGCGCAAAGACAAGCGCCATTACCCCTATTGTTATGACGGCGCGGGGGCGCCCGTAATCTTTTCATCGCCTGCCCTTCAATGAGGGCGCGCGGAACGCCGGATGCGCAAACGCATCCGCAGCCCCGTGTGCAAAACAAAAAAGCACACGAGCGTAGTCACCACGGTCACGCCGCTTCATCCGGCGTTCCGCACGCAATGGTTGGAACGGCTTGCTTCGCGAAAACCCCCGACGACCGACCCTGAGGTGATCATCGCTCCAGGGGACTTCCACGCCGCCGCTCTCCCTCTGTACGAGGAGAGAACATTGGCGATGCCCCATGGCGCCAGGCGAGGCACCGGGATATCGCGCTTTGGGCCGTCCGCGATACGGCGTGGTCGTCAGCCCGGGCCGAATAAAAAAGCGCCGCTCCCTTTCAGGAGTGCGCCCGATCAATCAGCCCGCGCATCGAACACCGCACGCGGCCACCGCATCCCGCCCCGCGTATCGTGACGATCGCGAAACGCCCCTCATGACGGGGCGGGACGATATGGAATATAATCCTACGCAGGCGGAATGTCAATCAATTTCGGTTTTAGGCGCACTCAAAGATCGCGCATAAAAGTCGAAAAACTGAGAACATTTCACTTCATTGTTCAGTTCGATGAAGGGGTTTGGATCAATATATTGCGATGGGACGAACATCTTTTCCAACTGACTGTCCGTGACATCTCTATCGCTAGTAGACATCCCATAAGCGGTGCCAAAGATTGGCTTTCGGCGCATCTGACGGGTAGGTCGAACGACTTCGAGATTTTGCTCTAAATAAGAAAACCCAAGAAATACGATGCAATCCGCATCTCGCATTTCAGCTCGAATTCTATCTAGCTCGGCCTCTTGTTCTAATCGTTCAGTATACGTTTTTATTGACCTCGCAAGATTGAAATAACTGGCTGTTGGTAAGCCGTCGTTTCCAAACGGAATGCGATCAAGCTCCCCTATTTTCCCATAGGGATGGATAATAGTAATCTGCGTTACGATCTCAGATGCTTCTTGGCGTGAAATTGCATAGAGAGCTTGTAACGCGTGTATGAGAAAATGCTCTATGCATCGATCATAATTGAAGATGATAAACGCCGCTGTCGAAAAGATTTCTTTCACGTTGGTTGGATTGCCACCCGAGCCAAGAACTCGCATCAATTTTACAAACCAAGTGTTTTCAATTTTGTTGAAGTCCATCTTATTGTAAATATTGGATGGGTCGACGAAAAGCGTGCTGCGTTGTTCCGCATCTAAGATGGCTTGAACAATTGCGGCTTTGCCTAATTCAATAAGGGCAGCATCGCCGCTATGAATATTCAGAAAATCGTCGATGGAATTCGCGAGGTGGACTCCTTCATTTATCGTTGCTGCAGCGCTTACATACGCGGCAATGTCCAGGCCATGTCGATGCCGACGAAGCTCCTGGAATAGTGTGCGATCTTCGAAATAGTGGACGCGTTCGTTGTAATCGATGTGAGTTTGAAGCTTTTCCCCAATCGCTCTGGCTAGCTGTGTCCCAACCGGAAATCCGACTTCTTGGCTGGCGCCAGCACCCACAACGAATAGTGTTCGTCGCTTAAACATATTTCCTCGAATTTCTAGAGAACTTAGTCGTCCAAAACTTCATAGTCGCCGCATGGTTGGTGTGGAGGAAAGGATTTCCGCCTTCCTTATCCGTAAGCTTTGCGTAAACGCGAAATCGTGTTCCGACGGGATGTGCGTGCCTGACCTTCCGCGGAAAGCGGACGTGCATAGTTTGCGGAAATTTCTCTCCCTTCGTGGGTCGAACATGAATGTCTCCGTGTAGCCCAGAACCAGAGATGCGATACGTCTCAACGACTACGATGTAATAGGGTTCGTCCGGTCTCCCCAAAGTCCGTCTCCCTTTCTCGCTGCGTCCTGTAAAAGATACTCTTGGGTATGAAGGGCAGGCAAAACAAAAACCCCGGCATCGCCGCCGGGGTTTTGTATTCTGATACCTGCTTGAACGAATGGACTTAGAAGTCCATGCCGCCGCCCGGCATCGCCGGAGCAGCCGCGCCGCCCTTCTTTGCCACCCGCTGATCATCGCTGTCCGCGCACGATCTGTCCAAAGAAACAGGTTTCATGCGTATCCGGCGAATCGAACACCGCACGCGGCCACCGCATCCCGCCTGGCGCACCGTGACGAATCGCGAAACGCCCCTCATCGGGAGATGAATAGGAACAAAAGCCTGCAATAGATTAATGGCCCAAGCTCACCGCTGCCGAGGCTGTTCATTGATTGGAAACGCTATTCCACCCAATTCCGGCGAGGCGTGTCCCGGATACTCAGGCTTAACACGTATAGTCTCTGGTAATCGCCGGAGACTGCGATGTTTGATTATACGAATTTATTGTTCGTCTATCATCACGGCTTGATTTTCGTCGCCGCCGCCGTTTGCCTGTTCGGCACCTGGGTCGGCATGCGGCACTTCGCGCGTGCCCGCGCCACGCAGGGATTGACGCGCTACGGCTGGCTGTTCATGGCTTCGCTGGGAACCGGCGCTGCGCTCTGGGCATCGACCTTCATATCCATCCTGTCGCAAGCGCCGCTGCTGCACAGCGGCTTCGATCTTGCGCCGACAGCCGGCGCGCTGCTTATCGCCATTGCCACATGCGTCGTCGGATTTGAAATCGGCAGCCGCAAGCGGCCCTCGCTTGCTCCCGAACTCGGAGGACTGGTGGTCGGCGCCGGCATCCTCGCCATGCACTATGTCGGCCTGAAAGCATGGTATGTCGCCGGCACCGTGGACTGGAGCTGGTTCGGCATCGGCATCAGCGTTGTGTTGGGGCTCGGGCTCGGCGCCCTGTCGGTGAGCCGGGCGAACCGCCCGGTGACGCGTTACTGCCGCCACGGCGCGGCCATCGTGATGACGTTTCTGATTTGCGCCATGCACTATACGCTGCTCGCATCTCACAGCATGATTCCGGATACCACCGTCCAGTTACCGCCGAACCTGATCCCAGCGCATACGCTCGCGATCGGCGTGGTGGGCGCGGTGCTTCTTGTCATCGGCAGCGGATTTTCGTCGTACATCATCGATTTGCGGTCGCGCACCGAAGCCGCCGACCGCATCTTTCAACTGTCGTTCAACGACACCATGACCGGCCTGCCGAACCGCATTGCATTCAACGAGCGCCTGGCGTTCGACGTGTCCGACGCCCACGAGAAGGCGCACAAGCTCGCGGCGTTCTCGATCGATATCGACGGCTTCAAGGACGTCAATGACGTGTTCGGACACAGCACGGGCGATCTTGTCCTGATTCAGGTCGCCGAACGCCTTCGCGCCATGCTGAGGCCGGGGGAATTTCTGGCGCGCCAGAGCGGCGACGAGTTTCTTGCGTTGCAAATGTCGGGCAACCAGCCAGCAACGGCACAGGAATTCGCCGAACGCATCAGCGCGGCGCTGACCGAGCCTTTCAATGCGAAGGGAACGCCCGTCAAGCTCACCGCGTCCATCGGCTATGCGATCTTTCCGACCGATACCCCGGAGCGCGATCACCTGCTCAGTCAGGCCAAGCTTGCGATGCATCGCGGGAAGACCAGGCAGCGCGGATTGATCTGCAAGTACGATCAGGGCATGGACGAACTCGCGCGCGACCGCCGGACATTGGCGCGGGATCTTCACTTCGCGATCCAGAACGATGAACTTGCCCTGCATTATCAGATCCAGACGTCTCTGGCGGACGGATCGATCCGGGGCGCTGAAGCGCTGATGCGCTGGGTCCATCCCACGCGGGGATGTGTTTCGCCGGCGGATTTCATTCCGCTGGCGGAGGAATCTGAGTTGATCATTCCCATGGGCGAATGGGCGTTGCGCAGGGCATGTCAGGACGCGGCCGCGGGGAAAATTCCGGGCGTTGTCGCGGTCAATCTCTCGCCGATTCAGTTCAGGCAGAATGATCTTGCAGAGAAGATACATTCCATCCTGCTGGAAACCGGCCTGTCTCCGTCGCGGCTGGAAGTCGAGGTGACTGAATCGACACTGATGCAGGACGAGATCGCCGCGCTTCATACGCTGCGCAAGCTGAAGTCGATGGGCATTGCCATTGCAATGGACGATTTCGGAACGGGATATTCGTCGCTTGCAACACTCCACGCGTTCCCTTTCGACAAGATCAAGCTGGATCAATCGTTCGTGCGCAAGCTGCCGGACGACATGTCCGCCGTTGCCATCGTCCGCACCGTGCTGGCGCTCGGCGCGAGTCTCAATGTCCCCGTTCTCGCGGAAGGCATCGAGACGCTTGCGCAGCGGACGTTTCTCATGCGCGAAGGATGCAAGGAAGGGCAGGGCTATCTCATGGCGAAGCCCGCGCCGCTGGACAGGCTGACAGATGTCATCGCGGAGACAAAGCTGCGCGAGGCGAGCCATATTTCAGCATTCGATCAAGCGGAGACAAAAGCGGCCTGATCGGTCAACTGCTGCAGGCCAACCCCGGCATCGCTGCCGGGGTTCTGCGTTTCGTGTTCTTCGCGCGGGATTCCGGCTCCGCGGAGCGGCATGAAGGATGCCGCGCCGCGTCCGGAAGGACAGCTTCTCTCAGAGGTCCGATATCGCCCAAGCCGTAACGCAGAGGCGTTGGACTGTCGGCCGCCTACCTGAACCCGCCGGTGACGTGCAGCGTTTCGCCGGTGATGTAGGACGCGCCTTCGGAGGCGAGGAAGGTGACGACCGAGGCGATCTCCTCGACCTTGCCGACCCGGCCCATCGGGGTGGCGGTTTCGATCCAGGTGCGCAGCTCGCCTTCATGGAAGCCCGCGGACTTCACGCCTTCGGTGACGATCATGCCGGGATTGACCGCATTCACGCGTATTTTGCGCGCGGCCAGCTCCTTCGACAGCACCGCCGTGATGGCGTCCACCGACGCCTTGGTCGCAGTATAGACCGCCGAGCCCGGCGGCGTGATGGTCGAGACGCCGGACGAGATGTTGACGATGCTGCCGCCGTTCGCATTGAAGTGCTGCACGGCTTCCTGCGAGACCAGCAGGAGACCCAGCACGTTCAGGTCGAAGTGCTTGTGGAAGTGTTCCGGCGTGATGGCCTCGAGCGGGGCGAATTCGTAGACGCCGGCGTTGTTGACCAGAATGTCGATCGGCCCGAGCGCCTTCACGGCCTCCGCGACCACGGACTTCGCGGCCCTGGCCTCGGAGAGGTTGCCGTGCACGGCCACGGCCTTGCCGCCCCTGGCCTTGATCTTGGCCACCACATCGTCCGCGCCTTGCTTGCTCGACGCATAGTTGACGGCGACGTTGGCGCCTTCCTCTGCGAGCTGAAGCGCGATTTCCGCGCCGATGCCCTTGGATGCGCCGGTGACCAGCGCGACCTTGCCTTCAAGTTTCTTCGTCATGATCGTTGTCCCTGACCTGTCTGTCCGATCCGTCGTCCGGACCTTCTGGTTGATTCAATAGTTCGGAAGTATTGAACTATTGAACCAGATCAAGGGGCGGCCTATATTATTTTTATGGTGCAGTTCGTTCACCCCGCGCGTCAGGACATCACGCTGGCCGGCGTTCTCGCCGCGCTGGCCGATCCGACGCGGCTGATGATCGTCAAGGGACTGATCGGCCAGAAGGATTGCATGTCGTGTACGGCGGCGGCGCCGTGCCCGGAGATGGCCAAGTCGACGCTGTCGAACCATTTTCGCGTGCTGCGCGAGGCGGGCCTGATCCACACCACCAAGCAGGGCGTCGAGCATCGCAACGCCGTGCGCGAGGCCGACATCAACGCGCGCTTTCCGGGACTGCTGAAGTCGATCCTCAAGCACGCGGACAAGTAGGCGGGAGGCAAGAGCTAACGCAAAACAAAAACCCCGGCATCGCTGCCGGGGTTTTGCATTTCGTAACTGCGAAAGACGCGTGGATCAGAAATCCATGCCGCCCATGCCGCCGCCGGGCATGCCGCCCGGAGCAGCCGCGCCGCCCTTCTTTGGCACTTCGGCGATCATCGCTTCAGTGGTGATCAGGAGCGACGCAACCGAAGCTGCGTTCTGGATCGCCGCACGGACGACCTTGGTCGGGTCGATGATGCCCTTGGAGACGAGGTTGCCGTATTCGCCGGTCTGCGAGTCGAAGCCGTAGGAATACTGATCCTTCTCGAGCACCTTGCCGACGATGACCGAGCCGTCTTCGCCAGCGTTGATGGCGATCTGGCGGGCCGGAGCGGAGAGCGCCTTGCGGACGATCTCGACGCCGGTCTTCTGGTCGTCGTTCTGGGTCTTGATGCGCTTGAGCTGCTCGGAGGCGCGGAGCAGGGCGACGCCGCCGCCCGGAACGATGCCTTCTTCAACAGCCGCACGGGTCGCATGCATCGCGTCATCAACGCGATCCTTGCGCTCCTTCACCTCAACCTCGGTCGCGCCGCCGACGCGGATCACCGCGACGCCGCCTGCGAGCTTGGCCAGACGCTCCTGCAGCTTCTCGCGGTCGTAGTCCGAAGTGGTTTCTTCGATCTGCGCCTTGATCTGCTGAACGCGCGCCTCGATGTCGGCCTTCTTGCCGGCGCCGTTGACGATGGTGGTGTTCTCCTTGTCGATCATCACCTTCTTGGCGCGGCCCAGCATGTTCAGGGTCACGTTCTCAAGCTTGATGCCGAGGTCTTCCGAGATCGCCTGGCCGCCGGTCAGGATCGCGATGTCCTGCAGCATGGCCTTGCGGCGATCGCCGAAGCCCGGAGCCTTCACGGCCGCGACCTTCAGGCCGCCACGCAGACGGTTGACGACGAGGGTGGCGAGAGCTTCGCCTTCGACGTCTTCCGCAACGATCAGCAGCGGCTTGCCGGTCTGCACCACGGCTTCGAGCAGCGGGAGCAGTTCGTTCAGCGAGGAGAGCTTCTTCTCGTTGATCAGGATGTAGGCGTCGTCGAATTCAACGCGCATCTTGTCGGCGTTGGTGACGAAGTACGGCGAGATGTAGCCGCGGTCGAACTGCATGCCTTCGACAACATCGAGTTCGGTGTCGAGCGACTTGGCTTCCTCAACCGTGATGACGCCTTCGTTGCCGACCTTCGCCATGGCCTTGGCGAGGAAGTCGCCGATTTCCTTGTCGCCGTTGGCCGAGATGGTGCCGACCTGGGCGATTTCGTCGTTCGAGGTGACCTTCTTGGAATTCTTGACGAGGTCCGCGACCACAGCTTCCACAGCGAGGTCGATGCCGCGCTTCAGATCCATCGGGTTCATGCCGGCGGCAACCGACTTGGCGCCTTCCTTCACGATGGCCTGGGCGAGAACGGTCGCGGTGGTGGTGCCGTCACCGGCGAGGTCCGCCGACTTGGAGGCCACTTCGCGCACCATCTGGGCGCCCATATTCTCGAACTTGTCTTCAAGCTCGATGTCCTTGGCGACGGTGACGCCGTCCTTGGTGATGCGGGGTGCGCCGAACGACTTGTCGAGAACGACGTTGCGGCCCTTCGGACCGAGCGTCACCTTCACGGCGTTGGCGAGGATGTCCACGCCGCGCAGCATCTTGTCGCGGGCGTCGACGCCGAATTTGACTTCTTTGGCTGACATGTGAGTCTCCGTTTGAACGAAACCTCATCCTGAGGAGCCCGCCCCTTGCGGGCGTCTCGAAGGATGAGTGGATGGTCGTGGATCTCATCCTTCGAGACGCCGGCTGCGCCGGCTCCTCAGGATGAGGCTAATGGCGTGGCTTAGGCGGCCTTCTTCTTGGCGCCGGTCTCGGTGATGACGCCCATGATGTCGCTTTCCTTCATGATCAGCACTTCCTGGCCGTCGATCTTGACCTCGGTGCCGGACCATTTGCCGAACAGGACGATGTCGCCGACCTTGAGGTCGATCGGGATCAGCTTGCCGGCTTCGTCACGGCCGCCCGGACCCACCGAAAGGATTTCGCCCTGGGAGGGCTTCTCTTTGGCGCTGTCCGGAATGATGATGCCGCCAGCAGTCTTCTCTTCGGCGTCGATGCGCTTGACCACGACGCGGTCGTGAAGCGGACGGAATTTCATGCAGTCCTCCTAATAGATTGATAAGTCTGTGTTTTTGCTAGGTTAGCAGTCAGGGTGAGCGAGTGCTACCCACAACTGGAACG
The DNA here is from genome assembly GCF_000336555.1 of Afipia clevelandensis ATCC 49720. Classification (GTDB taxonomy): domain Bacteria; phylum Pseudomonadota; class Alphaproteobacteria; order Rhizobiales; family Xanthobacteraceae; genus Afipia; species Afipia clevelandensis. The sequence goes on along the minus strand of NZ_KB375281.1, from coordinate 1,639,885 downwards.
GACATAGGCCCATGGCGCGCGCCGGGCAAGGGTCTGTAGCAGAAAAATTGGCACTCGCGTGTGACGGCTGCCAGAAATTCCGTCTCATCATTAACCGCGCGGTGGAGCATTTTCCGCTGATGGCTTTCCGTCCTGCGTGGCTGAGACTTTGAATTTAGAATTGTTCTAAATATATGACGGGCAGAGTTCCTTTCGGAGAATCCTGCCGATGCCCGCCACGCCCCATGTCGAACGTCATTTCCTTGGCTCCGCCTCCGTCCGCGATGTCGTGATCGGCATGGCCGACGGCCTCACCGTGCCGTTCGCGCTGGCGGCTGGGTTGTCCGCGGCGGTGACATCGACGCAGCTCATCGTCACCGCGGGCCTTGCGGAGATCGCGGCCGGCGCCATCGCCATGGGCCTTGGCGGCTATCTCGCAGCAAGGACGGATCAGGAGCACTTTGCTTCAGAGGAGCGCCGCGAGGCCTGGGAAGTCGACAACATGCGCGAGGCCGAGATCGGCGAGGTGCGCGACATCTTCACCGCCTACGGGTTGAAGGGCGACGCGCTGGAATCGGTGGTGGCCGCGATGTCAGCGGACAAGAAGCGCTGGGTCGATTTCATGATGCGCTTCGAGCTCGGTCTCGAGAAACCCGACTCGAAGCGTGCACCGATCAGCGCGGCGACGATCGCGGTGTCCTATCTCGTCGGCGGTTTGATCCCGCTGTTGCCTTACATGCTCACCGGTGAACTGCGCACGGCGCTGATCTATTCGGTGGTCTGCACGGGCATTGCGCTTGCGGTGTTCGGCGCGGTGAAAGGACGGCTGACCGGCATCAGCATGCTGAAATCCGGATTCCAGACCGCGCTGGTGGGCGGGCTTGCCGCCGGCGCGGCGTTCTATCTGGCGCATCTGTTCGGGTGACGGTTCTGTCAGCAGTCCTGACGCGATGCTGCCAGTGCTTTGATTATTAACAATTTATTCAAAGTTTGGTCTTGAGATGAGCCTTCGTACTGCGTCAGGTTTTTCCTCAAGCGCGTTTGGTCGCGACGTGGAATCCGGTTCGCGATCATCGCGCCTCTTTAAGGAGGTTCTGATGGTTTCGACTGCGACCGTTCCTCAGGGCAACGTCTCGGAGGACTTCAAGCGGCAACTCGCCGGTTACGGCCTGACCACGGCCGAAATTCTCTACCGGCGCCCCGATCACCGCTGGCTGCTGCAATCCTACGTCTGGCAGAACTACGACCTGTTTCCGAACTTTCCGGCGCTGAAGGACTTTCTCGCCTTCTGGCAGGAAAAGCTGGAGGGGCCGCTGGTGTCGGTCACGGTCGCGCATTCCAAGCTGATCAAGCCTGCGGAGATCAAGGCCATCGACGGCGTCTTCCGGCTGCACTGAGGTCGTCAGCCGGATTGTCCGGCTGACTGCCAGCCGCTAACCTTGCCTTGCCGCGCGGCATCGTTGATGCCGCTGGAAGGGAGGCGTGCATGGCTCAGAAGAAACCGGCCAAAACAAACAAAACGAAAAAGGCCAAAACGAACTCGAAGCCGGCGGCGCGCAAAGCCGCCGTGAAGGCATCCGCTCCGCGCAAGACGGCGGCATCCGCATCACGCGCTACAGCCCGCAAGCCGGGTGCAACGGCGGTTCGCACAGCCAAGCCCGTACGCCCGAAGCAGCGTTTCGTCGTCAGCCATCATCGCGAGGAAGATTTCCGCGCCGACGGCCTGCGCGCCTATGCCGAATACCGCGATCTCGGCATCGCCAAGGGCACCCACGGCCTTGCGCGCGCCCACGTCATCCGCCTGATCGGGCCGTGCAATCCGCAGGAAGTCTCCAAGCTGCATCTGCACGATGTCGAATTCCAGATGGTCTATGTCCTTAAAGGCTGGGTGAAGACCTATCTGGAGGGGCAGGGCGAAATCCTGATGCGCGAGGGAAGCTGCTGGACACAGCCGCCGCGTATCCGGCATTTGATCCGCGATTACTCCGACGAGTGCGAACTGCTGGAAGTGATCCTGCCCGCCGATTTCGAGACGGTGGAGTTGACGGCCTGAACTGGCGCGCCGTCTCCCACCACGGCGATCACTCAAGCTCGAGTTGCGGCTTGCGGCGGATGAATGGCGAATAGACCGGCGCGTCCGGCGTAATCCGTCCATCTCCGCCCCAGTCGGCCATCTGGTTGAACGGGATCGCAGGAATGGTTTCGACCCGCGACAGGGTTGTTGCGAAATCGGTGGTGATCGCTTTCAGCCGCGCTTCCACCGACGATGAGTCCGAATAGCGTAAGCCCGCTTCCACGCCATAGGCGACGAAAGGCTCGAGCACCGAAAATCCGCCGTAAGCGAGCGAGAAATTGACCGGCCACAGCAGCAGGTCGATGTCGCCACTGCGTCCGTTATAGGCATAGGTATCTTCGCTGGTGCCGACCGTTACCGACAGCATCGCCTTCTTGCCGACAAACCGGCCGTTCTCGAAGCGCTTCTTGCTGGTGTAGACGTCGCCGTAGATGAAAACGCGATCGAACCATCCTTTCAGTATCGCGGGCGGCAGGTGCCACCACATCGGATATTGCAGGATCAGCAGGTCCGCCTGATCGAGCCGCGCGATTTCGGCGGCAACATCGGACGGGATCGTTTGCGAGGCGGATGCATGCCGCTGCTCGGATTGTACATCGAACCGGCTGCGATCCAGCGGCGCGAGATAATGCTCCGGGCGCTCGCAGGGATCGAATCCCATCTGGTAAAGATCGGAGACGGTAACCGACCAGCCTTTCCGTTCAAGGGCCTCCCGGCCGGTTGCGGCCAGGTGCGCGTTGTAGGATTTCGGCTCGGGATGAGCGAGGACGATGTGCGCGCGCATAGATCGTCAGCCCCGTCCCACGAATGGCATCTTGGTCGCCATGATGTTGAGGAACAGCGCGTTGGCGTCGAGCGGGCGCGTCGCCATGAACACGATGGCGTCGGCGACGTTCTGCACATCCATGCGCGGCTCGACCATGGTATCGCCGCGCGGCTGAAGCACGCCGCCGGTCATGCGCTCGGTCATCTCGGTGGCGGCATTGCCGACGTCGATCTGGCCGCAGGCGATGTCATAGGCGCGGCCATCGAGCGCGGTGGCGCGGGTGAGGCCGCTGATGGCGTGCTTGGTCGACGTATAGGGCGAGGAGAACGGGCGCGGCGCATAGGCCGAGATCGATCCGTTGTTGATGATGCGTCCGCCGCGCGGTGTCTGGTTCTTCATGATGCGGAAGGCATGCTGCGTGCAAAGGAACGGCGCGGTGAGGTTGGTGTCGACCGTGGTCTGCCATTGCTGCAGGGTGAGGTCTTCCAGCGGCACCGGCGGCGTACCGACGCCCGCGTTGTTGAACAGCACGTCGAGGCGGCCGAACGTCTCCATGGTCTTGGCGAACAACGCGGCGATCGAGGCCGGGTCGGTCATGTCGCTCGGCGCCACGAGGCTCTTGCCGTGATCCTTGCCGAGCCTGGCGGTTTCCTCCAGCGCATCCTTGCGCCGTCCGGCGAGCACGACCGAGAACCCGGCCTTCATCAGCGCCAGCGACGAGGCGCGGCCGATTCCGGAGCCGGCGCCGGTGACGAGGGCGACCTTAAGTGCGGACATGTGTTTCTCCCTTTGTTTTCTTCTTTGGTGTTGATTTCTCAATCGTCATTGCGAGGAGCGTTAGCGACGAAGCAATCCAGCTTTTCCTAAGAATGGATTGCTTCGCTTCGCTCGCAATGACGAAAACGGCTATTTCACATTTCCATATGGCGGCCTTGGAATGCTCTGATGCGCCGCGCGCAGCGCCGCCGACCAGCGCGAGCGCAGGTCGTGGAAGTACGGCTCGCCCGCCTCGATGCGATAATCCAGCTCCGCGTCGAGCGCGTCGGGGCGCACCAGCAGGATGTCGATCGGCATGCCGACGCCGAGATTGGAGCGCATGGTCGAATCCATCGAGACGAGACCGACCTTGAGCGCGTCATAAAGATCGACGTCGTAGGAGATCGCGCGGTCGAGCACCGGCTTGCCGTATTTGTGCTCGCCGATCTGCAAGTACGGCGTGTCGGTGGTGCATTCGATGAAGTTGCCCGCGGTGTAGATCATGAACAGGCGCATCCGCGCGCCCTTGATCTGGCCGCCGAACAGGAACGACACATCGAACGAAATGTCTTCGGCGCGCAGCGCGTTGCCTTCCAGCTTGTGAACCTCGCGGATCGCGCGGCCGATGCGCTGCGCCGCCTGAAACATGGTCGGCGCGTTCATCAGCGTTTCGCGCTCGCCGGTCTCCGGATCCTCCAGTCCTTCGTTCAGGGTCGAGATCACGGATTGCGTGATGGCGAGGTTGCCCGCGGTCGCGATCGCCATGATGCGCTCGCCGGGGTCCTTGAAGATATGCAGCTTGCGGAAGGTGGAGATGTTGTCGAGGCCCGCATTGGTGCGGGTGTCGGCCATCATCACAAGACCGTCACGAACAAGGATTCCGCAGCAATAGGTCATTCCGTTTCCCGCCTCTCAGTCCCGCGCATTTCTACGCGGCGGAGCAGGGCGGGGCAACCTGTCACCGGCGGTGTTCTTCTCCCTCGCCCCGCTCTTGCGGGGAGAGGGTTGGGGTGAGGGGCTTTTAAGGCGCTAAAAAAATGGATGAGGCGAATTGATGAAATTGCCCCTCACCCGGAAACCTCGCGCACTCGGTTTCCGACCTCTCCCCGCAGGCGGGGAGCGGTGAGAAAGAGCATCAGCTCTGGCTCTGCCGTCCGGCCTGATCGACCCGAACGGCGACCTCCAGCGTTTCCATGCCGCCCCCATAGCGGGTGCCGCGGGCAGGCGCCGCGCTGAGGTAATCCAGCCCGACGGCGACGCGGACATGCGCCTCGGTGGTGCAGATGGCGTTGGCGGTGTCGAACCCGACCCAGCCGAGCTTTTCGACATAGGCTTCCGCCCAGGCGTGGCCTGCGTCCTGTGCGACGATTCCGTCGGAGCGCAGCAGATGGCCGGAGACATAGCGGGCCGGGACCCCGGCGCTGCGCGCGCAGGCGATGAAGATATGCGCGTAGTCCTGACAGACGCCGCGCCGCAAAGCGAACGCATCCGTCGCCGATGTTCCGGCATTGGTCGGATCGACATCGAATGTCATGTGATCGTTGATGTGCAGCATCAGCGCATGAAGAAAGCCGAGCGTATCGCCGGCGGCCTCGAGGTGCAGCTCGCCGGCGAACTTCGCCATCGCGGTGTTGGCCTCGGTCAGCGGCGTCGCGCGCAGGAACAGGCTCGGCGGAAAGCGCTCGTCCGCGCCGCGCAGCACGCCGCTGGTGTCATGGGTTTCGACCAGCCCTTCGACACGAATGGTCAGGTCCGACAGCGGACCATGGGTCAGGACATGGGTGATGTTGCCGAAGGCGTCCTCATGAACATCGAGGCGTGAATCGGTGGAGACGTCGATCTGCCAGTCGGCGACGTATTGCCCGTCATGGCTGCCGGGCGTCATGCGCAGGATCTGGATCACGCCGGTGGCGGGCGGCTCGTAGCGGTAGGTGGTGGTGTGAGCGATTTTCAGGCGCATGGCGGTATCAGCCAACTTTGAGTTTCATCATCCCCGGCCATAGCAGTCGCAGACTGCGTAAACTTGTCTGCCGTGCCGGGCATCCACGTCTTTTTTATTGCGCAGTTTTAAAGCAAGACGTGGATGGCCGGGTCAAGCCCGGCCATGACGGCTTTTACATGGAGCTTGGATCGCATCAGATCAGATATTGTTTCGAGATGGTATCGCTCAACCTCGCATTGTCCGCAATGAACTCCTGGATGAATTCATGCAGGCCGCGCTGGAAGAGATCGTCCATGTTGCTGTGTTCGAGCCGGTTGCGAACGCCGCGCGCATGGCGCTGCGCCGCGCCCTGACGGCCATAGGCGACGCCGATCTGGTCGAGATTGCGCACCAGATTGCCGTAACAGCTCGCCAGCGAGCGCGGCAGCGACTCGTTCAGGATCAGAAGATCGGCGATCAGCCACGGTTTCAGCGTCTCGCGATACACCCAGTGATAGGCGGTGAGCGCGGAGACCGAGCGCAGGATCGACGTCCACTGATAGTAATCGAGCGGGCCGCCGACATGTTCTTCTTCCGGCAGCAGCACATGATATTTTACGTCGAGGATGCGCGCGGTATTGTCGGCGCGCTCCACATGCAGGCCGAGCCGCGAGAACCAGTAGGCGTCGTTGCGCAGCATTGTGCGGTAGGCGGAGCCGTCGAAGCGCAATGACGTCTCCTGCACGAAGCGCAGAAACTTCGTCAATTGGTCACGCGTGGTCGCGCCGCGCGGGAACGCCGCGTGCAGTTCGATCCAGGCGCTGTTGATGGTGTCCCACATCTCGCTGGTGAGCGCGGTGCGCACCGAGCGGGAATTCAGCCGCGCGTTCTCGATGCAGTTGCGGATCGATGACGGGTTGTCGGGTGAGAAGGCCAGAAAATCGACCACCGTGCGTTCGTTGGCTTCCTCGTGATGCTGGTGAAAGATTTCGTCGATGCCCGCGGTCAGCAGCGCCGACTCCCATTCGTTGCTCTTGCCGACATAGGCATCGGGCAAGGAGGTGGCGCGGAGGGTCGCGTCGATGGTGCGCGCGAGATATTCCGCGCGTTCGACGTAGCGGGCCAGCCAGTAGAGACTTTCAGCGGTGCGCGAGAGCATGTGTTACTCGAGAATCCAGGTGTCTTTGGTGCCGCCGCCCTGGCTGGAATTGACCACGAGCGAACCTTCCTTCAGTGCGACGCGGGTCAGGCCGCCCGGAACCACGGTGACATGATCCTTGCCGGTCAGCACGAACGGGCGCAGATCGACGTGACGCGGAGCGAGGCCTTTCTCTGTGCAGGTGGGGCAGGTGGAGAGCGCCAGCGTCGGCTGGGCGATGAAACCTTCCGGCTCCTTCTTCAGCTTGGCGCGGAAGGATTCGATCTGCTCGGTGGTCGCGGCGGGGCCGATCAGCATGCCGTAGCCGCCGGAGCCATGCACTTCCTTGACCACGAGATCCTTCAGATTGTCGAGCACGTATTTGAGATCGTCCGCTTCGCGGCAGCGATAGGTCGGCACATTCTTCAGGATCGGTTCTTCGCCGAGATAGAACTTCACGATGTCCGGCATGTAGCTGTAGACCGCCTTGTCGTCGGCGATGCCGGTGCCGACAGCATTGGCCAGCGTGATGTTGCCGGCCATGTAGGCGGACATCAGGCCGGGCACGCCGAGCACGGAATCGGGGCGGAAGGTGAGGGGGTCGAGGAAATCGTCATCGACGCGGCGGTAGATCACATCCACACGTTTCAGCCCTTCGGTGGTGCGCATGAACACTTCATCGTTCTTGACGATGAGGTCGCGGCCTTCCACCAGTTCGACGCCGAGCTTGTCGGCGAGGAACGAATGCTCATAATAGGCCGAGTTGTAGATGCCCGGCGTCAGCAGCGCGACCGTCGGTTCCGCCTTCGAGGTCGCGGGCGCGACCGAGCGCAGCGCGGCCAGCAGTTCGTCCGGATAGTTCTCCACCGGCGCGACGCGATGCCGCGCGAACAGGTCCGGAAACAGCCGCATCATGATTTCGCGGTTTTCCAGCATGTAGGACACGCCGGACGGGGTGCGCGCATTGTCTTCCAGAACATAGAAGTTCTCGGCATCGACGCGGACGATGTCGATCCCGGCGATGTGGACATAGACATCGTGCGGCACGTCCTGGCCGTTCATCTCCGGCCGGAACACCGGGTTCTGGAAGATCAGGTCGTCGGGAACGACCTTGGCGCGGAGAATGTCGCGGTTGTGATAGATGTCGCTCAGGAACATGTTGAGCGCCTTGACGCGCTGCTTCAGCCCCTTTTCCAGCGTTGTCCATTCCTTGCCGGAGAGAATGCGGGGGATCACGTCGAACGGGATCAGCCGCTCGGTGGACTCCGCCTCGCCATAGACCGCAAAGGTGATGCCGATGCGCCGGAACAGCAGTTCGGCTTCCTGGCGGCGATATTCCAGCGCGTCCGGAGGGGTCTCCTTCAGCCAGAGGGAGAGTTCGTGGTAAGCGGAGCGGAGCGCGCCGCCGGGTCCGTTCATTTCATCGAAGGCAACTGACATAAACCAGAACGCTTCCATCTTGATAACGGGGAGAATGATCCACCGTTCAAAGGATGGTAGCAAGGCTTGGGCCAGCGCGATATGCATTGACTCAAGGCAATTGGCGGGTTCTTGCGTAGCGCTGCCTTCAAAACGGGCTGCGCGCTGCCCAGTCATGCGGCAAAAGTGCGTGACTTCAAGACGTTGCCTGCGCCAAAGATCATGGCAAGGATCATGGCGTAGCAGTTGGTGACCCGGAGGTCCGGGGCAGGAGGAGAGTTGAGATGACTGAGATCGTCACCGCCGGCATTCTCGTGATCGGCGATGAAATCCTGTCCGGGCGTACCAAGGACAAGAACATCGGCTTCATCGCCGAATACCTGACCAATATCGGCATCGACCTCAAGGAAGTGCGGGTGGTCGCCGACGAGGAAGACGCGATTGTCTACGCGCTCGACTCGCTGCGTCAGCGTTACACATATGTCTTCACCACCGGCGGGATCGGGCCGACCCATGACGACATCACCGCCGACAGCGTCGCCAAGGCGTTCGGGGTCAAGATCGACCACCACCCGGAGGTTGTGGCCCGCTTTCAGGAGCGGTTCGGCGCCGACCTGAACGAGGCCCGGCTGCGGATGGCCCGCATTCCCGACGGCGCGGAACTGATTTCCAGCGCCACCATCCTCGCGCCCGGTTTCAAGATCGGCAATGTGATCGTGATGGCCGGCGTTCCGTCGATCATGCAGGCGATGATGGACATCGTGTCGCCGAAGCTGAAGTCCGGCGTCCGCATGCTGTCGGACTCGGTACGGGCCAATGCGCGCGAAGGCGACATCGGCACGCCGCTGCGCGCCATTCAGGAAGCCAATCCCGACACCAGCATCGGCAGCTATCCGTTCCTGGACGAGAACGGCAAGCCGAACACCAATGTGGTGGTGCGCTCGCGTGACGAGGCCAAGCTCAGGGCCGCCATGGCGGAAGTCGAGGCGATGCTGGCGAACCTGAAGGTTGCCAAATAATGTCCGGGCGACTGATCGAGGCCATCGCGGCCGGGAAGGTCCCGACGCCGGAATGCGCCAGGACGCTCGGTATCGACATTCTCGGCTACGATCTCGGCACCCATAGCGTTGAACTGACGTTCGAGGGCAAGCCGGAATTCGCCAACCCGATCGGAATCGTGCAGGGCGGTTTTCTGTCCGCGATGCTGGACGATTGCATGGGCCTCGCCTCGACGACGTTTCTGGCTGTCGGAGAGTTCGCGCCGACCCTCTCGATCAATGTTCAGTTTCACCGTCCGGTGAAAATCGGCAAGGTGCGGGGCACAGGGCGCGTGACCAAGCCGGGCAGGGATATCCTTCATCTCGCCGGAGAGCTGTTTCAGGACGACAAGCTCGTCGCCAGCGCCACGGCGATGGTCCGGAAGATGGCGTAACGGAGCGCAGCGATGAGTGATGAAGCGCGGAAACCGTTTCCGGTGTCGTGGGACCAGTTCCACCGCGACGCACGCGCGCTGGCGTGGCGGTTGAGCGGCGCGGGGCCGTTCGAGGCCATGGTTGCGGTGACGCGCGGCGGCCTCGTGCCCGCGGCGGTGATCGCGCGCGAACTCGGCATTCGGGTGATCGATACGCTGTGCGTGTCGAGCTACAGCCACACCTCGCAGGTCAGCGAGCCGACGGTGCTCAAGGGCATCTCGGACGCGGTGTCACGGCTCGGCGGCGGCAACGGCAAGGGGTTGCTGGTGGTCGAGGACCTTGTGGACACCGGCAAGACCGCGCGCATCGTGCGCGATCTGGTGCCGCAGGCGCATATCGCCGCTGTCTATGCCAAGCCGATGGGCAAACCGCTGGTCGATACCTTCATCACGGAAGTGTCGCAGGACACCTGGATCTTCTTCCCGTGGGATACGGGACTGTCGTTCCAGCCGCCGATCCGGGACGGGGCTGCGTAAAGATTTCGTGTTCGGCTATCCGAACTTCTCCCTTGCCAGCTTCGCGCCCGCGCCGAGTGCACGCAGCTTGGCCTCCGCAATGTCGCGGCGCATCGGCGCCATGCCGCAGTTGGTTGTCGCGATGATGCGCTGCTTGGGCACGAACTGCATGACTTCCTCGATGGTCTCCACCACGTCCTGCGGCGTCTCGACCACATCGCTGGCGACGTCGATGACGCCGGCCTGCACGATCTTGCTCTGGAGCAGGCTGAGGAGTTCGACCGGCACATGCGAGTTGCGGCACTCGATGGCGACCTGCTGGATCGGGCTCTTGTCGATCGCAGGGAAAATCTGCTCGTACTGCCGCCACTCGGCCCCGAGCGTTTCCTTCCAGTCGGTGTTGGCCTTGATGCCGTAACCGTAGCAGATGTGAACGGCGGTCTGGCAGGTGAGGCCCGCGGCGGCGCGGGTCAGCGCCTCGATGCCCCAGTCGTTCACTTCGTCCATGAAAACGTTGAAGGCCGGTTCGTCGAACTGGATCATGTCCACGCCGTCGGCCTGCAGCGCCTTGGCTTCCTGATTGAGCAACTCGGCAAAAGCGAACGCCATCTTGACGCGGTCGCCGTAATAGCTGTCGGCCAGCGTGTCGATGATGGTCATCGGGCCGGGCAGGGTAAACTTCAGCTTGCGCGTGGTGTGCGCCCGCGCGGCCTGCGCCTCATCGGCGTGAACGCGGCCCTTGAGTTGCAGCGGCGCGACCACCTGCGGCACCATGGCTTTGTAGCGGTCCTTGCGGATGCCCATCTCGACCTTGTGGGCGAAGTCGATGCCTTCGACGCGCTCGAGGAAGCCATGGACGAAATGCTGGCGGGCCTGTTCGCCCTCGGTGACAAGATCGATCCCGGCATCTTCCTGGATTTTGACCCAGAGCAGCGTGGCGTCGCGCTTGGCGCTGGTGAGTTCCGCGCCTTTGAGCTTCCACGGCGCCCACAATGTGTTGGGCTCGGCAAGCCAGTCTGGTTTCGGCAGCGAACCGGCAATGGTCGTTTGAAACAGCATGAAAAATATCCGTTGTTCTTGTTGAAGCTGTTGAACGCTTATCTGCCATGCCCGGGGTTTGGGCAACAAGCTATTCGCGCCTGCGGGATGGAAATGTGACAGCCGCCGTGGTTAGAGTCGCACCTCGCCAGACAATAGCGGGTATCCAATGATCGACCTTTATTATGCGCCGACACCCAACGGGTGGAAAATCTCGATCATGCTGGAGGAACTGGCGCTGCCTTACAACGTGATCCCGGTGAACATCCGCACCGGCGACCAGTTCAAGCCCGAATTCCTTGCGATCAGCCCCAACAACCGCATTCCCGCGATCATCGACCAGGCGCCTGCCGACGGCGGGGAGCCGATCCCGATGTTCGAGACCGGCGCGATCCTGATCTACCTGGCCGAGAAGACCGGGCGCTTCCTACCGAAGGATGTGCGCGGCCGCTTCAAGGTGATCCAGTGGGTGATGTGGCAGATGGGCGGGCTCGGTCCGATGCTCGGCCAGCACGGTCATTTCGCGCTCTATGCCGCCGACAAGATTCCTTACGCGATCCAGCGGTATCGTGATGAAGCCGAGCGGCTCTATGCCGTGCTCGACCGGCAGCTCGGCAAGACCGGCGCCTATGTCGCGGGCGATGCGTATTCGATTGCCGATATCGCCATCTTCCCGTGGACCATGACCCACAAGGCGCAGGGTTTTACCCTCGACGATTTTCCGCACATCAAGCGCTGGTACGCAACCGTGCGCGCGCGGCCCGAAGTGCAGAAGGGGCTGGCTGTGGGCAAGTTCGACAAGACGCCGTTCACCGAGGAGCAGCGCAAGACCATGTTCGGCAAGGCTGCGCAGCAGGCGCAGTAGATGCAACAGACTGTCATTGCGGGGAGCGAAGCGACGAAGCAATCAACTCTTTCTGTGTTGCTCTGGATTGCTTCGCTTCGCTCGCAATGACGAAGGGAATGAAACGCACCAATAAGGAAACGCATCCATGATCGAGTTCTTCTTCGACTGCTCCAGCCCGTGGACCTATCTGGCCTTCACCAATATCCAGCCGATGGCGAAAGAGCTTGGCGCGCCGATTACATGGCGGCCGATTCTGGTCGGCGGCATCTTCAACACCGTCAACAAGACGATGTACGAGACCCGCGCCAATCCGGTCCCGGCGAAGCAGGCTTACACCGCAAAGGACATGCAGGACTGGGCGCGGCTCGCCGGCATCAAGATCACCATGCCGCCGACGGTGTTTCCGGTGAATGCGGTGAAGTCGATGCGCGGCTGCATCTGGGTGCAGCAGACCGCACCGGACAAGCTCGTTCCGTTCGCGACCGCGGTGTTCGAGGCTTATTGGGGCGACGATCAGGATATCTCCAAGGATGACGTCCTGACGAAAATCTGCGAGCGCGTCGGCATCGACCCTGCGAAATTCTTCGCTGGGATCGGCGAGCAGCCGGTCAAGGATCAGCTCAAGGCCAACACCGATGAGGCGATCGCGCGCGGCGCGTTCGGCTCGCCCACCATCTATCTCGACAAGACCGACATGTATTTCGGCAATGACCGCCTGCCGCTGATCCACGCGAAGTTGCTGGAGAAGAAGGCAATGGCATAAGCGTCATTGCGAGGAGCGATAGCGACGAAGCAATCCATTCTTGTGCCAAGAAAGCTGGATTGCTTCGCTTCGCTCGCAATGACGGCGATTGCCATTGCGAACACTGGAATTTTAAGGATCATTTCATGCCGCGCGCCGTCGTCTGCCGCGAACTCGGGCCGCCTGAAACGCTGAAGCTGGAAGAGGTGCCGCGCGCCGCTCTGGCGCCGGGCCAGGTGCGGGTCGCGATCCATGCCGCCGGTCTGAACTTTCCCGACATCCTGATGGCGGCGGGCGACTATCAGCTCAAGCCGCCGCTGCCGTTCACGCCGGGCATGGAGGCGGCGGGCGAGGTGATCGAGGTTGCCGGGGACAACGGCTTTCAGCCCGGCGACCGGGTGATCGTGAAGGCGCGGTTCGGCTGCTACGCCGAAGAGATCGTGGTAACGCCCGATCAACTGACGCCGTTGCCGCTGACCTTCGACTATGCGCAGGGCGCGGCCTTTCTCGCGGCGCATGGCACAGCCTGGCATGCGCTGCATGACCGCGCGCAGATCATGCCCGGCGAGGTGCTGCTGGTGCATGGCGCGGGCGGCGGGGTGGGGCTTGCCGCCGTCGAACTCGGCAAGGTGGCCGGTGCGACCGTCATTGCCTGCGCGTCGAGCGAGGAGAAGCTCGACGTCGCCAAGCAGCGCGGCGCGGATCACGGCGTGCTCTACGCCCGCGAGCCATTCAAGGATGCGGTCAAACGCATCACCGACGAACGCGGCGCCGATGTTGTGTTCGATCCGGTGGGCGGGCAGATATTTGAAGACAGCCTGCGCTGCATCGCATGGGGCGCACGGCTGCTGGTGATCGGATTTACCGGCGGCGTCGGCGCGGCGAAAACCAATCTGGTGCTGATCAAGGGCGCGAGCGTGCTGGGCGTGCGGGCCGGCGAAGCCGTGCGGAAAGATCCATCGCTTGCGGTGGCGCGCATGGCGGATTTGACGCGGCTTGCCGAAGCGCGCCGCATCAGCCCCAACATCTCGCATCGCCTGCCGCTTGAGGATTACGCGCAGGCGATGCGTCTGTTGATGGACCGCCGCGCCATCGGGCGCGTGGTGCTTACGATGCGATAGCGGTTACTTGTATTCCCGCTCGGTCCACCACGGGAAATAGGACGGCATGTCCTTCGACACCGTCTGCGCGAATTTCGCCGGGCGCTTTTCGAGGAACGACATCACGCCTTCGCGCACGTCGGCGGACTGGCCGCGCGAGTAAATGCCGCGGCTGTCCACCTTGTGCGCTTCCATCGGATCGTCCGCGCCAAGCATGCGCCACATCTGCTGACGGATCAGCGCGATCGACACCGGCGCGGCGTTTTCCACGATCTCGCGCGCGATGCCGCGCGCAGTGGTCATGAGTTCATCCGCGGGCACGACCTTGTTCACCAGACGTCCGGCGAGCGCTTCCTGCGCTGGAAACACGCGGCCCGAATAGCACCACTCCAGCGCCTGCGAGATGCCGACAATGCGCGGCAGGAACCAGCTTGACGCAGCCTCCGGCACGATGCCTCGCCGCGCGAATACGAAGCCGAAGCGCGCGTCTTCCGAAGCAATGCGGATGTCCATGGGCAATTGCATGGTGACGCCGATGCCGACCGCCGCGCCGTTGATCGCACCGATCACGGGCTTCAGCGATTTGAAAATGCGCAGCGTCACGCGGCCGCCACCGTCGCGCACCGCCTCGTCGCTCCATTCCACTTCACCATTCGGGCGGAGCGGCGCGCTTTTGCGGTCCGAGCGGGCGGCGCGGTCGAACGTCTTTCCGCCTTCGGACAGATCGGCGCCTGCGCAGAACGCGCGGCCGGCGCCGGTGACGATGATCGCGCGGACATTGTCGTCGGCGTCGGCGGCGTCGAATGCGGAGATCAGTTCATCCATCATGACATGGGTGAACGCATTCATCTTGTCCGGACGATTGAGCGTGATGGTCAGGATGTTGTCCTGCACCTCGTACTTGATCTGTTCGTAATTTGCCTGGGCCATCGTCAGCGCGTCCTCTTCAGCCTGTTGTTTTTTGTGTCCGCGCGAAGGCGGACCGGACGGGGACAATACCGCGCCCGTCCGAGTGCTGGCAATTTACGCATTCGGGATGGCACTATGCGATGGACGTTTTAAACAGCGCGGCCTAGCCTTCGTTCCATCAGCGCGGAGGCCTCTATGCGTGCAGTTCTTGAACATTGTATCGGCCGGCAGGAAAGCTATGTCGCGGCGCAGTCGCTGCTGCTGCGCGAGGGCGAGACCACCGGTGAACTGTTCGTGTTGCTGGAGGGCGAGCTTGAAGTGCTGAAAGGCGAAACCGTTGTCGCCGTGGTGACGGAGCCGGGCGCCGTGCTGGGCGAAATGTCGGTGCTGCTCGGCCAGCCGCACACGGCAACGGTGCGGGCCGCCACCGGCTCGACCGTGTACCGGATTGACGATGGCGACGGCTTCCTGCGCGAGAAGACCGAAGTCGCGCTGCTGGTCGCCAGGGTTCTTGCGCAGCGGCTGAATGCCGCGACCACATATCTCGCGGACATCAAGCGGCAATATGCCGGACACGGCACGCATCTGGAGATGGTGGGCGAGGTGCTCGAAACTCTCGTCAATCTGCCGGATTCGAAAGCATCGCCGGGCTCGGACCGGCAGCCTGACCCGCGGCTATAAGCCACGCGGGAAATTCCGGGATGCCGCCTGCCGGTCGCTGCAGCGGTGCGCCGAGGTCAATGCTCTGTTCGCCCGCCGCGGACAGCCAGAACGCGCGATTGGCGCCGAGGTCCAGCGCGATGAAGGCAGGCGGGCTGCCGAACTGATGCCCGGCATTGAACACCCAGGTGTCGCCGATCCTGTCGAACCATGAGCCGTCTTTCGTGAACGGCGACTGATGGACATGTCCCGACAGGACGATGTCCGGATGATACGTTTCAATCCATTGCACGAGTTCGATGTCGCCCTGAAAGCGAGAGCCGGCCCAGCTTGTCGGCGAGTTGGCGGGTGGGGCGTGATGGACCCAGATCCAGCGCCCGTGGCGTTCGGTGGCCGCTTCTTCGAGTTGCACGCCGATCCGCGCCTTGACCCGAGGGCCGTCCCACCACGGGCAGACGGTAAACAGCGTATCGCCGATGGTCAGGCTGTCGCCGTCATGGGCAATGCCGAGATTGCCGATGTCGCCGATCCAGCGTGAGATCTTCTCGTCGCTGCTGTTGCGCTCGTCGAGATCGTGATTGCCCGAGCACAGGATCACCCGCGTCTTGTCCGCGAGCAGCTTGAGATATTTCCGCACCACCACGATTTGCGCCCGGAAGTCGACCACCGAGCCGATGTCCAGCGCATCGCCGGCGATGATCACCACGTCGAAATGCGCGGCGGCGTTCAGCACCCAGTCGAACTGCGGCAGCGAGTAGTGCAGGTCGGCAACCACGAGGCAGCGCATGACGAATCACATCCAATGTCGATCCGCGCCAGCTCGTGAAAAAGCTGTCGCGGCGATCCGTCCGGCGGAACAACTTTAGCGACAAACCTGCGGTCTGCAATCGGCATGGCCCGATGCCGCCGGGCTTTTCGACGCAGCATCTGCAAGGCAAGCCTGCCGTGCCGATGTTTTTTGCATTGGGTTGCGGGGAGGCGGCTGGTGCGGACGGCGGGAATCGAACCCGCACGACGTTGCCATCGAGGGATTTTAAGTCCCTTGCGTCTACCAATTCCGCCACGTCCGCGCGGGCGGGTTGTAACACCGCACGGGGTGGCGCTGAAAGCCCGGCGTGGCGTTGTTCGGCCCTGAAAAACCTATCAGCCGGCAGGCGGTTGGAAAGGTGCAATTGAACCCGCGCAAGGTGAATTGCGGTCGCCGGAAAAGCGCAATTGGCGGTCCTGGCATCTTGAGGTTAGCCCGCCGGATACGCTCGCGTGGCTGTTCACCGCGTGGACACGCCCCGGCGATGGCCAGAGGCACAAATCAGTTGATGAATGTCATGGCAAATGTCAGGTTTTGCGGCGATAAGAAGTCCTTCAAAACGCCACCGCATCACCGGTTTTCGGGCGATTCCACGCAAGCCAGTCCACGCCAGCCGTGTCCATACAAGCTATGCCGATGAATCTCCGGTGCCGGACGTCACGAGACGAGGAAACCAGCGCATGAGCGCGACGCCCACCATCATCTACACGCTGACCGACGAAGCCCCGGCGCTGGCGACGGCCGCCTTCCTGCCCATCGTGCGCGCGTTCGCCGCGCCGGCGGGAATCAATGTGACAACCAGCGATATCTCGGTCGCCGCGCGCATTCTCGGTGAGTTTCCGGAGTTTCTGACCGAGCCGCAGCGCGTGCCGGACAATCTGGCGGAGCTAGGCAAGCTGACGCTGCTGCCCGAGACCAACATCATCAAGCTGCCGAACATCAGCGCCTCCGTCGCGCAGTTGAAGGCGGCGATCAAGGAACTGCAGGGCAAGGGTTACAAGGTTCCTGATTATCCGGAAAACCCGAAGACCGACGACGAGAAGGCGATCCGCGCGCGTTACGCCAAGTGCATCGGCAGCGCGGTGAACCCGGTGCTGCGAGAGGGCAATTCAGATCGCCGCGCGCCGCTGGCGGTGAAGAACTATGCGCGCAAGAATCCGCACAGCATGGCCGAATGGAGCCAGGCCTCGCGCTCGCATGTGTCGCATATGCACGGCGGCGACTTCTATCACGGCGAGAAGTCGATGACGCTGGATCGCGCCCGCGATGTGAAGATGGAGCTGATCACCAAGAGCGGCAAGACCATCGTGCTCAAGCCGAAAGTCTCGCTGCAGGATCGCGAGATCATCGACTCCATGTTCATGGGCAAGAAGGCGCTGCTGGAGTTCTACGAAAAGGAGATCGAGGACGCCTACAAGACCGGCGTGATGTTCTCGCTGCATGTGAAGGCGACCATGATGAAGGTGTCGCACCCCATCGTGTTCGGTCACTGCGTGAAGATTTTCTATCGCGACGCCTTCGAGAAGCACGACGAGCTGTTCCGCGAACTCGGCGTCAACGTCAACAACGGCATGGTCGATCTGTACAACAAGATCGCCACGCTGCCGCAGAGCAAGCAGGACGAGATCAAGCGCGACCTCCATGCCTGCCATGAGCACCGGCCCGAGCTGGCGATGGTCGACTCGGCCAAGGGCATCACCAATTTCCACTCGCCCAACGACATCATCGTCGATGCGTCGATGCCGGCCATGATCCGCAATGGCGGCAAGATGTGGGGCGCCGACGGCCGCCTCAAGGACGTCAAGGCGGTGATGCCGGAAAGCACTTTTGCGCGCATCTATCAGGAGATGATCAACTTCTGTAAGTGGCACGGCAACTTCGATCCCAAGACCATGGGCACGGTGCCGAATGTCGGCCTGATGGCGCAGCAGGCCGAGGAATACGGTTCGCACGACAAGACCTTCGAGATTCCGGAAGACGGCGTTGCCAACATCACCGACCTCGCCACTGGCGAAGTTCTCCTGAGCGAGGACGTCGAGCAGGGCGATATCTGGCGCATGTGCCAGACCAAGGATGCGGCCGTTCGCGACTGGGTAAAGCTCGCGGTCACTCGCGCCCGCAACTCGGGAATGCCGGTGCTGTTCTGGCTGGACCCGTATCGTCCGCACGAGGCGCAGCTCATCACCAAGGTGAAGATGTACCTGCACGAGCACGACACCAGCGGCCTCGACATCCAGATCATGAGTCAGGTGCGCGCGATGCGCTACACGCTGGAGCGCGTGATCCGCGGGCAGGATACGATCAGCGCGACCGGCAACATCCTGCGCGACTATCTGACCGATCTTTTCCCGATCATGGAGCTGGGCACCTCGGCCAAGATGCTGTCCATCGTGCCGCTGATGGCCGGCGGCGGCATGTATGAAACCGGCGCGGGCGGTTCGGCGCCGAAACATGTGCAGCAGCTTGTGGAAGAGAACCACCTGCGCTGGGATTCGCTCGGCGAATTTTTGGCGCTCGCCGTCTCGCTTGAAGACCTGGGCCTGAAAACCAACAATCCGAAGGCGAAGCTGCTGGCCAAGACACTCGATGCCGCCACCGGCAAGCTGCTGGACAACAACAAGTCGCCGTCGCCGCGCACCGGCGAACTGGATAACCGCGGCAGCCAGTTTTATCTGGCGATGTACTGGGCGCAGGAGCTTGCAGCGCAGACTGAAGACCCGGAGTTGCAGGCGAAGTTCAAGGGATTGGCCGAGGTGCTCGCCCAGAATGAAGAGAAGATTGTCGCCGAGCTTGCTGCCGTGCAGGGCCAGCCTGCGGATATCGGCGGCTATTATCTCCCGGATGCGGCAAAGTGCGCGTCCGTGATGCGTCCGAGCAAGACGCTCAACGCCGCGCTGGCGCAGGTGAGCGCGTAAAGTCCCGGGGGCGCTCGCGTCCTGTCAGCCCCGCCGCGATGCCGCGGCGGGGTTTGATTTTGTGATGCGCCCCCGAGCTGTGGGCCAGAGATCATTGCAGCGAACGCCTGCGCGGTGTAGGCAGACGCGCGTCGGGTTTCGCGCGCCCGATGCAATCGAATGACGCCTCCGAAGAGGCGATGTGGTCAGGATACGAACGTGCTTTTCAGACATGCCGG
The DNA here is from genome assembly GCF_000336555.1 of Afipia clevelandensis ATCC 49720. Taxonomy (GTDB): domain Bacteria; phylum Pseudomonadota; class Alphaproteobacteria; order Rhizobiales; family Xanthobacteraceae; genus Afipia; species Afipia clevelandensis. Next base: position 1,620,668 of record NZ_KB375281.1, on the reverse strand, counting down.
CGGCGCTCTCGCGTGTGCCTCAAGCCTGCTGCTTCCCTCCGTTACTTTCGCGCAAACCGGGGAAGCCTGGCCGAATGCGCTGGTCTGTCAGGCGAGCGTGCAGTCCTATTTCAACCTGCCGCAGCCGCCGCGCCAGATCGACGAGAGTTTCGGCTGGCTGATTTTCCGCAGTTCGCTCGGCGGCGTCTATGACTGCAGGGTGTGGGGCAACTCCGTTTCGCTGAAGTGGAAAAGTCATAATGGAACGATGAGCAACAGCCGGACGCAGGTGGATGCCAGCGGTCCCGTGCTGACCGTTCGGCCCGGCGGCACGGGCGAGTGGCGATTTCGCCGTGTCGCCGACGGATATGGTTTGTTAAACGGGGGCAAGGGCCGCTAAGGTCGCACGGAATTTCCGGGACCCGAAGGATCGACCATGGTGGACAAGCAAGCCCTGCGCGAGGAAACCGAGCGGCTGGTGCGCGAGGCGATGGAGCGCAAGGCGCTTGTCGTCAAGCAGGGCAATACGCGCTTCGATGCGACCTGCGGCAAGTGCGGCAAGGCCAATCGCGTTCTGGCGGCCAAGGGGACGAGGCGCGCGTCCTTCACCTGCAAGGAATGCGGCCACAAGCAGGAAACGCTTTGAGGCCACGACGGGCCACCACAAATTCAACACGAAGACCCGCGACACGACGGCCATGAAACCTGTGCGGATGACGGAAGCCATGAGCGGGATGCGGGCGAAGCAGCGAACGGCGGGCGCCTTGCGCTTCGCCGTGCTCGGGGTCATCGCAGCCAGCCTCAGTGCCTGTGCCAGCTCGGGCGGCGAGTCGCCGTTCGGTTCGAGCGTGTTCGTCGACCCGTCCAAATACGATCTCTATAACTGCGAGCAGCTTGCCACTGCCCGCAAGAGTACCAACGACCGCGTGGTTGAGCTTGAAGGCCTGATGGCGAAGGCCGAATCCGGTGCCGGCGGAGCGCTGGTGTCGGGTCTGGCGTATCAGACCGACTATCGCGCCCAGCGAGCCCAGCGCGATGCCATTGACGAGAAACTGGCGCGCAACAATTGCAGCGCCGAGCTTGCCGCGCCGGCGACTCGCCGCCGCCGTTAATTGCACTTCGTCATTGCGAGCGAAGCGAAGCAATCCATCTTGTTATGGCAAGAACGAAGAATGGATTGCTTCGTCGCCATAGCGTCGAAGACGCGCGTGAACGCGCTAATGGCTCCTCGCAATGGCAATGAGAGAGATTCTCTCTCAGGGCACTTTCCAGTCGTAGATCCAGTCCTGCCGCGACAGCAGGCGCGAGCCGCCGAGCACGCGAATGACCTGGTCGCGCGCGAAGCCGACCGGCCCGCCCAGATGATAGGTCTGGCCGTTCTTGCGCGCGGTGCGCTGAACCCGCGCGACACGCGCCGCGCGCAGGCCGGCATATTGCGCGAAGGCCGCCGTCGGATGGGTGCGCGAGGCATCGAGACATTTGGCGATCACGGCGGCATCCTCGATCGCCATGCCTGCGCCTTGCGCGGCGAACGGCAGCATGGCGTGGGACGCATCGCCGAGCAGGGCAATCGGTCCCTTGTTCCAGACGCCGCCGTCGCGCATGGCGAACAGCGCCCATTTCCGCCAGCTATCGACCGCGCCGATCATCATGCGCGCGGCAATCGGCCAATGCGGATCGGCAAAATGATTGCCGATCTCGACTACATCCCCGGGCTCGCTCCAGCCCGGCCTGTTCCACTTGCCCGACACGATGGCGACCATGTTGATGCGCTTGCCGCCTGACATCGGATAGGCGACCAGATGCGCATTGGTACCCATCCACAGTTGCACGCGCTGGGTCATGAAGCCGCGCGGCAGTTGCGAGGCGTCCACAGTGCCCCGCCAGGCGATGCTGCCGGTGAATTGCGGCTGCGCCTCGGGGAAAATCTGGTGGCGGACGCTGGACCAGACGCCGTCCGCGCCGATCAGCGCCAACGCCGTCTCCTGCTGCCGTTCGCTGACCCGGCGCTGAACAACCGTGACCCCCTTGGGATAGACAGCCACATCCTCGAACTGCGCGCCGAGCCGCAGGTCGATATCGGGATGACCGGTCACACGCGCCAGCAGCGCGGATTGCAGATCGGCGCGGCGGACGATCCAGTAGGGCGCGCCATACCGCAGCGCTGCCGCTTCGCCGAGGGGCACGCGGCCGATTTCCTTGCCGGTTCGGGCGGTCATGATGCTGATCGAGTCGGGCGCGATGACATGCGGCGCGAGCAGCGGCTCAAGGCCGAGTTCGATCAGGATGCGGCTGGCGTTCGGGGACAGTTGCAGACCGGCGCCGGCTTCCTCGAGCCTTGCGGCGCGCTCGAGCACGACGATGCGAAATCCGCGCGCGGCAAGCGTCAGCGCGGCGGTCAGTCCGCCAATACCCGCACCAGCGACAACGATGGTGCGCGAAACCGCCACGAGGTTTTTAAGCGACCTTGTCTTTCACCACGCATTCCGGCGGACGCGCCTGTCCGGCAGCGAGGTCCTTGGCGTAGCGGTACAGCGTCGAGCAGTAGGGGCAGATGATTTCGTTGTCGTCGCCGAGATCGAGGAAGACATGCGGATGATCGAACGGGGGATTTGCGCCCACGCACATGAACTCGCGAGATCCGATTTCGATGATGGCCACGCCCGCATCGTTGTGAAAGTGAGGGACGACGTGATCCGCCATGGTAGCTCTACCCCAATCCTGGTCTTCTGCGTCGTTTGCCCAAAACCCGGCCCACAGCGGCGACGCAGCCACTGCTCTGCAACATACCGGGCAATACCGTTTATTCCTAGATAGTGGAGCTGGATTCGTCCATTCGCCCCAGAAGTCAGCGTGTGAATTCGACACAATCCTGCCGCGTTGGGAAAGCCCTTCTTTCGGAGGGGAGGTTGTGTCCGAAAAACGGCGCACCATGTCATCGCAAAGTCACCAAGTCCGGACCTTCTGGGCCGGTGGAGGGTTATTCCTCAATGAAATTGTCCTGGCGCATCGGTTTGACGATGGCGGGCGCCGTCGCATCGGCGGCGGTATTTGCCGCGTTATGGCCGCATGCCCGCGAGGCCGGTAGCCTGCTGTTGGCGCAGGACGATCCCGCAGCCCTGTCAGATGGGCGGATCAATTCCGCCTTGCGAACGAATCCCGCCGCGCTTGGGCAGGGAGCCGAACAGGCCTTGCAGGCCGGGGATGCCGATCTGGCCAACAGTTTTGCCGACCTGGCGCGGGACAAGGGTATTGCGTTGCCGGAGGGCGTCAGCGCGCGTGTCGATGCCGCGGTCGCGGACGAGAATTCCACCGCCAGCGTGGCGAGGCGTTTTGCCACCGGGCTTGTGACCGGCGAAGCCGATGACGTCGCCAGCCTCTCCGGCACGGTCGCGGGCGATCTTTTCGTGTTCGGCGACATCCGCGATGTGGTGCGTGAAGGCAAGCGGCTGGCCATGGGCGAGGACGCCGACCGGCTTGTGCTCGGCCTTGCCAGTGTCGGTCTTGTGGTGACGGCAGCGACTTATGTCTCCGCTGGCGGAGCGACTCCGGTTCGCGCCGGTCTGACCATGGTGAAGGATGCACGCAAGGTCGGACGGCTCGGTGCCGGTCTGACCGAATGGGCGGGCCGTTCGGCGCGCGGCGTGGTCGATGCGCCGATGCTGCAGAAGGCTGTCGCCGACGCGTCGCTTGCGCATCCACGTCAGACCATCACCGCGATGAAGGCGGCGTTCAAGGCGGAGAAGGCCGGTGCGCTGGTGCGGCTTGCGAAAGACGTCGGCCGTGTCGGTGAGAAGGCCGGGACCAAGGGCGCGCTCGATGTGCTGCGCATCGCGGACGGACCGAAGGATGTCGCGCGCGCGGCGCGGCTTGCGGAATCCAAGGGCGGCCAGACTCGCGCCATCATCAAGATTCTCGGACGCAGTGCGCTGCTGCTGACCGCGGGCGCGTTCAATCTTGCTTGGTGGGTGTTCGCCGCATTGTTGGCGCTGTTCGGATTTATCGCCTCGATCAAGGCCACGACCGAGCGGCTGACACTGGCGTGGATTCAACGCTCGAAACTCAAGCGCGCGCGGCGTGAACTCGCGGCTGCGCAGGCGCTTCAGAGCGTCTGACCGCACTGGTCATGCGCGACTCATCCGGATAAACTTCTCGCCCCTGTATCGTCGCCGCTTCGGCCACATTTCACCCCCCGCGAACACTGGACGACAAGATGCCGAGTTTTCACAACGGCTCCGTTGAGCTTTCCTATCTCGATGAAGGCGAGGGCGATCCGATCGTCCTGGTCCACGGATTTGCATCGAGCAAGAACGTGAACTGGGCCTATCCGGGATGGACGTCGACACTGACAAAAGCCGGACGCCGCGTGATTGCGCTCGATCTGCGCGGGCATGGCGAGTCGACCAAGCTGTATGACTCCGAAGACTATCACATCGGCACCATGGCCAGTGACGTGCGCTCGCTGATGGATCATCTGAACATCGAACGCGCGGACATGATGGGCTACTCGATGGGCGGACGTATCACGGCCTATCTCGGACAGCGCAGCCCGGAGCGCCTGCGCAACATCATCCTCGGCGGCATCGGCATGGGCCTGATCGAAGGCGGCGGACCGGGCGAGAATGTCGCCTCCGCACTCGAAGCTGCGTCCCTCGACGATGTCACCGATCCGGTCGGACGCACGTTTAGGGCGTTTGCAGATCAGACCCGCTCGGATCGCAGGGCGCTTGCGGCGTGCCTGCGCGGCTCGCGGCGGTTGATGACGCGCGACGAAGCGGCGGCCATTTCCGTCCCCACACTGATCGCGGTGGGCACCACCGATGACATTGCAGGCTCGGCGCAGCGTCTCTCCGACGTCATTCCGGGGTCGCAAGTGCTTGATATTCCAAACCGCGACCACATGCGCGCGGTCGGCGACCGGGTTTACAAGGACGGCGTACTGGAGTTCCTTGGCCGGCATGGCTGATCTCGCGCGGCGTAGATAATTATTCTCCGGCGAAAGGAGAACATTATTCCCGCGTCAACCTTGGCAACCGTTGCGGCCTTCCGTCCGCCCATTATGTGGTAAGATATCCTCAACGTTCATCAGCCGGACTGTGCCCATGGCCAAGCATCACCTCGATACGAAGGCGGTTCTTTCCACCGTCGATCCTGTCTGGAGCCGTATTCGCGACGAGGCCGAGGCCATCGTGCAGCGCGAGCCCGAGCTTGCGACCTTCATCTATTCCAGCGTGCTGCATCACGATCGGCTTGAGGACGCGGTGGTGCATCGTATCGCCGAACGTCTCGATCACTCCGCGCTGTCGGGCGATCTGATCCGCCAGGCCTATAACGACGCGCTCGAAGCAGATCCCGATCTCGGCAACGCCTTTCGCGCCGATCTTGTCGCCGTGTACGACCGCGATCCCGCGGTGTCGCGCTTCATCGACGCGCTGCTCTACTTCAAGGGCTTCCACGCCATTCAGGCGCACCGTCTCGCGCACTGGCTTTACAACAACGGCCGCAAGGATTTCGCCTATTACATCCAGAGCCGTTCGTCCGCGGAATTCCAGACCGACATCAATCCGGCGGCGCGCATCGGCCGCGGCATTTTCCTCGACCATGCCACAGGGTTCGTCGTCGGCGAGACGGCGGTGATCGAGGATGATGTCTCGATCCTGCACGGTGTGACGCTGGGCGGCACCGGCAAGGAAAACGAGGACCGGCATCCGAAAATCCGCCGCGGCGTCATGCTCGGCGCCGGCGCGAAGATTCTCGGCAATATCGAAGTCGGCCACTGCGCACGCGTGGCGTCCGGCTCGGTGGTCCTGAAGGACGTGCCGAACAATGTCACGGTCGCAGGCGTGCCGGCGAAGATCGTCGGCGAGGCGGGCTGTTCCGAGCCGTCGCGTACCATGAACCAGATGCTCAACGGCGGCATCTGACTCAAACAGATTGCGATTTATGGCGGCGCAGGCCTAGCAGTCTGCGCCGGATCGTTTTAAAGCTGTCGCCAACATAGACTGTTCAGTTGGAGAAACGCCCGTGGACGTTACAGAAGTCAGGAAACTCGACGCTTATCTGAAGCGCCTGTTCGGCAATCCGAAAATCCGCGTCGTGCCGCGTCCGAAGAAGGACGATTCCGCCGAGGTGTATATCGGCGAGGAATTCATCGGCGTGCTGTTCGTCGATGACGAGGATGATGACCGGTCCTTCCAGTTCCAGATGGCCATCCTCGAAACCGACATCGAGGAAGAGGTCTGAGCCTTTCAGCCTCGTTGAGTCAAAATGCCCGGCGCTTGCCGGGCATTTTCGTTTTTGGGCAGGAGGATCAGCCGTGCGGCGTGCGCATCCGGGCGACGATCCGGTCCATCGCGCCGGCCATATCCCGCCATTTCGACAGCCAGTCGCGCGGGAAACGGAACGTCAGGTCCGCGCCTTCGATCCGCCTTTCGCTGAGGCACATGCCGGGTGTTTTCCCATCGCGTGTGCAGCGCGCGATGATCAGCGGCGAAGAGGCGTAAACCAGATCCTCGTTTGCATAGGGCGTGTTGTCGCGGAACGGGCGGATGCTCAAACCGTCCTGCAGGCGTCCGGCATTCGGATCGAGATAACGCGGATAGATCGTGCGCGTGCGCTCGTCCGGCGAAATGGCATCGTGATGCGCGGCGATCGAGAGAAAAATCCGGTCTATCTCGGGCAGGTTTTCTTCCACTGTTTCCGCGCTGACCGGCCGCCGTGCTTCGGGCGCTTCCAAGGACGGATAGATGAGGCTGATATCGACGCGCTCCTGCGGGCCGGTGCGCTTTTGCAGTTTCACCCGGATCGCCTTGGTCGGCACGTTGAACAGCGTGCCGCCGATGCTGATCGGCAGCCGGTCGGGATCGCCGGCCTTCTCGATTCCCCAGGTCGGCCAGAGCAGATACGCCACCACGGCGACCGCGCTTGCGCCAATCGCGCCCATGACCAGAAACGGCACAACGTGGCTGCGGCGGGCGGCGCGCGCAGGAGCGGGGCGGGACGATGCGGATGAAAACAGAGCCATGACCGGGCGTCAGAACATTGGAGTTGAGGCCCGCAAGAGGCGGGCCGAATCGCCGGGAGTATGCCACGCGCTGGGGGATTTCCTGTGGTTCCGCATGAGGGCATGCGGGCCGGAGCCATGCGCGGACAGCCGGGCGGCGGCGCCGCGTTAACCCTTCCTTAAGGATAAGCTGGCGGGCGCGGCGGCATTTTGCGATGCCTAGGGAGGCCGCCGCGCGGTGGCCTCCAAGTGGTCGCGTGCGTTGGACGTGTCAGATGTCGCCCGAAGCGTTGAATTCCTTCTTTGCCCTTTTCATCGGATTTGCTGTGGCGGGAGCGCTCAACAGCGGCTTTCAGGCGCTGATGGAAAAGCCGCCGGGCTTCGGACTGCTGATGCAGGACGCGACGTCCAAGGCTTTCGCCGCGGTGCCGTTTCTGGTGTTCGCCGCGCCCTTCATCATCATGCGCAATACGGTGCGTGGCCGCACGCTGGAAGGCCGCCGGGTTCAGTTCGTCGCGGCAGCCACCGTCATCGCCGGATTCTGGAGCATGATGTCCGGCACGTTCGTGCTGATGCTGCTGGAAAGCGCCGGCATTCTCGCCTGATCATTCGTCTCCATCCTCTCGCCAGAGACGCTTTTTTCGTGGCATGGTCGCCGCAAAGGAGACCATGAATGGCGATCTACGAACTTGACGGAAAATCCCCGCAACTTCCTCCCGACGGGCAATACTTCATCGCCGAGACCGCGACGGTGATCGGCAATGTGCGCCTGAAGACCAACGCCAGCGTCTGGTTCGGATCGGTGCTGCGCGGCGACAATGAACTGATCGAGATCGGCGAGGGATCGAACGTGCAGGACAACTGCACCTTTCACACCGACCCCGGATTTCCGCTGACCATCGGCACCAATTGCACCATCGGCCATAATGTCATCCTGCACGGCTGCACCATCGAGGACGGCGCACTGATCGGCATGGGTGCGATCATCATGAACGGCGCGCGCGTCGGGAAGGGATGCATCGTCGGCGCGGGGTCCGTCATCACCGAAGGCAAGACATTCGAGGACCGCTCGCTTGTGATCGGCGCGCCCGCCCGCGTGATCAAGACGCTGACGCCGGAGCAGGTCACCGCCATGACCTATGGCGCCGCGCATTACGTTCACAACGGCAAGCGCTTCAAGGCGGGACTGAAGAAGATCGGCTGACGCGCGCTTGCGAATCTTTTCCCATGCGGGGTGCTTGCCATTTCAAGTGGCGCCGCATTTATTTTAACCGCTGATTTGCAACCAATCGTCCATTGACGCGCCGGCCTGTCCGTGGCCCATCGCGTCTTTCCGCAATTCATCGCGGCGGGCGACGGAATGTTGCGTGCCCGCCGGCGCGGCCGCTTCAAAAAATCATTGTGACAAAAGGAGATATCATGGCGCAGAAGACCGCAGCCAACTGGATTGGCGATGTCATCAGTGCCCTCGTGGTGCTGGCGTTGCTTGCCGACGGCGGTATCCAGTTGTTCGCACCGCACTTGCTGAAAGAGCCGATGGATGCGACCGGATTTCCGATGAGCCTTGCCGTGCCGCTCGGCATCATCATGCTTGTCTGCGGCGTTCTTTATGCGATTCCGCGCACGGTCTATCTCGGGGCCATCCTGACCACGGCCTTTCTCGGCGGCGCGATCTGCACGCACTTTCGGCTCGGTGAATTCGGCTCACCGCCGCAGCTCATTTGCCTGCTGCTCGGTGTCATGACATGGGGCGGGCTTTACCTGCGCGATCCGCGGCTGCGCGAATTGCTGCCGCTGACACTGCCGCGATAGCAAGTCCGCGGCGTCATCCGTTCCAAAAAAAAAGTTGCGGCCGAGCTTTGGGGGAAGCTCGGCCGCGCACGAACCGGTCTGGGACGGGGAGGGGTGGGGATACGACCGGGTCGTGTGTTCCTATCTTTTCAAGTATCCATTTTTTGAGCATGGCGTTGCGGCCATGCTCCAAATCTCAGCGTGAACTTGCGGTGGCGACGGCGGGACGCGAGTCGCCCAGCGACACCCACGTATTCGGATCGTTCTGCGACTGCCGCTTCACGAAGCGGTAGCCGGTGTCGGTCCAGGCGACGACGTCCTCGTTCTGATTGTCGAGAACGAACTCGCCCTTGTCGGTCTTCACGGTCAGCACCGCGTGGCCTTCGCCCTTCTTGTCGCGCACCACCGTGATCAGCAGCGCTTCGCGCGGCCATCCGGCGTCCATCAGCATCTTGCGCTTCAAGAGGACATAGTCCTCGCAATCGCCATATCCGTCGGTCGGATACGACCACTTCTCGATAACGCCCCAGTGATCCATGTCGGTCATCGGCTTGACGGTCTCGTTGACCCAGCGATTGACCCGCAACAGATCCTTCCACGCGGTCTGCGTCATCACGATGTCGCGGGCCTGCGTCGCGCCGACCCGGCAATCGCGCGGATTGTCGTTGCAGAATTCCACCCAGCCGATCGGCGCGCGTGTCGCGTCACCAAGGCTTGCGTAAAGAACGCGCTCGTTCGCGGCCTGCGCCGCAATCGTCATTCCGAAAAGGCTGGCGGCAACCGCCAGACCCGCTCCCCGTCCACGAATTGAAAACATTGTGGCCCCCGTTTTTCTTGTTGGGACCACTTTTCACACAAAGGATTTGAACCGCCGCTAAGTCGTCAAAGTACAATTGAGACGAATACAAGTAAAAGACGCAGCGAACTCGATCTATACTTGAATAAAATACGCATAAAATTCGAGATAATCGAATTTGATTCAAATTTTATCTATCATCCCGCAAGCGATTGATCTCCATCGCGTTTTGCCGGTGTCCAAAAGCGGCACGACGGCGGGTGACAGGGCACGCCAAAAGCATCAGGGCGATACCCGGATGCGGGTATCGCCCTGATCGGCCTCAAAATCAGAAATGGGTAACCGCGGCTCTTTACTGCGCGCTTACGTTGTCTTCGACAGTCTCGGGAAGCTGCGCGTGAACGAACTCGATCGCGAAGCCTTCTTCGAGGTGGCGGACCACGCGGGCCTGCACCCGGCCGAGCATGACCGGCTCGCCGACCAGCGGCTTGATCTCCGCGGCGAGCGCCGCGCCGGACAGCGACAGGTCGATGATCCGGCAGGCCATGGCGCGGCCGTCGTCGAACTTGAGGATCGACATCGGATTGCGCGGCACGATGCGGTCGTGGCGGCGGTCTTCCGGCAAATTGAGGATCTGGCGATTGGCCAGCCAGGTGAGCTGGGCGGCGAGCTTGTCGCGCTTGCGCGGGGTCGCGCCGACCGTCATAGCGAAGCCGTTGTCGAGCAGGCGTGTGATCTTGCCTTCGACACGGCCGATGTGATCGAGATAGGCGACGACGCGCTCACCGACATTGCCGATGCCGGGCGCCAGCATCGCAAGGCCGCCGGGAGACATATTGATGACTTGGCATGGGAATTCACGCCGGTCCGACAGCATGTAGCGGCCGAGCAGGTGAACCTTCACGCGCTGAAAGCGCCGCCGCTCCTGAGCGGACGGACGGATTGATTGTCTTTGCACCAACGCCATCATCAACACCGGTCAACCGGTTTTTCGGTATGATGAACCTTACGGTGCACAGGGTTAATGAGGCGTTAGCTATACGGGAACCGTGCTGACTTAGCGCAGGCCCTCGTAGACGGTGAGGCCGCGGATCAGCGACCACTTGCGCAGCGCGCGCGCACGGCCGCGGTCCTGTTCGAGATGACGCCACGAGGTCAGGCTGAAATCTTTCAGGTTGCCATAGGCCTGCGCCCCCTCGAGGGACGTGAGGGGGGCGAGCAGTCCGGTCAGGCTGACGGGGCTATGCGAGCGGGCGCTGAACGGCAGCAGCAGCAGTTCAAGATGGAAACGGCCGCCATCGGGGGCGATGCTGGTCAGGCCGGCGACGGTGGGCTGGGTTTCCTCCGACACGATCCCGAGAAGATCGGCGATCTCGTCGCGGTCGGCTTCGCGGAACAGATTCAGGAAGCTCTGCCCCTTCAGGTCGGTGCCGAGCAGGGCGCACATCCGGGTTCCCGCCACCCGAAACGGGTAGCCGGCGGCCAGATCGCAGGACAGGACAAAGATGTCGCCAAGCAGATGCCGGACCTGTTCGGGTTCCAGGTCGCTGCGCTCCGGGGCGAGGGCGCCCGCGCGCTTCTGGTCCCAATACGCGTAAAATTCCTGATTTGCCGGATGCTTCATACTCAACCCCGCCCCGCGGACAACGACGGCGGGACAGGTTTGTCCCGCTTTCGGGCACCGCGAGGCCCCTTTCTGTTTGTGCGGGACTTGAGGTGCAGCGTCCATGCCGAACCCATGCAGGGCGGCGGGTTTGCGTTGTTAAGATTAATTTAACTATGAGCTTCGTGGATCTACGTAGGCCGGGTAGTGTCCGGTCACTCCAGATCGCCGGTCTTCTCCAGGGTCGGCGCTGGCCAAGAACTCAAGTTGAAGACAGGCGGCGGAAAACGACCTGGTCATTGCGCGGGAGGGGTGGGGATACCCGGACGGCGCGGAAAGACCGGCAAAACAAGCAAAGACCGGGGAGGGCCTTCAAGCCCTCCCTTTTCTTTTGTCCATGTGGGTCCTCGCGCTTGCACCGCACCGCGAAAGCCGCCTATCTCAGGTGACCCGCCCGCTTTCCGGACCTGTGCGACCTTGGACTCTCCCGAATCTCCCCGCGAACCGATCCTGACCATTCCTTTTGCGATGACCGCGGTCATTGTGGTTATGGCCGCCATCCATGGCCTGCGCGCGCTGCTGCCGCTGGCCACCGATCAGGAGGTGATCTGGACCTTCGGGTTCGTGCCGGCGCGATATGACGCTTCGGTGCTGGCCGGCAAATTTCCGGGCGGGGTGGGCGCGGAAATCTGGACTTTCCTGACCTATGCCTTCCTGCATGCGGACATCACCCACATCGCCTTCAACATGCTGTGGATGCTGCCGTTCGGCAGCGCTGTCGCGCGCCGGTTCGGCACGGTGCGGTTCTTCGCCTTTTTCGCGGTGACCGCCATCGCGGGCGCGGTCGCGCATCTGTTGACGCACCAGCACGAGGTTGCGCCGATGATCGGTGCATCGGCCGCCGTCTCGGGCATGATGGCGGCTGCGATCCGCTTTGCCTTCCAGCATGGCAGCTTTCTGTCGTTCCGGCGGGGCGATGCGGAAGTGGCGGCGCGGGTGCCGGCGCTCTCGCTGGTCAAGTCGCTGCAGAATTCGCGCGTGCTGGGATTCCTTGCCGTGTGGTTCGGCCTCAACATCATGACCGGCCTTGGCGCCATCGCGATTGGTGCATCCGCACAAAGCATCGCCTGGCAGGCGCATATCGGCGGTTTTGTCGCGGGACTTGTGCTGTTTTCGCTGTTCGACCCGGTGCCGCGCGCCATTGTGCAGGATAACAATGCGGGCGCGTTGCCGCCTGCGGCGGACTGACCTGCGTCCAAATCTCCCAGTCATCAGCAGCCATGCCGTGTCACGCAGCGCCTTGCGAGGCGGTAGTATTTGCTCCATCATCCCGAACAGGCATTTTTGGGAGGCGCGCGAAACCAAACAGACCCCACGTTGTTTGACTCGACGGCAGACTGCGCTCGTTCGATCGCGCGGTGGGATTTTCGGGAGGCTTCAATGACGGTTCGATCCATTCTGGGTTCTAAAGGCCATCAGGTGATCAGCGTATCGCCCGACGCCAAACTTTCCGCAGCCATCAAAATTCTGAGCGAACGACGTATCGGCGCCGTCATGGTGATGAGCGGCCAGAAAATCGAGGGCATTCTTTCGGAGCGCGATGTGGTGCGCGTGCTGGGTGAGCGCGGTTCAGGCGTGCTCGAGGAGCCGGTGCGCGGCGTGATGACGTCGAAAGTCATCACCTGCCGGGAGACCGACACCGTTTCCGCGATCATGGAAGTGATGACGGCCGGAAAATTCCGCCATCTGCCCGTGGTGGAGAACGAGCGGATCGTCGGCCTGATCTCGATCGGCGACGTGGTGAAATGGCGCGTGGCGGAATACGAGCGCGAGCAGGAAGCGCTGCAGGACTACATCAAGACGGCGTAGGGCCTCATCCTGAGGAGCGCGCTTTTGCGCGCGTCTCGAAGGATGAGGATGTTGTTGCCCATGGTTCGAGACGCGAGGCCTTGAAGGCCTCGCTCCTCTCCATAAGGACCAAGTTACGGCTGCGTCGGCTGCGCGGTGCCCGGCGTCTGGTTCGTCGTCGGACTCAAGAGATTAATCGCTTCCTGAATCGACTCGATGTTGCGTTCCGCCGCGCGCGTGCCGTGCGCGATGATTTCCTCGGCGCGGTGAAAGTCGAACCATCCCACCTTGCCAACGCGCGGCGAGATCAGGACGTCGGGCGGATCGCCCGCAAGGCGCGAGCGGGTGATGCGGTCCTGCATGATGTTGAAGGCTTCGACCATCACGGTCGAAATACCGGGGCGTCCGGCGCTGCCGAAGAACTCCCTTTTCACGGTTCTTTCAGCCGAGAAGAACTTTCCGAAACCGCGCTTTTCGGGCGCCGGCGGCGGCTCGTCCGCGAGGGCAGGCTCAAGCTCCGCGCGGCTCGTGGCCGAGATGATGGTGCCGTGGCCGAACACGTCGGTCGAAACATTGCAGGCGATCACGATTTCCGCGCCGAGCGCGCGGGCCGCAGACACCGGCACCGGGTTGACCAGCGCGCCGTCCACCAGCCAGCGTTCGCCGATCAGCACCGGCTCGAAGATGCCGGGCAGGGCGTAGGAGGCGCGCACCGCGTCCACCAGCTTGCCGTTGGTGACCCAGATCTCGTGACCGGTATTCACTTCGGTGGAGACGGCGGCAAATTTCAGCGGAAGCTCGTCGATATAAATGTCGCCGAACGAGGCTTCGAGCTGGGCCGCGAGCTTGCTGCCGCCGATCAGGCCGGAGCCGCTGAGGCGGATGTCGAGATAGCTGAAGATATTGCGCGGCAGGAGACCTCGTGCCCAGGACTCCAGCGTGTCGAGATGGCCCGCCGCATAGGAGCCGCCCACAACCGCGCCGATCGAGGTGCCGACCACGATGTCCGGTACGATGCCGTTGGCGAGCAGCGTCCGCAGGATACCGATATGGGCGAAGCCACGCGCCGCGCCGCCGCCAAGGGCGAGCCCGACCTTCGGTTTCTTTGTCAGTGGTCCCCCAAGCTCCATTTTGCCCCGTGTGCCGCCATTGCGGAATCCAATCAAACTTTCGAGCAACGCCGGTCTCCTGAGGCCTTTCGTGATGGCGAATCGGTCCCTCTCGGCCCGATCCGGTCATCAGAACGCGGAACGGCTGTGATGGTGCCGTCCTCACGCGCCCCGGTAATCGGCAAATGTGACTGTAGCGCGGCTTGCCGGGCCGCAGAACCCACCAATCCGCAGGGCATCCCCGGAAAAGCCGTCAAGACGGTTGTCAGGCTTGAATTTGCCTCGTTTTCGGTGAAAAACCTCCGCCATGACAGCCCCCGGACACAGCCGCAGGACAGCCGTCTGCGGCGCGCGGACAGGCTCCATGACCCCCATGCATCGCTATGCATCGGCATGGATGCGCGCGCTGGCGTGTCTGGCCGCAATCACGCTCTCAAGCCCGGCCTTCGCCCAGTTCATCGGTGATGCGCCTCCGCCGATCCCGCCGGCCAATGTGCCCCAGGCGCCGACACCGTCGGGTCCGGCGATCAGTCTGGCGCCGCCATCCGGACCCGCCGCAACGCCGGGATTGCCCTCGACCCTGACCCAGCCGCCGGTGACGACAGCCCTGCCACCCGCAGCCGCGCCGGTGCCTGCCTCGCCGGCGCCGCCGCAAGGCGTGCTCGCGCTCAACGCGCGTTTCGGGAAGGACATGCCGGCTGTGACCAGTGGCGTGATATGGCGGGTCTATTCCGACAGGCCCGATGCCAGCGGCGCATTCCAGCTTGTGCGCGAAGACCGCAACCCGACCCCGAACATCGTGCTGCCTCCGGGCGGGTATGTGGTTCACGCCTCGCTCGGTCTTGTCAGCGCGGTCCGTCCGGTCACGCTGCGCAACGACACGCTGCGCGAACAGTTCGATCTTCCGGCTGGCGGACTTCGCATCGAGGGGCGCGTCGGCACCACGAAGATTCCGCAGGGCCAGATCACGTTCTCGATATACAAGGGCAGCCAGTTTGAAGTCGGCGAGCGCGCGCCGCTGGCGCAGAACGTCGCCGCGGGCGATGTGCTGCTGGTGCCGGAGGGCACCTACTACATCATCTCGAACTACGGCGACGCCAACTCGGTGGTGCGCTCCGACATTCGCGTGCAGGCCGGCAAGCTCACCGATGTCACCGTCACACACCGCGCGGCGGTCATCACGCTCAAGCTCGTCAGCGACAAGGGCGGCGAAGCGCTCGCCAACACCGCATGGTCGGTGATCACGCCCGCGGGCGACGTCATCAAGGAATACAACGGCGCTTTCCCGAAGGTGATCCTCTCGGAAGGCGAGTATCGCGTGATCGCGAAGAACGAAGGCAAGGTGTACGAGCGTCCGTTCAACGTCAGCAACGGCGTCGACGGCGAGGTCGAAGTCATCGCGCGCTAGGTTTCTAAAACCGCGTCACGATATCGCCGAGCGCGGGACGGGGCCGGTCATCGGCAGGACGTGCGGAGTGGCCGATGTGGATGAAGCCGGCAATCTTTTCATCTTCTGAAAGACCGAGCGCGCTCATCACGTCGCGGTCGAATGCCATCCAGCCCGTCAGCCAGTTCGCGACATAGCCGAGCGCATGCGCCGCATGGACGATGTTCATGGCGCTGGCGCCCGCCGACAATTCCTGCTCCCACGGCGGCACCTTCGGGTGCTTCGAGGTTCTGCTCACCACGGCGATGACAAGCGGCGCATGCATGAAGCGCTTCTTCTCCGCTTCCACCTGATCCGGCGTCGCGGTGACGTTCTTCAGCCGGAAAATTTTTGCGAAGATATCTCCGGCCTTCGCGCGCGCGTCGCCCTCGAACACGATGAAACGCCATGGCACGATCTTGCCGTGATCGGGCACGCGCGCGCCGATGGTGAGAATGGTTTCGATCTCGGCAGGCGAGGGGCCGGGGCCGGTCATCTCCACCGGCTTGACGGACCGGCGCGTGGTGAGGAGGTCGATGGCGTAGAGCATGAGGTATCCGGTGATGTTGACGCGCGTGGCGAAAAGTGCGCCGCGCTGATATCGGCAATCCGAACCGCGATAACAAGGCTCGCAGTTTATGAGGTCTCTAAAAAGAGACCTCATAAACGTTTTGGACCGCCTCAACCCTGCGCGCGCTTGATGTCCGGCGGCAGGGCCTCATAGGTCAGCGCCTTGAGCGCCTCGTCGAGCGGCAGCACGGTCTGGCCTTCGCTGCCGAGGCGGCGGATCGAGACCATGCGGCCTTCGGCTTCCTTCTTGCCGACAACGAGGAGCGCAGGGACCTTCGCCAGCGAATGTTCGCGCACCTTGTAGTTGATCTTCTCGTTGCGAAGATCGAGCTCTACGCGCATTCCCGCCTTGCGGCAGGCCGCGACCACCTCGCGCGCATAATCGTCCGCGTCCGAGGTGATGGTGGTGACGACAGCCTGCACCGGCGCAAGCCAGAGCGGGAAGTGCCCGGCGAAGTGCTCGATCAGGATGCCGGTAAAACGCTCCAGCGATCCGCAGATGGCGCGGTGGACCATCACCGGCGTCACCTTGTTGGAGTGATCGTCGATATAGAACGCGCCGAAACGGCCCGGCAGATTGAAGTCCACCTGCGTGGTGCCGCATTGCCACTCGCGGCCGATGGCGTCGCGCAGCACGTATTCAAACTTCGGCCCGTAGAACGCGCCTTCGCCCGGATTGATCGAGGTCTTGATCCGGTTGTGGCCTTGCGCGGCGATCTGCTCGAGCACTTTCGCCATCACCGTCTCGGCGTGATCCCACGCCTCGTCGGTGCCGACGCGCTTTTCAGGCCGCGTCGAGAGCTTCACGGTGAGTTCACCGACGAAGCCAAAGTCCTCGTAGGTCGACAGGATCAGATCGTTGATCTTCAGGCACTCTTCCGCGAGCTGATCTTCGGTGCAGAACACATGCGCGTCGTCCTGCGTGAAGCCGCGCACGCGCATCAGGCCGTGCATGGCGCCCGACGGCTCGTAACGATGCACGACGCCGAACTCGGCAAGCCGGATCGGCAGTTCGCGATAGCTCTTCAGGCCATGCTTGAAGATCAGCACATGGCCGGGGCAGTTCATCGGCTTGATCGCGAACCAGCGTTTGTCTTCCGCCTCGTCGCCGGCCGACTGCGCCGCGAACATGTTCTCGCGATACCATTCCCAGTGGCCGGAGGTTTCCCACAGCGACTTGTCGAGCATCTGCGGCGCGTTCACTTCCTGATAGTCGCCCGCAAGGCGGCGGCGCATATAGGCGATGATCGCCTGAAACAGCGTCCAGCCCTTGGCGTGCCAAAATACGACGCCGGGGCCTTCTTCCTGGAAATGGAACAGGTCCATCTCGCGGCCGAGGCGGCGGTGGTCGCGCTTTTCAGCTTCCTCAAGCTGCTTGAGGTAAGCGTCGAGATCGGCCTGGTTCGCAAAAGCGGTGCCGTAGATGCGGGTCAGCATCGGATTGTTGCTGTCGCCGCGCCAGTAGGCGCCGGCGACCTTCATCAGCTTGAAGGCGTTGCCGACCTTGCCGGTCGAGGTCATGTGCGGGCCGCGGCACAGATCGAACCAGTCGCCCTGCTTGTAGATCTTCAGCGACTGGTCTTCCGGAATGGCGTCGACCAGTTCGATCTTGAAGGTCTCGCCCTTGTCGGCGAACACCTTCTTGGCGCGGTCGCGCGACCACTCTTCCTTGGTAAAGGGCGCATCCTTGGCGATGATCTCGCGCATCTTCTTCTCGATGGCGGCGAAATCGTCCGGCGTGAACGGCTCGTTGCGGAAGAAGTCGTAATAGAAACCGTTGTCGATCACCGGGCCGATGGTGACCTGGGTGCCGGGCCACAGCGACTGCACCGCCTCGGCGAGCACATGCGCGGCGTCGTGCCGGATCAATTCCAGCGCGCGCGGGTCGTCGCGGTTGATGAAGTCGATCTTCGCGTCATGCGTGATGGGATCGGCGAGGTCGCTTACCACGCCGTCCAGCGCCATCGCGACGGTGCGCTTCGCCAGCGAGGGCGAGATGCCCTTGGCGATGTCGAGGCCGGTGGTGCCGTTGGGATATTCGCGCGTCGCACCGTCTGGGAAGGTCACCTTGACCTTGCTGGTGCTGTCGGCCGCCTTGAGATTGGCGAGGCCGAATTTGAAGCCGGATTCCGGATTCTCAGTCATCATATTCTCCTTGTTGCTCACTCCCGCGAACGAACGCAGGTAAGCGATGGGACCCGTTGTATAGCAGCGGATTCGGGCGGCGCAATGCGCGGCTGAGGGGCCGTATTGCGGGATTGGCTCCTCGCGGCGATCTCGCATGGCTTTCATGCAATTGCATTTAACTGTTCGTGTGCTAACAACGGACTGTGAAACGCTTTGCACCCACGACCCTGATGCTCGGCAATTTCGTCACCGGCGTGAGCATTCTCGCGCCGGCGGGCATGCTGCCGGAATTGTCGCAGGAATTCAGCGTCTCGATCCGTGAAGCGGGATTTCTGATCACGTTCGGCGCGTTTGTGCTGTGCGTTGCTTCGCCGGTGTCTGCCTGGCTGACCAGCCGCGTCGACCGGCGGCTTCTGCTGTCGATCAGTGTTGCGACGATGGCGGCGGCGCAGTTCGCATCCATGCTGGCGCCGAGCTACGCGGTGCTCATGACGATCCGGCTTCTGATGCTGGCGGTCGCGGCGCTGTTTACGCCGCAGGCGGCCGGGACGGCGGCGATGATGGTGCCGCCCGAGCGGCGCGGCAGCACGATGTCCTATGTCTTCCTTGGCTGGTCGCTGGCGCTGGCGGTCGGTCTGCCGCTGATCGCCTATGTCGCCAGTCACATCGGATGGCGCGTCGCCTATGGCGGAATTGGTGTGCTCGCGCTGCTCAATCTGGTGATGCTGATCTCGCGCATTCCCGGCGGGCTCGTCGGCACGCCGGTGGACTTGAAGACGTGGGCCGATCTGATGCGCAACCCGCTGATCGTGCTGCTGCTCATCATCACCGTACTGCAGACCTCCGGCCAGTTCGTGGTGTTCACCTATCTGGGTCCGCTGTTTGCGAAACTCGGCGGCAGCGCGCAACTCGCCATCCTCGCATTCGGCATTTACGGCGTGATGGGATTCATTGGAAACGTGATCGCCAGCCGCGTGGTGGATTCGTGGGGCGGCTATCGCACGTCACTCACGGCAATCTCGATGATGTTGTTCGGACTGGCGATGTGGGCGTTTGGGGCGGGCATCGTGCCGCTGATGCTGGCCTCGATGGTGCCGTGGGGCATGGCGTTCTCATCGGTCAACTCGATGCAGCAGGTCAGACTCGCGGGGGCCGCGCCCGCTTTTGCCAGCGCGACGGTGTCGCTGAACACGTCGGGCCTCTATATCGGCCAGGCCATCGGGTCGGGGATCGGCGGCTTCCTGTTTGCGCGCGAGATGTATTACGCCGTCGGTTACTTCGGCGTCGGCTTCCTTGTCTGCGCCGTGATCGCGGTGGTTCTGTCGCGGCGATAACTAGCTGCCATCATTGACGCCGCGCCAGCGCGCGTAACGCCATGGCAGATACCAGCGCGCCTCTTTTGAAATTGCATCCGGCACATTGTCGATGCCGGATGTGCCCCATGGCTGGCAGCGCAGCAGCCGCGCCAGCGTCATCCAGCCGCCAGCCCACAGGCCGAAACGGCCGATGGCTTCGTCCCCGTACACGGAACATGTCGGCAAATGGCGGCAGTTGAAGCCGACCAGCGGGGAGAGCGTGTGGCGATAGACCCAGATCAGTCCACGCCCGGCATTGCGCGGCAGATTCTGAATCCCGCCGGAGCAGTCAGGGCATTGCGTGGAATGTTTCATGGAACTGCCTTGGCCGTCACTGTTCGCACCATGCCGGATTTTTCGGCGCATGATGGAATTGCCAGCGCCCACATGACGGGTTCCTGCGCAGGGAACCGCAACATGTTGTCTTTCGCGCCACACCGGCCGGACTATCGCATGATTTTGACGGCATCGCAGCAAAAGTCGCATGGACGCGAATCTTAAGCCCTAGTACGTTTTCCATAACATCCGTGTGACAGAATCGCCGCGCGGATTGGGGCCGATGCCGTTGTCGATTGGGGCGGGGAAGGAACCACGTTGAACGCCGTGAGGTCGCTGAATTGGAGCGGCTTGGCGCGAGTTTGCGCCACCGCGATCTGTCTTGCTCTGCCTGGCTCGGCCACGCTCGGCGGCACCGTCGGCGCATCGGCGACCCTCGAAGAACGCAAACTTCCGATGAACTTCATGTGGCACGACGCGCAGGCCTCCTGCGCGCGCGATTGCGCGGGCTGGATCGGCGCAGTCGGCGTCATCACCTCCGAGACGCCGGCGAAATTCGAGGAGTTTGTCAGAGGCCGCAATCTCAAGGGCAGCCTTGTCGTGCTCGATTCCAGCGGCGGCTCGGTGCTGGACGCCATCACGCTCGGACGGCGCTGGCGCACACTCGGACTGCGCACCACCGTCGGTCTTGTGATCGCGAGCGACGAGCGGCGCGACATTCTTCCCGACGCCTATTGTGAATCGATGTGCGCGTTCCTGCTGCTGGCGGGCAATACGCGCACGGTGCCCGAAGGCGCGCGGGTCCGTGTGCATCAGATCTGGATGGGCGACCGCGCCGACGACGCCAAGGCTGCGACGTACTCCGCGGACGACCTGATGATCGTCGAGCGCGATATCGGCCGCCTCGCCAAATACACCTTCGACATGGGCGGCACCGGCGACCTGCTGTCGCTCGCACTGAGCGTGCCGCCGTGGGAGGCGCTGCATCAGCTCACCGCGGATGAATTGCGCCTGACCAATCTTGTCACGATGAACACGATGGCGGATGCGCGGCGGCCTTCGGATGAGGTAACCGGTAGCGCCGCGCCGAAGGCGCAGGATCGCGTGGTGAGTGCGCCGGAGGTGTCGCTGATCTCGGATGTTCAGAACAACGATACCCGCCTTGCGCCCGGCACACGGACGGCCGAGGCCCATGTCCCGACCGGCGG
>NZ_KB375281.1:1220712-1599477 GCF_000336555.1 Afipia clevelandensis ATCC 49720 | reverse complement strand
CCTGCCGCCGCAGAGCGCAAGTAGCTAAATAGCTCAGGCTTGGGCGGGAGCCGCAGCCTTTGCCTCGATCTGGCCGATCGCATCCACCACGGCATCGAAGGTCAGCATCGTCGAGGCGTGGCGCGCCTTGTAGTCCCGCACCGGCTCGAGCAGAGCGACATCCGCCCATTTGCCTTCCGGCGGCGCACCGTTTTCCTTCAGCATCCTGCGCACGGTTTCGCGCAGCTCGCGCAGTTCGGTGGCGTTGGAGCCGATCACATGGCGGGCCATGATGGAGGAGGAGGCCTGGCCGAGCGCACAGGCCTTCACGTCATGGGCGAAGTCGCTGACCACGCCGTCCTGCATCTTGAGGTCGATTTTCACGGTGGAGCCGCACAGCTTGGAATGGGCCGTGGCGGAGGCGTCGGGATCGGGAAGGCGCCCCAGACGCGGAATATTCCCCGCCAACTCGATGATTTTCTGGTTGTAAATGTCGTTCAGCATGGCGGTCGAATTGGCCCTTGCATAAGACCCTTGCCCTTGGCGGTCAGGGTCCACAGCCTATATAATGGCTTGAATGCAGGAATAAACCGCCTGCATTCCAGCGATGCAGGGAAATATAGACGGTATTTCCCCTGGTTTGCTGCGATCATATGCGGAAGGCGTCCGGCGGCCCATCGACAGGGCGGCTGCGGCTGACCGGTGACACTCCGGCCCTCCATTCTAGACGCAGGGCCGGTCGAACGGAGACGAAATGGACGCGATCATCAAGCCGATCCGCAGTGGCAAGCCGGCGGACAAATCCGAAATCCCGGCCTCCGATTACATGGCCTCCGCTATTGATCCGGGCATCGTCCGTCCGTCCCGCGCCGAAGCCGAGGCGGCGGCGAAGACCCTGCTGGCTTACATCGGCGAAAACACCAATCGCGAAGGCCTGCTGGACACGCCGCGCCGCATGGTCGAAGCCTATGACGAACTGTTTCAGGGCTATGCCCAGTGCCCGGCTGAAATCCTCGACCGCACCTTTGGCGAGACCGCCGGTTACGACGATTTCGTGCTGATGCGCGACATCAGCTTCCATTCCCATTGCGAGCATCACGTCATGCCGTTCTATGGCAAGGCGCACATTGCCTACGCGCCGGTGGATCGCGTGGTGGGCCTGTCGAAGCTGGCGCGTCTGGTCGATGCCTTCGCCCATCGCCTGCAGACACAGGAGCATCTCACCGCGCAGGTGGCCGGTGCGATCAACGCCATCCTCAAGCCGCGCGGCGTGGCGGTGGTGATGGAAGCCGAGCACACCTGCATGTCGGTGCGCGGCATCGCCAAGAAGGGCGCGCTGACCCTCACGAGCCGCTTCACCGGGATTTTCCAGGACAATCCGGAAGAGCAGGCCCGTTTCCTCAATATGGTCCGTGGCGTATAAGGCTCGCCTGAGCTGTTTTCTTCGTCATTGCGAGGAGCGCAAGCGACCAAGCAATCCAGCTCTTTCTGTCTTCCAAGCGTGGATTGCTTCGCGGAGTTTATCATCGGGCCGCGCTTTGCGCGGACCCGTTGGCTCGCAATGACGAGAGAGACAAACGTGTCTGTTCCTTCTTCGACCCACGATCACGACCGCGAGGAAGGGCTGGAGTTCCAGCCCAAATTCGATGCGTCCGGTCTTGTGACCTGCGTTGCCACCGATGCGACATCGGGCGATGTGCTGATGGTCGCGCACATGAACGACGAGGCGCTGCGCAAGACCATCGCGACAGGCGAGGCGTGGTATTACAGCCGTTCGCGCAAGAAGCTCTGGAAGAAGGGCGAAAGCTCGGGCCACACCCAGCGCGTGATCGAGCTGCGGATGGACTGCGATCAGGACGCGGTGTGGATTCGCGTGGAGCAGGCGGGCGCGGCCTGCCACACGGGACGGCGCTCATGCTTCTACCGCGCCGTCACCGGGGCGGACGGCGAGACGAAGCTGAACTTCGTGGACGCTGACAAGGTGTTCGATCCCGCCAAGGTCTATCGCTAGGCGAGGCCGGCCTTACTTCTTTGGAATTCGCCGCTTGGCGCGCTGATCCTCGATGCTCCAGAACAGAGCGGTCGAGGTAACCAGCAGGCTGGCGATCAATCCCAGAAAAGCCCATGTCGCGTCGGGTATGCTGAGTGCGTTGATCATGTTTGAGACAATGCAAAGTGCGGACCGAGGGACATGTAGGGACTGCATGGCACCCACACGCCAGGAGCGAATCTGCGTCGATCGGCGAAATTAACCGTTCGTTAACCATAACTGCGGCACGCTGGGTTTGGTTCCTGGGGAGCGGGCACCATCATGGCTGTCGATTCAACCACCATCGGTTCGGGGCTGGAGTCCGCGCGCGCGCAGATCGCGGGCGCGATCAAGAATGCCGCCAGCGCAACCGGCGCGAGCTTCGAGTACCTGATCTCGGCCGCGAAGATCGAATCCAACCTCAATCCCAAGGCACAGGCGTCCACGTCCTCTGCGCGCGGGCTTTATCAGTTCATCGAGCAGACCTGGCTCGGCACTGTGAAAGAGGCGGGCAACGCCTTTGGCTACGGCAAGTATGCCGATGCGATCACGAAATCTGACTCGGGCCGTTATTCGGTTGCGGATTCAAGTACGCGCGAGGAAATCCTCAAGCTGCGTGACGACCCCGCCCTGAACGCCGCCATGGCCGGCGTGCTGACTCAATCCAACAGCTTCAAGCTGACCGGCATGATCGGCCGCCGTCCGACCGACAGCGAACTTTATATGGCGCATTTCATGGGCGTCAGCGGCGCGTCCAAGCTGATTACCAAGGCGGAGGACAGCCCCGGCTTGTCGGGGCCGGCGATGTTTCCGAGCGCCGCCGCCGCCAACCGCTCGATCTTCTACAACCGTGACGGCAGCGCGCGCAGCGTCTCGCAGGTCTATTCGGTGCTGACCTCGCGCTATGAAGCGGCGGCGAATTCCCCGACCGCACGCACCGCCATGGCTGCGGCGGGGGTGACGCCGGTGTCGCGCATGACGAGTGCATCGGCGCCAGTCGATAACGCCGCCTATCTTTCAAGTTTCCCGCAGGTCCGCACGCCGACCGAGGCGACGAGCCAGGTCGCTTCGCTGCAAACGCCAGCGCAGCCGGTGTTCCGTTCGCTCTATCAGACCGGCGACCGCCCCGAGCCGGTGTCGAGCGCCGTGCGTGAACTGTGGGGCAACAACACCGCGCTCACCAACCCGCTGCCGGCGGGCAACACAGGCAAGTCGGACGCGCCGCAGGGCCTCGGCCTGTTCAGCGATTCGACCGGCGTGTTCAGCGGGTAACCGCCCACGCGCCGTTTCCGGCAAACTGAAGATCGCGGTAGGCGACTCGCGGCCGGTTGACATAGCCTCGGCGATCTCATCGCCGGACCTGTCCCTTGATTTACGCCTTCATCCTCATGGTCGGCCTGATTGCCGGTGTTCTCGGCGGCATTGTCGGGACCGGCACGTCGATCATGCTGCTGCCGGTGCTGGCCTATTCGTTCGGGCCGAAGCAGGCGGTGCCGATCATGGCCATCGCCGCGATCATGGCGAACATGGCGCGCATCCTTGCCTGGTGGCGCGACATCGACTGGCGTGCCGTGGTGGTTTATGCGCTTCCCGGTATTCCGGCCGCGGCTCTTGGCGCGGGGACGCTGCTCGCGCTGCCTTCCCGCTTCGTCGATATTGCCATCGGCGTGTTTTTCATCCTGATGATTCCGTTCCGCCGCTGGATGCATGCGCGCCAGTTCACGCTGCCGCTGTGGTCGCTCGCGATCATCGGGGCGGCGATGGGCTATCTCACCGGCATCGTGGCTTCGACCGGGCCGATGACGGTCCCGATCTTCGTCTCCTACGGCCTCATCAGAGGACCGCTGCTGGGAACCGAAGCGGCGGTGTCGCTCGCCGTCTACATCAGCAAGGCGATCACGTTTCAGCGCCTCGACGCCTTGCCGCCCGACATCATTTTCAAGGGACTGATTGCCGGGTCATCGCTGTTCGCGGGCGCATTCATCGCCAAGCGTGTCGTAATGCGCATCAACGCGGCAGGCTTCCATCATCTGATGGAAGCCTTGATGCTGGTCGCGGGCCTGTCGATGTTCTGGAGTGCGTTTCAGGGCTGAGGATCTGATTCAATTCCGACTCGCAGGCCGTTGATCCGACTCAGGTCGGCAGCGCATCCTTCGCGTAAAGTTCCGCGAATTCCGCGCTCGGCGGAATCGGCTTGATCACGTCGATCAGCACGCCATTGGGGTCCGACGTGATGAAGTGGCGCTGGCCGAAGGTCTCGTCGCGGAGCGGGATCAGGATGGGGAGGCCTGCGGCCTGCGCTTTCGCGTACAACGCATCGGGATCTTCGACCTCGAAGTTCAGCAGCAGACCGGAGACCCTGCCACGCCCTACCTCGGGGATCGTTTCATGGCTGCCGTCGAGGACCGCCAGATTGACCGAGGGATCGGCTTTCGACCGCAGGTGAACGTACCAGTCGCTGCTGAAGGTCTGCTCGAAGCCGAAATGCGCCGTGTAGAAATCCGCTGTGGCGGCGACGGCGCCGGTCATGATGACGGGGTAGTAGCTGGTGATTTTCATGGTGGTCATCCCTTGCAAATTAACATACAGTCTGTATGTTTCTTGGTAAATAACATACAGGCTGTATGTATGCAAGGCGTTGAACCGAAGGATGTGCCGCGCTCCAATCGCGACCGGACGGAAAAGACCCGTGCCGCCCTGATGCAGGCGGCGAGGGTGCTGTTCGTGAACAAGGGCTACGCGGACACTTCGACCCCCGAAATCGTCGCCGCCGCAGGCATCACGCGCGGCGCGCTCTATCATCATTTCGAGGACAAGCGGGCGCTGTTCCGGGCCGTTGTGACGGAGGAGGCACTCGCCGTCGCCGCCGCAATCGAACAGGAAACGCCCGACGGATTGCAGCCTCTCGAGGCGCTGCTGAAAGGCAGCATGGCCTATCTCGACGCGATGCGCGTGAAGGGCCGCACGCGCCTGCTGCTGATCGAAGGTCCGTCCGTTCTCGGTCTTGCGGAGATGAAGAAACTCGATGACGAGAATGCCACGCGCACATTGCGCGAGGGGCTGGAGGCCGCGATCAATGTCCGCGAGCTTCCGCTTGCCGCTTTCGCCGATTTGCTGTCGGCCGCGTTCGACCGCGCGGCTCTTGCGATTGATGCGGGCGAAGATGCTCAGGCGTATCGCGCAGCCATTGCCGAACTGATCCGGCGCGTGGCCGCCGGTTAATGAAACCTCAACAAACGCAGCCGTTTATGGTGAACGTTTTCTTAAGTGTCATGGTTTACGGTTTCTGACAGTGGCGTCGCGTCGCGGTGCCTTGGCATGTTGCGTAAGCCGGAACACCCATGATCGTTCGGCAGTTTATTACCTGGGTTCGGACTGCTCCCGCAGGGGAGCGTGCAGAGGCGACGCGATGTCTGGCGCGCGCCTGGCTTCAGTCGGACTTGTCCGAGGATGATCGCGCAGCCGCCGAGGGTGCGCTGCTGATGCTCCTTGACGATGCCTCGCCGCTGGTGCGGCAGGCGATGTCCGAAGTCTTCGCACACGCGATGGATGCGCCGCCTGCGATCATCGCCGCGCTTGCGGTCGATCAGGCGTCCGTCGCGATCCCCATTCTCGAACATTCGCCGCTATTGCTGGATTCCGATCTGGTGGACATTGTCGCCACCGGAAATTCCGAAACCCAGTGCGCCATCGCACGCCGTTTCGATCTGCCGCCGTCGATCTGCGCGGCGATTGCGGAAGTCGGCTGTCCCGCATCCACGCTTGAACTTCTCGAAAACCGCGCCGCGCAGCTCGCGCCGTTTTCCGTGGCGCGCATCGCTGAACGTCACGGGCATCTGGCCGCCATTCGCGAAGCGTTGCTGACCATGGACGATCTGCCGGCTCCGGTGCGTCTGGGACTTGCGCAGAAGCTGTCCGATACGCTGACGAAAATGGTGACCGCGCGTGACTGGCTTGCGCCGGACCGCGCCCGCCGCATTGCCGACGAAGCGATGGAGCGCTCCACGGTCAACGTCGCCGCGCAGACCCGGGGCAGCGATCTGGCCACGCTTGTCAGCCATTTGCGGTCCATCGGCCAGTTAAACACGGGATTGATCCTGCGCGCTTTGCTGTCGGGCAATATCGAACTGTTCGAGGCGGCGCTGGCTGATCTGTCAGGACTTCCGGGCAGCCGCGTCGCGGCCATCGTGCACGATCGCGGCGGCGCCGGGTTGAACGCGCTGCTCGCGAAAGCAGGACTGCCGGTGTCCACCCATCGCGCCTTCCGCGTCGCGCTGGAAGCCTCCAGCGAGATCGGCTTCATCGGAACGGTGGGCGGCGCGGCCCGCCTTCGCCGCCGCATGGTCGAGCGCGTGCTGACCCAGTGCGAAACCTCGGAGACGGTTGCGGAGCCGCTGTTGCTGCTGCTGCGCCGCTTTGCGACGGAATCGGCGCGGGAAGAAGCGCGCCTGTTCTGCGACGATCTGGCCGCGGATGACTTTGTCGGAGCGCTGAGCGCGCAGGCCGTGGAAGAGGCGGGCGGCTACGAGGCCTATCGGGCTGGCAATGCGGTCGAAGCGTACGACGCCGACGATGCTTACGGGACGTCAGAGATCGACGATACTTACGACACCGAAGACACTTACGATGCTTATGCAACGCATCCTCAGTATCGCGACAGTGTCGAAACCGCCCGCTACATCAACGATGATGCTGCGGATGAATACACGACGCACGATGCTTATGCGGTGGTGAATTCCGCTCCGCTCTATAATGACGATGCGCTGGCAGATTATTCTCAGCGCGACGATGTATCCGTGCAGACCTATGTCGATGCGGCGATGGATCGGTTTGACGGGTACGACCGCTTTGATCGCAATCATTACTACGAGCGGCGGATCGCGGCGTAGTCCTATCACGACAGCCGAAATCTGACGGCTATTGTACGAGATCAGTCCGGCCTCAGCCGGGATAGCGCCGGGGGAGTTCAGCCTTCCGGGACGATGCTCGGCGACATGATCGCTTCGAGATGTTCGGGGCGGTCGCGGTTGACGTGGATCAGATACTCGTCGGCCACGCCGCGCAGCTTCCTGCTCAGTTCGTCCGCCATGCCGACGGCTTCAATCCGCGACTGCTCGCGATAGATGGCCTGGATCGCGTTGACATGATGCAGGATGAGGTCGCCCGGCACCTGTGCGAGATCCGGTGCGTGCTCGATGATCCGGCACAGGCTTTCGGCGGCGGCCGCAGCAGTGGGATAACCGAATGTGGCGGCGTCGCCCTTGATGTCATGGGCGGCGCGGAACAATTCCTCGCGGTTTTCGGCGTTCAGCCCGTCACGCTGCATCGCTGCATGCGCGTTGGTGAGCCGGTCGCATTCGATCCGCATCCAGTCGTCGAATTCGCCGGACAGGCCCGCCAGCGCCTTTTCGGCGCGCGCGACCGGATCGTCCACCTCGTTCTCCTCGGCATACCGCACCACCTTGCGCAGCGGGTTGGGCTGCGAGATGACCTGATGGTCCGCGAAGGTCTCGACCTTGATGTCGACGGGCGGTTTGCGCGGAGCCATTTCTTTTCCTAGTTTCCGGAACGGACTTTATCGAGCAGCGATGGCTGCTGCATCACTTCGGCGCGTCCGCCATTGCGGCGCTCGACGCCGATATAGGCGGCGTTGGCGTTGCGGCGGCGATCGGGTCCGAAGTAATGCTTGGTCTTGATGAAGGGCCGTGGATTGGCCACGACGGTGAGGATGCGCTGATACAGCCCCTTGGCTGAAATCGGCTTGGCCAGGAATTCGGTGACGCCGGCATCGCGCGCCACCATGACACGGCGCTTTTCCGAATGGCCGGTGAGCATGATGATCGGCGCGTAGGGATTGCCCACGCCGTCCGGCTGCCGGATCATCTGCGCCAGTTCAAGTCCGTCGAAAATCGGCATCGACCAGTCGGTGATGACGATGTCCGGCACATAATGGGAATACATTTCGAGCGCGGTCGCGCCGTCTTCCGCTTCATAGACTTCACGCGCGCCGAACGAATGCAGCAGCGTGCGCAGAATGCGCCGCATGTGCGCGTTGTCGTCGCACACCAGAAACCGCAGCTTGTTGAAGTCGATGATGACCATGCGCAGCCCGAGATGGCGGACCCTGGAGCAGGGTACACCTCGCATTAACTATATGCAGGCGCGCTTAACGAATGGTTATCCAAGCCGGCTGGGCGGCGGTATCCGGGAAGGGGTTAGAACCCGAACTGTTCGCTGAGAATCCGCTCTTCGAGGCTGTGGCCGGGGTCGAACAGCATACGGATCGAGATGGTCTTGTCCGCGATGATCTCGACCCGCTGCACATCGCGCGCCTCGTCGTGATCGGCGACGGCGGCGACGGGGCGCTTGTCGGATTCCAGAACCTCAAAAACCACGAAGGCTGTGTTCGGCAGCAGCGCGCCGCGCCAGCGGCGCGGGCGGAACGGGCTGATCGGCGTCAGCGCGAACAGGGCGGCATTGATCGGCAGGATCGGGCCTTGCGCCGACAGATTATAGGCGGTCGAGCCCGCAGGGGTGGCCACCATGATTCCATCGGCGATCAATTCGGCCATGCGCTCGTGCTCATCGACGAGGATGCGCAGCCGCGCGGCCTGATGGGTCTGCCGGAACAGCGAGACCTCGTTGATGGCGTGATGAATGTGCACCTTGCCGTGAATGTCGGTGGCGCGCATCAGCAGCGGATTGATGACCGTGACCTTCGCGGCGTCCAGCCGCTCGATCAGTCCATGCGGGCTGAACTCGTTCATCAGAAATCCGACGGTGCCGCGGTGCATGCCGTAAATCGGAATGCCCGAGCGCATATGCCGGTGCAGCGTCTGCAGCATCAGGCCGTCGCCGCCGAGCGCGACGACGACATCGGCCTTGTCGGACGGATGGTTGCCATAGGCCGCGACGAACTGGGCGAGGGCCTGCTGGGCTTCCGCGCTGGGACCTGCCACGAAGGCGATCCGCCCGTATTTCCCTTGATGATTCCCTGGCGTCGTCATGTCAGCCCTCAAGGCGCGCCGAAAGCGGCGGCGCGCGGGTTTCGTCTATACGAGGTTTCAGGGGCTTGTCGAGGCGCGAAGCGGCCACGCAAAACAGCCCCGCGCGGCCATTGGCCTGTTCGCGGGGCTGAATTCACCGGTTAACCGCGCCGGTTAACCGTGATCCGGTCAGTAGGACGTCCGGCCGGTGGTCAGGGCGGCGGCGAGCGATTGGTATTCGGAGCTGTCGCGGCCAGCGATAGCTTCGATCTTCGCCAGGTGATGCCTGGCCTGCTCGCGGTTGCCCTGTTCAACCTGCCAGAGGCCGTAATACTGCCAGGTGCGAACGTGGTTCGGGTCGGCCTTCAGCGCACGCTCATACCAGACGCTGGCGAGCTGGTAGTTGCCGAGCTTGCGATAGGAATAGCCGATCAGGTTGGCGACATCGGCGCGGTCGTCCTGACCCAGCGCCTTGAGCTGGTCGATCGCGGCGGCGTATTCACCACGCTCATAGATGGTGGCGTAAGCGCTGCGATAACCCTGCAGGAAGGCCGGGCTGTCCAGCGACGATTTCTTCTCGCCCTTTTTCTTGTCCTTGGGCTGCGATTTGGTGTCGGACGCCGGAGGTGGCGAGGGCGTATCGGACGATGCGGCCTGAACGACCGAAGGCGCTGCAATGCAGGCCGAAACAAGAAGCGCCAGAGACATCTGCCTGATGGTCAAGTTGCTCATACCAAAGCCTCCCAATGATCCGGAAAGGTGATCCTATATCCTTTGTACGTGTTGAACACCCGCCAGGTTCAAACATTCCCGCGCTTTACCGTCATAATTCCGGTGGCGATTAGTCCGGGATGCGCCCTCCCGCACATAACCAAAGTGTCATGCAGATGAACGGAAACCCCGAAACCGCTTCAGATTGAGTTCAGCGCGGCAGGCCTAGCCTGACTGCGACGATCGGCAAACCGGCCAACCGACCGGCCCAGCGCCCGATCGCATGACACAGGAGAGATTCATGTTGAAGATCGTTTCTGCCGCCCTGATCGCCGGTTCGATGCTCGCCGCGCCCGCCATGGCGGCGACCGTCGTCAAGACCGGACGCGGCCCGGTGACCAAGACCGTCATCGTCAAGCCCTCGGTTGCGAAGGCCCATGCGCAGGTGATCGTGGTGAAAAAGCATCGTCATCACCGCCATCACATGATGAACCATCATCGTTACGGCCACAGCCACAAGGTCGTGATCGTGAAGAAGCATCGTCACATCTGATCGCGACGGCTATTTCCGCGGCCGTTATTGCATAGCCCCCGCATCGAAACGGTTCACGGAAAGAAGAACGGCCTGCATTCGTCGCAAGATGAATGCAGGCCGGGCTGTTTTCGGGGGGGGCGGTTTTTAAAATTAGAAGGTCATGCCGGCTTTGAGCATGTAGGTACGGCCCGGCAGGGGATATGCGCTATAGTTGCCGAGTGTGAACTGGCTTGCGATGGCATAGTCATAATAAAGCGTATCGAACAAATTGTTGACTGCGACCGACCAGAAGAAGCGATCATACTGTCCGCTCAATTTCAGATCGAGCGTCGCGTTGGCGGGGATCGTAGGCTGGTTATTGCGCTGATCGTTGTCCATGCGCCGCACGCCCCAGAAACGGACATTCGCATCAAGCACCGCGTACTTCTGCCAGATATCCCAGCTAAAGCCCGCTGTTCCGCTGATGGGCGACACGAGTGGAACGTCATTCCCCGCGAACGGACCGTCTTCGAATACGGCGCGGGTGTATGCAAGGCTTCCGCGCAATCGCAACGTATCGGTGACGGCAAGCGAGACGCTGGTTTCAGTACCATAACGAT
The DNA here is from genome assembly GCF_000336555.1 of Afipia clevelandensis ATCC 49720. GTDB lineage: Bacteria > Pseudomonadota > Alphaproteobacteria > Rhizobiales > Xanthobacteraceae > Afipia > Afipia clevelandensis. The sequence continues at coordinate 1,588,638 of NZ_KB375281.1, read as the reverse complement.
GCGTCGGGTCGAGGTTAAGGTTGTAGCCGCGGAACGGATTGAAATGGATCTCGTTCTTCAGGTGCATGTCGTAAACGCTGGTCTGTAACTGGAAGCGGCCAGCGCGTATGCGGAAGCCGCCCTCGACGTCATATGACGTCTGTGTCTTCAAAGAGAAGTTGCTGGGAATGGCAATGAAGTTCTGATCGAATTGCGGTCCGGCCCCAACGCGCTCGTCGACGTTCGGCGTTCTGAATGCACGAGCCGCTCTGCCGAAGACCGCAAAGCTCTCGGTGAAGCGGTGCTCCAGACCGACATGCAATGCGTATTGGGTTTCATTGCTGTTTAGCGGAAGGTCCTGTGCCCCCGTAGAGAATAGCGGGGCGGGAGCAGTGGGGTCGTATCGGTCGCGTGCGGTGACTTGTGTGTTCTGAACCCGCGCACCGTAAGAGAAATCGGTTGTGGGCAGAACTCCTAACGTTTGTTGCCAGTAGCCGCCAAGCGTGCGCTGCGTGAGGTTATAAACGTGTATCGGAGTCAAGCCCTTGAGCATCGGCCGATCCGAGTCGTACTTGGCATCGTAGTAGTCGACGCCGGTCAGGATGTTCGAGCGAAGGCCGAAAAAGTCATTCTTGATGCTAAGGCGAGGCGTGATCGACCATGTCGTTAAAACGCTATCTACGTAGCTTTCGGAAAACGGGCTGAGGAAAGCGGATTGTTGGTTCTTGTTGCGTACGCCGCCGTCGACGATAAGTTCAGCGCCGTTCCAGAGCGTCTTGGTAAAGCCCGCGGTTGCATTGGCCCCTTGTTTATCACCGTAGTCAAACGGTGTAGCCGCGCCGCGTCTTGCCGTCGCAAGTTCGTTGACGAAAGCATTGACCGTCCGACCTCCGGGGAGGCCCAAGTGTTGGTCATCACCTGACAAATTGAAAAATGCGCTGAAATCTGTCGTCGTGTAACGAATCTCGCCTACAGCATTACGCTGATCAGTTGCGTTGTTAACGCGGTAACCGTCGGATTTATACACGTTTGCAAATGCTGCGGACGACCAGGGACCATTGTTGGTCGTAAAAGATGTACTACCCTGACGGGTGCCATACGAACCCGCGCCGCCTTCGACACGCATTTCGATAGGCTTGCCGACACCAGCGCCGGTTTTGGTGACAATATTGATGACGCCACCAACAGCGTTGTCGCCGTATAGAACAGCGGCACTGTTGCCGCGCGTTACTTCGATGCGTTCAATCGAATAAAGCGGAATTGTCGAAAGATCGACGCCAGCGAGATCGACGTCATTGATGCGCCGGCCATTGATCAGGATGAGTGTGTTGGCTGTCGCAAATGCACCGAAGCCGCGCAGATCGACGGTCGTGCCTGCGCCATTAACGCTTCCGAACAAAGTCTGCAGTTGAACGCCCGGCACAGTCGCCAATACGTCCTGAATTGTCTGACCAGGCGCGCGCGCGATATCTTCCGACGTGATGATGGTGGTCGATGCGCCGACGATGCCGATGGAGTTCGCAGCAGCCCCCGTATTGCTGCCTGTATTTCCGCCGGTGCCTGACAGGCGTGTCGCATCGACATTGATTTGCGGCAAGGCATCCTGCGCCAGCGCAGGGCTCACAAGTGCGGTGCCTGCGAGGCAGGCCGCTGCGAACGAAAGTCGAAGCGTTGCCGCTGGCAGGATAGATTTGGAAGAAAGAGTCACGATGGTGCCCCGCAGATGATGTGATCGCGGAGGCGCGGTGATCGCGCGGCCATGACGGAAGGCGACAGATTGCTGCCCCCAAACGTTCCGTCCTGACTGAGGAATCTGGCCATCGGCCGAACCTCCGCAACAGTTACGTCACGTCACCGCTGCGGAAAGGCCGCCCCCTCGCACGCCCCGTGCGACGGAAGGATGACCGGTACAGGCAGGTCTCCTGGCTCGCGGATCGCCGCCGTTGTCCGCCTTCCCAAGCGCGGCTGAAAAGCCTTTGCTCAGTGGCCTTGTGGACAACGGCTCACCGCTGACAGTTGCGGGGGCAGCTTCGGAATGGCCGCGCGGATCGCGCGGCGGCACCGAATTCCCTATTCGCCAGCTTGCGCTGGCACCTGTGCCGTGGTTGCAATCAAACGGCGCAGGGTTGCCTTGTCAATGACACAATGTGCAAGAAACCCGGAGGCATGGCTCAGGTGCGGACTTCATCGGAATGCGTTGCAAATTGGTGACATATGGAACGCGCGTAGCGGTGTTCTTGCTGGCGCTTGGATTGAGCGGATGCTTCTCGACGGGTGGCAGCAATGACGGCCTGTCCTACACGGCGGACCGCGGCATCGAGAACCAGCCCTATCCGGCGAATTACCGCTCCGAGCTGCTTGCTTTGCTGCGGACTTATTTGAACGATCCGTCGGGTGTGCGCGAGGCGGGCATTTCGGAGCCGATGCAGAAGGACGTCGGGGGCCGGCGGCGCTATGTGGTGTGCGTGCGTTTCAATGCGCGCGGCCCGGGTGGACGCTACCCCGGCGCGAAAGATCGCGCTGGCGTGTATATCGACGGGCGGCTCGATCGTATTGTCGAAGAGGCGGCAGAGTTGTGCGCGGGCGCAACCTATGCGCCATTTCCCGAACTGGAAAAGCTGACGCGGTGAGCGCCGGCGGAAAGAGTGTCATGACCGCGAAATCCGCCGGCCGCCTCGGTCTCTGTCTGCTGCTTTGTCTTGGCGTCGGCATCGTCGAGTCGATTGCGACGCGGCCCGAGATTCCGGTCTGGTATGCCGGACTTGCCAAACCGTGGTGGACGCCGCCGCCGGTGGTTTTCCCGATCGCATGGACGACCCTCTACATTCTGATGGCGGTCAGCCTGTGGCGGCTCTGGGATCGCGCCGCGCCGTCACCGGCACGCTCATCCGCAATCGCATGGTTCTTCATCCAGCTTGCATTGAACGCAGCTTGGTCTCCGGTCTTTTTCGGCTGGCACGGCACGCGCACGGCGCTTGTCATCATCATCGCGCTGCTGATTGCGATTGCGATGACCATCGTTTCGGCATCGCGTGCGGACAGGCCAGCAGCGTTGCTGCTGGCGCCGTATCTTGCCTGGGTCGCCTATGCGACCACGCTGAATGCCGGCGTGGTCGCAATGAACTGACGCTTCAGGAGAAGTGCCGGACGATGGCTTCAAAGCCCCGCCGCCAGGCGCGATAGTTCTCGACCTCGAGCGGGATCGGCTCTGACGCAACGCGCACGATCACCAGTTCGCTGATCGGATCGATATAGATCCACTGGCCGTGGATACCGATGCAACACAGCGTCCGCCGCTTGCGGTCGATCTGGTAGAACTTGCTGCGATAGGCGGCATCCGGAAACATCTCGGCGAATTCGCCGCGCGCCCACGCTTCCGGATCGCCGTTGTCGTTGATGTCGTCGATCCACCAGCCGGGCACCACCTGCTTGCCACCCGCGACGCCGCGCTGCCGGATCATCTCGCCGAAACGGGCGAGATCGCGCGGCGCGGCGCAGATGCCGCCCGCGGCGCGCATCGCGCCTTCCGCATCGACGGTGATACAGGCGTCGCTTTCCGCGCCCATCGGCGTCCAGAGATACTCGCCGAGCAGATCGGAGAGGGCGCGGCCTGCCGCGCGCTCATAGACCCAGCCGAGCATGTCGGTGTTGGTCGAGACGTAGTGGAAGGTATGGCCGTGGGGCTTGCCGTCGGGCTTTTGCGTGGCGAGGTAGTCGCGCAGTTGCATCGCGTCCTGTCCGGGCTTGATCACATCCCAGCCCACCGCGCGGCGATAGCGCGCGACGTCGCCATCCGGATCGACGTAATCTTCGGTGAACGAGATGCCGACCGACATGTCGAGCAGATGCCGCACCGAGCAGCCGCCATAGACCGACGACGAGACTTCCGGCACGTAATCCGTCACCGGGCGGTTCAGGTTGAGAAAGCCCTTGTCGGCGAGAATGCCGCCGAGCGCGCCGCAGATCGACTTGCTGACCGAGAACACGATGTGCTGCGTGAAGCCGTCCATGCCGCCCGCGTACCACTCTGCGGCAAGCCGTCCGCGATGCAGGACGACAAAGCCCTTCGTGTTGGTCGTGCGCAGCGCCTCGCGCAGGATGGTCGGCCCGTTGTTGCCCTCGAATCCAATGCGGCCGAGTTCAGTCAGCGCGCTTTCGAGTGGCGCGGGATGCTTCGACGCCTTGATATTCGCCGTGGGCAGCACGCGGCGCACGTTGTGAAAGCTCCAGTCGCTGTAGGGCTGGGTGCGCCAGTTGGCGAGCGTCACAAGATTTTCCCGCGCGGGCGGAAATTCGCTCATCAGATTTTTTGCAGGACTCTTCGCGGCCGATTTGGATGACATTCGTTTCTTCTCCGGACATCGATTCAATGAGCTGAATCGTTGATTGTCGTTTTTGGGCGCGGCCGGGCGGTGATGATTGCCTTGATGATTGCCTTGGCGGGAGACCGCGCGGGCGGCATTGTGCGTGTTAATCGGCGCAAGACAACACTGCGCCGCACAACCGGCGAGCCCAACGGGAGAGAATCGGACTCGGAAAGCCGTTTCTGACAAGAGGGCCTGCAAAAAACAAAGCGCGAGACTCTTGGGGGATCAGGCGGTCAAATCCGAACATGATCCAGACGATTCTTAGACAGTCTTTTGGGGAGCATTTGGCCGTGAACACGATTCTGGTTTTCACGCTGGCCGTTGCAGCGACGCTCAATGCATGGTGCCTCAGCGCCTATCTTTGAGCTGTTCAGCAGGCCAGGCGGGTGGCACTGCAAATGCAAAGCGGCCGAATCGGAAAACCGATTCAGCCGCTCTGTGATGGATAGGAGACCTATCCAGTCAGTTACCGGACCGAGTTACTTCTTGCTCTCGGTGTACTTGAATTCCGGCATGGCCTTGAGCTGCTCCTTGGTGCCGCTCATCACCGCGTGATCCGGATACCATTCATTCTTGGTCGATGCCGACATGCTGCTGCCAGCCGCGCCGGTGGTGGTTGACGGGCGTGCCGTGGTCGCGGTGCCCGACGAGCCCGGCATCTTGTCCGCCGAGGCCGAGCGTACCGGCTCATCCATCCACTTTAATTTGTCGAAGCCGACCGCGATGTCATGCTGACCGACGCCGAGGAATCCGCCGACGCCGATCACCACAGCGTTGACCTTGCCGGTCTTGTCCAAGAGGATTTCGCTGATGTCGCCGAGCTTCTCGTTGGCGTCGTTGTAGACGGCAAGACCGACGAGTTTCGAGGCGCGCCAGTTATTGCCCTTCAGGCTGGCCTGATCCGCCGGAGCCGACACAGCAGGCGCTGCAGCGGGCGAAGCTGGCGTTGTAGTTTGTGCGAAGGCTGCACCACCGGCCAAAGCGGTTCCGAGCAGAGCTGTCGCCACATATGTCTTGATCATCAGATTCTCCTTTCAATCAACCAATTGAAACGGGAGAACCCAAACCGCTCGCTTATGTTCCGGGAACTGCCGCGAATACCATCGCGTCAGTGGAGCACTGTGTTCGCCGTCTTTTCCGAGCGCAACGGAACCTCTCCGCTTTCGATCGCGGCATGAAGATTGTTCAACTGCGCTTCGAGATATTCGTTTGCAACGAGGAGCGCCATCAGCGCTCCGCGCGTGTCACCGCCGCATTGCGCGATGACGTCATCAAGGGCATTTTCATAACGGTCATCATGCGGCTTGGCTAAAGTCATGATCATCCTCGTTCCATTTGCCTGACTCGGGTTTCACCTGCGTAGGGAACGGTGACAGCACCGTGACCGTTCCGAGGCAAAGGGATTTGTCCACGCAATTCACAGGCGATTTTGCGTGTTTAGGGCTGATTTTGCAGGAATTATTTGCCAGCCAAGGCGTTATTTCGCGGCCTGTTCCACCGTCCAGACGTCGAAAATCCCGAGGTTGTAGAGGAAGGCAAGGACAGCGATCACGCCGATCGCCGCGATCATGTATTTGTGGTGCGTGCGAAACCCGCCGCGCTCCTCCATCCGAAATCTCCTGTGCCGATGGACCGTCTATTGGTGACGCAGATTGCACGGCAGTGCAAATCGAGGGCTGGCCGGTTTCGGCTTGTCCACCGGACTTGCCGGGCAGCTTGCGCGAAGCCTGCACAACCAGACCGGCGACTCCGAAGATCCGCGCCGAGGCGGGGGACAACATGCCGCTTTCCGGTCTTGTCCCGGAGCGGCCGCGCTGATAGCTGTTCCCGCAGGCCGGCGTAGCACAGCGGTAGTGCAGCGGTTTTGTAAACCGAAGGTCGGGAGTTCAATCCTCTCCGCCGGCACCAGTTTTTCCATCGACATGAGATCAGACAAGGCGGCCGTGATCCGGATCGCGCGCCCCTTTTGCTGCATTGCCAACGGCGCGAAGATCAGCAGGCTGCTTACTTGTTGGCCTTGTGGGGCACGATACCGCACGTTTGTATACGGCGACCGGGAGACGCCGATGCAGACTCGGGAATCAATGCCGCTTTGGGTATGGCTCACCTTCGGGCTGCTGACCGTTGGCACCCTTGCCTACGTGTCCGGCTACCTGATGATCGAGGGAATTCTGGATTTCCTCAAATAGCGCCAGGCGGGGGCCTCGCCGTTAACCTTTCACTTCCCGGAATCTTTCTGAAATCGTTCGCAATTGAACGAGTGGGCATGCTTGCGCGTTAGGCTTACCTGACGATTGGGCCGCGCCTTTAACCCCTGTTATTGCCTGCAGGACTAGAGTGGTGCCGCAACAAAGGCATCATCCATGCGTGCGATCACGGCTCTGGCGATACTGATCGGAACGGCGGCGGCGGCTTTGGCCGACACGGGTCCGCTGGTCGTGATCCCGGGCCGGGCTGGTGTGCCCGTCATTCTCAATGGCCGCGACGTCTCCTATTCCGTGGTCGAGGGCGAGTGGGGCCTTGCCAGAAATTTCAAGAATGCACCGCGTGTCTATGGCGGCTGGGACAGCTACGCCGGGCGCGAGGTCGGACATTATTATCCGACGGCGGGCCGTCAGCCGGGCTATGGCCGCCTCGAGATCGAGCCGCCTGCGAATCGCGCGCTGCCGCAGCCAGCCGAAAGCTATCAGCGCTCGTGGTCGGCGCAGTCCGCGCCGCCAGCGCCGCAGCAGCGCTATGACGTTCCCGAATATCCGCCGGCCATCATCGAAGCGCCGCGCGACCACGGCTACCGGCCCAATGGTTTCAAGCCGAGCTACCGGCCGAATGGTTTCCGGCCCGATCTGAAACAATAACGAGACCAAACAAAAGCGTTTAACAGGAGAGAGTAATGCGTCAGACGATTGCAGGATTGATTGCGGGCGTGGCGTTTGCCGCGACGATGGCTACGGCGGCACCCGCGCAGGCATGCGCGATGACCGATCCATGCGGCAGCTACGGCTATTATGCCTACAACTACGGATGCGGCTATGGTTACGGCGGCTGCGGCGTGCGCGAACGTCTGGCGCGGCCCGACGCCTATCAGCGCTATGCCAGCCCGCAGTACTACTGGGTCAATCAGGGCCCGACCTATACGGGTCCGGGCGCCTTCGCGCCGGTGCCGACCTATCAGGAGCGCGCCGTGGTCGGCTCGCGCTATTACGGGCGGCCTTACCGTTACGGCTTCGATGGCGGCCCGTATGGCAACGCCACCAGCCATTACTATGACGGCGCGGCAGTGCAGGGACCGGCGGTCTACAGCTATCGCTTCGCCCGCCGCCACGCCTATCGCGGCTATCGCCATGCGCATTACCGCGCCCGTCACATGCACATGCACCGTCATCATGGTCACTACGGGCATCGCGTGAAGCCGCTGCGCTACAAGTATTGATCTGAAGCAGGATCGAGATCTGAACGCCCGTCTGCATCGTGCAGGCGGGCGTTTCGATTCAGCCCATCAGGCCGAGACGGCTGGTGCCGATATAGAGCGCCAGCACGGCGGCGTTAGAGACGTTGAGGCTCTTGATCGCGCCTGGCATATCCATGCGCGCGACCACGGCGCAGGTTTCGCGGGTGAGCTGGCGCAGGCCTTTGCCTTCCGCACCGAGCACCAGCGCCAGCGGCGCGCGTAGCGGCACGGCGGCAAGGTCGCCCTGGCCCTCGCTGTCGAGGCCGACGGTGAGGAAGCCCGCATCGTTCATCTCGTTCAGCGCGCGATGCAGGTTCGGCACTTCGACGATAGGCACAAGTTCAAGCGCGCCGGAGGCGGACTTCGCCAGCACGCCGGTGGCCTCGGGGCTGTGCCGTCCTGTGGTGATGATGGCCTTGGCGCCGAAGGCCGCGGCCGAGCGCAGGATCGCGCCGACATTGTGTGGATCGGTGATCTGGTCGAGCACCAGCACCACGCCATCCTGCGGAAGCTCGTCGAGATGCAGACCGGGCAGGGGATCAGCTTCCACCAGCAGACCCTGATGCACGGCATCCGGGCCGAGCCGCCGGTCGATATCGCCGGGATGCACCAGTTCCGGCGCCACGCGGGTGTCGATCTTTTCCTCCGCGAGACGCCGCTCGGCATTCTCGGTGACGAACAGCTTGCGGATGCGGCGCTGCGGATTGGCCAGCGCCATGGTGACCGGGTGCCAGCCGTACAGAATCACCGGGCCTTCGCCTTTGCCGTGCCCTTTGCCATGACCTCGGCCACCTTTGCCGTCGCGGTCGCGCCAGGATGGGCGTCCGCCGCCCTGAGACCGTCCTTCAGGCCTGCCTTCTGACCTTCCCTGATGGGGCTTCCCATGCGGGTTCCGGTCGCGGTCCTTGCCGCGCCCGCCGCCTTTTGGCCCGCCAAAACGTGATGTCCGGTCGCGATCGCTCATGCGGCCTTGTCCCACGGGATTGGAATAATGGCAATTTTCGGCTTTTCGTGGCTGGACAGGAAATGTGACAATCGTCCCGCCGTTGGTTGACTTTACCCTGCGGCTTCGCCCATAAACGCGCCGACCGGGCGCCCGTTCACGGGCACGCTTTTTACCGTCATCCATGGCCGTTCCACCGCCCCGTTCGGGTGGGCGAAGGTGTCGGATGATGTCGAGCGGGGGAGTGTCCCGAGTGGCAAAGGGAGCTGACTGTAAATCAGCCGCCGTATGGCTTCGAAGGTTCGAGTCCTTCTTCCCCCACCATCTTTGAAAATCGCCCGGAATTGAATTCCGGGCGATTTTTTATTGCGCGTCGCTGTGTCAGGCTCCCTGCACGGAGATGTCTCCGTGGGGGACGCGGGAATGCGATCACTGGCCCTGGGCCTGAAACGGCTGTGTCTCGGTTTCTGGCACGGCCTGCGCGATCCCGAATTTCAGGCAATCGTCTTTCTGCTCGCGGTGGCGGTGCTCACCGGTTCGATTTTCTACCACTGGACTGAAGGCTGGTCGTGGCTCGATTCGGCCTATTTCAGCGTGGTCGCCCTGACCACCGTCGGCGACGCGAATCTCGGACCGAGCACGGGTCTGTCCAAGATATTCACCATGGGATTTTCGCTCGCCGGGATCGGTCTGGCGCTGGCCTTTCTGTCGCGGCTGGGATCGTACCGGGACCGCGAGGAGCGGGACTGACCAAGCAAAAAGCCGCCTTTGCGGGCGGCTTTGCTGAACGCGCAGGGCGCGATCGAACTCAGTGATAGTGCCGGTGGTGGCGGCGAACCTTGCGCGGCTTTACCACACGGTAGCCGGGCTCTGCGTAGCGGCCTTGTTCGGCAAAGGCGAAGACCGGATTAACCTGGCAATAGGCCCGCCGTCCCGACGCGCTCGCCATGCACTGGGCGTAGGTGTTGTAATAGCAGGTGCCCGGCCCGGCCGCCCATCCTTCGACCAGACAATAGCGATAGTCCCGGGCTTCCGCCGATCCGGTGCCGAGGATGGCCGCGCCGGCCAGGGCCAGAGCGGCGATAACTGCGTTGCGCATAGACGTTCTCCCGGTTGAAGTTGGTTGATAACCAGAACATTCCTGCGGAAATATGGTTCCGCAGCGGTCCGGCTTCAACTCAATCATGGTTGAGGCGGCGGGACGGCCATGCTAGTGCTCGCCGCGCCGCGGGTGTAGCTCAATGGTAGAGCAGCAGCCTTCCAAGCTGAATACGAGGGTTCGATTCCCTTCACCCGCTCCAATCGCTTTGTCCGACATTCCGTTTGCCGATCCTCACCCGCAAAAGGCGCGGACGATCCTGCGCGTGGTCGGGTCGGTTTCGATGGTGATGCGCTCGCGCCGGTAATCCATGGTCACGCCTTGTCCGGGCCTGATCTGGCGGACAATCGTGGCGCCGGTCAGCCGCTTCGCCCTGCGATCCGAAATTCTGTTTTTCCCGGTCAGGGCCTCTGCGGCGGACGGATTGCAAAGGCCGGCGCGCGGCGGCGTGGCTGCCTGCGATCCCGAATAGCAGCCGGCGACGAGCAGGAAGGCAAAGCTCAAACCGGCGAAATGACGGGCATGGATCATGACATGGTTTCCCTTGAGGCGGATTGTCCTGCATCACGAGTCATCGAGTTTATTGAGGTCGCGCACCGACTGCATGATCGGCTCGAAGTTCGCGCGTGCATCCAGTGCGTCGAACAATTGCGCGGTGTCGGAGAGCAGGGCGTGGGAGCGCTGCAGCGCGATCCGCACGTCGTCATGAGGCGTGTCCGACAGACGGCCGTGTCCTGACAGCAGGATTTTGGAATCCAGTCCGCGCAGCCGTTCCAGCGACTGGATGTAGTCGCTGATGCTGCCCGATCCGAACACGCCGCCCATCACACCGCCGGGCATCAGCGTGTCGGCGGCGAACAGCAGGCCCTTGTCCTGATCGAACAGGCTGATGCACGCGGATGTATGGCCCGGCGTATACATCACGTTGAGCCGGAAATTGCCGAGGTCGATCAGGTTGCCTTCCTCGAGCCAGATGTCGATGTCGATCGGCACATCCGGCTCGTTGAACATCTTGCGGAGCATCGAGAAGTCATCACGCAGCATGATCTTGTTGGCGGCGAGGCGATGCGCGGCAATGATGGTTCGCCCCTTGAAGTGATACGCGGCGCCGATGTGGTCGAGATGCTCATGGCTCAGGACAACCATGTCGATGTCGGCAGGGTTCACGCCGAGATGCGCGAGACAGTCCAGAAGATACGGGTAGTTCGATGACAGGCCGACGTCGATCATGATGGTCCGCTTGCTGCCGCGAACCAGATAGGCATTGGCGGCGCGGTTCTTGAACCGGATTTGGTAGACGTCCTCGGCGGCCTGAATCAGGGAGCAGACATCGTTGTTGAGCAGCACCGGAAAGGGCGATGGTTTGTGATCGCTCATGATGCGGGGGTCCGGAAATTCGCCGCATTGGATGCGCGCAGCCGCTTGCTCAAGGCATCCATGACCATCAGCGCGAAGGCGGGCTGCTGGCTGACGAGATAGACAAAGCGGGCGTGATTGATCCGCATGACGCGGGTGCCGTCGGCGGCGGCGATGGCGGTGGCCGACCGCGCCGACCCGTCAATGACGGCCATCTCGCCGAAGAATTCACCCTTGCCGAGCGAGGCGATGGTGGTCCGGCCCGCGCTCGCCGTCTTGACGATATCGACCTTGCCTTCGAGGACGACGAACAGCTCGCGACCGCTCGATCCTTCCTCGAAAATGACCTCGGAGGCATCGTAGTCGTTGATGCATTTCTCGATCGTCATGACGCACCCGGCCTGTCGGCAAGCGGTTCAGCCCCATCATACTAGGACGGAATTCGCCGGGCGCAATCGGTACCTCCGCCGGTTGCGCGTTATCGCAAAGCACAAAGGGCCAACGTCATGCCGGCTTCATGTTCGACATCACCATGGTCGCCACATCGGTATAGGTGTTCACCAGCGGCCCCACGAACCGGTGCATCGCATTCTTCGACACCAGCAGATCGTGCATCACGAGGTGATCGACGCCGGTGGTGAGGAAGCAGATCACGGCATCGCGCGGAGTTTCGATGATCGGCTCGCCCTTGACGTTGAACGAGGTGTTGATGAGCACCGGCACGCCGGTCAGCGCATCGAACTCTTTCAGCAGTTTGTAGAGCATCGGATTGGTCGCCTCGCGCACGGTCTGCACCCGCGCGGTGCCGTCGACATGGACGATGGCGGGAATCCTGTCGCGCCATTCGGGGCGGACGTTCTTGGCGATCAGCATGAAGGGCGAGTCTTCCTCGCCTTCAAAAACCTCTTTTGCGCGTTCATAAAGAACAATCGGCGCGAACGGGCGGAACGGCTGGCGGTGTTTCACCCGGCTGTTGAGGATGTCCTTCATCTCGGGCTTGCGCGGATCGGCGATCAGGCTGCGATTGCCCAGCGCGCGCGGGCCGAATTCGGAGCGATCCTGAAACCAGCCGATCACTTTCTGATCGGCGAGCAGCTTCGCAGTGTCCCGGGCGATGTTGTCGCTCTTCACTTGAGTCGTTTGAATACGCACCAGCGGCTTGCTGACCGCCCGTGAAACTTCCTCGTCTGAATAGCGCCGCCCGACATAGGCGTGCTCCATCACGAAGTTGCGCTTCTGCTTGAGGATTTCGACCCAGCCGTAATAGGCGCAGCCGATGGCGATGCCGTCATCGCCGGCAGCCGGCTGAATCCAGACATTCTCAAAGCCGGACTCGCGGGCCACGCGGCCATTGGCGACGCAATTCAGCGCGACACCGCCCGCGATGCAGAGATTTTTCGCGCCCGTCGTTTCGCGCAGCCATGCGGCGCGGGCGAGCAGCACCTTCTCGGTGTCGTCCTGCACGCGCCAGGCAAGATCCTCCCAGTGCTTCATCAGCGGGCTGGTTTCCCACTTCTGGCCGGTGTCCATGATGTAGGGCTTGTTCAGTTCGGAGGTCCAGCGCGGGATGGTCAGGACGTTGTCCTTGATGGACATCAGCGATCTGACATTGCCGTGCCGACCGTAAGGCGCGAGCCCCATCAGTTCGCCGCACTTGTTCCAGTCGCCGAAGATGTAGGTCGAGGCGCGGCTGTAAAGCGCGCCGAGGCCGGGCATGTTGTAGAATTCGTCACTGAGAAAGCCACGATCCGGCTCCATCCAGACTTTCTTGAGGCATTCGAGCCTGCTGCCGGAAAACTTGTAGTAGCTCTCGGACTCGCGCGCCAGCGGCGTCGCGCTATCGCTCTCGGGAAATGGCTCGTTAACGTCGGCACGGTAGCTGCCGACGCCGTCGACGATCATCACCACGCCGTCTTCAAAAGGGGAGACAGCGAAGGCGCTGTAGGCGTGCGCGAGGTGGTGCGAGATCGACACCACTTTGTCGGATTGCGAATGGAAGTAGGGATGGCTTTTGGCGTCGGCCCGTTCGTATTCCGGAAGAAACCCCGGCATGTCCTGATACAGCAGCCGGTCTTCCATTTCGGGCACCGGGAGGATGTAGCAGTTGCGGACCACCAGATCGACGTCGTCCAGCGTGATGCCCTCGGCATCGAGGCAATAGTCGATGACGTCTTTATAAAAGCCGCTGGCATGTTTCTCGCGGGTGATGCGTTCCTTGGCGATCGCATAGGCGATTTCGCCATCCCGCAGCAGGCAGGCGCTGACGTCGTGGTCGTAGGTGTTGAGGCCGAGGACGTATGTATGTTTTTTGGACATGGACCGACTTTCGGAACGCGGGCGGGCTTAAACGGTTTGTGACGACAATTGTCCGGATGGTTCAAAGTTGTCTCGCAATTGCGAGAATGTTTCGTTCAGCATGATGAACACCGGTTCAGCAAAGGCTCTGCAATCTGGAGAGAAGCATCGAGACATGGCGATACTTTGCAAGTTAACGCCAATCGAGAGGGTGGAGTGCATTGACCGGCGCGGCACAATGACCCTAATCTGCTACCGGATGAATCGTAAGACGTCTTGTTTTTGACGATCTATTTTCCGAACGTGCCTGAACGGGACGCAGGCTCGTGAGTTTAATCCGCGGAAGTGCTCCTTTGCGTTTCCGGAATGGAGGTGCCCTTAATGACTGAGATCAAGACACGTTCCAACTTTCTGAAGCGTGCCCTGGCGGCAGCGGCGCTGGTGCTGGTCTATTCGATCAGTTTCATCGGTTCGTCGTTCGTCGTGGCGACGGCGGCGTCAACCTCGGCGGAAGCCCGTGGTCGCGGCGGTGGTCGTGGCGGCGGACGCGGCGGTGGCCGTGGTCGCGGCGTAGCCCGCGGTCGTGGCCGTGGTCGCGGATACTATCGCGGCCGAGGCCTCGGTTTTGGCTTCGTTGCTCCGGGTTGCTACTGGAGCCCGCGCTGGGGCCGGACGATCTGCCCGTATTGATCGGCTGATCGCTCCCTCAGGCGAGTGTGCAAGAATTACGAGGTGCGCCGGGTTTCCGTCGCACCTCGTTTTCGTTTGATGACGGGTCTTTTGCAGACCCGCCGCCGTCAGGGCTTGCGCGCGCCGGAGGCGCGGGCCGGCAGCGGGGTCGGAACGCCGGTGCCGCCGACAAGCGCGTCATGCGCCGTCGATACGATGCGGCGGATGATGTCATCGACATCATTGAGATCGCACAGCCCGCCTGACAGTTTCTTCAGCCGCTCGCTGTCAGTGACGGTCTGGCGGATCATCGCCAGCGCGAAATGCAGGCCCCAGTAAATGTCGACTTCGTCGCGGTGGGGCAGGGCGATACGCAAGGCTGTCGCAAATCTCTGCAAATGTCTGAATTCACGATCGACGATCTTCTTGATCGGCGGAACGGTTTCGACCGAGGCGCGTGTCATGAAGCGCGCCGCGGCAGAGCGCTGCTGATCGGGGCTGAGGCACCAGCGCAGCGGCGGACTGACCAGCGCGCGAAGAATAGCTTCGACGCTCGCGCGGCCGCCGCCTTCGAGCTCCGCAGCCTTCAGTTCGGCAAACCGTTCGCGATTCAGCACCGTGGTGCGGCTGACGAACAGATCGGCAAGCAACTCGTCCTTGGAGCCGAAATGATAATTGACCGCCGCGAGATTCACGCCGGCCGCGGCCACGATGTCGCGCATCGTCACCTCGCCGAAGCTGCGTTCGGCCCACAGCATTTCTGCGGCGGTCAAAATGGCGGTTTTGGTCTGGTCGCTCGACATCGAAGCCAACTCTGGAAGTTGAGAAGAGGTGCCATGCAAAAGCGCGAGTACGATTTCGCGCTGCGGAACAAAATCATACATTTGTTTGATCGGCCGCTTGCCATTCAAACAAATGTATGAAATCAACCTAGCAGCAAGATTGCAGCGCGGCAAGACATCCACACAACGATCATGGAACGTCAGTACTGCTGACCTTCATCGCGGTGTGGACAGCCGGTCGCGAGTGTTGCAAGACCGTCGTTAACAACAAGAGAGGACCGTCCTATGGATTTCACAATGTCCGCGCGCCAGACCGAATGGCGCAATCGCGTTATTTCCTTCATGGACAAGCATGTTCGCCCGGCGGCTGCGACCTACAAGGAGCAGGACGCGCAGGGCGATCGCTGGAAGGTGATCCCGGTTCTCGAGGACCTGAAGAAGAAGGCAAAGGCTGAAGGCCTGTGGAACATGTTCATGCCGCCGAACGAGCATGAAGACGATGAATTCCGCGGCGCCGGCCTGAGCAATCTCGAATACGCCCCGCTCGCAGAGCAGATGGGCCACTTCTACTGGGCCTCCGAAGTGTTCAACTGCTCGGCGCCCGATACCGGCAACATGGAAGTGTTCATGCGGTACGGCACCAAGGAGCAGAAGCGGAAGTGGCTGAAGCCGCTGATGGAAGGCGAAATCCGCTCCGCGTTCCTGATGACCGAGCCTGCAGTGGCGTCGTCCGACGCGACCAACATCGAAACCAGCATCAAGCGCGATGGCGATCACTACGTCATCAACGGCCGCAAGTGGTGGTCGTCGGGCGCAGGCGACCCGCGCTGCAAGATCGCGATCCTGATGGGCAAGACCGATCCGAACGCGCCGCGCCATCAGCAGCAGTCGCAGATCCTCGTTCCGCTCGACACGCCCGGCATCACCATCGAGAAGATGCTGCCGGTGTTCGGATTCGACGATGCGCCGCACGGCCATGCGCAGATCCTGCTCGAGAACGTCCGCGTTCCCGCCAGCAACATCCTGCTCGGCGAAGGCCGCGGCTTTGAAATCGCGCAGGGTCGTCTCGGACCGGGCCGCATCCATCACTGCATGCGCACCATCGGTGTCGCCGAAGCTGCGCTGGAGAAGATGGTCAAGCGCCTGTCGTCGCGCGTCGCGTTCGGCAAGAAGATCATCGAGCAGTCGGTGTGGGAACAGCGCATCGGCGAAGCGCGCACCAACATCGACATGACCCGTCTGCTCTGCCTCAAGGCGGCTGACATGATGGACAAGGTCGGCAACAAGGCTGCGCAAACCGAAATCGCCATGATCAAGGTCGCGGCTCCGAACATCGCGCTCAAGATCATCGACGATGCGATCCAGGCCTTCGGCGCCGCGGGCGTCTCCGATGAAGCCGGTCTGGCGAAGGCCTATGCCGGCATCCGCACGCTGCGTCTGGCGGACGGTCCGGACGAGGTTCACAACCGGGCCATTGCACGGCTTGAGCTTCGGAAGTATTCCAATCACTAAAGCGTTCTGTGGCGAGACAGGAACCGTTTCGTCACGGACACGCTGCCAAACTTGAAAATCTGAAGTGCGATCCGTTCAGTCTGAACGGGTCGCGCTTCAAGTGAGTTTAGAAAAGATTGGAAATCGCATGGGTCTGGGTGTGAGAGACGACGCTGATTTTTCCGGCACCAAGCCGGTCGAGGAGCGTCATCGCATCAACGAGGCGAATCTCGCCGAATGGATGAGTTCGCATGTTGAGGGATTTGCAGGGCCGCTGACGGTGTCACAATTCAAGGGCGGCCAGTCGAACCCGACCTATCGCCTCGACACACCCAAGACCTCCTACGTGATGCGACGCAAGCCGTTCGGCAAACTGCTGCCGTCGGCTCATGCCGTCGATCGCGAATTCAAGGTCATCGCGGCCCTGCATGCACAGGGCTTTCCGGTCGCGCGCGCCTATGCGCTGTGCATGGACGATGCGGTGATCGGCGCGGCCTTCTACATCATGTCGATGGAAGAGGGGCGCGTGTTCTGGAATCCCACACTGCCGAGCCTCGAGCCCAAGGAACGTCACGCGGTCTTCACCTCGAAGATCGAGACGCTGGCGAAGCTGCACAGTTACGATCCGGAGAAGATCGGGCTGGGCGACTTCGGCAAGCCCGGCAATTATTTCGCGCGTCAGGTCGACCGCTGGACCAAGCAGTACCGCGCCTCCGAAACCGATCCGATTCCGGAAATGGACCGGCTGATCGAGTGGCTGCCCAAGACCGTGCCGCATCAGGCGCGTGTCTCTGTCGTCCATGGCGACTATCGCCTCGACAACATGATCTTCCATGCCGACAAGCCGCAGGTGAAGGCCGTGCTGGACTGGGAACTGTCGACGCTGGGCGATCCGATGGCCGACTTCGCTTATCTTCTGATGCAGTGGACGATGCCAGGACTCGATGGCGCCGATTTCCGCGGCCTCAACATTCCGAACATGAAGGAAGCGGAAGAAATTTACTGCAAGGCAGCGGGCGTTCCCCCCATCGCCGACCTCAACTGGTATTTCTCTTACAACCTGTTCCGCCTCGCCGGCATTGTGCAGGGCATTGCCAAGCGCATTGTCGATGGTACCGCAGCCAATGCGAAGGCGCAGGAATCGGCTTCCCGCCGCATTCCGCTGGCGCAGGCCGCATGGGCCTACGCCCAGAAGGCCGGCGCGGTCTAAGCGCGACTGTTTCGACGTGGCGCGCTGCTTCGCGCGTCACTCAAATTCATCAAGAACAATCCGGAGAACGTCATGGGTCGCCTCGAGGGCAAGTCCGTCATCATCACCGGCGCAGGCAGCGGCATCGGCCGCGCGGCGTCGCTGCTGTTTACCAGGGAAGGCGCGAAGCTGATCGCCGTCGACAAGACCGAGGGCGTCAAGGAGACCGTTGAGCAAGTGCGCAAGGCCGGCGGCACCGCCGAAGCCGTGATCGCCGATGCGGGTCTTGAAGACGACGTGAAGGGCTTCATCGCCAAGGCGATCTCCGCTTATGGCAAGCTCGATTCAATCTGGGCCAATGCCGGCATCGGCGGCGGCCTCGTGCCGCTCGCGGATCAGACGCCGGAACACTGGCAGGAAGTCCTGCGCGTCAACCTGATCGGACCATTCCTCGCGGTGAAGCATTCGATCCCGCACATGGTGAAGCAAGGCCATGGCTCGATCGTCTGCACCGCATCGGTTGCGGGCCTCAAGGCCAATGCCAGCGGTCATCCTTATGCTGCGAGCAAGGCGGGCGTCATCAGCCTGGTGCAGACCACGGCTTACTCGCTCTCGGGCACCAACGTCCGCATCAACGCGGTATGCCCCGGCCTGATCGAGACCGGGATGACCAAGCCGATTTTCGACGGCGCGAAGGAGCGCGGCACGGAGAGCAAGATCGGCCAGCTCAATCCGCTCAAGCGTCCGGGCCAGCCGCACGAACTCGCGGCGATGGGCCTGTTCCTCGCGAGCGACGAAGCGTCCTATGTCAACGGACAGGCATTCCCGGTCGATGGCGGTCTCACCGCGTCGATGCCGTATGCCGGCAAGCCGATCTGAGGCAACGCGATGTCGAGTGCTCCCGCCAAGCCGTTTGTCGCGCAACACGCTGTCCCGGCTGGGGTGACCTCCACGCGCTGGTGGTGGGTGCGCCATGCGCCGGTGCGCGAGGACGGCGGCAACATCTACGGGCAGTACGATATCGGCTGCGATTGCAGCGACACCATTGTCTTTGAGGGTGTCGCAAAATTCCTGCCCCGCGATGCGCTCTGGTTTTCCAGCAATCTGAAGCGCACGCACCAGACCGCAGCGGCGATCTGGGCGGCGGGCTTTCCGAAGCCGGACCAGATGTTTCAGGACAAGGCCTTCGCCGAGCAGGATCTCGGCGAATGGCAGGGCATGAACCGCGCCGCGTTCTTCGCCGCGCGTCCGGCCTCCATCGCGAGTTACTGGTTTGCGCCCGCGCATGAGCGCGCGCCGGGCGGCGAGAGTTTCAACGATCTGTCCAACCGTACCGTGGCTGCGATCCAGCGCATCAACACCGAGCATTCAGGCCGGGATATTGTCTGTGTCTCGCATGGCGGACCGATCAAGGCGGCGATTGCGCATGCGCTCGGCCTCGAGGCGGGCGCAGGCTTTGCCTTCACCATCGACAACTGCTCGGTGACGCGGCTCGATTTTCTGACGAGCGACAGCCACAGCGGCTGGCGCGTGCCGATGATCAACCAGCAGCCATGGATCGCCAGCCACGCGCATGATGCCATGCATCAGCCCGCGGGGCCGGAAGTCACCAACAAGCTCGGATAACAAACACAGATCGCAGGAGAGAAGCGCATGACCTTGTTCGACATGACCGGAAAGAATGCCGTCATCACCGGCTCCACCAAGGGCATCGGCCGCGCCATCGCGGAGCGCATGGTGGAGCATGGCGCACGGGTTGTGATTTCGTCGCGCAAGCAGGACCAGTGCGATGCGGTGGCGAAGGAAATCAACGACAAGTACGGCAAGGGCAAAGCTATCGCGGTTGCCGCGAACATTTCCAGCAAGGAAAACCTGCAGAACCTGGTCGATGAAGCCAACAAGGCGTTCGGCAAGATCGACGTGCTGGTCTGCAATGCAGCGTCGAATCCTTACTACGGGCCGCTCGCGGGAATCTCCGACGACCAGTTCAGCAAGATCCTCGGCAACAACATCGTCGCCAACAACTGGCTGATCAGCATGGTCGTGCCGCAAATGATCGAGCGCAAGGACGGCTCCATCATCATCGTCTCATCGATCGGCGGCCTGAAGGGCTCGACCATCCTCGGCGCCTACGCAATCTCGAAAGCGGCCGACATGCAGCTCGCGCGCAATCTCGCCTGCGAATACGGCCCGCACAATGTCCGCGTGAACTGCATCGCGCCCGGCCTGATCAAGACCGATTTCGCCAAGGCGCTGTGGGACAATCCGGACAACCTGAAGGCCTCGACCGCGCGCTCACCATTGCTGCGCATCGGCATTCCGGATGAAATCGCAGGCGCTGCGGTGTTCATGGGGTCGGCGGCCGGCAACTTCATGACCGGCCAGACCGTCGTGATCGACGGCGGCGCGACGATTAGCTGATCCTGAAGCGGGGCAGCGTCCCGTCAAACAGCGAGATGGTCATGGCCGGACTTGTTCCGGCCATCCACGTCTTGATGATCTTGACGACAAAAGACGTGGATCACCGGGACAAGCCCGGTGATGACATCGTGTGTGTTGCGAAAGCCTGCTTATTCTACTGCGGCGTAGACGAGGCTGCGCACCAGCGTGCGGAAGTATTCGCGCTGGCCGGGGCCCTGTGAGAGGAACACCGCAAACAGGTCTTCCTTCGGGTCGATCCAGAAGAACGTGCCCGCCATGCCGCTCCAGAAATACTGGCCGACGGAGCCGGCGAACGGCGCCATTCCCTCATCGGTGCGCACAGCGAAGCCGAGACCGAAGCCATGGCCGGGCGGCAGAAGATGCGTTTCGACCTTGACGTGCGGCGCAAGGTGGTTCGACGCCATGAAGGTCAGCGTCTTGCGGCCGATCACGCGGTTGCCGTCCAGCGCGCCGCCGTTCAGCAGCATCTGGCAGAAGCGGGCATAGTCCATTGCGGTGGACACCAGTCCGCCGCCGCCCGATTCCATCTTCGGAATTTCCAGCGGATCGAACAGCATCACCTTGTCGCCGGTCCAGGGATCGGTCGCGAACGGCTGCGCGATGCGCGACTTGTTGTCCTGCGCGGTGTGGAAGGCGGTTTCGTTCATCTGCAGCGGAGCCAGAATGCGCTCGCTCAGGAACGCACTGAGCGGCTTGCCGGACACGACCTCGATCACACGGCCCAGAATGTCGGTGGAGCGGCTGTAGTTCCACTCCGCGCCGGGCTGGCACATCAGCGGCAGGCTCGCGATCAGCTTGGCATGTTCCTCGTTGGTGATGTCGCGGCGGAACGGCTTCGCCTTGATGTACATCCGCTGCACCATGCCGTTGCCGGTGATCTCGTATGAGATGCCGGACGTGTGGCGCAGCAGGTCCTGGATCGTGATCGGCCGCACCGGCAGGGCGAACTCCAGCGCGCCGTTGCGCTCGACACCGACTTTCTGGCCGGCGAATTCCGGAATGTATTTGGAGAGCGGGTCGTTCAGCAGGATGTGCCCGTCCTCGACCAGTGTCATGATGCCGAGCGACACCAGCGGCTTGGTCATCGAGAAAATGCGGAAGATGCTGTCTTTTGCCATCGCCGCGCTTCCGGCAGGATCCTGCTTGCCCTGCGCCTCGAACCAGCCGATCTGGCCGCGCCGCGCCACCATCGACACCACGCCGGGCGTGGTGCCCTTGTCGATTTCGCGCTGGAATGCATCGCGCATCGCCTGAAGACGAACCGATGACAGGCCGATGGCCTCCGGCTTGGCGGAGGGAAGGGCGGGTGTCGCTTTCGCGGCGCTTGGGGTGGCGTGAACGTTCATGTTGCCTCCGGCTTTTTCTTGTTTCGCATCAGTGCCGGACATGGTTGAACCGGCAGCGTCGCGCGGCAGATTGATACAAAAATCTGCGATTGAACAGGGCGGCGGACGCAATACCGCCCGGCATGGACGGGAGCCGGGGGTGGTAAGGACAGTGAGGCAGGCGACTTTATGACCGATGCAGGCGCCAGAAAGCTGGCGAAAGACGGCTGGACGATTGTCGAGGACGACGGGTTTCTCAATCTGGTCGGGCCGCTCTGGCACCGTCCGAATGATGCGACCGGCGAATATGCCATTGCCGCGCAGCCCAAGCACAAGAACCGGCGCGGCTTCGTGCAGGGCGGACTGCTGATGACGCTGGCGGACCGCTCGCTCGGCATGGCCGCGCGTCAGGGCAGCGGCGCCAGCGCCGTGGTAACGATCCAGATGGATACCCATTTCATCGACGCTGCGAAGATCGGCGAGTTGTTGATCTCGACCCCGCGCATAGTGCGCAGCACCCGCACGCTGATCTTCCTTAATACCGAACTCACGGCGGATGGCCGCTGTGTCGTGATGGCGAGCGGCGTGTTCAAGATCATGAAGGGCGCGGGTTAATCCGCCCAAACAAAAAAGCCGCCCTGGAGGGCGGCTTTTCACTTTTGCTTGGAATGTTGGCTTACGCCGCGCGCACTTCGCGCAGGAAGGCATCGACCTGTGCTTTCAGCGTTTCGCCGTTAAGCGACAATTCGGCGGCCGACGAAACCACCTGATCCGCGGCAACGCCGGTTTCGCGGGCGGCATCGCGGACGCCGACGATGTTCGCCGAAACTTCTCCGGTGCCCTTGGCTGCCTGCGACACATTATGTGCGATCTCGCGGGTTGCCGCGCCTTGCTCCTCGACGGCGGACGCAATGGCGCTCGCGATCTCGTTGACCTTGCTGATGGTGCGTGTGATGCCGTCGATGGCTTCGACCGAGGTCCGGGTCGCGGACTGGATCGAGCCGACCTGTGCGGAGATTTCGTCGGTCGCCTTCGAGGTCTGGCTGGCCAGCGCCTTCACTTCCGATGCGACCACTGCAAACCCGCGTCCGGCTTCGCCCGCGCGCGCGGCTTCGATGGTGGCGTTGAGCGCGAGCAGGTTGGTCTGCTCGGCGATCTCGCTGATCAGCTTGACCACGTCGCCGATCTTCTGGGCGGCCATGGCCAGTCCCTGAACCTCGGCGTTGGTGTCATTGGCCTGCTTGGCGGCGTGACCGGCGACCTGCGCCGATTCGTTCACCTGCTGGGCGATCTCGCTGATCGAGGCGTTCAGCTCTTCAATCGCGGCGGCGACAGCCTGCGCGTTTGCAGAGGCTTCTTCCGAGGCTTCCGCAACCGTCGCGGTCTGCTGTGTGGCTTCCTCCGCGGTGCGGGCCATGTTTTCGGCGGTGCTGCGCAGTTCGGTCGATGCCGCACCCACTGCATTGACGATTCCGCCGACGCCGGATTCAAATCGCTCGGCAAGGGCGAGCACGGCATTGCGGCGCTCGGTTTCCGATGCGATGCGCTGATCTTCCTGCGCGGCGCGCAGACGGCCGGTCTCGATCAGGCTGTCCTTGAACACTTCCACCGCACCGGCCATCGAGCCGATCTCGTCGCGACGGTCCGCACCCGGCACAACGACGTCATGCTGGCCCGAGGTGATCGCGCGCATGGCGGCCTGAAGCGCCACGATCGGGCGCGCGAGGCCGCGCCCCACCCAGGCGGCGATCAGGGTGGCGGTCAGTCGGGGGGCTGCCGCGCCCGCGGCAAGCCACATGGCGGAATTGGCGGCGAGCGCCTCATAGTCTTTCGTGTTGCGGATGATTTCGACCACCGCGACAGGCTGGCCGGAGAAGTTCTTGAGCGGGCCGAAGGTGGTCGCGGTCGGCTCGCCGTTAAGCGATTTTGTCAGGAAGATGGATTCGCCGGCCAGCGCCCGCTTCAGCGTCGCAGGCGAGACGGTTGCATCCTTCACGGTCGATGCGAGGGTCAGGATCTTGTCGCCGTTGATCTGATGGATGGCGACGTCGACGCCGAACCGCGCCTTCATCGAATTCACGAAGGTGGTGCCAAAGGGCGCGCCGACGTCGACGGTGCCGAGCAGGGTGTCGCCGTCCATGACCGGGGTGGCGCCGAAGATGTTGAGAACGTCGCGTCCGGCCTCGACGCCGCCGATCGGTTTCTTGGTGGCGAAGGACTGCACGATCATCTTGCGCCGCGCGGTCACGTCATCGCCGAAGGCTTTCGGATTGTGGACGCGGGCGAGGGCCGTTCCCGGCGGTATCTGGATGGTGATCAACTCGATACCGAGCGGCTTGATGTCCTTCAGGGTCTTGTCGAGCAGCGCGATGATTCCGGCGCGGTCCTGTGCGCGGATCAGGGGCTTGAGCTCCGAAATGTTCGCAACGCTGTTGGCCACGGCCTGAACGGCGCGGGTGTCGGAATCCATTGCGCCGATCATGTTGGCGTAATCGGACTCCAGTTCGCGGTGAAGGGCGAGGTCGATCGCGGTGTTCTGCCGCCAGAGGCCGAAGGCGGCCAAACCGGCGCAGGAGGCTGCGGCCACCAGCGAAATTGCGATCATTATCCGGGCTGAAACCGACCAGAGCTTGCGCATCATGTCTCCAAGAAATCCTGAGGAAATTTGTCCGCTGCAACGTAGGAACTTTGAATCAACATCGGGTTAAGGCGGCGCGGAATCGTGCGAAGTTGCGCGGCCTTCGTGTTGTTCGCCAGACAAACATCAATGTGTGCCGCTTCGGCAGGCGGAAGCGGTGATCAGCCGTCAGTCCCTCGGCTCGAAAGCGGGGGCGACCATGCTGAGATGGAAGACCAATCCGGATGGCGGATAGCGGAACGTGCAGTCGCCGCCGAGTTGCCGGCTCAGATTCGCAATCAGCCGGGTGCCGAAACCATCCTCCTCCGGCGGCGTGACAGGTGGTCCGCCGCTTTCGCTCCAGATCAGGCTGACAACCGTCCCCGCATCTCCGGGCTGCGCGGTCCAGCCGATGGTGACGCGTCCGTCGTCATTGGACAGCGCGCCGTACTTCATCGCGTTGGTGCACAGTTCATGCAGGACCATCGCCATCGGCACTGCGGTGGTCGGCGGCAGATCGACCGGCGGTCCCGAGATCGCGAAACGGTGTCCGCGCTCCTCCTGCAGCGGCGCGATGGCCGCTTCAGCGATTTCCGACAACTGCGCGTGCTGCCAGTTCTTGCGGGTCAGGAGATCGTGTCCACGCACCAGCGCCTGCAGCCGCTCGTGAAACTGGCGCAGCGCCTCCGGTCCCTGGCTGTGGCGAAAGCTCAGGGACGCGATCGACTGCACGGTGGCGAGGGTGTTCTTCACCCGGTGCGCGAGTTCGTGGACGAGGATTTCGCGCCGCTCCTCGGCCGTCGCGCGTTGCTCCTCGCGCATCGCGTTCTCGTCCATCAGCCGGTCGAAGGTCTGGCCGAGGACGCCGATTTCATCGCTACGGCCCACAATGCCGGTGCGCGCGGCGTCATGACCGCGCCGCCAGGCTTCCGCGGTCGCCACCATGCGCATCAAGGGGCGGCGGATGATGCTCTCGCCGACCAGCCAGGCCAGAAGAAATGCAATGGCGCTTCCAAGCGCGAACAGCGCGATGCTGTTGCGCACCGCGCGGTCGATCGGGGCGAGGGCTTCGCTGCGAGAGATGCCGCTGCTGACATAAAGCCCGAAGGGCGTCATGGAAGCGGGGACGTAGCCGATGATGCGTTGAACGCCATCGACGCCGGTTATCTCCGCGCTGCCGGGCTGCGATCCGCCGATCCGCCCCAGGCTCTCGTCGAGTTTCCTGCCGACGAATTTCTCGCGGTCCGGCTCACGAGACACCACAATGCCGTTGCGGTCCGCGATCAGGACGGCGCCGCCGCTTTGCACGCCGCGCTGCTGCAATTGCTGCCCGAGCCATTCGACGTTCAGACCGGCAACAATCGCGCCTTCGACTTTTCCATCGCGGATGATCGGCAGCGCCATCGGGATGACATTGCGGTCCGAGACCTTGCTGGCGATGAAAGTCCCGATCGCGAATTTCTTGCTGTCGATAGCTTCGCGAAAGTAGTCGCGGTCCGCCAGATTGGGCGAGGCGAGACTCGGCTCGCTGAAGCATCGGATGTTGCCGTCCAGACCGACGACCAGAAGCGAGGTCAGCGGCGCGATGCTGGGACGCACGCGGACGACATAATCCGTGCAGGCGGTGCTGTTGAGACGGCTGACTTCATCTGTCTCCGCGACGGCGCGCATCGCGGCCTGAATGCCGTCGAAAATCTGGTCCACTTCGGAGACGACGACTTCGGCGTTGCGGAGCGCTTGCGCGCGCGCCTCGGCATATCGGGTGTTGCGCAGATCGAAAGCGCCGTAGCTAACAGCCGCAAGACCGGGCAGGGAGGCAACAAGAGTGAGCGCCAGTAGCCGGTGGGTCAGCGACAAACGGCGTATGGCATTGCGAAGCGGCAAACCGTCTGTTTCCCCACCGGTTGAGCTTTTCTTGAATGTACGCGGCACGCCTTGATGCGGCAATCGCCGCAAACCGGGTTCCATAGCCGCTTTGGACAACGGCGCACGGAGAAGAATCGGCAAATTGTCCGAAGGGAAATTGGCGAGAAATCGTCGGAAGGGGACGTGACGGACTGAAAATGGTCCGCTATAGAGGCGCCATACAGGGGTGTAGCTCAGTTGGTAGAGCATCGGTCTCCAAAACCGAGGGTCGCAGGTTCGAGTCCTGCCGCCCCTGCCAGTCAGATACCGTCCCGATCACTTCCCTTAAGCCTGATCTGCCCGCGCCGCTCATTCGGTGGCCGCAATTGACAGCATGACCGTGCGGGCTTCGACAGCGGCGAAGTGGCTGTTTTTACCCATGTTCCGGGCTTCCGGTGGCCCGGTTTTCACGGCTCGGTCCGCTGCCGGTGCCTTGACCTTCGGCCCGTCACACAGTAGATAACGGCACCTGCTGTCGGCCCGTTCAACGGATATCCGGCGCGGCACTGAAAATCCCCGGACAATCGAGCCCGCTTGGCGGCTCATCCTTCTCAAGAGGGTTGGGCGCAATAAACATTGGCGTGCGAGGACTGTCCGGATTCCAGAAATGATTGATCGCGTCCGGGCGTTCCCGGACTCAAGGATGCGGACCCCGACGATGGCTTTCAGCCCGTTCAAATTCCTGCAGGAAGTGCGCACGGAGACCGCGAAGGTCACCTGGCCGACCCGCCGCGAGACCACGATCACCACGATCATGGTGTTCATCATGGTCGCGGTGTCCTCGGTGTTTTTCTTTGTCGCCGACCAGATCCTTCGCCTTCTGGTGACGTTTATTCTCGGCATTCAGGCCTGAGCGCGGAACTGAAACATGAGCATGCGCTGGTACATCGTTCACGCCTATTCCAATTTCGAGAAGAAGGTCGCTGAATCCATTCGCGAGCAGGCCAAGCAGCGCGGACTGGAAGACCTGTTCGAGCAGGTGCTGGTTCCGACCGAGAAGGTCACGGAAGTGCGCCGTGGCCGCAAGATCGATGCCGAGCGCAAGTTCTTCCCGGGCTACGTGCTGGTGAAGATGAACCTCACCGACGAGGCCTTCCATCTCATCAAGAACACGCCGAAGGTCACCGGCTTCCTCGGCGCGGAAAACAAGCCGATGCCGATTTCGGAAGCCGAGGCGATGCGCATCCTGCATCAGGTGCAGGAAGGTGTGGAGCGCCCGAAGGCGTCGGTGTCGTTCGAGATCGGCGAGAACGTGCGCGTGGCCGATGGCCCGTTCGCCTCGTTCTCCGGTGTGGTCGAGGAAATCGACGAGGCGCGCTCGCGCGTGAAGGTCGCGGTGTCGATCTTCGGACGTGCGACGCCGGTCGAACTGGAATTCGGTCAGGTCGAGAAAGTCGGCGCCTGATTTGTTTTACCTCTCCCCGCATGCGGGGAGAGGTCGACCGCGTAGCGGTCGGGTGAGGGGCTTCTTGATTGAGTTGCCCCTCACCCCGACCCTCTCCCCATAAAAATGGGGAGAGGGAGAAGAAGACCCGTGGGAGGAGACAGCCGGTCGCCAGCCGCCTGTCGAACCGAACCACGGTCCTTAGGAAGGCCCGGAATGGTCCGGACCGTTTGAAGGAGTAAAGCATGGCAAAGAAAGTGACCGGATACCTGAAACTTCAGGTGCCGGCCGGTGCGGCGAATCCGTCGCCACCGATCGGCCCCGCGCTTGGTCAGCGCGGCCTCAACATCATGGAATTCTGCAAGGCGTTCAACGCGCAGACGCAGAAGGAAGAAAAGAACACCCCGATCCCGGTGGTCATCACCATTTATGCGGACCGGTCGTTCACCTTTGAAATGAAGACCCCGCCGATGTCCTACTTCCTCAAGCAGGCGGCGAAGATCCAGTCCGGCTCGAAAGCTCCGGGCCGCGACGTCGCAGGCAAGGTGACCAAGGCGCAGGTGCGCGAGATCGCCGAGAAGAAGATGAAGGATCTCAATTGCGATACCGTCGAAGCGGCCATGAAGATGGTCGAGGGCTCTGCCCGTTCGATGGGTCTCCAGGTGGCGGGGTAACGATCATGGCTGTTGGCAAGAAACTTGCGAAGGCCCGTGAGGGAATCGACCGCGAGCACCTCTACAAGCTCGACGAAGCCATCAAGATGGTGAAGGAACGCGCCTCGGCGAAGTTCGACGAAACCATCGAGATCGCCATCAACCTCGGCGTCGATCCGCGTCACGCCGACCAGATGGTCCGTGGCGTTGTCACTCTGCCGAACGGCACCGGCCGCACCCTGCGCGTCGGCGTGTTTGCACGGGGCGCCAAGGCTGAGGAAGCCAAGGCTGCGGGTGCTGACGTTGTCGGCGCTGAAGACCTCGTCGAGAAGGTGCAGGGCGGCAACATCGACTTCGATCGTTGTATCGCTACTCCGGACATGATGCCGCTGGTCGGCCGTCTCGGTAAGGTGCTCGGCCCGCGTGGCATGATGCCGAACCCGAAGATCGGCACCGTCACAATGGACGTCGCCAATGCGGTCAAGGGCGCCAAGGGCGGCTCGGTCGAGTTCCGCGTCGAGAAGGCCGGCATCGTGCAGGCCGGTATCGGCAAGGCCTCGTTCTCGGAAGAGAAGCTGATCCAGAACGTCAAGGCGCTCGCGGATGCCGTCGTCAAGGCAAAGCCCGCCGGCTCCAAGGGCACCTACGTCCAGCGCGTTGCGGTCTCCTCGACGATGGGTCCGGGCGTGAAGGTCGAGCCGGGTAGCCTGACCTCCTGATCGCGGTTTGATGTGAATGTTTGAAAGGCGGAGCGATGAAAGTCGCTCCGCCTTTTTGTTGGAGGGCCCATGTCTCATCGTCATGCCCGGCCTTGTGCCGGGCATCCACGTCTTCCCTTCTGGAAATATCCAATTAAGACGTGGATGGCCGGGGTGTCATGACGACGCCCTTCGCGCTTTTGCCCGGCCATGACGCAAGTGGAAATGCAATGTCCCATCAAGTCCTGATCTACTCCCGGTTTCCCAAGGCGCAGATGCTTCGCATCGGCGAGCGCTACGATCTGCTCGACGGCAAGGGCAAGCCGCCGATCGAGACCTTCAGCGCCGAGCAGCTCAAGCCGATCCGCGCCATGATTACGGCGGGCGGACAGGCAATCCCGCCGGCGGTGCTGGACTCGCTGCCATCGCTGGGCGCGATCATCTGCTACGGCACGGGCTATGACGGGGTGGATTTCGCCGAGACGAAAAAGCGCAACATTGCTGTCGGTCACTCACCCGCGGCCAATGCAGCCTCCGTTGCCGATCTTGCGGTGACGCTGATGCTGGCGACAACCCGGCGCCTGTTGCCCGCCGATGATTATGTGCGCAGCGGCGGATGGTCCGGCGCGCAGCCGTCGCCGTCGATGCGGCCGGGTCCAGGCATGACCGGGCGCAAGGTCGGCGTCTACGGCATGGGCGAAATCGGCCGCAAGATCGCGGCGCGCTGCGCGGCGTTCGAGACCGACGTCGCATATTACAGCCGCAGTAGGCACGATGTGCCTTACGCCTACTATCCGTCGCTCGAGGCCTTGGCCGAGTGGGCTGACATCCTGATGGTGGCGGTGCGTGCGGGTGCGGACACCCAACACGCCGTCAATGCCGATATCCTGAAGAAGCTCGGTCCGCACGGGACTGTGGTGAATATCTCGCGCGGCTCGGTGATCGACCAGAATGCATTGGTTGCAGCCCTTAAAAGCAACGCCATCGCGGGCGCGGGTCTCGATGTTTACGAAAAAGAGCCGCATGCGCCGGATGCACTGACGAAATTGCCGAATGTCGTGCTGACGCCGCACATCGGCGGTCATACCATCGAGTCGCATATCGCGATGCAGGACTGCGTGATGGCGAATCTCGATGCCTTTTTTGCAGGCAAACCGCTCCGCTATCCGGTGGGGTGAAGGCCGGAGGAAAATAAAACTGTCATCATTCGCGTCGGGAATGCTGACTTATATGGGAAGCCGAAACGCAAATTGCGAGGCTTCGTTCCGCGCGCGGCAAAAAATATTCAGCGCTGCGGCGCACATTAGTTTGATTGCTGATTAGAACGAGTCGAATGTAGTCTGCCGCCTTCTGACGTCATCGGAAATCAGAAGGAATGCGGCCATGGCGGCCTTTACGCTAAAGATCAACGGCGGCGAACATCGTGTGGATGTCGACCCGCAAACTCCTCTTCTCTGGGCGATCCGCGACGGCGCGGGATTGATGGGCACCAAGTACGGCTGCGGCGTCGCGCAATGCGGCGCATGCACGGTGCATGTGGACGGGCAGCCGATGCGTTCATGCTCGCTGCCTGTATCCGCTGTCGGCGCCAGCGAGATCACCACCATCGAAGGCATCAAGGGACGCGAGGCGCAGGCCGTGCAGAAGGCGTGGGTCGCGCTCGACGTGCCGCAATGCGGTTACTGCCAGTCCGGGCAGGTGATGAGCGCGACATCGCTGCTCACGCTCAATCCCAAGCCGACCGATGAGGACATCGACCTTGCGATGAACGGCAACATTTGCCGTTGCGCAACGTATGTCCGCATCCGCGCCGCGATTCACGACGCGGCCAAGTCGCTGGAGGGTTGAGCCATGAATGTTCATGTCACGGACGAAATCAAAAAGGCGTCGAGCCTTTCGCGCCGCTCGCTGCTGAAGGCAGGTGCGGGTCTCGCAATCGGTGTCTATATCGCCAGAGGCGGCAAGGCTTTCGCGCAGGCGCCAGCCGCCGCGCCGCCGAATATCACTCCGAACACATTTCTGATTATCAAGCCCGATAACACCGTGACGGTGCTGTGCAAGCACATCGAGTTCGGACAGGGGCCTTTCACCGGCATGGCCACGCTGGTCGCTGAAGAGCTCGATGCGGACTGGTCGCAGATGCGCGCCGATCATGCGCCGTCGAATCCCGTGCTCTACAAGAATCTGTTGTTCGGCGTTCAAGGCACCGGCGGATCGACCGCCATCGCCAATTCCTACATCCAGATGCGTCAGGTTGGCGCCGCTGCGCGCGAGATGCTGGTGGCCGCTGCAGCCAAGGAATGGAACGTGCCTGCCGCCGAGATCACCGTCGAGAACGGCGTGATCAAGCATGCGTCGGGCAAGCAGGGCCGCTTCGGCGAATTCGCCGAAAAAGCGAACCAGATGCCGGTGCCGGCCAATCCGAAGCTGAAGGACCCGTCGCAGTTCAAATTCATCGGCAAGGAAGGCGTGGTGAAGCGCCTCGACAGTGCCGAGAAAACAAACGGTACGGCTGAATACACGCTCGATATCAACGAGCCTGACATGCTGACGGTGGTCATCGCGCGTGCTCCGCAGTTCGGTGCGACGGTGGCCTCGTTCGATGCGACGGCGGCGAAAGCTGTGCCGGGGGTTGTCGATGTGAAGCAGGTGCCGACGGGCGTCGCCGTCTACGCCAAGGGCTTCTGGCCCGCGAAGACCGCGCGCGATCTCCTCAAGATCACATGGGATGACAGCAAGGCCGAGAAGCGCGGCACACAGGAACTGTTGACCGAATTCCGCACCCTGTCGAAAACGCCGGGCAAGACGGTGAAGGCGGAAGGCGATTTTGAAGCCGAAGTTTCAAAGGCGGGCAGCCGGTTGATCGAATTGGAGTTCGCGTTTCCCTACCTGGCCCATGCGGCGATGGAGCCGCTGAACGCTTTCATCCACTGGAAGGGCGATACGGTTACGTCACGCTACGGCAGCCAGTTTCCGACGCCGGATCACGCGACCATTGCGAAGATTCTCGGCGTGCCGATGGAGAAGGTCTCGCTCAAGACCATTCTTGCCGGCGGCAGCTTCGGCAGGCGTGCGCAGCAGACCGTGCATGTCGCCGCTGAACTTGCGGAGGTCGCCAAAGCCATGGGTCCCGGCAAGCCGATCAAGCTGGTCTGGACCCGCGAAGACGACATGCGCGGCGGATATTATCGTCCGTTCAGCATCCATCGTATGCGCGGCGTGGTACGCGACGGGAAAATCCAGGCGTGGAGCGATACCATCGTCGGCCAGTCGATCATGAAGGGATCGCCGTTCGAGGCGATGACCTTCAAGGACGGGCTGGATTCGACCGCATATGAAGGCTCGAACGAAATCCCCTATGACGTCGCCAACTTCAAATGCGACCTGCATCAGGTTGATGTCGGCGTGCCGGTGTTGTGGTGGCGTTCGGTGGGACATACCCATACGGGTTATGCTGTCGAAGCTTTCGTCGATGAGTTGCTCGAGGCCGCAGGCAAGGATCCCGTCGAGGGCCGCCTTGAGATGATGAGCAAGAAGCCGCGCCATGCCGGCGTGCTGCGTGCGGTCGCAGAGCTCGCGGACTGGAAGAATGCGAAGCTGGAGCTAGGGCGCGCGCGCGGCGTCGCGGTGGTTGAGAGCTTCAATACCTTCGTCGCGCAGATCGTCGAATTGTCGATGGGCGACGAAGGCCCGAAAGTGCACAAGGTGTGGTGCGCGGTGGACTGCGGTGTTGCGGTCAATCCGGACATCATCCGCGCGCAGATGGAGGGCGGCATCGGCTTCGGTCTCGGCCACATTCTCTATGCAGATGTTCCGATGGAAGGCGGGCGCGTGGTGCCGGGCAACTTCGATGCCTATCGCTCGCTGCGCATCAACGAGATGCCCGCGATTGAAGTCACCATCGTCAAGTCGAGCGAGAAGCCGACCGGCGTCGGCGAGCCGGGCGTGCCGCCGATCGGGCCAGCGGTTGCCAATGCGATGGCGAAGCTCGGTCAGACCCGTCCGCGGCAGTTGCCGATTGTCCCGGGAGCATCGGCATGAAGGTGATCAGGCAAGGAGTACTGGCGCTCGGCGCGGGCGCCTTCGCGGTGACGTTGCTGGCCTTCGCCGGTCCCGCATTTCGCGGCAAGGCGGATGCGGCGATGGAGCCCCCGGTCAATCCGGTCAAGCTGAAGCCGGCATCTAGCTTCGCGGATATCAAGAATCCGAACGAGCGCGCGGTGGCGCTGTTCGAGGAAGCCGGCAAGGTGATCATGTCGCCGCGCTGCATGAACTGTCATCCTGCGACGGAGCATCCGACGCAAACGGACAAGATGAGACCGCATCGGCCGCTGGTGGTGCGGGGCGAGGGCGGCATGGGCGCGGCGGCGGGGCTGGCCTGCAACACCTGTCACCATGAAGCCAACTTCGATCCTGCCAATGTGCCGGGTCACCCGCAGTGGCACCTCGCGCCGCTGGAGATGGCATGGCAGGGCAAGTCGCTTGGCCAGATCTGCGAGCAGATCAAGGACCCGAAGCGCAACGACGGCAAGGACATGCCTGCGCTGATAAAGCATATGGCGGAAGACACGCTGGTCGGCTGGGCCTGGTCGCCGGGCGGCAATCGGACCCCGGCGCCGGGGACGCAGAAGGAATTTGGCGACCTCATCAAGGCTTGGGCCGCTGCAGGGGCGGCGTGTCCGAAAATAGTAAGCAACACAAGGGGTTGAAGCTGATCCCGCCTGCCGCTATGCTTTGATTGTGCCTCACGCATAGGCAGGCGGGCGGCTTCTGGCCCGAAAAATGCTTATGGAACCCAGAATCCCCTTGGCAACGCGATCCTGACCCGTTAAACAATCCTTTCCGGGCGTGCTGGCTCTTGCTGGCGCGTCCGTGCTCGTTTTCCGAAAATCGAACCAATAGGAGACCATTCCTCGTCGCTCATTCCGCATGGATTGTTCAGAGGAACGGAAACCTTTGTTTTGTTTGACAAAAATGGGCCGGGGCGCTCTGAGGCCAAAAGCCAAAGAAGCTCCATCCTGTCCAAGACTGCAGGTGCCTTGCCGCTCTTTATGAACGGCTTCGCTTAATCTCCTGCACAGACGGGTGAAAACCGGATTTCG
Organism: Afipia clevelandensis ATCC 49720; assembly: GCF_000336555.1. Taxonomy (GTDB): domain Bacteria; phylum Pseudomonadota; class Alphaproteobacteria; order Rhizobiales; family Xanthobacteraceae; genus Afipia; species Afipia clevelandensis. Next base: position 1,554,894 of record NZ_KB375281.1, on the reverse strand, counting down.
TGACCCACCCCGATTCGGCGGTGGCTGCGGATTTGGTTCGAACCTCGACACCTCGTTCCGGTGTGCCGCAAGGCAGGCCAGGGCGAGAGGGCAGGCTTCCGAAATGTCGTCGTGCCCGACGTGTTGAGAGATGACTATCTCGAGGCTAGCGGGCAGGACGATCGGTGCAACCCGGCGGTTCTGTCTCAAGCGGACCGCCAACCGGAAAGAGCTTGCTGTGGAACGAGCGGCAAAAAAAGAGGCGGTCGAAACGCTGAACGGGGTCTTCAAGGCCACGGGCGTCGCGGTCGTTGCTCATTATTCCGGCCTGACCGTTGCCCAGATGCAGACTCTGCGGATGCAGATGAAGCAGGCTGGCGCCTCGGTGAAGGTCTCGAAGAACCGTCTCGCCAAAATTGCTCTTGAAGGCACGGATGTTGTTTCCATCGGCTCCCTCCTGAAGGGACCGACCGTGATCGCGACTTCTAACGATCCGGTAGCAGCACCGAAGGTTGCCATCGAGTTCGCCAAGACGAACGAGAAGTTCGTCATCCTTGGCGGCGCGATGGGGACCACTGTCCTGAATCCCGACGCTGTGAAGGCGCTTGCCTCGCTGCCGTCGCTTGATGAACTGCGCGGCAAGATTGTCGGCCTCCTTGTGGCTCCGGCAACCAAGATCGCCCAGCTCTCCACCGCGCCTGCTGCGAAGCTGGCCCGCGTGGTTCAGGCCTATGCCTCTAAGGGTGAAGCGGCGTGACGCCATTCTCCATCTCAACTGGTTCGAACTGATACGCTGAAGGAAAGTTAAAATGGCTGATTTGCAAAAGATCGTGGACGACCTCTCGAGCCTCACGGTTCTCGAGGCTGCTGAACTGGCGAAGCTTCTCGAAGAGAAGTGGGGCGTTTCGGCTGCTGCCGCTGTTGCGGTTGCTGCTGCTCCGGGCGCTGGTGGCGGTGCCGCCGCTGCTGCTGAAGAAAAGACCGACTTCACCGTCGTTCTGGCTGCGGCTGGCGACAAGAAGATCGAAGTCATCAAGGAAGTCCGCGCCATCACCGGCCTGGGCCTCAAGGAAGCCAAGGACCTCGTCGAAGGCGCGCCGAAGCCCCTCAAGGAAGGCGTTGCCAAGGACGAAGCCGAGAAGATCAAGGCCCAGCTCGAGAAGGCTGGCGCAAAGGTCGAACTCAAGTAAGTCGATACGTCTGGCCGGTCCCTCGGGGCCGGCCGGACACGTTAATGTGTGTCGGTTCGTCGATTGACCCCCTCGAATCGCCGCGATTGCCGCCTATATGGGCGGAGGCACGAAAGGACGGATCGCCCTTTGAAACCCGGAACGGGTTCAAGGCGGGACGTCGGGAGACGAGATATTTCGGGCTTTAACAGGCCGTAGAGTTTGTTCTGACGGGCAGGGCGCCACCAGCGCCCCGCGCGTCATTTTGCGTCTTGAGATTCGGAGCGGGATTGTCCCGGCGCCCTGAGGCTCGGATGCGGTGAGACCTGGCAGTCTGCCTTTCTTAGCAGGTTGTCCGGGCGATTTGAAATTCAACCCGGGGGCGATGCCCGTCGCGACCCGGAAGATGCCGCCAGCGGACCCATGTTGGGAAAGCTTGGGCGGCGAAAATGAGAGGCCACGATGGCGCAGTCGCAGCAAACTTTCACTGGTCGCAAACGAGTTCGCAAGTTCTTCGGACATATCAAGGAAGTCGCCGAGATGCCGAACCTCATCGAGGTTCAGAAGGCGTCCTATGACCAGTTCCTGATGGTCGACGAACCTGCCGGCGGGCGCCTCGATGAAGGCCTGCAGGCCGTGTTCCGCTCGGTGTTCCCGATCAACGATTTCTCGGGCACCTCGCAGCTCGAATTCGTCCGCTACGAATTTGAACAGCCGAAGTACGACGTCGATGAGTGCCGCCAGCGCGGCATGACCTTCGCTGCGCCGCTCAAGGTGACGCTGCGCCTGATCGTGTTCGATATCGACGAAGAAACCGGCGCGAAGTCCGTCAAGGACATCAAGGAGCAGGACGTCTACATGGGCGACATCCCGCTCATGACGATGAACGGCACCTTCGTGGTCAACGGCACCGAGCGCGTGATCGTGTCGCAGATGCACCGTTCGCCGGGCGTGTTCTTCGATCACGACAAGGGCAAGACCCATTCGTCGGGCAAGCTGCTGTTCGCAGCCCGCGTGATTCCGTATCGCGGTTCGTGGCTCGATATCGAGTTCGACGCCAAGGACATCGTGTTCGCGCGTATCGACCGCCGCCGCAAGATTCCGGTGACGTCGCTGATGTTCGCCCTCGGTCTCGACGGCGAGGAAATCCTGTCGACCTTCTACAAGAAGATTCAGTACAAGCGGATCAAGGATGGCTGGCGCGTGCCGTTCGTCGCCGACCGTTTCCGCGGTTATTCGACGATTAATGATCTGATCGACGCCGATAGCGGCAAGGTTGTGCTCGAAGCCGGCAAGAAACTGACCGTGCGCACCGCGCGGCAGCTTCAGGAAAAGGGCCTCAAGGCGCTCCGCTTCTCCGACGAGGAACTCGTCGGCAGCTATCTTGCGGAAGATCTCGTGAACCCGAAGACCGGCGAAATCCACGCCGAAGCGGGCGAGGAAATCACCGAGAAGCTGCTGAAGGCGCTGAACGAGCAGGGCTATAAGGAACTGCCGATCCTCGACATCGACCATGTCAACATCGGCCCTTACATCCGCAACACGCTCTCGGCCGACAAGAACATGACGCGTGAAGACGCTCTGTTCGATATCTACCGCGTGATGCGTCCGGGTGAGCCGCCGACGCTCGATTCCGCGCAGGCCATGTTCCAGTCGCTGTTCTTCGACGCGGAACGTTATGACCTGTCGGCTGTCGGCCGCGTGAAGATGAACATGCGTCTCGAACTCGACGCGCCGGACACCATGCGCACGCTGCGCAAGGAAGACATCCTGGCCGTCATCAAGACGCTGGTCGATCTGCGCGACGGCAAGGGCGAAATCGACGACATCGACCATCTCGGCAATCGCCGTGTGCGTTCGGTCGGTGAGCTGATGGAGAACCAGTACCGCATCGGTCTGCTCCGCATGGAGCGCGCGATCAAGGAGCGCATGTCGAGCGTCGATATCGACACCGTCATGCCGCAGGACCTGATCAACGCGAAGCCTGCTGCTGCCGCCGTGCGCGAATTCTTCGGCTCGTCGCAGCTCTCGCAGTTCATGGACCAGACCAACCCGCTGTCGGAAATCACCCACAAGCGCCGTCTCTCGGCGCTTGGACCGGGCGGCCTGACCCGCGAGCGCGCCGGCTTTGAAGTCCGCGACGTGCATCCGACGCACTATGGCCGTATCTGCCCGATCGAGACGCCGGAAGGCCCGAACATCGGTCTGATCAATTCGCTCGCGACCTTCGCGCGCGTGAACAAGTACGGCTTCGTCGAAACGCCTTATCGCAAGGTGAAGGACGGCCGCGTCACCGATGACGTGGTCTATCTCTCCGCGATGGAGGAGGGCCGTCACTACGTCGCGCAGGCCAACGTGCCGCTCGACAACAAGGGTCGTTTCACCGACGACCTCGTGATCTGCCGTCACGCCGGCGAAGTTCTGCAGTTGTCGCCGGACAAGGTCGACTACATGGACGTGTCGCCGAAGCAGCTCGTTTCGGTCGCTGCGGCCCTGATCCCGTTCCTCGAGAACGACGACGCCAACCGCGCGCTGATGGGCTCGAACATGCAGCGTCAGGCCGTGCCTCTGGTGCGCGCCGAAGCGCCGTTCGTCGGCACTGGCATGGAAGGCGTCGTGGCGCGCGACTCGGGCGCTGCGATCGCGGCCCGCCGCACCGGCGTGATCGACCAGATCGACGCGACCCGTATCGTCATCCGCGCGACGGAAGATCTCGATCCGACCAAGTCGGGCGTCGATATCTACCGCCTGATGAAGTACCAGCGTTCGAACCAGTCGACCTGCATCAACCAGCGTCCGCTGGTGAAGGTGGGCGATCAGGTGCGCAAGGGCGACATCATCGCCGACGGTCCGTCGACCGATCTCGGCGAACTCGCGCTCGGCCGCAACGTGCTCGTCGCGTTCATGCCGTGGAACGGCTACAACTTTGAAGATTCGATCCTGCTCTCCGAGCGGATCGTGAAGGACGACGTCTTCACCTCGATCCACATCGAGGAATTCGAAGTCATGGCCCGCGACACCAAGCTCGGCCCTGAGGAAATCACGCGCGACATTCCGAACGTCTCGGAAGAAGCGCTGAAGAACCTCGACGAAGCCGGCATCGTGTACATCGGCGCTGAAGTCCGCGCCGGCGACATCCTCTGCGGCAAGATCACCCCGAAGGGCGAAAGCCCGATGACGCCGGAAGAAAAGCTCCTGCGCGCCATCTTCGGTGAAAAGGCCTCCGACGTTCGCGACACCAGCTTGCGCGTTCCTCCGGGCGTGCAGGGCACGATCGTGGAAGTCCGCGTGTTCAACCGCCACGGCGTCGACAAGGACGAGCGTGCGCTGGCGATCGAGCGGGAAGAGATCGAGCGTCTGGCCAAGGACCGCGACGACGAACAGGCAATCCTCGACCGTAACGTCTACGGCCGTCTGGCTGACCTGCTTGAAAACCGTCAGGGCATTGCCGGCCCGAAGGGCTTCAAGAAGGACACCAAGATCACCCGTGCGGTGCTCGAGGAGTATCCGAAGTCGCAGTGGTGGCAGTTCGCCTCGCCGAACGACAAGCTGATGGCTGAAATCGAAGCCATGCATAAGCAGTACGACGAATCGAAGAAGGGCCTTGAACAGCGCTTCCTCGACAAGGTCGAAAAGCTGCAGCGTGGTGACGAATTGCCTCCGGGCGTGATGAAGATGGTCAAGGTCTTCGTCGCGGTGAAGCGCAAGATTCAGCCGGGCGACAAGATGGCCGGCCGTCACGGCAACAAGGGCGTGGTGTCGAAGATCGTTCCGATCGAAGACATGCCGTTCCTCGAGGACGGCACCCATGCGGACATCGTGCTGAACCCGCTGGGCGTGCCTTCGCGCATGAACGTCGGCCAGATTCTCGAAACGCATCTCGGCTGGGCCTGCGCAGGCCTCGGCAAGCGGATCGGGCAGGCGGTCGATGCGTACTACGGTCACGGCAAGTCGGACATCAAGCCGCTGAAGTCCACGCTGAAGGAAGTCTACGGCGATGACGAGGTCATCAAGACGCTGAACGACCAGGAGCTGATGGAGCTCGGCCGCAACCTGCGCGCCGGCGTTCCGATCGCAACTCCGGTGTTCGACGGCGCCAAGGAAGCCGATATCGAGCAGATGCTGGAGCTGGCCGGACAGAATAAGTCGGGTCAGTCGACGGTGTACGACGGACGGACCGGCGATCAGTTCGATCGCAACGTGACGGTGGGCTACATCTACATGCTCAAGCTGCACCATCTCGTGGACGACAAGATCCACGCGCGCTCGATCGGCCCGTACTCGCTCGTCACCCAGCAGCCGCTGGGCGGCAAGGCGCAGTTCGGCGGACAGCGTTTCGGCGAAATGGAAGTGTGGGCGCTCGAGGCTTATGGCGCGGCGTACACCCTCCAGGAAATGCTGACCGTGAAGTCGGACGACGTGGCCGGCCGTACCAAGGTGTACGAGGCCATCGTGCGCGGCGACGACACGTTCGAAGCGGGTATTCCGGAGTCGTTCAACGTGCTGGTCAAGGAAATGCGCTCGCTCGGCCTCAACGTCGACCTGCACAATTCCAAGATGGGCCCGGCGCCGACGTCCGAAGCGGCCGAATAATCAGGATTTCATGCCCGGCTCTCGCAGCCGGGCATCCGTGTCTTGCTGAACGTCGGCGGGATGCGGTCAGAAAGTTTCGAATTTGCTGCTGGTGACGACCGGCACGCGAGGAGAAGACGATGAACCAAGAAATTATGAATCTCTTCAATCCGACGACTCCGGCTCAGGTCTTCGACCAGATCCGGATTTCGATCGCGAGCCCAGAGAAGATTCTGTCGTGGTCCTACGGCGAGATCAAGAAGCCGGAGACCATCAACTACCGCACGTTCAAGCCGGAGCGTGACGGCCTGTTCTGCGCGCGCATCTTCGGGCCGATCAAGGACTACGAGTGTCTTTGCGGCAAGTACAAGCGCATGAAGTACAAGGGCATCATCTGCGAAAAATGCTCGGTCGAAGTCACGCTGTCGCGCGTCCGTCGCGAGCGCATGGGCCACATCGAGCTCGCGGCTCCCGTTGCGCACATCTGGTTCCTGAAGTCGCTGCCGTCGCGCATCGGCCTTCTGCTCGACATGACGCTGAAGGATCTCGAGCGGATTCTCTATTTTGAATACTACGTCGTTCTCGAGCCGGGTCTGACCGCGCTCAAGGACCGTCAGTTGCTGTCGGAAGAAGAGTATCTGCGCGCGCAGGACGAGTACGGCCAGGACAGCTTCACCGCCATGATCGGCGCGGAAGCGATCCGCGAACTGCTGAAGGGTCTCGAGCTTGAGAAGCTCGAAGGCCAGCTTCGTGCTGAAATGGCGGAAACCGAATCCGACATCAAGCACAAGAAGCTCGCCAAGCGCCTCAAGATCGTCGAAGCCTTCCGCGTGTCCGGCAACAAGCCGGAGTGGATGATCATGACCGTGGTGCCGGTGATTCCGCCGGACCTGCGTCCGCTGGTGCCGCTCGACGGCGGCCGCTTCGCGACCTCCGATCTCAACGACCTGTATCGCCGCGTCATCAACCGCAACAACCGCCTCAAGCGGCTGATGGAGTTGCGCGCGCCGGATATCATCATCCGCAACGAAAAGCGTATGCTGCAGGAAGCTGTGGACGCGCTGTTCGACAACGGCCGCCGCGGCCGCGTCATCACGGGCGCCAACAAGCGACCGCTGAAGTCGCTCGCCGACATGCTCAAGGGCAAGCAGGGCCGCTTCCGTCAGAACCTGCTCGGCAAGCGCGTCGACTACTCGGGCCGTTCGGTCATCGTGGTCGGTCCGGAACTGCGCCTGCATCAGTGCGGCCTGCCGAAGAAGATGGCGCTCGAACTGTTCAAGCCGTTCATCTACTCGCGGCTCGACGCCAAGGGCCTGTCCACCACCGTGAAGCAGGCGAAGAAGCTCGTTGAAAAAGAGCGTCCCGAGGTCTGGGATATTCTCGACGAGGTTATTCGCGAGCATCCGGTGCTGCTGAACCGCGCGCCGACGCTGCATCGTCTCGGCATTCAGGCATTCGAGCCTGTGCTGATCGAAGGCAAGGCGATCCAGCTTCATCCGCTGGTTTGCGCCGCGTTCAACGCCGACTTCGACGGCGACCAGATGGCCGTGCACGTTCCGCTGTCGCTCGAGGCGCAGCTCGAAGCGCGCGTCCTGATGATGTCGACCAACAACATCCTGCATCCGGCGAACGGTCAGCCGATCATCGTGCCGTCGCAGGACATCGTGCTCGGCCTGTATTACCTCTCGATCATGCGTGAGGGCCTGCAGGGCGAGGGCAAGGTCTACCGCGACATGGCGGAGATCGAGCACGCGCTGTTCTCGAAGGTCATCCACCTGCACACCAAGATCAAGTACCGGTGGACGGGCGTCGACGAGGACGGCAAGGCAATCTCGAAGATCTACGACACCACCGCCGGCCGCGTCATGCTGGGTCAGGTGCTGCCGAAGCACGGCAAGGTGCCGTTCGATACCATCAACAAGCTGATGACCAAGCGCGAAATCTCGGGCGTGATCGATCAGGTGTACCGTCACTGCGGCCAGAAGGAGACTGTGATCTTCTGCGACCGCATCATGGCGCTCGGCTTCTACAACGCCTTCAAGGCGGGCATTTCGTTCGGCAAGGACGACATGGTCGTGCCGGGCGGCAAGTGGAAGATCGTCGACGACACCAAGACGATGGCGAAGGATTTCGAGCAGCAGTACAACGACGGCCTGATCACTCAGGGCGAGAAGTACAACAAGGTGGTCGACGCCTGGGCGAAAGCCTCGGAGAAGATCGCCGAGCAGATGATGAAGGAAATTTCGTCCGTCAAGAAGAACGCGAAGGGCGAAGATTCCCAGATCAACTCGATCTACATGATGGCTCACTCGGGCGCGCGCGGTTCGCCGGCCCAGATGCGTCAGCTCGCCGGTATGCGCGGCCTGATGGCCAAGCCGGACGGCTCGATCATCGAAACGCCGATCGTGTCGAACTTCAAGGAAGGCCTCACGGTTATGGAGTACTTCAACTCCACCCACGGCGCCCGCAAGGGCCTCGCGGATACGGCGTTGAAGACTGCGAACTCGGGCTATCTCACCCGCCGTCTGGTGGACGTGGCGCAGGACTGCATCATTACGCAGGACGATTGCGGCACCAAGCTGGGCATCAAGATGCGCGCCATCATCGACGCAGGCACGGTCGTTGCCTCGCTCGGTTCGCGCATCCTTGGCCGCACGGCGTGCGATGATATCCGCGATCCGGCCACCAACAAGGTGATCATCAAGCGCAATACCCTGATGGAGGAGTCGGATGTCGACGCCATCCAGCAGGCCGGCATCCAGGAAGTGAAGATCCGCTCGGCGCTGACCTGCGAACTGGTCAACGGCATCTGCGGCAAGTGCTACGGGCGCGATCTCGCCCGCGGCACGCCCGTCAATCACGGCGAGGCTGTCGGCGTCATCGCCGCGCAGTCGATCGGCGAGCCGGGCACGCAGCTCACCATGCGCACGTTCCACATCGGCGGTGCGGCGCAGATCAACGAGCAGTCGTTCATCGAGTCGAACTTCGACGGCAAGATCGTCATCAAGAACCGGGCGATCGCAACCAACAGCGAAGGCTTCAATGTTGCAATGGTCCGCAACATGGTCGTCGCGGTGGTTGATGCCGACGGCACCGAGCGTGCGACGCATCGCATTCAGTACGGCGCGCGCATGCGCGTCGACGAGGGCGATCAGATCAAGCGCGGCCAGCGCATCGCGGAGTGGGATCCGTATTCACGCCCCATTCTCACCGAAGTGGAAGGCACGATCGGTTTCGAGGATCTGGTGGAAGGCCAGTCGATCTCGGAAACGCTCGACGAATCCACCGGTATCGCCAAGCGCGTGGTCATCGACTGGCGCACGACCGGCCGCGGCGCCGATCTGCGTCCGGCGATCGTCATCAAGGGCAAGGACGGCAAGGTGCTGAAGCTGGCGCGTGGCGGCGACGCCCGTTACATGCTCTCGGTCGACGCCATTCTGTCGGTGGACGTCAACGCCAAGGTCAAGGCCGGCGACATTCTCGCCCGTGTCTCGACCGAAAGCGCCAAGACCCGCGACATCACCGGCGGTCTGCCGCGCGTTGCGGAACTGTTCGAGGCTCGCAAGCCGAAGGATGCCGCGATCATCGCCGAAATCGGCGGTACGATCCGCTTCGGCCGCGACTACAAGAACAAGCGCCGCATTTCGATCGAGCCGCTCGACAAGAATGAGGAGACCCGCGAGTACCTCATTCCGAAGGGCAAGCACATCCATCTGCAGGACGGCGACATCGTCGAAAAGGGCGATTTCATCGTCGAAGGCAATCCGGCGCCGCACGACATCCTGGCGATCAAGGGCATCGAGGAACTCGCTGCCTATCTGGTCAACGAAATCCAGGAAGTTTACCGGTTGCAGGGCGTGCTCATCAACGACAAGCACATCGAAGTGATTGTCCGTCAGATGCTGCAGAAGATCGAAGTCACCGATCAGGGTGAGACCGACATGATCTCGGGCGAGCAGGTCGACAAGATCGAGTTCGACGCGCTCAACGCCAAGGCGAAGGACGAGGGCAAGAAGCCCGCGACCGGAAACCCTGTGCTGCTCGGCATCACCAAGGCCTCGCTGCAGACCCGCTCGTTCTTCTCGGCGGCGTCGTTCCAGGAGACCACGCGCGTGCTCACCGAAGCGGCCGTTAACGGCAAGGTGGACCCGCTCGAAGGCCTCAAGGAAAACGTCATTGTCGGCCGCCTGATCCCGGCCGGCACCGGCGCCTCGATGGCGAAGATCCGCGAAGTCGCGACCAAGCGCGACAAGATGATCCTCGACGAGCGCGAGAAGCAGGCGGCGATCACGCCGGCTGCTCCGGAAGCCGAGCCGCTGGCCCTGCCGCCGGCGGAGTGAGATCGCGCCTTTCTGGCGTGTCAGCCATGATTGAAAAGGCCGCCTCACGGGGCGGCCTTTTTGTTAGGCTTGGCGGATTATTCGATGCCTTTGCGTGTTCAGGACTAAGTGATTTCCCTCGGCTTCTGCCCGAGGAACAAGATGTTATTCTACTGGTTCTTGACCGTAGGTCTTACGATATTGCGGGGACCGTTTGAGCAAGCATGACCGCCTTATTGCGGCAATCGAGGCCATCTATGCCGCTGCGGCCGACCCGTCGCGCTGGCCGTCGACCCTCGAATTCATCGCGAACTGCTTCGATGATGTCGGGGCGATCCTTATCTATGGACGCGACGACGGCAGCTTCGGCGTCATCGCGTCGCCGTCCCTGCGGCAGGTCAGCGCCGATTACGCCCAAGGCTGGAGCGATCGCGATTTGCGGGCGATCCGGGCCCGTGAACGCGGCTATTTCTTCAAGCGCGACGTGATCACCGACCGCGACCTGATGACGGATGAGGATATGGAAACCCATCCGTTCTATGTGGACTTTTTGCGCCGGCACGGGTTGCGGTATTTCGCGGCGGCGACGGTTTCGCCGGACCCGCATATCGAGGTGGCCGTCAGTGTGCAGCGGGCGATGGGCCGTCCGGAATACTCTGACGAGGAACTTGAATTTCTGGAGCGGCTAGCGCCGCATATCGAGACGTCGTTACGCCTGAGCATTCACTTGATGGATGCCAAAGCGATGAATTCCGGCATGGGCACGGCGATGGCGCGCATCGGAATCGGCGTCTTCGCGCTGGATGCGATGGGGCGGGTGGTGGCGTCCAATGCCGCGTCGCAGGCGCTGCTCGGAGACGGACTGAACGTCGTGAACGACCGGCTTGTGCTGACAAATCCAGCGGCGAGCGAGGAGGCGGTCAACGCCATCCGCAATGCGCTCGATGGCAACCGCATTCTGGTCGCACAGGAAACCAGGCCCATTCTGGTTCATCGCCAGAGCGCGAACCGGCCGCTGGCGCTGTATGTCCTGCCGATTCCCGCACAGAACTCCGCAAGCGGCTTTCTGGCGCGCGCCCGCGCCATCGTTCTGTTGATGAATCCGACCGCCGATGGCATTCCCGATCCGTCGCTGATCCGCGATGTCCTGGGCGTGACGCTTGGCGAGGCCCGAATTGCCGCGCTGGTCGGGTCCGGCCTGTCGCCGAAGGACGCCGCAGAGAGGCTCGGAATTGCGGAGGAAACCGCCCGCTCGGTGCTGAAGCGGGTGTTCTCCAAGGTCGGCGTGTCGCGCCAGAGCGAACTGGCCGCGATGATGGCGAGGCTGGTGATCAAGTAAGGCTCGTCATCAAGTAACGGGGATGCGGCGAGAGATTTGTTGCCGAATAAACCCAGTTCGGTGGACGAATTGACCTGGTTAGCTGTGATCTGGGCAACTTTGACCCATTTGGGGGATGTGCCGAATGACCGGTTTTCTAGTCTGTGGCCATTCTGTGACCATCCAAGACGTCCAGTGATTTCGGGGCAGGGCATTCAAACGGAACGATAGTTTTCAGCCATAGGACATGATCGCCTCGCGGTGATGATTTTGGTGTCCGTGGCTCAGGATAATCAGCGCCATCTCGCGGGCCGGCTTTGCCGGCCCGTTTTTCTTTCGCGCGGTGGGTTTCGCTGCGCGAAATAACCCGGTCTTGCGGCGGCGCGATCATGCGCCCGGTGACGCCTCGGGGGCGCCCGGAACTGCCTCAAATCGCATCTTCTTTCCGCCCTACCGGTCTTTTTAGCTCCGGATCGTGGTTTGTTCATCTTCCCTTCAGATGGAAAACGCATTTGTTTAGGGTGAGTTAGACCGGCGGTATTCGAGAAAAACGCCGGCGAGGGGCGAAGGACAACATGCTCGATCTGGCGATAGTCGGCGGCGGCCCAGGCGGGCTTATGAGTGCGTGGTACCTCAAGAAGAAACTTGGGGCGCTCTGCCGCATCACGATCTATGAGGCGTCCGACCGGCTCGGCGGCAAGATCCTGACCAAGACGTTCGACACCGCGCCGGCCATGTACGAGGCGGGCGTCGCCGAGATTTACGATTACTCCATGACCGGCCCGGACCCGCTGCGGGAACTGATCCAGCATTTCGGCCTGCAGACCATCCCGATGGACGCCGAGCAGGTGCAGCTTGACGGCGAATTGCTGAATGATGTCCCCGGCATGCGCCGCAAGTACGGGCCGGAGACCGCCAGAGCCATCGAGGATTTTCGCAAGCTATGCGCCAAAATGGTGTCGCCGACCGAATATTATGAAGGCATCGGCGCGCACGACAACGAACATCCATGGGCCTATATCAGCGCCGAGGAACTGCTGGACCGCGAAGTCTTGGACCCGGTCGCCAAGCGCTTCCTCAAGGTGATGGCGCGCTCCGACATCGCCACCGAGCCGCACAACACCAACGGCCTCAATGCGCTGAAGAACTTCGTGATGGATGTGGACGGCTATATCGGCCTCTACTCGATCCAGAATGGCAACGAGCAGTTGATCCACAGCCTCAGGAGCGAGATCGACGCCGACATCCAGTTGAATCATCGCGTGCTGAAAGTCGGCAAGGCGAATTCCGGCCGCTACGCCATAAACATGATGAACGGGAAGGGGCCGATCACCAAGGAGCACGATCTCGTGGTGATGTGCCTGCCGCATTCGTGGCTCACCACCATGAACTGGGACGGCGAATTGCTGCGCCATTCCATGATCAAGCACATCGCTTACTTCGATCGTCCCGCGCATTACCTGCGCGTCTCGATCCTGTTCGATGAGCCGTTCTGGGGCGACAAGGTTCCGGGCGCATGGTGGATGTCCGAGGCGTTCGGCGGCTGCTGCGTGTATGTCGAGGGTGCGCGTCACGATGTAGGCCGCCATGGCGTGCTGAACTGGCTGATCCCCGGATCCGACGCGCTGGCCTTCGCCAATCTCAGCGACAAGGAACTGATCGACGCGGCGATCAAGTCGCTGCCGAAATCGTTCGGTGATGCGCGGGCGCACTTCCTCGAGGGCAAGACTCATCGCTGGCTGTCATCGGTGAACTGCATACCGGGCGGGCTGCCCGCGCGCGATGTGATGACCAATCATCACCCCGAGCCGACCGACCATCCTGGCTTCGTCGTTGTCGGCGACTACCTGTTCGACTCCACGCTGAACGGCCTGCTGGACTCGTCGGATGCCGCCACCGACATCATCCTCACCCAGATGATCAAGCTGCGCTATGAGCGCGGCGAGAGCGGCAATGTTCCTTCCGACAAGATCGACCGTGCCTATTTCGACAACTACCGCAACACCGGGCCTTACGCCGAGGTGTGGGACAAGTTCACCGATCCGGACTATTTGATGAACCTCATCAAGATCGTCTGGAACCGGGCCAAGGGCTACAAGCTGCTGGTCGCGGGCTCGGCGAGCGGCGAACTGGTCGGGGCACTGCGCGAGCGCGGCATCGACGCCTGGGGCGTCGAGAACAACCGCTATATTCACGGCAAGACGCCGAAGGCGCTGCGCAAGTACAACAAGCTCGGCTCGCTGACCAAGCTGCCGTTCAAGGCCGAGGAGTTCGATTTCGTTTTCGAGACCAGCCTCTGCCATGTCCCGGAAAAGCAGGTGAAGCGCGCGGTGCGCGAACTCAACCGCGTGGTGAAGACCGGCTTTGTGTTCGGATCGGTCACCAGCGACATGATGCCGGGCCTGATCGACCGTTACGACCTGCTGCGCGGGGTCAAGAAACTGGGCACCTGGTGGGAATGGTCCGAACTGTTCTTCAGCAACGGCTTCGACCTGTCCATGCATCGGCGCGACACCACCGACGCCGTCTGGGACGCGACGCTGAAGGCCAACAAGGGGCCGGGCGACTGGTACGCGGACGCGGACAGCCTGCGCTACTCGTTCTTTGACAAGATTGCCGACGACGACTAATCGCTAACAATGGCGGCCATCCGGCCGCTGTCACAGGTGATTGCGGCCGTCCGGCCGTGCAGCGGCGGTTGAGATGGCAAGCAAGCCACCCGGTTCGGATACCGACAAGCCAGCATCGGGCAAGCCGCTCGAGGACGAGGCTGCGCGCCTCGCCGCGCAGGCCGAGATTCCGCTGCCGTCGCCCGATCCCGAAGACATCGACGACGATGATGACGACGATGACGAGGATCTTGTCGTTTATACCGCGAGCGAGGCGGCGGGCGCGTTTGCGACCCTCTGGCGGTTCACCTGGCCGCACCTGAGCAACTACAAGACGTGGCTGAGTTTCGTCGCCATCGGCCTTTTCATCGAGACGTTGTTCAACGTCATCATGCCGCTCAGCCTGAAATACCTGATCGACGACGCGCTCGGCGAGGAGGATTTCCAGGCGCTTTACACCATCCTGACGGTGCTCGCGGTCGCCGGCATCATCACCTCCATTGTCGCGGTCTGGTACGAGCGCTGGGATGCGCGGCTGGCTGCATCGGTGATCTCCGATGTCCGCGCCCGGATGTTCCAGCATGTCCAGAGCCTGCCGGCGGCGTTTTTCGGGCGCACCAAGCGCGGCGAAATCCTGTCGCGCTTTTCCGTCGACATGGCCGGCTACGAATCCTCGGTCAAGCATTTGGCCAACAGCGCGGCGCTGCCGTTCCTCGAACTGATCGCGGGCATCGGCCTGATGATCTGGCTGAACTGGCAGCTCGCCGCCGTGGCGCTGCTGATTTTCCCGATCACCCTGATCGGTCCGCGTATCCTCACGCCGAAAGCGGTGCAGGCGAACTACGAGCAGAAGGTCAACGAATCCGCGATCCTCGGCGTGGTGCAGGAGAACGTCGCCGCGCAGATGGTGGTGAAGGCGTTCGGCCTGCAGCGCAAGGCGTTCGGCTGGTTCACTTTCCGCAACAACGCTGCGCGCCGCTCGATGGCGGACGCGACATTCCTGTCCACCATGGTCGAGCGTACCGTCACCGTGTCGGTGCTGCTGCTGCACCTCGTCGTGCTGGCGATCGGCGCGTATCTCGCGACCATCGGCAAGATTTCCATCGGCACGTTCGTCACCTTCGAAAGCGCGTTCTGGGAAATCTCCTACAACATCGCCCATCTGATGCACTTCATTCCGGTGGCGATCCAGGCCGCGGCCGCCGTGCGTCACATGGAAGAACTGCTGGATGAGCCGCCGCGCGGCGCCGACCGTCCCGGCGCGCCGGACCTGCCGCGCATCACCGACAACATCTCGTTCGACCGCGTGGTCTTCAAATACGAGGGCAGCGAGAATCCGGTTCTCGATGGCCTGTCGCTGAAGCTCGGGGCGGGGAAGAACATCGCCGTGGTCGGGCCGAGCGGCTCGGGCAAGAGCACGCTGCTCAATCTCATCCTACGACTGTATGAGCCGAACGAGGGCAGGGTCAGCATTGACGGTGTCGATATCCGAAAAGTGACGCGGGATTCGCTGCGCGGCAGCATGGCGGTGGTGTTTCAGGAAAACATGCTGTTCAACATGTCGATCCGCGAAAACATCCGGCTGGGCAAGGACGGTGCGACCGACAAGGAAGTCGAGGAGGCGGCGAAGAAGGCCGAGATTCACCGCTACATCATGACTCTGCCGCAGAAATACGACACCGTGGTCGGTGAGCGCGGCGATACGCTCTCCGGCGGCCAGCGCCAGCGCATCGCGATTGCGCGCGCCATTGTGCGCAATCCGTCAGTCCTGCTGCTCGATGAGGCGACGTCGGCGCTCGACCAGACCACGGAAGCGGCGATCAACCGCACGTTGCTCAAGGTCGCCAAGGGCCGCACCATGATCTTCTCGACCCATCGCCTGACATCGGTGGTGGACATGGACGAAATCATTGTCGTGAGTAACGGCAAGGCCGTGGAGCGCGGCCCGCATGCCGAATTGCTCAAGGCCAACGGCATGTACCGCAAGCTCTGGGACGACCAGCTTCATCAGTCGCACCATCCGGCAGAGGATGATGACGACGACGATGATGATGAGGACTGATTCCTAAGGCTGCGCCGTCCGCCGGACCGAGAGCGTTTCGCGCAGATGGCGCGTTGCGCCGAGCGCCGCACGGTGCAGGAAGCGAATCCAGCGCCGCACATGCCATGACAGCCCGGTGTCGATGGAGATCGAACGCAGGTCATAGGCCTGACGCTGTGACGATGCGTCGTTCGCGCACTTTTCCGGATCGTCGTAGAATTGCGAAATCTTGTCCGCGCCCATGCCGCCGCTGGCAAGCCACGCCGGGATATAGGCGTTACACAGCCGCTGCACGTCCATGAACACCTTGCCGGTGCCTGTCCCTGCCGCCGGGCATGAGGTGCAGAAGGCGTCGCCGACCAGGACGATGCCGGCCTGCCGGTGCCCCTTGGTGACGTAAAGGTCCGCCGGGCGAATCTTGATCATGCCATCGACCTTGAACTCGCCGGAGAGGGCGCGAAGGTTGGGCATCAACTCGTGAATGGCCTGTTCCGGCGCCTGGCGCATGCGCCGCAGCCAGGGATCGTCCATGCCGCGATAGACCATCAGGTTGGCGCGCATGGCGGAGCCGATCGGGAACAGCGTCAGGTAGGACATCTGCGCCGTCGCGCTTTCTGTGAAATAGGTCAGCGCCGGAAACTCGAATGTGTCGCGGCCCACGGGCACGACATTGAAGCCGACGGTGATGGAATGGCACGGGCTGATGACTTCGCGCTCGATGCCGAGGGTGTGGCGCAGGCCGATGTTCAGCCCGTTCGCCAGCACGATCAGCCGCGCGGAAATGGTTTCGCCGTTCGAGAGCGTCAGCGTCTGCAAATCCGGACTGGTTGCAACGCCGGTCACCTTGTCTTCGATGAACTCGACAGTTTCCGGGATCTGGCGGCGGACGGTATTCACGAGATCGTCGTAGATGATGCCATGCTGGTCGCTGGGCTTCTTGTCGAGCAGGCGTCCGAGCCGCGCGGTCCAGGCGTTGCCATCGAGGGTGGTCGCCGCCAGCACCGGCTCGGCAATGCCGGTCTTGCGCAACAGGTCGAGCTGATAGCCGCCGAGCTTTTCGCAGCGGAAATCGGGCGGATAGATTTTGTGCGGGTCGATCAGGATCGCGGAAATGCCGGCGCGGCCGAGCATGGCTGCGGCTGTCGATCCCGCAAGTCCGCCGCCGATGATGGCAATGTCCGTGTGCCGCATGTTGCGCCTCTTTTCAGCTACTTAGCATTAGGGCTGCAAACTCGACTAAACCTTGAAGCAAACGTGGTGAACGGCTGCTTAGGTTAATGCTGCGAAAACACGTCTATTAACGATTTAAATGATTGCGACTTGCCTGCGGCGCGCCGCCGCATCATGAATGGAACCGGGGGTAGGTCAGTAGAGTTTTGGATCGCAGTCATGCGCCCTCAATTTGCCTCCGCGAGAATGCGGTTTCCCGACGCTTCGACGCAGGTTTTGCCGCTATGATTTCAGTAACAGTCGCAAAGCCGGGTCAGGACCTCACGGCGGCGTGGAATGATCTCATTCGCCGCGCGCCGGGCAACGCCTTCATGAATCCGACCGCGCTCAAGGCGGCGCTCGACACCATGTTCGCGATGGTGACCGTGCTGCTCGCGTGGGAGGAGGGCGTGGAGTCTGCGCGGCTGGTCGGGCTGTGGGCCCTGCAGCATCGCAACGTCATTTCGTTCTGGCCGCCGATGCTCGAGGCGCGGCCTTACAACTATGCCTTCCTTTCCACGCCGGTGGTCGATCCCGCTTTTGCAATGGAGGTCATGCCGGCGTTCTTTGCTGCGATCAGCAAGAACCCCAAACTCCCGCATGTGGTCAGTCTCAAGGAGATGGATGCGGACTCGCAGGCCTATGCCGCGATCCAGAAGACCATTGCGGACCAGGATCTTGCGCATCTTGTTCTCACGCAGAGCCAGAGGCCGGCGGTGACCCGGGAGAAGGGGGTCAAGGCGTCGGGCTCCACCCGGAAGAAGCTGCGGCAGGACTGGAACCGGCTGTCGGCGCTCGGCAAGCTCGAAATGGTCAACGCGCGCAACGCGGAGGCCACCCGGGTGGCCTTTGAGGAGTTTCTCGTTCTCGAAAAGCGAAGCTGGAAGGGCGAAAAGGGCACCGCGATCCTCTGCAGCGAACGCGACACCGAGTTCACCCGGCGGCTGATCGGAGACCTCGCCGCTGAAGGCAATGCCTCGGTGGCCGTGTTGCGGCTCGACGGCCGGACCATCGCCGCCCAGGTGCTGCTCTATTGCGGGACCACGGCCTTCACCTGGAAGATCGCCTTTGACGGCGAATTCGCCAAATACTCGCCCGGCGTGCTGGTGGTCGACAAAATGACCGAACAGCTCTTCGCCGCCACCGATGTGCAGGCCATCGATTCGTGCTCGGCGCAGGACAGTTTCATGGCCCAGATCTGGACGGGCCGGAAAGCCATGGTCGACATGGTGGTGGACGTCAGGCCCAAGCGCTCCCTGGTCTTCGGCATCGAGGCGGCCCGCCAGTATGGCTATGAACGCCTGCGGGATGTCCGGGACTGGCTCCGTGCGATGTCCGTCCTGTCCAGCAAGCGGCGGCTGGCGCCAACGCCGTGAATCCGTTGGATTCGTAGATTCTTCCAAGTCGTTGATTTGTTTGCATATTCCTGAGACTAGCGGCAGATGAAGCCGCGCCGAAGGCCGTTGTCTGCCGCCGTCAGGTGCGGGGCGAGGGTTTTCGGGACCGGCATGAACCCGCCGCAACGGGGCCAGAATCGGCCGGATTTCATGCCGAAAAGATTCGCGCCGGATGTCATGATAAGAGCCTGTCCGGTTTCATCCCGTGTGCAAGAAGTGGCTCTGCCGCTTGCTCTTTTCGCATGTTGATTAGTCTTGACTTGGGTGTGCATGGCTTATAAAACCCGGCCACTTCACGACAGGCGGTGAGCTTCCCTGCGTCGGAACGGATCACCTTTTCAGCCCCGCGACCTTGTCCGGGAATGGATCGGCACCAACCTCGACGGATGTCGCTCAAACGCTGTCGGCACTAGCCAGGCAATGCCAGGACAACATTGATCTCTCGGGCGACCGCGTATGCGCGCGCCTTTAGAGTTCAGTCTCGGATGCATGATCGCGGTTTCGGTTGCGATCCTCTGTGGCGGTCAAGCGCTTTCCATTCAGCGATGGATGGGTGGCGCGATTTCGTTTTGCGCGTGGGTCTTGAACCCGTGCCGATGGGATGACCGGGTTGTTGTCGACGTGAAGCGAGTGGGGCGATTGCTCCGAACGAATTTGCGAAGCCGGCAAGGTTTCGCGCGAACAAGGGTGAAGGCGAACGATGCCGACGATCAACCAGCTGATCGCGAATCCACGCGAAGCGCAGAAGTCGCGCAAGAAGGTGCCAGCGCTGCAGCAGTCGCCGCAGAAGCGTGGCGTTTGCACGCGCGTCTATACGACGACTCCGAAGAAGCCGAACTCCGCGCTTCGTAAGGTCGCCAAGGTGCGTCTGACCAACGGCTTCGAGGTCATCGGCTACATTCCGGGTGAAGGCCACAATCTTCAGGAGCACTCGGTGGTCATGATTCGCGGCGGCCGCGTCAAGGATTTGCCGGGCGTGCGCTACCACATCCTCCGCGGCGTCCTCGATACGCAGGGCGTCAAGAACCGCAAGCAGCGCCGGTCCAAGTACGGCGCGAAGCGTCCGAAGTAAGCAGGAGCGGAATCAATGTCTCGTCGCCACTCTGCCGAAAAGCGCGAAGTGAACCCGGATCCGAAGTTCGGGAACATCATCGTCACCAAGTTCATGAATTCGATCATGTACGACGGCAAGAAGTCCGCCGCCGAAAACATCGTTTACGGTGCTTTCGACCTGATCGAGCAGAAGACCAAGCAGGGCCCGCTCACCGTGTTCGAGCAGGCGCTGGAAAACGTCATGCCGACCATCGAAGTGCGCTCGCGCCGCGTCGGTGGTGCGACCTATCAGGTGCCGGTCGAAGTGCGTTCGACCCGCCGTCAGGCGCTCGGCATTCGCTGGCTCATCACGGCTGCCCGCGGCCGCAACGAGAAGACGATGACCGAACGGCTCTCCGCCGAGCTGCTCGATGCATCGAACAATCGTGGCAACGCAGTCAAGAAGCGTGAAGACGTGCACAAGATGGCGGAAGCCAACCGTGCCTTCTCGCACTATCGCTGGTAACGGCGAAACGAACGGACATTAAGGACAGCCCATGCCCCGCCAACATGCCATCGAGGATTACCGTAATTTCGGTATCATGGCGCACATCGACGCCGGTAAAACGACGACGACCGAGCGCATCCTCTATTATACCGGCAAGAGCCATAAGATCGGCGAAGTGCACGAAGGTGCCGCGACGATGGACTGGATGGAGCAGGAGCAGGAGCGTGGCATCACGATCACCTCGGCTGCGACCACCGCGTTCTGGAACGGCAAGCGCCTGAACATCATCGACACCCCCGGCCACGTCGACTTCACCATTGAAGTCGAGCGTTCGCTGCGCGTGCTCGACGGCGCCGTTTGCGTTCTCGACTCCAACCAGGGCGTCGAGCCGCAGACCGAAACCGTCTGGCGTCAGGGCGACAAGTACAGGGTTCCGCGCATCGTCTTCGCCAACAAGATGGATAAGACCGGCGCTGACTTCTACAAGTGCCTGCAGGACATTATCGACCGCCTCGGCGCGAAGCCGGTTGCGATCCAGCTCCCGATCGGCGCCGAGAACAACTTCAAGGGTCTGGTCGACCTCGTTCGCATGAAGGCTGTCGTCTGGGCTGACGAAGCGCTCGGCGCGAAGTTCGAGGATCAGGAGATTCCGGCTGACCTGGTCGAGAAGGCCAAGGAATACCGCGAGAAGATGATCGAAGCCGCCGTCGAGCTCGACGACGACGCCATGGCTGCTTACCTCGACGGCAACGAGCCGGACGAGGCGACGCTCAAGCGTCTGATCCGCAAGGCGGTTCTGACCGGCGCGTTCTATCCGGTGCTCTGCGGCTCGGCCTTCAAGAACAAGGGCGTGCAGCCGCTGCTCGACGCCGTCGTCGACTACCTGCCGTCGCCGGTCGACGTGCCTGCGATCAAGGGCACCGACGAGGACGGCAACGAAGTCGTGCGCAAGGCGGACGACAAGGAGCCGCTGGCTCTGCTCGCGTTCAAGATCATGGACGACCCGTTCGTCGGCACCATCACCTTCTGCCGCATCTACTCTGGCATTCTCCAGAGCGGCACCGGCGTCGTGAACTCGACCCGCGAGAAGAAGGAACGTATCGGCCGCATGCTGCTGATGCATGCGAACAACCGCGAAGACATCAAGGAAGCCTATGCCGGCGACATCGTCGCGCTGGCCGGCCTCAAGGAAGCCCGCACCGGCGACACGCTGTGCGACCCGGATCATCCGGTCATCCTTGAAAAGATGGAATTCCCGGAGCCGGTCATCGAAATCGCGATCGAGCCGAAGTCGAAGGCCGATCAGGAAAAGCTGGGCGTTGCGCTTGCGAAGCTCGCTGCGGAAGATCCGTCTTTCCGCGTGTCGACCGATCACGAGTCCGGCCAGACCATCCTCAAGGGCATGGGCGAACTCCATCTCGACATCAAGGTCGACATTCTCCGCCGTACCTACAAGGTCGACGCCAACATCGGCGCGCCGCAGGTTGCGTTCCGCGAGAAGATCACCAAGCCGGCCGAGGTCAAGTACACCCACAAGAAGCAGACCGGCGGTACCGGTCAGTTCGCGGAAGTGTCGCTTGTGGTCGAGCCGAACGAGCCGGGCGCCGGCTTCGTGTTTGAATCGAAGATCGTCGGTGGTGCGGTTCCGAAGGAATACATCCCCGGTGTTGAAAAGGGTCTCAACAGCGTCATGAACTCGGGCGTTGTCGCCGGGTTCCCTGTGGTGGACGTCAAGGTCTCGCTGGTCGACGGCAAGTACCACGACGTCGACTCGTCGGCGCTGGCCTTTGAAATCGCCTCGCGTGCTGCATTCCGCGAAGCGCTGCAGAAGGGCAAGTCGGTCCTCCTCGAGCCGATCATGAAGGTCGAGGTGGTGACCCCTGAGGACTACACGGGTTCGGTGATCGGCGATCTCAACTCCCGCCGTGGCCAGATCCAGGGTCAGGACATGCGCGGCAACGCCAACGTGATCAATGCGATGGTGCCGCTCATGAACATGTTCGGTTACGTGAACAACCTGCGCTCGATGAGCCAGGGCCGCGCGACCTTCACGATGCAGTTCGATCACTACGCTGAAGCGCCGGCCAACGTGTCGGCAGAAGTCCAGAAAAAGTTTGCTTGATTTCTTTGACGCGAGTCAAAGTTGAACGGAGAACGTCATGGCTAAAGCTAAATTTGAACGTACCAAACCGCACTGTAACATCGGCACCATCGGTCACGTCGACCATGGCAAGACGTCGCTGACCGCGGCGATCACCAAGGTTCTCGCTGAAGCCGGCGGCGCGACGTTCACCGCTTACGACCAGATCGACAAGGCGCCGGAAGAGAAGGCGCGCGGCATCACCATCTCGACCGCTCACGTCGAGTATGAGACCCCGAACCGCCACTACGCGCACGTCGACTGCCCCGGCCACGCCGACTACGTGAAGAACATGATCACCGGCGCTGCCCAGATGGACGGTGCGATCCTCGTCGTGTCCGCTGCCGACGGCCCGATGCCGCAGACCCGCGAGCACATCCTGCTCGCCCGTCAGGTCGGCGTTCCTGCGATCGTCGTGTTCCTGAACAAGTGCGACATGGTCGACGATCCGGAACTGCTCGAGCTCGTCGAGATGGAAGTTCGTGAACTGCTCTCGAAGTACAACTTCCCGGGCGACGACATTCCGATCATCCGCGGTTCGGCGCTCTGCGCGCTCGAAAACAAGGAGCCGAAGCTCGGCCACGACGCCGTCCTCGAGCTCATGAAGGCTGTCGACGAGTTCATTCCGCAGCCGGCCCGCCCGGTTGACCAGCCGTTCCTGATGCCGGTCGAAGACGTGTTCTCGATCTCGGGCCGCGGCACGGTCGTCACCGGCCGCGTCGAGCGCGGCATCATCAAGGTCGGCGAGGAAATCGAAATCGTCGGTCTGCGTGAAACCCAGAAGACCATCGTTACCGGCGTTGAAATGTTCCGCAAGCTGCTCGATCAGGGCCAGGCTGGCGACAACATCGGTGCGCTGCTCCGCGGCACCAAGCGCGAAGAAGTCGAGCGCGGCCAGATTCTCTGCAAGCCGGGTTCGGTCAAGCCGCACACCAAGTTCAAGGCTGAGGCTTACATCCTCACCAAGGAAGAGGGCGGCCGTCACACGCCGTTCTTCACCAACTACCGTCCGCAGTTCTACTTCCGCACCACCGACGTGACCGGTGTTGTGCACCTGCCGGAAGGCACGGAAATGGTGATGCCGGGCGACAACATCGCGATGGAAGTGCACCTGATCGTGCCGATCGCGATGGAAGAGAAGCTCCGCTTCGCGATCCGTGAAGGCGGCCGCACCGTCGGTTCGGGCGTCGTTTCCAGCATCATCGAGTAAGAGCCAATAGCGATTGGGGAGTGGCGAGTAGAGATATTCGCTACTCGCTACTCACCACTCACTAAAGAAAGAAGCGGCAATGAACGGCCAGAATATTCGCATCCGTCTCAAGGCGTTCGACCATCGGATTCTCGATACGTCGACCCGCGAGATCGTGAACACGGCAAAACGCACCGGTGCCCAGGTTCGCGGACCAATTCCGCTGCCGACCCGCATCGAGAAGTTCACCGTCAACCGTTCGCCGCACGTTGACAAGAAGAGCCGCGAGCAGTTCGAGATGCGCACTCACAAGCGCCTTCTCGATATCGTCGATCCGACCCCGCAGACCGTGGACGCGCTGATGAAGCTCGACCTCGCCGCCGGTGTCGACGTCGAGATCAAGCTCTGAGCATGACCCCGAAAAGTGGGCACCGGTTTTCGGACCGGGTCATGCTCGCAAAGTAGATTAGCTAGTCCCTCGGGACAGAAAGAACAGGAAGCACGCCGATGCGCTCCGGAGTGATCGCACAAAAGGTCGGGATGACGCGGGTCTTTACGGAGACCGGTGAACATATCCCTGTGACCGTGCTCAAGTTGGGCAATTGCCAGGTTGTTGGCCATCGCACGACCGAGAAGAATGGATACGTCGCGCTGCAGCTCGGTTCGGGCTCGCGCAAGAGCGTCTATCTGCCGAAGGCGGAACGCGGCCAGTTTGCCGTCGCCAAGGTCGAGCCGAAGCGCAAGGTCGCGGAATTCCGCGTGTCGGAAGACTCGCTGATCCCGGTCGGCGCGGAGATCCAGGCCGATCACTTCGTTGTCGGTCAGTTCGTCGACGTCACCGGCACCTCGGTCGGTAAGGGCTTCGCGGGCGGCATGAAGCGCTGGAATTTCGGCGGTCTGCGTGCAACCCACGGCGTCTCGGTCTCGCACCGCTCGATCGGTTCGACCGGTGGCCGTCAGGACCCGGGCAAGACCTTCAAGAACAAGAAGATGCCCGGCCATATGGGCGTCGATCGCATCACCACGCTGAACCTGCGCGTCGTCCAGACGGACGTGGCGCGCGGCCTGCTGCTGATCGAAGGCGCCGTTCCGGGCTCCAAGGGCGGCTGGATCACCGTGCGCGACGCGGTGAAGAAGGCATTGCCGAAGGATGCGCCGAAGCCCGGCAAGTTCAAGCTGGCTGGCGAAACCGATGCTGCTGCTGAAGCGGCTCCGGCTGGGGAGGGTGCGTGATGGAATTGAAGGTCACAACCCTTGAAGGCAAGGCGGTTGGCTCCGTTCAGCTCTCGGACGAGATTTTCGGTCTCGAGCCGCGCAAGGATCTGATCCAGCGCGTCGTGAACTGGCAGCTCGCCAAGCGTCAGGCCGGCACGCACAAGGCCAAGGGCCGTGCGGAAGTCTGGCGCACCGGCAAGAAGATGTACAAGCAGAAGGGCACCGGCGGTGCTCGTCACGGTTCGGCCCGCGTTCCGCAGTTCCGCGGCGGCGGTCGTGCCTTCGGTCCGGTCGTACGCAGCCATGCCTACGATCTGCCGAAGAAGGTCCGTGCGCTCGGCCTCAAGCACGCCCTGTCGGCGAAGGCGAAGGACGGCGGTCTGATCGTGATCGAGAACGCCGATCTCAAGGACGCCAAGACCAAGGCGCTGCTCGGCCACTTCTCGGGCCTGGAAATCACCAACGCGCTGATCGTTGACGGTGCCGAGGTGAACAACGGTTTCGCGCAGGCCGCGCGCAACATTCCGCACATCGACGTGCTGCCGATTCAGGGCATCAACGTCTATGACATCCTGCGCCGTCAGAAGCTCGTTCTGACCAAGGCCGCTCTCGATGCGTTGGAGGCGCGCTTCAAATGACCACTCATGATGCGCGTCATTACGACATCATCGTCGCCCCGGTGATCACCGAAAAGGCGACCGTGGCTTCGGAGCACAACAAGGTTGTGTTCAAGGTCGCCGCCAAGGCGACCAAGCCGCAGATCAAGGACGCGATTGAGAAGCTGTTCGACGTCAAGGTGAAGAGCGTCAACACGCTGGTTCGCAAGGGCAAGATGAAAGTCTTCCGCGGCCAGTTCGGTTCTCAGTCGGACACCAAGCGCGCTGTTGTGACCCTTGAAGAGGGCCACCGCATCGACGTGACCACCGGGCTGTAAGGCGAACGACGATGGCATTGAAAACATTCAACCCCACGACGCCGGGCCAGCGCCAGCTGGTGATGGTCGATCGTTCGGCGCTCTACAAGGGCAAGCCTGTCAAGGCTCTGACCGAAGGCAAGAACTCGTCCGGCGGACGCGGCAACACCGGCCGCATCACCGTGCGTTTCCGCGGCGGCGGCCACAAGAAGGCTTACCGCATCGTCGATTTCAAGCGCACCAAGGTCGATGTTCCGGCCAAGGTCGAGCGTCTTGAGTACGATCCGAACCGCACCGCCTTCATCGCGCTGATCAAGTACGAAGACGGCACCCAGGCTTACATCCTCGCGCCGCAGCGTCTGGCCGTGGGTGACACCGTTGTCGCCGGCGCTTACGTCGACGTGAAGCCGGGCAATGTCATGCCGCTGGGCAACATGCCGGTCGGCACCATCGTGCACAACGTCGAGCTGAAGATCGGGAAGGGTGGCCAGATCGCCCGTTCCGCGGGCACCTACGCCCAGATCGTCGGCCGCGACCATGACTTCGTGATCATCCGTCTGAACTCGGGCGAACAGCGCCTGGTTCACGGCCGCTGCACCGCCACCATCGGTGCGGTGTCGAACCCGGATCACATGAACATCTCGATCGGCAAGGCAGGCCGCAAGCGCTGGATGGGCCGTCGCCCGCACAACCGCGGCGTTGTCATGAACCCGGTCGACCATCCGCACGGCGGCGGTGAAGGCCGCACCTCGGGCGGCCGTCACCCGGTCACTCCGTGGGGCAAGCCGACCAAGGGCAAGAAGACCCGCACCAACAAGTCGACCAACAAGTTCATTCTCATCAGCCGCCACAAGCGGAAGAAGTAAGGAAACGCCGGACATGGTTCGTTCAGTCTGGAAAGGCCCGTTCGTTGAAGGCTCTCTGCTCAAGAAGGCAGATGCAGCGCGTTCGAGCGGCCGTCACGACGTTATCAAGATCTGGAGCCGCCGCTCGACGATCCTCCCGCAGTTCGTGGGACTCACCTTCGGCGTCTACAACGGTCAGAAGCATGTTCCGGTCGCGGTGAACGAGGAAATGGTCGGTCACAAGTTCGGCGAGTTCTCGCCGACCCGTACCTTCCACGGCCATTCGGGCGACAAGAAAGCCAAGAAGTAAGGGCTTGAGGACTTAGTCATGAGCAAACCAAAGCGCGAACGGGTTCTCCCGGACAACGAGGCCAAGGCGGTAGCCCGCATGCTTCGCGTCTCGCCGCAGAAGCTGAACCTTGTTGCGCAGTTGATCCGCGGCAAGAAGGCATCGTCTGCGCTCGCCGACCTGCAGTTCTCGCGCAAGCGGATCGCCGGCGACGTCAAGAAGTGCCTGGAGTCCGCGATCGCGAACGCCGAAAACAACCATGATCTCGATGTCGACGCGCTCGTCGTCGCCGAGGCGCATGTTGGCAACGGCATCGTGATGAAGCGTTTCGCACCGCGCGGCCGTGGCCGTTCGGGTCGTGTTTACAAGCCGTTCTCGCAGCTGACGATCGTCGTTCGTCAGGTCGAGGCCGAGGCGAGCGCCTAAGGGCGGGAGAAGACGATGGGTCAAAAGATCAATCCAATCGGGCTGCGTCTCGGTATCAACCGGACCTGGGATTCCCGTTGGTTCGCCGGCAAGAACGAGTATGCGAAGCTCCTCCACGAGGACATCCGCATCCGCGAAGTGCTGATGAAGGAACTGAAGCAGGCCGCCGTTGCGCGCATCGTGATCGAGCGCCCGCACAAGAAGTGCCGCGTGTCGATCTACTCGGCGCGTCCGGGCGTGGTGATCGGCAAGAAGGGCGCCGACATCGACAAGCTGAAGAAGAAGGTCGCCGACATCACCGACTCCGATGTCGTGATCAACATCGTCGAAATCCGCAAGCCGGAACTCGACGCGACCCTGGTTGCCGAGTCGATCGCGCAGCAGCTCGAGCGCCGCGTTGCGTTCCGCCGCGCCATGAAGCGCGCCGTTCAGTCGGCGATGCGTCTGGGCGCCGAAGGCATCCGCATCAACTGCTCGGGCCGTCTCGGCGGCGCCGAAATCGCGCGTATGGAATGGTATCGTGAAGGCCGCGTGCCGCTGCACACGCTGCGCGCCGATGTGGACTACGGTGTCGCCACCGCGTTCACCACGTTCGGCACCTGCGGCGTCAAGGTCTGGATCTTCAAGGGCGAAATCCTCGAGCACGATCCGATGGCCCAGGACAAGCGTATGGCCGAAGGCGACAGCGGGCGTCCGTCCCGTCGCGATGCGGCCTGATTGAAATTTGAAGAAGGTTTGAGGGCGTAAGCCATGATGCAACCAAAGAAGACAAAGTTCCGAAAGGCGCATAAGGGCCGTATCCACGGCGTCGCCTCGTCGGGCGCGACGTTGTCTTTCGGCCAGTTCGGCCTGAAGGCGATGGCGCCGGAGCGCATCACCGCGCGCCAGATCGAAGCCGCCCGCCGCGCGCTGACCCGTCACATGAAGCGTGCCGGCCGCGTCTGGATCCGCGTGTTCCCGGATGTGCCGGTGTCGAAGAAGCCTGCTGAAGTCCGCATGGGCTCGGGCAAGGGCGCTCCGGAATTGTGGGTGGCGCGCGTCAAGCCGGGCCGCATCATGTTCGAGATCGACGGCGTGACCCATCAGACCGCGAAGGAAGCTCTCGAGCTTGCCGCCGCCAAGCTGCCGATCAAGACGCGCTTCGTCGCGCGCATTGCGGAGTAAGGACCATGGCCGAACTGAAAGTCGAAGACATTCGCGCGATGAGCCCCGATCAGATGGACGAAGCCGTCCTCAATCTGAAGAAGGAGCGGTTCAACCTGCGTTTCCAGCGTGCCACCGGGCAGCTCGAGAACACCTCGCGCCTGCGTGAAGCTCGCCGCGATATCGCACGCATCAAGACCATCGCCGCGCAAAAGCGCGACGGCAAGAAGTAAGGGGCGAAAGATGCCGAAGCGTACTCTCCAGGGCGTCGTCGTCAGCGACAAGCAGGACAAGACCGTTGTCGTGCGTGTCGACCGCCGCTTCACCCACCCGATCTACAAGAAGACCATTCGCCGGTCCAAGAACTACCACGCGCATGACGAGAACAACCAGTTCAAGGCAGGCGACACGGTCTGGATCGAGGAAAGCAAACCACTCTCGAAGTTGAAGCGCTGGACGGTTGTCCAGAGCGACGCCAAGAAAACAGCTTAAAGCGCAAATAGCGCATCAGAAAGAGGACGAGGTGCATCAATGATTCAGATGCAGACCAACCTCGACGTGGCCGATAATTCCGGCGCGCGCCGTGTCATGTGCATCAAGGTTCTTGGAGGTTCCAAGCGCCGCTATGCAACGGTGGGCGACATCATCGTCGTCTCGATCAAGGAAGCCATTCCACGCGGCAAGGTGAAGAAGGGCGACGTCATGAAGGCGGTCGTCGTTCGCGTCGCCAAGGACATCCGCCGGGCTGACGGTTCCGTCATCCGCTTCGACCGCAACGCGGCTGTGTTGATCAACAACCAGTCCGAGCCGGTCGGCACCCGTATCTTCGGGCCGGTGCCGCGCGAGCTTCGCGCCAAGAACCACATGAAGATCATCTCGCTTGCGCCGGAGGTGCTGTAATGGCTGCCAAGATTCGCAAGGGTGACAAGGTCATCGTGCTGTCGGGCCGCGACAAGGGCCGGACCGGCGAAGTGTTTGAGGTGCGCCCCACCGAGAACCGTGCGCTGGTGCGCGGCGTCAACCTGGTGAAGCGTCACCAGAAGCAGACCCAGGCCCAGGAAGGCGGCATCATCACCAAGGAGTCGCCGATCCACCTGTCCAACATCGCGCTCGTCGGCAAGGACGGCAAGCCGACCCGCGTCGGCTTCAAGGTCCAGAAGGACGGCACCAAGGTGCGCGTTGAGAAGCGCTCGGGAGCAGAGATCAATGGCTGAGACCGCATACGTTCCGCGCCTGCGCGCGCAGTTTGACAAGGAAATCCGCGGCAAGCTGGTTGAGCAGTTCGGCTACACCAACGCGCTGCAGGTTCCGGTGCTCGAGAAGGTCGTGCTCAACATGGGCATCGGCGAAGCCGTCAACGACCGCAAGAAGGTCGAGCTGGCTGCTGCCGATCTCGCGCTGATCGCCGGCCAGAAGCCGGTTGTCACGCATTCCCGCAAGGCGATCGCGACCTTCAAGCTGCGTGAAGGCCAGGCCATCGGCGCCAAGGTGACGCTGCGCAAGTCCCGCATGTACGATTTCGTCGATCGTCTTGTGAACATCGCGCTGCCTCGCGTCCGCGACTTCCGCGGCCTCAATCCGAAGAGCTTCGACGGAATGGGCAACTACTCGCTCGGCCTCAAGGAGCACATCGTGTTCCCGGAAATCGACTACGACAAGTCGGGCGAGACCTGGGGCATGGACATTACGATCTGCACCACCGCCGCCACGGACGACGAGGCGCGGGCGTTGCTGACCGCATTCAATTTTCCGTTCCGGCAGTGAGCCGCTGAATTAGTCAGCGCCTCAAACGCGGAAAGGTATGGAGACTACTCGATGGCTAAGAAGAGTTCTGTCGAAAAGAATAACCGGCGTCAGAAGATGACGAAGAACGCTGCTCCCAAGCGCGCCCGTCTGAAGGCGATCATCGCCGACAAGACCAAGCCGATGGAAGAGCGTTTCGCGGCGACGATCAAGCTCGCCGAGATGCCGCGCAACTCGTCGGCGACCCGCATCCGCAACCGCTGCGAAGTCAGCGGCCGTTCGCGCGCGGTGTATCGCAAGAACAAGATGAGCCGCATCGCGCTCCGTGAATTCGGCTCGAAGGGCCTGATTCCGGGTCTCGTGAAGTCGAGCTGGTAAGGGGAGGCGGAGACATGTCAACGCACGATCCGATCAGCGATCTCATCACCCGCATCCGCAACGCGCAGATGCGCAACAAGTCCAAGGTTTCGACCCCGGGCTCGAAGATGCGCGCCAACGTGCTCGAAGTGCTCAAAGCCGAGGGTTACATTCGCGGCTATGCAGCGGTCGAACATGCCGGTGGCCACAACGAGCTGGAAATCGAGCTGAAGTACTTCGACGGCGAGCCGGTCATCAAGGAGATCGAGCGCGTGTCGAAGCCGGGCCGCCGGGTCTACGCTTCGGTGAAGAACCTGCCGCGCGTCCGCAACGGCCTTGGCATCTCGGTTCTGTCGACGCCGAAGGGAATCATGGCTGACCACGACGCGCGTGACGCGAATGTGGGCGGCGAAGTTCTCTTCACGGTGTTCTAAGGAAGGAAGATCAATGTCCCGCGTAGGCAAAAGGCCCGTCGCGATCGCCTCCGGCGTCACCGCGAATGTTGAAGGGCAGACCGTCAAGATGAAGGGCCCGAAGGGCGCGCTTCAGTTTGTCGTGCATGACGACGTTTCGGTCGAGATGAAGGACGGCGCGATCACGGTTGCGCCGCGCTTCGAGACCAAGCGCGCGCGTTCGCTGTATGGCACCGCTCGCGCCCAGATCGCGAATCTGGTCGAAGGCGTCACCAAGGGCTTCGAGAAGAAGCTGGAAATCACCGGCGTCGGTTACCGCGCTGCGCTTCAGGGCAAGAACCTGCAGCTCTCGCTCGGCTACAGCCACGATGTGGTCTACGCGATTCCGGAAGGGATCCAGATCGCCGTGCCGAAGCCGACCGAAATCACCATTGCCGGCAACGACAGCCAGCGCGTCGGCCAGGTCGCCGCCGAGATCCGCAGCTACCGTCCGCCGGAGCCCTACAAGGGCAAGGGCGTGAAGTACGCCGATGAATTCATCTTCCGCAAGGAAGGCAAGAAGAAGTAACGGAGCCGGTCATGTCGAAACTCAAGGTCACGAATGCCCGGCGCAAGCAGCGCGTTCGTCTCGCGCTGCGCCGGACCGCGAATGGACGTCCGCGCCTGTCGGTGTTCCGCTCGTCGAAGCACATCTACGCTCAGGTCATCGACGACGTGAAGGGCGAGACTCTCGCCTCCGCTTCGTCGCTGGAGAAGGCCATGCGCGACACCGGCAAAACCGGCGCGGATATCGACGCGGCGAAAGCCGTGGGCAAGCTGCTCGCCGAGCGCGCCGTGAAGAACGGCGTCAAGGAAGTGGTGTTCGACCGTGGCGGCTATCTCTATCACGGCCGCGTCAAGGCGCTCGGCGACGCCGCGCGGGAAAGCGGCTTGAGCTTCTAAGCTCGGCTTTTGAATTTGGTTTGAACGGATACAGGGTCAGAGGCGTGAGCCTCGCAAGGATTGGAAAACACCATGGCAGGTGAACGCGAACGCGGTGGACGCGAGCGGGGCGGTCGGGATCGGGAAGAGCGCGACAGCGAGTTCGTCGACAAGCTCGTCCACATCAATCGTGTGGCGAAGGTCGTCAAGGGCGGCAAGCGCTTCGGTTTTGCGGCTCTGGTCGTCATCGGCGATCAGAAGGGCCGGGTCGGGTTCGGCCACGGCAAGGCGCGCGAAGTGCCGGAAGCGATCCGCAAGGCGACCGAGTCGGCCAAGCGCAACCTGACGCGCGTCGCGCTGCGCGACGGCCGCACGCTGCATCACGACATCGCTGGCCGTCATGGCGCCGGCCGCGTTTACCTGCGCGCCGCTCCTGCCGGTACCGGCATCATCGCGGGCGGCCCGATGCGCGCCGTCTTCGAGACCCTGGGCATCCAGGACGTGGTGGCGAAGTCGATCGGCTCGTCGAATCCCTACAACATGGTTCGCGCGACCTTCGACGCGCTGAAGCATCAGGATTCGCCGCGTTCGGTCGCCAACCGCCGCAACATCAAGGTGTCCACGTTGCAGTCCCGCCGTGTCGGCGGTGACGCGGAAGCTGTCGCGGAATAATCAGGGCCTGATCCGGAACACGGTTTCGGATCAGTTCATGCCAGTCTGAAAAGACGTTTTGGAGTTAGACCATGGCCAAGGCCGCAACGAAAACCATCAAGGTCGAGCAGACCGGCAGCCCGATCCGCCGCCACAGCTCGCAGCGCGAGACCCTGATCGGTCTGCGTCTCAACAAGATCGGCCGCGTCGCCGAGCTGCAGGATTCCCCTGAGGTTCGCGGCATGATCAACAAGGTCAGGCACCTCGTTCGCGTCGTCGGCGAGAAGTAAGGAAGCAAGCGATGAAGCTCAATGAAATCGCCGACAACGCCGGCTCGCGCAAGAAGCGCATGCGCGTTGGCCGTGGCATTGGCTCCGGCAAGGGCAAGCAGGCAGGACGCGGCGGCAAGGGCCAGACCGCGCGCTCGGGCGTGCGCATCAAGGGCTTTGAAGGCGGCCAGATGCCGCTGCATCGCCGTCTGCCGAAGCGCGGCTTCAACAACATTTTCGCGCTCGACCTGACGGAGGTCAATCTCGACCGCCTGCAGGAAGCCATCGACGCCAAGAAGCTGGACGCGGGTTCTACCGTGAATGCGGAAGCGCTGGTGAAGTCGGGCATTCTGCGCCGCTCGAAGGACGGCGTGCGTCTCCTCGGCCGCGGCGAACTCAAGTCGAAGCTGACCGTCGAAGTGTACGGCGCCACCAAGTCCGCCATTGCGGCTGTCGAGAAGGCCGGCGGTTCGGTGAAGATTCTGGCGCCGGCGAAGGATGCCGCCGCGCAAAAGGCTGCGGCCAAGAAGCCGAACAGGAAGGCCTCGTAAAATTCCGTCACGCCCGGCCTTGTGCCGGGCATCCACGTCTTTACCTCTTTGATGTCTCAAAGAACAAGGCGTGGAGGGCCGGGAATGAGCCCGGCCTGATGCGTTGAAGGAACCGGGATCAAACATGGCCTCTGCAGCGGAACAACTTGCGGCAAACCTCAACTTCTCGGCATTTGCAAAGGCTGACGAGCTCAAGAAGCGCATCTGGTTCACACTGGGTGCGCTGCTTGTTTATCGGCTGGGCACCTATGTGCCGCTGCCGGGCATCGACCCGAATGTCTGGAGCCAGATCTTCAAGTCGCAGGCCGGCGGCATTCTCGGCATGTTCAACATGTTCGCCGGCGGCGGCATCAACCGCATGGCGATCTTCGCGCTGAACATCATGCCGTACATTTCGGCGTCGATCATTCTTCAGCTTCTGACCACCGTGTCGCCGCAGCTCGAAGCCCTCAAGAAGGAGGGCGAGTCGGGCCGCAAGGTCATCAACCAGTACACCCGCTATCTGACCGTGGTGCTCGCGACGTTCCAGGCTTATGGCATCGCCGTCGGCCTCGAAGGCGCGGGCAATGTCGTCTCGGATCCCGGCCTGTTCTTCCGTCTGTCCACCACGATCACGCTGGTCGGCGGCACCATGTTCCTGATGTGGCTCGGCGAGCAGATCACCTCGCGCGGCATCGGCAACGGCATCTCGCTCATTATCATGTCCGGCATCGTCGCCGAATTGCCGTCGGCGATCGCGGGCACCCTCGAACTCGGCCGCCAGGGCGCGCTGTCGACGGTGCTGATTCTGGCGATCATCATCATGGCTGTTGCGGTGATCGCGCTGATCGTGTTCGTCGAGCGCGCGCAGCGCCGCCTGCTGATCCAGTATCCAAAGCGTCAGGTCGGCAACAAGATGTTCGAGGGCCAGTCCTCGCATCTGCCGCTCAAGCTCAATACCTCGGGCGTCATTCCGCCGATCTTCGCCTCGTCGCTGCTGCTGCTGCCGACCACCATCGCGCAGTTCAACGCGGGCAAGGGGCCGGAATGGTTCCAGTGGCTGACCACGCAGCTCGCGCACGGCCGCCCGCTGTTCCTTGTGCTGTATCTCGGCCTGATCGTGTTCTTCGCGTTCTTCTACACCGCGATCGTGTTCAACCCGACCGAGACCGCGGACAATCTGAAGAAGCACGGCGGCTTCATTCCGGGCATCCGTCCGGGCGAGCGCACCGCCGAATACATCGACTACGTGCTGTCACGCATCACCGTGATCGGTGCGATCTATCTGGCCGTCGTCTGTCTGGTGCCTGAAATCCTGATCTCTTACGCATCCGTGCCGTTTTATCTCGGCGGCACATCGTTGCTGATCGTTGTCAGCGTGACGATGGATACGGTGGCTCAGGTGCAGGGCTATCTGCTGGCGCACCAGTATGAAGGACTGATCCGTAAATCGAAATTGAGGGGCCGCCGTAAATGAGGTTGATTCTTCTCGGGCCGCCGGGGGCGGGCAAGGGAACGCAGGCGCAACGACTGGTTCACAAGCACGGCATCGTTCAGCTCTCCACCGGAGAGATGCTGCGTGCCGCTGTTGCAGCCGGAACGCCGATCGGCCTCAAGGCGAAGGACATCATGGCCAGCGGCGCGCTGGTGCCTGATGATGTTGTGGTCGGGATCATCGCCGACCGCATCGAGGAGCCGGACGCGAAGAAGGGATTCATCCTCGACGGCTTTCCGCGCACCGTGCCGCAGGCCGCTGCGCTCGACGAATTGCTCAAGAAGAAGCATCTCAAGCTCGACGCTGTCGTTGAGCTGCGTGTGAATGAAAGCGCGCTGCTCGAGCGGGTCGAGACCCGCGTGGCGCAGATGCGCGAACGCGGTGAGGAAGTCCGGATCGACGATACCCCGGAGGTGCTCTCGAAGCGCCTGGCGAGCTACCGCGCGCAGACCGAGCCGCTGGTTCATTATTACTCGGAGAAGCGCAAGCTCATCACCGTCGATGGCATGATGACCATCGAGCAGGTGACCGCCGCGATCAACCGCGTGCTGGCCGCGCTGGAGGCCGATTCGGCCGCCAAGGCCGAGAAGAAGGCTGCCGCCCGCAAGCCTGCCAAGGCCAGGAAGCCCGCCGGCAAGGCCAAGGCAGCCACCGCGGCAAAGGGAACCGGGAAGGCTGCGAAAAAGTCGGCCAAGAAGGCGGTCAAGAAAGCTGCCAAAGCGACCGCCCGGAAGGCCAAAAAGGCCTCGAAACCGGCTGGTAAGGCCGTGAAGGGCCGGAAAAAGACCGCCGCGAAGGCCAAAAGCCGGGCGGCGGGAACCCGGACCGTGAAGACCCGGAAAGTGGCTAAAAAGGCCACGAAAAAGGGCGCTAAGACCGTCAAACGGTTGACGAAACGGCGCTGAATACATTAATAAGCCCGCATCCAGTCGGATAAGTTCAGACGATGCCGGGCCCCGAAAGAAAATGGGGAGGGCGTCGTGTTCGCGTTTGTGAACACCCGCCCGACGCAAAGAGATCAACGAGACAAGCCGGTCCGTGATGGACGGCGACAGGAGCGAAGACCGTGGCCCGTATTGCAGGCGTCAACATTCCGACCAACAAGCGCGTGCTGATCGCGCTTCAGTACATTCATGGCATCGGCCAGAAGAATGCCGCGACCATCGTCGAGCAGCTCAAGATTCCGGCCGAACGCCGCGTCTCGCAGCTCACCGACGCTGAAGTGCTTCAGATCCGCGAAATGATCGACCGCGATTTCCTCGTGGAAGGCGACCTTCGCCGCGAAGTCGGCATGAACATCAAGCGCCTGATGGACCTCGGCTGCTATCGCGGCCTGCGTCATCGCCGCGGCCTTCCGGTACGCGGCCAGCGCACCCACACCAATGCGCGCACGCGCAAGGGCCCGGCCAAGGCAATCGCCGGCAAGAAGAAGTAATTTTCGTTTCTATCAAACCGATCCGGTCGTCATGCGGCGGCCGGTGATCACCTGAAATTCCCCAGCGTCTGGAATCACGGACGCGCTTGAAGGAAAAGAAGAGACCAAATGGCTAAAGATGCTACCCGCGTACGTCGCCGTGAACGCAAGAACATCGCATCCGGCATTGCGCACGTAAATTCGTCGTTCAACAACACCACCATCACCATCACCGATGCGCAGGGCAACACCATTGCCTGGTCGTCGGCCGGAACGATGGGTTTCAAGGGATCGCGCAAGTCGACTCCGTATGCGGCGCAGGTTGCTGCCGAAGACGTGTCGAAGAAGGCGCAGGAACACGGCATGCGCACGCTTGAAGTCGAAGTCGCAGGCCCCGGTTCGGGCCGTGAATCGGCGCTGCGCGCGCTGCAGGCCGCGGGCTTCACCGTCACCTCGATCCGCGACGTGACCACGATCCCGCACAATGGTTGCCGCCCGCGCAAGCGCCGGCGCGTCTGATTGTTTGGACTGCCGCGGGCGTTCGACGCCCGCGTTGTTTTTGAGATGCGATGACGCGGCCATGTTTAACAACGGTGCCCGCGCCGCAAAACCTCCAACGCCAGTGATTTTGATGGCATGGGTGAACAAGTGACGATCCAGAAAAATTGGCAAGAACTCATTCGTCCGAACAAGCTCAACGTGACGCCCGGTTCGGACCCGACCCGTTTCGCAACCGTCATCGCTGAACCTCTCGAGCGCGGTTTCGGCCAGACGCTCGGCAACGCGCTTCGCCGCGTGCTGCTGTCGTCGCTGCAGGGCGCTGCCGTGCAGTCGGTTCACATCGACGGCGTGCTGCACGAGTTCTCCTCGATCGCCGGCGTGCGCGAGGACGTGACCGACATCGTGCTGAACGTGAAGGACATCTCGATCAAGATGCAGGGCGAAGGCCCGAAGCGCATGGTCGTCAAGAAGTCCGGCCCCGGCGTCGTCACCGCAGGCGACATCCAGACCGTCGGCGATGTCGTCGTTCTGAATCCTGACCTGCAGCTATGCACGCTGGACGAGGGCGCTGAAATCCGCATGGAATTCACCGTCAACACCGGCAAGGGCTATGTCGCCGCCGAGCGCAACCGTCCGGAAGATGCGCCGATCGGCCTGATCCCGGTGGACAGCCTGTTCTCGCCGGTCCGCAAGGTGTCCTACAAGGTTGAGAACACCCGCGAAGGCCAGATCCTCGACTACGACAAGCTGACGCTGACCATCGAAACCAACGGCGCAATCTCGCCGGACGATGCGCTCGCTTACTCGGCGCGCATCCTGCAGGATCAGCTCAACGTGTTCGTGAACTTCGAGGAGCCCCGCAAGGAAGTTGCCGCCGAGATCATTCCGGATCTCGCCTTCAACCCGGCCTTCCTCAAGAAGGTGGACGAGCTCGAACTGTCGGTGCGTTCGGCGAACTGCCTGAAGAACGACAACATCGTCTACATCGGCGATCTCGTGCAGAAGTCGGAAGCGGAAATGCTCCGCACCCCGAACTTCGGCCGCAAGTCGCTGAACGAAATCAAGGAAGTGCTGGCCCAGATGGGTCTGCACCTTGGCATGGAAGTGCCCGGCTGGCCGCCGGAGAACATCGACGAGCTGGCCAAGCGCTTTGAAGACCACTACTGAGCAAGTTAGGCGCGAGAGCAGAGTGATCCTTCTCTCGCGCTGATTGTTACCGGGCGAACGCAGGCAGCCCACCTGAGCAACATGTCCGACGAACCGTCGCGGCAACTGAAATAGAGGACTATCATCATGCGTCACGGCAAGGTTCATCGTAAGCTCAACCGCACCGCAGAGCATCGCAAGGCGATGTTCGCCAACATGGCGGCTGCGCTGATCAAGCACGAGCAGATCGTCACCACGCTTCCGAAGGCGAAGGAACTTCGTCCGATCGTCGAGAAGCTGGTCACCCTCGGCAAGCGTGGCGGTCTCGCCCTGCGCCGCCAGGCGATCGGCGAAATGCGCGACCACGATCAGGTCAAGAAGCTGTTCGACGTTCTGGCGCCCCGCTACAAGGATCGTCAGGGCGGTTACACCCGCATCATCAAGGCCGGTTTCCGCTACGGCGACAACGCGCCGATGGCCGTGATCGAGTTCGTCGACCGCGACGTCGATGCCAAGGGCCAGGATTCGGGTCCGGTACAGGAAGCGGCTTCGTCGGAAGCGGCGTAAGCCGTCCGGCTCATCAAGAATTCAAAAGCGGCGCCTCGGGCGCCGCTTTTTTGTTTGCGGGCGAACCCGTCATGGCAAGGGGGACCCGAATCGGCGCTTTGCGCCGTCCGGGCACAGGCTCCGCGACGAAGCAATCCACTTGGATGATCGAGATGGATTGCTTCGCTGCGCTCGCAATGACGGGAATGAAGACCGTCGCGGCCGCTCTAGGTCTGTACGGTGAGGATCGGATTCATCACCAGCCCGAAGCTGCGCAACTGGCCTAGCAGTTCGCGATGGCCGAACGCCTGACAGCCCGAGGCGAAGCCGACCTTGCGGGGCGGGGTCTGCAGCAGCGAGTAGGCGGCATAGGCCTGCAGCATCCCGGTCTGCTTGTAGTTGCAGTTGCCGTGAATGACGCAGTGGGCGCGCCCAAGCGGGCCTGAGGCATAGACCGAGTCGATCGAGGTGTTGACGCGCGGATTTTCGCGCGGCGGCATCGCCGCTTGCACAGTCGCGGCAATGTCGGCCAGCGCCTTCTCCTGCTGATCCGGCGGCAGCGGCTTGATCTGCTCTTTCACCATCTGCGTGGTCTGCACCACGCCTTCCATCACCGGGCGGGCGAGAACGCCGCCGAGCACGCGGCAGCTTTGCACGCGCGGATCGTTCTTGAACCAGACCGGATGCGCGGTGCCGCCCCATGGCACGGCAATCGCCGTTTCATGCTGTCCGGGTACGACAACATCGGCGCGGGCGGTAACGTCCCATTCCATATATTTGTTCTGTTCGAGGTAGTACCAGTTCGCCTTGAGAATGGTGAAAATGGTCTGTGTCGAGGCGTAGGTCGGAAAACCTTTCCAGAACACCAGAATGTCGAGCGTATCGAGGCCGGGCGTTTCGAGGCAGATGTTCGCCGCGATTTCGCCCGTCGTATACATCTGCGCGATGTTCGGCGCGAGCAGCAGACCCTTCGCGGCGAACTTGTCGCCCCAGGTCTTTTGCGCATGCATCACCCAGTCCTGCTCGCCGGTCGTGTCGCTGTAGTGGCAACCGGCAGCGAGGCAGGCTTCCACCACTTCGCTGCCGTACTTGATAAACGGGCCGACCATGTTGCTGACGACGCGCGTGCCCTTGAACAGCTTTGTCAGTGCCTCGACCGTGTGTTCGACTTCGACGACTTCATAGTCGGCGGTCTCGATGCC
This sequence comes from Afipia clevelandensis ATCC 49720, assembly GCF_000336555.1. GTDB lineage: Bacteria > Pseudomonadota > Alphaproteobacteria > Rhizobiales > Xanthobacteraceae > Afipia > Afipia clevelandensis. The sequence goes on along the minus strand of NZ_KB375281.1, from coordinate 1,515,393 downwards.
CGGGATCTTGTCGACCACGGCCTGAACCTTGGCCTTGTCGCGGCCGGCGGCGATGAACGGGACGTTGTACTCGCGCAGATATTCGCAGACGAGGCGGCCGGTATATCCGGAGACGCCATAGACGACGACGGGTCGCTTGTCGCTCATTTGAAAATCCTCCCTGTTGCATGATGTTTTGCTTAACGACGAGGGCACAGCGCCTTCATCGTTGCGTTGTTGTGAGCAGGCTGACGCAGATGGCAGCGGCTCAGGTGCCCATGCCGCCTTCGACCGGCAGGCCGATGCCGGTGATGAAGCGCGCCTCGTTGGAGCAGAGGAAGACGGCGGCATCCGCGATGTCGCCGACCTCGGCAAGACGTCCGAGCGGGGTCTGGTCGATCACCGAAGCGACCGCGGCGTTGACGTCGGCGGCAAGACCCAGCGCGGCAATATCGTTCGCCAGCTTCAGGCCCATCTCCGTTGGCGCGAGGCCGGGATAAAGGCAGTTCACGCGCACGCCGTAACCTAGTTTACCGGCTTCCATCGCGCCGACGCGGGTCATCCGGTCGACGGCGGATTTGGTGCCGGAGTAACCTGCGATGGCAGGGTAGGCGATGGTGGCTGCGACCGACGAGATGTTGACCACAGCGCCGCCTTTGCCCGCCGCGCCGCCCGGGCGCATGGCGCGGAATGCGTGCTTCATGCCGAGGGCCGTGCCGACGATGTTGACGTCGCACATCTTGCGCACGTCCTCGGCCTTCACGTCGATCAGGAGCGAGGTGATTTCGATACCGGCGTTGTTGATGAGGATATCGTAACCGCCGAGTTCGGCGACGGTCGCCGCAACGGCTTTTTCCCATTGCCCATCGTCGGTGACGTCGAGTGCGCAAAAACCGGTCTCGACGCCTGCATGGGCAATCTTGGCGGCGGTTTCTTTTCCGAGTGGCGCGAGGACGTCGGTGATCATGACCGACGCACCCGCATTCGCGAGCGCGGTTGCGATTGCTTCTCCGATGCCTCGCGCTCCGCCGGTCACCAGGGCCTTTCGGCCAGCCAGACTCTTTCCGCTCATTGACAACTTCCTCCCTCGTTAACGGCTCGTCGCCTGAGAGATTGAAATCGCTGCGGGGAGGCCGGCTCTGAGGGGACCGGAGGTTCCTCCGCAATCGTCCAAAATCTTGACGATTGGCCAATTTTATTTTGACAAACGTCCAATAGAATCTTGACGGTTGTCAAGTATTGGTTTTGGGTGGAAGCGGGATTTTCCTGTCGGCCCGTGCATAATCGGTGCGCCGGTGACTCGAAGAGGTGAAACGGTTCGGAATGGCGGCGCGGTTGGCGGAGATCGGAGCGCGGACGGACACTGCGGCGCGACGCGGCGGTCGCGTTCCCGTGGACAAATTCAACGCGCGCCGTATCGAACTGGCGGAGGCCGCGCTCGCCACGCTCGCCGAGCTTGGCTATGCGCGGACCAGCCTGCGCGAGATCGCGCAGAAGTCGGATTTCACCCACGGCGTGCTGCATTATTATTTCAGCGACAAGTTCGACCTGATCTGCTGCAGCGTGCGGCACTACAAGGCCAAGTGCGTTACCCGCTACGACCAGATCACAGCGACGGCGAAAAGCAGGGGCGAACTGCTCGACGGATTTCTCGAAAAGCTCGGCGAGACCATCCGCACCGAAGCGCATATGCACCGGCTCTGGTACGATCTGCGCGCCCAGGCCTTGTTCGAGGATGCGTTTCGCGACGATGTGACGGCCATCGACAAAAGCCTTGAAGACATGATGTGGCGCGTGGTCTCGCGCTACGCCCAGCTTGGCCGGAAAACCCCGGCGATTTCGCCGGAAGCGCTCTATGCGCTGTTCGACGGATTGTTTCAGAAGTGCCTGCTTCGGCATCTCTCGGGCGACCAACAGGCCGTTTCTGAACTCCAGGCTGAAATTCGCCGGCTGTTGCCGGGCATCGGCTAACTGCGCTCAATTCTGACGCCTGTGCCCCGGTGACAAACGTGTTGTCCTGCACGTGTTGCCGCCGCATTGTTGCCTGCCGGGACACGATGCCATGAACGAGCGGACAGGACCGGGGAGTGGCCGGCGAGTGCCGCTGCACCTACCTGAACCGGACAGGAGCAAGCACATGAAAATAGATCTTTCAGGAACGACCGCTGTCATCACCGGATCGACCGGAGGCATTGGCCTCGCCATTGCCCGCGGCCTTGCGGGGAGCGGGGCAAGCGTCGTGGTCAACGGGCGCAGCCAGGCGAAGGCCGATGCGGCCGCGGCGGCGATCGTCCAGGCAATCCCGGGCGCCAGGGCGCGCGGCGTCGGCGCCGACGTATCCACTGCGGAGGGCTGCGCGAAACTGGTCGCGGCGGTACCGGAGACCGACATTCTCATCAACAATGCCGGCATCTTCGAGCCAAAGGACTTTTTTGAGATTCCCGACGCGGACTGGACCCGCTTTTTCGAGGTCAATGTGATGTCGGGTGTGCGTCTGTCGCGCGCCTACATGCCCGGCATGCTCAAGCGCAACTGGGGCCGCATCGTTTTCATCTCGTCGGAATCGGGCGTGAACATTCCCACCGAAATGATCCACTACGGCATGTCAAAAACCGCGCAGCTTGCGATCTCGCGCGGTCTTGCCGAGCTGACCAAGGGCACCAATGTCACGGTCAATTCGGTGCTGCCCGGCCCGACAATGTCCGAGGGCGTCGAGACCTTCGTAAAGGATCTGGCGAAGCAGAGCGGCCAGTCGGTGGATGAGGCGGCCTCGCAGTTCGTCAAGCAGCATCGTGGCTCATCGCTGATCCAGCGATTCGCCACTGTCGACGAGATTGCCAACATGGTGGTCTATGTGTCCTCTCGTGAGGCCTCGGCCACCAACGGCGCCGCCTTGCGTGCCGAGGGCGGCATTATCCAGACCATCGCATAGCGAGCGCGACAGAAGCGGAAGCGCGTTTTGTCTTCGCCCCGGGAAAAATTTTCTCCCGGGGCGTCGTGTCGCGTGCGCAAACGTCGCAGCAGGGCTGTTTGTCACACGGCTGTAACGCGCCTGTCGCAATTGTCCGGTCATGCTCATGGCTGCAATGCAACATGCTTGCGCGCCTTGTTCGCGACCGTTTCCACGCTAGATCGAGCGGGCATGGCGCAGCTTTAACAATCGGCTGAACCTCACTGTGTGGACTGCTCTTTTGAACGATCGGCCTGCTGACCTCCCGCCGCCGCGATTTCAGCCCGGTGGCTGGATGCAGTGGCCTGACAACGAGGACTACAGCCTCCAGTTCATGCGCGTTCTCGGTTCGGCGCAGGAGGGCGGCAGCACGGTTTCCGAGTGTTTCCTGACGGCCAGCCGTATCGTGCCCGGGGATGACGAGAGCTGGTACCTGGCCTGGACAGCGGTCGCGGACAGCAGCAAGGCAAGGGGCGACGCCGCGCTTGAGGCAGGACATCTGCATTCGGCGCTTGGCAACTGGCTGCGGGCATCGAACTATTACCGGGCCTCCGAAATTTTCCTCAAGCTGGATGACAGCCGCCGCGCGGATGCGCTCGAGCGGATGCGGGTCTGTTCGTGGCTTGTGGTCTCGCATCAGCGGCCCGGCGGCGAACTGGTCCGCATTCCCTGCTTCGATGACGGCTTTGTCGAAGCCTACTTCCTTCCCGCGCCCGGCGCGCCCGCCAGGGCTCCGGTTGTGATCTGCGTCGGCGGATCGGGGCATTTCAAGGACGAGCATCTGCACACCCTGATGCGGCAGGCGCATGCGCGCGGCCTTTCGCTGTTGCTCACCGATCTGCCGGGGCAGGGCGCCGCGCCGCGGATCAAGGGCCTCGTGCGTTATGAAATCGAGACCGCGATCAGCTGCTGCGTGGATTACCTGATTGCGCGCAGCGACATCGACGAACAGCGCATCGCGATCTTCGGCGACGGGCTTGGCGCCGCTTACGCCTCGCGCGCGGCGAATCTCGATGACAGGTTTGCCGCGGCTGTTTGCGACGCCGGAATCTGGGACATGCACCAGAACGTGACGGCGACCCAGTGGATGTCCGGTCACGACGGGCACGATGCGGTCGCGCAGGAGATTCGCCGGCTGCGGCGTCACGGCGGTCTCACCAGCATCAAGTGCCCGATCCTGATGACGTTCGGCGAGCACGACTGGCTCGATACCCGTCATGCAGTGGCATTGTCCGCGGCGCTGCGCGAAGAAGGGGCGGATGTCACGCTGAAGATTTTCTCCGCTGCGGAAACCGCCGCGGCGCACGGGCAATCCGATAATCCGACGCTCGGGGCCGAATTCGTGTTCGACTGGATCGCGGCCCGCCTCGCGGCCGTGCCGGCTCAAGCGGCCGCATGACGGTCAGCCGTTCGCGGCGATCATCTGCGCGGCCTTTGCAAGCCGCTCCTTGAGCGTCGAGAGCTTGTCGGTCAGGTCGCGGAATGTCTGGGTCGAGAAATCGGAGAAGACCAGATTGTCGGCGACGACCTGCTGTGAATACAGATTGGCGATCTGCTTGTGGGCCTTGTCGGTGAGCGACATCAGCACCACGCGCGCGTCTTCTTTCGATGCGACGCGGCGCATGAAGCCGTGCTTCTCGAGGCTCTTGGTCTGGGTCGTCACGAAAGAGGGATCGACATGCAGCTTGGTCGAAACCTCACGCACTGAAATTCCCTTTCCCTGGTCGAGATCGTTGACCGCCATCAGGATCAGCCATTGCGGGCAGGTGATGTCCAGCATGCGTGCCCAGTTGGAACGGATTTCCTCAAGATGCGTGTTGATTGAAATAACGTCCCAGATGAACTGACGCACCAGCGCGTCGTCCGGGCCCATCGGGCGCGCCTCCTGCGCAGCGCTGCGCGAAGGCGTAGTATGACGATGAGATGAAATTTTCTTGGCGGGAAGTCTGCCAGCCATTCAATGCTGCCTTTTCGCTCGAATGCGCAAAATTATGTCAGCCGTCATGCCTTTGCAATCGCCGCTTTTGTCATCCCGCTGACATGATGTTGCGGGGAAACCACATGATCGCGGCCAAATAAAAGCATGAGTAAATCAATTATTGTAATCAATTGATGGAAGCAGGCATTGTCGCCCCGTCAGCCGAGAGCATCGGGTGACTCGCCGGCTGTCCCGTCAGAAGGGCCAGCGGCGGCAAGCGGGGATCAGGGGCTGATTGGGGTGGCCACGGCCACGGGAAGCGGACCTTTCCTCAGTTGATCATTTTTGGAGGTTTTATGAGCAAGATTAAGAGCCTTATCCTGGGCTCGGCAGCCGCACTGGTTGCCGCCACAGGCGCACAGGCGGCTGATCTTCCCGTCAAGGCGAAAGCGGTCCAGTACGTGAAGATCTGCTCCCTGTATGGAGCCGGTTTCTACTATATCCCGGGTACCGACACCTGCATCAAGCTGGGCGGCTACGTTCAGCTCGACGTCACCATGAACGGCAGCGCGCATGGCGAGCCGGCCTGGAACAACAAGAACAACACCGGTCTGCAGAACCGTGCGTCGGATGACTTCATCACCCGCGCGCGCACCAGCCTGAACATCGACACCCGCACTGCCACCGAATACGGCGTTGTCCGCACCTACTGGTCGAGCAACTTCCAGCACACCTCGGGTGACGGTCCGTCGTCCGGCGTTCTCACCATGGACTTCGGCTTCATCCAGTTCGCCGGCTTCACCATCGGTAAGGCGATCTCGGCGTTCCAGACCCCCTGGGGCGGTTCACCGGTCGGCCTGAACACCTCGAACCTGATCGGCGGCTACGACAACGCCACCGGCATCAACCAGATTGCCTACACTTGGCAGTTCGGTAACGGCATCTCTGCTCAGGTCGGCATCGAAGACAACCGCGTCATCAACCGCGCTCCGATCTTCAACGGCGCGATCGCTTCGACCGCGACCAACTTCTTCACCGGCGCCTACACCAATGCGTCCGGCGGCAACGTCGCGCCTGACATCGTTGGTAACGTCCGCATCGACCAGGCCGCGTTCACCGCTCAGCTGTCCGCTGGCCTGCACAACATCCACGCCAACTACTACGGCACCACCGAGCCGACCGGTCATCCGAGCGATGAGTGGGGCTTCGCAGTCGCTGGCGGCCTTCAGCTGAAGAACCTGCCGACCGGCCCCGGCGACAAGCTGTCGCTCGAAGCCACCTACACCGACGGCGCTCCGAAGTACGTGATCGGCGGCACCACCGGCAACAGCTTCGACGCCTTCAACAACACCGGCACGACCAGCCCGGCGTTCTACCAGTCGTTCGCAGCGCTCGCGCTGTTCGACGGCGTCTACGCCACCAACGGTTCGATCGAAAAGACCAAGGTGTGGGGCTTCCGTGGCGGCTACGAGCATAACTGGACGCCGAACTGGCAGACCAGCGTGTTCGGCAGCTACACGCATGTCGACTACAACTCGAACGCCACCACGATCTTCTGCACCAACACGGCGGCGTTCTACGCAGCGGGCAGCACCTGTAATCCAGACTTCAACATCTGGCAGGTCGGTTCGCGCACCGCGTGGACTCCGGTTCGCAACCTGACGTTCTCGGGTGAAGTCATGTACACCACCCTCGACCAGAGCAACACCGGCGGCACCACTGCGCAGGCAGCGGGCGCAGCCGGTCTGTTCAAGCCGGCCGGCGCATACGAGTTCCGCGATCAGGGCATCCTGTCCGGCAACCTGCGCGTTCGCCGCACCTGGTAATCGCCTGACGGCGATGACCGTCTGAATACGAAACCCCGGCAGGAGACTGCCGGGGTTTTTCTTTGGAAGTTGTCAAAAGTGAACCGCCGCGCGTGCTGCGCGGGAAATGTGCAAGCGCGCCAAGTCAGGTGAGTAAAATCATGGACCCACACGCAATCGTAAGAGGAGCCATGCGGTCCGATTGTTTGACTAAATAAGGTATCTCGGGCATTGTCCAATCATGGCGCAGCGGGTGCCTCCGCCGCTGAACGTCGCGCCAGACGAGTTTCTCATTGAACCTTCCGAACCTCCGGCAATGCCCCTGCCGGAGGTTTTTAATTTCGGAAAGCGGGTCTCGCTCGTTACCAGCCTTCCAGCACCAGCTTGCCCGTCGCGCGTCCGCCTTCCAGCAGTGCGTGGGCCTGCTTGAGATTGGCCGCGTTGATCTTGCCCAGCACCTTGTCGAGCGTGGTGCGCAGCACGCCATTGTCGATCAGGCTGGCGACATCGTCGAGCAGGTTGTGCTGCGCGATCATGTCCGCGGTCTGAAACGACGAGCGGGTGAACATCGACTCCCAGTGCAGCGACGCCGCCTTGCCCTTCAGCAGATTGACGTTGAGCGAGGCGGGATCGTCGATCAATCCGAGCTTGCCCTGCGGCGCGATGATGTCCGCCAGCGCGGCGAAGTGCTGATCGGTGTTGGTAAGCGCCGCGATCAGCACGACCGGCGGCACCTTCAGCGCGTCGATCTGCTCCTTCATCGGCTTTGAATGGTCGATGACATGATGCGCGCCGAGGTCGAGGCACCACTTGCGGGATTCGGGACGCGAGGCGGTGGCGACCACGGTGAGGCCGGTGAGACGGCGCGCGAGCTGGATCAGGATCGAGCCGACACCGCCGGCGCCGCCGACGATCAGCAGCGTGCGCGGATCGACGCTCTTGCCCGGCGCAACGCCGAGGCGGTCGAACAGCAATTCCCATGCGGTGATCGAGGTCAGGGGCAGGGCGGCGGCCTGCGCGAACGAGAGCGTCTTCGGCTTGTGGCCGACGATGCGCTCGTCCACCAGATGGAATTCCGAATTGGTGCCCTGGCGCTGGATCGAGCCTGCGTACCAGACCTCGTCGCCCGGCCTGAACAGCGTCACGTCGGGGCCGACCGCGTCCACCACACCGGCGGCATCGAAACCGAGAATTTTGACGTCGCCGTCCTTGGGCTCGGCCCGCTTGCGGACCTTGTAGTCCACCGGATTGGCGGAAATCGCCTTCACCGCGACACGGATGTCGCGCCCGCGCGGCTCCGGCGTGCCGGTTTCAAAATCGAACAGCGCGTCCTGTGCATCAATCGGCAGCGACTTCTTGTAACCCACAGCTTTCATTGCTCTTGCTCCATCGGGACCGTCGCGGTCCCAGTCCTACCTGTCGCGATCAACCCATATTTGCAAGTACTGTCATTTCGGGGATATAGTCACCGTTCGGATACTAATGGGAAGTTGTCCATGAAACGACAGGATTTCGGCTGTGCGCCCGGCTGTTCGGTGGAGGTCACGCTCGATCTCATCGACGGCAAGTGGAAGGGCGTCATTCTCTATCACCTGCAGGAGGGCCGTTTGCGTTTCGGCGAGCTGCGCAAGCGGCTGCCCAATATCACCCAGCGGATGCTGACCAAGCAGCTTCGCGCCCTTGAGGAGGATGACCTCGTCATCCGCAAGGTGTATGCGGAGGTTCCGCCGCGGGTGGATTATGAGTTGTCTGAAACGGGACAGCGGCTTCGCCCGGTGATCGACGCGCTGAAAGCGTGGGGTGACGACAACCGCGCCCGGCTCGATGCGGCATCACAGGCGAGAGCTGCGGGAGCGGGGAAGGCAAGATCACAAAAGGACATGACTTCGCGTTTGTCGCGGGAGCCGCAACCCGCTTAAGCATCGTTCAAACGACTTCATCTTTTGGCATCAGGTTCAGGATTGTTTTCATGACCGTCGTTCGCGCGCTCATTGCGCTTACCATCTCGTCCATTCTCGCCGCGCCTGCGCTGGCGCAGGATCGCGTCGTCCCGGGTTCGCAGGCCCAGCTTCGGATGTCCTACGCGCCGATCGTTCAGCGCGTGCAGCCCGCAGTGGTGAACGTCTATGCCGCCAAGGCGGTGCCGCGTAATCCGCTGCTGGACGATCCGATGTTCCGCCGCTTCTTCGGGGTTCCGGGCAACCAGCCCGAACAGATGCAGCGCTCGCTCGGTTCGGGCGTGATGGTCGATGCCTCGGGTCTCGTGGTGACCAACAATCATGTCATCGAGGGCGCCGATCAGGTCAAAGTTTCGCTCTCCGACAAGCGCGAATTCGAGGCTGAGATCGTGCTGAAGGACAGCCGCACCGATCTTGCGGTGCTGCGCCTGAAAGACGTGAAGGAAAAATTCCCGATCCTCGATTTCGCCAATTCCGACGACGCAATGGTCGGCGACGTGGTCATCGCGATCGGCAATCCGTTCGGCGTCGGCCAGACCGTGACCCACGGCATCATCTCGGCGCTGGCGCGCACGCAGGTCGGCATCACCGACTATCAGTTCTTCATCCAGACCGATGCGGCGATCAACCCCGGCAATTCGGGCGGCGCGCTGGTGGACATGACCGGCAAGCTGGTCGGCGTGAACACCGCGATCTTCTCCCGCTCCGGCGGCTCGCAGGGCATCGGCTTTGCGATTCCGGCCAACATGGTGCGGGTGGTCGTCGCCTCCGCGAAGAGCGGCGGCACCGCGGTCAAGCGTCCGTGGCTCGGCGCGCGCCTGCAGGCGGTGACGCCGGAGATCGCTGAGACCCTTGGGCTCAAGCGCCCGACCGGCGCATTGGTCGCGAACGTCACGAATGGAAGTCCGTCGGCAAAGGCGGGTCTGAAATTGTCGGATCTGATCGTGTCGATCGACGGCCAGACCGTCGACGATCCGAATGCGTTCGATTATCGCTTCGCGACCCGTCCGCTTGGCGGGACCGCGCAGGTGGACGTGCTGCGCGGCGGCAAGCCGGTGAAACTGTCCATCGCGCTGGAAACCGCGCCGGACACCGGCCGCGACGAGATCACCATCAAGTCGCGTTCGCCGTTCCAGGGCGCGAAGGTCGCCAACATTTCGCCCGCGCTGGCCGACGAACTCAAGCTCGATTCCAGCGTCGAGGGCATCGTTGTCACCGACCTGCCGGAAAACGCCATTGCCGCGAATGTGGGCTTCAAGAAGGGCGATATCATTGTCGCCGTGAACGGCCGCAAGCTGACTCACACTCGCGATCTTGAAAAGCTCGCAAGCGAAGGCTCCCGGCTCTGGCGCATCACGGTGATCCGCGGCGGCCAGCAGTTGAATGTCGTGCTGGGGGGCTAGTGATTATCGAGACGCTTCTCCTAACCTCGCCCCGTTTTTACGGGGAGAGGTCGGCGCGTAGCGCCGGGTGAGAGGCGCTCTGCTGTTCTCAAGTTGCCCCTCACCCGAACCCTCTTCCCGCAGGCGGGGAGAGGGAGCAGAAAAGGTGTCATGAACGCCAAGCGACCACAACCATCCCAAACTCTCTTCGCCGCAGCGGGGCTGGAGCAGGACGCCCCGCGTCCGCTGCCGGAAAAGCTGCGGCCGAGGACGCTTGGCGATGTGGTCGGCCAGGATCACATCCTGGGGCCGGACGGCGCGCTGACGCGCATGCTGGAAACGCGCACGCTCGGCTCGCTGATCTTCTGGGGGCCGCCCGGCACCGGCAAGACCACGGTGGCGCGATTGCTGGCGGATGCGACCGAACTTGAGTTCGAGCAAATCTCTGCCGTGTTCTCCGGTGTCGCCGACCTGAAGAAGGTGTTCGATGCCGCGCGCGCCCGCCGCGAGATGGGCAAGGGCACGCTGCTGTTCGTGGACGAGGTGCATCGCTTCAATCGCGCGCAGCAGGATTCCTTCCTGCCGGTGATGGAAGACGGCACGGTGGTGCTGGTCGGTGCGACCACGGAAAATCCATCGTTTGAACTGAACGCGGCGCTTCTGTCACGCGCGCGCGTGCTGGTGTTCCAGTCGCTCGACACGGAGGCGGTCGAGAAACTCTATGCGCGTGCGGAAGACGTGCAGGGCAGGAAGCTGCCGCTGGACGCGGAAGCGCGCGCCGTGCTGGTGAGGATGGCGGACGGCGACGGACGCGCCGCGCTGACGCTGGCGGAAGAGGTCTGGCGTGCCGCGCGCGCCGATGAGGTTTTCAATGCCGCGCAGTTGCAGGACATCCTGCAGCGCCGCGCGCCGATCTACGACAAATCGGCGGACGGCCACTACAACCTGATCTCCGCGCTGCATAAATCCGTGCGCGGCTCCGATCCCGATGCTGCGCTGTATTATCTCGCGCGGATGCTGGATGCGGGCGAGGACCCGCTGTTCCTGGCGCGCCGTGTGGTGCGGATGGCGGTGGAGGACATCGGTCTTGCCGATCCGCAGGCGCTGGTGATCTGCAACGCCGCCAAGGACGCCTATGATTTCCTGGGATCGCCGGAGGGCGAACTGGCGATTGCACAGGCGGTGATCTACATCGCGACCGCCCCGAAATCCAATGCCGGATACATGGCCTACAAGGCCGCGATGCGCACGGCGAAGGAAGGCGGCTCGCTGCTGCCGCCGAAGCACATTCTCAATTCGCCGACCAAGCTGATGCAGGCGGAAGGCTATGGGTCCGGCTATCAATACGACCACGACATGCCCGATGCTTTTTCGGGGCAGGACTACTTTCCGGAAGCGCTCGGCCGCCAGACGTTCTACGATCCGCCGGACCGGGGCTTTGAACGCGAGATTCGCAAGCGGCTCGATTACTGGGCCAAGCTGAGAAAAGACAGATCATCATGAGTCGCCGTTTCAGGAAGCCGCTGGAAAAGAAATCCGTGCGCGAGGACCGCAAGGGCGGCAAGCGCGGTCCCGCAAAATCCGGCACGGACAAGCGCGGCTCGGCGAAATCCGCTTCCGGTAAGCCGTCGTTCGGACCGCGAACTTCAGAGAAGCGCGGCCCCGCATCCGCCGGAAAATTTTCGTTGCGTCCGCCGGCACGCGAGCCGCGCCCTGAACCCGTGCGCGAGGAGAAAGCCGCGCCGCCGCCATTGCCGACCAAGGTGCAGACCGTCGTGGTCACCGCCGACGAAAACAACATGCGCGTGGATCGGTTCCTCGAGCATCGCTTTCCCGGCCTGTCTTTTTCCCACATCCAGCGCATCGTCCGCAAAGGCGAGCTGCGCGTGAACGGCAAGCGCGCCGACAGCAAGGACCGGCTCGAGGAAGGACAAAGCGTGCGCATTCCGCCGCTGAAGCTCGATACGCCGAAGGTGGGCGGCGAACTGTCCGAGGCCGCGACAAAGACACTCGAAGAATTGCGCAAGATGATCCTGTTCGAGGACGAGGATCTGATGGTGCTGAACAAGCCTGCGGGCCTTGCCGTGCAGGGCGGGTCGGGCATGACCAAGCACGTCGACCAGATGCTGGAAGTGATGCGCGACGCCAAGGGGCAGAAGCCGCGTCTGGTCCATCGCCTCGACCGTGAAACGTCCGGCTGCCTGCTGATCGCCAAGACACGCTTTGCCGCCAGCGCATTGACCGGTTCGTTCCGTCATCGCTCCGCGCGCAAGATTTACTGGGCGCTGGTGGCGGGCGTTCCGAAGCCGAAGCAGGGCCGCATCTCGACCTATCTGGCGAAGGAAGAGAGCGAGGAAGATTCGATCATGCGCGTCGCGGAGCATGGTGACGAGGGCGCGGCGCATGCAGTGACCTATTATGCGGTGGTCGAAGCCTCGGCGCAGAAGCTGGCCTGGGTATCGCTGAAGCCGGTGACAGGGCGCACGCATCAGTTGCGCGCGCACATGGCGCATATCAACCACGCCATCGTCGGCGATCCGAAATACTTCAACAAGGAAAACTGGCAGTTGCCGGGCGGTATCCAGAAGCGGCTGCATCTTTTGGCGCGCCGTATCGTAATCCCGCATCCGCGCGGCGGTTTCATCGACGTCACCGCGCCCTTGCCGCCGCACATGCTGCAGTCATGGAACCTGCTCGGCCTTGAGGGCGACCGCTTCGATCCGATCGAGAACGCACCGGAGGAGTGATCACACACAGGTGACACTCTTGCCGCCGCCGCGCGGGATGACGATATGTTGGTAATGCACAAAACAAGCGTTGCAATTGCTCTCGCACTCTCAGCCGCTCTCGCGGGGCAGGCCCATGCGCAGATCTATCCGCCGGGCGGAATCAACAACCAGCCGGTGATTCCGTTTCCGACCGCGCCGCCTGCGCCGCCGCCGCCGCCGATTGTGGTGCCGAAAGTGCCGCAGATGAATTCGCCGCCGCGATTCGAACTGCAGAATACAACGCCCAGCATTGTCACACAGGACACGCCGCCGGAGCCGGTGCTCAAACGCAGCCGCCGCCCGTCGTTCAGCGAGCGTGTCGCGCGCTGTCTCGATGACGGCGCGGCATGGGGCATGAATCCAAACCAGCGCGCGGCCTATTCGCGCCAGTGCGCCAATCAGTAGGCATGGCCCCGAAAAGCATGCCCTCGGGCACTTGATCCGAGGGTGGGCACCGGTTTTCGGGCAAGGCCATGCCCAAAATGAGAAAGCAAACGCATGCGCGAACTCTTCGATGACATTGAGGGGAAATTATCGCCGGACCCGCGCGAGGCCTCGCAGAAGTCATCGCGCACGCCGCTGCGCAAGAAATTCTACACCAGCGCGGGCGTGGCCGAAGGTCCCGGCGGTTTCGGCGTGACGCTTGACGGCAAGCAGGTGCGCACGCCCGGCAAGAACCTGCTGGCCGCGCCGACCCGCGATCTCGCCGAGGCGATCGCAGCGGAGTGGGACGCGCAGGGCGAACACATCGACCCGATGTCGATGCCGTTGACGCGGCTCGCCAACAGCGTGATCGACGGTGTTGCCGCGAACGTGCAGGCCGTCGCCGATGACGCGGCGAAATATCTTGAAACCGATCTGCTGTTCTATCGCGCCGGATTTCCCGACGCGCTCGTCGCGCGCCAGGCGGAGCATTGGGACCCGGTGCTGCGGTGGGCGGCCGATAGCCTCGGCGCGCATTTCATTCTCGGTGAAGGCGTGGTGCATGTCCGCCAGCCGGAGACCGCCGTCGCGGCCGCGCGGGCTGCCTTGCCGTCGGAGGCGTGGCCTGCCGGTGCGTTCCATGTGGTGACGACCATGACCGGCTCGGCGCTGCTGGCGCTGGCGCTCAAGCACGGCATCCTCGACGGATCGCAGGTCTGGGCCGCAGCTCATGTGGACGAGGACTGGAACAGCGAGAAGTGGGGAGCGGACGAGGAAGTCGCAGCCCGCCGCGCCTCGAAGTTCAGGGATTTCGAGGCCGCCGTGCGGGTGCTCAAAGCGCTTGCCTGATCCTTTCGGTTAACAAGACGTTTACGACGCCGGGCTTAAGGTCCTTGCCTGAGGATTTCCCCCGCATGTCGATTGCCATCAATCCCGTCTTTCCGGTTGTTGCCGCCCAGCCCACGGCGGCGGTTGCGTTGCAGCCGGGAACGGTGATCGACGCGACCGTACTAAAGCAGCTTGATGCCAATCTGGTGCGCATCGCGATTGCCAATCTCACCATTGAAGTTTTGTCCGAAGTGCCGTTGCAGCCGGGCCAGACCCTGCAGCTTGCGGTGTCGCAGACGCCGCAAGGCGTGCGGCTGCAGATCGTGCCGGGCGAGGGCGCGGCATCGTCTGCGGCGAATACGGCTGCGAAGACCGACACTGTCAGCGTGCCGAAAGCCGACGTTCCGGTGCAGGCGGCCGCCTCGGGCCGTGTGCTGACAAATCTCGAAGCGCTCGCGGTGTCGGCAGCGGTGCAGAGCGCCGCCACAAAGCAGGGCAGCCTGTCGCCGCTGTTCGCCAATCTCGGCGTTGCCGCATCCTCGCCACAGGTGCCGCAGACATTGCAGGAGGCCGCCGCGCAACTGCTGGCGCAGCGCACACCGCTGACCGAAAATCTCACCGGCGACGCGCTGAAGACCGCGTTCCAGAACTCCGGCCTTTTCCTCGAACAAAACCTTGCGTCATCGCAGGGTGCGAACGGCCCCGATCTGAAGGCCGCGCTGATCGTGTTCCGGCAAACCGTCTCATCGTGGCTCGGCAACATGCCTGCGCCGGAAATTACGGCGCAGCCGCCGCCGTTGAGCGTACCGCAAGCCGGCGCGCCGCCGCTCTCGCCCGGCATGGACGGCGATATTCTCCTGCCGCAAGCGGCCGCCCGCATCGCCGAAGACGCCGCAGAGTTCGATGGCAAGGTCCGCGTCTATGCGCCGAACGAGCCGCTACCGACGGCGGCCAACCGCGCGGCGGCTGCAAGCGCCGGACTGACCGCGTTGCAGGAAGTGCTGCAGGCGTTTCCGAAAGGCGTGCAGGACGAAGTCGCAAGGCTGCTCAATGCGGAGGGACAGGCGGGTGTCTCCCGGATGCCGGTGGACGGCGACGAGATTGCGCGCACCAACGTGCCGCCGCCGCCGTTTCGCGGCTCCGAGCCGAGCGCGCAGTCTGTCGCGCAGCCGTCGCTCGCGCCGGACGACGCGCCCGCAACCATGGCCCATCGCCTGATCGAGGACACCGACGCCGCGCTGGCGCGTCAGACGTTGCTGCAGGCCGCGTCATTGCCGGTGGATACGCCCGGCCTGCGCAACGATCCGATGGTGCCGCGCTGGAATTTCGAGATTCCGTTCGTGACGCCGCAGGGCACTGCCGTGGCGCAGTTCGAGATTGCGCGCGATGGTGCGGGCAGCGAGACGGAAGCGGCCGGCCGGGTCTGGCGCGCGCGCTTCTCGCTCGATGTCGAGCCGAGCGGCCCGGTGCATGCGCTGGTCTCATTGAGCAACGGACGCACATCGGTGCGGATGTGGGCCGAGCGGCCCGCAACCGCGGCGCAACTGCGCATCAACGCACCCCAACTGTCCCATGCGCTGCGCGAAGCCGCGCTTGAGCCCGGCGACATCGTGATCGGCGAGGGCACACCACCCAAAGCCGCGCCGCCGCCGGCCGGTCATTTTCTGGATCGCGCGCTGTGAGCATCGACACCAAAAGCCGCCTTGCCGTCGCCCTTCATTATGACAAGAAGGGTGCGCCGCGCGTTGTCGCCAAGGGCAAGGGCACGGTCGGCGAAAAGATCATCGAGATCGCCAGAGAGAACGACATTCCCATTCAGGAGAATGAAGTGCTCGCGGGCGCGCTCTCCAATGTCGAGCTTGGCGACGAGATTCCCGCCGAGCTTTACAAGGCGGTGGCGGAAGTTTTGATTTTCGTCATGCGCCTGACAGGGCGGCTGCGCTAGATTGAGTTATCGTCATTGCGAGCGAAGCGAAGCGAAGCAATCCACAGCTTGAAGCTGGATTGCTTCGTCGCTTTGCTCCTCGCAATAACGAAGGCTGGAACCGTCATCATTTCACCACGATGCGCCGCGCATTTAGTGCCGCCAAGTCGTATGAGATGATCATGATCAATCGCCGCCACGTCCTTTCGCTCGCCGCTGGTGCCGCTGTTATTCCCGTCCGCGCTTTCGCGGATGTCATTCCGCGTTACGAGGTCCGCAAAACCCTTCAGAAGCATTTCGCCGACGAAGGCACCGTCGGCGCCTTTGCCGCATTCCGTGCGGATGACCAGCATGTGATTGCCAGCGATCATTCCCGCGCGCGGGAGGCGATCCTTCCGGCGTCCACCTTCAAGATCCCCAACTCGGTCATCGCGCTGGAAACCGGCGTTGTCGCCGATCCGGACAAGGACGTGTTCAAGTGGGATGGCGTGACGCGCGAGATCAAGGAGTGGAACAAGGATCATACGCTGCGCTCGGCCATCGCCGTGTCCGCCGTTCCGGTCTATCAGCAGATCGCGCGGCGCATCGGCGTGGAGCGGATGCAGAAATATGTCGATGCATTCGACTACGGCAACCGCAACATCGGCGGCGGCATCGACAGGTTCTGGCTAACCGGCGACCTGCGCATCTCGCCGCTGGAGCAGATCGCATTCGTGGACAGGCTGCGCCGGCGCGCGCTGCCGGTGTCGAAGCGCGCACAGGATCTGACGGCGGACATCCTGCCGGTGACCAAAGCGCGCGACAGCGTCATCCGGGCCAAGACCGGTCTGATCGGGATCACCGACAAGAGCATGGCGGATCGCAAGGGCGTTGCGGTGGGCTGGCTGGTCGGCTGGGCCGAGAAGGGCAGCATGCAGACCGTGTTCGCGCTCAACCTCGATGTCACCGAGCCGAAGCATTCGGCGGCCCGGATGAAAATCGCTCAACTGTGCCTTGCGGACATGGGAGCCATTTGACGCGAGGTGTCCGGTTTCACGTTTGGCGGAAACCGGCTAGGCTTCCCTCAAGAAGCACAAAAGTTGAGGGAGCCGAAACATGTCATGGCGTGATCTTGCCACCCGTTACAATGCCGCCTGGAACGCGCACGACGTCGCGGCGATCATGGCGTTTCACGCCGACGACACCAGTTATCAGCGCCACGGCAATCCGAAGGTCTACAAGGGCAAGGACGCCGTCGCCGAGCAGTTCGGCAAGGACATTTCAGGATTGCCGGGCATCAAGTTCGAGGGTGTCGCGCTCTATGGCAGCGACAATCACTTCGTCTCGGAATCGATCCTCACCGCGACCAAGCCCGACGGCACACCCGTGGTGATGGAACTTGTCGATGTCATCACGCTGCGCGACGGCAAGGTGGTGCACAAGTCGAGCTACTTCGTCGCCAGCCGTCCGCCGAAAGTGTAACGCGCATTTCTTTTTACCTCTCCCTGCAAGCGGGGAGAGGTGGAGCAGTGCTCGGTCTAGTCCTTCGCCGCGATTTGCGCCGCCAGCACGGCCTTGGTGGCGGCGAGATCGACCAGCGGATAGGTGTCGAAGCGGGCGGGAATAATGTCCGCCCATTCGTTCAAAATTCGGTGCAGCACGTCGTTGCTCTCGACATCGAAGATCGCGACTGCACCGCGCCCGACGCGCGGATAGATGTGCTTGCAGATTCCCTGCGCCCGATACGTTTCCATCCACGGCCAGAAACCCTGCCGCACCTTGGCGACATCGGACGGGCGTTCGGGCCGCGGTTCGGAAATGACAAGAAACAGCATGGCCTGATCTTTCTGCGCGCGCCGGGATGTCGCGCTGTGTGAGTCTTTATCTGGCCAGCAGCCGTTCAACCAGAGCCTCGGCGAAGGCTTCATCGGCGGGCGAGCCGAACAGCGCGCGGACATAGAGCGGAGAAAGCAGATGATCCAGCACGTCGGCGACCGATGGCGTTTTCTCGCCGCGGTCGCGGGCGCGCGCCATCATGGTGGAGATTTGCTTGCTGCGCGGCGCCAGCACGGCAGAGCGTGCCGATTCATCGGTGCCCGCCGGCATCATGGTTGCGACCAGCGCACGGAAGAACGAGGAGCCTTCGCGGCTGGCGAGTCCTGAGGCGATCGAGCGGCCCCACGCGATCAGGTCGCCGCGCAGCGATCCGGTGTCCGGCAGGGGGCGTTCGCGCATCAGCTCTTCCACCGCCACTTCCAGCACCAGCAGGCGCACGTCGCCCCAGCGGCGGTAGAGGCTCGTGGCCGCGACCCCGGCGCGCTCTGCGATGTCGGCCATGGCGATATTGCCATATCCGCGCTCGGCGATCAGGGCGGCGACGGCCTCGAAAACCGCCTCCCTGGTTCGGGCGGTTCGTCCGCCGGGCCGGGTTTTCCCCGTCATGGGCTTTCCTTAATGCAAATTAATTTGCGTTAGTAGTTGTCTCATGCCATTCTACCGGCCGCCAATAAACAATTTGGAGGACGTCATGGATCGCAGGACACTTTTGGAACTTGGAGTTTCGCTCGCCACCGTGGCCACCAGCAGCTTTGCCGTGGCCCAGACCGCGCCACCGGCTGCCGGGGCCGCCCCGAAGCCGCCGGCCACCAAGCCGCCGCTGTTTCCGGACGACGTCCAGTTCTGGTTTGAGACCCAGCGGATTTTCGGAAATGCGGAGTATGGCGGCGCGCTGTTCGGCGAGGTTCTGGCAACGTCGTCCCGGATCAAGGCCGGGGACTACGATAGCTGGTACGACCAATGGAACGCGACCGCCGACAAGGTCGCGAAAGAGGGGGCCGATCAGCTCGCGTGCGGCCACCGCGTCAGCGCCCGCGATAGCTTCCTCCGCGCCAGCACCTATTACTTTGCGTCGGAGTTCTTCCTCCACGCCAACCCGAAGGACCCGCGGGTCATGCGCGCCTACAAGCTGTCGGTGGAGACCTACAAGCAGAGTGCGGCGCTGCACGACCAGCCGATCAAGCACGTCGAGATTCCCTACGAGAACACCACGCTGCCGGGCTATCTCCACCTCGTCGATGACTCGGGCCGTCCGCGCCCGACGCTGATCATGCACACCGGCTTCGACGGCTCGGTGGAAGAAATGCACTTCTCCGGCGCGCGCGCGGGTGTCGAGCGCGGCTACAACGTGCTGGCCTTCGACGGGCCGGGGCAATACGGGCCGCTGCATCGAGAGGGGCTGGTGTTCCGTCCGGACTGGGAGAAGGTCATCACGCCGGTGGTGGACTTCGCAATCAAGCAGCCGGGGGTCGATCCGAAGAAGATCGCCTATATGGGCATCAGCCTCGGCGGCGTGCTGGCGCCGCGCGCGGCGGCTTTCGAAAAGCGCATCGCGGCGCTGGTGGCCAACGACGGTCTTTATGACTACGGCGAGGTCCACAGGAACGCGGCCCGCGTTCCGCCGGAACAGCAGGCGGCGTTCGATGCCGCGCTGCGGGCGGAGCATGCGCCCGAGATCGACCGCGCGCTGGAAGGGGCGATGAAGGCGTCGCCGACCTCGCGCTGGGCCATCACCCACGGCATGTATGCCACCGGCGCCAAGACGCCGCGCGGCTATTTCGCCAAAGCGATCGACTTCAATGTGAAGGACGGCATCGCGGAGAAGATCAGTTGCCCGACGCTGGTGCTGGACCCGGAGGACGATCTGTTCTTCAAGGGCCAGCCGAAAAAGCTGTTCGATCACCTGACCTGCCGCAAGACCATGATCCACTTCTCGAACGCGGAAGGCGCCGGCGCGCATTGTCAGGTCGGCGCCAGCCGTCTGTCCAACGCCCGCATCTTCGACTGGCTGGATGAAACGCTGGCGTGATCTTTACGCGGGAAGGGCGCGGGCTATTGGCCTGCGTCCTTCCCGATCCGCCCGAGATGCGTGAATGAAAATCCCGCGTCGTATTTCAGGCCGTAGCCGAGCGCGCGGTCGAAGCCGATATGGGCGCACCAGATCAGCGACAGGTGCATCGCCAGCGCGGACGACGTGACCATGGCGAAGATGCCGAGCAGCATCGGCAGGATCGCGGCATGGGCGAAATTGTAGGCCGCCGCGCCCGTGCGCGGGCCGCCGAGGTAGCCGAGGAAGCTCAGGTCCGGCGCCAGCAGCAGGATGGCGAACATCCACCACGAGCCCTCGAAGTAGCTGTAGAAAACCATGCAGGCCACAGCCAGCGCCAGGCCCTCCAGACGCAGCAGGGTGCGCACCCCGCCGGTCGCGCCGCCTGTGGCGGATGTGGTCGTGGTGTCGGTCATGCCAGCGAATCCTCTTTGAGAACTGCCTTTTAGCACGCCGCGCAGGGCTGCCAGACCCGCCATTTTCGGGGCGGCCGGGCCATTTTCCCCCGCCCGAACAGCATGCTAGAACGCTGGCCAACGATCCATCACCGGCGGGCCGCCGCCGGTCCAAAACAAAGACCCTGGGGCGACATCCATGAAGCATATCCTCGAAGCACTCGACGAACGCCGCGCCGGAGCTAAGAAGGGCGGCGGCGACAAGCGCATCGAGGCGCAGCACGCGCGCGGCAAGCTGACAGCCCGCGAGCGCATCGAGCTGTTGCTGGACAAGGGTTCGTTCGAGGAATTCGACATGTTCGTCGAGCATCGTTCGGTCGAGTTCGGCATGGAAAAGAACAAGATCCCCGGCGACGGCGTGGTCACCGGCTGGGGCACCGTGAACGGCCGCAAGACGTTTGTCTTTGCCAAGGACTTCACCGTGTTCGGCGGCTCGCTGTCCGAGACCCACGCGCTGAAAATCACCAAGCTGCAGGACATGGCGCTGAAGGCGCGCGCGCCGATCATCGGCCTCTATGACGCGGGCGGCGCGCGCATTCAGGAAGGCGTGGCGGCGCTGGCCGGTTATTCCTACGTGTTCCGCCGCAATGTGCAGGCCTCCGGCGTCATCCCGCAGATCAGCGTCATCATGGGCCCTTGCGCGGGCGGCGACGTCTATTCGCCGGCGATGACCGACTTCATCTTCATGGTGAAGAACACCAGCTACATGTTCGTCACCGGCCCCGACGTGGTGAAGACCGTGACCAACGAGGTGGTCACGGCGGAAGAACTCGGCGGCGCCAGCGTGCACGCCACCAAATCCTCCATCGCGGATGGCGCATTCAACGACGATGTCGAGACCATCCTGCAGATGCGCCGGCTGCTGGACTTCCTGCCCAGCAACAACACCGCGGGCGTGCCGGAATGGCCGAGCTTCGATGACATCGAGCGCACGGAAGACTCGCTCGACACGCTGGTGCCGGAAAATCCGAACCAGCCTTATGACATCAAGGAACTGATCCTGAAAGTGGTGGACGAGGGCGATTTCTTTGAGCTCGCCGAAACCTTCGCGCGCAACATCGTCACCGGCTTCGGCCGCATCGCGGGCAAGACCGTGGGCTTTGTCGCCAACCAGCCGATGGTGCTGGCGGGCGTGCTCGACAGCGACGCCTCGCGCAAGGCGGCGCGCTTTGTCCGTTTCTGTGACGCCTTCAACATTCCGATCGTCACCTTCGTGGACGTGCCGGGTTTCCTGCCGGGCACTGCGCAGGAATACGGCGGGCTGATCAAGCACGGCGCGAAGCTGCTGTTCGCCTACAGCCAGTGCACGGTGCCGCTGGTGACGGTGATCACGCGCAAGGCCTATGGCGGCGCGTTCGACGTGATGGCCTCGAAGGAAATCGGCGCGGACATGAACTACGCCTGGCCGACGGCGCAGATCGCGGTGATGGGCGCGAAGGGCGCGGTGGAGATCATCTTCCGTCAGGACATTGGCGACGCGGAAAAGATCGCCGCGCGCACCAAGGAATACGAAGACCGCTTCCTGTCACCGTTCGTCGCCGCCGAGCGCGGCTATATCGACGACGTGATCATGCCGCACTCGACCCGCAAGCGCATCGCCCGCGCGCTGGCGATGCTTAAGGACAAGCACGTCGACGTGCCGATGAAGAAGCACGACAACATTCCGTTGTGAGGACTCACATCAATATTGGAATGCCGCAGCGCGACGGTTTCAATGGATTTTGAGCGAAACCGATATGGTCTTCTCGTGCCTCCTCAGACAACGAGTACTGCGGCTGGATTCTTGTTGAGCGTCATCGGACTGCTCATTCCAATTGTCGTAATGACTGGGTCAGATAGATTCGCGTTTCGATCGCATATCCTGCAAGAGACGCCGACCTTCAAAGTACTGCGCAATGTGGAGCTATTGTCCGACGCAAAGATTGCTGAATTTGAATTTCTTTTCGCTTTGCTAATCTTAGCTCAGATTGTTTTTTCGCTATTTTTCTTTAGGAAAACTGTACGCGAATTTTCGAAAGGGAGCCCGCCACCCGTTGAGCTGAGAGCTAGTTGGCGGAGATTGATGGTTGGTTTGCTAGCGGCTGGTATAATCGCAATAAGTTTGCCCTTGGTTTGGGGCTTTGCAGCGGAATCTTTCGGGTATTTATCTTCAAAGTTCTCATTTCTTACTCTTGCTGTTTTGTCCTTGGGGCCTTCGTTCTTGATCGAAGGCTTATTAGCCGGTTCTTTTCTGGTGTTTTCATCTTGCGTTTACTGGCGTGAAGTGCCGTAACTGCTGTTTGACAAATCAAGGCCGCGTGTTCATGCCTCACATCCTCGTTGTCCGCGCCACTGTCTCCGATGAATCCAAACGCGCTGCCTTCGATGCGTGGTATTCGCGCGAGCATTTGCCGGATGCGGTGAAGTCGTTCGGCTGCAAGCGTGCGTGGCGCTACTGGCTCGCCAACGATCCTGCCGTGCATCTGGCGATGTATGAATTCCCGGACCGGGCGTCGCTCGATGCCGCGGTCGGCGGGGAGGAGATGAAGCGGCTGATCCGCGACTTCGACCGCGACTGGCCCGAGGTGAAGCGCACGCGCGACATCATGGTCCAGGCGGAGAGCTGGCCCGCGTAATTCGCTTCGTCATGGTCTCGCATCTCTCAACCGGTCGTCCCCGCGCAGGCGGGGACCCAGTTTGCGGTTTGTCAGCGCCATGTGAGGTTTCTGTTTAAAGTCTCGATCCCCGCCTTCGCGGGGACGACCGGGAGCGTAGAGCGGCAGGCGTTTCGCTGTACCCGCCCTGCATCAGCAACCGATCTATGCTACGCCTCCCTCATGGAGCCCGCAGAATCGGTCCTTTTCATCTTCGGTCTGTTCGCCATGGTCGCCGAGGCCATGACGGCAGCGCTGGCCGCCGGGCGGCGCAAGATGGACTGGTTCGGCGTCGCGGTGCTTGGCTGCGTGACCGCGCTTGGCGGCGGCTCGTTGCGCGACATGCTGCTCGGGCATTATCCGCTGCTTTGGGTGAAACATCCCTCGCTTTTGTTTCTCACCGGCGGCGCCGCACTGCTCACCATCGCGCTGGCGCGGGTGGTGCATCGCCTGCATTATCTTTTTCTCGTGCTCGACGCCGTTGGTCTCGTGGTCTTCACCATCATCGGCTGCAGTGTCGCCATGAGCATGGGCCAGCCGCTGACCATTGTGGTGGTGGCGGGGATGATCACCGGATGCGCGGGGGGCGTGCTGCGCGATATTCTCTGCACGGAAATCCCGCTGCTGTTCCGAAGCGAGCTTTACGCCAGCGTGTCGCTGCTCACCGGCGCGATCTATGTCGCGTTCACGAATCTCGGCACCGAACATGTCGCGGTTGTGATCGGCTCGGTGGCGTTCGGACTGACATTTCGCCTGCTGGCGATCCGCTACAAATGGGAAATGCCCAAGTTTATCTATGAGCGGGAAGGGCCGCACTGAGGCTTGTCGGGATGGATCGGTCGCGCGGTCACAAACCGGTGTGGCGTTTTGTTCCAGGAAACTTTTGGGCAGACTGCGCGTTGTTGAGGCATGTCTCCGCGCAAGCCCCCACCCATGTCCGTTCAGCCCCTGTCCGACGGCAGTCACATGCCGCAGCAGATGATCTCGCGTGTCGCAAGCATCGGGCCGAAGCAGCCGACGCCTTATGACAAGGCGCTCTGCGCCAAGGCGCGCGACGAAGCGCTCCGCAAGCAGCGCGAGGCCATGAAAGTCCCGGCGCCGCTCATCGCGCCGAATATGCCGCGTGCCCGCGAGAAGCAGTCGCGATAAATTCGTTCAAGTTTTCCGCATTCGCGCCGTGGTTCCCGCCACGATCTGGATCACCACGCCCACAAGCCAGCCGATGGCGAGCAGGACGAGGACCGTCGTGGAGGTTTCCGCGTCGGTGACGATGGCATAGACCGAGATGAAAGCCACAATCGCGGCAAGAAAGGTTCCGGCCGAACTCAACAGTTCGACCGGATCAGTCGTGGGAGGGGCCTCGCTCGTCGACCCGTTGCGCAACAGATGCAGCCGGGCGTTGCGGTGAGGCGGCACGTCGATGCCGAGATAGAATCCGATCGCGCCGAGCACCATCAGCGCCAGACTCATGCCGACGGAACTCAATATTTCGATGCGGGCGTTGGAAACCTGCGCCGCCACGAACAGTCCGCACGATGCACCGGCCATCGAGAGGCCGAACCGCTCGATGACATGGGCGAATTTTGAAGTGCGGGATCGGAACGCGCGGTGGGCGATGATGCTGTCTGTCATCATGAACCAGCCATGGATTTGCAAGGGGCTGTGTTTAGGCGCGCATGCTGCGTTCCGGAAGATACCCATTCGATACCTGGGACTTGACATTTCAGCCAATATGGGAATATATTCCAGATGTCCTGCCCCGACGATGAGGGGCGTGTCGCGATCGTCACGAGACGCGGGGCGGGATGCGGTGGCCGCGTGCGGTGTTCGATCGCCGGATGCGCACGAAACTTCTGTCTCCGGACAGATCGTGCGCGGACAGCGATGACGACCACATTGTTCGCGGACGGCCCAAAGCGCGATATCCCGGCGCATCGCCTTGCGCCATGAGGCAGTGCCAAAGCTCTTTCCTCGTACAGAGGGAGAGCGGCGGCACGGAAGTCCTCTCCAGCGGTGGTGACCTCAGGGCCGGTCACCGGGGGTTTTCGCGCAGCAAGCCGTTCCAACCATTGCGTGCGGAACGCCGGATGAAGCGGCGTGACCGTGGTGACGAACTCGTGCGCTTGTTTTCATTGCGCATGAGGCTGCGGATGCGCTCGCGCATCCGGCGTTCCGCGCGCCCTCATTCGGGCGAAGCGATGAAACGATTACGGGCGCCCCCGCGCCGTCATAACAACAGGGGTGATCGCGCTTGGCCCCACAAAATGCGAAGCGGTTTTTGGATCAGGTCATGCGCAGATTGTACAAAAGAAAAACCCCGCCGAAGCGGGGTTTTTCAAGAAGCGGTGCGCTTACCACCAGGTGCGGCAGACGCGGCGGCCCGGACCCCAGTAGCGGCACTTGCGCACGACCGGCGGACGGACAACCACGACGCGGCCACGGTTGGCGCGGCAGCCGCCATAGGGACCGCGATGGAAGCCGGGGCCGCAGCCGCCTGCGACCTGGATCACGTCGACGGCGGGACCGGAGACAGGGCCTGCGGGCATGGCGTTGGCGGCGCTGAAACCGGCCGCGGTGGCTGCGAGAAGGGCTGCTGCGAACAAGGTTTTCATGGGTATCCTTCCTTAGGTCAAAATTGACATCGCGATCTGTTCCTGACCGGCCGGGGCTGACCGGAGGATGGAATCAGTCGCCGGCACGGGGCCGACGCCGGGACACTATTCTCTCGATTATTGACACAAGATGAACCGATTGTGACCGCTCTGCGCGAAAACACGGCAGGCAGGAACCTGCGCGGCGGGGTTCAGTTTCCATTCATGCACGCTGCGGAATTGTTCGCTCAAGAGACAGCAGATCGGAGGACGCCTGATGGATCGCCGTGGTTTTCTCAAGTTCGCATTCGGTGTCGCCGCCGCGGGCGCTGCCACCATCGCCGCGGCAAAAGCCGCACCGCTTGCGCCGAACGCCATCACCGGCACACCGCTCGAGCCGGATCAGATTCCGCAGAACGCCATCGCCAATGACGACGATCTGAAGGACGCACAGCTCGAACAGGTGCGTTGGCGCAGGCGGCGCTGGCGCCGCCGCTGGGGATGGCGCCGCCGCAGATACTGGGGCTTCCGACGCCGCCGTCACTGGCGCCGCCGCAGGTATTGGGGATGGCGCCGCCGGCCGATTTACCGCCGCCGCTACTGGCGCCGCCGCCGCTATTATCTTTGATGAGCGACGCATCCGTTCTGCGTGCGACAATTCGCACGCAGCATGGAACGATCTGGCTTCATTCAGCGTTCATCACGCTTGCGGGACAGTGGTGCCGTGAACCGACACAAGGAGAACAGTCGATGGAACGTCGTGATTTTCTCAAGTTCGCGTTTGGCGTCGCCGCAGGCGCAGGTGCGATCGCCGCGGCTGCGACGGCCGCGAGCGCAGCGCCGATGCTGTCCCCGCAGCAGGATTTGATGAATGGCCCGAAGCCCGAGCCGGATGCGTCGGCAAGGCCCGCTGTCGCCGATCAGGATGATGTCGCGAACGCGCATGCTGAGAATGTGCATTGGCGCCGCCGTCATTACCGGCGCCACTGGCGCCGCCATCACCGCCGTCACTGGCATCGCCGCCGCTGGTGAGCATTGAACTGAACGAGCCCCGGCGTTCGCGCCGGGGTTTCGTTTTGCGGGTGCGCTCAGTTCAGTCCCGGCGGCACTTGCCGGCGAGGTTGCGGCGATAGCCGAGCGGGCACTTGCGCGCGAACAGCCGCATCAGGCGTGGCCCTTTCGGTTCGGGTCGGCAGATTCCGCTGGAGAGCCGGTGAAAGCCGATACCGCAGCCGTCCTTGATCGCGACGATGTCGCTGTTGATAGGGAGGGGTGACGGTGCCAGCGGCGCGGCCTGCAAGGCTCCGGCGCAGAGCACCGGAGCAACAAGCGCAATCGCTGCGAGCGCCGCCTTCATCGCCGGCTCAGAGCTTCGGCGCGTTGCCGAGTGGCGTTTTGTTGAGGGCTTCGTTCTTCTCGGCGGCGAAGGCATCAGCGTCGATCTTCGCCGCGCTGACGATCCGCTTGAAGTCGATCAGCGTGAATTCGGCCTTGCTGACGCGGTCGGCAGTGATGCCGGGCGAGATTTCGACCGTCAACAGGCCCTCGCAATTGGCGGCCTTGGCCTCGGTGACCAGCTTGTCGAGGGTTTTCTCCAGCGCCTGTGCGCGCTTCAGCTCCGCAACGCAGCTTCCGCGTCCGTTGGAATCGTTGAGCGCGACGGCAGCTTTCGGATTGATCGGCGCGTTGAGCGCTTCCAAGGCGCTGGCAGGGGTGTACTTTTGCTTCACCGACATCAGCTTGCCGCCCTTGTAGAAATAATACATGCGGCCATCGCCGATCGCGGTCGGTGCGCCATACTTTCCGGTGATACGTTCGATCATCTCGGCTTTGGATGGCTGTTTGTCGGAGGAAAAGCCGAGAACGCGCGAAATGTAATAGGCGCGGTTGCTGCTCGCCGGCGAAGAGAATACCGCCAGCATCGATTCACCCGGATGGGTGCTGGTCGGAGAGAGGGTGAACTTCATCGCGGTGACGTAGGTCACGTTGGTGCCGCCGAACTTCTGCTGCGCGGTCTCCGGTTTCACGCCAGGCAGATCCTTCAGATAAGCCTCGAAGATCGGCGCGGCCTTGCTGCCCTCGGTGGCGCTGGACAAGCCGACGATGTCCGGCTGGAGCTTTCCGGAGAATGCAGTTTCGGGAGACTTCGGCTTGATTTCGTACGCCCATCCGGCCGCCGGAACGGTAACCGAGGACAGTGCGACAAATGCGATTAACCCACTGCGAAACATGGAACACCCTGTCAGAAATTCGGGACATCAAAAGCGCAAAAAGCGCGGCGAATTACGCCAATTTTTGCGCGACTCTGTCAACTGCGGATTGTTGCATTAATCGTTCGGAGCGCCGAACAGGGCGTTAAAGCGGGCAGTGCCCTTCGGAGAAAAGGTCACGACGCGGTTGCCTTTTTCGCGCTTCGCCCAGTTGAGCTCATAGAAGCGCGACAGCATCGCCGCGCCGAGCGATCCGGCCAGATGGCTGCGCCGGACACTCCAGTCGAGACAGGTCTTGCACAAGGGCCGTCGCGTTCCGCCAAGCGCGGGAAGGTCGATGCCGAGATCGGCGATAAACCGCTCGCCCCGCGGCGTGAGCGAAACGCTTCCTTTTTGCTCCCGCAGGAGCTTGTTCCCGGTCATCGCATCCAGCATCCGGACACCGAGATCCCCGGCGAGATGATCGTAGCAGACGCGGGCGCGGCGCAGGCCGGGATCGGCCGGGCCTGTGCGGACCCGCAGGTGACCGGCACGGGCGGCAAGGCCCATCAGTCCTTCCAGCACGGCCGCGACGTCGGGACCCGACAACCGGAAATAGCGGTGACGGCCCTGTTTCTCCGGAACGACGAGATGTCCGGCTTCCAGCTTGGCGAGATGGGAACTCGCCGTCTGTGCCGTGATGCCCGCTTCCTGCGCAAGTTCGGTGGCGGTGAGGGCGCGTCCGCTCATCAGCGCGGTCAGCATGTTGGAGCGTGCGGGATCGCCGACAAGCGAAGCGATCATGGCCATATCCGGTCCTGCTTTCATACTTCGATCCTAGTCGAAGCATTCCTGGCGGGCAACGGTCTAGTCTTCCTCGAACAGGAGAGGCTCATGACCATCACCGTCTTCATCCGCTATCAGCTTGATCCGTTCAAGCGGCATCTCTTTGAGGCCTACGCGCAGCGCTGGCTTACCATCATTCCGAAATGCGGTGGCGATCTGCTCGGCTACTGGATGCCGCATGAGGGGACCGACAACATCGCATTCGGGCTGATCTCGTTTCCCAGTCTGGCGGATTACGAAGCCTATCGCGCCCGGCTCAAGTCGGATGACGAGGGCGTCGCGAATTTCAATTTCGCGCAAGAGCACAGGTTCATCCTCTCCGAGGAGCGAACCTTTCTTCGTCAGGTACGGGGCTGACATGAAGCTACGCCGATTGATTTCACACGCCGCCGACGGCATTGTCCGCTTCGGCGAATGACAATCATCACGAATGACAACAATTGTCCCGGGAGGACAGGATGCCGGCTTCAGTCACGCAAAAGCGCGCGGAATTCCGGAAGCTCCATGAAAGCGGTTGCTTTGTGCTGCCAAATCCCTGGGATGTGGGCAGCGCACGGCTGCTCACCAGCATGGGATTCAAGGCGCTGGCATCGACGAGTTCGGGATTTGCCTGGTCGACCGGAAGGCCAGACAACGATCTGCCGGTTGAGCAGGTGCTTGATCATCTCAAGATTCTCAACGATGCAACCGATCTGCCGCTTAATGCCGACTTCGAGGCGGGTTTCGCGGACGATCCGGCCGACGTCGCAGCGAATGTCACGCGGGGCGTGGCATCCGGCGTCGCAGGATTGTCGATAGAGGATTCTACGGGCGATGCAAAGCAGCCGCTCTACGAAATGAAGCTGGCCGTGGAGCGCATGCGCGCGGCGCGCGCTGCGATCGACGCGACGAAGCAGGACGTCCTGCTGGTCGGGCGTTGCGAGAGTTTTCTTGTTGGAATCCCCGATCTGCATGACACCATCGCCCGCCTGACGGCCTATGCGGAGGCGGGCGCGGATTGCCTTTATGCGCCGGGAATCAAAAGCAAGGAACACATCGTTGCTATCGTGAAAGCCGTGGCGCCGAAGCCGGTCAACTTGCTGATGGGCGCGCCCGGCCTGTCAGTTGCGGAGATCGCCGATCTTGGCGTTCGCCGGATCAGTGTCGGGGGTGCGATGGCACGCGCCGCGTGGGGTGCGTTTCTGCGCGTGTCACGCGATATTGCGCAGAACGGTTCGTTCGCCGAATTCGGCTCCGCCATTTCATATGCCGAGATCAACGGCATGTTCGGTGGAGACCCATTCTAGCCGCCAAGAAAAGCGGCGGGCATTGCTGCCCGCCGCTGACATTCATTCAGTTCGCTTCGTTCAGTTGCTGGACGGCGCGGCCGGAGCGGGATTCTGCGGTGCCGCCGGCACAGGTGTATTCGCGGCTGGCGGAGGGGCAGGCTGCACGGGTTTCATTGCCGAGCCGGTGGTCTGGCCGGCCGGGGCGCGAGGCGCCTGGGCCGTCGGCGAAGGTGCAACAGGCGTCGTCTGCGCCGTTGGCGTCGTCTCCGGCGACGTGCTGGAATTGTTCAATCCGTAAAACACCACGCCGAGAATGGCGACAAGCGCGATGGCGAACAGTGCGATACGTCCGCCGCTCGCAGGCCCTTCTGCCAGCTCCGGATCTGCCTGCAACTCGTTATCCAACTGTTCGGACCGGCGACGATGTGCTTCATCACCCGTCGCGGTGGCATATGGATCGTTCGGGTTACGCTCGATTGCCATGGTCGTGTTCTCCAGTGGTTGATCTCTCGGGACAATCTCTGGATCGCTTACATGTTCCAGATGGCCGCTTTCACCGGCAGGGAACACGCCGCGCGCTACTTCGCTCCGGAACCTGTTGTCTGGTTCGCGGTCCAGGCAGGCGCGCTGATGGACTCGTGCGGCACCGGATTCATCCGCGCAAGAATGATCGCGAACAGGACAAGCAGCGCGATACCGATCAGCGCTTTGACAGGCTTGCCTTGCTGGTTCTTGAAGTCGTTGAGACCGGCGGGCTTGTCATGGACGCCCGTCTTGTTGTCGGCAGACCGGTCGTTTTCCGACATAACGGTCATGTTTTCATCCTCCTTTGCCTCGCACCCGTTGAATTCGGGTTGTGATCAGGCATTTGGCAACGGTTCTGCGGCGCGAACCGTTCCTGCGGAGCGTTGCAACCGGAGCGGGTCAGCATTGCGGGTTATGCCATCGCACTGCAGCGAACGTTCTGCCGCAGGAGAGGCCGAAACAGAATGGTAATGTCCTTTCAGCGGCGGGCTTCGCAGCGACACAAGAGGTCCGGCCCGGCTGAAAAGCGATGCGAAAATTGCTTTTCAGAACAAAGGTCTGATGAATGCGATTTATGATGCGCTGGAAACCAAAAGCGACATAGACTGGTTCTAATCAGACTCGTGGCGCTGCCAGAAACCGCCCGGCAAAGAGGCAACGGAAATATGGGAATCAATCAAGGTCCGATCAGTCTCGATCAGAAATACACGCAAAGCTCGGGACATGTTTTCCTGACCGGCATTCAGGCACTGGTCCGGCTGCCGATGGCGCAGGTGAGGCGAGATCGGGCGATGGGATTGAACACCGCCGCCTTTGTCACCGGATATCGCGGATCGCCGCTTGGCGGTTACGATCAGCAGCTTCACGCCGCGCGCAAGCACCTCGAACAGTACAACGTCAAATTCCAGCCAGGTGTCAACGAAGACCTTGCGGCCACCGCGATCTGGGGTTCGCAGCAGCTCAATCTGTCGCCGGGCGCGAAGTTCGATGGCATCACCGGCATCTGGTACGGCAAGGGCCCCGGCGTCGATCGCTGCGGCGACGTGTTTCGTCACGGCAATGCGGCCGGCTCGGCGAAGAACGGCGGCGTGCTGTGTCTGGCGGGCGACGATCACGGTGCGAAGTCATCGACCGTGCCGCACCAGTCGGACCATGCTTTCATCTCGGCGCTGATGCCGTATCTCTATCCATCGAGCATCCACGAGATGATCGAGATGGGTCTGCTCGGCATTGCGATGTCGCGCTACTCCGGCTGCTGGGTCGGCATGAAGGTCATCACCGAGACGGTGGAGACCACCGCCGAGATCAATCTGAACGACGAGATGACGCCGTTCATCATTCCGACGGATTTCGAGATGCCGCCGGGCGGTCTCAATCTGCGCTGGCCCGATGACCGCTATGCGCAG
Source organism: Afipia clevelandensis ATCC 49720 (assembly GCF_000336555.1). GTDB lineage: Bacteria > Pseudomonadota > Alphaproteobacteria > Rhizobiales > Xanthobacteraceae > Afipia > Afipia clevelandensis. The sequence continues at coordinate 1,483,683 of NZ_KB375281.1, read as the reverse complement.
GACAAACGCCTACAGGACTACAAGGGCTTTGCGGCAATCGCCTTCGCGCGCGCCAACAAGATCAATCGCGTGACCATGGATTCGCCGAACGCGCGTTATGGCATCATGGCGTCCGGCAAGAGCTACGAGGATATCCGCCAGGCGCTGCGCGAACTCGGCATTACGCCCGAGGTCGCCGCCAAGATCGGCCTGCGGCTTTACAAGATCGGCATGCCGTGGCCGCTCGAGCCGGAAGGCGTGCGGCAGTTCGCCGTCGGCCTCGAGGAAATCTTCATCATCGAAGAGCGCCGCGAGATCGTCGAAAATCAGGTCAAGCAGGAGTTGTTCAACTGGCGTGACGATGTGCGTCCGCGCATCGTTGGCAAGATGGACAACCACGACAAGCGTTTCCTGCCGTTCGCGGAGGAATTGAGTGTCGCGTCGCTGGCGAGTTCGCTGACCGAGCGGCTGCTGCAACTCGATCTCAATCCCGAAATCGTGGCAATGCTGCGTGCCAAGGCTGACTGGTTCAACGGCCGGCAGGCGACGCAGGTGCAGGCCGTCGCGCCGGTGACGCGCACGCCGTATTTCTGCTCGGGCTGTCCGCACAACACATCGACCAAGGTGCCGGAAGGCAGCCGTGCGATGGCCGGTATCGGCTGTCACTTTATGTCGCTGTGGATGGACCGCAACACCGAGACCTATACCCACATGGGCGCCGAGGGCGTGCCGTGGGTGGGTATCGCGCCGTTCACCAACGAAAAGCACATCTTCGCCAATCTCGGCGACGGCACATATTTCCATTCCGGCAGTCTGGCGATCCGGCAATCAGTCGCCTCGAAAGCCAACATCACCTACAAGATTCTTTATAACGACGCCGTCGCGATGACCGGCGGCCAAAAGCATGACGGCGACCTCTCGCCGCAGCAGATCACCTTCCAGCTTCACAGCGAGGGCATTCGCGAAATCTGGCTGGTGTCGGAAAATCCGGACGCCTATCCGGCCAGCACCATTGCGCCGGGCACCAAGCTGGCGCATCGCGACGAACTCGACAAGGTGATGCGCACGGTGCGCGAAGTGCCGGGTTGCTCGGCAATCGTGTTCGTGCAGACCTGTGCCGCCGAAAAGCGCCGCCGCCGTAAGCGCGGCCTGATGGAAGACCCCAACAAGCGCGTCTTCATCAATTCCGCGGTGTGTGAAGGCTGCGGCGACTGCTCGGTACAGTCGAACTGCATTTCGGTCGAGCCGCTGGAAACCGAGCTGGGGCGCAAGCGCACCATCAACCAGTCGAGCTGCAACAAGGACTATTCCTGCGTGAAGGGCTTCTGTCCGTCCTTCGTCACCGTTGAGGGCGGCACGCTACGCAAACGTGCCCCCGTCGCGCTCGACGATCTCGGCGAACTGCCCGAACCCGCCAGCGTGCCGTCGCTGGAGCGTCCTTACAACATCGCCGTCGGCGGCGTCGGCGGCACCGGCGTTTTGACCATCGGCGCGCTGCTCGGCATGGCCGCGCATATCGAAGGCAAGGCGAGCATGATCCTCGACATGTCGGGCCTTGCGCAGAAGGGCGGCGCAGTTCTCAGCCATGTGCGGCTGTCGCAGAACACCGCCGACGTCACCTGTTCGCGCATCGTGACCGGTACGGCCGATCTGCTTATCGCGGCTGACGAGGTCGTGGCGGTCGCCAAGGAAACGATCACCCTTGCTGAGTCATCGCGCACGCACGGCATCATCAACACGCATCTGATCCCGATCGCGGACTTCATCATGAACCGCGACTTCGATTTCAAGCGCGGCAAGGTCAACCTTGTGCTGGAGAACGCGCTGCGCAAGGATTCCGCATTCCTCGATTTCACCAAGCCGGCGGAGACGCTGCTCGGCGACTCCATCGCCACCAACATGATGATGATGGGCTATGCCTATCAGAAGGGGCTGCTGCCGGTCGGCGCAAAAGCCATCGAGCAGGCGATCGAACTCAACGCCGTATCCATCAAGATGAACACACAGGCGTTCCGGCTGGGCCGCCTCGCGGCGCACGATCCGGCAAAGCTGGCGTCGATGATGAAGGGCGATGAGCCTGAGCTACCGAAGACCCTCGACGAGATGTCGCTTGATGAGGTGATCGCTCACCGCACGAAGCTGCTGACCGATTACCAGAACGCAGCCTACGCCGCGCGCTACCGCGCTCTGGTCGAGCAGGTTCGCAAGGTCGCGTTCGATGGCGGTTATGGCGAAGCGTTGCCCCGCGCGGCGGCGATCAATTACGCCAAGCTGCTGGCCTACAAGGACGAGTACGAGGTCGCGCGGCTTTATTCCGGCGAAACCTTTACGGAGAATCTCGGCAAGCAGTTCGAAGGCAACTACAAGATCAGCTTCAACCTCGCGCCGCCGATCCTCAACAGCGGCCTCGATGCCTCGGGCCGCCCGAAGAAGCGGGTGTTCGGTGCGTGGATGATGCCGGTGTTCCGGACCATGGCGAAATTCCGCTTCCTGCGTGGCACGATGCTCGATCCCTTCGGCTACAGCGAGGACCGCAAGCTCGAGCGTAACCTGATCAAGGGCTACGAGCAGGATGTGGAGACGGCGATCAAGCTCTTGTCGCCGAAGACCCACGATATCGCGGTGGAACTGCTGTCGCTGCCGGATCAGATCCGGGGCTATGGACCTGTGAAGGAAGCCTCGGTCGCAAAAGCGAAGGCGAGATACGAACAGCTTGCCAAGGACATTGTCAATCCGCCGCCGCTGGTCGCGCCTCGCATCGCAGCAGAATAGAACGCTCGTTCGCACGGCGAAATTCAAGATGCTTGCCAAGCGCCGCTTGGCGGGTCAGAAAATCCGCTGAGAGCAAACAGCGGAGATGACGTTGAGCATCAAGGGTAAAGCCTATATCGCCGGGATTTATGAGCATCCCACCCGGCATGCGCCGGACAAGTCGACGGCGCAATTGCACGCCGAATGCGCCAAGGGCGCGCTGGAGGATGCAGGCCTGACCAAGGCCGATGTCGACGGCTATTTTTGCGCGGGTGACGCGCCCGGCGGCGTGATGCCGATGGCCGATTATCTCGGCCTGAAACTGCGTCATCTCGATTCCACCGAGACCGGCGGGTGCTCCTACATCATCGCGCTTGGCCACGCCGCCGAGGCGATTGCCGCGGGCAAGTGTTCGGTTGCGCTGATCACGCTGGCCGGAAAGCCGCGCACCGGCCCGATGCCGCCGCGTGCGTTCGGCGCCGAAGTCGATTTTGAGGCCGCCTATGGCGCGACAACCCACAACGCTTACGGCATGTGCGCCATGCGCCATATGCATGAGTTCGGCACCACCAGTGAACAACTCGCTTGGGTGAAGGTCGCCGCCTCGCATCATGCGCAATACAATCCGCATGCGATGCTGCGCGATGTGGTCACGGTTGAGGATGTTCTCAACTCGCCGATGATCTCCGACCCGCTGCACAGGCTCGATTGCTGCGTGGTGTCCGATGGTGGCGGCGCTCTGGTCGTCACCACGCCCGAAATCGCGAAGTCGCTGAAGCGTCCGCTGGTGCGCCTGACCGGCCACGGCGAATCGCTGAAAGGCCCGAACGGCGGCCGCAAGCTCGACCTGACCTATTCGGCAGGTGTGTGGAGCGGACCTCCGGCTTTCGCCGAAGCAGGCGTGACGCCGAAGGATATCAAGTACGCCTCGATCTATGACAGCTTCACCATCACCGTGGTGATTCAGCTTGAAGACCTCGGCTTCTGTGCCAAGGGGCAGGGCGGCAAGTTCGTCGCCGACGGCAACCTGATTTCCGGTGTCGGCAAGCTGCCGTGGAACACCGATGGCGGCGGGCTGTGTAACAATCATCCGATCAACCGCGGCGGCATCACCAAGATCATCGAGGCGGTGCGGCAGTTGCGCGGTGAGGCGCATCCGAAAGTTCAGGTTCCGAATTGCGATCTTGCGTTGGTGCATGGCACTGGCGGATTGCTCGGTGTGCGGCATGCGGCATCGACCGCTGTTCTGGAGCGCGTGTGATGACTGACAAGCCAAGGTATCCAGCCCCGACGGGCAATCCCGAAACCACGCAGTTCTGGGACGCGGCGAAGGAAGGCAAGTTCCTGATCAAGCGCTGCACCGCCTGCGGTGAGCCGCATTATTTTCCGCGCTCGATCTGCCCGGTGTGTTTCTCGGATCAGACCGTATGGGAAGAGAGCAGGGGCGAGGGCGTGATCTACAGCTACAGCCTGATGCGCAAGTCGCCCAGCGGGCCTTACGCCATCGGCTATGTCACGCTCGATGAGGGCCCGTCGCTGCTGACCAATTTCGTGGACTGCGACCTGGCGGCGCTGAAAATCGGTCAGCGCGTGAAGGTCGTGTTCAAGCCGACTGACGGCGCGCCGCTGCCGTTCTTCACCCCGGTAGCATAGTGCAGAATTCCTCATGGTGAGGAGACCCCTCGCGTCGTCTCGCACCATGAGGACACGACAATAACCTCATCCTTCGAGACGCGCACAAGAGTGCGCTCCTCAGGATGAGGACATAAAACGAGGAAACAAAAGCATGCCGATCAAGTACGATGAGGTGATGGCGCTCAAAAATGTCGGCCAGAAGTATTCATGGACCGACCGCGAGGTGATGCTCTACGCCTACGGCATCGGCATGGGCGCCGATCCGATGGACGAGAAAGAGTTGTCTTTCGTCAACGAGGGCTATTATACGCCGCGCGAACTCAAGGTGGTGCCGACCTATGCGTCGGTCGCCGCGTGGGGCGCGAGTGCCGGTCCTATCGACGTCAACCGCGTCATGGTGGTGGACGGCGAGCGCGACATCACCTTCCACAAGCCGCTGCCCATCGCAGCGAACATCACGGCGGATTCCAGCATCCTCGGCGTGTTCGACAAGGGCAAGGACAAGGGCGCGGTGATCCTGCGCAAGACCGTGCTCAAGAACGACAAGGGCGAGGATCTCGCCACGCTGATCGCCTCTCAGTTCGCGCGCGGCGATGGCGGCTTCGGCGGTCCGTCCGAAGGGCAGCCCGAGCCGCACGCGATCCCCAAGCGCGCGCCGGACATGACCGTCGATATTTCCACGCGCCCGGATCAGGCGCTGATCTACCGGCTCTGCGGCGACCGCAATCCGCTGCACAGCGACCCTGAATTTGCGAAGAAGGCCGGGTTCGATCGTCCGATCCTGCATGGCATGTGTACCTACGGCCTGAGCTGCCGCGCGGTGCTGCAGACCTATGCGGACTACGATCCGGCCGCATTCAAACAGCATGTGACCCGCTTCTCGTCGCCGGTGTTCCCCGGCGAAACCGTGTCGTTCGATCTCTGGAAGGACGGCAACGTGATTTCGCTCGAAGGCCGGGTGAAGAGCCGCAACGTCACCGTCATCAAGAACGGAAAAACCGTTCTCGCCTAATAAAAAGAAGCGGAGGAAACGATGGGTCTGCTCGACGGCAAGGTTGCGATCATCACGGGTGCGGGCGGCGGGCTCGGCGAAGCCTATGCGAAGCTGTTCGCGCGCGAAGGGGCTGCGGTCATTGTCAACGACCTCGGCGGTCCGCGCGATGGCAGCGGTGCCGACACGTCGATGGCACAGAAGGTTGTCGATGCGATCAAGGCCGAAGGCGGCCGCGCCTATGCCAACGGCGCTGACATCTCGACCATGGCAGGCGGGCAGTCGGTGTTCGACGATGCGATCAAGCAGTTCGGGCGTGCGGATATTCTGGTCAACAACGCCGGCATTCTGCTCGACGGCACGTTCGCCAAGATGACCGAGGCGAACTGGGACAAGGTGATGAAGGTGCATCTGAAGGGCACCTTCTGCGTCACGTTGCCGGTTTTCAAATGGATGAAGGACAACGGCGGCGGCGTCATCGTCAACACGTCTTCGACTTCAGGCCTGCTCGGCAATTTCGGCCAAAGCAACTACGGCGCGGCCAAGGGCGGCATCTGGGGGCTGAGCAATGTGCTCACCATCGAAGGCCGCAAGCACGGCATCCGGGTCTGGACGCTCTCTCCGGGCGCACTGACTCGCATGACCGCGGACCTGCCGCGCTATATCGAAAATCCTAAGGCGGCGATGGGGCCGGACGAGATTGCGCCTGCCGTGCTTTACATGGTCAGTTCATTGTCCGGTGAGCAAACGGGCAAGGTGCTCGGCGTGTCCGGGCCGCGCGGCGTCCGCGAGATGAAAATGATGGAAATGGAGGGCTGGAAGCCCGGCGGATCGTGGAAGGCGCAGGATATTCTCAGCCATGCCGGCGAGATTTTCTTCGACGAACACGATAAGATGGCAGCCCGCAAAGTCTAGTTCCGGAAACCATGATGAAGCTGACCTCCGAGGCGAGCGGCACGTTCGCCATTGCACCGACCCCGTTTTTTGACGATGGCCGCATCGATTTCGACTCCATCGATCGGCTGACGGATTTCTATGCCGAGGTGGGATGCAACGGCGTCACCGTGCTCGGCATTCTCGGCGAAGCGCCGAAGATGGAGGCGGATGAATCGCTGCAGGTCGCGACCCGCTTCATCAAGCGCGCGAAGGACAAGCAGATCATCGTCGGCGTCTCCGCGCCGGGCTTCGCCCAGATGCGCAGGCTGGCGCAAGCCTCGATGGACGCGGGTGCCGCCGCCGTGATGATCGCGCCGCCGCCGCATCTACGCACCGACGAGCAGATCACCGGCTATTTCCGGCAGGCGAGCGAAGCCATCGGCAGCGACATTCCGTGGGTGCTTCAAGACTATCCGTTGACGCTGACGGTGGTGATGACGCCATCGGTCATCCGCAAGATCGTGATGGACAGTCCGTCCTGCGTGATGCTCAAGCACGAGGATTGGCCGGGGCTGGAAAAGATTTCGGCGTTGCGCGGTTTCCAGAAGGACGGTTCGCTGCGTCCGCTTTCCATTCTGGTTGGCAACGGCGGCCTGTTCCTCGATTTCGAGATGGAGCGGGGCGTCGATGGCGCCATGACCGGCTACGCCTTCCCGGACATGCTGGTGGACGTGGTCAATCTGTCCAAGGCGGGCAAGCGCGATGCCGCGCACGACCTGTTCGACGCGCATCTTCCGCTGATTCGCTACGAGCAGCAGCCCGGCGTGGGCCTGGCGGTGCGCAAATATGTGCTCAAGAAGCGCGGCAAGATCGCCTCCGATGCGCAGCGCAAGCCGGGATCGAGCATGAGCGCGCTGGCGCGCAGCGAAGTGGATTATCTTCTGTCCCGCGTTGCACGTTTCGACAAGCGGGCCAACATCTGATGAGCAGCACCATGAGCGTTCCCGATCCGTCGAAGGCCCTGCGTGTCGCATCCACCGTGCTGCTGTTGCGCGAAGCGGGCGGCGGTATGGAAATTTTCATGGTGCAGCGAAATCGCCAGATCGAGTTCAGCTCCGGCGCGCTGGTGTTTCCGGGCGGCAGCATGGATCCGAACGACCGGGAAGTCGCGGCCGATCCGGCGCTGGTCGGCGACCGAGGCGGTCTCGATATCGACACGGCGGCGATCCGCATCGGTGGCATCCGCGAGACCTTCGAGGAAAGCGGAATTCTTCTGGCGCGTCCACGGGGATCGTCCGCGCTGGTGTCCGCGGAGAAAGCTGATGCGCTGGGCGCGCAACGCGAGGCGCTTGACGAAGGCAAGGTCAGTTTCGCGGACATCCTGCGACAGCATGATCTCGTCCCGGCGATCGATCTCCTGGCGCTGTTCGCGCACTGGATCACGCCGGTGAAGCTGCCGAAGCGTTTCGACACGCATTTCCTGCTGGCGCTCGCGCCGCCCGATCAGGTCGGCAAACATGACGGGAAGGAGTCGGTGGATTCGGTCTGGCTGTCGCCGAAGGCAGCGCTCGAAGCAGCAGAATCAGGACGTTACAATCTTCCGTTTCCGACCATCCGCAACCTGATCAAGCTCGACAAGCTGGGCACCGCGCAGGCGGCGATGAACCACGCCCGCACGATGTCTGTCGTGACCGTGGTGCCTGAGATCAGCCGCAATGCGGACGGAACCACGCGCCTGCGCATTCCGCTTGAAGCGGGATATGACGGCGATGTCTTCGACGTCGCGCGGCCCTGACGCCTTCCGGCCCATTGAATCCACCGCCTTGGATCACCATCCTCAGGTACGCAATATGCGTTTCTCATGGTGTCCGATGAGATTGTGGAAGATGATTCTGGCTGCGTTTCTGGTTCTTCTGTTCGCACCCATCGGCGTCTCCGCCGCATCCTATTTCGTCAGTGATCGGGCTTCGGCCAACTGGTATGCTGCCGATCGCTCCAGCGCCGGCGTTTTGCCAGACGCTGCGAAGCATCCTGAAGCCGCCGTTCGCATCTATGCCGCGCGCACGGTTCGCTGGCGCGGCATCGTCGCCGTGCATTCCTGGATTGTGTTCAAGGAGCAGGGGGCCTCGCGCTACAGCCGTTACGACTATACGGCATGGGGTGAGCCGATTCGCGTGAACGGATTTGTGGCGGACGGACGCTGGTTCGGGCAGGTCCCCGAGGAAGTGTTCCGCGCCGACGGCGAGCGCGCATCGCTTCTGATACCGAAAATCAAGGCGGCAATCGAGAGCTACAAGTATCGCAATCTCGGCGACTATCGAGCCTGGCCCGGCCCGAACTCGAATACATTCGTTGCAGCGATTATTGACGCCGTCCCTGAAACGCAGGCCGTGCTGCCGCCCACAGCAATCGGGAAGGACTTTCCTTATGATGGCGCGTGGTTTGGCCGCACGCCCTCCGGCACCGGTGTACGCGCGACGCTGGGCGGATATCTCGGGATCACCGTTGGCTGGCTGGAAGGTGTGGAACTGAATGTGCTGGGTGCCGTTCTCGGCATCGACATCCGCCGTCCCGCGATCAAGATACCCGGCATTGGGCGCATTGGCACGAGCGCGGCGGCGGCCTAGTCAGGTACCGCCGCATTCAGATCTGTTGAGATCGTTGATGACATTTCCACCACAACGGATCGTGTGCCTGACCGAAGAGACGGTCGAGACGCTGTACCTGCTCGGTGAGCAGGATCGCATTGTCGGCGTCTCGGGTTATGCCGTGCGGCCGCCGCAGGTCCGGCGCGAGAAGCCGCGGGTCTCGGCGTTCATTTCGGCGGATGTGCCGAAAATTCTGGCGCTCGATCCCCATCTGGTTCTGGCGTTCTCCGACCTGCAGGCCGATATCGTGGCCGATCTGGTGCGCGCAGGCGTCGCGGTTCATGTTTTCAACCAGCGCGACATTGCCGGAATTCTGGCGATGATCCGCACGCTCGGCGGATTGATCGGCGAATCCGCAAAGGCAGATGAGCTGGCGACGCAATTCGAGCAGCGCCTTGCGCAGATTGCGTCGGTGAAGCGCTTCAGCCGTCCGCGTGTCTATTTCGAGGAATGGGACGATCCGCTGATCAGCGGTATCGGCTGGGTGTCGGAACTGATCGTTATCGCGGGCGGTGAGGACGTCTTTCCGCAACTTGCAAAGGCGAAGGCCGCGAAGGATCGCATTGTTGCGCCCGGCGCGGTGGCGGCGGCCAATCCGGATGTCATCCTTGCCTCCTGGTGCGGAAAGAAGGTCGTGCCCGCCAAAATTCGCCAGCGGCCCGGATGGGGCACCATTGCCGCCGTCCGCGATAACCGGATTGTCGAAATCAAATCTCCGCTGATCCTGCAGCCCGGGCCGGCCGCCCTGACGGACGGGCTGGATGCCATCGTTGCGGCTTTGTGGAGCAGGGACGGCAACGCGACCTGAACGCTGGCTGTTGCTCAGAGAATGCTTTTCAATTAGCTGCGGCCGGATTAATGACATAGTTGGATAAGAAAAATTGATCCAACATGGTCTCGCTCAAGCAGCTCAAGTATTTCGATGCGGTCGCCCGGTCGCGCCACTTCGGCAAGGCCGCGGAGCATTGCGCCGTCACCCAGCCGGCGCTGTCGATGCAGATTCAGGAGCTTGAGAAGTTCCTCGGCGTCCAGCTTCTGGAGCGCGGCCGCAGCGGCGTGATGCTGACGGAAAGCGGCAGGGAAATCGCCGAACGCGCCGCGCGGGTGCTCGCGGATGTGCGTGATATTGTCGATGTCGCACGCCAGCAGGGAAACGTGCTCGCCGGACCGCTTGGTCTCGGGGTGATCCCGTCGGTGGCGCCGTACATTCTGCCGCAGCTTCTGCCCATGGTGCGCGATGCGTTTCCCGATCTGGATCTGCATATTCGCGAAAGCCAGACCCAGTCGCTGTTGAGCGAACTTCTCGACGGGCAGCTCGATGTGCTGCTGCTCGCGCTGCCGGTCGAACATCCCGACATCGAGACGGTCCGTCTGTTCGATGACCGCTTCCTGCTGGCGATGGCGGCATCTCACCGCATGTCGAACCGCGTGAAGGCCACGCCCGATCTGCTCGAGGGGGAAAAGCTGCTGTTGCTGGAAGAAGGGCACTGCATGCGCGAGCAGGCGCTGGCGTTCTGCAGCCTGCGGCGGATCGAAAACATCAACACATTCGGGGCGTCGAGCCTGTCGACACTGGTGCAGATGGTGGCGAACGGTCTTGGCATGACACTGTTGCCGGAGCTTGCCGTGCCGCTTGAGAGCAGGCGAGGCGACATTCGCCTGATGCGGTTTGCCGATCCGGAGCCGCAGCGGGTGATCGGGCTGGCGTGGCGCAGAAGCTCGCCGCGCAAACGGCATTTTGAAGAACTTGGGCAGATGATTGCGCGGACCACAGCCCCGCAATCACAATGACGGCTGGGACCAGTCGATCAGCGGTGCATTGAAGGCGCGGCTCCATACACTCAGGAAACGCGGAAACCAGGAATGCGCGATGGCGCCGCGATAGGCCCATGTGCGGTACTGGAGGCCGTTTTCCGATAGCAGTTCCTGATACCCGCCATGCGTTTCGGTCGCTTGATGGATATGACGCAGGATTTCGCGGGCGTAGGGCCGGTATCTTTCGGCACCGGAGAATTCATCGTGTTCGAGCATTCGGTCGGCGAATTCGACATTGAATGTCGGCCAAGCCGACCGGCCTTGATAGGACGGCGTGGCGATCCGGTGGATCAGTTTCTTGCGCGGATTATCCGCCGAGACGAAAAAGTGGAAGGTCTCGGGAATCCGGAAGCGTGGCTCGGCGAGGATCAGGTCGGTGGTCGCGCTGAACAGCGCGCGCTCCGTCTCGTTCCTGAAATCCCAGAATCCGTGCTGCACATTGACGAAATCGAGCGCGATGGAGAAGGCAGGGGCTTCCGCGACGCAATCCAGACTATGCCGGATGTAGCCGTCACGGCCGAACAGGTGAAGCAACTCGGACTTGTACTGCGCAAGGTCGCGCCCGAGAGCTGCCGCCAGCTCGCTTTCATCAACGATGCCAAGCCGGATGCTCTGCTGGAAGGTCGCGTAAACGCTCGCATTGGTGACGAAGCGCAATCGTTCCGCGCGGGTATCGGTTGCCGCCGAACGAGGCGCGCGGACGTCGCAAAGCAGGGTGCGGATTCCGTTGCCCTCATAAGGTTTGAGACTTCGCGCGAGGCCGAGCACCGATGTCTTCAGATCGGCGCGATACTCGCCCAGCAACGAGCGGCCGGTTTCGGCGGCAATTGCCATGTCCGCAAAGGATGAGATGCGCAGGTCGGCGCGAATCATCTGCTCCAGGCCGGTCTGCACGCCGAGAAGCGTGTCGGAGGGCTGGGCGAAATAGTTGGCGCCGATGTAGCGATTGCGCTTCACCGGAATGAGCGTCGTCGTAACGATGCCGGAACGCACGGCGTTCAACATCAGCCGGATGCTTTTTTCAAGGAGATGAATTCGGCGGGCTGCGTCCTGTGAATCGATAATGGTCTGCGGGTCGAGAACGTCGGGATAGAACCAGGCGAAGTCGCGCGGATAATAGGCCGAAGCATGTGGTGCGCCGGTGACCAGAAATGCTTCCCGCGCGGAGAACGCACTGTTCATTGAGTTGCGGTAAAGCTCCTCGATCCTTGCCGGTGCATAATAGGCGCGTCGAAGAAAGCGATCAGACAGGAAGTTGGCCGCCTGCAGGCAATTGGCGACGCAGGTCGCGGCAAGGCCCTGATAAAACCTGTGCTCGGCATTTGACGGCAGAAGTCCCTCGATGCTCACCGTTTTCTCCCGACGTTGGACGTCCGTTCCAAATAGCTCGGCGTTCCGATTCGGCTGAAGCGCATATTTGCGGAAACCGCAGTGCAATACGTCGCAAGCCATGCCGAAACATTTGCCGACTTGCAATTCCCATCATCGACTTATGATTGTCATAATTGGGGGCGCGGGCAGGGCCGGCGTGGTCCTCGGCAAGTCGGATCGGTCAGGCGTGCGTCGTCGCGGATGCTGCGAGACGCTCTTTTTGAGGGGATTGGCGCGCTCCGAGAGATTCGAACTCCCGACCCTCGGAATCGAAATCCGATGCTCTATCCAGCTGAGCTAGGAGCGCTGAGGGGCGCACCATAGCCAATGGCAGCCTGAAATCCACCCCGAAAATGATCATGAAACCAATCTTTTGCGACGAGGTTTGTCACGCCAGTCTCATTCTCAATCGCTTGTTTGAAAACATCTCTTGCTAATTTTGTCTCGCTCTCGTGTGCATCATGCACTGCACGATGCACTGGCGTTCGCTGCATTGCGCAACATGGTTTCGTTGACGGACTTTGGATTGAGTCTAACATTCGCTCAGGCCCGTGAGAGGCCATGGGAGGAATGCATGATCCGTCTTGCCAGCCCGTCTGCTCGCCGACAATTTTCCGCAAATGCCGCAACCCAGCGCTCACCGCTGGGTTTTTTGATTCTTGCGTCTGTTGTTGCTGCGTTCGCCGGTTTTTCCGGCGCTTCGGCGCAATCGCCCGCCAAAGGGTCGCCTGAACATATCAAGGCTGTGACATCCGCCGTCGATCAGAATTCGATCAAGGCCAACGCAGCCACGTCGAACGATTGGCCGGCCGTGGGTCTGGACCTTGGCGAAACCCGCTTCAGCAGGCTCAAACAGATCAACACCGACAACGTGAAGAATCTGGGCCTGGTCTGGTCGTACAATCTGGAATCCTCGCGCGGCGTCGAGGCAACGCCGGTTGTCGTTGATGGCATCATGTATGTCACGGCCTCGTGGAGCGTGGTGCATGCGATCGACGTTCGCACTGGCAAGAAGATCTGGACCTACGATCCGGAGGTGCCGCGCACCATCGGCTACAAAGGCTGCTGCGACGTCGTGAATCGCGGTGTCGCGCTTCACAAGGGCAAGGTTTTTGTCGGTGCTTATGACGGCCGGCTGATCGCGCTTGATGCCGTGACCGGCAAGAAGGTCTGGGAAAAGGATACGCTGCTCGACAAGGAGCATTCCTACACCATCACCGGCGCGCCGCGTGTGGTGAATGGCAAGGTGGTGATCGGCAACGGCGGTGCGGAATACGGCGCGCGCGGTTATGTCACCGCTTACGATGCAGAGACCGGTAATCAGGCCTGGCGCTGGTTTATCGTTCCCGGCGATCCATCGAAGCCTTACGAAGACGAATCGATGGAGAAGGCCGCCAAAACCTGGGATCCGGCTGGAAAATACTGGGTCAACGGCGGCGGCGGCACCGCATGGGACACCATCACCTTCGATCCCGAATTGAATCTCGTTTATATCGGGACAGGCAACGGTTCGCCATGGAACCGGCATCTTCGCAGTCCCGCCGGCGGCGATAACCTCTATCTCGCATCGATTGTCGCGCTGAATGCCGACACCGGAAAGTATGTCTGGCATTATCAGGAAACACCGGGCGATCACTGGGACTATACCTCGACCCAGCCGATGATCCTGGCCGACATCAACATTGATGGCGCGCCGAGGAAGGTCATCCTTCACGCACCGAAGAATGGGTTCTTCTTCGTCATTGATCGCACCAACGGCAAGTTCATTTCAGCGAAGAACTTCGTCGATGTGAACTGGGCGACGGGATACGACGCCAATGGCCGGCCGATCGAGGTTGCCGCGGCGCGCGATCCTGAAAAGGGGATGGACGCCATCCCGGGTCCTTACGGGGCTCACAACTGGCATCCGATGTCGTTCAATCCGATGACCGGGCTGGTCTATCTACCCGCGCAGGGCGTGCCGCTGAACCTCACGCCGCAAAAAGGCTGGAAGCACAATGCCAACCAGCCCGGCGATTTCGGCGGCAATACCGGCTGGAACACCGGCTTTGTTCTGAACGCGACTCCGCCGAAGAACCTGCCGTTCGGGCGGCTTATTGCGTGGGACCCGGTGAAGCAGAAGGAGGCCTGGAAGCAGGAATACGTTGCGCCGTGGAATGGCGGAACGCTGACCACTGCCGGCAATCTCGTTTTCCAGGGAACCGCTGACGGCCGCTTCATCGCCTACAATGCGACGACCGGCGACAAGCTCTGGGAGTCGCCGACGGGCACCGGCGTCGTTGCTGCGGCTTCGACCTATATGGTCGACGGCAAGCAGTATGTGTCTGTCGCGGTCGGTTGGGGCGGCGTGTTCGGCATCGCCGCACGCGCCACCGAAGGCGACAATCCCGGCACGGTCTACACCTTCGCGGTGGACGGCAAGGCTCCTTTGCCGAAGATCACGAAGTACCAGATGGAAAACCTGCTCGAAGGCGTGAAATACAATCCGGCCGACGTCGGCCCGGGCACGCTGCTGTATGTCAGCAGTTGCGTGACCTGTCATGGCGTGCCGGGCGTCGACAAGGGCGGCAACGTCCGCAATCTTGGCTATGTCGGCGCCGAGACCATCGCGAACCTGAAGAACTTCGTGTTCAAGGGGCCGCATATGGACAAGGGCATGCCGGATTTCACCGGCAAATTGAGTGACGACGATGTGGTCAAGATCATCGCGTTCATTCAGGGAACGGCGGACGCGATCCGGCCGAAGAAGTAAGCAGGACGAACAATTGATGCGGGAGCGGGCGGCCCATGGCCATCCGCTCCCGCGCCGTTTGCGGCGTTGCTCGAAATCAGGAAAAACCTGATATAATTCAGATACTTGCTTCTGTGCCGTGCGGAGCAGACCGCCGGGCTGTCGTGCTTAACGCTTTATCAAACACAGTCCCGCCAGAGTCTTGGTGTTGATGAAGCCGACAAGGCCGTCACCGTCTGTTTCAGATTTTATTGTCGCTTCGGATCTTCATGCGGATCGCCGTTTTTGTGTCTGTCGCTCTGTTGCTGCTGGCCGCAATGCCGGCGCGCGCCGACCTGCGCATCACGCGCGACCATGGCGGCTATGTGGAGGAGTACAAGGCGAAGTACGCGCGCATCCGGGCAAAGGGCGAGCGCGTCATCATCGACGGCATCTGCAATTCGGCATGCACCATGGTGTTCGGTATCGTGCCGCTGAACAAGATTTGTGTAACGCCGCGTGCAAGCCTTGGATTCCATCAGGCTTATTATGACAAGGCCTGGACCTTCGGCATCAAGGTCAATAGCAGCGAGGGGACATCGGACCTGATGTCCTATTATCCGCCGTCCGTGAAATCGTGGATCAGCCGCAACGGCGGCCTCACCAACGAGATGAAGAAGATCAAGAATGGCGCCGATCTCTGGCGCATCGTCGATCCGTGCCCGGAAGAATTTTTCTAAGCTTCGCGCGCGCTCTCTCTCAGGTCGTTCCGTACGATTTTCCCGCCTTCTCCCGAAATCTCTCTCCGGTCGTCCCCGCGAAAGCGGGGACCCATACTCCCTGAGCGGTCGATTTAAGGGAGATGCTGGAGCAGCTTTCTCGCAGTCATCACATTGTTCGGTGGTTATGGGTCCCGGCCGGAGCCTGTCATCGGACGGCGCTTTGCGCCGATCCGTTGGCCGGGACGACGTCGCATGGTGAAGCAGATTACGTGCAATTCGTTATGCGGACCGGGCCGCTTCTAGAACGTCACGACGCCGCGGATCGACTGGCCCGACTTCATCAGATCGAACGCCTTGTTGATGTCATTGAGCGGCATCACATGGGTAATCATCGGATCGATCTGGATCTTTCCCTGCATATACCAGTCCACGATTTTCGGGACATCCGTGCGGCCGCGCGCGCCGCCGAATGCCGTGCCTTTCCAGACGCGGCCGGTGACAAGCTGGAATGGCCTTGTCGCGATCTCCGCGCCCGAGGGCGCGACGCCGATCACGATCGACTGTCCCCAGCCGCGATGGCAGGCTTCCAGCGCTTGACGCATCACCGTGACATTGCCGGTGCAGTCGAACGTGTAGTCCGCGCCGCCGATCTGGTCTTCTTTTGTCCTCGTCATGTTGACCAGATGCGCGACGAGGTCCTTGCCGACTTCGGTCGGATTGACGAAATGCGTCATGCCGAAGCGCTCGCCCCAGGCCTTGCGGTCGTTGTTGATGTCGACGCCGATGATCATGTCCGCGCCGGCAAGGCGCAGGCCCTGCAGCACGTTCAGTCCGATGCCTCCAAGGCCGAACACGATCGCTTTCGCGCCTTGCTCGACCTTGGCGGTATTGATCACCGCGCCAATGCCGGTGGTGACGCCGCAGCCGATGTAGCAGACCTTGTCGAACGGCGCGTCCTCGCGGATCTTCGCCACCGCGATTTCCGGCAGCACGGTGTAGTTTGCGAAAGTCGAGGTGCCCATGTAGTGGTGGATCGGCTTGCCGCCGAGCGAAAAGCGCGATGTGCCGTCCGGCATCAGGCCCTGGCCCTGCGTGGCGCGGATCGCGGTGCAGAGGTTGGTCTTGCGCGACAGGCAGGACGGGCACTGGCGGCATTCCGGCGTATAGAGCGGAATGACATGATCGCCCTTCTTCACGCTGGTGACGCCACGGCCCACATCGACCACGACGCCTGCGCCCTCATGACCGAGAATGGCCGGGAACAGGCCTTCCGGATCGGCGCCGGACAGCGTGAATTCGTCGGTGTGGCACACGCCAGTCGCCTTGATCTCGACCATCACCTCGCCCTCGCGGGGGCCTTCCAGTTGAACGGTGGTGATCTCCAGCGGTTGACCGGCTGCGGTGGCGACGGCGGCACGAACATCCATGAAACAGACCTCTGTTTTGTGTGTCCGGGTCTGCATTTTTTGAAAGCATGGCCCGGCATATTTGTCGATTGCCCGACACCATAGGATCGGGCAAGCAGATGCGCAAATGAGTACATCGGCCCCTCAAGCGACATTCGACTCGATCGCCGCGCGCGCCGCGCCGGCGGTCTTTGTCGTGCTGTGGAGCACGGGATTTATCGGCACCAAGTATGTGCTGGCGGGGGCCGAACCGCTGACCTATCTCGCGGTGCGCATGGTCCTTGCAGCGGTGCTGATGGGGCTGATCGCCGCCGTCTCCCGTGCGTCATGGCCGAAAGGCGCCGACATTTTTCACAGCGCGGTGTCCGGATTGCTGGTTCACGGCTTTTATCTTGGCGGAACGGCGGTTGCGATTTTTCATTCTGTTCCGGCCGGATTGTCAGCGCTGATCCCGGGACTGCAGCCGATCCTCACATCTACGCTGGCGAACCGCTGGCTGGGCGAGCGCGTCACGCCGCTGCAATGGACCGGCTTGCTGATGGGGCTTGCGGGCACGCTGATTGTCCTGCACGGCCGCTCGATGGAAGGCGAGGCCGGCTGGGGCTGGCTCGCGACCGGTGTCGCGCTGGTCAGCATCACGCTCGGCACGCTTTATCAGAAGCGCTACTGCAGCCGGATCGACTGGCGTTCGGGCAACGCAATCCAGTTTCTGTCGGCGGCTGCGCTGTTCGCGCTCGGCGCGTGGCTGTTCGAGACGCGCGTGATCGTCTGGAATCGCGAATTCGTGCTGAGTCTGGCGTGGCTGGTCGTGGTGCTCTCGATCGGATCGATCGGATTGCTCTACTGGCTGATCCGCCACTCCGCCGCGACACAGGTGGCGAGCCTGTTCTATCTCGTACCGAGCGTCACGGCGCTGATGGCCTATCTGCTGTTCGACGAGCGGCTGGATGGTCTCTCGATTGCCGGCATGGTGATCTGCGCGGCGGCAGTGCTGCTGGTGAACAAGAGCACAGCAAGGGCGCGAGGTTAGGGTTCTCGCGTTTTGGCGTAGGCCGCAAGCGCACGGGCGCGGGCGGCCTTGTGATCGACCATCGGCTCCGGATAGTTTTCGCCGAGCGTGACACCGGCGGCGGCCAACTCCATCGGCGTGGCTTCCCATGGCTGATGAATCAGTTTTGCCGAAAGGCGCGCCAGTTCCGGCACCCATCTTGAGACGTAGGCGCCGTCCGGATCGAACTTCTCGCCCTGCAGCACCGGATTGAACACGCGGAAGTAGGGCGCGGCGTCCGCACCCGAGCCCGCCACCCACTGCCAGCTTGCCGGATTGCTGCCGGGATCGGCGTCGACCAGCGTATCCCAGAACCATTTTTCGCCGTGCCGCCAGTCGATCAGCAGGTGCTTGACCAGAAACGATGCGACCACCATGCGCACGCGGTTATGCATCACGCCGGTGTGCCAGAGTTCGCGCATGCCAGCGTCGACAATCGGGTAGCCTGTCCGGCCGCGCTGCCAGGCGCGCAGCGCTTTGGCGTCGCGCCGCCAGGGAAACGCATCGAACGATGATTGCAGATTCTTTTCGGCGAGATCGGGAAGATCGAATAGCAGGTGACGCGAGAATTCGCGCCAGCCAAGTTCGCTCAGAAATTTTCCGACATCGCTTGCAATGTCGGGTTTTTGAGCCGCCGCGAAATTCGCGGCATGCCACACCTGCCGCGGACTGATTTCACCGAACCGCAGATGTGGCGACAACCGCGAGGTGCCGTCGCGATCCGGCCGGTCGCGCAGGGTGGCGTAACCCTTGATGCCGGTCTCGAGAAAATCGTGAAGCCGTGTCTGCGCGGCGCTTTCGCCGGGCGTCCACGTGTCGCGCAAGCCACCGGCCCAGTCGGGATGTTTCGGCTCGAGATTCCAGGAGGCGAGGTCGTCGCTCGCGACAGCGGGGCCGGGCTTCAGCTTTTTCGGCACGGGCAGAGGCTGCGGCGGATCGCCGAGACTGAGGACCCGCTTCCAGAACGGCGTAAACACACGCAGGCCCCGACCTTCCTTGTTGCGCAGGCTCGCCGGCTTGACCAGCAGGTCGCCCGGAAAACCTCGCGCCTGAACGCCGATTTCCTTGAGAGCCGCCGTCACATCGCGCTCCACGGCGGACTGGCTGGGGACGTCGCTCTCGATCCAGTGAACGCTTGCGGCCTCGATATCCTGCGCGAGATCGGAAATGACTCGGGCTGCTGCGCCGCTGCGCAGCACGAGAGTCTGTCCGCGGGCCGCGAGACTGGCCTGCAGGCTTCTCAGCGATTGCGCCAACCACCATCGCGACGCGCTGCCGATTGCGCGTCCACGCGGCGGCCGTAGCGAAGTGCTTTCCTCGTCCAGCACATAGAGCAACACCAGCGGAGCGTCTGTCTCCGCCGCCGCGTGCAACGCCGGATGGTCGGACAGGCGCAGATCGTCGCGGAACCAGACAATGACGGGTGGGGCAGACGAACTCGTCATCAGTGGTTGCGATCCTTCTTTTTTCGCCGCGTCCGATCGCCTAGCGAACAGTTAATGAAACGGTAAACATAAACTGTCAGAGTGTCTCGATTTTTATCGGAATGCTTTGAAAGGGCGATGCAATGGCATTCGGTTCCGGGAAGAAATCCCCTGATTTTCTGAAGTTCAAATTGGGCGCGAAAGCCACGATTTGCGCGGCGCTGCTGATTGCGATCACCACCTCGATGGTGGTGGGCGCGGCCTACTGGTCCCTGAGCAAGGAGTTCGAGGCGCGCGGCAAGTCTGATATCGAAACCAGTCTGCGCACACTGGCGCTGGCTTTCGCCGAAACCACGCCCGATGCCAAGGTCGTCATCAAGGACGGCAACCTCAGCCGCGCCGAAATCCCGGCGATGCCGGATTTCAAGGATCACAAGACGGTGGATCGCGCCGTATCCTATGTCGGCGGCAATGCGACGATTTTTGTCTATGACGACGCGAGCAAGGAATTCGTCCGCCGCACGACGAACGTCAAGAAAGAGAACGGCGACCGCGCCGTCGGGACAAAGCTGGCCCCGGATCATCCGGCGCAGGCGATCGTGCGGGCCGGTCAGACCTACAAGGGCCCGGCGGTCCTGTTCGGCAAGAGCTTCATGACGGCGTATCAGCCGGTATTCAATGCGGCGGGGAAGGTGATCGGCATTCTCTATGTCGGAATTCCGACTGACCCGCTTGACGCGATGCTTCAGCACGCCATGGCGATGATGGTGGCCGCCGCCGTTGTCGGCGCGTTGCTTGTTCTAGGCCTGACAATGCTGCTGGTGCGCAGCGTGACACGTCCGCTGCGGTCCGTCACCGATACGCTGACCTCGCTTGCGGAAGGCAACCCCAACGTCGCGATCGAACACGTCGATCGGTACGACGAGATTGGCTCGATCGCCCGCACCATCGGGGTGTTCAAGTCGAACTCGCTGGAACGCCGCCGCCTCGAAGCGGAACGAAAGAGCGCGGAGGCGGAATCCGCCGAAAGGCGAAAAGCCGAATTGAGAAACTTCGTGGATGAATTCCAGTCCAACGTCGGCGGCATCGTCAAGAAGGTGCTTCATTCATCAGGCGAGTTCGAGACTGCGGCGCAAAACTTGACGGACACTGCGCGCAGTACGGCGCATCTGTCCCAGGCCTCCGCCAGCGCCTCGACACAGGCCTCGGAGCATGTGCGCAACGCCGCGGCGGCCTCGGAGGAACTCACCAGCTCCATCGCGGAAATCAACCGCAGGGTTCAGGAATCCAATGGGATTACCTCCAGCGCGGTGAAGCAGGCGGCCGCGACCGACGAGCGGATGGCGGAATTGTCGCGCGCGGGTGATCGCATCGGCGATGTCGTAAAACTCATCACCTCGATTGCCGAACAGACCAATCTGCTTGCGCTCAACGCCACCATCGAGGCGGCGCGGGCCGGCGAAGCGGGGCGCGGCTTTGCCGTGGTCGCACAGGAAGTGAAGAACCTTGCGGGACAGACTGCAAAGGCGACTGACGAGATCGCCAGCCATATCGTCAATATGCAGTCGGCGACCCAGGAGTCGGTGTCTGCGATCAAGGCAATCGGGCACACCATCGAGCAGATCAGCGATATCGCCACGTCCATCGCCGCCGCTGTGGAACAGCAGGGCGCGGCAACCCAGGAAATCGCAAGAAGCGTTCAGGCGGCGGCAAGCGTCACCAGCGAAGTCGCGGTCAATGTCGGACAGGTCGCCGATGGCGCGAAGCAGACCGGCGAGACGTCGGACGGCATCCTCGTCTCGGCACAGGCTCTCAGTGGCGAAAGCCTCCACCTTCAGGCGGAGGTCGAGCGCTTCCTCAATGATGTGCGGGCGGCGTGATCGGCCAAGCCATTCGTCAGTGAAATGAAAAGGGGACGCGGCTGCGTCCCCTTTTTGTATTGCTTGTATTGTGACCCGCGATCACTTCGGCTGCGGAACGATCCGGATGTAGGGCTTCGGCGATTTCCAGCCGCCGGGATAGATCGTCTTGGCTTCCTCATCGGAAACCGAGCCGGCGATGATGACGTCTTCGCCCTGTTTCCAGTCGGCGGGCGTCGCCACGCGATGCTTGGCGGTAAGTTGCAGGGAGTCGATCACGCGCAGGATTTCGTCGAAGTTGCGTCCGGTGGTCATCGGATAGACCAGAACCAGCTTCACCTTCTTGTCCGGGCCGATGATGAACACGGTCCGCACCGTGGCGTTGTCGGCGGCGGTGCGGCCATCGGCGCCGCCGGCGGTGTCTGCCGGGAGCATGTTGTAGAGCTTGGCGACCTTGAGGTCGGTGTCACCGATCATCGGATAGTTCGGTGCATAGCCTTGGGTTTCCTTGATGTCCTCGCCCCATTTCGCGTGACGGTCCACGGGATCGACGCTGATGCCCATCAGCTTGACGCCGCGCTTGTCGAATTCCGGCTTCAGGCGCGCCAGCGTGCCGAGTTCGGTGGTGCAGACCGGGGTGAAGTCCTTCGGGTGCGAGAACAGCAGCGCCCAGCTATTGCCAATCCAGTCATGGAAATGAACGCGCCCTTCGGTGGTGTCGGCCTCGAAATCGGGGGCCACCGCGCCAATCTGGATCGTCATGAATCTGCCTCATGTACTTAGAGTTTCTAGGAAATTTGGTGTCTCACCCTACATCGCTCCCTGTCTTTTCGCGAGAGGGATGGCAAAAACGACAAGTTCTTTCCAGGCGCGCAAGGGTTTGCAGCAGGCTCTGCTCTTTTCAGGCGGATGACTGAAAATTCATCCCCGGCGCCCGGCGCGCTCACTTTTTTGCAATGCCTCGAATTTGTCTTTGATGCGCCGCAACGCCGCCGGTTCCCGTTGTCATGAATGAACCTCGCGGGCGGTCAGTGCGACCAATCCGCAACCATAAGGAAAAGAAGCGGCACCCGAATCGCTTTCTTAATGCTTCGTTTACGTCCGCGTGAAAATGCTGCAGGACACAACAAGAGAATAGTAACATGACGTCCGCCCAGATCATCTCCAATGCCCCGCTTTCCGACCTGATCCGGAAAATCGAAACCGGCCTCACCGCAGACCGCGATGTCTCGGCTCACGCGCTTGCTTTTGTGCGCGATGGCGTGATTACGGGTGAGGGGCCGACGACCACGGGCCGGATTCATTTCTCCCGCGCGCTGGATGCCGCTGACGCCGCCTGGTGCGCGCGCATTCTCAATGCCGCCGCCAACACCAACGAGCCGGTCAGCCGCGCCGAAGCCGAAACGCTGTTCGAGATCAACCGCGCCGCAAGCGAGCGCACTGACGACGGCCAGTTCGACGATCTGTTCGCCAAGGCCATCGTCCATCACGCTGCTGCGGCCTCCGGGCTGCCCGTGCCGCCGCGTTCGGTTGCGCTGTCGCCTGAAACCGCGATCGAAAGCTGGGCGCCGACCACCGCAGTCGGCGTCAACATCGAAGTGCTGGAATGGATCGCCAGCCAGATGCGCGGCACCCGCCGCAACAACCGCGCGCTGATGCGGCTGGTCGCGACCCTGATCGGCGCGGCGACCATGCCGCTCGCTCATACGCTGCCGAACGTCTTCGACCTCGGCATGTAAGGCTTCAAAGTTAGAGAACGGCAGGCGCTATCTGGCGCCTGCCGTTTTTGTTGTCTCCGGCAGTCCGACGGTCCGGCCCGGAAATCCCGCCACATCGAAATAGCGCTGGTCCAGCACCCGCTGGAATTGCAGCACCGTCCGCAGGCCATTGGCCGCGGGCTTGCCGGCGATGGTGCCGGTGTAGCTCTTCGGCGTGACGCCGTTCGGCATGGCTTCCGTCATCACACGCCCGATCAGTGAACCCTTCGCCTTGCGCTTGAGGCCGAGAAGATGAGCCGCGGTGATGCCGACATCGGCGTTGCTGACCGGCAGGTCGCTGGCAAAGCCGGCTTTGAAATCAGGACCGATGGCCGCCATGAAGTTCATGGTGTCGCCGCGGCTGAAACTGCCATGCATGCCCTGGCCTTGCCGCAGAATGGTATCGGCAATCGAAATCGAGCACAGTGTCGGCTCGTCACACCCCTTTGCGTAGGAGCGGAAGTTGACCACGATGGCCGGGTGCGGCGTCACGGCCTTGCCCTTCAGATTTAGCGGGGAGAGGGGCAGCGTGCCGGGAAAACGCCCCAGGCTGTCCTCGACGAAAATGCCGCTGACGTAATCCTGCTCGAGCAGCGCCTTGACCGTGCGGCCCGCCAGCTTGCGGTCCTTGTTCGGGACATAGATCAGATCCGATCCGCCGTTGGTGGCGACGACGAGATCGGGCTTGAGCGGGTCCTTGCCGAGCAGGCCGTTGCCGGCCCTTGGATATTCATTCGCACCGACCGGCGCATTCTTGTTGTTCGGAGCGAACAGCGGCAGGACCAGCGCCTTGGCGAGATCGAGCGCGAGGAAGCCGAGCGGAAGAAAGCCTTCCGGCGTGTCGGGATAGGTATTCTTCACCGTCGAACTGGTCTTGCTCTCCTTGGAGATGGTCGAGAAGCCGTGATCGGCCGACACGATGATGTTGGTGGTGGCTGCGAGGCCGAGATCGTCAAGCGCCCTGCGCAATTGCGCGAGGTTGTTGTCGGCATTTTTGATAGCTGCGAGCGATGAGGGGCCGTTGATGCCCGGAACCACGCTGTTGAGGCTGTCGCCCTGGTTGTGCTGCGTGCCGTCGGGGTCGCGTGACCAGAACACCAGCACGAATGGCTTGTTGCGGGCCTTGAACATCGGCAGCACGACCTTGCTGGCGACATCCGCGAAGTAGTCCTGCTGCTTGGTGTTGGCGACCGTCGTGCCGGGCGTCTTGGAGTTGCCCGCCTTGCCATTGTCGCCGCGTCCCGGCGCGGCATCCGGAAGATTGGCCGCGGTTAGCGCTGCTTTCATTTCGTCGGAGAGGGGAATCCCGATCAGCTTGCCGTCCTTCTCGGTCGCCCCGGTCTGGTCGTCGATGGTGATGGTTTTGGTGCCGGTGCGCTCGGTGTGATCGAACAGCAGCGTGGGGCCGACCTTGCCGATTGCGGCGGTGCTGAACCCGGCCTCGCGCGCAGCCTTGAGCAGGGTTTCCTCGTTGAGGTAGTCACCGTTGAACTGCTCGTCGATCTCCCGCAGAATCTGGTCGTGCTCGATGAAGGGCACCACCGTGCCAGCCTGGCTCGCGACCGAGGTGACCGGCTTGCCGGTGTAGATCGAGTTGCTGAAGGTGCCGGTGTCGCCGAGGTAGTGCCCGGTGGACATGCCCGAGGCGTTGGCCATGGTGAAGGTCGGGAACAGCGAATGGGGGTTCTTGAAATTCACCCCCTTGTCGCGCACGGCGGCCATGGCCGGGGCCGTTTCCGGGGTCACCTTGAGCGCCCGCAGGCCGTCGGGGATAAACAAAATCAGGTTGCGGGGCTGGCTGTTTTGGGCGAAAGCCGGGGGCGCGAAGCTGGCGGACGACAAGGCCAGAAAACCGAAGCAAAAGAGCATTATGGAGCGACGCATGGGAGACTCGCTTTCGGACGATTTGCCGCTCAGGGCAGCTATGCCGGACGGTAGCTTGGTGTAGTTTCTGTCGGCGACAGAATTGTTACAACCGGTCCCGCATGCCAGATTGCGGCTTAGGGCTGCCTGGCCCGAACCCGCCGTTCCTTAAGGTCCAGATCACTCCATGTTCAAAAAGATACTGATCGCCAATCGCGGCGAAATCGCTTGCCGGGTCATCAAGACCGCGCGCCGGATGGGCATCAAGACGGTCGCCGTCTATTCGGAAGCCGACCGCGACGCGCTTCATGTCGAGATGGCCGACGAGGCGGTCTTCATCGGGCCGCCGCAGGCTGCCGAGAGCTACCTGGTCATGGACAAGATCGTCGAGGCCTGCCGCAAGACCGGCGCCGAGGCGGTGCATCCGGGCTACGGCTTCCTGTCCGAGCGCGAGGCGTTCCCGCGCGCTCTCGCAGCCGCCGGGGTGGTCTTCATCGGACCGAACCCCGATGCCATTGCCGCCATGGGCGACAAGATCGAATCCAAGAAGGCGGCGGCCAAGGCCAAGGTTTCGACCGTGCCCGGCTTCCTCGGGGTAATCGAGGACGGCAAGCACGCCGTGAAGATTGCCGACGAGATCGGCTATCCGGTCATGATCAAGGCGTCCGCCGGCGGCGGCGGCAAGGGCATGCGCATTGCCCATTCCAGGGACGAGGTCGAGGAAGGCTTCAACCTCGCCAAGGCCGAAGCCAAGGCTTCGTTCGGTGACGATCGCGTATTCGTCGAGAAATTCATCGTCGATCCGCGCCACATCGAAATCCAGGTGCTGGGCGACAAGCATGGCAACGTGATCTATCTCGGTGAGCGCGAATGCTCGATCCAGCGCCGCAACCAGAAGGTGATCGAGGAAGCGCCATCGCCGCTGCTCGATGAAGCCACCCGCCGCAAGATGGGCGAGCAGGCCGTCGCGCTGGCCAAGGCTGTGAACTACGATTCCGCCGGGACAGTGGAATTCGTCGCGGGGCAGGACAAGAGCTTCTACTTCCTCGAAATGAACACCCGCCTTCAGGTCGAGCATCCGGTGACCGAACTCATCACCGGTATCGACCTTGTGGAACAGATGATCCGCGTTGCGGCGGGCGAAAAGCTCACGCTGGCGCAGAAGGACGTGACGCTGACGGGCTGGGCCGTGGAATCGCGTGTCTATGCAGAAGATCCCTTCCGCAACTTCCTGCCGTCGATCGGACGGCTGGTGAAGTATCGTCCGCCCGCCGAGAGCAAGGTGGACGACATCACCGTGCGCAACGACACTGGCGTGCAGGAAGGCGGCGAAATCTCGATCTACTACGATCCGATGATCGCCAAGCTGGTGACTCACGCCTCATCGCGCGCCGCCGCCATCGAGGCGCAGTCGCAGGCGCTCGATGCGTTCTATGTCGACGGCATTCGCCACAATATTCCATTCCTCTCGGCGCTGATGAATCATCCGCGCTGGCGCGAGGGCAATCTCTCCACCGGCTTCATCGCCGAGGAATTTCCGGGCGGCTTCACGGCGCGCACGCCGGAAGGCGATATCGCCAGCAGCATCGCGGCGATCGCGGCGGCGGTGGATCATGTGATCGGTGCGCGCAAGCGGCAGATTTCCGGCCAGATGCAGGGCCGGGCGGTTTCGCGCGAACGCCGCCGCGCGGTCTGGCTCGATCGCAACGAGGTGCTGCTCGAGGTCGGACGCGAAGGCGACGACATCGCGGTTCGCCTGATCGGCGCGGATGGCAATGCCGGTCAGCCGGTGCTGTTGCGTTCGCAGTGGAAGCCGGGCGAGCCGGTCTGGTTCGGCACCATCGGCGGCCGGCCCGCTGTGGCGCAGGTCCGTCCGCTGCCGAATGGTTTCCGCATCGCCCATCAGGGCTTCGAGATTCCGGTTCAGGTCTATACCGAGACCGAAGCGGCTGCCGCGCGCCTGATGCCGGTGGTCTCCGCCGCCGACACCGGCAAGAAGGTGCTGTGCCCGATGCCAGGTCTGGTGATCTCTATCGCCGTGACCGAAGGGCAGGAGGTCAAGGCCGGTGAAACGCTCGCCGTGATCGAGGCGATGAAGATGCAGAACGTGCTGCGGGCCGAGCGCGACGGCGTGGTGAAGAAAGTCGCCGCGACGCCGGGCGCGACGCTCGCGGTCGATGCGCTGATCCTCGAATTCGCTTGAGGTATCCATGGTCCCGCAGGAAAAGCGCGAAGCGTTCCGGGCGATCCTGTCGGGCAAGGACGTCATCAAGCCGGGATCGGTTTACGATCCGATCTCGGCACGCATTGCTGAAGATGTCGGCTTCGAGCTTGGCCTGTTCGGCGGCTCGGCAGCCTCGCTGACCATTCTCGGCGATCCGGATCTGTTGCTGATCACGCTCTCTGAACTCGCCGAGCAGGTGCGGCGCATCTGCCGCGCCGGAAACATTCCGGTGCTGGTCGATGCCGATCACGGTTACGGCAACGCGCTGAATGTCCGCCGCATGGTGCAGGAACTGGAAGCGGCCGGCGCGGCGGGTCTCACCATCGAGGACACGTTGCTGCCGCAGGCCTATGGGCAGGCGAAGCCGCAGGTGATTTCGATCGACGAGGGTGTCGGCAAGATGAAGGCCGCGCTCAGTGGCCGTTCCGATCTGTCGCTTGTGATTGTCGGCCGCACCGGTGCGGCGGCGATTACCAATATCGAAGATGCGGTGGCGCGTGCAAAAGCCTATGAGACAACCGGCGTCGATGCGCTGTTCTTCACCGGGCTGAAGACACGCGCCGAATTGCAGGCCATTGCCGCCGCGACCAAGCTGCCGATCATCATGGGCAGCGCGGACGGCGAACTTGCCGATACCGCATTTCTCGCCAGCCAGCGCGTGCGTGTCGCCAATCAGGGACATGCGCCGATCGCCGCAGCAACCCAGGCGGTTTATCAGACACTGAAGGAACTGCGTGACGGAACATCGCCGAAAAACCTCAAAGGCTTACCATCCAGCGAACTGACGAATCGCGTGATGCGCGACGCCGCCGTGAAGGCGCGTATCGCGGAGTTTCTGGGGTTGAAGAAGTAACGCCATACAGGTGCTGCGATGGCCGATGTCATCCGCCACATCGTCGTGAGAGGCAAGGTGCAGGGCGTCGGTTATCGCGCATGGCTTGCGGACGAGGCCGAGACGTGCGGACTTGGCGGCTGGGCGCGCAACCGCAAGGACGGTTCAGTCGAAGCTGTGCTGTTCGGATCGGATGATATCGTCGCCGCGCTGATCGAAAAATGCCGGCACGGTCCCGGCATGGCGCGCGTGTCCGTTGTGGATAACCAGCCAGCCACAGAGGACATGCTGAAGCTGCGCGGCGTCGGCGAAATGTTTTCCGTTCTTCCGACGATGTGAAACGCGGGCTACCTTGCAGCCTCCTTGCGGAAGGTCGCGGCGAGAATCCGCAGCGCCGCACGCTTCGAGGCATCGCTGACGCGCGAATAGAGCATCACTTTCGATGCGCCGAGTGTCGGGAGGCCGAACGCCATTCCGACATCGACCATGCCGGCCGGCGCGATCCGCTTCGCGAGCGGCGCAACGGCAAGTCCAGCCGCCGCGGCAGCCACGACCGCGCTGACACCGCCGCCGATGAAGGCTTCGGTCCATTTGACTCGGCGCTTGTCGAGTGCGCGAATGGCCATTGCGCGCACGCCGCAGGGCGCGGCGAGGGCCGCGACAGGCAGCGTTTCGCCCTTGCTCCAGCGGAACGACGGCGATGCGAACCATCCGAAGTCGTCGGTGCAGAGTGTTTCTCCGCCGCGGCGGCTACCTTCCTGCCGCACCACCACGGCGTCGAGGTCTCCGTTGTCGAACGCATCGAGCAGCGTGCGCGAGAAGTCGATGGTGACAGCCAGCGTCAGCGACGACGATGCGTCATTCATCTTTTCAAGAATGGGGACGAGTTCAGGACCGGCGGCATGATCGCTGATGCCAAGCGTCAGTTGTTGAATGATCGGCGCCGATCCCGACAGCGCCCGGTCATGAGCCGTCATCAAGGCGCGGGCGTATTCCTGAAATTCAGTACCGTCCGCGGTGAGACGGACTGCGCGGGGCGAGCGTTCCACCAGACGCTTTCCGAGTGCCGCTTCCAGCCGTTGCAGCTTCATGCTGACGCTGGCCTGCGTCGTGCCGAGCACCTCGGCGGCGCGGGTGAAGCTCTGCAACTCGGCCACCAGCAGGAAGGCCTGTACCGTCGGGATATCGAGCGTGGTCATTTCATCATCATGTATCGTTATGATTGATATTACATAACATAAGATACCAATATGATGCGGAGAGGTCTAGCTTCCTGTTACGCGCTGATGCGCAAGACAGGAGACACGACCATGCCCCTCATTACAGTCCAGTACACCTCGCAACGTCAGGTTCCCAAGGCCGACATCGCCGCCGCCGTCACCAGGTTGTCGGCTGACATCCTGCACAAGGACCCGAACGTCACGGCTGTCATCGTGCAGTCCGTCGATCCGTCGGACTGGTTCGCGGGCGGTCGCTCGCTGACCGAGCAGAAGCTCGCCAGCGTTTGGGTCGACATCCACATCTCGGATGGCACCAACAGCAAGGACGAGAAGGCGGATTTCATCGCCGCTACCTTCAAGACGATGGATGACCTGCTCGGGCCGCTGCACAACGAGAGTTATATCTACGTGCACGATGCGCGCGCGGATGCTTACGGTTTCGGCGGGTTGACGCAGGAGCGCCGCTATATCGCCGGCAAGCTCGCAGTTGCGCCGCGCAGTGCGGCGGCGTGACCGAAGCCGCTATCGTTGCGGTCATGGCCCGGGCAAACCCGGCCATGACTGGCAACGGACGCCACGTCTCAGGAAAGACTTTGATCGACGCCGATGTTCGGAGCGGCTTTCAGGATGCTGTTGCGCTGGACCAGCGCCAGTTCGTAGTCCGGCTTCAGCGCAATGGCTGAATTGAAACTCGCAAGCGCGTCCCTCGCGCGCCCGAGATGCTGAAGCGCGACGCCCCGGTTGTAGTGAAGCATGGGCGCGGCAGGTTGAAGGTCGATCGCCCGTGCGATCTGACGTTCCGCGGCCTCAAACCTGTGCTGCTGGAGCAGAAGGACGCCAAGAAGGTAGGCCGCCTCGGCGTGTTTGGGTTCGGACTCCAGAATAGACCGATAGGCTTTCTCGGCTTCCGCGATCCGGCCGCGCTGGTGAAGGATCTTCGCAGTGGTGAGATCAGCCGGCACGTTGCGGCGCTCGCTTGCGTCGAGCTTCTTGAGTAACCGTGTGGCCTCTGCGTGCCGCGGATCGGCTTCGAGAATCTGCCTGCAGGCGCGCGCCGCGCCAGCAAGATCACCGTCCTTTTCCATCCGCATGGCGCGGCCAAGAACCACCGGCACGCTCAGGGGTTCGAGCGTGCCGCGCAGGTTGCGCAGGTCCTGTGTGCTGATACGCAGGCATTCGACCCGCCGTTCGATACCGCCGAAATCATATTTGTAGGGAAAGTCTCCGGTCTGCAGGTCATAGACCTTGAAGCCGTTCTCGATGCCCCAGCGCACGCATTGCAGATGCAGCACGAAGCCGGGAGGCGGGCGCTTGACGTTACGATCGCGTCCGTTGAGCAGGCTGATCAGCGACTTGTTCTTCCAGTCGATCAGGCTGGCCTGAATGCCGATCCGGTGATCGCCTTGCCAGAGCATTGGCAGATACAGCGCGTTGTCGACGAAGCAGCAATGCAGCATGTTGCGGAAGTTCGCCATCATGCCAATGGGCAGGCGCGGATTGTAGCGCGCGGCGAGCTTTTCCGCCCATTGCAACTCCCAGAATTTCAGCAGCGCCTCGATGTCGTCGCTGATCGTATCGGGTGTAGGGGTTGTGATCCTGTATTCGCCGTCCTCCGCCTGCCGAAGCGCGGCACGCGCATTTCGCCGCGCTTTCGCGTCGAGCCGCTCATAGAGGAAGGCGTCCCAGCTCTCGGGAAGGTTCACATAGACATAGATGTCGTGGTCGATACCGTCGCCATCGTCGGGGCGCTGAACCTTCTCGGTGACGAAACCGGGTGAGGAAAATTGACTCAGGAACAGATTGAGACGGTCCGGCGATGCAAAGACGTTTTCCAGGTGCAGCCGCGACCAGTTCAGTTGCTTCGTCCGGTCCGCAAAAGCGGTGATGGCATCTTTCTCAAACTGCGGATCACAGATGAAACCGGTGTAGCCGGCGAAATAGCCGCCGCCGGTGCGCAGTTCATTGCGAAAGCTGCCGTCGCGGTTCTGTTCGGTTCGCAATTGCAGCGGGAGGAAGCCGACGTAATCCGGTGAAGTGGCGGTGGACTTCGCGCCGAGAACGATCCACTGGCAGCCGAGTTTCTCGAACCATCCGGCGATCCATGTCCATGACATGTAAAGCTGCGCTTCGGGGTCCGCTTGATACACAGCCTCCCAATTGCTCCGAATGCGGAGCAATGCGTCCCGGCTTGTGATGACATCCACATGCATGGCGTTGACCTTTGCCCCTGAGAGCGACGGCACACGAATGAGCGGTGTCTGCGGACGATAGCGGTCTGTCTAAAATTCCCTGCGCATTTCCAGATTGCGGCCTGATTACGCCACGGACGGCCAGCGCTGGCAAGCCGGGACCGATGGCCGTCAGGCCCCGAAGACCTCTTCAAAAGCCTGCTTCAGGGCCACATCCACGTCGTGCATCGTGACCGGCAGGCCGAGATCGACAAGGCTGGTGACGCCGTGGCGCGGGTCCTGCACGCCACAGGGGACGATTCCCGAGAAATGCGACAGGTCCGGCTCGACGTTGATCGAAATGCCGTGAAGGCTGACCCAGCGTTTCAGACGCACGCCGATGGCGGCGATCTTGTCCTCGTGGGTGGGGCCTTTCTCCGGCCGCGCCACCCAGACGCCGACGCGATCCTCCCGCCGTTCGCCCCGAACATTGAAGGCGGCGAGGGCGCGGATCGTGAACTGTTCGAGGCTGGCCACATAGGCGCGCACATCCGGGCGGCGGCGCTTGAGGTCGAGCATCAGATAGACCACCCGCTGGCCAGGCCCGTGATAGGTAAACTGTCCGCCGCGGCCGGTGGCGAACACCGGAAACCGGGCGTCGATCAGGTCGTCCGGCCGGGCGCTCGTGCCCGACGTGTAGAGCGGCGGGTGCTCCAGCAGCCAGACCAGTTCAGGGGCGTGACCGGCAGCGATGTCCGCGGCCCGTTGCTCCATGACGTCCAGCGCCTCCTGATAGGCCACCGGCGAATCGGCGACCCGCCATTCGGCGGGAGGGCCGGACCGGGCGAAAAACGACGTTAAGGCAGGGTCTTCGCGCCGGGTCTGAAGGGCATTAACCATTGGGTAACCATAACCGTGGTGATCTGGAGCTATCGTTCATTTGTGGATGCGGAAGTCAAAGTGCCAACCCTCGATAACGTCTCCGTCGATCTGATGGTGGTTCTCGGAACCACCTCGATGCCGATCCATCAGGTGATGCGCCTGAGCCGCGGCGCGATCATCGAACTGGATGCGACGGAGCAGGACGAGGTCAAGGTGCTGGCCAACAACCTGCCGGTCGCCAGCGGGGTGGTGGTGGTGAACCGCAATCGAATTGCGGTCGAAGTCAAGCAGATGCTGCCCCGGGCGTCGGACCACAGATAGTCCGCAAACCATTGGATAAAGCCTTGTTCTGGCTCTTGTCCGTCCAATCCTGATTTGTTACACGGGCGCCGTCGATCCGCTCCGGGCACGAATCCCGGGCCGGTCTTCTAGCGCTCGTGGCGGAATTGGTAGACGCGCTGCCTTGAGGTGGCAGTCCGTAACAGGGTGGGGGTTCGAGTCCCTCCGAGCGCACCACACCTCAAAAATCATTGAAATTGTTCCGTTTTCGGTTCCAGTCAGCATCTTTGCTGTTATCGGCTGGTGGATTCCGGCCGCATGGGCGTTCCACACCCAAGGACTCCGCCGTTTTCCGATGTTCCTCAGGAACACGCTTGCGTTTGTGCTGTTGGCAAGGCGGCAGGAAACAACAGGAGAGACGTATGAAGAAGGTCTTGGTTGCAGGAATCTGCGCGCTGGCTCTGACGGCGACCGGCGCGATGGCGCAGAACGCGGAAGGTCAGGGTGGCCAGCCGAGTGCGAAGTCTGGGGGAATGAAGCCAGGCAAGGACATGAAGGCGGGCGGCGCCATGCGCAACAACAGCTCGAACACGACCGGAATGTCGAAGCAGGATCGGGCGACGGTGCCGGGTTCATTGAACGCCGGCGGAACGTCGCAGACATCGCCGAACACCGTTCAGCCCGGCGCCAGCAAGGAAGGCAAATAGCCTGAGCGCGCACGCGGCAGATTCGCCGATCGAATTTCAGCCGCCCGGTCTTGCCGGGCGGCTTTTTAGCGGATGTTAGGACCGGGAGGCCCGTCGGTACGGCTGCCGGTCTTGATCGGCTTGACGACGGGTGCGGACATCACCTCGTTCTTGCGGACGGGATGAGACTGGGGGAGCCGCGTCAGGCTTTGCTTTTTCGCCGCCATCACGCCCATTGGCCGCGGTCCCTTGCCATGCAGAGCGAGAGCCGATGAGGCATGCGGGATCAGCGCAGCCGCGCGTGCAGGCTTCTGCCGCATCAGCCAGACCGAACGCATTGATCGCGAGGCATTGTGGAGCGGCGTCTCAACAGCGCCGAATGCAAAGACCGCCGGCGCTTTCGCCGCGACCGCCGGGCCATGAATCCAGTGAGGCACCCACTGCGCAGGCTCGGTCGGTGTCTTGGGCCGATCCGGCGTCGCGGGCACGACGTGAACAATCCTGTACCCCCGCGCCTTGAGTTGTTGAAGGATCACGGGAAGGGCCGCCTGCGTGCGCGCCTGGATATCGTGCAGCAGCAGCACGCCTTTGCCCTTTGCCTCGAGCCGCGACAGCGCGTAGTTCACCACCTGCGTCGAGGAAATGTGCCGCCAGTCGTCGGCGGGGAAATCCGCGCTCCAGGTCATGAGGCCGCGCTTGCTGAGTTCAGCCTCGAGCAGGTCGCCGCGGCGCAGGCCGGGAATGCGAAAGAACGGCGCAAGCTGGGAGGCGTCGCCAAGAGCAGCCGAGACATGGGCGATGCCGTCGTCGATTTCTGCCGCCATGCGTTCGGGCGGCAACTTGCCGAAGAAGGTGGGATGATTTTCGCTGTGGGTGCCGATGGTGTGGCCCGCGTCACGGACCCGGCGCACATCCTGCGGAAACTCCTTCGCCATGCGCCCGACCATGAAGAAAGTCGCCTTCACGCATTCCGAGGCAAGGATGTCCAGGATGGCATTGGTATGGGCGGGAAGCGGTCCGTCGTCGAATGTCAGGACGACCTCGTGGTCCTGGAGCGGCAGCGTCTCGCCATACTGCATGGTGCCGATCCGTGGATGTTCCTTCGGATCCACGACGATGGTGCGCGAGGTGCCGAGCGCGTTCGGATTGCCGGGGCAGGCCTCGGCATGGGCCGTCGCGGGTACCAGGCTCGTGGCCGCCGTGAGCAGGCCAAGCGCCAGCAATGTCGTGCGATTGAGGATGAGTGTTCGGCGCATGGAGAACCTGTGAGCAGGGCACACCGCCGATGGCTTACCGCCAGTGCTGTGAACGCCGGATTAATTCGCGCGAACCGGGCGCGATTGCTCGTTCATGGAGCTTTTGATCGCGCGGGGCGCAGCCAGATGAACGACCTTGTAGCCGTTCCGCCGCAGATACTGCAGGAAGGCGGGCAACATTTTGGCGGTCTGTGCCTTGGTGTCATGGAAAAGGACAATCCCTTTCCCTTCATAGTCGAGCCGCTGGATGATCAGGTTCAACTGCTGCTCCGGCGTCATGGGATTCCAGTCGCTGGCCCAGAGGTCGGCGCCGAAGACCGCGATGCCGCGCGACTGCAGACTGGTCAGCAAAGCGGGCGTCGACGCAAAGCCGGGAAAGCGGAAAAACGGTGTCGAAGGGACGGATGTCGCGACGCCATGCAGCGCCTTTTCATCGGCGGCGATCCCGCGATTGATCTCCTCGATCGCCTGTGCCTCGCCGATCCTGTCGAGCGGGCGGTGCGACCAGGTGTGATGACCGATGCTGTGGCCGCCGGCTGCGATCAATCTGACGATGCCCGGATTGGCTTCGGCATTCCGCCCGATCAGGAAGAACGTCGCCCGCACGCATTCGCTGGCGAGTGCGGCCAGAATCTTGGTGGTGGTTGCAGGGAAGGGGCCGTCGTCAAAGGTCAGCACCACTTCCTTGTCCGCAAGCGGCAGCGTTTGCGGAAAGCTCTTGAGCCCGATGCGGGGAAATGCCTGCGGATCGAGCGTCATGACACGCGAGGTGCCGAGCGCGTCCTTGCGCGGACAGTCGGCGGCGTGCGCGGCCGTCACGAACGACGACGCCAGCAGCGCAAACATCACGGCTTTCGACGCGGTCATCACGGAAGAGTCCTCAACGGCACTGCGGTTCGTCGCTGCACATTTAGCACCGGCTGCGCCGATGTCGATTGGCAGGCGGTGAAATGCACTGCAAATCAGGGTTGTTTCGTGACATGAGG
This sequence comes from Afipia clevelandensis ATCC 49720, assembly GCF_000336555.1. Taxonomy (GTDB): domain Bacteria; phylum Pseudomonadota; class Alphaproteobacteria; order Rhizobiales; family Xanthobacteraceae; genus Afipia; species Afipia clevelandensis. The sequence goes on along the minus strand of NZ_KB375281.1, from coordinate 1,448,295 downwards.
CGCGCTCATTCATCGGCGCCGGCGCCTCGTAACCGCCTGAAACGTTAATGCTACCCGTTTCGGCATGGGTTCGATGCGTCAGCATCGGGGCTTGTCATCTGTGTGCCTCATTGTCGCCATCCGTGCCGATAAAACACACTCTGTCGCATGCCGCGAAACGCCTTGAGCCGCGCGGCTTCCTACACCTTCGCGATCCGGACCTTGCCCGATGCGGCCGTCCGTGACGCATATTTCCGGAGCTAAAAATTTTGATCCGAACCATCACCGCCGTGGCGGCGCTGTGTGCGCTGTCATCGCTGGCCGAAGCGCGCGTTCGCACGCCGGCCGTTTCGCCCGAATGCAATGTCACCATGCCGTGCATCGGTGTCGACAATCCCGTCCATGCCCGTCAGCGCAAACAGCGCCGCGCAGAGCCTTCGTTGTCCATGATGGAGCCATCGCCGCGCCTGAGCCGCCGCCAGCAGCGCGCGCTTCAACGCGCGCAGCGCGCAATGTTTGAACCTGCCCCGCCGCGCACGGCTGCCTCGCGCGCTGCCGCTGCATCGGAAGGCTATTCTGCCGGCCTTGTCGGGCCGCTTGCCGCCAAGCTCGCCTCCATTCAGGCGGCCTGTCCGGGCACGCATGCGATCTCGGGTGTCCGTCACACGCGCATCGCCGGAACGCGGCGCATGTCGCTTCACGCGCAAGGCAAGGCGGTGGACGTGCGCGGGCCTTATGGCTGCATCTACGCGCAGCTCAAGGGCTGGAGCGGCGGCTATTCGACCGACGCCGGCCGCGTTCAGCACATCCACATTTCCTACGACGCCGGCGGCGGCCGTGAGATGGGGCTGCGCTTCGCGCACGGCGGTGGGCACCGGCGCCATTCGTGGCGCAACGCCTACGCGCGCATGAGGTAATCAAAATAGCGCCGTCCGGAACCTCAACTTTCCGGACGGCGAGTGGAGTGGATTTGACACTCGCTGTCCGTCTCCCCGGGGATTCGCAAAGCGAGTGTCAAATCCAAACTCCACCCAGAATTTACAGTTTGCTGGTGGTCCTTTGATTCTAACATTCGCTGAGGTGCCTGCGTAAATGGGAGGCGAATGTTAGAATCGGACCACCAGAGCCATCTTGTTAACCCGCGATTAACCACGCGGGCCGACCCTTCAGGATCACGGAGGGTTGCACATGCAGCGGCTACGGCTGAAGGCGGACGGGCGGATCGTCGAACTGCGTGACGGGCGGGAAGCGCCGCTGGTTCCCGACATGCCGAACGTTGCACCGGCGGCACCGCAGGGAACTCCTATTGTGCGGGATTTGCGCCTGCGCGCCAAACTGACCCAGGCCGAATTCGCCGCGCGCCTTGGCGTTCCCCTTGAGACCATCCGCAACTGGGAGCAGGGTAAGCGCTCGCCGCGCGGACCGGCCCGCGCGCTGCTGACAGTTATTGCGCGCGAACCCGAGATGGTTTTCGCAGCGCTCGCGCAGAGAGATACGCCGCGCTGAGGCAGGACATGCAGACCGTTGAGGCAAATGGCGCCAGCATCCCGGCAATCGGCCTTGGGACCTGGGAGTTGCGCGGGCGCACCTGCGCGCGGCTTGTCGAGCAGGCGCTGCGGCTTGGTTATCGCCATATCGACACCGCGCAGATGTACGAGAACGAGCGCGATGTCGGCGAAGGCGTGCGCGCCTCCGGCGTCAGGCGGCCGGATGTGTTCGTGACCACCAAGGTCTGGACCACGCATTTTGCGCCGAACGATCTGCTGCGCTCAACGAAGGAAAGCCTCGTTCATCTGCGCATGAGCGAGGTCGATCTGCTGCTTCTGCACTGGCCGAATCCGCAGGTACCGCTGGAAGAGACACTCGGCGGTCTTGCCGAGGCGCAAAGGCTCGGTCTGACGCGCCATATCGGCATCTCGAATTTCACGGTGGCGCTGATCGAGGAGGCGGTTGCAAAGTCGCCTGCGCCGCTGGTCTGCAATCAGGTCGAGTATCACCCCTATCTCGACCAGGCCAAGGTTCTGGCCGCCTGCGGCGCGCACGATCTGGCGCTGGTGGCCTACAGCCCCGTGGCGAAAGGCCGTGTCAAGAATGCGGAAGTGCTGACGCGGATCGCGGCACGCTATCGGAAGACGGCGGCGCAAATCTGTTTGCGCTGGCTGATCCAGCAGGGCGTCGTCGCCATTCCACGCACCTCGAAAATCGAACGCCTGTCGGAAAATCTCGCGATTTTCGATTTCGATCTGACCGACGAGGAGATGGGCGAGATCTTTGCCATGGGAACGCGCGGGGGCCGCATTGTCGATTTTGGTTTCGCGCCGAAATGGGATTGAGGGTGGCTTGATCTCGCGGCGATGATCGCCCAAGCAGAGGCAAGCATCCGAACTCGAAGGCCGCGCTGTCCGTATGTTTTTCAATCTTTCAAAAATAGCCGGCTTTTTCGTCGTGCCGTCCAACACGGTGGCGATCCTGTGCGCGCTTGGCGCGGTCCTGCTGCTTACGCGCCTGCGCAAGGCGGGGACGCGCATTCTCGCGCTCGGAATCCTTCTGCTTCTGGTGTGCGGATATTCGTCCCTCGGCAATCTGCTGCTGCTGCCGCTGACCGAACGTTTCCCGGCGTGGAGCGCGGCGGGCCGCACGCCCGACGGGATCATCGTTCTCGGCGGCTCCATCGACCCTGAACGCAGCCAGGCGCGCGGGTCGCTGGAAATGGATGCCTCCGCCGAGCGCATCGTCACGATGCTGCAACTCGCCCGCCGGTATCCGCAGGCGCGCATCGTGTTCAGCGGTGGCAGTGCAAATCTCATCCAGGAGGCGGTTCCGGAAGCGCCGATCGCGGGCGATCTGTTGCAGGATTTCGGAACGCAGGCGTCGCGGATCGTGCTGGAAAGCGACTCCCGCACCACCGCCGAGAATGCCGAGTTCACGCGCAAGCTGGTGTCGCCGAGGCCCGGCGAGCGCTGGCTGCTCGTCACGTCGGCCTTCCACATGCCGCGTTCCATCGGCGCGTTCCGCAAAGCGGGTTTCGACGTCGAGGCCTATCCGGTCGACTGGCGCACGCGCGGCTGGAGCGATGCCCTGATGCCGTTCACGGCACTCAGCGCCGGACTTGCCCGCACCGACGTTGCCGTTCACGAATGGATCGGATTGATCGCCTATTGGGCGAGCGGACGCAGCAGCGAATTGTTTCCGGGCCCTCGCAAGATCAACTAGGCGTAGTTCATTTTCGATGTATCGCCGCGTTCAGATGCGCTCCCTCTCCCGGTGGGGAGAGGGCTGGGGTGAGGGGATATCAATCTATCGAGAGATTCTACGCCCTCACCCGACTTCGCTGTCGCGAAGTCGACCTCTCCCCACGGGAGAGGTGGCAGAGCGATACGCCGGTTGATTTGACTGAAATGCTTCAGTCATGCCGGGGCAGGCCGAGGCGATAGACCCCGCGAAAATCGTTCGGGTCGGCGGGCTTGCCCTTGCGGTAGATCACCAGACGTCCGGCTTGCGCCAGCGCGACAGCGGACCTGCGGATCGGCACCAGGAGATCGTGCCAGTCATCACCCTCGGCAATGGCGTGAGCGATTTCCGGAGGGCTGAGGGTCTTTGTGCCCTCGCGCGCCAGCACGGCGAGGATGGCATCGTCCAGCGATGCAGGGGTGATTGTCGAATCGGGCTTGCTCATGACCATGCCATGACGCATCGGCGCGGCCGCGGCAATGATCTTATCGCGACATCGCGCGATAGGCGTCCGAGTCGAACTGCCGCCGCCACATCACAACGACGATCGCCAGCGTGGTTGCGATCAGCACCCACGGGCTGATGAACCAGCCGAGATAGCCCAGCGCGAACAGGAAGGCCCGCTGGCCGCGGTTGAAATGCCGTCCCGCCGACTGGAACAGCTTTGTGGTGCGCATCACATGCGACTGCGCTTCGGGCGTATCGTGCTTGTCCGCGAAAGGCATCGCGCCGAGCAGGATCGCCACATAGTTGAACAGGCGATAGGCCCATGAGAACTTGAAGAAGGCATAGACGAAGATCACGACCAGCCCGACGCATTTGATTTCCCAAAGGGCAGGCGAGCTGCGGATGCCGAACGGCAGGGTGGCAAGGACCGACATGGCTTCCTCGGTCGAGCGCAGCAATGTCAGTCCGACGCCGATCGCCAGCAAGGTCGTGGAAGCAAAGAAGGCGGTGCCGTTCTGCAGCGACGCCATGATCTGCATATCGACCATTCGGGCCTCGCGGTCGAGAATGCGCCGGACCCACACCTCGCGGTAGATGCTCATGCGGGCGTTCAGGCTGTTCGCGCCATGCGATGTGCGTTCCAGCGTGACCGCGTAGACCATCCACGCGGTGACGAAAAATGCGATTGCGATCAGATCGGCGGTTGCGAACAGATGCACGACTCAATGCCTTCCGGACAATGCCGTTACGATAGACAGGAAGCCGCCCGCTGCGAAGGGTTTTCAGCGCTTTGAGGGCTGGTTGCTTGTCGCGCGCCGGGCATGGCAAGATTGTTTGGAACGGAGGTTTTAATTCATGGCTTTGACGCTTGTGATCGGCAACAAGAACTATTCCTCATGGTCGATGCGGCCATGGATCGCGCTGAAGGGCGCGGGAATTGCCTTCGATGAAGTCGTCATTCCGCTCTACACAGGAGCCGCCGACAAGCAGCGTATTCTGGATGTGACCCGTTCGGGCAAGGTGCCTGCGCTGGTCGATGGCGATCTGACTGTGTGGGATTCGCTGGCGATCATCGAATACGCCGCCGAGCGGTTTCCGGACGCGAGGCTGTGGCCGCAGGACGTTGCCATGCGCGCGCATGCCCGTTCGATCTCCGCCGAAATGCATTCGGGCTTCATGCCGCTGCGCAACGAATGCGGCATGAACATCCATCGCCCGATCCGCGCCAAGCCGCTGTCGGACGATGCGAGGGCGAACATCGCGCGCATCCAGCAGATCTGGACCGAATGCCGGGCGCAATATGGCGGGCAGGGGCCGTATCTGTTCGGCGCGTTCAGCGGCGCGGATGCGATGTATGCTCCGGTGATCCACCGTTTCCGCACCTATGCCATCGAGGTGACGCCGCCAGTGCGCGCCTATATGGATGCGATGCTGGCCAATCCGGCATTTCAGCAATGGACCCGGGACGCGCTGGCCGAGACGCTGGTCATCGAACGATTTGAAACGGACTAGGAATGCACAATGGGAATCCTCGACATGCTCACCAGCGTGATGGCCGCCCGGGCCGCGAAAGAGCTCGATCCGGCGATCATTCCGATTGTCCTGAGCGAGGTGCTTGGCAAGGGCGGTGAGGGCGGCTTGTCCGCCATTGTCGCCAAGCTGCAGCAGGCGGGACTCGGCGATCAGGTGACCTCCTGGATCGGCAATGGTGCCAACCTGCCGGTCAGCGCGCATCAGATTCAGGAGGTTCTGGGAAGCGATGTGGTGAAGCAACTCGCCACACGGTTCGGCATTCCCGTGGATCAGCTTTCAACCGTTCTGGCGCAGGTTTTGCCGACCGCAGTCGACAAGGCGAGCCCCGGCGGGACGCTGCCGCACTCGGCATGAGCTTGCTCTGCTAACACACTGAACTTGCCCGCAAATCGTTTCGTGAGGGCGGCAAGGCAAAATTGCGGCATTGCACGGGGCTGAACCCTGCCTTGAGGCACCCGCAGGGCATCTAAATCCAGATTAAGATACTGTAATAAAAAGGTTATTTTGCTTCACCCTGTGTGCCGGTTTATCTGGCAAATAAGGCTCCGGCATGCTATACCATCCGCGGGCGTCAAACAGGCTTTGCCGGGGACAACCGCAAGCCGCCAAATGCGCGTATCGCGTGATGGAGCAGGGTGTTGAAGCACAAGTTCATCGTTGGAGAGACTGTCTATTTCACGGCCAGCAATGTGGCACGGCCTGCCGCGAGCGGAACCTATGAGGTGATCCGTCTGCTGCCGACGGATGGCGACGATTGTCAGTATCGTATCAAGAGTTCGACCGAAGCCTTCGAGCGCGTGGCGAAAGAAAGCCAGCTCGCCGTCGCCTGACGATTCCGCTCTGACGGAATTTCGCCGCGGTTGCGGCGCTTGGTCCGGTTCGTTGTGAAGGGATTCTCGCATGAACCGGGCCTGGGCATCATCAATCGAAAATCTATGGCATTCGCAGAGCTTGCCGATGTGGCTGACCATCGCCGCGGCGGGTTTCTTTGCGATTGTTCTCCTGGTGACGCTGTTTCGCGCCGAGCGCTCGGTCGCCAATGGCGCGCTCACCGTGATCACGCTGCTGGCCATCGGCATCGCCGTCACCATGATGCTGCGCGGGTCGGGCAGCGGCGCGTCGGCTGATCTGAAATCAGCGACGGTGTCCGCCGGTCCATCCCTTCCGGCTCTGGCCTGTCTGGATGGCCTTGCCGGCGAAAGCGTCGAGACGGCCTGCGAGAAGGCGCTGTTTGCCTCCGCCGATACCGCCGCAGCGGGCGTGTCCTATACCGCCGCACAGGTTTCGCGGCTGGCTGCATTTGGCAGCGCCGTGAACGCCAACAAGGCGATGACCCCCGAACTCAATGCACTGCGCCGGACCATTGAGCGCGATCGCTATGGTCTTGTCGCGCAGGTTCTCAAGACGCGGGAAGGGTGCTCGCTCTCGGCGCCGTGCCCGTTCTTCCAGTCGCTCACCAACTCGGCGCAGATTTCGTCGAACATGAGCGAAAATCTCTACGACAGCCTGATCGAACGCTATGCGGCATCATGGAACGCGCCGGCTGCGACCGCCGCAGCTCCGGCAGGCGCATCCACGGCCGCTGCGGCGGCGCTCGGTACCGTGCCGCCTCCCGGACGCCCGGTGTCGGGCGATTTCCCGAGCGCCGCCTCGATCCCGCCGATCAACATCATGACGCCTGAGCCTGCCGCACAAGGCTCGCAAGCGGCGCAGCGTCCCGCGGCGGAACCGGCTGCTTCACCGACGCCGCGCAGTTCCCCCGGAGCCGTGATCAATCCGCAGCCCGCGCCGACGGCCGCGAAGAAGGCCGCGCCTACGCAGCATAAATCGCGTGCACAAGCGCCGGTGCAGCTTGCGCCTCCCAAGCAGAGCGATGATAACTGATCGCTCATCCTCCAGTTGAAGCGTGATGCCCGGATATCGCGCGGACGCGATTCAGAATGCCATTGCACCTCATCAAGCTCAGTGTCGGCGCAACCTCGGTCAAGGATCTGAGGGGCTGGATCGCCGAGCGCGTGAAGCAGGCCAAGGCGAAGGGACAGCCCGCGCGCCACATCCATGTGACGCGCATGTCGCCGAAGCGCGTTGATGAAATTCTCGACGGCGGTTCGATCTACTGGGTCATCAAGGGCGAGATTGCCGCGCGCGAGAAGATCGTCGGCATCGAGCCGTTTCGCGACAAGGATGGTATTGGCCGCTGCCGCCTTGTGATGGAGCCGAAGCTGATTGCAGTGTCGCCGCGGCCGATGCGCCCGTTCCAGGGCTGGCGCTACCTCGATCCGAAAAGCGCGCCGCCCGATCTTGGCAAGGCTGCGGAGGGCGTCGCCGCGATGCCCGAACCGATGCGGCGCGAGTTGCGCGAACTGGGGCTACTTTAAGTTACGCCTTGATGTTGTCGATCAGCCGGGTGGTGCCGATTTTCGCGGCCACCAGCAATCGCACCGGGCCTTCACTGAACGATGCGATTGGCGCGAGGTTTTCGGCGTGCCGGGCCTCGAGATAGTCGAGCGCAAAGCCCGCCTCGCGAATGACCTTCGCTCCGTCCGCCAGCGCAGCCCTGAAATCGTCGCCCCCGCGCATGCGTTTCGATGTTTCCTTGAGCGTGCGGAACAGCACCGGCGCGGTGCGGCGCTGATCGGGCGAGAGATAGACGTTGCGCGATGACATCGCGAGGCCGTCGCGCTCGCGGATGATCGCACCGCCGATCACCTTTACGCCGAGATCAAGATCGCGCGCCATGCGCGTGACCACCTTGAGCTGCTGAAAATCCTTCTCGCCGAAGAACGCCATGTCCGGACGCACCTGCGTGAACAGCTTGGCGACAACGGTTGCGACGCCGCCGAAGAAATGGGGACGGAATTTGTCTTCGAGGCCGGCGAGGGCGGGCCCTTCCGGCGCAATGCGTGTGGCGAAGCCATCCGGATACATCGTTGTCACATCCGGATTCCAGACGAGATCGACGCCCTCGTCGGTGAGGCGCGCGATATCGTCCTTCCAGGTGCGCGGATAGGAGCCGAGATCTTCATGCGCCGCGAACTGAGTCGGGTTCACGAAGATCGAGACCGCGACTCGCTTTGCCCGCTTTTTCGCGAGCCGGACCAGCGACACATGGCCGTCATGGAGCGCACCCATGGTCGGCACGAGTGCGAGCGTGGCATTGCGCTTGCAGAGTTCGGCGCGGGCGCGGTGAAGGGATGAAAGTGAGCGGGCGACGATGGGGGAGCGGGTCATTCGTACCGGTGTCTGCGGCGGGTGATGATCGGATGGGTGCAAGTCTTAACAAAGGTCGTGAAGCCCGCCAACGACCAGACCCGGCATGGCAGCTTCGACAACGGATTCATCATGAAGATGGGTCAAAATTGAATTTCACTTGATTCTTTCTGGACTTGGCGGAAGATATCCACAGGGGTTCACGATGCTTCTGCAGACGAGTCAGGGTCAATCCGGGTCGGCGCATGTCGTCGTGCTGGGCAACGAGAAGGGCGGGTCGGGAAAATCCACGACCGCGCTCCACGTCGCCGTGGCCCTGTTGAAGGCGGGGCAGCGCGTCGCCACCATCGACCTCGACTCCCGCCAGAAGAGCTTCACCCGCTATATCGAGAATCGCCGGGCCTGGGCGCAGCGCAACGGCCTTTCGCTCGAACTGCCGCATCATTGCTGTGTCGCGCTCGGCTCCAGCATGCTGATCGGCGACAACGAGATGTCGGAATTCGAGCAGTTCTCGGCGGCGATCAGCGCGGTAGAGCGGACCTGCGATTTCATCGTGATTGATACGCCGGGCACGGACAATTACCTGATGCGCCTGGCGCACTCGATGGCCGACACGCTGGTGACGCCGATCAACGACAGCTTTCTGGATTTCGACGTGCTCGGGTCGGTCGATCCGGCGACCTATTCCGTGATCGGCGAAAGCCACTACGCCACGATGGTGAAGGTCGCGCGCAAGCAGCGCCGCGACCTCGACGGCGCGACGACGGACTGGATCATCGTGCGTAACCGGCTGTCGATGCTCGGATCGCGCAACAAGCAGTTGATCGCCGAAGGTCTCGATCAGTTGTCTTTCCGGCTCGGCTTCCGTCCCATCGACGGGTTTGCCGAGCGCGTGGTCTACCGCGAGTTCTTTCCGCGCGGCCTGACCGCGCTCGACGATCTGGACGAAGCTACACTCGGCACCCGGCCGAACATGGCCCATGTGACCGCCCGCGAAGAGGTCACAAGCCTGCTGCGCCAGCTCAAGCTCCCCCTCGACGAACGGGGCCGCCGCCGGGCCGCCACCCGGGCCGAATGGTTCGCCCAGGTTGATCGCCCGCTCGAAAATCATGGGCTTACCGCCTAAATCTCAGGCGGAGAGCGCCGGTTCCATGGCGCAAACTGGGTTCCGTCCGGGCCGGAGGCGGCAAATTCTTGATCCAAAGCAAGAACTTTTCGGCCAATTGATGCTTATTTATAGGTGATCCGTAGAGGACGACCGGCTTTTCGGGCGCGCTGGCACGTTTGATGCATCGCACAATTTGCTGGTCTATGTCAGAGACATGACGGGAATTTAAGCTGGTTTTGTCGCGTTCCTGTCATCATCTAACTAGACAAGGACGAAGGATTCTAAACACTATTGTGAAAGGGCCGACCGGCCGATGCCGGTTCAGGTGATTTCGAGGACGTCATGAAGCGCGGAATTTTTACCCTGCTTGGACTGTTTGCGATCCTGGTCGTCGCGTACTTCACCGCGAGCAAGTGGGCAATCCGTCACGAGACGCTGACGCTCTATGACGCGGCGCGAAACCGCGAGATCGACGTGGCGATCGCCGTGCGCCGTGACAAGGAAATGCAGGCTAACGCCGGTCTGCTCACCTTACCGGTCGCGATTGTGAACCACGGCAACACCGTGAAGTTCACCGAATACTCGTTCCTTGCGAACGTGCTCGCCGCGCGCGGTTATCTCGTCACCAGCATCCAGCATGACCTCGCAGGCGACGCTCCTCTGGTGACCAAGGTGGGCGAGCTGTATGTCGGACGCCTGCCCGTCTATCAGCGCGGCGTGGCGAATATCGAATTCGTCGTCGACCAGATGGAGAAAATCCAGCCGAACGCCGACTACGATCACCTGACGCTGGTGGGACATTCCAACGGCGGTGACATCTCGATGTATTTCGCCAAGATGCATCCGGACAACGTGAAGAAGGTGGTCACGCTCGATAATCTGCGCGTGCCGTTCCTGACCGACGGCAAGTTCAAAATCTTGTCGTTCCGTTCCAAGGACCCGCGATTTAAGGCAGACCCGGGCGTCGTGCCGGATAATGAGATTTGTGAGGAGTCGGGTATCACCGTGGTCAACACGGGCTTCCAGCATACCGACATGAGCGACCGCGGGCCTGACAACGTGAAGACCTCGATCCAGGGCGTGCTCGACAAGTTCCTGGAAAGCGAGAGCAAGCTCGCGCCGGTCGAAACCAAGAAGATCGCGGTGCCGAAGCCGGACTCTGTCGCGCAGATCGCACCCCCGATCAACTAAGGCAAATTCCTTTCTGAAAGTGGCAGCGCCGGATGTTCTCCGGCGCTTCGCACATTCGCGTGAGATTGCTTTCATAGATCTTGGCTGACTCTCGGTTGCCACAATACGCTGGTGGCATGACTTCTGCTTGTTTGTGCGTGTTCAATCAGCGAGGTGACAGTCATGGGCATCAGCAGTTTCTTTCGCTCTTCCTCGGTTGAGACCGCAGACAGGCGTCCGCCGCCCGCCGTTAGCGACGACGAGTGTTTGTCGCGCCTTGCCAGCGCGGTTGCAGAACACGACGACCGCAGGCTGAACGAGGTCGCGCAGCTCATCGGCCGGCTGGCGGTGCCGATCGAATAGCGCCTCCTGCGGAATTTCCGGTGGTTGGCGAATTGACCGTCAGCCGCCAGCGATCCACATATGACTCGCATACAACTGCGAGATCACATGGCGCGCGATCCGACGATCCCTGAAACGGACAAAAGCCCTGCATCGGACCGCGCGCGAGCGGTGCCGGAGGCACAGCCGTCTGCATCGGCAGACATTGCGGCCTTTATCGCGAAGGCGCGGGCTATGACGCCGGGGAAGGCGGGCACGGGCCGGCTGATCTTCGCGCTCGACGCCACCATGAGCCGCCAGCCGACATGGGATCTCGCCTGCCAGCTTCAGGCCGACATGTTCCGTGAAGCGGGGAGCATCGGCGGGCTCGCTGTGCGGCTGGTCTACTATCGCGGCCTCAACGAGTGCCGTGCGAGCCAGTGGATCACCGACACCGCGCATCTCGCCAGACTGATGGCGAAGATCGACTGCCGGGGCGGGCAGACGCAGCTCGGCCGCGTGCTATCGGATGCGCGGCGTGAAGCCGTTGCATCCGGTGTGCGCGCCATCGTCTTTGTCGGCGATGCTATGGAAGAAAATGTCGACGCGCTCTGTGTCACCGCAGGCGAACTCGGCCTTTTGAAAGTGCCATGCTTCATGTTCCAGGAAGGCAACGATCCGGCGGCGGAGGTGGCCTTCCGCGAGATCGCGCGATTGACGGGCGGTGCGTGGTGCCGCTTCGACATGGGTTCGGCGGCGCAGTTGCGCGAGCTTCTTCGCGCGGCGGCGGCCTATGCGGCGGGCGGGCGCGAGGCCCTGATGCGGCTGGCGAGCAGCGCCGCGGGCGCGGCGGCATTGCTCGGGCAGATGAAGTAGCGGCAATAATTCGCGGATATCCGCGTTCCTGAAAGCGCGCTAGAGACATACATGAAGTTGGTGTCGGTTTGCCCGATGCGAAGCCGGACTCGAACGCGAAGAATGAACTGATCCATGCCCACCCTGATCGCAGGCATTGTCGCCGTCGCACTGCTTTACGTCGCCCTCAATGTCATCAAGGGCGCCGATCCGAAATGGCTGGCGAAAATCCTCCGCATGGGTGGCGGCATCGTCACGCTTGCGGCGGCGTTGTTCGTCGGTGCGCGGGGCGAGATTGCGGTGGCGATTCCGCTCGGGATTTTCGGTGCGGGCCTGCTCGGCTGGTCGCCGTTCGGCGCCCAGCTCGGCTCTGCGTGGGGGAACTACGGTCCCGGCGCGTGGAAATCACACGGGCAGAAGTCCAAGGTACGATCCCAGTTTATAGAGATGACGCTCGACCATGACACCGGGGCGCTTGACGGCGTGCTGACCGCCGGCCCCGAAGCGGGGCGCGTACTGGACGATTTCACGCTTGATGAGCTGATTGTCCTCGCGCGGGGGTTCGATGCCGAGAGCTGGGCTCTGCTGGAAAGTTATCTGGACCGCCGGTTTCCCGCCTGGCGAGAGCACGCGCAGGGCGAGGGGGCAGGCGGGCGTGGCGGCGAGGATCGCCGTGCGGCGGCGGGCGGCAAAATGACGGCGGAGGAGGCTTATCAGATCCTTGGCCTGCAGCCGGGCGCGGGGCGAGATGACATCAGCCGTGCGCACCGTGGGCTGATGAAGAAACTCCATCCCGATCAGGGGGGCTCGACGTACCTCGCTGCCCGTGTGAACGAGGCCAAGGACACTCTTCTTCGCAACCATCGCTGACTCCAGCACGCAACATTACGCCACAAGCCGAGCGCGGCCTTCGTCCTTCCGTTTGATGCCCCTGCAGTCGCCCGCCGTTGTCCGGCGTGATCAATCCCGCAGTTAATGTTTTAGAGACCAAGTCTTGAAAATTCGTTGAATCCGCTTCCGGCTCGATAAAAAGTTGTCGAGCGCACGCGGGTGCCTGGTGCAGCGGTTGCCGCGTTTCTCGTTCGTGCCTCTGGCAATGAAAAAGCCCGCGGGTTGAGCCGCGGGCTTTTTCGGGAGTTTGTGAGTAGGGACTCGCGATCAGTTCCTGATGGCGATGCAGGAAATGTCGGAGCGCTTCAGCGTGCGGCATGCTGCCTCGGCGGAGTCCTGATTGAGGCCGGCGAAGCGTGCGCGATAGAGCGTCTTGTTGCCCTTCGAGACCGTCTCCGTGAACTGCTCGGCGTCACCGAGCAACTTGCTGGCGTTGCCGCGTGCGACGTTGAGCCGCTGGCGGGCTTCGCTTTCGGTTTCGAGTGCGCCGACCTGAATGATCCAGCCGGAGCGGGCGGTGGCCTTGATCGCGCCGTTATGCTGGATCGCCTGTACCGGCTGCGGAGCGGGCGCCGGCGCAGCCTGCTGCACGGGCTGTTGAGGAATGGCCGATGTGTGAAGCGCTGCGGCCTGTGCGCCGAGGGTCGTGGGGGGCGCGCCGCGAGACGGGTCTGAATAAGCCGCTGTCTGTACCGACGGGGCGGGAGCCGGCACCGCGCCGATAATGCCCTGTCCGATGCCGTTGCTGGTCTTGGGCTGGGCGGGCAGAGGAGCGGGAAAATCACCGGCAGGCTGGGCGCTGGCGACAGGCCATGGTTCGGCGCGGCGATCGGCGGCCTTCACCTCGGGTTTGGCTTCAGCCTTGATCTCGGCCCTGGCGACAACCGCCTTCGAGGTTTCCGCGACCTCGGTGCGGATCGGAGGAATGGCGCTGGTGGCAACCGGCGCGTGGCCAGGCGCAGCCGACGCAACCCTGGTCTGGCCCATGCGAACCTGAACCGTCTTGACGCGCACCGGGGTCATGGGTTCGGCGGAGCCGGGGATGGCTGCCATCGTCTGCGCCGCAATCACACCACTGGTGAGCGGAGCGGGAGCCGGCTTGTCCTGCTTCTCGACGGCTTCCACGGCTTTGGCGGAAGCGACGGGCGCGCGCGGCATCGGAAGCGGAACGGGCTCCGGCGCCGTGGAGGCGACCTTGATGGCGCCCTGGACCTGAACGACCGGCGCTGCGGCGCGGGCGTTGGTCTCGGTTTCGTCGCCGTCGTCCGCGCTGGCGACCTTGCTGCTGACGTTGCGTTCGGTGATCGCTGCGACCGTGCGCCGGGTCGCGGCTTCATCGAGATGCTCGGCGAGCAGGTTGCGCATGATGGCATCGCGCGAGCCGCCGCTGCGGCCGCCCATCACCACGCCGACGATATAGCGGTTGCCGCGCTTCATCGACGTCACAAGGTTGAAGCCCGACGCGCGGGTATAACCGGTCTTGATGCCGTCAACGCCTTCGACCCGGCCCAGCAGCTTGTTGTGGTTGCGGATCGAACGGCCCTTGTAGTTGAAGGCCTCGGTGGCGAAGTAGCGGTAGTATCGCGGGAAGCGGTCCTGAATGGCGCGTCCGAGGGTTGCCTGATCGCGCGCGGTGGTGACCTGGGAGTCATCCGGCAGGCCCGAGGCGTTCTTGTAAACGGTCTTGCTCATGCCGAGCGCGCGCGCCTTGCGCGTCATCACCTTGGCGAAATCGTCTTCGTCGCCGGCCAGCGTTTCCGCGATCACGACTGCGGCGTCGTTGGCCGAGCGGGTGACGAGGCCCTTGATCGCATCCTCGACACGGATGGTCTGGCCGGGCCGCAGGCCGAGCTTGGTTGGCGCCTGCTGCGAAGCGTGAACCGATACGTCCATCGGCGTATCGAGCTTGAGTTTGCCGCTCTCGAGCTGCTCAAACAGCAGGTACAGCGTCATGATCTTGGTGAGCGAGGCGGGATGGCGCAGGCTGTCGGCGCTGGTGGCCTGAAGCGTGCTGCCGGAGTTCGCGTCGACGATGATGGAGGAGAAGGCAGGGTTGTAGCTGGAGACAGCGTGGCTGCGATGGCGGTGACGCCGGCGCGCATCCGCTGTGTCGAGGGTGAAGGTGACGGCCACGGAGACAGTGGCGACGCCGAGAAGACAAAGACCAAGCGCGCGCAGCGACGCTGACGATTTGACCCCAAGCATGAATTTCCCCGTCCGATTCCCAGTCTATTCGCCTCGTTCTGAGGCCAAATTTGGTCCGGCCGCGGCCAATCTTCGGGCCGCGTCGTCCATGCGAAGTAGCGGATCCGAGGGGCCATTACCCGCCATTGGAGGCATTCAGGTAAGCTACTGGAACCGCAAGGCTTTTCCCGTTTCTGCAAAAGCGCAAAAAGCCACAGGGAATCAAATTAGGTGGCGACGGTTTCAAAAGGGTTAAGCAAATGTTTCCGGCGTTTGCAGGATTTGTCTCGGATTTAAGAAGATTGTGCGACGCACAAGATTCTTGACTTATTTGTGCGCTGCAGTAATACTAAGGTCGTGGTTAGGGAGCCGGGTACCTCCCGGCGCGTGCAGGTCAACAGTCTGGGAAAAGGACACTCCGTAATGGTCAAGGTTGAAGAGTTTCAGCAGTTCGGCAAAGAGCAGTTCGACGCAGCGGTTGCATCCGCCAACAGTTTCTCGAGCGGCTGGCAGTCGATCGCGAATGCATACGGCGAATACGCCAAGAAGTCGTTCGAGGACACCAAGAGCTTCGTCGAGAAGCTGTCCGGCGTGAAGTCGATCGAAAAGGCGATCGAACTGCAGACCGAATACGCCAAGACGTCCTACGAGACCTTCGTCTCCGAGTCGCAGAAGATCGGCGAGCTTTACACCGATCTCGCCAAGCAGGCTTTCAAGCCGTTCGAGGGTCTGGTCGCCAAGGTTTCGCCGACCGCTCACTAACTCGCGGTTCTCGGCAACGAAAAAGCCCGGCGCAAGCCGGGCTTTTTTATTGTGTGGTGCATGCCGCCTGTTATTTGGCGATGCGCAGTTTCGACAGCGCCGAGCCGATCGAACTGAACGCGGTGTTGATGCCGCTGGCGCTCGTGGTTGCGAAGTAGTTGCTGGTGCTGCTTGCGCAGTACGACATCACGCTCGATGTGTTGTCGTTGTTCGTGTTCACCTGGATCGTATAGATCGTGATGCCGGCGGCCTTCGCATTGTCGCAGAGCAGGCGCTGCCGGGCGTCGATCGCCGACACGCTGGAGCTGTTGCGGTTCTGCGTGTTGTCGCCGTCCGACAGCAGGATGATGGCCTTCGTATACTTGTAGTTGGTATCCTCGGCCGGCGCATTGAACGGATCTTGCTGCAGCAGGGACAGCCACGCCCATGCCATGCCAATGGCCTGGTTGGTGTTGCCCTGCGGCTGCATCGCGTCGACCTTGTTCTTCAGGGCCGTCCAGTCATACGTCAAAGGCAGGATCGACGTCGGACAGTCGGAATAGTTTTCCGCCGGGAACTGGGTGTTGCGTTTCGCAGTGTTGCCCGCAGTCTGCGTGTTGCTGAACGGCTCCGTGCTCAACGTGTCATAGGCGGTAGGCGTGTCGTAGCGGTCCGAGACGCAGCCGGTCCAGCCGCTCTTTGTCACCTGGGTCCAGTTATCGCCCCCCTGGTTGTTGCAGTCGGTCTGCGTCATGAAACCCAGCGTGGTCGAACCATACCAACCAGATGATTTGGTACACTGACCAAGATCAAAGCGGAGCCACTTCGTGCTCGTGGTCGCGATGCTGCTCACGTTGACGTCCTTGGCGAACGGAATGATGGAGATGTAGACGTCGCCGTTGGTCTTCGCAGCGGTCTGCATCTGGTCGATCAGGCTCTTCGCTGCCGTTTTCAGCGCAGCCATCTTGCCCGAACTCGCCATCGATCCGGTATTGTCCAGCGCCAGCGCGACGCGCAGCTTGGTGGTGCCCCAGACGGTGGTCGAACTGGCGCCGAAATCGAGGTTCGGATAGCCGACCACTTTCATGAAGTCGGTATTCATGGTGCCCGATCCGTTCAGCACGATCTTGGAGCCGGCGGCAGCGCTGTTGGTGTATGTGGCCGTGACGACAACATTTTGCGCTTCGGGATGCTTGTAGAGGGCGTTGAAGTAATCGTTTGCCTTCTGGGTAATCTGTGCCGCGGTCAGCCCGGCGGCGTCCCTGGAAATCATCAGGGCCGCAGTATCGAGGGCCGTCTGCATGGCTGTGCGGGCGTTGTTGACGCGGGTGTAGTCGACCGCCGCGCCCACAAACCCGAGAATCGGCACGATCGCGATACCGAACAGCACGGCGACATTGCCGCCCTGCGCGTGGCGGAAGCGTGCGAGCGATCCGCGAAGCCGGCTGAACATTGATGCATCGGTCATGACGTCACCAGACAATGGAGGTTCTGGAACGCGAGATAGGCTGCAGGCGTGAAGAGGTAGTAAAGTGCTGCGATGAATAACGGGTACACCTGAGGCAAACGGCCCCGGCGAGGCCACCGGGCCGGTTTCAGCGTAAAGGCCGGGTATCCCGTTTCGTTCGGATTTTAACGATTCTCCTGCCGCATCGGCGGAGTGCGAGATCGCAAGGCGCTTGAAAAACGATGCAATGGTCATGGCGGTCACCAGAAATGGGTCCTGCCATGTCGTAGAAGGGCGCAATGAAAGGGCGGTAAAAGGCGGCGCCGACTTACGTAAAAAGCCCCATAAATTGCCGGTTTTAGCCCCTCAATCGGTTCCTATTGTCAATACCGCCTCAACAGCGGGCATCGCATTCGGCGAGAATTTCCACGATTTGCATTAACCAAAGGCAGCGGCTGCACGAGCGCGGCGCAGTTTTCCACGCCCATTTTCAGCCGGTAACAGTGTGCTTGCGGGGGAGCGGGAGCCGACCCATATTGTTAATGTCATTCATGCTGTCCGGCGGGGGTACTTCGTCGCCGGAAGGCCGTTTTTGCGGAAATTCTGAACTCTCGAGCCATGCTGCACGCGCCGTCATATCCGGAACCAGTCACCGCGCCAGAGCCATTCGGCGCACGTCTCGCCAGCGTCCATCCGCGCATGAGCAAGGACGACAACGGCAACGAGGGACGGGGTGGGCCGGGGACATCCGTCATCACCAAGGTCAAGCCGAAGACCAAGAAGCCGAACCTTTATCGGGTGCTGATCCTGAACGATGACTACACGCCGATGGAATTCGTGGTCCATGTTCTGGAGAAATTCTTCAACAAGGATGTTGAAGCCGCCACCACGATCATGTTGCATGTTCATCATCACGGCATCGGCGAGTGTGGCGTTTTTACGTATGAGATCGCGGAAACGAAAGTGACACAGGTGATGGACTTCGCACGAAAACACCAGCATCCTTTGCAATGCGTGATGGAAAAGAAGTAGCATTTGAGTCTCGCCCGGTTGGGGAACCGGAAGAGACTTGGAGAGTACGAACAGGTTGCAGGAACTGATCAAGCCGGACCGGACGACGAACGATCAAAGTTGAAGTGGCGGGGGCCATAAGGGACGCGAATGCCGACTTTCTCTCAGAGCCTTGAACAATCCCTGCACCGCGCGCTGGCCATCGCCAACGAGCGGCACCATCAGTATGCGACACTCGAACATCTGCTGCTTTCGCTGATCGATGACTCGGACGCGGCCGCGGTGATGCGGGCCTGCAGCGTCGATCTCGACAAACTGCGCGGCAGCCTGGTCAATTATCTCGAAACCGAATTTGAAAATCTGGTGGCCGAAGGCTCCGACGACGCCAAGCCGACCGCCGGATTCCAGCGCGTCGTCCAGCGCGCGGTGATCCATGTCCAGTCGTCCGGCCGCGAGGAGGTCACCGGCGCCAACGTGCTGATCGCGATCTTCGCGGAGCGCGAGAGCCATGCGGCTTATTTCCTGCAGGAGCAGGACATGACGCGCTACGACGCGGTGAACTACATCAGCCATGGCATTGCCAAGCGTCCCGGCGTCTCCGAGGCGCGGCCGGTCCGCGGCGTCGATGAGGAAGCCGACGCGAAGGGCAACGACGACGCGAAGAAGAAGGGGGAGGCGCTCGAAACCTATTGCGTCAACCTCAACAAGAAGGCGCGCGACGGCAAGATCGACCCGGTGATCGGCCGCAACGCCGAGATCAACCGCGCCATCCAGGTGCTGTGCCGCCGCCAGAAGAACAATCCGCTGTTCGTCGGCGAAGCCGGCGTCGGCAAGACCGCGATCGCCGAAGGTCTCGCCAAGCGCATTGTCGACAGCGAAGTGCCCGAGGTACTAGCCGCGGCCACTGTGTTCTCGCTCGACATGGGCACGCTGCTGGCCGGCACGCGCTATCGCGGCGATTTCGAGGAACGGCTGAAGCAGGTCATCAAGGAGCTGGAAGCGCATCCCAATGCGATTCTGTTCATTGACGAAATCCACACCGTGATCGGCGCGGGGGCGACCTCCGGCGGCGCGATGGATGCGTCCAATCTGCTGAAGCCAGCGCTGGCCTCCGGCACGATCCGCTGCATGGGGTCGACCACCTACAAGGAATACCGGCAGCACTTCGAGAAGGACCGCGCGCTGGTGCGCCGGTTCCAGAAGATCGATGTCAACGAGCCGACGGTTGAAGACGCGATCGGCATTCTCAAGGGCCTCAAGCCGTATTTCGAGGATTATCACAAGCTGAAATACACCAACGACGCCATCGAGGCGGCGGTGAATCTTTCGGCGCGCTACATCCATGACCGCAAGCTGCCGGACAAGGCGATCGACGTGATCGACGAGTCGGGCGCGGCGCAAATGCTGGTACCGGAGAACAAGCGCAAGAAGACCATCGGCATCAAGGAAATCGAGACCACCATCGCGACGATGGCGCGGATTCCGCCGAAGTCGGTTTCCAAGGACGACGCCGAGGTGCTCAAGCATCTCGAGACGACGCTCAAGCGCACGGTGTTCGGACAGGACAAGGCCATCGAGGCTTTGGCTGCGTCGATCAAGCTCGCCCGCGCGGGCCTGCGCGAACCGGAGAAGCCGATCGGCTCGTACCTCTTCTCGGGTCCGACCGGCGTCGGCAAGACCGAAGTCGCCAAGCAGCTCGCAGCGTCGCTCGGCGTCGAACTGATCCGCTTCGATATGTCGGAGTATATGGAGCGCCATACGGTCTCGCGTCTGATCGGCGCGCCTCCGGGCTATGTCGGCTTCGATCAGGGTGGCCTCCTGACCGATGGCGTTGACCAGCATCCGCATTGCGTGGTGCTGCTTGACGAAATCGAGAAGGCGCATCCGGATCTCTACAACGTGCTGTTGCAGATCATGGATCACGGCAAGCTGACCGACCACAACGGCAAGCAGGTCAACTTCCGCAACGTCATCCTCATCATGACGACCAATGCGGGCGCGGCCGATCTTGCGCGGCAGGCCTTCGGCTTCACCCGCAACAAGCGGGAAGGCGACGATCAGGAAGCGATCAACCGGCAGTTCGCGCCGGAGTTCCGCAACCGTCTCGATGCCATCGTGTCGTTCGGTCATCTGAACACCGACGTGATCGGCATGGTGGTCGAGAAGTTCGTGCTTCAGCTCGAAGCCCAGCTCGCCGACCGCGACGTGACCATCGAACTGTCCGAGCCTGCCAAGGCCTGGCTGATCGAGCACGGCTATGACGAACAGATGGGCGCGCGCCCGATGGCTCGCATCATCCAGGAGCACGTCAAGAAGCCGCTGGCGGACGAAGTGCTGTTCGGCAAGCTCAAGGGCGGCGGACATGTTCGTGTCGTGCTAGTGAAGGACGAGCAGGGTACCGACAAGATCGGCTTCGAGTTTGTCGAAGGCCCGGTCACGCCGAAGCCCGAGAAGCTGCCAGGTTCGCGCAAGCGCTCCGCGCCGCGCAAGCCGAAAGGCGGCGGCGATGGTCCGAAGGGTCCGGCGAAGCCGCTCATGAAGGTCTGAGCAGGCTGTCAGTGAAACAGCAAAGCCCGGCAATCGCGAGATTGTCGGGCTTTTGTTTACCGGAGCGCGACCGGGTCAGAGCCGCTTCAAGGCCGTAATGACGGATTCAAGGCTTTCGTTGACGAGCTTCGATGCGCCGGACGCGACAGCATAGGCGGTCAACCCGGCGAGCACGGTGACAATCGCGTACTGGGCTGTTGCCACGGCGAGCAGGGGCTTCAGCAGCCCGCGAACAACCCGCCTGATTTTGCGGTCGCCACGTTGAGCAGCGGGGAGCAGGAGATCGGAACTTTGGTCTGTGCCGGCGATGCACTCGCACTGACTATCGGTATTTTCGTCTGCGCACTCATTCTCAGTCGCGGGGCCGAGATGATGTGGGTCTGCCGGAATTTCGTCACACGCTGCGCTGTCAGGCGCGCTATCCTGTTTGTCGAGCGTGGCCACGTTTTCCATCCTGGCAAATCAATCGCGTTCAACTTACGGGAGAGGCCCAAGGGAGGCGATGGCTGCGAACCCAAAGGTTCTGTTAACGTAAATGGCCACGGATCCTTTGCGATCGGTCCCACGCATTCTGCTCGCGCGATGG
Source organism: Afipia clevelandensis ATCC 49720 (assembly GCF_000336555.1). Taxonomy (GTDB): domain Bacteria; phylum Pseudomonadota; class Alphaproteobacteria; order Rhizobiales; family Xanthobacteraceae; genus Afipia; species Afipia clevelandensis. Next base: position 1,427,034 of record NZ_KB375281.1, on the reverse strand, counting down.
ATCATCTCCATCTCGCAACCACCGATCAGCGTGAGTTTTTCTGAGCGGGTGCGTGCGGGTTGATTGATCCGCGTGTCGATGTTCTCACGAGAGACGTATCTGCGATGAAGTTGGCGGCATGCCTTGTGATCGGCTTTGCGCTCTGGGCGATTCCATCAATCGCATGGAGTGACGAGGCTCCGGCACATGCGGCGAAGCCGGATCCTTCATCGGTCAGTCCGGCGGAGAGTGCGACGGCTGCGCGTGCGGATGATGCAAAACCTCCAGCGGAGCCTCCATCTGGCACCAAAGATGCCAACGCCCGCGAGGCGATGTGCCTGATGATCGAATCCGCGGCGTCAGCGCACGGCCTGCCGCTGGAATTCTTCGCGCGCGTGATCTGGCAGGAAAGCCGCTTTCAGCCGGATGCGGTGGGACCGATGACCCGCAGCGGCCAGCGTGCGCAGGGTGTCGCGCAGTTCATGCCCGGCACCGCGAACGAGCGGAGATTGCTCGATCCGTTCGATTCGGTGCAGGCATTGCCGAAGTCCGCTGAATTCCTACAGGAGTTACGCGAACAGTTCGGCAATCTCGGGCTGGCCGCAGCGGCGTATAATGCGGGGCCGCGGCGTGTGCAGGAGTGGCTGGCCGGCACGGGTTACATGCCGTCCGAAACGCGTAACTACGTCCATGCCATCACCGGCAGTTCGGTCGATGACTGGGCGGCCGTTGGCAAGGGCGGTGCGATCAAGGATCGCGCGCCGCCGGCAGGGTGCCGCGACCTGATGGCGCTATTGCAGCGCGCGCCAAATCCGTTCGTCACCGGGCTTGAGCAGCGCGTGAAGCTCGGGGCGGCGATGCCTTGGGGCGTGCAGCTAGCCGCCGGATTTTCGCGCGACAGGGCGCTGGCGATGTATGCCCGTTCCTTGAAGCGGTTGAGTGTGGTGATCGGCGATCGCGATCCCAGTCTGTTGAGTTCGGTGTTTCGCAGCCGAGGCACGCGGCCGTTTTATCAGGTGCGCATCGGCGCGGACACGCGAGCTGCTGCGAACGAACTCTGCGAACGCATCCGGCGCGCCGGGCAGGCGTGTCTCGTGCTGAAGAATGCAGGGCAGCATGGTTAATCGGAGAGGCGCGGTATCATAGCGTGCCGCAGTTGGGAATCTCGTATGACGGTTAACGGCGCGGCCGGAGCGTAGATCAAAGAAATCCTTTGTTTTCAGTCATAACTTTGATTGGTGCGGACGATGATATGCTCAATGAAATGCTAACGCGATGCCGATGATTTTCGCTTAAGTTTTGCGAAACCGTTTTCCAATCATCTGATGGTGTGCGGCGGAACTCATTTTCCGCGGCATGGGAGGGGAGACCATCATGCTGACATTCGGACTTATCGGGATCGCTTTCGCGACGCTGTGTGTACTTGGATCGCTGTCGTCGTCGGCGCGCGAGCCGTCGATCTGAATTCGCCTGCTTAATGCCACGGGATATCGCATTCAGGCGACCCTGGCCCGATGCGATGGCGGCGGGTTTGCGCCCTGAGCAGCCTGAAACAGCATGCACGGCAATTTAGCGGTGCGGCCTTTCCCGCAGCGCGGCCTTGTTCCCTTGACGGAGAGGCCGTTTCACCGGCGTGATCGTTTCATTCGATTCACCGGTATTTGCACCCCTTGGCGCTTCCTGCCCTCGATTCCCCGAAATGGCAAAGCTCTGTCGCGGCCTTCGCGTTCGGGGTGAAATCGGCGTTGTCGTCCATTCTCGCGCTGGTGCTGTTCGGCACGTTCATCGGCATTGGCGCGTTCGCGTATGACACGGGTTTCACGCTGGGCTGGGCATTGGCCAGCACAGTGCTGGTCTGGGCAGGGCCTGCGCAAATCATCCTGATTTCAACCCATCATGCAGGTGCAACGCTGCTGGAATCGGCGCTTGCGGTGACGATCAGCGGCATACGCCTGCTGCCGATGGTGGTTTCGGTGTTACCGATGATGCGAACCGCTGAAACGAAAATGCGCCAGCTTGTTCTGCCGTCGCATTTCGTGGCCGTCACGGTCTGGGTCGAGAGTTTCCGTTTGCTGCCGCATGTGCCGCGCGAACGGCGGGTCGCCTTTGTGAACGGCCTTGGCAGCGGGCTGACGTTCCTCAGTTGTGTGGCCGCGGTTCTGGGTTACGGCCTGGCGGCAAACCTTCCGCCGCTGCTGGCGGCCGGGATTCTTGCTTTGACGCCGCTGACGTTTTTGCTATCGACGGCGCGCAATGCACACAAGCTGGTCGACAAGCTGGCGCTGGCGCTCGGGCTTGCGCTGTATCCGCTGGTGCAACTGCTGCACACCGGTGTCGATATCATGATCAGCGGCTTGACCGCCGGAACGGTCGCCTATGCGATCAACCGCCTATGGAGGCGCGCATGAGCGGGCTTCTCGGCGATGCACATGCCATCGCGCTGCTGCTGTTCGCAGGCTTCCTGTCGAACGAAGTATGGCGGGTGCTCGGCCTCGTCATCGGCGGCGGGGTCGATGAGAGTTCGGAGTTCCTGATCTGGGTGAGGGCGGTGGCCGCCGCGATCCTCGCCGGTGTTATTGCCCAGATTCTGATTTCGCCGCCCGGCGCGCTGGCGACGGTTCCGGACGTGGTCCGATATGGCGCGGTGGTGGTGGGCGTTGCCGTTTTTCTTGCGACCCGCAAGTCGGTGTTCGCCGGCGTGGTTGCCGGAGAAATCGTCGTGCTCGCCGGCAAGTGGTGGCTGGGCTGACCGGCCTTGCAGTTCAGCTATTCAGCGCCGCGATCAGCCGGGTGGCGTGATCTTCCAGCACCTTGACGTCTTCCTTGCGGCTTGCCGGAGGCAGCAGCGCGACGCCTTCGACCCGCGGCATGATATGAACATGAAGATGAAAAACCACCTGGCCGCCGGCATGTTCGCTGAACTGCTGCAGCGTGATCCCGTCGGCGTTGAAGGCTTTCTTGGCGGCGACCGCGATCTTTTTCGCCGTCAGCGCGACATGCGCGAGGCTTTCGGGTGAGATGTCGAGAATGTTGCGGGCTGGCTGTTTCGGGATCACCAGCGTGTGCCCGGGACAGCGCGGCATGATGTCCATGAAGGCGAAGGTGTGCTCGTCCTCGTAGACCTTGTGGCAGGGAATCTCGCCGCGCAGGATCTTCGCGAAAATGTTGTTGGTGTCGTACGTGCTCATGGTGTGTCCCGGAAATTGGATGGCGCAACATCGCCGCCCGGTGCGGCGCGGTCAAGCGTGCTTGTCGGGAGGCCATCCATGTCACGGCTCCGTCGCGCGCTCGGGAACGCCGGTGGCGATCTCGTCGATCCGGTCCGCAAGGTCGGTGAGGTCGCGGTGCAGCCCGTCCAGCGTAAAGGCGAGGCCGAAGGCGCGGCCCACGGCGTTGAAATCCAGCGCGCGCATCACGCCCGATTGCCGCAATCCCGTAAAGGTTTCCGTAAAGGCAAGATACGCGGCAGCGACGTCGTTGCGGGCGACCACAGTGACCGTATCGAGCGCGGTGGCGCAGCGTGCGGTCAGTTCGGCCTGCGCGCGCAGCAACCGCGCCGCCGCCGGCGCGAGCGTGGATGCGATCTGGTGCGGCAGCGGCTCCCGCAGCACCGTCCCGATACCGACCAGATCGTTGCGCACACGCCAGAGCGTGCGCGGGATCGCTGCGGGAATGCGGTGATCGGCGAGCTTTGAGGCGCGCTCCCGGTCGGCATCCTTCAATGCCTGTTCGACGGCGGCGAGGGCCTGACGCAGCGCCGGATGCTCGCTCGAAGGAGCGAGCGCTTCTCCGCGGTCGAGCGCATCGGCTTCGGACAGCAATAGCCGCTGAATGCGGTTGAGGACCGCGATCGACCGCGAAACAACGACCGTATGGGACCGTGCCGGAAAGATCAGCACCATGGCCAAAACGCCAATCAGGCCGCCAAGGCCGATTTCGATAATGCGGTCGAGCACGAATTGCTCGACCGGTGCGCCCGCCGGATCGGTCAGCAGCATGATGGCTGCCGTCACCGGCGCCACGCGCAATTGCGGGCGGATCGCTGCCGCCCACACCGTGGCGCAGGTGACCAGAACCAGGGCGAGGCCGACGCCGAGAGACGTGCGCGAGTGAAAGGCCGCCGCAAGACCGCCGACAAGCGCGCCAGCCAGCGTGCCCATCATGCGCTCGGTCGCGGCGCCGAGAGTTCCGCCGATGGAGCCCTGCATCACGATCATCACCGTGAAAACCGCCCAGTATCCCTGCGGCAGGCCGAGCGCCTTGTAGGCGGCATAGGCGGCACCGGTCGCAATCGCCACGCGAAAGGTCTGGCGCAATTCCGGGGCGCGCCTGATCAGGAATTCGCGGATCCGGTTGGAAGTCAAGGCGTGTCCTTGGGCGGCATCGTCGTGCCGGTCAGGTTAGGCCGCCGACAGGGTAATCACAACGGCTGGCCGGATCAGCTATCCGCGCCCGTCTTCCGAAACGGCCCGGCCTCAGTCAGTTCGCGGACGGCTTCCTGCACATAGCTGCGCTCGTGCGCCAGATAATCGCGGATCGCGCGGCGCAATCCCGGATCGGCGATATAATGCGCGGAGTAGGTGGTTTGCGGCAGGTAGCCCCGCGCAATCTTGTGCTCGCCCTGTGCGCCGGCCTCGACGTTTTTCAGTCCACGCCGGATCGCAAAGTCGATGGCCTGATAATAGCAGACCTCGAAATGCAGGAACGGATGATGCTCGATGGCGCCCCAGTGGCGGCCGAACAGTGTGTCGGAGCCGATGAAGTTGATCGCGCCCGCGATCCATTTTCCGTCGCGCTTGGCCATCACCAGCAGAACGTCCTTCGCCATGGTCGCGCCGATCTCGTCGTAAAACGAACGGGTGAGATAGGGGCGGCCCCATTTGCGCGAACCGGTCTCCATGTAGAATTCGAAGAACGCATCCCAGACATCGGGCGTGATGTCGTCGCCGGTCAGGGGGTGAATGGTAATGCCGTTGGCAAGCGCATCGCGGCGCTCGCGGCGGATCGCCTTGCGGTGGCGCGAGGCGAGGGTGGCGAGGAAATCCTCGAAGGTGCCGTAGCCTTCATTGTGCCAGTGAAACTGCTGGTCGGTGCGCTGCAGGAATCCCTGTTTGGCAAGGAAGTCCCATTCGTCCTTATGCGCAAACGTGACGTGAACGGAGGACGCCTGGGTCGCGCCGCACAGCGCGATCAGTCCGGCGGCGAGCATGTCGCGCACACGCTCTGCATCGTCGCCCGGGCGCACCAGCAGGCGAGGGCCGGTGGCGGGCGTGAACGGCACGCTTGCCTGGAGCTTCGGGTAATAACTGCCGCCCGCGCGCGCATAGGCATCGGCCCAGCCGTGGTCGAACACGTATTCGCCCTGAGAGTGATTTTTCAGATAGCACGGCACCACGCCGGCGACCTCGCCGGCGATCCGCGCAATCAGATGCCGCGCAGCCCAGCCGGTGCGCGCGACGGCGGAGTCAGAATTTTCCAGCGCAGCAAGGAAGGCATGTGTCACGAACGGATTGTATGCGCCGTCTGAATCGGCGCAGGCGTTCCAGTCGCCGGCCGCGATCTGGCCGATCGAGGAAACCGCTTCAAGCGTGATCTCGGGAGAATCCGTCAACAGAGAGGCGCACCATGGCCGAGAGAAAACGAGATGTTCAGCACTATAAATCGGATTTCGGGCAGATGACTTCAAGTCTCCGGGAGCGCTTCTTTCGGCTTATTCCGGGATGAAACCCTCGAAGGTCATCTGGTCGGCATAGCGAAAGGTCTTGGCCTGTTGTTCCGGAGTTCGCACAGTCCATGTGATGAGCGCGCAGCCGAAAACGTTCCTTGCGATCCATGGCGCGGGGGCGGGCAGGTCGTTGACGCTGTAGCTCACGAAATGCGGCTGCGTGCGAAAAGCATGACGCAGGCCCGTCATCTGATGAATTGTTTCCGGCGGCAGCCGTTTCCATTCGCCGTCGGTGTAGTGACGTTCCGCGACAATGCCGCGTGTCAGCTCGGGCATCCGTTCGCGCACCGCCAGAACCTGATCGGGATCGAACGACATCGCCGCTACCGGTCCGCGATAGGAGGCGAGCACTTCGGCCATCCTGGCAATCAGCCGCCGGTCGCCATCGAACCGGCTTTTGATTTCCAGCACCAGCGGCACCCGTCCGCCGACGCGCGCACAGAGATCGCCGAGCGTCATCATCCGGTCGGAGGTATTCTTGAACGCGACCTGCTTGAGTTGCTCCGCTGTCAGGGATAGCAACTCGCCGGTGCCCTCGGTGAGACGGCCCAGCGCATAGTCATGATGCACCATCGCCTCGCCATCGGCGCTGGGCTGCAGGTCGACTTCAATGGCGAAGTTTCCTGCGACCGCGGCGTTGATCGCGGACGGCATGTTCTCGATGATGCCGCGCGCGCGATCATGCAGGCCGCGATGCGCGATCGGCCGCGCCGTCAGCCACGGGGGGGAGCGGGACATCGTTAGCTTTTTTCAATGTGCATGATCTGATCCGAAAACCGGTGCCCACTTTTCGCTAACGCGGCCCTACGGGTCGGGATCATGCTCAGGCGACTTCAAAAATACCTTCGACTTCGACCGCAGCATCCGCGGGCAGGGCGGCGACGCCCACCGTGGTGCGTGCATGGCGGCCCTTGTCGCCGAACGCGGCCACCATCAGATCCGACGCGCCATTGAGGACCTTGGGTCCTTCGAGGAAATCCGGTGTCGCATTGACAAAGCCGCCAAGGCGCACCACGCGCGCAACCTTGTCGAGATCGCCGAGCGCCATCTTCACCTGCGCCAGCAGGTTGATGGCGCAGCCGCGCGCGGCCGCGACACCCTGTTCGACGGTGACGCCGGCGCCGAGCTTCCCCTTGGCGATCAGCTTGCCTTCCGGTGTGTTGCAGACCTGGCCGGAGACGAACAGCAGGTTTCCGGTACGTACAAATCCGACATAGTTCGCCACTGGCGGATTGGGCTGATGCAGCGTGATGCCCAACTCGTTCAACTTCTGCTCGACCGTTCCCGCCATGTGTTTCCCCGATACGTTTGTCGTGTTTGCCCGTGCACCTTCAGCGTGCAGATGAACCGGGCGCGCCATATTTCACCCATCGTGAAACCACATGCAAGCGCAGCGGATGCATGACCTGACCTCGAATTTTTGGACAATCTTGGGTTTTTTGCCCCGGTTGCGGCGCAATGTTGCGGCTATTATTGTTTGATTCTCACGCTCTTAAGGAGACGCCATGCGGCGCCGGATTTCAGGTTGTCGTTCGCTTGCCCTGCCGCTGCTGCTGTCAGCGGCATGTCTTGGACCATCCGCAAGCGGTGCGTTCGCCGCGCCAAGCGTCGCCTTTCTTTCGCATCAGGCGGTCTACGATCTCAGCCTGAAGACGTCGCGGGGGAACGCCGGTGTCAACAACGCGACCGGGCGCATCCTCTACAACTTCAGCGGCAGCGCCTGCGAGGGCTATACGACAGAATTCCGGCAGGTGTCGCAACTCGACGCCGGCGAGAACAAGAGCACCGTGAGCGATCTGCGTTCCACCAGTTGGGAAGACGGCGAGGGCAAGACCTACCGCTTCAAGATTGACACGCGGATGAACGACGCCGACGCGACCTCGGTTGACGGTATCGCCGAGCGCGAAGGCAAGACCATCAAGGTCAAACTCAAGAAACCCAAGGTCAAGACCTTCACCATCGACGGCGCGGTGTTTCCGACCGAGCAGGTGCGGCTGATCATCGAGGCCGCGCGTGAAGGCAAATCGTTGCTCGAACTGGTGGTCTATGACGGCTCCGACGACGGCGAGAAGGTCTACAACACGCTCACCGTAATCGGACAGCCGATCCCGGGCACCAAGGCGCCAGCGTCGCCGGATCCGACGACCAACAACGACAAGTTCAAATCGCTGACGCGCTGGCCGGTCACGGTCAGCTATTATGATCGTGCGACCAAACCCGATGTCGGCGAGCAGACGCCGGTCTATGCGATGTCATTTGAACTTTACGAGGACGGCGTGTCCCGCGCGCTGTCGCTGGATTACAACGATTTCGTCATCGCCGGCGCAATGGGCAAGATCGACATCAAGGAAACCAAGCCTTGCAAATAGGTGAGGCTGTTTAATCTGCCTTCGCCGGTCCGTCATAGGCGATGCCGCGCATCACGGCGGCGTTGCCGAATTTCTTGCGGACATTGTCCATCGCGCGTTCGGCATGAGCCGAGCGGCGGTCGAGTAAATCCTGGTCGTCGGCTTCCGCGCCCGGCCGCAGCGCGCTGACACCTGCGCCGATCAGGCGGAATGCGGTGCCGTCAATCTCGCGGGCGAGCATTTCGCGCACGGTCGCAAAAATGCGCGTCGCCAGTTGGGTCGGCACCTGCAGCGATTGCGAGCGCGTGCGCTGGCGAAAATCGGCGGTCTTCAGCTTCAGGGTGATGGTCGAGCCGGACAGGTCGCCACTCTTGAGGCGGGACGAGACCTTCTCGCACAGCCGCCACAAAATCTTTTCCAGAGTTGCGAAATCCCGGACGTCGGTTTCCAGCGTGGTCTCGTTCGAGATCGTCTTGGCGCCGCGATCGGCGACGACCTTGCGGTCATCCATGCCGCGCGCCAGCCGCCACAGCCGCCGTCCTTCGGGGCCGAATTGTCTCATCAGGTCGGTTTCGTCCGCGCGCTGCAAATCCTTGATCAGACGGAAACCGCGCTGCGCGAGTTTCTCCTGCGAGGCGGGGCCGACACCGTAGATGAAACCGACGGGCCGCTCGGCCAGCATCTCGCGCGCCTCGTCCTGATCCAGCGCGGCAAAGCCGCGCGGCTTGTCGAGGTCGGACGCGATCTTGGCGAGAAACTTGTTCACCGACAGACCGACGGAGATGGTGATGCCGAGTTCGCGCTCGATCGTCGAGGCGAATCGCGCCAGTACCTTGGCGGGGATCATGCCGTGGACAAGTTCCGTGCCACTGAGGTCAAGGAACGCCTCGTCGATGGAGAGGGGTTCCACCAGTGGCGTCAGAGCCAGCATCGCCTGGCGGACCTCGCGTCCGACGCGAACATATTTCGCCATATCGGGCCGCACCACCACGGCGGACGGGCACAGGTCGAGCGCCTTGAACATCGGCATCGCCGAGCGCACGCCATAAGTGCGTGCGATGTAACAGGCCGCCGAGACCACGCCACGCTTGCCGCCGCCGACGATCACCGGCTTGTCGGCGATATCCGGGTTGTCCCGCTTCTCGACGGTTGCGTAAAAGGCATCACAATCGACATGCGCGAGGGCCAGGGCGCCGAGGGTACGGTGGCGGACGAGGCGCGGCGAGCCGCAAGCGGCGCAGCGCATGGCCTTTCCCGCCGCGTCCGACAGGCAGTCGCGGCAAAATCCCGGCAAGACGGCTGTCGGGTGGTTGTTCAACAGTCACTCCCAGCGCGGATCGAGCACTTCGCGCGCGTTGGCGACGGCTTCCGGCGTGAGTTGCGAAGCGTCGGCAAAGGCCTTCACGGTTGCGTCATCGCGGACGATGAAATCGAGGACGCCGGCGAGGAATTTGGGGTCGGCTGCGGCCGTTCGGAGGGTCTGCGGCCCGATACCGCTCTCGGTCAGGAATGCCCCCAGTCGCTCGGGATCAGCCGCCAGGAAAGAAAGCGCCTGAATGGCAACGAATTCAGCCACTTCCTGAGGGTTTTTAGGTCCCTTTGTCATTGATCGTGTTTGCCTTTCCGTAACTTATCGTCTCTATTTTGCGCCGATATTGCCCGAGTCACGACGGCGTGGCGAATATGGTTTCAGCACGTACGGGCATTTTGCGGGAATTGGAGGGCCAGGATGGCCAAAACCGTCCTGATCGTGGAAGACAACGAGCTCAATATGAAGCTCTTCCGCGATTTACTGGAGGCTCATGGGTATCAGACGGTCGGCACGCGCAATGGGGTTGAAGCACTCGATCTCGCCCGCAGGCACCGGCCCGATCTTATTCTCATGGATATCCAGTTGCCTGAGGTTTCCGGTCTCGACGTGACACGCTGGATCAAGGCGGATGTCGAATTGCGTGCGATCCCGGTGGTCGCGGTCACGGCATTTGCGATGAAGGGCGACGAAGAACGGATCCGCGAAGGCGGGTGCGAAGCGTATTTGTCCAAGCCGATTTCGGTTGGAAAGTTTATTGAGACGGTTCGACGGTTTGTCGGCTAGGAGAGTTTGATGTCCGCGCGCGTTCTGGTCGTTGACGACGTTCTCGCCAACGTAAAGCTGCTCGAAGCGCGGCTGTCTGCCGAATACTTCGACGTGGTGACGGCGAATTGCGGAACGCAGGCGCTGGAAATCTGCGAGCGCGCCGAATGCGACATCGTGCTGCTCGACGTCATGATGCCCGATATCGACGGCTTCGAAGTGTGCCGCCGGCTGAAATCGAATCCGAAAACCCACTTCATTCCGGTTATCATGGTAACGGCGCTCGACAGCCCCTCCGACCGCGTGCGCGGCCTGGATGCCGGCGCCGATGATTTCCTGACCAAGCCGGTGTCTGACGTTGTCATGATCGCGCGTGTACGCTCGCTGACGCGGCTGAAGATGATGACCGATGAATTGCGTATGCGCGCGATCACCTCGCTCGAGATTGGCGTCAACGCGCCGGAGCGCGAGGCGGTGACCGATACAGGGAAGGGCGGCCGGGTCCTGCTGGTGGATGATCGGCCGTCGTCCTACGAGCGTCTCGCGCCGGTGCTGGCGTCCGAGCACCATGTCGACGTTGAGCCCAATCCGGCCGAGGCGCTGTTTCACGCCGCCGACGGCAATTACGATCTGCTGATCGTATCGCTGGGCCTCGAGAATTTCGATGGCCTGCGGCTCTGCAGCCAGGCGCGTTCGCTGGAGCGTACGCGCAGCATACCGATCCTCGCTATTGCCGACGCCGACAATAACACACGTTTGTTGCGCGGCCTTGAAATAGGCGTGAACGATTATCTGTTGCGCCCGGTGGACAAGAATGAACTGCTGGCGCGTGCCCGGACCCAGGTCCGCAAGCGCCGCTACACCGATCATCTGCGCGACAATGTGCAGAACTCCATCGAAATGGCGATCACCGACCCGCTGACCGGGTTGCACAATCGCCGTTACATGGAAAGCCATCTTGCCACGCTGGCGGAGCAGGCGGCGATGCGAGCCAAGCCTCTGGCGCTGATGATGCTCGATATCGACTACTTCAAGTCGATCAACGACAACTACGGCCACGACGCGGGCGACGATGTGCTGCGCGAATTCGCGGTCCGTATCCGCAAGTCAATCCGCGGAATTGATCTCGCCTGCCGTTTCGGCGGTGAGGAGTTCGTCATCGTGATGCCGGAAACCGACCTGCATGTGGCGGGCATGGTCGCCGAGCGCCTGCGCCGCTCCATTGCCGGAGAGCCGTTTGCGATCGAGAAGGGCGCCAAGCGGATCGAGGTGACGATTTCGATCGGAATCTCGACTCTGGAAACCAAGGGTGAGCCGGTCAGTGCCGTCCTCAAGCGCGCCGATCAGGCACTGTACCGCGCCAAGCACGACGGACGTAACCGGGTTGTGGCTGCGGCGGCCTAACTCGCCTTCGACCTGTCTTCCTCGGACTCAAGATACGTCCCGGAAGCCGGATCGACCCAGTACAGGTGATCATGCACCTGTTTGACGCCGGCGACATTCTCGGCGGCGACGACGATGGCCTGCCGTGTGCGTTCGTCGGTAATGATCCCGCAGATATCGACGACCCCGTTACGTACAAAAACGTCGAGACCGCCCGGCCCCCATCCATGGCGACCGATCTCCGCGACAATACGGTTATGGATATGGGTGTCGTCCGCGGTGGGATCGGGAACGTCGCGCGCAAGACCGGCGACCGCACGCACGAAGTTCTGCCGGCTGACAATGCCGCTCAGTTTCTTGCCGTTCACAACCGGGACGCGCTTGATGTGATACTTTTCCATGATCGCGACGACGTCAGCGAGGGGTGTATCTTCGGTTACGGTCTGAACGTCGCGGGTCATGATCTCGTCCACGCGGCGTCCGGCGGTCTGGACGTATTCGGCGGCCTGCCGTCCCGGACCGAGAATGAAATCCAGCCAGCGAGGCCTTTTTCGTTGCGTACCGATTTCGCGCCGGCGCAGCAGGTCGCGCTCGGTGACGATGCCGATCAACTCACCCTTGAGATCGACCACCGGAAGACCGCTGACATGGTTGTCCAGCATCAGCTTTGCGGCGTGGGCGATTGAGTCATCGGGGGTAACCTTGATGACTTTGCGGGTCATGATGTGATGCGCTCTCATGAAATCACCTTTTGAGTTCGGATGCGGCCGGTGCGGCTCCACGGACGGTCACAAACCCAGTCTGACAACGTTGCGCCCGGACGCCTTGATGCAACTCAAATTTCCGGCTTTCGCAGCTTTGACCCACGTCAAGCCGGCACACCCTGTCACAGGCTAGATTCAGCGAACAAGGAGTTCGCGCCATGGCCATCCGGGATTTCCTGCTTCCGCTTGTCAGCTATCCGAAGCCGACGACAAAGGCTGCCATCGAACAGGTGTTTCGCCTGAGCGAGAGCCTTCTGTCGCCGGAGAGCCGGAACGAAAATCATGCGGCGATCAGGCAGCGCGTCTCGGCCGTGGTGTACGAGATCGAAATCGAGACGGGCCTTTACTTTGAAGGCGCGCATATGGGGGAGTTTCTCGAGCAGGAGGCGCGCAAGAGCGCGGCCAATGCACAGCAACTCGTTCAGGATTTCGAGCAGACAGCAGCCCGGCACAAGGTCATGCATCGCTGCCGGCTCGAACGCCGGACGCCCTATGACATGACGCGCAATCTGGTCGAGGCCGCGCGGCTGCATCATGTCACCGTGCAGCCGCTTCGCAAGGACACCGAAGACCAGTTCGATCTCGCCGAGAAACTGATCTTCGAGTCGGGCCGTCCGGTCGTGATCTTTCCCGAGGAGCCGGTGCGGCCGCTGTCAGCCACCATTCAAACGGTTGCGGTGGCATGGGACGGCAGCCGTCAGGCCACGCGCGCTGTTGCCGATGCCTTGCCGTTTCTGCGGCGCGCGAAAACGGTGAAGGCGTTTACCGCGACGGACGACAAGCCGCTGTCGCCCGCGCAGGCCCAGCAGTTCGTCGAGTATCTGGCCGGCTTTGGAATCGAAGCGATCCACGAAGATGTCAGGAAAACCGATCAGCATTCCATCGGCAGTTTCATGGAATCCTACGTCGCATCCCGGGAGGTCGATCTGCTGGTGATGGGCGCTTACGGCCATTCCCGATTGCGGGAGTTCATCCTGGGCGGAGCCACGCGCTCGATTCTGGCGAATCCGCCGTGCTGGGTGCTGCTGTCCCATTGATGGGGAAGTGCACGGGCCAGACTGAGATCACTCAAACGCAAAACGGGGCCGTAAGGCCCCGTTTTCGTTCAATCGGCGATTGAAGGAATTACTTGATCTTGGCTTCGCGGAATTCGACGTGCTTCTTCGCGACCGGATCGTACTTCTTCTTCACGAGCTTGTCGGTCATCGTGCGCGAGTTCTTCTTGGCGACGTAATAGAAGCCGGTGTCCGCGCTGGAAACGAGCTTGACCTTGATGGTGACCGCTTTGGCCATGTTCAGAACCTCGGATGTCAGGAATCGGTAGCAGTCCCGACAGGCCGGGCCGCGTTTGGGCCGCAACCTAGCTCCGAAACCCCCAAAGTCAAGGTTTTAGGGCCGATTATTCCAAAAACCGGTGGGCCGGGGGCTTCGGTGGGAAAGGCACCGCTCGCTCGGCCGGATCTGGCCATTCAGCGGGGAATACAGCCCCTTCCGGCCTGAAAAGCGGGCTTTTGGGGCCGAGGCGGCTCCCGTTTTTGCTCCAGCCTGCGGCTCCCGCAGCCTGTCCAGACGGTGTCAGGTGCGGGAGTTCCGGAATCGCCGATCCGCGCTATCCGCCCCGGAAATCCTTCGGTGAAAAGCTCAAATCGAGCATGCGCCACTGATCGTAGCGATCCGGCGGCAGCATCGCATAGGGCTGGCATTTGGCCAGTGCGTCCATTGCGCCCTTCATCAGGGCAGGCCCTTTCTCGGACGCACTCGCCTCGATCAGGAGCGGCTCGGCGGCGAGCGTGCCGTCTTTGCGAAACGCCACACGCAGCACGACGGAGACGTTGTCGCTCGGCGCGACCGAGCGCGGCAGGATCGAACATGTTTTCAGGTGCGCACGCAGGGCCGCCGCGTCCTCGCGCGAGATGTTCGCCTTTGCGGTCGCCTTGGCATCGAAGTCGCCCGCAGCGCCGGCATCGGGCAGGGTGAACATCATGCCGAACTGGGAGGTGATGTCGGGGGCCGCGGTCGGCACCTCCTGCTGTTGCTGCGGCTGCGCCGGAGGTGGCGTTTGCGGCTGCGCCTGCGGCTGAGGTCGTGGCTGTGGCGGCGAAGCAGGTTTGGGTTGGTCAGGCTGTTGCTGGAGCGCGGCCTGTTTTGCGTCCTGCTTCGGCTTTGAGGCATCGCTCGGGGCTGGAGGCGGAGGCTCTGCCGGCTGCTGCTGCGCGGGCTCCTGGGGTTTCTGCGCGGTCTGTTCCTGAGATTTTTCCCGAGTCTTTTCCTGGGTCTTTTCGTCGAGGGTCGGGAAATCGTAGTCCGGCTCCTTGGGAAGCGGTGGCGCTTCCTCCGGCGTGACGATGTCGATGGTGATGGCTTCGGCGGTCGTCGGCTCGAACGGGCGCACACCCGCGAGCATCAGCCAGGCTGTCAGGACCGCAACATGTGCGGCGACCGATATGGCGGCACCCGTACGCATACAATCGTGGTTCGCTCGTCCAGGGCGGCCATATCGCCGCCTGCGGAAAGCAGCAGCATAACAGTCCGCACCGATACAAGAAACCGCTGGTCTGGCGGACAAGGCCTAGATGACGTCCCGCTGCATCTTGCCGCTATAGAAGTGGAAGAACGGCACTTCGGCAGCGTGGGAGAGCGGTCCCTGCGCCAGCCGCTGGTCCAGCTCGCGCAGCACCAGCTTCGTCATCTGATGAAGATCGGCCAGCGACAGCGAGCCAAGTTCAACCCAGACCAGCTCGACCAGTTCGGCATCGGCATGGACCACGCCCTCGACACGGTGCGCGATGGCGGAAGCATCAGCCGTGAAGAAACGGGTGTCGAACCGGCGGACGCGGCCTGGCGGGGTGATCGCGCGGGCGATCAGAAACAGCCCGGACGGATCGGGCAGCAGGCCAGCTTCGGCGAACGGTTTCCATTCGCCGGTCAGCTTCGCCGCTGCACCGTTCACGCGAACGGCCCTGCGGCCAAGACAAAGCCCGGTTTCCTCGCAGGCTTCTCGAATCGCCGCGACGGCCAGCGCGCGGGCGCGGGCAGGGGCGATCTTCGGACTGCCGCTGGTCAGCTTCTTTTCCAGCGCCTTCGGAATCTCCGCGGCGACGGGAATGCGATTGTCGGTGGCATCGACGCGCCCGCCAGGAAACACGAATTTCCCCGGCATGAAGATCACCTTATCATGGCGCTTGCCGACCAGAACCTTGGGCACGCTTCCGCTGCGATCCACCAGGATCAGCGTCGCGGCATCTTTCGGGCGGCGGTAAGGATGACTGTCGTCTTCCTTCTCTTCTTTCTCGGGAGCGTTCATTTCACCACGTTCAGCTTCGCAATCGTGCCTTCTTCTACATTAGCCGGTAGACTCTCATCAAACCCGTGCATGCGGAAGGCCCATTGCAATCCGACGACGGCGCCCTTGACCGGCTGCAGCAGGATCAGTGACGCGGCCAGGGTGATCGGAAGATAGAATGCCAGTTGCAGCAGCATCGACGGCGCGTAGTTGGTTTCGATCCAGAGCGCGATCGGCACGATGATGTGGCCGACGACCACGATGACGAGATAGGCCGGAAGATCGTCGGCGCGGTGGCCGCTGAAATCCTGTCCGCACACCGAGCACTCGTCCGCGACTTTCAGGAAGGCGCGGAAGATATTGCCTTCGCCGCAGTTCGGGCAGCGGCAGCGAAAGCCGCGCGCCATGGCCTGCCAGACATCGCGCTTCGGCAGAGCCTGCGTCGCCGGGGTCCATGTTGCTGCAGGCGTCGTGCGGCTATCCATGATCTCTCCTTTGAAGGGACATCAGCCCTTCTTTTTCGATTTGCGCGCCTTGCTGCCGGAAGGCTTGCGCGGCTTCTTTCTGTTCGTCTTGTCGCGGCCCGGCCGGGTCTTGCCGCCTGGATGCGGCTTGCCCGCGCGGTTGTCGCGGATGCGGCCACCACGCGGCGCGGTCCGTCCTTCGGACAGCAATTCAAACCGCAGCGCACCGGCCACCGGGGCAGCTTCTACCAGACGAACCTGCACTTCGTCACCCAATCGGTGCATGGCTCCGCTGCGCGACCCGATCAGGGCATGGCGATTCTCATCATAGTTGTAGTACTCGCTGCCGAGCGTGCGCACCGGGATCAGGCCATCCGCGCCGGTTTCGGTCAGTTTCACGAACAATCCCGCGCGGGTGACGCCCGAGATTCGCCCCTCGAACGTCGCGCCGACGCGGTCCGCGAGGAAATGCGCAATCAGCCGGTCCGCGGTTTCGCGCTCGGCCTTCATGGCGCGGCGTTCGGTGAGCGAAATTGCCGCAGCGACTTCGTTCAGCGTTTCAAACGTCTCGTTTTCCGGCAGTGCGCCTTCGCCAAGCCCCAGCGCGCGGATCAGCGCGCGGTGGACGATAAGATCGGCATATCGGCGGATGGGCGACGTGAAATGAGCGTAGCGCCGCAGGTTGAGGCCGAAGTGGCCGTAATTTTCCGCGGAGTATTCCGCCTGCGCCTGCGAGCGCAGCACGACTTCATTCACCAGCGGTTCCGCGTCGCGGCCTTTCACCTGGGCCAGGATGCGATTGAAGACGGCGGGACGCAGCGCGCCGGTCGCCGAGAACGGCATCTCCAGCGTCTTGAGGAATTCGCGCAGGTTGTGAACCTTCTCGACGGTCGGCTCGTCATGCACGCGATAGATCAGCGGCAGCGCTTTCTTCTCGAGCGTTTCAGCGGCGGCGACATTGGCGAGGATCATGAATTCCTCGATCAGCCGGTGCGCGTCAAGACGCTCCGGCGTCGTCACGCGGTCGACCGTGCCGTCGGCCTTCAGCAAGATCTTGCGTTCGGGCAGATCGAGATCGAGCGGGTCGCGCTCGGCGCGTGCCCGCTTCACCAGTGCGTAAGCTGTCCATAGCGGTTTGAGGATCGGATCGAGCAGGGGGCCGGTCGTATCGTCAGGCCGCCCGTCGATGGCGGCCTGCGCCTGCGCATAGGACAGCTTCGCGGCGGAGCGCATCAGGATTCGATGGAAGGTGTGCGACCGCTTGCGCCCGTCCTTGTCGATCACCATGCGCACGGCGAGCGCGCCGCGCGGCTCACCCGGCTTCAACGAACACAGATCGTTCGAGATGCGCTCGGGCAGCATCGGCACGACGCGGTCGGGGAAATAGACCGAGTTGCCGCGGCGGAGCGCTTCACGGTCGAGCGGCGCGTTCGGCCGCACATAGAAGGCGACATCGGCAATGGCGACATTGACGATGTAGCCACCCTTGTTGGTCGGATCGTCGTCCGGCGCGGCGTGAACCGCGTCGTCATGATCCTTCGCGTCCGGCGGATCAATCGTGACGAGCGGCACCGAGCGCCAGTCTTCGCGTCCCGCCAGCGTTGCCGGTTTTGCGGCTTCCGATTCCGCGATGGCGTCGGCAGGGAATTCCTGCGGGATCTCGTGCGCATGAATCGCGATCAGGCTGACGGCCTTCTCGGTTTTCAGCGAGCCAAGACGCTCCTTCACCTTGCCGGAGGGCAGCCCATAGCCGCGCGAGCGGATCAGTTCGACGCTGATGAGGTCGCCATCCTGCGCGCCGCCGGCATTCGCCGATGCAATCGCCAGTTCGCGGCCCGCCTGTTTCTTGTCGACCGGGATCATGCGGCCGTCGCCATTCGGCATCAGGCGGAAGATTCCGAGAACGCGGTGGGCGGTCTTGTCGAGCAGTTTGATGACACGGCCGCGATAGGCCTTGTCGTGCTTGCTTTCCGGCTTCTCGACGCGCAGCAAGGCGCGGTCGCCGACGCCGGGAATGGTGCCGGGCGCGGCACGGCGCGGAATGTGGATTCTGATGATCGGGGCGGGGCCGTCGATTTCTTCGAGCCATTCGGCGGGCGCGGCGAGCAGTTCGCCGTCGTCGTCGCGGCCCGTAATATCGGCAACAAGCGTCGGCGGCAGGGATTTGACCTCGCGGACTTTTCGGCCCTGCTTGGCGATTGCGCCTTCGTCGGCAAGTTCCCGGAGAATCCGCCGCAGCGCTGCGCGGGATTCGTTCTTCAGTCCGAAATGCCGCGCGACCTCGCGTGTGCCGGTTTCGCCCGGATGCGCCCTGACAAACGCGACAATGCTCTCTCGGTCGGGAAAGGCAGTTGTCGCGTCGCTTTTCTTTTTCATTATCCGCGTGCTTTACCGGCGCTCTTCTTTTCCGCGACCTTGGTGACCTTGGCCGCGGCAACCTTCGATGCCTTGGCCTTGGCGGCGGCAGCTTCCTTCAAGGAGACGGGCTCGGCTGCGTCCTTCTTGGGAGCAGCCTTTTTCGCCGCAGCCTTCTTCTTTGCTGCGGGCTTCTTTGCAGATTTGGCGGATGCGGCGTCGTCACTGGTTTCAGCGGCAGGTTTCGCAGCCTTCTTTGCGGTCTTCTTGGTACCGCCGCGCTTGGGCTTGCCGCCGGTCTTGGTCGCGCGTTCCTCGATCAGGGCGATGGCTTCCGCGATGGTCAGCTTTTCCGGCTCGATGCTGTCGGGGATGGTCGCGTTGATGCCGTCAATGGTGACGTAAGCGCCGTAACGGCCCTTCTTGAGCATGATCTTGCCGCCGCGCGCGGGGTAGTCGCCGACCTCCTTGCCGGGGTCCGCGCCGAAACGGCGGCTCGGGCCCTTGGCAACCTTCTCGGCGATCAGCGTCACCGCGCGGTTGAGGCCGACGTTGTAAACATCGTCGCCAGCTTCGAGGCTCGCATAGGTCTTGCCATGACGCACGAACGGACCGAAGCGCCCGATGCCGGCGGTGATGACTTCGCCGTCTTCCGGATGCGGACCGATGTCGCGCGGCAGCGACAGCAGCTTCAGCGCGAGTTCGAGTTCGACATCGGCGGGCGACATGTTCTTCGGAATACCCGCGCGCTTCGGCTTCTCGTCCTCGCCGTAATCCTTCGGCTCGCCGAGCTGGATATACGGACCGAACCTGCCGGCCTTTACCGCGACCTCAAGACCGGAGACCGGGTCCTTGCCGAGCGGACGATCGCTCTGCCCGCTGGAGGCGGCGAGGGGGCGGGTGTAGCGGCATTCGGGATAATTCGAGCACCCGACGAACGCGCCGAACTTGCCGGCCTTCAGGTTGAGCTTGCCGGTGCCGCAGCTCGGGCACTGGCGCGGATCGCCGCCATCGGCGCGCGGCTCGTAAATGTGTTCGCCGAGCATGGCATCGAGCACGTCGAGCACTTCAGTGACACGGACATCCTTGATGTCGTCGACAGCGCCGATGAAGTCGCGCCAAAAATCGGCCAGCACCTGTTTCCAGGCGATCTCGTTGTTGGAAATCTTGTCGAGTTTTTCCTCAAGGTCGGCGGTGAAGTCGAACTCGACATAGCGCGCGAAGTAATTCTCGAGGAAGGCCACGACGACGCGGCCCTTGTCCTCGCCATGCAGGCGCTTCTTTTCGAGCTTCACATAGCCGCGATCCTTCAGCACCTGGATGATCGACGCATAGGTGGAGGGCCGGCCGATGCCGAGCTCTTCCATGCGCTTGACCAGCGAGGCTTCCGAGAAGCGCGGCGGCGGCTCGGTGAAATGCTGGGTGACATCGAGCTTCTCGCGCTTGACGCTCTCACCCTGGTTGATGACCGGAAGGCGCTTTGAGTCTTCGTCGTCCGGGTCGTCGTCGCGGCCTTCCTGATAGACCGCAAGGAAACCGTCGAACTTCACCACCTGGCCGGTGGCGCGCAGTTCGAGCGTGCGCGCGCCCGCCTTGGCGGCGATATCGACAGTGGTGCGTTCGAGTTCCGCCGATTCCATCTGGCTCGCGACGGTGCGCATCCAGATCAGTTCATAAAGACGGAACTGGTCGTTATCGAGCCGGGCCTTCAGCGAGGCCGGGCGGCGCGACAGATCGGTCGGGCGGATGGCTTCGTGGGCTTCCTGCGCGTTCTTGGCCTTGGAAGTGTACTGGCGCGGAGAGTCCGGAACGTAGTTTTTGCCGTAGTCCTCGCCGATGACCTTGCGCACCTGCGTGACCGCCTCGGGCGCGATCGAGACGCCGTCGGTACGCATATAAGTAATGAGACCGGTGGTCTCGCCGCCGATGTCGATACCTTCATAAAGACGCTGCGCGATGCGCATGGTGTGCGCGGGCGCAAAGCCGAGCTTGCGGCTGGCTTCCTGCTGCAGGGTCGAGGTGGTGAACGGTGACTGCGGATTGCGCCGCGCCGGCTTGGCTTCGACCGCCGTGACGGTGAAGTTTGCAGCTTCCAGCGCCTTCCTGAAATCCTCGGCCTCCGCGCCGGTGCCGATATCGAGGCGCTGCAGCTTGCGGCCATCTGCGCCGACAAGGCGGGCCTCGAAGCTGTCGCCGCGCGGGGTGATT
This sequence comes from Afipia clevelandensis ATCC 49720, assembly GCF_000336555.1. GTDB lineage: Bacteria > Pseudomonadota > Alphaproteobacteria > Rhizobiales > Xanthobacteraceae > Afipia > Afipia clevelandensis. Next base: position 1,406,451 of record NZ_KB375281.1, on the reverse strand, counting down.
AATGTCGCCAGCAGCGACCAGTATTCCTTCGCGACGAATTTTTCGATTTCGAGTTCGCGGTCGCAGACCAGCCGCAGGGCAACGGACTGCACACGTCCGGCGGAGCGGGCGCCGGGCAGCTTGCGCCAGAGAACAGGGGAGAGGGTGAAGCCGACCAGATAATCCAGCGCACGGCGCGCCATATAGGCGTCGACAAGCGCGCCGTCGATCTGGCGGGGATGCTGCATCGCCTCGGTGACGGACTGTTTGGTGATGGCGTTGAAGACAACGCGCTCGACCTTCTGGTCCTTGAGCGCGCGCTTCTGCTTCATGATCTCCAGGACGTGCCAGGAGATCGCCTCGCCTTCGCGATCAGGGTCGGTTGCGAGGATCAGTTTGTCGGCACCCTTCAGGGCCTTGGCAATATCGTTCAGGCGGCCGGCGGCCTTGGGATCGGTTTCCCAGATCATCTGGAAATCGGCGTCCGGATCGACCGATCCATTCTTGGCCGGAAGGTCGCGGACATGGCCGTACGAGGCCAAAACCTCGTAGGAGGAGCCCAAATACTTGTTGATCGTCTTGGCCTTGGCAGGCGACTCGACAATGACGAGATTCATTTGATTCCAATAACTTAACGGGGGTACGCAGGCCGGAATCGCAAGATTCCTCTAGGCTGGCTTGGCCGATACATGGGTAAAAGGGGGTCCGCTGTCAAATCGGGATCTGGTGAGGACGCCGGTTCCACCCTCTGGTTTCCCGCAAAAATCGCAAGCAATGTAACTTGTGGTTGTACACGTATTACGTGTATTATCCAAAAACGCTCTTAAATTTGCATGCTGGAATTCCACAGGGGTGCGAATGGCCGTTCGCAACAACCGCGGCGACGTGTTGCCGTCTGACGATAGAGCTGGAGACGGAGGTCCGCTCGAAGCCGCAAGTCTGATCTCCGGGGCTATGGTGGAATTCGCTCAACTGGCGCACCGCCATCGGCTCGACATGCTGGCGCATCTGCTCGAAATGGCGAAGCTGGAAGCGGATGAGTTCATCCGGCGCCAGCGGAGCAATTCCAGCAGGACTTAAAGGGCGGAAGCGGGCGGCAGGACCTTGGTCTCGGCCTGCTCCAGAATACGGCCGTCATGGGCGCGGATTTGCAGCTTGCCCAGCGGTTGTCCGTCTTGGCGATCAACCAGCGCGCTGAACTTTTCTCCCGGGGTAAAGGCATACTCTTCGCCCCATTGACGCAAGGCGACCAGGACGGGGAAGAGCGCCCGTGCCTTGTCCGTCGGCACATAGTCCTGATAGGCGCCGCCATCGGACGCAGGCTTCATCTCCAGAATGCCCTGAGTCACCAGCGTCCGCAGCCGGGTGGTTAGGATGTTCTTAGCCACGCCGAGATTTTTCTGAAACTGGCTGAAGCGCCGCGCGCCCATGAGCGCATCCCGGATGATCAGCAGCGACCACCAGTCGCCGATCACGTCCAGCGTCCGGGCGATGGGGCAGACATCACCTTGAAGACTCTTGCGTTTCACGGCCAATCCTCCGCGTTGAAAATTCTGGTTGCATCATAGAACTCTTGTGGCTATCTAGCAAGTGTAGTTGCAATATGAAACCACATTGCTTGGCAACCAGCAGGAGCGATCCATGAGACTTAAGGGCAAGACGGCGTTCATCACCGGGGGCAACAGCGGCATCGGCCTCGCCACTGCAAAGCTGTTTGTGGCGGAGGGCGCACGGGTGGCGATCACCGGCCGGGATCCGGCCAGGCTGGATGCGGCGGTCAAGGAACTTGGACCGAACGGTTTCGGCATCAAGGCCGATGCCACCGACGTGGCGCAGCTCGAAGGCGCGGTCGCGCAGGCGGCAAAGAAGTTCGGCAAGCTCGACATTGTGTTCGCCAATGCGGGTATCGCGGGAAACACGCCGGTTGGCGGGACCACGCTCGCGGCATTCGAGACCGTCATCAAGACCAATTTGACCGCGGTGTTTTTCACGGTGCAGGCGGCTGTCGCACACATCAATGACAACGCGTCGATCATCCTTAATGGCTCCGTCATTTCGGTGCTCGGCAATCCGGGTTACTCGGCTTATGCGGCGACCAAGGCTGGCGTGCGCGCGATGGCGCGGGTGATGGCCTCCGAACTGTCGCCGCGCGGCATCCGCGTCAACGTGGTTTCGCCAGGTGCTACACGCACGCCGATCTGGGGCGCGGGCATCGCGACGCCTGAAGCCGAGAAGATGCTTGAGAAGCGGATTTCCGCCAGCACGCCGCTCGGCCGGATGGGCGAGGTCGATCACATCGCCAGGACCGTGCTGTTCCTTGCTTCTGACGACGCGGCGCACGTTCAGGGACAGGAAATCTTCATCGACGGCGGATCAACCGCATCGCCTGCCGGCGCGCCGATCTATCGCGGGTGATTATAGAAGCGATACCATTCCGCCGCCGTGGCGTTCCAGCCGTCCTGCGAGTTCAAGTTCCAGCAGGACGGTGCGGACCACGGCGGGGGATACATTCGTCATGCGGATCAGATCGTCGATGCCGACCGGCGAGGGGCCCAGCAGGCCGATGACGCGCTCGCGCTCGTCGGCATGTGGCTCGTCGTCGAGAGGCTGATCGCCGGATTCTTCGATCGGCAGTTCGACCGGACGCCCCATGATCGGCTGAACCGCGTTGATGACATCGGCGACTTCCGTCACCAGCGTCGCGCCTTGCTTGATGAGATCGTTGGTCCCCGCCGCGCGCGGATCAAGCGGAGAGCCGGGCACGGCGAACACCTCGCGGCCCTGTTCGTTGGCAAAGCGCGCAGTGATCAGCGAGCCTGAGCGGTGCGCCGCCTCAACGATCACGACACCGAGTGCAACGCCGGAGATCAGGCGATTGCGCCGGGGAAAGTCCCGCGCGCGCGGACTGTGACCGAGCGGCATTTCGGAAATCGCGCCGCTGCCACGTTCGATGATATCGAGCAGCAGGTCTTCATGCTCCGCCGGATAGATCCTGTCATGTCCGCCGGCCAGCACCGCAACCGTGCCGGTATCGAGCGTGACGCGATGGGCAGCCTGATCAATGCCGCGCGCGAGGCCCGACGCAATGGCGAAGCCGGCATTGCCGAGATCGCGTGCGATGGTCTGCGCGAATTTCAGCCCCGCGCCGGATGCGTTGCGGGAGCCGACGATACCGATCATCGGCTGGGTCTGAACGTTGAGAACACCGCGTACGCCGAGCAGCGGCGGCGCATCGTCGATCAATGCGAGGCGAGGCGGATAGCCGTATTCGCCTGGCGCCAGCAGGGCGACGCCCATGCGCCGGCCGGTTTCGATCTCGCGCTCGGCGTCCGCCTGCGTGCAGATGCGGCCAACTTTTGACGCGCCGCCACGTTGCGCCAGATGAGGCAGGCGATCCAGGGCTGCGCGTGCGCTGCCGAAATGATTGATGAGCGAGCGGAAGGTGCGTGGCCCGACATTGTCGGAACGGATCAGGCGCAGCCAGTCGATGCGCTGCGCCTCGGTCAGTCTGGCGGTGGCTGAAGTCCTGATATCCACGCGGCCCCCATGGCGGGAGTGTTGCGCAAGAGCGGGCCGAGGACAATGGCTTGCGCTCAGTGGGCCGTTCCTCTGGCTGCGAGAAACAGCAGCTTTCGCGCCTCCTGCTTCTGGTAAAGTTCAAGCCAGCGCAGTTCGTCGGGCGTTTTCCATTCCTTCGACGAGACGGGGGCGAGCAGGCCCTGGATCGCTTCTTCCAGTTTCAGGAATTCCCGGGTCTCGGCAACGGAGAGACCGACCAGAACGCGGTTACCGTCACCGTCGATTTCGTAATCGTCGCTCATCCCGCTTCATTGAACGGGTGCGCGCAAGAGAGCAACCTGTTCCCGGGTTTAACCTAACCGTTCAACCTTACCGCGCCGGGCGGAGGACGGTTGCGATGATCGCGGCAGGAGGTAGTTACCCCTTCTTCCCGATCTTGCCCTCGGTTCCGCTCATCAGCCGCTGAATATTGGCGCGGTGCATGATCCAGAGCGCTGCGGTCATGAGCGCGAAAACAGCGGCGAGCGCCGTATGCTGCGACCAGAACAGCATCACCGGCACAATCAGGCTTGCGACCAGGGCTGCCAGCGACGAATAGCGGAAGATCACTGCGACTGCGATCCAGATCGCGCAGAACGCCAGCGCGGCGGGCCAGAACAGGCCGAGCAGCACGCCGATATAGGTCGCGACACCTTTGCCGCCCTTGAATTTCAGCCACACCGGGAAAAGATGGCCGACGAACGCGCCGATGCCGGCGGCAATCGCGGCATTCGGTCCACCGAAATGCCCGGCGACGATCACGGCGATGGTTCCCTTGAGCATGTCGCCGAGCAAGGTCGCTGCGGCGAGACCCTTGTTGCCGGTGCGCAGCACGTTGGTCGCGCCGATATTTCCCGAACCGATCGAGCGGAGGTCTTGCGTGCCCGCGAGCTTGGTCAGGATCAGACCAAACGGAATCGAGCCGCAGAGATAGCCGAACAGGAAGGCCAGCACGAAGCTGAGGGCAAAGGCCGTCAGAAAACCGCTCATGATCTCTCACATGTCCAGGTTGAGTGCGGCGAGTCGCACTTAAACATGTTCATAGACGGTGCGTCCGTCAACGATGGTGCGTGCCACGCGGCCGCTGAACCGGGCTTCGTCGAACGGCGTATTCTTGCACTTCGATTTCAGGTCCGCCGGATCGAGAACCCATGGCGTATCGAGGTCGATCACGATCACGTCGGCGGGCGAGCCGGGGCGCAGCGAGCCGCCGGGCAGGCCGAGCAGTTCTGCCGGGCGCGTCGACATGGCGCGGATCAGCGTCTTGAGATCGACCTCGCCGGAGTGAACGAGGCGCAGGCCCGCCGACAGCATGGTTTCAAGGCCGATGGCGCCTGCGGCGGCTTCCGCGAACGGCAGGCGTTTCACCTCGACGTCCTGCGGATTGTGATCGGACATGATGACGTCGATCAATCCGGACGAAACTGCCGAAACCAGTGCTACGCGATCGGCTTCGGTGCGCAGCGGAGGCGACACTTTCAGGAAGGTACGATAGGGACCGATGTCGTTCTCGTTTAACGTCAGATGGTTGATCGAGGCCGATGCGCTGACGTTCAGGCCGGAGTCCTTGGCGCGCTTGAGGATATCGAGCGAGTCGGTGCAGGTGAGGGAGGCCGCGTGGTAGCGGCCGCCGGTTAGCGCCACGAGGCGCATGTCACGCTCCAGCACCACGGCTTCCGATGCATTGGGGATACCCATCAACCCGATGCGCGAGGCAAACTCACTTTCATTCATCACGCCTTCACCGACGAGGTTGGGGTCTTCGGTGTGATGGACAATCAGCGCATCGAAATCGCGGGCGTAACTCAACGCGCGGCGCATCACGAGCGCGTTCATCACGCTTTTGTCGCCGTCGGTGAATGCGACCGCACCTGCCGCCTTGAGCAGGCCGATTTCGGTCATCTCCTCGCCGTTCATCCCCTTGGTCAGCGCGGCCATGGGCTGAATGTTGACGATCGCGGTGTCGCGTGAGCGGCGCAGGACGAAGTCCACTGTCGCCGAGTTGTCGATGACCGGCTTGGTGTCTGGCTGGCAGACAATGGTGGTGATGCCGCCGGCCGCCGCGGCAAGGCTGGCGGAGGCAAAGGTCTCGCGGTGGCCTGCGCCGGGCTCGCCGACAAAGGCGCGCATATCGACGAGGCCGGGAGCGACGACCTTGCCGGCGCAATTAATAATGTCTGTGCCCTCGGGCACGCCGGCGGCGCCGATGCCGCGGCGGGCATCGCGGATCATGCCGTCGGCGATCAGAACGTCGCCGGGACTGTCGATATTCCGGGCCGGGTCGATCAGGCGGGCGTTGGCGAGCAGGATGGGGCGGCGATCTGTGCGCATGTGTTTCACGCGTTAGGCAGGTTGCGGGCGAGCGCTTCGAGCACCGCCATGCGAACCGCCACACCCATTTCGACCTGTTCGCGGATCAGCGACTGCGCGCCGTCCGCCACGGTGGAGTCGATCTCGACGCCTCTGTTCATCGGGCCCGGATGCATGACCAGCGCACTCGGCTTGGCATAATCGAGTTTCTTCTGGTCAAGACCATAGTACTGGAAATACTCCGAACTTGACGGCACGAACGAGCCGTTCATGCGCTCGCGCTGCAGGCGCAGCATCATCACGATGTCCGCGCCATCGAGTCCCTCGCGCATGTCGCGCGCCACCTCGACGCCCATGCGTTCGATTCCTGGCGGCAGCAGCGTGGAGGGCGCGACCACGCGAACGCGCGCGCCCATCGTGTTCAGCAGGATGATGTTGGAACGCGCAACCCGCGAATGCAGCACGTCGCCGCAGATGGCCACCAGCAGGCCTTCGATATGGCCCTTGTTGCGGCGGATGGTCAGCGCGTCCAGCAGGGCCTGCGTCGGGTGCTCGTGCGCGCCGTCGCCGGCATTGATGACCGAGCCGTCGACCTTCTGCGCCAGCAGTTCCACCGCGCCGGAGGCATGATGGCGTACCACCAGAATATCCGGATGCATGGCGTTGAGGGTCACCGCGGTGTCCATCAGCGTCTCGCCCTTGCGGATCGAGGAGGACGCCACCGACATGTTCATCACGTCGGCGCCGAGCCGCTTGCCCGCGATTTCGAACGAGGACTGGGTGCGCGTGGAGGCCTCGAAGAACAGGTTGACCTGGGTCCGGCCGCGCAGGTTGGTGCGCTTCTTGTCCACCTGCCGGTTCAGTTCGACGAACTCTTCGGAAAGGTCCAGAAGGCCGGTGATGTCGGCCACGGAAAGGCCCTCGATGCCCAGCAAATGCCGGTGTCCGAGGACGAAACTCGATTTCGATGCGGTTGTCATTAAAGCAAGAGCTATAGGCAGACTTGCCCGGCGGAGCAAGGCGGATTCGGCCCACGCGGAGTTTTCCCCCGCTGATGTCCGGGCAGGGTAAATACGTCGGATTTTGGCTAAAATGGCGAAGGGGCGTCGATGGTCCCATCGCCGTCATGCCCGGCTTTATGCCGCGCATCCACGCCTCTGCGATGTTGCTCAGGCGTGGAGCGCCGGAACAAGTCCGGCCATGACGAACCTGGATATTGAATGCGATGCGAACAATGATTTCCGCGGCGACCGGTTTACTCGGTCTGATTGCGGGTTCCGGATTGGCAGCCCAGCCGCTGCCTCCCGATTTCGTCCATCTGCGCGATGTTGATCCGACCATCGTGCAGGACATGCGCTATGCCACGGCGAACAATTTTGTCGGGCGCGTGCTGAACGGTTACGAAGCTGGAGCGTGCATTGTCACGCGCAGCGTCGGCGCTGCGCTCAAGCGCGTGCAGGATGATCTGAGGCCGCGGGGCCTGTCGCTGAAAATGTACGACTGCTATCGCCCGCAGCGCGCGGTCGACGACATGTATGCGTGGGCGCAGGATGGCAAGGAGACACCGGCGCAGCGGCGCTATAATCCGAAAATGCGCAAGGCGGACCTGTTCCGGCTTGGCTATGTCGCAAGACATTCCGGGCATTCCACCGGCAAGGCGGTAGACCTTACGCTGGTTCAGATGCCTGCCGCGAAGGCCGCGCCATTCGATCCGAAGGCCGATTATGCCGATTGCACCGGGCCGCAGCGCCTTCGCGCGCCGGACAATAGCGTAGACATGGGCACCGGTTACGATTGTTCCGACGACGTCGCGCATACAGACTCGAAATCGATTACGCTGCAGCAGCGCAAATGGCGCCAGATCCTCGTGAATGCGATGGCGAAACAGGGCTTTGTCAATTACCGGCTGGAATGGTGGCACTTCTCGATGCCGTCACCCGGAAACACCGCATTCGATTTTCCGGTGACGGCGCGATAGTGGCCCGCGGATGCGGTCTTGAATTCCCGCCGCACGGTCATAGTTTCCAGCGTGCAGGCGCGCGCTCATGGCCGCGCGATGCAGAAAGGCCTCGTCATGAGTAGAGGCGGTATCGCAGTTACGGCAGTTCTTCTGGCCATTCTGGCCGCCACAATATGGTGGGCGTGGCAGGGCTGGGTGTCACATGCGGATGTGGAGATGTCGGTCCATGGCTACATCGCCATGGGGCTCGGGATTTTCTTCTCGCTGGTCATCGGCTGCGGATTAATGGCGCTGACTTTCTACTCCAGCCGCCGCGGCTACGATGACCTTCCGCAGGGCAAGGACCTCCAGGGGCGGAAAGGGCCGCGCAATATCTCCTGACGGAAGTTGCGTGAAACGCATCGCGTTCCGGTATAGCCTGCCGTTCTCATTTTCGGGAACGGCTCATGGCGCAATCATCTCTCTCTCCAACGACTGACGTTTTCAACCAGTCTCCTCCGTTCGAGGATGTCGACCTGTTCACGCTCGACAGCGCGCTCGCGGAGGCCGTCGCTGTCAACGGAAGCAAGGGAGCCGGCGCGGAGCTTGCCGATTTTGGCAGGCACTGGGGTTCGGCGGCGATGGCGCAGCGCGGCCGCCTTGCCAACGAGAATACGCCGAAGCTGAACACATATGACTCGCGCGGCTTCCGCCGTGACGAGGTCGAATTCCATCCGGCCTATCATGAACTGATGGCACACAGCGCCCATGCTGGCATTCACAATTCCACCTGGAATGAGAAGGGCGAAACAGCGGGCGGCTCGTCCGAAGTGGTGCGCGGCGCGAAGTTCTTCATCGCGTCGCAGGTCGAGACCGGACATCTGTGCCCGATCACCATGACCCGCGCCGCGGTCGGCGCGCTGTCGGTCGATCCGGGGCTGCGCGCCAAGGTGATGCCGGTGCTCGGCAGCCGCAGCTACGATCCAACTTTCGCGCCATGGTGGACCAAGCGCGGCATGACCATGGGCATGGGCATGACCGAGAAGCAGGGCGGCACCGATGTGCGCGCCAACATCACCCGCGCGGCGCGCGACGGCGATGCCTATAGGATCACGGGCCACAAATGGTTCATGTCGGCGCCGATGTGCGATGCGTTTCTCGTTCTTGCGCAGGTCGAGGGCGGACTGACCTGTTTCTTTATGCCGCGCTTCGCGCCGGACGGATCGGTGAACGGAATTCATTTCCAGCGGCTCAAGGACAAGCTCGGCAATCGCTCCAATGCGTCGTCCGAAGTGGTGTTCGAAAATGCCTATGCGCTGCGTCTCGGTGAGGAGGGGCGCGGTGTTCCCACCATTATTCAGATGGTGTCGCTGACGAGGCAGGATTGCTCGCTGGCCTCCGCGGGCTTGATGCGTTCGGGGCTTGCGCATGCGCTGCATCACGCACGCCATCGCAGCGTGTTCCAGAAACATCTGGCGGATCAGCCGCTGATGCGCAGCGTGCTGGCCGACATGGCGTTGCATGTCGAAGTCTCGACCGCGCTGGTGATGCGGCTGTGCCGTTCATTCGACCGCGCGCCGCACGACAAGGCGGAAGCCGCTTACATGCGGTTGCTGACGCCGGTGGTGAAATACTGGACCTGCAAGAGCGCCCCGGGATTTCTTTATGAGGCGATGGAGTGCCTCGGCGGCAACGGTTACGTCGAGGAGGGCATCCTCGCGCGGCATTACCGCGAGTCGCCGGTCAACGCGATCTGGGAAGGTTCGGGCAACGTGATGTGCCTCGACGTGCTGCGTGCGCTGTCGCGCGAAGCCGATGCGGCGGCGGATGTGTTGCGCGGTCTTGTGGAGCAAACCAAAGGCCTGTCGGGCGTGGTCGAAGCCGTCGGCTTCATCGCAAAATCGTTCCGCCAGCCGGACGCCGAGCGTGTCGCGCGGCTGGCCGTCGAGAAGCTGGCGCTGGTCGCGGCGGCAGCAGCGCTCAATGAGGTCTCGCCGAAGCATGCCGAACTGTTCGCCGCGACAAGGCTTGCCGCGGATCACGGTAATCTCTACGGCGCGGTCGATCTTGCCGACCGGGATATTCGCGGCCTGCTGGACCGCGCGCTGCCGGCATAATCGTGTCCGAATCTTGCATCGTTTCGCAGGCAATCGCGGAATGGATCGTTAAGGAGTGATCGCCAGAATCCGCTTCAAACGATGAACCGGAGATGACCTCATGACCGCTGCCGACGAAATCCCCGCCGGCTCTGTGCCCCTGTCGCCGCCAGGCAAAAGCCGCGAGCCGCGAGTCTGGAAATTCATCGGCACCAGTCTGTGGGGCCTCGCTCTGTTCGGTGCGATGTTCGTGGGGCAGCTCACGGTGGTGGTGTGGTTCCTGCTCACGAATGGCGATGCCCTCGGAAGCAGTGCAATGGTAGCGCTGATGTCGAACGGGCGCATTATCTCGCTATCCGTCATCATGGGACTTCCGGCCATTCTCATTGTGCTCTGGATCGCTACGCGGCTGTCACGGACGCCGTTTGCGGACTATCTGGCGCTGCGCTGGCCGTCATGGAAGATGATGGTCATCGGCGTTGCCGCTCTGATTGCGCTGATGATGGCGTGGGAGGTCATCAGCCGCGTGGCAGGGCGGGAGTCCTCGCCGGGATTCATGATGGAGGTGCTCAAGACCGCGCGGGCCGATGGCGCGCTGTGGCTTCTGGTGATTGCGTTCTGCGTGATCGCGCCGATCACCGAGGAATTTTTCGCGCGCGGGTTTCTTTATCGCGGCTGGTCGGAATCGTTCCTGCGGCCCGCTGGCGCGATCGTGCTGTCGGCGGCGGTTTGGACCATGATGCACCTGCAGTACAACTGGTTCTTCCTGGCCCAGATATTCTCCATCGGACTGCTGTTCGGCTATCTGCGCTATGCCAGCAATTCGACATGGCTGACCGTGGTGCTGCACGGGCTCAACAATCTCGCGGCAACGGTTCAGACGATCTGGCTGGCGAATAATTCGTGAAGTCTAGGTCACCAGCGCGATGGCGATCGGCATGGTGATGATTGCCAGCGCGGTCTGCAGCGTCAGGATTTCCGCAACGAGGGGCGCGTCGCCGCCCATCTGCCGGGCCAGGACGTAGGCGCTCGAGGCAGTTGGCACCGACGAGCAACAGGCAACGACCGCCAGATTTGTGCCCGACAATCCGAATGCGAGGCCAAGCGAGATCGCCATCGCCGGCATGACAATCAGCTTGAGAAAGCAGGACAGCATCGCGGGCGGATCGGGCCGCAGAACGCCCCTGAGCTGAAGTCCCGCGCCGACCACCAGCAGGCCGAGCGCGAGCGAGGAGCGCCCGAGCGCGTCGATGAAATCGTCAATCCATGTTGGAAATTTCAGGCCGATCAGATTGGCCGCGAGCCCCAGTCCGCACGCCCAGATGAAAGGGTTTCGCGCGATGGTCAGAAGAATTTGTCCCCATGACAGGCGGGTGGGCGCGGCGTAATGCGCCAGCACCCAGACCGCCATGATGTTCAGGACGGGGATCATCGCGACCATCGCGACCGAAGCGAGGGTCAATCCGACGTCGCCATACAGGTTTCCCGCCACCGCGAGCGCGACGTAGGTCTGCCAGCGGCAGGAGCACTGGAAAATCGAGGTGAACGACGGGCCGCTGACATGGAGCCGCTGCATCAGGAGCGGGCGAAGCGCGAGGCACAGCGCAGCCATCAACAGAACGGCGATCAGCAGCGCGCCGCCCACTCCGAATAGCGGAACGTCCGAGAGTTTGGCGCGGGCGAGAGTACGGAACAACAGGGCGGGGAACAGCACATAGTAAACCAGCAGCTCGGTGCCGACCCAGTGTGACTCTTCTTTCAGGAGACTGCGGCGCAGGGCGAAACCCGTCACGATCAGCAGAAAGATCGGCACGATGGCCGCAATGATCGTCAGCATCGCTCAATTGTCCCCGGACGTCTTGCGCAAGGTGGCGAGCCGGTCCAGCGCGCCCTGCAGAATGAAGATCGCCGCGTGTTCGTCGATCACCTTGGCGCGTTTGGCGCGGCTCATGTCCATCCCGATCAATTCGCGCTCGACGGCGACGGTCGAGAGGCGCTCGTCCCACAGCCCGATGGCGAGTTCGGTTTGCCGCGCGAAGTTGCGGGCGAAGGCGCGGGTCGATTGCGCGCGGGGGCCTTCGCTGCCGTCCATGTTGATTGGCAGCCCGAGAATGAAGCCGACCACCTGACGCTCGCCGGACAGGGCCAGCAGCCGGGCGGCATCGGCGGTAAATGTCTTGCGCTGGATGGTTTCGATGCCCGTCGCGAGTTTGCGGTCGGGATCCGACACGGCGACGCCGATGGTCTTGGTGCCGAGGTCCAGCCCGATCAGGGCGCCTCGTTCAGGCCAGTGCGCGGCGGCTTCGATCAGTGGCAGGATGGATGCAGGCATGGCTCCGCTTATCACGCGCGACGCTGAAATTGCAAAGCGGGAGGCGGCGGCGGACAGGCCGGGTCTGCCTCAAGAACTCCGCTTTCCCCGGCCTTTGCCGGCTGCCATCGACGCCACCAGCGTCCGCAAAGCCAGAACCGGTGGCGACATCTCGCCCTTGCGCCAGATCAGCGGCGTGACGATGTCGCTTTGCGAGCGCGGAATGCGGTTACGCCGCACATTCGCGTGCGGCATGGCGTCCAGCACCGCCTCTGGCATCAGGGCGATGCCGGCGCCTGCGGCGACGCAGGCGACGATGGCGTGATAGGAGCTCAGTTCCAGCACCCGCGAGGTGGTCAGGCTGTCGCGTCTCAGCCAGCGCTGCAGGGAACGGCGATAGGCGCAGCCGTCGGGAAAGGCGATCAGGCTTTGCCCGTCGGCATCGCGTGAGGTCTTGATCGGGCCCTCGCCTGGGCTGGAGATGACCGTCAGCCGTTCACGAAACACCGGCATGTGGGCCAGCAGGCGCGATGACGGACGTTCCGCTATAAAGGCAGCGTCGATCTGGCGTTCGGTGACGGCCTTCACCAGGGCATCGTTGGTCCCGGTGGTGAGTTCGAGCCGCACATCGGGATAACGCCGGTGAAATTCCGACAGCAGGCCGGGCAGGCGGCTGGCCGTCGTGCTTTCCAGCGCGCCGAGCTTGAGCACGCCCTGCGGCGCGGTGCCCGATACGGCATGACGTGCCTCTTCTGACAGGTCGATAAGGCGCGCGGCATAGCCCAGCAGCAATTCGCCGCTCGGCGACAGGTGCAGCCGCTGCCGGTCGCGGTGGAACAACGGAATGCCGACCGAGGCTTCAAGCTGCTTGATGCGGGTGGTGATGTTCGATGGCACGCGATGCAGCTTGCGCGCCGCCTTGACGATGCCGCCTTCATCCACGACGGTTTTGAAAATCTGCAAATCGGCAAAATTCATTGCGGTCTCCCGTGAGGGAATTGTGATGTTTCTCAATCGAGAATATCTTGTTCTCGATTATTCATTATTCATGAATTGAGAAGCAGCGTACTATTCCTGGCATCCAATTCAAGATGCGGCATGTTGCAGTATCCGCCGCTTACCGCCTTCAGGGCCGCCATGTCGTCAACAGCCGCGCCTGTTTCCATGCCAACATCCCGCGCAGCGATTGTCGCTGTATGGGCCGGATTGATCGGCCTCGCGGTCGCGATGGGGATTGGCCGCTTCGCGTTCACGCCCCTGTTGCCGCTGATGCAGCAGGATGCCGGCCTCACCCTCGTGCAGGGCGGCTGGCTCGCGACCGCGAACTATGTCGGGTATCTCGCCGGCGCGTTGATTTGCATGTCCGCGCCACCGCGCCCGGTGCGTGCGATCCAGTGGGGGCTGATGTCAATTGCGATATCGACGCTCGCCATTGCGTTCACGCATGACTTCTGGCCATGGCTTATGCTGCGGTTTGTGGCGGGCGCAGCGAGCGCGTTTGTTCTGGTCGGCGTGTCGGCATGGGCAATGCCGCTTCTCGCGCATGCAGGCAAGGCGATCTGGTCGGGCCGGGTGTTCTCCGGCGTCGGTGTCGGCATTTGTTTTGCCGGGTTGGTCAGTCTCATTGCGGGCATGACGGCGTGGGGATCTCGGGCGACCTGGATTTTCCTCGGTGTGATAGCGACTGTTTTTACACTCGCGCTGTGGAGCCGGCTCGCGGCCGATGCCGTTCAAACTCCGGTCACTGCGGGAGCGGCCCATACGCCGCTGTCCCGGCAGGCGTGGATCGCTGCGCTTTGCTACGGCGCTTTCGGCTATGGCTACATCATTCCCGCGACGTTCCTGCCGGCGCTGGCGCGAGAAGTGATCGCCAATCCCGCGGTGTTCGGCTGGGTCTGGCCGGTGTTCGGCGCGGCGGCCGCCGTCTCGACGGCGCTGGTGGCGCATTTTTTCCCGGCACATTCGCCAAGGCGGCTCTGGATCTACGGGCAGGCCGTGCTTGCGGTCGGCGTCATCGCGCCCGTGCTGGCGGTCAATCTCACCGTCCTGATGTTTTCCGCTTTATGCGTCGGCGGCACATTCATGGTCATCACCATGGCCGGTGTGCAGGAGGCGCGGCACATCGGCGGAACGCAAGGTCCACGGCTGATCGCGGCCTTCACCGCCGCGTTCGCGCTGGGGCAGATCATCGGGCCGCTGACGGTGAACCTGTTCCACGGCCGTTTGCTCTGGCCAAGCCTGATTGCGGCGCTTGTTTTGGTGGCGAGCAGCCTCACGCTTGGCGCGAGCACTCGTGCCGCTGGCGACACGGGTTGATGTGATTGTTGCGCGATGGGATAGAGTTATGAACGAAAGAGCTTCCGCCCCAACACCAATGAGCAATTCCATGTGGCCTGACCGCAGACTTCTCGATCTTTTCAAAATTGACGTTCCGATCGTTCAGGCGCCGATGGCCGGCGTTCAGGACGTCGATGTCATGATCGGCGCGGCGGAAGGCGGGGCGCTGGGATCGCTACCCTGCGCGATGATCTCGGCGGAGAAGGCGCGCGAGCAGGTTCAGATCTTCCGTCAGCGGGTCAGCGCGCCGCTCAACATGAACTTCTTCTGTCATACGCCGGTCGAGCCGGATGCGGCCCGCGAGGCCGGGTGGCGCAAACGGCTGACATCGTATTTCGAGGAACTCGGGCTGGACCCGAACATGAGCGTGAACGCCGCCAACCGTGCGCCTTTCGACGCGCAAATGTGCGAACTCGTCGAGGAACTGAAGCCCGAGGTGGTGAGCTTTCATTTCGGCCTGCCTGAAAAGGCGCTGCTTCAGCGCGTGAAGGCTGCAGGCGCCGTCGTTCTTGGTTCTGCGACCATCGTCAAGGAAGCGATCTGGCTCGAGCAGAATGGCGCCGATGTTATTATCGCGCAGGGAGCGGAAGCCGGCGGTCATCGCGGCATGTTCCTGACCGAGAACATCGCAGCCCAGCCGGGGACCATGTCGCTGGTGCCGCAGGTGGTGGACGCAGTGCGCGTGCCGGTGATTGCCGCGGGCGGCATCGCCGACGGGCGCGGTATCGCCGCCGCCTTCGCGCTGGGCGCGGCGGGTGTCCAGATCGGCACGGCTTACCTGCGCACGCCTGAATCCAAAGCCAGTGCCTTGGGCAAGGCCGCGCTCGCTGCGGCGTCTGACGATGCCACGGTCATTACGAATGTCATGACCGGCCGTCCCGCGCGCGGCGTGGCCAATCGCCTGATGCGCGAGGTCGGACCTGTCTCCGCCGACGCGCCTCCATTTCCGCATGCCGCCACGGCGCTCGCGCCGTTGAAGACGGCGGCGGAGAAGCTGGGCCGCACCGATTTTACCAATCTGTGGGCCGGTCAATCGGTCGCGCTCGGCCGCGAGATTGGTGCGGCGGACCTGACACGCACGCTGGCTGCGGAGGCGCAGGAAATGCTTCGCCGTCTCGCCGGGTGAGATCAGACGTGATATTTGGTCCAAGAAATTGAAATCGCTGATTTAATTTAAGTCGCGGAGTAGTTCCCGCGACTTATTTGGCGTTGGCGATTCCGGACGAATGCTCTATGAGGGCGGCTGATACAGCCGTCCGGAGTTCCCGTTATATGTCAGTCGATGCCGCCACTGTCCGCCGGATCGCGCATCTCGCGCGGATCGCCGTGAAGGATGAGGAAGTGTCCCATCTGCAGGGCGAACTGAACGCGATGCTGGCCTTTGTCGAGCAACTGACTGAAGTCGATATCGAGGGCATCGAGCCGATGACCTCGGTCACGCCGATGGACATGAAAAAGCGTGCCGACGTCGTGACCGACGGCGAGATTCCGGACAAGGTCCTCGCCAATGCGCCCGCGACCGAGGATCATTTCTTTCTGGTGCCCAAAGTCGTCGAATAACCCGCGAGGGAAATGCCATGTGCCTGTTATGCAGCGACGAGAAGGCTTACGCCGCCTACATGACCTATCTCGATGAGATGGAGCGGCAGGGAAAGAATGTCGATCCCGACAAGGCTATCGACGCAGTGATCGACATGCTCGAAGCCGAGGCTGCGCAGGCCAAGAAGAACAAGTCTCCCTTTATTTGCGATCCGATTGAAGAATAAGAAATGACCGATCTGACTTCACTGACGCTCGCCGATGCCCGCGAGGGCCTCGCGCAGAAATCCTTCACGGCGCTTGAATTGACCGACGCGCATCTGGCCGCGATGGAAAAGGCGCGTGTGCTCAATGCCTATGTGCTGGAGACGCCGGAGCAGGCGCGCGCGCAGGCGAAGGCGGCGGATGCGACCATTGCGAAGGGCGAGGCGGGTCCGCTGGCGGGCATTCCGCTCGGCGTGAAAGACCTGTTCGCGACCACCGGCGTCCGCGCCACGGCGTGCTCGAAAATTCTGGGCAACTTCATCCCGCAGTATGAATCCACAGTGACCTCGCAACTCTGGCGCGATGGCGCGGTGATGCTGGGCAAGCTCAACTGCGACGAGTTCGCCATGGGCTCGTCCAACGAGACGTCGGCGTTCGGTCCGGTGCTCAACCCATGGCGGCGCGAAGGCTCGGTAGCGAATCTCGTTCCCGGCGGTTCGTCGGGCGGCTCGGCGTCGGCCGTTGCGGCCAATCTCTGCCTCGGTGCCACCGGCACGGACACCGGCGGTTCGATCCGCCAGCCCGCAGCCTTCACCGGCATTGTCGGCATCAAGCCGACCTACGGCCGCTGCTCTCGCTGGGGCATCGTGGCGTTTGCGTCTTCGCTCGATCAGGCCGGACCGTTCGCGCGCACAGTGCGCGACACCGCGATCCTGATGCGCTCGATGGCCGGTCACGATCCGAAGGATACGACCTCGGTGGATCGTCCCGTGCCGGACTACGAGGCCGCCATCGGCAAGTCGGTGAAGGGCATGAAGATCGGCATTCCGAAGGAATACCGTCTCGACGGCATGTCCGGCGAAATTGACAGGCTGTGGGCGCAGGGCGCCGATTGGCTGAAATCGGCGGGCGCCGAACTCGTCGAAGTCTCGCTGCCTCACACTAAGTACGCGCTGCCGGCTTATTACGTCGTCGCGCCGGCGGAAGCGTCCTCCAATCTCGCGCGGTACGATGGCGTGCGCTATGGCGCGCGCGTCAGCGGCAAGAACATCATTGAGATGTATGAGAACACCCGCGCCGAAGGCTTTGGCGCAGAAGTCCGCCGCCGCATCATGATCGGGACCTATGTCCTGTCTGCCGGTTACTATGACGCCTACTATCTGCGCGCGCAGAAAGTCCGCACTCTGATCAAGAAGGATTTCGAGGACGTGTTCGCTCAAGGCGTTCACGCCATCCTCACCCCGGCCACGCCGTCCGCTGCGTTCGGCGTCGGCGAGAAGGGCAAGGCCGATCCGATCGAGATGTATCTCAACGACATCTTCACGGTGACGGTGAACATGGCCGGTCTCCCCGGCATCGCGGTACCGGCGGGCGCGGACAAGCAAGGGCTGCCGCTTGGCCTGCAACTGATCGGCCGTCCATTCGACGAAGAGACGTTGTTCTCTCTCGGTGACGTGATCGAGCAGGCGGCGGGACATTTCACGGCCCGGAAATGGTGGGCCTGAGGCCGCCTTGAATTCACCGCTTCCGTCGCCGATGTCTCTTGCAAAGGTATGTTTTCATTAACCGCCCGGCGCGATAACGCCTGACGGGACCGGTGAGCGATGCGTTGGGTGCGGCCTCTTGTGGGTGTTGCGTTTGTGTCGGGCGTCTTGCTCGGCTGTGCGTCGATTCAGAATGCGCCGGTCAATCTGCCGGAGTCTGGCAACCTCAATGACAACGGCAATATCGGCTTCGGCGAGACGGCGGCCTCCGACGGCACCATCATTGGACTGTCCTTTTCAGGTGGCGGGACACGCGCTGCGGCGTTCTCCTTTGGCGTGCTCAAGGAGCTGGAGCGGATTCCGCTGCGCGGTGCGCAAGGGCCGATGATCGACCGGGTCGAATTCGTCTCCGGCGTGTCCGGTGGTTCGGTGACGGCAGCGTATTACGGACTGCGCAAGCGGGCCGCGCTTGCTGACTTTCGTGAACGGTTTCTGCTGCGTAATGCCGAGGAGGGGCTTCAGACGGACCTGACGCTCGCCACCCTCTCGCGCGCGGTTGCCGGGGGCATCAACGACTCGACCGGATTTCCGCGCTGGCTCGATGCAAACCTGTTCCAGGGCGCGACCTTCCGCGATCTTGGCGCGACCAGCCGTCCGCAGGTCTGGATCAACGCCTCCGACATCTACAACCGGACACCTTTCGTGTTCGGCGCGGTGGCATTCGGCGCCATGTGCTCGAACCTGTCGGAATATCCGCTGGCCAACGCCGTGGCTGCTTCGGCGGCGGTGCCGGTGGCATTTGCGCCGGTCGTCATTCAGACATTCCCCGGAAAGTGCAACGGCGGGCTTCCGTCCTGGATTACGCGCGCGCGCGACAATGCCAACGCGCCGCCGATGCTGAACTCGTTCGCCAAGGCGATCAGCCGCTACCACGATGGCTCGATGCCCTACATCAAGCTGCTCGATGGCGGCCTGGTCGACAATTACGGGCTGGCGGGCTTCACCATCGCCCGGCTGTCGTCGGATACGCCGTATGGACCGCTATCGCCGCGACAGGCGGTGAAGCTGCGCCGTGCGCTCATTCTGGTGGTCGATGCCAAGACAGGCCTGTCCGGCAACTGGATCAATACCGTCGAGGGGCCGAGCGGGGCAGAACTGGTCAAGGCTGCGGCGGATACTGCGATTGATGCGAGCGTCGCAGGCAGCTTCACCGCATTCAGCGCCACGATAACGGACTGGCAGGGGGCTTTGGTCCGCTGGCGCTGCGGCTTGTCGGCTGCCGACCGCGCCCGCTACGGCGCGCCGGCGGGCTGGAACTGCCGCGACGTGAAGTTCTATGTCGGCCGGATCGGCTTCGATCAGCTCGATCAGGCCCGTGCGGCCGATCTAGAGCGCATCCCCACGCGCTTCCAGCTTCCGCCCGATCAGGTCGACAACGTCATCGCGGCGGGCGGCGATGCGCTGCGCGCCAGCCCCGCTTTCCGCAGCTTTGCGGCCGGATTGTAATCCGATCCGCATGGGCGAGGGGTTTTCTCCCCCGCCGCGCCAAGGTAAAAGCCGCCCCATGAACCCAAACGTCAAACCCTCCAAACTCATCAAGGGCGCCACCGGTGACTGGGAAATGGTCATCGGTCTGGAAGTCCATGCCCAGGTGACCTCCAACTCCAAGCTGTTCTCGGGCGCCTCGACCGAATTCGGCGGTGCGCCGAACGATCACGTCTCGCTGGTGGACGCGGCCATGCCCGGCATGCTGCCCGTGATCAACGAGGAATGCGTGGCGCAGGCCGTCCGCACCGGCCTCGGCCTGAAAGCGAAGATCAATCTGAAATCGACCTTCGACCGGAAGAACTATTTCTATCCGGACCTGCCGCAGGGCTACCAGATCAGCCAGTTCAAGTCGCCGATTGTCGGCGAGGGCGCGGTGGTCGTCGATCTTCCCGGCGGCGAGAGCGTGACGGTGGGCATCGAGCGCCTGCATCTGGAGCAGGACGCCGGCAAGTTGTTGCACGACCAGCACCCGACCATGTCCTTCGTCGATCTCAACCGTTCCGGCGTCGCCCTGATGGAGATCGTGTCCAAGCCTGACATCCGCTCGGCGGAAGAGGCGCAGGGCTATGTCGCCAAGCTGCGCTCCATCCTGCGCTATCTCGGCACCTGCGACGGCGACATGGAGAAGGGCAACCTGCGCGCGGACGTGAACGTCTCTGTGCGGCGGCCCGGCGAGCCGTTCGGCACCCGCTGCGAAATCAAGAACATGAACTCGATCCGCTTTATCGGGCAGGCGATCCACTATGAAGCCCGCCGCCAGATCGGCATTCTGGAAGACGGCGGCACTATCGACCAGGAAACCCGGCTCTACGACCCGAACAAGGGCGAGACCCGCTCGATGCGGTCCAAGGAAGAGGCGCACGACTACCGCTATTTCCCGGATCCCGACCTGCTGCCGCTGGAGTTTACCGCGTCTTATGTCGAAGAGCTGAAGGCGAAGCTGCCGGAACTGCCCGACGCGAAGCGCGAGCGCTTCATGGCGGACTTCGGCCTGACGCCCTACGACGCCAGCGTGCTGGTCGCCGAACGTGAGAGCGCCGGGTTCTTCGAGGCGGTGCTGGACAAGCTCGCCGACAAGGGCCGCGACGGCAAGCTCGCCGCCAACTGGGTCATCAATGAACTGTTCGGCCGCCTGAACAAGGAAGGGCAGGACATCTCGGCTTCGCCGGTCTCGGCGGAGCAGATGGCTGCGATCGTTGGCCTGATCGGAGAGGGAACCATCTCCGGCAAGATCGCCAAGGACCTGTTCGAGATCGTCTGGACCAAGGGCGGCGACCCGCGCGCGCTGGTCGAAAGCCTTGGCATGAAGCAGGTCACCGATCTTGGCGCCATCGAAAAGACGGTCGACGACATCATCGCCGCCAATCCGGACAAGGTTGAGCAGGCGCGCGCCAAGCCGCAGCTCATGGGCTGGTTCGTCGGTCAGGTGATGAAGGCGACCGGCGGCAAGGTGAATCCGCAGGCGGTGAACGACCTGCTGAAGGCCAAGCTCGGCATCTGAACATCGTGAATGCGGGTGATGTTGCGCGCGCGGATGCTTCCGCGCGCGCCGTCCGCTGCATCGCTTTTCCGTTTTCGGTGTCGCGATGAACGCGAGCGGCGACCTCGCGCGCCGGTGAAAACGTCTCGCGGCATGGAATCGTTTTGCGAATCGGGTTTCGCAAAAGGTGCGAAAAGTTCTCCGGCGCGAGCGCTGATCGCTCCAAAACCAATATTTCCAGAAAATATTTTTGTTGCCAAAAAACGCGACTCAGAGTCCGCGAAACGGATTTCCGACCGGCATTGCAGAACTGCGCGGTTTTAAAGGGCTTGTCAGGCGTGTTGTATCGAGATGAAAGAAGTGCCTGCGGCACAGGGCTTTCTTTGATTGGCGATGTTGCGCGTCATTCGTGTTTGATGTGTGCGATGAACGTGCACGCGCATGCGTCGCGATGCTTTCGTTTCGTGTTTGCGATGTGCGCCGTGCCTTGGGCGTAAACACTTCCTTAAGCGGGACGCTGTTTTTTTGAATGCGTTGGTGTAATCCAGTTGAAGTGCATTTCGATTCCCGAGTGCACACAGCGATTAAGCCATCTCACTAACTTAGGAGGGCAACATGGCCAAGAAAGCGAAGAAGGCGAAGAAGGCGAAGTCGGCAGTGAAGAAGACTGCCAAGAAGACGAAGAAGGTCGCCAAGAAGAAGAAGTAAGGCTGCGCCTTACGGAATTGCCGGCACATGATGCCGGCATCGTCACAAGGGCCGCCAGACTGATCAGTTCGCAAGAACGAGTCTGAACCGGCGGCTCCAGTCGACGAACAGAGGGTGTCGGCGAGACATCAGGCGAGACGGTCCGGCCAATCGGTCGGGCAGAAGAGTTCAAGAACTCTTCGTTCGTTGCGGGGGATGACCCCGCAGTTCTACCGGACATCTGCTTCGGCAGGTCCATCCGGCGGGATCTCTGTCCTGGCGTGTTCACCGACGCCCTCGTTTTTTTGTCCGCCCGCATCCCGCTCAGAGCGGATCCCGGCGGCCCATTTTCCAGATCGCAGTCCTTGTCCAGGCGCGCGCATCGAGCGCTTTTGCCTCGCCGTGCTCTTTCATGATCCCGGGCATCGAACAGGCGTGGCTTTCGATTAAGCCTGCGCGCGGGCTCTCTCTGTAGGGCTTCAACGAACAATGGTTATCGCTTCGCCAAATGCGAAGGTGAATCGATTCTCTCGCCTGGTGAGAAGTGGCTGAAAATTGCTGCTTTCTGCGATTTCTCCGATTCGGCCCGCAAGCCGCGTTCAGATTCGATTCATCGCGATGCTTAAACCGCGATTCAAATTTTACGGGTCATATGATCGCAACAAGCCGGCAAACGGCGAGCGCGTATTCCGCAGGATTGACCAGCCGGTTTTGCGGAATACGCGCCTTAAACAACAGTGCGTCACATCGGATCATGACAGGAGCCGCGCCCGCCGCGGCGGGAATTCGGGAGAGTTGAGATGTTTCAGGGGACAATCGATACCAGCGCCGCGACGGCGATCGAAGCCACCATGAACGGCGACGTGCTGTTCGAGCTTGGCGTTCTTTATTCAAGCGGGCGAGCGGGTCTGATCGACCTTGTCGCGGCCCATAAATGGTTCAATCTCGCCGCGCTGAAGGGCAGGGGCGATGCGATCTCGCTGCGTCAGGAGATTGCCGGGCAAATGTCCGGCGCGGAAATCGCCGCCGCCCAGCGCGAGGCACGGTCCTGGATCGCAACGCATTGAACATCATGAAGCACGCTGGTTGCGGCCTGTTTCATGCATTTGCGGATTGTAATGATCCTGCAAGCGTTGTCGTTCGGAACTGATCCGCTCGCGCGGTTCGTGCTTTCGTCAAGGACAGGGCGCGCAATGCGACAAGCGCTGTGATTGCCGGAAGGATTCGCTGGATAGCAGGGAAAGCCGCTTGGCGGTGAACGCCATCGCGCGTGGCGCGAAGCAGGATGGCGGAGACGGAGGGATTCGAACCCTCGATACCCTTTTCAAGGTATGCTCATTTAGCAAACGAGTGCCTTCAGCCGCTCGGCCACGTCTCCACAGGCCCGATATGCCTCACACGATGACGCGCCGCAAGCCGTTGATGACTTTTATGGTATCTGTCCCACGGCTGGATGCGCGCAGCCGCTCTGCCTTTATAATGTCAGTGCGGCTGAACCATGTTTTCCCCCGCTGGCCCGCCTCAAACCGTTGTCTTTGACGTCTGGGTTCTCGGGATTTGCGCCCTGAAACGGGGGTGCTGGATCGCGAGTCGGCGTCACATTTGATTCGTGTAATTCACACCCGCGGCGCACGCGATGACGGGTGCGCCGCCACATTCGCCTTTTTCGGGAACATTTTACATCGTTCCTATAACTGCAGCAAAATCAATCGCTTGTGACCATTTTAGCAAGCGCGTTGCGTGCCATTTGTGCAACACCTCCCTGAAAACGGCTGGAACCGCCCCATTTCGAGGCGGTCCTTTGTTGCGTGTTCACGACTGTTGAGCAATGGTCCTTGAAGCGACGGAGGGGGGCATCCCGAGGTCGTCCCGTTTGGGAGTTTCGCTTAAGTCGCTCGCGTTCAGCGGGAGTGTCCGAAAGCGCGAGGCGACCGGGCGGTTAGCGGGGATTAAGGGAACCAACCACGTGGTGTGACTTACACCACCGGCCAGGAACCTTCCCTAGAGAGCAAAACTTTGGAGGTTTTATGAGCAAGATTAAGAGCCTTATCCTCGGATCGGCTGCGGTTATCGCAGCATCCGCTGGAGCACAGGCAGCCGATCTTCCGGTGAAGGCGAAGGCCGTTCAGTACGTGAAGATCTGCTCGCTGTACGGCGCCGGTTTCTACTACATCCCCGGCACTGACACCTGCATCAAGCTGGGCGGCTACGTCCAGGCTGACTGGAACATCAACGCCGGCAACTACGGCAAGCCGGCATGGAACGAAGGTGGATTTCAGGCCAACGGTACGGGTAGCCGCGACAGCGATTACTTCACCACCCGCGCCCGTGTTCAGCTGAACATCGACACCCGTACCGCCACCGAATACGGCGTTGTCCGTACCTACTGGTCGAGCAACTTCGAACATTCGACCGGTGCTGGCCCGTCGTCGGGCAACCTGACGATGGACTACGGCTTCATCCAGTTCGCCGGCTTCACCATCGGTAAGGCAGTCTCTGGCTTCCAGACCCCGTGGGGTGCTTATGGCGCCAACAACAACACCTCGTTCCTGCTCGGCGGCTACGATAACGCGACTGGCATCAACCAGATCGCCTATACGTGGCAGTTCGGCAACGGCGTGTCCGCTCAGGTCGGTATCGAAGACAACCGTATCATCAACCGTGCTCAGCTCCTGAACTCGAGCTTGTTGTTGACTGCTCCCCCGACAGGTACGTCTCTGGCTGCTATCGGTCAGGGTGCTTTCCCGAACGCCTACGGCGGAAACGTCTCGCCTGACTTCGTCGGCAACATCCGTATCGACCAGGCGGCCTTCACCGCTCAGTTGTCGGGTGCCCTGCACAACATCCACGCTGGCTACTATGCAACTGGCGCTGGTGGTGCGGGTAACGAAACCTTGGGTCATCCGAGCGATGAATGGGGCTTCGCAATTTCGGGCGGCGTCCAGATCAAGAACCTGCCGACCGGCCCTGGCGACAAGCTGTCGTTGGATGCGACCTATGCTGACGGTGCTATGAAGTACCTGATCAGCGGCGTGACCGGCAATCAGTTCGATCACTTCAGCGGTGGTAACAACGGCTTCTACAACAGCTTCGCTGTTATGTCGCTGTTCGATGGCGTCTACGGAAACGGTGGCAAGATCGAGAAGACCACCGGTTGGGGCTTCCGCGGTGCTTATGTCCACAACTGGACCCCGAACTGGGAATCCAGCGTGTTCGGCAGCTACACGCACATCGACTATAACGACACTGCTTCGCTCGGAATCTGCACCCGCTATGCGCAGGGTCTCGCAGTCGCCGGTGGTGCCGTTAACCCTGGTTCGACTTGTAACCCAGACTTCAACATCTGGCAGGTCGGTACCCGTACCGCGTGGACCCCGGTCCGCAACCTGACCTTCTCGGGTGAGGTGATGTACACCAACCTCGACCAGTCGAACACGGGTTCGGTTGCTGCTGCAGCCAATACGCTCGGCTCGTTCAAGCCGGCTGGCAACTACGAGTTCAAGGATCAGGGCATCTGGTCCGGCAACCTCCGCGTTCGCCGCACCTGGTAATAACAACCGCCTGACGGCGATTGTTACCTGAACTCAAAGAGCCCCCGGCAGGAAACTGCCGGGGGTTTTTCTTCGTTCAACGTCATCCTGAGGTGCGAACCGCTTTTGCGGTGAGCCTCGAAGGATGCTCGTTTGCGAAGCCGAAGCCGTCGCCCTTCGAGGCTCGCAAGAAGCTCGCTCCTCAAAATGACGGCTAACTACCCCTCGTTCATGCCATCGCACCGCTGCCAGTCATGCGGCGTTCGTCCCGGCGCAGGCCGGGACCCATGACCATAATTTTATGATGTCAGCGGGAAGGTCGCTTCCGCATGTCCCGTGAGCGAGAGCTCAGGAGTGATGGTCCCGGCCTTCGCCGGGACGACCTAAGAGGTTGCGCGTGACGTCTCGTGTTTAAGGTGCCGAACCCTTACGTCCTGTCACACCGCTTACAGAATGCGACGATGCGGTCTATCGTCGGCTTGTCCGCCAGAAGCGGCGCGTGGCCCTGATCGGCCACCGTGACGAGGTCCATATCCGGCCGGCGCGCCGCCATATCCTTCACGCCCTGAACCGAAAGCAGGTCGGACAGTGCGCCGTGGATCAGCATCAGGGGAATGCCCGCCATCGCGTCGAACAGCTCCCAGACCTGCGGGAGCGGATTTGACGGATCGAGCCCGTCCAGCGTGTGCCTGATTTCCAGGTCATAGGTTCGCTCCAGCCCGCCGCCGGCGTTCTCCCGGAAGGCCCGGCGCGCCCATGCCATCCACTCATCGTCCGTGAGCGAGGGGAATACCGTGCCGAACAGCTCTTTCAGGCCGCGCGCGGCATCATCCCAAGTCTGCCGCGGCGGCGGATCGGCGATGTAGCCCTTGATCTTCATCAGGCCGCCCATCTCGAGCGCCGGGCCGATATCGTTGAGGATGATCCCGGCCAGCAGATCAGGCTTCGCCGCCGCCATCGCCATCGAGATCAGGCCGCCGCGCGACGTGCCGAGCAGAATGGCGCGGGAAATCCCGAGCGAAGCCGCGATGGCCAGAACGTCGCCAAGCTCCACCGGCACGGCGTACTTCGCCGGGTCGGGATCGTAATCGGACAGGCCGCGGCCCCGATAATCCACCGAGACGACCTTGCGGGGCGCAGCGGGGTCCGTCGCAATCGCGCGGGCGATGTCGTCGAAATCGTCCGTGGTGCGCGTCAGGCCGGGCAGGCAGAGCACCGGCAGCAGCGAACTGTTCTCCGGGCCGATCACCTTGGCATGGAGCTTCAGCCCGTCGGCGGACTGGCAGTAAACATCGCGGAATTGTGCGGACATGAATTTTCCTTGCAGCAGGCGTGACGCCGACGGAACGTCCTTACGGAACGAGCTGACCGCGCGCGTCGGGGAACAAAAGTTTTCTTGAGATAGACCACCGGGTCAAGGGCGACGATGGCGGGCAGGGACGTCGGCTGGCCGTTACGTCTGAATCATTCCACGCCCGCGCCGCGGCGCAGATCGGCCTCGATCAGCAGCTTGCTGCCGCCGCCGAAGCGCGCGCGGTAGACCTGCAGGTTCTCCATGATGCGCTGGACGTAATTGCGGGTCTCGGAGAACGGAATCTGCTCGACCCAGTCGACGGCATCAACTTTGGGATCGCGCGGGTCTCCGTAGCGTTCGATCCATTTGCGCACGCTGCCGCGCCCGGCGTTATAGCCCGCGAAGGTCATGATGTAGGAGCCGCGATAATCCTCGATCAGCCCGCCGAGTTCGGCTGCGCCAAAGGCGGCATTATAGGACGGGTCGCTCTTGAGCCGGGCAAGATCGAACGTGGCGCCGTATTTCTTCGCGACATACTTGCCTGCACCCGCCGTCACCTGCATGAGGCCGTAGGCCTTGGCCGGTGAAACGATGGTCGGATTGAACGCGCTTTCCTGGCGGGCGATAGCGAACACAATCGCCTTTTCGACCTCCGGTCCGAAATCCTTGTAGGGCGGAATGCCGCTGACCGGATAGGCGTAATGATCGAACGGCATGCCGCGGTTCAGCGCGGCCTTGCCGACCAGCAGCATGCCGCGGGCATCGTTGTGCCGCTGGGTGAGTTCGCAGAGCGCGAGCAGGCCATCCATGTCTGCGCGTTCGCCCATGTCGGCAAGGATCGGAACGGCGATGTCGCGCTCGTCGAGCGCATAGAGGATGTCGACGGCCCGGACGATCTCCAGCCTTTCGCCGCCACGGGAGCGGCCTGGCACGCCGTTCAGCGCGATCTGCGGCAGCCCGAGCTTCGCGCGGGCAAGCTGACCGTAATAGCTGGTCGACTGCGCCGCAGCCGATTCATAGGCCGTGCGCGCCTCATGAGCGCGTCCTGCGGCCTCGGCGGCGCGGCCCTGCCAGTAGCCGGCGCGGGCAAGCGCGGTCGGATTGACGCTGCCGACGCCGATCCGCGCGAAATGCTGGGCCGCCAGATTCGGATCGTTGAGAAACCGCAGCGCGATCCAGCCCGCGGTGAATTCCCTTTCGGTCTGATAGATGTCGCGCGCCGGCAACGACGCATCGCGCGCAACAGCGTAGGCGAGGCGCGGTTCGTTCGTGTCCAGCAGCTTTCGCGCCAGCAGGCGCCGCTCGATCCACCATTCGTCCGGGTTGACCAGCCGCGCCGGGTCGCGGGGCGCGGATTGCATGACACGTGCGGCTTCCTGGAACTTGTCCTCGCGCCGCAGCCATTGCGCCTTGCTGAAAATGTAGACCGGGTCGCCGTGCAGATCGGCGGGAACGGCATCGAGCAGGGCCTTTGAGTTCGAGGCTTTCTTGTCGAGCGCGGCATGTGCCTTCGCCAGCGCGATGTAGCCGCTGCCGAGGCGCTTTGCGGAGCGCAGCGCGCCTGCCGGATCATTGCCGTAAAGCAACAGATCCATCCGGACCTTGTAATCGCCCGGCGACAGGAGCGAGCCGAACTTCTCGAACGCCGTGTCTTCGGTGTAGGAGGAAAACGAGTCGTTGCGCCAGGCCTCGCGGACCAGCCGCGCCGCGTTCTGCCGGTCGCCGCGCGCCAGCAGCGCGCCGGCAAGCATGAAGCGGCCCTTGGGTGAGATCGGCTGTTCGCGGGCAAAGAAAGCCAGCACCGTGGCGTCGTCGCGCTTGTCGTCCCACAGCGCGGATTCGCCGCGCTTGCGCAAATAAATCTGGCTCGGCCAGGTCGGGTTTTCGGCGAGGAAATCGCGATAGCGCTCGGCGGGCACGCCGTTGTCATCGCTGCGCAGGATCATCCATTCGGACAGTTTGCGCGCGACGGGATCGGCAAGGGAGGCCTGAAGCTGCGTCGCGTCCGCCGGCTTTCGCTTGCGCACCAGTTCGATGATCTGCTCGAGCGTCTCCAGGTCGGCCTTTGACGTGGACGACGATCCGGCCAGCGCCAGAGCGACCGAGGGCTTCCGGGATCGGGCCACCGGGGCAGGCGCAATCGGCGCTGCCTTGGCGGCGGTGTGCGGCTGATCGGGTTTCGCCAGCGCTGTCTGCGGTGTGACGTGCCGGGGCACCGGGCGCGGCTTCGGCAGGGGAACGGCGGAAGCCTCGTACGATATCAGCGCGAAGACGCCTGCGGCGAAAATGACGACACTCCGCCGCGCCAGACCGGCTGATCCCGAAGGTGAAGGAGCAAGTGGCATCACAGGCGGCCTCTGCGGCGAATCATTCACGACCTTCGCCCTCAGGTGTAGTGCATTGAATATGTGGACAAAACATCAAATGTGTTAGAACCGCCATAATGCCGCAACACCGCGGCAAAATCGCGGCTGGCTTGGGGTCTTTCCCGTGATCAGACGGCGGTACAGGAGTCCCGGGACTTTCATCGCGATCCGGGACCCGTTATCAATCAATCATAAATCGCGGTGTTTGCGATGCGTTCGGAGAATGACAATGGCAACCAAGACGAATTTCAGGGGGTCTCTTACCGCCTTGGTGACGCCATTCAAAAACGGGGCGCTGGATGAGGGCGGCCTGCGTGAGCTTGTGAGCTGGCAGATCGAGCAAGGCTCGCACGGGCTGGTTCCTGTCGGAACCACCGGCGAGAGCCCGACCCTCAGCCACGACGAGCACAACAAGGTCACCGAATGGTGCGTCGCCGAGGCCAAGGGCCGCGTTCCGGTGATCGCCGGTGCGGGCTCGAACTCAACGCGCGAGGCGGTCGCTCTGGCGCAGCATGCCGAAAAGGCGGGCGCCGATGCCGTGCTCGTGGTGACGCCCTACTACAACAAGCCGACGCAGGAGGGCATGTATCACCACTTCAAGGCGGTGAACGATGCGATCGGCATTCCGATCATCATCTACAACATCCCGCCGCGCTCGGTTGTCGATCTTTCGGTCGAAACCATGACCCGGCTGTTCGAGTTGAAGAACATCGCGGGTGTGAAGGACGCCACCGCCAACCTCGCGCGCGTCTCGCAGCAGCGCCACGCCATGGGACCGGACTTCATCCAGCTCTCGGGCGAGGACATGACCGCGCTCGCCTACATGGCGGCGGGCGGGCACGGTTGCATCTCGGTTGTCGCCAATGTCGCGCCAAAGCAGTGCGCCGATCTGATGTCCGCCGTGTTCAAGGGCGACTATGCGGCGGCGCTGAAGATTCAGGATCGGCTGACGCCGCTGCATGACGCCATCTTCAAGGAGCCGGGTCTGGCAGGCGCCAAGCACGGACTCAAGCTGCTCGGCCGCGTGCAGGAGGAAGTTCGCCTGCCTTTGGTGCCGGTGACGGCGCCGACCGGCAAGGTCATCCAGGACGCGATGGTCTATGCCGGATTGCTGAACTGACAACCTTGGAAGGGAAATGCGCCGATGCTTGAGGAGTTCAAGAAATTTGCCTTGAAAGGCAATGTGGTCGATCTGGCGGTCGGCGTCATCATCGGTGCCGCGTTCGGCGCCATCGTCAACTCGATGGTTGCCGATATCATCATGCCGATTATCGGCGCGATTACCGGCGGCCTCGATTTCTCGAATTACTTTGTCGCGCTCTCCAAGAACGTCACGGCGACCAATCTTGCCGACGCCAAGAAGCAGGGCGCGGTGCTTGCCTATGGCAGCTTCCTCACGCTGACACTGAACTTCCTGATTATTGCGTTCGTGTTGTTCTTGGTGATCCGCGTCATGAACCGTCTGAAAGCGAAGGAAGAGGCTGCGCCAGCGCCTGATAAGCCCACCAAGGATCAGGAATTACTGACCGAAATCCGCGATCTTCTGAAGGCGAAATAAATCCCTATCTGGACTGGCAGATGGTCCGACGGCGTGAGGTGGTCCTTGCGCCGTCAGCCTTCCGGAAAAGAACCGCGCTGCGACGCGAGCGGTTCTGGTGTGTTGTGCGTATCGAGGCATCCGATGGCCGAAAAGAAAGAACCCACGATCAAGGTCATCGCCGAAAACCGCAAGGCGCGGTTCAACTATGCCATCGAGGATACGGTCGAGGCGGGGATCGTGCTGACCGGCACCGAGGTCAAGTCGACCCGCAACGGCAAGACCACCATTGCCGAGTCCTACGCCGATTCCAAGGGAGGCGAGATCTGGCTGGTGAACGCCAACATCCCGGAATATCTGCAGGCCAACCGCTTCAACCATGAGCCGAAGCGGGACCGGAAACTGCTGCTGCACAGGAAGCAGATCAACAGACTGATCGGCGCGATCGAGCGCGAGGGCATGACGCTGGTGCCGCTCAAGATGTATTTCAACGAGCACGGCCGGGTGAAACTGCAACTGGCCCTCGCCAAGGGCAAGAAGCTGCACGACAAGCGCGACACCGAGAAGAAGCGCGACTGGGCGCGCGAGAAGGGGCGCTTGCTGAGAGCGCGGGGATAACGATGAACCAGCCGAACCTGATGGATGTGGACTGGAGCAAGATTCCTGCACCCGCCGATGACGGGGCAGCGAAACATCTGACCGGGATGAAGCTCCCGCCCGTTGCCTTGCAGGCGACGGATGGATCATCCATCACGCTGTCCTCGCTGCCGGGCCGGGTGGTGCTGTTTGCTTATCCACGCACCGGGGAGCCGGGCAAGATCGGACTTGTTGACGATTGGGACATGATCCCCGGCGCGCGAGGATGCACCCCGCAGACCTGCGCCTTCCGCGATCTGTTCAAGGATTTGAAGGACGCGGGCGCGCAGCATGTGTTCGGACTGTCCACGCAGGACAACGCCTATCAGCGCGCAATGGTGGATCGGTTGCATGTGCCGTTTCCTGTCCTGTCTGACAGCGATCTGGCCCTGACACGGGCGCTCAACTTGCCATCAATGGATGTGGCGGGCCTGACGCTGATCAAGCGGCTCGCGCTGATCATCGACGACGGGATGATCACCCAGGTGTTCTATCCGGTGTTTCCGCCGGACCGGAATGCAGGCGATGTGCTGGCCTGGCTGCAGGCCAATCCGCGTTAGTCCAGATACTCCCGCACGCTGGCGAACACCGCCCTGAACATTTCGGGCGTCAGGACGCGCGTATTCGTGTTGTAGCGGGAGCAGTGGTAGCTGTCGAACAGCCGGATCGTTCCGGCCTGATGCTGCGCGCCATGGGCGAAGGGCGCGGCTGCGGCACGAACGCCAAGCCCCTTGAGCGTTGTGTCATGCGCCACGCGGCCGAGCATGACGATGGCGCGCAGCCGCGGCATCTCGCCGATTGCTGCTGTCATGAAGCTGCGGCAGGTGTTGATCTCGGCAGGCAACGGCTTGTTTTGCGGAGGCACGCAGCGCACCGCGTTGCTGATCCGGCAATCGACAAGCGTCAGCCCGTCGTCGGGCCGTGCCTCGAAGACACCCCGGGCAAAGCCGAACTCGATCAATGTGCCGTAAAGAAGATCGCCGGCGAAATCGCCTGTGAAAGGCCGGCCTGTGCGGTTGGCGCCCTGAAGGCCGGGGGCAAGGCCGATAATCAGAAGCTGCGCGTCGACAGGTCCAAATGAAGGGACAGGCGCGTTGAACCAGTGCGGATGCTGCGCGCGATTGGCGTCGCGATAATCTTTCAGCCGGGGACAGAGCGGACAGTCCGGGCCGGGTTCGTTCGATTGTGCTGAAACAGAAAAGGAAGGGCCGGCGCTGTTGCGCCGGCTCTCTTTGGTCTTCTGTTCAATCGTCTTGGTCTTTTGCTCAATCGTCGAATTCGTCATCGCCTCTTGGCGCCATTGTGCTGGTCGTCGCGCGCTGCAGGAATTGCGGCGTGTGCTGACGGGGTTCACGCGGTTCGCGCGGAGCAGGGCGCTCGCTCGGATCGCGGCCAAGTTTGGACTGTAGCTGGATCAGATCCGTAAAGACATCCGCCTGGCGGCGCAATTCATCGGCGATCATCGGAGGCTGGCTTGCGATGGTGGAAATTACCGTCACGCGAACGCCGCGCCGCTGCACGGCTTCGACCAGCGAACGGAAATCGCCGTCGCCCGAGAACAGCACCATCTGGTCGATATGCTCGGCCAGCTCCATGGCATCGACGGCAAGCTCGATGTCCATGTTGCCCTTCACCTTGCGGCGGCCGGATGCATCAATGAATTCCTTCGTCGCCTTGGTGACGACGGTATAGCCATTGTAGTCGAGCCAGTCGATCAGCGGTCGGATCGAGGAGTATTCCTGATCCTCGATGATGGCGGTGTAGTAGAAGGCGCGAACCAGAGTGCCACGGCTCTGAAACTCAAGGAGCAGCCGTTTATAATCTATGTCGAAACCAAGCGTCTTTGCTGTTGCGTAGAGGTTCGCGCCATCAATGAACAGCGCGATCTTGTTCGTGGCAGAAGGCATCAGTTTTATCTCGCATCGTTGTTATCATATGTATTCTTGGCGCGTATCCATCACCGCGCATTCCCAGTCAGTTCAGTTGCAGTTGTTATTCGCCAGAAGGTTTAGAGAAGATAAAGGATCGGAAATATCGGCTGCGCGTGCCGGCGTCCATGCAGCGGAACACTTCTGATAATGCAATGAAGCGAATTCTTGTCCAATACGCTCTTTGGCGCGTCTTGGCCTGCTCCTTTGAGGGGTATCCGAAGCGGCCTTTTACCCGGCTTTTCAAAATTCGAGCTTGCGGAATGGCCCGGGTCGCTATACCTACCGCGCATAGCGACATTTTTCAGATCCAGACCCGGAGCGGCTGCCTATGGCGCGCGTCACTGTTGAAGATTGTATCGATAAGGTCGACAACCGGTTCGACCTCGTTCTGCTGGCCGCGCACCGTGCGCGGATGATTTCTTCCGGGTCGCCGCTGACCGTTGACCGCGATAATGACAAGAATCCGGTCGTTTCGCTACGCGAAATCGCGGATACGACCATTTCTCCCGAGGATTTGCGCGAGGAACTGGTTCATTCGCTGCAGAAATTCGTGGAAGTGGACGAGCCGGAGCCCGATACCGTGCCGCTGATCGGCTCTGCCGGCGCTTCCGTCGATGCCGATGACACCGAAGTTGCCGTCGAGCGCATGACGGAAGAAGAGCTGCTCAAGGGCCTGGAAGGTCTTGCTCCGCCCGAAGAGCAGCCTGAGGAAGACGAATAAGTCCGTTTCGGACCAGATTCCGGCTTTTGGAGCCGGGTTTCTCAAAGGCCCGGACGATTCGTCCGGGCCTTTGCATTTATTGACATTTTTAGGGTGTTCCTTGCGATAGTCGTTGAACCGGCGATATTGTGAATGACGGTTCCTTTTTCGGGGATCGAAGGCGAGGCGGACAGGCAAAATGGCGACCGGGCGGCGAAACCAGCCCCAAATGCAGGCGGCGACCGAGGCGGTCGCTGCGGTTCCATCTGCGCCGTCCGAGGTGACCGCCAAGAAGCCCGTTCGCACCAAGATGATGCGCCAGTACGACCTGGTGGACCGGGTCCGTGCCTACAATCCGAACACAGACGAAGATTTGCTCAACCGGGCCTATGTCTACGCCATGATGGCCCATGGCGAGCAGAAGCGCGCGTCCGGCGATCCTTACTTCTCGCACCCCCTCGAGGTGGCGGCGATCCTCACCAACCTGAAGCTGGACGACGCGACCATTGTCGCGGCGCTGCTGCACGACACGATCGAGGATACCGAGTCGACCCGGGCCGAGATCGACCAGATTTTCGGCCCCGAAATCGGTGCGCTTGTCGAGGGCCTGACCAAACTCAAGCGGCTCGAACTGGTCTCGCGCGAAGCCAAGCAGGCCGAAAACCTGCGCAAGCTGCTGCTCGCCATTTCCGACGATGTGCGTGTGCTGCTGGTCAAGCTCGCTGACCGCCTGCACAATATGCGGACGATGGAGTTCATGCCGCCGGCGTCCCGCCGCCGGATCGCGGAGGAAACTCTCGATATCTATGCGCCGCTCGCCGGCCGCATGGGTATGCAGGAAATGCGCGAGGAACTGGAAGACCTTTCGTTCCGGATCATTGATCCGGATGCGCATGCCGTGGTTGTGCAGCGGCTCGATGCGCTCGAAGCGCGCGACAAGAACCTGATCGGCGAAATCGAATCGCAACTGTCGGCCAAGCTCGCCAAGAATGGCGTGAATGCGCATGTGAAGGGCCGCCGCAAGCAGCCGTTCTCGATCTGGATGAAGATGGAGCGCAAGTCCGTCGGCTTCGAGCAATTGTCCGACATCTTCGGTTTCCGCATCATCGTCAACAGCATCGCCGAGGTCTACCGCACCGTCGGCATCGTGCATACGACATGGCCGGTGGTGCCCGGACGCTTCAAGGACTACATCTCGACGCCGAAGCAGAACGATTATCGCTCGATTCACACCACGGTGATCGGCCCGGGGAAGCAGCGTGTCGAACTGCAAATTCGCACCGAGGAGATGGACCGTGTCAACGAATACGGCATCGCCGCGCATGCTTTCTACAAGGACGGCGTCGGGTCGCCGAACGAGCGTCTGGAAAGGGAATCCAACGCATTTGCGTGGCTGCGCCATACGGTTGAGGTGCTGTCGGAAAGCGCCAACCCGGAAGAATTCCTCGAACACACCAAGATGGAGCTGTTCCACGATCAGGTGTTCTGCTTCACGCCGAAGGGCAAGCTGATCGCGCTGCCGCGCCATGCCAATGTGATCGACTTCGCCTATGCCGTGCACACCGATGTCGGCAACAGCGCGGTCGGCTGCAAGATCAACGGCAAGTTCGCGCCGCTGTCGTCGGAGTTGCAGAACGGCGATGAGGTCGAAGTGCTGACCTCGCAGGCGCAATCGGCGCCGCCGTCGGCGTGGGAATCCCTGGCTGTCACCGGCAAGGCGCGCGCCGCGATCCGGCGCGCAACTCGCACGGCGGTTCGCGATCAGTATGCCGGACTTGGCCGGCGCATAGTCGAGCGCCTGTTCATGCGCGCGAAGATTGTTTATGCGGACGACAAACTGAAAGGCGCGCTGCCGCGCCTGGCGCGCGCGTCCATTGACGATGTGATGGCGGCTGTCGGCCGCGGCGAAATGAAGGCCTCCGACGTCGCACGGGCGATGTATCCCGATTACAAGGAGGAGGCTCGCCTCAGCAGCAAGAAGATGGGCGCTGCAAGTCCGAAACCGGCAGGTGACGCCAGGACATCGAGCGCAATTCCGATCCGCGGCATCAACAGCGATCTGCCGGTGAAGTTCGCGCCGAACGGCGGCGCCGTGCCGGGCGACCGCATTGTCGGCATCGTTACGCCGGGCGAGGGGATCACGATCTATCCGATCCAGTCGCCCGCGCTGAAGGATTTCGAGGAAGAACCCGAGCGCTGGCTTGATGTTCGCTGGGACACCGACGAAACAGCGCCGCGGCGTTTTCCGGCGCGGCTGCATGTGCAGAACGTCAACGAACCGGGAAGTCTGGCGCAGGTGGCCTCGGTCATCGCCGAGCATGACGGCAATATCGACAACATCAACATGAGCCGCCGCTCTCCGGATTTCACGGATCTGACCATTGATCTTGAGGTCTATGACCTGAAACATTTGAACGGTATCATCGCTCAACTTCGCGCCAAGTCGGTCGTCGCCAGCGTCGATCGCATCAACGGCTAGTCATATCGTTCTTCCGGGTTGTGTTCATGTCTGTCATTCCGCCGCTTCGTCTCGGGGTCAATGTCGATCACGTTGCAACCCTTCGCAACGCGCGCGGCGGTCGCCTGCCGGACCCGGTGCGCGCGGCATTGCTGGCAATCGAATCCGGCGCCGACGGCATCACGGCCCACTTGCGCGAAGATCGCCGCCATATCCGCGACGAGGACATGAAGCGGCTCAAAGCAGAGATATCCAGGCCATTGAACTTTGAAATGGCCGCCACCGCCGAAATGCTGCAGATCGCGCTGGGCACAGCGCCGCATGCGGTGTGCCTCGTGCCCGAGCGGCGCACCGAAGTGACCACCGAAGGCGGGCTGGATGTGGTGGGCCAGCGCGATGCGCTCGGTCCTTTCATCGCGCGGCTGAACGATGCCGGCATTCGTGTGTCGCTGTTCATCGCCGCCGATCCGGCGCAGATCGAAATGGCGGCCAAGTTGAAGTCACCCGTGATTGAGATTCACACCGGCGCCTGGTGCGACGCCGTCACCGAGAAACGCACATCGCAGATCGAGGCCGAATGGCAGAAGATCGTTGCCGGAGCGAAATTGGCGAAGTCGGCCGGACTTGAGGTTCATGCCGGCCACGGCCTCGATTATGTGACAGCGGAGACCATCGCGGCGCTGCCGGAAATCGTCGAGCTCAATATCGGGCATTTCATGATGGGCGAGGCGATGTTTGTCGGCCTGTCCCAGACCGTTCGGGACATGCGCGCAGCGATGGATCGCGGCCGCAAGACACTGCGGGCACACGCTCTATGATCATCGGCATCGGCTCGGACATCATCGACATCACCCGGATCGAAAAGGTGATCGGCCGTCACGGCGACCGGTTCATCGACCGCATTTTCACGGAGGCGGAGCGGGCCAAGGCCGAACGCCGGTCCAAAATGCCGAAACTGATATGGGCGACCTATGCCAAGCGATTCGCCGCCAAGGAGGCCTGCTCGAAGGCGCTCGGCACCGGCATCCGGCGTGGGGTCTGGTGGCGGGACATGGGGGTGGTCAACCTGCCGGGGGGGCGCCCGACCATGAAACTGACCGGCGGGGCGCTGGCGCGGCTGGAATCGCTGCTTCCACCAGGTCATGAGGCCCGGATTGACCTGACCATCACCGATGACTGGCCGCTGGCCCAGGCGTTTGTCATCATTTCGGCGGTCCCGCGCCCGAAAGCCTGAGCCAGGTCCGATGGCGGGGTTCCGAGCCACCGAAAAATCTAAAATTCACTGGGCGGTCAAACCATTAGTAAGTTTTCATGAGGACGTTGATTGCACCCCCTGCGGCAACGGTCTAAAACGCGCGCGGGTGATTTGGGCGGCGTCTTTGCCCCCTCCGGGTCTGCCAAGGTCCGGGTTCGGGGCATGAAAACCAGGATTCGAAAAAGCAGATGAGCGTGACAACCCCGGCCAAATCCGAAGGCGGCGTCGGCGAGACCGTCCGCGTCGTTATTCATGCGCTCATTATCGCGCTGGTGATCCGAACCTTCCTGTTTCAGCCCTTCAACATTCCGTCGGGGTCGATGAAGGCGACGCTGCTGGTCGGCGATTATCTGTTCGTCTCGAAATATTCCTACGGCTACAGCCACTATTCGATACCGCTATCGCCACGCATTTTCTCCGGACGAATTTTCGGCTCAGATCCCGAGCGGGGCGACATCGTCGTGTTCCGTCTGCCGAAGGACGACACCACCGATTACATTAAGCGCGTGATCGGGCTGCCGGGTGATCGCGTGCAGATGAAAGAGGGACTTCTCTACATCAACGACAAGCCGGTGCAGCGCGAGCGCTTGCCTGATTTCGTCGGTGAGGATCCTTGCGGCTCCGATGCGACGGCGCGGGTCAAGCAGTGGAAGGAAACGCTGCCGAACGGCGTGACCTACAAGACGCTCGATTGCGTCGATAACGGGTTCTACGACAACACCAATGTCTACACGGTGCCGCCCGGTCATTTCTTCATGATGGGCGACAACCGCGACAACTCCACCGACAGCCGCGTTCTGTCCGCTGTGGGTTATGTGCCGTCCGAAAACCTCATCGGCCGCGCGCAGATGATCTTCTTCTCCATTGCCGAAGGCGAACAGGCCTGGCAGTTCTGGCGCTGGCCGGTCTCGGTGCGCTGGAATCGCATCTTCTCCATTGTGCGATGAGCGGCGAACCCGCAATCGGCAAAACTCCACCGGTCACGGACGGCGCTGCGGACACCGGCGTCGTGGAAACAAAACCTGCGAAGAAGCCGCGCCGCCCGAGCGCGAAGGCGGCGGCCAAGATCATCGAGCAACGGATTGGCTACACCTTTGCCGATTCCTCACTGCTGGCGACCGCATTCACCCACGTCTCGGCATTGAAATCCGCGCGCAGCCGCACCGACAGCTATCAGCGGCTTGAGTTTCTCGGCGACCATGTGCTCGGCCTGATCGTGTCCGACATGCTCTATCGCGCGTTTCCGAAGGCGGACGAGGGCGAACTGTCCAAGCGCCTCGCCGATCTGGTGCGGCGGGAAGCCTGCGCCGATGTCGCGAAGTCGCTCGGATTGGATGAAGCCATCAAACTTGGGTCGGTCGGCGCGGGCGCGGGTGCGCGGCTGCGCAACTCGGTGCTCGGCGACATCTGCGAAGCTGTGATCGGCGCGGTGTTTCTCGACGGCGGCTATGCCGCTGCGGCGGAATTCGTCGAGCGCAACTGGACCGAACGGATGCGCAAGCCGGTGCGTCCGCTGCGCGATCCGAAGACGATTTTGCAGGAATGGGCGCAAGGCAAGGGTTTGCCGACGCCGGTCTATCGCGAGGTCGAGCGCACCGGGCCGCATCACGACCCGCAGTTTCGGGTCGCGGTGGAATTGCCGGGGCTGACCCCGGCCGAAGGTGTCGGCGGTAGCAAGCGCGCCGCGGAAAAACTGGCGGCGACAGCGCTGCTCAAGCAGGAAGGCGTAACAGGCGGCAATGATGCCTGATGAACAACACGAGAATTCAGCCAAGGAAACGCGCTGCGGCTTTGTCGCGCTGATCGGTGCGCCGAATGTCGGCAAGTCCACGCTGGTCAATGCGCTGGTCGGCTCGAAGGTCACCATCGTCTCCAAGAAGGTGCAGACCACGCGCGCGCTGATCCGCGGCATCGTGATCGAGGACAATGCGCAGATTATCCTGGTCGATACGCCGGGCATCTTCGCGCCGAAGCGCCGTCTCGACCGCGCGATGGTCTCGACCGCATGGAGCGGCGCGCACGATGCCGATCTCGTCTGCGCGCTGATCGACGCCCGCGCCGGCATTGATGAGGAGGCGGACGCGATCCTGCGCAAGCTGGAGGCCGTGAATCATCCGAAAATTCTGGTGCTGAACAAGATCGACCTGGTGCCGCGCGAGAAATTGCTGGCGCTGGCCCAGAAGGCCAACGAGCGGTTGAAGTTCACGCAGACCTTCATGGTGTCGGCATTGTCCGGCGATGGCGTTGACGATCTGCGCCGCGCTCTGGCGAAGGATGTTCCGCCCGGTCCGTTCCACTATCCCGAAGACCAGATGTCGGACGCCCCGATGCGGCAACTGGCGGCGGAAATCACCCGCGAGAAGATCTATCGTCATTTGCATCAGGAATTGCCGTATCAGTCCACGGTTGAGACGGATTCCTGGCAGGAGCGCAAGGACGGCTCGGTACGGATCGAGCAGACAATCTTTGTGGAGCGGGACAGCCAGCGCAAGATCGTGCTCGGCAAGGCCGGCGCGACCATCAAGGCAATCGGCGCTGACTCGCGCAAGGAACTTGCCGAGATCGTCGGCCAGCCGGTGCATCTGTTCCTGTTTGTGAAGGTGCGTGACGGCTGGGGCGACGATCCGGAGCGTTATCGTGAAATGGGGCTGGAGTTTCCGAAAGAATGACCGGTCCCGATGTCAAGGTGCCGACAAACATCTTCTATTTTGAGGTGCTGCTGTATCTGTCGCTGCTGATTGACGTGCTGTCGGCGGCGTTTATGGATCGGGTCTCCGATGACATCAGCGAGTCGACACGGCTTGCGGTCAATCTCATCGCGGTCATGATGACGCTGGGATTCATGCAGTTGATCTGGCTGGCGGCCCATCGGCGCAAGAACTGGGCGCGGATGGTCCTGCTCGCAGCCATGATGCTGTCGGTGGCCTCCATCGCCACGAGCATCGGCGAAACCGGACTTCAATTCAGCACGTTCGTGGATATTGTTTCGACGGCGCTGACGGCTCTCGGCCTGTCATGTTCATTCACCGGCGATGCGCAGGGCTGGTTCCAGCAACCGGAATAGGCCGCATCCGGCTGCGAGTTTGAGCAGAATCCTGTAAGCTGACCCGATGGAATGGACCGACGAGGGCATCGTGCTGGGCGTGCGGCGGCATGGCGAATCCAGCGCCATTGTCGAACTGTTGACGCGCAGCCATGGCCGCCATCTCGGGTTGGTGCGTGGCGGGGCAGGGTCGCGGATGCGCCCGCTGCTGCAGCCGGGGAACACGGTGAGTGCGGTGTGGCGCGCGCGTCTGGATGAGCATCTCGGCTATTACGCCATCGAAGGCACGCGGCTGCGGGCGGCGACAATGTTCGGAACACCCCATGCGGTCTATGGCGTGACCCATCTGGCCTCGCTGGTCCGCCTGCTGCCTGAGCGCGATCCGCACGAAGACATCTACGAGATGCTGGAAGCCATTCTCGACGATTTCGACGATGCGCCTCTGGCAGGCGTGCAACTGGTCAAATTTGAGCTCGCGATGCTGACTGAACTTGGCTTCGGTCTCGACCTGTCGACCTGCGCCGCAAGCGGGACCATGCACGACCTGATTTATGTCTCGCCTAAATCGGGCGGCGCGGTGTCGCGTCAGGCCGGTGAACCGTGGCGCGACCGGCTGCTGCCATTGCCGCCGTTCCTGCGCGAGAACGAGGACGGCGCCAATGGCTGGTCCGGGCAGGACATCGAGGACGGCTTCCGCCTGACTGGACTATTCCTGCTGCGCAATGTGCTGGAGCCGCGCGGGCAGGGCCATTCGGATGCGCGCGAGGGTTTTATTGCAGCGGTGATCCGGCCGCGCGCGCGCGCCGCTGCGGAATAGACCGAAAAGCTGCGTTCCGCGTCTCAAAAACCGGCGAATCAGATGTTGTTCATCCGTCTGACAGGAGTTAACCCCTTTCCATGGGCAAGAGACTGATTCCACCAGAGCCAATGGACATTCAGGAGGTCGCACTCCGCGAGGCGCTCGAGGAGCGCTATCTCGCCTATGCGCTCTCCACCATCATGCACCGCGCGTTGCCGGATGCGCGCGACGGCCTGAAGCCGGTTCACCGGCGCATCCTCTACGGCATGCGCCTCTTGCGGCTCGATCCCGGCACGCCGTTCAAGAAGTCGGCCAAGATCGTCGGCGACGTGATGGGCTCGTTCCATCCGCACGGTGACCAGTCGATTTACGACGCGCTGGTGCGCCTCGCGCAGGACTTCGCCTCGCGCTATCCGCTGGTGGATGGACAGGGCAACTTCGGCAACATCGACGGCGACAACGCGGCGGCCTATCGCTACACCGAAGCACGCATGACGGAAGTCGCGCGGCTGCTGCTCGAAGGCATCGACGAGGACGCCGTTGAGTTTCGCCCGAACTACGACGGCCAGTCGAAAGAGCCGTTCGTGTTGCCGGGTGCGTTTCCGAATTTGCTGGCGAATGGCGCGCAAGGCATCGCGGTCGGCATGGCGACCTCGATCCCGCCGCACAACGCAGCGGAACTGTGCGACGCCGCGCTGCATCTGATCGACAAGCCGAATACGAAATCGAGCGGTCTGCTGCGCTACGTCAAGGGTCCGGATTTTCCGACCGGCGGCATCGTCGTCGATTCCAAGGAAAGCATCACTGAAGCCTATACGACCGGCCGCGGCTCGTTCCGTGTCCGTGCCAAGTGGCATCAGGAAGAAGGCGCACGCGGCACCTGGAACATCGTCGTCACCGAAATTCCGTGGCTGGTGCAGAAGTCGCGCCTGATCGAGCGGATCGCCGAGCTGCTCAACGAAAAGAAGCTGCTGCTGGTCGGCGACATCCGCGATGAGTCGGCGGAAGACGTGCGCGTCGTCATCGAGCCGAAGTCGAAGAACGTCGATCCCGAAGTCCTGATGGAAACGCTGTTCAAGCAGACCGAGCTTGAAAGCAAGATTCCGCTCAACCTCAACGTGCTGGTGAAGGGCCGCATTCCGAAGGTGCTCGGCCTCGCCGAATGCCTGCGCGAATGGCTGGACCATCTGCGCGACGTTCTGATCCGGCGCTCCAACTTCCGCAAGAACCAGATCGAGCATCGCCTCGAGGTTCTTGGCGGCTACCTGATTGCCTATCTGAACCTCGATAAGGTCATCAAGATCATCCGCACCGAGGATGAGCCGAAGCCGGTCCTGATCAAGACGTTCAAGCTCACCGATCTTCAGGCCGACTCCATCCTCAACATGCGTCTGCGAAACTTGCGCAAGCTTGAGGAAATGGAAATCCGCGGTGAGGACAAGGACCTTCGCAACGAGCTGAAGGGCATCAAGGCCGTTCTCGCCTCCGAGGAAGAGCAGTGGAAGAAGGTCGGCGAACAGGTTCGCAAGGTGCGCGACACCTTCGGACCGAAGACGCCGCTCGGCAAGCGCCGCACCCAGTTTGCCGATGCGCCCGAGCACGATCTTGCCGCCATCGAGGAAGCGCTTGTCGAGCGCGAGCCGATCACGGTCGTGGTCTCCGACAAGGGCTGGGTTCGTACACTCAAGGGCCATGTCGAGGACCTGTCGAACCTCGCATTCAAGACCGACGACAGCATGGGCTTCTCGTTCTACGCCGAGAGCACATCCAAGCTGACGCTGTTCGCCAGCAACGGGCGGTTCTACACGCTCGATGCGCAGAAGCTGCCGGGCGGACGCGGCCATGGCGATCCGATCCGCATGACCATCGACATGGAAGGCGATGCCGACATCGTTTCGATGTTCGTGCAACAGGGTGGGCGCAAGTTCCTGGTCGCGAGCAGCGACGGGCAGGGCTTCGTCGTCAACGAAGACGATTGCGTCGCCAACACCCGCAAGGGCAAGCAGGTGCTCAACGTCACGGCGCCGAACCGCGCCGCCGCGATTGCGACCGTGACCGGCGACACCGTTGCGGTGATGGGACAGAACCACAAGATGGTGATCTTCCCGCTGGAGCAGGTGCCGGAAATGGCGCGTGGCAGGGGCGTGCGTCTGCAGCGCTACAAGGAGAAGGGCCTGTCCGACATCATGACCTTCACCGCGAAGGAGGGCATGACATGGAAGGACAGCGCCGGCCGGGAGCAGAGCATGTCGTGGAAGGACCTTGCCGACTGGCGCGGCAACCGCGCCGATGCGGGCCGCCTCGCCAATGGTTTCCCGAAGTCGAACAAGTTCGGCAAGGTGATCGAGTAGTTTCCTTCACCTCTCCCCGTTTACGGGGAGAGGGAGTACATTCTCTCTGACGCGCGCTTATCATCCAGAGAATGTTTTCATGGTCCGCTACAACGAAATCCGTGACGGCGAAGTCGCCGTCGAGCCGCCGCCGCCGACCGATGCGGGGCTTGTATTCATCGGCCGCATCCACACGCCATGGACTGACAGGATGATGACGCCGCGGCAGGGCCGTCACGACGGGCCTGTGTGCAAGATCGAGATTTTCGAGCCGTGGGTGCCTGCGTTGAAGGGTCTCGACCGCTTCACGCAAGTTGAAGTGATCTACTGGCTGCATCAGTCGCGGCGCGACCTGATCCTGCAAAGTCCCGCCAGCGACACCAACACGCATGGCACGTTCTCGCTGCGCTCGCCGGTACGCCCCAATCCGCTCGGCACGTCCGTTGCCAAACTCGTCGGCATCGAAGGCAACATGGTTCTGGTGCGCGGCCTCGATTGTCTCGACGGCACGCCGCTCGTCGATCTGAAGCCCGATCGCTGCCAGTTCACGCCGATTGCGCCGCCGCAGCCGGGCGACTTCGAGAAAAGTTGAACCGGCTACCCTAAGCCCTAGCCGGTAATGGCGATGGCCTCGATCTCGATCAGCCATTCCGGCGCGGCGAGAGCAGAGACGCCGACAAGCGTGCTGGCCGGCGGCGGCATGTTTGCGAAAAACGGCGTTCGCGCCTTTGCGATGATTGCGCGGTGTTCGGGCCGATACCCGACCACATAGGTGGTGATTTTCGCCACGTCCGCGAAGGTTGCATTGGCCGCGGCGAGGGCCAGGCCGATGTTTTTCATCACCTGCGTTGTCTGCGCGGAAAGATCGCCGGCGCC
Source organism: Afipia clevelandensis ATCC 49720 (assembly GCF_000336555.1). Lineage (GTDB taxonomy): Bacteria > Pseudomonadota > Alphaproteobacteria > Rhizobiales > Xanthobacteraceae > Afipia > Afipia clevelandensis. The sequence continues at coordinate 1,362,224 of NZ_KB375281.1, read as the reverse complement.
GACAATCGCACCCTTCTCGTCCAGCGCGACTTGCCCTGAGATGTAGATCGTGCGTGCTCCTGACGCCACGACGACCTGAGAGTAGGCCGGGTTCTGGAAAAGTCCTGTCGGGTGCGGTTGTTCGAGTTTTGTCATGGGTCGTTGCCTCCATTTTCTTGAGCACCTTCTTACAGGACAGGATTGATACCCCGATGTCATTTCGTCGCCGGGGCCGGGTTGCTGTTGCAAATCACTTGCAACTAGGGTGGCGCGTGTGCATATTGGCGGTATGGACGCACGATCTCCGTCAATGCCGCCTGACCAGGCCGCCACCCCGCCTGAGCCGGGGGGATGGCGTGCGGCCCGTGGCGAGCCCTCGCTGGCGGATATGTTCGGCTCGGTCCGGGTGGCCAAGGGCGGCTCGTTCTGGCGCAAGCTGGTCGCGTTCCTCGGGCCGGGTTACCTCGTCGCGGTCGGCTATATGGACCCCGGCAACTGGGCGACCTCGCTCGCGGGCGGCTCCAAATTCGGCTACGCGCTGCTCGCCGTCGCGCTGATCTCCAACATCATGGCCATCGTGTTGCAGGCGCTGTGCGCGCGGCTCGGGGTCGGCTCCGGCCGTGACCTCGCGCAGGCATGCCGCGATGCCTATCCGAAGTGGGTGTCGTGGCCCCTCTGGCTGCTTGCGGAAATCGCCATCAGCGCCACCGATCTTGCGGAGATCATCGGCACAGCCATCGGCCTCAACCTGCTGTTCGGCATTCCGCTCGAAATCGGCGTGCTGATCACGGCGGCCGACGTGTTTCTCATTCTGGCATTGCAGGCGATCGGCTTCCGCTGGATCGAAGCGTTCGTGGTCGCCTTGCTCGGCGTGATCGCGGCGTGCTTTGCGGTGCAGATCGCGATGGCCGATCCTGACTGGGGCCAGGTGATCCGCGGCTTCGCGCCGACGGTCGATATCGTTGCCAATCGCGACATGCTCTATCTCGCGCTCGGCATTCTCGGCGCGACGGTGATGCCGCATAATCTTTATCTGCATTCCGGTCTGGTGCAGACGCGCGGCTACGGCGACTCTGTTCCGGAAAAGAAGGAAGCGATCACGCTCGCCACCATCGACTCCACCGTCGCGTTGTGCCTCGCGCTGCTGATCAATGCGTCGATCCTGATTCTGGCTGCCGCAACCTTCCACAAGGCCGGCAAGACCGACGTCGCCGAACTCGATCAGGCGCACACGCTGCTGTCCCCGATGCTCGGCTCGTCGATCGCGCCGACACTTTTCGGCATCGCGCTGCTCTGTTGCGGATTGAATTCGACCGTGACGGCGACGCTGTCCGGCCAGATCGTGATGGAAGGGTTTATCAACATCAAGATCGCACCGTGGCTGCGGCGCCTGGTTACGCGCATGATCGCCATTGTGCCGGCGGCAATCGTAACGATCTGGTATGGGGAGAAGGGCACGGCGCAACTGCTCATTCTCAGTCAGGTGGTGTTGAGCCTGCAACTGCCGTTCGCCATCATTCCGCTGGTGATGTTCACCGCGAGCAAGGCGAAGATGGGGACGTTCGTCGCGCCGCGCTGGCTGTCCGTCATCGCGGCGATCATCGCGGCGGTGGTGGTCGCGCTCAACGTCAAGCTGCTGATTGATTTTGTGACGGGCTGATCGCCGTTACGTCGCTTCCGCATTTTTGTCGAAGCGTTCGCGTGCGGTCTGGATCTGCGGCAGATTCTCGAATGCCCATGAGCCGAGATGCTGCACGGGCGCTTTCAGTGAGTGTCCAAGCTCGGTGAGTTCGTAGTCCACGCGCGGCGGGATCGTTGGATAGATCGTCCGCGTGACGAGGCCGTCGCGCTCTAGGCCCCTAAGCGTCAGCGTCAGCATCCGTTGCGAGATGCCGCCGACCATGCGCTTGATTTCGTTGAAGCGGCGCGGCCCGTCCCCCAGCAGCATGATGACCAGCACGCTCCACTTGTCGCCGATCCGCGACAGGATGGAGCCGACCGCCGTGCAGTCCCCCGGGAGGTGCTGCCGGTCGGGAGAGGCAGTTACATCGGTGTGCGCGGGTTTCATCGGTGTGCTCGGGTTCAAAAAATGTGCCTTCTTGTGCGGTTTATCAAAGGTCACCAATAGTGTCCAGGTATCAATCTGATACTAGAGCTAAAGGTGATCCTATGAAACTCCTCCATATCGATTCCAGCGTCCTCGGCGGCAATTCCGTGTCGCGCCAAATCTCCGCCGCCGTGGTCCAGCAACTGCGCACGGCCTCCAGCGACGTGACGGTGACCTACCGCGACCTCGCGGCGAAACCGCTTTCCCATCTCTCGGGCGAGCTTCTGGCGGCTGCCCACGGCGCTACGCCCGAGTCCGCAACCGTTCGCGACGACCTCGCTGCCGGTGCTGCCGCGCTCGACGAATTCCTTGCCGCCGATGTCGTCGTGATCGGCGCGCCCATGTACAACTTTGGTGTGCCCAGCCAGCTCAAGGCGTGGCTTGATCGTATCCTCGTTGCGGGCAAGACCTTCAAATATTCAGAAGCCGGCGTGCAGGGTCTTGTGACAGGCAAGCGCGTGATCGTCGCCGTATCGCGCGGCGGGTTTTATGGCGTTGGTTCACCGGCTGCTGGTTTCGAGCATCTCGAGACGTATCTGCGCGGCGTATTCGGATTCATCGGCGTGACGCCCGAAGTGATCGTCGCGGAAGGCATTCAGGTCAGCCCCGAGCAGCGCGAGAAGGCGGTTGCTGGTGCGCTGGCTGCGGCGGGCGCGTTGAAGGCGACCAATAACCAGCGGGCGGCGTAAGGCCGACTGCCGCGGACGGTAAACAATGTCGCCGCCATCCTTCGAGGCTCGCAAAAGCTCGCACCTCAGGATGACGGCGTTCATTCTTTGCGATCTGGAAAAATTTAATCCTGCGGCTCCGGCGCCATCGAGCCGGTGGCCTCGACGCGGAGCCACCCGCTCGGCGCAAGGCGTTGCTGCGGCAGGAAGCGCGCCTTGTAGTCCATCTTGCGCGAACCTTCGATCCAGTAGCCGAGATAGACGTACGGCAGGCCGAGGCGGCGCGCGCGTGCGATGTGATCGAGGATCATAAAGGTGCCCATCGAGCGGTCCTCCTCGCTGGGCTCGAAGAACGAATAGACCATCGACAGTCCGTCGCTGAGAATGTCGGTAAGCGCCACCGCGATCAGGTCTCCGCCCTTGCCGGTGATGCCGCTGTCCGGCGTGCGGCGGCGATATTCGATGATGCGGGTTTCGACATGGCTGTCTTCCACCATCATCGCGTAGTCGAGCACGGTCATGTCCGCCATGCCGCCGTCGCGATGGCGCGCGTCGAGATAGGCCCGGAACACGGAGTACTGTTCGGAGGTCGGCACTGCTGTGCGCAACTCGCTGACGATGTCGGCGTTGCGTGCCTGCACTTTGCGGAAGTTGCGCGAGGGCCGAAACTCGTTGGCAATCACGCGCACCGACACGCAGGCGCGGCACTGATCGCAGGCGGGCCGATAGGCGATGGACTGGCTGCGGCGGAAGCCGCCATGGGTGAGAAGATCGTTCAGCTCGCCGGCCTTGTCGCCAACGAGATGGGTGAACACCTTGCGCTCCTGCTTGCCCTCCAGATAGGGGCAGGGGGAGGGAGCCGTCAGGTAAAACTGCGGCGTATTGCGCGAGTGTTGCGTCACGTGTGGCCGTTTCGTCTCCGGTCAGCGCGATTCTCTCTACAGCATCGCGCCGTGAGGGGGCGGGGGTCAACTGCTTTGAGCCCGCAGGCGCCAGAATGATAGCGGTTTCAGGCTTATTTTAGCGGGCCGGGCAGGCCACACGGATGTGATCTGCCCGGCGGAAACCGTCTAGACGCGGGTGGTCTGGACCATCGACGGCTGGACATTGCTGTTGATGAACACCGTGCCGAGCACGATGTCATGCAGCAGCCGGCGGCGGCCATTGAACAGGCCGACCAGCAGGACCAGCGGGCTCAGGAATGAGACCGACACCCAGTAAAGCACGGCATGCACCGCGCCGAGCACGAAGTAGGGCCGTTCGCCGGTCCAGGTCCGCATCTCGATATCCATCATGCGCATGCCGACGGTGGCGCCCTGCGGGCCGCCCAGCGACATGCCGTAATAGAGCAGCGCCCAGATCACCGAGAGCGGCGAGATCAGCCAGAACAGGAACCAGCCAAGCCCCAGCGTCACGATGCCGAACAGCGTGATGAAGAGGATCGCAAGAACGATCGGGATCGACAGGATCACGAGATCGATCAGGAACGCGAACACACGCTTGGTCAGCACGCCGCGAAACAGCTCCGGCTGCAGCCAGGGATCGTAAGCCTGCTGTGCACTCGCGCTGGCGGACGGATTGTTGCGCCAAGTCGTGCCTGAAGACGCGCCCGATGTCGCGCCGCCAGTGTTTCTCGTGTCAGACATGGAAACCCTCCTCAGCGGCCATTGCCCAGCCGCATGCTGGGCACATGGCCTCGCCGGGTTCCTTGCGCAAGATGGCTTAGGCTCACATGGAGAAAAAGTTATCCGGGCGGAACCGGACTATCTTCCAGCCTTCAGCTTCTCCGCCGCTGCCGCCGCAAAATAGGTGAGAACGCCGTCGGCGCCGGCACGCTTGAAGGCGACAAGGCTTTCCATCATCGCGCGCTCGCCGTCGATCCAGCCGTTGTTCGCTGCGCCCGCGATCATCGCGTATTCGCCGGACACCTGATAGGCGAAGGTCGGCATCGCAAAGGTGTCCTTCACACGGCGCACGATGTCGAGATAGGGCAGGCCGGGCTTCACCATCACCATGTCGGCGCCTTCCGCGATGTCGAGTTCGACCTCGCGCAGCGCTTCATCCGAGTTGGCGGAGTCCATCTGATAGGTGCGCTTGTCGCCGGTCAGCGTTTTCGCCGAACCGATGGCGTCGCGGAACGGGCCGTAGAACGCCGAAGCGTACTTCGCGGCATAGGCCATGATCTGCACATCGCCGAAACCGGCGCGGTCGAGGCCGTCGCGGATGGCAGCGACACGGCCATCCATCATGTCGCTTGGTGCGATGATGTCGCAGCCGGCTTCCGCCTGTACCAGTGCCTGCTGAACCAGAATGGCGACGGTCTCGTCGTTCAGAATCCGGCCGTCGGCATGCAGCAGGCCGTCATGGCCGTGGCTGGTGAACGGATCGAGCGCCACGTCGCAGAGGATGCCGAGATCGGGAAATTCCTTCTTGATCGCGCGCACCGATTGGCAGACCAGATTGTTGGCGTTCAGCGCTTCGGAACCGTTCTCGTCGCGCAGCGACGGTTCGGTGTAAGGGAACAGCGCGATGCAGGGGATGTCGAGTTTCACCGCGCGCTCGGCGTCGCGGACAGACTGATCGACGCTGATGCGGTCGACGCCCGGCATCGAGGCGACCGGCGTGCGCCGATTAACGCCATCGGCCACGAACAGCGGCCAGATCAGGTCATCGGTGGTGAGCACGTTTTCGCGAACCAGCCGCCGCGCCCATTCGGACTTGCGGTTGCGGCGCATGCGGACGTTGAGATCGAGCGAGGGGGCGGTCGTGTCCCGAACTGGAGTATCCCGCACTTCTATCGGACGCCCGAATTTGATCGCCATCTTGAAACCGCTCCCGCGCGCAAAATTGATGCCCTCCTATCTAGCATCTGCGAACCCGCCCGTCACCGCGTCGAGGTGATTGATTTTACGTGAGTAAGGCGGCAAACAGGCGGGATGAGCAAGAATATCCGTCAGATCATGCCCGCGCGCATGCCGAAAGGCGCGAACGACGATGCGCCGCGCGAGCAGGTCAATCTGGTCACGGCGATGACGACGCCGGATGCGGAGACGGGCGAGACGACGTGGACCACGCGCCTCGTGCTGTTCCTGCGCGTGATGGCGGTGCTGTCGATGATCAAGGGTCTCTATCACTGGGCGCAGATCACCGGCTTCATCGGCGGCGAGGAGGGCGCGTTCGAGGCGCAGACCACGCAATGGCAAACCGCCACCGTGTACTTCGCGGTGATCGAACTGGTCGCCGCTGTCGGGCTGTGGCTCGCAACGCCATGGGGCGCGGTGGTGTGGCTCACCACCATCGTTTCAACCGCGGTGATCGAACTGATGTTTCCCGCGATCTACGGTGGCAACCTGTTCGCGGTGCTGGTGTCGCTGATTTTGCTCGCGGCCTATCTCGTTCTGGCCTGGTTTTCGGCCCGCGAACGGCCGCCGTAGTGGTCCGGTTCTGACATTCGCATTCCGGTTTAGCAGGCTCTCTGCGAATGTCAGAACCGAGGGACCACTACGATCCATTATTGCCAGTGTCCTTTCGAATCCGAAGTTCGCGGGGCGCTCGCTCCAAAATGAAACGAACTTCGGATTCAGGACACTGGTGAAGCTGTTATCCTTTGCTGCGGTGCGCCGCCTTGATGTTTGACGAAGTCTTTCAAATTTGAACGATGGGTGTTCCGGAACGTGACAGGGTTTGCGACGAAGCGTGAACATCGGGGCGTTTTGGGTGAATCAAAACTAACAAAAAGCCCTTATTTTATCGGTGTAACTTACGATTCACCGTTTTAAATAAACCATCTCTTTATGTTGTTATTTAAGCTGATCTTCAAACGCCTCCCTTAAGTTTGCACCTATCAGGCGAGACAAAAGTTTCGTCGAATAAGTCGTAAAAACGACAACAGGGGAAGTGTCATGATCAAGTCAGCCGCTACGGCCATTGAGCCCGCACGCGACAACGCCGCGCCGGTGCAGCCGCTCTATCTCGAAGCCCTCACGCTTGTTGAACGCCTGCATCGCCGTCTGCTCGACGTCATCAAGGACGAATTCGACCGCCGCGGCCGCAACGACATCAATTCGGTGCAGGCTCTGTTGCTCTATAACATTGGCGACAAGGAACTGACCGCCGGCGAACTGCGCACGCGCGGTTATTATCTCGGCTCGAACGTGTCGTACAATCTGAAGAAGCTCGTCGAGATGGGCTTCCTCGATCATCAGCGCTCGCGGGTTGACCGCCGCTCGGTTCGCATCCGTCTGACCGCGCAGGGCCAGGAAATCCGCCACATCGTCGACGCGCTGTATCAGAAGCACGTCAAGACGGTGGAGCAGGTGGGCGGCATCTCGAACGCCGAGTTCGCGACGCTGAACAAGTCGCTGCATCGCCTCGAGCGCTTCTGGACCGACCAGATCCTCTATCGCCTCTGAGCATCGAACAGCAGGCCAAGCCGGCGCAAGATCGGCGGCCTTTCTCGATCCTCTCGCAAATGATTGAGGCCGGTGCCCTCCGGCTGGCTACCGAAGTGCGCGCAAGACGCACGCGGAAGAATTCCGCACGAGTTTCCCCTGGTGTGGGATATGCGACTAGGCGCCCGTTGGGGCGCCTTTTCGCGTTTGGTGTTCGGGGTTTTTCCGAGAATCGACTCGTAAACGAGTCCTGAATCCTCGCCCGCCAAGATCAAAAATATGATTCGAGACTCTTGCGCGGAGTCTTTCCATCATCCTCACATCATGAGGCCGATTCTCAAATTCGCCGGCGACCGGCTGCAGGTCGCGTTGATGCTCGTTCTGCTGGCTGCGTGCTCGCTGAACCTGATGTTTCTCTGCGCGCGGCTTTAGCGCCTGCGCGTCTTATCGATTCCCGCTCCACTGATTCTCGCCTGATACCGGCTCAACCCCTCGGGAACCCGCGTCCTATGGGTCAATTCACGTATTCCCCGGGCAGGCCAAACCGGTTCATCGGTGGGCCGTACCGCCGCAATGAATCGAAGAGTCGCAGATGATCCACTCAAGGCTCTCAATGATCGACACGAGGAAACCCATGGACGCGCAGACCATCGCGATCGACGCGGTTGTCACCCTGACCGGCGGGAACCGGGAGGCGGTGACCGCCCTGATCCAGAAACTCTACATGACCGGGGTCAAGGATCCGAAGCGCCTGACCTTCAAGGGTCTGCAGGCGGCGGCGCGGGTCTGACCCGGCGGCCCTGACCGGGAGGCGGCTGCGGGCCTTCCGGAGGGCGAATGGGGGCATTTGCCCTCCATTTCGGGGTAAACCTGCCCAACCGTCCGGCCGGGCGGTGTCGTGGGCGGAATCGCCTAAATCTGGCCCACCTGCTTGCGGAACTTGGCCGCCCCCGCCAGATATGGTATCTCGCGCCTGCCGCCCTTGAGACCCTCGATAGCCGCCCGTAGCCGCTGAAAAGGCTGCGGCGGTGGAGATATTCCGCAATGAGCTCATCTGCCAAAGCTGCTTCCGCTCCCGACTCGTTCTTCACGGCCTCGCTGACACAGGCCGATCCCGAGATCGCCGCCGCGATCAAGGGTGAACTCGGTCGACAGCAGCATGAGATCGAGCTGATTGCTTCGGAGAACATCGTCAGCCGCGCCGTGCTTGAAGCGCAGGGCTCGGTGATGACCAACAAGTATGCCGAGGGCTATCCGGGCGCGCGCTATTACGGCGGCTGCGAGTTCGTCGATGTCGCCGAAAATCTCGCCATCGAGCGCGCCAAGAAGCTGTTCGGCGCGAACTTCGCCAATGTGCAGCCGAACTCCGGCAGCCAGATGAATCAGGCCGTGTTCCTGGCGCTTTTGCAGCCGGGCGATACCTTCATGGGCCTCGATCTTGCCGCGGGCGGCCATCTCACCCACGGCGCGCCGGTCAACATGTCGGGCAAGTGGTTCAAGCCGGTGCACTACACCGTGCGCCGCGAGGACCAGATCATCGACATGGACGCGGTGGCTAAGCAGGCCGAAGAGATCAAGCCGAAGCTGATCATCGCCGGCGGCTCGGCTTACTCGCGCGCCTGGGACTTCAAGCGTTTCCGCGAGATCGCCGACAGCGTCGGCGCGTATCTGCTGGTGGACATGGCGCACTTCGCGGGTCTGGTCGCGGGCGGCGTTCATGCCTCGCCGGTGCCGTATGCGCACGTCACCACCACGACGACACACAAGTCGCTGCGCGGCCCGCGCGGCGGCCTGATCCTCAGCAACGATGAAGTCATCGCAAAGAAGCTGAACTCGGCGATCTTCCCCGGCCTGCAGGGCGGCCCGCTGATGCACGTCATCGCGGCCAAGGCGGTTGCGTTCAAGGAGGCGCTGCAGCCGGACTTCAAAATTTACGCGAAGAACGTGGTCGAGAATGCCAGGGCTCTGGCGGAAACGCTGCGCTCCAACGGCTTCGAGATCGTCTCCGGCGGCACCGACAACCACCTGATGCTGGTGGACCTGCGGCCGAAGGGCCTCAAGGGCAACGTCTCCGAAAAGGCGCTGGTCCGTGCGGGCCTGACCTGCAACAAGAACGGCATTCCGTTCGACCCCGAAAAGCCGTTCGTCACCTCGGGCCTGCGTCTCGGCACCCCGGCGGCGACCACGCGCGGTTTCGGCGTTGCCGAATTCAAGCAGGTTGGCGCGCTGATTTCGGAAGTGCTGAACGCTGTCGCGCAGTCGGGCGATGGCGCCGCGCCGCTGGTCGAGGCCGCGGTGAAGGAGAAGGTGAAGGAACTCACCAGCCGCTTCCCGATCTATCAGTAAGGGGCAGGCGACATGCGCTGCCCGAGCTGCAACAGTCTCGATACGCAGGTGAAGGATTCCCGGCCGACGGAAGATTCGGCCGTGATCCGCCGCCGTCGTGTGTGCATGTCGTGCAACTTCCGTTTCACGACATTCGAGCGCGTGCAGCTTCGCGAACTCACCGTCATCAAGCGTAACGGCCGCCGCGTTCCGTTCGATCGCGACAAGCTGGTGCGCTCGCTGCAGATCAGTCTGCGCAAGCGCCCGGTCGATCCCGAGCGTGTGGAGAAGATGGTTTCGGCCATCGTTCGTGAGCTTGAGAGCGGCGGCGAAGCGGAGATTTCGTCCGAGGTGATCGGCGAGACCGTGATGGAGCATCTGCGCCAGCTCGACGATGTGGCTTATGTCCGCTTCGCCTCGGTCTATCGCAATTTCCGCGAGGCCAAGGACTTCGAGGCCGTGCTCGGCGAACTGTCCGGCGAGGACGAGCCGCCGCGCCCGGTGGTCTTGCGGAAGTGATTTTTATCCGGCGCATCGTCCGTTAATCCGCTACGCTCCACGCCGTGCCGGACGCCGCTGATCCAATGACCGATGATTTCCGCTACATGCAACTCGCGCTGGCGCTTGGCCGCCGCGGGCAGGGCCGCACATGGCCCAATCCCGCCGTTGGCGCGGTCATCGTCAAGGATGGCGTCATCGTCGGCCGAGGCTGGACACAGCCCGGCGGGCGGCCCCATGCCGAACCGGAAGCATTGCGGCGGGCAGGCGAGGCGGCGCGGGGCGCGACGCTCTATGTGACGCTGGAGCCGTGCTCGCATTTCGGCAAATCGCCGCCCTGCGCGGATGCGGTGATCGCCGCGGGCATCGCGCGTGTGGTGTCCGCCATCGAGGATCCTAATCCCGAGGTCGGCGGACAGGGCCATGCACGGCTGCGCGCCGCCGGGATCGCGGTCGATGTGGGTCTCTGCAAGGACGAAGCCGCGCGCGATCATGCCGGACATTTCCTGCGCGTCGGCGCAAAGCGCCCCTTTGTCATTCTGAAACTCGCCGTGTCGGCCGATGACAAGATCGCGGCGGCGGGTCACAAGCCTGTCGCGATCACAGGTGAGGCCGCGAAGGCCCGGGTGCATCTGTTGCGCGCGCAGAGCGACGCCATCCTTGTCGGCATCGGCACCGTCCTTGCGGACGATCCGCTGCTGACCGTTCGCCTGCCGGGGCTGGAAGCACGCTCACCGGTGCGCGTGGTGCTGGATCGCGCCCTGCGTCTGCCGGGGACAAGCAAGCTCGTTCACTCGGCGCGGCAGACGCCGCTCTGGGTGATGACGTCCGATATTTCCGAGGCTCCGGCTGCCATGAAGCTGGGGGCTGCGGGTGCGCAGGTGATGCGCGCGCCGGTGAGTGACGGTTCGCCGCCCGGTCTCGACCTAAGATCGGTTTTAAACACGCTGGCCGAGCGCGGCATCACCCGGCTGATGGTGGAGGGCGGCGCGCGCGTGGCGTCGTCATTCCTGAGCGCGGGTCTTGTCGATGAAGTCTGGCTGCTGCGCGGCCCGGACGCCATCGGCATGGATGGTATTCCGGCGCTCGATACGCAGCCGCTTTCGGTCATCACCCGGTCGCCTCGCTGGCGTGCGCGTGCTACCGATATGCTCGATAAAGATAGTCTCACGATCTATGAGCACAGCTAGATGTTCACCGGCATTATCACCGACCTTGGCGAAATCACCAGCTTGCAGCCGACCGCGCAGGGGCAGTTGCACCGGCTGCGGATTGCCTGCCGCTACGATCAGACCACCATCGCGGACGGCGCGTCCATCGCGTGCAACGGTGTCTGTCTCACCGTGGTGCAGTCCGGTGTCGATGGCGGGAAGACATGGTTCGATGTCGATGCCGCCGCCGAAACGCTGCGCCTGACCACGGCAAAGAGCTGGGGCAAGGGTACGCGCCTTAATCTCGAACGCGCGCTCAAGATCGGCGATGAGCTTGGCGGCCACATCGTCGCGGGGCATGTGGACGGCATCGCCACCATTATCGCGCGCGAAGACCTGCCGGACATGGCGCGGTTTGAATTGCGCGCGCCGCGCGAACTGGCGAAGTTCATCGCGGCCAAGGGATCGGTGGTGCTCGACGGCGCGTCGTTGACGGTCAACACCGCCGTTGACGATACGTTCTCCGTGCTGATCATTCCGCATACGCTGCAGGTGACGACCCTGAGTGACTGGCGCGTGGGCTCCGAGATCAATATCGAGGTTGATTTGATGGCGCGTTATGCTGCGCGCCTGGTCGAAATGAAATAGGTCCGGCCTTGAGCCTCAGGACGGACAGGCCTGCGCGAACGTACAATTAAATAGCGGGGGGATTTCAATGCCGTTGTTCAGCGACTATCCAGTTGCAACGCTCAAGGACGTCATCAAATTCGAAACCGAGAAGACGCTGGAGCAGCGCTACGACGCGCGCAGCGTCTACGACATCTTCGCCAAGAGTGCCGCGCGTCATCCGGATCGCACCGCGCTGACCATGCTGATGACCGGCGCGGACGATGAGACGCCGCGCATTGTCACCTATAAGCAGATGCTGGATGGCATCACCCGTGCTGCAAACTTCTTTGCCAGCCTGAGCGGGCCGGGTGCCGGCGTGGCCTATATCCTGCCGAGCCTTGTCGAGACCCATTTCACGCTGTGGGGCGCGGAGGCGCAGGGCTACGCCGTGCCGATCAACTTCCTGCTGCAGGCGCAGAACATCGCCGATCTTGTTCGCGCGGCCGATGCGAAAATTCTCGTCGCGCTCGGCCCGCATCCGCAACTCGACATCTGGCAGAAGGCCGTCGAGGTCAGGAAGCTGCTGCCGGACATCAAGCTGGTGCAGGTTTCGCTCTCCGACGCGCCATTGCCGGAAGGTGTTGTCGGCTTTGCGCCGGGACTCAAGACGCAGGATGGCAGCGCGCTCACGTTCGGCAAGGCGCGCGGCGGCGATGACGTGGCGGCGTATTTCCACACCGGCGGCACCACCGGCTCGCCCAAGCTCGTCACGCACACCCATCGCATGCAGATCGCGGCGGGGTTCGGCGGCACGGTGCTGCAGGATTTGAGCGAGACCGATGCGATCACCAACGGCCTGCCGCTGTTTCATGTCGCCGCGACAATTTCCTGTGGCCTGTCGTTCTTCATCGCGGGCGCGAATGTGATCGTCCTGTCGCCCGGTGGCATGCGCAATCCGGTGATTATCAAGAACTTCTGGAAGATCATCGAGCGCTATCGTGCCACGGTGATTGGTGGCGTGCCGACCGCGCTGGCCGCGCTGCTTAATGTGCCGGTCGATGCCGATATCTCCTCTGCGCGTTTCAGCATTTCCGGCGCGTCGCTGCTGCCGCGCGCGGTAGCCGTGCAATATCAGAAGATGACCGGCACCAAGATTCACGAAATTCTCGGGATGACCGAAACCGGCGGGCTTGTCTCGATTGATCCGGCGCCTGCGGAGCCGGTGCTGGGATCGGTCGGCGTCCGGCTTCCCTATACGCAGGTCGTGGTGCGCAGGCTGTCGGCGGACGGTTCGCTGGGCGAGGCCTGTGCGGCCCACGAAGTCGGTGTCATGACCGTATCCGGGCCGAATGTCACGCCGGGCTACAAGGATCAAAGTCAGAATGACGAAGCGCTGCGCCGTGGTTATCTCGACAGCGGCGATCTGGCCTATACCGACGAAGACGGGCGCCTGTTCATCGCCGGCCGCTCGAAGGATCTCATCATTCGCAGCGGCCATAACATTGACCCGGTGCTGATCGAGGACGCGCTGCAGTCGCATCCTGCCGTCGCGCTCGCCGCTGCGGTCGGCCAGCCGGACAAATATGCCGGTGAATTGCCGGTGTGTTACGTCGCACTCAAGCCCGGCGCGCAGGCGAGCGCCGATGAACTGAAAGCCTTCGCCGAACCGCTGATTGCGGAACGCCCGGCCTGGCCGAAGCAGGTGATCGTGATCGACGCCATTCCGATGACCAGCGTCGGCAAGATCTTCAAACCGCAACTGCGGACCGATGCCGTACAGCGGCTGGTGGAGCAGGTGGTGGCGGATGCCGCTGGGTCGGCCGGCGCGAAGATCGACGTCGCGGCGGGCGGCAAGCGCGGGATTGACGTCACGGTGACGCTGGCTGCGGCGCAGTCCGGCCAGCGCGGCGCGGTCGAAAAGGCGCTGGAAGGCTACCTGTTCGATTACAAGGTCGCCTGAGCCGTTTGAAACGCGCTTCCGCGCTGCATCCCTGCCTTGAAAGGGGTCCGTTTTGCTTGGCTTTGCTTCGCCCAGCGACTACAAACGCGCCAGCACGGACCCCCTTTTGACTGGATGGAATGATGGCTGAACCGCGGCGCGCAGAACTCAAGGACGAAACCGATATCAGCGGGTCGCAGGTCGTCATTATCGAGGCACGCTTCTATGACGATATTCAGGAAGCCCTGCTTCAGGGTGCGATCAAGGAACTCGAGGCCGCTGGCGTCGGTTACGACGTGATCAGCGTTCCCGGCGCGCTGGAAATTCCCGCGGCGATTGCGATTGCCATGGATGCGTCCAAGAAGATCGGGAAGCCGTATGATGGCGCGATTGCGCTCGGCTGCGTGGTGCGCGGCGATACCATTCATTTCGAGATCGTGTCGATGGAATCCTCGCGCGCGCTGATGGACCTTGCCGTGGCGCGCAGCCTGCCGCTCGGTAACGGCATCATCACGGTGAACACCACCGAGCAGGCGTGGGAACGTGCCCGCGCCGACCGGCTCAACAAGGGCGGTGACGCGGCCCGCGCCGCGCTCACCATGATGCGGATCAAGAAGCGTCTGGCCAAACCGCTATGAGCGACGCCAAGAAGACCATCGAGAAGAAAGCCAACCGGCGCGGCGCGGCGCGTCTTGCCGCCGTCCAGGCGCTGTATCAGATGGACATCGCGGGCGCGGGCATCGGCGACATTTTCGCCGAATTCGAAAGCCACTGGCTCGGCAGCGAAGTTGAGGGCGACACTTATCTTCCGGCCGAGGCGGCGTTCTTCAAGGACGTGGTGTCCGGCGTGGTCCGCGACCAGACCCGGCTCGATCCGCTGATCGACAAGGCTCTGGAAAGCGGCTGGCCGCTCAAGCGCATCGACGCGATCCTGCGCGCGACATTGCGGGCCGGGGCCTATGAGCTTGAGCACCGCAAGGACATTCCGGCGCGCGTGGTTGTGTCGGAATATGTCGATGTCGCCCACGCTTTCGTGGACAAGGACGAAACCGGCATGGTCAACGCGGTGCTGGACCAGATCGCGCGGCAGTTTCGCAGCGGCGAGTTCGCGCGGTAGGGTGTCGTCATCCTGAGGTGCGCGCTTTTGCGCGCCTCGAAGGATGACAGCTTGTAAAGCGCCGTCGCCCTTCGAGGCCTACGCTTCGCTACGGTACCTCAGGGTGACGGCAGGATAGTTCCGAAGTTGCGGATCGCTGATTAATGGCTTCCGGTGAAGACGATCTAATCGCACGTTACTTCCGTCCGCTGGCGACCGATCCCGGCGCGCTCGGTCTGGTCGATGATGCCGCGTTCTTGAAGTCGTCGGGTGACGATCTTGTCGTGACCACCGACGCCATCGTTGAAGGCGTCCATTTTCTTTCCGATGATCCGCCGGAGACCATCGCCCGCAAGGCGCTGCGGGTGAACCTGTCTGATCTCGCTGCCAAGGGCGCGGTGCCTGCGGGCTTCGTGCTGACGCTGGCCTTGCGTGACGCAAACGAGCAATGGCTTGGGCCCTTCGCCCGTGCGCTTGGTGAGGATGCCTCGACGTTCGGTTGCCCGGTGCTCGGCGGGGACACGGTCTCGACGCCGGGACCCTTGATGATCTCGATTACTGCATTCGGCCGCGTGCCGCCGGGCAGGATCGTTCGCCGCACCGGTGCCACGCCGGGCGACCGGATCGCGGTCACGGGCACCATCGGCGATGCTGCATTGGGTCTCCATGTGCTGAAGGGGCAGGGCGGCGATCTCGATACGAATGCGCGCGATTTCCTGATCCAGCGCTACCGCGTGCCGCAGCCGCGCAATGCGCTTGCCGTCGCAGTCCGCGACCATGCGAGCGCGGGGATGGACGTGTCCGACGGTCTGGCCGGTGACCTCGCCAAGTTGTGCGGCGCGTCCGGTGTATCTGCGGTGGTCCGCCTTGTGGATGTTCCGTTGTCCGCGCCGGCGCAGGCGTTCATCGCGAAGGGCCATTCCGGCATCGAGGCTGCCGTGTCCGGCGGCGACGATTACGAGGTGCTGTGCGCGGTCCCGGAGAATCGGTGGGATTCGTTCGCCGCAGCGGCGCAGCGGGCTGGCGTGCAAGTCTCAGCCATCGGCAGGATCGAGGCGGGCACGGCAGCGCCCCGGTTCCTCGACGCCGCAGGTCAGCCGGTCACGCTGAAACGCCTGTCCTACAGCCATTTCTGATGTTTTTCGCGCTGCACCAAAACTCCCTGTGCAGCGTTCGTTGAATCACCCAAAAAGCAGGTCCCGCAACACCGGTGGCGTTGCGTCAAGGGTATGATTTTGGCATTGTCCGCGCCGAATTGAGGCAGCTTTTCGGCTTTGAAGATGCATGCCTTCTTTTTTGCGCGCCCGGCCACCCTGTATGGCCTGTGGGGCGTTTCTGGGGAAACAGCAGGGAATCTGAGGCAACATCAATGACAGCACTATGGTTGATTGTGCTCGCGGGCGTGCTCTCCATCGTCTACGCCGCGTGGGCAACATCGTCGGTACTTGGGGCAGACGCGGGCAATGCCCGCATGCAGGAAATCGCAGCGGCGGTGAGCGAGGGCGCGCAGGCTTACCTGAAGCGCCAGTACATGACGATCGGTCTGGTCGGCATCGTGATCTTCGCGCTGCTCGCCTACTTCCTCGGCATTCTCGTCGCGGTCGGCTTCCTGATCGGCGCGGTGCTGTCGGGCGCCGCGGGCTTCATCGGCATGAACGTCTCGGTTCGCGCCAACGTGCGCACCGCGCAGGCCGCGACCAAGTCGCTGGCCGGCGGTCTCGAACTCGCCTTCAAGGCGGGCGCGATTACGGGCCTGCTGGTTGCCGGTCTCGCGCTGCTCGGCGTGACGCTGTACTTCATCTATCTCACCAAGGGCGCGGGCTTCCCGGCCAACAGCCGCACCGTGGTCGACGCTCTCGTGGCGCTTGGCTTCGGCGCATCGCTGATCTCGATCTTCGCCCGTCTCGGCGGCGGCATATTCACCAAGGGTGCGGACGTCGGCGGCGATCTCGTCGGCAAGGTTGAAGCCGGCATTCCGGAAGACGATCCGCGCAACCCGGCCACCATCGCCGACAACGTCGGTGACAACGTCGGCGACTGCGCCGGCATGGCTGCCGACCTGTTCGAGACCTATGCCGTGACCGCGGTTGCGACCATGGTTCTCGCGGCGATCTTCTTCGCCACGTCGCCGCTGCTGGTGAACATGATGACGCTGCCGCTCGCCATCGGCGGTATCTGCATCATCACCTCGATCATCGGCACCTTCTTCGTGAAGCTCGGCGCCAGCCAGTCGATCATGGGTGCGCTCTACAAGGGCCTGATCGCCACCGGCGTTCTGTCGCTGTTCGGCGTCGCGTTCGTGATCCATCAGTTGGTCGGCTTCGGTCCGCTCGCGGGCGTGAACTATACCGGTCTCGCCCTGTTCGAGTGCGGCGTGGTCGGTCTTGTGGTTACCGGCCTGATCATCTGGATCACCGAATACTACACCGGAACCGATTTCCGTCCGGTGAAGTCGATCGCGCAGTCGTCGGTGACCGGTCACGGCACCAACGTCATTCAGGGTCTTGCGATCTCGATGGAGTCGACGGCGCTTCCCGCCATCGTCATCATCGCGGGCATCCTGGTGACCTACAGCCTCGCGGGCCTGTTCGGCATCGCGATTGCGACCACCACCATGCTCGCTCTTGCCGGCATGATCGTCGCGCTCGACGCCTTCGGTCCGGTCACGGACAACGCGGGCGGCATTGCCGAAATGGCAGGCCTTCCGAAGGAAGTGCGCAAGTCCACCGACGCACTCGACGCGGTCGGCAACACCACGAAGGCAGTGACCAAGGGCTATGCGATCGGCTCCGCCGGTCTCGGCGCGCTGGTGCTGTTTGCGGCGTACAATGAAGACCTCAAGTTCTTCATTGCGTCCAAGAGCCCGTACTTCGTCGGCGTGGCTCCTGACTTCTCGCTGAACAACCCCTACGTCGTGGTCGGTCTGCTGTTTGGCGGCCTGCTGCCGTATCTGTTCGGCGCGATGGGCATGACCGCTGTGGGCCGTGCTGCCGGTGCGATCGTCGAAGAAGTGCGCCGTCAGTTCCGCGAGAAGCCCGGCATCATGAAGGGCACCGACAAGCCGGACTACGGCAAGGCCGTTGACCTTCTGACGAAGGCTGCGATCAAGGAAATGATCATCCCGTCGCTGCTGCCGGTGCTGTCGCCGATCTTCGTCTACTTCGTGATCTATGCGATCGCGGGTGGCGGGGCGGCTGGCAAGTCGGCTGCGTTCTCAGCGGTCGGTGCGATGCTGCTCGGCGTGATCGTGACCGGTCTGTTCGTCGCGATCTCGATGACTTCGGGCGGCGGCGCATGGGACAACGCCAAGAAGTACATCGAGGATGGCCATCACGGCGGCAAGGGTTCGGATGCTCATAAGGCAGCCGTCACCGGCGACACCGTCGGCGATCCCTACAAGGACACGGCGGGTCCTGCCGTGAACCCGATGATCAAGATCACCAACATCGTGGCGCTCCTGCTGCTCGCGATCCTTGCGCACTGATCTCGCGCACTGATCGTCACAGGTTCCCGAAACGAAAACCCCGCGATGAATATCGCGGGGTTTTTCTTTGCGCGCAGGCCACACAGGATTGTTGCGATTTGATGACAGATTGAATCGTCATCAACATGGAAATTTCCGCTCCCGGCGGAAACCCGATCAAGATGATGTGCGTTGTCGTCCGTTGAACAAAGGGAGGCACCACATGGCAGCAGACGACGGCGATCCGTTCGAGCAGGGGAAACTCGCGCGGTTCAATAACGAGCCGCATGACAATCCGTATCCGGAGAACACCGAACAGCATCAGCGCTGGGAAGCAGGCTATCGCTTTGTCGAGCAGGGCTGATGTCGGTTTGATTGAGAGCATTCCTGAAAAAGAAAACGGCCGGCCCCGGGCGGCCGTTTTGCGTGTTGCGGGCGTCAGTGTCAGTTGACGTCCATCTTGAGGCCTTCCTTGGTGATGATGCCCGCGAACTTCTTGATCTCGGCGTCGATAAAGGCGCTGTACTGCTCAGGCGTTCCGTAGTCCGGGACAGCGCCCATCGCCGCGATGTTCCTCTTGATATCGTCGCGCTCCAGCATCTTCTTGATCTCGGCGTTGTAGGCATCGACGATCGGACGGGGCGTGCCCGCCTGTGCAAACATGCCGAACCAGGATGACACGTCGAAGTTGGCGAGTTCCGGCGCGCTCTCGCGCAGGGTCGGAATCTTCGGCGCCTTGAAACTTCGCTCCGGCGTGGTCACGGCGAGCGCGACGAGTTTTCCGTCCTCGGTTTGCGGCAACGAGGGATAGAGATTGTCGAACAGGATCGACACGTCGCCGCCGAGCGCGCCGGTCAGGGCAGGGCCTGCGCCACGAAACGGAATGTGAGTCATCTTCACACCGGTCAACTGCATGAACCAGACGGCGGTGAGGTGGGGGCTTTGCCCGACGCCGGACGTTCCGTAGTTCAGCTTGTCGGGATTGGCCTTGAGATAGGTGATCAGCTCCTTGATCGACTTGATGCCGCTCGAGGGATGGGCGGAGACGATGTTGGGAATGCGGATCGCGTTGCTGATCGGCTGCAACTGGTCCGCCTTGTAGGGCAGGGAGCGGAAGATGCTGAAGGCCACGGCATTAGGCCCCGGATTCCCGACAAGGAGCGTGTTGCCGTCCGGCTTCTGCTGAATGAAGTAGGCGGTGCCGATGGTGCCGCCGCCGCCGGATTTGTTTTCCACGACCGCCGAGATGCCCCATGCCTGCTGCAAGTGTTGCGCAAGGTAACGGCCGATCACGTCGGTGCTGCCGCCGGGGGCCGCCGGGACGATGATCCGCACCGTTTCGGTCGGACGCCAGTCGGCGGATTTGGCCGGGCGCGGCCACAGCGGACTTGTGGACAGGGCCGCCGCACCAGACAGAACGGCACGGCGAGAAAGTGTACGCTTCATCGGTAGTCCTCCCAACTGCATCTCGTTTTCGAGATCTTGTTGGAAGAAGCGTACCGATCAGGTTTCGCCGCGGCAAGCGCCGCCGTTGCATCACGATGAACGGTTGTTTCGCGCAGCAAAATAGCTGCAGGCGACCGCCGGTCTCGGCGGAAGATCAGTTCGGGCTGAGGAGCTTGAAGATCGGTGTCAGGTAGCTCATTTCCTGACCGCTGGTCGGCGTGGTGCGGCTGATGAAGTCGAAAATCTTGCCGTCCTGCAGTCCGTAATTGGCGATCCGGGTCACCGTGCGGTTCTTGTCGAAATAGATCGCGATCACCCGCTGGTCGACGACGCTCTGCTGCATGAACGCGACTTTGCGTTCGGAGCGCTGCGAGATGTAGTAGAACACTTCGCCGCTCAGGGTCGCGACGGTGGAGGGCGTGCCCATCACGATGAGAACCTGATCCTGGCTGGCGCCGATTGGAATTTGCTCCAGCGCGCCCTGCGGCAGGATGTACCCCTTCTGAAACTGCTCCCCGGTGCAGGCCGCCAGCACAGCGCCGGCAAGCGCGACCATCGCCGCCATCCGCAGGCCGGCAATGAATCCTCGCAGTCGCTGTCTGTAAGCAGTCATCTTCCTCTTGCCTCTTGCATCAGCCCGGGCGTTGACGTACCGGGCAGAGCTTCGGATTTCAACAGACCGGAAGCCATCGCAGCGATCGGGGAATCGCCGCCGGCTTCGACGTGGAACCCAAAAATGTTTTGGCCATTCAATCGCTTCAGGAACCCCGCCGCCCCGCGCGGCACCATTGAAGCCATCTATGGCATGATCGTGGCGCAAGCGCGAGAACCGGCGTTTTACGCCGACCTTGGCGTGCGCGACACGGTTAACGGCCGTTTCGACCTGCTGATTCTGCATCTGTGGCTGGTGCTGCGCCGGATGCAGCGGCTGGACGGCGGCAGCGCGCTGTCGCAGGCGCTTTTCGACCATTTCTGCGCCGATATGGACGACAATCTCAGGGAAATGGGGGTTGGCGACCTGACGGTGCCCAAACGCATGCAGGCCTTCGGCGAAGCGTTTTACGGGCGCTCCGCGGCTTACGATCTGGCCTTCGCGGGCAGCGACGAGGATATGGCGCAGGCCTTGTCCAGGAATGTCTTCAATGGCGAGTCGATGGACAGCGCGCGGCGGCTGGCCGCCTATGTCCGCAAGGCCGGCGACAGCCTCGACGCGGCGGACGCCGAGACACTGCGGAAAGGTAACTGGCGCTTTCCCGCCCCCGCCGCGATGCTTCCGGGAGAAGTGTCATGAGCAAGGGACCCCGGATGCCGGATGGCAACCACCCTTGGAGCTTTCCTGTTCTGGTCACCCAGTTGCCGGAGGCCGGATCGCATCAGCAGCTCGAAACGACTCCGGCGCAGCGGAGCCTGCTGGCCCAGGCGGCGGGCGTGAACGCCGTGCTCAAGGCCGAAGCGAGTTTCGACGTCACGCCCGAAGCGGGCGGCCGCGTGCATGTCGCAGGGACGGTGCGTGCGCGGGTCGAGCAGACCTGCGTGGTGTCTCTCGATCCCGTCGAGAACGATGTGGAGGAGGCGGTCGATGTGACCTTCGCGCCCGCGGAGCAGATTTCATCGTCCGTGAAATCGGTCCAGAAGGAGCAGGGCGAGGACGCCGAAATTCCCGATCCGCCTGAACCCATCGTCAATGGCGTCATTGATCTTGGGCAACTGGCGACGGAGTTTCTGGTTTTGGGAATTGATCCCTATCCACGCAAACCCGGAACTGCCTTCGAGGCCCCGGTCGCTCCCGCAGACCCGGACGAACACCCGTTTGCGGCGTTGCGGGCGCTCAAGGATGCTCCCGGCGGCGCCAAGAGCAAAAAACCCAAGGGCCACTGACCGCCCCGGAAGGGCGCTTGACCGAACCTTCGGCCTGGGTCAAGCCGTTGTATCGCACCACAAAAACGCTATTGTCGCTGCCCGGCTGGGGTTGGGCCCTCAACAGCGAAGACTCCCGCCCGTCGCCATCGGATACGTTGGCTTTCAGCTCGCGGCCCGTTAAGCCGCAACGATCAGGTTTCCGGAACGCTTATGCCGCAAAAGGTTCGAATCGCGCTTGACGCCATGGGCGGCGATTTCGGTGCATCGGTCGTTATCCCCGGCGCGGCGCTCGCATTGATGCGGCATAGCGACGTCGAATTCCTGATGGTCGGCGACAGTGCGCAGATCAATGCACAGCTCGACGCCCATCCGGCGCTCAAGGCGGTGTCCCGCGTCATCCACGCCGACATTGCGATCAGCATGGATGAAAAGCCGAGCCAGGCACTGCGCCGTGGCCGGAAGTCCTCCTCCATGTGGCTCGCCATTGATGCGGTGAAACACGGGGAGGCCGATGTCGCGGTGTCCGCCGGCAACACCGGCGCGCTGATGGCCATGGCGCGGCTGAACCTGCGGATGATGCCCGGCATCGACCGTCCGGCCATTGCTGCGGTCTGGCCGACTGTGCGTGGCGAGTCTGTCGTGCTCGATGTCGGCGCGTCGATTGGCGGCGATGCCCACCATCTGGCCTCGCTGGCGATCATGGGCAGCGCGATGGCGCGGGTCCTGTTTGATCTCGAACGCCCGACCGTGGGCTTGCTCAATATCGGCGTCGAGGAAGTGAAGGGCGTCGAGGAAGTGCGCGGCGCCGCCGAATTGCTCCGCGCCATGAACCCGCCCCAGCTCGACTTCATCGGCTTTGTCGAGGGCGACGGTATCGGCAAGGGCGCCGCCGATGTCATCGTCACCGAAGGGTTCAGCGGAAATATCGCGCTGAAGACCGCGGAAGGAACGGCAAGGCAGATTGCCGAATATCTGCGCAGCGCCATGAGCCGGACCTGGCGCTCCAAGCTCGGCTACATCTTCGCGCGCGGCGCGTTCAATGCGCTGCGTGACAAGATGGATCCGCGCAAGGTCAACGGCGGTGTCTTTCTCGGGCTAAACGGCGTGGTCATCAAGAGCCATGGCGGCACCGATGCCGAAGGTTTTGCCTCGGCGGTTGAGGTCGGCTACGACATGGTCCGCTACGATCTCCTGCCCAAGATCAATCAAACACTTAACCGCGACGGCCACGCTCTCTCGATCGTGCCGAATCCGCAGGAGGCTGTCTCGTGACTGTGATGCGTTCGGTTGTGCTCGGCCATGGTGCTTACTTGCCGGAGCGCGTTCTGACCAATGCCGAACTGGCGAAGATGGTCGACACATCCGATGACTGGATCGTTCAGCGCACCGGCATCAAGGAACGCCATATCGCGGCGGATGGCGAGTTCACGTCCCATCTCGGTTTGAAGGCGGCGCAGGCGGCGCTTGCGAGCGCCGGGCTTGATGCGCAGTCGATCGACCTGATTGTGCTGGCGACCTCGACCCCGGACAACACATTCCCGGCGACCGCCGTGGCAATCCAGAACGGGCTCGGCATCAACCATGGCGCTGCGTTCGACCTGCAGGCGGTGTGCTCTGGGTTCATCTTCGCACTCGCGACCGCCGACAATTTCCTCAAGAGCGGCGCTTTCAAGCGCGCGCTGGTGATCGGCGCGGAAACCTTCTCCCGCATTCTCGACTGGAATGACCGTGGAACCTGCGTGCTGTTCGGTGACGGCGCGGGCGCGCTGGTGCTTGAAGCGCAGCAGGCGACGGGAACCACCGCTGACCGCGGCATCCTGACAACGCATCTGCGGTCCGACGGCCGTCACAAGGACAAGCTGTTCGTGGACGGCGGGCCGTCCAGCACCCAGACCGTCGGTCATCTGCGGATGGAAGGCCGTGAGGTGTTCAAGCATGCCGTTGGCATGATTACTGACGTCATTGTCGATGCGTTCAACGCAACCGGCACGACGGCGGAGGATGTGGACTGGCTGGTTCCGCATCAGGCCAACAAGCGCATCATCGATGCGTCTGCGAAGAAGCTGCATATTGCGCCGCAGAAAGTTGTTTTGACCGTCGACCGCCATGGCAACACCTCGGCGGCGTCCATTCCTCTGGCGCTCGCGGCTGCGGTCGACGACGGTCGCATCAAGAAGAATGATCTTTTGATGCTGGAAGCCATGGGCGGCGGCTTCACATGGGGATCGGCGCTCTTGCGCTGGTGAGGTTTTTGCTAAAGTCTGACGTAAATTGAAAACGAATTCATGCTGTTGCATTGATGAGCAAGGTTGACCCTCGGTCACTAAGCTCATAATTTCAGAATACAAATTACTTAATTCTTTCGCCGTGAGCGGGGCAGGCGATGACCGGAACCGGGAAGACAGTCACACGCGTTGATCTGTGCGAAGCCGTCTACCAGAAGGTGGGGCTGTCACGCACGGAATCGTCTGCGTTCGTGGAACTTGTACTCAAGGAAATCACAGATTGCCTGGAGAAGGGCGAGACGGTGAAGCTCTCCTCGTTCGGCTCGTTCATGGTGCGCAAGAAGGGCCAGCGTATTGGCCGCAATCCCAAGACCGGAACGGAAGTGCCTATCTCGCCGCGCCGGGTTATGGTGTTCAAGCCGTCAGCGATTCTCAAGCAGCGTATCAACGGGAATGGCAACGGCAGCGCTGGCGCCGACGACTGAAGCGGGATCGCCGGCGCTGCAACCGCTGGCTTTAGAATTGCTGGCTTGGAACTAGCGGCTTTCAACGGGGAGCCCAGCATTTGGACAAGGCGCCGGACGCGTTTCGGACCATCAGCGAGGTTGCCGATGACCTCGATGTGCCACAGCATGTCCTGAGGTTCTGGGAGACACGCTTCACGCAGATCAAGCCGATGAAGCGCAGCGGCGGTCGCCGCTATTACCGTCCCGACGACGTCAATCTGTTGCGCGGTATCCGCCGGCTGCTCTACGGCGAGGGTTACACCATTCGCGGTGTGCAGCGAATCCTGCGCGAACACGGGATCAAGTCCGTCCAGAGTCTGACCGAAGGGTCCGCCGATCACGTCAAGGCCTTGTTTGACGGCCCGTCATTTGAGGCCGAAACGGACGAGCGCGCGCCGGGTGTGGCCGAGCTTGAGGTCGAGGACGAACTTGAGGCGGAAGAGGAACAGAACGAGGAAGCCTACAACGCCTCGCCGCTGTCGCTGCGCGATCTCGGACCGCCACTGGCGGACCTGCCGTCTCCGAAAGCCGTGGTGGCGAGGCCTGTTCAGCCGGGTCCAGCGAACGGCTCGTCCGGCGCGGAGGCCTACGCCCCGCCGAGCGTCCGCAGGAATGCACGGCCGCTGGATCGCGGAAAACTTCAGGCGGCGCTGGACGACCTGATTGGCGCGCGCGCATTGATTGATCAGGCGCTGAAGGACAGTTAGGCGGCCGGTCGCGTGGCGGTTCAGGCTTCCTCAAAGGAATAGATGTTGATGCCGATCTCGGGGCTGCAAACCGCGAGCGTGCGGCCGTGAATTGCGAGGCCCTTTGGCCCGCCTTCCATCCTGTTCTCGCGATTGGTCGCCTGGAAAATCGCGTCGTCTGTGACAGGGGTTTGCAGGTCCGCCTGTTTGCTCCATTGCAGCCCGAAGTGACTACGCCGCGGCGCATAGGCGCTGAAGAAGTTTCCGCCGGCATTGGTGACGATGAGGTGATTGGTGCGCGGCGTGAAGGCGACCGAATGCGGGTAACGCAGCGACCGGTCGTTGATCACCATGACAGGTTCGGAGCCATATTCCGGCTTGCCTGACCCGAACAGTCCGTTGCGCCGCTGGAAAACGCTGACGGTTCCGTTGCCATGGTTGGCAATGGCGAGCCATCGCCCGCATTGCGAAAAGGCGAGACCGTCAGGATGAACGACGCTGATATGGGCCAGTTCAAAATCGGGCTTCAGGGCAAAGCGCACGGGCGAGGTCGAGGTTCGCCGATAGAAGGAAATGCTGCTGGTGCCGAGATTGCACGCTGCCAGATAGTCATTGAACGGCGGGACGAACGACACGCCATCCGAATGGGTGAGTTTTGTTTCCGCGCCGCTGATTTCAAAGACCGGTTGCGACTTGTAGCCGCCCGATCCGTCGGCTTCAAACAGGGCAAGCGCGCCGGTTCGCTGGGCCACGGCCAGAAGTTCTTCCGAGCCGCACATAGCGAAGGACAGATCGTGCGGATAGTCGAGACCGCTCAACCTGAAATATGGCTTGTTTTCAAAAGTACCGTCGGCTTGCCGCCGATAGAGCAGCACCGCATTGGTGTCCGCGGTCGCGACGCCCAGAATTTCGCCGGATGTCGAGAAGGCCAGTCCTTCAAAGCGCTCGAGCTTTCCCTCGGGCCGCAAGTTCTGAACCGTTGCCGGTCTGTTGTCGACGTTGAATGTGACATCCGGAGATGACGACGATATTCCGCTGATGTCGTCGATCTTCTGCCGAAGGCGCCGTGTCACCGCGCCGGGCAGGGCGCGCAGCATCTGGCGCGGAGCCTGGAGCTTTTCGATATGGCGCTTCAGGTTTTCAATCTCGATGCCCTGTCCGTCATGAGCCGGCGCCGTCTGGTCACTCGAGCTCCGCTTGAGATTCTGGACTTCATGCTCGGCCGCAGCCCAGCGGCTGATCTGATGCGACAAAGCCGATCTGATGGCGGGTGAGGCCGTTTCATAGATTGGAAGGGTGTCGACATTGGCTTTGATCAGGCCCAGGCGATTTTCGCCCTTCAGACCGGCGAAGTGATGGATAACCGGATCGGGTGCCATCGCGACACCAGGGATCGAATTCCACACCGGATCGAGCCGCGCAACATGCGCCCGGTCGCGTTCGTTAGGGACGTCCGGTCCAGTGCCTAGCGCTGCGTTGTAGCCGAGCAATTTGTGCAGAACGGCCTGTTCCTGCCAGGGGTGATCGTTGGTGGCGTGCATCGCGAGCACGCGCGTGAAGAAGTCTGCAGACCATTCGGACGCGCGGATCAGGTAGACGCCCGCATTGAAGTGCGGCGGGAACGGACGGCCGTCGAGACGCACGGTGTCCGGCCCATGCCAGCACGCCATGAGATCGGCGCCGGGTTGAACCTCGTCGAGAATGTCGCGATCGATCCGCAGGATCAGTGCGTCGATATCGAGCCAGACAACAAAATCAAAACCGCCGCGCAGGGCGGAGATGATTGCCGGGACTTTCATCCACGAACCGGATAATCCCGAACTGTCCGGTTCGTGGACGATCAACTCGTATCCGTGGCGCGCGGCGTAGGCTTCCATCCGCGGAAGTGTCTGCGCGGCGATCCTTGCGAAACGCTCGCCCTCGTAGGCGGTGACAATGCAGTAGCGGGGCATCGTGTCGAGAGTCCTGTGATGAGCGTGACGGAGCTATTTGCTCGGTGGTACGATGGCCCAGGCGAAGTGGAATTTGAAGCGGCCTTTGGCCACCGGGATCACGATCGGCGGTTGCTGGGGCGCTCCGTTGGCGATCCGCGCCAGATGATCCGGCATCTTGCCGTCATCGCTGGGATTCCAGATCAGGATGGCGCCTTTCGCCTTCAGGTCCGCCCGGTCGATCCATGGCGCCTTGCTGAAATCGGCATCGAGCACAACGCGGGGCCGGCTTGGCGTGTAGCGGGAAATGTTGCCGGCCTCGATCTGGGGGCCGATCACATAAGCAGGGTCGCGTCCCGTCACAGCCCTGTACTGTCGGCTGATTTCGGCAGCGAGTTCTGGGCCCGGAAACTCGTGACTGCGTCTGACGTAGCTCAGGCCCAGCAAGCCGCTTTTGAAGAGCATGATCAGGATGGCGGATGCCACAAGGACCGCGGCCCAAAAGCCGGTCATCCAGCTAAGGCTGACCGACGAAAGACCGTCCCTGTACATCATGACCAGCCACAGCCCGAAATAGAGCCACAGCGGATAACCCCACAGCGCGATGGTGCCGCGCCCGGTGACGGCACTCAGCGCGAGCATCGTGACCATCGGACCGAAGCCGAGCATCGTCACGATGCGGCGGTCGAATGAATCGATGCTGCGCAGGCTGCCAGTCTCACCGGATGCGGCAGCAGGCTTTCGCCACGAAAAATAGATCATCGGAGCGGCGATCAGAACCGGCGGAACGAGATAGCCGAGCTGTCGGATGAAAAATTGCGCTGGATGCACGATGTGATCGAGCACGCCTCGCGACGGTGCCGCGCGCCTGTCGACATAATCAAAAGGCGCGAAGTTGTGCTGGATCAGCCAGATCAGATGCGGCAGGACCACGATCAACCCCGCGGCCAGCGCGATCCAGGGACCCGGCTTCGTCACGTTCTGCCGCGCGTCACGGTCCAGAAGAAGGAACAGCACAATCGGGAGCGCGAGGATGATGACGAAGTACTTGGCCCACACGGCGCCGCCGAGCGCCGCGCCGAGGAGGGCCCAGTCGCGGGAACGTCCGCCGCGCAGCGCTGCATGCAGCGCGTAACCCGCGAGCGCCCAGAACGGGAGCTGCGCGACATCGTGATTGAAGGAGGTGGATGCGGAATGGAAATAGTCCAGTCCGCATATGATCAGGACCGAGGCCAGCGCGCCAAGCGGGCCGACGATCCGCTTCGACGTACACCACACGATCGCGAGAGTGATCGCGATAAAGGTCTGGGACAGGGCGTAATAGGCGGCGTCGTACGGCAAAATGCGATACACCGCTTCGGCGGCCCACCATGGCAGCGGCGGCAGCTTCACATAGCCCAACTGCCATTCGCGGCCGTAAATCAGCGCTTCGACGCCATCGAGCGGCAGCGCGCGGTAAAACAGCGACGGCAGTACGGTCCACACAACGAACTGAGATGCCACGACCAGCAGGAAGATCGCCGTCGGGTGCCGCGCAATGATCTCCGGCAGGGAGCGGCGCGATTGAGGTGTGGACAGGACCGTCATCGGTTGGTGGCCTAGAATGGGGTTGTTGGATAGGGCGTCAGGTAATTTTTGCCGTAGTACAGGTGTAGCCTGACGACGAGCGATCTGCCACGGCGAACCTCGACGGTCTGAACGGGTTCGATCGTCTCGAAGAATGGCCCGAGCCGGGCGGCGAGCTGATGGTTCTGGTCATCGGCGATAACGATCACAGCGTCCCATCCGATCGCGGCTTTCGAGTCCTGACTGAAGGCGTAGTTGCGCGCGTCGCCGCACAGGCACAGCACCGGCAGTTTGTCGCCGACTTCAAAATCCACCTTGCCGTCGATGCCGCGGGCGGTGGTCGCGACGAACAGGCGTTGCCGGCCGGTGAAGCCCTTGGCGTCGAAGACCGGACGCAATGCGTCCCAGCGCAGGCCTTTCAGCGCGGGATTTGCGCGGCCCTCGGTCCGGGATGACGAAAGCAAATTCCAGAACATTCCGGTTTTGATTTCCGTAGCCAGAACGGCAACGATCGCGACGGTGGTGAGTGTGGAGGCCAGCAGCCAGTTTCGTGTCAGTGCATCCGCGCGTTCGAGTTTCCGGACGACGAAGTGTCCGGCCAGCGGAAACAGCAGCAAGTAACCGGGCGCCTGCCAGTGGTGGTGACCGCCGGATGAGGACCACAGCGCGATGACGGTGAACAGAGCGATCGGCGTTGCGCCGAGTACCGAGGGTAGCCAGGCGCGCCATTCCGCGCGGCCGCGCGCAAGACCCCAGACAGCGGCCTGAAGACATGGCACCCATATCCAGGGACCGATCAGCGCGGCTTGTCCGATGATTGTTTCGAGCAGGCTGACCGGACTGATCCCGGTATATTCAAAGGGCCGCTGTCCCTGAAATTCAAACGAGACCCAGCCGTGCCGCCAATTCCAGATCAGCACCGGGCTGAAGATCAGGAACGCCAGCACCGCGCCGAGATAGGGGCCGGGTTCGGAAAACCAGCAACGATGTTTTCGGCTCGTGATCGCGAACAGCAGCAGACCGATCGCGGTCACGGCCGCCGAATATTTCGACAGCAGCGCGAGGCCAAAGCACGCGCCGACGCCGAGCCAGCCCTTCAGGCGCTGGCCGGGAGTGGCGATATCTTCAAGCCGCACGATGAGCAGGATCGCGGCGAGCACAAAGAATGTGGCGGGGCCATCCGGCTGCACCCAGGCCCCGAAGCTGATGGTGAACACCGGCGACAGGTTGAGCAGGAGCACCGCCGCTGCGCCTGCGCGCCGATCGAAGAGGCGCGTACCGAGCCGGTATGTCATCCACGTCGTGCCGATGAACATCGCGATGAACGGCGCGCGCAGGATCGGCAGCGCTTCGGCGCCGGTCACAGTACGGGTCGCCCAGGCGATCCAGAATGTGAGGGGAGGGTGATCGAAATAACTGAGTGAGAGATGGCGCGCGTTCGCAATGTAATAGGCTTCGGTATGATCGAAGTCGATTCCGGCAAACGCCATCGCGAAGCGGAATGCGGTGCCGAGGACGATGGTCCAGACGACAACCGCCGCGGGGCGTTTTACCACCAGTGTGCTGAATGCCTCGGACATGGCGCGCCAGCCAAGGCGGCGGGCCGGTGAGGTTTGCTGTTCGCCGGGATCCGCTAGCATCGGTGCTGAACAAGGCGAGCGGTGCAGGGGCGTGGACGCTTCCAGGGAGTTGCCACCGCTCCGGGACCCTTCGACGGATGATGATTTAGGGAGAGATTGGTCGGAGCGAGAGGATTCGAACCTCCGACCCCTAGTCCCCCAGACTAGTGCGCTAACCGGGCTGCGCTACGCTCCGACGTCTTAACGACGTTGATTGGATAGGGATTTTCCCCAGTCCGCGCAAGGCGCGATTTACGCAAATCAGAACATAAGAGACACGAAAAGCACGCTTAAGACCGCAAAGTCCCGGAAAAGTCCCGGACGGTGTTCGATCATTGTTCTCGACCCATACGTAATCGACAAGAAACCCGACGTGCCGCTGAACGGCGCGCATAATTTTCCACGCCCTGAGGAGCGGCAAACATGAGCAATAAATGGAATACGAATACGACCCCGAAGTCCCTTACTGGCGTGCTGACGTGGACGCCCAAGCCCTGTACGACGCGCATGGCCGCGTAGGACCGGAAGTCACCGATCTTCTGCTGGAACTTGAGCTAGCGAAACCTAGTGGCGTGGATGACATTGGCCCGGTGGCCATCATGGATGGCCGGTTCTCCGATGCCTATCTTGGCGACCACACCTTCACGTGGATCTTTACGCCCGGTGAAGGGCCGGACAGCGCGATTGTCATCCCCATTTGGCAGGACGGTCGCGTTGTGGACCTTTTGGCCTTGTCAGCCGATGACGTGCGTAACTGGGGCTGTGTAACCGGCAAAGGCATAGTCGCCGGTACGATCCCGGACGGCCAGCCAGTGCGCGTTTATGAGGCACCTTGGCGGTGGGTGAAATACGGCTGTGACGGCGTGGTCATTCTGGCTAAATCAGCCTTTCCGGCCCTGAGCGGTAGCCCGGTCATTTATGCCGAATCAATAGACCATGCGGAGAATCTCGCAGAGCGGGTGTTCGTAAGACCGGTGCTGGAACGTCCCGACGACCCATCTGCCCGGCTGATAGCGGCTGAAAACGCCGAACTAGAGGCCCGGGACCGAATCCACATCGACGAAGAACGATACGACGAGATTGATGAAGAGATTTTGCAGCGCGCCGTTGTTGAGACGGTAGCGCAACTAAAACTTGAGGGGATCTTTAATTGACGGCCCTGCGCGAAATGCAAATGCGGCAAGACAAAAACAAGCAGCGGCTACTTACGTTTGGACGCACCACGCTTAAGCCAGCCAACGACAATAAAAAGAAACCCCGTTTCGAGATCACGTGGTTCAAAGACATTGCTGAACGTCAGATCAAAGAGCACGTCATAGACGGCGTGTTTGGCGTTGGCGAATTTTCGGTGGTGGTCGGCCCCCCAGGTTCGGGCAAGTCCGTTATCATCGCCTTACCGAGGTATCGTTGGTCAAGAGCGGGGCTGCTGGCAATGAAGGATTTGCCGCCGTTGTTGACGCTTCAATCACACCGAAGCCGGTAGCTGGTAGGCGATCAGCGACATTCAAGGCCACCTATGGACTGCACAAGGTCTCGCGTGGTCTGCGCGAGATTAAGGCCGCGCTAGCTGCGCTGCCGGTCACTCGACAACCACACCGCTCAATGACCGTTGACCAGATGAACTACATGCAGACTGCAGAAACCGAGCGCCTACAAAAGATGGCTCGTAGTCGCTGGTGACACCGACACCGCGTATCATCCCCTCTACGCGGTTGTGCGCCTCGCTGGCCCGGTCATTACCCAGACCGGGCTGGCTGATGGTGCTTACTTGGATTTTGCTTTCTTTGCAGGGGCCTTGGCCTTGCGCGCCTTGGCTTGCTTCGGCTCTTCCACCTCTTGCAGCTTACGCAAGTACGGCGGGATCGCTTGGTCTTTATTCTCTGGGGTTATCTTCAGAAACTGAACCATGTGCCACTCCGTAAAGTGCTCAGTTTACAGCCTAGAGAATCTAACGGCTCAGGTTCCGATCTTTACCATTAACCGCCCACCCAGCCTGATAGGTAGGGGGCGGGTCGGATCTCTACAGCTTTAGGGGTGTCTACCGGACGGGTAGACAATGATTCCCGACACCATCCCCCGTCGAATGCAATTTTTAGGAACACATGATCAAATCTAAACCCGTGGCTGAAAAGCCACCAAAGCACCTGCGTGCCGAAACATCGCGATGGTGGTCCGACGTCCTCGCTGAATTCGCGCTCGATAGCCATCACGTGCGCCTGCTTACCAAAGCCTGCGAGGCGTGGGACCGGAGCGAAACGGCCCGGGAGGCAATCGCAAAACACGGCCTCACTTACACTGATCGTTTTGACGCGCCCCGTGCGAGACCAGAATGCGCCATCGAGCGCGATTCACGATTAGCGTTTGCGCGGCTCATTCGAGAGATCGGACTTGATGTGTCGCCACCCAGCGAAAGCCGACCGCAGTCGTTACGCGCGAATAGGAGCACATAGTGCCGGTAAGACGCCGTACGGATAAACGTCGCGATGCTTTGGATGAAGACTCCATCCTCTGGTTACAAGGAAGCGACAGATCTTGGTTTCAGTTTGCGTCGCTGGAAGAGCGGCTAGCGTGCTGGGAAGCACATGGTGATGCTGCAATCGCTACGTGGGATCGTCAGGAGAACACAAATCCGACGATGGTTTTAGGTCATGGTGGCAGGCTTGTAAGCGACCACTGATTTTAACACCGCGAAACTAAATGACTCTGCTTGAACTGAATCAATCCGCATCAAGTCAATACTCACCTTGTCCGAGCAATCGTCGCCGGTCAAACCAAAACCTCGGCCAATCTGCTTGCCGATGCTCTCAACAAATTCTAGATTCGTTTCCTTGTGCTGAGAAATCTTAAGCAACTCGCGGGCGACAGACGTGATAGGCTGGCCGCCTAGCGCATGGGCCAATTTGTGGTCGGTATGATTTTTAATAATAAGACCGCACCCGGATGCAACTAAATAATATGGCACTTCGGCGGGCGGCAACTCGATAGTCAGCGCCATTGCTCCTACCTTGCTAGCCGTGCCAGTAAGAATTCCAAGTTCTTCCATTACTAAGCGTGTCTTAACAGCCAACTCGGAAAATTCCTGATCGGTGAATGGAACTAAGATTCTGTTGAGCACATAAGGAAAGATCGAGGTTATCGCCTCCGCATCAGATCGAGACAAATTCGCGACAAACTGCAAAGTTCGCAGAGAGAAAGATCCTGGCTTTCGAATCTCGCCAGCCAGAATTTTACCAAATAAAGCTTGCAGCTCTTCTGATGACTTTTCCTCAGCTATCCGGCCATACGTATTCAGCCAGTCTTCCTCGATTTGATCGGCTGCGTCCGTTTGAGGCGGCTCGTTTCTTAAATCTTCGATTGCCGCTTTAGTCGCAGCGGACCGGTTTTCGAACTTCCTCTTCTCCTCCGCAGTCCGAAACATATCATCGACAGTAATCTGGTTGGCCGCTTTGATCTTGCCGGTCGAACCATCGATGCGAACCTTTGCATTCGCCGCAGTCGCGAGGACGATGGTTGAGATTGCCTTATCCAAGTTTTTAAGCGTGTTTGGCATCGGAATGGTCGGGAGTTGAAATCCCAACCAACTTTCTAGCCAACCCCTAATAGTGGGCAAATTCTCTGAGTCATCGGCCATCATTGATCCCCATTTAATCCCCGCTGAACTTTACCACCGCTACAACCAACCTACAACGCGCCGCCATCGGGCGGCACGTGGCGAACGGCAATCGCTATCTGATCAGTTAGAGAAACCTGACCCAGTGGGTTTCCGAAACGATGGATATCGGATGACCTTCGCTTCTCATCTCGGCAGCTCGCGTGATCTTGTTGCCAAAGGCTGAATGCTTCCAAGATTCGGTGGCATAGATGCCGATCACGAGAACGTTCGTCTTTTTCGTGAGTGATCCGGCGCTCCCGCCCTTTCCGACAACTACGGCCTCGCATTCTTTGCGCTGGCCAAAGTTGAAGGTGCCGGTGAAACAGTAATGCTGACCCGCGAATACAAGTGGGGTCGGCGCGGGCGAGCAAAGAGGAAGCGTTGTCGCTCTGAGTGGCTCGCCTAATCCAATGTCTCGATCTGATATTTCGTTAAGAGTATCGAGAAGGTCTCGTTTTTCGTCCTCGTCGACAACACCATCCGCAAGGATACTCGATACACGCTTGTAGAGCAGACGAATGACGGGCTGGCTACTCACTACCGTATTAGCGGCCAGCCAGTTTTGAAGAAACTCGACTTCGCTGTGATTGATAACGCCATCGGCTATTAGCCCACGCGCTAATCCTATAAGCTCGTCTACCTGACGGCTCGTAATTCTATCGCCACCAACTCGGTTTAGAAATTCGTCGTCCGTCCCTGGACTTGGCATCTCTTGGACCTCCCCAGACCCGGAAAGATTGTTTCTGAGGTCTTTGGAACAAGCAATACCCACACGCCGCCCCGTCGGGCGGTTGCGGCGCTAGGAGAGTTCAGCGATCGCAAAGCCTTGTTGTAAATCGGAAAAATTTCTGTCAGCTTCGATCAATATTGCGAACTAGTTTTACTTTCTGAAGGACATTATCATCGAGGAATTTTCCAATGACATACTTTCGTTGCTATCAACAGAGCATACACAGGACTTTCGTCATTCAGTTGGAGACTGAGGCGCTCATAAAGGAAGCGCGAGGGTTCGTATCCGGCAAACTAGCTGCCAAGTCCGTAATGGGCAGGATCGTGAAAGCGACCCGGTTCTATAATGCGCCGTGGAGCTGGCATCTCGATCCACTGACAATAGAATTCTTTGAAACAACTACCGAAGTCTGCGATGCATCCATTTTGGATGTCGAAGCGCATTTGGCAGATGTCGGCGACAGCTTTCTCCCAAAAAACATCTGGTGCCCGTGGCAATCGCGCGTGATTGAGGAAGTCCGGTTTTCCTTCTTTGGGCTCAAGACCATAGCTTAGGTAGTTATTTTCCAATTTTCATAGATTAGGGAGCAGCTTGTGCAGAAATCAATTCGCGTTCGCTTTGCGACAAATCGCAACCGGGTCAACAGCCTCGAAATGTTTGGTTCTGATTTCTTTGATGGCGACGCCAAGCGATACATCACTGGATCGATTAACGTCGTCCAGCAGTCCAATAAGCCGGACACAGGTTGGTATCCTGATCACACTACGCTTGTTCTGGACGAGCCTACGCCATCGGGAAAAACGAAAGCTCCTCAACCCAACGATATTGTTTCATTCGCCCGTGATCGCGCTGCCGCCCAGAAACTGAGAAAAGCTGGATCAGAATTTGGGACAATTCTAATTCCTGGATTCAATTCAACGTTCATCAGCGCACTGCATAGCTCAGCGCAAATTGCAGACGCATACGGCGCGTTGGAGTGTTACTGCATTTCGTGGCCATCTAATGGTCAGTTTGGCTTGAAGCCCTATAGATCCGACCAAACAAAAGCACAAAAATCGAGCGCCTTCGTCGCTGATGTGTTGACAAAACTGCTCGCGTCCCTGAACGCGCCATCTTCTGCGCAGAAGCCGCAGCTAAATCTCGTCGCTCATTCTATGGGTAACCGCGCACTTAGTGGCGCGATGCAAATCATTCGCAAAAAGTCACCAAAAGAGATCAAAGAAAACTTGTTTGAGGGCGCGATTCTTGCGGCGTCCGATGTGCCAGATAATGCGCTTTCGAAGGCAGACCAACTTGCTCCGCTTGTCAAATTGGCCAAGCGCGTGACCACTTACTATGCTGGCGGCGATCTGGCTCTCGCACTAAGTAATGCGGTGAACTCGTGGATTCCATTGGGACTTGGTAAGCCGCGTTCTTTAGGACTACTTCCCAAAACTGTTACTACTGTTGATTGCAGCGACGTTGCCACGACTTTTGGCGATGACGGAAAGACGCATCACAGGCACCAATATTATCGATGCTCCGCGTGGGTTATAAAAGACGTCATGCAGGTGCTGGCTGGCATTGCGCCGAGCAAGATCGACGGTCGTAAGGCAGATATGACTGGTGGTGTTGGAGGCCGAGCCTGGTGGCTTCCTTATGATACAGATTCGTTGTCCGGCAACGCGAAGTAATTTTCCCTCTCCGTAGGTACGAGGCTGCAACGTTTCAGCTCACGCTTGATACTTCGTATATCTCGATCTGCTGCATTTGGATGTACCGAGCAGCTCTAGTGCTCTTGCAACCTACAATTCCCCGCGCTGTAATGGTGCGTGAATCTTGGGGGCAAATATGGATCGGGAAGAAACGCGTTGGCATTGGGAGGAAGGGACTAAGTACGCAATCGAAGGTATGAAGACCCTCCTCACCTTGAATGGTGGAGCAGCCGTTGCTTTATTGGCATTTTGGGGTGGAGCAAGAACGGCTCTGTCACCCGCCGCAAAAGCTGCGAGTGTAGCCCCTATCGAAAGTGCCTTGTGGTATTTCGGAGTTGGCGCGCTGATTGCTGCCTTTGTATTTGCTTTTGCTTATTTTACGCAGCTTCTCTATGGCAACAACTGGTGGCGCACGGCTCAGTGGATGCACCATTTTACTTATTTGCTGTTTCTTGGCTCCGCCGTTTCCTTTTTTCCGGGAGTAAGAATGGCTAGCGTGGCGTTTGCGTTAGCTTAGCGCAACACATCGTTCACAATTGGCCGGAAGACAAGGTCGGAGAGAAGATCAAACCGCTGCCGATCAATTGGAAACAGTGGCTGGCAACGAAGGGCACGTTGCGGGCGGCGTAGTTATTGAGCGAACGCGCCAACAAACTTGTCATAGTCTCGAAACCTGAGCGCTAAGAACGACGTTAGGCAATTCGTTCGCCAGCGATGACGCGGTAGACCGGTGCACCCAAGTTAGCGAACAAGCGAATTTTGACGCTTATCAGTTTCTCGTGCCGCTCAATAGGTCTTTCAATCCCAATCTCATGCAATTTATTGGACGGCGGAACCGCCTCCAGCCAACCGCCGACATGCATGTCCCAATTCGTTTTGCCGTTTGCATCAAGAATCAGCTGAACTAGATACGGCTTAAACTGACTTAGTCGTCCTGCTAGTTGCTCAGCCATCGCAAAACTATGAGCTATTTTGGCCAGCATTCGATTAAATGAATGAACATCAAGGGATGAGGTCGCGATCTTCGAGAGACCATACTTTAATCTTAGAGTTTCCATATCGACCCTAAACAACTTACTCCAAACCGCTGACGTAGAATTATCAGCCGCTCTTCTAGTTAAAATTGCTGGTTGGTCTAATTGCATTAGCAGAAGTGAAATCGGGTAATCTGCTATATCGACCATCACTTTACGATTAGGCGTGGTGGTCGGGTCAAATAGAGGTAGAACTTTCGGACGATCTTTTGGTAGTCGAGTTTGTAAACGAAGATGTGTCCGGCAGCCTAGTAATGAGCCCTTCAATACTATGGACTCTGTTCGCCCCGTAATCCGCTCACATCTACGACAACTCGCACGCGGAATAACAACGTTTCCATTTAAACCGAATGGAATTATGTGTTCTTCAGCTAGATACCTTTTACTATCTACTGCATAGCTCGTCGCGCCGCAGTAGATGCATTGATTTGCTGCTGGATATGCTACTTCTACGGACATAAATGTACCCGTTCAAATTCAAAAGACCTTCCCGTCATTGCAAAGCCCGCCAAGCCCGCGCGGTTTTACATACATAGCCCAACGGCGTGGCGTAGATCGGAAGAAGGGCCAGCGGTATCCCATGACCCGCGAGGGCCTTAAGACCGAGTGGCGGCGTGCCAAGCTGGATGCGGTGCTGCTAGACTACAGATTCCACGACAATCGACACACAGCCGCAACGGGCATCCTGAGGGCTACTGGGAACCTAAAGGCCGTCCAGAAGCTGCTGCGCCACTCAGATGTGTCCACCACATCAAAATATGCCCACGCGCTGATCGATGATGTCCGGGACGCTATGACCATCGCAGAGAAACTTCGAAATACTTAGCCTGTTAACGCCTAACCTTCATCCAGCTACCGCTTCCGGGTTGGAGGCCGAATCTGTGTTTCCGCCCAAACTCGATATTTTTCATCAAGGTCAAAGACGTGACCGAACTCTGTTTTTAAATTTTGTAAGCAATCACTGAGATCATTTGCCAGCTTGTTGAGCGCGTCAGCATCCGGCTTTTGAACGCTCAGCTTGCCTAGCTTTCCTCGTTTGGGTGAGCGCTTCGAAAACTGATAGACTCCTACGAAATTGCCTGTCTCGTCTTGCATAACCTGCCACAGGCCGTGTATCGCGTCGTTCCGCTGCTCCCGAAGCTGACGTACTCGATCCAATACCTTGAATAGTCTTGGATGGTATCGCCTGGAAAATCGCAGCTTTACTAAGCCTCGCAGCTCAGCTGCATTCATTGCCCAACTTTGCCACCGCAACCGACCTTCAACGAAATTCGGGGTCAGTCGCTTCCCGCGAGAATTTTTCAAGTATCTCTTTTTACTATCCAACGTTTCGGTGAGAAATTGCGTGTAAACAATCATGGCTTCTTCGACGCGACTCGCGGCCATCGCGACTCTACCAAGTGCAGCAAAATGCTTCTCTGGTCCGCTCATGAGAATCCTTAAATCAACGGAAAGTCCCGGCCAAAGCCCCGGACTGACTATGGAGCGTATAATAAATAATTGGAAATCAATGGGAAACTGGCATAGCGCCAAAGTCCCCCAGACTAGTGCGCTAACCGGGCTGCGCTACGCTCCGAACCGTGCCAAGAGGCTCCGATGCTGTAGCGTCCTTCGGCCCCCCGCGCAAGAAGGGGAATCCTGCGGGTTCGGGCCTTTTCCGGCCCTTTTTCGTGCCCGGCAGCCTCACGCCAGAACGGGATCACCCGCGTGATATGCGATTGATCTAGAATTGGCCCGATTCGCCAAGGGACGCTTCATGAACGAGACGCTGATTTCCGCCTGCCAGATGTTCCTCATTCCGGCAACACTGCTGTTCGCGGCGGTGGGGGTCGCGAACAGCCAGGGCATCAAGCTGCTGGTCTGTCTGCTGGGCGTTGCGACCGCGGGGCTGTGGATCTACCGCGTCTGGTACTGGACCGGGTTGTCGCTGATGGATCGCAGGACCGCGCTCGGGCTGGCGGGCATGTACGGACTGGTGTGGGTTTTTACGCTCCTCGTGCAGCTCAAGAACATGGTCTCGCCGGGTTACGGCCGGCGCTGACGCCGGCACGAGCCAGGTTCCTTCGATCCGCAAATTGCCGGGCAGGGCCACCAACTGGCTAAACCCATCAGCTGACATTTTTCAGGCTGATGCCCTCGTTTCAGGCCGGGTGTATGTGTCGTACCGGAAGACGGTGTGATCCAGGAGCGGCGCCGGCGGGCGCTCAACGCAATTTGCCGCGCGCCGCGACGGGAAGAATTCCGACAATCTCGTCGCCGCGTACCATGACCACCTCATCGGACATGTTGACCACGACGCAGACATGGTTCGGCACGATGCGCACGACATCGCCGACAGCGGGGCGCGTGTTGCTCTGTGTCAGATCAAGGAAGCCGTGTTCTTCCGCGAAGCGGGCGATCCGCGCCTGCGGATGTTCGAGAATCAATCCGTAGCCATCGAGGCCGCCGGTATCGGCCGTCAATGTCTTGGAGCCGGCATCGAGAATGCCGCGATCGGGCGACGCGCGGCTCACCACGGTGGAATAGACATGCAGGGTGCAATCGTCCCACGAGGCGACACCGGCGGCGACCTGCATGCGGTCGTTGTAGATGTAGGTGCCGGGGCGATGCTCGGTCGCGCCCTTGAGCTTGCCGACGTTCTTCAGGTTCGGCGATCCGCCCGTGGACACGATCTTCGGGTCGAGACCCAACTGACGGATGCCCGCCAGTGCATCGTCATGAAAGCGCTGCGCCTCGGTCCAGCCGGTTTCGGTCGGATACATCAGCAGCCCGGCGAACGAAAGACCGGACGTGTCCTTGATCTGGCGGGCGAGCGCGATGGCCTCGCCAGGCGTTTCCACGCCGGCCCGCTTGCGGCCGGTGTCGCACTCGATCACCACCGGCACATCACGACCTGCTGCGGCCGCTGCTGCGGTGAGACCCGCGATGACAACGGGATTGTCCGCGGCGACGGTGACATGCGTTTCGGCGAGCAGGGCGCCGAGGCGCGCCATCTTTTCGTCGCCGATCAGATTGTAGCTGATGAGAATGTCGTCGATCCCCGCCTGCGCCATGACTTCAGCTTCGCCGAGTTTCTGGCAGGTGATGCCCTTGGCGCCAGCCTCGATTTGAAGGCGCGCGAGAAGCGGGCTCTTGTGGGTCTTGATATGAGGCCGGTTGGCGACGCCCGCCTCGTCGCAAATCTTCTGCACGCGCGCGATGTTTCGCTCGACACGGTCCATGTCAATGACAAGGGCCGGTGTTCCGTAATCACGGGCGATCTTTTGCGCGAGCGGGGTGGGCAAGATCGTATTCCTTTTCTCTGCGGTCACGG
Organism: Afipia clevelandensis ATCC 49720; assembly: GCF_000336555.1. Lineage (GTDB taxonomy): Bacteria > Pseudomonadota > Alphaproteobacteria > Rhizobiales > Xanthobacteraceae > Afipia > Afipia clevelandensis. The sequence continues at coordinate 1,321,736 of NZ_KB375281.1, read as the reverse complement.
TATTGCGCAGGGGAGTGGTCGTCCAGCCCTTCAGGAAATCTGTGACCGATCACCAGTCTTCGCAGTTTGAATATGATCTGGCTAACGATAAGCGATAAGCCGACTGCCGTTAAAGGATCGCGCTGTTAAGTCTTGGCCGATCGAGACGCTGCGTTTCGCCGCCATGGAGTTCGGCGGTCGAACCCAGTCTTGGGTCGTTGGCATCGAGATCGTCACTCGTTCGCCGAAAATCGTGCCGCACGAGGTGATGACAGTGCAGTAGTCCAGCAAGGAAACGCCCGTGCATTTTCTCCTGCCTGCGCCTCTTCTGGAACTGGAAGAGGGGTGGTGTCTGCGGATATTCACGCGCGATACCGATGTTCCGATCTCGATCTACGAGGTGAAGGGACGTATTGCATCACTGTCCGGCGAGCGTCCAGACTTTCCGATTGTCCGCTTTCTGTCATCACAAGCGCTTGCCGACCAAAATTGATCCACATTTGCGGCCGATCGTTGGAACCGTTTTCGCATCTGCGAAGTTAGCGATCCGGGAATTCGCGCGAAGTTTTGCGCGGATCGGTCACAATGCGAGGTGAGATGTTTTTGCTCGGTTCAACCACTGACAAGGCCGTCGCTGCAGCCATTCTTTTTCTGTCGTGTATCCCCGGTTCGCATGCGCAGACGGCGCATCCGTTCGCAGGCATGTCCGGTGTCTGGTCGGGCAAGGGCACGATTTCCCTTGAGGGCGGCGCGCGCGAGGCGATCCGTTGCCGCGCGACCTACGCGGTGAGGGCCGACGGCAACGCGCTTCAGCAGACGCTGCGCTGCGCCAGCGACAGCTACAAGATCGAACTGACCAGCAACGTGGTTGCCGACGGCAACAAGTTGTCCGGTACCTGGAGCGAGTCCACGCGCAATGTCGCCGGCGACGTTCAGGGTGCGGTCTCGGCAGGCCGTTTTCAGGTGGTCGTGAGCGCGGGGACATTTTCCGCGGATCTTGTTTTGACCACCAGGGGAAATTCGCAATCGGTTGTGATCCGCTCGCACGGCAGCGAATTCAAGGGTGCAAACATCACCCTGTCACGGACCTGAGACCCATTACGAGGATGACGGGCTTGGTTGATCGGACTGCTCACGCGAGGGTGCAGTCTGTGTCAGCATGCCCGCTGCGATGCCGACCACGATGACATACAGCCAGCCCTGATAGAAATCGCTGAGATGGGAATTGAACAGCGAGCTTAAAATGTTCTGCACGACAGCGACAAGGCCCATCCAGGCGACAATACCTTTGCCACGGAATGTCAGCAGGTGAGTAATCCACATCGCATAGAGGGTCAGGATTCCGATGGCGCCCCATTGAATCGCCACCAGAAAGGTCTGGTTATGCGGGTTGCCGACAATCGGCGAGCCGGCCTGTTTGGGCGCATCGCGAGTCAGCAGCGGTTTGGCAGACCCCGTTCCGTGGCCGATGATCGGCGCCGCCTTGAAGAATTCGATTGATTTGCTCCACAGTTCCAGCCGCTGTCCGACGGATGTGGTTTGTTGACCGCTCTGTGCGATCTTGTATTCACTGAATGCGGCGGTGACCTTGTGCTGCAAGTTTGGCGAAACCATCCAGAGCGCGGCAATGAGAGCCGTCAGGGCTGGAAGGGCAATCCAGAATTGCCTGCGTCCGAGATAACGGTACGCAAACATGACAGCGAGGACGGGTGAGTATACCAGCGCAGTTCGCGCGACGTTGACGAACACGAGATTGGCGATCAGCCCGATTGCGATGACCGCTGACAGGATCGCAAGCGATGGCCGCTTTCGCCGAAGGGTTTCGACTCCGATCGCAGCGAGAGCGAAAGCGCAGAACACGAAACCCTGACTTTGGTCGATATAGTTCTTGACGGGGACGCCGGGCTGGTCGGCCTTGTAGTGTATCGATACGCCTGGCCAGCATAGCGCGATCCACGAATACAGCATGAGAACCGTGCACGAGGCGACGAACGCATAGAAGACGTATCGGCCACGGCCGGATTGCCCGAAGGCGTAGATCAGGATCGGAATGCCCAGCAGTTTCGCCATGGGCGTTATTCCCCGGAATCGGTCAGACCACGGCACGCCGTCAGCCCAAAAAAGGCCCAGCACGGCCAGAGCGCACAGCGCCAGCGCGGCGAGACTGGCGGGATGCTTCAGTGAGCGAAGGAAGTCCGCAGGCTTCATTGTGCTCAGAAATCCAAGCAGGAATGCCAGCCCGCAGATGGAGATGATGGATGTGGACCATGGCAACCCGGCGGCGCCGATGATTGCGAAATTTTCGGTCCCCTTGCGCCGCGCAGCCTGCGCCGCTGGCCGATTGGGTCCGGTCCATACACAAAAGCCGATCCAGACGTCGGTCAGTTCTCGCTTGATGGCCGCGTACATTATCCCTCGAATGGACTATTTTTAGGTGTGTCAGCCGTAAAATATGCGATATAGCTCAAGACGATAACCCATATTTCAGGCCGTTTCGGACCTGACGCGGACTTTACCCGGAAGCTGGATGAGCGCAATCGACGGCTATATCGTGCGAGCGACATTGCTGGCGTTCTTGTTGATTGTCGTCTCGTTGACGGGGGTCATCTGGATCACGCAGGCACTGCGCGGCATCGACCTGATGACAGGGCAGGGCCAGTCCATTCTGGTCTTTCTCGGCGTCACTGGCCTTGCGATTCCGCTGCTAGCCATGATCATCGCGCCGATCGCGCTCTTGATTGCGGTCATGCACACCCTGAACAGGCTGGCGAACGATTCCGAGATCATCGTGATCAACGCGGCCGGTCTGTCACCGGTGCGGTTTGTCCGTCCCTTTCTCTACGCGACATGCGTGGTGAGCCTTTTCGTTGCGTTGCTCTCGCTGTATGTGGCGCCCGAATGCATGCGCGCCTTGCGGCGATGGCAGACCGAGATCGGCGCCGACGTGCTGACGAACATTCTGCGGCCAGGGGAATTCCAGAAGCTCGGACCTCTGACCATCCGCATTCAGGGCCGGCAGCCGGGCGGACTGCTTGTCGGGATTTTCATCGACGACCAGCGCAATCCGGCGGAGCGGATCACCATTCTCGCGGATCGCGGCACGGTTCAGAAGAACGAGCGTGGATCTTTTCTCGTTCTTCAGGATGGCAATCTCCAGCGTTTTGAAGCCGGCAAACGCGATCCGGCCCTTGTGGCGTTCGCCAGCTATGCGTTCGATCTGTCCCAGTTTTCAAATGTCGTTCAGACGGTGACCTATGGTCCTCGCGAGAGGCCGATTGGCGAACTGATCTCGCCTCCGCCCGACGATCCGGTCTACAAGCGTGTCCCGGGAGAATTCCGCTCTGAACTTCATGACCGGATTTTTGCCCCGATCTATCCGTTTGTGTTTGTCCTGATGGCGTTCGCGATTCTTGGCGCGCCGCGAACGACACGGCAGAACCGGAATTTTGCCATCGGGCTTCTGGTTCTGGGAATCCTCATTCTTCGTATCGCGGGCTTCGGACTGTCGACCGTCTCGACCTCGCAACCCGTTGCGATACTCGTTCAGTATGTCTTGCTGGCTGCGGTCAGCGCCGCCAGCGTCTGGGCGATCGTGCGGGGTATTATCATCGACGCTCCGGCAAACCTGCTGGGGCGCGTCAACAACCTGTTTGCCCGTGTTGCATCGCTCCGGCCACAGTAGCGTGGCGGGGCGTCTCGATCAGTCTGTCAAGCTGCCTGCAACTTTACCTCGCCGGGGCGAAGTTGCAGCGAATACGAAAGCCGATATGCGATGAAGAAAAAGACTGCGTTGATTACCGGGATCACCGGACAGGACGGCGCCTACCTTGCGGAATTGCTGCTGTCCAAGGGATATTCCGTTCACGGGATCAAGCGGCGCACGTCGCTGTTCAACACCGATCGGATTGATCATCTTTATCACGATCCGCACGACAAGGGATACGATCTGACCCTTCATCATGGCGATCTGACGGATTCATCGAGTCTCATCCGCATCGTGCAGGAAGTTCAGCCGGACGAGATTTACAATCTGGCTGCGCAGAGTCATGTGGCCGTCTCGTTCGAGGAGCCGGAATATACAGCGAATTCCGATGCGCTGGGGCCGCTGCGAATGCTTGAAGCGATCCGCATTCTCGGGCTTGAGAAGAAAACCCGGTTCTATCAGGCGTCAACGTCGGAGTTGTACGGCCTGGTTCAGGAAATCCCGCAGAAGGAGACGACGCCGTTTTATCCCCGGTCGCCTTACGCGGTCGCCAAGCTCTATGCCTACTGGATCACGGTAAACTATCGCGAGGCTTATGGCCTGTTTGCCTGCAACGGAATTCTCTTCAATCACGAATCGCCCATTCGCGGCGAGACTTTCGTCACGCGCAAGATCACGCGCGCATTGGCCCGCATCAAGCTGGGTCTGCAGGAGAAGGTTTATCTCGGCAACCTGAATGCGCTGCGCGATTGGGGCCATGCGCGGGATTATGTCGAGATGCAGTGGCGCATGCTGCAACAGGATGTCGCGGAAGATTATGTGATCGCGACCGGAGAACAGCACTCGGTTCGCGAGTTTCTCGACGTTGCCGCGAACGAAGTCGGAATCGCCGTTCGCTGGGAAGGTGAGGGTGTCAATGAAAAGGGATACGATGCCGCCACGGGGCAGTGTATCGTCGAGGTTGATCCGCGTTATTTCCGGCCGGCCGAGGTCGAGACGCTTCTGGGCGATCCGGCAAAGGCGTACAAAAAGCTGGGGTGGAAACCCACGACGTCATTTGCTGATCTGGTTGCGGAAATGATGCGGGAAGACATGAAAACCGCGCAGCGCGATGAGCTTGTGAAGCAGCACGGATTTAAGCACTTCAATTACAACGAATAATTTTGAGAGCGAGAGCTTGCGGATTTTGTTGTCCGCGGTGTTTTGAAAAGTTTCTGTTTGATCCTGCTTCCTGCAGCTATAAGTTGTCCGGAATCGAGGGTGCCATTGACAGTAAAAGTTCTTATTACCGGGGCTTCCGGGCAGGATGGCTACTATCTGATCAACCTGCTTCGGCAGCAGGGTTGCGTCGTTCATGCACAGTCGCGCCGCGCGGATCATTCGGATTCACGTCGGGATGGTGTGCGCTGGCATGTCGGAGATCCTGCGGATCGTGATTTTCTCGAAGCGTTGATCCGCGATGTCATGCCTGATGAGATCTATAATCTTGCCGCCATTTCTCGTCCCAGCCTGAGCTGGAATGAACCGCGCCTAACCGCGGAGGTGAATGGCTATGTGCCGCAGGAGCTTTGCGAGCTCTTGCTGAAGTACAAGCCGGATTGCCGTCTGTTTCAGGCCTCGTCGTCGGAAATGTTCGGAAGCGATGGGACATCAGCCCAGAACGAGCAGACACGCTGCGCTCCGAAGACGCCGTATGGCGCGGCGAAACTGTACGCCCACCAGATTGTTGGCGCATACCGTCAGCAGTATGGGTTGCACGCCTCAACCGGCATTCTGTTCAATCACGAAAGCCCCAGGCGCCCGTTAGCTTTCGTGTCGCAGAAGATCGCCTATGCCGCCGCTGCGGTGTCGCTCGGTCTGACCACGGCCTCCGAACTCGATGAGCGTGGGAAGCCTATCTTGTCAGATGGAAAGATTGCGCTGGGCGACCTTGGCGTACGGCGGGATTTTGGTTTTGCCGGCGATTATGTGGAAGCGATGAGGCTGATCGTTCAGCATCCTGTCCCGGATGACTATATCATAGGCACCGGGCAGGATCATTCGATTGAGGATTTTTGCAATCAGGCGTTCAATTTTGTTGGCCGCAGGTGGGCCGATCACGTCGTTCTCGATTCGGCTCTGGTTCGCAAGGTGGATAGCCGTTATACGCGGGCCAACGCGTCCAAGATTCGTTCCGTATTGAACTGGAAACCGAACGTCGATTTTCCAACGCTGGTGTCCATGATGGTCACCGCCCAGGCGGAAGCTATCAGGAACAGCGCGTCTGAAGGTCTATCGAATGAAAATTCCCCGATGCGTTGAGTGTTGATGCGGATTCTCCATGCCTACAAGGTCTACTTGCCGAACGTCTATGGCGGGATTCCGTCCGTCATAGCCACGCTGGCGATGCTTCCGCGAACGGAGTTTGAAAGCGGCGTTCTTGTGGCGCGAGAACGAGGGATGGGCTGCATCTATGAATTCGATGGCGTGAGTGTCGAAGCGGTTTCGTCGCTTGCAACGGTGATGTCCACGCCACTGGCGCCGACCTATCCGCTCAGGTTATTTCAGAAGGCGCGCGTGTCGGACATCGTGGTTCACCACGCTCCGTTTCCGCTGACGGATATCGGAATCGCCCTGCTGCCGAAAAAGCCGATCGTGATCGTGCACTGGCATGCGGAAGTGGTCGGCCGTCTGTGGCTGATGCGGGCCTTGGCGCCATTCATTCGCAATTCTCTTCGGCGCGCAGACAGGATCATCGTCTCGGATCCGGTCATGATCGGCAACTCGCCATTTCTGAAAGACTTTGCCGCCAAGTGCGTCGCCATTCCGTATGGATGTGACGATTCCTATTGGGGACGGCTCGATCAGGGTGAACAGCAGGCGGTCGACCGCCTGAAGGAGCAATACCCCAGACTTGTTGTCTCTGTCGGACGCCTTGTCAGCTACAAGGGTTACGAGATTTTTCTTCGCGCGATGCAGGACGTCGATGCCGACGCCGTGATCATTGGCGAAGGACGACTCCGGGAAGAACTCACCGGCCTCGCCAGGGAACTAGGTGTGCTGGATCGGGTCAGGTTTCTTGGCGTCCTGGAGCCTCATGAGGTCAAGCAGTATATTCACGCTGCCCGGGCGCTGGCCTTTCCCTCCGTTTCGGAGGCAGAGGCTTTCGGCCTCGTCCAGTTGGAAGCCATGTCCGCGGGCAAGCCGGTGGTCAATACGGCGCTTCCGACCGCGGTTCCCAATATCGCCCGGGACGGCAGGGAAGGCCTGACCGTCCCGCCCGGCGACGCGGCGGCGTTCGCCGGGGCGTTGAACCGCCTTCTGGACCAGCCTGATTTTGCCGCCCGGCTGGGTGAAGCGGGCAGGGAGCGCGTTCGCGCCGAATTCAGCCAGTCTCTGTTTCTATCCCGTATGCAGGACGTCTATAAGCAGGCCTTGCGGGATCGCATCCCGGTCGAGTGAGCCCGTGGGCGGAGTTGGATGAACGGATGTCGATGCTGATTGCCGGGCAGGGACGGATGCACCGTCAGGCGCAGATGGCGCTGCAGGACGTCCTTGCCGGACTGTCCCTTTGGACCCTTTGGGGCAAGCTGGGCTGGAACGACATCTTACAGCGTTACCGCCGCTCGTTTCTCGGGCCGCTCTGGATGACCGCCAGCATGGCGATCATGGTGGTCGCGCTCGGTATCGTTTACTCAACGCTCTTCAAGGCAGAGCTTAGCCACTTCATGCCGTTTCTCTGCGCCGGATTGCTGATCTGGGGCTACATCAGCACGATGATCACCGAAGCCGGCACGCTCTTCACCGGCGCCGAATCCTATATCAAACAGATACGTCTTCCTTATTCGCTGTATGTGTTTCGCTTTGTGTGGAGCAAGGTCATCATCCTTGCGCACAATTTCGTGGTTTACATCGCGGTTCTTCTTTACTTCCACGCTTGGCCCGGCAGCGTGGCGCTCTACGCCATCCCCGGCTTCCTGCTGGTGACGTTGAATGGGGCGCTGGCGGGCATGTCCCTGGGCATGATATCGGCACGCTTTCGCGATATCCCCCAGATTATGACGAGCCTCGTCCAGATTATCTTCTTTATCACACCAATCATGTGGAAGCCCGAATTGCTCGGCGCGCATCAGGAGCTGATGACCTTCAATCCGTTCTTCTATCTCGTCGAAGTCATGCGCGGTCCTTTGCTCGGTCAAATCCCCGCGGTGCAGACCTATCTGATCATGCTTTTGATCACGGTGCTCAACATGGCGTTTGCGGCGTTCTTTTTCGTCCGCTTTCGCTCACGCATTTCATACTGGGTGTGAGCGCCATGCTGTTACGACGCAATGTTGAAGATCAGCAGGCGATCCTTCGCCTCGACGGCGTGAACGTCTCCTTCCCGATCTATCATGGCGGATCGCGCTCCCTGAAAAAGGCGATCCTGTCGCGCGGTTCGGCCGGGCGCATCGCGCGCGATGCCAACGACCGCATCACGGTCGATGCATTGCGCGATATCTCGCTATCGCTTGAACGAGGCGACAGGCTGGCGCTGATCGGATCGAACGGCGCGGGGAAGACAACCCTGCTGCGGACCATGGCGGGAATCTATGAGCCTGTCTCGGGCACCGTTGAGGTCAATGGGCGGATTTCTCCGATGTTCGATATTTCGCTCGGTATCGACAGCGACCTGAGCGGCTACGACAACATCCGGTTGCGCGGGTTGCTGCTTGGCCTGTCGTCCCGGGAAATCGAACAGCGCCTGCCGCTGATTGTCGATTTCACCGAGCTGGGCGACTATCTCGATATGCCGGTGCGCACCTATTCGTCGGGAATGATGTTGCGCCTGACATTCGCGGTTGCGACGTGCTACGAGCCTGAGGTCCTCTTGATGGACGAGTGGATCATGGCCGGCGATGCGCATTTCATGGCCAAAGCGCGCGAGCGCGTCGAGACGTTTATTCAAAAGGCGAGTATTCTGGTGCTCGCATCCCACAATCTAGAAGTCTGCCGCCGCTGGTGCAACAAGGCGCTCTGGCTGGATCGCGGAAACATCAGGGCGCTCGGACCGGTCGAGGATATCGTTGCTGCGTACCAGGCGATATGACGCCGAATAGCTGCAGGTGGTGCCTGACACTCCCGCGCGTCCGGTGATGATGAGCGGGGTGGAAGGGGCGTTTGGGCAACCGCACGGTATGGTTGGTGGTATTGACGTCTGGCATGAAGAAATATCGCGGCAAGGAATAGCATTTATCGAGTTGTTCAATGACTCTTTGGTTTGATGTAACGGATCTCAGGCATTGGAGCCTCGGTCATTTGACCGGTATTCAGCGGACGTCGGTCAGCGTTCTGGCTGAGTTGTTGGCGATACGAAGCGATATCGAACTCTTTGCATTCGATTCAGCAAACAAGGTTTTGCGGAAGGTCGATATTCACTCGCTTGCGCCGGTGATCCGCGACAGTCTTGTTTCGACAACGGGAGTGAATGGCCATGGTCAGAAAAACGAGCCCGTTTCCTCTTATCGCCGGATGACGCCAGTCGTCCGAAGCGGCAGACAACTCGAATCCAACATTCGGGAAAAACTGAAAGAATTGCTGGGCGACGAAGTAACAGAAGCCTTGAGGGAGACGAGGCGTGCTTTTGGAGGTTTTCTGCGCGCTGTACGAAAGCAGATGTCCATGCGGATTGCGCGCACCAATCGTCCATTCAGAATCGCGGGCCCCGTTCTGTTCAAGAAGGGCGATGTTTGCATCTCCCTGTCGGCGACCTGGGGATTTCAGGATTACAGCGAAGGTCTTGCCGCATACAAACAGGCAAGTGGAGCGGCGTATTTCAATCTGATCTATGATCTTATTCCAGCGCTCTTTCCCGCATGGATGCCGCCTCATCATTCAGAGGTCTTTACGCGATGGGTCACGCAGCAGATCGCCAATTCCGATTTGATCCTTACGATTTCTCAGTTTCAGAAAAACGAGATCGCGCGCTTCATCGAAACAGAACGCCTCGCGTACCGACCCGTCGAAGTCATTCGGCTGGGCGATAACCCGAATATGAACTCCGGATTGCCGGTCGATTTACTTCCCCGGCCGCGTTATGTGCCCGAAAGAAAGTTCGTGATCTGCGTTTCGACGATTGATCCACGGAAGAACCAGGGCCTGTTGTATCGTGTCTGGCAGCGTCTGGTCGAAGAGCTCGGTCCTGATTGCCCGCAATTGCTCCTGATCGGAACTCCGCATCCGCATGTCTCCGATTTTCTGCATCAGATCCGGTACGACCGCTCGGTGAGCAAGGTTATCGTCCACTTGGCTGACGTCTCGGATGAAGAGCTGGCCTGGTACTACAAGAATTGCGCGTTCACTATTTACCCGTCCATCTACGAGGGATGGGGGCTTCCGATTTCGGAAAGCCTGTCGCTCGGACGATACTGCATCGCCGGAAACCGGACGTCGCTGCCCGAGGCCGGAGGCGATCTGATCGACTACTTCGACCCGTTTGATTTCGCTGCCTGCTACAAGCTGGTTTACAGGGCCGTAACCGATCCGGTTTACGTGCAGGTTTATGAGGCGCGGATACGCGCGAATTATGTGCCTTATCGCTGGGCACAGACGGCAGCGCATATTTCAGGACTTGTTGATCGGCTCTCTGATCCGGATCAAGGCCGGGTCGATTAACGACTGTTGAAGTGGTTTGTTTTTAACCGGTCCCTGATAGTCTGTCCTCCATTGCCCTATTGCATCCCGGATACCGTGACCGCCAGAGTTGCCGCACCACATGCACATAGGTTTTGAATCCAGTATTTTGAGCCGCTCGATGACGGGCGTGGCGAACTATACGTTTAACATCGTCAATTCTGTGCTTGAGCTCGATCCGGATCTTCGTTTCACCGGCTTCCGCGATCTGGATTGGCGCGGTTTCGGTCTCGCGGACGCGCGCGAGATCAGTCGTTCTCATGACAAGCAGGGCGAGGGCGACAGGTCCGGTTCGGCGTCTCTCGCGTATCTTAAAAGCCGCATTCTGGATGTCGCTGTGCGTCTGCCGGGTTCGCGCGCTGCTGCCGCGGCCTATCGTTCGTTTCGCCGGGGCAGGTTCTCCACGTCCGTCGGGAAACAATCCCTCGATCTGTTTCATGCATTCAATTTTCGTCCCTTGGCCGATCCGGGCGTCCCGATGTTCCCCGTGATCTATGATCTTTCGACCTTCCGTCATCCGGAATTTCATCCCCGGGACCGGGTTAAATGGCTGGAGCCGCTTCGGACGTTCGTCGCAGATGCACCACTGGTGCATACGATCTCCGATTTCAGCAAGCGCGAGATTGCGGATGTGTTCGGCTATCCCTTGACGCGGATCGTTGTGGCGCCGCCGGCGGCGTCGGCACTGTTCGTTCCGGCGGGGCGCGAGAAAACACAGCCCGCGCTCGATACATTGGACCTGATATATGGAAGCTACTTCCTGGCCGTCGGGACGCATGAGCCTCGGAAAAACCTCCGGACCGTGATCCTCGCCTATGGGCGACTGAGTTCGACGGCGCGGATGCATTGTCCGCTTGTGTTGGCTGGTGGCCGGGGGTGGGGTGATCTCGATCTTCCCGGGCAGACCGAAAACTTGATCCGGGAAGGATCGCTCCGGTTCGTTCATGGGGCTACCGATCCGCAGTTGCGCGCTCTCTACGAAGGCGCGCGGCTGCTGGTTTCGCCCTCGCTCTATGAGGGGTTCGGCATGCCGGTGGTGGAAGCTCTGGCGTGCGGGACGCCGGTGGCGCATAGCGCCGGAACGTCGATGGATGAAATTTCCGGGCTGGTGACCAGGCGCGTGTCGGCGCTGGATGTGGAGGGCTGGACGAGCGCGTTCAGGGACGCGCTTGGAAGTGACGATCATTCCGATCCGACCCGTCGAGAGGCTCGGATAGCGCGCGCAGGACAATTCAAATGGGAACACAGCGCGAGAGCGGTGATCGACGCTTATCGGCGGATCGGCGGCTTTGCCTAAGCGAACGCCGTGCCCGGAGTTACTTTTCTCTGGGACTGATGATCGAGGAATTCTTTCACTTTTACTGAAATTATCGCGATCTCTTCTTCGCGGAGTTCGGGGTAGCTTGGCAGTGTTAGGCCTCTCCCGGAGAGGTTTTCGGCGACGGGAAACACTTCGCCGCGATTGTAGGGCGGCAGGCAATGAATTGGCGGGAAGAGGGGGCGCGTTTCGATACCCGCTGCCCGTAGAAAATCTCTAAGATCGTCACGAAGCTGCTCCGTTTCGAGCAAGACCGAGTACATCCACCATGAATGTTCGGTGTCCGGCTGAACGGATTGGGCTTTGAGCGGCAAGTTACGTAAGTACTGCTCGTACCAACGTGTCACCTGGCGCTTCTTTGAAAGAATGTGATCTGCCTGTTCGATCTGAGCCAAGCCTATAGCCGCACAGATATTCGTCATCCGATAATTGTATCCGATGATCTCGTGCCAATATTCTCTATGAGGAGAAACGCCTTGCGTTTTGAGACGGTAGGCCTTCTCGTACAGGTCAGAATTGTTGGTTACGACCATGCCGCCTTCGCCGGTCGTGATAGTTTTGTTCCCGAAAAAGCTGAAAGTCGATATTTCGCCGAATGTTCCGACGTGCTGCCCTTTGTATCGCGTGCCAAAGGCTTCTGCGGCATCCTCGATAAGTAAGAGGTTATGTGCGCGGCAGATCTCGACGATCGGCTCCATGTCGCACGCGCCCCCATAAAGGTGGACGACCATCACGGCTTTTGTTCTTGGAGTGATAGCCTTTCGGATTGCCTCCGGATCAATCTGCCATGTTGTGCCAAGCGAGTCTGCAAATACCGGCGTTGCACCGGCTTGAACGATCATGTTGGCCGACGCGACATATGTCAGCGTGGGAACGATGACTTCATCGCCCGGCCCGATGCCAAGGGATACCAGCGCAAGATGAAGGGCCACCGTGCCGTTGCAGACGGACGTTGCGTGGCTAACTTGGGTATATTCGGCAAACGATTTTTCGAAGCGATCGATGTAGGCGCCGCGCGACGAAATCCAGGTCGAGACGAGGCAGTCGTTGACATATTCCTGCTCTCGTCCAGTGAAGTACGGCCGATATACCGGAATCATTTTTTTCTTATTTCCTATCAACGCTTTTGGTGTAGTTAGGGGCATAAGGCCGAAAGATCAACCCTGAATTGTACGAAGATGTCCTATATACACGGAATCTACAAGGCTCGCTATTTCTGGACACATCTCGCGTTGTCCGATTTGCGCGCCAAATGGCGCCGATCGTACCTGGGTGTGGCATGGTCGCTGTTGCAGCCACTCGGCATGACACTGCTGCTGTCGTTCGTTTTCGCGAAAATATTTAAACAGAATATAGCGGAGTACGCTCCGTACATTTTGTCCGGAATGATTCTCTGGGAATTTTTTATTGGAACGCTGACAGTAGGTTCCATGTCGTTCGTTCAGGCGGAACCGTATATCAAACAATATCGTCATCCGTTGGCGATCTATACGCTGCGCAATACGCTGACCAATCTGATGGTTCTGATGATGGCGAGCATTAGCCTGATCGGTTGGGTGCTCGTTGTGATGCCGCAAAACTTCGGATGGTGCTGGATCGTTGTGCCGCTGGTATTTCCCCTTGCGGCGCTATTGGCCTGGCCGATGGCAACCGCGCTTGCCTATATCGGCGCACGCTTTCGCGATCTGACCCCGGCGCTCGCGCTGATCTTGCAGGCGATGTGGTTCGTATCGCCCATTTATTTCGAAGCCAGCCTTTTTCGGAATGGAGGCCTCGGCTTTCTGGTGGATTATAACCCCATCTATCATTTGCTGGAGATCGTTCGTGCGCCGCTTTTGCGCGGGCAATGGCCAACACTGGACAACTTCGCAGCATGTGGCCTTGCCATTGTGGTGGCTTTTGCAGTTGCATTGATGGTCGGCCGAAAGTCCGAGAACAGGGTCATCTTTTATCTATGACGGGCAATTACATTCAGCTCGACGGGATCAATTTGCACTATTCAGCCGTTGCGTTCAGGGAGCGCTCGCTGAAAACACTCCTTATGGGAGTCACAATTGGCCGTCACGCCAAGCATGAGGTGCATGACGTTCATGCGCTCAAGAACATCACACTTCAAATCCGGCCCGGGGAGAGGGTCGGGCTTATCGGTCATAACGGTGCCGGAAAATCCACATTCCTCAAGATGGTGGCGGGCCTATATCCCGTTTCGTCGGGCTCGCGGTATGTGAAAGGGATCGTGCGCTCGCTGTTTGACTTGAGCCTTGGCTTCGAGCTTGAAGCGACTGGCCGGGAAAACATTCTGTATCGCGGCTTGCTGCTTGGATTGACGCCGAAATTCATGCGTTCGGTCGAAGAGGATATTATCGCTTTCGCGGACATTGGCGAGTTTATCCACTATCCCATCAAGACTTACTCCGCAGGCATGCAGGTGCGCCTCGCGTTTGCGATTTCGACAATGGTCGGCGGCGACATTTTACTGCTCGATGAAGTGATCGGTGCGGGCGACGCAAATTTCATGCAAAAGGCAAAAGCTCGCATCGCAAAGCTGATCGAGGACTCGGAAATATTGATTCTCGCCACGCATGATTTTGGATCGCTTCGCGATATTTGCGATCGCGCGATCGTTCTGCATCATGGCGAGATAAAGTTTGACGGTGCAACGGAGCCGGCCATCAAGGAGTATGGCCGATTGACGGGAACGGGGAAATGACAGAACGGCCTCTCCGCGTGATGTGGCTTCTCAACCACACCACTGCGCGCCAGTTCGAAGTTCCGATGCTCAAGCGTATCGGAGTGCAGGAAGTGTTTCTGCCGAAGCGTATCCCGGCTGACCCTGCGTTTCGTTCGGCTTCAATTGACTGGTCGGAGGATCAACACCTTACAATACCGGCTGACGATCTCGCTGTGCTGAATGCGGTGAATTGGTACGACGATCCCGGACGTCATGCGTGGGAGATTGCGAACAGGCATTTCGATGTCGCGTTTTTTATTTTGCTGAAGACAGCTTTTTTCCAGTCGATGACCCGCCACTTCGATGGCGCAAAGATTTGGCGTGCCTACGGCATTCCCGATGAATCCTATAGCGATAGTTTTGTTTGGCGAGCTCGCAGAGAAGGGTTGCTGTGGTCGCCGCAAACCTTCGGTTCAAGCTTTTGGTTCGGTCAGGCATATGCGCATTTGGCTGACAGTGAGTCACACTATCTGCAAAAGCGCGCCATATTCCTGCCGGCCGGTTTGCCGAATGCCCGTCTCGATAACAAATGGAAAGGGACGGACAAGCGGATCTTTTTCATCTGTCCGGATCTAGGCTTCAGCCGTTACTATCAGAAGGTCTATAACGAGTTTAAGAAAGCGTTCTCGGGTTTGCCTTACGTCGTTGGCGGCGCGCAGCCGGTTGCTGTTTCCGATCCTCGCATTCTCGGTTTCCAGTCGAGCGAAATTCACCAGCGGAACATGCAGGAATTGCGCGTGATGTATTATCATGGCGCTGATGCCAATCATGTTCACTACCATCCCTTTGAGGCTATTCGCGCGGGCATGCCGCTGGTTTTCATGGCCGATGGCTTGCTCGATAAGCTCGGCGGCACTCAGTTGCCCGGCCGTTGCCGCACGCCGGCTGAGGCGCGCAGCAAAATTGAACGCATCTTGAATGATGATCGCCGTTTGATTGATGAGATTCGCGAGTCGCAGCCCCGGTTGCTTGAGCCGCTCAAAGCAGAAAATTGCGAGCCTTTATGGCGATCCGGTTTTCAGAAGATAACCGAGACATTGAGAGCGGATAGTTCCTTGGTGAAGGAAAGGCGAAGCCAAAAGAAGCGGATCGCTGTTATCGTGCCGGTAAAGTATCGGGGCGGCAGTCTGAGAGGCGCGAAGTTACTGGCGCGTGCGATCCAGGAAGGCAGCCGGGCTGCGGGAGATGACGTGGAAGTTGTTTTCGGGCATCTTGATGATCCACGCAGCTACCCGCGCGAAGAATTCGCCGATCTTCCTGAATCAATAAAACGTCGCCCGTTCCGATGGCTCACGATGTCTTATCAGGAGGCATCCCGGGCTTGTGTCTATGCAGGGATTGAACAGCCGCTCGTTAATCAACTGTATCAAGCGCCGGACGACGGCATCAATCAATTCATGGATTGCGATCTCTGGGTCATCGTCTCCGACCGGCTGGAGCTACCATTGCTTCCTATCAGGCCGCACGTTCTGATGGTCTACGGCTACATTCAGCGATACGTGCCTGTTCTGGAAGATATCGTGAGTCAGCAGTTTGTTGCTCGCGCTCATGCCGCGGATGCAATTCTAGTAACGACAGAGTTTACTCGGAGTGACGCGCTGCAATTCGCCGGGCTTCCGAGCAGAAAAGTCAGAAAAATGCCGATGCTGGCGCCGGACTTCTCGGAATCTGCCACGCGAAGCCTGCGCATTGAAGACGCCAGCTATTTTCTCTGGACGACAAATCTCGCCCCGCACAAAAATCACGAGGCAGCGCTCAAAGCGCTTCAAATTTACTACGAGGACTATAACGGAAAGCTGGAGTGTCGTGTCACAGGCGTCGAGACGGGAGACCTGTTGAAGAAAGGCCGAGCTCACCTAGAAGCCCTAAGTGAAATTCTTCGCTCAAGCGACGAACTGAGGCGGAAATTCAAGATTGTGGGCGAATTGTCCGATCGGATCTACCGCAGACAACTTGGCGAGGCGGCATTTCTTTGGCATCCCGGCCGGATCGACAATGGAACATTTTCCGTTGTCGAGGCCGCACATTTCGGTGTGCCATCGCTTTCGAGCGACTATCCTGCCATGCGCGAAATCGATCGGCAGTTCGGTCTGAACTTGTGTTGGATGGAGGCAGACGATTCCGAAAATATGGCTCGTCAGCTCAAGAAGATGGAGGTTGAAGATGCTGCGTTGCGGCAAGCACTTCCCTCAGCGGAACGGCTCGCAAGCCAATCCTTGGAAAATCTCTCTGGTGCGTACTGGGACGTCGTGAGGGATTATCTGTGAAAATCTACGGGATCTATCTCGCTTATCCTCCCCTTGTTGATCTGCGGGCTGAAGGGCTTGGCCGGCTTCTCGCTGAGTTCCTGAAAGCAGCCAATCGTCGTGGAGACGTTCGCTTTGTCATCGCATGCCCGAGTTGGTCTCGGAAAAATCTTCAGCAGCTTTTCGAAGATGCAGGTATTCCCCCCGAAGGATTCGATGTTATCGGCCCGGAGAAAAAACCAGTACTTCTTGGTTTGTACGATTTCTATCGGAGGTTTAAAGATCGAAAACGCGAAAAGCGATCGTCTCGGCTCTTCGAGAGAATAAAGAATCTTTTTGAAGCAACGAGGACAAAAGCAGAGCGCACGCTGGCCACAACGCGGAGCAGCGTGATCTTGACCGTGCTCGTGATAGCTACGCTTCCTTTTACGCTGATAGCGGCAGTCGTATATTTTGTTTGGGTGTCCCTAAGCCTATTCAAAACTCTGCTGGGTAAATTCAGATTTCGTTCAGCGCGGTTACGGAAAGTACGGTCGGCCCTTGCCAGGATGACGGAGGATTTGCCAACCGCTTCCGGGAAGTGGCGCGTTTTCCAATTCATGGAGAATGGAGAGGCGAAGCTGATCAGCGATTATGCGAACAAACGAAAGGAGATTCGTGCGTGGTATTCGCCAGCAGCGTTCTGGCCGCAATTCAACGACATCGAAGCGCCGCGATTAGTCTGCGTTCCAGATGTCGTTTTGACGAATTTTCCGATCTCGTTTTCATCCACAGGCGGTAATCGATTTCTAGAAGTATTCAGGTCAGTGGAGAAGACTGTCGAAGGGGCGGACCACTTCGTTACCTATAGCGACGATGTCAAATATGCGACCTTGGTTCATCGATATCAGGTAGATCCCGGTATTGTATCGGTCGTTCGTCATGGCGCGAATAGATTGGATGAGCTAATCTCAGTGTCGGGGCATTCTGAAAGCTCCGATATTCAAGATGCTCTGTGCGAGAACTTGTTTCGCGGCACTCTGCATAAGGCGATCGGTAATCCGGGGGCTGTCAATCTCTACAACGGAGGTATTCGCTTCATTTTCTACGCCAGCCAGTTCAGACCCAACAAGAATATCGTCTCGCTGCTTCGCGCGTATGAGTATCTGCTGAAGCGGAAGTATATCGGGCATAAGTTGGTATTAACTGGAAATCCGAGAGATATCCCGGAGGTTGCGCGATTCATAAAAGACCACAACCTGCAGAACGACGTGTTGTGTCTGCACGGCCTCTCCGCGCGGGAGCTTGCTGCATGCTATCGGCTTGCGGATCTGGCTGTGAACCCCAGCCTGAGCGAAGGCGGTTGTCCATTCACGCTGACGGAAGCTCTTTCGGTCGGAACGCCGGTCGTGATGGCCAAGATTGCCGTCACAGAGGAAGTTGTCACCGATCCCGATATGCAGGATCTCATGCTGTTCGATCCCTACGACTGCAAGGCGATGGCCGACAAAATCGAGTGGGCGCTGCAGAACAAGGATGCGCTGCTAGAGCGGCAACTTCCGCTTTACAACAAGCTTGCAGAGCGGACCTGGCAAGATGTGGTCGACGAACACGTTGCCATCCTTGATCGCATATCGAGCGAGCCGTCTCGAGAGAGTTCACGACAATGACGGCGGCACCCGCCGGCTTGCGGATTTTCGGCTTCGGAGGGCATGCGCGCAGTGTTGCCGATGTCGCGCTGGCATCGGGTATCCGTCAGCTATGTTTTGCCGACGCGAATGCGCGCGAGGGCGAAAAATTTCTGGGCTTTCCGATCGTCAGGACATTCGATGGCGGCTTGCCTGAAGGGTGGGCGTGTTTTCCCGCAGCGGGTGATAATAAAAAAAGGCAAATCCAGGTCGACGCCATCGTGGCGGGAGGCTGGCCCATTGCCACCGTGATCTCTCCTTCTGCCACGATTGGCGTCGGTTCTGTTATCGGCGCTGGCACGTTCATCGGCCATCATGCCCATGTCGGGCCGATGGCCGAGATCGGCGAGGGGTGCATTCTCAACACCGGCGCCATCGTCGAACACGATTGCATCGTTGGGAAGTTCACGCACGTTTCCGTCAGTACGGTGCTGGCAGGTGCAAGCCGATTGGGTGATTTTGTGTTTGCCGGCACCGGCAGCACCATCATCGACAAGTGCTCCGTTTGTGATGACGTCACATTGGGAGCGGGAACGGTTGTCGTGAAACCGATTACTCATAGCGGGGTGTATGTCGGCGTGCCTGCTGAGCGTGTGGGTTAGCCCTTTAATGGTATCACACGCGAATATTGCTATCGTTCGCATCAACGATGCCTGCAATTTGTTTCTATGCTGGTCGCGGACGAGAAGGCTCGCTGCAGACATTCTTGTTGAACCTGGTTGCGGGGCTGCTTACTCCGGTCCGCGCCGGGCTTCGCAACAGCCATCCCCTTAAGCGAGGACCGGAAGGTACTAAGGTCTTGCAGCTGCAGAGGTAACGAAGTGTTGCCGCCAGCTATCGTCTGATACCGTCAGGACGGTCGGCGGAGAGAAGCGGGCGATGACGCTGGCATTTCATTCTCTGGACCGTCCGGCCTTCGGACTAGTAAACCTGCTCGATCTAGCCAAGGTCGATTGCAGCCGACGCACCGGGCGCGGCTGGTTTTGATTTCGTAGTCATGCCTATGGTGCCTAAACAAGGTTGTCGCTCGTCCCGGTTGTCGTAAGTTATTTACGCAAACGCACCCCGGGCCCCGCTCCGTTTCGCGCAATAAACTGAACTCCGGCAGCTTCTAGCGCCTCCCGGACAGCACGAACAGCGTCCCGCGACACATCACGCCGAGACCTCTCAAAATCCACGATCGTCGACAGTCCGAGGCCAGCCATTTCTGCGAGGGCCGGCTGCGTGATGTCCAGTAGGGCACGCGCAGCGCGGCACTGGCCCGCCGTTATTGTGTAAGAAATTTTCGTTGACATGTTGCCGTTTGTTTGGTTCAACAGAAAATGTTGATTAAGGATATGTGCATATTTTTGCATTCTTACCCCAAACCGAACTCGGAGGCTAACCAGTGCCAGTTTCTGAAAAGAAGCAAGTCCACACTATCAATCGGCGCCATTTCATAGGCGGCTCGGATGCTCGTATCATCATGGGCAGGGACGATAAGGCTTTACAGCGCCTCTGGCGCGAAAAACGCGGCGAAGCGGCTGGACCTGATCTCTCCGGTGAGTTGATCGTTCAATTGGGACATGTGACGGAAGACCTCAATCGGCGCTGGTTTGAGCGCCAATCAGGGCATCGCATCGTAGCCGTCCAGCGCCACGCCATTCACCGGGCGTTGCCTTGGATGGCAGCTACCCTAGATGGGCTGGTGGAAGCAACTGGCGCCGTTTTCGAGGCAAAATTCATGTTGCCTTGGGCGTTTTCGGAAGAGGCCGCCGCCGAAAAGCATATGGCACAGTTACAGCACAACATGCTGGTTGCCGAAACCAACATGTCGGTGTTGTCGATCATCAATGGTGGCGGAAAATGGGTCGAACTTACGATCGAGGCCGATCCGATCTACCAAACCGTCCTGATTGCCGCGGAAAAGGCCTTTTGGCACGCGGTCAAGACCGGTGAACCGCCGGCACTGTTCGACTGTGAGCCACCCAAGCCGCGGATTGAAGCCGTCCGGGTAGTCGATATGAGCGCCTCCAATTCCTGGGCTGAATTTGCATCCCTTTATCTTGAAACACGCAGGGCTCATCTCGACCACGAGCGGGCCAAGACTGAACTCAAAGTTCTCATGCCTGAGGATGCCAAAGAGGCCATGGGGCACGGCATTCGCGCCAAACGCTCCAAATCGGGCGCGGTGACCTTCGACGTAGTAGACATGGAGGGTACTCATGCATCGCTCTAGTGAAAGCGTGGCCGCGATCGCGACCGCTCTGGCCAAGGCTCAGACGGAACTTTCCAATCCGGAAAAATCCTCGGTTGGCATGATTCACCACAATAACCGTGCCGATAATCCCCAGGCATTCCGTTATGCATCACTAGCTAGCGGACTAGAAATTGTTCGTAAAACCTTAGGCGGCCAACAAATTGCGGTTGCCCAAACCACCGATATCGATCGGGTGAATGGTTTGGTCAATCTGACAACGACCCTGATCCACACTTCCGGAGAATGGATTTCGTCAGACTGGCCTGTCTGCCAACTGTCGGACACCTCCGCACCACGACGAATGGGAGCCGCACTGACTTACGCGCGGCGCTATGCCTTGTTCACGCTTGTTGGCATCGCGGGAGAAGATGATCTAGACGCGCCTGATATGCAGAATCCGGAAGGAAATCGCAAAATAGAATCCGATTCCGATTTTCAGAATAGAAATTCTCAAAACGCTGACGCCTCTCTGGCTCGCCAAGGCGCCAGCTGCTGTCGCTCAGGACAAACTGGATATCGACACTTCATGCTCAACCCGGCTTCAAATTCAACTTTACATTGATGCATTGACAACGAACGAAGACCTGCACGCATGCGCAACCAGAATTCTCAAAGCAAAAAATCGCCTTATGACGAATGATGCGAAGCTCATAGAGCAAGCATTCAGCGATAAGATGGCTGCGCTTCAAGACCAAGAACGTGAAAGCTCTACTCACCCAACGATTTCAGACAGCGCACCGAATGACGATACTCGATTGACATCCCGACATATCTCAACGTCTGTTAGATCTCCGAAGGCCCGACGGAAAGAGTCAAGAAATAAGAAACGAACCCGAGAGCGCATCGCACCCGGCCTGGAGTTTGTTGAAACAATCGCGACAACTCCGTTTGTCGATGCTAAAATGCCAAAGATCGACAAAAGCGAACTCGCATTGAGCGAACCGCGACGACTTCGCGACAAGGTCCATTTACGGTTTGTCGCCTCGCAGCCTTGCCTGATCTGTGAACGATCTCCCTCCGACGCCCATCATTTAAGGTTTGCGCAACCTCGGGCCATGGGTCGCAAGACCAGTGATGAGTTTACGGTGCCGCTTTGTCGGGCTCATCACCGGGAAAATCACCGTACGGGAAGGGAAGAGATCTGGTGGCAAAGCAAAGGGATCGAGCCGCTTTCGGTAGCCACAGAGCTTTGGCGGGTTTCCCGTTCGTCGCAGTCTAATCGGGTTCGGCACGGTAATATTTCGCCATAAGAGAATTCGCCTTAGCGGCCGCGCCCCGCCGTCGGTCTCAACAGGTCTAAATGGCTGATACCAAGTGCGGTAGCCAGTTCGTAGAGCGTGACGACAGTCGGGTTGCGGCGGCCTCCCTCCAGCCCACTGATGTATTGTTGGCTGAAGCCGGAAAGCGCGCTGAATTCCTCCTGGGTCAGTCCTTTCGAAAGCCTGATCCTTTTGAAATTTTCCCCTACTAGCTTGCGCATATCCATGCGGACATCGTGCAAGAGGTATGTACTTTAATGTTACCAACTATAATATGTAAAGCTCATGGGATTGTACGAGGGAAATGGCATGAAGCTATTCAAAGGGGCATGGCTCGTTAGCGGCGCGATCGCGCTAGCTGGTTGCGCGGTGCAGCGCGCGGTCGTCGCGCAGGGCGCGCAGGAAAAGATGGTTGGCCTGCGTCGGGAGCAAGTCTTGGCTTGTATGGGCCCGCCCTCAACCAAAGCGGCCGAAGGAGCGACGGAAGTTTGGTCATACGGATCCGGCAATGACCGCACAACCACAATTGGCACGGGCTTTGCGCAGACCAATGGATCGATCTCGGGCGAGCGGCGAGGCAATCAGTTCTCAGCGACCGGTGCGGCCACGACGACGAGCCTTGCCACCATAAATTCCAGCCGAAGGTTTTGCACCGTGAACGTGGTGATGACGGACGGCCGGGTATCAAAGCTCAACTACGCTGGACCGACTGGCGGCATTCTCACTGGTAGTGAGCAATGCGCGTTCGCCGTTCAGAACTGCATACAATGAAGAATTACCAATGCTTCCCGTTCCTACTCGCGAAATAACCTGCTCCAGGTGTGGGGCTATTAACCGCCTTGGTGCCTACGGTGTGACCAAGCTGCCTCATTGCGGCAAGTGTCGATCCGCTCTGCCAGAAGGCTTGAGAAAACGCCTTCTGCGCCGAGTCTATGCAATGCGATATTTTATCACGATCGCGGTTGGACTGGGCTTGCTTGCCACCATAAAGCCGTCCGTTCTGACAGATTGGATTTCAGACGGGTCAACAAGAACCGCGACACCTTCCGTCGCCTGCACCAGCTATCTGCAACCGCAAAGCGGACTTTATGCAAACTATGACAGGTCAGCTAGGGTTTCTCCGCTCATCATTCGGACACGGCCGGGCGGGTCCTATTTCATCAAACTTGAGGATGCCGTCACCGCAAAAACAATCATGACATTCTATCTGCGCGGCGGTGAGACCTTTGAACAGGATGTGCCGGAAGGCACTTTTGTTCTGAAGTACGCTACTGGAGAAATCTGGTGCGGAGAAAAAGGGTTGTTTGGCCCATCAACTTCGACCAGCAAAGCAGACCGGATTTTTGAGTTTACAGAGACACGAGGCTATACGGTCGAGTTGATTTCAAGGAGGGACGGAAACCTCAGAACCAATGCAATCGACCGCAGTCAGTTTTGAACGTTGCCGACATTCCGATGGATAGCCAGGGCAGGCCGTCGGAAAACTTTAGACATAACGTCTTACAGATCGACTGTTCACAAAATAATGATGTGGATAACAGAATCCATTCAAAGTTACGCCGGAACGATTGCTTCGGAATAACTCCTTTGATTCTCGTTAATCCATCGGTGCTCGATGCCGACGCTATACAAAGCTCAACTGGCCGAAAAATCTTCCTATGAAACCGACGCGGTATATATTCGCGGATGGTTGTCGGAACATTTTGCTGACGTTTTAGGGATACTCCACTTTGACGACGAGCACGGGAAGCTGGGCGATTTCGAGCGGAGATTCGACGACAGCATCCAAGAGGCCACTAACGACTTGCTTGAGGAAATTTCGAGCATTCTGTTCGAAGCCCTCTGTCGCATGGACACCATGCCGGTTGGCGTGATGATGGCAACCCTGACCAAAATTGCAAAGCAACCTGCTTTAGGACTGAGTGCCACGCTACCCGGAGCGGTCGATTGGTTGCTCGCATGCCACTATCAACGCGGCGAAGAAAAGCCAGGCACTTTTTGGCAGGATGCGATACGCATTTCTGCTAAGGGTTTGGAGGCTCCCCAACCGCCAACTGAGTTCGGACTCAGGAATTCTGCCATTCGGGCGCAAGGAACCGTTCGACAATGGCGACGCAAAGGCCGCCCCCAGATTGATGCCCACGAAACTTTAGCCGCGAATCTCGGTTCGATCTTCCTTCGGTATCAATCTCGTATCACGCGAGTAACGGACGTTGGGACGCCGGAGGGGAGCGTCTCCAAAGAACGCGGCGATTTCCTCGATTTTGTCGAATCGGTTCTTCCGCCGCTTAATACGGTATTGCGAAAGCGCGATCTGGCGCGAGTAACGCCGCTCACGATTGTGCGTCAAGCCACCCGGATCTACCGGCGCTAGAGTCCCGACGGAAGCGTCTACCCAGTTTTTCCCATAAAGGATGCTCGCCTCTGCGGGACATTTCTTGATTCTGTAGGTCGCTAGCGAATCCAACCAGTGACTTGCAGGAGATGAACCGTGAGCAATGATGTAAAACCGACTACTCCCTCAACTAAGTCGTCGCGCTCAAAGTGGCCGAAGTTCATTCAAAAGAACTTCGTCTTCCCGCCACTGCTGCCGGATGAAAATGAGGAGGATTTCGAAGAGCTGTTTGACAGCCTCGTCAAGGCGGTTGGTGCCGAAACAGTCATCGAATTCCATCAGGTGTATGATGTAGCGATCCTGACATGGGAGATTCGGCGTTACCAGCAAACTCGCATGAAGCTGATCGGGAATCACACGCGTCAGGCCGTGAAGAACACATTCGGCGTGATGCTCGCCGACCGGTCGCCGATAACGCCAGAAGCCATTTTGAAGCACGAAATCGCGGAGAAAACAGAGCGTTTCTTCTCCGATGCTCGATTCCGTGAACAGGCGGTGAATGATTTCGACAATGTTGACTATTCAATTGAAGCAGCGACATTCGCACAGGCGTTGCCGGAGATCGTCGCAATCGAACGTCTGATTGCATCGGCCCAGAAGCGCCTGCTGTCGTTCCTCGGCAATCTTGAGAAGCGGTGTGAAGCGCGCGCCAAAGAACTGGCAAAGGCTACGGCTAAAATGTCTGACGGCACCCCCGGGACGTAAGGAAATGGCATCAGAAAAGCAAATAGCCGCCAACCGGAAAAATGCCACCAAGAGCACCGGGCCGCGCACAAAAAGAGGCAAAGCGCGTTCAAAAATGAACGCGCTTCGCCACGGCTTGGCCACGAGCAACTTGATTGACGCATCCAATCGGAACGAAAAGACTTTCGCTTCAGAATCCTGGGAACGGCTGGTGGCCGAAAATTTCGAAGTTCTTCAGAAAATCCGCGCCGAGCGCACGAGGCTGATAGATCAAATCTTCAATGCGGCTTCATCCCCCAACGATAACAGCGAGGTGCTAGGCAGGATTACCGCACTGCAGCGCTACGAGGGAAAGGCTTACGCGATCCAAAAAAAGCTGCATTATCGATCCGACCAATCCTGAACGTAGGCACTTACTCTCGACTCCAAAGCTGCAGAACGAACCCAATTTTGTCGAACAAGGCAAGTTTCTTGCCCGAACGAGTTTGGAGGCGCCGGTAAGTGAAATGGCGTCAGCTAGGCAAAATCGCCATAACGGGGAAGCTGCGTTGCCCGCTCTGCCGCAACATGTCGCCGTGGCCACGCTTCTCGACAGATGGCTCGATGGCGTCGAGGACAGGTGGGGCGTTCCGCTGCTGCTCGCGATTTTTGTGGTCCTGTGGACTGCCTTTCTCGCGCTCGCTTACCAGAATGCCGACCTGCACCCCGATGTTATCGAAGCCTGGGCCACTGGGCGGGTGCTGGACTGGGGCGGAGCCAAGCATCCGCCGTTGATGGGCTGGGTGACCCATCTCTGGACGCTGGTATTTCCGGTCCGCGACTGGTCATTTCACCTGCTCTCGATGGTCAACGCAGCGGCCGCGCTCTGGATCGTTGATCTCATCGCGCGGCGGTTTGTCCGCGGTGACAAGCGCGCCATCATCCTGCTGCTTTTGCTGCTGCTGCCGGTCTATCAGTTTCAGGCGCAGCGCTTTAACGCGAACTCCGTCTTGTTCGCGGTATGGCCGCTGGCGATCTATTGCTTTCTGCGGTCGTTCGAGACCCGGCATGCCGCGTGGGCTGTCGCAGCCGGTCTTGCGAGCGCGCTTGCGATCCTCGGGAAGTACTATTCCGCATTCCTGATTGCCGGGTTTGTCTTTGCCGCGATCTGTCACCCCGCGCGCCGCGCATACTTTCTCTCGTCGGCGCCGTGGATTTCGGCGCTTGCCGGGCTCGCCTTGCTGGCACCGCACGTCCACTGGATGCTCACGTCAGGCACGAGTCCGCTGGGCTACGCTCTGGCGGTCCATGGCGGCCTGAGCAGGGGACGCGCCATCGTCTCCAGCCTGAACTTCCTGCTCGGGCTGGCAGCGACGCTGGCCCTGCCGATGACGATATGGGCGATCATGATCCGGACGCGGATCGGGGCCTATATCAGGGGCTTCAGGCCGCTGGATGACGGTCTGTATTTGCTGCTGTTGGTCGCCATCGGTGCGATCGCTGCTCCGCCTCTTGTCAGCCTTGTGCTGAAAAGCTCGCTGACAGCGGTCTGGGCGGCGCCGGGACTGTTTGTGTTCGTTCTGGTTGCGGTCTGCGCGGCCCGATTTTCGGTTGACCGGGCCGAGACACGGCGGCTCGCCGCCGGGATTCTCGCACTGACGATGATCGCGGTTTTACTCGCTCCCGTTCACGCCTGGTACCGGAACGGCCATCCCTTCAGCGAAGGCCGGAATTATTACAGTCTTGCCGCGGTGCAGGTGATGCAACGCTGGCGGCAGGCATCGCATATGCCTCTCAGGACTGTCAGCGGAGACAAGCTGACGATGGCGCTGGCGTTTTACTCTCCGGACCGTCCGGAATTCACAGTGCCGTTCGGTCAGGACTATGTCTGGCAAATGCCGTCGGCGGCGACGCTGCGAGAGGGATGGGCGAGCATGTGTCTGCCGGATGAGGCGACATGCCTGATCTGGTTGAAGCAGGTCGCGGCAGCCGCGCCGGGGGCGGCAACATTCGATTTTGTCGTTACCCCAAGGTTTTTGGGGCAGGCGGGCGTGCCGGCGCGGATTGTGGCGCTCGTCCTGCCTCCATCTGCTGCGCGCTAGTTCATCATCGCATCCCAGTTGAACGGATAATCCTCCCGTAGTCGCCTGCGGGAGCCTCGGCCGCATCTTCAACGATCATTACAGTTTTAAAAAAGAACTGTAATTTGACGATGACGGACATCGGGAATTCCGATGAGAGTCCAAAAAGATAGCTCAAAATTCGACAATATCACGCCGGTGGCATCGCCGTCATCGCGCTGTATGGACTTGACCAGTTCAAAAATAGAACTGTAACATCCTGACAAAACAGCGCCCAAAGGCGCAGTGCATCAGCAACGCCGGCTTCGTCATCATGGCGCGACGGCTGCTTCAGGGGAGGGTCAAGATGTTGAAGAGCTTCAGGCTTGCGTCGGCATTTGTTCTGGCGTTGTCGGGTACGGCCGTTGCGGCCGACGCGCCCGGCGTGACGGCGACCGAAATCAAGGTCGGCGGCGTGTTTCCGTTCAGCGGTCCGGCTTCCGTGATCGGACTCGTGGGGCGGGGTGTTCTTGCCTATGTGCAATCGGTCAACGACCGCGGCGGCATCAATGGCCGCAAGATCAACTACATCGCCTATGACGATGCCTACAGCCCGCCAAAAGCGGTGGAGCATGTCCGCAAGCTGGTCGAAAGCGACGAGGTCGCCTTCATGTTCGGTCAGTTGGGAACGCCCGGAAACACCGCGACGGCAAAGTATCTGACGAGCAGGGGCGTGCCCGCGCTCGGCATCGTCAGCGGCTCGAACAAGTTCACCAACGTCAAGGATTTCCCCCTGACCACCACAAGCCTTGTCAGCTTCGACACCGAGGGAAAGATCTACGCCAAGTACCTGAACAAGACTCTGCCCAACGC
Organism: Afipia clevelandensis ATCC 49720; assembly: GCF_000336555.1. Taxonomy (GTDB): domain Bacteria; phylum Pseudomonadota; class Alphaproteobacteria; order Rhizobiales; family Xanthobacteraceae; genus Afipia; species Afipia clevelandensis. The sequence goes on along the minus strand of NZ_KB375281.1, from coordinate 1,293,952 downwards.
CAAGTACGCGATCCTGTATCAGAACGACGATCTCGGAAAGGACTACGTCAACGCCTTCAAGGAACTGATGAAGGGCGAGTTCGACAAGCGCGTGGTCACCGCCGCTTACGAGATCGCGGACCCGACAGTGGACTCGCAAATCGTCAACTTCAAGAGCGCGGGCGCCGAAGCTCTGCTCGTTGCCGGAACGCCGAAGTTCGCCGCCCAGGCCATTCGCAAAGCCTCCGAGATCGGGTGGAAGCCGCTGCTGATCGTGAACTACCCGTCGAGTTCTGTTGGCGGCACCTTGAAGCCGGCCGGTCTGGACAAATCCGTTGGCGTCATTGCCGGCACAATGACGAAGGATCCCACGGATTCGAAATGGGACAACGACAAGGGCATGAAGGACTATCGCGCCTTCATCGACAAATACATGCCCGGCGTTGACATCTCCGACACCAACTACATCTTCGGCTACACGCAGGGGATGATCCTCGAGCAGATCATCAAGCAGTGCGGCAACGATCTGTCGCGCGCGAACATCCTCAAGCAGGCGAAGAACCTCAAGAATATCGCCCTGCCGACGGCGCTGCCGGGCGTGCTGGTCAACACGAGCGACACGGTCAACCAGGACTTCACGCAGATGCGGCTGCAGCGCTGGACCGGCCAGAACTGGGATCAGTTCAGCGACGTCCTCGACGCGACGTCGGAATAGTTTCACTGAAACGAAGCCGGCGTCTTTCATGGCGCCGGCTTTTTTGCGGGCAAATCGGAAGACAGTGTGTAATTCAGGGAGAATTGGCGTGAAGGGCTTAATGCAAAATCAGCCGCTGCTGTTGTCGTCATTCTTGCGGCATGCAGACCGCTTCCACGCCGATACCGAGATCGTCTCGCGGACTGTCGAAGGTCCAATCCATCGCTACACCTATCGCGATGCAGCCCGCCGCACCCGGCAACTCGCCAGTGCCTTGCGGCAGTGGGGCGTGAGGCACAGCGACCGCGTGGCCACGCTGGCGTGGAACAACTATCGGCATTTTGAACTTGAGCACGCCGTTACGGGCATGGGCGCGATCTGGCACGCCATCAATCCGCGATTGATCCCTGCGCAGCTCATCTACATCGCCAATCATGCGGAGGACAAAGTCCTTTTCTTTGAAAGCTCGTTTCTGCCGCTGGTGGAAAAGCTCGCGCCGGATCTCCCGACAGTCCGCCTTTTGGTCCTGATGGTGGACAGGGACGCGATGCCCGCCGCGACCACCATTCCAGATCTGCAGTGCTACGAGGATTTCATCGCCACGGGCGATCCGGATTTCGTCTGGCCGGAGTTCGACGAACTGTCGGCGTCGTCGCTGTTCTATACATCAGGAACGACGGGCAATCCCAAGGGCGTGCTCTATTCGCATCGCTCGGACGTGTTGCACTGCCTGACCTCGAGCGGCGCCTACAGTTTCGGATTGACGGTGCAGGATACGGTGTTGCCGATGACACCGATGTTTCATGCCAACGGCGCCTGGGGCTTTACCTATACACCGCCGATGGTCGGGGCCAAGCTGGTGCTGCCGGGACCGAAGCTCGATGCCGCCAGCATCGCCGAACTGATCGAAAGCGAAGGCGTGACCCTGACCGCCGGCGTTCCGACGCTTTACACCAAGCTGTTGCAACATTTCACGGAGCAGGGACGCGGCGCCAGTACACTGAAGCGGATCGCGGTGGCGGGATCGGCGCCGGCACCCAGCATGATGGAAGGCTTCGAGCGCCTCGGCGTGTCGGTCAATCACATCTGGGGCATGACGGAAACAAGCCCGACCGGCACAACGCCGCAGCCGTCGCGCAAGGTGGCGAAGGCGTCTGCCGAGGAACAACTCCGCCGCAAGACAATGCAGGGACAGCCGCTATACGGTGTCGATGTGAAAATCGCCGATGAAAACGGCGGCGAACTGCCGCGGGATGGCAAATCCAGCGGCCGCCTGATGGTCCGCGGTCCGTGGGTTCTCAGCGGTTACTACCGCGATGAAAAGCCGTTGCTGGAAGATGGATGGTTCAACACCGGCGATCTCGCGGTGATGGACGAGGACAATTACATCCAGATTACCGACCGCGCGAAAGACGTCATCAAGTCCGGCGGCGAGTGGATCAGCTCGATCGACGTCGAGAATCTGGCGATCGGCTGCCCCGGCGTCGCGGAAGCCGCCGTGATCGGCATTCCGCATCCCCAGTGGGAAGAGCGTCCGCTGCTTGTTGTGGTGCCGGCGGCATCGGAGCCCGCCACCGCGAAGTCGATCTTTGCGTTTCTGGAAGGCAAGATCGCCAAATGGTGGATGCCGGACGACATCATCTTTATCGACGCGCTGACATATGGCGCCACCGGCAAGGTGCAGAAAATGGAACTGCGCAACCGGTTCGCCGGCCACTACATGTCGCAGAAGAGCGCTTGATTTGTGCAGGGGCCGCGCCGCTCAGGCGGCGCGTGCCTTGCGCGGCGTCTTGGCCTTCGCGGTCTTGGCTGGCTTCGGAGAATCGATTTTCGGACGCGCGCCAGGGCCGGGATGGACATGAACTTCCTTGGCCAGCAGCGGCTCGCCGCATTCGGAGCAGACCGTCACGGGATTGAACATATGCCCGCACTTCTGATGTTCATGGAGAAGAGGGCGGCCGCGCTCGTCGACCATGTGGATATCGCCCCAGTGAACGATCGCCATCATGATCGGGTAGAGGTCGAGGCCCTTCTGGGTCAGGATATATTCGTGCCGCTTGGGAGATTCCTGATAGACGACTCGGCGCAGGACGCCGAGACGGACGAGCTTCTTGAGGCGTTCGGCCAGAAGATGCCGGGTGATCCCGAGCGCGGACTGGAAGGCCTCGAACCGGCGGGTGCGCAGGAAACATTCGCGCAGGATGAGAAGGCTCCAGCGGTCGCCGATAACGCCGATGGTGCGGGCCATGGAACACGGCTCTTCTTCAAGTTCGTCCCATCTCATAAAGTCGTCTCCGGTTCGCAGGCGAGTGGTCAATTCAAATATAACCTGCCGGCGCACCATTCTAAATAGGTACTGAGTTGGACCAAAGTCCTATTTTGGGCATTTTGGTCGAAATTTCTGGCCGGAAGCGGTTCGGAAATTGACAGTTCAATTTTAGAACTCTATGAAGAGTCCGTCGCTCCAAACAAGGGCGTCGGCTTAAATGCGCCCGGGAAGAGTGGCAAAAGGAGGAAAGCAGTGACAAGTCCCTTGAAGGTCGAGTTTCAGTTCGATTTCGGCAGCCCGAATGCCTATCTGGCGGAATACGCGCTGCCGGGCATCGAGAAGCGCACCGGCGTGAAGTTCGACTATGTTCCGGTCCTCCTCGGCGGCATCTACAAGGCGACCAACAACATGTCGCCGTTCGATTCGCTGCGCGGCATCAAGAACAAGCCGGAATATAACGCGCTTGAAACCCAGCGCTTCATCCGCCGGCACAACATCACCAAATTCAGGCAGAACCCGTTCTTTCCGGTCAACACGCTGATGCTGATGCGCGGCGCGTGGGCGGCCCGGTTCGAGAACGTGTTCGAGCCGTATTTCCGCGCGGCCTACCACCATATGTGGGAAGAGCCGAAGAAGATGGACGACGTCGAGACGTTCCGCGCCGCGTTCATTTCATCGGGCATCGATATCGACAAGCTGATCGCGCGTGCACAGCAGGACGATGTGAAGAAGAAACTGATCGAGGTCACCACCGATGCCGTCAATCGCGGCGCGTTCGGCTCGCCGACCTTCTTTGTCGGCACCGAAATGTTCTTCGGCAAGGACCAAGTCCGCGATGTCGAGGATTCGATTGTCGAGCAGCTTGGTGCGGCAAAGACAAAGTCAGCCTGAATCGGACTGACGGCCGGGCGTCTCGGCGCCCGGCGAATATAGAAGCATCCTCACGGTAGGGAAGAAGCCAATGTCCGGTCCATTGAATGGTGTTCGGGTTCTCGATCTGACGGCGGTGGTGTCGGGTCCTTACGCCACGATGTTTCTGGCGGATCAGGGCGCGGACGTGCTCAAGATCGAGCCGATCAGCGGCGACGGCACACGGCGAAGCCGGAACCTGATCGACGCGGCGGGCGAGTTCTCGGCGCTGTTCGTCTCGTGCAACCGCGGCAAGCGCTCTCTGTCCATCGACATCAAGAGCGAGACAGGGCGCGAGGTGCTGGCGAAGCTGGCCTCGCAGGCCGATGTGCTGGTGCAGAACTTCCGTCCCGGCACCATGGAGCGGCTCGGGCTCGGCCACGAGGAATTGCGCAAGAAGTATCCGCGCCTGATCTATGTCTCGATCAGCGGCGTGGGCGACAGCGGGCCTTACGTCAAGAAGCGGGTCTACGATCCGATCATTCAGGGCCTGTCGGGCTTTGCCGACATCCAGTCGCAGCCGGTGACCAACCGGCCGCAGATGATCCGCACCATTGTCTGCGACAAGACCACCTCGGTGTTCACCGCGCAGGCGGTGTCGTCGGCGCTCTACGCCCGGGAGAAGACCGGGCAGGGCGACCACATCCAGGTTGCGATGCTCGACACCATGATCTCGTATCTGTGGCCGGAAGGCATGATGCAGTACACGGTGGTGGGGCAGGAGGCGGCTGTCGGCGATCCCAACGACCGGCCCGATCTCGTGTTCCAGACGCTGGACGGTTACATCACCGCCGGCACCATTTCGGATTCCGAGTGGCAGGGCTTCTGCAAGGCCTCCGGCGATCCGGAACTTGCCAAGGACGAGCGCTTCGCGACGCCGAGCGCGCGGTTCATCAACGCCACCGCGCGGATCAACAAGATGCAGGAATATATCAGCCAGCGCACCACCGCCGAATGGCTGGAGCGTCTCGACGCGGCCGACGTGCCGTGCTCGCCGATCCTGCGCCGGGCCGAGATCATCACCAACGATCAGGTGGTTGCGCGGGGCCTGATCGAGGAGTTCGACCAGCCGACGGTGGGCCGTGTGCGCCAGCCGAAGCCCGCGGCGATCTTCGAGGTCAACAAGGCCGCGATCGGCGGTCCGGCGCCGCGCGTCGGCGAACATTCGCGCGATGTCCTGCGCGAACTCGGCTATGCCGACGCCGCCATCGACAAGATGGTCGCAAGCAAGGCTGTCAGGGTCGCGCCGTAGGCCAGGAATGAAAATAAAAAAGACCGCTGAAAATCAGCGGTCTTTTTTTATCGTCTGTCTTGCAGGTCAGGCTGCCGGGCGTTTCACCGGTTCTCCGGGTGCGGGGGGAACATTCGCGGCGTTGCCGCGCTGATAGCCCGGCCGCTGCTGGATACGCGCCAGATAAGGTTTGGCGATATCGCAGATACCGACTTCGTAGGCGATCGCCCATTCGAGGCATGTGGTCAGCAAGATGTCCGCGCTGGTGAACTGATCGCCCATCAGGAAGGTACGGCCATCCTCGAGCGCCACTTCGACATGGCGGAGCTGTTCGCGGAAATACTCGCCGGCCTTCGCCGTGACCTCGGGCGCAACGCCATAGATGTGTCCGAGCGCACCGGCGCTGTGACGGCGCATCACATAGAGGCTGGTGGAGTCGAGTTCGGTGACGATGAAGAAGCACCACTCCAGCCATTTGGCATAGGCCTGCTTGTCGTCGGGAATAAGCGAGGCCTCCCGCGTGCCGTAGGTGCGCGCGAGATAGGCGACGATGGCGGCGCTTTCTCCGATGGAGAAGTTGCCATCCTGCAGCATCGGGACTTTCTGGCGCGGATTGAGCTTGGTGTATTCGGCAGTCTTGGTTTCGCCGGTGCGCGGGCCGATGGCGTAGGTCGTGTACTTCAAGCCGAGCTCCGCCATGGCCCAGTGGGGCCTGACGGTGCGGCTGGTTCCCACGCCCCAGAGGGTGAGATCCGGACTGGCCATGTCACCATGTCTCCACGGACGGGCGCAGATCCATTTCGTGGGTCCATCCGTCCCGCTTCTGATGATGCGCGAACCAGTAGGCATCGGCAATGGAGTCGGTTTTGGTCAGGCTGTCTGCCGGAATGTCGCTGGCCTCGATGCCCTTGGCAGCCTTCATCCGCTGATGGATGGCCTCGCTGTCGACGGCGGCGTCAATCAGAAGATGGACGACATGGATGTTCTTGGGTCCAAGCTCGCGGGCCATGGCCTGAGCCACGGCGCGCAGGGCGAACTTGGCCGATGCGAAGGCCGCAAAACCCTTGCCGCCGCGCACGCTTGCGGTGGCACCGGTGAACAGGATCGTACCATGACCACGGGGGACCATGTACTTCGCCGCTTCCCGCCCGACCAGAAATCCGCCGAGGCAGGCCAGTTCCCATGCCTTGAAGAACAGCTTTTCACTGGTGTCGAGCAACGGCTTGTTGACGTTGGAGCCGGCATTGTAGAGGCACACCTCGATCGGGCCGATCTCCTTTTCGATCTTGGCGAACATGGCCTGCACATCGGCTTCCTGCCGGGCATCGACGCTGATGGCGTGGACCTCGTGGCCCTCCGCTTTCATCTCGTCCACAAGCCCCTGCGATTTGGCCGCTTCCCTGCGGGCTACGCAAACCTTGTAGCCGCCGCGCGCGAAACGCCGGGCGACCGCTGCGCCGATGGCGTCACCTGCGCCGACCAGCAAAACCACTCCCTGTGCCAAAATCCCCTCCGTATAAGTTCTTATTTGGTACTTAACTGAATACAGCGACTCACCGGCCTTGTAAACGGCTATCGGCGGCTGGGTTTGCTTGATCAGTGCTATCGGCAGTCTTTTTGAGGTCCGCGCATACGTGTTCCGCGGTGCATCAAATCCGATTGACTAGTTCCAAAAAAGAACGATAGTTGGCCGTGCGATCAAGGCCGCCTCCGAAGCGGCCGCAAAGCAATGCCGGAGGATGAATTGGCCCGCGCTCACGACGACGGATTTGATGTTGCCGACATTCTGAACGAATTGCCAGAGCGGCTCCATGACACCATGGCCCGCGCCGTCGTGGCGACTCCCGATCATCCGGCCCTGATCGAAGATGCGCGGACCTGGTCCTACCGGCAACTGGCTGACAATGTCGAACAGACCGCTGCGTCATTGACCGCACTCGGGATTCGCCCGGGTGACCGGATGATGATCGTGAGCGAGAACAGCATCGCGCTGGTGGCGCTGCTGCTGGCGGCGAGCAAGATCAACGCCTGGGCCATTGTCGTGAACCCGCGGCTTTCGCCGCGCGAACTTGACCAGATTCGGGATCACAGCGGATCGCGCCGGATGTTTTTCACGGTGGAGGTCTCCGCGGAAGCGGCCAACCACGCACAGCGCGTCGGCGCGCAGACTCTCAAAGTCGGCCCGCTCGAAGGCATCGGCGTGAGCGCTCTGAACGAGGCGACCAATCCGGAGCCGGTGGAAAGAGATCCGGCCAAACAGGTCGCCGTGCTGATCTATACGTCGGGCACCACGGGCACGCCGAAGGGTGTCATGCTCACCCATGAAAACCTGCTGTTCAGCGCGAAGACCACAGCGCTGCTCCGGAAAATGGACAATCGCGACAAGCTCTATGTCGTGCTGCCGATCTCGCACATTGTCGGTGTGTCGCTCACGCTCATGACGCTGATGACGGGCGGCACTGTCCGGCTGGTCAGCAAGTACGATCCGGCGGCGCTGGCAAAGGCCATCGCCGAAGAGGGAATCACCATTCTCAACGGCGTCCCGGCGACATATCAGCGCCTGCTCGAATACAAGACGCTGTCCGGTTCGGCGAAATTGAACAAGGGTTCGCTGCGCTACATCGGTGTCGCCGGCGCTCCGCTCGATCCCGACTTGAAATCGCGTGTCGAGGCCGAACTCGGCCTGTCGTTGCTGAACGGCTACGGCATCACCGAATGTGCCCCCGGCATTTCCGGCGTCAGAATCGAAGCGCCGCGCAACGACAGCGCGGTGGGGCAGATCGTGCCCGGTGTCGAGGCGCGCATCATTGATCGCGACGGCAAGCCGGCTGCTGGCGGCGCGGTGGGCGAACTGCATGTCCGTGGCCGCAATGTCATGCGCGGATACTATCGCGCTCCCGATTTGACGGAGAAGGCTATCGACCGCGACGGCTGGTTCAACACCGGCGATCTCGCTTATGTCGATGGCGACTGCATGTTTATCGTCGGACGAACCAAGGAAATGATCATCCGCTCGGGCTTCAACGTCTATCCGGCGGAAGTGGAGGCGGTGCTGAGTGCGCATGAGGACGTTGTGCAGTCCGCAGTGGTCGGGCGCGCGGCTGACGGCAACGAGGAAGTGGTTGCTTTCGTTCAGTTGCTGAAGGGATCGAAGGTCACGCCGTCTGATCTGATGAACTTCGCAGGCAGGCAGCTCACATCCTACAAGCGTCCGTCCCAGATCATCGTGCTCGACGCCTTGCCCGCGACCTCCACCGGAAAGATCCTGAAACACAAGCTCGCGGAATCCCTGCGCGGCTCCTGACGTTCGGGCTTCGCATACTTAATCTATGAAATTGGCTCTGGCCTGGGAGAAAGACCTTGCAGAAACGTAACGCAACCGTAGCCGTGATCGGCGCCGGAGATTTCATCGGCGGCGAAATCGCCAAGAAGTTCGCAGCCGAAGGCTTCACTGTCTTCGTCGGCCGCCGTCAGGGCGAGAAGCTCGCTCCGCTGGTGAAGGAGATCGAGGCCGCCGGCGGTACGGTGTTCGCCCGTTCGCTGGATGCGCGCAAGGAAGAGGAGATGATCTCGTTCATCTCTGACGCAGACAAGCATGCGCCGCTCGAGGTGTGCGTTTTCAACATCGGCGCGAACGTCAATTTCCCGATTCTCGACACCACCGAGCGTGTGTTCCGGAAGGTATGGGAAATGGCCTGCTATTCGGGCTTCCTTGCCGGGCGTGAGGCGGCGCGGGTGATGCTGCCGCGCGGCAAGGGCAACATCTTCTTTACCGGCGCGACAGCCAGCCTGCGCGGCGGTTCGGGCTTTGCGGCGTTCGCCAGCGCCAAGTTCGGCCTGCGTGCCGTAGCCCAGTCGATCGCGCGCGAACTCGGACCGAAGAATATCCATGTCGCCCATCTCATCATCGACTCCAGCGTCGACACCGAATGGGTTCGTCAGTTGATTGCCAACCGCGAAGGCAAGGAAGCGATCGAAAACCTCGATCCGAACCGCCTGATGCGTCCCGCCGCCGTCGCCGAAACCTATTGGCAGCTCTACCAGCAGCCGCGCGACGCCTGGACGTTTGAAACCGAAATCCGTCCGTTCGGCGAGAAGTGGTAACGGAGACGTCCGATGGAGCTGAAACTTTCCAAAGAGGACGAGGCGTTTCGCGATGAGGTGAGAGCTTTCATTGCGGACAACTATCCGCAAGAAATGCGCGTGCCCAATCCGGAAACGGATCTGACCAAGGAGCAGTCGATGCTCTGGCACAAGATACTGCATAAGAAGGGCTGGATCGCTCCGTTGTGGCCGAAGGAATATGGCGGGCCCGGCTGGTCGATCACGCAGCGCTTTATCTGGGAGCAGGAGACGACGCGCGCAGGCACGCTGCCGCCGCTGGCGTTCAGCGTCACCATGGTGGGCCCGGTGATCTACACGTTCGGCAATGACGCGCAGAAGAAGAAATACCTGCCGCGTATCCTGTCGGGTGAGGATTGGTGGTGTCAGGGCTATTCGGAGCCGGGCTCCGGGTCCGATCTTGCCTCGGTTCGTACCAAGGCGGTGCGCGACGGCGATCATTACATCGTCAACGGCCACAAGACATGGACCACGCTCGCGCAGCATGCGGACTGGATTTTCTGTCTGGTCCGGACCAACCCGACGGCAAAGCCGCAGTCGGGCATTTCTTTCCTGCTGATCGACATGAAGTCGCCGGGCGTGACCGTCCGTCCGATCATCACCATCGACGGATCGCACGAGGTCAACGACGTCTTCCTCGAGAACGTCCGCGTTCCGGTCGAGAACCTGATCGGCGAGGAGAACAAGGGCTGGACCTACGCGAAATTCCTGCTCGGCAACGAGCGCACCAGCATGGCCGGCATCGGCCGCTCGATGCGCTATCTCGGCAAGCTCAAGAAAATCGTGAAGACCGAGATCGGCGAAGACGATCCAGCTTACGACGAGTTTACCAAGGACATCGCCCGCGTCGAACTCGATGTGCTTGCGCTGGAGGCGACCGAACTGCGTGTGGTTGCGCAGATGGCGCGGGGAATTGATCCCGGTCCTGCGGCATCGCTGTTCAAGATCAGGGGCACCGAAATCTTCCAGCGCATCACCGATCTGACGCACAGGGCCATCGGCAACTACGGCCTTGCGCTGCGTGAGCACCCGGCCAGCCCGAACATCTTCATGCCGGGACCGGCGGACGGCCATACGGCGCCGGAGAAGTATCTCAACGCGCGCAAGTTGAGCATTTACGGCGGGTCCAACGAAATCCAGCGCAACATCATCGCCAAGGCGGTTCTCGGCCTTTAGGGCGTTTCAGGAGATATCCGGTGGATATTCAGTTTACGGAAGAACAGGAACTCCTGCGCAGCAGCGTTCAGAAGCTGCTGCGTGACCAGTACGATTTCGACACGCGCCGCAAGATTGTCGCGAGCGAGGAGGGCTGGAGCAAGAAGCACTGGGCAACGTTCGCCGAGCTTGGATTGCTCGCCGCGCCGTTTTCCGAAGAAGCCGGCGGTCTCGGGGGCGGCAGCCTCGCCACCATGATTGTGATGCAGGAATTCGGCCGTCACCTCGTGGTCGAACCGTTCTTTGAAACGGTGGTGCTGGCTGGCGGCCTGATCGAGCAGGAGGGCACCGACGCGCAGCGCGAAGAGTTTCTGGCCCCGATCATGGCGGGCGAAGCGATCTGGGCGCTGGCCTGGACCGAGGGGCATTCCCGCTACGATCTCAACAATGTCGCAACCACCGCAAAGCGCAGCGGCGACACCTATGTCCTGAACGGCGCGAAAGCCGCCGTCATCGGCGCGCCATGGGCGGACAAGCTGATCGTCTCCGCGCGCACGCTGGGCGGGCCGCGCGATCATGCCGGTGTCAGCCTGTTCATCGTCGATCGCCAATCCGCGGGGCTTCATCTGCAGAGCTTCAAGACCATCGACGGGCGGCGCGCGGCTGAAATCACCCTCAAGGATGTGGTCGTTCCGGCCGGGCATCTGCTGGGGACGGAAGGCAAGGGCGTTGCAGCGCTTGAAGCGTGCCGGGATCGCGCCATCGCCGCACAGTGCGCCGAGGCCACCGGGGCGATGGGTGAACTCAATGCGGCGACGCTCGAATACACCAAGACGCGCAAGCAGTTCGGTGTGACGCTTGGAACTTTCCAGGTGCTGCAGCACCGGATGGTGGACATGTTCATCGCGCTTGAGGAAGCGACCTCACTGTCGCAGCACCTCAACCTGACGATGGCCGGGGGCGATCCGCAGGGATCGAAACTGGCGTCCGGGGCGAAATCCAAGATCGGCGAAGCCGCGCGGTTTGTCGGCGAGCAGGCGATCCAGCTCCATGGCGGCATGGGCATGAGCGACGAACTGAACGTCGGTCACTATTTCAAGCGCATCGCGTCGATCAATATCCAGTTCGGCGATCCGACCTATCACCTGCTGCGATACGCCCGGGCGAGCTGACCGCCGGCCCGGGAGGCTGGGTGCATGGCAGCATTGCCCGGAGCCTCCGCACTTCTTATTATATGATGATAGTAATATAATGAGATTATATCAGCCCGTGTTGAGACGGGATCACGCTATGGAGGTCACCGGATGGTAGATGCAGTTATCGTTTCCACCGCGCGCACGGGCATCGGCAAGGCCTATCGCGGCGCGCTGAACAACACCGAAGGCCCGACGATGGCCGGTCATGTGATGGCCGAAGCCGTCAGGCGCGCCGGCATCGAGCCGGGCGAGGTGGAAGATGTGGTGATGGGCTGCGCCATGCAGCAGGGCACCATGGTGATGAACGTCGCCCGCAAGGGCGCGATCCGTGCAGGTCTTCCGGTGACGGTCGCCGGAACCACCATTGACCGGCAGTGCGCGTCCGGGCTGCAGGCGATTGCGGTTGCCGCGCGTTCGATCATGCTGGATGGCGTCGAGGTCGCCATCGGCGGCGGAATCGAGTCGATCAGCCTCGTGCAGAACGAGCACATGAACAAGTTTCATGCGGTCGATGACGAGTTGATGGCGATGAAGCCCGACATGTACATGTCGATGCTGGAGACTGCCGAAGTGGTCGCGGCGCGCTACAACATCTCTCGCGAGAAGCAAAACGAATACGGCCTTGAGTCCCAGCGCCGCACCGGTGCTGCCATGCAGGGCGGACGGTTCAACGACGAGATCGTGCCGTTCAAGACCAAAATGGCGGTAGTCGATAAGGAGACCAAGCAGGTCTCCTTCAAGGACATCACCCTCGCCAAGGATGAAGGCCCGCGTCCGGATTCGACGGCTGAGGGTATCGCCAGCATCAAGCCGGTGTTCGAGGGCAAGACCATCAGCGCGGGCAATGCGAGCCAGCTCTCGGACGGTGCGTCGGCCAGCGTGCTCATGAGCGACACGCTTGCCGCGAAGAAGGGGCTGAAGCCGCTCGGCATTTTTCGTGGCTTTGTCGCAGCGGGTGTCGAGCCGGACGAAATGGGTGTCGGGCCTGTCGCCGCCATTCCGCGCCTGCTGAAGCGTCATGGACTGAAGATTGACGACATCGACCTCTGGGAACTGAACGAGGCTTACGCGGTGCAGGTGATCTATTGCCGCGACAAACTCGGGATCGACCCCGAGAAGCTGAATGTCAACGGCGGTTCGATCGCGATGGGTCATCCTTACGGCATGACCGGCGCGCGCCTGGCAGGTCATGTGCTGATCGAAGGACGCCGCCGCAAGGCAAAGTACGGCGTGGTGACCATGTGCATCGGCGGCGGAATGGGCGCAGCCGGTCTGTTTGAGATCCTTCACTGAACGACGCGAGTTTCTCCCGAGCCTGATACCGGCCACGGCAACGTGGCCGGTTCTTTTTTGGGCTCAAAATTTATAACGGGATAGAAACAAACCTCCTCTTGATGCGTTGATGCAGCGTTAGAATATTAGCGTCAGCCGTTCTGACCAGATCGGGTGCTATTATGTTGCGACGCAAGACGATTTTTCTGTCCGGTTTAGGCTTTGCAGCGTTGGTCGCGGGCGGATTTACCGCGGCTCCCATTCTCACCGCCGAGGCGGACGCGCCTGTCATCAAGACGCAGGCGACGACGGCTCCGGAAACGACCGCCGCGATTCCAACAACCGAGACGAAGCCTGAGCCCGACGCCGGCGCTGCGCCGGAAGCCGAGCGGGTGCTGACGCCTGAAGAACAGAAGGCCGCGGCGGCCAAGCAGGTGTTCGACAAGGCGATGGCGGATGCAGCCGCGCTGAATGCCGAGTACGAAAATTTCAAGCGCGGCAGGAGCAAGAAGCCTGTTTCCCTGTCCGCGTTTCGCAGTCTTGAACTGCGTCTGGACATGATCGCCGATGCCGACCCCTCCAACACGCAGGCGCGGGACATGGCGGGCATGATGAAGATGCGGCAGTACGAAATCCTTCAGCCGTCTGTCGAGATCGCGGCCAGCGCGAACCGCCTGCTTTTTGCTCATGCGATGGCGGAGCGGATGCGGGATGACGGCACGAAAGTCATGGTATCAGGTGCTCGAAACAGCGCGGTTCGTTTCGTGTCGCCGCACATGACGCGGCAGATGGCAATGCAGCTTTCGGAATCGGCGAAGATTCCGGAGAAGGCGAAAGCCCTGCAGTTTCAGCGCGTCGTGTTCGGCAATGGCCGGCGGTCATGGACCTATGACGTGAGGCGGAACAGGCTGCGCTAGAACTGGTGCGACGATCCGCAAACAATTCACGAGCGGAATATATGAAAAAGGGCCGGTCACAAGACCGGCCCTTCCTTTGTCCTCGGGGGCGCCGATCAGGCGTCGATCACCGCGATGATCTCGAGAGTGCGCGGGTTCACGACCACGATCTCGTCGTTGACGAGGAAGAACTCGTATCCGCGCCAGCCGGGATAGACCGTGATGACTTCCGCCGGAAGCGGATGGAAAGCCACCGTGCGGGGAACGCGCGTGCCGATCGAAATCGAGAAGTTGATGTTGGTGACCGGCTTCACCTTTTGCTTGGTGATCGAGGTGCGGATGGTGGTGCGCTGCTCGGTCGAGAGCTTGGCGCCCGCCGCGGCCTGACCGGTCGTCGTGCCGGCCTTGCTGTCCGACGCATTCTTCTGATCGGACTTCATGCCGTCGCGGTCGGCGGCGTTCTTCTGGTCCGCCTTCATGCCGCCCTTGGACTTGTCCATGCTTGTATCGGACGCAGCCTTGCCGCCCTTCGGCTTCATGTCGTCCTGCGCGCGTTGCGCATTGCCGCCTTCGCGCGGCATCTGGGCCTGGCCACCGCCCTTCATGCTGTCGCCGCGCTCCATCGGAGCGGCCCGTTCAGCCGCGCCGCCTGCTCCCTGCGCTGCCGCAGGAGCATTCGGAGCGTTGTTAGGTGTCTGCGCGGAAGCGAGGCCCGCGGTGCCGATCAGGGCAGCCGCCGCGACGCCAATCAAAAACCTGTTTGTCATGATAATCCTCCTCGTTGTCTGCCCGCTGTTCAACGGGAAGCGGCGAGGTCTGTTCCGTGCGGAAGCGGGATGTTTGCGTGAACACCCGTTCATGCGGAACATTCAAACGGCGAACGCGGATTATTTTCGGATCAGAGGGCCTTGGCCGCCGAGCCGCGATAGGCGTAGACATGGGCCGCCGCGATCATCGCCCACATGATGCCCAGCATCATCCAGAAGTGACGCCAGTGATCGACGTCGATGATGAACGCTTCGCAAACCGTGCCGAAGAACGCCGCGAAGACCGCGAGATAGGTTCGCTGCCATGGCACGCGCACGAAGATCAGCTTGAAGCCCATGATGACGGTAATGAACACCAGCGCGGGAAAACAGATTCCCGAGATCCAGCCGCCGGACATGAATGCATTCAGGAACGAGTTGTGGGTGTCTTCCGGAAAGAATTTCGTGAACTGAAGCGGGCCGATGCCGAGCGGCAGTTCGAGCGCCATCTGGAAGCCGAGGATATGGCGGCCGAAACGTCCGAAGCGGCCGCTGTCATAGCTTTGATGCAGGCTCGCACGCTCCTTGAACAACCCGCTGATGGAATCGAACGACAGCAGCACAAGCAGCAGCAACGCTGCGAATACGGCCGCGGCGATGGCCACCGTGACGATCCGCTGTCTTTGGGCCCGTGAGGGTGAGGTGAGATACATCAAGGCCAGCATGAAGGCCGAGCAGCCGATCAACTGGCCCCATGATGCGCGCGAAAAGGCAAGCAACACAGCGAGGCTGAGAATGCCGAGGCCCACCGCGCTCCAGAACGATCTCCGGAGCGACTGGGTGACGACGCTCTGCAACAGGAACATCGCAGGCAGGATCAGATACGCGCCAAGGACATTGGGGTCCTTGAAGGTGCCGCGCGCACGGCTGTAGAGCGTGAAGAGGTCGTAGCCTGCGCCCGGCACCAGCCGGAAATAGCCGGCAATGCCCGCCAGCGACGCAATGAGCGCGCCGAAAATCAGCCCGCGCCGGAGAAACTCCAGCCGCTCGGCGGTGTTCTCGGACAGAACCATCGCAAAGAACAGCGCCGTGATGGCCATGTACCAGGACGTGAGAATCCAGTTCAGGATTTCCTTCTTGTCCATCAGGTAGGCGGCGCAGATCGTGTAGCCGATGTTGAGCAGGAACAGCAGGATCAAAAGCGGAATGAACACCGGCCGCATCCGCAGGCCGGTGGCGAAGAAGAAGATCACCGACGCCAGCGTCATCAGCTCGTACGGGCTGGGTTCGATGAAGACGATGGCTCCGCCGGCGCCGACGGCCCACATCAATGCCCGCTGGACCGCCGCGATGCCGGGCGGCGTCGTGGCAGCGGGCAGGGTGTAGTCTGTCGCGGCAAATGACGCCATGCGAACCGGAATCCTCTTCGCGCGCGTCGCGCGGGGTTAGTCAGCGCACAGGACCAGCGGATCGCGTTTCGCGATCCATCCTGCGCCTAGTAAGCGTTCTCGCCCTTGATCAGGGCGAACGGTGTCTTGAAGAGGATGTAGAGGTCGAACAGGACCGACCAATTCTCGATGTAATAAAGGTCGAACTCGACGCGCTTCTGAATCTTTTCGTCGGTGTCGACTTCGCCGCGCCAGCCGTTGATCTGCGCCCAGCCGGTAATGCCCGGCTTGACGCGGTGACGCGCGAAGTAACCATCCACCGCGTCATCGAACAGACGGTTCTGCAGCTTGCCTTGCACCGCATGCGGACGCGGCCCGACCAGCGAAAGGTTGCCCTTGAAGACCACATTGAAGAGCTGCGGCAGCTCGTCGAGGCTGGTCTTTCGGATGAAGCGGCCGACGCGGGTCACGCGCTTGTCGCCCTTGGTGACGACCTTCGCGGCCAGCGGGTCGGCCTGATCGTGAAACAGCGAGCGGAACTTGAAAACGTCGATGCGCTCGTTGTTGAAGCCATAGCGCTTCTGCAGGAACAGCACGGGGCCGGGGCTGTCGAGCTTCACCGCAAGCGCGACCAGCGCCATCACCGGCGACAGCAGGATGAGGATGATCGCGCCGACGATGCGGTCGAACGCCGATTTGAGAACCATGTCCCAGTCGGTGATCGGCTGCTCGAACACGTCGAGGGTCGGCACCTTGCCCAGATACGAATAGGAGCGCGGGCGGAAGCGCAGCTTGTTGGTGTGGGCCGACAGCCGGATATCGACCGGCAGCACCCACAGCTTCTTGAGCATTTCGAGAATGCGCGTTTCAGCCGAGATCGGCAGCGCGAACAGCACCAGATCGATCCGGGTGCGTCGCGCGAACTCGACGATATCGTCGATCTTGCCGAGCTTGGGCTGGCCGGCGCAGGTGTCCAGCGCGCGGGCATCGTTGCGGTCGTCGAATACGCCGAGAATCTGGATATCGGAATCGTCCTGCGCCTTGAGCGCGCGGATCAGGTTTTCGCCGTTCTGGTCGGAGCCGACGATGATCGTCCGCCGATCAAGCCGTCCCTCGCGCGCCCAGCGCCGGACCATCGTGCGCAGGATGAAGCGCTCAACGAACAGCGCCAGCAGTCCGACGAAGAAGAATGCCGAGAGCCAGACGCGGGAAATGTTGTCGCCAAGTTTTGCGAAGAAAGATGCGCCGATAAACAGCAGGAAGACGAACGCCCAAGACGACACCATGCGCGTCATTTGCCGAAGCTGTCCGCGGAAGATCTGCACGTCGTAGATTTCGGCGGCCTGAAAGCTGATGACAGCACAGGCGGCCACGCCGAACACCGCCGCGGCGTATTGCCAGGAAAAGCCGCCGCCCGGCATCACGTACCAGAGATAAAGCCCGAGCCCGACGGCGCTGAGGACAAGAAAATCAACGATGCGGACAACGCCGCTGATCACGACCGTCGAATAGGCCTTGCGGACCTTTTCGTTGGCGACCGCAAGCGCGGCCGGCGACAACCTCTTGCGGCGTTCAAGCCGGGGCACGCTGTCGGCATTGCTGATCGCTGCGGCTCCCGCGGCCGCGTTCATCATGGTTCTGACGTCGATCGGTTCCACGGCTGATTTTCCGTTGTTGGGCCGTCATGTAGCGACAGGCCGGAGAAACCCAAGGGTTCCCAGCCTCTTGCGTAGCCAACAAATCGGAAGAATTGGTTATCTCGATCCAGCAGGGTTAACGCGCGTTAAACGCGTCGCGATATCCGGCGAGCACGCCGTCGACCATCGCCTTCTGGGAGAAATGGACGAAGACACGTTCGCGCAGATCGCGGGCGCGCTCGCGCGTCTTGTCCATGTCGCCGAGTGCGGTCTCGATGGCATCCGCCATCGCGCCAATGCTGTTGGCGACGAAAAGACCGTCGGTATAGGGACCGAAGATTTCCGGAATACCGCCGACATTGGCGGCGACCATCGGGATACCGGCGGCTGCGGCCTCGATCACGACATAGGGCATCGAGTCGCCGCGGGAGGGGACGACCAGTACCTTGCCCTTGGAAAAGCCGTAGCGGGCTTTGACATGGCCGATAAAGCGGACCGCATCGCCAACATTCAATTTGGCGATGAGCGCTTTCAGGTTCTCGGTTTCCTCGCCATCGCCCGCGAGCGTCAATGTCACGGGCTTGCCGTCGGCGCGCAGCCGGGCGACGGCCTGGATCAGCAGGTCGGCGCCCTTGATCTCTCGGAATTCGCCGACATAGACGATGTCGGTGGCGTCCTCCGCGAGCGGGACGGGATCGAATTCGGTTGCGGTCACGCCGTTGAAGACGCAGCGGACCAGTCCGGCGGGCTTGCCGATCACGCGCTGATAGGTGTCGCGGGCGAATCCGCTCTCGAACAGGAACAGTTCGGTGCGGTTCATCAGCGCGCGCTCCATGCGCGCGTAGACGTTGCCCTTCAGCGTGCCCGGCGGGTAGTGCAGAGAGCCGCCGTGAGGCGTGTAGACCCGGATCGCCTTCTTCGACTTGCGTTTCATGCGCACGAAGGCGCCAGCCTTGGCGCCATGCCCGTGCAGCACATCGAGTTTCAGCGAGCGGACGAGGCGAAGAAAATGCAGCGACGTGATGCTGTCCACCGGATGCGGCTCGCGGCGAATGGCGAGGCGATACACACCGAGTTTGAGTTTGGGGGCGATCTCCTTCAGCGCAGCTTCGGCGCGCTCTCCGCCTGTCAGGCTGTCAGCAAGAATGCCGACCGCATGTCCACGCTCGGCCTGGCCCGCGGCGAGATCGAGGATATGCCGGAAAATGCCGCCGACCGGCGCGCGGACAGCGTGCAGGATGCGCAAGGGAGAGTCGGGCGTCTCGGGCATTGTCAGAACCAGCGTTCGGCGACAACGACCGTGTCCCCGGGTTTCAGGAGGGTGCCAGGCGGCACGACAGCCTGAGCGGTTCCACCTTCGCCCATCCGGGTTAATTTGATGCTGCTGCGCAGCGCCCTCGGTGTGAAGCCGCCGGCGATCGCGACCGCGCTCTCGACAGTCATGTTGGGCACGTAGGGATACTGGCCGGGCGCGGCGACTTCGCCGAGGATGAAGAAGGGCCGGTAGGTCTCGACCTCCGCCGCGACATAGGGCTCGCGAATGTAGCCGTTCTTGAGCCGCGCCGTGATCGCCGCCGCGAGACCATTCGGTGTCAGGCCGCGCGCCCGCACTGCGCCGATCAGCGGCATTGTGATCGCGCCGCCCGCATCGACGGCATAGGTGTTGGTGAGGCCTTCCTGACCGTAAACGACAATGCGCAACCGGTCTCCCGCATCGAGCCGGTAAGGCTCGTCATGAGCAGCGTAGCTGGAGGCGGTGGGGACCGGCGCCGTCTCGACGCTCATGGCGCGCACGGGCTGAACCGTACCATAGGCGATCGCATCGAGGCTGCCGTTGTCGATGACGGCGACTGGCGCGGCCGTCTTCATGCAGCCCGATACAACGAGCGCGAGGAGAAGACCGGCGAGGCGCATGCGGCTGCGCGGCATGAAGGGGAATCCGGTTAAATACCGAGTCTGATTAAGGGCTTTTATGGTTAACAAAGCGGTAACGAAGCTGCTGCGCCGCAAGGGAAATGAGCGGCGATAGTGTCGCGATTAACCGGGCAGCAACCTTAATAGACTGTAATCGGGGCGCTCAGGGCAGCGAGTGTAGTGGCGTTCGGGTGGAGAGTTTCGATGCGTTTGTCGTTCTGGCGCGACTGGATGGACAAGATTTCTTTCCGCGCCAAAGCCAAGACGAAAGCCGCGGCCGCGCCGACCCCGGCGGCTGCGCCCATCGTTTCTGCGCCCGTCGTTCCGGCGCCGGCCATCACTCCTGCCGCGCATGGGGTTGCTCCCGAACTCGGCGATCTCGACCTTCGCGCCATCTGGGACACGCTTGTCCGCAAGCGGATGTGGGTGATCGTGCCGACCGCGCTGGCCTTCGTGCTGTCGATGGTCGCCGTGAACATGATCACGCCGCGCTACAAGTCCGAGGCGCGCATTCTGATTGACGGGCGCGAAAACTATTTCCTGCGGCCGAACGGTGAGCGCTCGGAAGAGCGTGGCAGTCTCGATGCCGAGGCTGTCACCAGCCAGGTGCAGTTGCTGCTGTCGCGCGATCTTGCCCGCGAAGTCATCAAGGCGAACAAGCTGGCGGAGCTGCCGGAGTTTGATCCGGTGCTGCGCGGCATCTCGCCGCTCAAGACGCTGCTGGCGTTGTTCGGCATCGGCCGCGATCCGTTCAAGATGACCCCCGAGGAGCGGGTGCTGGAAGCCTATTACGAGCGGCTGACGGCATATGCCGTCGACAAGTCGCGCGTCATGGTGGTCGAATTCCAGTCGCGCGATCCGGAGCTCGCGGCGCGCGTCACCAACTCGATTGCCGACGGATACCTCGTGCTGCAACAGGCGGCACGGCAGAATCAGGCCAAGTCTGCCTCGCAATGGCTGCTTGTCGAGATCGAGGGTCTTCGCAAGAAGGTCGCGGACGCCGAAGCGCGGGTTGAGGAGTTTCGCTCGAAGTCGAACCTGTTCGTCGGCACCAACAACGCGACGCTGTCCAACCAGCAGCTCGGCGAGATGAACACCCAACTCAACAATGCGCGGGCCCTGAAATCGGACGCGGAGTCCAAGGCGCGCCTGATCCGCGAAATGCTTCAGAGCGGCAAGCCCATCGAGGCGTCCGAGGTGCTCAACTCCGAGCTGGTGCGCCGCCTGTCGGAGCAGCGCGTAACGCTGCGCGCGCAACTGGCGGAACAGTCCTCCACGCTGCTCGGCGGGCATCCGCGCATTAAGGAATTGAAGGCGCAGATCGCTGACATCGACCGCCAAATCCGTGAGGAAGCGAGCAAGATTTCCCGCTCGCTGGAAAATGACGCGCGGATCGCCAGCGCGCGGGCCGATGGACTCAACGGCAGCCTCGACCAGTTGAAGCGCCAGGCGTCCTCCACCAACGGTCAGGACGTGCAATTGCGGGCGCTAGAGCGTGAAGCCAAGGCGCAGCGCGATCTGCTGGAGTCGTATCTGGCCAAGTATCGCGAGGCGACCACCCGCGAGAATATCGACGCGGTTCCGGCGGACGGACGGATCATTTCCCGGGGCATCGTCTCGAACACGCCTGCGTTCCCGAAGAAGCTCCCGACCGTGCTGATCGCCACGCTGGCGACGCTGATGCTGACGGGCGGTTATATCGCCACGGGCGAATTGCTGCGGATGACCGTGCCGCGCTCGCTGGTGTCGCCGCGCGCGCCGATGGCGCCGCTGCGCGATACGCATCCGCAACTGCCCGCGGGAATTCTCGAAATCGAACGTCTCGCTGCGGTGCTGGGTCACGGAGGCACGAAGAAGGTGACGGTGATCGGTGCGCATCAGGAGGAGGGCGTCACGCTCGTGGCCCTGACGCTCGCGCGGCTGCTGTCGCGGGGCGCGAAAGTCGTGCTGGTCGATCTTGCGATGTTATCGCCGACACTGGCCGCCGTCTCGAGCGACCCGTCGTCGCCGGGGCTGACCGATCTGATGCAAGGGGCGGCCTCATTCGGCGAAATCATCACCAAGGACCGCCTGTCGGGCGTTCACATCGTGGGCGCGGGGCGTGAGCCGTCGCAGCGCCAGCTTCTGCAATTGCCCCGGATCAATCTGGCCGTCGATGCGCTCTCGCGGGCCTACGATTACGTGGTGCTGGATGCCGGCACCGCCTCGGACCTGCCGGCCAATGTCATCGCGACCGACGCGCATGCCGTGATTATCCCCGACCCGGCGATTACGGCGACGGCGCGCGATGTGATGAAGGCGCAGTTGCTGGCATCGGGCTTCGTGGGCGTGACGATCCTCGACACTCCCTTGAGGGCCATGGACCTCGGCGCGCCCGGAGAGCGGGTCGCGGCAGCCTGAAGCGGTCAGCGGGAAATGGCGTTGCGCAGAAGCTGAGCCATATGCATCAGCGCCGGATTGTGTTTCACCAGCCGCTTGGCGTGAGTCAATGACGACATGCCAAGAGCTGCGAACTTGCCGCGCGCGGTAAGGGGAATAAAGGCGTCGAGCAGCGGCTCGTCGTCCTTGCAGAATGTCATCTTGTAGTCGTCGGAACCCACCCCGAAGTCGAGCGAGCGGTAGCCGAGATCGCCGAAATGGTCGATCATGTAGCGCAGCAGTATCAGGCCCGGACTGTACCGCGCATTTTCCGAGATCGTGTAGGTGTTGAACATGGTCGAGAACCGCTCGCCATCCGCCACGCACGAGAAGATCGAGATCAGTTCGTCGTCGCATTCCAGCGCGTGAATTTCGATGGCGCGCTGGCCGTTCGGCAGCTTCGCCAGGCATGCGTCGCGGACGAAAACCTTGGTCGCCGGATCGGAAAACACATCCGGCAGTTTCGACAGCGCCATGCGCTGTGGCTTGATGATGAAGAAGCTGTCGAGCAGACGGTTGATGTCCTCGTCGGTGGTGGCGACGAAGTAGCGATAGCCCGGAAGGGCCTGCAGCTTGCGTTCCTTGTTGCGAAGCCGGCGCCGTGTCGAGGTGCTGACACGCTCCTCGGGCTTGCAGCCGGGGACCATGGTCATCATCGGGCAGGGATTTGTCGAGGGCTGCGCGCCGAGCAACATCAGCGGATTTGCGATGCCAAGCCATTGTTTCGGCTGCTGCGAGAACGCGAGCACGTCGATACGGTCGGGCTGCATGCGGATTCCCGCGATCAGGGCATCGGCATCCGCCGCAGTGAATGTGTCCGCGAAATCGCGGCGCCACAGCCCCATATTGAAAGTCGGATGTTTGCCGCCCATGAACCGCGCGGTGTTTGCGCCGTTCTCCCGCCCGGTGGCAAGCGGCAGAAGCGCAAGTGGCCGGTTGTCGGCATCGTAAGCAACAACGATAAACGGCGCGGCGCCTTCATGCCTGCCGATTGTCGTCTGCCAGGCGTGGAGGAGTTCAAAACGCTGATAGGGTGTGAACAGAAATTCTGTCGTTTCACATGCGCGCCAGATCGGCTCGGCCGCAGCCATGTCGCGCAGGACGTCGATCCGCGCGATGCGGCTCGACGGACGGGCCGGGGAGGATGAGCCGTGAAGTTCTGCAGCCATGGCCATCGGACGACCTGAGTTCTTGCGCACTGGTTCTTGGGCGTTTCGGGATTTGCGGCTTTGGCCGACCTTATTCAAAGAAATGTCAACAAAGAGTAATGACAATAGAGACTTGGCAGTCACACTTGGCCGGCATGGGCCGGCGATAAGGAACGATCAGGGTGTTGTTTGCGAAAGGGCTGCTGGCGGATCTCGGGCTGGAATTGGCTTATTTCAGCGGCCTGCCACATCTCCTTGAACGCCGGACCGGCGGGGCGGGCGTCATTCTCCGGTTCCAGCATGTCAGGCCGAGGGGCAGCGATCCGTTCCAGCCGCTGCAGGAAAGCGAAGTCACTCCTGAATTCCTCGACCGTGCGGTTTCGGCGCTGAAGCGCTGGGGTTTCGACGTCTTGTCCATTGACGATGCCGTGGAGCGCTCCCGGCAGTCTGCGCTCGCGCGACGTTTTGTGTGCCTGACCTTCGATGGCGGCCATCGCGATTTCATGACATTCGCCTATCCGGTCCTGTCGCGTCACCGCGTGCCGTTTGCGCTGTATGTTCCTACCGGCTTTGTCGATGGTATCGGCAAGGCGTGGTGGCTTGCGCTGGAGCAGGTGATCGCACGCAACGCGCGCATCGGGCTGGTGATGAACCGGACCGAGCAGCATTTCTTCGCCCCGAGCCTCGCCGAGAAATATCAGCTTTACGAGATGCTGCACGCCTGGATGATGACGCTCTCGCCGGACGATGTTGCCGCTGCCATCGGCGATCTCTGCGGCCGCTACGGCGTGGACATCGAGAGTGCATCGCGCGATGCCGCCATGTCGTGGCAGGATCTCGCCAAGCTGGCGCGCGATCCGCAGGCCACCATTGGAAGCGCGACCGTCAACTATCCAAACCTCGCGCGCACCAAGGGCACCACCGCGCTCCGGGAAATGACCATGGGCCGGACGGTGATCGAGACCGCGCTCAACGCTCCATGCCGTCATTTCGCCTATCCGTTCGGAGCACGGGACTCCTTCGGTCCACGCGAAATGATGCTGGTGCAGGAGGCCGGGTTTGCCAGCGCGGTGTCCGCCGTGCCGGGGGTGATCCGCGCCGACGGCCGCTCAGATCCGATGGCGCTGCCCCGGATTTCATGGGACGGCCGTCGGCGTTCGCTGCGTTCGCTGCGTGTGGTTGTTTCGGGACTCACTGTGCGGACGCCAAAAGCGCCCAAGGCCGAACTGGCCAAAAACTACGGCTGAGGGTCGGGCCGCGACATCCAGGCGATCAGCGGCATGGCAGGCAACACCCAGCCGAGACCGGCCACCACATAGAAGATGGCCTGATACAGCTTGGAACTGGCGAGCCACGGCGTCTGCGCGATCACCATGCCGGCCAGCGACCAGACAATCACCAGCACGAGGAGGCCGAAGGTTCCGATCAGTTTTCGGGTGCGGATTTTCATAACAGGATTGTGCTGGTGGCCGTAAATACGCGCCTTGCGCGGGAAAGTGCGGCGACTATAAGGACCGCGCGCATTCATTCAAGGCTGCATTTTCGGATCATGACAACCCTCGCGATGGATACACAAAACAAGGCCACGGGCATGCGGAGCGTCCGCGCCTGGCTCATCGTGGTGGCCGCGCTGATTGTCTGCACGCTGATGGTCGGCGGCGCAACGCGGCTGACCGAATCCGGCCTGTCGATCGTGGAATGGAAGCCGGTGACCGGCACCATCCCGCCGCTGACCGATGCGGAATGGACGCGGCAGTTTGAGGCGTACAAGACCATTCCCCAGTACCGCGAGATGAATCGCGGCATGAGCCTGTCGGAGTTCAAGACCATCTTCTGGTGGGAGTGGGGCCATCGCCTGCTGGGCCGCCTGATCGGTGCCGTATTCCTGCTGCCGTTTCTCTGGTTTCTGTGGCGCGGAGTCTTGCCAGGTCCGCTCAAGCGCAAGCTGTGGGTGATTTTCGCGCTCGGGGGCCTGCAGGGCGCCGTGGGCTGGTGGATGGTGTCATCGGGCCTTACCGAGCGCGTTTCGGTGTCGCAGTATCGGCTCGCGGTGCATTTCATGCTCGCGGTGTTTATCTTCTCGGCCATCGTCTGGACCCTGCGCCGGCTTCAGGGGGCTGTGCCGCTGGCTGCGCCGGCGCGCGTCAGGATCACGGGCCGGGTTCTGCTGGCGCTGATCTTCCTGCAGTTCTATTTCGGCGCGCTGGTCGCAGGATTGCGCGCGGGCCGCGTGTTCAACACCTGGCCGCAGATCGACGGCGCGTTCATTCCCACCGCCGCGCGGCTGTTCTTCGAGCAGCCATGGTGGCGCAATTTCTTCGACAACACGCTGACGGTTCAGTTTACGCACCGGATGATTGCCTACACGCTTGTCGTGCTGGCGATCCTGCATGCGATCGACGCGATCCGCTCGAAGGCAAGCCCGGCGATCGTGTCCCGTGCGTTATGGATCATGACGGCGATGATTTTCCAGGCCGCCGTCGGAGTTCTGACGCTGCTCAATCAGGTGCCGATTGATCTTGGCCTCGCGCACCAGGCCATCGCGATTTTCGTTCTCACGCTCGCGCTGTTTCACGCCGAGCGGCTCGGTGGGGCGCTGCCCAACAGGACGCCCGCCAAGCTGCGCCTTGTCACCGGCGAGGGCGGCTGAAATCGAACTATTCTAAAAAGCAGATCATGCGAGAAATGGCCGATTCTCGGTCACTTCTTTCATCCCGCGCGCCGTTCACGATCTGGTGCCGCCGCCCGCACTTTAACTTCGAAGTGCGGCGCGATAGAACGGGCCACTCACAGGATCCAAGGTCTTCCATGTCAAACGCATTCATTCAGGCCGCCGTCATCTTGCTGCGCGAGGGCCTTGAGGCCATGCTCGTGATCGCCGCGCTCGCGGCCTACCTCCGCAAGGTTGGAGGCGGACATCGCGTGACGGCGCTGTATGGCGGAGCGCTCGCAGCCATCGGCGCCAGCCTTGTGGCGGCCTGGCTCTTTGCGGTGTTCAACTCGGGCGATCACAACGATGTTCTCGAGGGTGTCGTCATTCTCTTTGCCGCGGCCTTGATGCTCTACGTCAGCGGCTGGCTGATGACAAAACAGGACCCGCGCGGCTGGCAAGACTATCTGGCCTCGAAAGCCAACAGCGCGCTTGAGCAGGATACAGCTTGGGCTGTCGGTGCGCTCGCGTTCTTTGCGGTGTTCCGTGAAGGCGCCGAGACGGTGCTGTTTGTCTACGCGCTCGCGGCCACCGAGGGCGGCTGGAGTGCCGGCCTGTTCGGCGGACTTGCCGCCGCGACGGTTGCTCTGGCCGTGCTGTTCTACTTCATCAACATGATCGCAAAGAGGATTCCGCTTCGCCCGTTGTTCGTCGTCACATCGGCATTCCTGTTCGCGATGGGTATCAAGTTCATCGGCGAAGCCATTCAGGAATTCCAGGAGCAGGCCATCATTCCTGTGACGGAGTTGAAGAACTTCGGCTGGCTGCAGTCGCTGGGGCTCAACGCCACGCTGGAAGCGGTGTCGCTGCAGCTCCTTGTCATTCTTTTCGCGCTGGCGACGTTTTCGATCGTCCAGCGCAATGCCCGGCTGGTGCGTCAGGACAAGGCCAAGGCCGTGGAAGCGGCGAAGACCTGATTTTTTAGATCGTTTTGCTCTCCTCACATTGAAAAACGCGACGCCATGCCCGGCGCCGCGCTTTTGCTTTTGAGGTCAATGATACTGGTCAGGCCTTCAGCGCCTGATCGAGATCGGCAATCAGGTCTTCCTTGTCTTCGAGGCCGACCGACAGACGCACCACATCGACACCGGCTCCGGCCAGCGCCTTCTGCGCATCACTGAGCTGGCTGTGCGTGGTGGAGGCCGGATGGATGATCAGCGAGCGGGTGTCGCCGACATTGGCCAGATGCGAGAACAGCTTGACGTTGGAAACGAGGCTGATGCCCGCGTCGTACCCGCCCTTGAGGCCGAATGTGAACACCGCGCCGGCGCCCTTCGGCGAGTATTTGCGCGCGAGGTTGTGATAGCGGTCGCCTGGCAGGCCCGCGTAACTCACCCACGCCACCGCGGGATGCGCCGACAGCCACTCCGCGACGGCCTTGGCGTTATCGCAGTGCCGCTGAACGCGCAGGCTGAGTGTCTCGATGCCGGTCAGGATCAGAAAGGCGTTGAACGGCGAGAGGGCCGGGCCGAGATCGCGCAGGCCGATCACCCGTGCGGCAATCGCGAAGGCGAAGTTTCCGAACGTCTCCTGCAGCTTGATGCCGTGATATTCCGGGCGCGGTTCGCTCAGAACCGGATAGCGGCCATCGCGCGACCAGTCGAACGTCCCGGCATCGACGATGATGCCGCCGATGGAATTGCCATGGCCGCCGAGGAATTTCGTCGCCGAATGCAGCACGATGTCCGCGCCGTGGTCGATCGGCTTGATGAGATAGGGCGAGGCGAGCGTGTTATCGACGATCAGCGGCACACCGGCCTTGCGGGCAATGGCCGCGATGGCCTCGATGTCGGTCACGGTGCCGCCGGGATTGGCGATCGACTCGATGAAGATCGCCTTGGTCTTCGGCGACAGTGCCTTCTCGAAGGTCGAGACATCGTCAGTGTCGGCCCACACGACGTTCCAGCCGAAGTTCTTGAACGAGTGGTTGAACTGGTTGATCGAGCCGCCATAGAGCCGCCGCGCCGCGATGAATTCATCGCCGGGCTGCAACAGCGCGTGGAACGTCACCAGTTGCGCGGCGTGTCCCGAGGCGACGGCGAGGGCGGCGGTACCGCCTTCCAGTGCCGCGACGCGCTCTTCAAGCACGGCGTTGGTCGGATTGCCGATGCGGGTATAGATGTTGCCGAACGCCTGCAGGCCGAACAGCGAGGCGGCGTGGTCGGCGTCGTTGAAGACGAATGATGTGGTCTGATAGATCGGCGTTGCGCGCGCGCCCGTGGTCGGGTCCGGCTGCGCGCCGGCGTGAATGGAGAGCGTGGAGAAACCCGGCAATCTTTCGGTCATGAGGTGTCCTTCTGGGTGCCGCGAACGGGCATGGAGAAGAATATGCTGCGGGCGGACGCGGCCCGCGTCAAGCCGTCAGCCGCGACCGGTGATAACTGGCAATAAAGCTGACACAATACATGCCGGGACCGGAACGCTGTTCTGCAATGTGCGCGTTTTACGGCAGGTCGTTCTTGTCCTTTGCGGCGCGGTCGGCTGCCATGGTCGCACCGCCGCTCACGCTGCTGCGATTCAGCGACAGGCGCATGTTGCTGGTCGGGATCGGTGCGCGTTTGGCGCTGATGGTGCGCGAGTTGACGCCGACCCACTGAATCTCGGACGTCAGTCGCGCATATTCGATCTTCGGGCAGCGGTTCATCACAACCTTCACGCCGGCGGCTTCCGCCTTCGCGGCGGCTGCTTCGTTGACGACGCCGAGTTGCATCCAGATCACCTTCGGCAAAGCAGGCAGCGCGAGCGCTTCATCGACGACAGCCGAAGCGGCATCCGAGTTGCGGAAGATGTCGATCATGTCCACGGGGCGGCCGATGTCCTTCAGCGATCCGACAAACGGCTTTCCGATCAGGCTCTTTCCGACCTGGCCCGGATTGATCGGGATCATGTCGTAGCCGCGCTCGACCAGATACTTGAATGCGAAATAGCTCGGCCGCACGTTGACCGGCGATGCGCCGACCATGGCGATGGACTTCACGTTGGTGAGGATCGCGCGGATATAATTGTCGTCGTAAACGTCGTGGTTCACTTTAACTTCCATCTATTTTCGTCATTGCGAGGAGCGGAGCGACGAAGGAATCCATTCTTTAGCGGATGGATTGCTTCGCTGCGCTCGCAATGACGAGCAGCGCGGTTCAGCGGTCTTCCCACTTGGGATCGCGTTTTTCGATGAAGGCGCCGATGCCTTCCTGCGCGTCACGCGCCATCATGTTCTCGGTCATCACCTGCGCGGCGTAGGTGTAGGCGTCCGCGAGACTCATTTCGGCCTGCCGGTAGAAGGCTTCCTTGCCCACCTTCAGCGTGTAGGCCGATTTCACCGCGATCCGTTCGGCAAGCGCGATGGCCGCCTCACGCTCGGTGCCGGCCGGCACCACGCTGTTGACGAGGCCGAGTTCAAGCGCGCGCTGCGCGGAGATGTGCTCGCCGGTCAGCAGCATGTGCATCGCGTGCTTGCGCGGAACATTGCGCGTCAGCGCCACCATCGGCGTCGAGCAAAACAGGCCGATGTCGATGCCCGGCGTGCCGAATGTCGCCTGATCGGAGGCGACCGCGAGATCGCATGTCGCCACCATCTGGCATCCCGCGGCGGTGGCGACACCTTGCACGGCTGCGACCACGGGCTTGGGCAGGCGGACAATTGTCTGCATCATGTCGCTGCAGGATTTCATCATCTGCGCGAAGTAGGCGCGGCCCTTGTCCGCATCGGAGCGGCGTGCGGTGAGTTCCTTGAGATTGTGCCCGGACGAGTAGGCCGGGCCGTTGGCCGCGATCACCACCGCGCGGATGTTTTTGTCGTCGCGGATGGAATCCAGCGCGTCCTGAAGCGCCGCGATCATGGCTTCGGAGAGCGCGTTCCGCGTCGCCGGTGAATCGAGCGTCAGCACGGCAATGCTGCCGACGGTTTCGCGCAGGAGCGGCGAGGGTGCTTGCGATACGGCGCGGGAGGCTTGTGGCGTCATGGTCTCACTCAATCCGGATTCGCTTTTCGGTTCCGTCAGGCTCGCTATCGGGCTCACCCTAAGATACAAAACCGTCACATACGAGTGCAGTGCAGGACATACGTTCCATGAACAAGCCGAAGATGACCGTGGCAGAACTCGAGGCGTTTCTCCACAAGGAGTTTCCGCAAGCCTTTGCCAGCGGCGAAATTCTGATCGAGAGCGCAGATGGCGAGACCTGCCTGCTGCGTCAGCCCTACAGCGAGCGGATGTTGCGCCCGGGCGGCACGGTGTCGGGGCCGACGCTGATGGCGCTGGCGGATTTCGCGATGTACGTCGTCCTGCTGTCTGCCATCGGGCCGGTCGGGCTGGCGGTGACCACCAGCCTCAACATCAATTTCCTGCGCAAGGGGCAGCCGGGCCAGGACGTGCTGGCCGCGGCCAAGCTGATGAAGCTCGGCAAGCGCCTCGCGGTGGGGGAAGTCAGCCTGTTATCAGGGACTTCGCCCGATCCGATTGCGCATGTGACTTCCACATACTCCATTCCGAATACTTGACGATTTGACAGGTATTATTGCACCATATTTACAAGCCATTGTTTTCTATGATGTATTTTTCACCGCACGGCATTGACGCTGCGCGGCGGGTTATCTAGAAACGCGCCAGTTTGGCGATCCGGCCGAACAAGCAATTTCACGGACAACTCATCATGAAGTCGTTTTCGGCAAAGCCAGCCGAGGTCAACAAGAAGTGGGTGCTGATCGACGCCAAGGGTCTGGTCGTCGGCCGTCTCGCCACCTTGGTTGCCATGCGCCTGCGCGGCAAGCACCTCCCGACCTACACCCCCCACGTCGATTGCGGTGACAACGTCATCATCATCAACGCGGCTCACGTCGTCCTCACCGGGCGCAAGCGTGACAACAAGATGTACTACAACCACACCGGTTTCATCGGTGGCATCAAGGAACGCTCGGCGAAGTCGATCCTCGAAGGCCGTTTCCCGGAGCGCGTGGTCGAGAAGGCCATTGAACGCATGATTCCGCGCGGCCCGCTCGGCCGTGTGCAGATGGGCAACCTGCGTGTTTATGCAGGCGCTGACCATCCGCACGAGGCCCAGCAGCCCGAGACCGTCGATATCGCATCGTTGAACCGCAAGAACACGAGGGCCGCATAATGTCCGATACCATGCAGTCCCTTGATCAGCTCTCGGCGCTGAAGACGTCCGCGCCCGACGCTCCGAAGTACGAAAAGAAGGTCGACAAGCAGGGCCGCGCCTATGCCACCGGCAAGCGCAAGGACGCGGTTGCACGCGTCTGGATCAAGCCAGGCTCCGGCAAGATCGTGGTCAACACCCGTGAGGTCGAGGTTTACTTCGCCCGTCCGGTGCTGCGCATGATGATCCAGCAGCCGATCGTCGCTGCCGCACGTCAGGGCCAGTACGACGTGATCTGCACCGTCGCTGGCGGCGGCCTGTCGGGTCAGGCCGGTGCCGTGCGTCACGGCATCTCCAAGGCTCTGACCAACTTCGAGCCGGATCTGCGCAGCGTCCTCAAGAAGGGCGGCTTCCTGACCCGCGACTCGCGCGTTGTCGAACGCAAGAAGTACGGCAAGGCCAAGGCCCGCCGGTCCTTCCAGTTCTCGAAGCGCTAAGACGCGCTTCGCCAGTTCTCGAAGCGGTCATCGTTTCGATTCAAGTTTTCCGCAAATCGCGGGACAAAAGGGCGCCTTCGGGCGCCCTTTTTGCTGTTCCCGATACCGCCGAATTGCAGCGATTTTTCCTGAAAATTGTGTGACCGCTGCAAACGGAGTGCGAAGAGACCGTTGCTAGATTCGTCAATGGCTGAGGGAGCTATTCCGGCTCCGTCGAATTTTTAAGCGCTGCATAGAACATGCCGGCTGGCACACATTTGTCTCTCGACATTTCGACGCTTTACCTCGTGGCGACACTGGCGGCAGCGATGCTGGGCGTGTTGCTGCTGTTCTTCTGGCGTCAGGAAAAGATCGCGGCGCTCGGCTGGTGGGGTGCAGCCTATGTTCTCGGTGCGGCCTCCGTCGCGTTGTGGACGATCGGCGGAACTGAACTCGGCTTTGAACTGTCGCTGGCGGTCAATGCCGTTGGCTTTATCGCCTGCGGGCTGATGTGGGACGCGGCGCGGGCATTTCATGGCCGCCCGGCCAACTGGATCGGCGTCCTCGCCGGACCGGCGCTGTGGGTCGCCGCGGTGGTCCTGCTCGATCCGATGGATCCCGAAATCCGGATGATGCTCGGCGCGGGCATTGTCGCGATCTACGCGTCGCTGACCGCGGCCGAGCTGTGGCGCGAGCGGCGCAAGAGTTTGCGCGCGCGCTGGCCGGCGATTGCCGTTCCTGTGATGCACGGCGCTGTTCTCATGCTGCCGATCGTCATGGGCGACATGTTCCGGCCCGGCAACGCCGGCATGAGCCAGGTCTGGGTCGCCGCCTTCGCCGCCGAACTGGTGATCTACGCGGTCGGCACGGTGTTCATTATTTTCATGCTGGTCTCCGAGCGCACGGTGACCGCGCACAAGACCGCAGCCTCGGTCGATCCGCTCACCGGCCTGCTGAACCGGCGCGGATTCAGCGAAGCGACATCCCGCATGATCGAGCGCGAGGCGAAAGCCGGGCGTCCGGTGACCGTGATGATTTTCGATATCGACCACTTCAAGTCGGTCAACGACCGCTTCGGCCACGCCACCGGCGACGAGGTGCTTCAGGTCTTCTCAAATGTCGTGGTCGCCTCGCTCCGCATCACGGACCTTGTGGGCCGGGTCGGCGGCGAGGAATTCGCAGCGCTCCTGCCATGCGCGATGGATGAAGCGCTGGTCGCGGCGGAGCGGGTCCGTGAAGCCTTCGAGTCGTCCGGAGTCGCCATCGATGACGTTCCGCTGGAAACCAC
This sequence comes from Afipia clevelandensis ATCC 49720, assembly GCF_000336555.1. Taxonomy (GTDB): domain Bacteria; phylum Pseudomonadota; class Alphaproteobacteria; order Rhizobiales; family Xanthobacteraceae; genus Afipia; species Afipia clevelandensis. Next base: position 1,261,413 of record NZ_KB375281.1, on the reverse strand, counting down.
GGTCAGCATCGGTGTCGCGGGCGGTCCGGCGAATACCGAACTCGAAGTGCTGATGGCCTCCGCCGATACCGCGCTGTATCAGGCCAAGCGCGGCGGCCGCAATCGCGTGGAAGCGGCCACCGAACAGCCGCTGTCGCTGGAAGATGCGCGGCGCAAGATGATCAGAACGGCCGCCGCGCCCGTGGAGAAGGCGACCGTGCGCCCCGCCGAGGCGCTGGCCTAATCTGCTAACACTCTGTTTACCATGTGCGTCCTACGATACGGCATGGCCACTGCACAAAGTCACCGTTCCCAGTCAGATATTTCCGCGCTTGAAGCGAGCGTGGCGTCCGCCCGCGCCGGCTTTGCCTGCATGTTCTCGACGTCCGACGAATACGAGAATGCCCTGATCGCGGCGCGGCGCGCCGAAGGCCGCTATGGCTCGGCGTTCGACTGGCAGCCGGTGGCGCTTGGCGGCTGCACGCTGGTGCTGCTCGGCATCCTGGTCACGTTTTTCTAGCATCAATGTTCGTTTCACGGCTTGGGAAGGGCACCCTTTGGTGCCCTTTGTCTTTTCTGCCGTCCGGTTTTGCGCTAGAGCCGCCTGACAAGATCAGAAGGGCGGAGAACAATGATTACCGAAATCGCACAGATTGAAGTCAAGCCGGGCAGCGAAAAGGATTTTGAGGCGGCTGTCGCCATGGCGCAGACCATTTTCAAGCGCTGCAAGGGCTGGAAGAGCTTTGAGCTGCACCGCTCGATCGAAAAGCCGTCGCGATACCGGCTGCACATCAAGTGGGAAACGCTGGAAAACCACACGGTCGATTTCCGCGAGTCCGCCGATTTCACCGAGTGGCGCGCGCTGGTCGGCCCGCATTTCGCGTCGCCCCCGGAGGTCGAGCACACCAACACGGTGGTGAGTTTCTGACAGCACCATCCGCGACTGGAAAAGGCGCCGAAGAGGCGCCTTTTTTTATTTTCAGGTTTTCGCCGCGATCACGAATTCCGGCTCGCGCGGCTCGTCCTCTTCACGCAGATAGGTGATGATGACCTTCACAATGGCCATCAGCGGCAGCGCCAACGCCAGTCCCCACAGCCCGAACACCACGCCGAGCAGAATCTGGAATGCGAACAGCGTCGCCGGCGGGATGTCGAGTGCCTGACGCTGGATGATCGGTGTCAGGATGTAGCTTTCCAGCGCATGCACGCCGAGGAACAGCAGGAACGCGCTGAAAGCGGCGACCCACCCCGAAGCAAGGCTCGCCAGCACGATAATCAGGCCGCCGACCAGCGCGCCGACGGTGGGGATGAAGGCCAGCAGACCGGCCTGAATGCCAAGGATGAACGAACTGTCGATGCCGATGATCGACAGGCCGATCCATGTCACCATAAACACCGCCGCCATTGTGATCATCTGGGCGATCAGCCAGCGCTCCAGCGTGTCGCTGATGCGATCAACCACCACCGTCACGCTATGGCGATGCTTCTTCGGTGACAGCGCCAGCAGGCCCTTGCGGTACACGCCCGGCTGGGCCGCGAAGGACAGGCCGAGGAACAGCACGATGAAGAAGTTGCCGACGGCGCTGACTGTTCCCAAAAGCAGCTTCAGCGTCTGGCTGACGATGGCGCCGCCGCCGGAGGCGAGGGCGCCCGCGCTTGGGAGATTCTTGGGGAGCGTCGCCGGCGGTGCGGCCGTCGGCGTGTCGGTGGTGCTTGCCGGTGTCGCTGTCACCGCGCCAAGCTCGAGATAGCTGGTATCGACGCCGTGCTGTTCGAGAAAGGTTTTGACGGTGACAAGCTGCGACTTGAGGGTATTGCTCAAAACCGCGGCCTGCCGCGCGATGGTCGCGCCGCCGAGAAACACCACGCCCGACAGCATTCCAGCCAGCACCACACAAACCAGTGCGAGGCGCAGCGCGTGCGGCCCGCCCATCACTTTCTTCAACAGATTGGTCATGGCGGTGAGGGCCACCCCGAGCAGGATGCCCGCGAACACCAGAAACAGCGTGGCTGCATAATACCAGGCGAACAGCAGGAAGGCCGCGAAAGCGATGATGCCGATGCCGCCCACCGCGATTGACCAGGCGAGGTCGCTGCGGGTCTGAACGCGGGTCTCGAGGGGGGCTGACACGGGCGGTCCTTTCGTTATTGCCGTATCAGTCTTTCCTGAAAGGCTGTGCCGGATCAAGAGAAGATGGCGTGACAGCGGCGCGGACCGCGCCTAATTCAAGCAGCTTGATACAGAATCGAAGGTCACGCGGGATGAACTGGAAGAGATGGATCGGCCTTGCGGTGCTGTTCGCCGCGCTGGTGATCGGCGAGCGGATTTATCTTTACCGGCCTGACCACAAATACCGGCTTACCCTTGAGGTGGAGACGCCCGCCGGTCTCCGCTCGGCGTCCGGTGTGATCTCGGTGCATCCCAACCGCGCCTATGGCGGCTCGGGCAGCGGACCCGCCGGGCCACGGATCAAGGGCGACGCGCTGTTCGTCGATCTCGGCAACGGGCGGAATCTGGTCGCGCTGCTCCTGCACGGAAAGAACCCGGCCGAGACCGACGGCCTGAACTACCTGCCGTTGCGCGCGTTCGCCGCGGCAGGGAGGCGGCTGGATTTTCGCGAGGTGAAAAAGCAAACCGGCAGCATCGCGGTGACGGGCGAACTGATCCCGACGCTGGTGACATTCTCCGATCCGGCGAACCCGGCCTCGGCGCGCGTGGCCGAGCCCTCGAAACTCGCGGCTGCCCTTGGGGACGGATTCGCATTGCGCCGGGTGTCGCTGGAGATCGTGCCGTCCGGGCTCTGGCCGCTCGACTACGGCGGGGGGGGGGGGGAGCCGGTGACGCGGGATATTCGGTCGCGGTTGCCTTGGGCGGGCGATCCGGCGAAGGCGGCCACGGCCCTGACGGCGGCGGGGATTGTCGCCGTGCCGCCGCCAGATGCGGGTTTCGTCCCGGTGCAGGCCTTCCGGCGCGACTAGCGGCGCGATTTCCCGCTTGACCAACTCATAACCCGCTGGCTATGTATAAATCCATAGCCAATGGGTTATTGATCTCATGTCAAACGCGCAGGACGTTCTTTTCAAGACACTGGCCGATCCGACGCGCCGGGCGATCTTCGAGCGGCTGTGCCGCAGCGGGGAGCAAACCGTCGGCGCGCTGACCGCGCAGGCCGGAATCTCGCAACCGGCGGTCTCCAAACATCTCGGCGTTCTGAAACAGGCCGGACTTGTGCGCGATCGCCACGAGGGGCGGCAGACCCACTACAGCGCGCAGCCGCGCGCGCTGGCGCCGCTGCTCGACTGGACCGGCCGCATGGCCGGCTTCTGGGAGAAGCGGTTCGACGATCTCGAAAACTTGCTCAAAAGGATGGACCAATGAACGACAGCGCAACCGAACTCCGCTCCGTCGTTGTCGAGCGTGAATTTTCTCATCCGCCGGAAAAGCTCTGGCGCGCGCTGACGCAGCCGCATCTGATCGAGGAGTGGCTGATGAAGAACGATTTCGTGCCGGCGGTGGGCCACCGCTTCAACCTGCGCGGCGAGTGGGGCGGCGTGCTGGATTGCGAGGTGCTCACGCTCGAAGCCAACAAATCGCTCTCCTACACCTGGAATTTCGCGCATGACGATCCGGCATTCAATCTGCAAAGCACCGTGACGTTCACGCTGACGCCGACAGGCGCGGGGACCCATCTGCGCATGGAGCAGTCCGGCTTCCGGCCCGATCAGAAGCAGGCCTTCGGCGGCGCGCGGCATGGCTGGGAGCAGTTTTTCGGAAATCTGGAGCAGGTGCTGGCGCGGGCCGCGTGAGGCACGTTGCACGCTCGATCAACAACGGAGATTTCAATGAGCAACACCATCCGTCAGGTCCATCGCTGGCTGTCGATCATCTTCACCCTGACAGTCGCTGCCAACTTCGCGGCGATGGCGCTGGGCGAGCCGCCCGCATGGATCGTCTATTCGCCGCTGCCGCCGCTGTTCTTGCTGCTGTTCAGCGGTTTGTACATGTTCGCGTTGCCGTATGTTGCGAGTATGCGGCGTGCAGGCAGACAGGTTTGAGACGCGTGGCGGCTCAATCAACGGAATGATGATCCCATGACTCCATCCGAAAAGATCGACCGGCTGATCGCGAAGACCACCGACTGGCGCGGCAAGACGCTCGCCGCCGTGCGCAAGGCCGTCCTCAGCGCCGACAAGAACATTGTTGAGGAATGGAAATGGATGGGAAGCCCGGTGTGGGAATGCGGCGGCATCATCGCGGTCGGCAACGCACACAAGGACAAGGTGAAGCTGACCTTCGCGCACGGCGCGTCGCTCGCCGATCCCGACGGGCTTTTCAACGCGGGCTTTAACGGCAAGGTCTGGCGCGCGATTGATTTTCTTGAGGGTGACAAGGTCAACGCGCCCGCGCTGAAGAAACTGGTGCAGGCGGCGATTGAGTTCAATCGGGAGAAGGCGGCGAAGAAGAAGGCGGTGGCGTCGCGCACCAATGCCGGTAAGGCGAGAAAAAAGAGCTGACAAAACAGTGTCTGTCTCAAGACCTGCAATCGCGGCTTGAACTTCCGCTATATATGTAATAATAGAAGTTACATGAGAAGAGATAGCCGCCTTTCCTCCGTTTTACATGTGCTTCTGCACATGGCCGAGGGCGAAGAGCCGATGACATCGGAAAAACTCGCCGAATGCATGTGCACCAACCCCGTCGTGGTGAGGCGCACGATGGGGCTGTTGCGCGAAGCGGGAATAGTGGCGTCGGCGCGCGGTCATGCAGGCGGCTGGCGCATCAGTACCGATTTGCATGCGGTGACTCTGCGCGATCTGCATCAGGTGCTGGGCGAGCCTGCTGTGTTCGCGATCGGTAACCGCAATGAGACGCCGGATTGCCTCGTGGAGCAGGTCGTCAACGCGGCGCTGGATCAGGCCTTCACCGATGCCGAAGCGTTGTTACTCGAACGTTTTGCTCATGTCACACTGGCAAGCCTTGCGGCGGACTTCAGCCGACGTCACGCGGCGCGGCGGCCTCAGAAAGGATAACAATGCAACACGATGTCATCGTCGTCGGCGGTAGCTACGCCGGGATGGCTGCTTCCCTTCAGCTTCTTCGTGCCCGGAGAAGTGTTCTGGTCGTTGACGCTGGACTTCGCCGTAACCGGTTTGCGCGGCATGCTCATGGCTTTCTCGGTCAGGATGGCGTGGATCCGGCCGAGATTGCCCGCACCGCACGCGCGCAGCTTCAGGCCTATCCGACGTTAACGTGGATCGAAGACGAAGCCGAGCAGGTCATAGGGCAAAAAGATGCTTTCGCTGTCATGACAGCAAAGGGCTCCCGACACGAAGGCCGAAGAGTTCTGTTTGCAACTGGCGTGAGCGACTCGCTTCCCGAGATTGAAGGACTGGCGGAACGCTGGGGTAAAAGCGTCTTTCATTGCCCTTATTGTCACGGCTATGAGCTTGATCAGGGCCACATCGGCGTGATCGCGACCGGGCCGATGTCCGTGCATCAGGCGCAACTAATACCGGAATGGGGTGTTACGACATTCCTGACTAACGGACTTGTTACGCTCGATGGTGCTGTGCGTGCCGATCTGGTTGCGCGCAAAGTCACGATCGAGGAAGCGCCCATCCGCCGGCTTGATGGCCATGCTGATGTCATTCTTGCCGATGGGCGGCGACTTGCATTCGCGGGCTTGTTTACAGCATCGCGCAATGCACCTTCGACGCCGATCGCAGCGGGGCTTGGCTGCGCGCTCGCCGAAACACCGTTTGGCACGCAGGTGCAAACCGATGACATGAAGGAAACAAGTGTTGCCGGTGCTTTTGCCTGTGGTGACACGGCGCGGGTGCCACATTCGGTATCGCTCGCGGTTGCTGATGGGGCATGGGCCGGCGCAACGCTTCATCGCTCACTGGTTTTCTGACCACAGCAAAATCTCAAACAAAAAAAGCCGCCCCTTTCGGAGCGGCTTTCATTTGCATGAGCTGAAATCAGCTTACTGCGAATAGTACATGTCGAACTCGACCGGATGCGGGGTCATCTCGAAGCGCTCGACTTCGGTCATCTTCAACTCGATGAAGCTGTCGATGAAGTCGTCGTCGAACACGCCGCCGGCCTTGAGGAATGCGCGGTCCTTGTCGAGGCTTTCGAGGGCTTCGCGCAAGCTGCCGCACACCGTCGGAATGGTCTTCAGTTCTTCCTTCGGCAGATCATACAGATCCTTGTCCATCGCCGGACCCGGGTCGATCTTGTTCTTGATGCCGTCGAGGCCGGCCATCAGCATCGCCGCGAAGGCGAGATACGGGTTCGCCATCGGATCCGGGAAACGCACCTCAACGCGCTTCGCCTTCGGCGAGGTCGTGTAGGGGATGCGGCAGGAGGCCGAGCGGTTGCGCGCCGAGTAGGCGAGCAGCACCGGCGCTTCATAGCCCGGGACCAGACGCTTGTAGGAGTTGGTCGACGGGTTGGTGAAGGCGTTGATGGCCTTGGCGTGCTTGATAATGCCGCCGATATAGTGGAGGCAGGTCTCGGAGAGGTCGGCATACTTGTTGCCGGCGAAGGTCGGCTTGCCGTCCTTCCAGATCGACTGGTGGACGTGCATGCCCGAGCCGTTGTCGCCATAGACGGGCTTCGGCATGAAGGTGGCGGTCTTGCCGTAGATGTGGGCGACCTGATGGATGCAGTACTTGTAGACCTGCATCTGGTCGGCCATGTGGGTCAGCGTGTCGAACTTCATGCCGAGTTCGTGCTGGGCCGACGCCACTTCGTGGTGATGCTTCTCGACCTTGACGCCCATCTTGGCCATCGAGCCGAGCATTTCCGAGCGCATGTCCTGCACCGAGTCCTGCGGCGGAACCGGGAAGTAGCCGCCCTTGGTGCGGATGCGGTGGCCGAGGTTTCCGCCTTCATACTCGGTGTCCGAGTTGGTCGGCAGTTCGGACGAGTCCAGCCTGAAGCCGGTGTTGTAAGGCGTTGCCGAGTAGCGCACGTCGTCGAACACGAAGAATTCGGCTTCCGGGCCGACGAACACGGTATCACCCACGCCCATCGCCTTGACCTGGGCTTCCGCCTTCTTGGCGATGCCGCGCGGGTCGCGGTTGTAGGGCTCGCCGGTCGACGGCTCGAGAATGTCGCAGACGATGACCATGGTGGTCTCGGCGAAGAACGGGTCGATGGACGCGGTGGTGGGGTCCGGCATCAGGGTCATGTCGGACTCGTTGATCGCCTTCCAGCCGGCGATCGAGGAGCCGTCGAACATCGTGCCTTCGGCGAAGATGTCTTCGTCGATCATCGAGACATCGAAGGTGACATGCTGCCACTTGCCGCGCGGATCGGTGAAACGCAGATCGACGTACTTGACGTCGTTGTCCTTGATCGACTTGAGGACGTCTTTGGCGGTCTTCATGAATACCCCTTATGGCTTGGTGTCGTGATGGTCGTCGTGGTTTGGGACGTTAATTCTGGTGATGGGGCCGCCCAAGGAGGCCCCGTGTCGTGGCGGGCTAAGTTCGTGGCATAAAATGGCTGCCGGTCAAGCCCGGCCGTGCCGCAATACCGGGCAAGAATGCCGGAAGGGCCTAGATGGCGTCGAGGCCGGATTCCCCGGTCCGGATGCGGATGGCCTCCTCGATATTGGAAACGAAGATCTTCCCGTCGCCGATCCGGCCGGTCTGGGCGGCGCGCCGGATCGCGTCGATGGCTTTCTCGACAAGATCGTCGCCGATCACAATCTCGATTTTCACTTTCGGCAGGAAATCCACGATGTATTCCGCGCCGCGGTAGAGCTCGGCGTGGCCCTTCTGCCGCCCGAAGCCCTTGGCCTCGGTGACGGTGATGCCTTGAATCCCGACTTCCTGAAGGGCTTCCTTCACCTCGTCGAGCTTGAAGGGCTTGATGATGGCCTCGATCTTTTTCACTGAGCGTCTCCCCGGCACGTCTTGCTGGTCTGTCTGTTGTACTTCCATATGCGCGGCGGACGCGCTCGTCACGTCGGTTCGTCGTCGCAGCCGCCGCAAGGACAGGTGAGTGCCCCGGAAACGGCTGTTGCGCCCGCCTGGACTTTCGCCGGCGGGCAGGGCGATCCAAAGTCCTCCCCTAAAAGCAGGGTCTGTGCCAATTTATTAAGACATGGAATTGAACAACGATATCATTCCGTTAGCGGTGACTTTGCCTCTTTGTGCGGCGAATGCCATCAGAGTGAAAGTCCATGAATTAGGCAATTGCACAATAAATAGACTGACGATCGGCTTTCTCCCCCATCACATTGCCTCTGGATGAGGCGAAGCAAACGGACAAACGGCGCATGGAAATCCTGACGGTCTCGGAGATGACGGCAGCGGACCAGGCCGCGATCGCGGGTGGCACCCCCGGGTTTGCGCTGATGCGCAGCGCCGGACGGGCGGTGGCGGAGGTCGCGGGGGCGATGGCCGGGCGCGGCCGCATCGTCGTCGTGGCCGGACGCGGCACCAATGGGGGCGAGGGGTTCGTGGCTGGGGCGGACCTGGCGGCGCGGGGGCGCGAGGTATCCGTGATCCTGCTGTGTGACCGCGCCACGCTGACGGGCGACGCGGCGCTGGCATCCGCGCAATGGACCGGCGAGGTCCTGCCATGCGATCCGGCAGCGCTGGTGAGGCCCAACCTGATCATTGATGCGCTGTTCGGGGCGGGGCTGAATCGTCCGGTGAAGGGCGATCCTTTTGCAATGATCGCGGCAATGAACGCCAGCGGCGCGCCGATCCTCGCCGTCGATCTGCCGAGCGGCATCAATGGCGACACCGGCGAGGTGATGGGCATCGCGGTGGAGGCGTCCGCCACTGTCACCTTCTTCCGACGCAAGCCGGGACACCTGTTGCTGCCGGGACGGATTCATTGCGGCGAGGTCGAGGTGGCCGACATCGGCATCGACGCGGATGTGCTGGACACCATCGCGCCGAAGACCTTCGAGAATGTGCCGGAACTGTGGGCCGACATTTTCCCGTCGCCGCAGGCGGACGGACACAAGTACGCCCGCGGCCATGCGGTGGTCGTGTCCGGCGATCTGACCTCAACCGGAGCCGCGCGTCTCTCCGCGCGTGCGGCTCTGCGCGCCGGCGCGGGCCTTGTCACTGTGGCGTCGCCGCGCGACGCGCTGGCGGTGAATGCCGCCGCGCTGACGGCGGTGATGGTGCGCGAGACGGACAGCGCGCGGCAGTTTGCGGAGCTGCTCGCGGACAAGCGGCTCAACGCCTGCGTGATCGGACCGGCATCCGGCGTCGGCGAACGGACACGGGAGATGGTGCTTGCGGCGCTCCACGCGCAGCGAAGTGTGGTGCTCGATGCGGATGCGCTCACGAGTTTCACGGACGATCCGCAGGCACTTTTTACGGCGATCAAAAACCGGAGCGATCCACAGGTTGTCCTCACCCCGCATGACGGCGAATTCGCGCGGCTGTTCAGCGCGTTGGCATCCAGCCATCCACATGCCTCGAAACTTGAACGGGCGCGGCTAGCCGCGGTTCAGTCCGGCGCGGTGGTGCTGCTGAAAGGGGCCGACACCGTGATCGCCGCTCCCGATGGCCGCGCGGCGATCACGGCCAACGCGCCGCCATGGCTGGCGACGGCGGGATCTGGCGATGTGCTGGCGGGGATCGCCGGCGGCATGCTGGCGCAGCGCGTGCCGGCGTTCGAGGCGGCCTGCATCGGCGCCTGGATGCATGGCGAGGCGGGGCAGGAGGTTGGCCCCGGTTTGATCGCGGAAGATTTGCCCGAGGCGCTGCCTGCGGTGCTGCGCAATCTCTACGATGAACTCGGCATCGCGTATTGAGGTATACGCCGCCATATTGAACGTGCGATATCACACCGACGTAGGATAAGTTCTCCGTACTCTCAGATGTGCTTCTCATAGTCCGCAACCGAGGGAGTCCAGCATGAGCAGTCCGGAAGCCGCCACGCGCGGAACTGACATGAAACTCGAAATTGTCGTGATCCCCGTATCGGACGTTGACCGCGCCAAGAGCTTTTACAGTTCGCTCGGATGGCGGCTGGATGCCGATTTCGCTTCCGGCGACGACTTTCGGGTGATTCAATTCACGCCGCCGAGCTCCGGATGCTCGGTCATCTTCGGCAAGAACGTCACCGCCGCGGCCCCGGGGTCTGCCAAGGGACTCTATCTCATCGTTTCCGACATCGAGTCTGCCCGTAACGATCTGCTCGGGCGCGGTGTCAAGGTCAGCGAGCTATTTCACGGAGCCGGCAATGCCTATGTCGGCGCGGATGAACCTTACCTGTTCGGGCGGGTTCGCGTTGCGGGTCCGGACCCTGATCGCAGCAGCTATCGCTCGTTCGCATCGTTCAACGATCCGGACGGCAACGGCTGGCTGTTTCAGGAAATCACCGGACGGCTTCCCGGCCGTGTTGAAGGCGACACCACGTTTGCGTCCTCTGCCGACCTTGCGGCCGCGCTCCGGCGCGCCGCGGCGGCGCATGGCGAACACGAAAAGCGCAACGGCGGCAAGCACGATGATAACTGGCCGGACTGGTATGCTTCTTACATTGTTGCGGAGCAGGCAGGGACGACACTGCCGATATAAGTTGCGAAGCGGCTAGCGCATGCTTTTCGCCAACTGATACCGCGTATGGCGCAGCGTCGTCCCGAGATAGCCCGGCGACAACCGGCTCGCGCGGTCAACGGCGCGCTCCACCTGTTGCCAGTAGTCGGTGCTGTCGTTGGCGAAGAACCTGTTGCAGTCGTCGTCGAACTTGACGACGGCCAGGATGACATCGCGCAGTTCTGCATCATTCGCGAGCGGATGCGCGCGCCGCAGGCGCAGGATAGCGCCGCTGCCCGGTGCCGCGATGCGATCCTGTGCCAGAGCGTCCGCAAGCATCTGTCCGTAGACGATGGCGTCCGCCCGGTTACTGAGGTCTTGCGGGCTCGCTGCTTCTCCCTCGCGGATGAACGTCGATCGCTGCCACCACAGCGCAAACGCCGCATCCCGCAGCGGCAGCGTGGCGGCCTCGGCGATCAGCCGCGCGGTCGTTGGTGTCAGGGGCAATGGATCGGGTGGGATAATCATCATACCGGTTGGTGGGCACGACGGGCGGGCCGGTTCGACGCCGGGACGGGGACCCTTCGGAGGCCTGTTAGCTGTAGCGCCGCCGGTCGGGGCGGAGTAGATACCCGGTCCATGGAAGACGCGGGCAGGCCCATGAGGGCCATTCGCCCCTGAATTGAAGCATTGAAAGGACGCGGGACATGATTGAAACGGTTGGCATTATCGGCGCCGGCACCATGGGCAACGGCATTGCGCAGATTTGCGCTGCGGCGGGCCTCCAGGTCGTGATGGTGGACATTTCCGACGCCGCCGTTTCGCGCGGTGTTGCGACCATCGGCGGCAGCCTCGACCGTCTTGTCAAGAAGGAGAAGATGAGCGCGGGCGACCGAGACGCTGCGCTGAAGCGCATCAACGGCACCACCGACAAATCCAAGCTGTCCTCCTGCGATCTCGTGATCGAGGCCGCCACCGAGAACGAAGACCTCAAGATCAAGATCCTGAAGGACCTCTGCGCCAACCTTCAGCCGCGCGCGCTGGTCGCCACCAACACCTCGTCGATCTCGGTGACGCGCCTTGCGGCGGCGACCGACCGTCCGGACCGTTTCATCGGCATGCACTTCTTCAATCCGGTGCCGGTGATGCAGCTTCTCGAACTGATCCGCGGTCTGCAGACCTCCGACGATACGCATGCCAAGGCGCTCGCCTTCGCCCAGCGCGTCGGCAAGGTCGCGGTCACCGCCAAGAACAGTCCGGGCTTCGCGGTCAACCGCATCCTGTGCCCGATGATCAACGAGGCGATCTTCGCGCTCTCGGAAGGCATCGCCTCGGCGGAGGAGATCGACGCCGGCATGAAGCTCGGCTGCAACCACCCGATCGGCCCGCTGGCGCTGGCCGACATGATCGGCCTCGACACCATGCTGTCGGTGATGGAGGTGTTCTACACCGGCTTCAACGATCCGAAGTATCGCCCCGCGCCGCTGCTCAAGGAAATGGTCGACGCAGGTCATCTCGGCCGCAAGACCGGACAAGGCTTCTATAACTACGCGAAGGCTTAAGGCCTCATAAACGCGAAGTCGGTGTCCGGATCGCAGTTGTCAGCCAGAAAGCGCAACTCGGACTGGACATCGGCCACGCCGCGCGTCTCCAGATACTTGTTCACCACAAGGCCGAGCAGGGCGCGGCAGACGCCGTCGCCGTCCTGTCCGGACGCCGTGGCTTCGGCGATGGCCGCCGCGAAATGACGGTTGGCGATGTCGGATGCGGACATCTTGGGGTCTCCTGATGTGATCCTGTCTTGTGCACGCCAGACCATACGCGCCCCTTGATCCGGATCAAACGCCGAAACTGCGCCATGCTGTTTCAAACAGCGGGCGGAAAATTCCGCCCGGCAAATTTTTCTCTCGCGCGGCACGCGGAATTTTTTGCGCACCGCGGATGTGCGGATTCATCAGTAAAATAGCGGCTTTCTGACTGTCGCTGTCTGGCATGCGGCTTGCTGAACCATGGCGGGTTCAAACGGGGCTAGGCATGTCGATTTCGATCACAACAACACCGCTCGTCGCCAACATGACGTCGGGCAAGCTGGACAAGCCGCTCGGCGCACAGAGCGTTGAGGAGAAATTCCTCGAATACGCAAAGAAGACACCCGCCGAAAAGATGTTCGACGCGATGCTCGGCCAGCTCGGTATCACTCCGGAACAGTTCGCGGCGATGGACCCGGACGCGCAGCGCGCGGTGATGGAGAAGATCCAGAAGCTGATCGAGCAGCAGGCCAAGGCCGGCGGCAGCAAGGACCCCGGCCAGATCACCGACAAGACAGCGTGATACAGCGCCGCGCAGGAGACGGCGATCGGCTCAGGGTCGCGCCAGACGCTCGCGCCGCGCGGTGACCGTTCGCGCCCAGACCTCATGAAACTTCGCGGCGCGCTTCATGTCGATATGCGGGCGGATCAGCTTGTCCATCGCGAAGGTCAGGTCTTCGTATTCGTAAGGGCAGATCTCCGCGCGTTTCTTCGGCAGGAATTCCAGTTCGACCACATCGGCAAACAGCTTGCTGTCCGCGCCATAGGCAATGCACAGGACGTTGTAGGCGCGCTGTGCGGGCAGCGAGTGCTCGTTTGAGAATGCATCCACCTCCATGGTGACCCGCTCGCCTTGCGGCATCTGGATATTGTACCCGTAGGCCGCGCCGAGGATCAGCTTGCGGGCCTCCTGCTTCGGCAGCCGAAGCATCACATAGGCGGCGAACTGGTCGGCGGCGTCTTCCTGACGGCCGAGGATGGGGATCTGCAGCATGTCATACACGGCATGGCCGGTCTCATGCAGGAAGACATCGAGAACCGGGCCGAGAATGGTATCGGCGCGGGTAATCCCCATGGGAAGTTCCTGCTTCGATGCGTGCTTCAGAAACTCCGCCAGCAATTCGTAACAGACCTTGACCACCTCGTTGCTGTACCAGGCGTTCGGGACGCCGTCGCAGCCCGCGACCGTCAGCTTCAGCGGATAGGGCAGGCGGAGCGGACTGAGCAATTCCTGCAGGTGCTCAAGCGCGCGGCCTTGTTTCATCTGCTCGTAAATGGCCTGATGCGCCGGGTCCTTCGGCGGCACATATTCGTATTGAATCTGGTTGGACTTTCCGCGCGCGGCGGCAGGTGCAGCGAACAGCATCAGGGTTATGGCGGCGGCCATCGCTGCAAGCGCGGCTGGCCTTCGTCCCGGTGCCGGCGGGTGATCCATGGACGCGGGCATGCATATCCTCACGTGGGCGGGTCTGCACGGCAAAGATCAAGGATCAGCTTCGGCCGCGAACGCTTGCCGGTCAAACGGAAAGTGCGGTCAGCGGAGGCGCTGTCTGTTTGGGTAGTTTGCAACGCCTCCGCCTGATGTAAGCTCGGTCCCGTTCGCAATTCCGCGCGGGAGGCCGGCATGCTTATCAAGGGATTGATTGCAGTTGCGGTGGTGATGGCGTTCGCGTCCGTGCCGGACACCGCCCGCGCCGACTCATGGGGTTGCAGCTACGACAAATGCACCGCCGCTTGCGCCAAGGCTGGCGGGAAGTACTGCATCACCTATTGCGAACGCCGGCTGGCGGACAAGCGCCGCGACAAGACCTGCAAATAGCAACGACCTGAATCAAGACATGATGGCAGCGCGGCCATGCGCTGCGCGGGTTGCCCGCGCGGGGCGGGCGGCCTACATCAGGGCCATGACCGAACCGGCCAGTTCCGCCCTGCACACCTTTCATTCCGACCTCACCGAGGAAAAGATCGCCCGTCTTGTGGCGACCTTCTATGGCCGCGCCCGCGAGGACAGCCTGATCGGGCCGATTTTCAATGCGCAGGTGAAGGACTGGGACCATCACATCGCGCAGATCAGCGATTTCTGGTCGTCGATGATGCTCAAAACCGGCCGCTACAACGGCCGCCCGATGCGTCCGCACCTGATGCTGCCGCTGAAAGGCGAACATTTCGACCGCTGGCTGGCCCTGTTCGAGACCACCGCGCGGGAGATTTTCCAGAGCGACGTGGCCGAGGCGTTGATTGTCCGCGCCCGGCGGATCGCCGACAGCTTCGAGATGGGCCTCGCCACCACGCGCGGCGAGATCGCAAGGCCAAGGCATAGTGTAAGCGATGGTGTATAGTCCCCGCGAAGGGGATTGCGGATGGCCTTGCTCGGCAAAGCGGCGGTAGCGATGTGGTGGGACATGGCGCGCGAGCAGCGGGCCGAGTTCGAGGACTGGCATTCCCACGAGCATTTCCCGGAGCGCCTGCACCTTCCCGGGTTCCTGCGCGGCTCGCGCTGGGCGGCGGCCGACGGCGGCGTGGGCTTTTTTGTCTTCTATGAACTCGACGCCTGGGAGACGCTGACCTCACCGGACTATCTGGCGCGGCTGAACGATCCCACGCCCTGGTCGAAAAAGATGATGCCGCATCACCGCAACATGGTGCGCAGCCAGTGCCGGGTGATCGCCAGCCACGGCGGCGGGATCGGCGGCGCGATGCTGACGCTGCGCCTGTCGCCGCAGCCGGCACAGGCCTCGGCGCTGTCCGCGCATCTGCGCGACGTGGTGGCAAGGCTGCCGGAAAAGGGGAGCTTCACCGGCGCGCATCTGCTTCACACCGACACGCCGCAGGCGGGCCAGACCGAGGAGCAGCGCATCCGCGGCGGCGATGCGGCGGCGGACTGGATCGTGCTGGTGTCGGGCTCCAGCAGCGACGCGCTGCAGGAGATCGCGCATGGCCTGCTGGCGCCGAAGGAACTGGAAGCGGAAGGCGCCGCGCCCGGCGCCTTGCCGGGGCTGTTCCGGCTGAAATACGCGATGACGCCTCAGGACTTGCTCACATAAGAAGACTTGCGCACTTAGAAGGATTTGAGCACACAATACGCCCGCGGCGCAGCCGGACGGCGCGTCATCCTGTCAGAGCGGCGAGGCGAGCGGGGTTCGCTTCACGGTCTGCGCTGCCACTTGATAGTGTGTACCCATGTACAGGATCGCGGACCCCGTGAGGATCATGATCGCGATCACCAGCGCCAGACACATCTGCGTTTCATGTTTCTCGCTGTCGAGATGAAGCCGCATGCGCGTCACTCCGCTCGCCTCCGGGAATAACAATACGCCGCGCGCGGAAGCGTTCCAGCAGCAGGGCTGACCTATCGCGGAAGGTTATGTGCGGTGCGGGGAATTGCTGCACGGCCGCACGATGCATTGGCGGCATGAAGCGAAGCACAATACGGACTGCGTGGGGGGAAAAGCGCGACCCCGGATTCCGCTTCGCTTCATCCGTCTCAGGCGCGGGATCTGCGCCCGACGATATCGCCGGTGAGATCACGGGCTTTCGGCGCGGAGTTGCCCCGCAACCGTTCAACGAACCAGAACGCCCAGATCGCGACAAAGGCGAGAACAAAAATCGCGCCGCTCGACAGGGCAGCTTGAAGGGCGACAGACATGGCATCCTCCGGATCACTGCGAAAACCGCAGAATCGAAGGCTACGCAGGCGCAACGGGAGGTTGGTTGATCAGGATCAAATTACGGATCGCTAGAAGCGCAAGCTCAACGCTTGTCGAGATTGCAGGTCAGCACATTGCCGAAATCGCCGCCCTGCTGCCAGCAGCCCGTGGTCTTGCAGGTCGCCAGCTTCGGCGAGCAATGATCGGAGACGCAGTTCTTGTCGGCGGCATATTTGGTCTTGCAGCGCGACACACAGGTGTTGAACGAGCCGCTGCAGGTCGCAGCATCGGCAGGCGCGACCAGCGTCAGGGCAAGTGCAAAGGCGAGGGCGGTTGCGGACATGATTTTGATCACAATGGTCTCCCGGACACGAATTGTTTTTGGCGCAATGGGAGGACTGTACCCGTGCGGCATGACGCCGCCACTACAAAATGAGGGGCGGTGTTAGCTCGCCTTGTCATGGCCAGGCGCCGGTCCCCGACCTGATCGGGGATGACCCGGCCATCCACGAGTTTGGATGTATCCGAAAAGGAAGACGTGGATCACTGGGACAAGACCGGTGATGACGGTCGCGCGTGTCGGGAATTTGTTGGGTTGGTAGCCCGCATGAAGCGAAGCGCAATGCGGGAAGGGTGTTCGCTGATGGCGCGATTTCGCTGCGCTCCAACCAGTTCGGGAGGCATCGATGGGTAAACGCGGAATAGTCAAGCGTTAGGCTAACGGAGCCACCGAGAAATTGAGGTGGGTATCTCAATTCTAAATTCAGTTTCTGAAAGAGTGGCTTGAAAGAGAGGCACAGAAGACCTCCGGAGTTTCAATTCATGCAGTAGTTCACTCTTTAGCTCTGCCGTGGAGTTGGGGCCCAAGATAATTCCTACCAATTCATCGCTCTCAAATTTCACTTTCTGCTGGGCACGAAATGGAAAAAATATTCGAGCCTCGCGTTCGTATGCCCAGCGCGCATCCTTGTGTAAAAACGAAAGAAAGAACGCTCTATCTGCAAAATCATTAATATCAGATTCTGATCTTCCAGTCATCGCACTGGTGCCAAGATCAAAGATTAGGCTGAGTGGAAGCTCTGGGCGTTGGTCAACATATAGTACATCAGCGCATATTGAGAAGGCGCTGGTCCGAGATCCGCTATTCTTGAATACAGCACATATGCCAGAAAACGACGCAGCGTAATGCCCCCAAAGCAGGGGATTATCTACGGTTCGTGAAAAAGATGACAGGCCGCATCGATCTAAATAATCAAAAGCATTTTGTTTTGATTTCGATTTTAGGCTTTCAATATTTTTTTTCGTCAGTCTAGTTCGGCCCTGTTCCTGTAGGCGCAATAATTTTTCGATGCTTTTGGCGCTTCGGGCCCCGCTAAAAGGATTTTGAAGTATGTGAGCAAAGTATTTTCGTATCGCCGACGCCTTCAGATCGGACACGACCACTGGCTGACTGTCAAATGGGTCGTTGAAGTTGCGTCTCGAGTTTAAAAAAATTTCCTGATTGCTTAGAAGGTCGCCAATCGTTGTCCAAAAATATTGTGTGCGATGATCTAGAAATCGAAATAGGTATGCGTCCTTCTCAACGTACCTTATCATTTAAGGGTCCCAAGAAAAAGGGGCGACCGAAACGGTCGCCCCTCATTAGCATAACGTTCACGAACATCCCGTCGTGCTGCCGCACGTGTCGCACTTCATGCACGTGCCGTTCCGCACCAGCGTGAAGTTGCTGCACTCCGTACACATGTCGCCTTCATAGCCGCGGGCTTTCGCTTCCGCACGGCGCTCGGCCTTGCTTGGCGCAGCCTGAGCCGCAGAGCCTGCCTTGCTCCACTGTTGCGCTTCCAGCTTTTCCGTCGGCGAGAGATCGCGCTCCGGCTCCGCTACCTTGAGCGCGACGGCGCCCTCGACGCTGTCGCCCACATGGGTGCCTGCGAGCGCCGTCACCTTCGATCCGCCCGCGGGGGCGCTGTCGTCGTTGGCGGAGATCGCCGCAGCCCCGCCGCGCATCACAACCAGGTTGTCCGTGCGCGAGCGGGTGAGGCCCTTCGACAGATACTTGGTCGCGCCATGCGCTTCCGGCGCCTTGCCTTCCTCGACGCCCTTGCCGAGCGCATCGAAGCCCATGTCGCTTGGATCGACATGGCCGAGATCGAACCGGCCCATGTAGCTCACCGCGAGTTCGCGGAACACATAGTCGAGGATCGAGGTCGCGAACTTGATCGAGTCGTTGCCCTGCACCGGGCCAGCAGGCTCGAAGCGGGTGAAGGTGAAGGCGTCGACATATTCTTCCAGCGGCACGCCGTACTGGAGGCCGAGCGAGACGGAGATGGCGAAGTTGTTGACGAAGGAGCGCAGCGCCGCGCCCTCCTTGTGCATGTCGATGAAGATTTCACCGATGCGGCCGTCATCGTATTCGCCGGTGCGCAGATAGACCTTGTGTCCGCCGACGACTGCTTTTTGCGTGTAGCCCTTGCGGCGATCCGGCATCTTCTCGCGCTCGCGCATGACGACGATGCGCTCGACCAGCTTCTCGACGATCTTCTCCGAGACCTGCGCGGTGCGCGCCGCCATCGGCTTGTCGTGGAACGCCTCGATTGCGTCGTCCTCGTCATCATCGTCGCTGATGAGCTGCGAGTTCAGCGGCTGCGACAGCTTGGAGCCGTCGCGATAGAGCGCGTTGGCCTTCAGCGCGAGCTTCCAGGACAGCAGGTAGGCGGACTTGCAGTCCTCCACCGTGGCGTCGTTCGGCATGTTGATGGTCTTGGAGATCGCACCCGAGATGAAGGGCTGCGAGGCCGCCATCATGCGGATGTGGCTTTCCACCGACAGGTAACGCTTGCCGATCTTGCCGCAGGGATTGGCGCAGTCGAACACGCTGTAGTGCTCGGCCTTCAGGTGCGGCGCGCCTTCCACGGTCATCGCGCCGCAGATGTGCACGTTGGCGGCTTCGATCTCGCGCTTGGTGAAGCCGAGGGCTGCGAGCAGGTCGAAGCCCGGCGCGTTGCTCACTTCCGGGTCGATCTTGAGCGTGTCGCGCAGGAAGTCCTCGCCCAGCGTCCACTTGTTGAAGGCGAACTTGATGTCGAAGGCGGTCGGCAACTGCTTTTCGATCTTGTCGAGGGCTTCATCGGTGAAGCCCTTGGCCTTCAGCGTCGAGCGGTTGATGCCAGGCGCCTGGCCGAGCGAGCCGTGGCCGACGGCGTAAGCTTCGATCTCGGCAATCTCGCTTTCGGGATAGCCCAGCGCGCGGAGCGCCTCGGGAACTGCGCGGTTGATGATCTTCCAGTAGCCGCCGCCGGCGAGCTTCTTGAACTTCACCAGCGCGAAGTCCGGCTCGATGCCGGTGGTGTCGCAGTCCATCACAAGGCCGATGGTGCCGGTCGGCGCGACGACCGTGGTCTGCGCGTTGCGGTAGCCATGCTGCTGGCCAAGCTCGAGCGCCTGATCCCAGACGAACCTGGCGCGGGTCACGATGTCGCCCTGCGGGCAGCTTGCGTGATCGAGCGGCACCGGATTGACGGCGAGCGCTTCATAGCCGGTGGCCTCGCCATGCGCGGCGCGGCGGTGGTTGCGGATCACGCGCAGCATGTGCGCGGCGTTCTTCTTGTAGCCGGGGAAGGGGCCAAGCTCCCTCGCCATTTCGGCGGAGGTCGCGTAGCTGGTGCCGGTCATCACCGCGGTGAGGGCGCCGCAGAGCGCGCGGCCTTCCTTGGAGTCGTAGGACAGGCCCATGGTCATCAGGAGGCCGCCGATGTTGGCATAGCCGAGGCCGAGGGTGCGGAACTCATAGGAGAGTTCGGCAATCGCCCTGGACGGGAACTGCGCCATCATCACCGAGATTTCGAGCACGACGGTCCAGAGACGGCAGAGGTGCTCATAGGCCTCAACGTCGAAGCGGCGGGTCTGCGTGTCGTAGAAGGTCAGCAGGTTCGCGGAGGCGAGGTTGCACGCCGTGTCGTCCAGGAACATGTATTCCGAGCACGGGTTGGACGCGCGGATGTCGCCGCTGGCCTTGCAGGTGTGCCAGTCGTTCATGGTGGTGTTGAAGTGCAGGCCGGGATCGGCGCTCGCCCATGCGGCGTAACCGATCTTCTCCCACAGGTCGCGGGCCTTGAGCGTCTTGGTCACCTTCTTGTTGGTGCGGCCGATCAGATTCCAGTCGCCGTCGGTTTCCACCGCGCGCAGGAAGTCGTCCTTGAGCGAGACCGAGTTGTTCGAGTTCTGGCCTGCGACGGTGAGATACGCTTCCGAATCCCAGTCGGTGTCGTAGGTGTCGAACGAGATGTCGGTGTAGCCCTGCTTGGCGAACTGGATGACGCGCTTGATGAGATTGTCCTGCACCATTGCGCGGCGCGCGAACTTGATCTCACGGCGCAGCGCCGGGTTCTTCTCGGGATCGAAGCAGTCATCGCCCGAACCCTCGCAGTTCACGCAGGCCTTCATCACGGCCTTGAGATGCTTCTGGTTGATCTTGGAGCCGGTGACGAGGGCGGCAACCTTCTGCTCTTCCTTCACCTTCCAGTCGATATAGGTCTCGATATCCGGATGGTCGGCGTCGACGACAACCATCTTGGCCGCGCGGCGTGTGGTGCCGCCGCTTTTGATCGCGCCCGCCGCGCGGTCGCCGATCTTGAGGAAGGACATCAGGCCGGATGAGCGGCCGCCGCCGGAGAGCTTTTCGCCTTCGCCGCGCAGGCGCGAGAAGTTGGAGCCGGTGCCCGAGCCGTATTTGAACAGGCGCGCTTCACGCACCCACAGGTCCATGATGCCGCCCTCGTTGACGAGGTCGTCATTGACGCCCTGAATGAAGCAGGCATGCGGCTGCGGATGCTCGTAAGACGATTTGGATTTCACCAGCTTGCCGGTGAACGGATCGACATAGTAGTGGCCCTGGCCGGGACCGTCGACGCCGTAAGCCCAGTGCAGTCCGGTGTTGAACCACTGCGGCGAGTTCGGCGCGACCATCTGCCGGGCCAGCATGAAGCGCAGTTCGTCGTGGAAGGCGCGGGCGTCTTCTTCCGAGGAGAAGTAGCCGCCCTTCCAGCCCCAGTAGGTCCAGCAGCCGGCGAGACGGTCGAACACCTGCTTGGAGGAATGTTCGCCCGTGAAGCGCTCGGACTCGGGGAGAGAAGCGAGAGCCTCGGTGTCCGGCACCGAGCGCCACAGCCATGAGGGGACGGTTTCTTCCTCGACCTTCTTCAGGCGCGCGGCGACACCGGCCTTGCGGAAATACTTCTGCGCCAGAACGTCGGAGGCGACCTGCGACCAGAACTCCGGCACCTCCACGTTCTCAAGGCGGAACACCACCGAGCCATCAGGATTGCGGATCTCACTTGTCGTCAGCCTGAAATCAATCGCGGCGTAGGGTGACTGATCGGCTTTGGTGTAGCGGCGTTCGATGCGCATGGTAGTGCCCCGTCCTTTGCCGGCGCTCCCGTCCCTTGACGGTAAGCCGGAGATTTCAATTTGCGAACCGGTTCGTTCGCTTGTGCTTGCCGTTCACGTCGTCCCGGTTCGGGTCCCAAGACTTTTCCGGTCCCAAGACTTTTCCGGGCCGAGGGCTTCGGCCTGTTAACTCTGGCGGGCGTCAACCGGTCCCCAAACCGGCCTTGCCCGAACGCCCCAAACTCGCCTTTTAAGCCGCGGTTTGCCGCGGTTTCGCCATTTCGTCTTGCCGCCTCCGGCGGCGACCCCGCAGGCCGTGCAAGTGGTCATCCACCCGCCCGTCCAGCTCCGGGAAAAGAGCAGACAAATCCCCGGCCCGTGACCTCGACCGGCCTGACGGAGCTGTCTTCTCGACCCTTTTCGGGAGGTGCCCGGCAAGACTGAAAACCTGCGCGCCGAACAATCCCAAAGCTAGGCCGACTCCATCCAGCACGTCAAGGATTAGTGTCGAAATCTGAATCAAACACTAAATATGGTGGAAAATGCGGATTTCCAGCGGAATAGCTCAACGCTGGTTTGCCTCGCAATGCGGGAAGTATCGGTGAGTCCTTGCGGATTCGGAAGCCGAAATCTCACCGCCTTGTGAGTTCCTCCAGAGCTTGTCGCGGGCCTCCAAAATCGCGCCTTTGCTATGCGCTCATTCTGCGGTTTTCGGGTGGATTGCGTGACGCGCGCGTGGTCTTTCTCCCCGTCATCCACACGGTGTGGACATACGAGTTGGAAATCGAACCTGTGGATAGCCGTACACCTCAAGATGCCCTGAAGGATCTGCCGTCCGGTGACAGTGCCGCTGCGCAGCGCCGCACCCGCACCATTGGCTATCTGTTGCTGACCGCGACCTCCGTCGGCTGGGGACTGAACTGGCCGGTCACCAAGCATCTGCTGACCGAATTGCCGCCGCTGTCGGTCCGTGGAATCTCGGGCATTGTCGGCGCGGCATTGCTTGCGTTGCTGGCGCTCGTATTCCGCCAGTCGCTGAAGGTGCCGCGTGCGCAATGGCCACGGCTTGTGCTGCTGTCGGGTCTCAACGTCACGGCGTGGATGGCGCTGATGGGTCTTGCGCTGGTCTATCTTCCGGCCAGCGAAGCGGCGGTGATGGCGTATTCGATGCCGGTCTGGGCATCGGTGCTGGCCTGGCCGTTTCTCGGCGAACGCATTTCGGCATTGCGCGTGGTTGCGATGGCGATGGCGATTGCCGGTCTTGTCGCACTGATGGGCGGGGGAGGCATTGCCGCCAGCTACGCCAAGCTGCCGGGCATTCTGCTCGCGCTGGCCGGAGCGTTTCTCTTTGCAGTCGGTACGGTGTTCGGAAAGCGGTGGCCGCTGACGCTGCCGCCGCTGACCTCGGCGGTCTGGCAGATCCTGATCGGCTGTTTGCCGGTGGCAGCCTTGGGGCTTTTGATCGAACAGCCGCACTTTGAAGCGTTGTCATCGCTCGGCTGGACGTTGTTCGCCTATTCCATCGTGATCCAGTTCTGTGTCGCCTATGCGTGCTGGTTCGCAGCGCTTCAGCGGCTCCCGGCTTCGGTCGCGGCGATCGGCACGTTGCTCGTGCCGGTGATCGGCGTGCTGGCGTCCGCCGTAGCGCTAGGCGAGCCGCTGGGAGCCGCAAAGATCGCTGCTCTGGCATTCACGATTGTCGGCGTTATGCTGGCATCGCGCTCCTGAATTGAGTTCTCAATCCGCGCAGAATGGGCCTTTCAAAGGCCCATTCCGCGCCGATGTATCTCAGATGTCACAGCAGTGGAACCTGCCGCCTGATAGGTTCCGTCTGGTTTCCGACAGACAGCCAACGTCTGCGGTTGACGGGGGCGGGGCGTGGCGTCGTTGTGGACACAAGTGGCGTTTTTTTGCGTGCGGAAAGCGCGCGCGCCGCGATTCCTGTTCGCGCTGGCTATCTTCTCCTTCGTCAGTTTCGCTGCGATAACTAACGCACGCGCGCAGTTTGGGTGTGTGGGGGCAATCGGGGCAAGCGACGTCACCTGCACCAATACAGGTACTGAAACGGCAGTGCCGTACATGCTGAATCAAACGGGCGTGTTCAACCTCACGATCAATAGTTCCGGCGTCAGCAACGGTATCACCGCGACAACGGTTGATGGCAATAACCTTGTCAATAACTCGGGCACCGGCAACAGCGGCATCAGCCTGTTCGTTAGCGGCAACGGCAACGCTGTCCTCAACAACTCCGGATCTGCATTCGCTCTTGATTCCACCGCAAGCAATGGCAATTCGACGATCGCGAACAGTGCTCTGATTTTTGCCATCACAAACAATGCCCAGAATGGCAAGGCGCTCACGCAGAACTCGGGTCAGATACTGAACAATATTTCAACGAGTTCTTTGGGCGGCGATGCGACGACGATCAACTCCGGCAATATTCAGAATTTGTTTGGCCCAACCGCCGGCATCGTCACGAGCACTAACCTTGGCGGAAACGCATCCACTATAAATTCGGGCGCCGTTGCCGGAGGCATTCAAACATACACCGATGCGCTCGGTGGCGATGCACTCAGCGTCAATACCAGCACGGGAAACATTACGGGCGGAATAACAACGGCGACCGGCTTTGTTAGCTTCGGTATCGGAAACGCGACGACCATCAACGCGGGGACCGCCGATTTTCTCCAGACGTACACTGTTGTTGGCGGCAACGCCGTTAGCATCAATACCGGTACGCTCATCAACCCAACAGGAAATCCCTATCCATCGTTTTTGGGTCCGGGATATGAATCTGCGATGTTGACTTTTGCGATAGGCACAACGGGTGATGCCATAGCGATCAACCGCGGCACCATCGCTGACAACGCCAACAATCCGAGCATCCTGACCATCTCGGATACCGGCAACGCCAGCACGACCAACTACGGCACGACCGGCGGCATCTATACGATCAGCGGCTACAACGGCGGATCTGGCGACGCTTCGATTGTCAACTACGGCACAGTTACAACGGGCATCGCGGCCATCGCAGCAGGCGACGGCAACGCGAGTGTCTACAACGCCGGCAGTTCCATTGGCGGCGTGACCGCGCAAGCTTACGGTTTTGGCAGTGCGACCGTCACCAACGCAGGGTTGGTTGATGGGCGAAATGCGTCTGGCGGCATTGCGATCTCTCTTTCCCAATTCAGTATCGCCACGCCGACCACGCTCAACATTCTGCCGGGCTCACGAATCTTGGGAATGATCGATCTCAACGGGTCGTCGTTTTTTGCCGGTACCGGCACGCAAATCAACATCCTCGGCGGTCATGACATCTCGTCGGTTCTGACATTCGGGGGAGGCTGCGTTTGCGGCGGCGGTCTTCTGGATACCGGTTCCGTCGTCAATGTCACCGGTGGCGCGCCTTACGTTATCAAGGGGGATACTGTCGCGCTCCTCGATCCGACATCATTCGCCAATGCAGAGCGCAATGTTGTCGATGTTACGCGCACGATCACATCGTTGGTGACGAGCCGTCTGACCAATCCGGCGCCGATCAATGGCAACGGATCGGCGGTGATGGGCTTCGCACCGTCCGGCAATGTCGCACGCGATATGGCCAATGATGTCTTCTCGGGCATTCCGGCGCTGGCTTATGCTAGTAACGACCGCGTGCTGTTGAGCAATCCGAGTTTCACCGCAGCCGATGGCACCAGCATCTGGGCGCAGGGTTTTGGCGGCCAACGCATTCAGCAAGCGAGTGCGCCGACGCTTCGCTCGGTCAATAATTTCTACGGCGGCGTGCTTGGTATCGACAAGACCGTGCAGCCGGGCCTGCGTCTCGGCGGGTTCATCGGTGGCGGTGCGATCAAGTCGTCCATCGATCTGAACTCAGGCAGCACATCGAGCGACATCGGATTCGGCGGTGTCTACGGCCGCTACGCCATGGGCCGTGCGTTCTTGGATTTCTCCCTGCTCGGCGGATACAGCAGCAACGATGTGAAGCGGACGCTCACCAACAACCTCGCTCCAGGCGGCTATGAATACGCCAGCGGCAAATACGATGGCTGGTTCGTCAGTCCCGAAGTTGCCTACGGCTTTCAACGGGCGCTCGGTTATAACCTGACCCTGACGCCATCGGCGCGCGTGCGTTATCTCGCGGCTGGTTTCGGCGGATATCAGGAGAGCGGCTCGTCGGCGAACCTCACGGTCGCCTCGCGCGTCTCGCACAACTTCGAGGAGCGCGGTGAGCTCAAGCTGACCCACACAACACAGGCGACGCCCTCGGAGCAACTTCAGGTGAGCGGCACTGTCGGCCTGGTGGCTTTGCAGCGCGCCAGCGACAGCAACGTCAACACCGTTCTGCTCGGACAAAGCCTTGCCTTCGCGACGCCTGGCCGCGGAAGTATCGTCGGGTTCTATGCTGGTGCAGGCTTCGACTGGCGCAACGCTTCCGGCGTCTCCGTTTTTGGCGCGACCGAGTTCACCGCGATGTCGGACCAGAGCCAGACCATCACAGGCCGAGGTGGCGTAAAAGTCGCGTTCTGAAGCTCCAAAGAAAAACGGCGGCGCATCCGCATGCACCGCCGTCTCGAAAATTGAACCTCTCCGGCTTTATGGGCAGGGATAGCGGTTGCCGTCGTAATTCAGATAGGTGCCCGACGCCGGATCATAGGACCGGTACCGCTGCATGCAGTACGCAACGGCGTCACCGCCGTAAACCGGAGCCGGTCTGGCATAATAAACTGGAGGTGGAGGAGCGTAGTAACCCGGGCCGTAGTAGTAGGGGCTCGAGCCCGCAGCGATTGCGCCGCCGATCAGCGCACCGGCGGCGAGGCCGATGCCGAGACCCGCAGCGCCACCGCCACGATAGTATCCGCGCCGCCGCCATTGCACCTCGGTCACGAGCGAATTGTTCGTGCTGGCGTGAGCCGCAACGACAGCCTGGCTCGCCAGCGGAGCGGCTTGACTTGACGAGACCATCGCCATCGGAAGCGCCAGTGCAATTGCCGCGGCCGCAAATCCATTCTTCAAGGTGATCATGATTTCCTCATTGAAGCCCGCATCAATACTTCTGCATCAGCCGCCGCGCGGAATGCGCGATGGCCGTCCAGAGAACGATAATGTTCGTGTGGATTCAGGCGTTTCCGGGGCGGTTCCACACCCGGAACACGCCCCGGAAGGTGTCAGATTGCCCGCAGCGGATCACGGGCAGGGATGGCGCTGGCCGTCATAACCCAGATAGGTGCCTGACGCGGGGTCGTAAGACTTGTAGCGCTGAGAGCAATAGGCCACGTCGCTGTCGGAAACAGGAGCGGCAGCATAGTCATCCCCGTAAACATAGGCGTCAGGCGAGTAGGCATAGGTGTCGTAGTAGTACGGATCGCTATAGTAGTAGGACGAACCGAGCGCGCCGAGCGCAAGGCCCGCTCCGAAACCATAGCCGGGCCCGCGCCAGTGGCGGCCACGCCAATGCCGGTGGCCATTCCACCCGCGATTGAGCTGGGCGACCGGACGGCCCCCACCGAGTTGCGCGACAGGACGCCCGGCGAAAGCGGGGCGTGACGCAAGGGCACCCGCTGCAGCGCCGCCAATAGCCGCGCGTCCGGCAAAACCGCCCATGCGATGGCCGCCGCCAAAGCTCGGGCGTGCAGCAAAGCCTCCGCCACGGAATCCTCCGCCACCGCCACCGCGGAAAGCTGCACCTCCGCCACCGCCGCCGCGCGAGAAGCCCCCGCCGGGACGGGCATCTGCGACCGATGAAGCGAGCGCAGGAACAACTGCGAGAAGGGCAGCCGCGCCAAGAACCTTGAGATTGATCATGTGTCTGAACTCCGGATGGACTTCATCAAACAACGGAAGAAAAAACGGGATGTTCCGTGCTTTCCAAAGTTTCACATTGGAGGCTCGCACAAGCTAACCCAATGCAGCATGAATGGATTGCGTCCAAACAGTGTCATCGCGACACGGAATGGTGATCGGGGACCATGGATGGCGTGTCGCCGTGACGATGCTGTCCGAATGCGACGACTTCCTGCCGGGTACGCGGCAGCGCATCCGGATATTCCTCCTGCAGATGCGCGATCAGCTTCTCGCGCACCTCGCAGCGCAGATCCCAGGCGGCCGGAGCGCTTCGTGCGCTGAGGAGCGCGCGCAGTTCAACGGTGCGGTCCTTGGCATCGCTGACCTGAAGCACAACCACGCGGCCGTCCCAGAGCGGCGAGGCACGCGCGATCTCCATCAGCTTCTCGCGCAGCTTTTCCACCGGCACGGTGTAATCGACATAGAGAAACACCGAGCCGATCAGCGCTGATGTTTCCCGCGTCCAGTTTTGGAATGGCTTCTCGATGAAGTAACTCAGAGGAACCACCATGCGCCGCCAGTCCCACAACTTGATGACGACATAGGTGGTCGTGATTTCCTCGATGGTGCCGTACTCACCTTCCAGAAAAACCACATCATCGAGCCGGATCGGCTGCGCGACGGCGATCTGCACGCCGGCGATCAGATTTGAAAGCAGGGGGCGCGCGGCCAGACCGATAGCCAGACCGGCGACGCCGGCCGACGCGAACAGGCTGACGCCATATTGCCGGACCTGCTCGAAGCTCATCAGCGCGGTGGCGACCGTCATGATCACGATCAGCGTATCGGCCGCGCGCTTGAGAATACCCACCTGGGTCACATGCTTGCGCGCCAGCAGGTTGTCCTCGGCGTCGAGACTGAAGCGCCGCAGATAGATCTGCGATCCGATCTGAACGGCGATGAGCGCGGTCCAGCCGAGCAACGCAATGAACGCCACGTTGAGGATGTTGTCGAATACGGCTGCGGCCGCTTCGTCAATCGGCGCGACGCCGATGACGAATTTAAGCATCAGCACGATCAGGGCCAGCCGGAGCGGACCCTTGCTGCGAGTCAGCAGCGAGCGGGTCTTGGGATGGCGAACACCGAGCGTGCTGCGCATCGTATGCACGATCAGCGCATTGGCGATCAGCGCGACAACAATGCCACCGGCGACGAGCGCCAATGTCGCCAGCCAGCCGGGCAAACGCAGGATTGTATGCAGAATGTCTGCATAGCTGTATTTGACGGTCTCAAGCATCGCGGAAAATCCGGTGGAACTGTGCGCGGACGGGATCAACGCACAGGCACCATGGAGGTTCATGCATCGCACCAAGTTGCTGTTGGCGCTGGACAATCGGGCCGCACAGTGGCATCAAAAAGCCCTCCTGCGGCCCCTTTGCCCAAGTTCGGATTCGCGCCCATGAAGCTGTTTTTCCTGCGCTTTTTTACGTGGTGGAACGGAACGACGTTCGGCACGCAGCTTTGGACCCGCCGGTTTGGCGAAGTGGTCGGGCAGGACGAGAGCGGAAACACCTACTACCGGACACGCGGCGGCAAGATCGACCCGACGCTGGGTTTCGAGCGCCGCTGGGTTGTCTACAACGGTTATGCGGAAGCGACGCGGGTGCCGCCCGCCTGGCACGGCTGGCTGCATCACACGGTCGATACGCCGCCGACCGAGATCGACTACAAGCCGCGCGAGTGGGAAAAGCCGCACCGTCCGAACATGACCGGCACGCCCGCAGCCTATCGCCCGTCAGGCTCGACGCTTGCCAGCGGTCGGCGTCCCAAGGCGACCGGCGACTATCAGGCCTGGACTCCCGGACAGTAATCGCGCCACGGCGACGGCAAGGGCGCGCCCTTTCCCCGCCGTATTCGGCGTGTTAACCCACAGATGCGCGACGCTCATTGTCTGTAAAATAACGCGCAGCCGATTCGGTTGAATCGCAGGTAAGGCCGGATCATTTTGAGATCATGAACGTGATCGTTCCGACAGGTGTGGAGCACGAGGGTGTCCGGAAGCTGCTTCGCACGTCATCGCATCGTGCTCCCGTGACGCCGCAACCGATGCTCCGGATCGCCGCCGCCAGTTTTTGTGCAGCCCTGATCGCGACATCGCTGATCGCGCTTGCGACTCCGGTGAATGCGCAGATCGGCAACATCTTCTCCGACCGGCCGCGTCCGCCTGCGAATATCCAGCGCGGCGAGCCGATGCAGGAGCCGGAGGAAGAAGAAGTGCCGGACCTGCCGCCGCAGGGTCGTATCCTTCCGACGCCAAACCGCCAGTTGCCGCCGGGGCAGGGAGCGCCGCCGCCCGGCAATGTCCAGAGCCAGCCGCTGCCGCCTCCGCCTGGATCGGCGCAGCCTGCGCCGAATGCCGCCACCGCAAATCCGCTTCCCGGCTTGCCGCCCGGTCAGAAGCAGCCGCGCGGGGCGCCTCCGTCGCCGGCGACCCTGCAGCCCGGCGACGAGGTGGTGACCGAGCCGCCGTCACAGAAGATCGTCAACAAGCAGGCGGTTTTCGCAGGTCTCGACAAGATCACCGGACGTATCATCAAGTTCGATGCCGAAATGGGTGAGACCGTTCAGTTCGGCGCGCTGCGGATCAAGCCGCAGGCATGTTACACCCGGCCGACGACTGAAGCTGCCAACACCGATGCGTTCGTCGAGGTCGACGAGATCACCTTGCAGGGTGAAGTGAAACGGATTTTCTCCGGCTGGATGTTCGCAGCCAGCCCCGGCCTGCACGGCGTCGAGCATCCGATCTATGACATCTGGCTGACCGACTGCAAGGGACCGTCTTCGACCGTTGCACAACAGGAAAAGCCGAAAGCAGCGCCGCCTCCGCCTCCGCCGCCACAACAGCCAAAGCGTCCGGCGCGGCCGCCGGCACAGCGGCCCTTGCCGCCGCCGAATCCGTTTCCGCCTTTCCAGCGCTAGCTGACCTGATAGCTAGGCCTGCTTCAGGCAGGCCAGTGCCTCCGCGCCGGATACCGGCCTTTCCGCCGGGAGGGCGAAGAAGTCGCCGTCTCCGGTCACCGCCTCATCCAGCATGGTCCGATAACGCCGCCGCGAGACCTCAACCGCGCCGAAGGTGCGCAGATGGTCGGTCACAAACTGCGTATCCAGCAGCACAAAGCGGCCCGCGATCAGGCGCGCCACGAGATGAACGAGGGCGACTTTCGAGGCGTCGCGCTCGGTGTGAAACATGCTCTCGCCGAAAAAGGCGCGGCCAAGACTTACGCCATAGAGCCCACCGACGAGTTGATCGCCGTGCCACGCCTCGACGCTGTGGCAATGACCGATCTGGTGCAGGGCCGTGTAGAGGTCGCGGATACGGCCGTTGATCCATGTTTCGTCGCGGCCGGGCTGTGGCGCGGCACAGCCGGCAAGAGTTTGCTTGAAGGCCGAATTGACGGTCACCCGGAAACTGTCGGCGCGGACAGTTCGTGCAAGGCGCGATGAGACGCGAAACCCGTCCAGAGGAATGATGCCGCGCTGCTCAGGCTCGACCCAGAAGATGGTCGGATCGTCCGCGCTCTCCGACATCGGAAAAATGCCGCAGGCATAGGCACGCAGCAGGACACTGGGGGTGATCTCGGACGATGCGGCGTCGCGCGAACTCATGCGCAATCATAGCAAACCGCGATGGCTTCCGCGACCGTCAAGCGGCTCCGGCGGGTTGCCTTGCCGAAGTTCCGATCGCCTGTTTCAGCCGCAGGACAACGCGCGTGCCGCTATGCGATGGATCGCGCTCGGCTTTGGTTTCCAGCTTGGTCGCCATCGCGCTCACGATGCGCTGGCCCATGCCGGTGGATTGCGGGTTTTGCTTGACCTGCAAGCCGACGCCGTCGTCGGAAATCGACAGTTCAAGACCGTCTGCGCATGACCGCAGATCGACATGAATCGGGCCGGCGCCATCCGGATAGGCGTACTTGACGGCATTCATCACCAGCTCGTTGACGATGATGCCGATCGCGACCGCGCGATCCGGATCAATTTCAACGGGTTCCGCGGTCAGCGTCAGGCGCGACATCCGGTTGCCTTCCGCGGAGCGGCGCAGATCTTCCAGCAGCGCTTCGAGATACTGATTGAGCATGACCGTCTTGAGGTCCTGCGATGTATAGAGCCGGCGATGCACCTGCGCGACAGCCGCGACCCGGCCCATGGCGTTGGTGAGCGCTGCTTTCACATCTTCGTCCGTGCTCGAACTCGCCTGCAGATGCAGCAGCGATGCGATGATCTGCAAGCTGTTGCCGACGCGGTGATTGACCTCGCGCAGCAGGACCTCGCGTTCCGCAGCCAGCGCGGCGTAGCGGTCGCGGGATGCGTGGACTTCCGCCTCGGCGTCGTCGCGGGCCTTGCGCACCAGCGCCTGCTCGATCGCGCCCTTGGCGGCGACGTCGAGCAGGGCCAGAAATTCACCCTGCGTATCCTTGACCAGATAATCCGCGGAGCCCGCCTTCAGTGCGGTGACGGCAATCTTGCTATCCTGCGAGGCGGTGACGAAAATCACCGGCGGCGCATCCGGAATTTTCTGGATCTCGGCGAGCGTTTCCAATCCATCGAGACCGGGCATATGCTGGTCGAGCGCCACGACATCGACGCCACCCTGCTTGATACGCGCCAGACCACTCGCCCCGTCGGGCGCATGTTCCACGGCGAATCCCTGCCGCTTCAATCCGCGCTCGACCAGCCGCGCAAGATCGGCATCGTCGTCAATGTACAGAAGAAGGGGCGTTGCGGGTTTCATGGCTTGATCGGGGGGACCTTGATGACCGAAAAGAACAGACCGAGCTGCCTGATGGCGTTGGCGAAATTCTCGTAGTTGACCGGCTTGGTGATGTAGACGTTGCAGCCAAGCTCGTAGCAGCGCTTTATTTCCTGTTCGTCATCGGTGGTCGTGAGCACGACGACGGGCGTCGCCTTGATATGACTGTTCTCCTTGATCCGTTTCAAAATATCGATGCCGGTCATATCGGGGAGATTGAGGTCGAGCAGGATGAGCAGCGCCTGATCCTTGTGATCGGCGCCCGATCCGTCCGATCCGAACAGATACTTGATCGCGTCCGTCCCGTTGGTGAACGGCACGATCTCGTTGTTGACGCCCGAGCGGCGGATGTTGCGCTCGATCAATCGGGCATGACCTTCGTCATCCTCGATCATAACGATTTTAACCGGCAGGCTCATATTTGCTTTCCTTGAATTCCGTAATTCCATCGTGCGGGCAGGGTGACTGTAAAGGTACTGCCCTTGTTCAGTTCTGAGGAGACGCTGATCGTGCCGCCCATGCGCCGGACCAATGTTCGCACATGGGCAAGCCCGATGCCTTGGCCCTGACGATCCTGCAGGCCGGCACGGCGAAACAGATCAAAGATCCGGGAATGATCTTTCGGATCAATGCCGCGGCCGTTGTCGGCGAAATCGAAGACCAGGAAGCCCAGCTTGCTTCTGCCGCGGACGACGATCTCTCCCGGCACGCCGGGCTTGAGATACTTGAGGGCATTATCAACGAGATTGGAGAAGATTTGTTCCAGCGCGAGGCGGTCGCTCTGGATATCCGGAAGGTGCTCAAGACGGATTTCCGCATTGGCTTCAGAGGCTTGATGGGCCATCGACGAGATGATGTTCTCGAGCAGTTCTCGCGTGTTGATGTGGACGGGATTGAAGTCGCGACGTCCTTCGCGGGTCAGGTTGAGAATGGCGGAGATCAGCCGGTCCATCTTGCCGATCGACGATTTGATGAAGCCCAGCGCTTCGGAAAAATCCTGCGAGAGCTGCTTGTCTTCGGCCTGAAGCTCCGGCGCCTCGGCCGGATCTGCATCGCCGATCGGATCGGGGACTGCGGGCATTGCTGCGGCAGCTTTGCTGTACCTGGCGATGCGCGTGAAGATATCGGTGCGCAACTCCTCCAGTTCGCTGGTGAAGCCCATGATGTTGACCAGCGGCGAGCGCAGGTCGTGGCTGACAATGTAGGCGAAGCGCTGGATTTCCTCGTTGGCCTCGCGCAGATCCGCGGTTCGCGTTTCGACCGTGGCCTCGAGATTGAGATTGGAATCGCGTAGCTTTTGTTCGGCTTCGTCGCGCGCGCGCGTCGACCTGCGCAGCAGAAACAGCGATGCGCCTGCGAGCAATAGTACGAGTCCCGAACCCGCTGCGGTCACGACCGCTGCAAGGGTCTGACTTTGATCCGCTGCCAGCGAACGCATCCGGAAGAGTCGCTCTTCCTCCATGCGCATTGCGGTGCCGATTTGTCCGATCTGCTGGACTGCCGCGCCGCTGCCATTGCGCAACATATCGACGCCACCCTCAAGATCCCTGCGCTTGACGAACTCAACAGCCTTCTCGAATTCTTCGAGGCGCACATTGATGGCTTCGCGCAACTGCTTGCTGTTTTCCACCTGGACCGGACTGTCCATCGTCAGTGCGGCGAGCTTGTCGATGCCGGACGGAATGCGGCGGATCGCCTCTTCGTGCTCGGTCAGGAATTTGTCCTGCGTGGTGAGCAGATAACCGCGCACAGCGCTTTCGGCCCGGCGGATGTCGAGCAGCACCGTTGAGATCTGGTTTTCGACCTCGATGGTGTGAACCACCCAGCGGTTGTCGTCGCGGGCCTTGTTGACCAGCGCGATGGAAATGACGCTGATGGCGACCAGCACAAAAAACCCTGCTGACAGCAGGGCGATTTGCCAGAGCGTGCGTTTGCGGGCTGCTTCCCGGGTCACGTTCGCCCTGTGAACGGTTGGTGTGTCCAAAAGTGCTTGAAAATCAAATTCGTACCCCTGAAACCGATACCTAGCTCAGGTTCGGGGTAACGCGCAAATGGCATAATGGGTTCCACAAAAGGAACCCATATATTTCAGACAGTTATGGTTAGGAAGACGTCTTGGCGTCCCCGGCCGCGAGATAATGCTCCAGCCAGTGGATGTGATAGTCGCCGTCGATGATGCTGGGCTCGCGGACCAGCCCGCGGAACAGCGGCAGGGTCGTCTCGACACCGTCCACCACCATTTCGTCCAGCGCACGGCGCAGCCGCATCAGGCACTCGCCGCGGGTCTTGCCGTGGACGATGAGCTTGCCCACCAGCGAGTCGTAATAGGGCGGAATGACGTAGCCCTGATACACGGCAGAATCTATCCGCACACCAAGGCCGCCGGGCGGATGGTATTGCAGGATCTTGCCCGGCGATGGACGGAAGGACACCGGGTTCTCGGCGTTCACACGGCACTCGATGGCATGGCCGTTGATAACGATATCTTCCTGCGCGCAGGGCAGGTCGCCACCGGCCGCGACGCGGATCTGCTCGATGACGAGGTCGATGCCGGTGATCATCTCGGTCACCGGATGCTCGACCTGGATGCGGGTGTTCATTTCGATGAAATAGAACTCGCCGTCCTCGTAGAGGAATTCGATGGTGCCGACGCCGAGATACTGCATCTCGCGCATCGCCTTGGCGCAGGTCTCGCCGATCTTGGCACGCGCGGCGGCGTTCAGGATTGGGGAGGGGCCTTCTTCCCACACCTTCTGGTGCCGGCGCTGCAGCGAACAATCGCGTTCGCCGAGATGGATGGCGCCACCGCGTCCGTCGCCGAGAATCTGGATCTCGATGTGGCGCGGCTTGGTCAGATACTTTTCAAGATAGACCGAGCCGTCGCCGAATGCGGCCTTGGCCTCGTTGCTCGCAGTCGAGAGCGCAAGCTGAAGATCGGCTTCGGTCTGCGCGACCTTCATGCCGCGTCCGCCGCCACCGGCGGCTGCCTTCACCAGAACCGGAAAGCCGATCTTTTTGGCGATCGCCATGGCGTCGTCGCCGGGACCGATGCCACCGTCCGAACCAGGGACCACCGGAATGCCGAGGCGCTTGGCGGTCTTCTTGGCTTCGATCTTGTCGCCCATCAGGCGGATGTGCTCGGCCTTCGGGCCGATGAAATGCAGGTTGTGGTCGGCGAGGATTTCAGCGAAGCGGGCGTTTTCCGACAGGAAGCCGTAGCCCGGATGCACCGCATCCGCGCCGGTGATTTCGCACGCAGCCAGCAGCGCGGGCACGTTTAGATAACTGTCCTTCGCGGGCGGCGGCCCGATGCAGACGCTCTCGTCAGCGAGACGGACATGCATGGCATTGGCGTCGGCGGTGGAATGCACCGCGACGGTCGCAATGCCGAGCTCCTTGCAGGCGCGCAGCACGCGCAAGGCAATCTCGCCGCGATTGGCAATCAGGATCTTGTCGAACATCGCAGCGCCTGACGTTAGGAACGATTATTCAATGATAACGAGCGGTTCGCCGAACTCGACCGGCTGGCCGTCTTCGACAAGGATTTGCGTGACCGTGCCCGCGCGTGTCGAGGGAATCTGGTTCATCGTCTTCATCGCTTCGATGATGATCAGCGTGTCACCGACCTTGACCTTGCTGCCGACGTCGATGAACGGTTTGGCGCCGGGTTCGGAGGCGAGATAGGCGGTGCCCACCATCGGCGAAGGCACCATGCCGGGATGCTTGGAGGCATCGGTTGCTGCTGTGGCGGTGGCCACGGGCGCTGCAGCCGGTGCAGCCATCGCCGGCGCGGGCTGATAGGCCACCGGCGCAGCGGCGGTGACGCTGATGTTGCGCGCGACCCGCAGGCGCAATCCCGCGCGCTCGATCTCGATTTCGGTCAGGTTGGTTTCATCCAGCAGCATCGCCAGATCGCGAATGAGCTCGCGCTCGTCGGCTGGCTTGTCTTTCGGAGCAGATGGTTCTTTCGGCGAGGAGGCCATGTGAAATCCGGGTCTTTCTTGACTGATAAGAGAGGCGCTCAGGCTTTTGCCGTCGCGCCGATCTTCGCGGCGAGGCCGCTAATGGCAAGGCGATAGCCGTCGATACCGAAGCCGCACAGCGTTGCCACGGCAGCGGATGCGACAAAGGAGTGATGACGAAACGGCTCACGGGCGAAAATGTTCGAGACGTGAACCTCGATCGTCGGAAGTTTGACCGCGATCACCGCGTCGTGGAGCGCAATCGAGGTGTGCGAGTAGCCGCCCGCGTTGATGATGATGCCGGCGGCTTTCTTGGCCCCTGCCTCGTGCACGAAGTCGATCAGTTCGCCCTCGCGGTTGGACTGGCGGCAATCGGCCTTCAGGCCGTAGTGAGCCGCAGTGTCATGGCAGAGCTTCTCAACATCGGCGAGCGTGTGATGGCCATAAGTCTGCGGCTCGCGGGTGCCGAGCAGATTGAGGTTCGGCCCGTTGAGCACGTAGATCGTGTTTGCCATCCGAAAACTAACCTGATTGTCGTGGTCCGCTGGCGAGTATCAGCGATGTGTGGGCGCGCGGCTTCGGGCGGTTTATAGGCAACCTGAGGCCGGGAGGGAAGCCTGATCGGCTTCTCCGTCCCCCGCCAAATGCCTCTGAAATCAGATCAAAAACCTGATAAAGGCAATTGAAATCAATAACTAAGCCCGATAGCGGACCCGCTCCGGAGTTGTCCCGGGCCGTCAGGCGGACTAACAGGTCGCCTTTCCGCAACGAGCCTCGGAAATCTTCTTGGCGAGACCCGCCGCGCCGACCGCGCCGACCACGACGTCCTTGCCGATCACATAGCTCGGGGTGCCGTTGAGGCCCATTTCTTCGGCGAGCTTGAAGTTCTCGTTGAGGGTGGCGTTGACCTCGGGGCTCGCCATGTCCTTTTCGAGCCGGGCCATGTCCAGACCAGCCTCCTTGGCGGCGGCCATCGCGCGTGCCTTGTCGGCCTGTCCGCGGCCACTCAGCAGCTTCTGATGGAAGTCGAGATACTTCTTGCCGCTCGGATCCTGCATGCGGACCGCGACCGCGACCTGCGCGGCCTCAACCGAACTCGGGCCGAGCACCGGGAATTCCTTCAGCACGACACGCAGCTTGGAGTCCGATTTCATCAGCGACAGCATATCGGCCATCGCGTGCTTGCAGTAGCCGCAGTTGTAATCGAAGAACTCGACGAAGTTCACATCGCCATCGCGGTTGCCGATCACGACACCGCGTGGCGAGTTGAAAATGACCTCCGCGTTCTTCTGGACTGCGGCGCGATGTTTCTCCGCTTCCGCAGCAGCCTGCCGCTTCTGCAGTTCCGCTGACATTTCCTCGAGCAATTCAGGATTGGCGACGAGGTAATCCTTGATGATCTTCTGAAGCTCGCTCTTCTGCGCATCGTTGAACGACTGCGCATGCGAAACGGCAGGCATGCCCAGCACCAGCGCGAAGGCGAGGGGAGCAAAAGTGCGGAGCGAAATCATGGATGTTCCTTCGGAGCTGCTGGCCGGGGCTGTGCCGGGTTTCAATTCTTTATCGGTTTCGTATTAACAATGTCGTCGGCCTTGACCCAGCCGGGGGTGCCGATGGCAAATCTCGTCTTCGCGCGCGAGGCGAGATCGCGCGCTGTTTTCTGGTCGCCGCGCAGGAACGCCGCCTGGGCCGATGCCAGATCGGCCTCCGCATAGTCGCCCTTGCGGCCATAGGCCATCGCGAGCTGGGTGTATCCAAGCGCGGCTTCCGGTTCGCGGCTCAGGGCCGCACGGAGAATCTTGATGGCTTCTTCGGCATAGGCCTTATTTTCGGATGCCACGTAAGCCTGGCCAAGTAACATCTCGATGAGCGGCGCGTTCTGCGACAGTTGCACCGCCTTGCGCAGCGGCGCGATGGCCTCATTGGGCTTGCCTCCTTCGAGATAGGCCTGTCCCTTCAATTCCTGGAAATAGGGATTGTTAGGCTGCACGGCGATCAGCGCATCAATCTGGGCCATAGCGTTGCGCAGATCGCCGTGACGATAGGCGGCGATGGCGCGGGCATAGCGCGCGGGCAGGCTGGTGTTCGAGGGTGGATAGCGGCGGAGCACGGTGTCCGCGCGCTCCATGAAGCCCGAAACCTTCGCGCGCATCATGTCGTGACGAAGCTGCAGCGCCGGATCATCCTTCTTGTTCCAGTAGGGGCTCGATTTGGCCAGCTCTTCCAGAGCGCGGACACGCTCGGCCGGCATCGGATGGGACATGTTGTACGGATCGGCGCCGGCTGCGGCATAGAGGCTCTGCTCGGAGAAGCGCTTGAAGGTTTCGTACATGCCGCGCGCCGACTGGCCGGTGGCATTGAGAAACTTCACGGCAGCCTTGTCGGCGTTTTCTTCCTGCTGACGCTGATAGGACAGCATGGTGCGCATGATCGCGGCCTGCGGCGCGGCCACCGCTGCCGCTCCGGCGCTTCCGGCGCCTGCGCGCGCGCCGGCAACCGCCGCACCGAGCCCGAGCAGCATCGCGATGATCAACTGGGTTTGGGCGCGGGAGACCTGTTCGCGCAGTTTCGAGAGATGGCCGCCGGCCAGATGCCCGGTTTCGTGGGCAAGCACGCCGATGATCTGGTTTGGTGTTTCTGACTCGCGCAGCGCGCCGTAGTTCACGAAAATCCGGCGGCCGTCGGCGACGAAAGCGTTGAAGGTCGGATCGTTGATGATGACGACCTGGATGTTCTGCTTCTCGAGACCGGCGGCGCGCAGGATCGGCCGGGTGTAATCGCGCAGCAGTTGTTCTGTTTCGGCATCGCGCAACAGGGGAGGACCGCCCTGTTGGGCATGGACCGGCCACGAGCCGGCAAGCAGCGCTGCTGCGGTCACAACGGCCGTTGCGCGCCGTGCAAGCGACAGGCCGCGATGCTGTCCGCGAGTCCGGATCGCCGGGCTTTGATCTGGCATGGTCAAGAGGGCTTCGGTCATGGCTTGGTCAGCGAGCTTGGCGATGGAGCAGCGGCCTGTAGAGTGCTAAAACCACGATCTAACAAGACGCCGAATGCGGCAGTAGAACGGCACGGGGCGGCGTGTTCTTCGCATGCCCCTGTTCCCGGGAATAGCAGATTTCATGCTTGATGTGAGAGATAAGGCAAAGAGCCTCTTGACGCCCTCCAGCCGGGGCAATGTTCCGCCCTTCATGGTGATGGACGTGATGGCTGCCGCCGCCAGAATCGAAGCGGAGGGCGGTCATGTGATCCACATGGAGGTGGGACAGCCTGCCGCACCGGCGCCGCAGACCGCCATTGCCGCCGCCCGGCGGGCGCTCGATATCGGCAAGATCGACTATACCGCCGCGATCGGTATTCCGTCGTTGCGCAAGCGGATTTCGCGCCACTACCTTGAAACCTACGGACAGGAGGTCGATCCGTCCCGCATCGTGATCACCACCGGATCGTCCGGGGCGTTCGTGCTTGCATTTCTTTCGGCCTTCGAGCCGGGCGACAGGGTGGCGATCACCTCACCGGGTTATCCGCCATATCGTCACATCCTGCGCGCGCTCGGCTGCGAGCCGGTCCTGATCGAAACCACCAGTGCGACACGTCATGCGCTGACCGGCGAGATGCTGCTCGAGGCTCACCGCAAGACGCCGCTGAAGGGTGTTCTGGTGGCGAGCCCCGCCAACCCCACCGGCACGATGATGACGCGCGAGGCGATGGCCGATCTGATGGCTGCAGCCGACAGCGCAGGCATCCGCTTTATTTCGGACGAGATTTATCACGGTCTCGACTACGCGTTCCCCGCGGTGACGGCGGCGCAGCTTTCGTCTGAAGCGATCATCATCAATTCGTTTTCAAAGTACTTCTGCATGACCGGCTGGCGCGTCGGCTGGATTGTCGTGCCGGAGCAACTGGTGCGGTCCGTCGAGACGCTGCAGCAGAACCTGTCGATCTCGGTGCCGACGCTGTCGCAGATCGCGGCGGAGGCCGCGTTCGACGGCTGCGCCGAGATGGACGTGATCAAGCACGGCTATGTGGAGAACCGGCGGATCCTGATCGAAGGCCTTCCGAAGGGCGGGCTGACGGAATTCCTGCCTGTGGACGGCGCGTTCTATCTTTACGCGGATGTCTCGAAGTTCAATTCCGACAGTTTTGAATTCGCCAAGACGATGTTGCAGCAGGCGCATGTCGCCGCGACGCCGGGCGTGGACTTCGATCCGTTTCACGGAAAATCATTCGTGCGGTTCTCGTATTCGCGCTCGACGCAGGATATCACCGAAGCGGTGGCGCGGATTACCCGCTGGCTCGCCAAAGGCTGATTTCAACACGCATTCGCCATACGAAAACGCCCGCTGTGAAGCGGGCGTTTTGTTTCAAATGTCGGTTCGCAAAACTACTCGCCTCGGCGCGACCACCAGCCCGCACGGCGCGGCGCGGCCGGTTCGCTGGGCTGTTCGGAGGGCGCGGGCTCGTTCGACGCGACCGGCGTTTCGACTGGCGCCGCAGCGGGCTCTGGCTTGGGTGCCTCTCCAAAGAAGAAGCTGACCTTTTCGCGCACGGTCGAACGCTTGCGGGGCGCGCCTTCCGTGTCGTCGGGGCTTGCTGTGTTCTGCGCAACCGGCTCTGTTTCCCGAGGAGCCGGAGCAGGCGCGTCCATGTGAACGGGCTCCGCAGGCGCGGACAGATCAGCCACCGCCTCGGTCGACTCGGATTCCACCGGCGTATCGAGGTCGTCGGCGATCGTCGCAACGATCCCTTCGCCCGGCTCCGCGGCTTCGTTTAAGCCTGCTTCGCCACCGCCACGGCGGCGACGGCCTCCA
>NZ_KB375281.1:994226-1220612 GCF_000336555.1 Afipia clevelandensis ATCC 49720 | reverse complement strand
CGTGGCACCGGCGGCCTGCGCGTCGTCACCGTCGCCTTCGCCCTCGGCTTCATCGTCGCCTTCAAATTCGGCTTCGGCTTCGAATGTTTCGTCGTCACCGTAGTCGTAGGTGTCTTCAATCACTGCGGGAGCCGCGGCGAGCTGCGCGGCCAGAATGGCCTTGGCGGCCTCAAGCGTGTGCACGGCTTCGCCGCGGTCAATCACATAGGACTGCTGCCCGCTGATGGTCGGATCGGCAATCACGGACAGCGTCACCTTGAAGCTGCTTTCGAGATCGCGCAGATGGCCGCGCTTGTGATTCAGCACATAGAGCGCGACGTCGGTGCGGGTGCGCACCGTGAGATTGTGGGTCGGACCCTTCATCAGGGTTTCCTCGAGACCGCGCAGCAACTGCAGGGCGACCGACGAGACCGAGCGGACATGGCCGGAGCCGCCGCAATGCGGGCAGGGCTCGGTGGAGCTTTCCAGCACGCTGGCACGGATGCGCTGACGCGACATTTCCAGCAGGCCGAAATGCGAGATGCGCCCGACCTGGATGCGCGCGCGATCCTGCCGCAGGCAGTCGCTCAGCTTGCGTTCGACCGCGCGGTTGTTGCGCTTCTCATCCATGTCGATGAAGTCGATCACGATCAGGCCCGCAAGATCGCGCAAGCGGAGCTGGCGCGCGACTTCCTCGGCAGCTTCAAGATTGGTCTTGAGCGCGGTGTCCTCGATGTGGTGCTCGCGGGTCGAGCGGCCCGAGTTCACGTCGATCGAGACCAGCGCTTCGGTTTGGTTGATGACGATGTAGCCGCCGGAGCGCAGCGTTACCGTGGGCGAGAACATCGCGTCGAGCTGGCTTTCGACGCCCATCCGCGAGAACAGCGGCTGGCCGTCGCGATACTGTTTCACCGCGCGGACATTGCTCGGCATCAGCATCTTCATGAAATCGCGCGCCTCGTTGAAGCCGGCTTCACCGGCCACGAGAACCTCGTCGATTTCCTTGTTGTAGAGATCGCGCAGCGAACGCTTGATGAGAGAGCCTTCCTCGTAAACGAGGGTCGGCGCCTGCGACTTGAGCGTGGTGTCGCGGACGGTTTCCCACATCCGGATCAGGTATTCAAAGTCGCGCTTGATTTCCGGCTTGGTGCGGGAGGCGCCTGCGGTGCGCAGGATGATCCCCATTCCCTCCGGCACGTCGAGGTCCTGCACCACATCCTTGAGACGGTTGCGGTCCTGCGCCGAGGTGATCTTTCGGCTGATGCCGCCGCCACGGGCGGTGTTCGGCATCAGGACGGCGTAACGGCCGGCAAGCGAGAGGTAAGTCGTCAGCGCGGCGCCCTTGTTGCCGCGTTCTTCCTTGACGACCTGCACCAGCATCACCTGGCGGCGCTTGATGACTTCCTGAATCTTGTACTGGCGGCGCGGACGGAAGGCGCGCTCCGGAACTTCCTCGAGCACATCATCGCCGCCGACCGACTCGACGACTTCTTCCTCGGCGTCTTCGCCGTCGTCTTCGTCATCCTCGTCGTCCGCGTCGTCGGCGTGGTGCTCGTCCTGGTGATCTTCTCCGAGCGTGAGAGGTTCGTCGGCATGAGAGGCGTCGGTCGCGTCGTGTTCATGCGGCTGATCGTCGTGCGCGTGATCGTCGTGCGCATGGTCGTGCACTGCGCCGGAATCTTCGCTGACCGGAGACACGGCAGGCGCATCTGCATCCGCCGCTGCATGTGCCTCGGTGTGTACGCCATGGTCGTGCGTGTGATCGTCATCGCTGTGATCGCCGTGACCATGCTCATCGTGCGCATGCGCTGGATGATCGTCGCCGTCGTGACCATGGTCGTCATGATGCGCGGCTTCAGCGTCATGCGGGTAGTCGGGTGCGTGATCGCCGACCTGCGCCGCGTCGCCCTGCGGCTGTGCGTCGGTTTCAGCGCTTGCGTTCTCGACGATTTCACTCTGTACACGCTCGCCACGGTCGCGGCGGCGGGAATTGCGATGGCGCGAACGGCGGCGGCTGGAGCGATTTTCCGACTCTTCCTCGGCCTCGCGGTGCGCACGCTCGTCGGCCTCGATCAGGGCCTGACGGTCGGCAACCGGGATCTGGTAGTAGTCGGGATGGATTTCGCTGAAGGCCAGGAAGCCGTGCCGGTTACCGCCATACTCGATGAAGGCGGCCTGCAGTGACGGCTCTACGCGCGTGACTTTGGCGAGATAGATATTGCCGCGCAGTTGCTTGCGCTGGGCAGATTCGAAATCAAATTCCTCGACGCGATTGCCGCGGACCACGACCACCCGGGTCTCTTCCGGATGGGTCGCATCGATCAACATCTTGTTGGGCATTTTGGAGCTCTTGACGGCGAACGGCACGTTCGGCGGCCAGCGCATGGCGCATGGCCGGGGTTCGTAACGGTCCACCTGATTCGGGGGTGAGGGGAAGGCCAAAACGCCGCCCGAGGCACCGTGCCGACCGCGACGCCAGCGAAACGCGACGCGCAAAAACTCCGCGTCGTATCGTTGCTGTCGTCGATGGGATCTGTGCGATCCCGGTCGGCATTAGAGTCTGGCGCATCAAGCGTCGGCCCGTTTAATTCATTGGACGGCAAACACGCCGCCGTATTCTGGGGCGGCAAAGCGCCGCCGTATTCTGCCGCCGACATCGCCAGCGGATTCGGTGCTGGCAGCGCCAACGCGGTCGCAAATGCGCGCGCTGGCTCTCGATGGTCCGCCACCTTTCAATAGCGGTCGCCGGTTATGGGAGTAGCCGCTCGGGCTGGTAACCGCCGCTCCGTGTCAGCCGCGCGCTGCGCTGGCTGTGGAGGGTCGGAAGGTACGCTGGAACCTCTAACTCTATGCGAGGACCTGGCGCTGCACCGGGAAGCTGAACGCGACACAACCGCAAGTTTAAACCGTCAGCCCTTCATACATACGTCGAACACCGCCCTCTGGCAAGGGAAGCGTCACAACGCTGCAACACAGCGCGGCAATCGTTCTGAGGCGCAGTAAGG
The DNA here is from genome assembly GCF_000336555.1 of Afipia clevelandensis ATCC 49720. Lineage (GTDB taxonomy): Bacteria > Pseudomonadota > Alphaproteobacteria > Rhizobiales > Xanthobacteraceae > Afipia > Afipia clevelandensis. The sequence continues at coordinate 1,217,628 of NZ_KB375281.1, read as the reverse complement.
CGCCGTTAACTGTGCGGTTCTATTGCGATATGAGGTGTCCGGAAACTGCGGATTTGTCGATGCCCCTCTGGAAAAATCGCGCATTCTTGGTCACTTCTTGGGTGTGCGCCGCAGCATTCCTGTGTTTCGCGATTCCCTTGGCCCAAGCCGTCGAATCCCAGCCCCCGCAGCCAGCGGTTGCGCAGGCCTTTCCGGTCGCCTCCGACGTGCGCGTGGCGGGCGACAACAAACAGACGCGCTTTATTCTCGATCTCGACCGCAAGGTCGATGTCCGGGCTTTTGTCCTTGGCGATCCGTATCGGGTCGTCCTCGACATCCCGCAGGTGACCTTCAATCTTCCCGCCGGAACGGGAACTTCGGGCCGGGGGCTGATCCGAGCCTTTCGCTATGGCCTTGTCATGCCGGGAGGCTCGCGCGTGGTGTTCGATCTGACCGGCCCGGCCAGGGTCGAAAAGGCCTTCGTGATGGATGCTGCGAACGGCCAGCCGGCGCGGCTGGTGGTCGAACTCGTGGCGGTGGAGCGCTCTGCTTTCAAGCCGACACCGGCGAATGATGAGCGGGTCCAACTGCGTCCGGCGATCGCCGATGCCAGTGACACAACGGGCACAACCGGATCGGGCAAGGCCAACGATCCCCGGCCGGTCATTGTGATCGACCCCGGTCACGGTGGCGTCGATAATGGTACACAGGCCGCGACCGGCGAGGCCGAGAAAACCATCGTGCTGGATTTTGCCAAGGCGCTCCGGGACCGGATCGAAAAGAGCGGCAAGTTCCGTGTTGTGATGACCCGCGACGACGACACCTTCATTCCGCTGGGCGACCGCGTGAAAATCGCCCGCAGCCATATGGCCGCGCTGTTCGTCTCGATCCATGCCGACGCGCTGCCAAAGCGGGAAGGCGATGCGCAGGGCGCCACCGTTTACACACTCTCGGATCGGGCCTCTGACGCCGAAGCCGAACGGCTCGCCGAGGCGGAAAACAAGGCCGACGCCATCGCCGGTATCAATCTGACCGAGGAACCGGCTGAGGTCGCCGATATCCTGATCGACCTTACCCAGCGCGAGACCCGTGCGTTTTCAAACCGTTTTGCAAGAACGCTTGTCAACGAGATGAAGACGGTCGCCCGGATGCACAAGCACCCGCTGAAGTCGGCCGGTTTCCGAGTCCTGAAGGCGCATGACGTTCCCTCGGTTCTGGTCGAACTCGGCTATGTGTCGAACAAGGGTGATCTTCAGCATCTGGTCTCGGAAAGCTGGCGATCCCGCACGGTCGGGTCGGTCGCCCAGGCGGTGGATGCGTTTCTCGGCAAGCGCGTGGTTTCCGCGGGCGCTTCAAAATAAAAGCGTTCGGCTTGAATTTGCAGCGGTATTGCCGCCGAGGCCCTAGTTTGGCCACAGCGGCGGCTCTATAGGATTTCAGATCAGAAACGGACCAGAATCGGCCCACGCCCGAAGGCCGGATGGTATAGTCCGGTTCGGAATCTCCGATGTGCGCCATGATCGCGCCCCGACGCTAAGGACGGATACTGACGATGCGCTTGCTGTTGCGGTTCATGGGCTTTCTGTTCGCGGCCGGAACGATCGTGTTCCTTGTCGGCGTCGCGGCGGTCGCGGGCCTGATCTGGCACTTTTCAAAGGACCTGCCGGATTATTCGCAGTTGCAGGATTACGAACCCCCGGTGATGACGCGCGTGCATGCGGCGGACGGCTCGCTGCTCGGCGAATACTCCAAGGAGCGCCGGCTGTATCTGCCGATCCAGGCAATCCCCAAGCCCGTCATCAATGCGTTTCTCGCGGCGGAAGACAAAAACTTCTACGAGCACGGCGGCATCGACTTCACCGGCATGGCGCGCGCCGCCATCCTCTATGCGCAGAACTTCGGGTCCAACCGCCGCCCGCAGGGCGCGTCCACGATCACACAGCAGGTCGCGAAGAACTTCCTGCTGACCAACGAGGTGTCGTTCAACCGAAAGATCAAGGAAGCCTTGCTGGCGATGCGCATCGAGCGCACCTACACCAAGGACAAGATTCTCGAACTGTATCTCAACGAAATCTATCTCGGCCTCGGCGCCTACGGCATCGCCGCCGCGTCGCTGGTTTACTTCGACAAGTCGGTGAACGAACTCACCATCGCGGAAGCGTCCTATCTGGCCGCGCTGCCGAAAGCGCCCGCCGCGCTGCATCCGGTCCGCAACCGTGACCGCGCCATCGAGCGCCGCAACTACGTGATCGACCGCCTGCTTGAAAACGGCTGGATCAAGCAGGCCGACGCCGTCGCGGCCCGCAAGGAACCGCTGGTCGTGACCTCGCGTTCCAATGCCGCGCATATTTTTGCCGGTGAGTATTTCGCCGAGGAAGTCCGCCGCGACATCTTCGAGCGCTACGGCGAAAAGAAGCTCTATGAAGGCGGCCTGTCGGTCCGCACCTCGCTCGATCCGAAGCTGCAGGTGATGGCGCGCAAGTCGGTGGTGGCCGGTCTTGTCAGGTTCGACGAGGCGCAGGGCTGGCGCGGCGCTCAAAACAAGATCGACATTACCGGTGACTGGGGCGTGAAACTCGCGGAAGTGAAGTCACTTTCCGATATTTCCCCGTGGCGCATGGCCGTGGTGCTCGAGACCAGCGATCAGTCGGCACGTATCGGCTTCCAGCCGGGACGCGAGCTTGGCGGCGCGGTCTCCAAAACGCGCGACACCGGCCTGATTTCGCTCGATGGCGTGCGCTGGGCGAAGGCCGCGAGCGGGCCGACCCGGTTCAAGACGCCGACGGCTGTGACGCAGGTGCTGTCGCCGGGCGATGTGATCTATGTCGATCCGCTTCTGGACAAGGATGGCAACAAGGTTGAGGGGCAGTACCGGCTCCGCCAGGTGCCGGAAGTCTCCGGCGCGATGGTGGCGATGGACCCGTGGACCGGCCGCGTGCTGGCCATGGTCGGCGGCTTCTCGTTCGATCAGAGCCAGTTCAACCGCGCGACGCAGGCCTATCGTCAGCCGGGTTCATCCTTCAAGCCCATCGTCTACTCGACCGCGATGGACAACGGCTACACGCCATCCACCGTGGTGGTGGACGCGCCGATCGAAATCGACCAGGGGCAGGGCGCTGGCGTCTGGCGTCCGGAAAACTATTCGACCGGCAAGTATTACGGTCCGACCACGCTGCGCAACGCGCTGATCCGCTCGCTCAATACGGTGACCGTGCGGCTCGCGCAGGACGTCGGCATGCCGCTCATCGGCGAATACGCCAAGCGTTTCGGCATCTATGACGAATTGCCGAACTATCTGTCCTACGCGCTCGGCGCCGGCGAGACGACGGTGATGCGCATGGTCACCGCCTATTCGATGTTTGCGAACGGCGGCAAGCGGGTGAAGCCGACGCTCATCGACCGGATCCAGGACCGCTACGGCCACACCATCTTCCGGCATGACCAGCGCGAATGCCGTGGCTGCGATGCTCCCGACGGCTGGAAGAACCAACCGGAGCCGACTCTTGTGGACCGGCGCGAGCAGGTGCTCGATTCCATGACCGCCTATCAGATCACCTCGATGATGGAAGGCGTCGTGCAGAGCGGTACAGCGACGGTTCTGCGCGAAGTCGGCAAGCCGATCGCGGGCAAGACCGGCACCACCAACGACGAGAAGGATGCGTGGTTCATCGGCTTCTCGCCCGATCTCGTGGTCGGCGTGTATATCGGCTATGACAAGCCGCGCAATCTCGGCCGTGGCGGCACCGGCGGCCATCTGGCTGCGCCCGTGGTGAAGGACTTCATGAAGCTCGCGCTCGCCGACAAGCCCGCGGTGCCGTTCAAGGTTCCCGCCGGCATCAAGCTGATCCGCGTCGATGCGAAGTCCGGCATGCGCGCGGGGCCCGGCGACAGCGGACGGACGATCCTCGAAGCCTTCAAGCCCGGCACTGCGCCGCCTGACAACTATTCGGTTATCGGCGTTGCGGATGCGGATCGCTCGCCGGGCGGCGTTTCGCCCGATGCAGATCGGGCGATCTTCCGGCCGGGGACGGGCGGTCTTTACTAGCCAGCGCCACGTTGCGCTGGCCGCCGCCAGCCGCTAAATCCCTGTCGTCTTTTGAATCGCAGCCGCGTTGCTGCTAGCTGGAATTGTCATGCGTCCTGAAATCGAACGCCTTGTTGAAGAGATCAAGCAGTCAGTCGGGCTGCTGAGGAGGCATCTTTGACGTCGATGCTGCCACGGCGCGTCTCGCCGAACTGAACGCTCTCGCCGAAGATCCCAATCTCTGGAACGATCCGCAGAAAGCCCAGAAGCTGATGCAGGAGCGCACCTCGCTCGAGGGGCAGCTCACCGGCATCGGCCGTATTGAGCGTGAGGTCGAAGATCAGATCGGCATGATCGAACTCGGCGAGGCCGAAAAAGATGAGGGTGTCGTTCTCGAAGCCGAGAATGCGCTCAAGGGGCTGAAAAAGGACGTTGCCAAGCAGGAGCTGGAAGCACTGCTGTCCGGCGAAGCCGACAAGTTCAACACCTATCTCGAAGTCCACGCCGGCGCCGGCGGCACCGAGAGCCAGGACTGGGCGTCGATGCTGCTGCGCATGTATACGCGCTGGGCGGAAAAGCACGGCTTCAAGATCGAGTACCTCGAAGAAACCGAAGGCGAGGAAGCCGGCATCAAGTCCGCGACCATCCAGATCAGCGGTCACAACGCCTATGGCTGGCTGAAAACCGAAGCGGGCGTGCATCGCCTCGTGCGCATCTCGCCGTTCGATTCCAGCGCCCGTCGGCATACGTCGTTCTCGAGCGTCGCGATTTTCCCCGTGGTCGATGACAGCATCAAGATCGACATCAAGGAGGCCGACGTCCGCACCGATACGATGCGTTCGGGTGGGGCAGGCGGCCAGCACGTCAACAAGACCGAATCCGCGGTGCGTCTGACGCACATTCCGACCGGCGTGGCGGTGGTCTGTCAGGCCGGACGTTCGCAGCACAAGAACCGGGCGCAGGCTTGGGACATGCTGCGCGCGCGCCTCTATGAAATCGAACTCAAGAAGCGCGAAGAGAAGGCCGCGGCCGATCAGGCGGCCAAGACCGACATCGGCTGGGGCCACCAGATCCGGTCTTACGTGCTGCAGCCGTATCAGATGGTGAAGGACCTGCGCACCGGTGTGCAGACGTCCGACACCCAGGGCGTGCTCGACGGCGATCTCGACGAGTTCATGGCCGCGACGCTGGCGCAGAAGGCGTTCGGCACCTCGCCAGGCGCGATCGAGGACGTGGATTAGGTTTGATGCTCGCGTTTTCCTGACGCGAGCCGGCTCCACTTCGTTTGATAGCGCTCCAAACGCGGAGCCGGGTTGCCGGGAAGCGGGTGGTTCATTGCCGGACCGCCGCGTATTCCTGTTCGCCATGGCTGTTGTTCAGGACCGACTCTCAGAAACCGAACTGCGGATGGATGAGCGCGACTGGTCGCGGCTTGTCTTTCTGTCCCTTCTCTGGGGCGGGACGTTCTTTTTCACTGGCGTCGCCCTGAAAGAACTGCCGCCGCTCACGCTTGTCTGCATCCGGCTGTCGCTCGCGACGCTGATCCTTCTGCCCGTGCTGTGGGCCAATCGGATTCCTTTTCCAAGGGGCATTGCGGGATGGTGGCCGTTCGCGGTCATGGCGCTGATCAACAATGTGATGCCGTTCTCGCTGATCGTGATGGGGCAGACCTATATTCCGAGTGGAACAGCCGCGGTGGTGAATGCCACCACACCGGTTTTCACTGTTCTGGTCGCTGCGGCGTTCGGGGAGGAGCGGCTGATCCTGCGCCGCGTTGCGGGCGTCTTGCTGGGCCTGTGCGGCGTCTTCATCCTGAAGGGGTTTGAATTCGATATCGGTTCAAAGCAGACCGTCGGCGTTTTGTTCTGCCTTGGGGCCACGACCTGCTTCGGCTTCTCCGCGTTGTGGGCCAGGCGAAAGCTGGCTGGCGCCCCGCCGATAGGCGCGGCGACCTTCCAACTCGCTTCGGGGGCGCTGATGATGATCGTTCTGGCAAGCGTCTTCGATCGTCCGTGGCAATTGCAGATGCCGGGAATGGTGACGTGGCTGGCCGTTCTCGGCCTTGCCGCGCTCTCGACCGCGCTGGCGTTCATTCTGTTCTTTCAGATCATCGAGCGATCCGGCGCCAGCAATGTCATGCTGGTGACGCTGCTTGTGCCGGTCAGCGCGATCCTGCTTGGCTATTTCTTTCTCGGGGAGCGGATTGAAGCGCGGGAGATCGTCGGCGCGCTGGTGATCGCGAGCGCGCTGTTGGTGATGGACGGCCGCGTGTTTCGCTTGTTCGTCCGCTCCGGCGCGGCATGAGCCGGACTCACCCCTGCGTCAGGCGGACCCCGGCGCGCAGGAATTTCTGAGGGTCCACGGCCTCGCCGTCGATACGGGTTTCGTAGTGGAGGTGAGGGCCGGTGGAACGTCCGGTCGAGCCGACCTCGCCGATCACCTGACCGATTGTCACGCGCTCGCCGATCTTGACGTTGATCGCCGACAGATGCCCGTAGCGCGTCGACAGGCCGTTGCCGTGGTCGATTTCGACCATGCGGCCATAGCCGCCGCTCCATCCCGCATTGACGACCTTGCCGTTTGCGGTGGCGCGAACCGGATCGCCGGTCGAGGCGCGGAAGTCCAGACCGCTGTGCATCGCAGGGCGGCCGAGAAACGGATCGCTGCGCACGCCAAATCCGGACGAGAATTCGACATTGCCGACAACCGGCTTGCGATAAGGCACCAGCGACAGCGTGCGCGTGAGCTTGTCGACCTGCGCACGGCTCAGATTGATCCGGTAAAGCTGACGGTCGAAGGCGCTGGCGTCCGACGATGGCTTGGTGACCGGTATATAGGGGCCGCCCATGCCGCCTTTCGGCGCAGCGGCCTCAAGCTGCGCCATGTCGAGGCCGAGGTCGGTAATCAGGCCGCGCATCCGGCGCATCTTGGATTCGTAGGTGCCCTCGACCGAGCTGAGAACCGCGACCTGGCGGCCTTCGACCTTGTCGAGCGCCGAATTCAGATTCGTCAGCACGCTGTCGACGCCGTTGGCCTTGGCAAATTCGGTACGCGGGTGCGCGGCGGCCGGTGTGCGGGACTCAAGGCGGGCTTCGCGATCCGGCGGCGTAACGAAAATAACGGTGTCGTTGATCGGCGAGGGCTTCGGCACACCCGTCGATGAGCCGGCATCTGTCGCCTGCGCTCCACGCGCCGTGGGCCTGATCGAACCGGTCGGGGTTGCGTCGGGCATCGCGTTGAGCGCGGCGGCGCGCGACTCAAGCAGCGCCTGCCGCCGCATGATCTGGTTGAGCTTCTGATCGTATTGCTCCTGATCGAGCAACTGGCGGCTGGTGGTGCGGTCAACGCGCGCGCGCAGTTCGGCGATGCGGTCTTCGTAGGCGTATTGCATTTCCGCCTGACGGGCGATCAGCCGGGTCAGCACGTCGTCGCGGAAGGCGAAATAGGTCGCGGTCGCCGCCGACCATGCGCCCATCACCACGACCGATCCGACCACGATCCAGAACACGACGGGTCCGAACCGGACAGCCTTGCCGTGATGGACAATGGTGTAGCCGTTGCGATCCGGACGAGGATGCGCAGGCCGCCGCTGCTGCGCCCTCGCATGGTCATGGTGGCCGTGATGGTGCTGGTGACGATCAGGATGGTGGTGGGCAGAACGGTTCGACATCAGCACTCCCGCGCCGGCCGGACTCATCCAGACGGCTCAATTACAGGGGCCGATTTGAACCTTTCATGGTTAATTTTCGGAAAATGATACCTGATGACTTAAAGAGCACGCGCTGCGTCCAGGACGGCATCGGCGTGGCCATCGACCCTGACAGTGCGCCAGATTCTGGCGATCCGGCCGTCCGCATCGACCAGAACCGTGGTCCGAACAATTCCCATGAAGGTTTTACCATACAGGGACTTTTCGCCCCAGACGCCATAGGCCTTCAGCATGCCCAGCGTTTCGTCCGAGACGAGCGGAACCGTCAGGTCATGCTTGTCGCGGAAGGTCTCTTGCTTGGTCACGGAATCCGCCGAGACGCCAAGGACGGCAGTCCCGGCATCGGCGAATTCGTCCGCGAGGCGGCTGAAGGCGATCGCTTCCAGAGTGCAGCCCGGCGTATCGGCGCGCGGATAGAAGAAGATCACCAGCTTGCGCCCGGCATAGTTCGCCAGTGACACGGTCTGCCCGCCATCGCGCGGGAGCGAGAAGGCCGGGGCCGATTGTCCCTCGGACAGCACCGGAGCGGATTTCCCCACCGGTTTTGGGGTCTTTGCAGGAGTCTTTTTGGCGGCCTTCGCGGCTACCGTCCTGGAGGCAAGAGCTTTCGCAGCGGGGCGTTTGGCCGCGGTCTTTTTCGCCGATTGACCGGCGGCGGCTTTGGTAGCCAGCCGTTTCGCGGCTTTGGGTTTTCCGCCTGCCGATTTCGGTGGCGATTTGGACGATTTCTTGCGCGTTTTCTTGGACATACGCCTTCCTTTCGTCGCTTTCAGCAGGGTATTTAGGGAATCATCAGAACGGCGACGAGGACATCAAAGCCGGTTTCTTCGGCTGGGCAAATCCGACGCTCCCGAGGTATGCTGAACAGCCCAAACTATTGAATTTAAGACTTTCTCAGGCCACCGCTCGAACGACACATAAAACGATAAACTAAGACTGGGCGTTTAGTCTGGCAGACACCGACGGAGCGAGTCTCCAGTTTTACGCTTTGACGCCCGGCGGCTCGACCAGGCTGACATCACGACCGAGAGGCAATGCCGAGATCAGAGCCCCAGAAAGCCTTTGCCAAGGCGGCAGATGAGCACCGGCATTGGGACGATTCCGGCTGGAATCACCATGACGATGCGGCCTGCGATCGGGCCATCAAACTTCTCAACCGCCCGACCATCGGCGTTCATCGGTTCACGGACTGGTTCCGCCGGCTGCGCCGCCGAGGCGGCGGTGGCGGCAGTCCATGGATCGGGCGGACCTTGCTCGTGCTGGCGTCGCTGGGCGTGGTTTTCGGGGGCGCGTTCGGCGCGCTGTGGCTGCGCCTCGGCGCGGGGCCGGTCAACCTCGACATCATGACGCCGTGGCTTGCATCGGCGATCGAGGAAAATCTCGGACACGATCATACCGTCGAGGTGGGCGGGACCCAGATCGAGCGTGCAGGCCGCATTCGCATCGCCGTGCGCCTGCGTGACATTGTCGTGCGCGACCACGACCACCACATCGTCGCGAACGCGCCCAAAGCCGAAGTGAGGCTTTCCGGTATGGCGCTGCTCACCGGGCGACTTCGCGCGGAAACGTTGCGGCTTGTGGGTGCCGAACTTGCGGTGAAGATCACGCCGGACGGCCGGGTGATCGTTTCAACGGGACAGGGCAACAGTCCGCTCGCGACCGGCAAGGTGCCGGTCAAGCCTGCGGCGCAGACTTCATCGGCACCGGCGCCACTGCCGTTCCAGGCATCGCCCGCGCCGCCGCCGACCGTCGCCGCGTCATCCGCAGCATCGTCCAATGGCACCGGCGGATTGATCGCCGCGCTTGACTGGCTTGACAGCTTGAGCGCTAACGGCCTCGACGGCAAAAGCCTCAACGAAATCGGATTGCGCAACGGTGCGCTGGTCGTCGAAGACCAGCGCAGCGGCGGCACCCTGAATTTCTCGAATATCAGCATGAGCCTGCGGCGGCCTGCCGGCGGCGGCGTCGCCCTTAGTGTCGGTGAAGAGGGCAAGAATGGCTGGGAGCTGAAGGTCGCGGTGGGCGCACCGTCCAACGGCGTGCGCTCGATCGATATCAGCGCCAACAAGGTGCCGGCCAACAACCTGCTGCTCGCCGCACGTTTGAAGGATTTTACCTATTCGGCGGACATGCCACTCAGCGGCGAGTTCAAGGGTGAACTCGGCCGCGACGGTTTGCCGACTTACTTCCGCGGCGAGATCGTCGCGGGCAAGGGTACTATCGTCGATCTCAACGTGCCCGACTACCCGATGGTCATCGACCAGGCCGATGCCCGGGTCGAATGGGATGCAGGACGCCGCGTCATGGTCGCGCCGTTCCACGTCAATGCCGGTTCCAACCGCATCACGCTGCTCGCGCATCTTGAACCGCCTAACGGCAGCATTCCAAACTGGCAACTCGGCCTGAGTGGCGGAACCATTCTGCTCGCGGGCGAAGCGGGAGAACCAGCCTCGATCTTCAACCGGATCGCGATCCGCATCCGCTTCGACACCGACAACCGCCGGATCCTGCTGACCCAGTGCGACATCAGCAACGGCGAGATCGGCGTGGCGGGTTCGGGAAGTCTCGACTATTCGGGCGAGCCGCGCCTGACTCTCGGAATGGCCGCGACACCGATGCCAGTGTCGGTCCTCAAACGCATCTGGCCGGTCCTGATCGTCCCCGAGGTCCGTGAATGGGTCACCGAACGTGTCGATCGCGGAAACCTCCAGCGGCTCGATGTGGCGGTGAATGCGCCGGTACATACGCTCGTTCGCGGCGGTCCGCCGATTCCGGATGATGGTCTGTCGGTGAATTTCCTGGCGAGTGGTCTCACAATCAGGCCCGTGGATGATCTGCCGTTGGTCCGCGACGCCGACATGAAGGGGCGCGTCAGCGGACGCACCGTCAATATCAATGTTGGACAGGGGGCCGTCGATACACCTGCGGGACGGCGGCTGAACATTTCGGACCTGACCTTTGAAGTGCCCGATCTCGCGCCGAAGCCGGCGCCCACCAAGGTGCGTTTCCGTGTCGACGGACCGGTGCCGGCTGCCGCCGAAGTGCTGCAGTCAGAAAGGTTGCGAGAAGCCGGTGATACGGTGATCGATCCGAATTCGAGCAAGGGCACGGTCTCAGCAATCGTCACGCTTGCGATGCCGCTGAAGAACGCGCTGACCAAGGCCGATACGACATATTCCATCAGCCTCGATCTCGGCGCGCTTGCCGTCGACAAGCTGGCGATGAACCAGAAGCTCGAGGCGAATTCGCTGAAGGTTGTTGCCGACAACCAGGGCTACCGCGTGAAGGGCGATGTCAAGATCGCGGGGCAACCGGCGGCGCTCGATTATCGCAAGAACAGCGATGGCGATGCCGATGTCCGTCTTGCGGCGACCCTGGACGATGCGGCCCGGGCGCGTCTCGGCGTCGATCTCGGATCGAGCCTGAGCGGCGCGATCCCGATCAAGCTGACCGGCAAGATTTCCGGCAACGAAGGCGACAATCGCGATAACCGGTTCGGCGTCGAGGCCGATCTGACCGCCGCGCGCATCGACAACCTGTTGCCGGGCTGGACCAAGGTCGCCGGCAAGACGACGAAGATGACATTCAACGTCGTGCAGAAGCCCCAGGGCACACGCTTCGAGGATATCGTCGTCGAAGGCAACGGTACCTCGATCAAGGGGTCTCTCGAAGTCGATGACAAGAACGATCTGGTCAATGCGTCGTTCCCTGTATTTTCGCCGTCGGAAGGCGACAAGGCGAACCTGAAGGCCGAGCGCCAGCCTGACGGAATGCTCAAGGTGACGATGCGCGGAGAGGTGTTCGACGGCCGCGGCTTCATCAAGAGCGCGATGTCGGGCCGCGATCAGAGCACCAAGGAAAAGTCGAAGAACTTCGATATTGATATCGACGCCAAGCTGGGCGCGCTCGCGGGATATTACGGCGAAGCGGTGCGCAGCATCGACCTGAAACTCACGCGCCGCAACGGCACGGTCCGGACGTTCTCCCTGAGCGGCAAGCTGGGACGCGATACGCCGGTGATCGGCGATATGCGGAGCCGCGGGCAGGGACGCGAGGTGATGTATCTCGAAACCAACGACGCCGGCGCGTTTTTCCGTTTCACCGATACCTACGCGAAGATGAGCGGCGGCAAGATGTGGCTGGCGGTGGACCCGCCGACCTCCGATACGTCGCCGCAGGAAGGATTGCTGAACGTCCGTGACTTCACCATCAAGGGCGAAGCTGCGCTGGATCGCGCCGTGGCCAATGCGCCGAATGCGAATTCGCAAGGCGTGGCGTTCTCCGGCATGCGTGCGGAGTTTTCGCGCCAGAGCGGGCAGTTGCGAGTGAAGGATGGCGTGCTGCGCGGGCCGACCATCGGCGCGACCATCGAAGGGTTCATCGACTATCCGGTCAATCAGGTGAAGATGAGCGGCACCTTCGTTCCGCTCTATGGCCTGAACAATATGTTCGGGCAGATTCCGATCGTCGGACTGTTCCTCGGCGGCGGCAGCAACGAAGGCCTGATCGGCATCACCTACGAAGTCGTTGGCACGCCCGGTGCGCCGGTGTTGCGCGTCAATCCGATCTCGGCGATGGCCCCCGGTGTGTTCCGCAAGATTTTCGATTTCAATACCGGCCGGCAGAGCACGCCGAACGATTTTTCGTCGCCGACCCAGCAATGAGCGCGTTTCAGGTTCAGGATCCCGACTATGAAGCGCGGGTGCGAAAGACGTTCGCCGGGCAGGCGGCGCTGACAACGCTCGGGATCACGCTGGCCCGGATCGAGCCGGGAACGCTCGAACTGCGAATGCCGTATGATGCGAATTTCTCGCAGCAGAACGGATTTCTGCATGGCGGGATCGTCTCCGCCGGTCTCGATACAGCGTGCGGCCTCGCGTCCTACACGTTGATGCCCGCGAATGCCGACATTCTCACCGTCGAGTTCAAGATCAACCTGCTGGCGCCCGCGAAGGGCCTGACGTTCCGCTTCGTCGGTCATGTCATCAAGCCGGGACGCACGCTGGTGGTCTCGGAAGGCCGTGCCTATGCCGTCGAGGGCGAGCGCGAAAAGCTGATCGCCACGATGTCGGCGACCATGATGACCATGGTCCAGCGAAGCTAGCCGCCGGCGTCACACCGGCTTGAGCAGGACGTGCTTCTTGCGGCCCATGGATAGCTTCACCACGCCGTCCGATGTCAGGTCCTTCGGCGTCAGGCTGATCTTGTCATCGGTAACGGGCGTATCGTTGATACGCAGTCCGCCGCCCTTGATCTGACGGCGTGCTTCGCCGTTCGACGCGACAAGGCCCGCCTTGACGAACAGTCCGAGCGCTGGCGCGCCGGCGTCGAGTTCGGCGCGCGGAATTTCCAGCGTTGGCAGGTCGCCTCCGATGGCGCCTTCCTCGAAGGTCTTGCGGGCGGTTTCCGAGGCGGCGTCGGCGGCCTCGCGCCCGCGAATGAGCGCGGTGGCTTCGGTCGCGAGAACCTTCTTCGCCTCGTTGATGTCCTGGCCCTTCAGCGCGGCGAGCTTCGCGATCTCGTCCATCGGCAGCAGCGTGAACAGTTTCAGGAAGCGCTCGACGTCCGCGTCCTCGGTGTTGCGCCAGAACTGCCAGTAGTCGTAGTTGCTGAGGAGATCGGCATTCAGCCAGACCGCGCCCGCGGCTGTCTTGCCCATCTTCGCTCCGGATGAGGTGGTGAGCAGCGGACAGGTCAGCGCATAGAGCTGATGCGTGCCCATGCGCCGGCCGAGGTCGATGCCGTTGACGATATTGCCCCACTGATCGGAGCCGCCCATCTGCAGGTTGCAGCCGTAACGGCGCGACAGTTCGACGAAATCGTAGGACTGCAGGATCATGTAGTTGAATTCGATGAACGACAGCTCCTGCTCGCGTTCGAGCCGCATGCGTACCGAGTCCATGGTCAGCATGCGGTTGATCGAGAAATGCCGGCCGACGTCGCGCAGCATTTCGATGTAGTTCAGCGTGGTTAGCCATTCGGCATTGTCGGCCATCACCGCATCGCTCTTGCCCGCGCCGAACCTGATGAGCTTGGTGAAGGTTCCCTTGATGCTTTCCTTGTTGGCGTCGATCTGTTCGTAAGTCAGCAGCTTGCGCGTTTCGTCGCGGCCGGACGGATCGCCGACACGCGTGGTGCCGCCGCCCATCAGCACGATCGGCTTGTTGCCGGTCTTCTGAAGCCAGTGCAGCATCATGATCGAGAGCAGGTGTCCGACATGCAGGGATGAGGCCGTGCAGTCATATCCGATGTAGGCTGTCACATCGCCCTTTTCGGCAAGGGCATCGAGACCGGCGGCATCCGACATCTGGTGGATGAAGCCGCGGCTCTGCAGGACATTGAGGAAATCGGACTTGTGGGCGCTCATATCGGGACTCTTCGGGAGATTTAGCCATTTATTGGGGCCTGTGGTGTATCAGGTCCGCTGTCGGATTCAAACGAGGAACGGCCTGTGCTGACTGCGATTGGCCTCATGAGCGGCACCTCCCTGGATGGGGTGGATGTCGCACTGATCGAAACGGATGGCGAGCGTATCGGGCGGTTCGGCCCGACCGCGTACCGCGCCTATACCGGCGCCGAGCGTGACCTGCTGCGACGGGCGCTCGCCGATGCCGCGCCAATGACGGATCGGGATGCACGGCCGGGCGCGTCGGCAGATGCGGAAAAACTGGTGACCCGCGCGCATGCCGAGGCAATCGAAGATTTTCTGCAGGCCAACGGTCTTTCGCGCTCCCATATTGATGTCGTCGGATTTCATGGCCAGACGGTTCTGCACCGTCCCGAACGAAAACTGACCGTGCAGATCGGCGACGGTCGGGCGCTTGCCAGAACGCTCGGGATTCCGGTCGTCTTCGATTTGCGCGCGGCGGACGTCGCCGCCGGCGGGCAGGGCGCGCCGCTTGTCCCGGTTTATCACCGCGCGCTGGTGAACATGCAAAACAGCGACGGGCCGACTGTTGTTGTGAATATCGGCGGTGTTGCGAATATCACCTATATCGACGGAGATACCTTGATCGCCTGCGACACGGGTCCTGGCAATGCGCTGCTCGATGACTTCATGCTGCGCAGAACAGGCGAGGCGGTGGATCGCGACGGGCGCGCGGCGGCCTCAGGACGCATTGACGAGGAATGGATCTCACGCGCTCTGAGCCGTCCGTTCTTTGCCTTGCCGCCACCGAAATCGCTGGACCGCAACGATTTCGCAGCGCTGACGATTGAAGGCATGAGTGTGCAGGATGGCGCGGCGACGCTGACCGCTCTGACCGCGGTTTCTATCGCCGCAATCGCGCAGATGCTGCCAAAACTCCCTGCGCGCTGGATCGTCGTGGGTGGCGGTGCGAGCAATCCAACCCTGATGACGATGCTGGGCAAACGTCTGGCTCCCGCAACGGTGGTGCGTGGGGCCGATCTCGGCTGGTCCGGCGATGCGGTGGAGGCGCAGGCTTTCGCCTACATGGCTGTCCGCAGCCTCAAGAGCCTGCCGCTGACATTCCCCGGGACGACAGGCGTCCCTGCGGCCCTGACCGGGGGCGTCCTCGCGAAACCGTGATTGCATGCATATGCATGAATATTGACAAACTTCATGCGATCGCATTAACTTCAATGCAAATGCATTGAAGGGGATTCCCGATGCTGGTCGTCGAACTGATTCACGTCGTTCAGGTCATTCGCGAGGGCTTTTTGCGCTATGCGCGCGAAACAACCGCCAATGTCGAGAGCGACAGACCCCCGCCGTGCTCTCATCGCTGGAGGGACACGCCATGAGCGCGCCGCTGAATCTGATCAGCCACAAGCTCTGCCCCTATGTTCAGCGCGCCGTGATTTCTCTTAAAGAAAAGGGCGTGCCGTTCGAGCGGATCGACATTGATCTCGACAACAAGCCGGACTGGTTCCTGAAGATTTCGCCGCTCGGCAAGGTGCCGGTGCTGCAGGTCGGCGACAAGGCGGTGTTCGAGTCCGCGGTCATTCTGGAATATCTGGAAGAGACCCTACCCAATCCGTTACATCCGCAGGATCCGCTGACCCGCGCCGAACATCGCGCATGGATCGAGTTCGGCTCGGCCGTGCTGGGCGACATCTGGGGGCTTGAAACTGTCGCGGACGAATCCGCCTTCAAGGCGAAAGCAAAGCAGGCGGCTGACAAGTTCGCGCGGCTGGAAGCGCGTCTGGTCGCGACGCCGTTTTTTGACGGCGAAAAATTCTCGCTGGTCGATGCCGTGTTCGCGCCCGTCTTCCGTTACTTCGATGTGTTCGACGAGATCGGCGATTTCGGCATTCTCGATAACAAGCCGAGGATCGCGCGTTGGCGCAAGAGCTTGCGCGAGCGCGCCTCAGTTCGTGAGGCGGTGAGCGCGGACTATCCGGCGCTACTGCGGGCCTTCATGGAAAAGCACAAGTCGTACCTTTCCCAACTGGACCGGCGTGCCGCTGCTTAAGGGCGCAGGTTCAGTTCATGAAAATGGCGCGGGCGACATTCGTCCGCGCCATTTTTCATTTGAGAAGGAGTGAAGGTTAGCGCACGTTGGCAAGCCGCATGTCGAGATAGGATGTCACCGACTCCATCAGCGGCTCCATCTTGTCCACGAAGAAGTGGTTGGCGCCGGGAATGACCTGCTGGTCGATCACGATTCCCTTTTGCGTCTTGAGTTTCTCCACCAGCGTGGTGACGTCCTTCGCAGGCGCCACGATGTCCTTGTCGCCGTGAACGATCAGGCCGGAAGACGGGCAGGGTGCGAGGAACGAAAAGTCGTAACGGTTCGGCTCCGGCGCGATCGAGATGAAGCCTTCGACCTCGGGACGGCGCATCAAGAGCTGCATGCCGATCCATGCGCCGAACGAAAATCCCGCGACCCAGCAGGCGCGTGCTTCGGGATTGATGGTCTGTGCCCAGTCGAGGGCGGAGGCTGCATCCGACAGTTCGCCGGTGCCATGATCGAACGAACCCTGGCTGCGGCCGACGCCGCGAAAGTTGAAACGCAGCACGGAGAACCCGCGTGCGACGAACGCGTAGTAGACCTGATAAACGATCGGGTGGTTCATATTGCCCTGGAACTGCGGATGCGGGTGCAGCACCATCGCAATCGGCGCGTTCTTCTGCTTCGCCGGATGATAGCGGCCTTCAAGACGGCCGGCAGGGCCGGTGAAAATGACTTCAGGCATCAAAATTCCTTTGAAGCGTCGTTGTGCTGGCCGAGCGGCCATTGCAAACGAAATGTCTGTCGAATGGTGCCGCCTTCTAGCATGGGGCAAGGGGCAAAAAGCAAGCATATTGCGCCTGCCGGGAGGTGCTGTTAGGCCGGATTGCTGATTATTTTCATGCAATTGCGGGATAAAAATGCCTCTCAAGGCGGATTGGACTGTGCGGCCACATGCGTGAGCGGGTTTATCTCGACTGGAATGCGACGACACCGCTGCGGCCCGAGGCGCGCAGTGCGATGGCGGATGCCTTCGATGTTGAGGGGAACCCGTCGTCGGTGCACAGCGAGGGCCGGGCGGCGCGGAAGCTGGTTGAGGACGCGCGCTCTGCGGTCGCTGCCGCGCTCGGCGCGGACCAGCGGAACGTGGTTTTCACCTCCGGCGGCACCGAAGCCAACGCCCTGGCGCTGACGCCCGGACTGCGCCGGGGACGCGCGGAACCGGTGCAGCGGCTGATCGTCTCCGCCATCGAGCATCCCTCGGTGCTCGCGGGCGGGCGATTCGCGGCGGATGCGATCAAGATCGCGCCGGTACTTCCGTCGGGTGTGATCGACCTTAACGCACTTGCCGAGCTGCTGGCCGATCAGCCGCCGGCGCTGGTGTCGGTGATGATGGCCAACAACGAGACCGGCGCGATCCAGCCGGTTTCGCAGGTGGCGGAACGCGTCCATGCCGCAGGGGGCGTCCTGCATGTCGATGCCGTGCAGGCTTTTTCAAGAATACCTATAAATATCAGATCACTCGGAGCGGATATTCTCACGGTTTCCGCGCACAAGATCGGCGGCCCGAAGGGCGTCGGGGCCATGATTGTGGGCGATACCCTGTCCGGCCTGGAAGCGCTGATAAGAGGCGGCGGCCAGGAACAGAGCCGGCGGGCCGGAACCGAAAATGTCCCCGGTATCGCCGGCTTTGGAGCAGCCGTGACGGCGGCAATGGCGTCCATGGACGCCGCCGACGTCACCCGGATGAAGGCCCTTCAGGCGCGGCTCGAAAAGGGCCTCAGAAGCCATCCCGGGACGGTGATTTTCTCGGATTCTGTTCCGCGATTGCCCAATACGACGCTGATGTCCGCGCCCGGCCTCAAGGCCGAAACCGCGGTGATCGGCTTCGATCTGGAGGGTATTGCGGTGTCGTCCGGCTCCGCCTGCTCGTCCGGCAAGGTTCAGCCGTCGCACGTTCTTCAAGCGATGAACGTTGATCCAGTGCTACTGCAGGGAGCTATTCGCCTCAGTCTGGGCTGGGACACCACCGAAGCGGGCATAGATCGTTGTCTGGAGGCTTGGATAAAGCTCGCGAGTGTATTACGTAAAGCTCCAGCAATCGGGCTTGAACAGTTCTAACATTCTCGTTTTGCGAGTGTTTTTGCCTGCTACAACTTACGCGGTCCACCGCGGTCCTTGAAACCGCGAGCGGAGGATAAAGATGCCGGCCGTACAAGAGACGGTCGATCGGGTTCGCCAGATCGACGTCGATCAATATCGCTATGGATTCGAAACCATCATCGAATCCGAAAAGGCCCCGAAGGGTCTCTCCGAAGACACCGTCCGATTCATCTCCGCCAAGAAGAATGAGCCGGAGTGGATGCTCGAGTGGCGCCTTGAGGCGTTCCGCCGCTGGCTGACCATGGAAGAGCCGACCTGGGCGCGTGTCGATTATCCGAAGATCGACTATCAGGATCTCTATTACTACTCCGCGCCGAAGAAGAAGGCGTTGGCTTCGCTCGACGAAGTCGATCCCGAAATTCTGAAGACCTACGAGAAGCTCGGCATTCCGCTGCGCGAGCAGGAAATGCTCGCCGGTGTCGTGCGTCCCGAAGGCGAGCGCCGCGTCGCTGTCGATGCCGTGTTCGATTCAGTGTCGGTTGCGACCACGTTCCAGGCCGAGTTGAAGAAGGCCGGTGTGATCTTCATGCCGATCTCGGAAGCGATCCGCGAACATCCCGAACTGGTGAAGAAATATCTCGGCACCGTGGTGCCGACCTCCGACAACTATTTCGCGACGCTCAACTCGGCGGTGTTCTCCGACGGCTCGTTTGTCTACGTGCCGGAAGGCGTGCGCTGCCCGATGGAGCTGTCGACCTATTTCCGCATCAACGAGCGCAACACCGGCCAGTTCGAGCGCACGCTGATCATCGCCGACAAGGGTGCTTACGTCTCGTACCTCGAAGGCTGCACGGCGCCGCAGCGCGACGAGAACCAGTTGCATGCCGCCGTGGTCGAACTCGTCACGCTGGACGATGCCGAGATCAAGTATTCGACGGTCCAGAACTGGTATCCGGGCAACTCGGAAGGCAAGGGCGGTATCTATAACTTCGTCACCAAGCGTGGCGACTGCCGCGGCAAGAACTCCAAGATTTCATGGACGCAGGTGGAAACCGGCTCCGCGATCACCTGGAAGTATCCAAGCTGCATCCTTCGCGGCGACAACTCGCAAGGCGAATTCTATTCGATCGCGATCTCGAACGGCTTCCAGCAGGTCGACTCGGGCACCAAGATGATTCACCTCGGCAAGAACACGTCGAGCCGCATCATCTCGAAGGGCATTGCGGCCGGCAAGTCGCAGAACACCTATCGCGGTCTTGTCACCGCGCATCGCAAGGCGACGGGCGCGCGCAACTTTACGGCGTGCGACTCGCTGCTGATCGGCGACAAGTGCGGCGCGCACACCGTGCCGTATATCGAAGCCAAGAACTCGTCGGCGCATTTCGAGCACGAAGCGACGACGTCGAAGATTTCCGAAGACATGCTGTTCTACTGCGTCCAGCGCGGTCTCTCTCAGGAAGAAGCCGTGGCGCTAGTCGTCAACGGTTTCGTGAAGGACGTGCTGCAGCAGTTGCCGATGGAATTTGCGGTCGAGGCGCAGAAGCTGATCTCGATCTCGCTGGAAGGAAGTGTTGGATGACCGCGTTACTCGAAGTCAAAGGCCTCAAGGTTCAGGTGGAAGATAACGAGATCCTTCATGGTCTCGACCTCACTGTGAACGCGGGGCAGGTTCACGCCATCATGGGCCCGAACGGTTCGGGCAAGTCGACCCTGAGCCACGTCATCGCCGGCAAACCCGGCTATGAAGTGACCGGCGGCGAGATCCTGTTCAAGGGCGAAGACCTGCTGGAGATGGCGCCGGACGAGCGCGCCGCCAAGGGTGTGTTCCTCGCATTCCAGTATCCGGTGGAAATCCCCGGCGTCACCACGATGAACTTCCTGCACACGGCGCTCAACGCGCAGCGCAAGGCGCGGGGCGAGACCGAACTGATGGCGCCAGAGTTCCTGAAGAAGGTGCGCGAGATCGCCAAGTCGCTCAACATTCCGATGGATATGCTCAAGCGCGGCGTCAACGTCGGCTTCTCCGGCGGCGAGAAGAAGCGCAACGAAGTGCTGCAGATGGGGCTGTTCCAGCCCAGCCTCTGCATCCTCGACGAAATGGATTCGGGTCTGGACATCGACGCGCTGCGCATCGCCGCCGACGGCGTCAATGCACTGCGCTCGCCCGATCGCGCGATGGTCGTCATCACTCACTATCAGCGGCTGCTGAACTACATCGTCCCGGACGTGGTTCACGTCATGTCGAAGGGCCGCGTGGTCAAGAGCGGCGGCAAGGAGCTGGCGCTGGAGCTGGAGAAGTCCGGTTACGCCCAGTATGAAGGCAAGGCAGCGTAAGCAGGTCCGATCATGAACGTTGCATTGGTTCAATCGACAACGGATGCGCTTGGCGAATTGTTCGCCGCGGCGCGCAGCCGTTTGCCCGGATCGGGTCCGGTTGCCGAAGTCCGTCAGAATGCCTTCGACGACTTCGTCCGCCGCGGCCTGCCGCACCGGCGCATCGAGGAATGGAAGTACACCGATCTGCGCGCGCTGCTGCGCGAGGTCGCGCCGTTGGCTGCTGCACCGGATCAGGCCGACCTGACCCGCGCGGCAAAGGCAATCAAGGCGCTCGGCATCGAGAATACGCAGAAGCTGGTGCTGGTGGACGGCGTGTTCACGCCGCAACTCTCGGACGTGACCACGCTGGAAGCGGGTGTTCACCTGCGGACCCTGCGTGAAGTCCTTGAGGACGGCGGCAACAAGGTGCGCGCCGATCTGCTGCAGACCAGCGTCGCATCGGATGCGATGATTTCGCTGAATGCCGCACTGGCGACGGACGGTGTTGTTGTCGACGTGGCCGAAGGCGTCACGCTGACCAAGCCGATTCATATCGTGCATGTCGCGACCGATTCCGGCACCTCGCTGGTGACGCGCTCGCTGCTGAAACTGGCGAAGGGCGCGCAGGCAACGCTCGTGGAGAGCTTTGTCGCTGCGGAGGGTGCAAAGTCCTATCAAACCCACGACTCCGTCGTGATCTGGATCGGCGATGAGGCCGAGCTGCAGCACGTCCGCCTGATGGAAGATGCGCTCGATGCGGCGCATGTGACAACGGGCATCTTCACCATCGGCGCGAAGGCGAAGCTGAATACGTTCAACCTGACCAATGGCGGCAGCGTCAGCCGGTATCAGGGCTTCATCAGGTTCGCCGGCGAGGGCAGCGAACTGACGACAAACGGCGTCAACCTGCTCGGTGCTCGCCGCCACGGCGACACCACGCTGGTGGTCGATCATGCGGTGCCGCATTGCTCGAGCCGCGAAGTTTTCCGCGCGGTGCTCGATGACCGTGCGCATTCCGTGTTCCAGGGTCGCATCATTGTGCAGCCCGACGCACAGAAGACTGACGGCAAGATGATGACCCGCGCGCTGCTTCTGTCGGACGAGGCCGAAGCGGACAGCAAGCCGGAGCTGGAAATCTTCGCGGATGACGTGACGTGCGGTCACGGCGCGACGGCCGGTGCGCTAGATGAGAGCTTGCTGTTCTATCTGCGTGCGCGCGGCCTTCCGGAGAAGGAAGCGCAGGCGCTTCTGATCGCCGCCTTCGTCGGTGAAGCCATCGAGTCGATCGTGGATGACAATCTGCGCGACGTCGCGATGGCGGCTGCCGGACGATGGCTGGCGGTGCGGGGCTGATCATGCATCCGGCTGTTGCCAACGGCTCATACGATGTCGAGCGGGTCCGCCAGGATTTTCCGGCGCTCGCGCTGAAGGTCTACGGCAAGCCGCTTGTCTATCTCGACAACGCCGCATCGGCGCAAAAGCCGAACGCAGTGCTCGATCGCATGAGCGAAGCCTACAAGTCCGAATACGCCAATGTGCATCGCGGATTGCACTATCTCGCCAATGCGGCAACCGATGCCTATGAGGGCGGCCGCACGCGGGTTGCGCAATTCCTGAATACAAAGCGCAATGAAGAAATCATCTTCACGCGTAATGCCACCGAGGCAATCAACCTCGTCGCGTCGTCATGGGGCGCTCCGAACATCAAGGAGGGCGACGAGATCGTCCTCTCGATCATGGAGCATCACTCCAACATCGTGCCGTGGCACTTCTTGCGCGAACGGCAGGGCGCCGTTCTCAAGTGGGCGCCGGTCGATGACGAAGGCAATTTCCTGATCGAGGAGTTCGAGAAGCTCCTGACGCCGAAGACGAAGATCGTCGCGATCACGCAGATGTCGAATGCGCTGGGCACTGTCGTGCCCGTCAAGGAGGTCGTGAAGATCGCCCATGCCCGCGGCATTCCGGTGCTGGTCGATGGCAGTCAGGCGGCTGTGCATCAGACCATCGACGTGCAGGACATCGACTGCGATTTCTACGTCTTCACCGGCCACAAGCTCTATGGGCCGACCGGTATTGGCGTGCTCTACGCGAAATACGATCATCTGGTTGCGATGCGCCCGTATAACGGCGGCGGCGAGATGATCCGTGAGGTGACGAAGGACTGGGTCACCTATGGCGATCCGCCGCACAAGTTCGAGGCCGGTACACCGGCGATCGTCGAGTCCATCGGGCTTGGCGCGGCGATTGACTACGTCAATTCGATCGGCAAGGACCGCATCGCGGCCCATGAGCATGATTTGCTGACCTATGCCACCGACCGGCTGCGGGAGATCAATTCCATTCGCGTTATCGGCAATGCCAGGGGCAAGGGACCAGTGATCTCTTTTGAAATGGCCGGAGCGCACCCACATGATGTGGCGACGGTCATTGACCGCAGCGGCATCGCGGTCCGGGCAGGAACCCACTGCGTCATGCCGCTTCTGGAGCGATTCAACGTCACGGCGACGTGCCGGGCCTCATTCGGCATGTATAATACGCGCGCTGAAGTCGATCAGTTGGCGCAGGCGCTTATCAAGGCGCGGGAGCTCTTCGCATGAACGACACCGTCCAGACAGCCGAACCGGCAGGCCTGAAGTTCGATACCCAGTCGGCGCTGCCGCCCGAGGAAACCGAACGTCTCGGCACCGATATCGTGGCCGCGCTGAAGACCGTCTTCGACCCGGAAATTCCGGCGGACATCTATGAACTCGGCCTGATCTACAAGGTCGACATCAAGGATGACCGCTCGGTGGACGTCGAGATGACGCTGACCACGCCAAACTGTCCCGCCGCCGGCGAATTGCCGACCATGGTGGAGAACGCGGTGGCGAGCGTCGCGGGCGTCGGTCCCGTCAGCGTCAACGTGGTCTGGGAACCGACCTGGACCCCTGACCGGATGTCCGACGAGGCGCGCCTCGTCCTCAACATGTGGTGAGCTGACACGACTCAGTTTCGGTATCTATTCTGCATTTCAGGGCGGCCTTGAACCGCCACGAGGAATGAACAAATGACCGGTATGACGCCAAATGCTCCCTCTCCATCCAAGCCCGCTGTGCGCCCGCGCCCTCAGGTGATGCGCCTGACGGACGCCGCGGCATCGCGCGTCAAGGAGCTCGCCGAACGTGCGGACTCTGAAATCGTCGGTCTGCGCGTCGGCATCAAGAACGGCGGTTGCGCCGGCCAGTCCTACACGGTCGAATATGCCCACGACGTGAAGCCGACCGACGAGGTTGTGGAAGACAAGGGCGTGAAGATCCTTGTCGATCCGAAGGCGGTCCTGTTTCTGCTGGGCACCGAGATGGACTACAAGGCCGACAAGATGCAGGCCCAGTTCGTGTTCAACAATCCGAACCAGATCAGCGCCTGCGGCTGCGGCGAGTCCGTTCAGCTCACGCCTGCGAAGATCGACGGCTGAGAGCACGGTCCGGCTTTGCCCACCCTCGGGTCACGCCCGAGGGCATGCTTTTGCGGAATACGCGCATGGACCGTGACCACCTGATCGATCTTTTCTCCGAGTTCGGGCCGATCTCCCTGCGCAAGATGTTCAGCGGCTTCGGCATCACCGCCGATGGCGTGAACTTCGCCATGGCGCTGCGCGCGGGGATTATCTTTCGGGTCGATGAATTGACCATCCCTCGCTATGACGCCGAAGGCGCCAAGCCGTTTCAGTACGACACCCGCAACAAGACCGTTGTCGTCAATTCCTACCGTCATTTGCCGGAACGGCTTTATGACGATCCGGAAGAGCTTGCGGAATGGGCGCGCGAGGCCGTGGGCGCTGCGAAGCGTGCCGCTGCGAGGAAGTCGGGCGTAAGGAAGCGTGCGCCGAAGAAAGTGGCGAAGCCCGCAGCGAAGAAAGCCAAGCCGCCTAAAAGCAAAAGAGCCCCGGCAAAGGTTGCCAAGGGCAGGAAAGCCGCTTCCAAACGCAGCAGCGCGAAGAAGCGTCAGGCGACCTGAATGCGCTCAGTCGGCGAAAACTCGGGATCGGCTTCGCAGATCACGCGGTTGCGGCCGTTGCGCTTGGCGGCATAGAGGCAGGCATCCGCGCGTTCGATCAGCCGGTCGCGATCGTCGCCGGGTTGCAGCATCGAAACGCCGACAGAGATGGTGACGCGGCCGAGGATTTCGCCGGTCGATTTCTTCTTGAGCTGTTTCGACATCACCGCGCGGCGGATGTTGTCGGCCACCGTGAGCGCCTGACGCAGGGCTGTATTCGGCAGTACCACGGCGAATTCCTCGCCACCGTAGCGCGCCGTAATGTCCTGCCCCTTGGTGGTCTGCTTCAGCGACATTGCCACCAGGCGCAGCACCTGGTCGCCGGTGAGGTGGCCGTAGTTGTCGTTGAAAGACTTGAAGTAGTCGATATCGAGCATCAGCAGCGATAGCGGCTCGCCGCATTTCGCAGCATGTGCGACCGCGTTTTCGATGGCGCGGTCGAAGAACTTGCGGTTGCCCAGCGAGGTGAGGGGGTCGGTCAGGCTTTCGTTGCGGATCGCTTCGAGGCTGTGCTGGAGGCTGCTGATCTGCTGCTTCGACGTGGCGAGGCGTGTTTCCAGCGCGCGGTTGGTTTCCTGCATTTCGCGCGTGGTGGCGACAAGCGCTTCCACCACGGCCTTGACCTGCTCGCGGTCCCGCGCGCCGGACAGCTTCTGGGTCGCGCCTTCCAGATTGCGTCCGAACGTGGATGTCATCCCGAGCGCATCCGTGATGAGGTTCATCACGTCGTCGATCTCGTTGATCACCCGCGTGCCGACGGTGTCGATACGCTCGGTGGTCCGGGTCTGGGAGAGGTAGGTTTCGTAGATCTGTTCGAGATCGGCTTCGGTCAGCTTGCCGTTGCGGCTGAGGGTCTCGTTGATGATCTTGTTGAGCGCTGCGTTGTAGCCGGTCGCGTAGATGTACCAGATTTCATAGTTCCGGGGCACTGCGTTCTGGCGCAAGGATCGGATTTGACCCAATGCGACTTCAGCGAACGCCAATGTACGTTCGTATTCTTCCAGAAGGCCAATCACGTTCAGTGCCTTTCAAAGGCGAGCTTCTGCCCGCCCTTTCGATGAAATGGCTAAAACTATACTGGGCACGTTAAGGGATGAGAATGAATGACCCGTAAACGGTTCCAATCCGCAGACGGGTCAATCGGTTGCGGCTATCCGCGCGCGCGGACGGGGCGCAGCAGAAATGCCGGAAGATGCGAGTGATCGCCAGGTTCGGCATGCTGTTCGCGCGCTGCGACCGGCATCGGGCGTCCGATGGATGGTGCTTGCTGCGGTGCAGCTCGTTCGGCGGCGGCATGCGGCTTGCGTTCGCCGTTATTCGGCTTGCGGGACTTGTTGCGGCCACCACGCGTCCGCTGGGACTCGCGGCGCGGCTTGCGTTCTTCCGATGCATGTTCGCCGGTATGGTCTGCAACCGGAGCTTCTTCGGACTGCACCACTGCAACGTCCGCACGCGCGATCGGCTGTCCGATCAGCTTTTCGATGGCAGCGAGGGATTTCTGGTCGGCGGGGCTGACGATCGAAATCGCCGTTCCGAGACGGCCCGCGCGGCCGGTACGGCCGATGCGATGGACGTAATCGTCCGGATGATGGGGCACATCGAAATTGAAGACGTGGCTGACTTCCGGAATGTCGAGGCCGCGCGCCGCGACATCGGAAGCGACAAGCAGGGGCAGTTCACCCTTGCGGAATTGATCGAGCGAGGCGGTACGGGCTGACTGATCCATATCCCCGTGCAGCGCGCCGACGCTGAAGCCATGTTTCTGCAGGGATTTATAAACAACCGCGACATCCCGCTTGCGGTTGCAGAAGATGATCGCGTTCTTGAGGTCTTTAGCGTCACGCAGCAACTGCCGGAGCATTTCGCGCTTCTCGTGCGGTTCACGGCCGGTGTTGACGTGGAACTGGGTGACTGTGACCGCGGTCGAGGCCGGCTTCGAGACTTCGACCTTGACCGGATTGTGCAGGAAGGTCTCGGTGATGCGCCGGATTTCCGACGGCATGGTCGCGGTGAAGAACAGGGTCTGGCGGGTGAACGGGACGAGCTTGCAGATGCGCTCGATGTCCGGAATGAAGCCCATGTCCAGCATGCGGTCGGCTTCGTCGATCACCAGCACCTCGATGCCGGTCAGCAGCAGCTTGCCGCGCTCGGTGTGGTCGAGCAGGCGGCCCGGGGTCGCGATCAGCACGTCGACGCCACGGGACAGTTTGAGGTCTTGATCGCCGAACGACACGCCGCCGATCAGCAGCGCCACGTTGAGCTTCTGGCCGGCGCCATATTTGTCGAAGTTCTCTTTGACCTGAGCGGCGAGTTCGCGGGTCGGCTCCAGGATCAGCGTGCGCGGCATTAGCGCGCGGGCGCGGCCCTTTTCGAGCAGCGTGATCATGGGAAGGGTGAAGGCAGCGGTCTTGCCGGTGCCGGTCTGGGCGATGCCGAGCACGTCTCGCCGGGAGAGGACGTGGGGGATCGCCTGTTCCTGAATGGGGGTTGGGGTGGTGTAACCGGTGGCCGCGACTGCGGCGAGAACCTTGTCGGACAGGCCGAGATTGGAAAAGGACATTGAGCCTCTGTTTTTGGCATGATCTGGCCGAAAACTACTTTTCGGATCATGCCTTTGGTCGAAATCGCCGTCCTGACTCTGGAAAAATGCTGTCGCGCTCACCCCGGAACGGCACGCTTTATGGGCACGGGGAGGAGTTATTTCGCCGACAGACGGCAGGTCAGGAACTCACATTTCCGATTCTGACCGCGTTGCAGCGGAACATAGGCCGGAAACGCTGAAAGTCAATGAATTTGACGGTAAAAGCCGCGAAAAACCTTAATACGACAACAAGTTGAAGGACTTTGACGTTCCGGAGAGTTCCCTGAACCACCTTCCCGGGCCGGACGACTATGAGATACTAACCGCCAGAACCGGGCCTGCCCGCCGGGCGGGACGTCAGGGGACGGCATGATGAGAACATACTCGTTCAGGGTTTTGACAGGCCTCTTCGTGATGATGACGGCCTTCGTGGCTCCGGCTTCGGCCGAGAAGCGGGTCGCGCTGGTGATCGGCAATAACGATTATCGCAACGTGCCTCCATTGCAGAAGGCCGTGAACGATGCGCGCACCATGAGCGATGCGCTCAAGCAACTCGGGTTCACGGTGCTGTTTGCCGAGAACCAGAACCGCAAGGCCTTCAGCGAAACCATGCTGGCTTTCGACAAGGCGGTCGAGCCGGGCGACACCGCGTTCTTCTTCTTCGCAGGACATGGGTTCGAGATCAACGGACAGAACTATCTGCTGCCAACCGACATCGACGCGGTGAAGCAGGGGCAGGAAGAACTGATCCGCGACGGCGCGTTTGCTGCCGAGCGCGTGATCTCGCGTCTGCAGGCGCGCGGCGCGCGCACCTCGATTTTTGTGTTCGATGCCTGCCGCAACAATCCGTTCGAGGCGACCGGCACCCGCGCGCTGGGCGGCACCGGCGGACTTGCGCCGATCTCGCCGCCGGAAGGTGTGTTCGTGATTTTCTCCGCAGGCGCCAAGCAGACCGCGCTCGATCGCCTCAACGACAACGATCCCAATCCGAATTCGGTTTTCACCCGGACTTTTGTGCGCGAACTGGCGCAGCCGGGTTTGAACCTTGTGCAGATCGCCAAGCGCACGCAGTCCGACGTGCGCAAGCTGACGATGGCCGCAAACCGGATGCAGACGCCGGCCTATTACGACCAGATCGTCGGCGATTTCGTCTTGAAGCCCGCCAAGGAAGGCGAGCGCGCCATTGCCGTCGAGGCACAGACCCAGGTTGCCGCGCTGCCCGTGCAGCCGACGCCGCCCCTTGTGATCGACAACGGCAATGCCCCGATCGCGAGCTTCATGCGCCACAACGGCGGATGGTCGATTGCGTTCTCCATCGCCGATCCGGCGCTGGCGATTTCCTGGCGGCTCGGGGAGAGCGGCGAATTCAGGGAGACCGGTTTCACCGATGCGCTCGATCCGCGCACGCGGCGGCGCATGCCAAATCCTTCAATTGAGCTGCCGAGCGATGCGCCGGCCGCGACCATCCAGGTGCGCTATGTCGATCCCACCGGCCAGATGCAGGGACCGTTCCCGATCAAGTTCGATCCGGAAGCCGCGCTGATCGCCAGCCACCGCAAGCTGCTGGACATGACCTCCAATAGCTGGCTCTCGTTCGGCGGTTACAGCGGACCGCTGGTTTACTATTCGCAGATCCTGTCCTTCCGCTGCGCGGTGCGGGAAATGCGCATCGGCATCGACACGACTGTGCCCAATCAGGTGGTAAAAATTCCGCCGTGCAATCCGAAGGACCCGTCTGCGATTCCGGAAAACGCAGCGTCCTATATGAAGATTCCGGCGTCGACGCGATCCGTGTCGGTCGAACTGACCTATCAGGACGGCAGTCTGTCGGAGATCAAGAACTTCCGGCGATGAGAGCCGCGTGCCTCGCTCACTGCACGGAATAGCCGCCATCCACCGGGATCGCGGTGCCCGTCACGAAGTCGGACGCGGATGATGCAAGGAACACCGCGGCGCCGGCGAGATCGCCGATATTTCCCCAGCGTTTGGCGGGCGTGCGGTTGAGCACATTTTCATTAAGGCCGGGAATCTGGCTGCGCGCGGTTCTTGTGAGGTGGGTATCAATCCAGCCGGGCAGGATGGTATTGGCCTGAATGTTGTCCGCCGCCCATGACACGGCAATCGACCTGGTGAACTGCACGATGCCGCCCTTGCTGGCGGCATAGGCGGGGGCATAGCTTGCGCCGAAGATCGACATCATCGACCCGATGTTGATGATCTTGCCGCCGCCTGCCTGCTTCATCACGGGATAAACCGCTTTCGAGCAGATAAAAGCGCTGGTGAGGTTGGTGTCGATCACCTTGTTCCAGTCATCCAGTTCGAGCAGATGAGCAGGCTGGCGCACGCTCATGCCGGCATTGTTGATCAGGATGTCGATCCTGCCGCGCAGCAGAAGGGTCGTTTCCACCATTGCCGCAACGGACGCCTTGTCTGTCACGTCCACGGAGACGGCGAGCGCGCTGACGCCGAGCGCTTCGATTTCGCACGCGGCCTCCGCGGATTTCTCGTTGTTGCGCCCGGCGATCACAATGCCTGCACCCGCGCGTGCAAGTCCGCGCGCCATGCCGAGGCCGATACCGCCATTGCCGCCGGTGACGATGGCGATCTTACCAGTGAGGTCGAAAGGGGATGATGTCATTTTTTTCTCCGCTGCGGTCTTCGCCGCTCGCGGGGATCAAATCACATCGAAAAGCTGCCGCCTAGCGGCGTTGCGCGAACACGATCGCCAGCAAGCCGGCAATGGCCAGACCGGCGCCGTAGTATGCCCATTGGACCTGGCTGATCATGAAACTGGATTGCGGCCAGTTCACGTAACCGGTGCCTTGGCCAACCCATAGGAGGCCGACAGCAATCGCGAGGCCGCCGATGATTGAGAGTGTGGACTTCATCTCGGAGATACGCGCCAGCCGCGAAGTGGTTTCAAATGGGGATTATACGTCCAGCAATTCCTCGCTGGCGAACTCCGCCTTGTCGGAAATGAAGGCGAAGCGCGCTTCAGCCTTGGTGCCCATCAGGCGCTCGACCGAATCGGCGGTGCCTTCGCGATCGTCCGGTAGCAGCACGACGCGCAGCATGGTGCGCTTCGCCGGGTCCATGGTGGTTTCCTTCAACTGCGCAGGCATCATTTCGCCGAGGCCTTTGAAGCGGCCGATATCGACCTTGGCGTTGGCGTGGAATTCCTTCTTGAGCAGTTCATCGCGATGTTTCTCGTCGCGGGCGTAGAAGGTTTTGGAGCCATGAGTGAGGCGATAGAGCGGAGGCACCGCCAGATAGAGGTGACCCTCGTCGATCAGGCGCGGCATCTGGCGGTAGAAGAACGTGATGAGCAGCGAGGCGATATGCGCGCCGTCCACGTCTGCGTCGGTCATGATGATGATACGGGAGTAGCGCAGATCCTCTTCACGGTACTGCGCGCCAATGCCGGCCCCGATGGCCTGGATGAGATCGGCAAGCTGCGCGTTGGCGGTGAGCTTGTCCTTGGTGGCGGAGGCGACGTTGAGGATCTTGCCGCGCAGAGGCAATACAGCCTGCGTCTTGCGGTCGCGCGCCTGCTTGGCGCTGCCGCCTGCGGAATCGCCTTCGACGATGAAAAGCTCGGAGCCTTCGGTCGCGCTGTTGGTGCAGTCGGCCAGCTTGCCCGGCAGGCGCAGCTTCTTCACCGCGGTCTTGCGCGAGGTTTCCTTCTCGGCGCGGCGGCGCAGCCGCTCGTCCGCGCGCTCGACCACGAATTCGAGCAGCTTGTTGGCCTGCACCGGATTGCCGGTCAGCCAATGATCGAACGGGTCCTTGATGGCCTGCTCGACAATCTTCTGCGCTTCAGCAGTGGCGAGGCGATCCTTGGTCTGGCCCTGGAATTCCGGTTCGCGCACGAACACCGAGAGCATGGCGGCCGCGCCGACCATCACGTCTTCGGACGTGATGGAGGAGGCCTTTTTGCCTTGCCCAATGCGCTCGGCGTAGTCCTTCAATCCGCGCAGCAGCGCGCTGCGGAAACCGGCTTCGTGCGTGCCGCCATCGGGCGTCGGAACGGTGTTGGTGTAGGACGACAGGAAGCCGTCGGCGTCCGCGGTCCATGCCACGGCCCATTCGCAAGCGCCATGCGCGCCGTTACGGCCGGACTTACCGGAGAAGATGTCCGGGTGAACCAGCGTGTCGGCGTGGATCGCTGCCGCCAGATAATCCTTCAGGCCGCCAGGGAAATGGAAGGTCGCCTCGGGCGGCACTTCCTCGATGCCCTTCAGCAGTTCGGGATCGCAGCGCCAGCGGATTTCGACGCCGCCAAAGAGATACGCTTTGGAGCGCGCCATCTTGAACAGCCGCTGCGGCTTGAAGTGCGCCTTCGCCCCGAAGATGTCGGTGTCCGGCTTGAAGCGGACGCTGGTGCCGCGCCGGTTGTGAACCTTGCCGAGTTCCTCGAGCTTGCCCTTCGGCTTGCCGCGCTCGAACGTCATCCGGTAGAGCTGCTGATTGCGCGCGACCTCGACCACAAGCTCGGAGGAGAGGGCGTTCACCACCGACACGCCGACGCCATGCAGACCGCCGGAGGTCTCATAGACCTTGGAGTCGAATTTGCCGCCCGCGTGAAGCGTGCACATGATGATTTCGAGTGCGGACTTTTTCGGGAATTTCGGATGCGGGTCGACTGGAATGCCGCGGCCGTTGTCCATGACCGTGAGATAGCCGTCAGCGCCGAGATGCACGTCGATGAAGGTCGCATGGCCAGCCAGCGCCTCGTCCATCGAGTTGTCGATCACTTCGGCAAAGAGGTGGTGCAGCGCCTTCTCGTCGGTGCCGCCGATATACATGCCGGGACGGCGGCGGACGGGCTCTAGGCCCTCCAGCACTTCGATGTCCTGCGCGGTATAGCCGGCCTCGGCGCCCGACGGTCGGGCAGCGGCCTTCGCGGGCGCACGGGACTTCCCGCCCTGCGACGCGAACAGGTCTGTGTCCGTTTTCTCTTTTTTATTCAGTGATTTAGCCATGCTTCTTAAATCTTGATAGATCGTGATCGGAGGACGAATCGTCAGGCTGTTACTATGCCACGGTTAGAGCAGCAAATGTGACGCAGGCAGTTCCCGTACAGGTGCCCATTGGCCGTGGTATCTGGAATTAGGGGAACCGGCAGATTCGATAAGCCGGATTGGGACATAGTATGACGTTCGAGGAAATGACGCGCGGACTGGCGGAGTTCGTCCGCGACCATCAGATGTGGGCGATGCCGGTCGTCTTCGCGCTTGCGTTCGCGGAGTCGTTGGCCTTTCTCTCGCTGATCATTCCGGCCTGGGGCGCGCTGGTCTCGATCGGCGCACTGATCGGCGTCAGCGGCATCAGTTTCTGGCCGGTCTGGATCGCGGGCGGATTGGGCGCGGCCTGCGGCGACTGGCTGTCCTACTGGATCGGCGTCAAATTCCACGATCGCATCGCGCATATGTGGCCGATGTCGAGTTTCCCCGACATGCTGCCGCGTGCGGAACGCTTCATGAAGAAGTGGGGCGTGCTCGGCATTTTCATCGGGCGCTTCTCCGGCCCGCTGCGTGCAACCGTGCCATTGGTCGCCGGCGTTGTGGAAATGGAGTACTGGCACTTCCAGTTTGCGAATTTCGCCTCCGCGTTTCTATGGGCAGGCTTGCTGATGGCGCCCGGCATGTTCGGCGTCAAACTGCTCATGTGACAGAACCTGCTCCTTCAAGCCCGTCGTGATCGGAATAGTACGGCACCGGCTATCGCTGGGTGCCAGCCCCCTGGAATCCGGTCATCTGACCTGCGGATCATCGCTTGACGGCAAATGGGCGCGGACTTATATCCGCGCTCATGATTTTGAGCGCAACCATCACCGCCGCCCGCCGCCGCCGCATTTTCGCGGTATGGGCGGTCGATTGCGTTTGAAAATCACCCCCGTGCCGCCGGAGATAACCCGCGGCACATTTTGCTTCCCACAACACGCGGTTTGATCTCAGGCGGCTCCTCGCAGAAGCAGGAGATAGCCATGTACGTTCCACCCGCCTTCCGAGTTGACCGCGCCACTTGCCTCGCGTTCGCTGCCGCGCGCGGGTTCGGGCTGGCCTGCGCTCATGACGGCGACAAGCCGGTCGCGTCGCCGGTGCCGTTCTATATCGAGTATGGAAGCGACGGCACCCCGCTGCTGTGCTTTCACCTGGCGCGTCATAACCCGCTGATCGCGCACGCCGACGGCGTGACACCATGGCTGTTCGCGGTGAATGAGGCGGACGCCTATGTGTCGCCCGATTGGTACGTGTCGCCGGATCAGGTGCCGACCTGGCTCTACCGGTCGGTTCACATGACCGGTGCTGTGCGAATTATGACAGGGCAGCAACTGCCCGATCATCTCAATCAGGCCAGCGCCGGGTTCGAGAACGATCTCGCGCCGAAAAAGCCCTGGACGGCGGACAAGATGTCACCCGGCCGGTTCGAGGCGATGATGAAGGCCATCGTGGGGCTGGTCATGACCGTCGAGGAGGTCGAGGGCAGCTTCAAGCTGAACCAGCATAAATCCGACGCGGATCATGTTGCGGTGACCCGCGCTTTGGCCTTACAGACATCGGCGGGCGCGGGCATCCTGTCGGCTGCGATGCGCGCCATGCGCCCGCAGGCTTTTACCGGCGACGACAATGAAATGTTGAGCACTGCGCACGAAGGGATCGCGCCATGAGCACGAAGAAGAAAATCGGCATTCTCGGAGCCTCCGGCTACACCGGGGCGGAGCTTGTCCGGCTGCTGCTGCGCCATCCCCGCGTGGAAATTGCCCTGCTGACCGCCGACCGGCGGGCAGGGCAGATGATGGGCGACGTGTTTCCGCAATTTGCGCCTTACGATCTGCCGCGGCTGGTGACTATCGACGAGGTCGACTTGGCGAACGCAGGACTCGATCTCGTGTTCTGTGCGCTGCCGCACGCCACCACGCAGAAGGTGTTGAAGGACGTTCTCGCCAAGGGGCCGGGCATCAAGATCGTCGATCTCTCAGCCGACTTCCGGCTGGAAGATCCTGCGGCCTATGCGAAGTGGTACGGCCATGAGCATCATGCACTCGAACTGCAGAAGGAAGCTGTCTACGGACTCGCGGAAGTCTACCGGCGCGATATCAAGAAGGCGCGGCTGGTCGCCAATCCGGGATGCTACACTACCTGCGCGCAACTGCCGCTGATCCCATTGCTGAAGGCCAAGGCGATCGAGCCGGACGAGATTGTCATCGATGCCAAATCCGGCATGACCGGCGCGGGCCGCTCGGCAAAGGAAGAGATGCTGTTCTCGGAAGTCTCCGAAGGCTTCAACGCCTATGGCGTCGGCCAGCACCGGCACATGGCCGAACTCGATCAGGAGTTTTCCAAAGCCGCGGGCAAGGACGTCGTGGCGTCGTTCACGCCGCATCTGTTGCCGATGAACCGGGGCATCTTCTCGACCATCTATGTGCGGGGACGGCGGGGCAAAATCGCGCAGGACCTGCACGAGATTCTGGTCAAGCAATACGAGAAGGAGCCGTTCGTTCATGTCCTGCCGTTCGGCAAAACACCGCATTCACGGCATGTGCGCGGCTCGAACATGACCTTCATCGGCGTCGCCGCGGATCGCATCCCGGGCCGGGCCATCATTGTCTCGACGCTCGACAACCTCACCAAGGGCGCGTCGGGACAGGCGGTGCAGAACATGAACCTAGTGCTTGGTTTCCCCGAGACCATGGGCATCGACCAGCCGCCGATGTTCCCTTAACGCTGCATCAAATGCGCAAACGAAAAGGGACGGCGATGAGCCGTCCCTTTTTGTTGTCGCGCCGTCAGCGCGCGATCAGAGAATCTTGAAAATCGCGAGCGCGAGAACGGCCTGAGCGGCGAAGCCAATCAGGAATGTGAGGGTGCGCAGCACCGGCACGCCGAGCGAATAAACGATGAGATGGGCCAGCCGCGACCAGAAGTAGACGGCGCAGGCGAGTACGGTCCATTTGGACGAATAGTCGATGGCGTTGAGGATCAGCACCAGCGGCGCGAAAATCACCAGGTTTTCGACCGCATTGTCGTGTGCGAACAGCAGACGGTTTGCCCATTCAGACAATGGCTTGTCGTTGCGCGACGGGTTTGCCATGGCGCCGCCGAGGCCGCGCACCTGGCAGCGGTTGAGAACATAGGGCACCCACAGCAGGCCGGTGAGAATAACGGTCAGCGTCAGCCAGAACAGTTCACGGGTCATCGACGGTTTCCTTCAATCTGTAGGCCCAGCGCGGAGGCCGGTGGAAATGCCTTCATCGCCCCGTCACATAACGGGGCGAGTCGCCGAAGCAAATAACGTGAGAAGTCATAGACGATTGGCGATGCGAGGCCAATGTGGCGAACGGCGTTATTGTCAGGCGCGGACCCGGACATAGCTTCCCGGTGCGTCCTCGATCACCTCGAGCGGTCCGGATGCCGGATTGCGGGCCGGGACCATTTCGGCGTCGATGGTTTCGAGCCACGAGCGCCAGTCCGGCCACCACGATCCCTTGTGCTCCTGCGCATCCTTGACCCAGTCGGCGAGGGTGACATCGCCGATGCGGTCGTTGGTCCAGTACTGATACTTGTTCATCTCCGGCGGGTTGACCACACCTGCGATATGGCCCGATCCGGCGAGAACATACTTCACCGGACCACCGAAGAATTGCGAACCGTACAGCACGGATTCGGCCGGCGCGATGTGATCTTCCTTGGTGGCAAGATTGTAGACTGGCACCTTCACCTTGGAGAGATCGAGCTGGGTATTGTCGATCGCCATGGTGCCCGTAGACAGCCTGTTTTCGAGATAGCAGTTGCGCAGATAGAACGAATGGTTCGCAGCCGGCATGCGGGTGGCATCCGAATTCCAGTGCAGCAGATCGAAGGCGGCGGGCTCCTTGCCCTTGAGATAGTTGCTGACGACATACGACCAGATCAGGTCGTTCGAGCGCAGCATGTTGAAAGCCATCGCCATCTTGCTACCTTCGAGCACGCCGGCGCGGTTCATGTCGCGTTCGAGATTTGAAATCTGGCTTTCATCGACAAATACAAGGAGATCGCCTGCATGGGTGAAATCGACCTGCGCGGCGAGGAAGGTCGCCGATGTCACGCGCACCTGCCGCTTTTCCGCGAGCC
Source organism: Afipia clevelandensis ATCC 49720 (assembly GCF_000336555.1). Classification (GTDB taxonomy): domain Bacteria; phylum Pseudomonadota; class Alphaproteobacteria; order Rhizobiales; family Xanthobacteraceae; genus Afipia; species Afipia clevelandensis. The sequence goes on along the minus strand of NZ_KB375281.1, from coordinate 1,181,354 downwards.
ATGCCAGCGTTGTCGCCAGCAGCGTGCCGCCGACGCAATAGCCCATGGTGTGAACGCGCATTTCGCCGGTGGCCTTTTCGATGACGTCCATCGCCGTCAACGGGCCTTCGCGCATGTAGTCTTCAAAGGTCTTGCCGCCGAGCTTCTTGTCGGGGTTCACCCATGAGATCAGGAACACCGTGATGCCCTGATTAACGCACCACTGGACGAACGACTTCTCCCGATTGAGATCGAGAATGTAGAACTTGTTGATCCACGGCGGCACGATCAGGAGCGGCGTGCGCAACACGCTTTCAGTCGCGGGCGAGTACTGAATGAGTTGCATGACATCATTCTGATAGATCACCTTGCCCGGTGTCACTGCCACATCGCGGCCGATCTGCAGGTCGCCGGCGGACTGGCGGATCTTGAGGTTGCCGTGTCCGGCTTCGATATCTTCCGCCAGCATCGTCATGCCCCGCACGAGATTGTCGGCGTTGCTGGCCAGCGTATGCCGCAACACCTCCGGATTCGTCAGCACGAAGTTGGAGGGTGAGATCGCGTTTGTGACCTGCTGGACGTAGAACTCGGCCTTCTTGCGCGTATGTGCATCGAGGCCGTCGGCGTTCTTGACCAGATCGTTCGCAGCCTGTGTGGTCAGCAGATAGGCCTGCATGACGAAATCGAAGAACTGGTTGGACTTCCACTCCGGGTCCTGAAAGCGCTTGTCGCGCGGCGAGGGATCGGCGGCGCGTGTGGTTGCCTCTCCTGACAGGCGGCGCGCAGCGCTTGTCATCAGATCGAGATAGGCCTTGCCCAGTTTCGCCTGAACGCTGGCGGCACGCTCCTTGTCGGAGAGCCAGTATTCCGCGACCGACGTGAAGGTCTTTACAAGCTCGTTCAACTCGCCGGGCGGACGATCCTTCGATTCGCCGTTCTCGCGTGGCTTCAGATAAGCGGAGAGCGCGCGACCGCTGGACTCAAGGGCACGTGCGAGATTTGCCGAGAATGCTTCCGGGTCGAAACCTTTGGTGGAGCCGTTGGCGGAATTTGTGCTGAGTTGGGTGTCACTCATCGCTTACTTCTGAACTTTCGTTTCGGTCTGCTGCGAACAACGCGAGTTCGCACGATCATCATGGCATAGTTCGGATCGCTGTGGTGATTTCCATGTGCTGCGTTGCGGCATGATTAATACTTCGGTCACATTAGGGCCTCATGAACACGATCTGCTCTTTGCGAACATGACACGCGGATAACGCTCACCGCCGCCACAGGTTCGTCTGCGATGACAGAGCAGGAATCGTGCCGACTGAGAGCAGGGGACAAAACATTTCTGTGCGATGCCACATGCCACACGGTTGGCGCTCACCGGCTCTGGCCGGTGTGCTGATGCTCGGCCTCGCCCTCGGTGGCTGCGCGAGCCAGATTGCCGACGCGCCTCTGATGGGGTTGCCTGCGAATACGCCCCCCCGGCCAGCGAACCCCGGAGAATATCTTCCTGTCCACGACGTCCCGGCGCCCCGGCAGGAGACGGTGCTGGATCAGGCCCAGCAGGACAAGCTGGAGAAGGAATTGCTCGCGGCCCGCGATCGCCAGACATCCGGCGCCAAGGCAGCCCAGCGCCGCAGCAATTAAGTTTCGCCGCAACTGCGGGTGGTGCTAAAAAGACCACGATTCAATCGCAAAATTGCACATTCTTCGCGGTGCATCCCCGCATTGCGCTCGAATCCGCGTAATATGCTGAAATTCCGCGTTTTCTGCCCCAGTGCCGAATTCCACTTCGGTACAAAACACGGTACCTATCTGTCGTTATCGCCGGCTTTGCCGGCTCCCGGAGCCCCGACCCATGGAAGAGTTTTACCGCATCCGCCGTTTGCCGCCTTACGTGTTTGAACAGGTCAATCGGGCCAAGGCGGCCGCGCGGAACGCCGGGGCCGACATCATCGATATGGGCATGGGCAATCCGGACCTGCCGACCCCGCCGCATGTGATCGAAAAGCTCAAGGAAACCCTGGGCAAGCCGCGCACCGACCGGTACTCCGCCTCAAAGGGCATCACCGGCCTGCGCCGGGCCCAGGCAGCCTATTACGAGCGCCGGTTCGGCGTGAAACTCAATCCCGAAACTCAGGTCGTCGCCACCCTCGGCTCCAAGGAAGGTTTCGCCAACGTCGCGCAGGCGATCACGTCGCCGGGCGATGTGGTCCTGGTGCCGAACCCGAGCTACCCGATTCATGCGTTCGGCTTCCTGATGGCCGGCGGCGTGGTGCGCTCTGTTCCGGCAGAACCTACTCCGGAACTGTTCAGCGCGCTTGAGCGCGCGATCGTTCATTCGATCCCCAAGCCGATCGCGATGATCGCCTGCTATCCGTCGAACCCGACGGCCTATGTCGCGTCGCTGGACTTCTACAAGGACCTGGTGGCCTTCGCGAAGAAGCACGAGATTTTCATTCTCTCCGATCTGGCTTACGCGGAACTGTATTTTGAAGGCGTGCCGCCGCCGTCGGTGCTGCAGGTGCCGGGCGCGATCGACGTCACCGTCGAATTCACGTCGATGTCGAAGACATTCTCGATGGCAGGCTGGCGCATGGGCTTTGCGGTCGGCAACGAGCGCATCATCGCGGCGCTGACCCGCGTGAAATCCTATCTCGACTACGGGGCCTTCACGCCGGTGCAGGTCGCGGCGACCGCCGCGCTCAACGGCCCGCAGGACTGCATCAAGGAAGTGCGCGACATTTACCGCAAGCGCCGCGATGTGCTGGTGGAGACTTTCGGCCGGGCAGGTTGGGATATTCCGCCGCCTGCGGCGTCGATGTTCGCCTGGGCGCCGTTGCCGGAAAAGTTCCGCGATGTCGGCAGCATGGCCTTCGCGACCCTGATGGTCGAGAAGTCCGGCGTGGTGGTTTCACCGGGCGTCGCATTCGGAGAGCACGGCGAAGGCTACGTCCGCATCGCAATGGTGGAAAACGAGCAGCGAATCCGTCAGGCCGCCCGCAATATCCGCCGTTTCCTTGAAAGTGGCGTTGAATCGTTGCACAACGTGGTTCCGCTCGCCAACCGGCGGTAGGCATGATCCCGGAAAGCGGCTTGCCGCTTTCCGGACCCGGTCGCGCCAGGTCCAACTCGAGTTTTCCGGCAGGTTTTTAGCAAGATGGTCGCACCCCTCAAGGTGGGTATCGCGGGCCTCGGCACCGTGGGTGCCGAGGTAGTCCGCCTGATCGAAAGTCAGAGCAGGGTGCTGTCGGCGCGTTGCGGGCGCGGCGTCAAGGTTGTCGCGGTTTCCGCGCGCTCCAAGGCCAAGAAGCGCGGCCTCGACCTGCGCGGAATCGACTGGGCCAAAAATCCACTGGCTCTGGCCAACGATCCACGGATCGACTGCTTTGTCGAATTGATGGGCGGCGCAGGCGAACCTGCACTTTCGGCCATCGAGGCGGCGCTTCGGAACGGCAAATCGGTCGTTACAGCGAACAAGGCGCTGATCGCCAAGCATGGCTCACGACTGGCACAGCTTGCCGAAAATCATGGCGGCGCGTTGAACTATGAGGCTGCCGTCGGCGCAGCCATTCCCGTCATCAAGACATTGCGCGAAGGGCTTGCCGGCACTGGCATCAATCGCGTTTACGGCATTCTCAACGGCACCTGCAATTACATCCTCACAAGGATGGAGCGCGAAGGACTATCGTTCGCCGAGTGCCTCAAGGATGCGCAGCGCCTCGGCTATGCCGAAGCCAATCCGTCGTTCGACGTCGACGGACATGACACCGCGCAGAAGCTCGCCATTCTTGCGAGCCTTGCGTTCGGGACCAAGGTGAACCAGAGCGCGGTCTACGTCGAAGGTATTTCGTCCATTGCGCCGGAAGATTTGCGCGCCGCTGAAGAGCTTGGCTATCGCGTCAAGCTGCTCGGCGTCGCCGTCAAGACTGAGTCCGGCATCGAGCAGCGTGTGCATCCGACCATGGTGCCGCGCTCGTCCTCGATTGCACAGGTGATGGATGTGACCAACGCCGTCACGATTGATGGCGAGGGCATTCCACCGATCACCCTGGTGGGTCCCGGCGCAGGCGGCGCGGCGACAGCTTCGGCTGTGCTCGCAGACATCGCGGATGTTGCGCGCGGTATTCGTGCTGCACCGTTCGGTCGTCCAGTCGACAAGTTGAAGACCACGACCAAGGCGCCGATGAAACGCCATGAGGGCGGTTACTACATTCGCCTGATGGCGCGCGACCTCGCGGGCACGGCGGCGACCATCGCAACGCGCCTGGCCGAGCAGAAGATTTCCATTGAATCGATTGTGCAGCGTCATCCGGACGGCGCAGTCGAACTGGTAAAGGGCCGCGGCAAGCCTTCGCCGGTGCCCGTCATTCTCATCACTTATGCCACCACCGAGGATGCGGTGCGCCGCGCCTTGCATGCCGTCCAGCAAGATCGGGTGATAACGGGCCGTCCGCAGGTCATCCGGATCGAAAAGAACTGACAGGACCGCTCATCCGGCTCCGTCGCCACTTTGTTTGAGGAGTTAGCCAATGTCGTCCGCTACGATTTCCGTTCCGCCGCAGTTGTTGCTGGAACGCATTCTGACACTCGAAATCGTTCGCGTGACGGAACGTGCGGCGGTGTCCGCGGCGCGCCTGAGAGGCCACGGCAACGAAAAGGCCGCCGACCAGGCCGCAGTGGACGCGATGCGGCGCGAGCTCAACAAAATCCCAATCCAGGGCACGGTGGTGATCGGCGAGGGCGAGCGCGACGAAGCGCCTATGCTGTTCATCGGCGAGAAAGTTGGCGCGGAAGGCGGTCCCGACGTGGATATCGCGGTCGATCCGCTGGAAGGCACCACGCTGTGCGCCAAGAATATGCCGGGCGCGATTGCGACCATGGCGATGGCGGAAGGCGGCACGCTGCTGAACGCGCCCGACGTCTACATGCAGAAGATCGCGGTGGGACCGGGCTATCCGAAACACGTCGTCGATCTCGACGCGCCGCCGGCTGAAAACATCCGCCGTCTGGCCCGCGCCAAGGACGTACATCCGTCCGCGATCACCGCGCTGGTGCTGGATCGTCCGCGCCATGCCGACATCATCAACGCGATCCGCTCGACGGGCGCGGCTGTGCGCCTGATCACCGACGGCGACGTGGCGGGCGTCATTCACACCGCCGATTCCGAGAATACCGGCGTCGATATCTACATGGGCACCGGCGGCGCGCCGGAGGGCGTGCTGGCCGCGGCGGCTCTGCGCTGCATCGGCGGCCAGATGCAGTGCCGTCTTATTCTCGACACCGCCGAGAAGCGCGAGCGCGCCACCAAGATGGGCATCAAGGACCACAACATGGTCTATGGCATCGAGGACATGGCGCGGGGCGACTGCCTGTTCGCGGCAACCGGCGTCACTGATGGCTCGCTGCTCTCGGGCGTCAAGTTCCGCAAGAACGTGATCGAGACCGAGACCGTAGTGATGCGCTCCGTCACCGGCACGGTCCGCATCATCAAGGGCGAGCATCGCCAGTTCGAGAAATTCCATCTCGACTAAGCTTAAGGAAATCCCATGACCGATCGCGTTGTCATCCGGCCGCTTCGCATGGATGAGCGCGAGGCGTGGGAGCCGCTCTGGCAGGGTTATCTCAGGTTCTACAAGTCAACGGTCCCTGACGAGACCACGGCGATCACATGGCAGCGATTTCATGACGATGCCGAGCCGATGTACGTGCTCGGCGCATTCGTCGATGACAAGCTGACCGGCATCGTCCATTTTCTCTATCACCGCTCCTGCTGGACTGTCGGCAACTATTGCTATCTGCAGGACCTGTTCGTGAATGAAGGCGCGCGTGGCCACGGCGTCGGCCGCAAGCTGATCGAAGCCGTCTACGAGAAGGCGAGGGCGGCCGGCGCAAGCCGGGTTCACTGGCTGACGCAGTTTGAGAACGCGCGCGCGCAAATCTTGTACGATGAAGTGGCCGACCGGTCCGGCTTCATGCAGTACCGCAAGATTTTTTGAGGAAGTCCGATGTCCGAAATCAAGGCGCTGATGTTCGATGTGTTCGGAACGGTTGTCGACTGGCGCAGCAGCCTGATCGACAACTTCACGGCATGGGCCGCCAGGAAGGGCATCAAGGGCGATTGGACCGCGCTGGTCGATGGCTGGCGCGGAGCGTACATGCCGTCCATGGACGTGATCCGAAAGCGCCCGGAAAGCGATTTCGTCATTCTCGACGATCTGCAGCGGCAGTCGATCGAGCCGCTGGCGGCGAAACTCGGCATCACCGGTCTGTCCCCGGCGGATTTCGATTACCTGACCAAAGGCTGGCACAGCCTCGATCCCTGGCCGGACAGTGTCAGCGGCCTGACGAGGCTGAAGACGAAGTTCATCATCAGCCCGCTGTCGAACGGCAACGTCGCGCTGCTGACCAACATGGCGAAGTATGCCGGCCTGCCGTGGGATCTCGTGTTGAGCGCCGAGGTGTTCCGGCATTACAAGCCTGACGCCGAAACCTATCTCGGCGCAGCCAAAATTCTCGGCCTCACACCGGGGCAGGTCATGATGGTGGCCGCGCATAACAACGATCTGGCCGCCGCGCAGGCGCTCGGCCTGAAGACGGCGTTCGTGCCGCGCGTGACCGAATACGGCCCGCACCAGAACCGCGACTTCAAGGCCGACGGCAACTGGGACTACGTGGTCACCGATTTCAACGATCTGGCGGACAAGCTCGGCTGTTAGGATCGCTACCGCGAATCATTGAACGCTGACGCTTCGTGCTTACCTGCGAAAGGCATCATGACGTTCCCTGCATCCGCATTGCCTGTTGAGACTGGTCCCGCCTTTCTGGGTGTGGAGCGGTCCGCGACCGGCCGTGTCTGGCGCGACCGGCTCGATGCGCGCGGCACGGCGCGGGCGCTGGCGATTGCGCAGCGCTATCAGGTGCCGGAAATGCTGTCCCGGATCATCGCTGGGCGCGGCATCGACATCGACGCGGTGGAGGACTTCCTCGATCCGACCATCCGCAAGCTGCTGCCCGATCCTTTGACGGTGACGGATATGGAAGCCGCGGCGAAGCGCATCGCCGATGCGGCAATGCGCGGAGAGAAGGTCGCGATCTTCGGCGACTATGACGTGGACGGTGCGACCTCGGCGGCGCTGCTGACCTGGCATCTGCGCCACTGCGGGCTCGATCCGCTGATCCATATTCCGGATCGCATTTTCGAGGGCTACGGCCCCAATGTCGAAGCCGTGCGCGGTCTTGCCAGCAAGGGCGCGACGCTTCTGGTCACGGTCGATTGCGGAACCACGAGCATGGAACCGCTGGCGGAGGCCAAGCGCCTCGGCATGGATGTCGTGGTGATCGACCATCACCAGTGCGGCGATGAGCTTCCCGTCGTCGATGCGCTGGTCAATCCGAACCGGCTCGACGATCTGTCCGGTCTCGGGCATCTCGCGGCTGTCGGTCTTGTATTCGTGACACTGGTGGCGGTGAACCGGGAATTGCGCGCGCGCGACTTCTGGAGCGATGTGCGGCCCGAGCCCAACCTGCTCGACGCGCTCCATCATGTTGCGCTCGGCACCGTGGCCGATGTCGCCGTGCTGACGGGCCTGAACCGCGCCTTCGTCGCGAAGGGTCTGATCGCGCTCCGCCGCCGCGATCACATCGGCCACACCGCGCTGATGGATGTCGCGCGCCTCAGCGGGCCGCCGGAAGCCTGGCATCTCGGCTTCATGCTGGGGCCGCGCATCAATGCGGGTGGACGCATCGGGCGCGCTGACCTTGGCGTGCGGCTTTTGCTGGAAGGCGATGTCTCCGAAGCTGCACGCATCGCCGCAGAACTCGACCGCCTTAACACCGAGCGCCGGGTCATCGAACAGATGGCGGAAGCACAGGCCGAGGCGGAGGCGCTGGCCTCGCTCGGTCTTGACGACAAAGGCTCGGTGATCGTGACGGCTTCAGAGGGCTGGCATCCGGGCGTGGTCGGGCTTGTGGCATCGCGTCTGAAGGAGAAATTCTCACGGCCTGCATTCGCCATCGCGCTCGAGCCCGGAGGCATCGGCACCGGCTCGGGCCGTTCCATTCCGGGCGTCGATCTCGGCAAGGTGGTGCGCGAGGCGGTACAGGAGGGGATTTTGCTCAAGGGCGGCGGTCACGCCATGGCCGCTGGCGTCACGCTAAAGAAAGAGAACCTTGCGGAGTTCCGCGCCTTCGTGGAAGCCGCGCTCGCTACGACGGTCGCCGAGGCGCGGCATGCCAACGAGCTTTTCATTGATGGCGCGGTGAGCGCCCGCGCGGTGACCACGGATTTCGTTAACATGATGAATCGGGCTGGTCCGTTCGGCGCAGGCAACCCGGAGCCGCTGATTGCGTTGCCGTCGCATCAGCTCGTCTTCGCTGACGAGGTCGGTCAGGCGCACCTGCGGCTGCGCTTCAAGTCCGGTGACGGCGCTTTCGTCAATGGCATCGCGTTCCGTTCGATTGGCCAGAAACTCGGCAATGCGCTGATCGAGAATCGCGGCCAGATGCTGCATGTCGCCGGATCGCTGACGGTGGATCGTTGGCAAGGCTCCGAGCGCGTGCAGATGCGCGTCACGGATGTTGCTGTGCCTGATCCGGGGCCGAATTTTATTCGGTAAGTATGGCTATTGGAAATCCGGCAGTTTCTCCCAATGCGTCGTCCCCGCGAAGGCGGGGACCCATAACCCCTGAATGTCTTGATGGCAGCGAGAAGGTTGCTCCGCTCATTCCTTGAATCGAAAACCTGGGGAGTATGGGTCCCCGCCTGCGCGGGGACGAGACCGAATATGTGACAACATCTCGTTTCACAAACTCTGGTCTTTGGTGGCAGCTACGCTCCCTGCCTCAGCCGCGCGAGCACCTTCAATCCCGCGTAGCCATCCGCAGGCAGCAATCCCGCCTTGGTCTGGAAGTCGCGCACCGCCTTCATGGTGTCGTTGCCGACGCGGCCGTCGGTGCCGCCGGTGTCGAATCCTGCTTTGGTGAGGCGCGTCTGCACCTCCTGGATTTCAGCGAGCGTCAATGCGCGTTCCGAGCCGGGGAACGGCTGAACGAAGGGACCAGCGCCCTGAATGCGGTCACCGAGATGGACGATGGCGAGCGCGTAGTTCATCGACGGGTTGTAGCTCTTCACCGCATAGAAGTTCTGACCAAGGAGAAACGACGGTCCGCCCTGAACGGGCGTCCAGAGCTGTGCGGAATCGTTCGGGCGCGGGAACGGCTGGCCGTCGGCGCGATTGACGCCAGCCGCGGCCCATTGCGCGTAGCTCTTGCGGCCGCCGCTGCCGGTCGCGCCTTTCACTTCATAGCCCCAGTGTTCGCCACGCCGGTACTTGCCGCGATTGACGAGATAGCGCGCGCTGGAGCCCAGCGCGTCGTCCGGCCTGCCGAAGGGCGAGACACGGCCATCGCCGTCATAGTCAAAGCCGACATTGAGCCAGACTTCCGGCATCCACTGGGTATGTCCCATCGCGCCAGCCCATGAGCCGCGCATTTCTTCCGGCGTGCTCCAGTGCTTGTCGACGATGCGCAGCGCGTTGATGAGTTCGGTTTCCCAATATGTCTTGCGGCGCGGTTCATTCCACGCCAGCGCGGCGAGGGACGGAAACACCGGGCGCATATGGTTCTGCTGAACCAGCGGATCGCCATAGGCCGTCTCGACGCCCCACAGCGCCAGCAGCGTGCCGCGCTCGACGCCGAAATCTTTTTCGATCCGGGCAAACAGCGCGCCGTATTTCTGAAGCGCCGTCTTGCCCGCAGCCAGCCGCCAGTCGGACACGCGGCGATTGATGTATTGCCAGAGCTGTTCGTTGAACTCCGGCTGCTTGCGCATCTTCTGGAACACGCTCATGTCCGGCTCGATGCGAGCGAGGCAGCGGATATAAGTGCCTTCGGAAACGCCACGTGCCAGCGCGCGGGCGCGGAAACTCTCGCGCCACTGATCGAAGCCCGGCGGTGTCGCTGCAAACGCATGAGACGCGCTTGCCATCAGCGCGCCTGCGCCGAGTGCGGAGCCGAGCAATTCGCGCCGGGTGAGGGAGGCTGGATGCGAAGAATCTGCTTGAGTCATGCCCTCACTCTAGCGCCACAGGCCCGGTTCGGCCAAAGGCCAATCTGCCGCGGATGATGCCGGTCGACATGTCGCAAAAGCAGGTTCCCCGCCGACTAGTGCCCTTGACCTTCTTTCGCCGCTTCGGACGACGTCACCGCCGGGGGCTGGGCATGCGCCATCGCGGGCGCTTCCGGGGGCGGCTGGATGTATTCACGCCCGCGTCCGCCGATCAGGCGCTCGTAAGCTGAAATCAGGGTCACGTAGGGATTGACCCAGAGCCAGCCATCGCGCGTGAACACCTGCACATCGAAATGCAGATGCGTCGTGGTGCCGCCGGGACGGTCCTGAAAGTTCGAGACCAGTCCGATCTTCTCGCCTTCGCTGACGTGCCGCCCGTGAACAAGACCGTCCGCATCCATGCGGGCGGGATTCATGTGCATGTAGCGAAAGCGGATGTGCTCGTTGCGCGCGTTCACCAGCAGGAAGGCAGCCTGTTGTTTCGGCGACCTGACGATCACGCCGTCACGGACAGCGACCGTCGCGAAGAGATCGGGAATGCAGCGGTCAGCGCCGTCGTTGCGCAAATGGCAGGATGAGGGGCGGATGTCCTGCCCCTGATGGCCCATCCCGTTGGGGCATTGACCGACCTGGAAATCGCGCGTTTCGCAGAAATTATCCTGCCAGGGATAACTGTAGTTTTCCTTCGCGGACTCATCGAACACGAGCGGCTTGTCGTTGCGCTTGCAGCGGTAGGCATCGCCCTTGGTCGGCGAGAACGAGATGCGGCCCGTGAGGTTGCAGTCACCCCAGTTCATGAAGGATTGCGAGTTGGCGAAGGCCGGTGCCTTTTCGACCGGAAAGCGGATCTGCGAATAGACCGTAAAGTCCTGATAGCCGCTTTGGCCGCGATAGCCGCTGTTCGGGATAATTTCGCCGGGTGTCCGGTAGGTGAAATCCGGCGCATATTCGATCGGACGCTCGGACTCATACGAAGCGATATTGTAACGCGGATCGCGCGGCGTGCCGCCAGCAACGCGCAGCGCCTTGATAAACCGCTCCGCCACCGGCGATGCTTCACGGCAGGACAGGCGCCTGCTGCGCGCCACGCTGTCGAGACACTGGATCGACACCACATAAGGCACGCCGAACCGTGTGAAAGCGTAGCGCACATAGCCTTCCCGGATCACCCGGCGCAGGTTCGGAAACTGTGTGGCGAGCGCCTTCACTGGCTCGCCCTTGCCGGCTAGCGGGTCCTTGATGTCATAGAGCAGAAGCGATGCCGTGATCTGGACTTCAATCGGCAGCGAATAAATCCGGGACGGCATGTTGTCGCCGGCGCCGCGCTCCAGCATGAAAACCGCGTCGTAACCGGCGGGTCCCGCCTCGAACATCGCCGCCGAACTGAAACCGGCCTGATAGCGCGGAATCAGAAGATTGACCGCGCCGCTGCGCTGGTCGTTCAAATAAAGGGCGCTGTCGAACGGCAGCAGCACCGGTACGGGACTGGTTTCGATGCCTGGAAAGATCGGAGATGTGACCGCATTGATTTGCGAGATCGCGGTGATGCGCTTCGCGCCAGCCTGACGCGGCCGCGGGCGAGGGCCCATGAAGCTGAAACTGCCAGAAGCCGCCGGCTGCGACTCGATTTCAGCCTTGAGCTGGATCGCAGCCGCGGGCCAGTCCGGCTGCATGACCGAGATCGCCGGTGTCCGGAACTCGCTGGATTGCGCCCGAGCCGATTGGCTGGCAGCGCAAACAACCAGGGCGGCGAACAGCGCGGCAAGGGGCAGAAAATGGCACCGGATATTTCCCGATGCCATCATTCTGCGGTCTGCTGCATGCGCTGCCGTCAATCCGCCCTCACCAAATCCGCGCTTAGTCCTTCGCGCGCTCGACGTAGGAGCCGTCTTCAGTCAGCACAACGATGCGCGTTCCCGTGCCGATGTGCGGCGGAACGCCGGTGCGCACGCCATTGGAGAGGATTGCGGGCTTGTAGGACGAGGATGCGGTCTGCCCCTTTGTCACGGGTTCGGTCTCGACGACTTCGAGGGTGACACGCTGCGGCAGCACGATGGAGACCGCGTTGCCCTCATGGATCGAGAGCTTCACGGTCATGTTTTCCTGCAGGTAGGGAGCTTGCGTGCCGACCACGTCCTTCGGCACGAGGAGCTGGTCGTAGGTCTCGTTGTTCATGAAGTGGAAGCCGTCGCCGTCTTCGTAGAGATAGTTGAAGTCGCGGTCCTCGACATAGGCGCGTTCGACCTGGTCGGTGGTCTTGTAACGCTCGGACACCTTGGTGCCGTCGCTGATTCGGCGCATTTCGATCTGGCTGACCGGGGTTCCCTTGCCGGGATGGATGTTCTCGGCGCTCAGAACGACATATAGCTTGCCGTCCTGCTCAATGATGTTGCCCTTGCGGATCGAACTGGCGATGACTTTCACAGATTGGTTTCCTAATGTTCAGGGCCGGATGCTGCGCCGAACCGGCGCTTCGCCGTCCGGCAAGGCTGTTTCGGGCCGCAACATACCGATCTGGACCGTTAAAGCCAGCATTTTACAGCCGAATCGGGCTTTTCGGGCATGAATGCGGGACAGGAACGTTCCCCTTGGTGGACGCCGGATCGTCACCTCGACCGCAGGCCGTTTCTGCAGGCGCGGAACGCGGTTACGCGGGCGACGCGGGCATGGTTCGCCGGTGAGGGATTCACCGAGGTGGAGACCGGAATCCTGCAGAAATCGCCGGGAAACGAAACCCACTTGCATGCTCCATTCGCGGACCTGACCTCCGGCTCCGGCGAAAGGACCCGCTGTTACCTGCGGACGTCCCCGGAATTCGCCTGCAAGAAGCTGATGGCGTCGGGCGAGACCAAAATCGTGGAGTTCGCACGGGTGTTTCGGGATCGTGAACGGGGACCGCTGCATCTGCCTGAATTCACCATGCTGGAATGGTACCGGGCCAACGAGAGCTATGAAGCCGTGATGGCCGATTGCGTGGTGGTGATCGCACGGGCGGCACAGGAAACCGGGATCGGGACGTTCTCGTTTCGCGGCAGGACGGCGGACCCGTTTGCGACGCCGGAACTGCTCACGGTCGCGGACGCATTTTCTCGTTATGCGTCGATTGATCTGCTGGTGACCATTGTCGATGGACAGGGGAGCCGGGATGCGCTTGCTACGGCGTCGGCCGATCGCGTGCGGATCACGGACGATGACACATGGTCCGACATTTTCAGCAAGGTGCTGGTCGAACATGTCGAACCGAACCTCGGACAGGAGCGCCTGACCATTCTCTACGAATACCCGGTGCCGGAAGCCGCGCTCGCGCGTGTAAAGCCGTCCGATCCGCGCGTGGCGGAACGGTTCGAGGTGTACGCTTGCGGCGTTGAACTCGCCAACGGCTTTGGCGAACTGATCGACGCGGATGAGCAGCGGCAGCGTTTCACACAGGCGATGGACGAGAAGGAACGCCGCTATGGCGAGCGCTATCCGCTCGACGAGGATTTCCTCGCGGCGGTGGCGCACATGCCGGAAGCCTGCGGCGTCGCGCTTGGATTCGACCGGCTTGTGATGCTGGCCAGCGGCGCAACACGGGTCGATCAGGTGGTGTGGATGCCGATGTTGGGGGGCGAGGCATGAGCCGCCGCGCTACAACGCTTCGGACGCCCGCCGAACTGATCGCGCAAGGTCTTGCCTCGCCGGACAGCCTGCCCGCGCTCGAGAAAGTTTCCGCCCGATATGCCGTCGCCGTGACGCCCGCCGTGGCCGCACTGATCGACACAAATGACGCAAGCGATCCCATCGCGCGGCAATACATTCCGTCCGCGGACGAACTTGAGATCCAGCCCGGGGAGGACGCCGATCCCATCGGCGACCATTCACATTCGCCCGTCAGCGGCATCGTGCATCGCTATCCGGATCGCGTGCTGTTCAAGCTGGTGCATGTCTGCGCGGTGTATTGCCGGTTCTGCTTCCGCCGCGAAATGGTCGGGCCGGGCAAGGATACCGGCCTATCGGATGAAGTTTATTCAAAGGCGCTGGATTACATCCGCGCGCATCCGGAAATCTGGGAAGTCATCCTGACCGGCGGCGATCCGCTGATGCTGTCGGCACGGCGGCTGAAAGAGATCATGAGCGATCTTGCCGCGATTGATCATGTGAAAATCATCCGCATTCACACCCGTGTGCCCGTGGCCGATCCCGCGCGCGTGACGGACGATGTGGCTGCCGCCCTGCGCGTGAAAGGCGCGACCACATGGGTTGCCGTCCATGCCAATCATCCGCGCGAATTCACCGCCGAGGCACGCGAGGCCTGTGCGCGGATGATCGACGCGGGCATTCCGATGGTCAGCCAGTCAGTGCTGCTGCGCGGCGTGAACGACAATCCGCAAACGCTGGAAGCCTTGATGCGGACCTTCGTCGAGTGCCGGATCAAGCCGTACTATCTGCATCACGGCGACCTTGCGCCGGGCACAGCGCATCTGCGCACCACGCTGGAGCAAGGGCAGAAACTGATGCAGCACCTGCGCGGGCGTGTGTCGGGCCTTTGCCAGCCGGATTATGTGCTCGATATTCCCGGCGGTCATGGCAAGGCGCCGGTCGGCCCGAAATACCTGTCGCGCATACGTGATGACAGCGAAGGACGGTACCGCGTTGCGGATTATTGCGGCGATGTTCACATCTATCCACCTGTGGAAAGATGACGAAACCCGAGCCTCCTGACAACGATAACAATCGTGCCGTCGAAAACGCCGTGATGCTCGGCTTTTTTGTTGTGCTGGTGGCGGCAGGCATCTGGCTGCTCGGCTCGATGGCCGATGTGCGCAAGGCGCAGGATTGTGCGGCGCAAGGCAGGCGCAACTGTGCAACAATGGATAATCCGGCGCGTTCCCGGTAAGATATCCGCGCTGAGGAATCGTACTGGTGGAGGTGTGACATGAGGAAATCCATCCCGATTGCCGCGATGGCTTTGCTGCTGGTTGCGTCGGGTGCATACGCGCAGAGCAAGAGCGGGACGAGCAGTCCCTCGGCGACATCCGGCGCAGGCACCGTCGCGCCAGCCCCGGTCGGTCATCGCCAGCCGCGCGCTGCCGACATACCGTCCGGACAGGAGAAGAACTTCACCGAGTCCGCCGAGGACAAGGCGCTCGACCGCAAGATCAAGAGCATCTGCCGGGGCTGCTGATCACAGCCCTTAAAGTTCACGCATTTCGTGCGGCGAGCGCCATTCCGATCAGGGAGGTGCCGCCGAACACGAGATTGATGCCGACCAGCAATCCGATCGCCCATGCAGCGGAGCCCGGCAATCCGGCAATGATCAGCGCCGCGACAATCAGATCGACCAGACCCGACACCAGCAGCCAACCCCAGCGCCCGGACAGTTCCTTGCGGTGGGCGAGGGCGAACATGATGGTGGTAATGCCTTCGGCGATGAAATAGGCGCTGACCACAAGCGTGAGCGTGAGCGTTCCGGCGACTGGTTGAAGCAGCAGAATGAGACCTGCACCGAGTGCAAGCACCGCCGAGAGCAGCGACCACCAGAAGCCGGGCAGGTCGCGTGTGGTGAAAGTCAGATAAAGTCCCACAGCGCCGCTGATCAGGAACAGCCAGCCGAGGAAGATCGTCACCGCGATGCTGGCCAGCAGCGGAATCGCAATGGCCGCCATGCCGAGGATCACCAGCACGATGCCTTCGATCAGAAAGGCCTTCCAGTTCGCCTTGACGGCTTCTTTCATCCGGGTCTGAAGCTGGGCGACATCCTGAGGCATCGTCATCGTGCTCTCCTGTTTCTGATCCGGCGGGCCGGCAGGGCAGCTTAGTCCTCTGCCGCCGCTTTTGTTAAGTTCAATATCGCGGCTAGTTATCCAGAATTGCGACAGCCCGCGTCCAGCCGGCTGAGGCGCGTTCGATCTTCACCGGGAAGCAGGACACCATAAAACCGGTTGACGGCAATTGTTCTAAATTGTGCAGCTTCTCGATGTGACAATAGCCGATGTGGCGGCCCGCCTTGTGGCCTTCCCAGATCAGGCTGGCATCCTTGGTCTCGGCGTATTTCTTCGCTGTGTAGACAAACGGCGCGTCCCAGCTCCAGCCGTCGATGCCGGTGAGGCGAACACCGCGCTCCAGCAGGTACATTGTCGCTTCATATCCCATACCGCAGCCGGAGATGACGTAATCCGGCTGGCCGTACTTCATACCGGCGCTGGTGTTCACGACCACGATCTCGAGCGGCTTGAGCGTATGTCCGATACGCTTGAGTTCGGCTTCGACATCGGCGGCGGTTGCGACATAGCCGTCGGGGAAATGACGGAAGTCGAGTTTCACGCCGGGCTGCAGACACCATTCCAGCGGGACCTCGTCGATGGTCCATGAGCGCTCGCCGCGATTCATGGTCGGGTGAAAATGGTAGGGCGCGTCGAGATGCGTGCCGTTATGGGTGGAGAGGTTGACCTGTTCGACGGCCCAGCCCTGGCCGTCCGGCAGATCCTCCTTCTTCAGCCCGTCGAAGAACTGCAGCATGCGCGGCAAGCCCTGCTGATGGTCGATGTACTGGATTGTCGGATGTCCGCCCGGAGGGTCCGCCGGCACGTCGTTCTGAAGGGGGACGGATATGTCGATCAGCTTGCGGGTCATGCATGGCGCTCCGGCGTCCTGGCTGCCCACTGCGGGCGGCAGGTCCAGGGAGTGTGCATGAGAATGTCGGGATCGCTCAATACGTTGAGCGGAGATGGGCCAGCGGGAATGGGTGGCGCTCCCTAGCGGAATCGAACCGCTCTCTCCACCGTGAAAGGGTGGCGTCCTAACCGATAGACGAAGGGAGCATTAATCGCGCAAAATCAATAGCTTAGTATCGGTTTTGGCGGCTCCGGCCCACAGCCCCGCAGGGGTGATTTGGCCGACGCGGGGGAACGTATAATGACGTTTCGCCACTGCGGCAAGCCGCCAGCCGGATGTTCGGGAGCTTTCTCAGAATTTGATATTCAGATGGGCTTTCGCGCCCTGATCGACAGCTTGGGAGGCGAATTGCCCCACATAGGAAGCGGCGAGCGTGACATGTCCCGCCAGTCTCATCCCCAGACTGACGTCGAGCACAGCGGCGTCCTGCTGAACCGGAACTCCATTCACGCCGAACGCGCTTCCACCGGCGATGGACACGGCGGACACCGGTGTCACATCACCGAACGCATGCCGCCAGCCAAACGTCTCCCGGGCGAACATGCGAACGCCGCCGAGCGTGAAATCCGCCGAGGTGTGAACACCGAGCGTGCTGAAGGTTACGCTGTTGTCGCCGGCATGTCCCACGAGCGCGCCGGGGCCACCGGCCTCCGCGAATCCGCCGTTTCTGACATTCACATAAGCAAGGTTGGCGAACGGCTCGATGGTCGCGCCGCCGACAGCTATCCGGTATCCGAGTTCGCCGAAGACCTGGGCGGTCGCCGCGCCGTAGTCCGCGATCAACCGGTCGGAGTAGCCGGTAAAGGCGATAGCGCGGCTGGTGCTGATGTCGTGCCATGTGTGCACGCCGCCGAGCCGCACGGCGAGCCTGCCGAACTCGGTGCCGCCATAGACGCCGAGATTGGTGTTGTCACTCGTCCCTGTGCCTGAAGCTGTATTGATGCGTGTCTGGCTGTAGCCGGTCAGCACGCCGAGATGCCACGTGTCGCGCACGGGCATATCCGCGCCGGCAAAGAAGCCGCCGACGGTGCGATCGAGCGGCGCATTGCTGTTGCGTCCCCACGATCCGAACGCGCTGCCCCAGATGGTGATCCGCTCACCGGCCCTCGTGCAGGACATTGTTGCGGTCGGGCTTTCGTTTTCCTTGTTGCGCCCGAGGACAGTTGCGGGGGTACCGCAGTTCGTGTCCGCCAGCCGCCCCAGTGCGGCATTGCGGACGAAACGGCTGTCCTCGAGCATCGCTCCCGCTATTGACCCATGCAGTTCGCCGGAGAGCTGATCGAACGCGCTGCGGGCTGCGGCATCGGTTGGAAGATTCACGATTGCTGTGAACAGTGGATTGCTGGCGGGCAAAGCCTGGAGGGAATTCGCAATGGCGAATTGCGTCCGCGTCGCGCCTGCCTGTGCAAGCGTGCGCGACTGCACCACATCAAGGTAGACGTTGTGGGTGTTGTAGCTGGCGGTCAGACCGAGAAACGCCGACGGATTGCCGGTCAACGTGTAAGTGCCGGTGATGTTGCCGGTGGCTGTGAGAACCGTGTACCGGGTGCCGACCAGATAGGGGACGGCGCTTGTCTTTGCGATGCTGAGTGTTGCGCCACCGGACAGGGTGACGGCGCCCGTGACCGCAATCCGGTCGGATGCGACGGAGGCCGGATTCGCCTCCACGCTGTAAACCGATCCGGCCTGTTGAATGAAATTGCCGTTGACGTTGAGCGTGCCGATGCCATCGCGGCCCGGGGCAACCGTTCCACCTGACTGCACCGTGGTCGCACGCACCTTGCCGGTTCCGGCCAGCGTGCCGCCGCCCTGGACGGTGACGGTCCCGGGCAGCGTTGCGTCCACCTCAAGCGTGCCGGCTTTGATGATTGTGCTTCCGGGCGAGATCGAGGGCGTGAAGATGTTCACGTCCTTGTCGATAACCCATGTTCCGCTGCCCTGCTTGGTCAGGACACCGCCAACAAATATGGTCAGACCGGCGACGGCCTCCGAATAGATTTGCCGGCCGCTGCCGTCGAGCGTGAGCTTCGAGCCGGAATCCCCATTGATGTAGAGATCGCCGTTGATCCTGCCGCCCGTGAAAAGCGTGACCGTGTTGGAAAAATAGTCGCTCAGGCGCACGTCGCCGGTAATCGTGCCGGCATTGCTGATGGTGCTGGAGTTGCCTGAACCGTAGATGCCGTAAATGCCAGCCGAACTGTTGCCGGTGATGTTCGATCCGGCTCCGTTGATCACCGTGCCGCCACTGTAAAGATAGACGGCTGCGCCGCCGCCAATGGTGCCCGTGGAAGCGGTCACGGCACCGTTTTCGTTGCGCAGCGTGCCGCCGTCATTCAGATAAGCACCAACCCAGCCGCCGGTGATGCTGCTGCCATTCCCAGTATTGATGACGGTACTCTCGCCGGCGGCGGTGTAGACGCCCGATTGGGTGCCGAAGATCGTCGCGCCATTGCTGTTGGTCACGCTGCTGCCGGAAAAGGCATCGACGCCGTCAACGCCAGTGATCCTAGCGCCGTTGGTGTTGATCAGTGTACTCACGTCGGCGAGGTTGACGCCGCCATTGGCGGTGCCGCTGATCTGGCTCCCGATGCCCGTGTTCGTGATGGTGCCACCCCACAGGAGCACGCCGTTTGCTGCGCCCGATATTTTGCCGCCGGCCTGGTTAGTAACCGTGCCGCCGTTTTCGAGATCAATTCCGTTGTCGGTGGTGCCGGTGATGATCCCGGAATTCGTTACAGTACCTGTCTGTGACGAGGGCCAGTCGCTGTAAATCCCGTTGATGCCGGAAATCGTTGCGCCTGCCTTGTTGGTGACGATACCGCCGAGCGAAAAATAGATGCCGTTATCGCCGGTCGACGTGATCGCGCCGCCGGTCTGGTTGATGACATTGCCGACGTCGCCGGTGACGCCACGGCTGATGATGCCGGAATTGTCGAGGGTGCCGCCGTTATTGAGTGTGATCCCGTTGCTCAAGGTCGCAGCGCTGTTGACTTGAAGAGTCGCGCCGAGATTGCCGCTGTTATCCACGATGACGTCATTGCCGCCGAGATCGGCGGCGGAGTTGACGACCGTGGTGCCGCTGGTGACCGAAATGTCGGCTGCCCTGAGCGATGAAACCCCGCCGGTGAGGCTCAGGGTCAACAATGCAACCGCCAGCGTGCGCGGCAGGACGGTCCTTTCGCGGCGCTCCTGCTTGTGTCGTTTAGCCGCCTCGCACTGTGGCCACGGTCTTTCGGCCGTGTGCCCCGCCATTCCTGAACCCCTTCGCCCGGTACGGCCCGGCTCGGAATCGCCGGATCGTGAACCAGCATGGATAGAGCAGGCGTTTAAGGCAGGCGCGGTCAGAAACGCACCTGAGTTCGGTCTCGCCATGGATGTGGAAAAGCCTTTGGGAGTGAAGAGTTACCGCCGATTTCGTCTGTCTTGCAGGGGTGGGACGTCGGCGACCGACGGATTTTTCCAAAGGGCCGGAACTTGCGGCCACATCCCGCCGTTATCGCCTCAGGGAGGCGTCATTGGAGGCTGCGATGGCTGATCGCCTGCAACACATTCACGTAAGTCCCGACGACCATATCGGCACGCCCGGCCTTGAGGAGGCTGCCTACGTTGCTGGCTGGGCGTTGAGCTGCTCGGCGGCGCTGGGCGTCGTTCTGCTGGTCTGGCAGCTCAACATCTGACCGGCGGTTGGTTGGATCCCGGAAGAATCGGCCCGCCCGCGCGGGCCGCAGGATGCTGTTTGCGGCTTCATGTTCTGGTTGAAGTTGTTGATGGGTAAAGTCCGAATCGCTCCATAAGGCGCTTTGGATAGGTTCTTTTGAGCCGGGCTAGGTGACGTTCGCATCCGGGGCTCGCCGCCGGGTCTGAATGCACTATGCTGCGGGCCATGAGTCCCCATCCGCTCTCTCGTATTGTCAGCCGTTTCAAGCGCGAGCCCTCGCGTACCGGCTCTCTCATCATCACCTTCTATGGCGACGCGATCCTGCCGCGCGGCGGATCGGTCTGGCTCGGAACGCTGCTGCAGTTCCTCGACATGCTGGGGACCGATGGTGGTGTGGTCCGCACCGCCGTG
Source organism: Afipia clevelandensis ATCC 49720 (assembly GCF_000336555.1). GTDB lineage: Bacteria > Pseudomonadota > Alphaproteobacteria > Rhizobiales > Xanthobacteraceae > Afipia > Afipia clevelandensis. Next base: position 1,160,595 of record NZ_KB375281.1, on the reverse strand, counting down.
TCTCGCCTTGCCGCCGATGGTTGGCTTGATCGCGACAAAGCGGGCCGCAAGAGTTTCTACAAACTCGCCAAACAGGGCCGCGAGCGCTTCGAGGCCGCTGTCGAGCATGTCTACAATCCGCATCCATCGGACTGGGCAGGGCGGTTTGAACTTCTGCTGATCGGAAACGGCGCGGATCGCGACGCCTCGCGGGCGGCATTATCGGAGGCGGGTTTTGGCAGCCCGATGCCCGGCGTATGGGTGGCACCGTCCAGTGTCCCGACGCCATCCGTCGCCAAAGGCGCGATCCGGCTGGAAGTTTCGGCGGACGATGCCACGGGGCGGCGATTGGTCGAGGCAAGCTGGTCGCTGGAACGGACCGCCGAGTCCTATCGCGAGTTCATGAAAACCTTCGCGCCGCTGGAGGCGTGGGCCAGCGCGGCCAAAGATATCACGCCTGCGGACGCCATCCTCGCGCGGATACTTCTGATCCATCATTACCGGCGGGTCATCCTGCGCGATCCGCTGCTGCCATCGGCGCTTTTGCCGCCCGCCTGGCCCGCATTGGAGGCGCGGAAATTTTGCGCTAATCTCTACCAAGCACTTCTGCCGGCATCTGAATCCTGGCTGGACGCACATGGCGAAAGCGCGTCGGGTTCCCTGCGTCCGCCGGGGCCGGAACTCGGCCGGCGGTTCTCCGACGTGCAGCGCAATATGTTACAAAAATAACTTGCTTGGAAGTATTCTTGTTATATATTGATTGCCGTCTCCCGGGAGGAAGCGGCGATGTACACCCAAGCGCTCAACATATCCGAAGCCGAAGTCATCCACGTCGAGGATGCGCAACGCGCCGCTCACTTTCAGGCGCGGATTGATGCCGACGACCGCATTGAAGCCAATGACTGGATGCCGGCGGCCTATCGCAAGACGCTGACACGGCAGATTTCCCAGCACGCTCACTCCGAAATCGTCGGTATGCTGCCGGAAGGCAACTGGATCACCCGCGCGCCGACCCTGCGCCGCAAAGCCGCGCTGCTCGCCAAGGTGCAGGACGAATGCGGCCACGGCCTGTATCTGTACGCTGCGGCCGAAACCCTCGGCTCCTCGCGTGAAGAACTCTACGACGCGATGCTCTCGGGCAAGGCGAAGTATTCGTCGATCTTCAATTATCCGACGCCCACCTGGGCCGACATCGGCGCCATCGGCTGGCTGGTGGACGGTGCGGCGATCATGAACCAAATCCCGCTGTGCCGCTGCTCCTATGGTCCCTATGCGCGCGCGATGATCCGCGTCTGCAAGGAGGAGTCGTTCCATCAGCGTCAGGGCTACGAAATCATGCTCACACTGTCGCGCGGCACCGATGAGCAGAAAGCAATGGCGCAGGACGCGCTGAACCGCTGGTGGTGGCCGTGCCTGATGATGTTCGGTCCGCCGGACAGCCAGAGCCAGCACAGCGACCAATCGACGGCATGGAAGATCAAGCGCTTCTCGAACGACGACCTGCGCCAGAAGTTCATCGACGCCACTGTGCCGCAGGCCCACTACCTCGGACTCACCATTCCCGATGCCGACCTCAAGTTCAATGAGGAGACAAAGCACTGGGAATACGGTCCAATCGATTGGGACGAATTCAAGCAGGTGCTCGCGGGCAATGGCCCGTGCAACCGCGATCGCATGGCCACGCGGCGCAAGGCGCACGACGAAGGCGCGTGGGTCCGTGAAGCGGCGGCAGCCTATGCCGCGAAACAGCACGCGCGCAGCACCGCTGCGGCAGCGGCCTGAGGAGGCGATGATGACGACGCAGAATACCCAGCTTTGGGAGGTTTTCATCCGTAGCCGCAACGGCCTTGCGCACAAGCATGTCGGCTCGCTGCACGCCGCCGATGCGACGCTGGCGCTTCAGGCGGCACGCGATATTTACACGCGGCGCGGCGAGGGGCTGTCGATCTGGGTCGTGCCGTCGAACGCGATCGTCGCGTCCGACCCGTCGGAAAAGGGCATGATGTTCGAGCCGGCGATGTCGAAGATCTACCGGCATCCGACGTTTTACGACGTGCCGGACGAAGTCGGTCATATGTGATTTGCACTTACTCGTCATTCCGGGGCGCGAGTGAAACGAGCGAACCCGGAATCCATAACCATTTTGACAGATGGATTCCGGGTCTGCGCCAAGAGGCGCATCCCGGAATGACATCAACGGGTAATGAACATGGCAACGTCTTCCATCACCGTCACCGAAAGCCCGCTGGTGCTCTACGCGCTGCGCCGCGCGGACGATGCGCTGATCCTCGGCCATCGTGTGTCGGAATGGTGCGGCCATGCGCCGATGCTGGAAGAGGACATGGCGCTGGCCAATATGGGCCTCGACCTGATCGGGCAGGCGCGAGAACTCTACACCTACGCGGGCCAGGTCGAAGGGGCGGGCCACGACGAAGACAAGCTCGCTTATCTCCGTGATGTGCGCCAATATCGCAATCTGCTGCTGGTCGAGCAGCCGAACGGCGATTTTGCCCGCACCATCGTGCGGCAGTTTTTCTATTCGGCATTCGCCGATCCGTACTGGCGCGTGATGATGAACTCGAAGGACGCGACGCTGGCGGCGATTGCCGCCAAGTCGGAGAAGGAAAGCGCCTATCACCTGCGCCACACCTCGGAATGGATGATCCGCCTCGGCGACGGTACGGCGGAGAGCCATCGCCGCGCGCAGACCGCCATCGACGACCTATGGGCTTTCACCGGCGAATTGTTCCATGCCGACCAGAGCGATGCGGAATTGATCTCGTCCGGGATCGCGGTCGATCCGGAAACATTGCGCGGCGTCTGGATGGACACCGTCTCCAATGTCCTCGGCGTGGCGACGCTGAAGCGTCCGGCGAGCGACTGGATGCAGAAGGGCGGCCGCATCGGGAATCATACCGAACATCTCGGTCATCTCCTCAGCGAACTGCAGTCGATGCAGCGAACCTTCCCGAACGCGACATGGTAACCGCCAGCACCAGCCACGATCTTCGCCAGACCGCATGGAATGCGGCGGCGCAGGTGGTCGATCCGGAAATCCCGGTTCTGACCATCGCCGATCTCGGCGTGCTGCGTGATGTGACGGTGACGGATGACGGAGTCGAGGTGGCGATCACACCGACCTATTCCGGCTGCCCCGCCATGAATATGATCGCGCTGGAGATCGAACTGGCACTGGCGCGCGAGGGCATCCGCAATCCGAAAATCCGCACCGTTCTTTCACCGGCCTGGACCACGGACTGGATGAGCGAGCAGGGCCGCCAGAAGCTGAAAGCGTATGGCATCGCCCCGCCGCAGGCCGGAGGCGGCCGCCGTGCGCTGTTCGGCGAACAGCAGGTCGCGTGCCCGCAATGCGGTTCGGTGGATACCGAAGTGTTGTCCGAGTTCGGCTCGACATCGTGCAAGGCGCTCTGGCGCTGCAAGACCTGCCGCGAGCCGTTCGATTACTTTAAATGCCATTAGGGCTAAAGCCATGTCGCACGTTCCGAAATTTCATCGTCTGGCGGTCGCCGACCTCAAGCGCGAGACCGCCGATGCGGTGTCGATGACATTCGCCATTCCCGGCGAACTGACGAAGGACTACGCTTTTGCGCCGGGCCAGTATCTGACGCTGCGCACCACCATGGACGGCGAAGAGGTGCGGCGCTCCTATTCGATATGCTCCAGCCCCGACGATCACGAACTGCGCATCGCAGTGAAGAAGGTCGATGGCGGCGCGTTCTCAAGTTGGGCGCTGGAAGAACTGAAGGCCGGCGACGAACTCGATGTCATGACGCCGACCGGCCGTTTCGGTGTCGCACATGCACCTGATCAAGCGCGCATTCACGTCGGCTTCGCGGCTGGCTCCGGAATCACGCCGATCATGTCGATTGTGCGCGGAATTCTGGCGCGCGAGCCGAACAGCCGCTTCTTCCTGTTCTATGGCAACCGCGCCACCAACGGCATTCTGTTCCGCGAAGCTCTGGAAGAACTGAAAGACCGCTTCATGGGCCGCCTCTCGGTGTTTCATGTGCTGTCGCAGGAAGAGCAGGACTTGCCGATCCTTTATGGCCGTCTCGACCGCGACAAGGTCGAGGTGCTGCTGCGCGCGATGGTGCCTGCCGCCGCGGTCGATCATGTGTTTGTCTGCGGGCCCGTCGCCATGAGCGAGGAGATCGAGAAAACCTGCATCGACATGGGCATTCCCGCCGACCGCGTTCATGTCGAACGCTTCGTCTCGGAATTCGGTGGCAAGCCGCGCCCGAAGGTTCAGGTCGCGCCGGAAGCGCCGCCGAAAGCCGTCGCATCATTGATCGTGGACGGCAAGCGCAAGGATGTCCCGATCGCGGAGGGCGAGGTTATTCTCGATGCGGCGCTGCGCGCCGGCATGGACCTGCCTTACGCCTGCAAGGGCGGCATGTGTTCGACATGCCGCGCCAGGATCGTCGAGGGTGACGTGACCATGGACGTGAACTATTCGCTGGAGCCATGGGAGCTCGAGGCCGGCTTCGTGCTCACCTGCCAGGCCCATCCGGTCTCGTCGCGCGTCGTGGTCGACTACGATCAGATGTAGTTACTTACCATCGCGGAGCAGCGCATAAGCCGTCTGCGCCATGGCGACGGGCCGCTCGTCGCCGTCGGTCCGCAGCGTGATGCTGCCATAGGCCATGGTCTTGCCGAGCCGCACGACACGCGCTTCGGCGATAACGTCCGCGCGCATCGCCGGGCGCAGGAAGTGGATGGTCTGGTCCACCGTGGTCATCGGGAAGTATTCGCCCGCAGCGGCGCTGATGGCGAACACCATCGCCGTATCGGCGAGACTCATCAGCGCCTGACCGCACACAACGCCGTTGTCGCGGCAAAGGTTCTCCGAAAACCGCATGCGCAGCACAGCGCTATCCTTGTTGACGCTCTCAACGGAGAGACCGAGGTCCTGCACGCACTTGGCGAATACCGATGTGAGCAGGGTGTCGGCGGCGGACTTGTCGAAAGACATGATGCATTCCAGGGCTTGAGGATTCAGGTGAGTCTAACGGGAAGCGTCGTAAAGCCGCGAAAACGCACGCGCCGTGCGCGATGCGCGGGGCCGCTCCCGGCGTAGTTCGGGAAGCGGGCAAGAAACCGCCCGATGGCGATGCGGCCTTCAAGGCGGGCGAGCGTGAGCCCGACACAGGCATGTGCGCCGGACGCGAAGGCAAGATGGCGGTTCGGCGCACGGGCAATGTCGAGATGGTCCGGTTCGACAAACACGTCCGGATCGCGGTTGGCTGCGCCGATGCAGAGCGTGATCAGCGCGCCTTCCGGGATTGCCACGCCGCCGAGTTCGGTCTCCTGAACCACGCGGCGATTGCCGAGCTGGTTTGAACTTTCAAAACGGAGGAATTCCTCGATCGCGCTTTTGATCAGGGCGGGATCGTCGATCAGAAGCTGTCGCTGGTCCGAAAACCTCAGCAGCAGTTCGAGGCCGTTGCCGATCAGGTTGGTGGTGGTCTCATGGCCTGCATTCAGGATGAAAATGCAGTTCTGAAGAAGCTCGACTTCGCTAAGTCGCTCGCCGTTGGCTTCACCCTGAATAAGCCGGGTCAGGACGTCGTGGTCCGCATTGCCGGGACGCGCGCGCCGGTCAGCAACCAAGCGACGAAGGTAGTCGAGGAATTCGCCGACGGCGCGTTCACCACGCGCCTGTACCTCTTCTGTCAAAAACGGTTCGAGTGCACCGAGGATCGCGAGCGACCAGCCGCGCAGCGGCCCGCGATCCTCGTGCGGCACAGCCAGCAGATTGCCGATGACTTCGACGGGAATCGCCGACGCGAAATCCTCGATCAGGTCGGCGTTCCCGCGAGCCTCCATGTCATCCAGCAGGCGGTCCACAAGCGCGATCAGCCCCGGCTCCATTTCTGAAATGGCGCGGGGATTGAGCGCGCCTGCAATCAGCCGCCGAACGCGGGTGTGCAGCGGCGGATCGTTGAAGACCAGGCTTGTGGTGTGATGCTGGAACAGCAGGGAGTCCGTGCCGTACTTCGGCCCGAACTCGACCTTCTTGTCGGAGCTGAACCGCACCGTATCCTTGTAAATGGCTTCGAGATCGCGGTGCCGGGTCAGGAACAGTGATCCGTCCGGCATGTGATGGATTGGGTCGGCCGATTGCAGAGCGCGATAGGTCGGGTAGGGATCGTCATAGAACGCGTCGGACAGGTCTTTCAGCGAGAACGCACGCGCAATTGCGGCGTCCTCGTCCGAAGCCGGACGAGGCGCGCCTTGAGGATCCGTATGCGTCGTTGCCGACACGCGGGGGCCTGCTGTTCAGGACACGACGTCGTTGATCTGCACCACGGCCTGCGCCTTGGTGAAGTTCGGAATATCGGAAAAGATTTCCTTGCCGTGCGCCTTTCCGGCGGCCTTGAAATCATCCATCGAGCCGAATGTGATCAGCGCAATCATTTGATAGTCGGGAGCGCTGCCATCGGGCTTTACCACGCCCTTGATCGCCTGCGCGCTCTTCAGCCCGTGCGGGCCCCAGCGGTCCCTCACCAGCGGCATGTGTGTTTTCAGATAGTAGTCCGTGTCGAAGGCTTCGCCGGCTGGATACATCACGGTGACAAGGATCATGGGTTTCTCCCTCAATGGTGTTGTTGGTCAGGCCACCGGCCGGACGGCATTCATGGTGAGAAGTTCGTAGGTCGCAGCCGACTCGTCCTTGTCGGTCAGGATCTCGACATCCCAGCGCACTTCACCATATTGCTTGTTGCGCGGTGACTTGTCCTTCGCAGTGAGGCGCACCTTGATGGTTTCGCCCGGCTGGATCGGTTTGATGAAGCGCAGCGAGTCGAGGCCGTAATTCGCCAGCACTGGACCCGGATCGGGATCGACAAACAGCCCCGCCGCGAATGACAGCAGCAGATAACCGTGCGCCACGCGGCCGGGGAAGAACGGATGGCCCTTGGTCGCTTCCTCGTCCATGTGTGCGTAGAACGTATCGCCGGTAAAACGGGCAAAATGCTCGATGTCTTCCAGCGTGATCGTGCGCTCTTTCGAGTAGAAGGTCTGCCCGACATCGAGATCCTCGAAATGAAACCGGAACGGATGCCGGTCCTTCTCGACGATGGGCGCGTTTTTGGTCCAGCTTCCGGTCACGCCGGTCAGCATACGCGGTGAACCCTGAACCGCGGTGCGCTGCATGTAGTGGTGCACGCTGCGCACGCCGCCGAGTTCCTCGCCGCCGCCTGCGCGGCCGGGGCCGCCGTGGACCATCTGCGGCATTGGCGAGCCATGGCCGGTCTGTTCCTTGGCGCAGTCGCGGTCGATCATCACGAGCCGCCCATGGAAACTGCTGATGCCGAATACGAGGTCGGAGGCCACCTTCGGGTCATGCGTATAGACCGAAGCCACAAGGCTGCCGCCGCCGCGATTGGTCAGCGTCACCGCTTCGTCGAGATCGTTGTAGCCCATCACGGTGCTGACCGGGCCGAACGCCTCGATGGAATGCACCTTGGTGGCCTGAGCAGGATTTGCACAATGCAGGAGGATCGGCGGCACGAACGCGCCGCGAACCACATCCGCGCCCTGAACATCGAAGTTGTCGGGATCGCCAGCGACAAGCTGCGCCTCGGTCCGCAATGCCTTGACGTGATTGAGGACATCGCGCCGCTGCTCGAGGCCGACAACCGGACCCATCCGCACATTGTCCTGTTCGGGGTTTCCGATCACCACCTTGTCCAGCCGCTCGCGCAGCGCCTCGATCACAGGCGCGACGAACGCGGAGGGCGCCAGCACGCGCCGGATCGCGGTGCATTTCTGTCCGGCCTTGACCGTCATCTCCTTGGCGACTTCCTTGATGAAGAGATCAAACTCCGGCGTGCCGGGACCGGAATCCGGTGCAAGGATTGCGGCATTGAGCGAATCTCTTTCGGCGACGAAGCGCACCGCGTCACGCGCGATCACCGGGTGCCGCTGCAGCTTCTCGGACGTATCGGCCGAGCCGGTGAAGGATACGACATCCTGGCAGGTGAGATGATCGAACAAATCGCCGGTCGAACCGACAATGAACTGGAATGCGCCTTCCGGAAGAATCCCGGACTCGGCGATCATGCGTGCGAGCGCATGGGCCACGTAGGAGGTCACCGTTGCTGGCTTGGAGACCACCGGCACGCCGGCGAGCAGGGCGGGCGCCAGCTTTTCCAGCAGGCCCCAGCACGGGAAATTGAAGGCGTTAATGTGAACCGCGACGCCTTGCAGCGACGTAATGATGTGTTGTCCCGCAAAGGTGCCCGCTTTGCCCATCGGCTCGACCGCGCCGTTCAGCAGAAAGGTTGAGTTCGGCAGTTCGCGGCGTCCCTTGCCAGCATAGACGAACAGCGTGCCGATGCCGCCGTCCACGTCGATCAGATTGTCGGTGCGCGTCGCGCCGGTCTGGAATGACAGCTTGTAAAGCTGGTCCTTCCGCTCGGTCAGATACTGCGCCAGCTTTTTCAGCATGTCCGCGCGCTGATGAAAGGTCAGCCGCCGCAGATTCTTGCCGCCGGTGTCGCGCGCAAAGGCGAGAATGCCCCGCATATCCAGCCCGCCGGTCATGGCCTCAGCGACAACATTGCCGGTCACCGCGCTGCGCACCTCGGTGAAATCACCGCTCGGTGCGGTCCATTGTCCGTTGACATAGCTGTCGAGTTTCATGGGACCACTTTGATGTTGGGTGCGGCAGCACCGGGTGGACAATCAGCCTATTCAGCCGGGGCGGTTCGTTTCGAGGTTCTGGCAGGTGGCGAGGCTTTCGCAGACGGCTTGAGTACGCTGCGCGCGCCGTCGGAAATCAGCCGGGTGACGAGATCGGCATATTCAGCGCGCGAGACCGAGCCGTTGCTTTTGAACCAGAGGTAGTGCCAGTTCACCATGCCGAACAGCGACATCGTCACTGGCGTCAGCATCTTGGTGTCCTTCAGATGCGGCGCGACGCCAGCCACCGCCGACGAGAAGGTGACAACAAGCTCGCGCTCCATCCCCTTCAGCTCCGCCTGCCGCTCTTTCGGCAGGAAGCGCATGCTGCTGATCTGCACATTGTGCTGGGAATCCGCGTCGCGATAGGCCTCCAGCAGCGCCGCGATCAAATCGTGCAGCCGCGTTTCAGGCGGCGCGTCCGGATTGTCCGCAGCCTCGACGACGTCCAGCAGTTCCTTGAGATGGAAGCGGATAACGTCGAACAGCAGCCCTTCCTTGTCCTTGTAGTAATGATAAAGGTTCGCCTTCGATACGCCGCAAGCCTCGGCGATCTTGTTCATCGACGCGCGATCGAAACCGTATACCGAGAAAAGCTCCGCCGAGCGATCGAGAATCGCCTGCCGTTTGTCGTCGTAATCGTTGGCGCGCTTGCGTGCCATGTTAGATTTGTTCCTTCGGGCGGCGGTCGATGATGCGCTTGGCCTTGCCAACCGAGCGCTCGATACTGCCCGGATCGAGCACGGTGACCATTGCCGTGATGCCGATGGTGTCCTTCACCGATTGCACCAGTTGCTTTGTGGCGGCTTCCCGTGCCGGAAAGCTGGCGTCGGGCCGCGCCTCGACCTGAATTTCCATGTTGTCCATGCGGCCGTCGCGGGTGAGCACAAGCTGATAGTGCAGGGAGAGATCGTGGATGGTGAGAAGCTTTTCCTCGATCTGGGTGGGGAACACGTTAACGCCGCGGATGATCATCATGTCGTCCGAGCGCCCCGTGACCTTTTCCATCCGCCGCATGGAGCGCGCCGTGCCCGGCAGCAGCCGGGTCAGGTCGCGGGTCCGGTAGCGGATGACGGGCATCGCCTCCTTGGTCAGCGAGGTAAAGACAAGCTCGCCTTTCTCGCCGTCGGGCAGCACTTCGCCGGTCGCGGGATTGATGATCTCGGGATAGAAATGATCCTCCCAGATGTGAAGGCCGTCTTTGGTTTCCACGCATTCGTTGGCGACGCCGGGACCCATCACTTCGGACAGGCCGTAGATATCTACGGCGTGAATGTCGAATGCGTCTTCAATTTCCTCGCGCATGGCGTTGGTCCATGGCTCGGCGCCGAAAATGCCGACGCGCAGCGACGACTTGCGCGGATCGAGGCCCTGTTTCCTGAATTCATCGAGGATCGCCAGCATGTAGCTCGGCGTCACCATGATGATTTCAGGCTTGAAATCATTGATGAGCTGAACCTGACGCTCGGTCATGCCACCGGAAATCGGAATCACGGTGCAGCCGAGCCGCTCCGCGCCGTAATGCGCGCCGAGGCCGCCGGTGAACAGGCCGTAGCCATAGGCGATATGAACCTTCATGCCGGGACGGCCGCCGGCGGCGCGGATCGAGCGGGCGACCACATCGCTCCATGTCTCGATATCGCGTTTGGTGTAGCCCACCACTGTCGGCTTGCCGGTCGTGCCAGAGGAGGCGTGAATACGCGCAACTTTCGATTCCGGGACGGCAAACATGCCGAAGGGATAGTTGTCGCGCAGATCGGTCTTCAGCGTGAACGGAAACTTCGCGAGATCAGGCAAATCCCTGAACTGGTCGGGGTGAACGCCCGCCGCGTCGAACTTCGCGCGATAATGCGGGACATTGTCGTAGGCATGACGCAGCGACCAGGCGAGACGCTCGCGCTGGAGCGCGCGGATATCCTCGCGGGAGGCGATCTCGTAACGGTCGAGTTCTGCCGGTTCGGGTTTCAGCCGGTCGAGCTTGCGAAGCGGAATTTGAAGCAAGGGTCTCTCCCAATCCTAACTGTTGTCGCGCTGGTTATCGTCGAGCAACCGACCCGATATCGTCCGTGAGTGTCCGCGAAATTCAGCGACCACCTTGTTGCTGCTGTCGCGCACGGTGACGTCGTAGATCCCTCCGCGTCCGGCGCGATTGCGCTCCACCGCATGAGCCGTCAGCGTTTCGCCTTCGGGGACCGCTGCGAGAAACGTCACCGCGCATTGCTGCGCGACCGTGCGCTGGTCGTAGGTGTTGCACGCAAAGGCAAATGTGGAATCGGCGAGGGTGAACATGAAACCGCCATGGCAGATGCCGTGACCGTTGGTCATATCCTTGCGGACGACCATCGAGATCGTCGCTTCGCCCGGCGCGATCCTGAGCAGCTTCATGCCGAGACCCTTGCTGGCCCGATCGTCCTGCCACATCTTGTCGGCGCAAGCCTGCGCGATGGCTTGCGGGTCGTGCCGGGTTGTGGAGGACGTGTCCATTACATGCCCCCCGTAAAACGCGGCGCGCGTTTTTCGAGAAAGGCAGCGACGCCTTCTGCAAAATCAGGCCCGCGGCCCGCCGTACCCTGAAGATCGCGCTCAAGATCGAGTTGCTGATCCAGTGTGTTGGTCTCGGAGGCATCCAGCGCCTGCTTGGTGAGGGCGAGGGCACCGGTCGGCTGGGTGGCGAGATGCGCGGCAAGCCTATGGGCTTCGGCCATCAGGCCTGCATCGTCCACGACCTTCCAGATCATGCCCCAGGCTTCGGCCTGTTCGGCGGAGACAGGTTCGGCCAGCATCGCGAGAGCGCGCGCCCGCGCGCTTCCGGCCAGGCGCGGAAGAAACCATGTGCCGCCGCAATCGGGGACGAGGGCGATTTTCGAGAAGGCTTGAATGAATTTCGCCGAGCGTGCGGCGAGCACGATGTCGCAGGCAAAAGCGATGTTGGCGCCGCCGCCCGCAGCCACACCGTTCACGGCGCAGACGATGGGAAGCGGCATCTTCCGCATCCTGCGGATCAATGGATTATAGTTCTTCTCCAGCGTCACCGTGAGATCCGGCTTCTGGCCGGGAACGAACTCGACCTCGGACAAGTCCTGCCCGGCACAGAATCCGCGGCCCGCGCCGGTGAGGATCAGCGCGCGGCACGTCCTGTCGGCTTCCGCTGCATCCAATGCCGCGTTCATCGCAGCATGGACGCTGCGATTGAACGAGTTCAGACTGTCAGGCCTGTTGAGCGTGATGACGCGATATCCATCACGGATGTCGGTCAGGACCAGATCCTTGTCCACAGCGTTCTCCCTGTCGGTCTGTTTGTCGCGACCGTTGGAAGCAGGTTACTATTGACCAACCGTCCGGTCAATTATATTGTTGATCAGTGTTGGCGATAGTTGCACTTGAAACTATCTCCGCTCTGTGGTTGGAAACGAACCGGGCAAGCCTTCAAAAACAACAGGCGCCCATCATCAGGGAGGGACGAAACTGTGAAATCCACATCCGCATTGGGATTCATGCTGGCCGCCGGCGTTGCGGCGCTGACATTCAGCGGCTCCGCGCTTGCGCAGCAGACCATCAAGATCGGTTCTGTCCTGTCCGTGACCGGACCCGCGTCGTTCCTCGGCGAACCTGAGGACAAGACGCTGCGCATGTATGTTGACAAGATCAACGCAGCAGGCGGCGTCAACGGAAAGAAAATCGAACTCGTTATTTATGACGACGGCGGCGACGCCAACAAGGCGCGCACCTTCGCCACCCGCCTGATCGAGGACGACAAGGTCGTGGCGATGGCGGGCGGCTCGACCACGGGCACCACCATGGCGATGATCCCGGTGTTCGAGGAAGCACAGATCCCGTTCATTTCGTTCGGCGGCGCGGTCGAAATCATCGACCCGGTGCGCAAGTACACCTTCAAGACGCCGCACACCGACAAGATGGCGTGCGAAAAGATTTTCGAGAACCTGAAGCAGCGCAAGCTCACCAACATTGCGATGATCTCGGGCACCGACGGCTTCGGTGCCTCGATGAAGGCGCAGTGCACGAAGGTCGCGCCGAACTACGGCATCAAGATCGTGACCGAGGAGAGCTACGGTCCGCGCGACAGTGACATGACCGGCCAGCTCACCAAGATCAAGAACACGCCCGGCGTGCAGGCGATCGTCAATCCGGGCTTCGGGCAGGGACCTGCGATCGTCACCCGCAACTACGCGCAGCTCGGCATGACCGCGACGCCGCTCTACCAGAGCCACGGCGTGGCCTCGAAGAGCTTCATCGAACTGGCGGGTCCGGCGGCGGAAGGCGTGCGCCTGCCTGCCGCGGCGTTGCTTGTCGGCGACAAGCTGCCGGACAGCGATCCGCAGAAGAAGGTCGTGGTCGATTACAAGAAGACCTACGAGGACACCGCGAAAAGCCCGGTCTCGACCTTCGGCGGCCATGCCTATGACGGCCTGATGATCCTGGTCGATGCCATGAAGCGCGCCAATTCGACCGATCCGAAGAAGGTTCGCGACGAAATCGAGAAGACCAAGGGCTTCGTCGGCACCGGCGGCATTGTCAACATGTCGCCGACCGATCACCTCGGTCTCGATCTCTCAGCCTTCCGGATGCTGCAGATCAAGGGCGGCGACTGGACGCTGGTCGCGCCGGGCACGTAAGCCGCTCGCAATCGGATGCTTCCGGACGGACAGGTTTCGTCCGGAAGCGTCGCTTCTCAGCTTGAACAATTGATATTGCCGGGACCGCAGCCCTGGGCTGCCATCGCATTCGTGGAGCCGGAATGCCCGAGTTTGTCCAGTTTCTCGTTTCCGGACTGACCGTCGGCGCGGTCTATGCACTCGTCGCGCTTGGGTTCACGCTGGTCTACAACGCATCCGACGTTGTCAATTTCGCGCAGGGCGAATTCGTGATGCTCGGCGGCATGGTGACCGTGTTTGCCTCCGCGGCCGGTGTGCCGCTGCCGCTCGCGGCGCTGCTCGCGATTGCCGTCTCCATTACTGTCGGGCTTCTGCTGTATTGGCTCGCCATCGAACCCGCGCGCGATGCGTCGCCGGTGACATTGATCATCATCACCATCGGCGCGTCGATTCTGTTGCGTGGAGCAGCGCAGATCCTTTTCGACAAGCAATTTCACAAGCTGCCGAGCATTTCCGGCGACACGCCGGTCAATCTGCTGGGGGCAGCGATCCAGCCGCAGAGCTTCTGGGTGCTCGGCGGAACAGCCGTGATCGTGATCCTGCTCTACGTGTTCCTTGAGCGTACCGTGATGGGCAAGGCCGTGTTGGCGACCGCCGCGAACAAGCTGGCGGCACGGCTGGTCGGCATCAACACCGCGACCGTGATGGCGCTGGCCTTCGGCGGATCGGCCGCCATCGGCGCAGTCGCGGGCGTTCTGATCACGCCGATCACGTTGACCAGCTACGACGTCGGCACGCTGCTGGCGCTGAAGGGATTTGCCGCCGCGATGCTGGGCGGCATGGGCAATCCGATCGGCGCCGTCGCTGGCGGCCTGATCCTCGGACTGCTCGAAGCGCTTGGGGTTGGCTATATCAGCTCGACTTACAAGGATGCCTTTGCGTTCATTGTTATTCTGCTGGTGCTGTTCGCGATGCCGCAGGGCCTGTTCGGCCGCCGCACCGTGGAAAGGGTCTGAGCGGTGCTGCGGAAGATCGATAACCGCTACCTGATCCTGCTCGCACTCGCGGCGATTGTCACTGTGCTGCCGCTGATCTTTCCATCCAGCTACTACTTCCGTGTGGCGTCTCTGGTGTGGGTGTCCGCACTCGCGGCCATCGGCCTCAATGTGCTGATGGGAAATGCCGGGCAGGTCAGCCTCGGCCATGCAGGGTTCTTCGGCATCGGCGCTTATGCCGTCGCTATCGGTCCCGCGCATTTCGGCATTCCGCCTTGGGCCTCGCTTCTGATCGGCTGCGCGATCTCCTCGGTGCTGGCCTATCTGGTCGGTCGACCGATCCTGAAGCTGAAGGGACATTATCTCGCCATCGCAACGCTCGGCCTCGGCGTGCTGGTGGCGCTGGTCATCACCACGGAAAGCCGCTGGACCGGCGGCCCGGACGGAATGCCGGTGGCGAAGCTGACTCTGTTCGGCTGGCGCGTCAGCGGCTCGGACACCTGGTACTGGATTTCCGGCGGGCTGCTGTGGCTGGGCACTTGGCTGGCGCTCAATCTCTACAACACGCCGACCGGGCGCGCCTTCCGTGCGCTGCATGACAGCGAAGTGGCGGCGCGGGTGGCTGGTATCGATGTGGCGCGGTTCAAGCTGCAGGCTTTCGTCATTGCAGCCGCCTATGCGTCGGTTGCCGGATCGGTGCTTGCGCTGATGAACGGTTTTATCAATCCCGATCAGGCAGGCTTCCTTCATTCCGTGGAAATGGTGACCATGGTGGTGCTCGGCGGCCTTGGCTCGGTCGTCGGCAGCATTGTCGGTGCGGCCGTGCTGATTACACTGCCGCAGGTTCTAACTGTGTTTCAGGAATACGAGCATCTGCTGCTGGGCTTCATTATCATCGTCTCGATGATCTTCATGCGCGACGGCATTGTCCCGACGCTCTCGCGTGTGCTGGCGAGGAGGACGAAAGCATGACGATCCTCGCCGCAACGGATATCAGCATTTCCTTCGGAGGCATCAAGGCCATCGACGGCGTGAGCTTTGCGGTCAGTCCGGGAAAGATTCTGTCCATCATCGGACCGAACGGCGCGGGCAAGACCACGCTCTTCAACATCGTGTCCGGCGTCTACGAACGGGATCAGGGCCGCATCGAACTCTCCGGCGAGAATGTGACGGGACTGACGCCGGACAAGCTCGCGGCGCGCGGCCTGTCGCGCACCTTCCAGAACCTGCAGATTTTTCAGCGCATGACGGCGGCGGAAAATGTCATGGTCGGGCGTCACTTACGCGAACGCTGCAACCTGTTCGCGGACATGTTCCGCCTGCCGTCGGTGACCCGGCAGAACAGCGAGACGCGCGAGGCGGCGCTGGCGCTGCTCGATGATGTCGGCCTCAAGAGCAGCGCGGATGTGTCCGCAGGCTCGCTCTCCTACGGTGCCTGCAAGCGGCTTGAGATCGCGCGCGCGCTGGCCGCAGAGCCGCGCGTCTTGCTGCTCGATGAGCCTGCGGCCGGATGCAATCCGGTCGAGACCGAAGAGATCGACGAACTGATCCGCCGCGTCGCCGCCAGGGGCATTGCTGTCGTTCTGGTCGAGCACGACATGAAGCTGGTGATGAAAATCTCCGACCACATCTTGGTGCTGAACCGCGGCAAGCCAATCGCCGAAGGGGGGCCGCGCGAGGTGCGCGACAATCCGGCTGTGCTGGAAGCCTATCTCGGCAAACATGGTGCGAAGGAGGCGGCCCGTGCTTGAGGTCGTCAATCTGCGTAGTGCCTACGGGCGCATCGAGGTGCTGCATGGCGTGAATCTCGCCGTCCGCGCCGGCGAGGTCGTCGCGCTGATCGGATCGAACGGCGCGGGCAAGACCACGCTGCTCCGCGCGCTGTCCGGCGTGCAGCCGATCACGGCGGGCGAGATCACCTTTCTCGGCGCCCGCATCGACAGGCTGCCGCCGCACCGGCGCGTGCAGCGGGGCATGACCCAGTCGCCGGAAGGGCGGCAGGTGTTCGGGCCGCTCACTGTTGAGGACAACCTTCGCCTCGGCGCTTACATGCGCCGGGATAAAGACATCGACAACGACCGCGACCGCGTGTTCGAGATGTTTCCCATTCTGGCCGAAAAGCGGAATCAGCTCGCGGGCGGCCTGTCGGGCGGTCAGCAGCAGATGCTCGCCATCGGGCGCGCGCTGATGGGCAAGCCAAAGCTGTTGTTGCTGGATGAGCCATCGCTTGGGTTGTCGCCGACGCTGGTCGATCAGATTCTGGCGGCCATCGTCTCGCTGCGAACCAGCGGCGTGACCGTCCTGCTGGTGGAGCAGAACGCCAGCGCCGCGCTCGAAATCGCGGATCGCGGCTATGTGCTGGAGACCGGCAAGGTCGCGCTCGAAGGCGCGGGCACGACCCTGCTGTCCGATCCGAAGGTCAAGGCCGCGTATCTCGGCGCAGCCTGACAGTTTCATCCACGCGAGGGTTCTGGTTCCGCCCGCTGTTCCGTCATCGTCGTTTCAACGGCTGGAACGCGCCCGAACCAAGCATAAAGCGCAGGCAACACAAACAGCGTCAGCAGCGTCGCGCTGATCAGCCCGCCGATCACCACCGTTGCAATCGGCCTCTGAACCTCCGCGCCTGTGCCTGTCGCCAGCGCCATCGGCACAAAGCCCAGCGAGGCGACCAGCGCCGTCATGGCGACAGGCCGCAACCGGGTGAGGGCGCCGGTGAAAATGGCCTCCATCTTGTCGTGCCCCTTCGCGATGAGCTGCTTGATGTAGGTCAGCATCACCAGACCGTTCAGCACGGCGACTCCTGACAGGGCGATGAAGCCGACAGCAGCCGAGACCGAAAACGGCATGCCGCGCAGCCACAGCGCGGCGACGCCCCCGGTCAGGGCCAGCGGAATCGCGCTAAACACGATTGTCGCGTCCCGCGCGGAGCCGAGCGCGCCCATGAGGAGCAGGAAGATCAGGACGAAGCAGGCGGGAACGACGACGGACAGCTTCTGCCGGGCTGCTGCGAGATTCTCGAACTGGCCGCCCCATGTCATCCAATAGCCGGGCGGCAGTGTCACGCTCGCCTCGATCTGTGCGCGTGCTTCATTGACCACCGATGCGATGTCCCGGTCTCGCACATTCGCCGTGATCACGACGCGGCGCTTGCCATTCTCGCGGCTGATCTGGTTCGGCCCCTCGCTGATTTTGAACGTGGCCAGTTCGCCGAGCGGCACGGTTGACGGCACAGGTCCCGCCATCGGCAGCGAGACCGGCAGGTTCCTGAGCGCATCGAGATCGCTCCGGATATCCTCCGGCAAGCGGACCACAATCTCGAAACTGCGATCGCCCTCGAATACGACACCGGCTGATCGTCCGCCGATGGCGGTGCCGATCACATCCTGGACGGCGGAAAGCGTGAGGCCACGCCGCGCGATTTCTGTTTTGTTGATGGTGATGTCCAGCACCGAGAGGCCGCTGGCCTGTTCGATACGGACATCGGTCGCACCTTTGGTCTTCCTCAGGATCGCGGAAATCTGCCCGGCGCTGCGCAGCAGCGGCTCGAATTCGTCGCCGAACACCTTGACCGCAAGATCGCCGCGCACGCCGGCCAGCAGTTCGTTGAACCGCATCTGGATCGGCTGGGTGAATTCGTAGGCGTTGCCGGGAAGTTCGCGCACCGCGTCCGCGATCTGGTCGAGCAGCGCGGCTTTGGTCAGCTTTGGATCGGGCCACTGGTCTTGCGGCTTAAGGATAACGAAGGTGTCCGAGGCGCTGGGCGGCATCGGATCGGACGCGACTTCCGCCGTGCCCGTCTTGGAATAGACATGGGCGACCTGCGGAAAGGCGATGATTGCCTTTTCGATGTTGAGCTGCATCGTCTGCGACTGGTTCAGGCTGGTGCTGGGAATTCGCAGCGCGTGCATGGCGATGTTCTTCTCGTCCAGCGTCGGGATGAACTCCTGGCCCAGACGGAAGAACAGCAGCAATGCACCGGCGAAAAGGACAATCCCTGTCGCGATGGCAACCGCCGGGCGCGCGATGGTGCGCTTGAGGAGTGGCACGTACCAAGTCTTGAGGCTGCGCACGGCTCGGTTGTCGGTCTCCGTCACGCGGCCGGTGATTGCTATTGCAATCATGGCGGGCACGAAGGTGAGCGACAGCACGAATGCCGAGACCAGCGCGAGGATGACGGTCAGCGCCATCGGCTCGAACATCTTGCCTTCGACCCCGCTGAACGTCAGCAGCGGAACATACACCAGAATGATAATCGCCTGACCGTAGACGCTCGGGCCGATCATTTCCTCGGCGGATTGTTTCACCGTTGCGAGGCGCTCCTGCAACGACAGCGGTCGCCCGACCTCTGTCTGCTTTTCCGCCAGATGGCGCAGCGCATTTTCCGTGATGATGACCGCGCCATCGACGATCAGGCCGAAGTCGAGCGCGCCAAGACTCATCAGATTGGCGCTGATCCGGCCCTGTAGCATGCCTGCTGCCGTCATCAGCATGGCCAGCGGAATGACCAGTGCGGCGATGAAGGCCGCGCGGACATTGCCAAGCAACAGAAATAGCACCGCGATAACGAGCAGGGCGCCCTCGGCGAGATTTTTCGCCACCGTATTGACTGTGGCATCGACCAGTTGCGTCCGGTTGAGTGCGGTTTCGATGGTGACGCCCGCTGGAAGTGTGCGGCGGATATCCGCAATTCTTGCATCGACAGCCGCGGAGACCGTCCTGCTGTTGCTCCCGATCAGCATCAAGGCGGTGCCGACAACCACCTCGCGCCCGTCGCGGCTTGCGCTGCCGGTGCGAATTTCACCGCCGATGGAGACGTCGGCGACATCGCGGACCCGGATCGGAACCGCGCCGCGCGTAATAACAGTCACATCGCCGATATCGGCGAGCTTCTCAAGACGGCCGCCGGTGCGAACGGCGATGCCTTCGCCGTTGCGGTCGATGGTGCTGGCGCCGCGGCTGATATTGTTGGCCTCTATGGCGCGCACCACATCGCTGAACGACAGGCCGAGGGATATCAGCTTCGCCGGGTCCGGCTTCACCTGATACTGCTTGATGTAGCCGCCGATGGAATCAACGCCGGCGACATCGGGAACAGTTTTGATCTGCGGCCGGATGATCCAGTCCTGCACGGTTCGCAAGTATGCGCCGCGCTCGATATCGTTCCTGAGAACTTCACCTTCAGCGGTCCGGAATGAGCCATCCGTCTGCCAGCCGGATCTGCCACCGCTGAAGTGCGGATCGAGCGACACCGTCCACATGTAGATTTCGCCAAGCCCGGTCGAGATCGGGCCAAGCCGCGGCTCGGTGCCGGGAGGCAGGCTGGCGCGGACGTCGGTCAGCCGCTCGCCGATCTGCTGGCGGGCGAAGTAGATGTCGATGTTTTCACTGAAGATCGCGGTGACCTGCGAAAAGCCATTGCGTGACAGAGAACGGGTTGTTTGCAGCCCGGCGATGCCGGCAAGCGCCGTTTCGATCCGGAATGTGACCTGCTTTTCGATTTCAACCGGCGACAGCGCAGGCGCAAACGTGTTGATCTGCACCTGCTTGTTGGTGATGTCAGGCACCGCGTCCACAGGCAGGCGGGCGAGCGACCACGCGCCAGCCGCAACAACGCCGAGACTGAGCAGCAGCACCAGCCAGCGATGCCGGATCGAAAGATCGAGAATACGACTGATCATTTGTCCTGCCGCCTAATGTGCGTGTTGTGTTTCGTCACGGCCGAGATCTGCCTTGAGCACGAATGTGTTAGCGGTTGCGATCTGCTCGCCGGGCGACAGGCCGGATGTCACCTCGAAGGATCTGCCGTCCTCGCGGCCGGTGACGATCTTCCGCGGCGAGAAGCCGTCCGGCGTCCTGACAAAGACGGCATTCCGGCCGTCGATGCTCTGCACGGCGGCTTTCGGGACGATCACATCGGCCTTCACCTGCTGCGAGGGAATGTGCGCGGTAATGAACATGCCGGGACGAAGCATGTCAGCGGGATTGTCGACGGAGGCGACTACGCGAGCGAGCCGCGTGTCTTTGTCCAGCAATGGACTGACGAACATGATTGTTGCGGGCAGGTGGCCCGCACTCGCTGCATCAATGCTGATCTGCAAACCTTCCCGGACCGGGGCCAGATCGTTCACCGAAAGCGCCATTTCGGCCCACACCGTGCTTGAATCGACGATGGTGAAAAGTTCGCTTTCCTGACCCTCACGGCCGACAAGCGAGCCGAGATCGACGCGGCGGTCGGCGATCCGCCCGCTCATCGGCGCGCGCAGTTCCTGAAGCCGCAGGCTTTCCACCGGCTGCTGCGGCAGCGCGACGATCTGGTCGTTGGTCAGTCCGAGCGCGAACAGTTTCTGTCGCGCAACATCGTACTTGATCCGGATGTCCTCGAACGCGGTTCTGGCGCGCAGGTAGTCGTTCTCGCTGCTGACCTTCGACTCGAACAGGCTTTTCGAGCGGTTGAACAGCGTTTCCTGCAAATCGAAGGCGACGCGCGCGGCAAGGTATTGGCTCTTGGCATCGGCGACCTCACGGCTTTCGATAATGGCGAGAACCTCGCCTTCGCGCACGGCGTCGCCAAGGCGCTTGCGCAGTTCAGCAACGGTGCCGAGCAAACGGACAGACACCTTGGCGATGCGCTCGCCGCTGGGAACGATGGTTCCCGGCACTGCGATGCGCTTGGTGAGCGTCCCGGGGGCTGCTTCGTTGATCGCGAAGTTTCCCGCGGTGATCTGGCGTTCGGTCAGCCGGATGCCGCCGTCGCTGTGAGACGCGGACTGCTTTTGCGCCGAAGGGGTTTCATGCGCGCCTGCGGCTGTAAAAAACAGGGTCGCAATGGCGCAAAGCGCGCCGGGTACGACACGGAAAGGAAGTCTGGTCATTGCTCAAATCCCGCGAGCTGTCAGGCTCGTGCATCGTCAATTCAACGCGGTGCGATGCCTGCAAAACGATTGCAGACGTGCTGTCGCGCAGCCACCTGGCTGCGGACAGGCAAACGGCCTTGCGGCCCTCGGGATTTATGCGCGGGGTGGTTTGAAAAGCGGCAGCCGGGTCAGCGACGCGAGCACTTGCTCGCGCGCGGCCAGAGGCGCCCGGTGATCGAAGTCGGCCGGAATCTGAACCGCAAATGCGGGCTGCGCCGTCACATGGTTCAGGCAATGACCGCAATGCGCAGGCAGCTTGTGATCCGGTGCATCGGGAGGCGTCGCGCCATCGAAATCCATGGCCACAACGGTCGCATCACTGGCCGCCATGCCGAGATCGGATGCGCTGAACTCGCTCGTGCAATGAAACAGCGACGCCAGCAAGCCAAAGATCAGCGCGGCGACAAGCGACAGGCGGCGCTGCCGTCCGCTATCTAGCCTTGCACCGATTTGAACACTGCGAGTCATGATCTATCAGTAAAGTTCCTGTCAGGCCTTTTCAAGGCCGCTCAGACGGCCGTTTCGGACGCCAATGCACATTCCGTAACGGCGCTGGTGACGATCTGGATGGTCGTATGCTTGATCCTGTATTTGTCGTTCAGGTGATGTGTCGCCTCAACGAGGAACATGTCGCCGGGATGGCCGGCTGGCATCACCAGATGGCAGGTCAACGCCACTTCGGTCGTGCTCATGGGCCAGATGTGAAGATCGCAGATCTGCGTCACCCCGGGGCGCTGTTCGAGGTAACGTCGAACCTCAACGGGATCAATATTGGACGGGACCGCGCCGAGCGACATCGCCGTGGAGTCGCGCAGTAATCCCCATGTGCCCCATACAATGACCGCGACGATGAAGAGGCTGGTCACGGCATCGAGCCACAGCCAGCCGGTATACATGATGACCAGCGCGGCGATGACGACGCCGGCGGACACCGCTGCGTCGGCGGCCATGTGAAGATACGCGCCCTGAATGTTGAGATCGCTCTTGCGGCCCGACGCGAACAGCCAGGCGGTAAAGCCGTTGATGACGATACCGATGGCGGCGACCACCATCACGGTCACTTCTGCGACAGGCTCCGGATTGAACAGCCGCAACACCGCCTGCCAGCCGATGGCGCCCACGGCGATCAGCAGGAACACCGCATTGAAGAGTGCGGCCAGAATGGACGAGCCGCGCAGGCCGTAAGTGTAGCGCTCCGATGGCGGGCGCTTTGACAAAATAACCGCGATCCATGCCACGATCAGGCCGAGCACGTCGGACAGGTTGTGCCCGGCATCCGCGATCAGGGCCGTGGAGTTGCTGGTGTAGCCATAGATGGCTTCGACGATAATGAAGAGCGTATTGAGCGCGATGCCGACGGCGAACGCCATTCCGAAATTCGCGGGCGCATGCGAATGACCGCCGGGCCCATGAGAATGGCCATGAGAATGACCAAGAGAGTGGTCATGCGCGTGGTCGTGTCGATGATCGGCATGATCGTGGGCGGTGTGTGAATGCGTCATGCAGGTCCCATGGTCTGAATCCCGAAGGCTCAGTCGCTGCATGGGATATGCGGCATTCGCAAAGCGAATACTATCACACAGCGCAAAAAAACAGCGCTCTTGCGAATGCGTTTTACTGGAAGGCTTTACTGGAAAGGTCTTGCGCCGGCGACGGTACGCGAGCGGGCGACGGTGGCTGTGATGTTATCCGCCAGCAAACGCGCGAGGCAGGAATAGCCCCAGTCGTTCATGTGCAGGCCGTCCGCTGTGATGAAGCGGTCGAAGGCGATAGCCTGATCTTCGTGCCAGTGACGCATCGCGACGTAGCGCCGGAACACCGGCACATGGGTCTGCTTGGCGACATAAGCGATCAGCCCCACCATTTCGCTGACTGCGGGCTTGGCGTTCACGCGCGGCGCGAACTGCGGGTCGATCAGCAGCACATCCGCGCCGGTCTTCTTGATCCGGGCGATACCGGTCTGCAGCAGGGTGCCGGTCTCCGGAATGTTGCCATCGCGGAGCAGGGTATTGGTGCCGAGCTGCCAGATCACGAGATCCGGCCTAGGTGCGAGAACGGCCTCCATGCGCGCCATCATCGAGGCGGTGTCTTCGCCGTTCACGCCCTGATTGATGACGGTGATCGGCGATTCCGGAAACCGTTGCCGCAACTCGCGCTCGAGGCGGCTGGGATAGGCAAAGGCAGGTGAACTGGCGCCCGATCCGCCGGTGGAGGACGAACCGACGGCTACAATCATTACGGGTTCATGCGCATCCAGCCGCTTGGCGACGCGCGAAACAGGCGCATCGAGCTGCGCGAGCGATTTCGATTGAACACAGGGCTGGGTTTTGAAAACGCTGTTGAGATCGTCGGTCAGCGCAGGCGTGCTGTTGGCTTGTTCGGCGCGTGCCGCTGTTGCGCAGGCGGCCAGCACGGACAGGCCAAGCGCGAATGCGCGCGTGACAACGAACATCGAAGCCGTTTCTCGGCTGGGCAAGGGACTGAACATCAAGACGCGAACCCTGGCGACGCGGCCATTCAGGCCCGCATGCGAAAATACCTAGCGAAAAATACCGTCATGTTCAATGCGCTGTTCTGTGGGCGGGAACTCATGCCTAACCAAAAGTATCTACAAAAACAGTCGCTTGGAGAATCATCTCGAGCTATTGCGCTGCACAAGGCCGTGAGGCCGCTGAATTCTGGCGGCTCAAATGGTCTTGCCGAACAGAGCGCTGCATCCGTTCCAGATGATCTGAATGCCGATGCAAAACAGGATGAAGGCCGAAAGCCGCATGACCACGTCAGTGCCGCGCGTGCCGAGGAAGGCGATGATCCGGTCCGCAAAGCGGTAGCTGACGAAGATCGTCAGGGCGATGGCGGCAAGCCCGGCGATAGCCGCGCCGCCGAGGATCGCCAGTTGCGCCAGATCGGCTGACGGGGTGGGGCGCTGACTGCCGAGCGTCATGGCGACTGACATGGAGCCGGGGCCGACCGTCAGCGGCATTGTGAGGGGATAGAACGCATCGACGGCCGGACCGCTCGGCTCGACCTTGGCAAGGCCCGCGTCGGGGACCTCCGGTGCGTGAAGCAATTGCCAGCCGAACGCCGCCACCACCAGGCCGCCCGCGACCCGAACGACCGGCAGCGTGATGCCGAAAAATTCGAGGACATGCGAGCCGATGAACAGGGAGCCGAGCAGAAGAAAGAAGCTGTTGCGCGCCACACTCAGGGCGAGCGTCCGGCGCTCATCCGGGCTGCTCCCGCGGGTCATGCGCAGGAAGAGCGGTGCGCTACCGATCGGATTGACGATCGGGAAAAGCGCCGCATAGACCAGCAGGAACGCATTGAGGATGTTTTGCAAGGTAACCGCCCCGAGCACCTCGTGTGGTCCCCGATTTCCAACAGAGATCGCGAAGGTTTGCAACTCTGCGCAACCGTGTTTGCACGCGATTTCGTGTGGCGGGCCACCAAGGGCTCGTGCCGGACGCCCGGCCTTGATATTCTGTTTTCAGGAAAGTGGAGACGGACTGCTCATGCAGGGCAAACTTGCGATCATCGCAGCGGCACTGATCGGGATCGCCCCGGTCGCCTTGCGTGCCGAGCCTGCACCGGTGATATGTACCATCATGCCGGACGGTGAATCAGCGAGTGTGGTCATCACTAATCCGCTCAAGGCAGATGCTTCGTGTCAGGCGAACTGTAAGTTCTCCACCGCCGTCTACGATGACAATCCTCAGATCATCTGTGCGAAGCCGGTGCCAGCGGGCAAGCAGGTCGAAATGTGCATTCTCAAGGCGGCGGGCAACAAGCTGTTGAAGCTGGTCGAGGCGGCTGCGGATTGCAGAAGGCCTTAGGTCCGGTCTTTCAAAGGCCGGATGAAAGCCCCGCATGCGCGGGAGCTTTCATGATGCTGCGATTAGCGGCCGAAGAACAGCCATAGCAGAATGATGACCGGGATCGGCACGCCCAGCAGCCACAACAGAATTCCGCGTCCCATTTTCGCCTCCATATCAGCCTCGGGGACATGGAAACGTCAAAGCCAGGACAATGTTCCGCTGGCAGCGCGCGGTCGTCCGATCACCAATGGCCGGTGTTGGGCATCGACGTCCACGGCTCCTTCGGCGCGAGCGCGTCGCCCTTTTGCAAAAGTTCGATGGAATGCAGATCGGGCGAGCGGATAAAAGCCATCTGGCCATCGCGCGGCGGACGATTGATGGTGATACCGAGCTTCATCAGCCGCTCGCAGGTGGCGTAGATGTCGTCCACTTCATAGGCGAGATGCCCAAAGTAGCGGTCCTCGCCGTAGGTCTCTTCATCCCAGTTGTAGGTCAGTTCGACCAGCGGCGCGCCGCGTCCCTTGACCTGCTTGAGCAATGTCTCGTCCTCGTCGGCACAGAGGAAAACCAGCGTGAACCGGCCTTTCTCGCTCTCGGTGCGGCGGACTTCCTTGAGACCAAGTGCGTCGCTGTAAAACTTCAGCGCGATATCGAGGTTACGGACGCGCAGCATGGTGTGCAGGTAACGCATGTTTCTTATTCCTTCTTCGGACGTTGCTGACGGGTGTCTCGTTGGCGGGCAGCGGGATCAATAGCAGCAAAAAAGTCTCGATGGCAGGCTGTCGTGACGGGAACTTTTTTGCTGCGCCGCCGTTATCTTTCACAACGTCGAGATCATGGAGGCGCTTTTGAACGAGGTGATTGACCGCGTAATTCATACTTTTGGCATGATGCGCAATCTGAGCGAGGATGCGCTGAACGAGGCGCGGGAAAGTCTTTGCACCTATATCGATACGCTATCATCTGCCGGCGAAACCGATCCGCAGCGGCTCGCCGTCTGCGGGCTGGCCTATCTGCGCAACCGGCAGGACGGCGCTTCACCGAAGTTCACGGGCTGCTGATCGTCAAGGCTGAAATGTCGATGCAAGCCGGGTCTTCGCGCCCCGGTTTGGTGTGGGTATAGTCCCGCGCCAATTCGATCATCAGGCCTTCACATGATTGCACCCGACCTTCGCAGCGGAATTGACATGCTCGGCGACATGATCGCCGAGGCGAGAGCCATCGTGCCGTTCACGGGCGCGGGCATCTCGACCGAAAGCGGTATTCCCGACTTCCGTTCGCCCGGCGGCTTGTGGACCCACAACCGCCCGATCCCGTTCGATGAGTTTGTCTCCAGTCAGGAGGCGCGGGACGAAGCCTGGCGGCGGCGTTTTGCCATGGAGCCCAGTTTTGCCGCCGCGCGTCCGAGCCGGGGGCATCGCGCGCTGGCGTCCCTGTACAAGGCCGGAAAAGTCCCGGCGATCATTACGCAGAATATCGACAATCTGCATCAGGCCTCGGGCTTCGATGCCGAGCATGTGGTCGAACTCCACGGTAACACCACCTATGCCCGCTGTATCGGATGCGGAACGCGCTACGAGATCGCGTGGGTCAGGGAGCGGTTCGAGCCGGAAGGCATCGCGCCGTCCTGTACTGCATGCGATGAGCCGGTGAAGTCAGCGACCATTTCGTTCGGTCAGGCCATGCCCGAGGACGAGATGCGCCGCGCCACGGAACTCGCGCAGCATTGCGACCTGTTCATCGCAATCGGATCCTCACTCGTGGTGTGGCCCGCCGCCGGTTTTCCACTGATGGCGCGCAATTGCGGTGCCAAGCTCGTGATCATCAATAATGAGCCGACGGATCAAGATGATGTCGCTGACCTCGTGATCCGCCACGATATCGGCGAAACGCTCGGACCATTCGTCGGAAATTGACGACGTGGAACGGATCACGGCCCGCCTGATTGATTCGTAATCCTTCAAGGCTGTTTATAGGTCGCCGCTGATTTCTTTTTTGTCTTTCAGCCCTGTTCCGGAGTGTTATCGTTAAATCAAGGATTCGCCTTGGTTCATTTTGATTCGTCATGGTGACAGAGCGCGAAACGGGGTTCGTTGCTTAACGTATGCGGTCAGGTCACTGACGGCAGATTTGTTTGAGGTCCGGGGGTCATGGGTTCGGACGCTTTTGAGTCCAAGAAGGCAGGCGGTTCGCCAGGTGGAGCGGGATCGGACAGGTTCGCCCCGAGCGAGTTGTCATCCGCAGTCGAGCGGAATTCCGCCACGGACCCTTTCGCCGCCGCTGACGGCGCGGCGGTGAACCTCGTCGAAATTTCCGGCGTCATCAAATGGTTTGATGCATCGAAGGGTTACGGCTTCATCGTGCCCGACAACGGTGCTGCTGACGTACTGCTGCACGTCACCGTCCTGCGCCGTGACGGTTATCAGACCGCCTATGAGGGCGCGCGTCTGGTTGTGGAATGCGTCCAGCGGCAGAAGGGCTATCAGGCTTTCCGCGTCGTCTCGATGGACGAGTCAACGGCCATTCATCCGGCGCAGATGCTGCCGGCGCGGACCCATGTCAGCGTCACGCCCACCAGTGGGCTGGAGCGGGCGCAGGTGAAATGGTTCAACCGCCTTCGCGGCTTCGGCTTCCTCACCTGCGGCGAGGGTACACCGGACATTTTCGTCCATATGGAGACCCTGCGCCGCTACGGCATGACCGAGCTGCGTCCCGGCCAGTATGTGCTGGTCCGGTTCGGACCCGGCTCCAAGGGCATGATGGCGGCGGAAATCCAGCCGGAGACCGGCGCACCCGGCCTGTCGTCGCACTGATCCCAACCACATCCTCGTGATCCTGCAGGAAGGCCGGACCAGTGTCTGGCCTTTGCCATGATTGGCGGGCTAGGGTGCTGCGCCATGGTCATTGGTTCAGGACGTCGCTTGCGAATGCTGTTTGGTCATCTGCCAAAATTCCTACATCTGAAATCCGGTATCGGGCTTCTCCTTGCGGCCCTGATGGCGCTGTTCATTGCCGGGTTTGGCAATGGCGCATCCGCTGCCGAAACGCAGCCGCTGGAGATTGTCACGAAATCCGGCGTGCATGTCTTCACGGTTGAGATGGCCAAGACCGAACAGGAACGCGCGACGGGTCTGATGTACCGGAAGGAATTGCCCGAGGGGCGGGGCATGCTGTTCGACTTCTCGCCTGAACAGCCGGTCTCCATGTGGATGAAGAACACCTTCATTCCGCTCGACATGATCTTCATCCGCAGCGATGGGCGCATTCTGCGGATTGCCGAGAACACCGAGCCGCATTCGGAGAAGATCATCTCCTCCGGCGGGCTGGCCAAGGGCGTGTTGGAAGTGATCGGGGGAACGGCCCGGAAGTACGGCATTCAGCCCGGCGACCGCGTCGCCCACCCGCTGTTCGGAACGCGCTAAGGCCACCCGCAGAGCGGCAGCCAGAATCTCGTATAATGATTTGATTTAATTTATGAATTTGGTCGGGGCAGGAGGATTCGAACCTCCGACCTGCGGTACCCAAAACCGCCGCGCTACCAGGCTACGCTATACCCCGAGAAGGCCCAGTCCATATACGCTTCGCATGGCTGCAGCAAGGCGGAAGGCCTGCTGACGGCAGGAAAAACCGCCGTCTGACAGGCGGGTCCGCCCTGGGTCGAAGATCAGGCGCCGGGAGCCGGCTGGGCTGCCGGTTTTGCAGCCTTCGCCGCCGGCTTGTCCTGCTTCTTGGACCAGTCCTTGTAGTAGGCCACGCAACACAGCAGTGCGATGCCGATCACACTGACGCCGAGTTGCGCCCACACCGTGCCCCAACTCAGCATCAGCACGAAGTGCGCGACGAACGACAGGAAGATACCGACGCAGAACACTTCGAGCGACTGCTGCCCGCATTTGATCAGCGGCTCCATCCACTTGGCTTGCAGCAAGCTCCAGTCCTTCGGCACGAACCGCGTCATGAAGAACGCGATCACCACGAAATGGATCACGCGATAGGGCGCGAGGAACGTCTTGTCGTTGGGATTGAAGGCGTCATAGAGCCACTTCGGGAACAGGGCGCCGAACGACTCGAAACGTCCGGCCATGGTCATGACGAGCGCGAACAGCAGGTAAAGCGTACCGAGGACCAGCAGCCATTTCGAGCGGATCACCGTCTGAGATTCCCGCGCGCCGCCGAGCGCGAACCATGCGCCGAACACGAATAGCAACTGCCAGGTATAGGGATTGAAGTACCAGGAGCCGACCGGATAGGCCGAGAAATTCCAGCCGAACTGGCGGGCCGAGAAATACAGCACCAGCGAGGCGATCATCACGAGGTCCGGCTTGCGCAGCATCAGCCACAGGATCGGCGGGAAGAAGCCCATCAGGATGATGTAGAGCGGCAGCACGTCCAGATTGACCGGCTTGAAGCGCAGAAGCAGCCCTTGGGTCAGAGTCTGGATCGGATTTTCGACAAGGCCGGCGACATTGAACTCGTTGAGAATGTCGGGATCGGCATAGCGCAGCGCGACCCAGCCGATGGCCGCGATATAGATGACGAACAGCAGCACATGGGCGACGTAGAGTTGCCAGACTCGCTTCCAGAGGCGGGTCGCGCCGACAACGAAGCCGCGGTCGAGCATCATTCGCGCGTAGACGAACGAGGCTGTGTAACCCGAGATGAAGACGAACAGGTCGGCGGCGTCGCTGAACCCGTAGTTGCGGGGCGTGGCCCAGTTGATGACGTTGTTGGGGATGTGGTCGAGGAAGATCCACCAGTTGGCGATACCGCGGAAGAAGTCGAGCCGCAGGTCACGGCCCTTTTCTGGGAGTGTGGCGTGAATTTCCATGAGTACCGCTTCGTAATGAATATCGTTTCGTGATGCGACCGGGCCGAAACCCCGGCGATGCCCCCGCCGGACCGGGACCGGTCCGACATTGTCACCTCGTTCTGGAGCGACTATACCAGCATCCGTGGTGAAAAGTCTCGTTCGGGGCAGGCATGCTCAACATCTTGATGCTGGCCGATCCCCGAATCCCATGCTTTTTACCTATCGAGAAATGCCGCAGCGAACAGGCTCAGGACCGCCCATCTCCATGACAGCACGAATCTTCAAACCTGCGAAAAATGCGATGCAGTCCGGCGCGGCGAAGACCAAGCTCTGGCAGCTCGACTATGAGCCCGAACAGCCGCGCGTGATCGAGCCGCTGATGGGCTGGACCTCGTCCACTGACATGAAGCAGCAGCTCACCCTCCATTTCGACACCAAGGAAGAGGCCGTAGCGTACTGCGAGCGGCAGGGGATTCCGTATCAGGTGTTGGAGCCGAAGGAATTGAAGCCGCGCGTGAAAGCCTACGCCGACAACTTCGCATTCCGCCGCCCGGAGCCCTGGACGCATTAAAGCCGGTGCTGTCAGGCCGCAAAATTGCGCCGGGAAATGTCAGGGACATGACATTTCGGCAGGGTGCCTTGTCCTATTGAAAGCACCTGACCCGCTCGACGTTTCTCCGCGAAAGTTGTGGTTGCATTCCGCCGCCAAGCAGTGACACCTTGCGGGTCGAAGCCGCCTCAAAAAGGGGTGGACACAAGCAAGATCAAAACGTTACGCGGCGGGAAACAATGGCACTTCGTTCCGGACTCGATCCCAAATCGGCCGACTTCACCCGCAATGCGGACGTCATGCGCGGCCTGGTCGCGGACCTTCGTGACAAGCTCGCACAGGTGGGCGGTGGCGGCGGCGAAGCCTCCCGCGCCAAGCACACTTCGCGCGGCAAGATGTTCGCCCGCGACCGTGTCGACCTGCTGATTGATCCGGGAACGGCCTTCCTCGAGTTCTCGCCGATGGCCGCCTACGGCCTCTATGGCGGTAACGTGCATTCGGCCAGCATCGTGACCGGCATCGGCCGCGTGTCGGGCCGCGAATGCGTGATCGTCGCCAACGACGCCACCATCAGCGGCGGCACCTATTATCCGATGACGGTGAAGAAGCATCTGCGCGCGCAGGATATCGCGCGGCAGAACAACCTGCCATGCATCTACATGGTGGATTCAGGCGGCGCCTTCCTGCCGCAGCAGGACGAGATTTTCCCCGACGAGAGGCACTTCGGCCGCATCTTCTACAATCAGGCGCAGATGTCGGCGCAGCAGATTCCGCAGATCGCCATCGTCATGGGATCGTGTACGGCAGGCGGCGCCTATGTGCCCGCGATGTCGGACGAGAGCATCATCGTGCGCAATCAGGGCACGATCTTTCTCGGTGGGCCGCCGCTGGTGAAGGCCGCGACCGGCGAAGTCGTCACCGCTGAAGAACTCGGGGGCGCGGACGTGCATTCGCGCCAGTCCGGCGTGACCGATCACTATGCGCAGAACGACAGCCACGCCATCGGGATCGCCCGCCGCATCGTCGGCAATCTTAACCCGGCGAAATCCTCCGCAACCGGCCTGCGCGAACCGCGCGAGCCCTTGTTCGAGCGCGAGGACATCTACGGCGTGGTCCCTGCGGATGCCCGCAAGCCGTTCGATGTGCGCGAGATCATCGCGCGGATCGCCGACGGCTCTGAATTCGAGGAATTCAAGAAGCTCTACGGCACGACGCTGGTGTGCGGATTCGCCCACATCTGGGGCTACCCGGTTGGCATCATCGCCAACAACGGCATCCTGTTCAGCGAGAGTTCGCTCAAGGGTGCCCATTTCATCGAACTGTGCTGCCAGCGCGGCATTCCGCTGGTGTTCCTGCAGAACATCACCGGTTTCATGGTTGGCAAGAAGTACGAAGCAGGCGGCATCGCGCGTGACGGCGCGAAGCTCGTGACCGCCGTTGCAACCGCATCCGTTCCGAAATTCACCGTCGTGATCGGCGGCTCGTATGGCGCAGGTAACTACGGCATGTGCGGCCGCGCCTACAGCCCGCGCTTCCTGTGGATGTGGCCGAATGCGCGCATCTCGGTGATGGGCGGCGAGCAGGCCTCCATGGTGCTGAGTACGCTTCGCCGCGACAATATCGAGGCCAAGGGCGGCACATGGTCGGCGCAGGAAGAGGATGCGTTCCGGAGCCCGATCCGCGAGCAATATGAAACGCAGGGCCATCCATACTACGCCACGGCGCGGCTGTGGGACGACGGCGTGATCGACCCGGCCGACACGCGGCTTGTGCTCGGCCTCGGTCTGTCCGCCGCCGCCAATGCGCCGGTCGAGCCGCCGAAGTTCGGCGTGTTCCGGATGTGATGCGGAGCGCACGATGACCGATCTTGTCCGCATCGAACGCGATCAGGACGTGGCGCGTGTCACGCTGAATCGTCCCGAACTGAACAATGCGCTCAATCGCGCGCTGATTGAAGAACTGCGCGGTGCGTTTGAAAGCATTGCTGGGGATCGCGCCGTGGCGACCATGGTGCTCGCGGGCGAAGGCAAGAGCCTCTGCGCCGGTGCCGACATCAACGCGATG
The DNA here is from genome assembly GCF_000336555.1 of Afipia clevelandensis ATCC 49720. GTDB lineage: Bacteria > Pseudomonadota > Alphaproteobacteria > Rhizobiales > Xanthobacteraceae > Afipia > Afipia clevelandensis. Next base: position 1,128,149 of record NZ_KB375281.1, on the reverse strand, counting down.
CGTGAAGCGGGCACTTATACACGCGAGGAGAATATCGCGGACGCCATGCCGCTGGTGCGGATGCTGTCTGCGCTCGACCGGATGCCGCAGACCACCATCGGCCGTGTCCACGGGCCGATCTATGGCGGCGGAGTCGGTGTTGTGTCCGCGTGCGATATTGCCATCGGTACATCCGGCGCAACATTCTGCCTCTCCGAGGTCCGCCTCGGCATCGTGCCGGGCATGATCAGCCCCTACGTTCTGCGTGCCATCGGCGAGCGCACCGCGCGGCGTTATTTCCAGACCGCGGAAGTGTTCGACGCCAATGAGGCCATGCGCATCGGCCTGTTGCATGAAGTCGTCGAACCGGACGCGCTGGATGAGCGGATCGGCAAGCTGCTCAAGCAGTTGAAGTCCGCCGCACCCGGAGCGCGCGCCATCGCCAAGAAACTCGCAGGCGACATCGCAGGCCGCGCCATCGACGAGGCGTTGATGAATGAGACCGCGCAATTGATCGCCGACGTGCGGGCGAAGCCCGAGGCGCGCGAGGGTCTCTCGGCATTTCTTGAAAAGCGCAAGGCATCGTGGAGTTGATTGGATGAACGCAAAAGCTGCCGCCGCGCTTTACCGCCGCTTCAATACATTGCTGATCGCCAATCGAGGCGAGATCGCCTGCCGCGTGATCCGCACCGCGCGGGCCATGGGCCTACGCACTGTTGCCGTCTATTCGGAAGCGGACGCCGATGCCGTGCATGTCGCCATGGCCGACGACGCCGTTTTGCTTGGCCCGGCGCGCGCGCGCGACAGCTACCTCAATGTTGACCGCATCATCGAGGCTGCGAAGAAGACCGGCGCCGAGGCGGTCCATCCGGGCTACGGATTTCTGTCCGAGAACGCGGACTTCGCGCGCCGTTGTGCCGCTGAAGGCATCGTGTTTGTCGGCCCGACCGGCGAAATGATGGAAGCCATGGGCTCCAAGTCCGGCTCCAAGGCGCTGATGGAAAAGGCCGGCGTGCCGCTGGTGCCCGGCTATCACGGCGAGGCGCAGGACGAGAAGACGCTGGCCGATGCGGCGGCGAAGATCGGCTATCCGGTGCTGGCCAAGGCTTCCGCCGGCGGCGGCGGGCGCGGCATGCGCATCGTTCGCAGCGCCGAGGAATTGGGGCCGGCGATTGTCAGCGCCAAGCGCGAAGCGCTCGCCGCCTTCGGCGACGACCGGATGCTGATCGAGAAGTTCGTCCTCAATCCGCGCCATATCGAAGTGCAGATTATCGGCGACAGCCACGGCAACCTGATCTCGCTGTTCGAGCGCGAATGCACCCTTCAGCGTCGTCACCAGAAGGTGATCGAGGAAGCGCCGTCGCCGACGCTGAATGCTGCGCAACGTGACGCGGTGTGCGAAGCGGCGCGCAAGGCGGCGGGCGCGGTGAACTATGTCGGCGCCGGCACCATCGAATTCGTGTCCGACGGCAAGGAGACGTTCTTCATCGAAATGAACACGCGCCTTCAGGTCGAGCATCCGGTGACCGAACTCATCACCGGTGTCGATCTGGTCGAGTTGCAGTTGCGCGTGGCGTTCGGCGAAAAGCTGCCGCTGACGCAGGACCAGGTGACACTCAACGGCCATGCCATCGAGGCGCGCGTCTACGCGGAGAACCCGAACAAGAATTTCATGCCGTCCGTGGGCCGCATCCGCACATGGCGGACACCGGACGAAGTGGACGGCCTGCGCATCGATGCGGGTTATGCCGAAGGCAAGACGGTATCTCCGAACTATGACGCGATGCTCGCCAAGGTCATTGCCTGGGCGCCGACCCGCGATCTGGCGATCTCGCGTCTCAATCGCGGCCTGCAGGAAACCGACGTCCGCGGCATTGTCACCAACATTCCGTTCCTGTCGGCGCTGATCACCCATCCCGATGTGCGCGCCAACGCCATCGACACCAGCTTCATCGAGCGGGAACTGGCGAAGCTGACGCCTGCGGAAGGCGAACTCTCAGATCTGGAACTTGCAGCCGCCGTTGCATCCATTTTGCAAGACGAAGCCGCTGCCGCCGCGAGCGACGCGACCTCTCCATGGCGGGCATCGGCAGGCTGGGCCGCTGTCGGTGCGCGCCATCGCCGCTTCCTGTTCCGGCAGGCGGATGGCTCTGAGCGCAAGGCGTCGCTGCGATACGGGCGGGGACCTTCGACACTTGCGGTCGACGGGCGCATTCTCGGGTTTGCCAGTTCGGACTCGCCGCGCGGCGGCATCGACCTTGTGCTCGATGGCGTGAAGCATCATGTGATCGGCCTGCTTGACGGCCATGAAGTCTATGTCCGCACCCGCAATGGCCGGTTTGAAGTTCACTGGATCGACCCGTTCGGCACCGAGGACGAAGAGCAGTCGGGCGCCGATCGCGTGGTCGCGCCGCTGCCGGGTACCGTCGTCGCGCTGCTGGTCGAGGAGGGCGCTTCCGTCGAGAAGGGCGCTGCGATCCTGACGCTGGAAGTCATGAAGATGGAACAGACCCTGCGCGCGCCGTTCGCGGGCACCGTGAAAGCGCTCAAGTGCAAGGTCGGCGATATCGTCGCGGAAGGCGTCGAACTCGCCGAGATCGAGCCGAAAGCATAGGCCATGGGCGATCAGGTCCGGATTGTCGAAGTCGGCCCGCGCGACGGGCTGCAGAACGAAAAGACCCCGGTGAGTGCCGAGGCGCGGATCGCGTTCGTCGAGAATCTGGTGAAGGCCGGTCTCGGCATCATCGAGGTCGGCAGCTTCGTGTCACCGAAGGCCATTCCGCAGATGGCGAATTCCGATCAGGTGCTGCGCGCCGTCGATCATCATCCCGGCCATGAATTTCATGTCCTCGTGCCAAACGAGAAAGGTTATGAGGCCGCGAAGGCGGCGGGTGCGAAAGTCGTCGCCGTGTTCGCATCGGCCTCCGAGGGTTTCTCCAAAGCCAATATCAACTGCACGGTTGCCGAATCCATTCAACGCTTCGTGCCGGTGCTGGAGCGTGCCAAAGCCGACGGCATCAAGGTGCGCGGCTATGTGTCCTGCGTGCTCGGCTGTCCGTACGATGGCGAGGTGAAGCCTTCCGCCGTGGTGGATGTCACGAAGAAGCTCTGGGATCTCGGCTGTTACGAGGTCTCGCTTGGCGACACCATCGGCGTCGGGACGCCCGCGAAGGCGCGGGCGCTGTTGCGCGCGACCGCAAGCGAAGTCCCGATGACGAATCTCGGCATGCATTTCCACGACACCTATGGTCAGGCGCTGGCCAACCTCTATGCCGGACTGGAAGAGGGCGCGCGGGTGATCGATTCCGCCGCCGGCGGCCTTGGCGGCTGTCCCTATGCGCCGGGTGCGACCGGCAATGTCGCCACCGAAGACGTGGTCTACATGCTGGAGGGCATGGGCGTGAAAACCGGCGTTGACATGATGCAGCTTCTTGCCGCCACCAACGGCATCGCGGACGTGCTGGGCAAGAAGCCCGTCAGCCGCGTCGCATCAGCGCTGAACGCCAAGGCGCGCTAATCTAGGCGTTAAAATCTCTTTTTCGTGATCGGGGAAGAAGTATTGCGCTGCAATAGCCTGTCGGCGCGGAAAAAAATCGATCCTCCGGCGTAACGAACGCGCGTTCGTCCCGAACATCCTCAAAGCGGCATCCGCCGCGTCATAACCGAATTCAGAGGATGATTCTCATGGCTCGCACTTCCCGCATCGCGCTCGGCGCCACCGCCGCAATCGTTTCGCTCGGTCTGGCCTTCGCGCCGGCTGCCTTCGCGCAGGACAAGATGTCCAAGGACGGCATGAAGAAAGAAGACACCATGTCGAAGGACGGCATGAAGAAAGATGCCATGGGCCACGATGGCATGAAGAAGGACGGAATGAAGAAGGACGACGGCATGAAGAAGGACGGGATGAAGAAGTAAGCCTCATTCATCCGGTCTTCCTGCAGGCTCGCTCCATCGGAGCGGGCCTGCGGTACCCGTTGTTACGTGCTTACTTCTTCGCTTTGCGGGCCGCATAGCGCGCATCGCGCGCGGCTTTCTGCTTGGCCTTGAGATCGGCTTCCGCAGCCTGCTTTTCAGCCTGAATGCGCAGGGCTTCGGCTGCGGCCTGTGCTGCGAGTTCAGCCTCGCGGGCGCGCTCTTCGGCCTTCGCGGTCTCACGCAGCTTCTGCGCTTCCGCGCGGGCGGCGGCTTGCGCCTGACGTTCAGCCGCGCGCTTCAAAACCGCCGGATCGTCCGGACCCGGCTGCGCCTTGAATTTTTCAGCAATGCTTTTCCTCGCGTTTCGCGCGGCAGCAGCCCGGTCCGCGAAGCCTGGTTCCTTGAAACCCATACGGTCGTCGTCTCTCTGTTGAAGGTGGTGGTGCGGCTTGTATCAGATTTGGCGCGTCTGTCAGCGGATACCTGTTGAAGACTTGCATTTTCGCGAAGCAGCGCATCGGGCCGTCGGATGAACGCGGCGATCTACCGCCCGCCGGCGAGACAGATTTGCCGTGCGGCTAGCGAAAACGCAGTATTTTTCAATCCTTTGCGGGCGCGCCTCGGGTCGAAACCCATCAACAATGAAGCTGCATCCCAAGGGATCGTTGCCCGTCCGCCTGCGGGCCTTGCGTCAAATCCACACCGTAAACGGCCCGGGTCGGCCTCAGGAGGTTCCGGCTTATTTCCCCGGCAACTGATCCGGCACCACGTCGACGGGCTCATCAAGCTGTCAAAAGCGCTCTTTTGCTCTTTCCTTGTACCACTTCGCGAATTCGGGGTTCGCGTCGATGATTGCCTGAATACCCTCGTGCGGGATCTGTCCGGTGAGGATCATGGCCTCGTATAGTTCGAACTGCTCCCGGGGAATCGGCGCCACCTTGTACGGTCTTGGGGACGTTACCGACGCGGCGATCATCGCGTTCAGGACGCGGTAGATGTCGGCCTCCCTCTCAGCAAATAGGCGGCCGACGCGGGCGTAGCTTGCCTCATGAAGTTCGAGTGGTGCTGCCGGAACTCTTTGCGGAAGCTGCGAACTGATTTGTGTGATTAAAGTAGTGAGCGATCGAACGAGATCGTATTCCATTTAACTTCCAGCGCCGTGTTCTGGTGCGCGGCTTTTCCCGTAAAACCTTAATTATGTGACGACGCTGAATAGCGGAGTTCGTTCCGCTTTGGCATTATCATTTGACATTCCATACGGGGTTCCAGCGAACTCCGTTAATTTGGAACGTGCGGCTAGACGAGCTAAACAGCAGGCGGCATTAGAAGCCGTTGTCCGCCGTATAGCCATGTGGTGGCGGGCCGGACGTAGAAATCTTCGCCCGCAGCAAGACCGATGGCTCCGGCTGTACGGATTGAAGACGACAGACAGCGACGGCTGATCGATTCGAAGGTGAAATGCCGCGGTCGTCGCAATTGATCCAGCGCATGCATTAGCCCTGCGCCGAGCATCGAAAGCCTCGCGAGCAGGCTTTATGATCTTGCAGCCCGCACCAGTGCCGTAGCTGCGAGAAGAGCTGCTACTCCGGCTATCCCAGCGCAGATCAATCCCGCGGGTGTTACCCGGGCCATTCCCTTGAGGTTGATGCGCTTCCCAATCTGAACATCAAAGGTAGCGCGCATTTCCTCCGGGTGCGTGATTGGCTCAGAAGTGTCTGCCATCCTTGTTTCTACCCGATTTGCCGCAATTGGACTTCGCCATTGAAGAGATCAGGAGCGTTTTTGGTGTGCGATCGCTCCTGAGGCAATGATGACCGCAATCGTACCAAGACGCCTACTCAAGACAAATACGACGGCATGCAACGCGGATTGCGAGAGAACAAAACACGCAGTGCGTTGTGGAGGTGGCGATCCCGGCAGGATTCGAACCTGCAACCCGCGGAGTAGAAATCCGCTACTCTATCCAGTTGAGCTACGGGACCGTTGGGGCCTCTCATACCATCCCAGGCGTGAAAAAACCGCCCCGGTTTGGCGGAAAGTTGTGAACCTTCCCAAGGGATGTTCCGACAAACCGGCGGGGTGGTGTCAGAGGTCTGGTGTCATTGGCGCTTCCCGACCTAAAGTCCTGATCTCGCCGGGTCAATGGTCCGGTGCATAGTCGCGTTTTGGCATGGCCGCGATTGTCGCAGGGATTATTTTGAACCGCTATCGGTACGACCATGAGTCCGTCACGATTCGCGCATTGTCTATGTTTCAAGGCGACCGTTATTTCAGTGTCGCCGGCAGGGAGTTTTCACCATGATTGGTCTGGTTCGCGCCATTTCGGTTTGCGCCACGCTGGCGTTCGCTCTGGTTTCAGCGCACGCAGCCGACAAGGCGTTCAGGCGGGATGATCTGGCGGACTCCGCCATCCGGCTGGAGGCCCAGATCAAGACCGAGGCAGGGGTCATCAACAAGACCGCCGCCACCCTGAAGTCGGATACCGACGCCGCTTTCAAGCGGGGCGATCTGCGCGGCGTGCTGCAACTCCTCGGGCAGACCGCCGCCGTTGCGCCGGAAGACAGCACCAACTGGCTGCGGCTGGCCAAAACCATTTTCCAGATCCGCCCCTCCGACAATCGCGAGCGGATATTCTTCTACGAGCGCGCCTCCACCGCGGCCTACATCGCCTATCAGCGCGCCGCCAACCCCGGCGAGGAAGCCGACGCCCTCGCGGTGCTGGGAAGCGCGCTCGCCGAGCGCAAGCTGTGGCGTCCGGCGCTCGATGCGCTGCGCCTGTCGCTCGACCAGAAGGAGGTCGCGGAGGTGCGCGGGAGTTACGAGAAGCTGCGCGACGAGAAGGGCTTCCGGCTGCTCGATTACAGCGTGGATTCAGATTCGGCGTCGCCGCGCGCCTGTTTCCAGTTTTCCGAGGAACTGCCCAAGCGGGCCGACTTCAATCCGTTCGTGGCGCTGGCAGGCACCGACAGCCCGGCAATCACCACCGAGGAAAAACAGCTCTGCGTCGAAGGCCTCAAGCATGGCGAGCGCTACACCATCAACCTGCGCGCCGGCATGCCCTCGACCGTGAAGGAAACGCTGCCGAAGTCGGCGGAATTCAACATCTATGTCCGCGACCGCAAGCCGTTCGTTCGGTTCACCGGCCGCGCCTATGTGCTGCCGCGCACCGGCCAGAAGGGCATTCCGCTGGTCAGCGTCAACACGCCGTCGGTGGCGGTAAAGATCTTCCGGGTCGGCGACCGCAATCTGATCAATTCGGTGCTCGGCAGCGATTTCCGGCGCAACCTTTCGACCTATGAACTCTCCGTCCTCGGCGATGAGAAAGGTGTCAAAGTCTGGAGCGGCGAGGTGGCCACCCAGCCGACCCTGAACGCCGATGTGGTCACCGCATTCCCGGTCGATCAGGCGGTCGGCGAGATGCAGCCGGGCGTCTATGTGATGACCGCTGCCACCAAGGGGCCCGGCTCCGGCGATGACGATGATTCCTCTCTCGCGACCCAGTGGTTCATCGTCTCCGATCTCGGCCTGACCGCTTACTCCGGCAATGACGGCGTGCATGTCTTTGTCAACTCGCTGGCGACCACGGCGCCGACAGCGGGCGCTGACGTGCGTCTCGTTGCCCGCAACAACGAAATCCTGGCGACCAAAAAGACCGACGCGGAAGGTCACGTCCTGTTCGAGGCGGGGCTGGCGCGGGGCGAGGGCGGCCTGTCGCCTGCGCTGTTGTCGGTCTCCGGCGACAAGGGCGACTATGCCTTCCTCAGCCTCAAGTCCAACGCCTTTGACCTGACCGACCGCGGCGTCTCCGGACGGACCGTGCCGGCGGGACCCGATGCGTTCGTCTACACCGAGCGCGGTGTCTATCGCTCCGGCGAGACGGTCTATGTCACGGCGCTCTTGCGCGACGGCAAGGGCAATGGCGTCACCGGCACGCCGATGACGCTGGTGGTCGAACGTCCCGACGGCGTCGAATTCCGCCGCTCCGTGGTGCCCGATCAGGGCGCGGGCGGCCGCAGCCTGACCTTGCCGCTCAACTCAGCGGTGCCGACCGGCACCTGGCGGGTCCGCGCCTTCACCGATCCGAAGGCGCCGTCGGTGGGCGAAACCACCTTCATGGTCGAGGATTATGTCGCCGACCGGATCGAATTCACGTTAACTTCCAAGGCCAAGCAGATTACGGCTGAACTTCCTGCAGAACTTGAGGTCGATGGCCGCTTTCTCTATGGCGCGCCTGCTTCGGGTCTCGCGCTTGAGGGCGACCTGCTGATTGCAACGGCGGCCGACCGTCCGGGCTATGCCGGCTACAGGTTCGGCATCGCCGACGACGAAAGCACCAACAACGAACGCACACCGCTGGAAAGCCTCCCCGAGGCCGATGCCAACGGCAAGGCGAAGTTCAGTGTCAGCCTGCCCAAGCCGCCATCATCGCAGCGTCCGCAGGAAGCGCAGGTCTTCGTCCGCATGGTGGAAACCGGCGGCCGCGCGGTCGAGCGCAAGCTGACGATTCCGGTCGCGCCGAGCGACGAGATGATCGGGGTGAAGCCGCTGTTCTCCGACAAGAATGTCGCCGAAGGCGACCCCGCCAGTTTCGATGTGGTCTATGTCGCGCCGGACGGTAAGGCGCTGGCGCGCAGCGGCCTGCGTTACGAACTGCTCAAGATGGAGTCGCGCTATCAGTGGTACCGGCAGGGTTCGTCATGGGACTATGAGCCGGTGAAGTCCACCAAGCGCGTGGCGGATGGCGATGTCACCATTGCCGCCGACAAGCCTGCGCGCATTACTTTCTCGCCGCAGCCGGGCCGCTACCGGCTGGATGTGAAGTCTACCGATGTGGATGGCCCGATCACCTCGGTGCAGTTCGATGTCGGCTGGTATTCCGACGGCAGCGCCGACACCCCAGACCTTTTGGAAACATCCATCGACAAGCCGGAATACAAGTCCGGCGACACCATGGTGGTGTCCATCAATGCGCGCACGGCCGGCAAGCTCACCGTCAATGTGCTGGGCGACCGTCTGCTGACCACGCAGTCCGCCGACGTCAAGGCAGGCCAGAACAAGATCAACATCGCCGTCGGCAAGGATTGGGGCACCGGCGCTTATGTTGTCGCCACGCTGCGCCGTCCGCTCGATGCCGCTGCCCAGCGCATGCCGGGCCGCGCCATTGGCCTGAAATGGTTCGGCATCGACAAGGCCGAGCGCACACTCAAGGTCTCGCTGACGCCGCCCGCGCTGGTGCGCCCGGGCACGGCGCTCAAGCTCCCGGTCAAGATCGAGGGTCTCAGCCGCGGTGAAGACGCCAAGATCGTGGTCGCCGCTGTCGATGTCGGCATTCTCAACCTCACCAATTACAAGCCGCCTGCGCCGGACGACTACTATCTCGGCCAGCGCCGCATGACGTCCGAGATCCGTGACCTCTATGGGCAACTGATCGACGGCATGCAGGGCACCCGCGGCCAGATCCGCACCGGTGGTGACGGCGCAGGCGCTGAACTTCAAGGCAGCCCTCCGACCCAGAAGCCGCTTGCGCTGTATTCCGGCATCGTCACGGTCGGCGCCGATGGCACCGCGATCGTCTCGTTCGACATTCCGGAATTCGCCGGCACCGCGCGCGTCATGGCGGTGGCATGGACGGCGACCAAGGTCGGCCGCGCCAACACCGACGTGACCGTGCGCGATCCCGTGGTGCTGACCGCGACGCTGCCGCGCTTCCTGCTGAGTGGCGACCGCGGCACCATGAATCTCGATCTCGACAATGTCGAGGGCGCCGCGGGTGACTACGTTATCAGCGTCAAGCCATCGGGTCCGGTGAAGATCACCGGTAATCCGGCGACCACGATGCGGCTGGCGGCGAAACAGCGCAGCACCGTGGCGCTGGCCATTGACGCGGCGAACGGGGCGGGCGCTGCGGCGCTCGACGTGAACATTGCGGGGCCGGACGGGCTGACGCTCGCGCGGCACTATGACCTCAACGTCAAACCGGCGACGCAGATCCTCGCGCGTCGCTCTGTTCGCACGCTGGCGAAGGGCGAGAGCCTGACACTGACATCGGACATGTTCTCCGATCTCGTGCAGGGCACCGGCGGGGTTCAATTGTCGGTCGGCCTGTCCACTGCGCTCGATGCGGCCACGATCCTCAAAGCGCTGGATCGGTATCCGTTCGGCTGCTCCGAGCAGATCACCAGCCGCGCGATGCCGCTGCTTTATGTCAACGATCTTGCGGCGGAGAACCATCTGGCGCTCGATGCGGGTGTCGATCAGCGCATCAAGGACGCGATTGATCGCCTTCTGGCGCGGCAGGGCTCGAACGGCTCATTCGGCCTGTGGTCGGCGGGCGGCGACGATGCCTGGCTTGATGCCTATGTCACCGACTTCCTGACACGGGCGCGCGAAAAGGGCTTCGCCGTGCCGGACGTCTTGTTCAAGACGGCACTGGATCGTATCCGCAACTCGGTGGTCAATGCCGAGGAACCGGAGAAGGACGGCGGCCGCGATCTCGCCTATGGCCTCTATGTGCTGGCGAAGAACGGCACCGCGCCGATCGGCGACCTGCGTTATCTCGCTGACACCAAGCTGAACAACATCGCAACCCCCATCGCCAAGGCACAGCTCGCTGCGGCGCTGGCGCTGGTCGGTGACCGGGCACGCGCCGAGCGTGTCTATGCGGCGGCGGTGAACAGCCTCGCGCCAAAGCCCGCGCTTGAGTTCGGCCGGATGGATTATGGTTCGTCGCTGCGCGATGCGGCGGCTTTGGTCTCGTTGTCGAGCGAAGGCAACGCGCCGAAGGCGACCATCAGCCTCGCGGTCGAGCGGGTTGAGGCCGCGCGCGGTCTGACGCCGTACACCTCGACGCAGGAAAATGCGTGGCTGGTTCTGGCCTCGCGGGCGCTGGCGAAGGAAGCCAACAGCCTCGCCATCACCGTCAACGGCGAAGCGGCGAAGCGCGCGGTGTACCGCAATTATCGCAGCACCGACGTTGCGGCAAAGCCGATCACCATCACCAACACCGGCGATGCGCCGGTGCAGGCGGTGGTCTCCGTGACTGGCGCACCGATCACGCCGGAACCCGCCGCCTCGAACGGCTTCAAGATCGAGCGTAATTTCTTCACGCTCGACGGCAAGCCCGCCGATGTCAGCAAGGCCAAACAGAACGACCGCTTTGCTGTTGTGCTCAAGGTCACAGAGGCCAAGCCGGAATTCGGCCGCATCATGGTGGTCGATTATCTCCCGGCTGGCCTCGAGATCGACAATCCGAAGCTGGTGTCGTCCGGCGATAGCGGAACGCTCGACTGGATCGAGGACGGCGAGGAGCCGGAACATACCGAGTTCCGCGACGACCGCTTCAGCGCGGCCATCGAACGCGAAGCGAAGGACGAGGCGGTGTTCACGGTCGCATACATCGTGCGCGCGGTCTCGCCCGGCAAGTACGTGCTGCCGCAGGCCTATGTCGAGGACATGTACAATCCCTCGCGCTATGGCCGCACCGGCACCGGAACCGTCGAGGTGACGAAGGCGAAATGAGCGAAGAGTTCAAAACGCGAAACTCTCCATCGTCATCCCCGGGCTTGTCCCGGGGATCCACGACTTCTTTTGATGAGGGACCAAAAGACGTGGATGGCCGGGACAAGCCCGGGGATGACGGTGTCAAAAGCAACCGCCGATTTCTGAGATGGTTTGCAGTCGCTGCTGGAAGTTTGATCGCTTCATCCGCAATCGCCGCCGCCATCTGGATCGCCTCCCTCCCGCCGTTGCCTTTCGCCGACGCGCGGAAAGTCTCCACCACCATTCTCGACCGCAACGGCAAGCTGCTGCGTGCCTTCGCCATGGCGGACGGGCGCTGGCGGTTGCCCGCGCATGCAAAGGATGTCGACCCCGGTTACCTCAACCTGCTGCTGAATTACGAGGACCGGCGTTTCCGCTCGCATATCGGTGTCGATCCGCTGGCCATCGGCCGCGCCGCGTTTCAGCTTGTGACGCGCGGGCACATCGTCTCGGGCGGCTCCACCATCACCATGCAGGTGGCGCGGCTGATGGAGCCGCGTCAGGAGCGCTCGGTCTATGCCAAGCTGCGCCAAATGGTGCGCGCGGTTCAGCTTGAGCGCAAACTCAGCAAGGACGAAATCCTCGATCTTTATCTGACGCTGGCGCCGTTCGGCGGAAACCTCGAAGGCGTGCGCGCGGCCTCGTTCGCTTACTTTGGCAAGGAGCCGAAGCGGCTGTCTCTCGCGGAATCCGCGCTGCTGGTGGCGTTGCCGCAATCGCCGGAAACCCGGCGGCTCGACCGCCATCCCGAGGCGGCGCGTGCCGCCCGCGATCATGTCCTGTCGCTGATGGTCGCAGCCGGGCGCGTATCCGCCGACGATGCGGCTCAGGCCAAGCGCGAAGCCGTGCCGCGCCTGCGCAAGCCGATGCCGTTGCTTGCCCCGCATTCAACCGATCAGTCGCTTGTGACCATGAAGGACGCGCCTGTCATCCGGTTGACGCTGGACTCCACCATCCAGGCGGCGCTGGAACATCTCGCGCGCGACCGCGCGCTGGCGCAGGGGCCCGATGTCTCCATTGGAATCCTCGCGGTCGATAACGAGACCGGCGATGTAATCGCGCATGTCGGCTCGTCGGATTACTTCGACGTGAAGCGCGCGGGGCAGGTGGACATGACGCGCGCGGTGCGCTCGCCCGGCTCGACACTCAAGCCATTCATCTACGGCCTCGCGTTCGAGGATGGCTTCGTTCATCCCGAAAGCCTGATCGAGGATCGGCCGGTCCGCTACGGCGTCTACGCGCCGGAAAATTTCGACATGACGTTCCAGGGCACGGTGACGGTACGCAAGGCGCTCCAGATGTCGCTGAACGTGCCGGCCATCGCGCTGCTCGACCGCATCGGCTCGAACCGGCTGACCGCGCGGATCAAGCAGGCCGGCGCGAACCTGATCCTGCCGAAAGATGAGACGCCCGGTCTCGCCATGGGCCTCGGCGGTGTCGGTATCACTCTGAATGACCTTGTCCGCCTCTATGCAGGTTTGGCGCGCTCCGGCGACACGGTCGCCTTGCGGGAAATCGTCCGCCCGGATGACGGACAGGAGCCGGAAGCGCGGCGGCTGCTCGATCCATCGGCCGCATGGCTGGTCGGCAATGTCCTGATGGGAACGCCGCCGCCGGACAATGCGCCGCGCAACCGTCTCGCGTTCAAGACCGGGACCAGCTACGGCTACCGCGACGCCTGGTCGATCGGCTTCGATGGCCGGATGACCATCGGGGTCTGGGTCGGCCGCCCGGACGGCGCCCCGGTTCCCGGACTGGTTGGCCGTTCGGCCGCCGCACCGATCCTGTTCGACGCCTTCGCGCGCACCGGCAAGCTGCCGCAGGGCCTCGCCAAGGCCCCCAAGGGAACGCTGATCGCCAGCAATGCCAGGTTGCCGCTGCCGCTGCGCCGCTTCCGGGCCTCGGGTGAATTCGTCCGGACCGGCAGCGAGCAGGCGCTGCGCATCCAGTTTCCGCTCGATGGCTCACGGATCGACGCCTATGGCGGCGGTCAGGCGAACATTTCGCCCATGCCGGTGAAGGTGGCGGGCGGGGTCTTGCCCCTGACCATGATGGTTAACGGCGTCGCCATCGGCAATATCGACAGCCGCCGTCAGAAACTGGTCGATCCGCCGGGTCCGGGCTTCGCCCGGCTGACGGTGATGGATGCGACTGGCGCGGCGGACACAGTTGTCGTGAGAATTCAGTAGAGCCGGTCCAAGCTGTTGTCCGGCGGGTGGTTTCCGCGTATGCGGAACCGATGGCTGAGAGCTACCCGAGACCCCGATTTGGCGCGCCGCGCGAGCCCGTGGAACAGAAAAATCCCGGGAGCGGCCTCGTGCGCGTCATTGATTTCGCGGTCGGCAGCCACACCCGCGCGGTTCTGCTGCTGATCGTGGCCGGCCTGCTGTTCTTCCTGCCCGGCTTTTTCAACATTCCCCCGGTCGACCGCGACGAGGCCCGCTTCGCGCAGGCCACCAAGCAGATGGTCGAGAACGGCGATTTCGTCGATATCCGTTTCCAGGATGAAGTCCGCTACAAGAAGCCGGTCGGCATCTACTGGGCGCAGGCGGCTGTCGTGGAAACGGCATCGAAGCTCGGCCTGCCGCGCGCGCAGGTGCGCATCTGGCTCTACCGCGTGCCGTCGCTGATCGGCGCGATCGGCGCGGTCCTTCTGACATACTGGACGGCACTGGCGTTCGTCACGCGGCGCGGCGCGTTGCTCGCGGGTCTATTGATGTGCAGTTCCATCCTGCTCGGGGTCGAGGCGCGGCTTGCCAAGACCGACGCCATGCTGCTGCTGACCACAACAGCCGTCATGGGTGCGATGGCGCGCGCCTATCTGTCGTGGCAGCGCGGCGACGACAATCCGCATCCGTCGTGGAAACTGGCCTTCATCTTCTGGACGGCGATGGCGGGCGGCATCCTGCTCAAGGGACCGCTGATCCTGATGTTCGTCGCGCTCACGGTGGTGACGCTGGCGATCCTCGATCGCTCGGCGGCTTGGCTGTGGCGTCTGCGTCCGGTCTGGGGGCTGATGTGGACGCTGGTGCTGGTGCTGCCGTGGTTCATCCTGATCTTCCTCAAGGCAGGCGACACCTTCTTCGCGGATTCGCTGGGCAGCGACATGCTGAACAAGGTCGCCAGCGCGCAGGAATCGCATGGCGCGCCGCCCGGACTCTATCTGCTGCTGTTCTGGGTGACATTCTGGCCGGGGGCGACGCTGGCAGGTCTCGCGGTGCCTGCGGTCTGGCGCGCGCGCCGCGAGCCCGGCGCACAATTCCTGCTCGCATGGCTGCTGCCGGCGTGGATCATCTTTGAAATCGTCATCACCAAGCTGCCGCACTACGTGCTGCCGCTTTATCCGGCCATTGCGATCCTGATCATCGGCGCGCTCGAGCGCAAGGTTCTGGCGCAGGGCGCGTGGATCGTCCGCGGCACGGCGTGGTGGTTCGTGTTGCCGCTGATCATCGCGGTGGCTTCGATCATCGGCGCGATTTCGCTGCTCCGGCAGCCGGAATTCCTCGCCTGGCCGTTCGGCGCGGGCGCGCTGATCTTCGGGCTGTTCGCATGGTGGATGTATGACGACTATCGCGCCGAACGCTCGCTGCTGAATGGGATCGGCGCGTCGTGGTTTCTCGCGGTCTGCATCTACGGCGTTGTGGTGCCCTCGCTCACGCCGGTGTTTCCGAGCGTGCAGGTGGCGCGCGCCTTGCGCAGCGTCCAGTGCGTCGGACCCGCGGCGGCGGCGGCAGGTTTCCATGAACCGAGCCTTGTGTTCATGGTCGGCACCCAGACCATCCTGACCAACGGATCGGGCGCAGCCGACTTCCTGCTGCAGGGAAGCTGTCGCTTCGCACTGGTGGAATGGCGCGAGGAGCGCGCCTTCGCGCAGCGTGCCGAAACCATCGGCCTGCGCTACGACGTGGCCACCCGCATCGACGGTTACAACATCTCGACCGGTAAGGCGATTTCCATCGCGATCTTCCGCTCCGAAGGAACCGAATAGGATGGCGGCCGGAATCAGCGGCGGCCAGTCCTCCGGTTATGTCGTGCGACTCGGGTCCGTTGCATGGCAGTCGCTGGCGCAGCTTGTGCGCACACCGTCGCATTCCCGCCGTGCCGAAGCGCGCCGCGCGCTGGCCCGGCGCTGGCTCGGCCTCGCGGTTCTGACCGCGCTCGCTATCGGACTTCTGATGTTTGCTGTGGACGTCACGGCGATCAAGCTGATGCCGGCGCGGGGAACGGCGAGCCTCTGGCCGCTGCGGATTTTCACCGACTTTGGGAAATCGACCTATGTGCTGTGGGCGCTGGCAGCGGCGTTGCTTGTCATCCTGTTGCTGATACCCCGGCTGACCGCACACGCCCGGCAGGTTCTGATCGCGTTCGGCGTCCGCGTTCAGTACATCTTTCTCTCGGTCGCCGTCGCCGTGATCGGCAGCGAAATCCTCAAATACGTCATCGGGCGGAGCAGGCCGTTTGTCGGCGGCGAAGCCAATGCCTTCAACTTCCAGCACTTCGCGGGCAATCCGGCTTTTGAGAGCCTGCCGTCAGGCCACGCGACCACCGCATTCGCGCTGGCCTTTGCGGTCTCTGCTGTCTGGCGCAAGGTGACGCTGGTCATGCTGGTTTACGCCGTGCTGATCTGTGTCAGCCGCGTCATTCTGCTCGCGCATCATCCGAGCGACGTGGTTGGTGGCGCGCTGACCGGGGTGATCGGGGCGATGTTCGTCCGGTACTGGTTCGCGGCCCGGCGTTTGGGCTTCACCATCGACCGGGACGGGGGCATTGAGCCACTTGCAGGGCCGTCTTTTGCCTCCCTGAAAAGGGTTGCCCGCGAGGCTCTGGCACCATAAGAAGCGGTCGCCCGGTGCGGCAATTCGACCGATTTTACGGGCATTCGGACCCCAATATGAGCGATCCATCAGCAACATCCGGCCTGCCGGCCCCCGACGTTTCGATTGTGGTTCCCGTCCGCAACGAACAGGACAACGTCGCGCCGCTGATCGCCGAGATCGCGGCGGCGCTGGATGGCCGCTGGCCGTATGAGATCATCTACGTCAACGATGGCTCGACAGATGCGACCGGAGAGCGGCTTGCCGCCGAGATGCAGACACGCGGCAACCTGCGCCAGATTCGCCACGCCGCCTCCAGCGGCCAGTCGGCAGCGGTGCGGACCGGCGTGCGCGCGGCCCGTGGAAAAATCGTCGCGACCCTCGATGGTGACGGACAGAACAACCCGGCGTTTCTGGTGAACCTGATCGAAGCCATCGAAAAGGGCGGCGAGAAGGTCGGTCTCGCGGCCGGCCAGCGCGTCGGACGCAAGGATACCGGCTTCAAGCGGTTTCAGTCACGCGCCGCCAACGGCGTGCGCAATGCCATCCTGCACGATGGCACGCGCGATACCGGTTGTGGGCTGAAAGCATTCCGCCGCGATGTCTTCCTTGCCCTGCCATATTTCGATGGTCTGCATCGCTTCCTGCCGGCGCTGGTGCGGCGCGAGGGTTACGACATCGCCTATGTCGATGTGATCGACCGTCCGCGCCATTCCGGCGTGTCGAATTACGGCTTCTTCGACCGGCTCTGGATCGGAATCATGGATCTTGCGGGCGTGTGGTGGCTGATCCGCCGCAAGAAATCCACGCCGGTCGCAACGGAGGTGAACTGATGCTGATTCAGTTCGGTCAGCAACTCGGCGACTATCTTTACGACGTCTTCGTCGCGAAGTTCGACTTCTGGCTGGCGTTCGGTCTTGTCGCGCAACTGCTGTTCACGGCGCGCTTCCTCGTGCAGTGGATTTCGAGCGAGCGCGCCGGACAGAGCGTGGTGCCGATGGCCTTCTGGTTCTTCTCGATGGGCGGCGGCTTTATGACCCTGATCTACGGCATCGCCAAGCGCGAGCCGGTGATCATTCTCGGGCAGGGGCTGGCGACGCTGATCTACATCCGCAACATCATGCTGATCGTAAAAAACCGCGGTTCCGGCTCGAAGGTCGAGAAGAACTGAGGCATCACCTCGTCATTGCGAGGCGCGTAAACGACGAAGCAATCCATTCTCGCATGTAGCTGTGGATTGCTTGGCTTCGCTCGCAATGACGAAAGATGAGATTACCCCACCGCCTTCAGCGCCGCGAAGCCCCGCTCAAGATCGGCTTTCAGATCATCGAGATTTTCCAGCCCGATGTGGAATCGCAGCGTCGGCCCGCCCGGATTCCATGCCGTCGCCGTCCGGTACGATGAGCAGTCGAACGGAATGACGAGGCTTTCAAAGCCGCCCCACGAATAGCCCAGGCCGAACAGGGTCACAGTGTCGAGAAACGCATCGACGGCCTTTTTCGATGCGGGCTTGAGCACGATGCTGAACAGGCCACTCGCGCCGGTAAAATCGCGCTTCCAGATCGCGTGTCCCGGATCGTTCTCCAGCGCCGGATGAATCACGCGCAGCACTTCCGGACGCTCCGCGAACCAGCGTGCCATCTCGAGGCCGGATTTTTGATGATGGGCGAGGCGCACCGCCAGCGTGCGCAGGCCGCGCAAGGCAAGAAACACGTCGTCCGGTCCGGCGCAGACGCCGAGCAGGCGGATCGCCTCTGTCATCAGCGGCCATGTCGCGGCATTGGCGGAGATGGTCCCGAACATGATGTCGGAATGTCCGCCGATATATTTCGTTCCGGCCTGGATGCTGATGTCGACACCCTGATCCAGCGAGCGATGGAAAAGCGGCGTGGCCCAGGTGTTGTCATCGAGCACGATCGCGCCCTTGGCATGCGCCACCGCTGCGATGGCCGGAATGTCAGGCATCTCGAACGATTGCGATCCCGGCGCTTCCACAAGCACCGCGCGGGTGTTCGGCCTGAACAGCTTTTCGATTCCGGCGCCGATCATCGGATCGAAATAGGTGGTCTCGACGCCATAGCGCTTGAGCAGCGAGTCGCAGAAGTTGCGCGTCGGGCGATACACGCTGTCGATGACGAGGACGTGATCGCCGGCCTTGAGAATCGCCAGCAAGGCTGTGGAAATCGCGCCGACTCCGGACGGCGCCAGTCCCACCCCGGCACAGTTCGGGCCTTCGAGCGCCATCAGGGCCTGCTGTAGCGCCTTCGTGGTCGGGGTGCCATGCCTGCCATACTGAAACTCGCCGCGATGGGCGTGGAGGTCTTCGGCGGTGGGATACAGCACCGTCGAGCCGCGCACGATGGGGGGATTGATAAAGCCCTTTTGCGCGACCGTATCTCGGCCGGCGGTGACCAGTTCGGTCTGCGGATCGAGCGGGGTGGAAGGCCGATTGTCGTTTCGGGACATGTGATGGTCACTTTGGAAGACATCTTGCCGCAGCGTTGTCCGAAATGATCGAAGCGCGGCTCGCGAATGGTATGCTCAGTAAGCTGACCGCGATGGCGGACGTCAACCCCTTGACCCGTGGCGCTCGGCGTTCTGTTATGCAGACCAGATATTTAGCTGGGATTATCGCGCATCAAAAGGATCGTTTGGCCCGATACGACGTTGTCCGTCGATTGTGCCGAACTGTCGGGAAAGGTCTTTCCATGAAACGGGTCTCGTTTGCTCTTATTTCGACTCTTGCTGCTCTCGCTGTCGCGCCTGCTTTCGGCCAGTCGCAGGAGAAGCCCAAGGATCGCGGAACGCTGCAAGGGGTGAAGGACAGGGGGACCCTGTCATGTGGCGTCAGCCAGGGATTGCCCGGCTTCTCCGCGCCCGACGACAAGGGCAACTGGACCGGGCTTGACGTCGATGTCTGCCGCGCTCTTGCCGCGGTGATTTTCAACGACCCGAGCAAGGTGAAGTTTGTGCCGCTGTCGGCGAAGGACCGCTTCACGGCGCTGCAGTCCGGCGAGATCGACGTGCTGTCGCGCAATTCGACCTGGACGCTGTCGCGCGATACCTCGCTCGGCCTGAACTACACCGGCATCACCTACTATGACGGGCAGGGCTTCATGATCCGCAAGTCACTCAAGGTGAATTCCGCCCTTGAGCTGAACAGTGCGTCGATCTGCGTGCAGACCGGCACCACCAACGAGCAGAACGTCTCGGACTACTTCAAGGGCAACAACATGAAGTATGAGCTGATCGCGTTCGGCACCGCCGACGAAGCGATCAAGGCCTACGAGTCCGGCCGCTGCGACGTATTCACTTCGGACGTCTCGCAGCTTTATGCCGAACGTCTCAAGCTCGCTTCGCCGAACGATCATGCCGTGCTGCCTGAAGTGATCTCCAAGGAGCCGCTCGGCCCGGTGGTGCGTCATGGCGACGACCAGTGGTTCGACATCGTGAAGTGGACGCTGTTCGCGATGATCAACGCCGAGGAGTATGCGATCACCCAGAAGAACGTCGATGAAATGGCGAAATCGTCCAAGCCCGAACTCAAGCGTATCTTCGGCACCGACGGTAATCTCGGCGAGCAGCTCGGCCTGACCAAGGACTGGGTGACGCGGATCATCAAGGCAACCGGCAACTACGGCGAATCGTTCGATCGCAATGTCGGCGCGGGCTCCAAGCTGGGTATCGCGCGCGGACTGAACAAGCTCTGGAATCAGGGCGGGCTGCAATACGCGCCGCCGATCCGCTGACGGCGTTGCCGGCCCCGGCAATGGCAGACCAACCCCGAAAGCCTCCGCTCCAACTGGCTGCACGGCTCCGCCGTGCGCTCGGCGGGCAGGCCGGGTGGGGCGGCGTGATCGTGCAGATCCTTTTCGTCGCTGTCGTCGTATGGATTGGCTACGAGATTGTCGAGAACGCGCGCGCCAACCTGCAGGCGCAGCGGATCGCCTCGGGTTTCGGATTTCTGTCCAACACATCGGGCTTTGCCGTCAGTCAGGCGCTGATCCCGTATTCGGAAACCGACACCTATGCCCGGGTCTTTCTGGTCGGACTGCTGAACACGCTGCTGGTGTCGATCGTCGGCGTCGTTATCGCGACCATTCTCGGCGTGATCGTCGCGCTGGGTCGGCTGTCGCCGAACTGGCTGCTCGCAAGGATCGCAGGCGGCTATGTCGAACTGATCCGCAACCTGCCGCTGCTGTTCCAGATCCTGTTCTGGTATCTCGCCGTGCTGGCGACGCTGCCTAGTCCCCGCCAGAGCATTTCGCTGTTTGGCACGGTGTTCCTCAGCAATCGCGGGCTGATTGTTCCTGACCTCGTTCCGCAGCCGCCGTTCGGTGTCTTCATTGCTGCCATCGTCATCGGCATTGGCGCGTCGCTGCTGATGCGGCTCTATGCGCGGCGGCAACTCTACGCGGTGGGCGAAAAGCTGGCGATCTGGCCATTCGTGCTGGCGATGCTGTTCGGCCTGCCGCTGCTCGCCGTCCTCGCGTTCGGCGCGCCGTTCGCGCTCGACATGCCGCAGTTGAAAGGGTTCAACTTCGCGGGCGGCGCGAAAGTGCTGCCGGAATTTGCGGCGCTGACCATCGCGCTTTCGACCTACACCGCGGCCTTCATTGCTGAAATCGTCCGCGCCGGATTGCAGTCCGTGCCGAAGGGCCAGATGGAGGCGGGCGCATCGCTCGGTCTGTCGCGCGGCGAGACGATGCGGCTGATCGTCATGCCGCAGGCCATGCGCGTGATCCTGCCGCCGCTGACCAACCAGTATCTCAATCTCACCAAGAACTCGTCGCTCGCGGTGGCCATCGGTTACCCCGACCTGTTCTCGGTCTTCGCCGGCACGACACTGAGCCAGACCGGGCAGGCGGTGGAAATCATCGCGCTCACCATGGGCGTGTATCTGCTGATCTCGCTGGTGACGAGCGCGATCATGAGCTTCTACGGCTGGCGTCTGAACCGGAGCCTTGCCGCATGACGGAGCAGGCCGCATTCGTCCGGACGGACATGGTCGAGCAGCGCCGCGCGCCGGTGCGGACCACAGGTATCGTCGGCTTTGCGCGCGAACGGCTGTTCAATTCGCCGCTCAACATCATGATCACCCTGATCGGCGCGGCGCTGCTGTGGCTGATCCTCGTTCCTGTCGTGAAATTTCTTTTCGTCGATGCGGTCTGGCAGGGCAGCGACCGCAACGCATGCCTTGAAGCCAATGTCGGGCGTGTCGTGGGCGCGTGCTGGCCGTTCGTGCAGGCCAAGTTCGACCAGTTCATCTACGGCTTCTATCCGGAGGATCAGCGCTGGCGGGTCAATCTGACCTTCGCGCTCGGTGCGCTGCTGTTGCTGCCGCTGCTGATCCCGCGCGCGCCTGCCAAGACACTGAACTCCGGCCTGTTCTTTTTCGCCTATCCCGTCGTTGGCTTCTTCCTGCTGCGTGGCGGAGGGCTGAAAGGCTTCGCGATTCACTGGCTGGCCGATCTCGGATCGGGCTTTGCCGCCAGCATCGTCGATGCCGGAACGCGACTGGCAAACGCCGGGACGAACATGAACCGGGGCCTTTTCAGCCAGCCCGCCGCATGGATCGGAGAGGCGCTGGCGTGGATCGGCCGCGCGCTCGGCTGGCTGGTGTGGCCGCTCGAATGGCTGCGGGACTATACCGAAAAATTCCATTCCCCGCTGTGGGCCGATCTGGTCCTCACAGCCATCATCGTCTCGCTGATCGCGTTCTTCATCACGGGTGGGTTCCGCAACGGCTGGCGTGCGCTATTCACCAGCATCGCGACCTTTGCCGGTATCGCAGCGGTGATCGCAATCATGGGCCTCGATGGCGGCGGCCTGCCGATTGTGGATACACGCTCATGGGGCGGCCTGCTGGTCACGCTCGTGGTGTCGGTCACCGGCATTGTCGCCTCGATGCCGGTCGGCA
Source organism: Afipia clevelandensis ATCC 49720 (assembly GCF_000336555.1). Classification (GTDB taxonomy): domain Bacteria; phylum Pseudomonadota; class Alphaproteobacteria; order Rhizobiales; family Xanthobacteraceae; genus Afipia; species Afipia clevelandensis. The sequence goes on along the minus strand of NZ_KB375281.1, from coordinate 1,105,982 downwards.
TGGTCCTGGCGCTCGGGCGGCGCTCGACCATCCCGTTGATCCGCCTGTTCTCGATCGCCTTTATCGAGTTCTGGCGCGGTGTGCCGCTGATTACCGTGCTGTTCTTCGCGACCTACATGTTGCCGCTGTTCCTGCCCGGCAACTTCACGGTGGATGGCCTCGTGCGCGTCCTGATCGGCATTGCGCTGTTCGCGGGCGCCTACAATGCCGAGGTCATCCGCGGCGGTCTGCAGGCGGTTCCGCGCGGGCAGGCGGAAGCCGCCAGCGCGCTCGGTCTCTCGTACTGGAAGACAACCGGCCTGATCGTGATGCCGCAGGCGCTGCGCAATGTCATTCCGGCCCTCGTCAACAGCTTCATCGCGCTGTTCAAGGACACCACGCTGGTGCTGATCGTGGCGATCTTCGATCTGCTCGGACAACTGCGCGCGTCGTTTGCCGATCCGAACTGGGCGACGCCGACCACACTGTTCACCGGCTTTGCCTTCACCGGCATCATCTACTTTGTGTTCTGCTTTGGAATGTCGCGCTATTCGCTGTTCGTGGAGCGGCGGCTGAATGTCCACAAGAATGTCTGAGATGAAAACATGAGCGCAGATTCCATTGTCAGCATCTCGGGCCTCAACAAGTGGTACGGCGACTTCCATGTGCTGCGCGACATTGATCTGAATGTCGGGCGCGGTGAGCGCATTGTGATCTGCGGCCCGTCAGGCTCCGGCAAATCGACGCTGATCCGCTGCATCAACGCGCTGGAGGAATTTCAGGAAGGCCGCATCAACGTCGACGGCATTGAGCTTGGTCCAAACCTGCGCCGCGTCGATGACGTGCGCCGCGAGGTCGGCATGGTGTTCCAGAGCTTCAACCTGTTTCCGCATCTCACAGTGCTGGAAAACTGCACGCTGGCGCCGATCTGGGTGCGCAACATTCCGAAGAAAGACGCCGAAGCCGCCGCGATGAAATATCTCGAGCGGGTGCGGATCCCCGACAAGGCGAACAAGTATCCCGGCCAGATTTCCGGCGGCCAGCAGCAGCGGGTGGCGATTGCGCGCGCGCTGACCATGAACCCGAAGGTGATGCTGTTCGACGAGCCGACCTCGGCGCTCGATCCGGAAATGGTCAAGGAGGTGCTCGACACCATGGTCGATCTCGCCAGGGAAGGCATGACCATGCTGGTGGTGACGCACGAGATGGGCTTTGCCCGTGAGGTCGCCGACCGCGTGGTGTTCATGGACGCGGGACAGATCGTTGAAGCGAACACGCCGGACCGCTTCTTCTCCAATCCGCAGCACGCGCGGACCAAGCTGTTTTTGAGTCAGATTTTGCGGTGACTTAGCTCCATCGTCATTGCGAGCGAAGCGAAGCAATCCACTCTTAGGAAAGCTGGATTGCTTCGTCGCAAGCGCTCCTCGCAATGACAACAAAAGTCTCTCACCGTCATGGCCGGGCTTGACCCGGCCATCCATCTTCTTCGCAAAATGCATTTCATGAAAAGCGATGGATACGCGGGTCAAGCCCGCGTATAACGATCTTGCGTCCGGCTACATCCCGGATCGTTTTATCCCTTACACAATCGGTGGCTTGATCGTGCTCTTGCGCTCCAGCCATGCCGGAACCGGAAGATTCTTCGAGCGCAGGAAGTCCGGATTGAACAGCTTCGACTGATAGCGCGTGCCGTAGTCGCACAGGATGGTCACAATGGTGTGGCCGGGACCGAGATCCTTCGCCAGCCGAATGGCGCCCGCGATATTCACGCCCGACGAGCCGCCGACACAGATGCCTTCGTTCTCAAGCAGATCGAACACGATCGGCACGGCCTCGGAGTCCTCGATCAGATAGGCCTTGTCCACATGCACACCCTCGATGATCGGGGTGACGCGGCCAAGGCCGATGCCTTCGGTGATCGAGCCCCCCTCGGTCGATTTGATTTCGCCGTGGTCGAAGTAGTTGTACATCGCAGCCCCGCGCGGATCGGCAACGCCGATCTTGATGTCCTTGCTCCTCTCGCGCAGATAGATCGACGTTCCCGCAAGCGTGCCGCCGCTGCCGATGGAGCAGATGAAGCCATCGACCTTGCCGTTTGTCTGATCCCAGATTTCCGGGCCGGTGGAAACGTAGTGGGCCTTGCGGTTGTCGAGATTGTTCCATTGGTCCGCGAACAGCACGCCGTTTTTCTCGGTCTTGCGCAGTTCATCCGCGAGGCGGCGGCCGACATGCTGATAGTTGTTCGGGTTGCTGAACGGCAGCGCAGGCACTTCGACGAGTTCAGCGCCGAGCAGGCGCAGCACGTCTTTCTTTTCCTGGCTCTGCGTTTCCGGAATCACGATGATCGTCCGATAGCCGCGCGCGGCCGCGACCAGCGCAAGACCGATGCCGGTGTTGCCCGCGGTGCTTTCAACCACGAGGCCGCCGGGCTTGAGGTCGCCGCGCTTCTCAGCCTCGAGGATCATCTGTTTGCCGGCGCGGTCCTTCACCGACTGGCCGGGATTCATGAACTCGGCCTTGCCGAGAATGGTGCAGCCGGTTTCTTCAGAGGCGCGTTTCAGCTTGATGAGCGGCGTGTGGCCAATGGCTTCGATGACGTCGTTGCGAATGGGCATGATTTGGAAGGACCGGCTGTGTCAGGAGACGAAGGAGTGAGCCGTCAACCTAGAGGCCACCCGCCGTTCCCACAAGGGTGACGCCTGCAGGCTTGATCTGCGGTATGTCCGCCGTGGTTAACCCGATTTGGCGAACACCACCTGACGAACGTCGATGTTGCCGGAGAGGAATCCGGCTTCACAATAGGCGAGGTAGTATTCCCAGAGCCGGCGGAAGCGCTCGTCGAATCCAAGCGGCATCAGGTTCGGCCATGCCGCACGGAAGTTGTCTCTCCATGTCGCGAGCGTCTTGGCATAATCTTCTCCGAAAATGCGCTCGCGGATAACAGGCACGCCGAACTTCTCACCAAGCGATTTCAGCACCTGCGGCGAGGGCAGCATGCCGCCGGGAAAAACGTACCGCTGGATGAAATCGACCTCGCGCCGGTAGGCGTTGAAGAACTTGTCCTGAATGGTGATGGCCTGAATGCCGGCGAAGCCTCCGGGCACGAGGCGGTCGCGAAGCTGCGAGAAATACTGCGGCCAGAACTGTTCGCCGACAGCCTCGATCATTTCGATGGAAGCGATGCGGTCATATTGCCCGCGTTCGTCGCGATAGTCCTGGAACCGGATTTCGACCTTCTCGTTCAGCCCGGCCGCCTGCATCCGCTTCAATGCGAAGTCGCGCTGCTCACTGCTGATGGTCAGGCCCACAACCTTCGCGTCATAATGCTTCGCGGCATATTCGGCGAAGCCGCCCCAGCCGCAGCCGATTTCCAGTACTCTCTGTCCCGGCTGAAGGTTGATCGCTTCTGCAAGGCGTTTGTACTTGTTGGTTTGCGCGGAGGTGAGATCATTTGTGCCGTCCTCGAACAGCGCGGACGAGTAGGTCATGCTCGGATCGAGCCAGGCGGAGTAGAACGAGTTGCCGATGTCGTAATGCGCGTAGATGTTCCGCCGCGCCTGTTTCCTGGTGTTGCGGTTGAACCAGTGCCGGACCGATTGCACGAACCGCGCGACCGGCTTGTCGCCGAGCATGCCCTGGATCAACTCGTGATTGACGCAGAACACGTACAGAAACTGCGTCAGGTTCGGTGTATCCCATTCGCGGCGCAGATAGGCTTCGGCGATGCCGATGTCGCCACCATGCGCCAGCCGCCAGGCGAAATTGTAGTTATGGACTGTCATCTGCGCGGCCGGGCCGGGCTCCAGCCCCCCGCAGCGCACCACGCGGCCATCCGGCAGCGTTATGTCCAGGGTGCCGCGCCTGAGGCTGGATGCGAACTTGATGGCCAATCGGGCCAGTTTGGTCACGTCCGGCAAGACCGCATCGACGGTGTCGGGGGTCACGGTGATCACGTCAGGCATCGCGCAAATCCATCTGTGTGATGCAGCCCTGCGTCCAGATTCTCTGCTCGAGTGTACCGGCTTTCGTTGCCGAACTGTCCTTCGCTGTTGGCCTTGCCACAATTCTTGCGTCTTTGGCCCGAATCCGCAAGAGCCGGGAACCCGGCGCCGTGCTGCAGATGCGGCCAGTGGCGGTGACCGGTTTGAGCAAATCTCAGATGAAATCTTCGTAAGCCCTGGCCAGTGATTTTCAGTAGCAGCGAGAAATGCCCATTTTATGGGGAGAAGTCGGATTCCGGACCTGACACCGAAGAGACACAGGTCGCTCTTGTCCTGGGGAGGGTGATTGAACATCCCTGTGCGCCGCGATAACGGCCAGCTAATATGGATTCTGGCTATCGGAGAATGGTTTACACCGGTGTTTGAACTGCCCCTCAGGTCGAGACGTGGAGCACCTCCGCGGCTGTCGTTCGCGCTGTGCGCGGCGCTAGCCCTTGCGGCGACTTCGGGTGGTTGCATCCTGACAGCCGATCTGCCGGACCCTGCGCTGGACATTCCCGCGAACTACAAGGCCGCGTCAGCCGCGCCCGAAACCGCGACACCGTCGCTCGACTGGTGGCGCGGCTTCCGCTCGCAGGAACTCACGGTCCTGATGGAGGAGGCGCAGACCGTCAATCTCGATATCGCCGCCGCCGTGGCGCGCATCCGGCAGGCGGATGCGCTGGCCCAGACCGCAGGCGCATCGCTACTGCCGAATGTCACCGGCACATTCTCCGGTTCGCGTTCACGATCGTCGAGCAACACCGGCGTGGTGACCTCGGGCAGCGCCATTGGCCGGGGCGAGGTGACCAACCATGTCGCTTCGATGAGCGCGAGCTACGAAATCGACTTCTGGGGCAAGAACCGCGACGCGCTGCTGGCTGCCGAGGAAACCGCCAACGCCAATCGCTTTGACCGCGACGTTGTGGCGCTGACCACGCTGGCGAGTGTCGCCAACGCCTATTTCAACGTGGTCGCTTCGCAGGAGCGGATCAACATCGCAACCCGCAACATCGCCAGCGCCCAGCGCATCTACGATGCGATCAAGGCGCGGGTCGATGCCGGCACCGGCTCCGAACTCGACCTCGCGCAGCAGGAGAGCCTGCTGGCGAACCAGAAAGCGGCGATTCCACCGCTGCGGCAGGCGCTGGCGCAGAACGCCAATATCCTCGCCACGCTGGTGTCGCGTCCCCCCGAGCGGGTGCGATTGGCGGGCGGCTCGCTCGGCAGCATCGCCATCCCGCGCGTGACGCCGGGCCTGCCGTCCGACCTCCTGACCCAGCGGCCCGATATTCGGCGGCAGGAAAACCAGTTGGCCTCGGCGACTGCGAATGTCGGCAGCGCGCGGGCGCAGTTCTTCCCGAGCATTCAGTTGACGGCATCGGGCGGCTATCAGAGCGCGGCGCTGGCGGCGCTGTTCACGCCTCAATCGGCGTTCTTCAACATGGCGGCGGGGCTGACCCAGCCGATCTTCGATGCGGGCCGGATCCAGGCCAATTTCGATCTGATGCAGGCGCGGCAGGATGAAATGCTGCAGACCTATCGCAAGACCGTGATTTCGGCCTTCGCGGATGTGAATACGGCGCTGACGACCCTGAAACAGGCCAATGAACGGCTGCGGCTGCAACGCATCGTGGTGACGTCGTCCCGCCGGGCCTTTGAACTTTCGGAACGACAGCTCCGGGCCGGCACGGCTGACATCGTGACTGTGCTAAACACGCAATTGACGCTATTTCAGGCTGAAGATTCGCTGGCGCAATACCAGCTCGCCCGGCTGCTCGCGGTTGTCAGTCTCTATCAGGCATTAGGTGGCGGCTGGTCGCCAAAGACGGTGGAAGGTCCGGCGAATGCTCTTTAAGCCCGATCTGAATGAAAAGGCCAAAGCGGCGGGAGAAGGCGTCGCGCGCGTTGCATCGGGCGCGCGGCGGCGCACGGTCTCGATCATTGTCTGGCTTCTGATCCTCGGCGGTCTTGGTTATCTCGGCTGGGGTTACTTCAAGAAAACCGAGACGGCGACGCGCACGCGACCCGATTTCGGCATTCCCGTCCTCGCGGCGACGCCGCGCATCGAAGACGTGCCGGTCTATCTCGACGGCGTCGGCACCGTTCGCGCCCTCAACAACGTCACCGTGCGCGCGCAGGTAAACGGCAAGCTGCTGACCGTCAACTTCAAGGAAGGTCAGGACGTCAAGGCCGGCGACGTGCTGGCTGAAATCGATCCCGTGATCTATCAGGCGCAGTACGATCAGGCCGTCGCCAAGAAGGCGCAGGACGAGGCTACGCTCGCCAACGCGCGCACCGATCTGGTCCGCTATCAGCAACTGGCCACGGCCAAGGCAGGCTCCGCGCAGCAGGCCGACACGCAGAAGGCGCTGGTCGCGCAGCTCGAAGCGCAGGTCAAATCCGATCAGGCCGCCATCGACAATGCGCAGGCCACGCTCGGCTACACCAAAATCGTGGCGCCACTGTCCGGGCGCGTCGGCCTGCGTCAGGTCGATCCGGGCAACATCGTCCAGACCTCGGATACGACGGGCGTCGTTGTCATCACGCAATTGCAGCCGATCGCGGTTCAGTTCAGCCTGCCGCAGCAGCAGATATTCCGCGTCAACACCGCGCTGGCCAAAGCGCCGCTCGCGGTGGATGTGTTTGCAAATGACGGAAAGACCGTCGCCGACACCGGCAAGGTGATGGGCGTCGACAACCAGGTCGATCAGACCACCGGCACCGTGAAGGTGAAGGCGGAGTTCCCCAACGGCAACTTCCAGCTCTGGCCCGGACAGTTCGTCAATGTGCGGCTGAAGGTAGATACGCTCGACAAGGCGACGGTGATTCCGACGGCAGCGGTTCAGCGCGGCCCCGCCGGGACGTTCGTCTATGTCATCAATCAGGACAACACCGTCACCGCCCATCCTGTGACCGTGACACAGCAAAATGAAACCATTGCCGTGATCGCCTCAGGCGTGACGGTTGAGGATCGTGTGGTCACGACCGGCTTCGCCAACCTGTCCGAGGGCGCGAAGGTGTCGATCAGCAAGGAGTCTCAGGCGCCGACGCCGGACCTTGCGCCGCGCAAGCAACGGCCGCGGCGGGGCGAAGCGCGCAGCGATCAGAAGGAGCAGGGGGCTGCGCCCAAAGGCGAGAAGGGCCAAAAGGGCAACGGCGCGAAAGCGCCGCAGTGAACTGCGATCGAAACAGGATTCACCGTCATTGCGAGGAGCTCTTGCGACGAAGCAATCCAGCTTCTCACATCGAAAGGATGGATTGCTTCGCTTCGCTCGCAATGACGATGGAAAGTCCACCCGCTCCACCATGTTCTAGAGTAGAGTCCAACCTGTGAGCGCGCATCCATGAGCGTGTCTGAGCCATTCATCCGCCGGCCCATCGCGACCTCGCTGCTCGGCGTCGCGCTGATGATCGGTGGCGCGCTCGGATACTGGGCGCTGCCGGTGTCGGCGCTGCCGCAGGTCGACTTTCCGACGGTGCAGGTCACGACGCAATTGCCGGGTGCAAGCGCAGACGTGGCGGCCTCGCTGATTACCGCGCCGCTGGAACGCCAGCTTGGGCAAATCCCGTCGCTGGTCGCGATGACCTCGACCAGTTCCTACGGCGTCAGCCAGATATCGCTGCAGTTCGATCTGAACCGCGACATCGACGGTGCGACGCAGGACGTGCAGGCGGCAATCAATGCCGCAGCCGGTGTGCTGCCGAAAAACCTGCCCTATCCGCCGACCTATGCGAAGGTCAATCCGGCAGACGCGCCGGTGCTGACACTGGCGATGACATCGGAAACCTCGCCGCTGCGTGCGATGAGCGATCTCGCCGACACCATGATGGCGCAGCGCCTTGCGCAGATTTCCGGCGTTGGCCGCGTTTCGATCCTCGGCGGCCTGAAACCCGCCGTGCGCGTGCAGGCCGATCTGGCACGGCTCGCCGCCTACGGCATTTCGATGGAAGACCTGCGCACCGCAATCGCGGGCGCGAATGTCTCAGGCCCCAAAGGCTCGCTCGACGGTGCGCAGCAGGCCTATACCATCGCGGCCAACGACCAGATCGCCACCGCCGACGCCTACAAGCCGATCATCATTGCCTATCGCAACGGCGCACCGGTCACCATTGGCGACGTGGCGCAGATTGTCGACGGGCTTGAAAACGAGAAGACCGGTGCCTGGTATCAGGGCAAGCCCGCCGTCGTGATCGAAATCCAGCGCCAGCCCGGCGCCAATGTCATCGACGTGGTGAAGCAGATACGGGCGGAAATCCCGAAGCTGCAAAAGGCGGTTCCCGCCGGCGTCGATTTGCAGGTGGTCAGCGACCGCACCGTCACTATCCGCGCATCGGTCCATGACGTGCAGTTCACGCTGATCTTGAGCGTCGTGCTGGTGACGCTGGTGGTGCTGATCTTCCTGCGCTCGCTGCGCGCCACGCTGATCGCAGGCGTCGCGCTGCCGCTCTCGCTCATCACCAGTTTCGGCGTGATGTATTTCGCGGGCTTCAGCCTCGACAATCTCTCATTGATGGCGCTGACCATCGGCACCGGATTCGTGGTGGACGACGCGATTGTCATGATCGAGAACATCGTCCGCCATATGGAGGACGGCGAAGGCGTGATGGAGGCGGCGCTGAAAGGCGCCAGCGAAATCGGCTTTACCGTCATCTCGCTGACGGTCTCGCTGATCGCGGTGTTCATTCCGCTGCTGTTCATGTCCGGTCTTGTCGGCCGTATGTTCCGCGAGTTCGCGCTGACACTGACGATTGCGGTGGTCACATCCGCCGTGGTGTCGCTGACGCTCACGCCGATGATGTGCTCGCGGCTGCTGAAACTGCATCACGAGGAAATGCAGGTGCCGGGTCTGGCCACGCTGAGTGGCTGGATCGACCGGATGGTGGCGTTCTACGAGCGCACCTTGCTGGTGGTGCTGCGGCATCAGCGCGCCACATTGCTCGTGACGTTCCTGACCATCGTGGCGACGCTCGTTCTCTATGTCGTCGCACCGAAAGGCTTCCTGCCGCTGCAGGATACTGCCTCGATCACGGCGGTGACGGAGGCCGGGCCGGAAGTCTCGTTCGCCGACATGAAGCTGCGGCAGACCCAGGTCGCGGATGCGATCAGGGCCGATCCCGACATTGTCGGCGTGGTGTCGGTGATCGGCGCGGGAGCGGTGAACCCGACCACGAATGTCGGCCGTCTTGTCATGACCCTGAAGCCGCGCGGCGAACGCAAGACCGACATGGCCGTGGTCGTGGACCGGCTGAAGCAGCGCGTCGCGACCGTGCCGGGCATGACGGTCTATTTCCAGGCGGTGCAGGACGTGCAGATCAGCACGCGCGCCAGCCGCTCGCAGTATCAGTACACCCTGACCGCGACGGACGCGGCTTCCGTCAACGAATGGTCGAAGAAACTGGTGGAGGAGATGCGCCGCGATCCGTTGTTCCGTGACGTGTCGTCGGACGGGCAGGAGGGCGGCTTGCGCGCGCTCGTCACCGTCGACCGCCAGCGCGCGGGCCAGCTCGGCGTTTCGGTGCAGGCCGTGAACGACACGCTGAACGATGCCTTCGCCCAGCGCCAGATTTCCACGATCTTCGGGCAGGCCAACCAGTATCGCGTGGTGCTCGAAGCCCTGCCGGAATATCAGCGCGATCCGTCGGTGCTGTCCAAGCTGTATGTGCCCGGAGTGGCGGGCGCGCAGGTGCCGATCGAGACCGTCGCCACCTTGACGCGCACCACGGCGCCGCTGTCGATCTCGCACCAGTCGCAGTTCCCGGCCGTGTCGCTGTCGTTCAATCTCGCGCCCGGCGAAGCGCTCGGCAATGCGGTCCAGCGTGTCGCGGAGATCGAAAAGCGGATCGGCATGCCGGGCAATATCGTCGGTGTGTATTCGGGCGATGCGGCGGAGTTCGCCAAGTCGCTGTCCGGCCAGCCGTGGCTGATCATCGCCGCGCTGGTGACGATCTACATCGTGCTCGGTGTGCTCTACGAGAGCTACATCCACCCGATCACCATTCTCTCGACGCTGCCCTCGGCAGGCGTCGGCGCGATCCTTGCGCTGGTCCTGTGCGGTCAGGACCTGTCGGTGATCGGCCTGATCGGCATCATTCTGCTGATGGGCATCGTGAAGAAGAACGCGATCATGATGATCGACTTCGCGCTGGAGGCGGAGCGGCATCAGGGGCTGTCGTCCTACGATGCCATCGTCAAGGCGTGTCTGCTGCGCTTCCGCCCCATCATGATGACCACGCTGGCCGCATTGTTCGGCGCGCTGCCGCTGGCGCTCGAAAGCGGCACCGGATCGGAACTGCGCTTTCCCCTCGGCGTGTCGATCATCGGCGGCCTTCTGGTGTCGCAGGTGCTGACGCTCTACACCACGCCCGTGATCTATCTCGCGCTCGACCGTATCAACCGCCGGATCGAAGCGGTCGTGCCGCCCGATGAAGCCGCCGGTCCGTCCTCGCCGACCGCTGGAGCCACGGAGGGCATACAGTGACGAGACAGCCATCCTATGCGGCGCACGCCGTCACCCTGAGGTGCGAGCTTTTGCGAGCCTCGAAGGGCGACGGCGTTTCACATCGCCATCCTTCGAGGCTCGCCGAAGACGGCTCGCACCTCAGGATGACGATTCCGCCGTTGTTCCCTTTATCCAAACTCAACGCGCACCGGTAAAATGGCCTCGCTCTCCGAACCGTTCATCCGCAGGCCGGTCGGCACCACGCTGCTGGCCATCGGATTGTTTCTGGTCGGCGCGGTGGCCTACAACTTCCTGCCGGTCGCCAGCATTCCCTCGGTCGACTTCCCGCTGATCCGCGTCAGCGCATCGCGTCCGGGCGCCGATCCGACCATCATGGCCTCGACCGTCGCCGCGCCGCTTGAGCGCCGCCTCGGCGAAATCGCCGGCGTCGACCAGATCACCTCGACCAGTTCGCTCGGCTCAACCAACATCTCGATGCAGTTCGCCATCGGCCGCAATATCGACCGCGCCGCGCGTGACGTGCAGGCGGCGATCAACGCCTCGCTCGCCGATCTGCCCACCGACCTGCCGACGCTGCCGAATTTCCGCAAGGCCAATCCCGCGGCATCGCCCGTTCTCATTATCGCGCTCACCTCCAAAACGATGCTGCCGAGCGCGATCTACGACGTCGCGGACACCGTGATCGCACAGCGCATCTCGCAGGTGCCGGGCGTTGGTGAGGCGACCGTCAGCGGTGCGGATCAGCCGGCGGTTCGCATCCAGCTCAATCCCGGTGCGCTCGCGACGGCAGGGATATCGAGCGACGATGTCCGCACCGCGATCGTGAATGCCAACGCCATCGGGCCGGTCGGCACCTTCGACGGACAGGTTCTGGGCGAGACGCTGGCCGCCAACCCGCAGATGCGCACGGCCGCCCAGTTCCGCGATATCGTCATCAAGGCCGCCAACGGCAACTTCGTGAAACTCTCCGACGTCGCCACCGTGCTCGATGCCACGCGCAACAGCCGCTCCATCGCCTGGTTCAACAAGCAGCCTGCGGTTCTGATCCTCATTACCAAGCAGCAGGACGCCAACGTTATCGAGACCGTGGACCGGGTGAAGGCGCTGCTGCCGGAACTGAAGCAGTGGATTCCCGGCGGCGTCGAAGTGTCGATCCTCTCGGATCGCACCGGCACCATCCGCGCCAATGTCGAGGACATGGAATGGACGCTGGGCGCGACCTGCGTGCTGGTCATGCTGGTGGTATTCGTGTTCGTGCGCCGGATGACGCCGACCGTCGCCGCCGGAATCTCGGTGCCGCTGGCGCTGGCGGGCACCTGCGCGGCGATGTGGGTGGCCGGGTTCTCGATCAACAACCTGTCCCTGATGGCGCTGGCGGTGTGCGTCGGCTTCGTGGTCGACGACGCCATTGTCATGATCGAGAACATGTACCGAAATCTCGAGGAGGGCATGAAGCCGTATCAGGCCGCGATCCTGGGCGCGAAGCAGATCGGTTTCACCGTGCTGTCGATCAGCATTTCGCTGGTCGCCGCGTTCATTCCGCTGATTTTCATGGACGGCATCGTCGGCCGCCTGTTCCGCGAATTCTCGCTGACACTCACGTTCGCCATTCTGGTGTCGATGGTGGTCTCGCTCACCGTCACGCCGATGATCTGCGCGCATTACATCAAGGGCACGGTATCGGCGGACGAGACCTGGTTCGACCGTCTGGTGGAAGGCAGTCTGTCGCGGACGGTCCGGTTCTATGAGCGGACGCTGCATGTGGTGCTGCGGTTTCCGATCCTGACGCTGCTGGTGTTCTTCGCGACCATCGCGCTGACAGTCACGCTCTACATCAAGACGCCCAAGGGATACTTCCCGACCGACGACAGTGGCCTGGTGATCGGCGCCACGCGCGCGTCCCCCGACGTGTCGTTTCAGGCCATGCTCGGTCTGCAGCAGCGGATCGCCGATATCGTGATGGCGGACCCGGCGGTCGCCGGTGTCGGTTCAAGTCTGGGCAGCAGCAACGGCTTTGGCGGCTCCAACACCGGCCGCATGTTCATCAGCCTCAAGTCACTTGAAGAGCGCGAGGGGCTGACCACCACGCAGGTGATCGACCGGCTGCGGCGGAAACTCGGCATGGTGCCGGGCATCCGGCTGTTCATGTTCGCGGCGCAGGATCTGCGGACCGGCGGTCGCCAGAGCGACTCCAACTACCAGTATACGCTCATCAGTTCCGATCTCGATTTGCTGGCGAAGTGGGCGCCTATTGTCGCGAAACGGCTTGAGAGCGTCGAAGGCATTACGGACGTGTCGAGCGACCGCGACGCCGCGGGCCTCGCGCTCAATCTCTCGATCGACCGGAAAACCGCCGCCAGCCTCGGCGTGCAGGTTCAGGACATCGACAACGCCCTGAACAACGCCTTTTCGCAGCGTCAGATTTCGACCATCTACACCCAGCGCAACCAGTATAAAATTGTGCTCGAAGTCGATCCGCGCCTGCAGGGCGATCCTTCCGCGCTGGATCGGATTTATGTCGCGGGCAATGGGGACGCGCAGGTGCCGCTGTCGGCCGTGGTCAGGATGGAGCGCGGCCTGTCGCCGCTCTCCGTGTTCCATCAGGCTTCGTTCCCGTCGAACACCATTTCATTCAATGTTCCCGACGGCGTTCCGCTGCAGACCGCGACCGACAACATTCTGCGCGCGGTCGAGGAACTGCACATGCCTGCTGGCATCCGGGGCGAGTTCGCAGGCAACGCCGCCGACAGCCAGAAGACCGCGAGCAAGCAGCCGCTGCTCATTCTCGGCGCGCTGATCGCCGTCTATATCGTGCTCGGCGTTCTCTACGAAAGTCTCGCGCATCCGCTGACCATCATCTCGACGTTGCCGTCCGCGGGCCTCGGCGCGCTGCTTGCGCTTCAACTGACCAATACGCCGCTAACGGTGATCGCGTTCATCGGCATCATTCTCCTGATCGGCATCGTGAAGAAGAACGGCATCATGATCGTCGACTTCGCGCTTGAAGGGGAACGTCACCGCGGCCTTGGATCGGAAGAGGCGATCTTCGAGGCCTGCATCGCGCGTTTTCGCCCCATCCTGATGACGACCATGGCGGCGCTGCTCGCCGCCGTGCCGCTGGTGCTGGCGACAGGGCCGGGCACCGAACTGCGCAGGCCGCTCGGCATCACCATCATCGGCGGACTGATCGTGTCTCAGGTCCTGACGCTCTACACGACGCCGGTGATCTATCTTCTGATCGACCGGCTGCGTGGGGCCGAAAGACAGGGGCGCACCGTGCCGGACGCCGCACCCGCAGAATAAATTGCGGCGGTGCAACGCGGAGGCGGGAACCTGACGGTTCCGATCACGTTGAAGCGGTATGAAGAAACCGCCCATCCAGGAAGTTCTCGCCGAAAACGGCGAAAAAATTGAAGCCCCTCCGCCCGAAATGCTCGAGCCCGATCCAGGGCTCTCGCCGGAAGAGGTCGAACAACTCAGGCGCGATTACCTGCTGACGCGGTTCTGGATCAGCGCACGTGGCTATTGGGGATCCGGCGGCGGCCGGCTTGCATGGATATTCACTGTCGGGCTGTTCGCGCTGATCGTGCTGCAGATCACCTTTCAGTACGGCATCAACGTCTGGAACAGGGCAATCTTCGACTGCATCGAGAAGAAGGATGCCGCGCGTGTCCTGTATCTGACCGGGATATTTTTCCCGCTGGCGATCGGCAGCGTCGTGCTCGGCGTCACGCAGGTGTTTGCGCGCATGAGCATCCAGCGGCGCTGGCGCGCGTGGCTGACGGATGCTGTGGTGTCACGCTGGCTGGCCAACGGGCGCTATTACCAGCTCAATCTGGTGGATGGCGATCACAAGAATCCTGAATACAGGATCGCCGAGGATTTGCGCGTCGCCACCGACGCACCCGTGGACTTCGCCGCCGGTGTCACGCAGGCATTCCTGTCCGCGACCACCTTCATCGTCGTGCTGTGGACCATCGGCGGCGCGCTCACAGTCACGGTTGGCGGCAGCACGATCACCATTCCCGGGTTTCTTGTCATTGCCGCCATCGTGTATGCGGCCATTGCCAGCGGCTCGATGGTCGTCATCGGCAGGAACTTTGTTTCTGTCTCCGAAGCAAAGAACCAGACCGAGGCCGAGTTTCGCTACATGCTGACCCGCGTGCGCGAGAACGGCGAGAGCATCGCACTGCTCGGCGGCGAAGAAGAAGAGCGCTCCGGCATCGACAAGTCGTTCGGCAATGTCCTGAAGCAATGGGCGCGGCTGTGCGGGCAACATATGCGCACCACCATTGTCTCGCAGGGATCGAGTCTGATCGCGCCGGTGATTCCAATTCTCCTGTGCGCGCCGAAATTCCTCGAAGGCAGCATGACGCTGGGACAAGTCATGCAGGCCGCGTCCGCTTTTACCATCGTGCAGGCGGCGTTCGGCTGGCTGGTCGACAACTATCCGCGCCTTGCGGAATGGAACGCAGGCGCGCGGCGCATCGCATCGCTGATGATGTCGCTCGACGGCCTGGAGCGGGCGGAAAGGGGCGAGGGCGCAAATCGTATCGAACGCGGCGAAACGACCGACGACGCCATGCTGCGGCTGAACGATCTCTCGGTGACGCTGAACGACGGCACGGCGGTGGTCGGCGAATCCGAAGTGGTGATCGAACCCGGCGAGCGTGTGCTTGTCGCGGGCGAGTCCGGCTCCGGCAAGAGCACGCTGGTCCGCGCCATCGCCGGACTTTGGCCGTGGGGCGGCGGCAGTGTCGATTTCCATCCGGATCGCCGCATCTTCATGCTGCCGCAGAAGCCCTATGTGCCGTCCGGAACATTGCAGCGTGCCGTGGCCTATCCCGGGTCTGCCGAGGACTGGACCGTTGAACAGGTGGCCGAGAGCCTCGAGAGGGCCGGGCTGGCGCACCTCAAAGAGAAGATCGAAGAAGATGCGCCGTGGGATCAGACACTGTCCGGCGGCGAGAAGCAGCGTCTCGCCTTCGCGCGCCTGCTGCTGCACAAACCCGACATCATTGTGCTGGACGAGGCGACGTCCGCGCTCGATGACACCGGGCAGGACAACATGATGAAACTGCTTCATGACGAACTGAAGGACGCCACGATCATCAGTGTCGCTCACCGCACGGAGCTGGAAGAATTTCACAGCCGCAAGATCACGCTGGAACGCCGCAAGGGCGGGGCGAAACTGGTCAGCGACATCGACCTCATTCCGCGCAAGGGCAAGCGTCGCTTGCTTGGCGGCTGGCTCCGAAAGAGGCGTGCCCCGGCTTCCGATGCAGCCTGACGGAAATATCGCAGTGAACAGCATCGCAGGTTGCCGTTCACTGGCGCGCAGCGTATAGCCGGGCAATGTCCAAATCCCCCAAAGCTGTCGCCGCCGACGAGATCGAAGAATGCCCGCGTTGCGGCAAGCCGCTGCCGCTGTGCATCTGCGACAGCGTTGCGCCGATCGACAATCGCGTCGAACTTCTGATCCTGCAGCATCCGCAGGAGCAGGACAGGGCGCTCGGCACGGCGCGGCTGACCGCACAGCACTTCACGAAAGTGACCCACAAGATCGGCCTGTCGTGGCCGAGCCTGTCCAAGGCGCTGGGCCGCACCGTCGATCCGCAGGACTGGGCCATTCTCTATCTCGGCTCCGCCAAGGTCGCCGATCTTGCCACCGACAAGGATCTGGTCGCGATCAACCGTCAGGGCGAAATCGAGGACCATCAGCGGCAGATTCTGAAGGACCTCGAAGGCGTGGTGCTGCTCGACGGCACCTGGAGCCAGGCCAAGGCGCTGTGGTGGCGCAATGCCTGGATGCTCCGCTGCCGCCGTATCATCCTCGGGCCAAAGCAGCCCTCGCTCTACGGCAAGCTGCGCAAGGAGCCGCGGCGCGACGGGCTTTCCACCATCGAAGCTGCCGGAATGGTTCTGAGCCGGCTTGAAGGACGGCCGGAGATCGAAACCGAATTGAACGCGACATTCCAGCGGATGCTGGCGCAGTATCGCGAGGTTCAATCATCCATGCCCGAACTCGCGCCCAAGCCGAAGAAGCGCGACTATCGCCGCCCGGAAAACCGGCGCGGCAAGGGCGCGAAGGTCTAGGTATTTTTCGTCGGGAGGCTCGTGCGATGACCATTGTCATTACCGCCTTCGAGCGGTCGCCCGACGGCGGCAAGGGACTGGCGCGCGATACGCGCGTGCGCTGGGCGCTCGAAGAGGCCGGTCTGCCTTACGAGGTTCGTCTGGTATCCTTTCAGGCGATGAAGCAGTCGGCGCATCTGGCGCTGCATCCGTTCGGGCAGATTCCGACTTTTGAAGAAGACGGTCTTGCCCTGTTCGAGACCGGCGCGATCGTGCTCCACATCGCCGATCGCCATGCGGGCCTCCTGCCGGTTGATGCCCATGCAAGAGCGCGTGCGATCGCATGGATGTTCGCGGCGGTGAACACCGTGGAGCCGCCGATCCTCGATCTGGTCACCGCCAGAATCCTGGAAGGCGACAGGCCTTGGAGCAAGGAGCGGCTGCCTCTGGTCATGGATCGCATCCGCGAGCGGCTGAACCAGTTGTCCGCGCGGCTCGGCGAGGCCGACTGGCTCGACGGCGCATTCAATGCGGGCGACCTGATGATGGTATCGGTGCTTCTGCGGTTAAGGCCGTCGGGTCTTCTCGGGGAATATCCGGGCCTTGCGGCCTATGTCGCGCGCGGCGAGGCGCGTCCCGCTTACGCGCGGGCCTTCGCGGCCCAGTTGGCCGTCAACGCGCCTGCCTAGTTTCAGAACGTCCGGCGCACCCCGACAAGGCCGGAAATCACGCCCTGATCCTTGAAATCATACACGGCCGTCGGCTTGAAGCTGCCGGTCAACTGGCCGGGATTGGTCAGCGTCTGCGAGCCGGTGTGGGACTGGTCGAGATAGGTATAGAGCACTTCCGCCGAGAAGGTCAGGTTCTTGACCGGCGTCCACGCCGTGCGCTGACCAACCTGCCAGATGCTGAAATTCGGATTGCAGCTATAGCCGTTCGACTTCGGCGACAGTGCGGTGAACGCCGTGCAGAAGGCCGCCGCGCCGTTGCTGCTGAATTCGATGCGGGAATAGCTGCCGAAAATGCCGGTTTCCCATGTCGGCGACCAGTTATGCACGAAGCCGCCACGGAAACCCCAGCCGGAGGTTTTCTCGATGCTGCCGCCCGTGGAGTAGACGCCGTCCATCAGCGACAGCACCGCCATGGTCTGATAGCTGCCTGCGAAAACCGGCGAGCCGCCGCCGAACGAATCGAAGGCCGTGCCGGTGACGCCGCTGAGAAGATATTTCAGCGCGCCGTTCACATAGCTTGCATCGAGCGAGAGCTTGTCGCCCGGGCCCGTCGGCAAATTCCTCAACTGCAGGCCGCCCATCACCGCGAAGCCCCAGGTGTCGTTCGGGTGTCCGTCGGTTTCGACCGGGGCCGCGCCGCCGGGTCCCGCATAGTAGTTGGCGTGAATGTTGTGCGCGGCGCCCGAAAGCTGCGCGGTGAAGGCCTTTTGCTCAACACGGATGTTGCCGACAAAATCCGGCGAGACATTGCCGCCATAGGAATTGGTGAACACGCCGGTGAACACACCGGTGGCAGGCTGCGTCAGGCTGGCGTTGAGCAATTGCGCGCGATTGATGACGCGGTTGTCTTCGATAGCGACCGATGCCGAAACGCCGTTGCCGAATTGCGCGGTGTAGGCGATCTGCGAAATGCCGTTGACGTTGTCGTATCCGCCGATCAGGTACGATGTGAGGCTGTTGGCGCCTGACGATCCCCATGGAGTCTGGAAGATCGAGACCGCCTTGCCGAGGGTAAATCCGGCGAACTGGATGAAGCCGTAGTCGAGAGTCAGCACGCCGCTCGACGGACCTGCGCCGGTGTCGAACTGGAAGCGCGGATTCGTGTACGTGCGCAGCACGCCATATTCGGTCTGGGTGCGGGTATCGATCTGCAGTTCGGTGCGCACGCGGGTGGTGAAGTAGTCGCGGTCGCGCGACTTGGTGCCCTGGGCGTTACCCTGATCCCAGCCCGGCTTGTCGTAGTTGCCGCCGTTGAGATTCCAGTCGGCGCGAATATAGCCGCTCAGTTTGATGCAGGTGTCGGTGCCGGGGATGTAGTAGTAGCCCGGGCCGTACAGCGAGCAGATCTTGACGTACTGAACCGCCCTGGCTTTCGCAGGAAGATCGGCGGCCTGCGCGCCGGTTGCGATCGCGAGACTTGCAGCCGCACCAAGGGCCCATTGTCCTAAACGCCCGATCCGCATCGACTCAGCCCCCAAAGGTATCGTGTGGGGAGTTTTGCCGAGCGGCGTTGCAGCCGCAAGCGGATGCAACCGGGGCGCGGCAGTCTCCCGGCGGCTGCGACATTTTTGCAATAAGAGCTTACGGCGCGCTTCAGCGCCCGCCGGCATGCTGCACAAGCAGCACCCCCACGATCACGGCGAGCGTTGCGGCGGTCGCAATCAGCATGGCGCGGCCGCCCATGCCGCGGCCGATCCACCACAACAGCGCCGCGCCCATCACAATGGGGACGATGATGTCGAGGGGCGAATTCATTTTTCGGTTTCAGTCGGGGACGGGCGGCGCCGGTTTTGCCACTCCATCCATTTGCGCTCGCCCCATCCCAGCCCACGGGCCAGCGGCCGCTGCAGGAACGGCAAATCCTGCGCGATCAGAAGCAGGCCGAGGGGCAGCATCCAGAGACCGAGAACAGGCAGGAAACTGAAAACGCCGCCGAGGACCAGCAGCACGGCGAGGGGGATTCGCACCCATCGCGAGGACGGCTGCCGCACCCAGCGGACAAAACGCGCGCCCTTGTCGGGCAGGCGGTCCGCGATCCAGTCGAAGTGGCGGTCGAGTTCAGCCTTGGCTTGCGCGCTCACGTCAAAACCGCCTGTTCCATCCTGGAATCACCCCGAAAACACTCCGGAGGGTATCCTGACGCCAGAGCTATGCACACGGCTGACCGCCCGCAAGGCGGAACTGGAAGAGTGGCAATTAAGTGATTGAATTTGCTGGCTCCCCGGGCTGGATTCGAACCAGCGACCATTCGATTAACAGTCGAATGCTCTACCGCTGAGCTACCGAGGAAGACTGCTGAAGCAGCAATGGGGCCGCCTATAGCAAAGGCCCCGAGTCTTGCAAAGCGTAAATCGCCCTAAAGTGAAAATGGGATGAAAGCGGCAACTTTCCAGAGCCCTTTGCGCCGGAAGCGCGAAACCTGAGCGGGGACGATTGCATAACGACCTATGCCCTTGTAACTAGTCCGGCCTGTGAGGCCACGTGGCGGAGTGGTTACGCAACGGTCTGCAAAACCGTGTACACCGGTTCAATTCCGGTCGTGGCCTCCAATCAGCGCGCGCAACGGCCTGCCGCAGCTCTCAACCACCGCTCTTGGCGTTGCTCGTCTCGATCACCTTCATCATGTCCGCGACCGGAAACCCGCCGCGATTCATGGCGCAGAGCACGTCGATCATCTGATCGCTCGGCTCGACCGCCGACATCAGCGCGGCGCGCACTTCCGCCGGAAGATCGTCGAACTCGTCCATCTGCTTGCGCATGCGCGACAAACCATGGGCCGACAGCGAACCATTTTCGGAGTCCGGTTCTGAGGGAGGCGGCGGCACACGGCCAGGTTTGCGCGGGGCTTTGCTCATCTGATCCTGTTCACCGATCGGCAAATTCCAAACGGGCCGAAAGCCTCACGGGCTCCGTCCTCGACATATGCCGTCCCGGAGGGAAAGCCCAGTGCGGGACAGGCTTGCAACCCATTCGGCCTTGCAGCAAATATGCCCCCATACGGATGAGAATCCGGCGGTCAGGTCTTTGCTCTCAAGAGGTTATGTCATGTCAGATTTCACGGCCTTGCGGCGGACGATGGTCGACTGTCAGGTGCGTCCGAGCGATGTGACGGACCTGCGCGTCATCGACGCCATGCTGGCCGTTCCGCGCGAGCGTTTTGTGCCGGACAACAAGCGCGCCATTGCCTATCTCGACATGGATATCGACGTCGCTGCGCAGGGGCAGGCGAAGCGCTGTCTGATCCAGCCGGCGTTGCTCGCCAGAATGCTGCAGGCGGCCGATATTTCCGAGACCGACCGTGTGCTCGTGGTCGGCTGTGCCAGCGGCTATTCGGCGGCGGTTGTCGCACGCCTGGCAGGCGAGGTTTTTGCCACGGAATCAGATGGGGAACTGGCCGCCACCGCGAAGGCCAATCTCGCCGGCCTGTCCAATGTGACGGTGACCGCCGCCGCCCCGGCGGACGGCGACCCCGCCCACGGCCCGTATGACGTTATTGTGCTGGATGGCGCCACGGAACGCGAACCGGAGGCGCTCTACGGGCAATTGAAGATGGGGGGGCGGCTCGTGGGCGTGTTCGCAACCCGCCGGCCGTCGCGTGCGACCCTCGTGACCCGGTCCCCAGCGGATTTCGGGAGCCGGGTGCTCTTCGACGCCTCGGCGCCTGTTTTGGCCGGTCTGGAGCGCCGCCCGGCGTTCGTTTTCTAGGACTAGCTTCCTTTAATTTGATCAAGTGTGGCTACAATGTCCCATCCACACTGTTTCGCCTGCGGCGGCCCTGAAAGGGTTTCACCCCGGCTTGGCGATGCATAGACTTACGCGGAACGGGCACAGGCGACTCAGAGACCCGGCTTTCGCGCGCCTTCTTGATGGCGAGCGGCTGCCGGTTGGGGACAACGTATGCAAGCTAACTATCGGAAGAAACTCAGTGCGGGCGTCGCGCTAGCGGCCCTCTTGATGACTTCGGTTGTGGCCACTCCGGTCATGGCCGACACCATCGAGGCCGCTCTGGTGCGTGCCTATCAAAACAACCCTCAATTGAATGCCCAGCGTGCCTCGGTTCGCGCCACCGACGAAAGCGTCCCGCAGGCCTTGTCCGGCTACCGTCCGCGCATCGCGGTCACTGCCAGCGCCGGAACGCAGTACACCGACAGCCAGCAGAACACGAACACCGGCGGACGTGTGGCGACCACCAGCCTCGCTGGTGTCAACGCACCGCGCTCGGTCGGCGCCACCATCAGCCAGACGCTTTATAACGGCGGGCAGACCGGCAACCGCACCCGCGCTGCGGAAAGCCAGGTCTCGGCGGCGCGCGAAGGTCTGCGCGTCCTGGAACAGACCGTGCTGTTCTCGGCTGCAACCGTCTACATGGACTATCTGCGCGACTCGGCGATCGTCGAGGTGCAGAAGAGCAACGTCCGCGTGCTCGAACAAACCCTGAAGCAGACCCAGGACCGCTTCAACGTCGGCGAAGTCACCCGCACCGACGTGGCGCAGTCGCAGGCGCAGCTCGCCGCCGGCAAGACGCAGTTGCTGACCGCCGAATCCAACCTGACCACGACGCGCGCGAATTTCCGCCGCATCATCGGCAACGATCCCGGCAATCTCGCGCCGGGTTCGCCGGTCGATCGTTATCTGCCGCCGTCGCTGGCGGGCGCGGTCGATCTCAGCCTGCTGGAAAATCCCAATGTCACCGCCGCCATGTACGGCATCGACGTCAGCTTCCTGCAGGTGAAGGTGGCCGAGGGTGCGCTGTTCCCGACCGTGACCCTGCAGGGCAGCGTGCAGCAATCCTATGAAAGCACAATGGCCACCTACCGGGCTTTCGGTGCATCCGCTGTCGCGCAATTGACCGTGCCCGTCTATCAGGGCGGCGCGGAATACTCGCTGATCCGCCAGTCGAAAGAGACGCTGGCCCAGCAGCGTCTGAACCTTGAGCAGGTCCGTGACCAGACCCGCGCCACCGTCGCGCAGGCCTGGGGCCAGCTTGTCGCCGGCAAGGCGCAGGTGCAGTCGGCGCAGTCGCAGGTCACCGCGTCTGAAATCGCGCTCAACGGCGTCCGCGAAGAGGCGAGGGTCGGTCAGCGTACCACGCTAGACGTCCTCAACGCGCAGCAGGCACTGGTGAACGCGCGCGTCGCGCTTGTCACCGCGCAGCATGACCGCGTGGTCGCCTCCTACAGCGTGCTGAACTCCATCGGCCGCCTGTCGCCGAGCACGCTCAAGCTCGCGACCAACGTCTACGATCCGAGCGTCCACTATCACGAGATCCGCGATAGCTGGTTCGGCGTTCGTACCCCAGACGGCCGCTAACCGATCCTCCGCATTCGCGCTTGCCTTGTGGCGGCGCGAATGCGGATCAGGTTCGAGCGGTGTCCGGTTAACCCTGTCACATCAGTGCTGTGATCAACCGTCTGCGCACAACGGCCGTTGCTTGCAATCAATTGTTGCCATGACATACCGTCAGAGAGATCGCCAAAGCGATTCGTGACGAGGGTGTGCGGCTTTCTGTTGATCTGATTTTTGGATCCGGGCCGCTGATGTGGAGTCCGAGATGACGCAACCGGCAAAGGCGCAGGAGCCCTCGATGGAGGAGATTCTCGCGTCGATCAGGCGCATCATTTCCGATGACGAAGCTAAGCCGGCTGCGGGCGCTGCTGCTGCGGCTCCGGCACCTGCCGCCCCTCAAAAGACCGAAGTTCCAAAAGCGGAAATGGCCCGTCCGGCTGCTGCGCCCGCGCGCACGGTGATGACGGGGATTCCGCCGTCCAAGATTGCTCCCGCGCGTTCCGCCCCGGCACCTGCGCCTGCGCCTGCTGCGAAGAACAGCCAGGCCGAGATCGACGCCATGATGGCGAGCTTCGATGCCCCGGCCGCGCCTGCGAAGGCGCCCGAGCCGGAACCCGAAGACGATGTCTTCGAACTGACCGAACAGATGGCCGTGCCTGAACCGGCACCACAGCCAGTGTTCAACAAGATCGAACCCGACGACGACCTCGAATTTGCCGAAACGCCAGTGGCCGAAATTCCCGCACCCCGTCCAACACCGCCACGGTCCTTCGAGCGCGAGCCTGTGCGCGAGACGCCGGTCCAGCAGATCATGTCGGGTTCGACAGTGTCGGCGGTCGAGTCCGCCTTCAACGCGCTGCAGAACACGGTTTTGAGCAACAACGCCCGCACGCTGGAAGATCTGGTCAAGGAAATGCTGCGGCCGATGCTGAAATCCTGGCTGGATGACAATCTGCCCAATCTGGTCGAGCGGATCGTCAAGGCCGAGATCGAGCGGGTTTCGCGCGGCCGCTGATCGCTCGTTCTGACGAGCCTCATCAAAAACCCGGCTTTCGCCTCTCAAGCCCCTGTGATCCTGCAGGTTTTGCTTTCAGGGGCGACACCTCATATAGTCCCGCCGCGTTTCCCAGCGCATTCCGGATTTCACGACGCCTGAAAACACGCTAGAGCGCGCATAAGAGCGCGCCGGATGCGTTCCAGCGCGGACAAACTGACGATTGCACGCACGATGATCGAGAAAAACTACCAGCCCGCCGAGATCGAGAACCGTATCGCGAAGGCGTGGGAAGACGCCGGCGCATTCAAGGCCGGACGGCCCGAGCGCAAGGACGCCGAACCCTTCACGATCGTCATCCCGCCGCCGAACGTCACCGGCTCGCTGCATATGGGCCACGCGCTCAACAACACGCTGCAGGACATTCTCTGCCGGTTCGAGCGCATGCGCGGCCGTGACGTGCTGTGGCAGCCGGGCACCGACCATGCGGGCATCGCCACGCAGATGGTGGTCGAGCGGCAGTTGATGGAACGGCAGGAGCCGGCTCGCCGCGACATGGGCCGCGCCAAATTCCTTGAGCGTGTCTGGCAGTGGAAGGCGGAGTCCGGCGGGACCATCGTCAACCAGCTCAAGCGCCTCGGTGCATCGTGCGACTGGTCGCGCGAGCGCTTCACCATGGACGAAGGCCTGTCGCGCGCCGTCGCCAAAGTGTTCGTCGAACTCTATGCGCAAGGCCTGATCTACAAGGACAAGCGGCTGGTCAATTGGGACCCGAAGCTGCTGACCGCGATTTCCGATCTCGAAGTGCAGCAGATCGAGGTCAAGGGCAGCCTCTGGCATCTGCGCTATCCGCTGGAAGGCAAACAGTTCAATCCGGAAGACCCGTCCACCTTCATCGTGGTCGCGACCACGCGGCCCGAAACCATGCTCGGCGACACCGCTGTTGCGGTGAATCCCGAGGACGACCGCTACAGGAGCGTGGTCGGCAAGAACGTCGTGCTGCCGCTGGTTGGCCGTCTCATTCCGATTGTCGCCGACGATTACTCCGATCCGGAGAAGGGGTCGGGCGCGGTGAAGATCACGCCGGCGCACGATTTCAACGACTTCGAGGTCGGACGCCGTCACAATCTCCGGCTCATCAGCGTGCTCGATCAGGAAGCGCGGATGTCGCTGTCTGCCAACGAGGACTATCTGCGCGACCTGCCGGAAGCCGCGTTGATCTTTGCCGAAGAACTCCATGGCAAGGACCGCTTCGCCGCGCGCAAGCTGATCGTCGCGAAGCTGGAGGAGGCAGGTTTCCTCGAGAAGATCGAGCCGAACACCCACATGGTGCCGCATGGCGACCGCTCGAACGTCGTCATCGAGCCGTATCTGACCGACCAGTGGTACGTCGACGCCAAGACGCTGGCCGCGCCCGCGATCGCGGCGGTGCGCAGCGGCGAGACGGCGTTCGTGCCGAAGAACTGGGAGAAGACCTACTTCGAGTGGATGGAGAACATCCAGCCATGGTGCATCTCCCGCCAGCTCTGGTGGGGTCATCAGATTCCGGCGTGGTACGGGCCGGACGGCAAGGTGTTCGTCGCCGAGACCGAAGACGAAGCGGTCGGCAAGGCGCTCGGCTATTACGTCGAGCAGGACGTCATCACGGCGGAGCAGGGCCGTGAAATGGCGCTCGATCCCGCCAAGCGCGAGGGCTTCATCACCCGCGACGAAGACGTACTCGACACCTGGTTCTCGTCGGCGCTGTGGCCGTTCTCGACGCTCGGCTGGCCCGACACCGACGCCGACGTGAAGCGCTACTATCCGACCAACGTGCTGGTGACCGGCTTCGACATCATCTTCTTCTGGGTCGCCCGGATGATGATGATGGGCATGCACTTCATGAAGGACGTTCCGTTCCCGACCGTCTACATCCACGCCCTCGTCCGCGACGAGAAGGGCGCCAAGATGTCGAAGTCGAAAGGCAACGTCATCGACCCGCTGCACCTGATCGACGACTACGGCGCCGACGCGCTACGCTTCACGCTGGCGGCGATGGCGGCGCAGGGCCGCGACATCAAGCTCTCGACCCAGCGTGTTGAAGGCTACCGCAACTTCGCGACCAAGCTGTGGAACGCCTCGCGCTTCGCCGAAATGAACGGCTGCGCGCTGGCCGAGGGCTTCGATCCGGCCAATGCCAAGGAAACGCTCAACCGGTGGATTGCGCATGAAACCGCACGCGCCACGCAAGACGTCACCGAAGCGATCCAGGCCTATCGCTTCAACGATGCGGCAAACAGCATGTACCGCTTCGTCTGGAACATCTTCTGCGACTGGTA
This sequence comes from Afipia clevelandensis ATCC 49720, assembly GCF_000336555.1. Lineage (GTDB taxonomy): Bacteria > Pseudomonadota > Alphaproteobacteria > Rhizobiales > Xanthobacteraceae > Afipia > Afipia clevelandensis. The sequence goes on along the minus strand of NZ_KB375281.1, from coordinate 1,080,155 downwards.
TCTCGAACTCGCCAAGCCCGTGCTGATGGGGCCGGACTCGCCCGCCAAGGCCGAGACGCAGGCCAGCATCGCCTGGGCGCGCGATGAGATCCTGAAACTGCTGCATCCGTTCATGCCGTTCCTCACCGAGGAACTGTGGGCGGTGACGGCACAGCGCGATGGCCTGCTCGCGCTGGCTGCCTGGCCGCTGAAGGCGCCCGCCGAACCGATCATCGAGCCTGCGATCTCCGGCGATCCGCTGGCGATGCCGGTGGTTGTCGTGCCCGCGCCCGAGGTCGAACAGTTCAGCGATCCGGCGGCCGAAGCCGAAATCGGCTGGCTGGTCGAACTCATCTCGTCGATCCGATCGGTTCGCGCGGAAATGAACATTCCGCCCGCGACGCTGTTTCCGCTGGTGCTGGTCGGCGCGTCCGCTGACATCAAGGCGCGTGCGGAACGCTGGAGCGATGTGATGAAGCGGCTCGCGCGCCTCGGCGACATTTCGTTTGCGGATCGTGCGCCGGATGGTTCGGTGCAGTTGCTGGTCCGCGGCGAAGTGGCCGCAATCCCGCTCAAGGGCGTGATCGATCTCGGCGCCGAGAAGGTCCGTCTCGACAAGGAGCTTGCGAAAGCGACCGCCGACATTCAGCGCGTCGATGCCAAACTCGGCAACGAGAAGTTCGTTGCCAACGCGCCGGAAGACGTCATCGAAGAACAGCGTGAAAAGCGCGAGGAAGCCGAAAGCCGCAAGGCGAAGATCCTCGAGGCTTTGGAGCGTCTCAAGGGCGCGGAATGATTCCGCAGCGGTCATCCTCGTTCAAGGCATTGCTTCTGCTCTGGCTGGCCGGAAACGGCTTGCGGCTGACGATCCTTGCGATCCCGCCGGTGCTGGCGCTGATCATTGTCGATCTCAAGCTGTCGGGCACGCAGGTCGGCATCCTCAACGCCATTCCGGTCAGCCTGTTCGCGCTGGTCGCCGTGCCGGGTTCGCTGCTGATCGCGCGCGTCGGCGCGGTGCCGGCGCTGATCATCGGTCTTCTGATCGCGGCGGCAGGCTCGGCGCTGCGCGGCTTCGCATCCGATCCGTGGATGCTTTACATCACAACCGTCGTCATGGCGGCGGGCATCGCGGTGATGCAGCCGTCGCTGCCGCCCACAGTGCGCCAGTGGGTGCCGGACCGCATCGGCTTTGCCACCGCGGTCTATACCAACGGTCTTCTGTGCGGTGAGATTTTCCCCGTGGCCCTCGCAGGATTCCTGCTGCCGTTGCTGGCGGGAAGCTGGCGCGCCAGCCTCGTGCTGTGGTCGATCCCGCTTGTCGCGATTGCCGTTGTCATCTTCCTGCTTCAGCCCGGCGGCAAGAGTGCGCCGGTGTCGCGTCATCATCTGTGGATGCCGGACTGGCGCGATCCGCTGCTCTGGAAGGTCGGCATCATCATGAGCGCCGCCAACCAGCTTTACTTCTGCACCAACGCCTTCCTTCCCGGATACCTGCTGCAGACAGGACGCACCGACCTGATCGGCCCGGCGCTCACCGCGCTCAATGTCGGGCAGTTGCCCGCATCCTTCATTCTGCTTGCGATGGCGAGCCGGTGGGAACGGAAGAAGTGGCCGCTGCTCGCCGCCGTTGCGATCGGCCTGACCGGGATCGCCGGCATGCTTTCCTTCTCGGGTTCGTGGGGCGTCGTCACGTCCGCCGCCCTGATCGGCTTCGCCTGTGCCGTCACGCTGACGCTCGTGCTTGCGCTCCCGGCACTGCTCGTTGCGCCGGATGATGTGCCGCGCATGTCGGCGGGCGTGTTCACGCTCGGCTATGGCTTTGCGATGGTGATGTCGATCCTCGGCGGCATCGCCTGGGACATCAGCGGAAAAGCTGTGTTCGCGTTTCTGCCGGTGACGGTCTGGCTGCTGCCGGCCGTTGCGCTGATTTTCGCTACCGACTTTTCCCAGCGCCGCGCCTGAGGCGGCTTGCATTGAAACTCCGCTCCGGGTTTGATTGTTTCAATCCGGGAACGCCAGATGCTCGACCACGTTTCGATTACCGTCTCCGACATTGCCGCCGCGGAAAAATTCTACGACGCGATCATGCACGCGCTCGGCATCGTCAAGGTCGGACGGCGCGACGACTGGCTCGGCTACGGCGAACGCTCACGCGCGTCGTATCCGGATCGGGTATACATTTCGATCCGCAAGGGCGCGAAGCCGGACGACGCGCCGGGCCGCCACTGGTGCTTCAAGGCAAAGTGGCAGACGCAGGTCGATGCGTTCTGGGACGCGGGCATCGCCGCAGGCGGCAGCGACGAGGGCGCACCTGGCCTGCGCAGCTATCACACATCTTACTATGCCGCCTTCCTGCGTGATCCCGATGGCAACCGGATCGAAGCGGTGTGTCACGCGGCCGTGTGAATGGATCGGATCTTATCTTTCGTCATTGCGAGGAGCGAAGCGACGAAGCAATCCAGCTTTCCGGGTCAAGAGTGGATTGCTTCGCTTCGCTCGCAATGACGAAGTGCCTTTCCTTTGATGGATGCTTATTCTCTTGGCTAAGACACTCTCATTGCCATGCTAATAACGCATGGCGTGCGCCGATTGCAGCCTTCGCAGCGCCAACAACCGGACAATCGCGCCGCCGCGCTTTCGTCACCGCTTCGCCGTTTGCAGCGAAGTTCGTCACCGTGTCGCCTTATGGGGGAAACGGCTTGCTGAGGAAGCGCGAGCCCTTCAATCCGTAACGCCACGGCAGCCCCACTGCCTTGGTGATCCCGATGCGGATGCCGCTGACGATCTCCGGCTTGTGCCTGCGCGCGTAGATCGCGATCGGTGGCGCATCGAGCGGCAGCGTGTTGTGTTTGATGTTCACGCCCATCGCCTCGCACAGTTTGCCGGGGCCGGTGCAGAGCGAACGCTCGTCGTGCAGTCCGCGCCGCCGCCGCATCGCCGGGATGCCGTGAGTCGGTTCGAGCGCGCGGATCAGCACCGCGCTGGCCGAACCTTCCTTCTCGCACACGAAATTCATGCACCAGTGGATGCCATAAGAACGGTAGACGTAGAGATAGCCGGGCGGGCCGAACATCACCATGTTGCGCGGGGTCGGTCCGTTGAAAGAGTGCGCAGCCGGTTCAGTGTGGTGATAGGCCTCGACCTCGGTGACGATCCCGCCGACGCCATCCACCAGCAGCGTCGCGCCGATCAGGCCGGGGGCGACCTCATGGACGCTGCGCGCGAAGAACTTCTTCGTCAGCAGGCGGCCAAGAGGACGGCCAAGGGAGGGCGGGGAACGGAGTTCAGGCATTTATGGGCAGGGGATGAGCGCGCGAAGCCGTGCGGACCGGGATGGAAACGTGATATTCATTCCAGAGTATCACCATCCCCGCGGCTTGCACCAAGGGATCAGCAGGCTTAGGTAAGTTACAGGAAATCTCGGACTTTTCATGGTCACTCTGATCGATACGGTGTCACCCAATCAGGTGCGCCCGCGGCATCCGGAGAAGGTCAACCGGCCGGACGCGAAGTCACCGGCCAAGCCGGACTGGATTCGCGTCCGTGCGCCGACCTCGCGCGGCTATGCCAACACCCGCAACATCGTGAAAGAGAACGGCCTCGTTACTGTGTGCGAGGAAGCGGGCTGTCCGAACATCGGCGAGTGCTGGGACAAGAAGCACGCGACCTTTATGATCATGGGTGACACCTGCACCCGCGCCTGTGCCTTCTGCAACGTGAAGACGGGGCTGCCGAATGCGCTCGATGCGTCGGAGCCGGAGCATGTCGCGCTGGCCGTGCAGAAGCTCGGCCTGCACCATGTTGTGATTACGTCGGTCGACCGCGACGATCTCGCCGATGGCGGCGCTGATCACTTCGCCAAGACCATCCGCGCCATTCGTGCGAGTTGCCCGACCACGACCATTGAAATCCTCACCCCGGACTTCCTGCGCAAGGACGGGGCGCTGGAGCAGGTGGTGGCGGCGAAGCCCGATGTGTTCAACCACAACCTTGAAACCGTGCCGTCGCGCTATCTCACGGTGCGGCCCGGCGCGCGTTATTTCCATTCGATCCGGCTGCTGCAGCGGGTCAAGGAAATGGACCCGACCATTTTCACCAAGTCCGGCATCATGGTCGGCCTTGGCGAGGAACGCCACGAAGTGCTGCAGGTGATGGACGACCTGCGTTCGGCGGACGTGGATTTCCTCACCATCGGCCAGTATCTGCAGCCGAGCCTCAAGCATCATGCGGTGATGCGCTATGTGACGCCTGATGAGTTCGGCGGCTACGAGAAGGTCGCCTATACCAAGGGCTTTCTGATGGTGTCGGCAAGCCCCCTGACGCGCTCATCGCATCACGCCGGCGAGGATTTCGCCAAGCTGCAGGCAGCGCGCGCGGCGGCGAACCGCTAACGTCGGATGCCGCAGTTCTCCAACAAGCGCCGTGTCGGTCACAGCGCCGACAAGATGTTCGACCTCGTTGCGGATGTCGAGCGCTATCCTGAATTCGTGCCAATGTGCCAGGCCCTGAAAGTCCGTCAGCGCACGCAGAAGCCGGACGGGAGCGAAGTCATTGTCGCCGACATGACCGTTTCGTTTCAGGTGGTGCGTGAAACCTTCACCAGCCGTGTCACGCTGGACAGGCCGAACCTAAAAATCCTTGTCGAGTATCTGCAGGGGCCGTTCAGCAAACTGGAAAACCGCTGGACCTTCGAGGCGAAATCGGAGAACTCCTGCGATGTCGGCTTCTTCATCGCCTACGAGTTCAAGAGTCGGATGCTCGCGGTGCTGATGGGCGCGATGTTCGACGCCGCTTTCCAGCGCTTCGCCGCGGCGTTCGAGAAACGCGCGGATGCGGTCTATGGGCCGCCGCGCGTGGGCGCTTCTTGATCGGCGGCTGCGGTCCGCGCGCCATCTCGGTCAGCATCTTCAGCGCCTCGATCACCGACTGCTCGCGCACGTTGTTGCGCCCGACCGCGCCGAAGCGACATTCCTTGTGGGTGATGCGGCCATCGCGCCCGGCGACGGCGAGATGAACCAGCCCTACAGGCTTGCCCGGCGTTGCGCCGCCGGGACCGGCAATGCCGGTGATCGACACCGCGAGATCGACATCGGCGTGTTCAAGTGCGCCGAACGCCATTGCGGTCGCGGTTTCCTTGCTCACCGCGCCGAAGGTTTCGAGCGTGGAGGTCTCGACGCCGAGCATCGCGTGCTTGGCGTCGTTGGAATAGGTGACGAAGCCGCGATCGACCACGTCCGACGACCCAGGGATTTCGGTGAGCGCAGCAGCGACAAGTCCGCCGGTGCAGGACTCCGCCGTTGCAATGGTCAGCTTACGCATCCGGCACAGATCCAGCAACGAGCGGGAGAGGGCACGGATGGTGCTGGCGGTCATGCGGCTGGTCCGGTCAGGGTGTCATCCCAGGGCAGGCGGATCGTTGCGGCAGCAGTCGCCGCGATGCCTTCCTGGCGTCCCGTAAAGCCGAGGCGTTCGCTGGTGGTCGCTTTCACGGCAATTCTTGACTGAGGAAGTGCGGTGATCTCGGCGATCTTGGCGCGCATCGCATCGCGCAGCGGGCCGATCTTCGGTGCCTCGCAGATCATGGTGACTTCGAGATTGGCGATGCGGCCGCCGCGCTGATGCACAAGGCTGACGGCGTGTTTGAGGAACTGGTCGGACGCCGCGCCCTTCCACTTCGGATCGCTCGGCGGGAAGTGTGAACCGATGTCGCCGTCCGCCAGTGCGCCGAGAATTGCATCGACGATCGCATGCAGGCCGACGTCGCCATCGGAATGCGCTAGGAAGCCTTTGGTGAACGGCACGCGCACGCCGCACAGCATCAGGTGATCGCCGTCCGTCAGCGCATGCACGTCATAGCCGGTGCCGGTGCGGATATCGCCCAGCATCGCACCGAGGCGCGCTTCCTCGCGTGCAAAGTCTTCGGGAGTGGTCAGCTTCATGTTCGCAACATCGCCTTCAAACGTCGTCACCGTCAATCCCGCCCATTCAGCAATCGCGGCATCGTCGGTGAAATCATCGCGGCCTTCGCGCGCCGCGCGGCGATGCGCTTCGAGAATGGCGTCGAACCGGAATGCCTGCGGCGTTTGCGCGATCCTCAGGGCCGCACGATCCGGCGTCGCGGTGATCGCGCCCGATCCATCAACCACCTTGATAGTATCGGTTACGGGGACCACGGGAATCGCTGCGCCGGTGATCAGCGCGGAATCGATCGCGCGCGAGATCACCTCGCCAGTGACAAAGGCGCGGGCGGCATCGTGGATCAGGACGATGTCCGGTGCATGAGATGCCAGCGCTTCGAGCCCGGCGCGGACAGACGCCTGCCGGGTCGCCCCGCCATTGACCGGCGTCTGATAGGTCAGGTGTGATACCGCCTGATCGAAAATATCGGTATCGTCGGGGTTGCGAACCGGCTGGACGGCAAACACGTCAGGATGGGTGCAAAACGGCTCCATCGCTCGCGCGAGGACCGTTTTTCCCCCGATTGACCGGTATTGCTTGGGACCTCCGGCCCCGGCGCGAAGTCCGCGGCCGGCGGCAACGACAATGGCGGCAGTCCGTTTTGGTGTTGGCATAGGCGGTAACGACAAGTCCGGACGAGTGAATTGGCCACGATATTGGCGGTTTGGGTGCTGCCCTTACCACATTCGGGCCGGGAACAGCATAAATCCGCAACCCTGTGAAGAATTTGGAAGAATTGTTGCATCGCACTTGCAAGCTGTGGACAATTGGCTAAACTGTAGGCATGGTTCTTTGGTGCTTAGAAATTGAGCTATGCGCTCCCCGCAATGACGCGGGGACTGTCAGAAAGCGAAATAAGGGTGATTAAGCCTCCGGCCCGCCAAGACACAATTACGATTGGCGATATCGAGATCGCCAATCGCGTGCTGCTTGCGCCGATGTCCGGTATTACCGACGCACCGTTCCGGCGCATGACCGCCGAACTGGGCGCCGGTCTCGTTGTTTCCGAAATGACGGCCAGCGATGATCTGGCCCGTGGCCGCCCGATGTCCGTGCTGCGCTGTGAGGCCACCGGTATCGGCCCGCATGTAGTTCAGCTTGCTGGCTGCGAGACCCACTGGATGGCCGAGGGCGCGCGAATTGCTGAAGGCGGCGGCGCCGACATTATCGACATCAACATGGGATGCCCGGCGCGTCATGTGACCGGCGGCCAATCCGGCTCCGCGCTGATGCGCGATCTCGATCACGCCTTGCGGCTGATCGACGCCACGGTGTCGGCAGTCAATGTCCCTGTGACATTAAAAATGCGTCTCGGCTGGGACGATAACTCCCTCAATGCGCCCGAGCTTGCGCGCCGTGCGGAAGAGGCGGGCGTGAAAATGATCACAGTTCACGGCCGCACGCGCTGCCAGTTCTACAAGGGAAGCGCGAGTTGGGCTGCCATTCGTCCGGTCAAGGATGCGGTGAGGGTGCCTGTGGTAGTCAATGGCGACATCACCTCGTTCGAGCAAGCGACAACGGCGCTTGAGGAATCGGGCGCGGACGCCGTGATGATCGGGCGCGGTGCACAGGGACAGCCCTGGCTGCCCGGACAGATCGCGCGGCGACTTGCAGGCGGCGAGATCGAGCCGGAACCTGAACTCGGCACCCAACTGAATCACGTCTGCGATCTCTACGATCATGTCGTGGAGCATTACGGATCGCGTGTCGGCACGCGTCACGCTCGCAAGCATCTCGGCTGGGCTCTCGATGTTGCGGCGAAGGGCAGCGCGGCCTCCGCCGAAACACTCAAGCGCTGGCGGCAGGTCATTCTGACCGCGACCGAGCCAGCACAGGTACGCCGTTCGCTGCACGATGCCTTCGGTGAATTTTCCTGGAGCGCCGCCGCATGAGCAATGTCGCCGAAAAGCGCACGCCACAGCTCGCCAACAGCGATGCGATGATGAACGCGCTGCCCAACCCGGTGATGCTGATTGCGCCGGACGGCAAGATTCTCGATGCGAACATCGCCGCCGAATCCTTCTTCGAGACATCCATCCCGCATCTGCGGCGGCAAATGCTGCGCGAACTGGTGCCGTTCGGCAGCCCGTTGCTGGCGCTGATTGATCAGGTGCGCCGGACCAATGCCGCTGTGAACGAGTACAAGGTCGATCTCGGCACGCCGCGGATCGGCGGCGATCGGCAAGTTGACCTTCACGTCGCGCCGCTTGGTGAACATCCGGGCCATATTGTTGTGATGCTTCAGGAGCGCTCGATCGCCGACAAGATGGACCGGCAGTTGACCCATCGCAGCGCCGCGCGATCGGTGACGGCGCTGGCCGCCATGCTGGCGCATGAGATCAAGAATCCGCTGTCGGGTATTCGCGGCGCGGCACAGTTGCTTGAACAGGCTGCCTCTCCGGAAGATCGCACACTCACCCGGCTCATTTGCGATGAAGCGGATCGCATCGTCACCCTTGTCGATCGCATGGAAGTATTCGGTGACGAGCGGCCCGTGGCGCGCGGGCCGGTCAATATCCATTCGGTGTTCGATCATGTGAAGCGGCTCGCGCAGTCCGGCTTTGCGCGTAACGTCAAGTTCATCGAGGAATACGATCCCTCGCTGCCGCCGGTCCTTGCCAATCAGGACCAACTGATTCAGGTATTCCTCAATCTGGTGAAGAATGCCGCCGAGGCCGTGGGTGATCTTGGCACCGATGCGGAGATTCATCTCACTACGGCGTTTCGCCCGGGTGTGCGTCTCTCCATTCCGGGCAAGAAATCGCGGGTGTCGCTGCCGCTCGAGTTTTGCGTGAAGGATAACGGTCCGGGTGTTCCGGACGATCTTCTGCCGAATCTGTTCGATCCGTTTGTGACGACAAAGCCGACGGGAAGCGGCCTCGGTCTCGCGCTTGTCGCCAAGATCGTCAACGATCACGGCGGCATCATCGAATGTGAATCGCAGCCGCGGAAGACGACATTCCGCGTGCTGTTGCCGATGTTCAATCCAGCCCAGAACCACAGCAACGGCGACGCGCGCCCGGGAACGCCGTCGCCTGCCTCACAGAATGCAGATGAGGAATAACAATGCCCGCAGGTAGTATACTTGTCGCTGACGACGACACAGCCATCCGCACCGTACTCAATCAGGCGCTGTCACGCGCCGGATACGAGGTGCGTCTGACCGGGAACGCCGCCACGCTGTGGCGCTGGGTCAGCCAAGGCGAGGGTGATCTGGTCATCACCGACGTTGTCATGCCGGACGAGAACGCCTTCGATCTGCTGCCGCGGATCAAGAAGATGCGTCCAAATCTCCCGGTCATCGTTATGAGCGCGCAGAATACGTTCATGACGGCCATTCGCGCGTCGGAGCGGGGCGCCTACGAGTATTTGCCCAAGCCGTTCGACCTCAAGGAGCTGATCGCCATCGTCGGCCGGGCGTTGTCGGAGCCGAAGGAACGGCCAGCCGCGTCCAAGGACGACGGTGAGTTCGATTCCATTCCGCTGGTCGGCCGCTCACCGGCGATGCAGGAAATCTACCGCGTGCTTGCGCGGCTGATGCAGACCGACCTGACGGTGATGATTTCCGGCGAGTCCGGGACCGGCAAGGAACTGGTTGCGCGCGCGCTTCATGATTACGGCAAGCGGCGCAACGGCCCGTTCGTCGCCGTCAACATGGCTGCGATTCCACGCGACCTGATCGAATCGGAACTGTTCGGCCACGAACGAGGTGCTTTTACCGGCGCGAATGCCCGCGCGACCGGGCGCTTCGAGCAGGCCGAAGGCGGCACGCTGTTCCTCGACGAAATCGGTGACATGCCGATGGAGGCACAGACCCGTCTTCTGCGCGTCTTGCAGCAAGGTGAGTACACCACTGTCGGCGGCCGTACCCCGATCAAGACGGATGTGCGCATCGTGGCGGCGTCGAACAAGGATCTGCGCATTCTGATCCAGCAGGGCCTGTTCCGCGAGGACCTGTTCTTCCGCCTCAACGTGGTGCCGCTGCGGCTGCCGCCACTGCGCGAGCGCATTGAAGACTTGCCCGATCTGATCCGGCATTTCTTCGCTCTGGCAGAGAAGGACGGCTTGCCGCCCAAGAAGCTCGACGCACAGGCGCTCGAACGGCTCAAGCAGCATCGCTGGCCCGGCAACGTTCGCGAATTGGAGAACCTCGCGCGCCGTCTTGCTGCGCTTTATCCGCAGGATGTCATCACCGGCTCGGTGATCGAAGGCGAACTGGCGCCGCCTGCCGTTGTGTCCGGCGGCAGCATGCCGCAGAGCGTCGACAATCTCGGCGGCGCGGTGGAGATGTATCTCGCCTCCCACTTCGCCGGGTTTCCGAATGGCTTGCCGCCGCCAGGCCTTTATCATCGCATCCTGAAGGAAATCGAGATTCCGCTTCTCACCGCGGCGCTGGCGGCCAACCGCGGCAACCAGATCAGGGCTGCGGACTTGCTTGGCTTGAACAGGAACACGCTGCGCAAGAAGATCCGTGACCTCGACATCCAGGTCTACCGCAGCGGCAGCTAGAACCGGATTCCGGGACCGTGCCGCGCCACCGAATGTGGGACTTGGCTGCGCAGCACTGCCGACGCCCTTTCCGGTAGAGAACCCGTAGAAGGTGTGGCTTTGCCGTCCAATGCGCCAAGGAATTGTCGCAATTGGGCAACATTGTGATATGAATGCATCACTGGATGCGGCCGTCGCCGCTGTCCCGCACACAATTGGCCTGACACGATCCCCGCATGAGCGCAGCAGAGGCGTCGGCCCAGTCGCTTGAACCGTCCATCGCCGAGCCGGCCAGCAGGCCTTGGCATCGGCTGCTGGCTCCGTTTGCCGTCGCTCTCGCGCTGTTTTCGGCTTTTCTGACCTTTGTGGTGTTGACCGGGCTGACCCCGATCGCGCCGACCCACCAGGTCGTGGTCACCTTCCTTCTAATTAATGGCGCGACGATCCTGGTGCTGCTGGCGATTATCGCCCGTGAGCTCTGGCAGGTGATTCAGGCCCGCCGCCGGGGGCGGGCCGCGGCACGGCTCCACGTCCAGATCGTCAGCCTGTTTTCGGTGATCGCCGTGCTGCCGGCGGTGCTGGTGTCGATTGTGGCCAACGTCACGCTGGATCGCGGTCTCGACCGCCTGTTCTCGGTGCGTACCCGCGCGGTGATCGAGAATTCGCTCATCGTGGCCAACGCCTATGTCTACGAGCATGCCCAGCTCATTCGCGGCGACATCATCGGGATGGCGAACGACATTGCGCGGGCGCGGCCGCTCTATGATCAGGACCGCCAGACATTTCGTAACCTTCTGACTTCAAGCGCGACCTCGCGAAATCTTCCCGGCGCCATGATCATCGACAAGGATCGCCATATCCTTGAAACCGCGGCGACGGGCATTCGTCAGGATTTCCAGACACCCGCGCCGGATTTTCTCAAGAATGTCGCGGAAGACGAGCCGCAGATCGGTGTGTTCATCGAGCAGAACTATGTCGCGGCTGTCATTCGCCTGCGCGCATTTCAGGATACGTTTCTCTACGTCGCACGCCTGCTGGATCCGCGCGTTGTCGCGCAGTTGCAGCAGACGCAGGCCAGCGTGAAGGAATATGCCGAACTTGAATCTCGCCGCCTCGGAATTCAGGTCGCCTTCGCGTTGATGTTCACGGTGATCGCGCTGACCGTGTTGATGTCGTCGGTGCTGATCGGACTTAACTTCGCCAACTGGCTTGTTACGCCGATCCGGCGGCTTATGAGCGCGGCCAATCTGGTCTCCACCGGCGATCTTCACGTTCAGGTGCCGGTCAACAAATCGGAAGGTGACCTCGCCAGCCTCGGCGAAACATTCAACAAGATGACGCAGGAGTTGCGGACCCAGCGCGACGATCTGGTCAATGCAAGCGGGCTGATCGACAGCCGCAGGCGATTCATCGAAGCGGTGCTCTCATCCGCCAGCGCCGGCATTATCGGTGTGGACGGCGAGGGCAAGATCGCGGTTCTCAACCGTTCGGCGGAAAAGCTGATTGGCCATTCGGAATCGGAAGTCCTGGGCAAGCCGCTGTCCGAGATCGTTCCGGAGTTGAACGAACTGATGGCGACGGCGCGCGGCAGCGCGCAGCGCTTGTTGCAGGGGCAGATCGAGATCAGCCGCGACAGCATAGAGCGCCAGCTTTCGGTGCGGGTCAGTTCCGAACAGACCGGCCAGTCCAACGAAAGCTACATCATTACGCTGGACGACATCACAGAGCTTGTAACAGCGCAACGGACCTCGGCATGGGCGGATGTGGCGCGCCGTATCGCGCACGAGATCAAGAATCCGCTGACGCCGATTCAATTGTCCGCCGAACGTATCCGCCGCAAGTTCGGCAAGGTCATTACGGAAGACCGTCCGGTGTTCGACCAGTGCACGGATACGATCATCCGCCAGGTCGACGACATTCGCCGGATGGTTGATGAGTTCTCCAAATTCGCGCGCATGCCGAAACCTGTGATCGAGGGCGAAGATGTCGCCGACACCGTTCGTCAGACCGTGTTCCTTATGCGCGTCGGTTATCCCGATATCGACATTAACGTCGATATCAAGCAGGAGCCGATGCATGCGAAGTTCGACCGTCGTCTGATTTCGCAAGGCTTGACGAACATCATCAAGAACGCAACCGAGGCCATTGCCGCGGTTCCTGCCGGCGAGATCGAACGCGGACACATTGATGTTATCGCGGCGCGCGAGAACGACGATATCCTCATTGATATTGTGGACAATGGAATCGGCCTGCCAAAAGAAAGCCGCGCGCGCCTGCTTGAGCCATATGTGACTACGCGCGAGAAGGGCACAGGCCTTGGACTCGCCATTGTCGGCCGTGTTCTCGAAGATCACGGAGGACGTATCGAACTGAACGACGCATCCGCCCTTCGCCCCGGTGCGCGGGGAGCATGGGTGAGAATGCGCTTCTCTGTCTTCGGCAAGGCGAATGATGCCAGCACCGAAGAAGCCAGCGAAACAAAAACAGAAGCCGTAACCGGCAGTTGACAGAACGGGCGTGATTTATGGCCAACGATATTCTGATCGTCGATGACGAAGCCGATATTCGGGACCTCGTTGCAGGTATTCTCGAGGACGAGGGATTCAAGACACGCACCGCGCGCGACAGCGACAGCGCGCTTGCGGAGATTGCGGGCCGCCGCCCAAATCTGATCTTCCTCGACATCTGGCTTCAGGGCAGCAAGCTGGACGGGCTGCAACTGCTGGAGCAGATCAAGCTCGAGCATCCCGAGGTGCCGATCGTCATGATTTCGGGGCATGGCAATATCGAAACGGCGGTCGCTGCAATCAAGCGCGGCGCCTATGATTTCATCGAGAAGCCTTTCAAGGCGGACCGGCTTATCCTTGTGGCGAACCGCGCTCTGGAAACCTCGCGGCTGAAACGTGAGGTGCGTGAACTCAAGCAGCATGCGCCGTCATCCGCCACGCTGGTCGGCAAGTCGCCCTGCATGAACCAGTTGCGCCAGACCATTGATCGCGCCGCCAAGGCCAACAGCCGCATCATGATCGTCGGCCCTTCAGGAGGCGGCAAGGAACTTGTCGCACGCACACTCCATGCGATGTCGAGCCGCGCGGATGGACCGTTTGTGGTCATCAATGCCGCGGCGATCACGCCGGAACGGATGGAAGTCGAACTGTTCGGCGTCGAATTGTCCGACGGCGAGACCGGCCGCAAACCGGGCGCGCTGGAAGAGGCGCACGGCGGTACGCTGTTTATCGACGAGATCGCGGACATGCCGCGGGAAACCCAGAACCGCATTCTGCGCGTTCTGGTGGATCAGACGTTCCAGCGGGCAGGCGGCACCACCAAGGTCAGTGTCGATGTGCGTATCGTGTCCTCGACGGCGCGCAATCTTGAAGCCGAGATCGCCGAAGGCAAGTTCCGTGAGGATCTCTACCATCGCCTGTCCGTCGTGCCGATCCGCGTTCCTCCCTTGTCCGAGCGCCGTGAGGATATTCCTGATCTGGTTGAATACTTCATGGATCAGATTTCGTCCGCGACGGGCCTGCCTAAACGGCGGATCGGCGAAGACGCGATGGCGGTCCTGCAATCGCACGTCTGGCCGGGTAACGTCCGGCAACTGCGCAACAACGTCGAGCGCGTCATGATTCTGGCGGGCGGCGATCCCGATGCCGCCATTACAGCGGACATGCTGCCGCAGGATGTCGGCTCGATGATCCCCGCGATGCCTACGGGCAATAATGGCGAGCACATCATGGGCCTGCCGCTGCGCGAGGCGCGCGAGGTGTTCGAGCGCGACTACCTGATCGCGCAGATCAGCCGCTTCTCCGGCAATATCTCGCGCACCGCCGAGTTCGTCGGCATGGAGCGGTCGGCACTACATCGCAAGCTCAAGGCGTTGGGGGTCGGATAACTTCATGTCCCGCATCGCCTATGTGAACGGCCAGTACCGCGACATGCGGGACGCCACCGTCAATATCGAGGACCGCGGTTATCAGTTCTCCGACGGCGTTTACGAAGTCTGCGAGATCAGGAATGGCAAGGTTGTCGACATGCCGCGCCACCTGGCGCGGTTGCAGCGCTCGTTGCGCGAATTGCGGATCGACATGCCAATGCCGCTGACCTCGCTGGAGGTCGTAATCCACGAAACCGTTCGGCGAAACCGCGTCAATTACGGGATCGTCTATCTGCAGGTCACGCGCGGTGTCGCGCGTCGCGATCATGCCTTTCCGGTCAATCCGGTGAAGCCCGCACTGGTGGTGACGGCGCGCGGCCTGAATTTTCAGAAGAACCAGGACACGGCATCGAAGGGTATTGGCGTTATCACCATTCCCGAGAACCGCTGGCCGCGTGTCGACATCAAGTCCGTGTCGTTATTGCCGAACGTGCTGGCGAAACAGCAGGCGCGTGAGAACAACGCCTATGAGGCATGGTTCGTCGATCACGACGGCCATGTCACCGAGGGTTCATCAAGCAATGCCTGGATTGTCACCCGGGACGGCAAGGTCGTGACGCGGTCGGCGGAGAGCGGCATTCTCGCCGGCATCACGCGCGCGGTGCTGACGGAAGTTCTTGCCTCGCTGCAGATCAAGTTCGAGGAGCGCCCCTTTACGCCGGCGGAAGCCTATGAGGCCGCCGAGGCGTTTGTCACCGCGTCCAGCCAGATCGTGATGCCCGTGGTCCGGGTCGATGGCCGCGACATCGGAAATGGCAAGCCTGGGCCTATTGCCTTGCGATTGCGGGAAGAATTCCACCGGTTTTCAGCATTTTCATAAGTTTTTCCGTCGTTTGGCGGCTTAACGGGTTACCGTGGTCTTGCCTAACAACCGGACGTGCCCTTTAATCGTCTTTGCAGCACCCGGAGGGGGATCTCAGGGACGCCGGCAGCCAGACCACGCTCCGAAGAGGGCAGGCTGGCCCAAAAACAAGAATGCGGGATAAGAAAATGGCGGCAGACCGCGCACAAAACCTACAAGACACGTTTCTCAATCACGTTCGCAAAACCAAAACGCCACTGACGATCTTTCTGGTCAATGGAGTGAAGCTGCAGGGGATTGTCACCTGGTTCGACAATTTCTGCCTGCTGCTTCGGCGCGATGGTCACTCGCAGCTTGTCTACAAGCATGCGATCTCGACGATCATGCCGGGCGCTCCGATCCAGTTGTTCGAGGGCGGCGAGGATTCGCCAGCTTGAGACTGAACTAATTTGGAACCCCGAGACTTTAGCGGGGACGCTGACCGTCCAAGGTCGGCGAGGGGCGATACAGGGCGGGTGCTGGTCATCGGCCCTTACAGGCGCGTGCGGCGGGGCGACCCGGACGCGCCATCGATGTCCCATGGAATACGTAATCCGGAGGCGCGGCTTGAGGAAGCCGCCGGTCTCGCGCGCGCTATCGACCTGACGGTCGCGGAAGCCGTGATCGCTCCCCTGAGCGACATCCGTCCGGCAACCTATCTCGGCAAGGGCAAGGTCGAGGAGATGCTTGGCCTGATCAAGGCTAATGACGTCGATCTGGTGGTGATGGACTGCGCGCTGTCGCCGGTTCAGCAGCGCAATCTGGAGAAGGAATGGAAGGCGAAGGTGCTGGACCGCACCGGCCTGATTCTGGAAATCTTCGGCCGCCGGGCCAAGACCCGCGAAGGCACGCTACAGGTTGAACTCGCGCATCTGAATTACCAGCGCAGCCGCCTCGTCCGGTCATGGACGCATCTGGAGCGTCAGCGCGGTGGCTTCGGCTTCATGGGCGGCCCCGGCGAAACCCAGATCGAAGCCGACCGCCGCATGATCAGCGAGCGCATCTCGAAAATCGAATCTGAACTCAAAAAGGTGCAGGCGACCCGGCGTCTGCATCGCGCCGGGCGTCAGCGGGTGCCGTACCGTGTTGTTGCGCTCGTCGGCTATACCAACGCCGGCAAGTCGACGCTGTTCAACCGCCTGACGCGCGCCGATGTGCAGGCCGCCGACATGCTGTTCGCGACGCTCGATCCTACATTGCGGGCGCTGACACTGCCGCATGGCGGCAAGGCGATGTTGTCGGATACCGTCGGCTTCATCTCGGATTTGCCTACCATGCTGGTCGCCGCTTTCCGCGCAACGCTGGAAGAGGTGATTGAAGCCGATGTCATTCTGCATGTCCGCGACATCTCGCATGAGGACGCGGAAGCCCAGCAGCACGACGTGGAAGGCGTGCTGCGCCAGCTCGGCATCGACCTGGATGGCGGACAGCGCATTCTGGAAGTCTGGAACAAGATCGACCGTTTCGATGAAGACGGCCGCGCGAACCTGATGAACATCGCCGCGCGCAGGCCGCCGGAACGGCCGTGTTTTCCGGTGTCAGCCGAAACCGGCGAGGGTCTCGACGCGCTACTCGCTGCCATCGAGGATCGGCTCGCCGCGACGCGTGTTACGCTGGATTTGACCATCGACCCGTCCGACGGCGCGGGCATTAGCTGGCTGCACCGCAACGCCGAGGTCCTCGACAAGCATCTGGAGAATGGCCGGTTTGCCATGACCGTTCGTGTCGATATCTCGAAGCGTGATATCACAATTGCGAAATTCGGCGCTGTTCCGAGTGTGCAGTGAGCCTGCCGCCAGCACGGGGCTTGTCCGCAAGCCCGCCGCGGCTATTCATCCGACCAATGGCGGCAGCGCATTTCAATGCGACGTTCATCATCCAGACGGGCGTGTGACCATAATGGTTGAAGTCGTGCCACTCATCCAGAGGAGCGGCCTGTTAGCCGCGTCTCGAAGGATGAGGGTTAGATGGCGCTCATGGTTCGAGACGGCGCAACAACGCCTCTTCACCATGAGGATAGGAATTGGAGCGAAGCTATCTGGTCTTCGCCTCATTCCACAGCGCATCCATTTCGGCGAGCGTCGCCTGCTCGAGCGATGAGCCGCGTGCGGCGAGGGTGCGTTCGATATAGGCAAAGCGCCGCTCGAACTTCGCGTTGGTGGCGCGCAGAGCCATTTCGGGATCGGCCTTGGCATGACGCGCCAGATTGACCACGGCGAACAACAGGTCGCCGGTTTCTTCGGAGATGTGGGCGTCATTGCCGCTGTCCAGTGCGGCCTCGATCTCGTCGGCTTCCTCGCGGATTTTCGCCAAGACCGCGCGCGGATCGTTCCAGTCGAAGCCGACGGTCGATGCGGTGCGTTGCAGGTCCATCGCCCGCGCAAGCGCCGGCTGACTCTTCTTCACGCTGTCGAGCAATCCGGGATTTACTTTCACCGGCTCGCCGCGGCGGGCGGCGCGTTCTGCTTTTTCCTCCGCCTTGATCCGGCCCCATAGGCCCTTCACTTCGTCTGGCGTCATGCGTCCGGCCCGCTCACCGAACACATGCGGGTGACGCCGGATCATCTTGGTATTGATTGCCTCGGCGACGTCGTCGAATGCGAACGCGCCTTGTTCCTCCGCCATGCGCGCATGAAACACCACCTGCAACAGCAGATCGCCCAGTTCCTCCTTCAGGTCATCGAGATCGTTACGCGCAATAGCGTCGGCAACCTCATAGGCCTCCTCGATTGTGTAGGGCGCGATGGTCGTAAACGTCTGTTCCAGATCCCACGGGCATCCTGTTTTGGGCGTGCGCAGCGCGGCCATAATGTCGATAAGTTTGAGAATTTCGGCAGAAGAGGGCATGGCGCACCGCAAGTTGAACAGATTGGGTCTTCTATGCCGGAACGCCGGCCCTCAGACAATTGGCGGCGCGTTATTCGGGTGCTAAGTGCAGTCCCATGACAGAATTGGGTCCGAACAACGCAGCTTTGGTGCTTTTCTCCGGCGGACAGGATTCCGCGACCTGCCTGGCATGGGCACTGTCGCGTTTCGAGCGCGTTGAAACTATCGGATTTTCCTACGGCCAGCGCCATGCCATCGAACTCGACAGCCGCGGAAAGCTGATCGCGGGTATGACAGCGCTGCGGCCCGAATGGGCGGCGAGGCTTGGCGACAGTCATACGCTGGATATTCCGACCCTTGGCGACGTTTCGGAAACCGCGCTGACCCGCGAAACCGCGATCGAAATGAACGACGATGGCCTGCCCAATACTTTCGTGCCGGGCCGCAATCTGGTGTTTCTGACGTTCGCGGCAGCGTTGGCGTATCGGCGCGGCATCACGCACATCGTCGGCGGTATGTGCGAGACGGATTTCTCCGGCTATCCCGATTGTCGCGACGACACCATCAAGGCGCTCAACGTCGCGCTCAATCTCGGCATGGCGCGTCCGTTCGAGTTGCACACGCCGCTGATGTGGCTCGACAAGTCCGAAACGTGGGCGCTTGCGGAAACGCTCGGAGGCAGGGGACTCGTTGACTTGATCGTCGAGCACTCCCACACCTGCTATCTCGGCGAGCGCGGGGCACGTCACGATTGGGGCTACGGATGTGGCGAATGTCCTGCCTGCAGTCTGCGCGCCAGGGGCTGGGTGGCCTACGCGGCGAAAGCCAAGATTGAAGCGCGATGACACTTGGCAGCCGCCTTCGTGCCGAAGGCTTTCTGTTTCTGACCGGCTACATCGCTTGCATTCCAGTCGCGAACTGGCTGATCCAGCACTTTGGCACCGCGTGTCCGCCGGATGGCCCGTGTCTGATCCCGGTTGCCCCCGGCCTGATGGCGCCGAGTGGTGTCCTGATGGCCGGACTTGCCCTGGTGCTGCGCGATCTCGTGCAGAGGCGCCTTGGGGTCACTTACGGCCTAGTTGCGATCGGGGCAGGCACGCTGCTTTCAGCGGCGCTTGCGCCCGCGCCGCTGTTGATCGCCTCGGCGGTTGCGTTCCTGCTGTCGGAACTTGCCGACTTTGCCGTCTACACTCCGTTGCAGAAGCGCGGACTCGTGCTGGCTGTCGCGGCGAGCAGCCTGGTCGGATTGATCGCGGACTCGCTGCTGTTCCTCTGGCTTGCCTTCGGCAGCCTGCAATTCCTCGCAGGCCAGATCGTGGGCAAGGCCATCATGGTGTTATTGACGCTGCCCGCGATCCGCTGGCTGCGGAACAGAGAACAACGGCTTGGCGCGGCTTGATTTCAGCGCCCCTTGAAATCCGCGGGGCGCTTTTCAAGAAACGATGCAAGGCCTTCACGGAAATCCTGCGTCCGCATCAGCGGAAGCAGTTGCAGGAAAACGTGATGCACATGATCGTTGAAGGTCTCGGACAATCCGACGCGCATCATGCGCTTGGCTGACTGAACCGCCAGCGGCGCATTGGCTGCGATCTCCGCTGCCAGCGCACGGGCGCGGGGCATCAATTCGGCGTCCGGGACAACATGATTGGTCAAGCCCATTTCAAGGCTTTCCTGCGCCGACAGGGTGCGTCCCGTGAAGATGATCTCGGCAGCCTTCGCCCAGCCCAGCATGCGCGGCAGAAACCATGTCCCGCCAGATTCCGGCACGATGCCGCGCTTGACGAACGCTGCGGCAAATTTCGCGCTTTCGGCCATGATGCGGATATCGCAGCCGAGCGCGGTGTCCATGCCGTAGCCTGCGGCCGCGCCATTGAGAGCGCAGATCGTCGGTTTCTCCATGTTGAACAGGATTGTCGGCGGCGCGGTTTTGAGGTCGAGCGTGGTGCGTGCACCGTCGGCGTCGCTCTGCGATCCGATCCCCGAGCCGCTGGCTGCACTCCCGACATCGAGTCCTGCGCAGAAGGCGCGTCCGGTTGCGGTGAGGATCACGACGCGCACCGCGGGATCGTTGTCAGCTTGCAAAAGCAGTTCGCCGAGTTGCGCAAGCATAGGCCGCGAGATGGTGTTCAATCGCTCCGGACGATTCAGCGTGATGGTCGCGATATTGCCATCGACCGCGTAAAGAACTTCAGATTCCGCAGAGCGAGATTCAGCGAGTGTTGCGGCCTTTGACATTTGCGTTTCCTCGTTTTTCTGCGCGCAGGTAAAATCAAAAGCCGCAAAGGCGCAAGCATTCGGCTTTGCGGGGCTGCCTTGCGTCCTATCCGTCAGCCGCATACGCTCTGCGCAAGGGAGAAACGCGATGATGAAGCTCAGGCCGAATTGCGAGTGCTGCGACAAGGACCTCCCGCCGGACAGCGCAGAAGCTGTGATCTGCACCTTCGAGTGCACGTTCTGCGCGGCCTGTGCCGATACGGTTTTTGGCGGAGCCTGTCCGAATTGCAGCGGAAACTTCGTCCCGCGTCCAATCAGGCCAGCCGCTATGCTCCGCAAATATCCGGCCTCTACCGAGCGGCATCTGCGCGCGCAACCGTGTCTCGCGAAGGCAGGTTGATGCAGCGCGATCAATCCTTGCGGTTGTCCGTGCGCGGATGTTGATGCCGCCACTCGCGCGGCGGCGTGAACGACCCGGTCCACAATCCGCGTCTTGCTGATCGCGCCTCGTCCTGCTGCGCACCGTAGACATGCGCGAGGCCCGACGTCACCGCCAATCCTTGCTGAACCATCCAGGCGTTGATGTCTGTCCCGTCGGGAAGAGTGCAAGTGGCGAGCGTCCGACCGTACTTGTCGATCGACTTCGGCTGGCACCTCAAGTCGTGTCCGCGCACCCGGCTGCGCAACCGAGCCGACGCCTGGCGGCCGCATGGCCACTCGCGGTCCTGTGCGTCGAGGCACATCTGCTCCAGTTCCGGCGCGTCGATGTCGATCAGGCGGATCCGCGTCCCGTTAATGGTCAGGGTATCGCCATCGGCCACGAAGGCCGTGCCGATCACCGGAGCTTCGGGGCTCTTGAACCAGCGCTCTGCCGCGTAAACGCCAAGCGAGCCGATCAGGACGATCAGGCCAACCGTCCAGCGGCGGGTGTCATGGCCGAAGGAGCGCGGACGGCGCTGGCCGGATTTCGGAATGGGCGGGAAGGTCATGGAGACATCACCCGGGGCGGTGTGGGGCGGAACGGCAAATCATCGCATCCCCCCGCCACGCCGTGCCCGAAAGTATTGCCGGAACTTCGGAGGGGAATCGCCACCCTTCAAACGGGCGTCGTCTCATTTTCATGCCCAACACGGAGGCGATGTCCTAATTCATTATTACGAACCCCGGAGGATGCACTCAAAACACAATTGTTTGGCTAAGCGTGACATTTTGAGCACATTGCTACGGGTACGCGGGTGTGTTCGGCCGGAGGCGCTCAAACCCCTATCATTGCTGGAAAAAACGCCATTCGCGATATTCGCGCACGGCCGTCTCAGCGAGATGAGGCATATCCAATCGACGGCGGGCCTCGGTTGCGAGCCTCACTGAATGGTGATAGTTCGGTTCCCGGGGTGGCTTATGTATATATTTCAATTATTTACAATACTGCTGGGCATTAGCATCGCGACCGCCGCACAGGCAGATCAGTTTTCGATCAACGACGCTATTAATCAGGCAGTGATTTCAAACCCGGGCGTCGGTGAGGCAACCGCTAACCGCCGCGCGACAGAATCCGAGATGCGCCAGAGCCAGGGCACGCTGCTTCCGCAGATCCGCCTTGAAGCCAGCGCCGGTCCGGAGTCTCTTCGCCGCTACGTTACCCCCACACCGATCGGCAACGGCGACTACATGAATGGCCGTCAGGCCTCGGTGGTCGTGCGCCAGTTGCTGTTCGATGGTTTTGCCAGCGTCAACGAAGTCTGGCGTCAGGCCGCTCGCGTCAATGCGGCGTCGCATCGCGTGCTCGAACGGACCGAACTGATCGGCCTCGACGCGGCCGAAGCCTATATCGACGTCACGCGCTACCTGCGCCTAGTTTCTCTCGCTGAGGAAAACATCAAAGTCCACTTCGAGGTGCGCAAGAATGTGCGCGCGCGCTTCCAGGGTGGCCGCGCGGGCGAGGGCGACCTGCAGCAGGCTGAAGAACGTGTCGCGGCTGCGGAAGCCATTCTCGCCGATTTCCGCACCCAGCTCGACGTCGCGCGTGCCAAGTATCGCAAGACGGTCGGACTTGAGCCCTACAACCTGCGCTTCCCCACGCGCCTTGGCGGTCTTCCTCATTCCAAGGAAGAGTCGCTGAACCTTGCCTATCGCTACAACCCAACCTTGCGCGCCGCGCAGGCCGATGTCGATGCGTCAAAGCATGCATTTGATGCGACCGCCGGCGCTTTCATGCCGACCGTATCGCTCGAAGGCCGGGCGCTGCGCGGTTCCGACTCCATCACGTATCCGGGCCAGCGCGACGAAGTCAGCGGCAAGGTTGTGGCGAGCTGGGATATTTTCAATGGCGGCCAGAATACCTGGCGCCGCAATGAAGCTGCCGAGCGCATGATCGAGCAGCAGAACCGCAATGCGCGGCTGCAGCGCGAGGCGCTCGAGTCCATCGACAAGGCCTGGGCCGCGCGGACGATCACCAATGATCGCGTTGCCGCGCTGGTCCGCGAAGTTGAAGCCGCTCGCAAGACCGTCGTTGCCTACAACAAGGAATACGATCTGGGTCAGCGCACCCTGATCGACCTGCTGAACTCGCAGAACCAGTACTTCAACGCGCTGGTTTCGCTGACATCGGCGCGGGGCATCACGGTGTTCGCCGACTATCAGTTGCTGGCCGCCATGGGGCAGATGCTGGCCTACCTGAAGACGGCGCCGCCGCCGGAGGCCGATCCGCTGGACACCAAGCCCTTTGCGGTTTTCCCGCTTCGCTTTGCGCCGATCCGTCTGAGCGCGCCGGAACCGGGACCCGAGCCGCTGAACGTAGCGGGGGTTCCCGTATGGGACTCGCCGTTCAATACCAATGTGAGCAATCCCGCTGTCGTGACCTTCAGTGACCGCTGGCAGACCTCGGATAACGGCACCCGTCCGGCCTACGGCACCTCTGCTTTGGGATTTGCAGCACCTGCGGCTCCGGCAGCCGATCCGTTCGGGGCCCGATGGACGGGAGTACCGCGCTGACGCGGCTTTTCCCGCACTAAACCTGGCGCAGCAGGTTTACCCTAAATCAAGCCATGTCCGCCCGTGACATCGAATTAACGGGCGGTCGGTGGCGTTTTGGAATAAATGTCGTTCAATTTTACCGTTTATGTCGACCGCTGTGATCGGCACGGTGGTCGTCGTTTATTTCGAGGCCTTCGGTGAATTTGCACGCAAACAATACTGCCGCCGTCGCGGCCGCCAGTCCGGTCTCAGCCAAAGCGCCAGTCCGCGAAGACTGTCTAGCCGACAGCCTGACCTATCTCGCCGCGCATTTCGGCCGTGCTATCAGCCGGGAAGCGTTGCTTGCCGGACTCCCGATCGAGGATGGTATCCTTCATCCTGCTCTTTATGAGCGGGCTGCCGCGCGTGCCGGCCTCGAAGCGCAACTCATGGAGCGGGCGCTGGAGGACATTCCGGCTCTCGTGCTTCCCGCTGTTATTCTGCTGCACGACGGATCAACGCGAATTCTTCTTGGCATCGACCGTGACGCCAACCGCGTGACCCTCGCCGATCCCACGCATGCTGTTCGCGATATCATCGAACCGTTCGTGATCGTCGCCGCGCAATATACCGGCTTTGCCTATTTTGTCCGTCCGGCGCAGGTGGCCGATCCGCGCGCCGTCGCGGCAGGAGATGTTCCGCGCAAGCACTGGTTCTGGTCGGTCGTCAAGCAGTTCGGCGCGAATTACAGTCACGTCGCCATTGCGGCTTTCATCGTGAACGTTCTGGCGCTTGCGACGCCGCTCTTCACCATGAGCGTTTACGATCGCGTGATTCCGAACGGCGCCATTCCTTCGCTCGTTGCGCTGAGTATCGGTCTCGGCCTCGGGATTGTGTTCGATTTCGTCTTGCGGATCGTCCGCGCGCGCATCATCGACATGACCGGCAAGAAGATCGACGTCGTTCTCGCCGCCAATATCTTTGAACATATCATGGCGCTGAAACTCTCGCAGCGTCCGGCCTCGGTCGGCATTCTCGCCAACCAGATGCGCGATTTTGACTCCGTTCGCGAGTTCTTCACGTCCGGGACGGTCGTTTCAGCGACGGACCTGCTGTTCGCGCTGATCTTCATCGCAGCGCTGTTCATGGTCGCAGGACCGCTGGCATGGATTCCTCTTCTGATGCTGCCGATCATGATCGGCATAGGGCTGTTGCTTCAGCGTCCGCTGGCGCGCGCGATGAAACGGCTGCAGGCGGAGTCGTCCGCGCGCCATGGCATTCTGATCGAGTCGCTGAACGGTCTGGAAACCGTGCGCGCGATCGGCGCTGAGGCGAAGGTGCAGACGGGCTGGGAACGCTCGGTCGCCGCCACGGCCCGTTCCAGCGAAGACGTCCAGTTCTGGTCGTCGCTCGCACTCACCAGCGCAAGTGTCGCAACACAGATCACCAGCCTGCTGCTGATCGTGATCGGCGTTTTCCTAATCCTGGATGGCAAGCTGTCGGTCGGTGCGCTGGTTGCTGCGAATATGCTGTCCGGCCGCGTGCTCGGTCCGATTGCGGGGATCGCCGCGGTCATCACGCGCGGCACGCAAACCATCTCGGCCCTGCGTTCGATCGACCGGCTGATGTCGCTCGAGCGTGAGCGTCCGCCGGAGAAGATCTTTGTCGCCCGCGAAATCCAGCAGGGCGCCATCGAATTCCAGAACGTCACCTTCGCCTATGGCAACAGCCCGGCAAAGGCGCTCGATCATGTTTCCTTCCGGATCAAGCCGGGTGAGAAGGTCGGCATTGTCGGCCGCATCGGATCGGGAAAAACAACAGTCGGCAAGATGCTGGCAGGGTTCTATGCGCCCACCGAAGGAACCATCCTTGTCGATGGTGTCGACATTCGTCAGTACGATCCGGCCGATCTGCGGGCTGGCGTCGGCTTCGCGCTGCAGGACACCGACCTGTTCTACGGCAAGCTGCGCGACAACATCACCTATGGAAAGCCGAGCGCGACCGACGAGGAAGTGATCGCGGCGGCACGGCTGGCGGGCGTCGAGACGTTCATTGCCGGTCATCCGGAAGGCTATGACATGATGATCGCTGAAGGCGGGCGCAGCCTGTCCGGCGGACAGAAGCAGGCCATCGGCCTTGCCCGCATTCTTATCCGCAAGCCGAAAATCCTGTTTCTCGATGAACCTACGGCGCATTTCGACGTCCGCAGCGAATCCGAATTTCTGGGACGGTTGCAGGGGCTCGCGAAAAGCAACGACACCCTGATTGTCGCGACACACCGGCCCTCGGTCCTGGCTCTGATGGACCGGGTCCTCGTGTTCGATCGCGGGCGACTGGTTGCTGACGGGCCTCGTGAAGAGATCACTGCGCGCATGAAGGCGCCGCAACCGGGACCGGGCAATGCAGCAGTCTGATTTCAGTTTCTCCAACGACATCCGCTCGGCGATTGAGATGCGCACACCCCGGACGGCGCGCATGCTGCTGTTCGCCTCATTGGCCATGATCGCGACGTTCGTTGTCTGGGCCCATTTCGCGGTACTTGACGAAGTCAAGCGCGGCAGCGGCAAGGTCGTGCCGGCGCGACAGATCCAGGTGGTGCAATCGCTGGAAGGTGGCATCATCAGCGAGCTTCTTGTCTCGGAAGGAACCATCGTCGAGCAGGGGCAGCCTTTGGCGCGGATCGAAGACACCAGTTTTGCCTCTCAGTTCGGCGAGGTGCGCGAGCGTCAGGCCGCAATGGCTGCGCGAGTCTTACGTCTGGAGGCTGAAACCCAGGGAATTCCGTTGAAGTTTCCGGAGACCCTCGAACAGAATAGTCCGCGTTCCGTTGCCGCGGAGCGCAATGTGTACGACGCGCGTGCAAGGAAGCTCGCGCAGGACATTGATGTGATTCAGCAGCAGGAAGCGCAGAAGCGTCGGGAAGTGGACGAATTGCGCGCCTCCGAGGACCGCTTCTCGGGCACGCTGAAGCTGTTGAGCCGCGAAGTTGAACTGACCCGAAATCTGTACAATCAGCGGGTGGTTCCTGAAATTGAAATGCTGCGCGTCGACAGGCAGGCCACCGACATGCGCGGCCAGTTGTCCGTCGTGCAGGCCACCATCGTAAAGACCGAGACCGCCATTCAGGAATCCCAATCGCGGATTGCGGGGGCTCGGGCGAGTTTCGTCGCCCAGGCTGAGGAAGATCTGGCGAAATCGCGCGCCGATCTGGCGGTGCTCGACGAAAACATCAAGTACGCGCAGGACAAGGTGCGCCGGACAGAGCTGAAAGCGCCTGTCCGGGGTATCGTTAACAAATTGAACGTGAACACTATTGGCGCCGTGGTTCAGCCGGCGGCCAACCTGATGGAACTGGTGCCTATCGACGACACCTTGCTGGTCGAAGGGCGCATTCGTCCGCAGGACATCGCTTTTATCCGTCCGAACCATCCTGCCGTGGTCAAACTGAGCGCGTACGATTCCTCGGTTTACGGATCGTTACACGGCAAGGTGGAGCGCATCAGCGCCGATACGATCATTGACGAAAAAGGCGATAAAAACGAGCGCGGCGAGACCTTCTACCGGGTGATGATCCGCACCGAGAAGAACCATCTAGGCACGGCCGAGCACCCATTGCCGGTGTTGCCGGGCATGGTTGCTACGGTGGAAATCCTGACCGGCTCCAAGTCCGTTCTCGACTATCTGGTGAAGCCTGCCCGGGTGCTGCGGGATGAGGCCCTGCGCGAACGCTGAGGGATATTCGTAAAATTTGAGAGGTTTCGCTTCCCAGCGGTTCAGCCTGCTTCCGACAATACCCGGAAGGGTTGACGTCCCTTAACCGCGGAGAAGCAGGGCGTACCTTAAGCCTGACCCCACAAGATCCGGGGCAGGACCAACGCTTGATCGTCGGCCGATGCTCCGGACAGTGGAGCGTCAGTCATGTTGCGTATCAGGCACTCGCGGGCCTTTCCGCGCGCGTTCGGCTTTATTTTTGTCGCGGCTTGTTCTCTCGCGGCGGTTGGCGTCGCGGACGCCAAGTCGCGTTCTGTCAAGGCAATGATCGACGAAGCGCCGGTGATGGCCGCTCCGGCTCCCCTTCGCTTCTTCACCATCAACAGCGTGCTCGCCAAGCATGACGCAAAGGCGGGTTCGCCGGCGCAGACGCGAGTCGCTTCGGCCGTCTACGGCGATGTCGTCAGCGATGCTCCGGCGTCCAAGCTCGTTCCCGAAACGAGCGACGAGCCGTTCGGGCTGTTTGTCTTCCGTGCACCGGAAGGCCTGCTCTGGACCAAGTGGCGCGCGATTGGCGACGCCATGGCGACCGAGCGCGACCAGATCGAGCGCTGCCGTATCTTTCGCGAAACCTGCTCGGAGCCCGCCGATCGCTTCGTCGAGATCGTCGACAACGTTCGTCCGTTGCCGGACCGGGCGCGGATCGACCGGGTCAATGCGATGGTCAACAACGCTGTCCGCTACGTGAGCGACTACGCCCAGCATGGCGTCGCCGACCGCTGGACCGCCCCGCTGGCGACTTTGGCCGCAGGGCAGGGCGATTGCGAGGATTACGCCATCGCCAAGTATGCTTTGCTGCGCGAGGCAGGGGTCGCCGAGAGCGATCTTCGGCTGCTGCTCGTGAAGGATCGCGCCGTGCGTCAGGATCACGCCGTACTGGCCGTCCGCCTCGATGCGCGCTGGCTCGTCCTGGACAACCGCCGCGATACGCCGATGGAAACAGCGGACCTGCGTCATTTCCTGCCGCTGTTCACGCTGGATAGCCGTGGCGTCAATCTGTTCGCAGCACCGTATGCGTCGCGCGCGCTCCATGAGAGCGAGACCGATATCCTGCCGGCGTCCGATCGCGAGGTATTCGGCGGCGCGCTGCGTGAATTGCCGCCGGTTCTCTAAGCGGATATCGCCGGAAAGCCCTGCGAATCGGGACATTTTGAAGCCCCTTCAGCTTGCGTCCCGCGCCTGTTTGCGTCCATAGTGCGCGGCATATTCGGGGCACGGGGCATTGTCATGCGCATTCATTTCAGAAATCTCGTTTTGGGCTTGGGATTGTGCTGCGCCGTTACGCTCGGCGCGGGCAGGGTGGCCAGCGCAGACGAAGGCATGCTTCCGGTCGCGCCTGTCGGCGGAGCGTTCGTGGTCGCCTGCGAGAACGGCGCAAACTACATGCTCCAGTCCGATCCGGTGACCTATGGGGGCGATGTCGTCACCGGCCGTTTCTACTTCGCGCCGCATCGGGCAGCGAAGGTTCGCCTGATCCCCATGGGCATCGGATACCGGTATGCCGGAAAGGGATTCTGGCTCGATGGCGTGCGGAATCGCGCGCTGCTTTTCCTGCATAAGAACCGGCCGATTGCGTGTAACGTCGGCCTGGCGGCCTGATCTACCTCGGATCGAAAGCCCTGCAAAAATTGAACGCCTGACAGATCGGCCAATGGCCGATTATCACCAAGGCTTGCGTCGAAATCGGCAAGTAAATCTCCGGCTACAGGTACTTCTTACGGGTTATTGTTCGTAAGATTAATTGAGATTCTTGCAATTTATACCTTCAGCCATCCAACTATATTGAAGAATTCTGTCGTCCGCTTTTCATGAACGACGTTTTCTTTACATGGGCAAAAGGGCGTTTGACTTAACCAAAACGCTTAAAAAGCGACGAAAAATCGCTTCAATTGTTGACGGGTTCCGATAGTTAAGAATACCTTAAAGGCTGGTTTAGGCGCCGTTTCGACGGCCAAAAAGCTATTTTTGAGGTATTGCGATGAACGCACCCGTTTTGCTGGCGCAGCTCTCCGGCTCGACTCAGGCCCCACCGCCCAAGACCTTGAAAATAGAAAAGCCTGCAAATGCGCAGGCGCTGAGTTTCCATCTCGATGGCAACACGCGGCTCGACTTCAGTGACATCGCCAGCGAGAAGCTGACCTTCGTCAAGGTTGGCGAAAAGCTGATCGTGCTGTTCGACAACCAGTCGACGGTGACCATTGATCCGGTTTTCGACTCAGCCAGCGGCAATCCGCTTGCAGACATCGGCTTCCAGGTTGGCGACAGGACGCTGGATGGCACGGAGTTCGCCGCGCTGTTTCCGATCGGCACCGATCAGTCGGTGCTTCCTGCGGCCGGCGGCAATGCCAGCGGCCCGACAGGCGGCGCGAATTTCAGCGATGCGCAGGTCAACGGCCTTGGGCCGGGGGGCAATCCGCTTGCGCTTCTCGGCGACGAACAATTCGGCGGCCCTGAATTCGGCAACACCGAGCCGGGACTGGCTCAGATCGGTGTCGGTACAGCGGTTGTCGGCGAGATCGACGACGAGGGACTGTCCGAAGGCATTGAGGGCGGCCCAGGCGACGCTCCCGGCAACGCGACCTCTGTCGTCAACGCTTCACTCAACCTGAACTTCGGCGCGCTGGGCACCAGCGGCGCGACCCTCGCTTTCCTTACCGCACAGCCCGAACTGAGCGGCCTGACCTCCGGCGGCGAGCCGATCAATCTGGTGATCTCAAATCCGGCTGGGGGCACGCCGACCATTATCGGCTTTGTCGGCCTCGACCCGAACGCCCCGGGCTCGCACGTTTTCGAGATCACTCTGGGCCTGACCACGAACACCGGCGAATACAGCTTCACCTTGCTTCGCCCGCTGGATCATCCGGAGCACGGCACCGAAGACACCATCGCGCTCATCATCCACTATTCGGCGACCAACGCCGCGGGCACGGTGTTTCCGGACTTCACGGTCAACGTCAATGACGACTCGCCGGATTTGAATCCGGACGGATTCGACCTGCCGGTGAGCCTGGGAGACAGCCCGGTTCCGCACGCTGATCTGAAGGATCCGGCCAGCGGTACGTCCGTTCGCGGCGGCACGCTCGGTGTTCTGTGGGGCGCGGATAATTTCAACAACACCGAAGATGGTGGTGTTTCGCAGACCACCGGACAGAACGGTGACCGTTCTCTGATCTTCACGAACACAACGGTCAATCTGTCCAGTGGCGAAACCTCGCTCGCCAGCGATCTGTATTCGCATGGAGAGCAGGTTCACTTTGTCCTTCAGGAGAACGGTACGCTTCTGGTCGGCTATACGGGCGACAGTCCGACGTCGGAAAGCACCGTCTTCACCGTCAAGCTGCATGACACCAACACCGGCAGCTACGTGTTCACCCAGTATCAGGAACTCGATCACGTCGGGTCATCGGGCGAGGGGCAGCCGGTCAACCTCGACGCGCTCGATCTGTCATTCAATTACACGGCCACCGACAGCGACGGCGATTCCATTAACGAGTCGTTCAGCGTCACGGTTGGTGACGACGCGCCGACCATCAATGCCAATGGCATTCAGGATGGTGCTGTTGACGAAGACTACCTTGCCAACGGCAATGACGGCGATACCTACGCACAGCCGCCAGCTCCTGGCACCGGAGACTTTAAGTTCTCCGGCAATCTTGGTGTCTCGTGGGGCGCGGACGACAACAACACCGGTTCGGTTGCAAACCGTTCGCTTTCTTTTAGCAACGTCACCGAAGGTGCTGCTGCAACAGATGCCGGCGGCAATGCGATCTCCTCGCACGATCAGGCGGTCCTGCTGCACTTGACCACGATCGGCGGACAGCCGGCGCTGGTCGGCTATACCGGTGCCGACGCGGACAACCAGTCCAACTGGGTGTTTACCGTTAGGCTCGACGACAGCACCAGCACTGGATCCTATACTTTTACGCTGCTCCAGCCGCTCGACCATCCGACGTCGAATGCGGAAGATAATATCCAGATTGATGTCGGCTTTACGGCCACCGATGCAGACGGTGATACGGCCAGCAGCACGTTCCACGTCACCATCAACGACGATGCTCCTATCCAGACCGGCGAAACCATCACCGGTACCGCGGCGGAGGACGATCTTGCGGATTTCAATCCGCTCTATCCGCTACTGTTCGATTTCTGGCAGGGATCGCTCGGCACCAGCCCTTACGACGGAGCCGGCGACAACAGCCATACGGGCCTTCTGGGCACTGTGCCGGTCTGGGGCAATCTGTCCTCGCTCGTGAAACCCGGCGCGGATGGCCCCGGTGAATTCCATCTCGTGAGCGAATCGCAGGCGGAATCCGTCCTGGCGCATCTCGGCCCGAACGGCGGCACACTGTCGTCGCATGGCGATGTGATCAATGATGTCCGGATGGTCGACATTCCGAATGTCGGTGAAGCCATGGGCTTCTTCGCATCCGACGGGCGCCTTGTGTTTGGCCTGCTCGTTACCGAAGACGGCACCTACAACTTCCGCCTGTTCGATCAGATCGATCATCCAGTAGGCGATGATCCCAACACTGCCGCGCTTGAGTCAGTCAAGGACACACTGAATATCGACCTCTCGCAGTTGGTGACTTACACCGATTTCGACAAGGATACGATTACGCTGTCCGCTGGCACCTTCTCGGTCAACGTCGTCGATGACGCTCCGGTTGTGGTTGGTCACGAAGCAGTCACGGCGAACGAAAACGATCTCGCGAACTTCAACCCGCTCTATCCGCTGGTGTTCGATTTCTGGCAGGGATCGCTCGGCAGCAGCCCGTTTGACGGCGCGACGGACGACAGCAGCTATACGGGATTGCTTGGAACGGTTACTGCCTGGGGCACGCTGGCTGACAACGTGCGCGGCGGCGCCGATGAGTTCGGCAAGTTCGAGCTGGTGTCGGAGACACGCGCGAACGAGCTTCTCGCAACTCTTGGCGCGGGCGGCGGTCCGCTGATGTCGCACGGCGATGCTATCGACGATGCGCGGCTGGTGGATATCCCCGGCCTCGGCGAGGTCATGGGCTTCTTTGCGTCCGACGGCCGCCTCGTGTTCGGCCTCCTTGTGACGGAGAATGGCACCTACAACTTCCGCCTGTTCGACCAACTCGATCACGCAGCGCCGGCTCAGGACCCGAACGCTGCACCGATCGCGGACGAGAACTCACTCGATATCGACCTGTCCAAGTTCGTGACCTACTCGGACTACGATCACGACACGGTGGACCTCGGAACCGGCACTTTTGTCGTCACTGTTGTTGACGACATTCCGCACGTCATCGGTTCGCTCACCGTCACGCTGGACGAAAGCCACCTGAACAACTTCCTTGTTGGCTGGGATCTCATTCCGGCCGCGATCAAGGACCTCTATCCGGTTGAGGGATCGAGCGGCACGAACCCGAACGCCGATACCGATCTCCTGCTCAACACGACGTCACAGCAGGGTTTCCTCGACGAAGTCATCGGCAACAACGTCGTTCATGGCGGCGCGGATGAATTCGGCAAGTTCGGCGTAGTGTCGGAAAATCGCGCGGACGGTCTGCTCGAGGGCATGGGCATCATGTCCAAGGGCGAGGCCATCGACCATGTGAAACTGGTCGATATCGCCGGCCTCGGCACGGTGATGGGATTCTTCGCGGGTGACCGCGTTGTGTTCACGCTGACAGTGACGGACGCTGGATTCTATGACCTGCGCCTGTTCGACCAGGTGGATCACACGGGGGCGAACGGGACCTCGCTGAATATCGACCTGTCCAAATTCGTGACCTATACCGACTTCGATGGCGACGTGATCGACCTTGGTACCAGCAATCTGGTGCTGACGGTCCTGGACGACGCGCCTGTTCCGGTGACCGGCGCGCAGGTGTTCGGCACGGTCGAGGAAGAACAGTACAATCTGCTGCTTGCGATCGCCGGCAACGAAATGGCGCATGGCAACGAGGACCTCAACAGCGATAGCGGCGACGATCACGATACAAGCGGTCTGCTGGGCGATCTCGTCACGTCCAATGTCTCGTTCGGCTCGCTGTCCTCACTCGTGAAGATCGGAGCCGACGAGAACGGAACGTTCTCGTTCGATCAGAGCATTCGCGGCATCGCTGTCGTCGATTCCACCGGCGCAGCCGTGAGGTCGCATGGCCAGGCGGTGACATTCGGTTTCACCAACGACGGCCAGCTTATCGGCATCGCCAATGACGATGGCGACGGCATTCTGGAAACCGGCAACGGCGAGCGCGTCGTGTTCTCGGTGTCGCTGGCTGATATCAATCCGCTCGACAACGTCAATAACGACCTGTTCACGTTCACGCTGCTCGACCAGATCGACCACAACGACCCGAATGGTCTGTCCACCGAAGATCTGAAGAATCTCGATCTGTCGAAGGCGATCCGCTTCACCGATTTCGACGGCGACTCCACGGGCTTCGGAACCAACAGCTTCCAGATCAAGGTGATCGACGATACGCCGCGCCAGACTGGCACGACGCTGAAGGGTACGGTCGAAGAAGAAGAGAACGTCGGGGCCGGCACGCCGGAGATGAACCATGGCAACGAGGATACGGCGAACGAGCCGCTTTTCCTCGGCTTCATCGATCAGACGAGCAACAAGGCAACCGGTAATCTTGGTTCACTCGTGAGCGTCGGGGGAGACGAGGTCTCCAAGACCACTATTCTCGGAATTCCTGTTTACTACGGCACGTTCTCATTCGGACAAACCGCAGATCTGCCCGTCGTCATGTCAAAGGGCGAGCAGGTTCTGTATACCCTGAGCGATACGAACGGTGACGGGCTGAATGACACGCTGACCGGAAGCACCTCGGGCGGTCGCCCGGTGTTCACGCTGACGATCGTGAACAATACCGGCGGAGGCAAGACAGCCGGCGATTACGTCTTTACGCTGCTCGACCAGATCGACCATCCCGCTGGGGGTGGCGAAAACATCGCCAATATCGACTTCTCGTCCGTGATCCGCTTCTCCGATTTCGACGGTGACACCATCACGCTGGCGAGCGACAGTTTCTCGATCGACGTGATCGACGATCAACCGGTGTCGAAGGGTGATGTCACGGCGTCTGATGTGCTCGATGACGAAGGTCAGAGCATCTTCACGCCCGTCAACACCGGCGGAACGGGTGATATTTCGGGTCAGAAAACTGTTGCGCAGGGAGGCGCGAAGAGCCTGTTCTCGATCGGCGCCGATGATCTCGGCACCATCACCGTCACCGACAAGCCGTCGTTCAGCGTCCTTTTTGCGAATGATAATGGCTTTGCACAGGCGGAATCCGTCCAGTGGCACGATCCCGTCACTGCGGCCGATGGCACCGTGACCTTGACGGCATACAGCGATCACTACGCTACAGTTGCGACTCTCGTCATCAAGATCGACGGTTCCTATTCGTTTACGATGAGTGCCCCAGTCGTTCACCCGACCAATCAGAGCAACGAAGAAGAGGTTTCACTCAAGTTCAAGTACACCGTCACCGATTTCGATCAGGATTCCGTCACCGGTTCACTGACCATCAAGGTTGACGACGATACGCCGAAGCTGACGACTCCGTCTGCAAGCGGCCAGTTGGACGATGAAGCCCAAAGCTTGTTCCCTGCGAACAATAATACTGTCACGGGCGACGTCACGAACACCAACGTCGCTTCGGGAACCGCAAATACGCTGTTCACCGCTGGTGCCGATGGCGTAACGCTCGTCACCGCAACACCCACGACATTCAGCGTCATTTTCAAGGACGCGAACGGCTTGGCTGGAACGGAAGCGGTTACCTGGTCGTCGACCGGCGTTCAGGGACCGAATGGCGAGACCAAGTGGATTGCCACAAGCAGCCACTATGACGCGGATCATCCCGCGGCGACCCTGATCATCCGGGTCGATGGTTCGTACAGTTTCACCCTCAATGCGCCAGTCAAGAACGATACGTCGTCGGCGATCAGCGAAGAGAACCTGACCATCACCATTCCGTTCAAGGTGACCGACGGAGATGGTGACCAGTCCTCGCAAGGCACGCTCACTATCAAGGTGAATGATGACACGCCGACTGTCGGCACCCAGACTGCGATCACGGTCGATGAAGAAGGCCTTGGCGGAAATCCGGGTGATACCTACGCCAGCACCAATCCGCACGATGCGGCCACGTCGCTGGCATCCTCGAATGGCACGCTGAACTATTCCTACGGGTCGGATGGTGCATCACCGACGACGAATGTCACTTTCCTGACCTCAAACCTCTCAGCCCTCGGGTTGAAGTCAGAAGGGCTGGCGCTGACATACGCCTATGATCAGGCCTCACACACCCTGACGGCGAGCAACACGAATGGCACCGTCTTCACCCTGCAGGTCACGGATGTCCTGACCGGCGCGTACACTTTCACGATGTCGAGGCCGCTGGATCACCTGGGCGCCAACAGCGCCAACAGCGAAGACGACATCACGATTCCGTTCCAGTTCACCATCACCGACGGCGATGGCGACACGTCAACTACTGCAACGGTCAATGTCACCATCAACGACGACGCACCAACCTTCACTGCGGGTTCGGTTGAAAACAAGACGGTGGACGAGGAGGGCATCAACGGCAATCCGGGCGCACCGGCTCCTTACGCTGGCAGCGACTATGCCGGCGAAGCCACCACCGCGTCGGGCGGCCTCGGAATTTCGTGGGGAGCCGACAACGGAAATTCCGGCGCAGCGAACCGTTCGCTGGCGTTTAACGGCATCACGGAAGGCGCGGCTGTCCTCAACGACGCGAATGTGGCGATCACATCGCATGGCGCGGCGGTGAAGTATCACCTCGTCACGGTCGGCGATACCCAGACGCTGGTCGGCTACACCGGCAATGATGCCAACAACACGGCAAACTACGTGTTTAGCGTCACGCTCGACGATACCACCACGACGGGCACCTACAATTTCACACTGTTCAAGAATCTCGATCATCCGATCGTGAACAGCGAAGATGATATCTCGATTAAGTTCAACTTCACGGCGAAGGATGCTGACAAGGATAGTGTCACAGGCTCGTTCAAGGTCACGGTCGATGACGACTCGCCGATCATCACGCTTGCCTCCGTCCAGAACGGCGGGGTCGACGAGGACAACCTTGCTCCAAACGGCAACCACGACTCCGCTCCGGGCGACCTGGCGGACGATGGCACACTCGTCGCGCATGGTTCACTCGGCATCAGCTACGGTGCGGATGGACCTGGCGTAGGCGCGGCGGCCAATCCAGGTGTCACCAAGACCTTCGACTTCACCAACCACAGCACCAACATTGACCCATATCTGACGGTTAACGCGCACTTTGGAGTGGTCGGAAATGCGCCGGTCGGCGCGCTCGGTGGCGGCCAGAATGCGCCCGTGGTGATTACGGCTGCAAACGGCCATCCGTTTGAACTGGATAGCGTGAAGCTGTCTTTTGCGGGAGGCCCTAGCCTCGTTTCCAAGATCACCGTGATTGCCAAGGATGTCGGAGGGCAGACCTACACCTTCGACGTGGCCGTACAGAATGTCTTCAATCTCGACGGGTCGACGCCAACGACGTTCGACACCACCGGAAGCCCGATAGACGGCAAGCAACTCGTCAGCGTGTCCTTCGGTGTCTATGGCAACCAGGCGGCCTACGTTCAGGTCGATGACGTTGTCATGACGCGCGGCGCTGCGCCGGAAGTGCCGGGGCCGGTCTACTTCAGCGATCTGGGCAATGCCGCAGCCAATATCACGGTGACCGATTCCAATGGCAACACCGTAGCGCTGAACCAGCTTACATCGAACGGTCAGGCGCTGCATTTTGTGTTGCTGGATTCGGTTACGCTCGTTGGCTATACGGGCTCCGCACCGTCAAGCATCAACGCAGCGAATGTCGTGTTCTCGACGGTGCTTTCCGGCACAGGCAGCGGTTCCTACGACTTCACCCTGAAGGGTGTCCTCGATCATCCGCTGCACAGCACGGAAGATGATCTCGTCTTCACCTTCAACTACACCGCGAAGGATTTCGACGGCGACACCACCAGCAGCACGTTCAAGGTGACGGTGGACGACGATATGCCGGTGATCGTAACGCCGGCTGCCGGTGAAAATCTGATCGTCAATGGCCAGTTCACCGATAATGCCGGATTCGCACCTCCGATGTCCTGGGGCGGTCAGGCAGCTCCGGCCAACAGCGACATCAAGGGCTGGCACATCGCCAACAACAACCTCGAGCGGAATCCGGCAAACTGGTACGTTCAGGATCCAGCCGATGGCGGGCGTGTGGTCGATCTCGACGCGACCCCCGGCAACGTGTCGCTGAGCCAGACCTTCGCCAATCTGCAGAATGGCCAGAGCTATACGCTCACCTTCGATGCGGCGAAGCCAGCGGGTTACGATGCGACCACGCAAGTCTATTGGAATGGTCAGCTTGTCGGCACGATTACACCGAACAGCGACCACTTCGAGCAGTTCAGCATTGTTGTTATTGGTGGTGCGGGCAGCAACACGCTCGAATTCCGTGAGGTCGGCATAGCTGACAACGGCGGCACTTTCCTTGCGAACGTCGCGATGTACGCGACGAATGCGATCGTCAATGAGGATTCCCTCAATGGCGGTAATGCTGGCGGACTGGGCGATGCGACCGGCACTACGGCATCTGCAATCGGCAGCCTCGGCGTCAAGTGGGGCGCCGATGCCGGTGACGTGACCGATGCCGGCAATGTTCAGGACGGCACCGCAGCCAACGCGCTGTCGGACAATGTCGCAACTCTCACGGGGCGTGCGGTCTATTTCGCGGATTCGAATTCCGGCGTGAGCGGATTGCAGCCTTCGGTAACCGCGTTTGTCGGTGCCAGTGCGATCACGCTGCACTCGGCAGGGCAGGAGGTTCACTACCAAATCCTCGAGAACGGCACCAAGCTTGTCGGTTATACTGGCGCCTTCAACGCCGCATCGCAGACGAACTGGGTTTTCACGGTTTCGCTCTCCGATGAGGGGACTGGCCAGTACACATTCAACCTGCTCAAGCCGCTGGATCATCCGATGTCCGGCAGCGAGGACGATATCAACCTCACGTTCGGCTTCACAGCACGCGACGCGGATGGCGATACGGCCGACAGCACGCTGACGATCACAGTTGATGACGATACGCCTGTCCTTGTCGGTTCGGCCGACACCATAACCGTGGACGAGACCAATACGCCATTAGCTCAGTCGGACTTCGGCAGCCTGCACGTCAGCATGGGCGCCGATAAGGGCGGCGCAGTTCTCAGCTTCGCTACCGACAGCAACGGTGTTCCGCTGCATCCGGCTGGGCTGACATCCGACGGCACGCCGCTGGACTATGAACTGCGCACTACCCAGTATGGCGAGAAGCAGCTCGTTGCCTTCAAGCATGGCGCGACTGCTGACGATCCCGTCTTCATCGTGGCTCTGAGTTCGCCTGCGAACCCGACTTATATCTTCACCCTGTTCCAGAACCTCGACCACGCGGAAGGTTCGAATACGCTTGACCTGAACTTCACCATCCGCGTCACCGATGGCGATGGTGATTTCGTCGATCGTACGGTCGACGTCACTGTCAAGGATTCGGTCCCGACGATTCCGGCGACCACGGAGCAGGTCACTGGCGTTCAGGATGACGCGCTGACCGGCGGCAACCCCGAACCGGGCGACACCAAGACGGCATCCGGCACGCTCAGCCATAGCTTCGGCGCCGACGAGAATGGCCACCTGTCGTGGCTCAATCCGACGCTGCCGGCGACCGGCGACTATTCCAGCAACATCAACGGCAACACCCTTGAGGTGTACCAGTTGCAGAATGCCGTGAACGTGAAGGTTTTCACGGTGACGCTGGATCCGGCGACCGGTGACTACACGATCACGCAGATCGCTCCGATTCATCACCCAAGCGGGAACGGCGAGAACAGCGAAAGCTTCGACCTCAACTACCGCGTCACCGACGGCGATACCGATTACGTCGATAGCCATCTCAAGGTCATAGTCGGCGACGATATCCCGGTGATCACTGGCCCGACAACATCGGTGAACCTGCTCACCAACGGTGATTTTACCGGCGGAAGCTTCCCGCACACCGAATCCTGGGGACATTGGGCGACCGATGGTACCGGATGGAAAATTTCCGGAACCGAGCCGGGACAGACGGGCGTTCAGCTCGAGCTGATCCAGAGCGGCTATCTCGGTGTCGTTACGTCCAACGGACATCCGATGGTCGATCTTGCGGCGACACCCGGGGATGTTGCGATTTCCCAGACACTGAATGGCCTGGCGGTCGGCGAGCACTACACGCTCAGCTTCGAGATCGGTGCTTCGGCCCCATCGTCCGCGGGCCTCAAGGTTTACTGGAACGGCAATCCGGTCGGGACCTATCACCCGGGACAAACCACGGCGATCGAGACACTGGATCTGACCGCGATCGCCGGTGCGAATACGATTACCTTCGAGGAGATCGGATCGCCCGATAACACCGGCACTTACCTCGCCAATGTCAGCCTGGTGCAGGCGTCGGCTGAATCGATGCCCGTGTTCCACGCCAATATTGGCGAGGACGCTCCGTCGATCATCACATTCGCCAACGGCGCCGATTTCAACTTTGGCGCGGATGGTCCGGGCGCCGTGACGTTCGACACAGCCCATGCCACGATCACGACGCCGGCTGGAACGACACTGGGACTGCCGACGCTGTCGTACGATCCTGTCACCGGAAACCTGACGGTCGATCCGGCAGGGAACTTCAACAGCCTGAGCGCTGGGGAAATCGCGACCCTGACGGTTCCGTTCACGGTCACCGACTCTGATGGCGACACAGTGAACGGCATCTACCAGTTCACCATTACCGGTTCGAACGACGGACCAGTCATTTCGGGCTCGGAGATCGCAGCGCGCGTGTTCGAGGCGGGAGGCCTGAACAGCGTTGTGACCGCCGATGTCGCATCGGATCATCGCTTCGAACCGCTGCGCAATGTCGACAGCACCGCGGCACATTCCATTGACGCAGGCGTCGATACCGCAGCCAATATGAAGACCGTTGTGCTTGCGGTTCAGACCGCGCTCGGCACCGGAACGACCATGGCGGATGCGATCGCGTCGGTGTGGGACTATCTCGACGACCTGCGCCAGTCGATCCCGGATGTGGATCAGGCCTACTATGCTCCGCTCATCAACAAGGCCACTGTGCTGCTTGGCCTCGTCTATGGCGAGTATCTGCAGAATGGCGGCCGTCCGTTGCTGGACGTGATCGTCAAATACACACCTGACAGCGGCGACGACGGCAGCGCGCCAGATCGCTTCCAGTCGCTGCACGACAACCTCCTCGGTGCGGTGGATACCCCGTCGATCGACGACAAGTTCAGCAGCGATCCGACTCTGCTTGCCGACCTGAAGGCGCAGATCCTGGCGGCGGGTCTCACCGATCGCCCGATCTACAGCGGCAACGAAGGCGTGACCAACAATGCGCTTGGTTGGGATCTCGATCCGCTCCACGGCTTCCTGCACGCGTCGTCGGGACAACTCAGCGCAACCGATGTCGACGGAGACGCGCTGACCTGGTCGATCACCAACACGTCATCCTACGGCTCGATGTCGATCGATCAGACCGGCAAGTGGACCTATGTGCTGGATAACGGCCTTGTGGCGACGCAGGCGCTGGCTGAAGGCGAGACCAAAGTCGAGACCTTCACAGCCACCGTGACGGACTCGCACGGCGCAATTGATACGCAGACCATCACCATTACGATCGTCGGCACCAACGATGCGCCGGTTGCGTCGGTCGACAGCGAAGCAATCAGCGATACGTCTGCGGTTGACGCCGGAGCACCGATTACGTTCACCGGTCACAACGTACTGGCGAACGATACAGACATAGACAGCATGTCGGGATTTGCGGTGATCAGCATCCGCGCGGCCAATCCGATTGGGCAGGGCGCGCAGGAACCGCCGATCACGCTGGTGGGTGGCGAAGCTATCGCGCACGGCACCTACGGCAATCTGACCATGCATGCCGACGGCACGTACACTTATACGCCGAACGCAGCCTTCGATTCGATCCCGCAAGGCCAGAGCGTCACCGATGTCTTCAAGTACGGCATGATCGACGATCATGGTGCGTCCTCCGCATCGTTCCTGACGATCACGATTACCGGTACAAACGACGGTGCCACAATCACAGGCACAGGTACGGGCGATGTAATGGAGGACGGCGCCGTTCAGATGGCCAGCGGCACGCTGACCGTCAACGATGTTGATACTGGCGACAACCACTTCCAGACGCCGAATCCGGTACTCCTGCTCGGCACCTACGGCACTTTCACTTTCAATGCGTTGTCCGGCGCGTGGACTTATACGCTGGATAACTCGGCGCCGAATGTGCAGGCCCTGAAGGCAACTGATACGGTCCACGACACGCTGACCGTGGTGTCGAATGATGGAACGGCTTCGCAGACCATCGACATCACGATCTACGGCACCAATGACGCACCGATCATCGACTCGCACAGCGGTGTTGATCTCGTGTCCCTTTCAGTCGCCGAGAACACGACGGCGGTGACAACCGTTCATGCGAGCGACATCGATAGCCCGACGATCACCTACACGATTGATGGGGGCGCCGATGCCGCGCTATTTACGGTCAATAGCTCGACCGGTGCGCTGAGCTTCATCAACGCGCCGGACTTTGAGAACCCAATCGATGCCGGTCACGACAACCACTACAATGTGACTGTCAAAGCATCCGACGGGGCGCTGTCCGATACGCAGGCGTTCGATATCGCCGTGACGAATGTTGCAGAGACGCCGCATCTCACCGCGAATGACGACGTGTTGTCTGGTATTACGTTCGTTGGATCTTATCGGGTCTCAGACGGCGTAGCCTGGGGCTTGAATCCTCCAGTGTACAGCGCGGCTCAAGCAGCGGTGCTGTTGTTTGGAGGCGCGGCGTCTGACTATCTGATTTCCACGAATAACAACGCTGCAACGATTACCGCCACCGGCTGGTATGATGGGTGGGGTAAGGCGTGGACAGCTTTTGCGCAGAATTTCTCGCAGGATGCTGCTCCGGCTGGATATAATCTGCCGAACGGTGATGCGTGGTCTGCCTACGTCAGCGATCACACCGACTATTCCAAGATCAACTACGTTTGGCGTTTCAATGGAAACGCTTTGGCGACCGAGGATCAGGGAACCATCACATTCTCCACGGGTCTGGTGCTTGCCAACGACATCGACTTGAGCGGACACCCGTTGACGGTGACATCCGTCAGTAGCGCTGTCGGCGGTTCTGTATCGGTTTTCGGAGGCAGCATCAGCTTTACTCTTGATGCAAATTTTTATGGTCAGGCCAGCTTCGAGTACACTGTGTCCGACGGCTTCGGAAACACTGACACGGGAACGGCACGATTTAATGTTACGGGCGTCAACGATGCGCCGGTGATTGACTCCCATGCCGGTGCCGATCTGGTGACGTTGACGGTCGCTGAAAACACGACGGCCGTCACGGCGGTCCATGCCACCGATCCGGATGGCCCGACTCTGGTTTACTCGATCGATGGCGGCGCTGATGCCGCTCTGTTCACGGTCGACGGTGCAACTGGCGCGTTGAGCTTTATCAACGCACCTGATTTCGAGAACCCGCTCGATGCGGGGCACGACAACCACTACAGTGTGATCGTCAAGGCGTCGGATGGAACATTGTTCGATACGCAGGCGTTCGACATTGCAGTGACGGATGTTGCAGAAACTCTGCCGCACACCACGATCACGGATGCGAGTCCATATTACGCATTCTCGAACAGCACCTATGCGGCGTCGGTCAGCCAACCGGCAACCATCAACTTCGACGCCGATAATATCTTCGGCGGTGGCAGCGACACGTTCAACTTCACCTTTACGCAGGTCTACAACAGCGGCGGAACGAACTGGCTGACGGTCAATGCCGCGCAGGGCACTGTCACGGGCGATCCGACCAACCTGAGCACGCTTACAGTCTACCGTATCGACGCCGTCGATACGGTGACCCATGAGCATACGTTTACGTATGTCGCGTTCTCGGCGCTGCCGGACAGCAATTCGCAGTACGTGCAGATCACGAACAGCGCTTCCTACAGCGACTCGTGGAAGAGCGATGTCGTTCAGATCGCGGCAGGATCGACTGTTCCGGGGAATACTGTTGTTTCCGGTGCATCGGCCAGCGACGTGCTGATCGGTAATGACAATGCCAATACCTTGAATGGCGACAACGGAAACGATGCTCTCTATGGCGGAGGCGGAAGTGACGTCCTCTACGGCGGCGGCAACACTTCATTCCTGTCGGGAGGCGCCGGTAACGATAAGCTCTACAGCAGCCAGTATGGCGGAGGCGATCCGAAGTTCATGCTGGGCGGCGACGGCGACGACCAGCTTTACGGTGGTCATGACGACATTCTGATGGGAGGCGCGGGCAACGACATTATTGTCAGCGGCAACGGCAAGAACCTCATAGTTGGCGGCGAAGGCAACGATACGCTGACCGGTGGATCAAACCGTGACACCTACGTCTTCCTTGAGGCGGGTGACAGCAATGCTGACCGCATCACGAACTATGATAACTCCACCGGCGTGAACGATCAGGATGTAATTGATCTGTCGTATCTGCTCGAAAGCGTTGCGACTGACAAGGCCAGCCATGTCCGCTTCATGTACAGCGATTCAGGACACACAACGCATGTGCTGACGGATGCATCCGCATTGCCGGCCATCGACGGTGATGTCACGATCCAGGTCAACACGACGGGAACATGGCAGAGTGTGGTGACTATTG
Organism: Afipia clevelandensis ATCC 49720; assembly: GCF_000336555.1. Lineage (GTDB taxonomy): Bacteria > Pseudomonadota > Alphaproteobacteria > Rhizobiales > Xanthobacteraceae > Afipia > Afipia clevelandensis. Next base: position 1,036,408 of record NZ_KB375281.1, on the reverse strand, counting down.
CCGACACCGGATCGAATCTCACGACGGGTTCAAATGCGATCCAGATGATGCTCGATCACGCAACAGTTCAGCAGTTCCACGCCTAGAGCGATCGGCGAGGCTGTAGACGAAAACCCCGGCCTTTGAGCCGGGGTTTTTCGTTCATGTTGAGCTATTCAGATATTCCGTCCGCCCGGACCGGCAGCGCCGCCGACCTTGACAGTGATCCGTTGAATCTCGGTGCGGCCTTGCGGATACTTCACCTCGAGTGTCACCACATCCGTTCCGCTGAAATCGGCCTTCGAGCGATAGAAGGCGACGAAGCCCGGCACTTCAAGCGCCATGCACTGCTTGTAGTTGGTCGCGGTGACCTTGCCGCGCTTGACGTTCACTGTCCCGTTAGACGGCGGATTGACCAGCCGGATCGCGGGCAGGGTGCCGGATGTGCAGTCGGGCTGCACGTTGAGATAGACACCGATCCGGATGTCCTTTGCTGCAGGTCCCTGTGCGCTGCGTTCGACCGTGGTGCTCTGGGCCCAGCCGGACGAACCGAACGCGAGCAGGGCGGCACCCCAGACGGTGCCTGCCAAAAGCGTCATACGGGTGTTGCGATGCGCGGTCATGACCTTTTCCGGGTTTGATCCGGGCCCTGAGCCCCGGATACCAACAGGTACTATAAGCCGGGACGAGCCGTTGGGCTATGACGCAGGCTGCGAGCGGGCAATGGACCAAGACATTCCCTGGTGGAAATCAGGCATCCTGTATCAGGTCTATCCGCGATCCTTTCAGGACTCGGATGGCGATGGCGTAGGGGACCTCCGCGGGATCACCGGGCGGTTGCCTTACCTGAAGAGTCTCGGCGTCGATGCGGTCTGGTTGTCGCCGGTCTTCCCGTCACCGATGGATGATTTCGGCTACGACATCAGCGACTATACCGGGATCGCCCCCCTGTTCGGAACACTTGCGGATTTCGACGCGCTGGTTGCTGCGGCTCACGCTGAGGATCTAAAAATCATCCTCGACCTCGTGCCGAACCACACCTCCGACCGGCATCCCTGGTTCATTGAGAGCCGCAATTCGCGCGATAATCCGAAACGCGACTGGTACATCTGGCATGACGGCCGCGGCGAGGGCGCCCCGCCCAACAACTGGCTCTCGGAGTTCGGCGGCAGTTCGTGGGAGTTCGACGTTCGCACCGGCCAGTTTTACTATCACGCCTTCCTGCGCTCCCAGCCCGATCTCAACTGGCGCAATCCGCAGGTGCGCAGGGCGATCCACGAGGTGATGCGGTTCTGGCTGCGGCGGGGCGTCGATGGCTTTCGTGTTGATGTCATGTGGCATCTGATCAAGGACGAACGCCTGCGCGATAACCCGCCAAATCCCGATTGGAGATTCGGTCAGCAGCCTTATCAGCAGTTGCTGCCGATCCATTCGACGGACCGGCCGGAGGTGCATGAGATTGTCGCCGAAATGCGCGGTGTGATCGAGGAGTTCGGCGATCGCGTGCTGATCGGGGAAATCTATCTGCCGCCGGAAAAACTCGTCGCCTATTACGGGCAGGGACTCGCCGGCGCGCATTTACCATTTAACTTTGCGCTGATCGCCGCACCGTGGAACGCGCAAGCCATCGCCCGGCTCGTCGATGCCTATGAAGCCGCGCTGCCGCCGGGCGCATGGCCAAACTGGGTGCTTGGCAATCACGACAGGTCGCGTATCGCCAGCCGCGTTGGCGACGGCCAGGCCCGTGTCGCAGCGATGCTGCTGCTGACGCTGCGAGGCACGCCGACGCTGTACTACGGCGACGAGATCGGGATGCCGCAGGCCGCCATTGCGCCGGATCAGGTGAGGGATCCGTGGGAGACAAATCTGCCCGGCCTCGGGCTTGGTCGCGACGGCTGCCGCACGCCGATGCGATGGGATGCGAGCCCGGGCGCGGGTTTCAGTTCCGGTGCACCGTGGCTGCCGCTGGGACCGGGTCTGGCAACCTGCAATGTGTCCGCCGAAACCGATCTGCCGACCTCCATGCTGAACCTGTATCGTGCGTTGATCGCTTTGCGCCGTGCGATGCCTGAGCTTGCGCTGGGTGATTACGAGTCCGTTGAAGCGACCGGTGATCTGCTGGCATATCAGCGCGGCCACCGGGGTACGCGCATGCTGATCGTCCTGAACTTCGGATGCGATCCTGCGTTGTTCGACGTGGCCGACCGGGCGGGAGATATTGTGCTGTCGACCTTCATGGATCGGACCGGCGAACCGTTAAAGAGCACGCTGACGCTGCGCGGTTCAGAGGGCGTGGTTATCAAGCTGGCCGGGTAAGCAGGCTGGGCACGTCCTTGGCACTTGGCCCGGGTATGCACCTTATTCGCATAAGGTATATTATGGAATATAAAAATACATCTGCTTTTCCATAATGTTGCGCCGAAATCCGTCCATCAAAAAGCCAGCCACTTGCCGAGCCCAGTGTTTCCAACGAAGCCTGATGGTTGCCTCGCGGTGCCCAACGCGACCTCAAGGCGTCTTTATCCCTCGCTTATGCGAACGCTCCAAAGTCCATCTCGAATTCATATGAGCCCGAATTGAAATTGTCGTCTGACTGCACAGCGACCGATCGATTCAGACGATCCGGGAATGCGGTCCGCAACAGGATCAATTGAGGCTTTCAAATGAGCAACCAGACCGAACCTCCGTCGTGCAGTTCTGCAGTGGTTTTCATCGGCAAAAACAGCCGCGGCCAATGGGTCGCCCAGGAGCAAAACGGACTGTTCGGCGGCCTGTTCGTTAGCCGCGCCGCAGCGATTCGATACGCCCTTTTCGAGAATGGCCATCATCCTGAAACCATCATGGCCGCGATCAACCCGCTGGAACTCGATATGGGCGGCAGCGCTTCGCACGGCCTGGCGAGCAATTCGGGCTCTGTGAACCTCGCTCTGCGGCGGGTCGCATAAAGCCCAGCGCCACTCCCTCGTTCAGGACATCGCAATGATCCAGCTAAACCTCGATCTGACACGTGAGCAGGTCATGAAGACCATGATTGATCTGACACGTCCATCCGTTCTGCATCGGATCATTCTTGCGGGTGGCGACAGTTCAGCGGCCGAACTGGATCTGCGGCGCCGGGGCTTCCTGCGCGTTTCGACGACCAGACGGAGCGTGCCGCGCGGCCAATACACGATCGGGCTAGTCACCGGCCAGCATTCGCTGCAAGCGTTTGAACAGTCCGTCACCGAAGTCTCCGCCTTTATGAGCACAACGGCCGCGATCGCGATCGTCATCGATTTCCATGCGACGGGTTCAAACCTGAAGGTACGGGCGCTGCTTGAGAGACTCGGATTTCACATCGAAGCCGGCGTGAGATGTCACGAACAGTTCCTTTTGTCGGCGCGGCGGCGAAATTTCAGCCATATTACCAAAGCAGCGTAACGGCATGCCATGACATATGCGATGATTCATCCCGCCACCTGGCTGATGGGCTACATTCCCGATCTTCCGACGCCCTTCGACAGCGGCGGTGAACTCGATCTCGCCGCGTTCCGCGGTCTCTGCGAACGCCAGATCGCGACCGGTGCGACCGCGCTGGTGGTCGGTGAAGTGATCGGCGAGGATTCGACGTTGAGCGATGCGGAGCACTCGGCGCTCACCCGCATTGCCGTGCGTGTGTCTCGTGGCCGTGCCGCCGTGATCGCCGGCGCAGGCTCGAACTCCACCAGCGCCGCTATCGAACTTTCGCGACGGGCCGAAGCCGATGGTGCCGATGCCGTGCTGTCCGTGGTTCCGTACTACAACAAACCAACACAAGCAGGGCTCTATGCCCATTTCGGCGCAATCGCCGAGGCGACACGCCTTCCCATCATCCTGCACGACGTCCCTTCCCGCACGGTTCGGGAGTTGTCGGACGACACAGTGGCGCAGCTCTCGCGCTCGGCGCGGTTCGTTGGCCTCAAGGACGCGACAGGTGATCTTTTCCGGCTGCAGCGCCTGCGCGCATTGGTCCGGCCGGGATTTCGATTGCTGTCCGGCGATGACGCGACCGCACCGGCCTTTCTGGTGCATGGTGGGGATGGCTGCATATCCGTCACATCAAATTTGCTCCCGGATCTATGTCAGGAGCTTTACCGCTGCTGCGTCGAAGACGACTTAAAGACCGCCAGAGCCTTGGCTGTCCGGATCGGCCGCCTCACCTCGGCTCTGACACGTGAGTCGCCATCCGCGTCTGCTAAATACGCGCTGAGCCTGTCCCATAAGATGACACCGCATGTTCGTTTGCCGCTTGTGGAGCTTTCGGACGCGGCCCAGATCGTGGTTGAAGAGGCGCTTCGCGCGACGGACGAAAACATCGGCCTGCATACTCCGAAGCGTTTGGAAACCTCGGACTCGCAGCGCGCCAGTGCCATCCGGTGAGCAACAGTGGTCGTCGGAGGTGATCCTGTCGATCGGCGTCACGAGAGGACGATTCGGGCCTGGCTGTTGGCGCTGCTAAGGTATGCAGTCACGCTGGATGATGAGGATCGGCTTGTCGCGCTGGCTGCGGCGACCGAGATCGACAGATCGGGTCAGCAGCGGTCGAGGGACTTTTGCTTCTTTCACCGCACCAGCGCGGAGCTTTGCGAGGCTCTGGCGCAGCCCCGTCCCGGCAACAGGCACCTCTTGCAGCGTCACCTGGAGCGGCTGAGCGGCCAGCGCCTGAAGCGCGCCTTCTCCGCCGTTTTTGATCTCGATCAGTCGTCAGGGACAAGGCCGCGCTAGAGTTGCGGCAGCCAAACTGTCGCAATCTGTGGAAGAGATTCACGATCGAGAATTTGCGGATATAAATGCTATATTATTCAACATGTTACGTCTTATTTTGTAATATGACATTAGGTAGCTAAAGCATTTTATGAGCAATTTCCGTCTCGCCAGAGGCATCAAACGCAGGCTCCGGCTCATCGTTGACCGGAAACGGTGCCGCTGTAGAACGAGATACAAAAGCCCAAAGCCTTAAGTTTGGGAACGGCGGCAGTACCGGGAGATGAAACATGACCAGCCAAGGCCAATACAGCATCGGTCTCGACAAGAACGCGGCCAACTATGTGCCCCTGTCGCCACTGAGCTTCCTGGTCCGCAGCGCCAGCGTCTATCCGGACCACACCAGCGCCGTTTACGAAGGCCGCACGTTTACCTGGGCGCAGACCTTTGAGCGCTGCAAGCGCTTCGCATCGTTTCTGGCGGCGCGCGGCATCCGCCGTGGCGATACCGTCGCGGCGATGCTGCCGAACATTCCGGCCATGAACGAATTGCATTTTGCCGTGCCGATGGCCGGCGGCGTGCTGAACGCGCTCAATATCCGCCTCGACGCGGCGGCCATTGCATTCCAGCTCGACCATGGCGGCGCCAAGATCATTCTGGTCGACCCTGAGTTCAGCGGCGTGATTACGGATGCGCTGGCTCTGATGAAAGGCCCGAAACCGCTGGTGATCGATGTGGACGATGCAGCCTTTGACGGCGGCAAGCGCATCGGCGAAATCGAATACGAGGCCGCCGTCGCATCCGGCGATCCGGAGTTCACCTGGCTGAAGCCTGAAGACGAATGGGACGCCATCGCGCTGGGGTACACCTCCGGCACGACCGGCAACCCAAAGGGCGTGGTCACGCATTATCGCGGCGCGTATCTCAACGCTGTGAGCAATATTCTCGCAGGCGGTCTCGGCACCCATCCGATCTATCTCTGGACACTGCCGATGTTCCATTGCAACGGCTGGTGCTTTCCATGGACCATTGCAGCGTCGGCCGGGGTCAACGTCTGCCTGCGCAAGGTCGATCCGGCCAAGATTTTCGAGCTGATCCCCAAGCATGGCGTGACTCACATGTGCGGCGCGCCGATTGTCTACAACACGCTAATCAACGCGCCCGGCGCGCCCAAGGGCAAGGCCGCGACGCCCGTCGTGGGACTGATCGCAGGCGCTGCGCCGCCGGTGGCCGTGCTTGAGGGCGCAGAAAGCATCGGCATCAAGCTGACGCATGTCTACGGCCTTACCGAGGTCTATGGCCCCGCCTCGGTCTGCGCCGAGCAGCCGGGCTGGGACGATCTGCCGGCCGAGCAGCGCGCCCAGCTCAAGCGCCGGCAGGGCGTGCCCTATCCGCTTCAAGAGGCCGTCACGGTGCTCGATCCGGAAACGATGCAGGAAGTACCACGCGACGCCGAAACCATCGGCGAGGTCATGTTCCGCGGCAATATCGTCATGAAGGGCTATCTGAAGAACGAGGCGGCGACCCGGGAAGCGTTCGAGGGCGGCTGGTTTCACACCGGCGATCTCGGCGTGCTCGACGAATTTGGCTACGTCATCATCAAGGATCGCTCGAAGGACATTATCATCTCAGGTGGCGAGAACATCTCGTCGGTCGAAGTCGAAGACGTGCTCTACAAGCATCCGGCGGTGCTGTTCGCGGCCGTGGTCGCCAAGCCGGACCCGAAATGGGGCGAGGTGCCCTGCGCATTTGTCGAGTTGAAGGACGGTGCGAGTGCGACAGAGGCTGAGATTCTGGCCTACTGCAAAAGCGTGCTGCCGGGATTCAAGTCGCCCAAGGCTGTGGTGTTCGGTGCGATTCCGAAGACCTCGACCGGCAAAATCCAGAAGTTCGCCCTGCGCGATCAGGTCAATTCGGCGAAGGCGATTTCGGCGTAGTCTCAATATACCCAATCGTCATGCGCGGGCTTGACCCGCGCATCTATCTGAAAATCTTTCTGAAGCGATGGATTGCCGGGTCGAGCCCGGCAATAACCAGTTGTATTGGGAGGCGTTACGCCTCGATCTCCAGCCGCATGCCGTCGTAGCCCACCTCGATGCCCGGCGGTAACTTCGACCGCAGCACATCGTAGTCGAGGTCGGAATGCAGGTTGGTCAGGACCGCCCTGCGCGGCTTGAACTTCGCAATCCATGCCAGCGCATCGTCGAGGCTGAAATGGCTGGGATGCGGCGCGTAGCGCAGCGCGTCGACAATCCACAGATCGAGACCTTCGAGGGCGTGAAAGCTCTCGGGCGGGATGTCATTGAGATCCGGAGTATAGGCGGCATTGCCGATGCGATAGCCGAGCGCCGGAATGTTTCCATGCTGCAGAATGAAAGCGGTCAGGGCGAGGGCACCGCCCTTCCCCTCGACGCTCTGCGTTTCGCCCGCTTCGATCGACCGCTTTTCAAGGATCGCCGGATAGTCGCTGCCGGGCGCCTGTTCAAAGCAATAGGCAAAGCGCGTGAGGATGTCCTTGCCCGTGGACTTGTTGAGATAGACCGGAATGCGCCTGCGCTGATGCAGGACCACGGAGCGCAGATCGTCGATGCCGTGGGTCTGGTCGGCGTGTTCGTGAGTCAGGAACGTTGCGTCCAGATGATCCACGTTGGCGTCGATCAACTGCTCGCGCAGATCGGGCGAGGTGTCGATCAACACCCGGGTGATGCCGTTCGGTCCCGCCTTCTCGGCCAGCAGCGAGCACCGGCGGCGGCGGTTCTTCGGATTGTTGGGATCGCAGGCTCCCCAGCCCAGAGCCGGTCGCGGCACGCCGGCGGACGAGCCGGAGCCGAGGATGGTCAGTGTCACCGTCATGCTGCTTTCGCGTCCGGGCGCGGCACCTTGTCGAACAGCCGGAAAAAGTTTTCCGTGGTCTGCCGCGCGATCTCGTCGGCGGACACACCGCGCGTTTCCGCCAGCACGCGCGCGGTCTCGGTGACAAAGGACGGCTCATTGCGCTTGCCGCGATATTTTCCGGGTGCCAGATACGGCGCGTCGGTCTCCACCATGATGCGATCCGCAGGCAATTCAGCGGCGATGTCGCGGATGGCCTGCGAGTTCTTGAAAGTCAGAATGCCGGTGAACGAGATCGACAGACCGAGTCCGATGGCCTTCATCGCGAGGTCCCGGCCGCCGGTGTAGCAATGCAGCACCGCCTTGAACGGCCCCTTGGCGATTTCCTCCTCGAGGATTTCGCCGCAGCGCGCATCCGCTTCACGGGTATGGATCACCAGCGGCAGGCCCGTCGCGCGCGCCGCCGCGATATGCGCACGAAAGCCCCGCTCCTGCGCCGCAGGCGAACCGTCCGTGTAGTGATTATCGAGTCCCGCCTCGCCCAGCGCCACCACCTTCGCATTCTTCGTCAGTGCGATCAGTTCGTCCGCCGTGATGCCGTCTTCCTCGTCGGCGTTATGCGGATGGGTGCCGACCGAACAATAGACATTCGGAAACCTATCCGTGATCGCGAGCAGAGCATCCAGCTTTCGCACGCGCGTGGAAATCGTCACGATACGTCCGATACCGGCCGTCTCGGCGCGCTTGACGATGGCGTCGAGATCGTTTGCGAAGTCGGGAAAGTCGAGATGGCAGTGACTGTCAACCAGCATCTGGCTTAACCCACCGCGTCGTCTTTGGGCTCGACATAACGCGGGAACACCGGCGCGGGCGGTGGCAGTTGCGAGCCGCCCTTGATCCGGGTGGAGAGTGCTGCAAAATCGCGCGCATCGGACGCAATGCCGAGAATGTCGAGAATCTTGGCGCAGGATTCCGGCATCGCCGGCTGCGCCAAAATCGCAATCTGCCGCACCACTTCCGCCGTGACGTACAGCACGGTCTTCTGACGCGCAGGATCGGTCTTGGCCAGCGCCCATGGCGCCTCGCCCGCGAAATAGCGGTTGGCTTCGGCGACCACAGCCCAGATCGCGTTCAGCGCCTGATGAATCTGCTGCGTGGCCATCGCCGTGCGGGCCTGCGCCAGCATGCCGTCGGCCATCGCCAGAATGGCCTTGTCGTTGTCGCTGAAGTCGCCCGGCTGCGGCAGCACGCCCTGATACTGCTTGGCGATCATCGAGAGCGAACGCTGCGCGAGGTTGCCGAAATCGTTGGCGAGATCGGCGTTGGTGCGCGCCACAATGGCTTCGTGGTTGTAATTGCCGTCCTGTCCGAACGGCACCTCGCGCAGGAAGAAGTAGCGCAACTGATCGACGCCATAGGCGTCCGCGAGGCTGAACGGATCGACCACGTTGCCAACCGACTTCGACATTTTCTCGCCGCGGTTGAACAGGAAGCCGTGCGCGAACACCCGCTTCTGGACCGGAATGCCCGCCGACATCAGGAAGGCGGGCCAATACACCGCATGAAAGCGGATGATGTCCTTGCCGATAATGTGAATATCCGCCGGCCAATAGTGCCAGTTCTTGTCACCCTCGTCCGGAAATCCGACGCCCGTAATGTAGTTGGTCAGCGCATCGACCCACACATACATCACATGATCTTCGTCGCCGGGCACCTTCACGCCCCAGTCGAAGGTGGTGCGCGAGATCGACAGGTCCTTCAGGCCGCTTTTCACGAAACTGACGACTTCGTTCTTGCGCGAGTCCGGGCCGATGAAATCCGGCTGGTTCTCGTAAAGCGCAAGCAGCTTGTCCTGATAGGCGGACAGCTTGAAGAAGTAGCTCTTCTCCTCGACCCACTCGACCGGCGTGCCTTGCGGGCCGCGGCGCACATTGTCCTCGCCGACAACGGTTTCGTCTTCGGCGTAATAGGCCTCGTCGCGCACGGAGTACCAGCCGGCGTAGCTGTCGAGATAGATGTCGCCATTCGCAGCCATCCGTTTCCAGATTTCCTGCGTCGACTCGTGATGCTGCTTCTCGGAGGTGCGGATAAAGCGATCGAACGAGATGTTGAGCCGCTGGTCCATTTCCTTGAAGCGTGCGGCGTTGCGCGTCGCCAGCTCCAGCGGCGTCATGTTCTCCTTCTGCGCCGTCTGGATCATCTTCTGGCCGTGCTCGTCGGTGCCGGTCAGGAAGAACACATCCTTGCCATCAAGACGCTGGAAACGCGCCAGCGCGTCAGTCGCAATCGCTTCATAGGCGTGGCCGATATGCGGCGCGCCGTTCGGATAGGCGATGGCGGTTGTGATGTAGAACGAGTTCCTGGCACGCGCGGGCGAAACACTCAGCGGCGCAGCGGCAGCCTTGGTCTTGATCCTGGCTGGCTTCGGCGGCGCTTTCGGTGTCAGAGGTTTCGCGGCCTGGGGAGTCTTCGTAACGGTGGCCTTCGCGGCAGGCTTCCTTGCCGCGGATTTCTTTGCAGCGCTCTTCTTCGCGCCGCTGGCCTTGCTGACCGCCTTCTTTCCCGCGTGCTTGGTTGCGGCTTTTTGCACGGCCTTCTTTGCCGTCTTCCGGACGGTTTTCTTGCCAGCCCTCTTCACCGCCTTTTTAGTGACCGCCTTGCGTCCCTTTTTCTTGGCCGCCGTCGACGCGCGCTTGCTGGCAGCCTTGCGAGCCGACTTGGCAGCCTTCTTCGCCTGCTTCCTGGCTGCCTTCTTCTTCGCGATGGTCTTTTTGGCTTTGGCCATAACGCTTCCTTGAAATTCAAAACGGCGCCGACATCAGCGCGCGCATTCATGATGTGATGTTGCGAGACTGCTGGGGCTGTCCGGTCAGCGAGCTGCGGTGGCTTCTGCGAGCAGACCGAACACCGAGAAAACCAGCGGCTTTCGTTCCAGATTGAAGTTTTCCGTATCGCGCGCGGCGTTGTTGATCTTTTCCCATACCTCGGCAAGCCGTGCAAGGCGCGGCAGGTTTGCGCCGACATCCGGTCCGTGCAGGTGTCCTGTCAGCCAGCGGTCGACGGTGTCGGCAAAGGCGCGCAGCCCGACGCGGTCGTTGAGCGGCATCGCATCTCCGAGAGCATGCAGCGCCCGCTGATCGAGCTGCGGCAACCGGTTGAGAAGCTCCAGCGTGCGCTGCTGGAGGCCGAGCGACTGTCCGCCCATCAGCGTCAGCGCGTGCGCTACACTCCCCTCGGAGGCATCCGCGGCTGCCACCAATGCCGGATCGCGGCGCGTCAGGTCAGCCGCTTCCGCAGCCGCCTGAATCACATCGTCGGTCTCAAGCGGCCGTATTGGCAGCTTGCGGCAGCGTGACTGGATGGTGGCGAGCACACGCGCCGGCGCGTGGCTGAGCAGCAGGAACAGCGACCGCGCCGGTGGTTCCTCCAATATCTTGAGCAGGGCGTTCGAGGCATTGGCGTTGAGTTCATCGACGGTATCGACGATGCAAACCCTCCAGCCGCCGACCGAGGCGGCGGTCGATCCGAAGAATCCGATGGTTTCGCGCGACTCGTCCACGGTGATGACGGTTCGCATCGTGCCCTTTTCGTTGGCGGTACGCTCCAATGTCAGAAGCCCGCCGTGGCTTCCGTTCGCGACCTGCCGCGCGACCGGATGATCCTGATCGACGTAGAGACTGTCGGCCCCCTGCACCGCTTGGGCCGCCGGATCGGGATGAGCCAGCACGAACCGCGCCATACGATAGGCCAGCGTTGCCTTGCCGATGCCCTGCGCGCCGCCGATCAGCCACGCATGGGGAATGCGTCCGCTGCGATAGGCCGTCAACAACGTCTGTTCGGCATCGTGATGACCGAACAGCGCGGTGGTTTCGCGCGGTGCGCGAACAGCGATGTCTGGCCCGGACGACTTCGCGCTCATGCCTGGGATGTCTCGCGTGGCGCTGCAACGGCGAACAGATGATCGCGCAGTGCCGTCCAGACCCGTTCTGCGACCGTCTTCGGATCGGCATTGGCATCCACCAGCGCGCAGCGCTGCGGATCGCTCTCCGCGATCTTGCGATACGCATCGCGCAGCTTCTCATGAAAGCTGACGCCCTCGCCCTCAAATCGGTCCGGCGCAGCACTTCCCCGCCGCTTGAGCGCACGCTCCATGCCGACCGCAACCGGCACATCCAGAATGATGGTGAGGTCGGGCTTGAGATCACCGATGGTGACGCGCTCCATGGCCCGGATCAGTTTCGGATCGACCTTCCCGAGTTCGCCTTGGTAGACCCGCGTCGAATCCGTAAAACGGTCGCACAGCACCCACGTTCCCTGCGCCAGCGCCGGTTCGATCACCTGACTGACATGGTCGTCACGCGCCGCGGCGAACAACAGCGACTCCGTCTCGGGTCCGAATGCCTTCGCCATGCCGGACAGCAACAGATGCCGGACGATCTCCGCGCCCGCCGATCCGCCCGGCTCGCGCGTCGTGATCGTGCGCAGCTTCGCCGCGTTGAGGCGATCCGCCAGCAACTGGATCTGTGTGGACTTGCCAGAGCCCTCGCCGCCCTCGAATGTGATGAAACGTCCGCGAGGCTGCGGCGATTTCGATTTCGCAACCATGCTCATGTCAGAGTTTCTCCGCGCCGGCGCGGAAAAGGCCGATGACGAGTTCGCTGGCGCCGTCGATCGCGCGGCGGGTCGTCGAGCCTGTAGCGATCGGCTCGGCCGCCACAAGCGGCGACTCCATCGCGATGTTGGTACCGCGCCACACCTTCAGCACGCCGATCCGCTGACCGGGCTGAACCGGCGCACGCACCGGGCCGGTATAGACAATGCGCGCCACCAGCTTGTCGCTGCCGTTGCGGTTGACCATGACGCGTATGGGTTCGGGGCTTGCCAGTTTCACCGAGCGGCTGTCGCCACCGAACACCTTGGCATAGCCGACCGTCTGATCCGCTGCGAACAGCGTCCGTGCCTCGAAATTGCGGAAACCGTATTCCAGCAGTTTCTTCGCCTCGCTCGCGCGGTCATCGGCGTCCTCAAGTCCGTTGACGACCACGATCAGGCGCATGCCGTTCTGTACGGCCGAGCCGACCATGCCGTATCCGCCTTCCTTGGTGAACCCGGTCTTCAGGCCGTCGGCCCCTTCAAGCATGGTGAGCAGCGGATTGCGGTTCTGCTGGCGAATCTTGTTCCAGGTGAACTCGCGTTCGCCAAACAGCTTGTAGTGCTCCGGATAGGTCTGGATGATGTGCCGCGCGAGCATCGCCAGTTCGCGTACGGTCATCTTGTTGCCGGGATCGGGCAGACCGTTGGAGTTTGCAAAGGTCGACTTTTTCAGGCCGAGTTCGCGCGCGCGTTTGGTCATGCGCTCGGCAAAGGCGGCCTCTGTGTTCGACAGGCCTTCGGCCAATGCCATGCACGAGTCGTTGCCGCTCTGGATGATCGCGCCGTGCAGCAGATCGTCCACGCTGACCCGGCTGTTGATTGCCGCGAACATGGTCGAGCCGCCGGACGGCGCACCGCCCTTGCGCCAGGTGTTCTCGCTGATCCGGAATTCGTCGGTGAGCTTGATCTCGCCCTTCTTCAGCGCGTCGAACACCACCTCGGCCGTCATCAGCTTCATCATGCTGGATGGCGCACGCAATTCGTCAGCGTTCTTCTCGAACAGGATGCTGCCGGACTTCGCCTCGATCAGGATCGCGGTCGGCGCATCGACATCGTATCCCTCTTCCTTCTTGGCGCCCTGCACGCTGTTGTTGGCGGCCTGAACTGGGCCTCCAACAGCGACGCCGGCCGCAAGCACAGCGACGACGAGCGGCCAGAACGGCCCCGTCCGACGTGCGCGAATCCGGGATGCTGTCAGAATGGCTGCCATGTCGAGATTCCTGAGGATCGCCTTGTATCAGTTGGGCTGATACCAAACAACGTGCCGGTTGCTTCCCGCAGCCTTCAGAATCGGGAAAAGGGGCGGAAAATCAATGTCGTCATCGCGAATGATCTCTGCCAACGGCATCGAGATTTTTATCACGGAACAGGGCGCCGGGCCGCTCGTCCTGCTCTGTCACGGCTGGCCGGAACTGTCGCATTCCTGGCGGCACCAACTCCCCGCTCTTGCCGCCGCCGGATACCGCGTGGTGGCGCCCGACATGCGCGGCTATGGGCGGACCTCGGCGCCGCAGGACATCTCGGCCTATTCGATCTTTAATCTGGTGGGCGACATGGTCGGGCTGGTCACTGCCCTCGGCGAGACCAGAGCGGTCATCATCGGCCATGATTGGGGCGCGCCGGTTGCCTGGCATGCCGCCCTGTTCCGGCCAGATATGTTCACCGCCGTCGGCGGATTGAGCGTGCCGCCGCCCTTCCGGGGGCGCGAGCGACCGCTGGATACGCTTGCGAAAAGCGGAGTGACCAATTTCTATTGGCAGTATTTCCAGAAACCGGGCGTGGCCGAGGCCGAGTTCGAGCGCGACGTGAATTTCACGATGAGGGCGGTTTCATTCGGTGTCGAGGCATCCCTTTTCCTGAAAGAAGGTCAGGGATTCCTCGGTGACCCTGCCCGGGAGCGCGCCCGTCCCGCATGGATCAGCGAAGATGATCTCGCACACGTTGTCGAAACCTATCAGCGCACCGGCTTTCGCGGTGGTCTGAACTGGTATCGCAATATCGACCGCAACTGGGAACTGACCGCGCCCTGGCAGGGCGCACAAATCCATCAGCCATCCATCTTCATTGCGGGTGCTGGCGACGCTGTTGTGACGGGCATTATCGGCGGCAAGCGCGTGACCGAGATGGACAAAGTGCTGCCGAACCTGCGTCGCAAGCTCCTGATCGAAGGTGCAGGCCACTGGATCCAGCAGGAGCGACCAGATGAGGTCAACGCTGCGCTGATCGAATTCCTGAAGGGACTTCGGTAAGCCTTTGATCTCAAAGCCGTCGGTCTTAGTAAAGACCGCGACCTGACATCAGGCCCGCGCTTCCATTGCGCGAGACCGACACATAGGACGCAACCGGTTTTCCGGCCTCGGGTGTCTCGTCCGGCTCCTCGGCTGCGGCCTGGACGGCACGCTCCGCCCGCCTGCCCCGCTGCGAACGCGAGGCCGAGACCTCCGACGACCCTGCGGCTGCGTAGTCATCCCGGGTATGGCCCAGCGTATAAGGCCGCCCCGCCGGCAGAGGAATGTCGCCCCGGAGAACGCCCCGGCTGGACGATGGAATGTCGGGAACAAAGGCGTTGGCCGAAGCCACCCGGACCGAAGACGGAGCCGGTGCCGGTTGTCCGGTCCGGAGCGTCGCCATCAGTTGCCGGTCGTCCGATCCTTCCAAAGGCGCCCGCCCGACATATTCGACCCGGACTCGGCCAATGCCATTATCACGGAATTCCAACAGCTTGGCGGCTGTATTTGAGACGTCGATCAAGCGATTCCCGTGATAAGGGCCGCGATCGTTGACCCGGACGATAACTGACTTGCCATTGGCCAGATTGGTCACGCGGGCGTAGCTGGGGAGCGGGAGTGTCGGATGCGCCGCCGTCAGCGAGGTCATGTCAAACACCTCGCCATTGGCCGTCAGACGGCCATGGAAGGCGTCGCCATACCAGGACGCAATTCCCTCTGCCCGGTAGTTCGGATCTTCCTCGGGGACGTAGGTCTTGCCCGCAACCACATAGGGCTTGCCGACCCGATAGGTGCCGCCGCCCTTTGGAACAGGCTCACCGAATTCAACAACCCGGGGGCTGCTGGACACGCCGTATTTGGGATCGACACGGCTGGAGAGTTTGTTGGCCGCGCCGCAATTGGCAAGCAAGAGGCAAACAGTCCCCGCCGCGGCGAAACGCGCAACCGCCTTGCCCGATTCCCTGACGCAAATCCCCATAGAACCCCAAATAGCACTTTTGCCGCCACCTTGCCTACCGGCCCTGTGGCGGGACGCCCCCGCAACTCATACGGCGATTACCTTAACTCATTGCTTCCGAACCCGGAACGGGCCGATGGGTCTGTTGGTAAATCGAAGGTTGATCTTACCCCGGTTCGCCCCTTTCACTGTCCTGCCCGCTTTGCTAAGTGCTGGCTTCCGACGCGCAGGAAGGGTGGCCGAGTGGTTTAAGGCACCGGTCTTGAAAACCGGCGTGCCTGCAAGGGCACCGTGGGTTCGAATCCCACCCCTTCCGCCAACCAATTCAAGTAATGCCTATAAAATAAGGGCTTCTTGGATTTACAGCCCGACAATCCCAAAAACTCATGCGTAGACTCATGCGCCAAATCGCCCACAGCGAATTTTGGTTGGCGTGAAGGTTTTCGCCGGGTGGCGCTGGAATGGGGTCGGAATGGGCCTGCTTTCTTCAAGTGTGTTTCAGCATTTTGCCTGTGGTCTTCGATTGTCGAGTTTTGCTTAGCCTTTGAGCGTCCTTAGGTATTCCCCATTCTTGCATTGAGTGGCCTTCTCCATGCGCGCGGTCACGCGCTTGAGGTGTTGGCCGTTCTGGTAGCCGTTCGGGTCTAGGGCTTCTTGGGCGAGTTTCTGGGGTGAGTAGCGGGCTATCTGGTCGGCTTTTTCTTGGTCTGAAGCGGACGCTGTTCCAGCTTGACTCTGAAGGTGATGTTCTTAGTTTGTTCTCATGAAGCCGGGAGAGAGATGACCTATGAAGCTCGAATATTTGCGCGCGGAAATAGAGCGCATGCGCATCCAAATTCGGCGCCAGCGTTCCGACATTCAGAAGCTTCAACGCGCCGGTATCAGTACCCTATCGGCCGACGCCTTGCTTGAACGGATGCAGGACAAGGTCGATGCGATGTGCGCCGAACGTGACCGGCAGATTGGCGAGGCGAAAGCGAAATACGCCGGGACCAACAAGGTCATTCGCGGCCCCCAGATGAGGATTGGACGATGAGAAACGAGCCTATCAAGTGGTTCTCTAACGACCCG
Organism: Afipia clevelandensis ATCC 49720; assembly: GCF_000336555.1. GTDB lineage: Bacteria > Pseudomonadota > Alphaproteobacteria > Rhizobiales > Xanthobacteraceae > Afipia > Afipia clevelandensis. Next base: position 1,019,965 of record NZ_KB375281.1, on the reverse strand, counting down.
CACGTAACGCCATTCTTGAAGGCATTGAATGAGGCTCGGCATTTGGCTTGCCGCGAAGGTTATTGCTATCAGCACGTTCAAGCGATGATGGTCGCGATTGACCAGTACGCCGAAGCGGCAACCGGCAATCGCGACTATTTTCTCAACAAGCCTCACTCAGTTCCGTGACGCCTTTGGCTCACGCCGGGAAAGCAACCGCGCTGTTCCCGGCAGCCGGTTGATTTGGCTATCGTCAAAATCTCTGGGCCGAAGCTTCCGTCCAAGTCTTCGCTCTACACATCCGATGCATAGAATTTGTTCTGTCCGACTTTGCGTTACGCGCTCCCACAATGCGCCTTTAAGTACGTAAAGCTCGGTCTGGCTGTCGAAGCTGCATGGTGAGCCTTCGCCGCGATTGAATGCATCAGTGACCTGTTTCGCTGTTTGCAAGCCGGGGCCGGTGTTCATTCCGCAGTCAACGCATTCCCAACTTGGGGGTACGCCCTGAGCTACGATTTCTTCAACTGTTGTCTTGCACATGTTCGTCTCCTTGTTTGAGCATCAAGGAGTTTGTTGTCTCAACGAGCTACCCCGCAGAAAAGAGCGATTTACGTGGGGTCGCCACCGCTGAAGGCAGTGGTTAAGACGCTCAAAAGCCGGGTCGCATCGTCACCCGAATGGGGAGAATGCGCCACTTCGGCTTTGGCTCCATGGTCCAGTACATCACGCGGATAACTGTTGAGCGTTTCCTAACGTAGGCATGATGACGCCTCAGCTTGTTAGATACTAATTCCGAAAAATCGATGCGCTTCTACCGAATAGGCTTCAAGCCCAGTTTTCGGCAGATTGGTATGGTCAAACTGCTTTATCGCATCATCGATTGCGGCTTGTTTGAAAGGAATATGGATAACCCGCGCGGTGCCGTTACTGATGCGACGTCCTAAGGCGACAGGCCAAAGATTGCTGAGAAGTGCGGGCTGTCGAATGGATGTGTAGCCGGTATAAACCGCGATGACAGGAATTTTGCAGGCGTCGATCGCGTAGCCGATCTCGAACGGCACCCAATCGGTATCGAACCGCGTCGTATCTCCGATGATCAGCAGCATGTTTCGAGAGTTGTTCAGCCGCTCGACTAAACTTCTCCGAAGGGTCGCTTTTAAGCTGCTATCGCGAACGGCTGACGTCTTTTCATGGCTGTTCACAAACTTAAATTCGATCTTATCGTGCTCATGCCATGCCTTAATCATCCGATAGTATCGAATGTCGGAGGCGGTCGGGTCTGCGTTTCCCTCCGCATGAAACGCAATGTATGTGCCGTTCCTGTACGCCATCTATCTATGGCTCCAATCGCGTCTGATTTCGCGAATATCTAGTCGTTCAAAACACTCTTCGGGCAGAACGATATTGACTTGTTTAGGCAGTGCTGTTTTCCGGCCGAAATCGATAAGCGAAAGAACAATCAACCGAAGCAAATGCTGCGGCTCGATGTTCACGCTGGAACGTCCGTTCCCGATCAGCGGAAGCGATACCGTTCCGCCATTGCCGAAGTTATGTATCGAGTGAAATGCGCCGAGCAAAGCGTCCCACAAAATCGGTACTGTCGAAGAAGCTTTCGCATTCTGCAAATCGGTTCGGGCCATCGCGACCAAGAAAATTTTGCGCGATGCCCTTGGGAGCACGGCCGTAGTGCCGATTGGGTATTTCTTGTTTGGCTTAATTGAGCGTTCAGTAATCTCGAATGGCTTGCCTTTGAGCGCATCGTCCACTGCCTTGCGAAACCGGCCGCCGTCGCTATTCCAGACAGTCTCGATCAGCTTGCCATGCAGCGACTCTCGCGAGACGACATGGCCCAAGTCGCTGTCGAAGAACTCACCGACGCCCACCAGCCAATCGGTGTCGGTGCTGAGCAAATCGCCGTAATAGATGTTGATCCAGCTATCGGTCGTCGGCACGCGGAAAGATACTGACCTCGTCTCGTAAACGTGAATGAAGAAGGTCAGTACGCATAGAGCAATAACGGTTGAGAAGTATCCCGTTCCATAGGTCGATACCAAGCCATCCAAAGCCGCAAAAGACTTCATCGAGATTTCGGTAAAGAGCCAAATTACGCCGGCCAAAGCGAACCCTCGCGTAAACCCCGTCCGCCAGCGCCGCCGTAACCCCAGATACAAAGACTTCCAAAAAAGCTTCATCAGGAAATCCTAAAAAAAAAACGCTCGGAAACGACTCCCTTGCGCCATGGGGAACAATAACACGACCGGCGGTCCTACCAGCGCCGGGCATGTGCAAAATCCCCATTATCAAGGAATTGATTTCAGCCGGTGCAGCCATGGAAAAGGCTGGAAATGCGATGGTCTGGGCGTGGTGGGGCTGGATATGGAGTATTGAAATTACTAGGTTATTTTCTCAAAAGTGGTGACTTCTGTGGGGTTAAACATGGCGCTGGGCCCTCCTCCCCGTAGCGTCCCACGACAATCGGTTCGGCAGCCTGATTTCCTCGTTTGAGGGAATAAGCAGCCGAGGGAAGATGTCTTTCACGCGCTGAACGTATTCAAGGTCTCGATTGGCCCAGATGCGTGTCGCACGTTTTGCCAGCATCGCCCGATAACGCTCTCGCCGGGCAGACGGCTTTGTATTCTGTGTCATGTGACGTTGATGTTCGGCCCGCAAAGTTTTGCGAATGGCGGCCTGAACCGCCTTAGCAACTTTACTGCTAACGAAAGTCTGCGAAACATCGAAGCAACCGCGGAAAACCGCAGCCGGGTTGATAGCGGGGATTTCGTCTGCAAAAGCGATACCGTAAATCCGTTCGATGTTTTCAGCCCCAAGCCCGCGAAGCTCGTTTTTATGCACCGGCGGGCCACTCCAGTCGCGTTTCGACACGCGGTCGAAATAAAGAAGATTATCCAGCGAGCGTTCTGAGGTGTGCGCGTTCGGAACGTAGTACACGCTACCGTTCTCAAAGGTGTTCATTATCCCGGCGGCGCGATTACGCATAATGAGATGTTGTCTGATCCAATCGGTTAGCTGGGCAAACGTCAAACGGTCGGACGTCCAATCAAATGAAAGGTCTAACCGGCGCAGAGTGCCCCCGCGTTCTCGTTGCCATAGGCCCAGCAATTCAAGCATCTCTCGTTGCGGGCACTGAACCTTCACTACGAAGCCTATGATGTCATAGCGATAGGTCATCGCGTTCCATCGGCGCGTCATATCCATGCGGACACGCCGACCGTAAATCAGTTGAAGATTTTGACGGTCGCCCGCTTGAGGCGGCCCGGAAATAAAAACGTGAAGAGTATCGATGTAGGCGCTGAGCCAAGCGACATACCGGCTTAGGCCGGTGCAATGCCGGACGCGTCGTTTTGTCGGTTCTGCAGCCCGCAACATACTTGCCCCCAAAACGCTGACTAAAGCGTTCTCCCTGTCACTCCCTCTCGGGAGTCCATTCCGGCACGCCAGCGGGAATTGGCGGTTCGGTCGGCCTGCTGAAGGCCATTTGTCGGGCGACAAAAGGCGCTGTGTTGAGTTTTCGCCTAGAATTGCGCAAGCGCTGTTCGCGTCGTCAGCGAACTATTGTAGCCTGCGCTCAGCGTTGTGAAAACGGTTCTAACAAAGGATGCGTGGCTTTGCGTATGCAACTACAACGGACAACCAATTCCGGCATGCCGGATCGCGAGGATAGGACGCATGGGCGCTAAGGACGATCACGATTGGTCCTATTATCGCGGAAGGCCTACGCGAGCGATCCGGCGTACGCGCAAGCCGATACAGAAGTTAGAGCGCGCACCGCGCCATCGTCCGCAGCCTGAGGGCCTTCCTTCATTGAAATCGGAAGTTAAGCGGATGCTTGCAGCAAGCGCTGACATGAGTTTGGACGACATCATGCATCGGCTGCGGCGCTTCGAGGTCACGGTATCGCGGACAACGGTCAGCAGCATTATGACCGAGTTTAGACATTCCGTGCGCATCATGCGCGAGGCTGGGCTGCTCAAATAAAAGACCGGCGCAGGCATTGGGGGCAGGACCTACGCCGGTCGATTGTCTGCCGCGCCGCTGGTGACCAGCCTCAGACTCTAGGGAGAAGCGCATCCCCAGCATTCCGTTGTCGCGCTCTGGAAAGTAGACAGAGCCACAAGCTGTCGCGGTTCGTTTCTATGAAGGGCCACTCACGACTGACGCCCCGCCAGCCTAGGTAATGTTGGACCTCGCTGGTCATTCGCCGGAGACCAGAGCGTATCCGGCGAATTCGATTACGCAGCTTTCGCCACGTCCTTGTCCTTCAATTCCAAGCCCAAAAGGGCGAACGCGCTGACGAAGGGACGATAGACAATCCTCTGACCCTCGCGTTCGGCCATGCGCTGCAGTTCGACCTCGCGCCTTTCTTGCGCCAGAAGTTCGGCACGAAGCTCAGCAATCGCTTTCGCTTTATCCTCCGCTGACATAACGAGCGCTGGCTCGGGCTGCCTGTCGATTTCCGCGTGCAAACTTTCGCGGAATTGATCCGGAATAACGAAGTTCAGAATTGCAGCGATGGGCAATTTCGTCGTGTATGATGCTGGATCGCTGAACGCGACACTGAACTTGCCGTGATTGCTCGCATTGATCCGAGGCCGCGCATCGCGGGGAAGATTATCTAGCCACGCGTCGCATGCGGCCTTCTGTTCTTCGCGAGTCGGTGAAGCGTGACGTACCTTCCGCAATTCAGCGTCGATGTCCGCAATACGTTTGCGCGCGTCCGCAATCGCGGACAGGATCGTTTCGCCCCTGTCCAGCCGAACCCTCACATGCTTCGCGTCGACCACATCATGCTTCAAGGTTTCCTGAAAGGCACCGACCTGCGCGAGAAGCTGAACCAAGGCATCGGCGTGCTGCTTATGGTCCATCAGGTGTCCTTGCAGACGCGAAATCTCGAATTCGATTGAAGCCGCGTCCGGCCGATTGTGCGGAAGCAAGCGGCGAAGCTCCGAAATGCGAGCCACCGTGCTGTCAACCAGCACAACGGCATCGTCACGCGCGTGCTTCAACTCAAGCACGCGCGCCAGCGCTTTCTGTGTAAGGCCCACCATCACGCACCTGCCGTGAGGTATGCCTGCTCAAGCCACGCATTGCGGCGCGCGTATGCCGCGTCCGCATCCTGTGTGACCTGCGGCTGCGGTGCGGCCTGCGGCTTGGTCCCCTCAGGCCCAGCCGATGGCGCATCCTTCCATGCGTCAGCAAGACGCTGTTTGTTTGCAAAGAAGCGTTCTGCACGACCCGCCTGATCGGCATCGTAAACGTAACCGGGCGCATGCCTCGGTGCTGCGGGTGTCACGCTGTCCCGAACGACGAGGCGCTGCATGGCGTCGAGGCCATCAAGCATCGTGAAATCCGAGCGCAGAACTTCTCCGTCCTTCAGGACATCGTTGCCTTCCGCGTATCTCAGGAAGTTTCCGTTCGCATCGTAGATTTTGGCTTTGCGTTTCATATTCGTCGTCCTCCTGTCATGTAGAAGTTGCGTTGCATTCGCTGGAACAGGCGAGCATCATCCTCGCCGTCTGATACCCAGTTCATGCTGACGTCATAGGCGTATTTCTTCACCTGAATGTTGGTGAGCGCGCCTGCGACCACGTTAGCGACGTCGTCGTGCGCGCTGGGCGCGTGATCGATGCTGTCCTTACCGCTACGCGCGGTGCGGCGTTCCAGAGACGAAAGCTGGGTGACGAGTCGCGGGTGATCGAGCAAATCGACGCGCTTTGAATTCAGCAGCGGAAGGAAATCGCGGTACAGATCTGATTTCGGTTTGGCAGACTGTTCGAGCGTGATGCCGTTGCGCTTGAATGCTTCAACAGGAAATGCGCCCGCGAATTTATCGGACAGCGCCTTGGTGATGCCGTAGCTCTTGAGCGTAGCCGCAAAATCCTGCGCGACTTGTTCGGGGCTGAACGGCGGCTTCACTTCTCGGATACAGTCCAGCACGCCCATGCCGGTTTTCTTGTCCTTGTGAGCAATCGCCAGCGTGAAACTATCTTTGCCTGAGCCGCCAGCCGGGTCGATGAACGCTGAGTAGGCGATGCCTTGCTCGGGCGCGCGTTCGCGGATGCCTTCGCTGATGCAGGCTTCGACGGCCTCGCGAGAAATGAAGCTCTCAATGTCGTTGCGAAACTGGCCCAGCCATTCGGCGGCAGCCGATGCCGGGTCTTTCGCTATAGCTTCGTCAATGATGGACTGGTCGATCGTGGGGTTCATTGTGCGCGTCGGCGCTTGCCAAACGAGGACGCTGTCGCCGTTCTTGCCGTGGTGTTCCCGATGCGCCTCATAGAGCGCGCCGCGTTTCGCGTAGGGCGAAGATGCAACCAGCAACATGCTGTTGGGAAACTGCGCCATACCCGGCTTAACGGCGGTGATGATTTCGGAGTCGGTGCTGGCGGCATCCTCGTCGTTCGTCATGAACGCGGCTTCGTCCATGAGGCAGGCGACAATTGCGTATCCGCGCAACGAGCGATGCGAGGCTGTACCGACTTCAATGCTGATGCTGGTGGAAAGGTCGAAGCCTTCGGCCCAAGTACGGGTCACCAACCGGCTGAGCGCGGGAACGCCGGTAAGCAGTGCTGTGATGTAGCGCAAGATTGTCCGTGCTTGGCGGCGGTCACTGGCAACGATGAAGATGGTGCCGCGCTCACCGGGGGCCAGGTATTGGCGGTACGAGTGAAAGCACGCGAGCCAGACGGCAATCAGCGCCAGCACGAATGATTTGCCTGACCGTCTGCCGCATATGAGGAAGATTTCGCGAGCGACTGACGAAGGGAGTTCGGTCCTGCCGGTGCATTCGCGGAAGATACGCGCCTGCTCGGGCGACATCGCGAGACCGAACAGCGCCTTCAGGAACGCGAACCATGCCGTCCAGCCCGCGGGGTTGCGCGAGAACCATGGAGCAAACAGCGCGTCGTCAGCGATGGCATCGAGCAACGTCAGCGGGGCCGCTGCGGTGGCAGGTCGCTGAGTCTGGCGTTGGTATCGGTTCATCCCGGCCATGGCGGCCACGCTCTCCGAACCCCTGACTAAGGGGCGTGAGCGGCCAAAGACTCATAATTGCGAACGGTTCGCAAGTCTTAAGGGATTGGTTTTAGACGATTTTTCGCTGTCGAGGCCTCTGGGAGGCCTTACGAGCGGGGCGGCTAGGTCGGCCCGGCTAAGGCTCGAAAACGCGCTGTCGGGCCGTTTCTGGCCCGTGACGGGGCATGGCTCGACTCGGTGAAACCCCAAACGCTGGGGTCGGGGGAAAAGCTGCATCTAAAAGTTGCCTCTCATAGTCGTTACCTATGGAGGGTTGTCCTGCCGCTCACCCGGCAGAGGCGGCCTCGGGCTATCACCGAGAAGGCGAGCAAGGTCAGCAACTAAGGTCTTCGGCTGGCGGGACGCTGGGTTGCAAATTTGCAGGCCGCAACCAGCCCTTTGCGCGATTGAGTAGATAACTGATTGGCTTCATTTGCGATAATTCCCGACCCGCCCGGCAATTCGGGAACATCGCATTTGGTTGCATCAAAAAAGAAAGATTATTTCCTCGCGGAGGAGTCTCATTCCGCGCAGGCTCGCGTTGACCACCGCGCGGCTTGGCATCAATGAAGATCAGAGTCGTTGCTCTCGCCCTGAAATGCGGAGCACCGTATGCCTCGTAAGACGATTACTCAAAGCTGGCTACAGCAAGCCGAAGCCTTAGAACGAGAGGCGGAAACGCTCCCGGTCGGACGCGCCCGCGATGCGCTTCTAAAAAAGGCGCGCCAGCTTCGCACAGCTTCCGAAATGGACCGCTGGATTTCCTCTCCCGGCCTCAAGCCACCGGACGACCTTCGTAACTTGGCGGGTGACAACGACGCATGAGAACTCACGTTACCAACCGGACGTGGTCCGATGCGGACAACGAGAGGTTCAAAGCGCTGCGAGCCGAAGGCGTGTCGCCTCACCGGATGTCCGTGATCTTCAAGCGCACGACTGCGGCGGTGAAACAGAAAGCGCGTCAGCTAGGGATGCCATTCCCGCGCAAGCAGCAGTTCTCAATCAACCGCAGCAAGAACGAAGCGCAGGGGGACGGATTTTATCGCCCCTGAGAGCTTGTCGCCCGGACGATGCGCCGGGGCCGTGACTCCGAGCCATTGGCCACGGCAGCAATGGCTTCATTGATCCGGCGCGCTAGCTGGGGTTCGTCACACTCAGGCCCAACATCAGCGACGTCAGGGTCGCGGCGGTTGACGTTGGCGGCATGATAGCCTTCTAGTGGTGAAGGACCGACATGCTTGGACCTGCGCTTCAGCCCGAGGGCGTTCAGCAGTTTCCCCAAGGCATTCACGCAAGGAAGATACGCGTCGGAGTCCAACTTGCCGGTTTCGGCAAGTTTCGACTCGTAAGTCTCGCATGTCACCACCAGCGTGACGGCGCGACGTGCCAGTACCATCTCGGCTTCGCTCATGGCATCCGCGCCGCCTAAATCCGAAACAATGGACGCAAGCACTTCGCGGAAACGACGCGCAATGAGCGTGCGCCCGTCCACGGAAGACTCTAGGAATAGCTGCTTGCCGTTTGAGAGGCGAGTGCGCGACTGGCGGTTCACGCGCTCAATCATTCCGCGCTCTCCGAGCGATGCGTCGACGCTTTCGGCTTTTTGGCTTCCGATTTCGGCACCAATCCGCGATTTCAGATTTTCGCCAACCCGAACGGTTCTCGCTCAGTGCAAACTGACGGGGAAATGAGCCTTCGTTGATTAAATCGTAGATGGACGTCTTCGATAAGCCAGTAACCTCGATAACGGCGCGGAGCCGCATGTATGTTGGAAAGCTTTCTTGCTCGGCAGACATTGGATAGACCCGGCCTAGGTTGAACGTACCCGGACTATCCGCGCGACCTACCCCGCGTAAAAGTATCTACCAGCGTGGGGTCAGATACTTTTCGTCGAGCGTGTTCAGTATATCCATGAGCGCTGCGTGCATCTTGTTTTTCTTGGTGTCATGTACGAGCAGGACAATTTCATCGTGAACGGGCCGTTCATGCAAACCGTGCCGTTTGCGCGTTTCAATGGCCGCTTTACCGATGATGCTTGATGCGGAGAGCTTCGTACCGAACGCATCATTGACCGATAGAAGAGCCGCTTGCTCTATCTTTTCCAAAACACTTCTTGGCGTCGCCCGCTTGCCAAGTGCGTCCCGGTAGTAGTCAGCGGAAGTCCGAACGATGTAAGCGGCACACAACTTTGCCCGCTGTGCATTTTTTTCATGCGGTTCACCTTTGAGCCGAAGGCCGGATTGCCCGCCACTTTTTTTCGGAAGCTTCACACGCGAGAGAAGTTCGGCCAGCGCAAAGCGTGGTATCTCACCGCCGCCTTCGACAAACGCCGAGAGTTCGGAGGTATCGCCGCGCACGTAAGCATCTTGGAGCATGAGGTAGACTGACCTCGCATTGTCCAGCTTCATGCGACTTCTCTCTCAATTTGCAGCGACGTTACGTTGGTATCACGCTCGACAGGCAACCGCGCACAATAGTTGGCCCAATCGGCCATCATGAGCGCGCGAGGCGTTGGCGCGCTGTTGCGCACGTAAGAAGCTTCGACCTTGTTCTTCACGGAATGCCACAAGGCGAATTCGCTGACGTAGCTCGGGTACTTGCCCTGATCGAGCGCCCAATCCTTGAACGTCGCTCGAAATCCATGGGTGACATATTGCGAGGTTACACCGTCGCCGCTGGGCAACATCTCGCGAAGCAATTCCAGCATCGCCATGTTGCTGAGGTTTTGGCCTTCTTCGCTACCAATAAAAACGTACGGGTTGCCGTCCTCTCGCGGCAAAGCCTTGAGAAGCGCGATGGCTTGTGCCGTGAGCGGCACGGTCTTGCCTTGCTTGTTATTCTTCGCGCGGATTTTAGCGCCCTTGCGGCCGTAAGGTATCGTCCAGAGGCGATTGTCAAAGTCGATTTCGGGCCAAGTCGCGTAAATGACCGCGCCGGTACGAGTGGCGGTCAAAATCAGGAACTCAAGCGCACGCGCACTGATACCCGGTCGCTGGCGCAGCCGTTCAAGAAAAGCCGGAAGCTGATCGAATGGCATGGACGGATGGTTTTCGACTTCGGTCACGTCACTCGGCTGCGCTAACAGCACTGAGAGGTGCCCCGTCCAGCGAGCCGGATTGTCGCCGGTGACGTACTTCGTTTTTATCTTGGCCCAATCCATGACCTTCTCAATGCGCCCGCGCGCCCTTTTCGCGGTTTCGGTCTTGGTCGCCCAGATCTTGTTGAGGCAATCGAATACCGCTTCCGTATCCACCTTGCTCACGGGAAGGCTGTTAAGGTCTGCCGTGACGGCTGGGAACACTATCCTACCCCGGCGCGTCTCGTTAAACGTCGAATGCCACTGGGCGATGTGCTTGGCGTTGGTCCAGCCCGGCTTCTTAGCTTCGATGTACATGGAGGCACACTGGCCGAAGGTCGGTTCAGGCGGCTTGGCAGCTTCGAGTCGTTCCAGAGACCGTCTGGCTATCCGCGCGTCACGCGCATCGCGTTTTGCCTGAAGCGGGTCAATTTTGTCCGCGACCATATCCCGGCAGGCTTTGGCTTTGGCCCGAGCCTTCTTCAGGGAGACGGTACGAAAGGAGCCTAGCCCCATCGCGCGATTTCGCTTCCCGTCGAACGAGTAGACGAACAACCAGCTTTTGTTTCCCCGCTTTGAAACCTGAAGCCATAGGCCGTCACCGTCGCCGTAGCGGCCGGGTTCGGTCAGTTCTTCGAGGGCGTGTGCGTCAAGTTTCTCAATGAGGCGCGCCATGGCTGAACATCGACTGTTGGACTCATGCGTAGACTCATGCGGGCATTTCGCACGCGGTCGGTCATGCTTGGTCCAAGCTGCGATGAAAAATCGTTTGTAGTCAATCGGTTGACTGGCTCAATCGGACGAGGGCAAACGCGCTCGGTCTTGCCCGTAACGGCCACCCCTTCCGCCAACGTCGGATTGCCCCGAAAAAACGGCGCTCATGCGTCTGAAGGATCAGGCTGCGGAGCCCCGCGCCGAATTCAATGTCAGCATCGAGAGAATGTCTGAGAGCGGCATATGGATCGTTACCAGCTTCAGACGAAGCTGGAATGTGGCAATCGGCTCGTGGCACCGAAGCCCTTTGCCGCCCTTGACCAAGCCCAGGTCGCGAATGAGCTTCCAGGTCTTGCCGTCGGCCATTCGGACCAGACGAACATTCTCAAAATACTTGAGCACGCACGCTCTCCTTGCACCTCAGGAGAGCAGCCGTTTGTTACGATTCGGTCAAGATTTGACGTCGCGGCTCATCGGGTGCGATCGATGGACGTGCATCGCATCACTCATGCGGCCGGCAAGCGTCAGGCGCGCACCGCATTCGGATTGATGGCGGCGGGTTTGTCGAACTTGTGCGCCAGCCACGATGAAATGGTAGCAGGAATAAATCCGACCAGTCCGTACAGCAGATAATGCACAAGGCCGGTTTCGCTGCCCAGCGTTCCATACAGGACGGCCGTCGCAGCGAAGGCGACAAGCCCCGTCAGCAGCATACGGAGAACCGGACCGATCTTCCGGACATGGTACAGGATATCGTCCACGGCGCCCATCATCAGCGCCGGGATAAATCCGAACAGGTAATTATACGGCACTGTCACAGCCATCACCTTGAACAGCTTCCGCAAAACGTTGGCGCCATCCCAATATCCGGCCGGCGCGCCGAGAATGAGGAGGAAAAACCCGGCGACCAGCGGCCCGATCGCTGCGAAAATCATGTATCGCTTCATGGTCTCCTGCCTCGGTTCACTGCGCGGTGCATCCCTCTACCGCTATTTGAATTCGAGAACCGTTCAAGCGCAATCGCCCCGCTGGCTCCGGTTGATGATGGCACTATACGCCGCTCACGGCCGGAACGAATAGCCAGCCGGCGGGTTATCGGAGGAGATGATCCTAAGATTTTGGATACTGGAAAGCCTCGCTCGGTGCCCTCGGACACCGGGTGGGGCTTTTTGCCGGAGATAGCGATGGCCTACGCCCTGTTTTGCGAGGATGCCAAGATCAGCAAGGCCTATCCGACCGAGGCCGACGTCTGGAAACATGCTGCCGAGAACGAACTGGTGGTCGACGTTGTGACGGATGACGAACACGCGCCGAAGCGAATCCTCGATAATGGCTACACAATCCGGCCCTGCCCGCCCGACCGGGCTGAACAGCACGCTCCCGGAGCAACGGACCTCAAGATCGCCGTAGGCTCCTGACGGTCTCGTTGCAGATTGACTTATTGCGCGCCGCGAAGCCTGCACGAGGTGGAGCACGTGGTTTTAACGCCTGCGTTGCAAGCCATGCAAACGGCGACGCATTGATCGAAGTTCTTCGGGTTATAGGTGCTGTACAATTTCAGGGCGCACGCCATCGAAACCCGCTCCGGTTCATCGGTCTTGAACGCCCGCATCAAGGCAAAGCCGCCGATCATCAGGCAGACGGCGACGGTCATGAAGATTACCACGTCACGGATCATCCGTGAGCGTTCATGCCGCTCCGCCTTTGCGGTGCTGTCGAAATGGCTGCCAGTCACCGGAGACTCCTCCGCTACCTCAACATATCAGGCGGGGAGCGGTTCCGGGAGCGACGAAATCTCGCATTCTGTCCCGTGCAAAAGCGTTCCCAAGTGGGAAATTACTCTCATAGTATCAAGATCATATTTTATTTCTATTGGAGGGATGGATTGTCCTGGCGGCCGGTCAATCGCGAGAGTCTTCACTCGCTCGGTTTTTGCACGGACAACCTTGACGCGCATTTCAGGGATGCCTGCGACAGACTGGGCGTTGTTCCGGTTTCCGGCATCGACAGAGGCTACTGGGGCAAGGCATTGGGCGCTGCCGTCGCCGCTAAGGACGGTGCGCGATTTTGGCTGAAGGTTTTTGCCGTCACGCGGATTGATAACCCGAACAGGGCAACGGAAATCAGGGCCGATGAACTGACGGGCATCTGCAAGCCGTCGCTTGTCGGGCAATGTGATTGGATCGTTGACGGGTCATATCTCACCGCGAGGCTGATAACGCTCACGGATCCGGCGGTCGAACGAGGTCCATGGGCAGGCGCAGCCGCCATCCAACTACCCGACTCGTGGTTTGACGATCTGAAGAAAGCCTTGCTCGCGCTGGGCAGTCACGCTTCGACCGGAACATTTCTCAAACAAAAAACGCTCGAGGACTGGCTGCTTGAACGACACGGTATTCGATACGAATTCCCGCAGGATGCGTGGTGCCTTTCTCACAACGACCTGAACTGGGGCAATGTGACGGCACCCGGCCTGTCCATACTAGACTGGGAATGGCACGGTTACGCGCCTGTCGGCTATGACATCGGGCGGATGATTGCATTCGCGTGCCGGCATGAGAGTCTTGTCATCCGGCTTGAGCGCGTGTTCGCGCAGGACTTCGCGAAATTTTCCGGTCTGGTCGCTCGCGCCTATGCGGCAGATCAGGTGATGCAGGGCGTGCAGTCAGGGTTTTTCGATCCGGCCATGGAGCCCTGTCTCGCCGGGATGATCGAACGCCTCGACGTGCGGCTGCGAGCAGAACGGCCACACGTCGCGTGAAGCCGAATTTTGCTAACTGTTGCAAGACCCGGATGCCGTGGAAGCGGCAAGGCGTGGTTAACAAGTCATTAAGCGGTCACCGGGTCATTCGCGCTTTGATTCAAATTTTCTGAAACTTCCCCCCGCTACGAATACGCCCAGTCAAAGGAGCGATCGTCATGGCCGTGTTCAAACGAGAATCCCGCAAGCCGCGTCACACCACGCGGCACGACGCATGGATGCTGCTCGACGGCGGGTTTGCCAAACGCAATTGCACGGTCCTCGATCTGTCATCGGGCGGCGCCCGCCTTGAGCTCCTCGATGCAATCCCGGCCGGAAGCAAACTTCGCCTGGCGCTGACGGGCGATGTGCGGAAGGTCACCCATTGCCGGCTGGTCTGGCGCAAGGACAAGATTATCGGTGTGGAGTTTACCGGGCGCACCTGACGCGCCATGCGAATACGGAGAGGTGGCTGAGTGGCTTAAGGCACCGCCCGCGTGCGGTACACGGGCAACCGTGTCGGAGGTTCGAATCCTTCCCCTCTCCGCCATGATCAGGGCCAGCCGATCTGGCTGGCCGCTCCGGACGTCAGCGCTGGATACGTCTGTTGACCGGCGGGACCGGATCGGGCGAGCCACCGCGCGAATAGGCCAGCCGCCAGTTTGGTGCGCACGTCCCGTTCAGCCCGCCGGTGCTGGCCTGACATTGCGCCATCGTCGAGAAATCACACCGTTCGATAGCCCCTGCCCATCCCTCCACATAGGTCATGCAATAGGGATAGTCCGCCGCCCGTGCCGGCGCCTGCCCAGCCAGGAAAAAGCCCGCGAGTGCCAGCAGGCCGCAACGTACGTACATGACGTGATCCTCGATTCTTGCTCGGACGGCATGTGACATGAGGGCCCGTCATCCCTCAAGCCGGAATTGGCTTCGCCCGATCACGGTTTGGCGAACCTCGTCCCGCCATTCACGCTGGCGTCCGGAACCGGATTTCCCCGAAATTGTTCTTTGCGGATCGACTGGCCGACCGTTAGCCTGTCCCTCTCACCGAAGTCAGGAAAAACAGTGAACCAGCCCGAGCAGGACAACCGCGAACGCAGTCTGAAAATTGCCGAAAACGAAGCTGCGCGCGAACACGGGAGCGATGTCCGGCTCACGACCTGGGCCATCGGGATCGCGATCGTTGTCGCGCTCGTTGTCGTCGCTATTTTCCTGAAACGGTAACGTCCGCAGCAAACCCCTGTTGCCGCGATCGCGCCAAAAATCGCGGCAGCTCGGACTTATTTGTCGAACGTCATATCGACGCACTTCATGACATCCGGACCGACGCCAACGCCGAGAATGATGCAGCCCTTGGCGCTCAGTTTGGTGCTGTCGGAAACCCAGATCGCAGTGCCGCCGGACCCGAAGAACGAATTCGTGTTCGGCGGTTCGGTTTCCGTCGCATCGAAAGCGTAGTTCGAATCTGACGGGAAGATGCGTCCCTTCAGCTTGCAGGACCCGTCGGTGTCGACCTTGAGCACTTCCTTGTTGTCACGGGTCACGCCAACGCTGACCTGACACCGGTAGAAATCCGACGTCTTCGTGTTGAAAATATAGGCGTAGGACTTGCAGGTGATATTCTGCAGCTTGCCCGCGTTGAGACCGCGGCCGCAGGCAATCCGCTGATTATTGCTGAGTTTGATGATGTCGTCGGCCGCACTGGCGTCTCGGACGCCGGCGAATGCGGTCAGCGCAAGTACCGGCAAGAGCGCCGACAAAAGAACGCGAAACTTGATCATCAAATTCCCCCTGTTGCATACCCCGCCACACGGCGAAATTTCCGTCGGCGTCGCATATCCGGATTCGACATTAGTGTAATTTTGTCCGAGAGGCCATTGCCAGCAGGTATTGCATCAATGCGCCAGGGCTTGCGCCCTCAACTGCTCCACCGCGATCTGCAGGCGGCCCTGGTCATGATCGCTGCCGGCCGCCTTGCGGGCTTCGTTGATGGCGTCCCCCAGCCCCGCAAGCGGCAGATCGCCATCGCAAGCCGGTTTCACAAGGCGATCAATAATCACATTCCATTCCGCAAGACCGCTCTGATAAACGTCGCCATGTCCTTTGATGAGACCGCCGGTCCGGATGATCGCGACCGTGGCCTCCGGATGCTTGACCAGACTGCGGTCCACCATGTGCAGCCACCGCTCGACCCATACCCTCTCCTTCTTGAAGCGCTCCGAGAACGGCCGCGTGATTCGCAACGCGGCGGTCCACTTCAGCTTGCGCAGCGCGAACCGGCTTCTGCTGCTGAAGCGGAGCGTGACCGATCTGCGGGTCAGCCGGGCAAGGCGCAGACGCTGGAACAGGTCCAGTGCGGGCGCCGCAGCCTTGGGAGGCAGCATAGGAATCACTTCGTCCCAGCGAAATCGCTCGACCCGGTCGATGGAATGCTCGTCAGGCTCAGCATTAACGCCGCCGGCCTCCAGCAGCTTGATCTGCGCAACGCGGATTGGGTCCTCGAAATGCATCCGGTCCGACAAGAGTTGCGCCAGTTCCGGAAGGTTGGGAACGGTGATCCCGACCGGCCCGATATAGCGTCCGATCCGGTCCAGATAAGCCAGCGCGTAGTCCGGGTCCTGATAGTCGATCAGGGAATGCACCGCCTCGGTGACAATGGGCACGACCTCCGCCGGGAGGCGTAACGATAGTTTGGCGAGCGCCGCGCGCGCCACTCGCGGGTTTCGCGTCTCTTCGCCGAAGTAGCGTTCCTTGAGCAGCCGGAACGGCGACGGCGGCACCTTGACCCGTATTTTCATGACGAGGCCTGAGCAATACTTTCAGCAAGCTGGGTCTCAAGACGTCCGAGATTCTGAAACAGCCGCGCGCTGACCAGACGCAGGAAGTAGAATCCGAATTCCGGATTCTGAACGTACAGCTCCTGCACCTTGGCATAGGTCACGCTGAGAACCAGTCCGCCTTCGAGGCATTCGAGTGTCTGGGTCCGCTTGTTCGACGGCGACAGCATGCCGAGTTCGCCGACAAGCGCGCCGGCGGGAAGCTCGATTCCGGATTCGACCAGCCGGTAACGCCCGCTGACAATGTAGTACATTTCCTCGGCCTGCTCGTGCTTGTAGAACAGCACCTCGCCGGTCGTGCATTTGCGCTCGGTCATGAACGGTTTGAGCCAGGCCATCGACAGGTCGCTGTTCACCGAGCGCTTGACCTCGGCCACCAGTTGCAGCATTTCCCGCAGGCGGTAGACATTCAGCGGCAACAGGATCATGTGCAGCACCATCACCGGATAGTGGTGGTGGACGAGCGAGAATCCGATCAGCAGCACGTTGGTGATGATGCCGAAGATACGCAACGGGATCATCGTCCGCATTGTGTATCCCGCAACCACGAACGCTGACGCAATAAAGCCGCCGGCTCCGGAAACGAGACCTGACATATCCATCGGAATCAACCTGAAGCTAAAGACTATCCGGCAAGTATTATGCCGTTCGGCGCCTCCCTGAACAACAACGGTTCTGGCGGGAGAGCGTCAATCGGTCGTCAAATCTGTCTGAGATAATCCGCGGCTGCGGCAAATTGCGCTGAAAACATGCGCTTTGGCCGCATTAGATATTGATCGAAAATCCTTCCTTCGCGACCACAGTTCCGGGCCGCGCTCTCGCTGCCGCCGCGGCGATGCGATCCATTTCATCGTCGTCGTGTTCAGGGTCGTGGTGGAAGAGAAACAGCTTGCCGACGCCCGCCTCATTGGCCAGACGGACCGCCTGTTGCCAGCTCGAATGCCCCCAGCCCACATGCTCCGGCAATTCTTCGTCGGTATAGGTCGTGTCAATAATGACAATCGACGCATCACGGGCAAGCTCAAGCAGCGCCGGATCTATTTCATCCGCGTTCAGCTCGGTATCGGTAATGTAGGCCATGGCGCGACCGCCATACTCCACGCGGTATCCGGTTGCGCCGCCGGGATGATTGAGCGGCGTGGTCATGACCTTGATGCCCGGACGGGGCATCAGAACGGCGCCCGGTTCAAAGTCGTTGAATTCGATCTTGCCCTGCGCAGCTTCGATCTCGATCGGAAACAGCGGATAGCTCATCAGCTTCCGTACTGTTTCCTGAACGCCACCGGCAGCCTTGAGATTTCCGGCCCAGAGCCGCAGCCGGTTACCCTTGACGAAGGCGGGCACGAAAAACGGCAAGCCGATCAGGTGGTCGATGTGGCAGTGGCTCAAAAATAAATCGATGTCGGTCGCCTGCTCTTCGTCCGCGAGTGCGAGACCCAGCGCCCGAAGTCCCGACCCGGCATCGAAGACAAGACGATGGTCACCACACCTGACTTCGACGCATGATGTATTGCCGCCATAGCGTACGGTATTCGGACCAGGGCATGGAATGCTCCCGCGAACCCCCCAGAACCGCACAGACATCGTGGCCGGCATGAAAAAACTCAATGAATCTTTCGCAAGGATGGCATGCGCCGGTCATCCTCACCAACATCATACCGTCCAGCAACCATCAAAAAAATGCCTTGCCAGACGGCGATGTGAACGATAGCGGCCACGTTTCCCCGGTTCATTTGGTGGTCAGCGCAACGACACCATTCCAGTCGTCAGGTGGCGGCGATTTCCGGAACGTTTCGATTCGGTCGGCGTAAAGGTCGTACAGGGTACCGAAATCTCCGGCCTCATCCGCGATGCGGCTCTTCGCAATTGCAGCGAGAGCGCCATCCCAGTCCCGGCCACGGTAACATGCCAGCATTTCGATGCACAGATTTCGGATGCGCTGGAAGCGGCCAGACTGTGCGACGTCTTCGCGGCCGACAACTGCATAGATCACTTCCGGCTCCTTCTTGCCCTTCACGGTGATGAAATCAATTTCGAGAATGGCGAACTTGTCCTTCGCCGCGAGCGCGGTCGCCGATCCGGCAATGATCGGAACGCCGTAGGATTTCGATTGTCCCTCGAGCCGCGATGCGAGGTTTACGGCATCGCCCAGCACGGAATAATCGAACCGCAAATTCGATCCCATGTTGCCCACCACACATGTGCCGGTGTTGAGACCGATCCCCACCTTCATGGGAATAAACGGCTTGCCGGTTTCCTTCGCCTCCCGTTCACGCTCGACATTCAGCGCCTCGATACGGTCGATCATATCGAGCGCCGCGTTGCAGGCGTTGATCTGATGCACGTCATCGGTGATCGGTGCATTCCAGAACGCCATGATGGCGTCGCCCATGTACTTGTCGATCGTTCCCTTGCGGTCGAGGATGGCATTGGTCAGCGGGGTCAGGAACCGGTTCATCAGCGATGTCAGCCCCTGCGGATCGCTCTTGAACGATTCCGAGATCGTGGTGAAACCACGCACGTCGCTGAACATGATGGTCATGTTCCGCTCCTCGCCGCCCAGCACCAGCTTTTCGGGCGACTGCGCCAACTGCTCCACCAGCGCCGGTGAGAGATATTGACCGAAGGCTGAACGAATGCGGCGGCGCTGTGCCTGTTCACGGAAGTAGCTGCTGAACACCAGCACCAGATAGATCGACGTGCTCGCGATCAGCGGAAATGTGAAGTCGATCAGCAGGCGATGTTCGATGAAGAAATACCAGGACGCCGCCACCATGATGGCGACAATAACGCCGCCGAATAGCAGCAGCATGATCGCGCTCAGGATCGGCGCGAGCCAGATGATGGCAATCCCGAACAGGATCGCGGCGATGATTTCCGCGCCGACCGCGTAGTTCGGTTGCGACAGCACCGAGCGGGTCAGCGCGGCTTCCAGCACCTGCGCATGCACTTCCACGCCCGGCATCACCGGATCGAGAGGCGTGGTCTTGACGTCGAGCAATCCGACAGCGGAGGTGCCGATCAGCATCAGCTTGCGCGAAATCTGCTCGGCGGTGACCTTGCCTTCGAGCACATCGGCCGCCGAAATATACCGGGCGGCATCGTGCTTGGCGAAATGCACCCAGAGCTGTCCGTTGCGGTCGGTCGGAATTTCGAATCCCGGCACCGCCACGCTTTTCACCCCCGCTTCGTCCGACTTGATGAGGATGGTGTCGGACTTGGTGACGATGCGCAGCATCTCGAATGTCAGCGACGGCATCAGTTCACCCTGTGCCTGCATGATCATCGGGACGCGGCGGACGATGCCGTCACGTTCGGTGCGGATGGTGAACAGTCCGCGCCCCGGCGCCGCCTCCTCAAGGATCGGGATATTCCGCAGCAGGCCGGGGAATTGCAGCAGGAACGGTCTTGGATCGCCGCCAAGGGTGGCAAGCCCGGTCAACGGCAGTTTCAGGTCCGGCTGCTTTACAAACTTCGGCAAACCGGATTCACCGAGAACCACGGGTGACTTCCGCAGCACGTCCGCGAAGACCTGATCGTTGCTGGGTAGCTCGCGCAGCCTCGTCCTGCTGATCTCGTCCAGATCGCGGAAGGTGTCGGCTGCGATGGCCGGCGACAGCCGGTCCTGCTCGGCAAACACGATATCGAATGCAATCGCGGCGGCCCCGAGGTCGGTCAGGCGCTGGACAAGATCGGCCACGCGCGTGCGTGGCCATGGCCACTGACCGAACTTCGCGAGACTCTTTTCGTCGATATCAATAATGACAACGGGCCGCTGCGTGATCTTGCGCGGATGGAGGATTTGATAGGCATCAAATGTCCGCACCCGCAATTCTTCCAGCGGGAACGGGTCCGCGACCCGAAGCGCAATCATCCCCCCGAGGAGCACAAGACACAGCAGGCGCGCATATCCGAATTTTCGCGCGTAATGACGAAGGCGCGCAAGAAAGCGGACCACTGACTTCAGGATCGCATGCACCATGCTGTTAACCGGTACCCGTCACTTCTCGCGGAACGCCCGCATGAGCTGGTCGCTCAGGGGTTTCGCCAGATAGGAAATCATGGTGCGTTCGCCGGTTTGCACGAAGGCCTCGACCGGCATGCCGGGGATCAGCTTGACCTCGCCGAGCCGCGCCACCTCTTCCGGCGGCAGCGAGACCCTGATGGTGTAGTAGCTCTGACCTGTCCGCTGATCCACCGTGGTGTCGGGCGAGATACGGGTGATGATGCCATTCAGTTCCGGCGTGGTGCGCTGGTTGAACGCCGAGAGCCGCAGCAGCGTCTTCTGCCCGATCCGCAACTGGTCGATATCCTGCGGATTGACCTTGGCTTCGACGGAAAGGTTATCGGATTCCGGCACGATCAGCATGATCGTATCGCCCGCTGTGATCACGCCGCCCACGGTATGGACGGTCGATTGCAGCACCATGCCATCCTGCGGCGCGCGGATGTCGATGCGGCGGAGTTGGTCTTCCGCCGTGACCTTGCGCTCGACGAACTCGCCGATCTTGTCGTTGATCTCACGCATCTCTTTCGAGACTTCGCTGGAGAGGTCCTTGTCGATCTGAATGATCTGCAACTCGATTTCCGTGATCTTGCCCTTGGCCTGCGCCTTCTGGGCGATGAACTGCGCGCGATCGCCGTCGAGCCGCGCCGCATCGCGCTCCAGAACCGTCAGGCGTGAAATCTGCACGAGGTTCTTGGCGTAGAGGTCGCGCACGCCGACCAGTTCTTTCTGGATCAGCTCGATTTCACGCGATTTCGCGTTCTCCTGCGCTTCAAGGCCGCCGATCTCCTCCCTGAGCTGGGCGATACGCTCCTTGAGCTGCGCCTTCTGATTGACGCGGCCGGAGGAGCGTACCTGAAACAGCTTGATCTCGTTGCCGATCAGGGACCGCACTTCGGGATCGGAAAAATAGTCCATCAGTTCCGGCGGGAACGTGATGCGGTCCAGGCCTTCCTGTTCGGCGAGCAGCCGCGCGCGACGCGCCAGCAAGCCGTTCAACCCCTTGGTGACAATCGCAAGGCTGGCCTTCGTCACCGTATCGTCGAGACGGACGACAATGTCGCCTGCCTTGACGCGGTCGCCGTCGCGCGCCCTCACCTCGCCGACCACGCCGCCGGTGGGGTGCTGTACCTTCTTGACGTTGGAATCGACGACGATGGAGCCCGGCGCGATCAACGCGCCGGAGATTTGCGCGGTCGAGGCCCAGCCGCCGATACCGCAGGTGAGCAGCGTGACAACGACGAGCCCGACGATCAGATGAAACCGGATCGAGCGGCGCGATCCCGGCTTGTCCAAACTTTTGAAAATCGAAATTCGCTCCAGTGGTGAGAACAGCGCATTCAGGACGCCGCGAATGCTGCCTTCCGTTCCGGCGAGGGTCGGTTTTTTCACGACGGCGCTCCTCCCTTGTCGGACACGATCTTGATGGCGGGCGGTGCGGCGGCCGGGCGTTGCAGCACCTGGCCGAGCACCGTTTCCTTAGGTCCAAACGCCTGAACGCGACCGTCCTTCATCACCAGAATAAGATCGACACTCTCGATACCGATCGGGCGATGCGCCACGACCACAACGACACCGCCTCGCGCGCGCACGCCAAGGATGGCCTTGTTCAGCGCCGCGTCGCCTTCGCTGTCGAGATTGGAGTTGGGTTCGTCCAGCACCACCAGAAACGGATTGCCATAAAGCGCCCGCGCAAGCGCGATGCGTTGCGCCTGCCCGGCGGAAAGCACGCTGCCCTGATCGCCGATCTGGGTATCGTATCCGTCCTTCATCCCGATGATGAGGTCATGGACGCGCGCTTCGCGTGCAGCCGCGATGATACTGTCCGGCGAGGCATTCTCCTCAAAGCGGGCAATGTTCTGGGCGATGGTGCCGGCGAACAGTTCGACATCCTGCGGCAGGTAGCCGATGTGGCGACCGAGAATTTCCGGCGACCATTGATCGAGCGATGCGCCGTCCAGACGGACATTGCCGCGCACAGGCCGCCAGACGCCAACCAGCGCGCGGACCAGCGACGACTTGCCCGAGCCGCTGGGGCCGATCACGCCAACGCCCTGCCCGGCTTCCAGCGCGAAAGTGACATCCTGCGCCACGACCTTCTGCTCACCCGGCGGGCTGATCCCGAGGCTTTCCACGGACAATTTGCCGACCGGCGGCTCAAGCAGCGTCGGAGCCTGCTGTTCCGGCAGCATGCCCAGCAGCCGGTTGAGGCGGTGCCAGCTCTGCCGGGCGGCGACAAAGCCCTTCCAGTGCGCAATCGCGAGATCGACCGGCGCCAATGCACGGGCGCTGAGGATGGAGCCTGCGATAATGATGCCCGCGGTCGCCTGCTGGTTGATCACGAGATAAGCGCCCACGCCGAGCACGGCGGACTGCAGCATCATCCGCATCACCTTGGCGATGGCGCCAAGGCCGCCCGCCACGTCGCTGGCGCGCTGGTTGGTCGCAAGATAATCACGGTTGGACTCGTCCCAGCGCTTGCCCACGCGGCCCGCCATGCCCATGGCGGCCAGCACTTCGGCGTTGCGGCGGCTGGCCAGCGCCAAATCCTGACGCCGCATCGCCAGCGCCGTCGAGCGCTTCATCGGCTCATGGGTCAGGTATTCGGTCAGGATGGTCAGGGCGACCAGGAGCACCGCGCCGACGAGCGCCGTCACGCCGATCAGCGGATGGAAAGCAAAGCAGATGGCAAGATAGAGCGGCAGCCACGGCAGGTCGAACAACGCGCCCGGCCCCATTCCCGAGAGGAACGAGCGCACATTGTCGAGATCGCGCAGCGGCTGCAGCCCTTCGCTGCGGTTTCCGGCAAACAACGGCAACCGCACCACGACGTCATAAACGCGGCGACTGAGCATTTCGTCCAGCGTCGAACCGATCCGGATCAGAATGCGTCCGCGAATGAGATCGAGAATGCCCTGGACCAGATAGAGACCGCCCGCCAGCACGATCAAACCGACGAGTGTCGGGATGCTGCGGCTGGGCAGCACCCGGTCGTAGATCTCGAGCATGAAGAACGAGCCGGTCAGGTACAGAATGTTGATGACGCAGCTCATCACGCCAACGCCGACAAAGGCGCTGCGGCAGGCGCGCAGCGCCGTCCCCAGTTCGGACCGGGGCGAAGGCGCGTGACTGGCTGTCCTGGCGGGCTGCATGGATACCTGGTTTGCCGGCGGCCGTCAGGGCAACAATTTGCGGATCATGATCGGCCGCCCGGCGGGCCCATCATGCCATGACGCGGGCCGCCGGTGCAGCCGGAAACGCAGTTGAAGTTAATGTTTCCGGCCCTCCCGGACCTCAGGCGTGCAGGATGAAATCGCTGGCGTTCAATGCCGTCACGCCCTTCAGGAGCACGGTGTCGGTATTGCCGTTGAGGTGAAGCAGCGTATCGCTGCCGATGTGGTCGGCATCGGCCAGCAGATCCGTCAGCGCCGTGGCGTCGATGGCCGAAAAGGCCTGCAAATCAATCTTGTCGATTCCGCTCTGGAATCCGTTCGCGATCACGTCCTGATTTGAGCCGGGGGCAAACACGAACGTGTCCTGGTGGCTGGTCGCGAAAAAGACGTCCTTGTCGGACGTTCCCTGCATTGTCACCGATCCGGTTCCGGATACGTTGAAGATGAAGTTCACCGTGTCGCTTGCACCGGCAATATCGGTCACCGTGGTTTTGATCTGGCCGACCTCGGGCGGTGTACCTGGCGGCGTATACGTCATGGAATCCAGCGTACCGCTGACCGTGCCGGAATCCGGCAGCAGGTTGATCATAAGGCCATCGGCTGCGTCCGGATCAACAATCATCGCACCCGAAATGATGGCGCCGCCACCGCTGTCCGTAATCTGGACGTTGCTGGTGTCGATGTGCGGGGCATCATTGATGCTCGTGACTGTCAGCGACGCGATTTGACTGTCCTCGGAAAACGCGGCCGTGTGCCCGGGGAACATGGTGTTGACAGCCTGGCCGTGGGTCCCCGAGGTCTGGTCCCACGCTACGTAGGTCAGCGTATCGGTTCCACCGTTCTCGCCGTTCGGAACGAAGCGCACCTTGTCATCGCTCGCCAAAAGCAGGCCGTTACCCGACGAGTAGCTCCCGAAGGCGGTCCAGTTTGATCCATGGTCGATGGAGTATTCCCAGTGGCCGTTCTGACTTGAATATCCGGTAATCGCCACGCCCCTGAGCGCGTTGTCGTCGGGATCGGAAATGCCGGTCGCGAACGAACTCACCGACTGGCCGAGATTCGAGGTCTGATCTTCCGTGATGGTTGTGAGATTCATGCCGGCCGCCAGAACCGGCCGGTCGTTCGTGCCGGTGACGGTAATCGTCTCCGTTTGCGCGACAACTCCCCCGTTGCCATCGACAATATCGTAGCTGACCACGATGATTTCGGTCTCGCCTGCGGGAATATGATGGATGCCCGCGGCATCAATATTGAGCGTATGTACGTCCGGGAAGGTGATCCCGTCGGGCGTGACGGTCGTGGATGAGCCACCGTCGATCGAATAAGTGATGTTTTCGATCGAAAGCGTGTCTCCGGTGTCAACATCCGAGGCGCCCAAGAGCAGATCCCTGACAACGGGCGCATCGCCTTCCGTCGTCGAGATCGTCAGCGGTGCCGTGACTGTCGGATCGTCGTTGGTTCCAGTAATCGTCCACGACACGGAGGCTGCTGTAGGCGTTGGCACCACGCCATCCGTCACGCCATAGTTCACCGTAACAACGGTGGATTGCCCGACACCAAGATGCTGATAGGCCGGGTCTGCCGGGTCGAGTGTGAACGTGTGATTTACGGCGTCATAGGTCACACCCGCCGGAAGCGTCCCGGGCACGTTAACGACGGTCAGCACCGCTCCGTCGTCCAGATCTGACGCATTGGCCAGCGCATTGAGCGTGCTGGCGCTCGCGTCCTCCGCAACCGTGCTCGTTGCCGCTCCGCTCACGGTCGGCGCGTCATTGGTGCCTGTGATGGTCCATGACACGGAGGCCGCCGTGGGTGTAGTGACCACGCCATCCGTCACGCCATAGTTCACGGTCACGACGGTGGTGTGCCCATCCGCAAGATGCTGATAGGCGGCATTGCCCGGATCGAGCGTGAAGGTGTGATGGACGGCATCATAGGTCACGCCGGCAGGCAGCGTGCCCGGCACATCGACAACGGACAGGACAGCGCCATTGTCAACGTCGGAGGCATTGGCCAGCGCGTCCAGCACGCTGACGCTGCCATCTTCCACCGCGTTGATGTCGGTCACCGCCCCACTCACCACGGGCGCATCGTTGGTGCCGGTGATGACCACGGTCACGGTCTGCGTGGCGGATGTATCGGTCGCCGTGCCGCTGTCATCCTTCACCGTGATGGTATAGGTCAC
>NZ_KB375281.1:993620-994126 GCF_000336555.1 Afipia clevelandensis ATCC 49720 | reverse complement strand
CGTTTCGCCTTCAGCGAGGTACTGCACCAGGCCGTTATCGAGGTTGAAATCCCAGTTGATCGTGCCGGTGTTCGACGTGAATGAATCGTTCTGCAGCGTCAGGGCGCTCTGCAACGCCGTATGCAGCCCCCCGGGGATGGCCGCAGCGGACGTGGTGGCGTCGCCGACGAACGCAAAGCTAGCCGTCGCATGGTCGGTCAGATCGGCATCGGCAAAGGTGACCGAACCGGTATCATGCAGCACATTGCCGGCTTCCAGCGCCGTATCTTCCTTCACCGCGCCGCTGACATCGACCGCTGTAATCACCGGCGTGTCGTTGGTGCCCGTAATGACCACGGTCACTGTCTGTGTGGCCGATGTATCGGTCGCCGTGCTGCTATCATCCTGCACCGTGATGGTATAGGTCACGGTGATCGTCTCGCCTTCAGCGAGGTACTGCACCAGGCTGTTGTCGAGATTGAAGTCCCAGGTGATCGTGCCGGTGTTCGACGTGAATGAATCGTTCT
>NZ_KB375281.1:687802-992898 GCF_000336555.1 Afipia clevelandensis ATCC 49720 | reverse complement strand
TACTGCACCAGGCTGTTGTCGAGATTGAAGTCCCAGGTGATCGTGCCGGTGTTCGACGTGAATGAATCGTTCTGCAGCGTCAGGGCGTTCTGCAACGCCGTATGCAGCGCCCCGGGAATGGCGGCAGCAGATGTTGTCGTGTCGCCGACAAACGCGACGCTGGCGGTCTCGTGATCTGTCGCATCGGCGTCCGCAAACGTCACTGACCCCGTATCATGCAGCACGTTGCCGGGTTCCAGCGCCGTATCTTCCGTCACCGCGCCGCTGACATCGACCGCGGTGATGACCGGCGTATCGTTCGTGCCGGTCAGGACGACCGTCACCGTCTGCCCGATGGATGTATCGTTGCTGTCGCCGCTGCTGTCCCCGACCGTGATTGTGTAGGTCGCGGTGACCGTCTCGCCCGCGCCGAGGTACTGGACGAGACTGTTATTCAGCGCGAAATCCCAGCCGAATGTATGGACACCTGTGGCGAGTGCCGACGACGGAACGCTCAGGGCCGTTCCGAGCGCGGTGAGCAAAGCGGTATTCACCGATCCGCCGTTGCCTCCCACGGCATTGTTGAAGATCACATGCGCCGTATGTGTGTCCGTCAGGTCAGTGTCAGTGAAGGTGACAGATCCGCTGTCGGTCAGGAGATTGCCCGGCTGAACGCCGACGTCTTCCTGCAAGGTGGATGAATTGTCGATCACGGAGATGACTGGCTGGTCGTTCGCCGCGCCGACCTGGACAGTCACCTGCTGCGTTGACGACACGCCATTGTTGTCGGTGATCGTGACATCGTAGGTCAGCGTCAGCGTTTCGCCATCGGCGAGGAAGTCGAACAGGTGATCCGGCAGCTTGAATTCCCAGCCGACCGATCCGGCACCAGTGTCGGTGCTGTCGTTCACCGTGGTTTTCATCGCGGTGCCAAGAGCCGCCAGCGTGGCGGATGGAATTCCGCTGTAGGCGCCGCCGGACCAGACGACCGACGACGTCCCCGGATGAAGCGCCGCGGTCGCGGTATGGGTGTCCGACAGATCGACATCCGTGAATGACAGCGATCCGTTCACAACATCCTCGACCGAAGAGTTCGTTGTGTTGACGACTTCATCGGCCTGATGGACTGATGTATCCGCCGCCAGCATAGGCGCGTCGTTGGTGCCGGTGATCGTGATGGTGACCGTCTGCGTGACCGGAATGCCGTTATTGTCAGTGATCGTGATCGTATAGGTCTGCGTGATCGTCTGACCTTCGGCCAGCGATTGCAGTGTCGGATCATTGTCATTCAGCGTGAAGTGCCAACCGACGGTCCCGTGATTATTCGTATCGGTCAGGTTTTCAGCGACCGGATCAATCGTGAAATGTCCGATCTCGGTGCCGGCGACGAAGTGCGGCAAACTTGATGCTGTTGAGGTCAGATCGACCGTCGCGGCGTGCGCATCGGTGAGGTCGAAGTCCTGAAAGGTAATCTTGCCGTTCGTCCCGATGTGTCCCGAGGTGATCGCGACGTCTTCCTTCACGTCGCCGGTAACTGTCGTTGCGGCCCCGACCACGATCGTCGGAGCATCGTTCTCGCCTGTGATCGTGACAGGAATTTCGACAAGACCTGTATCCGGTCCCGATGTGGCGGTGACCTGAATCTTGAAGGTGACGGTCTGCCCGTCATCGAGGAAATTGAACTGCTGGCGATCAAACGAAACGAGGCCCGTGGTCTGATTGATGCTCAGGAGCGACTTCAGGAAGGCTTCGCTCATTTGCGGGATCGTGCTGACCGCGCTCTTGATGATGGCGCTGCCGGCGACAAAAGGAACGCCGATGTCGTAGAACGGCGCGTTGCCGATATCCGGATCGTCGATCTTGACCACATCCGCGAACTTGAAGCTCTCGGTGGTCGGCACGAAAGCCTGGTTTCCAAAAACCGAATCCGCCGAAAACGAGGCCTTTGCGTTATAGAAAATCTTGTTCTGATACGTCGTGATGCCGGTGATCGGGTCGGTCACGGCAAAGCGCAGTTCGATTTGCGTCAGGAACGTCTGCTGCGCGTTTGAATTCGTCGTGAAGATGATCTCGGCGAGATTGTTGCCGCTGGTGTTGTGGCCGAACTTCGGCGACTTTGGATTGGAGTCGTCCGGATTGTAGTTCGGGAAATAGAGCTGGAAGACCTGCTGGATGATGGCCTTCTCGTTCTGCTGGTCCTGCAGCGTCTTCAGTTGTTCGATCGCCGACGGCGGCTGGCCGAGGCCGAGACTCGTGACGAAGGTCACCTGCCCGGCCTGCGACACGGTGCCGATCAACTGGCCGGTCGCCTTGTCGTACAGATTGTAGGATCCGGTATGTCCGTCCGGCTCGACCAGAACCGAGAACTTGGTCGGACCGTCGTTCGCTCCGATTTCAACCAGAACGGCCGTGCCGCGAATACCCATCGTGGCAACCGGCGTTTCGACGCGCATGTTGCCGTTCTTCGCCGTCTGCCCGGCGACAAAGGTGATGGTGCCTTGAACCAGACTGATGAGCGACGAATTCGACGATCCGTTCGGATCGTAGATCATCTCGTTCATCACCATGCGGGCATTCGATGTCATGCCGAATGCGCTGCCATCGACAAAGGTCATGCCGATCGACGAGTCCGATCCGGTCTGGATCACATCGCCCTTCTGGATGGCGTCGCCGATATGCAGTTCGATGGACACGCCGTTGCGGATCGCGCTCGCGCTGCCGGACAGTTTCAGCACATTGCCGATTACCTGCCCCGCTGCCGGCGCGGCCGCATTGGCCTGCGCGTAGTGGACGTGGCCGGTCAGTGCATCGACGACATGGCCGGCAAGTGTCGCGCCGTCCTTCGAGGTCAGCGCGGGCCGCGTTTCGCCCTTGAAGTAATTCCCGACCACCAGTTTCTGGCCATCACCGGAAATGATCAGATCGCTGCCGATCCGCGTGTAGTCCCCGGAAAACAGCAGATGCGCATCAGGAATGACGACGTGGCTGTCTGATGGATTGTGCTGGATAAAGCCGGGCTTGTTGAAGGTAAAACCATCTCCCCCCAGCGAAACCGGGGAAACGTGCGATGGCTCCGAAACAAATGGTCCGGCGAAATTCAAACCCTGCCCGCCCGTATCAAAAAGTTATTGTTAAGAAATTGAGAATGCCGAATTCATAGCATCAAACCATCCGGCCCCATAGTGGAATGAACTAAAGCCGGCAGTTCTACATGCCGCTGTTAAGTAATATGACAGCGCGCCCACGCGGACGATTAAGCCAAACCTCGTAAGCCAATGAAATAAGTTCGATATCTTGCGCAAGTTCAATCGATCAAACCTACCGTTGGACCCGGCACATCAACCTGAAATGAGTTGTTTTCAGTGTGACTAAAAATCAAGAAGTCTTTCCAATAGCCTTGAACGACACAAGATAATCTCAGAATATAGCCGAACTATACATCAAATACTGTCGATAGCAGGTCCTTCGCGCTTGCGAACACCGGCGTTAGCCTTATCTACAATTTTAGACGATCCGGTCAGGGTCAATTCCGCATATTTGAAACGAAATTGCCGCGATGCGGTCCGGTTTAAGCCTCCGAAAGGGCTACCCGGCCTACTCCTTGTGACGAAATGATCCGGCCACGAGCGCGCATATCTGGCGAGCCGATGTCCGGACAAGGGGCGTCACATGTCGGCTTTCAAAACAGTGCGCGCAGGCGCTCTCGCAACTGCATTGGTCGCGATTCTGCTCAACGCGGACGCGCACGCGGCGGCCTACGTGCAGCCCGACAATCCCGCGGCAACCGGGTTCGCGACACATGTGAGTGACGAGCCTTTCGGCCTGTCTACCTCCACCCTGACCGATGGGCCGCTCCGCGCGAAATGGCTGGCAGTCGCGAAAACCATAGCCGCCGAGGCGGATGTGATTGCCGCCTGCGCCGCTGATCGCGAGCACTGCGCATTCCAGCCAGCCCTCCGGTTTCTCGATATCGTCAGCGCCGCAACGGCCCGCGAAGGGCTTGCACGCCTCGGCGAAGTCAACCGCGCGATCAACCTTGCCGTTCGTCCGGTGAGCGACCGTGCGCAGTATGGCCAGGAAGACTATTGGTCGTCGCCGCTTGTCACGCTGGCATCAGGCGCAGGCGATTGCGAAGACTACGCCATTGCCAAGCTCGTGGCCCTGCGCGCGGCCGGCGTTCCGGAAAAAGACCTCCGCCTCGTCATCATTCGGGAGACGGCGACCGGTGATGACCACGCCGTGGTCGCAGCGCGGTCGGGCGGCCGCTGGCGTGTCCTGGACAACCGCACATTCCTCATGGTCGAGGACAATGGCTTTGACAAATACCGGCCCTTGTTCGCAATCGACGCCGAAGGCGCGAAGCGTTTCGAGCAGCCCGTGTTCGCGAACGCCGCCGAGCCTCGCCCCGCCGAAACCGCAAGGCAGAATCCGGTCGCCGATGCCTCGATCCCGGTCATCGGCTCCAACACCGCCATGCTCGCGGCCGAAGATTCCTGGATGATGCTTGCGATGTAGATCGCGCAATTCAGGTCAGTCCGGCTGACCTGAATTCACGTTGCGCGTTCACGTCTTGGCGATGCTCTGGATCGTGGCGACAAACACCAGCAGTGCGACGACGCCGAGGATCCATCCGGGATTGTCACACAGGACAGCGCCGCGCACACAGACCTCGTCGGCCAGCGGCCAGCCACGGTTCCGCAGGGCGCCTGCCAGCAGGAAAACACCGCCGGCGCCGATAATCGCGAGAATGAGTTGACGCATGGATGCACTCCTTTCCGCCGCTCATGTTCGGCCTGAGGAAGTGAATCAATGCTTGTCCCGACTGATGAAACACCGGGCTACCATCAAAAAAATCAGACCGGAGCCGCGGCCCTGTCAAAGGCCGTCGTGATGGCAGTGAACCGGTTCTCGACCTCGGTCCGCATCTCCGGGTGCGTGAAAACGTAGAGTTCGTTCGCCCGGATGGCTGCAAGCACGCGGGCGGCCACGTCCGCCGGGTCGATTCCGTTGCGGATCATCTCGTCGACCATGGCAACCAGCATCGCGGTCGCGCTTCCCGGCTCGGGCACTTGCGCCGCGCCATACTGGTCCGGACGATTGCGGCCGCTCTCGCCGATGCGGGTGCGGACAAATCCCGGACAAAGCACGCTCACTCCAATTCCGAATGGCGCCAGTTGCGGTGCGAGTCCTTCCGACATGCCGACCACGGCAAACTTGCTGGCGGTATATGGACTGAAGCCAAGTCCGCTCTGCATGCCGGCCATGGAGGCCGTGTTCACGATGTGACCGCCCTCGCCGTGGGCGCGCATATGCGGCAGAAAGGCGCGGATGCCATGAACGACACCCAACAGGTTGACGTCGATCACCCATCGCCAGCTATCGAGCGCGATCTCGTCGATTCCGCCGCCTGCGGCGACACCCGCATTGTTGCAAACGATGTGAACGTTGCCGAAGGCATCGAACGTTGCCTTCGCCGCGCGCTCGACACTTGCGGCATCCGCGACATCGCAATCAATCCCGCGCACGCCCGGCCCCACATTGTGCAGGCTGTTCACGGCAGCCGCCAGAGCATCCGATTCAACGTCAGCAAGCATGACCTTCATGCCGGCTTCCGCGAACGCTCGCCCGAGCGCGAAACCTATTCCGCTAGCTCCGCCTGTTACGAATGCTGTCTTGCCTGCAAGCTCGCGCATGCTGTCCCCTGAATGGCAGTGATGTCGCGCATCATGTCACGATCTGGTGAATGAAGGCCAGCATGATACGGGATTCAATTCCGCGTTCATCGCGTGCGGGCGTCTTAAAATGGACACGCCCGAGCGTCTTACTTCGGCTTTACGTCCCTGCGCCGATGATTGCGGAACCGGCGCATTTATCTCGAAAAGGATTTGCCGATGGCCACACGCATACAACGGCTGGCGGAATTCGACGGCAATGGAGAGCCGTCGCCTGACGAGACGGTTCAGGTTTTGTGCGAGGACAGAAGCGGGACATATGAATTGCCATTCGGATGCCGCCGTATCAACGGCGAATGGCGCAACAGCGAGTCCGGACATTTGGTCGAGGCGATGGTCGTGGGATGGCGCAGACCGCGGACCTAGCGGCGCATGATCCGGATCGGATCATGCGTCGGGAAACACGCAGTTACTTCTTCGCCTTCCACTCGGCGTAGAGCGCCTTGGTGTCGGCGTTCATCGGATACAGGCCCGGCAGCGCCGCGCCGTTGTTGACCTCGTTGACGATCCAGCCTTCCATCGCCTCCTGCTCCGGACCTTCAGTGAGGATCAGCTCGAGGAAGGCTTGCGGGATCAGAACCGCGCCGTCCTGATCGGCGACGATAATGTCATCAGGGAACACCGCGACACCGCCGCATCCGATCGGCTCGCCCCAGTTCACGAAGGTCAGACCCGCCACGGACGGCGGAGCCGCGGCGCCATCGCACCACACCGGCAGACCGGTGCCCAGTACGCCTTCGAGGTCGCGCACCACGCCATCGGTGACCAATGCGGTTACGCCGCGCTTGGCCATGCGCGCGCAGAGAATATCGCCGAAAATTCCCGCGTCGGTGATCCCCATGGCATCGACCACGGCGATGCAGCCCGGCGGCATGGCCTCGATGGCCGTGCGGGTCGAGATCGGCTTCGACCAGGATTCCGGTGTCGCCAGATCCTCGCGGGCCGGCACGAAGCGCAAGGTGAAGGCGGGACCGACCAGCCGCTCCTGACCCGGACGCAGCGGCCGCGATCCGCGCAGCCACACATTCCGAAGCCCCTTCTTGAGGAGGATGGTGGTGATGGTCGCGGTCGTGATCTTTTTCAGCGTTGCGATGGCTTCAGGCGTAAGCGGCATGGGAAACTCCGGGCGACGGTCGGATTCAGCAGATTGGGTGCAAAGCCTTGTTGCCAAACCGGGGCATCGCGTCAAGGCGGCAATCGCGCAGACGGTAACGCACGTTTATGCATTGCGATAACGCCAACTTATTTGCCATTTCGCCGAGAGTGTCGGACAAATGGCCCTCCGTCCCGAGATTTCCGGCGCGCCGATGACCGCTTCACCTCGCATCCTTCCGTCTGGAGACACAGCCCTGACGGTCGAGTTCGGCAGCAGCATTGATCCGGCGATCAACCGCCGCGTCCTGGCGCTCGATCGCAATGTCGCAAGCGACGGCGTCACCGGGGTCACGGAAACCGTTCCGACCTATCGCTCCCTCCTCGTCCATTACGATCCGCTGCGAATTGGCTATGCCGAATTGTCGGACAAGCTGCTGGCGCTGGCGCAGCGGCCTGTTCCTCCCGAAGCTGGCGTCCGGCGCTGGCGCGTGCCGGTGGTCTATGGCGGCGATTACGGGATCGACCTCGACGATGTCGCGCGCGCGCACAGCATCCCGACATCGGACGTGATCGCAAAACACACCGGCAGCGAATATCGCGTGGCCATGATCGGTTTCACGCCGGGCTTCGCTTATCTGAGCGGGCTCGATCCCTCGATCGCAACGCCGCGCCGGGAAAGCCCACGGACCTATACGCCGCCGGGCACCATTTCCATCGGCGGGGTGCAGGGTTGCGTGCAATGTCTTGCGGCGCCGAGCGGATGGCACCTGCTGGGACGGACACCGGTCCGGACATTCCACCCGCACCGCGATCCGGTATTCCTCATGGAGCCGGGCGACGCCGTCGTGTTCCACGCCATTGCCGCGAACGAATTCGATTCACTCGACCGCGCGGCGGAGCGCGGCGAAACTGTCGCCGAGCTGATCGCAACATGAGCCGGCTCGTCGTCGTCACAACAGGACCTGCGACGTCGGTTCAGGATGCCGGACGTTTTGGCGCGCAACGCTATGGCCTCACCACAAGCGGCGCGATGGATCGCGTTTCACTCGCGATGGCCAATTGTCTTGCCGGAAATGAACCGTTTGCAGCCGCCATCGAAATCGGACCGTTTAGCGCCTCGTTCACGGCGCGCCATGGCGCGGTGCGTGTCGCGCTCGCCGGCGCAGCGCGCGCTGCGGACATTGCAGGATCGCCGCTGCTGTCGAACGAAACAGGACTGATTGCGGAAGGCGAAACGCTCAAGCTCGGCCCTGCGCGCAACGGCATGTTCAGCTATCTCGCCATCGAAGGCGGCATCAGGGGCGAACGGGTGTTCGGGAGTCTGTCGGTGAACGCGCGCGCCGATCTCGGCAGCCCCTTCCCGCGTCCGCTGCAGGATGGCGATGTACTGGACGTCGGCACAGCCCAGGTCGCTCCCCATGAGCGCGCGCTGGATACGTTCGATGCGCCACCGGCCCCCATCCGCGTGGTCATGGGACCGCAGGACGACGAATTCGGCGTGGCCTGCGATGTGTTTCTCGGCAGCGAGTGGCGGGTCTCCGCCACCAGCGACCGCATGGGCTATCGGCTCGAAGGACCGAAGGTGGTTCATCCCGGCGGACACAACATCGTTTCCGACGGTGCGGTCCATGGCAGCATTCAGGTTCCAGGCAATGGCCAGCCGATCGTGCTGATGGCCGATCACGGGACGACGGGCGGCTATCCCAAGATCGCAACCGTGATCAGCGCCGATCTTGGCCGGTTCGCGCAAATGCAATCCGGCGCAGCCATCCGCTTCAAGGCCGTCAGCGTCGAGAGCGCGCAGAGCGAAGCGCGCGCCCTCGCCGAGTTCATCCGCGGCCTTCCGGGCCGGATTCATGCCGCAGGCGGATCGAGCCTCAATCTTGTGGAACTGCAGAGAGCCAATGTCGCCGGAGTCGCCGTCAATGCGGTCGATACGGCGACATGGCAAACCAAGACGCTCGGCGAGCCGTAATTACTCAGGGATTTATCATGACCATTGATCTCAACAGCGATCTCGGCGAGGGGTTCGGCGCGTGGGAGATGGGCAATGACGATGCGATGCTCGGCCTCGCCAGCAGCGTCAATGTCGCGTGCGGCTTCCATGCCGGCGATTCCGACATCATGCTCAAGACCGCGAAGCTGGCGAAGGAACGCGGCGTCAGCATCGGCGCGCATCCCGGCTATCGCGATCTTCATGGCTTCGGCCGGCGGCCTGTCCCGGGATTGAAATCATCCGAAGTCGAAACCATGGTCGCCTACCAGATCGGTGCGTTGCAGGCGGTCGCCGCGCTGGCGGGTTACAAGGTCACTCATGTCAAGGCGCATGGCGCGTTGTCGAACGTCGGATGCGTGGACGACATGACCGCGCGCGCCATTGCCGCGGCGATCAAGGCCGTCGATCCGAATCTGTA
Source organism: Afipia clevelandensis ATCC 49720 (assembly GCF_000336555.1). Lineage (GTDB taxonomy): Bacteria > Pseudomonadota > Alphaproteobacteria > Rhizobiales > Xanthobacteraceae > Afipia > Afipia clevelandensis. The sequence goes on along the minus strand of NZ_KB375281.1, from coordinate 983,678 downwards.
TTTCGTTGTCTTGCCGAACACCGCGCTGGTGCGCGCGGGCGACGCCGCCGGACTGAAACTGATTTATGAGGTGTTCGCCGACCGCGCTTATGAAGACGACGCGCAACTGATGGCGCGCAGCAAGCCGGGTTCAGTTCTGCATGATGCCGATCAGATCGCGCAGCGCGTGGTACGGATGGTTCAGGACAATGCCATCACGGCCGCCTCCGGCAAGGTGATCCCGGTCAAGGTCGATACCGTCTGCATCCACGGCGACACGCCGGGCGCGGTCGAGATCGCGCGCAAGGTCCGTTCGGAACTCGAGCGCAACGGCATCGCCGTCGCTCCGTTCAGCTTGCGGCGCTAGCTTCCATCGGCTGTGGCACCTCGGTCTGCGCGATCAGCCGCTTCAGTTCCGGAATGCAGGAGCCGCAATTGGTGCCTGCCTTGAGCTTCGCGCCAACGTCCGCAGCCGTCCGCGCACCTTCCGAAATCGCGCCGCAAATGGTGTCGCGCCCGACGCCGAAACAGGCGCAGACCACAGGACCATCGCTGGCAACGCCATCAGCCGACTTGCCCGACAGCAGAAGCCTGCGCTGATCGTCGCTGATCGTCTCCACCGCGAAGACAGCCTTGACCGCATCCCAGTTGGGTGGATTGTCTACGGGGCCGATGAACAGGACGGCTTCCAGCCGGTCGCCGTCGAATTGTGCGGCGCGATAGACGCCGTGGGCCTTGTCTTCGTATTCGGCGACGTGACCCGCCTCGCCTTGCGGCGAAAGCTGTGTCTTCCAGGTGGCAACATCGAGATTGGCGGCGAGCAGATAGCCATAACCGCCGTTCACGGCAACACGCGACCACCACACGCCCTTGGGAAATGGTATCGGCTTGCGCGACAGCACGAAGCCGCGCTGCGCGAATGTCACCGCCTCGATCGCAACCGGCGTCGCCTTGTTTTCCGGCTGACCCGAGAACGGATCTGTGAACGGCGCAACCAGTGCGCCGACCCGCGCTGAGGCTGCGTTCTCCCCGCTCCAGTGGATCGGCGCGAATAGCATGCCGCGCTGCTGCCGCTCGCTGACAACCACCTTGAGAATGCACTGGCCGAGATCGGTCGCGAGCCGCGCATAACCGCCGTCAACGATGTCCGCCTGCGCGGCATCCGCCGGATAAATCTCGACATAGGGCTCAGGCAGATGCTGACCGAGGCGCGGACTGAGGCCGGTGCGCGTCATGGTGTGCCACTGGTCGCGGATGCGCCCCGTATTCAGGCGCAGGGGCCGCGCTTCCGAGGTCGCGCCGCGCAACATCGGAACATCCGGCGCGATGAAGTGGCCCTTGCGGTCGGATGTATAATATCGCCCCTCCGCGAAGAAACGCGACTGAGGTCGAGCGGCGGCCTCAAGCATCGGCCACATGAACGGCGCCATTGCGTCGAAGTCACCATCGGCAACCGACGCCATCGCGCCGATGTCGAAATCGCGGCTGCCGTCATTCTCGAAGGTCGAGAGTTCGGCATGCTCTCGGAAAATATCGGCGGCGGAGTGGTACGCGAACGCCGCGCCATACCCGAGGCGTTTCGCCACCTCGCTCATGATCCACCAGTCCGCCTTCGCTTCGCCCGGAATTGCCAGAAATCCGCGCTGGCGCGAAATGCGCCGCTCGGAGTTGGTCACGGTGCCGGACTTCTCGCCCCAGGCATGAGCGGGCAACAAAACATGCGCGCCGGAATTGATGCTGTCGCTGGACTGAACATTCTCCGAAATCACCAGCAGGTCGAGCTTCTTCATCGCGGCGCGAACGGCGTCCGCGTTCGGCAGAGACACGGCAGGATTGGTGCCCATGACCCACAGTGCCTTGATCTCGCCACGCCCGATGGCCTGGAACATCTGCACGGCCTTCAGGCCTTCATGGGTGGCGATGCGCGGCGCTTTCCAGAACCGGCGGACGCGATCAATATCCGGCGGCGTGAAGCCCATATGGGCGGCGAGCTGATTGGCGAGGCCGCCGACCTCGCGTCCGCCCATCGCGTTCGGCTGGCCGGTCAGCGAGAATGGCGACGCGCCCGGCTTGCCGATGCGACCGGTGGCAAGGTGACAGTTGATGATTGCATTGACCTTGTCGGTGCCCTGTGCGGATTGATTGACGCCCTGCGAATAGAGCGTGACGACCCGCTGCGTCTTGGCGAACATCTGGAAGAACGCCGCGACATCCGCCTCGGAAAGCCCCGTCGCCAATGCGGTCGCTGTGACACTGCCTGCGATGCTGCGTGCCTTGGCCAGCGCTTCCTCGAAGCCTGATGTGTGTTCGTCGATATAGGCGCGATCCAGCGCGCCGTTGTCGGCCAGATATGACAGCAATCCGCTGAACAGCGCTGTGTCTGTCCCGGGCTTGAGACCCAGAAACAGATCGGCATCGCCCGATGTTTCCGTCTGGCGCGGGTCGATTACGACAATGCGCGCGCCGCGTGACTGCTTGTTGGCAATCATGCGCTGGAACAGGACCGGATGACACCAGGCCGCGTTCGATCCGACCAGGACCAGCAAATCCGCCTGATCGAGATCCTCATAGCAGCCCGGTACGGTGTCGGACCCGAACGCGCGGCGATGCCCCGCAACCGAGGACGACATGCAGAGCCGCGAATTGGTATCGACATTCGCCGTTCCGATGAATCCCTTCATCAGCTTGTTGGCGACGTAGTAGTCCTCCGTCAGCAACTGCCCGGACAGGTAGAACGCGACCGACCCCGGCCCATGCTTGGCAATAATGTGCTGCAGCCGGTGCGCGACATGATCGAGCGCATCGGTCCAGGCCACTGGCTCGAGATTGCCCTTCGAGCAGCGGATCATCGGGTGAAGCAGGCGTTCGGCCAGCCCAAGCGTTTCGCCCAGTGCAGACCCCTTTGAACAGAGACGGCCGAAATTCGCGGGATGTTCGGGATCGCCTGCGATGTTCGCGCCACCCTTGCCGTCCGGCGTCGCAATGACGCCGCAGCCGACCCCGCAATAGGGACAGGTGGTTTTGACCGGTGCGAGGGACGGATCGAGGTTCGTCATGCGGCACCCCGCATGACGCAATCAGAGATCAGAACGGATGAAAAGACAGCGTGCCGAACACGATGGCGGCGATCAGGGCAAAGGCGCCGTAGACGGCGAGTATGTGCATGCGATCTTCCGCCTGTGCGGATGTCGCCCGGACGCTGCGAATAACTTGGGTTTCTGACACAACATCGCGCATCGCCGATCTCCAACGGATCATGTGACGGGATATTGAATTGCTTTGTCAGGGACTTACAAGGCGAGCCCAAAAAAGACGATAAACTTGCACCGCCGCCCGCGACAAGAGAGGAAATTCCTCCCCAAGTAGCCCCTCGTGAACGAACCCTCTCCGGCAGCGCCGGTGATTTGCCCCGGTCTGCCATCAGTAGACGTCCTGCTGGTAGCGGCCCTTCTTCTTCAGGTCGGCCACGAACGCAATGGCTTCATCGGTCGACCGTGCGCCGAACTGGGCGGTGATATCGACCAGCGCACGCTCCACATCCTTGGCCATTCGCTTGGCGTCACCGCAGACATAGACATGAGCACCGTCCGCCAGCCAGGTCCACAATTCTCGGCCGACCTCGCGCATGCGATCCTGCACGTAGAACTTTTCGGCACCGTCGCGCGACCAGGCCAGCGACAGCCGCGTCAGCAGACCGGACGCCTTCATCGCGTTCAACTCGTCCGAATAGAAGAAATCGTATTCGCTGCGCTGATGGCCGAAAAACAGCCAGTTGCGGCCCGGCGCCTTGGTCGCTTGCCGGTCATGCAGGAAGGCGCGGAACGGCGCGATGCCGGTGCCGGGGCCGATCATGATGATCGGCGTATTCGGATCCTGCGGCAAACCGAAACCGTGCGCCTTCTGGACATAGACGCCGAGCGTGTCGCCGGGATTGATGCGTTCTGCCAGAAACGTGGAGGCCAACCCGAGGCGCTTGCGTTTGCCGATCACATAGCGCACCGCATCGACCGTCAGCGACAGCTTGCCGGGCGTGGCGTTGTGCGATGACGAGATCGAATAGAGGCGCGGCTGCAGCGGCTCGAGCGCTTCGACAAAGGCTTCCGGATGCGGGCGAACGCCGGAAAACTTCTGCAGCGCTGCCAGCACATCGAGATTGGCCGCATCGCCGTCCGGATCGTCGCCCGATGCCAGCGCCCGCGCCTTCTCCCGCTGCGCGCCGCCGGTTACGAACGAGATCAGCTCGAACAGCGTGTCCGGCGCCGGAGACAGCGACACGTCCCTGAGCAGCACTTCACGCAAAGGCTTGCCGTTGACTTCGGTCATGTGAGACGCGCCGAGCATGGCGATGATCTGGTCGACAAGACCAAGATCGTTGGCCGCGAACACGCCGAAGGAGTCGCCGACCACATAATCGAGGCCCGCCTGCGCGAGATCGAATTCAATGTGCCATGTCTCTTTCTCCGAACCCGGCTTGTTGACCTCACGGCGTGACAGGAAGGTCGCTTTCGCCGGATTGTCGCGCGAGCGGCCGGGCTCGCCCACAGGGGCCGCAGCGACGAGGGCGGGAGTTGCCGCAACAGCCGCGGATGGCGCCGACGTGGCAGCAGGCGCTTTCTCAAGTTCTTCATAAAGTGACTTGAGCATCCGCGCGGTTTCCTTGCCGCCCGGAACGCAAAGATTGAGCCGCGCCTCGCTCTTGTTGGCGATCACTTCCGAATAGTCATGGCAATTGTAGCCGCATTGGCCGCAGTCCTGCTGCGCCATGGCCGCCATCATCTTGCGGCGGATCGGGCGTCCTTCGGCGAGTTTCATGCGCTCGGCAAGCGGCATGGTCTGGTCATGCCACGGCGCCTCGCCGTCATCGCCGTCCCCTGCTGCGCCCTTCATCACGGCTTCGCCCTGCTCGGGCGACAGAGGGGTGACGGCGTTATCGAGCGAGACGAGGCCCGCAAAGAAGCCGTTCAGCCATGAGCGCTGTTCCTGCGAGAACGGGGCGGTCTCCGGGATGATCTGAAGCGGCGCTGGAGGTGTCATCTGGTTCATCACACCGCCTCCATCTCGGCCATGCGCCTGAGCGCTTCGATGTCGGTTCGTTTCGCGAAGGTCACGAACGTCTCATCGTCCGATGCGCGATTGGTCAGATAGGCCTTGAGCACGCGCTCGACGGTGCGCGGCGCATCTTCGGCTTTCACGTTCTGGAACAGCTCGCGCGCCATGGTCGCCTCGGTCCCAAAACCTCCGCCGACCAGCAGGTGAAAGCCATCCACTGTATCGCCATCGTCATTGATTGGAACGCGCGCGCCGATCATGCCGATGTCGCCGATATAGTGCTGAGCACAGGAATGATGACAGCCGGTCAAATGAATGTTGACCGGCGTCTTGAGCGGGACGCGCTCGTCGCACCAGGTTGCGATCTCGTCGGCACTTTCCTTGGTGTGCGCGGCGGCGAAGCGGCAGCCGGTCTTTCCGGTGCAGGCGATCAGGCCGGCGCGGAGCGCCGACGTTGCCGTTGAAAGTCCCAACGCCTCGATCGCTGCCGTGACGGTCGCGACATCGGCGTCGGCAACGCCCGAAATCAGCAGGTTTTGCCAGACCGTGAGGCGAATGTCGCCGTCGCCGAAATCGGCGGCAAGTTTCGCAAGGCTCCGGATCTGCTCCGGCGACAGATGTCCGAGCTTCAGCGCGACGCCGATCCAGTTCAATCCCGCCTGCTTCTGCGGATGAACCCCGATATGTGCAAAGCGGTCATAGGTCGGGCGCGGTGCGATGGCTTCTGCCGGAACGCGGAGGAGCTTGCGGCCCAGTTTCTCCTCAACAGCGGCAAGGAACTTGTCGAAGCCCCAACTATCGAGCACATATTTCAGCCGCGCCTTGTTGCGGTTGGTGCGGTCGCCGTTCTCGATGAACACCCGCACAATCCTGTCGGCCACCTCGGTCGCTTCATTCGGCTTGAGGATCACGCCGGTGTCGCGGGCGAAGTCCTTGTGGCCGGTGATGCCGCCGAGCGCCAGCCGGAAATAAATGCCCGGCTCGACGCCATGTCCCTCAAGGACCTCTATCGCCTGAAACGCGATGTCGTTGGTTTCCTCCAGCGTCGCGATGCGCCCTGCTCCGTCGAACGCCACATTGAACTTGCGCGGCAGACCGTAGAGCGAGCGATCATTGAGAATGTGATAGTGCCACTCGCGGGCATAGCGCCGCGTATCGAGAATCTCCTGCGGGTCGATGCCGGCGGTGGATGTGCCGGTGACGTTGCGGATGTTGTCCGCGCCGGAGCCGCGCGAGCACAGGCCGAGATCCTGCAACCCCTCAATGACGTTGATGGCGTTCTTGGGCTCGATCTCGCGGATTTGCAGATTGGCGCGCGTGGTCACATGGGCATAGGGACCGCCGAAATTCTCCGCGAGGTCGGCAACGCCCGCGAACTGCCAGTGCTTGAGAATGCCGTTCGGAATTCTCATCCGGCACATGTAGGATGACTGTGTCGGGGCGACATAGAAAATGCCGTAGTAACGCCAGCGGAAGTTGTCCTGCGGCTTCGGCGGCTCGTTGTTCTCCGCCTGCTTCACAAGACGCGGATAGGCATCGAACGGATGCTCATCGCGCTTGAACTTCTCCTGGTCGTTGAGTTTCCCGCCCGCCGCGATGGTGCGGTCCTGCGCTTTCAGATGAATCGCATCGGGTCCGACCGGCTCGGACTTCGCAGGCGCGCTGCTCCGCGCCACACGCGAAGCCGATAACCCTGACACGAATCCTTCGAGATAACGCTTCTGCTCCGGAGAAAAGTCGCTGGACATCTTTCATGCGGCCTTCGGTTGCGCGAGAGCGCGGCCAAACATCATGTCGCCGCGGATCGCTTCGATGGACGCCGTTGTCCTGATCAGTTCAAGGTACCAGAGCGCATCCTGCGTATCGCCGACCAGGACCGCTCCCTTGAGGCGACCATCGGCCACCACAAGTTTCTTGTAAGTGCCACGCCGTTCATCATTGAACACAAGCGTGTCGGCGCCGGACTCGCCGAGGAAATCGCCAGCGGAGAACACGCTGACGCCGGAAACCTTCAGATTTGTGGAAATCACGCTGCCGCTGTAGAGCGCCTCGCGTCCCGCCAGATGATCCGCCAGCGCACGGGCCTGCTCATAGGCCGGCTCGACCAGCCCGTAGCAGGTGCCGCGATGCTCCGCGCATTCGCCGAGCGCGAACACGCCGTCATGACCCGCACGCAACTGATCGTCCACCACGATGCCGCGATTGACCGGCACGCCGGCCTCTTTCGCCAGCGCGACATTCGGGCGAATGCCGGCGGCAAACACCACGGCGTCGGCGGCGATCACGCGACCATCGGAGAGTTGGACAGACTGCACTGCGCCCTCGCCGGCGATCTGGCTGGTATTCGCGCCCAGCAGGACTTCGATGCCCTTTGCTTCCACCAGCCGCTTCAGCAATGCTGCCGCGGGCAAATCGAGCTGCCGCTCCATCAGGCGATCCATCAGGTGCAGCAGCGTCACCCTGGAGCCGGCCTTCGCCAGCCCGTAGGCTGCCTCCAGGCCGAGCAATCCGCCGCCGACCACCACGACACGCGCCTTCTCGCGCGCGAGCTTGAGCAGCATGTCCACATCGCGGCTGTCGCGGAACGTATGCACACCCGCCAGGTCCGCGCCCGGCACATTGAGCCGGATCGCCGACGAACCGGTCGCGATGACGACCTTCGAGAATGGCACAGCAACGCCGTTGGCAAGACGAACGGTGCGATCGTTCAGGTCGATGGAGCTGGCAGCGCAGCCATAGGTCAGCGTGACGCCCCGGTCCCGCCACCACGCGGAAGGTTTCAATTCGATTTCTTCCGACGTTGCTTCACCGGCGAGCACCGACGACAGCAGCACACGGTTATAGGCCAGCCTCGGCTCGTCACCGATGACGGCAATCGCGTAGCGGCCGAGCGCACGCTTCGCCATCTCATCGACGAAGCGCGCGGCGGCCATTCCGTTGCCGATAATGACGAGGGGTTCGCTCAACGCCCGCTCCTGTCAGGCCGCTTCGACGAACCGGTGCCGCTCGTAGAGGAATTCGAGCACGCGCTGGCGGCACTTGAGGTAGACCGGATTGGATGCCAGTTCGAGGCGCTTGCGCGGATGCGGCAGCGGCACATCGAGGACTTCGCCGATCCGCGCGCTCGGGCCGTTGGTCATCATCACGATGCGGTTCGAGAGCAGAACGGCCTCGTCGACGTCGTGCGTGATCATCATCACCGTGTTGTTGAGCTTCTGGTGCAGTGCCATCACCGAATCCTGCAGATGGGCGCGGGTCAGCGCGTCGAGCGCACCGAACGGCTCGTCGAGCAGCAGCACCTTCGGCTCCATCGCCAACGCCCGGGCGATGCCGACGCGCTGCTTCATGCCGCCCGAAATCTCGGAGGGACGCTTGTCCTTGGCATGGGTCATCTGCACAAGATTGAGGTTGTGCATCACCCATTCGTCGCGTTCGGCGCGGGTCTTGGTCTTGCTGAAGACCTTGTCGACGCCGAGACGGACATTGTCGTAGACGGTGAGCCACGGCAGCAGGCTGTGGTTCTGGAACACGACGGCGCGATCCGGACCGGGAGAGTTCACCTCCCGGTCCTCGAGCAACACGCCGCCGATGGTGGCGTTGGTCAGTCCGGCAATGATGTTGAGCAGCGTGGACTTGCCGCATCCGGAGTGACCGATGATCGAGACGTAATCGCCCTTCTCGACCGTCAGATTGATGTCCTTGAGCACCTCGCTCTGGGTCGAGCCGCGGGTGAAGACCTTGTCGAGGTGATCGATCTGAAGATAGGCCATGATGATATTCCTCAGGTTGTCTGTGCGCCGCGGGTGGCGAAGTGTCCGATAAGCGCGATCATGCGATCGAGGACGAAGCCGATAATGCCGACGTAGAACAGCGCGAGAATGATTTCGCTGATATGCGAGGAATTCCACGCATCCCAGATGAAGAAGCCGATCCCGACGCCGCCGATCAGCATTTCCGCTGCGACGATGGCGAGCCATGACAGGCCGATACCGATGCGCAGGCCGGTGAAGATGTACGGCGCCGCCGACGGGATCATGACCTTCCAGAAGAACTCGAGCGGATTGAGCTGCACAACGGCCGCGACGTTTCGATAGTCCTGCGGGATGTTGCGAATACCCACGGCCGTATTGATGATGATCGGCCAGATCGAGGTGATGAAGATCACGAAGATCGCCGATGGCTCGCCGTCACGGAACGCTGCGAGCGAAAGCGGAAGCCAGGCCAGCGGCGGGATCGTCCGCAACACCTGGAAAATCGGATCGAGGCCGCGCATGGCCCATACCGATTGGCCGACCAGCGTACCGAGCGCGATACCTGCGATGGCGGCCAGCGAATAGCCGAGCGCAACACGCTTCAGACTGGCTGACAGATGCCAGAACAAACCCTTGTCGATGCCGCCACGGTCAAAAAACGGATCGACGATCAGCTCCCATGTATCCTTGAGCACGCGAGACGGTGGCGGCAGCGTCGCGCCCGCTTTCCGGCACAGCAGTTCCCAGATCACCAGAAGCAGCGTGACGACAATCAGGGGCGGAACGATTTGCGCGGACGCGGATCGTGTTGCCTTCAGGATCGACTCCACCCGTGGCGTCCGCTTTGGCCTGATGACGCTGACGGGCGCGGCAGTCGCCGGAGCGACGACCCTCGTGGCCATCTCGGTCTTGATCGCTGGCATGTTCATAACGTGTGTTCTCCAAATCCAGTGGGCGGATCGCCCGCTTGCGGGCGATCCGTGTGGTCTCACGCTTCAACACGCTTGATGGCGAGGGACTTCAGATATGCGGCGGGGTTCTCGGGATCGAAGACCTTGCCGTCGAAGAAGGTCTCCTTGCCTCGCGATTTCGACGTCGGGATATCCGCAACCGCCACGCCGAGCGATTTCGCCGCGTCCTTCCAGAGGTCTTCGCGGTTGACCTTGGCGATGATGGACTTGGCATCGAAACCGGCTTCGTACTTGCCCCAGCGGATATCCTCGGTGATGAACCACAGATCGTGGCTCTGGAACGGATAGGACGCCTGATCCTTCCAGAATCGCATCTGCTGCGGAGAGTTTTCGACCACGCGCCCCGTGCCGTAGTCGAACTTGCCCTTCATGCGGTCGGTGACATCCTCAACCGGCACGTTGATCCACTGGCGCTTGGCGCAGATCGCCGCGGTTTCCTCGCGGTTCTCCATCTTCTCGCACCACTGCTGGGCTTCCATGACCGCCATCAGCAGCGCCTTCGCGGCCTTGGGATACTTGTCGACATAGGCAGCGCGCATGCCGAAGGACTTTTCCGGATGCTTGTCCCAGAGCTCGCCCGTGGTCAGCGCGGTGTAGCCGATGTTCTGGTGGATGAGCTGCAGGTTCCAGGGCTCGCAGACGCAGAACGCATCCATCGTGCCGACCTTCATGTTCGCAACCATCTGCGCCGGCGGCACGACGATGGTCTCGATATCCTTGTCCGGGTCGATGCCGCCCGCAGCAAGCCAGTAGCGGATCCACAGATCGTGCGTGCCGCCCGGGAAGGTCATGGCGGCTTTCACGGACTTGCCCGACGCCTTCTTCTTCTCAAGCGCAACCTTGAACGGCGCGGTATCGACGCCGATCTTGAGATCCGCGTATTCCTTGCCGACGGAAATGCACTGGCCGTTGAGGTTAAGCCGCGCCAGGATGTACATCGGCGTCGGCACGTTGTTCTGGGTCACCTTGCCTGACGAGATCAGGTAGGGCATCGGCGTCAGGATGTGGGCACCGTCGATGCCGTTGCCTTCCGAACCGAGCACGAGGTTGTCGCGCGTGGTGCCCCACGAGGCCTGCTTCTGAACCTCGACATCGGGCATGCCGTACTTCGCGAAAATGCCCTTCTCCTTCGCCACGAACAAAGGCGATGCATCGGTCAGCGCGATAAAGCCGAGTTTCGCGCCTTTCACTTCCGGGCCGGACTCCTGCGCGAAGGCGCCGCCGGGGAAATTCAACCGCGCCGCCGCCAGCAATGCCGCTGTGCCTGCGCCGGCCTTGAGAAGTGCCCGGCGGCTCATCTTGCCCGTCGTTTTGCCTGTTCCCTGCTTGGTGGTCTTGGTCATCGTGTCTCGTGTCCTTGTGGGTTGCCGTTGTTCCTGTCGCCGTCCCAGCTGTCCGGGCTCACTCCGCTTCGCCCAACAAAAAAAGCCGCCCTCGAGGATGCGCGGATGCGTCCTCGAGACAGCGGCATTGCTGCGTGGCTCGTCGTGGAGCCGTAGGCCTTCGTCCCGGCCTGCTGCTAACTATTCAAGGATCGTGCCAGCCGCGTGCGACGCAGCAAGATGTGTGTTTTCAGTGTGTTATGGCGTTGCCTTGGCAACGGGCAGACCATCTTTGCGGCCTGCCTGAATGGCAAATGCCTCATCTTTGCGCGTCGCACAATTTTTGAGCAGATAGTTTTGAACAGCGAATCGCTGCTACAGGGGCCGCCGTTTGATAGCCACGGAGGCCAGATGCCCGGCGATATCGCTCGGATCGAACGGAGCCCCGTCGAAGGCCCCGACACCGTCCCGGACGCCATGGGGCGGCTGACCGGACTGGCCCAGTGCAGTGTCGTACAGATCGGGCCTGAAGACCCGCTTGGCGGTCTCCAGGGCTTCCGGTGAGTAGGCCGCCTGCCCCCAGCGGATCATCTGGGCATAGAGCCAGGCCGCCTGGGCGGGATCAGGCCTCGCCGCGCCCTCCCGGCCAACGAGCAGATAGCGCCGGCTTTCCCGGAATTTGCCGTCTGGCGATACCTTGAGGCGGCCGTCCAGCGTTCGCTGGAGCACTTCGGGATCGACCCCGATGCGGTCGGGCGCGCTGAGAATGCGCGACACCTCGGCGCGGTTTGCGGGATTTTCGATGAAATCCGCCGCCCGGCCATGGGCGCGGATCAGCCTGACAAGAACCTCCGGATTGGCCTGCGCCCATGGTTCACGCACCGCCAGCACCTTCTCCGCCGCGCGCTCCAGAATGTCGGAGACGAAATGCAGAATGTGGCCGACGCCAAGATCGACCGCGATCGAATTCCACGGCGCGCCGACGCAGAACGCATCGATATGACCGTTGGAAATGCTTTCCGCCATGTAAGGCGGCGGCAGCACCACAAGGCGCACATCCTCATCCGGATCGACACCGCCAGCCGCCATCCAGAAGCGGAGCTGATAGTTGTGGGTCGAAAACGGAAAGGTCATGCCGAAGGTCAGCGGCTCCTCGCCAGCCTTGCGCCGCGCGGCCACCACCCGCGCCAGCGCCTTCGCTGTCACCATCGGGTTGACCGGATCGCCGTCGGCTTCGCCCATGAGGGCCGCATGCAGCGCAGGCGAAACCGTAATGGCGTTCCCGTTCAGCCCGAGATTGAAGGGCGCCAGGATCGGCACCCTGACCTGCGACAGGCCAAGTGTCGACGCAATGGCGACCGGAGCGAGAAGGTGCGCGGCATCGAACAGGCCGATATTGAGCTTGTCGCGGACGTTCGACCATGACACCTCGCGTACAAGATTAACGTCGAGGTCTTCGGCGGCGGTAAATCCCTTGTCTACGGCGACGATCAGGGCGGATGCATCCACAAGCGGAATGAAGCCAATCGTGAGCGGTGTTCCGGTCATTTCAACAGCTCCGCCGCGGTGATGATGGATTGGGCGATTTCGCCGATCTTCTTTTTCTCGCGCATGGCGGTGGACCGGATCAGCACATAGGCTTCCTCTTCGGTCAGCCCCTTTGCCTTCATCAGAAGTCCCTTGGCGCGGTCGAGAATCTTGCGGTCTTCCAGCGCCGAGCGGGTGCGGTCCAGTTCATCCTGCAGCTTCGAGAAGGCGTTGAAGCGCGAGATGCACAGGTCGAGGATCGGCTTGATCCGCTCCTTTTTCAGGCCGTCGACGATATAGGCCGACACCCCCGCCTCGACCGACTGCTGGATCGACGCCGCGTCGCTCTGGTCCACGAACATGGCGATGGGCCGCCGCACCGCGCGGCTGACCTGGAACATCTGCTCAAGGATATCGCGGCTCGGGTTTTCCAGATCGATCAGGATGACGTCCGGGTCGATGCGGTAGATGCGCGCCAAAAGGTTCTGCATCTCGGCAATGTGTTCGACACTGGTAAAGCCCGCGTCGCGCAGCCCCTCCTTGAGGATGGCCGCTCTGATCGGGCTTTCGTCGACAATCACGATTTTGAACGACGAATCCGCAGCCATTCAGGACCCACATTCCGGCAAAACATCCATAGCATGCCTGAGAGCCGCGCTTAAAGCCTTGTAATTGCAGTTCATCGGGGATACCTCCTGCGGATTCCCAGCAGGTTGGAACAATGGAACAGGGCGTCGCCCCAAAAGTCAGTTTTGTGTCGCTTGGATGCCCCAAGGCGCTGGTGGATTCCGAACGGATCATCACGCGCCTGCGCGCCGAAGGCTATGAGCTGGCGCGCAAGCATGACGGCGCGGATCTGGTGATCGTCAACACCTGCGGCTTTCTCGACAGCGCCAAGCAGGAATCTCTGGGCGCCATCGGCGAAGCCATGGCCGAAAACGGTAAGGTCATTGTCACTGGCTGCATGGGCGCCGAACCCGAGCAGATCGAGAAGGCCTATCCCAACGTGCTCTCGATCACCGGGCCGCAGCAGTACGAGAGCGTGCTCGATGCCGTGCATCGCGCGCTGCCGCCGCTGCACAATCCGCACATCGACCTTGTGCCGCCGCAGGGCATCAAGCTGACGCCGCGGCACTATGCCTATCTGAAGATTTCGGAGGGCTGCAACAACCGCTGCACCTTCTGCATCATCCCCAAGCTGCGTGGTGATCTCGTCTCGCGTCCGGCCAACGATGTGCTGCGCGAAGCGGAAAAGCTCGTCGCCGCCGGCGTCAAGGAATTGCTGGTCGTCTCGCAGGACACCTCGGCCTACGGCATCGACCTGAAATACGCGACGAGCGTGTGGAAGGACCGCGAGGTCCGCGCGAAATTTTACGATCTGTCAAAAGAACTCGGCGAACTCGGCGCGTGGGTCCGTCTGCAATATGTCTACCCGTATCCGCATGTCGATGAGGTGATCGGCCTGATGACCGAGGGCAAGGTGTTGCCCTATCTGGACATCCCGTTCCAGCACGCCTCTCCGGATGTGCTGAAGCAGATGCGCCGCCCGGCCTCGCAGGACAAGACACTCGGCCGCATCAAGAAGTGGCGCGAGGAATGTCCGGACCTGACGCTGCGATCCACATTTATCGTCGGCTTCCCCGGCGAGACCGACAGCGATTTCCAGTATCTGCTCGACTGGCTGGATGAAGCGCAAATCGACCGCCTCGGCTGCTTCAAGTACGAGCCTGTCGCGGGCGCGACCTCGAACAGCATTGAGAACCCGGTGCCGGATGAGATCAAGACCGCGCGCTGGAATGCGCTGATGGCGCGCCAGCAGAAGATTTCGGCCCAGCGGCTGAAACGGAAAGTCGGCACCCGCCAGCAGATCATCATCGATGAAGTTGGTCCGACCGTCTCCAAGGGCCGCTCGAAAGCTGACGCCCCGCAGATCGACGGCAGCGTCTACGTGTCCAGCCGCCGTCCGCTCAAGGTCGGCGAGATCGTGACCGCGAAGATCGACCGCGCGGATCAGTATGATTTGCACGGCACCGTGGCGGGGTTTTGAAATTTGGTCGTCTTGGCGAAGGTAATGCGCGCTCGTCATTGCGAGGAGCGCAAGCGACGAAGCAATCCAGCTTTTCAAAAGTCATGGATTGCTTCGCTTCGCTCGCAATGACGAGAGGTTACGGCTTCAAAATCCCCGACCCCGTCGTCACGCGGCCCTCGAGATCGCGATGCGCTTTCTGCGCATCCTTCAGCGCATAAGCGTGATTGATCGGCACATGCAGCGTGCCGCTGATCACGGCGGCGAACAGCGTGTCCGCGCCCTCCATCAATTCCTTGCGCGTGCCGACATAGTCGTTGAGCTTTGGCCGGGTCGCAAACAGCGAGCCGTGGTTGTTCAACTCCGCGATGGAGAACGGCGGCACCGGCCCCGACGCATTGCCGAACGACACGAAAAGGCCGCGCTTCCTCAGCGACTTCAGTGAGCCTTGAAAGGTGTCCTTGCCGACGCCGTCGTAAACCACATCGCACAGTTCACCGCGGCTGATCTGCTTCACGCGCTCGGCGAAGTCTTCCTGTTTATACAGAATGACATGATCGCAGCCGTTCGCCAGCGCGAGCTTCGCCTTCTCTTCGGTGCCGACCGTGCCGATCACATTGGCGCCAAGCGCCTTGGCCCACTGGCAGGCGAGCAGTCCGATGCCGCCGGCGGCGGCGTGGATCAAGACGCGATGGCCCGGCTCGACCTTGAAGGTCTTGAACAGCAGGTACCAGACCGTCAATCCCTTGAGCATCAGCACGGCGGCCTGCTCATGCGAGATGTGGTCCGGCAGTTTCACCAGCTTGTCGGCGGGGATGTTGCGCTCGGTCGCATAGCCGCCGAGGTTGAAGTAATAGGCCACGCGGTCGCCGGGATGGAAATTGGTGACGCCGGGACCGGCCGAGACCACTTCACCCGAGGCTTCGTTGCCGACAACGAACGGCAGCTCCGGAGCCTTGTACAGGCCGGTGCGATAATACGTATCGATGAAGTTCAGGCCGATGGCGTGCTGGCGGATGCGGACCTCGCCGGGCCCCGGCGGAGGCAGTTCGATGTCCTCATAGATCATCACTTCCGGACCGCCCACCTTGTGGACGCGCACAGCCTTGGTCATGGGTTCTCCCGGGCCTTTTCGTTATTGACCTGTGCCGGGAGCCAAATCCATCGGCAGGCAATTGTCAACGCGCACCAAAGTCGCGCCGATCACCCTGCGACGCGGCGCTTCTTGCGGTTGCGCCGCGCCAGAATGTTGAAGAACTCGACGGCCGCAGAGAAGCAGATGGCCACATAGATGAAGGCGCGCGGAATGTGGAAATGGAATCCATCCGCGACCAGCGCCACGCCGATCAACACAAGGAACGCCAGCGCCAGCATCTTGGTGGTCGGATGCTCCTTCACGAAGGCTGCGACCGGTCCAGACGAGACGTACATGACGCCGACGGCGATAATGACCGCGGCGATCATGATCTCGATCTCCTGCACCATGCCGATGGCGGTGATGATGGAGTCGATGGAGAACACCAGATCGATCACGATGATCTGCATGATCACCCAGAAGAACGCGCTCGGCGTCGCCTTGTCCGTGTCCTCCACGTCCTTCGCCTCGACTTCGGCATGAATCTCGTGGGTTGCCTTGGCGATCAGGAACAGGCCGCCGACAATGAGGATGATGTCGCGCCAGGACAGGGCGAACTGCCCAACGGTCAGCACGGGTTTGGTGAGGCCGATCAGCCAGACCAGGATGCTCAGGAGCGCGATGCGGAAGATCAGCGCCAGCGCAAGGCCGATCTTGCGCGCCTTCTCGGCCTGCGCGGGCGGAATGCGCGACACCAGCACCGACAGGAAGATCACGTTGTCGATGCCGAGAACGATTTCGAGCGCCGTTAGCGTCAGCAGCGCGGCCCAGGCTTCCGGGCTGGTCAGCAATTCCATCATGTACGTGTTCCGCCTATCGACCGGATCAGAAGGTCACTCAAGAGAATGTAGCCGCCGATCGCACATAGCGCGACCGTTGCCCACAGCGGCGTCTGGAAGTTGGTGGCAATCGCGAACACCGCCAGCATCGCCCAGATCGCCAGCAGCGCAATGTTGAACGCGCGGAAACGGGTCGTGCGGATCGGATGCATCACATGGAATGGCACAAAGGTCAGCACCACAAGGATCGCAAGCGCGATGCTGCCCACGGCGGCCGGCGGTTTGAGCAGGAACAGGTAGAACGCCGCGCCGTTCCATAGCGCCGGAAAGCCGCGAAAATGGTTGTCGTCGGTTTTCATCCGCCGGTCAGAAAAATACAGCGCACCGGAAATGACGATCGCCGCGCCCAGCACATATGTCGCCAGCGGGACCAGAAGGCCGCTGGCAGTGATGGCGTAGGCGGGCACGAAGACGTAGGTGAGAAAATCGACCACGAGGTCCAGCGTGTCGCCGGACCAGTTGGGCAGCACATGGCCGACGTTAAGCCGGCGGGCAATCGGCCCATCGAGAGCGTCAACAAGGAGCGCCAGCCCGAGCCAGCCGAACATCGCGGCCCAATGTTCCCTCACCGCCTCCAGCATCGCGATCAGCGCGATCGCCCCGCCGAGCGCCGTGAAAATGTGAACGCTGAAAGCGCGCACGCGCATTGCGGCGGAAAACGGGGGCTGGTCCTGCGGGCCGGGCTCACTCATATGCAGCCCACTAACAGGATTCCCGGCGTTTTGTATATGCGGCGGCTTTGCATGTGACCGCGCCGAACCGGATTTGCCTCAAATGCGCCATGCGACGACAACCTGAAATCCATTGTGACGCCGGAAAAATCCGGCAATAGAGTAAGCCATGACCGAGACCTCACCCACCACGCTTGTGTATCAGGCTGCCGTGGTCGGCGGCGGCCCCGCAGGCCTCGCCACCGCCATCGCCTTGGCCCAGGCCGGCGTGACGACAGCCCTCGTCGCACGCCGCGTGCCTTATGCCGATAATCGGACCACGGCCCTGCTCGGCGGCTCAGTGGATTTTCTTGAATCCCTCGGCGTCTGGCAGCGTTGCAGCGCCGACGCGGCGGCCCTGCGCACGATGCGGCTGGTGGACGATACCCGCCGCCTGATCCGCTCGCCGGAAGTGAAGTTTTCATCCGACGAAATCGGCATGGAGGCCTTCGGCTACAACATCGAAAATCGCCTGCTGATGGTGGCGATGGAGGCGCGCGCGGCGGAGTTAGAAAATCTCACGCGTATCGATGACGAGGCGCAGTCAGTCAGTACAGGCGAAACGGCCGTCAGGGTTGTCACCAGACAGGGACAGACGCTGATGGCGGCTCTTGCTGTCGGCGCGGATGGCCGCCATTCGCTGTGCCGCGAAGCCGCCGGCATCGGAGTCAAGCGGCGCGATCTCGGCCAGTCGGCGCTGACGCTGAACGTGACCCACACCCGTCCGCATGGCAATTGCTCGACGGAGTTTCATACAGAATCCGGCCCCTGCGTGTTCGTGCCGCTGCCCGGCAACCGGTCCAGTATCGTCTGGGTGCTGAAGCCGGATGAGGCCGAGCGGCTGACGGCACTCGATGACGATGCTCTCGCCCTCGCCGCCGAGAAGCAGGCGCACTCGATCCTTGGCAAACTGGCGGTCGCGCCCGGGCGTCATGTGTTTCCGCTGGCCATCGAAAATCCCGACACCCTCGCGGCAAAGCGCATCGCACTTGTGGGCGAAGCAGCCCATGTGCTGCCGCCCATTGGCGCACAGGGTCTCAACATGGGTCTGCGCGATGCAGCCGATCTCGCCGAGACGGTACGCGATGCGTTGTTGATGGGCGCCGATCCGGGCAGCGACGACTTGCTGCAACGCTATGCGCGTGCGCGGCGCGCCGACGTGTTCAGCCGCACCTTCGCGGTGGACATGGCGAACCGCACACTGCTCAGTGACTTCCTGCCCGCGCAGTCACTGCGTGCCGCCGGCATGCACTTGCTGGATCGGGTTGGCCCGATCCGCCGCCTTGCGATGCGCGAAGGATTATCGCCGTCGTGGCGTCAGCGATAGAGCGCCAAGGTCAGCATCCCTTGCAGATGCTTTTGATCTTCCTGTCGACGTTCTTGTCCTGCTTGTCCACCTGAGGATCGCCGGTCCCGGTCGCCGCAGCGCCGGTCGTGCCTGAACCCGATGGCGCGGCTGTGCCGAGTGAATTGGTGCCCGGTGCACCGGCACTGGTTCCGAGTGCGCCGCCGCTGGCTGCACCCGGCGAGCCGCCGGATGGTCCGCCCGTTCCGCCGGAGCCTTGCGCATAGACGGCGGTCGAAACGCAAATCTGCGCAAGCACTAAACCTGCAACCATCAATCTCATGCGCTTTCTCCCAGTAGATTAGCCGCAGATCAATCAGCAGCACTGGAAGATGTTCCGTCATCGTGGAACCCGAAGCCGCGCCGCCGGTTATCGGCAGGAACAATGTCAAAGGTTTCACAATGTCTATTCTGAAATGGGCTCTGATCTTCTTCCTGATCTCGCTTGTCGCAGGAGTGTTCGGATTCACCGGATTGTCGGCAGCATCAGCGGATATCGCGCGCGTGCTGTTCTACATCTTCGGCGTGATCTTCCTGATCCTGCTGATCCTCGGGTTCACGATCTTTCGAGCGTGAGTCTCACGGAAATACGATCACGCCGGTCTTGATCATCCACATCACGCTGGTCAGCGTCACCACGGACACGAAGGTGCCGACCAGAACCAGCGTCGATGCGGGTTCGATCCAGGTGTCGTATTGACGCGCGATGACAAATACATTGAGCGCGGGCGGCAGCGAGGCCAGCAGCAGCGCCGTCGCGGCCCATGCCGGCGGAAACGGTCCAAGTAGCAGCAGCAGCCCGGACACTATCAGCGGATGTAGGATCAGCTTCACGAGAATCACGCCCGGCACCTCCCACGGCACGCGCTCGAACGGGCGTAGCGCCACGGTGACGCCGAGCGCGAACAAGGCAACCGGCGCAGCCGCGCTTTGCAGGAACTGGAACGTGTTGTCGACCGCGACCGGCACCGGCACATGCAGCGCCGCCACCAGCACGCCGAGATAGGATGCGACGATCAGCGGATGCAGCAGTATCTGTTTTGCGACCAGCAGGATGGTCGGCAGCAGCGGACGCTGCTTGCCATCGGTCAGCACCATCAGGAGCGGCGCAGCCGTGAACAGGAAGATGGTGTCGAAGCAGAAAATCAGCGCGACCGGCGCGGTTGCTTTTGCACCGAGCGTCGCGAGCGCTAGGCCCGGCCCCATATAGCCGATATTGCCGTAGCCGCCGCCGAGTCCTGCCATCGCGGACTCCCGCGTGGACAGCTTCGCGATGTATTTCACACCGAACATCGAGATGAAGAACGCACTTGCGGTCGCCAGCGTGGTGGCGACCACGAATGGCGGATTGTTCAGTTCCTCGAGCGGCGTCTTTGCAAGCGTTCTAAAGAAAAGAGCGGGCAACGAGACGTAGAGCAGAAAGAAATTCATCCATTCCAGCCCCGCTTCCGGCAGCCTTTTATACTTTCCGCAGGCATAGCCGATGAAGATCAGCCCGAAATACGGGAGGGCAAGATTCAGAATGTCGATCATGGGGATATGCTTATTGTACCGGGACTTAACCGAGAACCGGCTCCCGTGCAGAGGTGCCCTTCGCGGGGCGGATTCATCGAATATCCCCTAGCATCGGCCACAATCATGGTCTATTCGACGGAGGATGATACAAGCGCGAACCGCCAAATTTCAGATCGGCCAGATCGTCCGCCACCGGATCTTCTCTTTCCGTGGCGTGATTTACGATATCGATCCGGTATTCAACAATACCGAGGAATGGTGGCTGTCGATCCCCGAGGAAATGCGTCCTCACAAGGATCAGCCGTTTTATCACCTGCTGGCCGAGAATTCGGAATCCGAATACGTCGCCTACGTGTCGGAACAGAACCTGCTGCCCGACGAGTCGGGCGAGCCGATCCGGCATTCGCAGGTCGCCGAGATTTTCATCAAGGACAAGTCGGGCGGCTACCGCCCGCGCAATCCGTCGCTGAACTGATCGGCTTCAGTTAGCCGCGTTTACGCCCGTCCCTCTCCTTCACCAGCGCTTCAAGCTCTTCGGTCTGCTGCGCGATGCGGTCGGCATTGCGCTCCTCGTTCTGTCCGCCGGAGACCGCCGCCGCCTGCTCGATCAACTGCCGGATATTGTCCCGGGTGATGGCGATACGATCTTCGAGTTCGGGCAGCGAAAGCGCACTGTAGTCGGACATGACGCGATGTCTCCTTCGGGCAGGCATAAGCGGTGGCGGCTGACAGGGGCCGCAACCGACAATAGCACAGAGCCGGTTTTGGTTCGCTTGATGCAAAACAAAAAGGCGCGCATCGCTGCGCGCCTTTTCGAGTGTCATGCGGATCGCGTTACTTCGCGGCGGGATTGGCCGGCGGAGCCGCGTTTTCCAGCTTCTGGCGGGCTTCCGCCGCGCGCTTCTGCAGCTCTTCCTGCAGCTTCTTCTGGGTTTCCTCGAACACCTTCGGATCGGTCGGCGGGCCGTCATAGGCCTTGGCGAACTCGGCGAGCGGAAGCGCCAGCGTCAGCGGCGCGCCGTTGGCGTTGATCGCCTGCACAACCAGATTCTGGCCTTTCTTCATCTGGCCGAGCAGGTCCGGGCTGACTTCGTAGTCCGACATGCATCCGTTGGCGAAGCAGATCACGTAAGGGCTCTGCAGCGGCGGATTCTGGTCGACGATGATGCGGGTGCCGTGAACGAGCTGCATGCCGAGCGGCAGCGTCACGCGCAGCAGCTTCTTCGGCTCGCCTTCCGGCTCGATGATGACCGCGGCCACCACCGGCTGACCGGATTCGATGCGACCGTCCTTGCCGGTGAAGCACACCTGCTTGGCGTTGGCGTCCTGGCCCTTCATGCAGAACTTGGTCCAGGGCTGATAGATCAACTGGACCTGCTGCTCGGCCGGAGCCTGCTGCTGGGCAGCGGGAGCCTGCTGGGCGGGCGCCGGAGCCTGGGCCTTCGGCGCAGCCTTCGGAGCGGCTTTCGGAGCCGCCTTGTGAGGAGCGCCCGGTGCGGGGGCCTGCGCCTGAACAGAGACGGTCGCAGCGGCCAAAAAGGCGCCGGCGGTCAAAGCGGCGAATACCCGGCCGCGCGGCAGAGCCTGCGCAGACAAGACACGGAAATTCATTGTGGAAAACCCTTTCTGAACCTTAACGCCCGTTCCCACCCGGGGCGCGGATGCTTGTTTGTTCGGCGGCTGTCTCGGAGCCAAATAAGGCGGATACGTGACAGACCGCGCAGCCCTCCTCGAAGTGCCCGCTTTCAATACATCGGTCGACAAAAAGATCAATGCCAACAGCGATATTTGCGGGTCTTCAACCTCAATATCTGAGCCTGCCGTGGTAAATTTTGGCGTGAGGTTCGCCGAATCAAACGCTGCACCACCTCCGCTGCGCCGCAGTGCCCGGACGGCTGCGCGCCGGTTCGGTTTGCTGACTGCCGTTTTGTCCCTCCTCGCGGCGGCTCCTGCCGGGGCCCAGCTCGCGCCTGTCCCGGCGCATGGCATCGCCATGCACGGACGTCCCGCGCTACCCGCCGGCTTCACCAGCATGCCCTATGTCAATCCGGACGCGCCAAAGGGCGGGCGGATCATCTTCGGGCTGCTCGGAACCTTCGACAGCCTCAATCCCTTCATCGTGAAGGGCATCGCCGTGCAGCAGGTGCGCGGCTATGTGATCGAAAGCCTGATGGCGCGCGGCAACGACGAGCCGTTTACGCTGTACGGACTGCTTGCCGAAAGCGTCGAGACCGACGCTGCGCGCAGCTATGTCACTTTCCGGCTCAACCCGCTGGCGAAGTTTTCCGACGGCCAGCCGGTGCTGGCGGACGATGTGCTGTTCTCGTGGCAATTGATGCGCGACAAGGGCCGCCCCAACCATCGGCTGTATTACGCCAAGGTCGAAAAAGCCGAAGCGCTCGACCCGCGCACGGTCCGGTTCGACTTTGGCGGCGCAAACGACCGGGAACTCCCGCTGATCCTCGGCCTGATGCCGATCTTCCCGAAACATGCGGTTGATGTCGCGACCTTCGAGGAAACCTCCCTCACCGGTCCGATGGGCTCTGGCCCCTACCGGGTCACCGGCGTCCGGGCCGGCGCCAGCGTCACCCTGACCCGCAACCCGGATTACTGGGGCCGCGATCTGCCGGTGAACCGGGGGCAGTGGAACTTCGACGAGGTGCGTCTCGATTACTATCGCGAGGCGAACGGCGCATTCGAGGCCTTCAAGCGCGGCCTCTATGACTTCCGGATCGAGAACGAACCGCTGCGCTGGCACGAGGGCTACGATTTCGCCGCAGCCCGCAGCGGCGAGGTGATCCGCGAGGAGATCAAGCCCGGCACGCCGCAGCCCTCCGAGTTTCTGGTGTTCAATACGCGCAAACCTGTCTTTGCCGATATTCGCGTGCGGCAGGCGCTGACGCTCCTGTTCGATTTTGAATGGGTCAACCGCAACTACTTCTTCGGCCTGTACGGACGCGCCGCCGGTTTCTTCGCGGGCTCCGATCTGTCCGCCTACACACGGCCGGCGGATGACCGCGAGAAAAGGCTGCTCGCGCCCTACGCCGCGAGTATTCGTTCCGACATCATGAACGGCACCTATCGCTTGCCCGTGACCGACGCATCGGGCCGCGACCGCGCCACGCTGCGCAGCGCGCTCGGGTTGCTCGATCAGGCCGGATACCATCTCGACGGGACGGTGCTGCGCCGGAAAGGCACGCGCGATCCGCTGACCTTTGAAATCCTCGTTACCACGCGCGATCAGGAGCGCATCGCGCTGGCCTATCAGCGCGATCTCAAGCGCGCGGGCATCACCGCATCCGTGCGCGCCGTCGACGCCGTCCAGTTCGACCAGCGCCGCCTGAGCTACGAATTCGACATGATCCAGAACCGCTGGGACCAGTCGCTGTCGCCGGGCAATGAGCAGGCCTTCTACTGGGGCAGCGCCGCCGCCGACAATCCGGGCACACGCAACTACATGGGCGCGAAGTCTCCCGCCATCGACGCGATGATCGCCGCCCTGCTGGAGGCCCGCGATCGGGCGGATTTCGTCCCCGCCGTGCGGGCGCTGGACCGGGCGCTGATCGCCGGCTTCTACGCAATTCCGCTTTATAACCATCCGCAGCAATGGCTCGCGCGGTGGAATCGGATAGAACGCCCTAAGGCAACCGCGCTTACCGGCATCCTGCCGGAGACGTGGTGGCAGAAATCCGGCATCAAGCCGCCGGCCGTGAAGCAGTGAGACCGTGAGCGACACCTTGCAGACCGCGCCATCCTCCGCAGCGACGTCCTCCGGACCGGCGCTGACGCTCGACGATCTGTTCCGCCGCACGGTTTTGCGCCAGCCCGACGATGTCGCGCTGACCGATCCGCCGAACAAGCATCGCGTCACCGGCGATGCGCCCCTGCAACTGACCTTCGCGCAGGCCGATCAGGCGATCTCCGCCATCGCCGCCCGCTTTGTCGAGGCCGGATTGCCGCCGGGATCGGTCATTGCCGTGCAAATGCCGAACACCGTCGAGTTCGTGGTGACGGTGATGGCCGCGCTGCGCGCCGGGCTGATCGTGGCGCTGCTGCCGCAGCTCTGGCGGCAATCGGAATTGACCATCGCACTCAATCGCGTCGGCGCGCGGGCGCTGGTCGGGGTCGGACGGATCGAAATCGTCGATCACGGCGAACTGGCGCTTCACGCGGCCGTGGAAGCCTTCTCGATCCGTCATGTGTTCGGCTTCGGCAACAATCTGCCCGAAGGGATGACGCCGCTGGAGATTGTCACCAGCGGCATGAATGGCTGGCTGCCGCCGGTGCCGCCGGACGCGCGCAAGCCCGCGATCATTTCCTTCGATACGACGTCGGAAGGTTTTCGCGCGATCCCGCGCAACCATTTGCAACTGATCTCGGGTGGTCTTGCGATTTTTCTCGAAGCCGCGCTTCCGCAGGGCGCGCGGTTGCTCTCGTCGATCGCGCCGTGCTCGTTCGCGGGTTTCGTCTCCTCGGTGGTGACCTGGCTTCTGAGCGGCGGATCGCTGGCCCTGCATCATCCTGCGGACCTGCAGGTTCTGGAAAGCCAGATCGTCGACGAACACCACGACACCCTGATCGCCCCCGCTCCGCTCGCGCTGCGGCTGGCGGATAGCGGCACGCTGGCGCGGCCGCAGGTGTCGATCCGGCATGTGATAGGACTGTGGCGCACGCCGGATCGCGTCGCGGCCAGCGACGACTGGCGGGACACCGGGACGACGCTGACCGACGTCTACTTGTTTGGCGAGATTGGCCTGTTTGCGGCGCGGCGCGGCGAGGATGGCGCGCCTGCGCCCATCAAGCCCGGCCCATTCGCAGCGCCGCGCGGGGCTGCAAGCTCAAAGACCATCGGCGACATCATCGTGACGCCGAAAACCACGCTCGCGCTGCGCGGCTCCATGGTGCCCATCGCGGCCTATCGCATTCCATCCGACGATCCGCTGAAGGAAGCCGCCGCTCCCGACTACGTCGACACCGGCTTTGCGGCGCATGTCGACCGTGCGACCGGCAATGTCGGCATTACCGCTCCGCCCGCTGGCCTTGTCGGTGTCGGCGGCTATCGCTTCCTGGCGCAGGATCTCGACTCGTGGGCGAAGCGGCTCAGTGCCGGCGCGATGTTGACCGCATTGCCGGACCAACTCAACGGCTTCCGCCTCGCCGGCCGCGCCAGCGATAACGGCCGCGCCCGCGAAGCGCTCGGCGAACTCGGACTCAATCCGCTGATGGTGGATGCATTTCGCGACCGCTCCAGCGGAACCTGAATCGCGGTTTTCATCGGTCGCATTGACCTGCCATTAAGAGGCATGGCGGTAGGGTTTGCGCAACGTCGGCATGTTCGGCGAACCGAATTCCTCGAGAGTTTGCAGCACCATGTCGCAGCAAGGCCCGATCGTTGTTGTCTCAAATCGGGAAGGCCATGCCGTAACGGACGCCATCGCGAAGGTGAAGGCGTTTCCGCTGCTGGATTCCGGCTGGTCTAATGCCCTCGATGCGCTGACACGCCTGCGTCCTGCCGCTGTGATCGCAACCGATCTTGATGGACATGCGGCGACATTGACCGGCTTCGCCGATCGCGCGGCCAGCATAGAACCCTATATGCCGCTGATCGCGCTCGACCCCGGCGCAACGCTGCCGCGAAATGTTCTGCCTTTCACCCAGACGGGACGAAATCCGGAGCGGCTTGTCAGCCGCCTCAACGCCGCGCTGCGTGTCAGGGCGCTCCACGCCACCCTTCTCCGCCGCCTGTCGAATGACCGCCGCACATCCACCCGGATGCCGGCGAACGATCCGCTCGACGATGCGACCGTGCTGCTGCTCGGCCGTGGCGGCTCGTATCCAGCCCTTTCGGTTGCGCTCGGCGAGCAGATGGGTGTGGTCGGCGCTCTCAGCATCGAAGCTGCCGCCAAGCATCTCAATGCTCGCGAACTCGACGGCATCATCATTGGCGACGGTTTCACGCCGCGCGTGCTGGATGCGTTCCTTACAGTGCTGTCCGAAGACTCCCGCTTCCGCAATCTTCCCGTCGTGGTGCGGAGCCTCTCCGGCCTGCAAGACGATTACGATCTGCCGAACCTCGAGGTCGCCGACACCGAGCCGCAAATACTCGCCGCCCATGCTGTTCCGCTGATCCGCCAGCAGGCCTTCGAGTCCCGGATCAACCGCGCGCTCAAGTCCATTGACGTCGGCGGACTGCTCGATCCGCGCACCGGTCTTCTGACCGAAGAGGCCTTCAAGCGTGACTTCGAGACAGCCGTCGTCGAGACACAGACCCGCGGCGCGGGACTTTCAATCGCCCGCATTTCGTTTGCGCAAGGCTCGATTTCCGAACGGATGCGCCTCGATGCCGCGCGCATTCTCAGCCGCCTGATGCGGCGGATGGATTTTGCCACGCTTGATGAGCGAGGCGCCATCCTCGTGGTGTTCGCCGAAACCGATCTGCGCAACGCGCACGCCATCGCGCGGCGGCTGACCAGCGTGCTGAAACACACCATGCACAGCGACAAACGTGATCAGCGGCTCGATCCGCAGGTCGCTATCGCGACCCTGATGCCCGGCGACAGCGCCGAAGCGATCCTCGGGCGGCTGAATGCCGAAGGGCGCCGCGCGGCGTCGTAGAATCCGCGGTGTCACGGCGAAGGCCGGGATGACAAACCTGTCATTGCGAGGAGCGTAAGCGACGAAGCAATCCAGCTTTGTTTAAGCCCATGGATTGCTTCGCTCCGTTCGCGATGACGATCACGCCGCCTTCTTCCCCTCCGCCAGATTGGCCAGATCGCGCAGGATCGTCGTCGTGCCTTCGACGCGCTCTTCCGCGGTCTCCCATTCCTGGAAGAACACCACCTTCATGTCGGGGCGGACCTTCGCCGCATGGCCGTGGCTGCGGATGAAGAACACCAGCTTGTCCGGGTGCGCGAACGAGTTGTCGCGGAAGGTGATGACCGCGCCCTTCGGCCCGGCATCGACCTTCTCGATGTTGGCGCGGCGGCAATAGGCCTTGATCGCGGCGATCTTGAACAGCCAGCGCACCTCATCCGGCAGCGGTCCGAAGCGGTCGCGCAGCTCTGCGCCGAAATTCTCGATCTCGTCGTCGGTGTCCAGATCGGCAAGGCGGCGATACAGCGACAGGCGAATGGAAAGATCGGGAACGTAATCCTCCGGAATCAGCACCGGCATGCCGAGCGTGATCTGCGGCGACCAGCGGTCCGCAACCGGCTCGGAAATGCCGGCCTTGAGGCTGGTGATCGCCTCCTCCAGCATGGACTGATACAGCTCGAATCCGACTTCCTTGATGTGCCCGGACTGTTCCTCGCCAAGGAGGTTGCCCGCGCCGCGAATATCGAGGTCGTGCGAGGCCAGTTGGAAGCCTGCACCTAAGTTTTCCAGCGACTGCAAAACCTTCAGGCGGCGCTCGGCCTGCCCGGTGATCTTGTGCGTGGACGGCAGCGTGAACAGCGCATAGGCCCGCAGCTTGGAGCGGCCGACGCGGCCACGCAACTGATAGAGCTGCGCGAGGCCGAACATGTCGGCGCGATGCACGATCAGCGTGTTCGCGGACGGAATGTCGAGACCGGATTCCACAATCGTGGTCGATAGCAGCACGTCATACTTGCCGTCATAGAACGCGGACATGATGTCCTCGATCACGGTCGGCGGCATCTGGCCATGCGCGACCGCGACCTTCATTTCCGGCACATGCTTGTCGAGGAATTCCTTTACCTCGGCGAGATATTCGATGCGCGGAACGACATAGAACGCCTGACCGCCGCGATAGCGCTCGCGCAGCAGGGCTTCGCGGATCATCAGCGGATCGTGCGGCGCGACAAAGGTGCGCACCGCAAGGCGATCGACCGGCGGCGATGCGATGATCGACAATTCGCGAACACCCGTGAGCGCAAGCTGCAACGTACGCGGGATCGGCGTCGCAGAGAGCGTCAGCACATGGATTTCGGCGCGCAGTTGCTTCAGGCGCTCTTTGTGCGAGACGCCGAAATGCTGCTCCTCGTCCACGATCAGGAGGCCGAGATCCTTGAACTTGATGCTTTTGCCAAGCAGCGCGTGCGTGCCGACGATGATATCGATCTTGCCGTCGGCCAGGTCTTTCTTGACCTGCGTCATCTGCTTGGGCGCGACAAGGCGCGAGGCCTGCGCCACATTCACCGGAAAGCCCTTGAAGCGCTCGGTGAACGTCCTGGTGTGCTGCCGCGCCAGCAGCGTGGTCGGCACCACGACGGCGACCTGCTTGCCGTCCATCGCGGCGGCAAACGCCGCACGCAGCGCCACTTCGGTCTTGCCGAAACCGACGTCGCCGCAGATCAGGCGGTCCATCGGCTTGCCTGCATCGAGATCGTGCAGCGTGGAGGTGATCGCGCCGAGCTGGTCCTCGGTTTCCTCATACGGGAAACGCGCGCAGAACTCGTCGTAGGTCCCCTGATGGATCGGGAATTTCGGCGCTTCGTGGATATGCCGCTCGGCGGCGATCTTGATCAATTCGCCCGCGATCTCACGAATGCGGTTCTTGAGCCTGGCCTTGCGCGCCTGCCATCCGCCGCCGCCCAGCTTGTCGAGTTCGACATGGGTTTGATCGGAGCCGTAGCGCGACAACAGTTCGATGTTCTCGACCGGCAGAAACAGCTTGGTGTCGTTGGCGTAGTGCAGTTCGAGGCAGTCATGCGGCGCGCCGCCGACCTGCAGCGTCTGCAGGCCGACAAACCGCCCGATGCCGTGCTCGACATGAACCACAATGTCGCCGGTGGCGAGCGACGTTACCTCCGAGATGAAATTTTCCAGCTTGCGGCTGGCCTTGCGCGGACGCACCAGACGATCGCCGAGAATGTCCTGCTCGGTAATGACGGCAATGGCATCGGTTTCGAAGCCGGATTCGAGGCCGACGACCGCCAGCATGGTCTCGTTGCGCGGCGTCGCCTGCACCGCGCGCCATGAATTGACGCTGGTGGTGTTGAGCAGCTTGTGGTCCTTGAGCATCGAGGCCATGCGGTCGCGCGAGCCTTCGCTCCACAGTGCGACGACGACCTTCTTGCGCGCGCTCTGCAGACCGTTGATATGCGCCACAACGCTCTCGAACACATTGACTTTGCCGTCGCCGCGCTCGGGCGCGAAGTCGCGGCCTTGCCGCGCGTCGATGTCGATAATGCCCTCGCCTTCCGGCAAAGCGAACGGCGTCATTCGCGCCAGCGCTCCGTCGGCCAGAAGCTGCGTCCACTCGGTTTCCGTCAGATACAGCCGGTCCGGCGGCAGCGGCTTGTAGATGGCGCCGCCGCCCGGCGTGTCCATCGCCTCGCGCCGTGCCTCGTAGTAATCGTTGATCTGGGTGAAACGTTCGCGCGCGGCATCTTCGGCCAGCGGCTCCATCACCACGGGTGCGGCGCCGAGATAATCGAACAGCGTGTCCATCCGCTCCTGGAACAGCGGCAGCCAGTGCTCCATGCCGGGATGGCGGCGGCCTTCGCTCACCGCTTCATAGAGCATGTCGTCGCGATCCGGCGCGCCGAACTGCGCCACATAGCCCATGCGGAAACGCTTGATGGTCTCGGTGACGAGCTGGAATTCCGACACCGGCACGAGGTCGAGCCCGCGCATGTCATGCAGCGTGCGCTGGGATTCCGCATCGAAGGTGCGGATCGATTCCAGCGTATCGCCAAAGAAATCGAACCGCACCGGCTGGTCGAGTCCCGCCGGAAACAGATCGAGGATGCCGCCGCGCACGGCATATTCGCCCGGCTCGCGCACCGTCGAGGTGCGGTTATAGCCGTTGTGCTCCAGCCACGCAGCGATGTTGTCCATCGCGAGGCGATGCCCCGGCGCGACGGAGAGCGCCTGCGCCGCCACCACATCGCGCGCGGGCACGCGCTGGACGATGGCATTGACCGTGGTCAGCACAATCAGCGGCTTTTCGCTGCCCTGCAGGCGCGAGAGTTTCGCCAGCGTGGTCAGGCGCTGCGCAAGAATGCCGCCATGGGGCGAGACGCGGTCATAGGGCTGACAGTCCCATGCCGGAAACTGCATCACCGGCAGATCGGGTGCGAAGAACTCCAGCGCGCGCGCCAGTTGCGCCATGCGCGGTCCGTCGCGGCAAACGACGGCAAGACTGACGGCGGGCGGATTCGGCCTGGCTGCAACCGCACGCGCCAGGTCCGAGACGACCAGCGCTTCCGCGCCGTCGGCGACATTGGCGAGGGTCAGCACATGGCCGGGCCGCAGCGCCTGCGCAGGAGATTTGGCAGGCGACTTCATCGGCGATGGGCCTCATCGACGTAACGCTGGATGCGGGTGAAAATGCCGGTCGCGTGCTCGGCAGCAAGCGGCGCGCCGCCGCTGAACGCGGCATAAAGATCGGGGTCCGGCACTTCGAGCAGATTTTCCAGTTCAGCCACGTCCTGATCCGACAGGTCAGCGATCTGCGCATCGGCAAAGCCGCCGAGGATCAGGTCCATTTCGCGCGTGCCGCGGTGCCAGCAGCGGAACAGCAGGCGCTTGCGCCGATCATCGAGGCCGGCGCTCGATCTTGTCGTTCCCGTCATGTCCGTCACCTTCTCCAACGCAAAAAGCCCGGACGATGCCGGGGAGGCTGATATAGCCATCGGAATCGATGCTGTCAGTATCTTCTTGTGCACGGATACCGTGCTTTCGGGACATGACACGGCCCGTTCCGAAATCCGTCATTGCGAGGAGCACTTGCGACGAAGCAATCCACTCCTTCATGTATGATACAAAAGAACTGGATTGCTTCGCTTCGCTCGCAATGACGAAGGGTGGCAATCCGCCCCGAAATCCGCTGTTGGTCCTTGATGCGCCCGTCCCTGCTCAATCCCCTGTTCGCACCGGTCACCAGCCTCACAGGCGTCGGGCCGAAGCAGGACAAGCTGTTTCGCTATCTGCTGGACCGCAGCGAGACGCCGCGGCTGGTCGATCTGCTGCTGCATCTGCCGACCAATGTCATCGACCGCCGCACGCGCCCGACGATCGCCGAAGCCGTCCCCGGAACCGTGGTGACACTGGAAGTCACCATCGACCGCCACCGCCCTGCGCCTCCCGGCCGCTCCCGCGCGCCGCATCTGGTCTATGCCAGCGACGAAACCGGCGACGTGGTGCTGACCTACTTTCGCGCCAAGCCCGAATACATCGAAAAGCTGCTGCCGAAAGGCGAGAAGCGCTTCGTCTCCGGCGCCGCGCAGATGTTCGACGGCACCTTGCAGATCGTGCATCCCGACCGCGTCGTGGACGAGGCCGGTCTCGCCAAACTGCCGCAGATCGACACGGTCTATCCGCTGACCGAAGGTCTTGCCATCGGCTCGATTCGCCGCGCCATGGCGCAGGCGCTGCAAAAGCTGCCGGAGCTGCCGGAATGGATCAGTCCCGAAGTGTTGCGCCGATGCTCGTTTCCTCCGATCAGCGAAGCGCTGCATCGGGTCCATGAGCCGCAGGAACTGACCGATATCCTGCCCCAGAATCCGTTCTGGTCGCGGCTGGCCTTCGACGAACTGCTCGCGGGCCAACTGGCGCTGGCGCTGGTGCGCGCGCAGTTGCGCCGCCCCGCCGGCGTTCGCAACGCGGGTGACGGGCATCTGCGCCACAAGATCATCGACGCCCTGCCCTACGCGCTGACGAAATCGCAGCAGGAAGCGGCGAAGTCTATTGCAAGCGACCTGAATGAGCCGGTGCGGATGCTGCGGCTCCTGCAGGGCGACGTCGGCTCGGGCAAGACGGTGGTGGCGCTGCTCGCCGCCGCAGCCGTGGCGGAAACCGGCAAGCAATCCGCGCTGATGGCGCCGACGGAAATCCTCGCGCGCCAGCATATCAAGACCATTGCGCCGCTGGCCGAGCGTGCCGGCATGAATGTCGCCATTCTCACCGGCCGCGAGAAAGGCAAGGAGCGCCGCGAGATCATCGCGGGCCTCGCCAGCGGCGAGATCGACCTGCTGGTCGGCACGCACGCGCTGATCCAGGACGACGTGATCTTCAAGGATCTGGCGCTCGCCATTGTCGATGAGCAGCATCGCTTCGGCGTGCGCGAACGCCTTGCGCTCACCGAGAAAGGCGATGCGGTGGATGTTCTGGTCCTCAGCGCGACGCCGATCCCCCGCACGCTGGTCCTCACCTATTTCGGTGACATGGACATTTCCGAACTGCGCGAAAAGCCCGCAGGCCGCCAGCCCATCGACACCCGTACCGTCGCCGACAGCCGTACAGGCGAGATCGTCGATGCCGTCGGACGCGCCATCGACGCTGGCAAGCTGGTCTACTGGATATGTCCTCTGGTCGAGGAATCCGAAGCCGAAGGTATCGAACACCTCACCAATGCCACCAGACGCTTCGAGATTTTGCAAAAGCGGTTCGGCGACCGCGTCGGTCTCGTGCATGGCCAGATGAAAGGCACCGAGAAGGATCGCGTGATGGCGCAATTCGCCGCCGGTGAAATCCAGCTCCTTGTGGCGACCACCGTTGTCGAAGTCGGCGTCGATGTCCCGCAGGCGACCATCATGGTGATCGAGAATGCCGAGCGCTTCGGCCTTGCGCAGTTGCATCAGTTGCGCGGGCGTATCGGACGCGGCTCGGAAGCCTCGACCTGCCTCCTGCTCTATCACGAGCCTCTCACAGAGATGTCCGCCGCGCGCTTGAAGGTTATCCGCGAGACGACTGACGGATTCCGGATAGCCGAGGAAGACCTTCGCCTGCGCGGCGAAGGCGAAGTGCTCGGCACGCGCCAGAGCGGCCTGCCCGGCTATCGCATCGCGCGGCCCGAGGTCCACGCACAACTCATCGCACAGGCGCGCGACGAAGCGGTGCGGATCATGCAGGACAATCCGAGACTGAAGGGCGAGCGCGGAGAAGCTCTGCGGTGCCTGCTCTATCTCTACGAGCGCGACGAAGCCCTGCCGCTGATCGGTGCGGGCTAGACCGTCGCCGCGATGACATGCCGCATGTCTCTTGAAAACACGACGCGGCCTTCGGCACGAAGATTGCTACGATAGGCTTGGCAAGGAGGGACTATGCCAGGCATCTCGAGGAAACACAGCCATCTCGTCTTTGGCGTTCTGCAATCCGGACTGACCTGCCTGATAGCGTCGGGCATCGCCAGCTATCCCTCGGTCAGTCACTGGCTCGCGTCCTGGATCGTATCGTGGGTTACGATGTTGCCGGTCGTTGTGCTGGCGGCGCCTCTCATCAGGCGGCTTTCCTTTGCACTCACGGTCGAACGCGAAACTTCGACGTGAATGTGCGTGCCCCGAGATCAGCCCATCGACCAAAGATCGCGCCTAAGCCGCGGCCGTGATGATGTGCGCCTGAATTTTGGCGGACACCGCCCCGCTCCCGTGCCTGCTGGCAATCGCCGCCTCGGCACGGTCGGTCGCGGCTTCAAGGGCTCCGGCCTCTCTGGCCTGAATTTCGTCGCGCAGAAGCGTTCCCTGACAATAGGCCAGCGCCGGAATGCGCGGCGAGGACGCGCGGCTTTGCTCGGCTCTCGTCTCAATCGCGATGCTGGAGAATCCTGCGCTTTCGAGATCGCGGCGGATGAGTGCCGTATCGTGATAGCCGTGTGGTGTGCGCGCCAGAAAGCGCGGCGGATCGTTGGGAAACATCTGCGCGAGCGCGTTGATGACATCGTCTGCAAACACATTCTCCTCGATGCGGTCCCACGCGCTGAACAGGAAATGCCCTCCGGGCTTGAGAACCCTCCTGGCTTCGCGATAGGCCGACGGGCGATCGGGAAAGAACATCGCGCCGAACTGGCAACAGACGACATCGAAACTCGCATCGTCGAACGGCAGTTTCATCGCATCTGCCTGACGCCATGTGATGCGGCTATCGGGAGGCTGCCGCGAAGCGGCATAGTCGAGCATTGGCTGGTTCAGGTCAGTGGCGACATAGCGCGCAACGGGTGACAGCTTCGGCGCCAGTGCGCGGGTCACAACGCCGGTGCCCGCGGCGATTTCCAGAACTGCACCCGGCGACAAGGCCGCGACCCGCTGCGCGAGGTCGGCGGCGTAAGGCTCGAAAATCAAGGGGACCATGTAGCGGTCGTAATTTTCCGGAACCGAGCCCGCGAACACCGTGTCGGAGTCCAGCATCGCCATCACCGCAGTCTGTTATGCCTGCGAGGCTAGCATGGAATCGCCGCCCGAGACGGTCTTTAGCCGCGCCGCACCCACACGGATGCGTGTTCTGCTCAATCCACCTTGGCGGGGGCCTGCGGAGCGGCCGTCGCCGCACGCTTGGCGTTGGCCATCTCGGCCAGCGCGTTGACCTTCTTCTGCGCATCGCTGCCGGGCTGCACCACGCCTGCCGACATGATCAGGGTCGCGGCGGCATCGGTGCTCATATCGACTTCAATCAGTTTGGACTTCGGCACGTAGAAGAAAAATCCCGTGGTCGGGTTCGGCGCGCACGGCAGGAATACCGAGATGAACTCGTCATCCTGCGGGAGCTTCGCCGAAATCTCCACGCTCGGCGGCTGCGAGATCAGCACGATGGACCACATGCCCGGCGAGGGAAACTCCACCAGACCGACCTTGCGGAAACTGGAGCCGTTGGCCGAGAACAGCGTCTCAAACACCTGCTTGAGGCCGCGATAGATCGCGCGCACGACGGGCATGCGCCCCAGCAGGTTTTCGCCGAAATCAACCAGCGTCCGGCCGATCAGGTTGGCGGCCAGGAATCCGAGCATGGTTAGCGCGAAGAACGCGACGATCAGGCCGTAGCCCGGCAAGCCGAACGGCAAATAAGTCTCGGGACGATAGGCGACCGGCACGAACGGCCGCACGATCCCGTCCACCCAGGTGACGAACCACCAGATCAGATAGATCGTGATCGCAATCGGGCCGGCGATGATCAGGCCGGTGAGGAAATAGCGGCGTAGCCGCGCCATGAGGCCGCGCGGCGCATCCTGCGGCACGGGCGGCAGGCCTCCCGGAAGCATGTTGGGCGAAGTCTCGTTCATCGCAGCGCCAGGCTATCCTTATCCAGAGCCATCTTCATCCAGAATGGTGAAACACCATCGCAAATCGTTGCGACAGCACTGTATCAGACTTTTCCGGGCGCAACCGGCCCGTCTTGCGACCGATTGTCTGATCGGCGACCTACTCGACGGTCACGGACTTGGCGAGGTTCCGCGGCTGGTCGACGTCGGTGCCCATCACCACGGCGGTGTGATAGGCCAGCATCTGCACCGGAATGGCATAGACCAGCGGCGTTACCGTCGCCGGCATGTCCGGCAGGATGATCGTCACCAGCGACTCCACGGTCGCGTCCCTGGCGCCCTGCGCGTCGGTCATCAGGATGATCCGCCCGCCCCGCGCCGCGACTTCCTGCATGTTGGAGACGGTCTTCTCGAACACGCGGTCATACGGCGCAATCACCACCACCGGCATCTTCTCGTCGATCAGCGCGATGGGGCCGTGCTTGAGTTCGCCAGCGGCATAGCCTTCGGCGTGGATGTAGGAGATTTCCTTGAGCTTGAGCGCGCCTTCCAGCGCCAGCGGATAGTTGGTGCCGCGGCCGAGATAAAGCACGTCCTGGCTCTTGGCGATGTCGCGCGCCAGTTTCTCGATCTGCGGCTCAAGCGCCAGTGCCTGCGTCATCAGGCGCGGCACTTCGATCAGCGCGTGGACGAGTTTCGTCTCGTCGGATTCGGATAGTTCACCGCGTGCCCTGCCAGCCGCAATCGACAGCGCCGCCAGCGCCGCAAGCTGACAGGTGAACGCCTTGGTCGAGGCCACGCCGATTTCAGGACCGGCCAGCGTCGGCAGCGCGGTCTCGCTTTCGCGGGCAATGGTCGAGGTCGGCACGTTGACGATGGAGATGGTGTGCAGGCCCTGCGACTTGGCATAGCGCAGCGCCGCCAGCGTATCGGCAGTCTCGCCGGATTGCGAAATGAAGATCGCCAGATCGCCCTTGCGCAGTGGCGCTTCGCGGTAACGGAATTCGGATGCGACATCGAGTTCGACCGGCAGACGCGCCAGGCGCTCGAACCAGTATTTCGCGACAAAGCCCGCATAGCTCGCAGTGCCGCAGGCGGTGATCGAAACGCGCTGGATGTCCTTGAAGTCGAACGGCAGCTTGACCGGCATCGCCACCTTTTCCGTGGCCATGTCGACATAGTGCGCCAGCGTGTGACCGACAACTTCGGGCTGCTCGTGAATTTCCTTCGCCATGAAGTGGCGGTAGTTGGCCTTGTCCACCAGCGAGGTCGCGGTGTTGTGGCGGACGATCTCGCGTTCCACAACGGCGTTCTTGTCGTCATAGACAGTCGCCTCGTTGCGCGACAGCACAACCCAGTCGCCATCGTCGAGATAGCTGATGGTGTCGGTAAACGGTCCGAGCGCAATCGCATCGGAGCCGAGATACATTTCGCCGTCGCCATAACCGACAGCGAGCGGCGAGCCCTTGCGGGCGCCGATCATCAGGTTCTGTTCGCCCTTGAAGATGAAGGCGAGCGCGAACGCGCCATGCAGTTGCGGCAGCGTCGCCTTGACGGCGTCCGCGGGCGACAGGCCCTTGGCGAGATAGGAATTGACCAGATGGGCGACGACCTCGGTGTCGGTCTCGCTGGAAAACTTCGCGCCCTCGGCTTCGAGCCTTGCCCGCAGTTCGCGAAAGTTTTCGATGATGCCGTTGTGAACCACCGCGACATTGTCGGTCGCATGCGGATGCGCGTTGCTTTCGGTCGGCTTGCCGTGGGTCGCCCAGCGGGTGTGACCGATGCCGATGTGCCCCGCGAGCGGCGAGGTCTTCAGCACCGCTTCGAGATTCTTCAGCTTGCCCTTGGCGCGGCGGCGATCGAGCGCAATGCCTTCCAGCGTCGCGACGCCCGCGGAGTCATATCCGCGATATTCAAGCCGCTTGAGGGAATCGACCAGTTGCTCCGCAACCGGCCCTTTCCCAAGAATTCCAACGATTCCGCACATGCGGTTTGTAATCTCCAGCCGCCTCAATGCGGCCTTATGTACCGAGGATTACCACGTTTCCGCCTCAACAATTGTTGCGGATTGAAACAGGGTAAAGCGTTAACGAAATCAGCACGGTACGCCGAAATGCCCTATTTCGGACTTTTCGGCTTCCGATTGAGCATTTTCATCTCGCGGAATCGCTTGGCCCAGCCCTCGCGGAGCGACACCGGGCTGCGCTCCACCACCAGCGCATCGTCCGGCACGTCCTTGCTGATGACCGATCCCGAGCCGACATAGGCCCCGGCGCCGATCTTTACCGGCGCCACCAGCGATGAGTTGGAGCCGACGAACGCCCCGGCGCCGATTTCGGTGCGGTGCTTGTCGAAGCCGTCGTAGTTGCAGGTGATGGTGCCCGCGCCGATGTTGGCGTTCTCGCCGATATGGGTATCGCCGATATAAGTCAGGTGATTGACCTTCACGCCGGCTTCCAAATCGGCAGCCTTGGTCTCGACGAAGTTGCCGATGCGGACGCCCTCGCCCAGCACCGTACCTGGCCGCAGCCGCGCGTACGGACCGATGGACGCGCCCTTGCCAATCCGTGCGCCGACGATGTTCGAGAAGGAGTGGATCACCGCGCCGTCGCCGATGCTGACGCCCGCACCGATCACAACGAACGGCTCGATGGTGACGTCCTTGCCGAACGTCGTGTCCGCCGACAGGAAAACCGTTTCCGGCGCAATCAGCGTCACGCCGGCATCGAGTGCGGCTTGCCGCAGCTTGCGCTGCATCACCTGCTCGGCTTCGGCGAGTTGGGCTTTTGTGTTGATTCCGCGCACTTCGTCCTCGCTGGTTTCGATCACCACCGCGCGCAAACCGAGTTCGCGCACGATAGCGACAGCATCGGTGAGATAGTACTCGCCCTTGCTGTTGCCATTGCCGATCCGGTCGAGAATGTGCAGCGCCGTCTTGCCCGCGAAGGCCATCACGCCGGCGTTGCAGAGCTTCACCGCCCGCTCGGCCTCGCTGGCGTCGGCATGTTCGCGGATCGCGACAAGCTGCCCGTTGTCTTCCAGCAGCCGCCCATAACCCGTCGGGTCAGCAGCGCGGAATCCCAGCACGGCCAGCGCCGCGCCGTCCTTTAAGGCTGCGCGCATACGCGCGAATGTTGTGGCGTCGATCAGCGGGGTATCGCCGAACGCGATGAGCAGGTCGTCCGCGCCTGCTTCAAGCGCTTCGCGCGCGGCGAGCACCGCATGGGCCGTGCCGAGGCGTTCGCGCTGGACGTAGGTTTTGGTCCCGGGCCGCACGCGCGCGATCTCGTCGATCACCGCCTGATGATCAGGCCCGACCACCACGGCGACCGCATCGCCCCTGTCGCCCGGCGCGGCCGCGAGCACATGCGAGATCAGCGGCCGCCCCGCGACCGGATGCAGGACCTTCGGCAGGCTCGAGCGCATGCGGGTGCCTTCTCCCGCAGCAAGCACGATGGTGAGGGTGGTTCTGCCGGACATGCGTTTTCCCTGGTCGCCGCAACGGCGCCGTCTTACCCGAGAGCGCCAAGGGACAAAAGCGTTTTGGACGCCGCCCGCCGCACTCATAGTCTCCCGCTTCTGTTAATCTTTACACAATGATTCGCCCGGGCCTCGGGAGGGCCACGCCTGCACCATGACCAAGGACGGCAACCAATTCCGCGATGATCTCGCCGACGACGATGGCGCCGGCTGGATCACTCGTTTCCTCGCGGAAGAGGATGAATTCGACGGACGGTCGATGTGGCGGCTCGCATCGTGGGGCGTCGGCTCGGTCGGCGTCCTGATTATTGCGATCATGGCGACACGATCTCCGGCTGCGATCAACCGCGATCAACTGGCGTCGGCGGAACTGGCGCGGCAATCCCAGCAGGTTCAGTGGATCGCGAAGGAAAGCCAGAACAAGGCGAGAGAACTTGCCGCAGCGGTCGCAACGCTCAACGGCGACCGTGACCGGCTCTATGCGCGCGTGACTGTACTTGAGCAAGGGCTCGACTCGGTCACGGGTGCGCTGGCGAAACCGTCTGCCGCGGCATTGCCGCCGATTCCGGTCGCGGCTCCAGCGCTTGTGCAGGCCGCGGTTTCGACCCCGCCTTTCGACCCCGAGCAGATCGGACCGTCCCGGCCCATCGAGGCAAAAGCCGAGGCTAAAGCTGTGCCATCGGCTCCGCCGCCGAGGGTCGCGCCTGTCTCCACCGCTGCGCCGGCACCGGCTCCTGCGCCCTCTCCCACACCGGCCAAGCCGGTAGAGCAGAAAGCGGAAACGCCGCCCCCCGAGCCGGCGCCGACGGTGACCGCGGCGATCCCGGCATCCGAACCGGTGACCGCTGAATCGCAACCGGCCAATATTGTTCGCAAAACCGAGTTCGGCGTGGATCTCGGCGGCGCCAAGTCGATCGAAGGGCTTCGGGCTGTTTGGCGCGGTGCGCTCAAGGTCTACGCAAAACAGCTCGAGCCGCTGCAACCCGTCATCGTTGTCCGTGAGCGTCACGACGGCCTGGGCATGCAGTTGCGTCTGGTTGCGGGTCCACTCTCGGACGCTGCCGAAGCCGCCAGGCTGTGCGCGGGATTTCTGACGGAAAGCAACCGGCCGTGCGAAACTGCGGTGTATGAGGGTCAGCGCCTCAGCATGGTCAGCGAGCAGCCGGAGGCGAAGCAGCCGGAGGCGCGTCCGCACCGCTCCAAACGAAAGAGCAGGCAGCGCACTGAAGCTGCGCCGGAAGAACGGCCGAAACCGTCGGCGTTCAGCTCGTTTTTCGGCAATAGATAAGGTTCAAACCCGCGTTCAGCGGGTTGTGTCGCCGTCCGATCCGAACCATATTCGGCGCATGAAAAAGCAGCCGTTCAGACTGACCCCGTATCAGGTGCAATGGATTCTGGTCGTGGGGTTTCTCACCATCGGATACGCCCTCTACCTGCGTTACATGGCCATCGAGTTCGCGCAGGTGCGGCTCGAATGCGAATCCGGTCTGCAGACGATGCTCTGCAAGACGCGGCAGACCATGATGTATCTGTTCAAGCATTACGTGTTCGGCGTGAGTGCGCTGGTCATTGCGACCCTGCATATCATCCGGCCGTCGATCGTGACCCTTACCGCCGGACTGGTGGCGGCCTGCTTCGGGATCGTGCTCTACAACATCGGCCTGTCGGGCGTGGCGATCGGATTGCTTATTCTTGGGTTTGCGCGACCCGCGCCCGCGACAGCGTAAGCGCCAGCAACAGATAGAGGCCGCAGGTCCAGAGCGACTGCCAGTTGGCTGGTCCTTCGTTGAATCCGACATAAATCGCTGACAGAGCAAGCGTGCCTGCGAAGATCGACTCCGCGATCGGGCGCTTGCCGGCGGCCGACCTGTTCACCGCCGTGAGCAGCAGGAACGGCACGATCGCCATGGTCAGGGCCGCAAACTGAAAATCGCGATAGCGCGGATCGAACACGAAGCCGAGCGCGGTCTGTGTGGCAAGCACGGTCGTGACCAGCAGCACGATGCCGAGTATCGTCTGCATGCGTGAGCTCGTGCGATAGTCGCGCGGCCCGAGAAGCTCGAGGAATGTCGGCAGGCTGCGGCCATACATCACCGTGTTGGCCACGATGATTGGCGAGAGCAGCGCGACACCGAACAGCAGGATGCCCACCGTCCATCCGCCCACGCCCAGGCTTTCCACGATCAGCTTGTCGAAGGCGACGCCAAGCAGCGCACCGCCTGCGGTGGCGCTCAGTCCCACCGTGATCCATGAACTGAGACGCGGAGACCACGGCCTGCGACGCAGGGTCAGCAGCGCGACGCCAAACACCAGAACCGAAAAAATCATGCCCGCCGCCGCGTAGATTTTCGCGAGCGGGAAATTGGTGATCGGCTCACCGGCCGGATACTTCAAATCGCGCGATCCACCGGCATCGAACAGGCCCCAGTGACCGCCGACGGTTCCTTCCCACATCCGCTTCCAGGGCTGATCGTAGGCTTCAATCAGGTTGACCCGGAACTTTTCCTGACGCGCCAGTTGAAGGATTTCGGACACCACGCGCGCCTGATTGGCGCGCGACGGCAGCGCGCCTTCGCGCATGCGCCCCGCGCTCGGCCAGCCGGTTTCGCCGATCAGGATTTCCTTGTTGGGGAACGCCACGGCCATCCGCTTGCGGATCGAATCGACGTGGTTCGCGGCATGGCGCGCCCGGATCGGGAAGTCTTCCCAGTACGGCAGGATGTGGATCGTGACAAAATCGACCGCATCGTAGACGTCGCGGTTCTTCAGCCAGAACTCCCAGACGTCGGCGTAGGTCACCGGCACGCCGGCCTTGGACTTCACATAGCGGATGTTGGCCGTCAGATCGGCGGCGGTCATCTCGCCGCGGAGCAGCACCTCGTTACCGACGATGACGGCACTGATGATGCCCGGATACTGCTTCGCAAGCGCAATAGCTGTTTCCATCTGGGTTCGGTTGTCGGTGCGATTCGTGCCGATCCAGACGCCGAGCATCACCTTTAACCCGGCCTTGCCTGCGAGCTCAGGAACCCGGTCGAGGCCGTTGCCGACCGAATAGGTACGAATGCAACCTGTTACCTTCGCGAGTTGCGCGAGATCCTGCGCCATCTGCTCGGGCGCGATGATCAGCCCCGGCTGCAGCGGGTTTTGCCCGTCCCGGAACGGCGCGTAGGACACGCATTCCAGCTTCGCGGCGGGGTCGATGGGCGCGCGCGCCAGCAGGATCGGTGTGGCTAACCACCACCAGATCGCGGCAATAGCGCTGAGGGAGATGACCAGAAGGGCCAGTGGCGTGCGCAGGGAAATGGGTTCCGTCCTCCAGGGAGCAACGTCGATAACCGGTCACCGGCGCGCTGCCAAGACCCCAAACGCCATCTGCCCCCGGTCTTCTCGCCGCATGGCCTCATCCATGCCGCATTGGACTTCTGCCTTGCTGGACAAAAACATAAATGTCCTTCATGGGAATCAGGCGGTTGCGGTAAAGGCAATCTTCCGCCGCAATAGCGGGGCATCTGGTTGGCGCCGAGCGTTGCCGGTTGGCACGCCATTCATCGGGGATTTCATGCGTCGGGTTGGTCACGGAATTCGAGTTGCGATTTTTCAGCGGGTTGCCGTTCCGGCTCTCGCTCTCCTTGTCGGAATCGGGGCCGCTATTGCGCAAAGTGGCGATCTCCGGGCCCAGGATAACGCTCCCAAACAGTCTCCCGGCGATGCGGCCAAGGAAAGCAAGCGCAAAGCGGACGAATTCGTCGAAGCCGCGCAGGCCATCAACGGCCCCGCCGGAAACCCGGAATGCGTCTGGCTGGGACGGCGTGTGGTCGGCCTGATGTGGCGCGACGATCTCGATACCGCGTTCCGCCATCTGGACCTCTATGAGCGGTTCGGTTGCCCCGGCGGCCATATCCAGGCGGCATTCCGCTGCGTGGTCCGGTTCGGCGCGACCATCGACCCGAAGGTTGCCGAAACCCTCAATGGCCGGGTCCACGCCTGCTGGATCAATCCGTCCGCGCAGCCCCAGGCCGCGGCAGCGCCAGCCGCTCCGGCGCCTGCAGCACCGGCCGCGCCTGCCGCGTCCCCAGCAGCAGCCCCCACACCCGCGGCGCCGGGTAAATAGTCCACGCGCCCGGGCCACCTGGAACCGGAGCTTTGCGTGACCCGCAAAGCTCCGCGAACTGTGGGGACGCCCTCAAAACGCCATGTCGCCATATGAGTTGTTAAGCTGCGCAGCATAGATAAGCTGCTTTGAACGCTGCCGAACCGAGGGGACAGGTTCGCGATCTGCTACGTTCGGCCCCGTATGGTTTTCCTTAATGCGCGCCATCGTCGCTGTCCTGTTCTGCGTTACCGCGATCCACGCTGCCCTCTGGGGATTGCTGCGTGATGAGCAGCAGGCGCCCGACTTCAACG
Source organism: Afipia clevelandensis ATCC 49720 (assembly GCF_000336555.1). GTDB lineage: Bacteria > Pseudomonadota > Alphaproteobacteria > Rhizobiales > Xanthobacteraceae > Afipia > Afipia clevelandensis. Next base: position 940,686 of record NZ_KB375281.1, on the reverse strand, counting down.
GAATGCTGCCCAGCCTCTCCTACGCGCCGTTCGAGGGCACGGGGCATCCCGACGTCGACAACATTCCGAACAAGGAAAAAATCCGAGCCGACCTGAAAAAACTCGCGACCATGACCAAGGCGATCCGCCTGTACTCATCGACGGGCGGGGTCGAACTGGTGCCGGCAATCGCCGCCGAGTTCGGCCTCAAGGTTACGGTGGGCGCGTGGATCGACAAGAACGTCGACCGCAATGAGCGAGAAATCGCGTCCGCCCTCGAACTTGCCAAGCGCAACAGCAATGTCATCGGCATCGTGGTCGGCAACGAAACCATCTATCGCGGCGAGCAGAAGGTTGAAGACCTGATCGAGCTGATCCAGCGCGTCAAGAAGCAGACCAATGTTCCTGTGACGACTGGTGAAATCTGGAACATCTGGCGCGACTATCCGCAGCTTGCCTCGTCGGTCGACTTCATCGCCGCGCACATCCTGCCCTATTGGGAAAACTTCACCGACAAGCAGGCCGTCGATCAGGCGATGTACATCTACGGCCATCTGCGGGAGATCTTCCCCGGCAAGCGCATCGTGATCGCTGAATTCGGCTGGCCGAGCGCCGGTTACAATCTCAAGAACGCCAATCCCGGCCCGTTCGAGCAGGCGTCGGTGTTGCGGAATTTCGTGACCCGCGCCGAAGCCATCGGCATGGACTACAACATCGTTGAAGCCATCGACCAGCCGTGGAAGTTTTTTGAAGGCGGTGTCGGCCCTTACTGGGGCGTTCTTAATGCGTCGCGCGAACCGAAGTTCGCATGGACCGGCCCGATCGTCGATCCCGACTACTGGAAGATCGCGGGCATCGCCCTGCTCGTCGGCGTCCTGCTGTCGCTTCCGATTTTCCGGCTCGCCAGTCCGACCATCATGCAAGCCGCTGTTCTCGCCGCCGCCGCAAGCGGCGTGGGCGCGTGGTTCGCCACCGTGTTCGCTTACTGGAACACGCACTACTTCGTTTTCGGTTCAGCTTTTGCGCTCACCCTTGGTCTTATCCTGCTGGTGCCGTTGGTCCTGATCGCGATGGCCCGGATCGAGGAAATCGCAACCATTGCTTTTGGGCGCAAGCCTGCGCGCCTGATCGCTGAAGCGCTTCCCGCCCCGGAAGGCTACGCGCCGAAAGTGTCGATCCACATCCCGGCCTATTTCGAGCCGCCGGAGATGCTGAAGCAGACGCTCGATGCCGTCGCGCGGCTCGATTACCCGAACTTTGAATGCGTGGTGATCATCAACAACACGCCCGATCCCGCATTCTGGCAGCCGATCCAGGATCACTGCCGGACGCTCGGCGAGCGCTTCATCTTCATCAACGCCGAGAAAGTGCAGGGCTTCAAGGCGGGCGCGCTGCGGATCGCGATGGAGCGCACCGCGCCGGATGCGGAGATCATCGGCATCATCGACGCCGACTATGTCGTCACCCCCGACTGGCTGAAGGATCTGGTTCCGGCCTTCGTCGATCCGCGCGTGGGCCTGGTGCAGGCTCCGCAGGAGCATCGCGACGGCGACCGCTCACTGATGCACTACGCGATGAACGGCGAATATGCCGGCTTCTTCGACATCGGCATGGTGCAGCGGAACGAGGCCAACGCCATCATCGTCCACGGCACCATGTGCCTCATTCGCCGCGCGGCGATGGACATGGCGGGCGGCTGGGCCGGCGACACGATTTGCGAAGACACCGACCTCGGTCTCGCGATCATCGAGCAAGGCTGGCTCACGCATTATACCAACAAGCGCTACGGCTTTGGCCTGCTGCCGGACACCTACGAGGCGTTCAAGAAACAGCGGCACCGCTGGGCCTATGGCGGCTTCCAGATCGTCAAGAAGCACTGGCGCCGGTTCCTGCCTAACGCGAGCCGCCTCTCGCCGGATCAGAAGCGCGAGTTCGCGCTTGGCTGGCTGAACTGGCTTGGCGCTGAAAGCCTCGGTGTCGTGGTCGCGATCCTCAACCTCATCTGGGTGCCGATCGTCTCGTTCGCCGACATCGCCATTCCCGACAAGATCCTGACTCTGCCGATCATCGCGGCGTTCATTGTCTCGCTCGCACATTTCCTGACGCTCTACCGGCTGCGCGTACCCATCAAGGTCGGCCAGATGCTGGGCGCCATGGTGACCGCGATGTCGGTACAGTGGACGGTGTCACGCGCGGTGGCCAATGGCCTGATCACGGATCATCTACCCTTCGCCCGCACCTCAAAGGGCGGACTGTCGCGCATGTCCGTCGAATTCCAGGCCTTCTGGGAGGCCGTCATCGGCATCCTGCTGATTATCGGCGCCATCGTTCTGGTCGCGTTCAATCAAAAGGAAGTCCGGGAGATCAATATTTTCGCGGGAGTGCTGGTGCTGCAGAGCCTGCCGTTCCTGTCGGCGGTGGCGATCGCGATTCTGGAGAATTCACGGATCAACGCCTTCGGGTTCTGGAAATCGTCGTCGGTGCGCGCAGCCGAACTGATCGGACTCCGCCGCGAAGCCACCCCTGCAGGCGTCACCGCACAGCAGCCCGTGCCGTCGGACGTCCGCTCCGACGGCAACTGATCGCCGCCCAAAATCGGGGCCGCAGCATTACTTCATGCTGACGAACGTGCCCCACACGGCTGCGAGCCCGGCACCAATCAGAACGTAAGCAGGATGGCGACAGAACATATCGCCGTACAGGCACATCTGCGAACCGAACTTGCCCAACTGGCCATGGTCTGCCGCATAAAAAAGACCGGACAGGACGACCAAGAGACCGGCAACGAAGTACATTTCAATATCCTTTCGCAGCAAGAACCACATCTGGATGCGGCGCCATTGTTGCTGCGATTCCGTGTCTCCGTCGAGACAGGCCGTCGTTGCATGGAGGAGTCATGGTGAGCGCGGAGGGACTCGAACCCTCGACCCCATGATTAAAAGTTAGAATTTAGGCACTGTCCCCCTTTACCATGAGGGGTCAAAGCGATTGCGCGGACGCTCAATAAATCAAATACTTGGCTCGAATTACTTTGTCATCGCTACTCACGCCAAATCATCGGTTTAGGTCCGTGGCGGTGCCAAAAAGAGCCAAAAAAGAGCCAAATCCGGTCCGCAGATGTCTTCGCCTGCTAAGAAAAAATCCCGGCCTCGGGGCCTGACGGATGAGCGCGTTGCGGCTTTGAAGCCTGTGGCCGGGCGCAGCCTTGTCGTCAACGATACCCAGCGCGGTCTCTATCTGAACATCTCGGGCGGCCAGCGGAAGGTCACCAAGACTTGGCGCGTGCGCCACCGGGAGCATGGCTGCACCTCGTCATTCAAACTGGGGCACTTCCCGGCGATGGACGTCGCGGCAGCCCGTGAGGCGGCACACCAGTTCCTGAAGAACCCGCAGGCCGCACTGAACCCGGTGACCGTCGTCAGCAACGACGATACGACCAACGCGGTCGCGAAAAACTTCATGAAGCGTTGGGTGGAGTCGAAGAACCTCAAGTCGCGGGATGAAATCCAGCGCATGTTAGATAAGTACGTTCTCCCGGTTTGGGGGGAACGGAACTTTAAGGACATCAACCGCCGCGACGTCAGCAAGCTACTCGACAGCATTGAGGACAGCGTCGCGGCGCGCGCGAAGCGTAACAATAAGAAGGTCTGGAACGGCAAGCGTCAGGCGGACATGGTTCTCGCCATCATCCGCAAAATGGCGAACTGGTACATGACGACCGATCATGACTTCGTTTCGCCTATCGTTCGGGGCATGAACCGTTCGGAAAACACGCCACGACAGCGCGTCCTAACGAAGGACGAAATCCGCGCCATCTGGACGGAAGCAAAAGAATTCGGCGTCTATGGAGCACTTGTTCGGATGCTCCTGCTAACCGGTCAGCGCAAAGAGAAAGTCAGCATGATGCGCTACAGCGACATCGTTGACGGCGTCTGGACTATTCCACCGAACGAGTACGCCAAGGAAAAAGGTAACATCGGCAGAGTGAAACTGCCGCAACTCGCGCTGGACATCATCGAAGAACTCATTCCCGTTGCTGGCAACCCTTATGTGTTTCCCGCACGCCGCGGCAAAGGTCCTTTCAACACTTGGAGCGAGTCCAAGGCAAAGTTCGAGCAACGGCTGCATCGGCGCGCGCCTGATATGGACCACTGGACTGTTCATGACATTCGGCGCACGGCGCGCACCCTGATGAGCGAGGCGAAAGTCAGCGATCAAACAGCCGAACGCGCCATCGGCCATAAGGTGGTCGGCATTCAGCGAGTTTATAACCTCTATGATTACGAGGATGAGAAGTCGGCTGCTCTAGAGCAATTGGCTAAGCTGATCCTAAAAATCGTGACGGCTAACCGGCACGTTCGGAAACCCCGGAGAATACAGCGGCCCGTGACAGCGCAGCCAACTTCGCATTGAGGACTGTGTGATGACTGACGCCCCTATCAAACTTAAGCAATACAAGCGCCGCCCGATACGCCTTCGCTATCCGCGCAAGGAAGCGATGGCCATTTTAGGACTATCCATGTCGACCATTATCCGGCGCGAAAAAGCTGGTATGCTCACGCCGATCAAGGACGTTCCCGGCGGCGGCGTCTACTACAGCCACGCGGAAATCATGAGAATGGCAAGGGGCTGAGCCTAGGCGGCTGTCAGCTCTTTCATTCGGACGCCGTCATCCGTTGCGAACGTCAGATGTCGCAAAACGCATTGTACACCGCGAACGAAGCCCCAGCATTCTCGATAGGTCGAAACGTTTGCGCTGTATTTTCCGTCGAACAGTTCAATCTCGATGCCACCGGAGTTGGTGAAACCGGTACCATTGGTGCGGATACGGCCCACACGCTTGCCTGAGTCCTCGTCAAAAATATCGATGAAGTTCAGGCGGCGGGCGTCGAAACGTTCAAATGTAAGCTGCATCGCTATCCCCCTTGTTTGAAAGGCTCAAGCTAGCGGGAACAAGATGTTCCATTTTTGGCGCGATCTCGCCTAAGGTTAGACAATCGACCTGGCCCTGCCCGCCACCTTCGGCACCCGAAAAACTACCCCCAAGAACCCGCCGACCAGCGCTCACCAAGCCAAACCCAAGCCCATATCCACGAACAGCCCCAAAACGGCCAAATCCGCGAACACGCCGAAGGCGCATGCGCATAGTGGCGGGACATAGCTCACCCACCTAACCGACAGACCTAGCAGGATAAAATCCGAGACCATCGGCTCCAAAACCTGCGCTTATCAACAGACGCCCAAAACGCCGAAAGCCCTCAAAAGCATGCCAACCCGCGAACATTGCTTCCGCGACCGGACTTATCCCCATGCGGGCATGCCGGAATTCCCGGTCTTCTGATTTCGTATCATGAGGCGGAAACGCAGAAGCCCAACAAAACGGGCCTTTCCTGCGTGGACTTGCTTTTTTGGCTCGGTTCTTAGCACTTACGTGCGTCGAAACCGCCATTCGTGACTGGGAAAAGCGATGTCAAACAAATCACTTAGCCGGACAACCAGAACCCGTGTGACAACGGGCAAGCAGCTATTCCTAGAGCGTGTTGACGAACGAAGTCTAGTCGCCCGGCGCTACCGGGAAGTCCTCGGCTCCATTGTCAGCGACCTCGGGGGCAGTGACGCCATGAGCGAGGCCGAACTCATCCTAGCCCGGCGCGCTGCATCGTTGGTCGTCGCTGCCGAACAGCATGAGTCCAGAATGGCCGATGGCGAGAAGCTGGACTTGGAAAGCTACATGCCGGTGGTGAACACGCTGATGCGCCTGCTCAGCACGCTCGGGCTGAAGCGTAGACCCAAGCATGTCGGCCCCTCTCCGCTCGAAGGCTATCACGCCGCCAACGGCAACGCGTCCGAGCCGGACGTTGTCGATGCTGAGCCTGAGCGCGACGAACCGCTGCCCGCGCGCCGGATCAATGAAGCTATTGCAGCAGTAGCGAACGGCTCGGAGTCGCGGCCTCGCCGCATCATTAGACCGGTTAGATAGATTTGCACGGCTGACGGTCGTTGCCCATATTGTTCTTCATCGCCGCTCTATTGGAGAACGCCACATGACCTCTGTACCCGAACCTTATGTTGCCTCGTTGTATCGCCAAGGCGAGTTAGAGCCGTATCTGTCTAAGGTTCTTGAAGTGGGAAGCTGGAGCGATGCCGCCCGCGCAGCCCATGAGTTTGCCATCGTTGAGCTTGGCGAAGGCGTGATGACGCCGACATCGCTGCACCTAAAGCATGGTGCGCAAGGAAAGTTTCTGAAGGACTTCACACCGTTTTAAGGGACCCAGAATGTCAGAGCTGCCTCAGGTTGAGCATCCGCCATTCTATTCGAGCCGCATTCACCCGCCACCGGGCGAACTGCACCATTTTGAAGAGATTGGCTACGCTGTTGCCGTCGATAAATTCGATGGTGTGAGCATCAAGGTTCTCGACCTCGTGCGAAAGAAAAGCTCGCGGATGCACACGCGGTCGTTGATCGAAATCATACCGTTGGCCGAAGCGGCGCGGCTGCCCTCTGCGGTGAAGGTCGGCCTGCGAAGGGAAATTGAGCGGCTCAAGGCGGCGGGGCAATGGCCGGAGGGATTGGAAGTGCCGGTCGAGATCACGGCTACCGGCGGTTGACGGAATAGCGGCTTTCCGGACCCGCACGAGTTGTACTCTTGGCTCAAGACCGCCTCTTGGTAGGTCCGGCGGCTGCCCGGCTGCCCCCCCCCGGGCACCTAGATAGGCCGTCCATGCGGACAAACGGCCAGAAACGGGGTCTGGGTGCGTTTTTCGGCCTCCGCCGGGCCGACCCCGCGCCCCGGCTCGTATGGCCTCTCGTCGGCCTCGACAGGGAAAAACTGTCTAAAACCAATCGGTTATCCCCAAATAGGACTTGCGAACCGTTCGCAGGTATGAGTCTGTCGCCCCTCACGCCCCTTAGTCAGGGGTTCGGAGAGCGCGGCCCGTCATGGCCTCAACGAACCGATACCAGCGCCAGACGCACCGAGCGGTCAACCCAGCCGGGCCGTTGACGTTGCTCGATGCCATCGCTGACGATGCGCTATTCGCCCCATGGTTTTCGCGCAACCCTGCAGGCTGGACGGCATGGTTCTCATTCTTGAAAGCTCTGTTCGGATTGCCGCTGTCAGGCGAGCAGGCCCGCATCTTCCGCGAATGCACCGGCCGCACTGAAAACCCGTCATCGGTTGCTCGCGAAATCTTTCTCATCTGCGGACGGCGGTCGGGCAAGAGTTTCATCCTCGCGCTCGTCGCTGTGTGGCTCGCTTGTTTTCACTCGTACCGCAAATACCTGGCCCCCGGCGAACGCGGGACAATCTTCATCGTTGCGTCCGACCGCCGCCAAGCCCGGACAATCTTACGCTACATCACGGCGTTGCTAACTGGCGTTCCCGCGCTCAGCCGGTTGGTGACCCGCACTTGGGCCGAAGGCTTCGACCTTTCAACCAACATCAGCATTGAAGTCGGCACGGCTTCGCATCGCTCGTTGCGCGGCTACGCGATTGTCGCCTGCCTTTTGGACGAGGCCGCGTTCATGGCCAGTGACGAGGACGCAGCCAGCACCGACTCCGAGATCATTACCGCCGTTAAGCCCGGCATGGCTCAGTTTCCCAACAGCATGTTGCTGGTTGCATCTTCGCCTTACGCCAAGCGCGGCGCGCTGTACGACGCGCATCGCGAACACTATGGCAAGAACGGTGACAACGTCCTTGTCTGGCAAGCGCCGACGCGCACGATGAACCCCACGATCGACCAGTCCATCATTGACGAAGCCATGGCGAAGGACCCAGCATCCGCTGCCGCCGAATGGCTGGGCCAGTTCCGAAACGACATTGAGTCGTTCATTTCCCGCGAAGCCGTCGAAGCCTGCATCAGCGAAGGCATCCGAGAGCGCGCGCCAGAACAAGGCGTCAACTACTCAGCCTTCGTCGATCCCGCTGGCGGCTCTGGCAAGGACTCATTCACGCTGGCAATTGCTCACAAGGATAAGAAAACCGGCATGGGCGTGCTGGACTGTATCCGAGAAGTGAAGCCGCCGTTCAGCCCCGAACAAGTCGCGCAGGATTTTGCGGCTACGCTCAAGAGCTACGGCATCACCAAGGCGCTGTCCGATAAATTCGCGGGCGCATTTCCGGTTGAAGCATTCAAGCGCAACAGCATCACGCTTGAGCAGTCAGCCAAGCCAAAATCAGATCTGTACCGCGATTTCCTTCCGCTGCTCAATTCAAAGCGCGTCGACTTACTCGACCATCCGCGACTCGTCGCCCAGCTTTCATCGCTGGAACGCCGCACCGCACGCAGCGGCAAGGACAGCATCGATCACGCGCCCAGCGCGCACGACGACGTCGCTAACGTGGTCGCAGGCGCGCTCACCAACATTCAGGTGAAGAAATACGCCTATGACGTCAGCATGAACTGGGTATCCGACGGTGAGGATGATGCTCGCCTGTTCCAGCGAATGCAACGCAACTTCTACATGACAGGAGGACGACGACTATGAAACGCAAAGCCAAAATCTACGATGCGAACGGAAACTTCCTGAGATACGCGGAAGGCAACGATGTCCTGAAGGACGGCGAAGTTCTGCGCTCAGATTTTACGATGCTTGATGGCCTCGACGCCATGCAGCGCCTCGTCGTTCAGGACAGCGTGACACCCGCAGTACCGAGGCATGCGCCCGGTTACGTCACAGACTCCGACAATGCGGGTCGCGCCGAACGCTTCTTTGCAAACAAGCAGCGCCTCAGTGACGCATGGCAAGATGCGCTATCGGCTGGGCCTGAGCAGATCAAGCCGCAGGCCGCACCGCAGCCACAGGTCACGCAGGATGCGGACGCGGCATACGCGCGCCGCAATGCGCGGCTTGAGCAGGCATACATTACGGCAGGTGCCTGATGGCGGGCCTGACACAAAAAGCGCTGGCGCGGGTTCTGGAGTTGCGCTTGCGGCGAGACGATGCAGCCGTATTGGTGGACTCAACTGTTGCTCGCATTTCGCAGCTTCGCCGCCTGCTCCCGCACAATCCTCCAGACGCGGCTTCCATAGAATTTGAGATTTCGCGATTACAAGGAAGTCTGGCCGATCATAAGCAGCATGCCGATGCGCTGGCACAACTGCTGGCGCAGGTCGGCGCGTTTCAGGAAACCTTGAAGCATGATGTGGTCGACGCGAAGCATGTGAGGGTTCGGCTGGACAGGGGCGAAACGATCCTGTCAGCGATTGCGGACGCTCGCCAACGCATTGCTGACATCGACGCTGAATTGCGGCGCGTGCGCCACGCTTCACCGACTCGCGCAGAACAGAAGGCTGCATGCGACGCGTGGCTAGATAATCTTCCCGGCGATGCGCGGCCTCGGATCAATGCGAGCAGACACGGCAAGTTCGGTATCGAGTTCAGCGATCCAGCATCGTACACCACCAAGCTGCCCATCGCTTCAATTCTGAACTTCGTCATTCCAGATCTATTCCGCGAAAGCCTCCATGCTGAAATCGACCGGCTACCTGAGCCTTCGCTCGCTATGTCAGCAGAAGACAAAGCCAAGGCGATGGCCGAGCTTCGTGCTGAACTTCTCGCCCAAGAGCGGCGTGAGGTCGAGCTTATCCGCATGGCGGAGAACGAAGGGCAGCGGATTGTTTATCGCCCGTTCATATCGGCTTTCGCTTTGCTGGGGTTGGAATTGAAGGACAAAGGCGCGGCAAAGGCCGCGTGATCGAATTCGCCGGATACGCTCTGGTCTCCGGCGAATGGCCAGCGAGGTCTAACATTACCTAGGCTGGCGGGGCGTCAGTCGTGAGTGGCCCTTCATAGAAACGAACCGCGACAACTCGTGGCTCTGCTTACCTTCGGAGCGTGACGAGCAAACTACTAGGGTGTTTGCGCTTCTCCTTAGAGTCTGCGGCTGGCAACCAACGGCGCGGCAGGCAATCCGGCCCGATGTGCTGTGACCCCCACGCACGTCGGGCCGTTTTATTTCAGCAGCCCGGCCTCGCGCATGATGCGCACGGAATGCCTGAACTCGGTCATGATGCCGCTGACCGTTGTCCGCGATACCGTGACCTCGAAGCGCCGCAGCCGATGCATGATGTCGTCCAAGCTCATGTCAGCTTCCGCCGCAATCATCCGCTTAACTTCCGATTTCAATGAAGGAAGCCTCTCAGGTCGAAAACGACGGCGCGGCGGAGAGTGCTCAGCCTGCCGCTTCGGTATGCGCCGTATCGTTGGCGCTGGCCTACCGCGGTAGTAGGACCAATCGTGGTCGTCCTTGGCACCCATGCGTTTATCCTCTCGTTCCGGCATGCCGGAATTGGTTGTCCGTTTTGGTTGCATGCGCACAGACACGCATCCTTTGTTAGAACCGTTTTCACAACGCTGAGCGCAGGCTACAATAGTTCGGTGACGACGCGAACAGCGCTTGCGCAATTCTAGGCGAAAACGCAACACAGCGCCTTGTGTCGCCCGACAAATGGCCTTCAGCAGGCCGACCGAACCGCCAATTCCCGCTGGCGTGCCGGAATGGACTCCCGAGAGGGAGTGACAGGGAGAACGCTTTAGTCAGCGTTTTGGGGGCAAGTATGTTGCGGGCTGCAGAACCGACAAAACGACGCGTCCGGCATTGCACCGGCCTAAGCCGGTATGTCGCTTGGCTCAGCGCCTACATCGATACTCTTCACGTTTTTATTTCCGGGCCGCCTCAAGCGGGCGACCGTCAAAATCTTCAACTGATTTACGGTCGGCGTGTCCGCATGGATATGACGCGCCGATGGAACGCGATGACCTATCGCTATGACATCATAGGCTTCGTAGTGAAGGTTCAGTGCCCGCAACGAGAGATGCTTGAATTGCTGGGCCTATGGCAACGAGAACGCGGGGGCACTCTGCGCCGGTTAGACCTTTCATTTGATTGGACGTCCGACCGTTTGACGTTTGCCCAGCTAACCGATTGGATCAGACAACATCTCATTATGCGTAATCGCGCCGCCGGGATAATGAACACCTTTGAGAACGGTAGCGTGTACTACGTTCCGAACGCGCACACCTCAGAACGCTCGCTGGATAATCTTCTTTATTTCGACCGCGTGTCGAAACGCGACTGGAGTGGCCCGCCGGTGCATAAAAACGAGCTTCGCGTGCTTGGGACTGAAAACATCGAACGGATTTACGGTATCGCTTTTGCGGACGAAACCCCCGCTATCAACCCGGCTGCGGTTTTCCGCGGTTGCTTCGATGTTTCGCAGACTTTCGTTAGTAGTAAGGTTGCTAAGGCGGTTCAGGCCGCCATTCGCAAAACTTTGCGGGCCGAACATCAACGTCACATGAGAAAGAATACAAAGCCGTCTGCCCGGCGAGAGCGTTATCGGGCGATGCTGGCAAAACGTGCGACACGCATCTGGGCCAATCGAGACCTTGAATACGTTCAGCGCGTGAAAGACATCTTCCCTCGGCTGCTTATTCCTTCAAATGAGGAAATCAGGCTGCCAAACCGATTGTCATGGGACGCTACGGGGAGCAAGGCCCTGCGCCATGTTTAACCCCACAGAAGTCACCACTTTTGAGAAAATAACCTAGTAATTTCAATAGCCCATACTTTTCCCAGCCAACTAACACTGTTCTATCGGCGTTATCCCCAGAGGGCTCCCACAACATCGGCTATAATGCTGATGTTGATTTGATTTGGCTGAGGACTTTCGATGAACCAACCGGCAAAATTCGATCAGGATGAACGAACTACGCCCGTAGGTCTGTTCAATTACGCGCGCTCCTACTGGCATTCAGCCGAGGCATTGTCAGTTGCCAAGGTGCAAGTCACTCACCCTGAAGCTCCAAAGTCGTTCCTGTTTTATCACGCTATCGAGCTTTACCTAAAGGCGTACCTTCGCGGGATCGGGAAGACCGTAAGCGACCTCATAAAAGTTAGGCACAACGTAATTTCGTTGAGCAGCATGGCGAAAGAGCAAGGCTTACAGATTGCATATGATATCGATGAAGTACTACGACTTATGGACAGCGACGACAATGTCATGCGCTCACGTTACATCTCGACGGGCCTGTACAACGCAGCTTCCGAAGATGCCCTGTCTGAAGCGTGCAAGTATCTCGATGCGCAGGTCGGTGTAGAACTAAGCAAGCGTAATTTTCCCATTCGCTTGTCCGAACCGATGCGTTCTGAGGCTGCGCAAGTGGACGAATTGGGAAACATCGAAAGTGACCTCGACAGTCTGAGCCGCAAAGAACGTGAGATTGTTGGCTATCTTTTGCATCACAATCTTCGACTCTTCACGGCTGACGCTGATGGTGGTTACGCTAATACTCTTATAGCTCGTGGCATTATTCGCGTCGCGCTTAGGCATGGTCAGGTTTACAGCCCATCAGATGTGCCGATGGAAGTACCAAGGCCAATCTGGACGCTGCTAAAAAGGCATCGCGAACATTTTCCTTATGTCTGCAGCGACCATGATCCTGATCCTTGGCGCGTCGGATTTTTCGAGCGCCTTTAATCCCTTATTTCCATCCCTCCTGTTTTTTTGAAGTCATCGATGGCGAAAAGCAAAGTCATTGTCGCAAAGAAAATTGTCCAGCGGACCATCATTCTAGGAGCTGGCGCAAGTGTTCCTTATAGCTTGCCTTTGGCTTGGGAACTTATGGCTCAATCTGCCGAGACGATAAAAGCTCTTATTCGTCGTTACCACGAGGGGGCGGAAGGTTATTTCCGCGTGACCGATCAATATCTCGCTCAAGGGAGCGATTTGAATTTTGCGCTATTAAAATCAATCGGCGACCTAGACGACTTCCTGTCGACGGCAGAGATATTTCGCAATCACTTAGTTGCGTTAAATCTTGACGACTTCGTTCGAGATCACCCATCGATGACAGGTGTTGTCTCGATGCTGATAACAATAGCTTTATTTCGGGCGATGTATCGCAACGACAACGGCATATGGCGCTTGAAATCGCAATTTGAGCAAGGAGCGCTAGCACCCGAGAAGGATTGGATGCGGAGTTTAGTGGGCATTATGCGGCCAATTGCTTCGCCGGAGAACAGACTCGCAATCATATCGTTCAACTACGACGGCCTGCTTGAGCGGTCTATGAGAATGTATTGGAACGGAGCCGAGCGAAGGTATTGGCCGATGGATGAGTGCGTGGAGTTTGTATATCCACACGGATGCATAACTTCTCTTCCAGAACAAGTGCATCCTGTTCGTCGGTACCTCGAGTCGCAAGCGACAAACATTCGAGTTGGAGACAACAAAGACGACGAAGCACGAACGCGCGCAAAGCGGCTCATTCTGGCATCGTCTAAAATTTATATGGTGGGTTTTTCCCTCTCGACTAACAATCAGGAGTTGTTAGGACTAGGTCGAGAGAAAATGGCATCTGGCTTTTTTGTTCAGAATTTTCAGACCAAGGATAAGCGCTTAGTACGCATTTTGGACGAAGCGGGCGTTCCGCCGAATTGCCGAGACGACGGCGATATGGATAGCCTTATCCGACATGGCTTTTTTGAACAGTAGATTTGTTTACTCGTTATCTAAACCGTATCTGTGGTCCCTTAATCACCTTGTTCGTACCGGCGTACTTCAGGCGGGTCTCACCGACCCGCTTGTCGCGCTCAGCGCAAAGCTCATCGACCTTGGCCTGCATGCGCTCAAGCAGCGCTTCAGCAGACGCGGTACTAATGCCAGCGTGTTGAAGCTTGCGAATGTCGCCGCGCTGACGCCGGACCTGCGTCCTCATTCTTTCGATTTCGATGCGCAGATATTCGAGTTCCATGGTCATCCCGGCTTGACTGTCGCTAGAACAAATAGAGAACTGATATTTGAGGGTCAAGCAGGAACGCGACTCGACCATCATGCCCAAACATCACCCATTGCCCCTGTCGGGAGGCGACCGAAAGGCTCTAAAAAAGGAACTCGCCAAATCGCAGGCTATGGCGGGCATCCTTGCCGACCGCGCCGCCGAGCTACGCGCTGAGGGCGAGCGCCTAACCCGAGAAGCCGACAAGCTGACGTGCGAAAGCTGGAACGAGAAGATGTGGAGCGCAGGCGGCCCGACTGACCCATCGCCAACAATCGGCCAAGCTCTCAATGGCGGCTTCTCTTGGCTGGAAGTTCAATGCTCACGATGTCGGGCCGTCAGCAGTGTTGATCTAGCCATCTTGCCGCGCCCGCCCGACACCCCGGTGCATGCCTTGGAAGACTCGCTTCGCTGCCAGCGATGCACTGGCACCCGCACGCCGACTCGCGGGACCCTTCAGCAGCTATCAGCCACTGCGCGCAGGCCCGCTTAGACGACAACGAGCCAAAAAAGAGCCAAAAAGGCCATCGGGATTGCAGCCCCGATGGCCTGAAAATTCAAAAAGTGCCTATTTTATAAGGGTTTTCATGGTGAGCGCGGAGGGACTCGAACCCTCGACCCCATGATTAAAAGTCACGTGCTCTACCGCCTGAGCTACGCGCTCACGTGTCGCGGTGTGTAGGTGGCGGCTGGATGTGGGTCAAGTGCGGCCCTGCATCCTTGTTCAGGCTGTGGAATTCCCCGCTGGGCATCCTCCGTTCTCCTGTCCATCGACAACAATTGACATGAGAACGAAAAGAGAACATACTTATTGCCGAGCAGCCGGAGAACGCCAATGGCCGATATTTCCTATTATGTGGCCCTTCCCTTCACCCAAGATGATGATGGTTCCGTCATCGCCGGAACAGCGGAAGAATTTCAGAGCGCATCAACCGCGATCCGGCGCGCAGAAACCCTGTCACACTCGTTCGGAGCCATCGGAGCGGTAGCTTTCACCCGCTCGGGCGATCCCATGACCGGCGATTTCAAGGATGCCGTGGTCCTGAAGTCCTTCGGCAACGTCCCGACGGACCTCAGCGCTCTGTAAATGAGACGCGGGCCGGTCAGGAGCGGCGATCCTCCTGTTCCTTCAATTCGTCCTCGCTCAGGTCGTTGCGCGGAGTCACGAAGTCTTCGCTGTCCGGATTGACCTTGAATGGCGCGTTCCTGGTCGGGTCCTTGTCCCGCGTCTTTGCAGGCTCCTCGGCCTTGCCCTTCTTCTTGTTGCTCATGAGACGTCCCTTGCCCGCAGGCCGGTATGGCTGCGTCGCTTTCACTGAATATGGCTGACAGAATGCCTATCTGCTACGGCTGTGAGCCAGATTTCGAGGATTGCCATCATGACGGATTCGCCTGCCGCCCCCGAAGATGCCGTGCGCGATTTCGACGTGCCCGTTCCTTACATGCAACGGACGCGGGATTACTACCTCGCAATCGGCTACGACACGCCGTACCGCTGGGCCCACAATGTTGCAGCGCCGTTCCAGCCGCTGAAAAAGCCGCTCGCGCAGGCCCGTGTAGCGATCGTCACCACTGCGGCCCGCTTCGATCCGGCCAAGGGTGATCAGGGACCGGGCGCAGCCTACAACGGCAGCGCAAAATTCTATCAGGTCTACGACGGCGATACGTCTCAAAAGCACGACCTGCGTATCTCTCACATCGCCTACGACCGCGCGCACACGTCGGCGGCGGACATGAACACATGGTTTCCGCTGGAACAGTTGCATCGTCTCGCGCGCGAAGGCCGCATTGGATCAGTTGCGCCGCGCTTCTTCGGCGCGCCGACCAACCGCAGTCATCGCGCCACCATCGAGACCGACGCGCCGGACATCCTTGCGCGCTGCAAGGAGCACAATGTCGATGCCGCGATCCTCGTGCCGAACTGCCCCGTTTGCCATCAGACCACGGCGCTGGTGGCACGCCATCTGGAAGCCAACGGAATTTCCACGGTGGTGATGGGTTGCGCCAAGGACATCGTTGAGCACGCCGCCGTGCCGCGATTCCTGTTCAGTGATTTTCCGCTCGGCAATTCAGCCGGCAAACCGCATGACAAGGCCTCACAGGCCTTCACCCTGGAACTGGCGCTCAAGGTGCTGGAAAGCGCGCCGGGTCCGCAGACCACCGTCCAGTCCCCGCTGCGCTGGAGCGAGGACGCGTCATGGAAGCGCGACTACAACAATGTAGAGCGCATGGCCCCCGAGGAACTCGCGCGCCGCCGCCGCGACTTCGACGCCCAGAAGGAAGCCGCGCGCGCCAATCGCGTGGCGTGACTATTCGGACTCGCTTACTCGGACTTTCCGGCCGCCTTGCGCAGGGCCGCGTTGATCCGGTCCTGCCAGCCGGGACCGCCGTCCTGAAAGTATTCGAGAACGTCCTGGTCAATCCGGATCGAGACAAGCTCCCTCACACCGGGGATCGCGGCCTGCTTGGGAGGAGCCTCCGCCACCTTTTTGGTGGCGGACTTGAACGCCGCCTCGGCTTCCGTCTTCGCGTCACTGAGCGTGCGCGGCCGCCTTGGAGGTGATGTCATGTCAAATGCCCTCGAACAGCGCCGTCGACAGGTAGCGTTCGGAGAACGAAGGAATGATCGCAAGGATGGTCTTGCCCGCATTCTCCGGCCTCTTGCCGAGTTCGAGCGCTGCCGCGATTGCCGCGCCCGACGAGATACCGCCGGGAATGCCTTCGGCGCGCGCTAGCGCGCGAGAGGTCGCAATCGCCGTGGCGCTGTCGATCTTGACGATTTCGTCAATCACCGAGCGGTCGAGAATGTCGGGAACGAAGCCCGCGCCGATGCCCTGAATCTTGTGCGGTGAATGCTGGCCGCCGGACAGGACCGGGCTTTCCACCGGCTCCACCGCGACCACACGCACGGACGGCTTGCGCTGCTTCAGGATCTGGCCGACGCCGGTGATTGTTCCACCCGTGCCGACACCGGCCACGAAGACGTCAATGTCGCCATGAGTGTCGTTCCAGATCTCCTCCGCCGTGGTGCGGCGATGGACTTCGGGATTGGCCAGGTTCTTGAACTGTTGCGGCATCGCGGAGTTGGGCGTGTTGCGGATCAATTCCTCGGCCGTGGCGATAGCGCCCTTCATGCCCTGCGCCGCCGGGGTCAGAACGATTTCCGCGCCGAGAAACGCCAGCATCTTGCGGCGCTCGATGGACATCGACTCGGGCATCACCAGTTTCAGGCGATAGCCGCGCGACGCCGCGACGAAAGCCAGCGCGATTCCTGTATTGCCCGATGTCGGCTCGATCAGCACGGTATCCTTATTGATGACGCCGGCCTTCTCCATCGCGATGATCATCGCCGCGCCGATGCGATCTTTCACGCTCGCCGCCGGATTGAAATACTCAAGTTTAGCGAGAATCGTTGCTTTCACGCCGTTCTGTTCGGGCAACCTGCGAAGCCGGACGATCGGCGTATCGCCGAATGCATCAACGATGCTGTCGTAAATCCGCCCGCGTCCCGGCGCGCGTGCGGGCGAAGCGTTCGATTGTGATTTTGCGTCCATCGCGGTTCTCCACCTCAATTAATTGCGAACCATCAGAGACGGTTACGCGAAACAATCGGCTTCCGCCATTAAGGGCAGCAGAGCGGTTTCATGCAAGTGCCTCGTGGCGCATCTGGCCCAGGCAGTGCGCCGCAAAATGCTTTTCTCAAAAGGAACGCATTTGTGTTGCGACTTCTTCAAAGTCCCATGTCTATAGTCCGGGCAAGGCTCAAATCCGGCAGGGAGGTCACGATGCCAGCAATTGCTGCAATTCTGTCGACCAAGCCATCACGCTTACCGCCACGCATGAGCGATCGCCCGATCTGCACGATCTGTTCGGACTCGATGGTCGCAGCCGAAGCATCCGCGTTTCTCGCGGACAACATGATCAGCTACTTGTGGACCTGCGATAACTGCGGATATGGCTTCGTGACGAAGCATTCCACAAGGATCGTCTGTAACTAACTACCGAGGGTTCAGACTCAGCGCGGAGCGATGTCGCCCCGCGCCCATCCGTCGCGGACTGATGCCCTGTAGCTATCGAAGGTTCCGGCGGCGATGGCTGCGCGGGCGCCGCTCATCAGCGTCTGATAATAGGCGACGTTGATTTCCGACAACAGCATCGCACCCAACGCCTCCTCGGACTTTACGAGATGGTGCAGGTACGCGCGCGAATAGTCCCGCGCGCCGCGCCAATGGCTCTCCTCATCCAG
This sequence comes from Afipia clevelandensis ATCC 49720, assembly GCF_000336555.1. Classification (GTDB taxonomy): domain Bacteria; phylum Pseudomonadota; class Alphaproteobacteria; order Rhizobiales; family Xanthobacteraceae; genus Afipia; species Afipia clevelandensis. The sequence continues at coordinate 922,675 of NZ_KB375281.1, read as the reverse complement.
TGGACGCGGATCGTCGGCATGACGCGCGTTGCGCAGATTGATGATTCCGTGCCGGGTGAACACATGGCCATGACGCCCGTTTCGCGTCGGCATCACGCAGTCGAACATGTCGATGCCGCGTGCGATGGCTTCCAGCATATCGTCCGGGGTGCCGACGCCCATCAGGTAGCGTGGCCGCTCCTGCGGCAGCAATGGCGCGACTTCCTCGATCATCGCCAGCATCACGGCCTGCGGCTCACCGACCGCGAGACCGCCGACGGCGTAGCCGTGAAAACCGATGTCGATCAGCCTGTGCGCGCTGTCGCGCCGCAGCTCGGGGATGTCCCCGCCCTGAACGATGCCGAACAGCATGTAGCCTTCCGGGGCACTCTCAAAGGCGCGCTTGCTGCGCTCCGCCCATCGGATCGAGAGCAGCATCGCGCGCTCGATATCGGCGCGCTCCGCCGGCAGCCGCACGCATTCGTCGAGTTGCATGGCGATATCTGAGCCGAGCAACCGCTGCACTTCGATGGCCCGCTCGGGTGACAATTCCACCTTGCTTCCATCGATGTGCGAACTGAAGGTCACGGCGTGCTCGGTCACCTTGCGCAGCTTCGCCAGCGACATCACCTGAAAGCCGCCGGAGTCGGTCAGCATCGGTCCGTTCCAGGTGGTGAATGTCTGTAAGCCTCCGAGCGACGCAATGCGCTCGGCGCCGGGCCGCAGCATCAGGTGATAGGTGTTGCCGAGCACGATATCGGCGCCGGTTTCACGAATGTCGCGCCAGTGGATGCTCTTCATCGCGCCGGCGGTGCCGACCGGCATAAACGCAGGCGTGCGGACGACACCGTGCGGCGTTGTCAGTACGCCGGTGCGCGCCTCGCCGTCGTGGCCGAGAAGTTTGAAATGGTTGGGAACAGCCATGGCGCGACGTTATGGGTCAGGTTGACCGGCGAAACAACAGCGATGCGTCGCCATACGAGTAGAAGCGATAGCCGCTTCCGATGGCGTGGGCATAGGCCTGCTGCATGGTCTCCAGCCCGCTGAAGGCCGAGACCAGCATGAACAGGGTCGAGCGCGGCAGGTGGAAATTGGTCATCAGCACGTCCACCGCCTTGAACCGGTAGCCGGGGGTTATGAAGATGGCAGTTTCCGCGGTGAACGGCTTGATGGTGCCGTCATCCGCCGCGGCGCTTTCGAGCAACCGCAGTGAGGTGGTTCCGACCGCGACAATCCGGCCACCCTTGGCGCGGGCCTCATTCAACGCAGCGGCGGTCTCAACGGACACCGTGCCCCACTCGGCATGCATCTTGTGTTCTGCCGTATCGTCGGCCTTGACCGGAAGGAACGTCCCTGCACCGACATGGAGCGTCACCCGATGCAGGCCGACGCCGCGCGCGCGCAAGGCGGCTTCAAGGCCCGGGGTGAAATGCAGCCCCGCGGTCGGCGCCGCGACAGCGCCCTCGCTGACCGCAAACATGGTCTGGTAGTCGGCATTGTCGCGCTCGTCCGGCGTCCGGCGCGAGGCGATATAAGGCGGGAGCGGCGGCGCGCCGACATCGGCGATGGCCTGATCCAGAATGGGGCCGTGAAACGAAAACGAGAGCGTCACCTCGCCGTTCTCGCCCTTGTGCTCGACCTGCGCATCGAGGTTTCCGAGCAGACACACCCGGCCCTCGTTGCCGAAGCGGATGACATCACCCTGAGCAAGTTTCTTGGCGGGTTTGACCAGCGCCTGCCATCGCGAACCATCAAAACGCTTGATCAGGGTCGCTTCGATTTTAGGCTCGGTTTCGCGGCCAATCCGGCGGCCGGTCAGTTGCGCCGGAATTACCTTTGTGTCGTTGACAACAAGCTGGTCACCGGGCTGCAGGAAGCGCGGCAGATCCGAAACAATGGCGTCGATCAGCGGTTGGTCCGGCTTCACGACAAGCATGCGCGCCGCGTCGCGCGGGCTGACGGGTCGCAGCGCGATGTTGGCTTCCGGAAGCTCGAAATCGAATAAATCTGTACGCATGATGCTCAAAATGTCGATGGCCGGGACATACGCCCGGCCATCCATTCGCAAAGCCGGTTTACGGCGAGGATCAGGCCGCGTCGGACGCCATATGCGCCTTGACGATCTTGTCGGGATTCTGAACCGGCTCGCCGCGCTTGATCTTGTCCACGTTCTCCATGCCGGAGGTCACCTTGCCCCAGACGGTGTACTGCTTGTCGAGGAAGCGTGCATCGTCGAAGCAGATGAAGAACTGCGAATTGGCGGAATCGGGATTGGCGGCGCGCGCCATGGACGCGGTGCCGCGCACATGCGGCTCTGCGTTGAACTCGGCCTTGAGGTTCGGATATTTCGAGCCACCGGTCCCGGTGCCGTTCGGGCAGCCGGTCTGGGCCATGAAGCCCTCGATCACGCGATGAAAGACGATGCCGTCATAGAAGCCTTCGCGCACCAGCTTCTTGATGTGCTCGACATGGCCCGGAGCAAGGTCGGGGCGCATTTCAATGGTCACCGGACCCTGCGTGGTTTCGAGGATCAGGGTGTTTTCAGCGTCTGCCATGATGTTTCCTTTGCAGATTGAGGCACCCGTCATCACTGCGGGCTGCCTGACTCGTGTTACTTGATGTCGGAGGCGACCTGCACCTTCACCATCTTGTCGGGATCCTGAACCGGCTCGCCGCGCTTGATCTTGTCCACGACATCCATGCCGGACACCACCTCGCCGACCACGGTGTACTTGCCGTTCAGGAAGCTGCCGTCAGCGAACATGATGAAGAACTGCGAATTGGCCGAATTCGGGTCGCCCGCGCGCGCCATGCCGACGATGCCGCGCTTGAACGGAACATTGGAGAATTCCGCGGGAAGGTTCGGATACTTCGATCCACCGGTGCCGTTGAAGCGCTGGCCGTCGCCGGTCTGGGCCATGAAGCCCTCGATCACGCGATGGAAGGGCACATTGTTGTAATAGCCGTCGCGGGCGAGTTGCTTGATGCGTTCGGCGTGTTTCGGAGCGAGATCGGGACGCAGCTTGACGATTACCCGTCCCTTGGTGGTGTCGATGACAATCGCGTTGGCCTTGTCCAGCCCGGCCGGAAGAGCCTGCGAAAAAGCGGGCGTCGCAAAAACAAAGGCCGCGAGAACGGCAAGAATGCGGATCATGAGAACTCCGGATCAGAGAAGGTTATTTGCCGGCAAATTTGGTCTTCAGGCGCGCGGCGACCGCCTTGGGCACGAAATGCGAAACGTCTCCACCCATACCAGCGATCTGACGCACCAGTGTGGCGGTGATCGGGCGGACGGTGGCGGAAGCCGGCAGGAAGACGGTGCGGATTTCCGGCATCAGGGTCTGATTCATGCCGGCGATCTGCATCTCATAGTCCAGATCGGTGCCGTCACGCAGGCCGCGGATCAGGATCGTCGCCCCCGCCCTCTGGGCAGCCGTTACGGTCAGGTCGCTGAACGTCACACAATCAATCTCGCATTTGGCGCTGGCGGCGATCGGCGCGAACACCTCGCGGATCATCTCCTGCCGCTCATCGACCGGAAATAGCGGAGCTTTGCCAGGATGAATGCCGATGGCCACGACCAGCCGGTCGACCAGGCTGCAAGCCTGACGGACCACATCCAGATGACCATTGGTGACGGGGTCGAACGACCCGGGATAGAGCGCGATGCGGGACATGCATCCTCCTAACCCGGCCCGGCGACCGCCGCAAGCTGGACCGGTTCCGCTTCCTTGTGAGGTTTATTTCTTGAAGGACGCGTGAACTTTTCCCCGTCTCCGCGCGTCATCCCTGCAGTCAGCCACGGCGGCTGCAGCAAGGGACGCGGACCATGATCAGGGCACTGGCAGCGGCGGCGATTGCGACATTCGTAGCAACCGCGATAACGTTTTTTCCCAGCTTCGCGCCGTCCGCCACGGCAAACATGCCGAAGGCGCTCGCAAAAGCCGACCGCCTGCCGATCGCGGCGACAAGTCCCTCCTGCGCGACTCAGAACTGGCCCAATATCGACGAGGTGTGCTTGCGTCGCACAAACTCCAGGCTCGGCATTCAGCCCGTGCGCCGTGTTTCAACCGACCGCGGCTAGAAAAGCTCCTCTGCTGCAGACCTGCGGACGTCAAGGCTGAAGCCGTCGAATAATTTCAAATCCCGGCATAGTAATTTCCAACCTCCGGTAGCAGACTACAGCCAGCGCCACTGAGTGGACGCGCGTTCAGGCTACAGGGGGCGTTCGTGACCACCGTTCATGCTGCATCTGGGGGCCGCAACTTCGGGCTTCCTGTTTCCGCGACTGTTGGCGCCCTCGGTGTCGTCTACGGAGACATCGGGACCAGTCCCCTCTACGCCCTCAAGGAAGCCGCCAAGGCTGCAACCCACCACGGTGGCGGCGCCCTCACCAACGAAGCGATCCTCGGTGTGGTTTCGCTGATCCTCTGGGCGCTCGTTCTGATCATTTCGTTCAAGTACGCGCTGCTGATCATGCGTGCGGACAATCGCGGCGAAGGTGGCATTGTCGCACTCCTCGCATTGCTGTCAGCACGCAATGCCGCTCCCGGCACCTGGCGCGCGCAACTGCTCGTGGTCGGCCTGATCGGCGCGGCTTTGCTCTACGGCGACGGCGCGATTACGCCCGCGATCTCCGTCCTCAGCGCGGTTGAGGGATTGAAAGTCGATGCGCCCTCACTCGCGCCTGCTGTCGTTCCGATTACAGTGGTCATTCTGATTTGCGTCTTCCTGATGCAACGCAAGGGCACCGGATTCATCGGTGGAATCTTCGGGCCGTTCATGCTGGTCTGGTTTCTCACGCTCGCGCTGCTCGGAATACATGGCATCGTGAAGAATCCGAGCGTGCTGGCGGCTCTCAGCCCCACCTATGCGGTCAGCTTCCTTCTCAGCCAGAACTTCCACATCTCCTTCGCCATTCTTGGCGCAGCATTCCTCGCCGTGACCGGCGGCGAAGCCATGTATGCGGACATGGGACATTTCGGCCGCTTTCCGATCCGGCTGGCATGGTTTGCCGTCGCATTGCCTGCGCTGGTTCTGAACTACTTCGGACAGGCTGCGTTGCTGGTCAGCGATCCCGCCGCAATCGAGAACCCCTTTTATCAACTCGCACCTGACTGGGCGCACTATCCCCTGGTTGCGTTCGCAACGATCGCCGCGGTGATCGCATCGCAGGCCATCATCACCGGCGTGTTCTCCCTGACCCAGCAATCCATCCAGCTCGGATTCCTGCCGCGCATGCATATCAGGCACACCGCCAGTCATGAGATGGGGCAGATCTACGTGCCGCTGGTGAACTGGATGCTGGCCGCCGCGACGCTCTGCGCGGTGATCGGTTTCGGCACGTCGGACGCACTGGCCGGCGCCTATGGCATTGCCGTCTCGCTGCTCATGGCCATCACAACGCTGCTAGCGGCGCTCGTGGCCATCCAGTGGGGCTTTCCGCCGCTGCTGGTCATCGCCGTCAATGGCCTCTTCTTCGTCATCGACTGCATCTTCTTCGCGGCAAACTCGACCAAGTTTCTTGAGGGCGGCTGGTTTCCGCTGCTGCTCGCAGGCTTCATCGCGTTCTTGATGCTCACATGGCGAAGCGGCGTGCGTCTTGTCGAAAAGGCCCGTGGAAGACTGCGTCAGCCGGAAGAGGAACTGATCGAAACCATCGTAGGGCAATGCGTAACACGATTGCCCGGGACAGCGGCGTTTCTCGCGTCATCCCCGAACGGTGTGCCCCTCGCACTAACCCAATTCGTCCGGCATAACCACATGCTGCACGAACGTGTTCTGCTGGTGACGGTCGTGATCGACGAAATTCCCCGTGTCGACGACGGGGATCGCGTGGTGATCACCGATGTCGTCCACGGTGTTTCGCGCGTCATCCTTCATTTCGGTTTCATGCAGTACCCGACGATTTCCGAGGGACTCGAACTTGCATGCGCGCAGGGAAAACTGACCGGCATTGACCTTGCCGATGTCAGCTACTTCATCGGCCGGGAAACCATCGTCCCCACCGAAAAGGTCGAAGGCATGGCGGTGTGGCGCGAGACAGTGTTCGCCTTCCTGCAGCGAAACGCCGAGCGCACGGCGGCGTTCTTCGGCGTTCCGACCAAGCAGGTCGTCGAGTTCGGGACCGAGATCGAAATCTAGCGCGGCGGTCTTAACCGCCGTTGCCATTGTCCGATTCGTCTTCCGGGATGTGCTCGACGGAAACGACATGCTCGTCTTCCGCCGTGTCGAACACAATCACGCCCTGCGTCGAGCGGCCTGCAACGCGAATGCCTTCGACCGGGCAGCGGATCAACTGTCCCTTATCGGTCACCAGCATGATCTGGTCGCTGTCCTCGACGGGGAATGACGCCACCAGCTTGCCATTACGGTTGTTGACGGACATCGCGACGATGCCCTTGCCGCCGCGTCCGGTGGTGCGATACTCGAACGACGAGGAGCGCTTGCCGTAACCGTTCTCGCTGATGGTCAGCACGAACTGTTCGGCTGCCGACATCTGCGCGTAGCGATCCTGGCTCAATTGTACGGCCGCTGACGACTCTTCAGCATCGGTCTCGCTATTCTCCTCAGCCGCCGCTTCACCCGCAACCGCGCGGCGCATCTTCAGATAAGCAGCACGCTCATCGGATGACGCTTCGAGATGGCGGAGGATGGTGAGTGAGATCAGCTTGTCGCCCTCGGCAAGCGCAATGCCGCGAACGCCCATCGAGGTGCGTCCGCTGAACACACGCACGTCGGTGACGGGGAAGCGGATACACTGTCCGCCTGCGGCGGTCAGCAACACGTCGTCATTCTCGGTGGCGATCTGCACATCGACGATGGCCTCGCCCTCATCGAGTTTCATGGCGATGATGCCCGACCGGCGCACGTCGACGAAGTCAGAGAGCTTGTTGCGCCGGACATTGCCGCCTGTGGTGGCGAACATCACATCGAGATTGCCCCACGAGGATTCGTCTTCCGGCAGCGGCATGATGGTGGTGATGCGTTCGCCCTGCTCCAGCGGCAGGATGTTGATCAGCGCCTTGCCGCGCGAGTTCGGAGCCGCCATCGGCAGGCGCCAGACCTTCTCCTTATAGACCTGACCACGCGATGAGAAGAACAGCACCGGCGTGTGCGTCGAGGCGATAAACAGACGGCTGACAAAGTCCTCATCGCGAGTCTGCATGCCCGAACGGCCCTTGCCGCCGCGCTTCTGCGCACGGTAGGTCGACAGCGGCACACGCTTGACATAGCCGGCGTGGGAGACGGTCACGACCATGTCCTCGCGCTGGATCAGGTCCTCGTCCTCGACCTCGCCTTCCTGATCAATGATCACCGTCCGGCGTGGCGTGGCGAACTCATCCTTCACGGCGGTGAGTTCGTCCTTGATGATGCTTTGAATACGTGCGCGCGAGCGCAGGATATCGAGATAGTCCGCAATCTCGGTCGCGAGCTTGTTCAGTTCCTCGGAAATTTCCTCGCGGCCCAGCGCCGTCAGGCGCTGCAGGCGCAGATCGAGGATCGCCCTGGCCTGTTCCAGCGACAGCCGCGCAGTGCCGTCCTCGGAGACCCGATGACGCGGATCGTCGATCAGCGTGATCATGGCCGCCATATCCTTGGCGGGCCAGTCACGCGACATCAGGGTTTCTCGCGCCGTATTCGGGTCCGGCGACGTCCGGATAACGCGGATCACCTCGTCGATATTTGCGACCGCAATGGCAAGGCCAACCAAAATGTGGGCGCGGTCACGCGCCTTGCCGAGCAGGAACTTGGTCCGCCGGGAGACCACGCTCTCGCGGAACGCGATAAAGACGGTCAGCAGGTCCTTCAGGTTCATGACCTGCGGGCGGCCGCCGTCGAGAGCCACCATGTTGGCCCCGAAATTGGTCTGCAGCGGGGTGAACTTGTAGAGCTGGTTCAGCACCACCTCGGGCACGACATCGCGCTTCAACTCGACGACGACGCGATAACCGTCGCGGTCGGACTCGTCGCGCAGATCGGCGATGCCCTCGATCTTCTTTTCGCGCACCAGTTCGGCGATGCGCTCGACCATGCCCGCCTTGTTCACCTGATACGGGATTTCCGAGACCACAATCGCCTGACGGTCCTTGCGGATGTCCTCGATCTCGACCTTGCCGCGCATCACGATGGAGCCGCGCCCCAGATGGTACGCTGCGCGAATGCCCTGGCGGCCGAGAATAATGCCGCCGGTCGGGAAATCAGGTCCCGGAACGATGTTGATCAGATCGTCGATCCCAAGCGCCGGATCGTTGATCAACGCAATGCAGGCATCAATCACTTCGCCGAGATTGTGCGGCGGAATGTTCGTAGCCATGCCGACGGCGATGCCGCCGGCGCCATTGACGAGAAGGTTCGGAAATTTGGCCGGCAGAACGCGCGGCTCGCGCTCGGAACTGTCGTAGTTCGGCTGAAAATCGACGGTATCCTTGTCGATGTCATCAAGCAGCGAATGCGCGACCTTTTGCAGACGCGCTTCGGTGTAGCGCATCGCCGCGGCCATATCGCCGTCAACGGAGCCGAAGTTGCCCTGTCCGTCGATCAGCGGCACGCGCATGGAGAAGTCCTGCGCCATACGCACCATCGCGTCATAGACCGACTGGTCGCCGTGCGGATGGTATTTACCGATGACGTCGCCGACGGTTCGCGCCGACTTGCGGTAAGGTTTGTTCCACTCGAAACCGTTCTCGTACATCGCATAGAGAATGCGGCGATGAACGGGTTTCAGACCGTCACGCGCGTCCGGCAGCGCTCGCGCCACGATCACGCTCATCGCGTAATCGAGGTAGGAGCGCTTCATCTCATCCGTGATTGAAACGGGACGGATATCAGCCGCGTCGGGCGGCCCGGACGGCGGATCTTCTTGGTCGGTCAACGTGCGAATCCTGAGTGCGAAATGCTGTTGTTATATAGGCGAATTCGCCCCGCAACGCCAACCGCATTTGCAGCCAAAATCGACGCGAATTCACTAGTCTTTACAAAGATTTAGACCGGTGCAAAATCGGGATTCTAGCAACGATTCCAGAAGGCGGAAAACCACGCTTCGCAGACGCCAGGCTACGGTCCAAAAGCGACCGCATTCATGATGCGGCCAGGGACGAATGTGAACAGCCCGGCGATGACGAGCCCACCCGTGAAAATCGAGATCATCGTGATCCTGTGACCGCGCACGCGATGCCGGTGCGCAAACCAGAGTCCGAGCGGAAGCATGATCAGGCTGAAGATCGACAACAGATGGATCGCACTCCAGGGCGCCCCCAGCTTGATCTGACGGCCGTGTATCCAGAACGAACTGATCGCGACGGTTGCCATCAGCGCGACCCAGACCCACCCTGTCGCACGATGGGGTAAGGTCCCTTTCGGAGACGCAAACTGGACTAGTCCCAGCGCCAAAGCTCCCAGCGCCGCGAACGCATGCAACTGGATCACCGGTGAGGCATCGAGCAGCGGCGCCAGGCTCATCGGTCACATTCCGAAAACGGATTGAAGTCTCATTTCAACAGAAGTGAATGGCGCGGGCAATCTCACGCAGAGCCGCGGCAATGATAACGGCTCTGCGTGTTCTCACGGCTCTTCTAATGGCTCAGAACGGGATGTCGTCGTTCATGTCGTCGCGACCGCCGCCGGCCGCAACGCGGCGCGGAGGCGCCGAGCGCGACGGACCGGACGATCCGAAATCGCCGCCCTCATCCGCGCCGAACGAACTGCCGCCGCCGCTCTTGCCGTCCAGCATGGTCAAGGTCGAATTGAAGTTCTGAAGAACCACTTCGGTCGAGTAGCGATCCTTGCCGTCCTTGTCCTGCCACTTGCGGGTCTGCAACTGCCCTTCGAGGTAAACTTTTGATCCCTTCTTCAGGTACTGCTCCGCGATCTTGCAGAGCCCTTCGCTGAAGATCACGACGCGATGCCACTCCGTCTTCTCTTTCCGCTCGCCCGTATTCCTGTCGCGCCACGTCTCCGATGTGGCAACGCTCAGATTGGCGATCGGGCGGCCGTCCTGTGTCCGCTTGATTTCCGGGTCGGCACCGAGATTGCCGACCAGAATGACTTTATTGACGCTTCCTGCCATTGACGCTCTCCACTTTCGCGCACGCAGACGGTGCGCCCGAATCTGTCAGGATTTATGATCGCGGACGGCTTCCCGCCTCAGGAAAGGCCCGCTCCGAAATTGACCCTATACGCTCCGGCCTGTGCCATGAGCCCGGCGCGACGGTTATCCACACGCAAGCCGCCGACAAAACCCAGACACAATATGTACCTTTTTTGTTCTCGTGCAAGCGGAACTCGACAAACAACTCATTGAGGAACAATCCACCGTCCGTCGCCGCGTCACGGAATGTGACGAAAACGTGATCAAAACATGGTGCGATGGAACCGAATATCCTAAGCATTTCCTTGTCTTAGGAACCTTCACTTCCCTTCTGACTGTTGCATTTCGGAGACGGCATTTTTGGCGGAAGCCGGTATATTCCGATTCACGAAATCGAATCCCATTGCGTTTGCGCCCCGTCGTTCGCGCCTTGGAAAACCGCCCCGAAAAATCGGAACGGATCAAAACTGGAGAAGATGAGATGAAGAAGTTCTTGCTCGGCACCGTGGCGCTGGTTGCCCTCGGCACTGCCTCGGCAGTCGCTGCTGACCTGCCGGCCCGCACCTACACCAAGGCGCCGGTTTATGCCGCGCCGATCTACAACTGGACCGGCTTCTACGCCGGTGTGCACATCGGCGCTGCCTTCGGCGGTGACGATGGCTTCGCCACCACCGACGCAACCCTCGCTGGAAGCAACCGTGACGCAGCCTTCCTCGGCGGCGGTCAGATCGGCGCTGACTACCAGTTCGCTCCGAACTGGCTGGTCGGTATCGAAGGCCAGATTTCCGGCCTGTCGAGCAACGACCGCAACTTCACCAACGGCGTTGACGTGCTCCGCGACAAGTCCGACTGGCTTGCTTCGGTCACCGGCCGCCTCGGCTACACCTGGGGTCCGGGCCTGATCTACGCCAAGGGCGGTGTCGCGTTCCGTGACGACGCTGGCCTCGCTGCGACCGCTGGCTTCCTGCCGGCTGTGACCGATCGCCAGTCGACCGGCTACACCGTCGGTGGCGGCCTCGAATACATGTTCGCTCCGGCCTGGTCGGCGAAGGTTGAGTACCAGTACTACAACTTCGACACCACCAATGTCGCCTACACCAACGGCGGCGCTCAGGCCCTGTCCTACAAGGACGACCTCCACACTGTGAAGGTTGGCCTGAACTATCGCTTCAACTGGGGTGGCCCGGTCGTCGCAAAGTACTGAGCGTTAAATACCTGACAAACTCCTCCCGGGTTTTCAGGACCACGGAAAGGCCGGCTCTTGAGCCGGCCTTTTTGTTTGCAAAACAGGCCCCATATCGTGGATGTCGCGGACGGCAATCAACCAGTTGATGGATTGCAGACAGGACTGGAAATCCAGTCCTGTTCTTACTATGTTCTGCGGACAGGAATCTGATCGAGAACGAGAAACCGGCGAGCGGTCATGACGTTTTCCGGGATAGCGCCTTCATTGCGCAGCACGCGCCACCGGAAACCCTCATGGACGAAGTGATCAAGGCAAGCCGAAAGACCCCCGCTGGCTCGAGCCTGCGCGCCATCACCATCCGCGGCGCGCGGGAGCACAACCTCAAGAACATCGACCTCGAAATTCCACGCGACAAGCTGGTGGTGTTCACCGGCCTGTCCGGCTCGGGAAAATCCTCCCTCGCCTTCGACACGATCTATGCCGAAGGTCAGCGCCGCTATGTCGAATCGCTTTCCGCGTATGCCCGTCAGTTCCTCGAAATGATGCAGAAGCCGGACGTCGACCAGATCGACGGATTGTCGCCGGCAATTTCCATCGAACAGAAGACCACATCGAAAAATCCCCGCTCGACGGTCGGCACCGTGACCGAGATCTACGACTACATGCGCCTGTTGTGGGCGCGAGTGGGCGTTCCGTATTCGCCGGCAACCGGCCTTCCCATTGAAAGCCAGACCGTCTCCCAGATGGTGGACCGGGTTCTCGCGCTTCCTGAAGGAACGCGGCTTTATCTGCTTGCACCTGTCGTGCAGGGCCGCAAGGGCGAGTACAAGAAGGAATTCGCCGAATACCTCAAAAAGGGCTTTCAGCGCGTCAAGGTCGACGGCAAGTTTTACGAGCTTGCCGAAGCTCCGGTCCTCGACAAGAAATTCCCCCACGACATCGACGTCGTTGTCGATCGCATCGTGGTGCGTCCGGACATGGCGCAGCGTCTCGCTGAATCGTTTGAAACGGCGTTGAAACTCGCCGACGGCCTTGCCGTCATCGAGTTCGCGGATGCGCCTGCTGGCGCCGAGGCCTCATCGGACAAGAAGCCGGAAAAGAAAACCGCGAAAATCCACGACAAGAGCGGGCCCGAGCGCATTCTGTTTTCGGAGAAGTTCGCCTGCCCGGTGTCCGGCTTCACGATTCCGGAAATCGAACCGCGGCTGTTCTCCTTCAACAATCCCTATGGCGCCTGCCCCAAATGCGGCGGCCTCGGCATCGAGCAGCATATCGACGCCGAACTCGTGATTCCGGACAAGGAAGCGACCCTGCGCAAGGGCGCGATCGCGCCCTGGGCCAAGTCGTCGTCGCCTTACTATGTCCAGACGCTGCAGGCGCTCGGCAAGTTCTATAAATTCACGCTCGACACCAAATGGAAGGACCTGCCGAAGAAAACGCAGAATGCCATTCTGTTCGGCTCCGGTGACGACGAGATCAAGTTTTCCTATGAGGACGGCGTCCGCTCCTACGACACCAAGAAGCCATTCGAGGGCGTGGTGACCAATATCGAACGCCGCTTCCGCGAAACCGAAAGCGAATGGGCGCGCGAGGAACTCGGCAAATATTTCAGCGACGTGCCCTGCGAAGCCTGTCACGGCCATCGCCTGAAGCCGGAGGCGCTCAGCGTCAAGATCGGCGGAAAGCACATCGGCGAGATCTCCGAGCTATCGGTGATGCGTGCCGGAGAATGGTTTGAAAGCGTACCGGCCAGTCTCAACAAGCAGCAGAACGAAATCGCCGCGCGAATCCTGAAGGAAATCCGCGAACGCCTGTCGTTCCTGCTGGATGTCGGCCTGAACTATCTGACGTTGTCGCGCTCGTCGGGCACCCTGTCCGGCGGCGAAAGCCAGCGCATCCGCCTTGCCTCGCAGATCGGCTCCGGCCTGACCGGCGTGCTCTATGTGCTGGACGAGCCATCCATCGGCCTCCACCAGCGCGACAATGCCCGCCTGCTCGAAACCCTGCGACGGCTGCGCAACCTCGGCAATACGGTCATCGTTGTCGAACACGACGAGGATGCCATCGAGACCGCCGACTATGTCGTCGACGTCGGCCCGGGCGCCGGTGTGAACGGCGGCAACATCGTCGCGCAAGGCACGCCGCAGCAGATCAAGACAAGCCCGAAATCGCTGACGGGCAAATATCTCACCGGCGAGATGTATGTCCCGATCCCGGAGCGCCGGCCGCCGAACCATCGCCGCACCATCAAGGTCATCAACGCGCGCGGAAATAATCTGAAAAACGTATCCGCCGAGATTCCGCTCGGGCTGTTTACCTGCGTCACCGGTGTGTCCGGCGGCGGCAAGTCGACCCTGCTCATCGACACGCTCTACAAGGCGATCGCCCGCAAGCTCAACAACGCCTCGGAAGGCCCTGCTCCGCACGATCGTATCGAGGGTCTCGAGCATATCGACAAGATCATCGACATCGACCAGTCGCCGATTGGACGCACGCCGCGTTCCAATCCCGCGACCTATACAGGCGCGTTCACGCCGATCCGCGAATGGTTCGCCGGGCTGCCGGAGTCGAAGGCGCGTGGCTATGAGCCGGGACGCTTCTCGTTCAACGTCAAGGGCGGCCGGTGCGAGGCCTGCCAGGGCGACGGCCTGATCAAGATCGAGATGCACTTCCTGCCGGATGTCTATGTCACCTGCGATACCTGCAAGGGCAAGCGCTACAACCGCGAAACGCTGGATGTGCTGTTCAAAGGCAAGTCCATCGCGGACGTGCTCGACATGACGGTCGACGAAGCCGCCGAGTTCTTCAAGGCGGTGCCGCGGGTTCGGGAGACCTTCAAGACACTGCAGCGCGTCGGCCTCGGCTATATCCATGTCGGCCAGCAGGCGACCACGCTGTCCGGCGGCGAAGCCCAGCGCGTCAAGCTCGCCAAGGAACTGAGCAAGCGTGCCACCGGCCGCACGCTCTACATCCTCGACGAGCCGACTACGGGACTGCATTTCCACGATGTCGCCAAGCTGCTCGAAGTGCTCCACGAGCTTGTGGCGCAGGGCAACAGCGTCGTGGTGATCGAGCATAATCTTGAAGTCATCAAGACCGCTGACTGGGTGATCGACCTCGGTCCTGAAGGCGGTGATGGCGGTGGTGAAATCGTCGCCTGGGGTCCGCCGGAAGACATCGTCAAGGCGCCGCGCAGCTACACCGGAAAATTCCTCGCGCCTGTCCTGAAGAAAGGCCGCGCCGGCAAGATTTTCAGCGCCGACGAGGCGGCCGAATAGCTCGTTTCGACCGTCCGTCGTCATCGAACGCGCAATCGCCGGCTTCACCAGAAGCCGGCGATTTTGGTGGCCGCTGGTCAGGCGCTGCCCGCGCTCCCTGCTCCGTTACTGCCCGTGCCGGGCCAATTCCTCGTCGCTCAAATCCCAATCCTGCCAGAGTTTCAGGACGCCGAGCAGGATTACGACGCCGCCGAACGCCGTGTGCCACAGCCTGAGCGTTCCGCCGCCCGAGTAGGCAAAGATGTGAGGCGACGCGATCAGCCAGAAGCCAAGGGCGATTTCGCACGCCTCCTCCCAGCGCCGAAGGACGATGTATTCGAGCTGGGACAAGCCGAAGACGAGGATACCAACGCAAACCGCGTTCAGAAGCTCCACTCCAGAATCGGCGTGTGCGCCGAGACCGTTGTTCGCTTCGCCGGTCATCCAGGGCGACAGGGCTATCAGCAGCCCGAGCGCCATGCCGGCCCAATCTTCCCAAGGCCGATGTATGTCCAAAAACCGATCGACTGTCATGGATACCTCCATTTCACGAAGGCATACGACGGCGGCTCGATGGTCAGACACGCCTCGTCCAAACGACCAGTGGCCGCCTCATGGTATGTCTTCAAATGACCTATGAGTAACGCCAATCTTTACAAGACCTCCGGAACCGGTTCTTGTCGGCTTGCTTTACGTCATGCTTGCCGTCCCGGCGGCCCGTTCAATACGTGGAATGATGGAATGACCGACGCCGTCCAGAACAATCCGGCCCAAAAGCGCTACCAGCTCGAAGCCGAGGGCCACATCGCGGCGACCTACTACGAGATTTCCGACGGCGTCATCACATTCGTTCATACCGAGGTTCCGCCCGAGCTGGGCGGCAAGGGTATCGGATCGAAGCTGATCAAGGGTGCACTGGACCAGGTTCGCGCGGCCGGTCTGAAGGTCGTTCCGCGATGTCCCTTTGTCAAAGCGTATATCGAAAAGCATCCCGCCTACGCCGACCTGCTGAAATAACCAAAGCTGAAAAACAAGGGCAGATCATGGTTCGCAACAACACGGCGTTGAGCCGATATGAACTCGATGTCGACGGCACAACGGCCTTCGCCAATTACCGGCTTGCGCCGGGCAAAGTTATCATCACTCACACCGAAACGCCGCCTGCACTTCGCGGCCGTGGCATTGCCTCTCAGCTTGTGCAAGGTGCGCTGGAACAGATCCGCGCAGACGGGCTGAAGGTGGTCGCGGCCTGCGGTTTTGTCGTCGACTACCTCGACAAGCATCCGGAGTTCGCGGACATCGCCGCGTGATTTTGCGATCCGCAACAGATAAAGCCCGCCGGTGGCGGGCTTTTACGTTTGAACCGGCAAGTCCCGGCTAGACGATCTTGATCGACATGTCCGGCAGGCCCTGAAGTTTGCACAGGATCACGTCGCCCTTCACCACCGGCCCGACATTCTCCGGCGTGCCCGAATAGATGATGTCGCCGGCCTTCAATTCGCAGGATTCCGACAGCTTTGAAATCTGCTCGGCAACACTCCAGATCATGTTGCTGAGATCGGAATTCTGCTTCACCGTTCCGTTGACCGCGAGCGAAATCGCGCCCTTGGTGAAATGTCCCGTCTTCGTCACTGGATGAATCGGGCCGAGCACAGCGGAATGGTCGAAGCTCTTGCCGATTTCCCATGGCTTCTTCTGATCGCCCATTGCGCGCTGCAGATCGCGGCGGGTCATGTCGAGCCCGACCGCGTAGCCATAAACGCAATCCAGCGCTTTTTCCGGAGAGATGTTTGATCCGCCCGCTCGCAATGCGGCGACCAATTCAACCTCGTAATGATAGTTCTTGGTCAGCGGCGGATATTGATGATCCGCAACCGTGCCGATGGCGACGTTCTGGATCGCATCCGTTGGCTTCTGAAAGAAGAACGGCGGTTCGCGTGTCGGATCTGATCCCATTTCGCGGGCATGGGCCGCGTAGTTGCGGCCGATGCAATAAATGCGGCGGACCGGAAACACCTCCTTCAGGCCGACGATGGGGATCGTTGCCTGCGCGACCGGGAATACGGCTTTCAGTCCAACCTCTGCCGCCGCTGTGTCGGGCAGAGCAGCCGTACCGGCCAATGTCGCCGCGCCGCCGGCGAGAATGTTTCTGCGATTGAGTTCAGTCATGGTCGTTTCCCGCTTTGCGTTGTTGATCGTTGTTGGCCGAATGCCATCCCGAACCAACGCGAACCGGCGGGACTCGTTCAGCGTGGCATTTTGTATGCCGTAGCCAATCCTTTGAACAGATGAACATATGTGTGCGCTGCAAAGAAAAAGGCCCGCCTTTTGAGGCGGGCCTTCAATGAGACGACCTTGAGTAAGGCAATCTCGGTCCAGTGCAATCAGTGCTTCAGATCGTCCGGCAGCTTTCCGCCGTTGGCCGCGAGCTTGGTCATGACCTGCTTGTGCAGCCAGATGTTCATCTTTGCGGAATCGTTGGTGTCCCCGTCGTACTTCAGTTCCTTAGCCAATTCCTTGCGGGCGGAAAGGCTGGAATCGATATCGAGGGCCTTCATCAGGTCCACGATCGACGTGCGCCATTCAAGCTTTTCGCCCTTGGCCGCGACGGCCTTGTCGAGGATCGGCGCCACGTCAACCATTGGCACGCTCGCGCCGCCGCCAGCAGGGGCTCCGGCACCGCCGGCAGGCTCGGCAGCTTCGGCCTTGGTGCCGAAAATCGCGCCCATGATCTTTCCAAAAATGCTCATCTGTAAAACTCCGATAGTCCGTCGATTGACTGGTGGATTGATTGATGCTCCCCCGCACGTCCGGCCGCATCACACCGGTAGTCACATACGAGTGTAGACGCCCGCCTGTGGCTTGCCAATGCAAGTCATCCACATTGCGCTGCGGCGAATTCGATCAAATGCGCCTAAAAGAGGCCATAATGACTGCGATGTGACAGCGCGCATTGTCTCAAGCCGCCCTCTGTTCTCGTTCTTTCCGAGAACTTTGCTGCGCCTGCGCAGTTATCCTGTCGCAAGCGATCGTGATGTCTTCCCGGATGTGCTTCCGGATGATCGTGATAGACTCTTTGCTTGCACGGTGCCCCACACGCAATCGCAGCGCCACAAACGCAGCATCGCCAGGAGACAGTCACCATGAGCAATCCAGCTTCCACCAATATGAGAACGCTTCCGGTCGCGACCGATCTGTCGAAATACACCGTTCAGAAAATAGGCATCGACGACCTGTGGGATGCGCTCCGTCTCGGATGGGACGACTTCAAGGCCGTGCCGACTCACGCGATCCTGCTGGCGCTGATCTACCCTGTTCTCGGCATTGTTCTTGCGCGCACCGTGCTCGGTTATTCGATACTGCCCCTGCTCTTTCCTCTGGCCGCCGGCTTTGCACTGCTCGGACCGTTCGCAGCACTGGGCTTTTACGACCTCAGCCGGCGGCGGGAGCGCGGTGAAACGCCGACCGCCTCTCATGCCCTCGGGGTGCTTCGCTCGCCGTCCATCGGCGCAATGGCTGCCTTCGGCGTCATGCTGCTGATCCTTTTTCTGGTTTGGCTGGCCGCGGCACAGTCGATCTACAGCGCGACGTTCGGATACGCGCCGGCATCGAGCTTTCCTGATTTCTTCAATCGTGTGATGACGACATCGGAAGGCCACCGGCTCATCGTAATGGGATGCGGCGTCGGCTTCCTGTTCGCGCTTGTCGCTCTCTGCGTCAGTGTTGTCTCGTTTCCGCTGATGCTCGACCGGCACGCCAGCGCTATGGATGCGATGCTCACGTCGGTGCGTGCGGTAGCCCGGAACCCGATTCCGATGGCCGTGTGGGGCCTGGTCGTCGCGGCGTTGCTGGTTGCCGGAACGATCCCGTTCTTCCTTGGCCTGACGGTTGTCATCCCGCTGCTGGGCCATGCGACCTGGCATCTCTACCGGAAAGTCATCGAGCCGGTCGCCATGCCGTATGAGCCGCCGCCGCAAACGAAAGTTCGGCGCTACGCCGCGGATTTCCCGGTGAACCTGTTCACCTGGGGCCGCAAGGATAAATGACCGCCCTGCACCGGCCGTCTTCGGACTGTTGCCTGCCGCGTCACGGTTTGGCATGGATGCGTGTTTTCACGCACGCATCCGAAGGTCTTGATGTTCGACGCGGTGGTTTTCGCAGGCGGTGGTAACCGCTGCTATTGGCAGGGCGGATTCTATGAAGCCGCCGCCCATCGCCTCGGACTCGCGCCAGCACGCGTGGTCGGCGCCAGCGCCGGCGCCTTTGCGGCCGTCTACTCACTGCTCGGCACCGGAGAAGAAACCCGTGCGCGGGTCATCGGAGCTTGCGACCCGCAACTCAGAAATTTCGATTTCGCGGCGTGGCGGCGCGGCGACCCGCTTTGCCCTGTCGGTCCGATGTACACCGAGCTTCTGCACCAGACCATTGACGCAGATGCGTTCAAAAAACTGCAGCAGATGACTGACTTTCAGACCGCGGTCTCCCGCCTCCCGCGCGGCCTGCCTGCGTCGCTTGGCGCCGCCCTTGGCATCGGCGCCTATCAGTTAGAGAAGAAGCTATTTCATCCGGTCCATCCTCGATTCGGGCGCGCCCTCGGATTTCGTCCGGAATTCGTTTCTGCGCGCTCCCTCACCGATCCGCAGCAATTCCGCGAAGCGCTGATGGCCAGCAGCGGCGTTCCGCCGTTCATGCCGGTCACGCTTATCGCTGGGCGGCCGGCCCTCGATGGCGGGCTTGTCGATAATGTTCCTGTCGAACCGATCGAACCGATCGAGGCCGCGGGCGGCCGCACGCTTGTGCTGCTGACCCGCGTCTACAAATCCATCCCGGCGATCAAGGGGCGCAGCTATGCGCAACCCTCCCGCAAGGTCGATGTCGGACAGTTCGATATCCGGAATCCGGACGGCATCCGCAACGCCTATGAACTCGGCCTCAGGGATGGCGACGCATTTGCGGTTTCGCTCGGCAGGTAGCCACGATGGCGCAGCATGAATGCTGCGCCATCAGAGATGCTCAGTGCTTATGCGCCGGTGCTGCGCCCGCCCCCGCACCCAGGGCATTGACGCTGAAGCTGACATCAACCTTGCCAGCCTTCTCGAAGGTCAGCGTCGCCTTCAACGCGTCGCCCTGCTTGAGCGGCTTCTTGATGTCCATGAACATGATGTGGAAACCGCCGGGCTTGAGTTCGAAGGTCTCGCCGGGCTTGATGGTCAACCCGTCTGCGAGCGGCCGCATCTTCATCACGCCGTCGGTCATCGACATCTCGTGGATTTCCACATGATCGGCGCCGGCCGTCGTCGCGCCGGTCAGGCGGTCGGCTGACTTGCCGTTGTTGGTGATCTTGAGATAGCCGCCTGCGATCTTGGCGCCGCCCGGAGTGGCGCGAGTCCACGGCGAAACGACGACGAGATCGCCGACCTTGTAGGTGTCGCCTCCGGCGGGAGCAGCGGCCATCTGACCGTGATCCATCTTGCCGTGGTCCATGTTGCTGTGATCCATCGCCTGACCGGTCGTGGCTGTATCCGCGGCAATCCGCAATACTGGCGCCGGCGACTTCAGGCTGTGCGGGTTTTGCCCCTCCTCCGCAACCTGGTCCCAGCGGGTCTCGCCCTTGGCGCACTGCTGAACCGTGGGGAACGCGATCATCTGTCCCGGGCGGAAATCACCTGCCAGATAGCTTGTGAAGACGAACTCGTCGTAGTTGTCATCGGACAGCGAGCCGCCCGACCAGACGACCTCCTTCGGTCCCTCCGTCACCGCCTTGCCATGGCTCTGGTAGGACTTCGCGTAGGCGCCACGGGTGATGTTGAGGGTCCAGCCCGGCTTGGGCATCGGCTTCACGTTGATCACGCCTTCGGGAATTTGCACCCGGATGGCCTGGGTGGCCGTGCCGTCGCAACCATGCGGGACCTGAAGCACCGCCTTGTAATAGGTGCCGGTGCGCGCTTCGCCGGTGGCGAGGGTGATGTGGGCAGAAGCAATGGAGTGTGACGCCAGAAGCGCCAGTGCTGCCAGACCGGCGCCGGTCAGCGGCCGCTGGACGTTACGGATATTGATGGTCATGGGGTTCCTCGAATGATGCTGAATAATAATTCCGAAACAAGCGTCTCAGGTCAGCATCGGTGGCGCGCGTGCGAGGAAAGCGGCTGCCCGCGAAATGGTCGATAAAGCGAGTTCCTGCGGAAGATCCGACCGCTCATGGCGTGCCGGACGCGAGAAAATAAAATGGATGACCGGTGGCTCGCCGGCGGCACGACTGAGCAGGCAGGCGCCCAAACAATCGTGGTGCTGCGTTTGGCCGAACGGGCTTGTGTCCCTGTCGCCTTGAAATGGCGCGCCCGAACAGATCAGGCCAATGCCGCCCGCGTCGGTCGTCGCTGACGTGGCCAGAGCGCCAGCGGTGACCAATAGCAGCCCCTGGATCGCAAGGACCTGCGAGAGCGCAATGGTCAAAAGCAATTGGCGAATTGAACGGCGGCGGCGCATCTGGCGGCTATGCCACGCCCGGAACGGAACGTCCATCTGACATCAGCCACTCGTTCAACACGTTCACGGCACGAGGATTGAAATGAATTATTGTTCGCTTATTTGGTATGCCAGAACAGAGAATCGACCTATTCGATACCGCATGGCTTAACGACGGCCGTATTCAAGCACCTTCAACTTGGAAAAGACGGGAATTTATGTCTCCATTGCGTCAAGCTGATGAAATATTGGTCTAAATCGCAGTTCGAAGCGGAGCTAAAGTGCGAGCAAATGCTCAAATCGAGGCTGAAAGATTAATCACTTCTTACCAGAGGTATGCATGAATCGTTTAGCTGCATCGCAACATTCGCGCTGTTGCGACGCAGAATCGTCCCCTATATTCGGTTCCAGCGATGAGGCTGCTTCAAGAGCTGAATCGAGACTACGAAGGAGACTGACCATGCTGCTCTCATTTATCCGCGCTATCCAGGCGTTCCGTGACTATCAGCGCAATGTCGCCGAGCTGTCGCAGTTGAGCGATCGGGAACTGGCCGATATCGGGCTTGACCGCTCCGACATCCAGCGGGTCGCAGCCGGTGCGTACAACGGCTAACCGCTGTAAAACTGACTGACGAACGATTGCGCCCGCCCTGTGCGGGCGTTGTCGTATCCGGAACCTGCTGCGCCGAATGATTTGCATCGAAGCGTGACGGGTTCTAGTTGTGAGCGATGACAGTTCAGAACAACAACGACACCATCCAAGAAACAATTCACGTCATCGGCGGCGGCCTCGCCGGCTCGGAAGCCGCCTGGCAGATCGCAAACGCGGGCGTCCATGTGGTGCTCCACGAGATGCGCCCGGTGCGAACAACCGACGCGCACCGCACCGACAGCCTCGCCGAACTCGTGTGCTCCAATTCCTTCCGCTCCGACGACGCGGCCAATAACGCGGTCGGCCTGCTGCATGCCGAGCTACGCCGGCTGAACTCGCTGATCATGCGCAGCGCTGACGCCAACCAGGTGCCTGCAGGCGGTGCGCTCGCTGTGGACCGCGACGGTTTCTCCGCGGCGGTCAGCGCCGCACTCGCCGCTCACCCGAAGATCGAAATTCAACGCGAGGAAATCGCCGGACTTCCGCCTGCCGACTGGCAGAACGTGGTCATCGCCACCGGGCCGCTGACCTCTCCAGCGCTTGCTGACGCTATCCGGCAGCTTTCCGGCGAAGACGCTCTGGCCTTTTTCGATGCCATCGCACCCATCGTGCATCGCGATTCCATCAACATGGATGTGGCTTGGTTTCAGTCGCGCTACGACAAGGTCGGCCCCGGCGGCAACGGCGCCGACTATCTCAATTGCCCGATGACGCGCGAGCAATACGAAGCCTTTGTCGATGCGCTGCTCGCCGGCGAGAAAACCGATTTCAAGGAGTGGGAAACCAATACGCCCTACTTCGATGGCTGCCTGCCGATTGAAGTGATGGCGTCTCGCGGCCGGGAGACTCTGCGTCACGGGCCGATGAAGCCGGTGGGTCTGACCAATCCACGCGATCCAACTGTGAAGCCCTACGCGATCGTACAACTGCGTCAGGACAACAAGCTCGGCACGCTCTACAACATCGTCGGCTTTCAGACCAAGCTGAAGTATGGCGCACAGACCGACGTGCTGCGCATGATCCCCGGCCTTGAGAAAGCGGAGTTCGCGCGTCTCGGCGGCCTGCATCGCAACACCTTCCTGAACTCACCAAAGCTGCTCGATCCGCAACTGCGCCTGAAGGCGCAGCCGCGCCTCCGCTTCGCAGGACAGATGACCGGATGCGAGGGCTACGTGGAATCCGCCGGCATCGGTCTGCTCGCAGGCTTGTTCGCGGCGGCAGATGCCAAGCAGAGCAGCATCACGCCCCCGCCGCCCACGACCGCGCTCGGTGCGCTGCTCGGCCACATCACCGGCGGACATATCGAAACCATCGACGCAGGCCCGCGCTCGTTCCAGCCGATGAACATCAACTTTGGATTGTTTCCGCCACTCGCATCGCCGCCGACCAAAAAGCCGGATGGTTCGCGCCTGCGCGGCAACGAAAAGACCGTCGCCAAGAAACAGGCGATCAGCGCGCGCGCCCTGTCCGACATTGATCGCTGGATCGCTGATAGGTTGCGCACGGCGAACGCGGCGTAAGCATCCCGCGACGCCACCAATAGAAATTATCTACTCGTCATGCCCGGCCTTGCGCCGGGCATCCACGTGCTGGAAAGCTCGCTACAAGGAAGACGTGGATGGCCGGGACAAGCCCGGCCATGACGAAAAACGTGCGAATTTTCGTAAAGGCAAAATGGTGACGGAGTTCGTTGCAAAAGGCGAAGTGGCGTTCGGATTGCGGCGTGCAACCGTATCGGGATTCAGGTTTCGATTAGCGCGCGAATTAACTTGACCGACCTAGCCTGAACGCAGCTTCACGCCTTGAATGGCTTTGCGCTCGCCGCGCGCCATGTCGTCCAGAGAATGCCAAGCCGCGACAGCGATGGCGGCGCGAACGGCTCCGACGAATCCAGTCGCGTCAGAATTTTTCCGATCACGGCGAGTGGAAGGAATGCAGCGCGCGCAGAACCCGGCGCGTCGGCGAGCATGGCCATCGCCCGCTCATGTTGCGAACGCGCCTCACGGCGCAAATGTGCCAGTGCATCCTTCAGCGGCGGGTTGCTCTGCTGAAGAAAAACCTCTTCGGCGACGACGCCGTGAAGGTTCATCAAGTCGCCGGGCAGATACAACTGACGCCGCGCGGCGTGACGCGGCAATGCCAGCATGACATCGGTCAAGCCTTCCGCAATCCCCGCGTGATCCGCGATGCGCGTCACATCGGCCGACGCCGCATCAAGGATGCGCGCGCGCAAGGCGTACATCGCCGCCGACGTGTCGCGGCAATGAGCCTCCAGCGCAGCCATATCCGGCATCGGATCATCGTAGACATCGAACACATGCGCGTCGATCAGGCGGACGAAGCTCTCGACAGGCAGATCGTAGCGCGCGATGGCGCGCAGCAATTCCGCAGCGACCGGATTGGCCTCGGCCTCGCCGCGCGAGCCCTGCCCTTCGCCCGTCAGAACATCGCGCCACCATTGCAGCCGGATTTCGCCAGGCAACGGCTGACTGACATGGTCGCGCACATACGAAACTTCGGCATTGAACGCGGCAAGCGCGATCCACGCGCGCCGTACGTCAGGCGGGACGAACAGGCTTGCCGCATAACTCCGAAAATCCCGCGCACGCGCCAGATCCGCACAGAACGCCGCGTCAGCGCGGTCTTTATCGCTGCTCATGGCACTGCGATGAGCGCGGCGGCCACCCGGCGGCGCTCGCCCATCATCACGTTGTAGGTGCGGATCGCCGGTCCCGTCTGCATGGTGTCGAGCGTGATGTGCACCGCGCGCAGCGCCTCACGCAGCGGCGCGGGCGCGATCCAGACATTGTCACCCGTGCCGATCAGCAAGGTGTCGATCTCGTTGGCGTGCTCGAACACGCGCGCCAGCGAATGGCGGTCGATCTTTTGGGGATCAGTCACGGACCACGCCCAGATCGCATTCGGCAGGCACAGCAGCGAGCCGCGATGCGACATGTCCGCGAACCGGAATCCGCCGTGACCGTAGGCTTCGATCGGCGCCGACCGCGGAAGATGCAGTCCCTCGGGCGATGCGCCGGTCACGTCACGGCTTCGACGGCTTGTCGTCCTCGCCGCCCCGGTTCTCGCCGACCCCGAGATAGATCAGGAGCGGCGCCGCGATGAAGATCGAGGTGTAGGTGCCGACCAGCACCACGCCGAACGTCATCGTCGCTGCGAACGAGTGGATCGCCTTGCCGCCGAACAGCAACAGCGCGAGCAGCGCCAGCGTCACCGTGACGTGGGTGATGATCGAGCGCGACAGCGTCGAATTGATCGAATGGTTGAGCAGATCGGTCATCGGCATCTTCTTGTACCGCCGCAGCATTTCGCGGATGCGGTCATAGATGACGACGGTGTCGTTCAGCGAGTAGCCGAGAATGGTCAGCAGCGCCGCGATGCTGGTCAGGTCGAATTCGATCTGCGTGATCGACATGAATCCGAGCGTCAGCACGATGTCGTGGACGTTGGCGATCATCGCACCCAGCGAGAACTGCCACTCGAAGCGGAACCAGAGATAGATGAAGATGCCGACGATCGCGAGCATCAGGCCGACAGTGCCATAGGCCAGAAGTTCGCTGGACACACGCGGTCCCACCACTTCGACACGGCGATAATCCACGCTGTCGCCGAACAACTGGCGAACCTTCTGCACCGCTGCCTGCTGTGCCTGGTCGCCGCCGGGCTGCTCCGCGATGCGGATCAGCACGTCGCTCGGGCCACCGAACTGCTGAAGCTGGACGTCGCCGAAATTCAGCGTCGTCAATTGCGCGCGCAGTTTTGCGATGTCGGCGGGGCCGGACTTGGTCTGGATTTCAAGCAGCGTGCCGCCCTTGAAGTCGATACCGAAATTCAGCCCGTGAACGAAATACAGGCCGATGGCCAGCATCGACAGCAGCGCCGAGATCGGAAAGCTGATGCGGCGGAAGCGCATGAAGTCGAACTTCGTATCGTCGGGAACGATGCGAAGCGCGGGGAGCACGCCATAGATGCTCAGGCCCGTCAGAATGACGATGAAGATGGCGAGTGCGGTGATGATCGTATGGGTCACGTTTTAACTCGCTATCAAATCGGCACGGTCTTGGGCCGCTTCCACGCCACCCACATCGCAACAATCAGCCGGGTCACGGTGAAGGCCGTGAAGACGGTGGTCAGAATGCCGATGCCGAGGGTGACGGCGAAGCCGCGCACCGGTCCGGTGCCGATATAGAACAGCACCGCCGCCGCAATGAACGTGGTGATGTTGGAGTCGAGGATGGTCGCGAGCGCGCGGGTGAATCCGGCGTCGATGGCCGAGATCGCGGTTCGCCCGGCGCGCAGCTCCTCGCGGATACGCTCATAGATCAGCACGTTGGAGTCGACCGCGATGCCGACCGTCAGCACGATGCCCGCGATGCCCGGCAGCGTCAGCGTGGCGTTCAGCAGCGACAGGATGCCGAAGATCATGGCGACGTTGATGGCGACCGCGACATTGGCGAAGAAGCCGAACAGCCGGTAGGTCAGCAGCATGAACACGATGACCAGCACCGAGCCGACATAGGACGCCAGTTCGCCGGCGGCGATGGAGTCCTGACCGAGCCCCGGACCGACCGTTCGTTCCTCGATGATGGTCAGCGGCGCAGGCAACGCGCCCGCGCGCAGCAGAATCGCCAGATCGTTGGCACCCTGCACCGTGAAGTTGCCGGAAATCTGGCCGGAGCCACCCGTAATCGGCTCGCGGATAACCGGGGCCGAAATCACTTCGTTGTCTAGCACGATGGCAAAGGGCTGGCCGACATTCTCAAGCGTCGCGGTGGCGAACTTGCGCGCGCCGGACGTGTTGAAGCGGAACGAGACGATCGGCTCGCCGGAGCGCTGATCGAAACCCGGCTGCGCGTCGGTGAGATCGCCACCCGATACCAGCACCTGCTTCTTGATGACGTAAGGCACCTTCGGCGACGACGAACTCATCAGGATTTCGTCGTCCGGCGGCAGCCGCCCCTGCTGCGCCTGATCCGGCGAAACGGTGGAATCGACCATGCGGAAATCGAGCTTCGCGGTCTTGCCGAGCAGTTCCTTGAGGCGGGTTGGGTCCTGCAGGCCGGGCACCTGCACCAGAATACGATCGACGCCCTGCCGCTGGATCAGCGGTTCGACGGTGCCGAGTTCGTTGATGCGGCGCTCGACGATCTGGATCGACTGCTCGACCGACTGGCGCACGCGCTCGGTGATCGCAGCCGGCGGCACGGTCAGGCGGATCAGTCCGCCACCCGCATCGCTGACTTCGACACTGCGCTGGCCGGATGAGCCGAGAATGCCGCCGAGCGGCTGCGACAGTTCACGCAGCTTGGCGAGCGCGTTGGTCAGGTCGGTGTCCTTGACGCGAACCTCGACGCTTTCGCCGCGGATCGCAAGTCCGGTATAGCCGATCTTGGCATCGCGCAGCGTGCGGCGCACGTCGTCGCGGACCTGATCGAGCTTGTCCTTCTTCACCGAACTGGAATCGACTTCCAGCAGGATGTGGGAGCCGCCCTGGAGGTCGAGGCCGAGCACGACATGGCGCTGCGCCCACTTCGGCCAGGTCTTGACCACATGATCGGGGAAGAAATTCGGAACCGCGCAAAGGCACACGATCAGGGCAGTCAGAATGACTCCCAGCGCCTTCCACCGCGTGAAATACAGCATCGAGATAACCCGTCAGACAGTTGAAATCGGCAAGGCCGGTATTGGGCAGCCGTTGCGCCGCGTTAGCTCGCGGCTGTTTCTTCCTTGGTATCCTTGGCGGGCTCGCCCTTGGTGCGGACGCCCGAGATCATCTGGCGCATCTGACGAATGCGCACGCCATCGGCGATTTCCACCTCGATCTGGTCGTCATCGACCACCTTGGTCACCTTGCCAACGAGGCCGCCATTGGTGACAACGGTGTCGCCGCGGCGGATGTTCTTCACCAGTTCCTGATGGTCCTTGAGCTTCTTCTGCTGCGGCTTGAGGATCAGGAAGTACATGATGACGAAGATCAGCGCGAAGGGCAGCAGCGACATCAGCATGCTGTTGGTGTCGCCAGCGGCGCCGGCGGCTTGGGCAAAGGCAGGAGTGATGAACATAGAGAAGTCCTCGGGAAAGCGCCCGCCATCAGGGCGAAACGCATAAGATAGAGGGCCGTTTTGGCCGAATTTGCGCGGACTATAGCGGCAGACCGCCCAATTGCAACGGCACCGGGGAAGGCGATTTTGCCATGCATCTGTAGCGGTTGCGGGCGCTCCCCAGCCTCGCTAAGGGTGCCGCCGCAAGAGGAAATCATGGCCAAAAAGACCCGCAAAACAACTAAACAAACCGCAACAAAGCGCCCTTCCGCAAAGTCCGCCCCGGCCGCGACAAAACGCCCTGCGGCTGCGGCCGACGGAGCGACCGCCGCCCGGATCGCCCTCGCCCTCGAGCGCATCGCCGCCAGCCTGAGCAAATCGGCGGGCGGCCCCTCCGGGGCTGATTCCCTGAAAAAGGCCGATGCCTTCGTCTGGCACCCGAACGGTCATCTGGTCCCGGTTCCGAAGGTCAGCCGGGTCGAGATGGGCCTGCTGCGGGGCATTGACCGGATGCGCGATATCCTGATCGAGAACACCGAGCGCTTCGCCAAGGGCCTGCCGGCGAACAACGCCCTGCTGTGGGGCGCGCGGGGCATGGGCAAGTCGTCGCTGGTCAAGGCGGCGCATGCGAGCGTCAACGCCGACCCCGCCGTCAACGGCCGTCTCAAGCTGATCGAAATTCACCGCGAGGATATCGAGAGCCTGCCTCTGCTGATGGCGCTGCTGCGCGAGTCCGATTTCCATTTCATCGTGTTCTGCGACGACCTGTCGTTCGACGGCAACGATGCGTCCTACAAGTCGCTGAAGGCGGTGTTGGAGGGCGGCATCGAGGGACGACCCGAGAACGTCATCCTCTATGCGACCTCGAACCGCCGCCACCTGCTCTCCCGCGACATGATCGAGAACGAACGCTCGACAGCGATCAATCCGAGCGAAGCTGTGGAGGAGAAGGTCTCGCTGTCGGACCGCTTCGGCCTGTGGCTCGGCTTCCACAAGTGCAGCCAGGACGAGTATCTGGAGATGGTGCGCGGTTACGCCAAACACTTCGGCGTCAGGATCGACGACGATCAGTTGACCCGCGAAGCGCTGGAATGGTCGACCACCCGCGGCTCGCGCTCCGGCCGTGTGGCCTGGCAGTTCACGCAGGAAATCGCGGGCCGCATGGGCGTGAAGCTGACGGCGAAATAGCCTTATGCAACATCTCTGCAAAGAAAAACCCCGGCCGAAAGGCCGGGGTTTCGTTTTGGACCCTGATGGCGGCGATCACGCACCGTTCAGGAATTGAAGCGGGTCGACGGCTGAAGATCCTTTACGAATCTCGAAGTGAAGCTGCGGCGACCCCACCTCTCCCGTCTGACCCGATTTGGCAATGACCTGGCCGCGCTTGATCGTGTCCCCGCGCTTCACCATCAGTTCACTCGCGTGGGCATACGCGGTGACATAACCGTTGGAGTGCCGCACCAGGATCAGATTGCCATAACCCTTGAGTTCGCTGCCCGAGTAAGCCACCACGCCGTCTTCGGCGGCTTTCACCGGCGTGCCTTCCGGAACGGCGACGTTGATGCCGTCGTTCTGCTTTCCGTTGTTCTTTGCGCCATAGCCCGCGATCACGCGGCCACGCACCGGCCAGCGGAAGGTCGGCACGGCGTTGGTCGCCTCCGCCGCCTTCACAGGCGACTGGGCTTCCGGCAGTTCGGCGGCGGGAGCCTCGGCGGCCACGCGCGCCTTCTGCTGAGGTTCAGCGCTGGCAACCACGGCGGGTTTAGCGGCAGGCGCAGGAGCCGCAGGTTTCGGTGCTTCCGCGAGAACCTGCGGCGCCGGTGCTGCCGGTGCGGCCTTGCCGCCCGGAATGTTGATCTTGGTGCCGATCCTGAGCTGTGTCGTGACCGGAATATTGTTCGCTGCGGCCAGTTGCGCGGGCGCAATGTGGTGACGGCGGGACAGGTTCATCAGCGTGTCGCCGGGCTTGACGACATGAACGCTGGCCGGAAGCGCGGCGGCCACCTTCGTGCTTGGCGCAGGCGACATTGCGGGCGGAGCCGCGTGGGCCATGCGGCGCGGAATGACAAGCTGCTGGCCGGGCTGAAGCATGCGCGGCCCGCCATAGCCGTTGGCCTTGAGAATTTCAGACGTCGGCACGTTGTAACGCTTCGCGATGATGTCGAGCGTGTCAGCGGTGCCGACAATGATCGTCGTGCCGCCGTCGCGGCTGTAGCCTGAATTCGCAGCAACCGAGCGCGGAGCAACGGTCGCAGTCGTCTCGATCGGCGATGACGCAGGAGGCGAATAGGACGCCATGCCCCGTCCGCCGCCAGAGGTGGCGACAGGCGCGGACAGCGGCGCGGAAATCACTGGAGCCGAATGCGGGCGCGCGTATTGCGGCAACTCGCGCTGCGGCTGCTGGTACGACTGCTGTTGATAGGCAGGCTGCTGGTATGACGGCTGCGGCGGCGCGCCGCGATAATTGCTGGGCACCGAGCCGGTGGCCTCATTGCGGGAGGCGAACGGATTTGAAAAGGAGGTGTCGGAGAACCGTGTCGACGTATCGGCGCTACACCCGCCAAATCCGACCGAGACGAGCGTCAGGACCACAAAATGCGGTGCACGACGCGAGTTGAACAACTCGACAAAGCGGGACATGGTTACTCACTCGTACGCAACTAACACAAATTTGAGTAAACACAGTTCGAGTAAATAACTGTTTAAGTCCGGAAATCCGCCTTATCTGACAACGCCGCGCGCCCGTCGGCGCATGCTGCAAAGCGCAATCGCCGCGCTCACAATTCGCGGGCGATCCCCTCAAGCGCCGGAACGAACCGGACCGCCACAAGCTCCTGCCGGTCGAAACCGTCCCCCGTCCGCGCGACACGGACCAGCACTTGCTTGTCGTCCACTGGCCCAACCGGCGCGATCAGGACGCCCCCGGGCTCCAGCCGCGCCAGCAGCGCTTCCGGAATGTCCACCATCGCCGCAGTGACCATGATCCGGTCGAAGGTGCCGAGGTTGTCCGGCACGTTGAAGCCGTCACCGAGAATGACGTCCACATTGCCGCATTTCAGTTCTTTCAGGACGAGCCTCGCCCGTTCGGCCAGCGTACGAAACCGCTCCAGCGTCACCACGTCCCGCGCCAGCTTCGACAGGACCGCGGCCTGATAGCCCGATCCCGTGCCGATCTCGAGAACGCGATGCGACGGCTCCAGATCGAGTTGTTCAGTCATGTAGGCGACGATGAAAGGCTGGCTGATGGTCTGTCCGCAGGCGATACCGAGCGGCGTGTCGCGATAGGCATGGCCGCGGTCCAGCGACGAGACGAACAGTTCGCGCGGCACCTCTTCCATCGCCTTCAGCACAGCCTGATCGCTGATCCCGCGCTGCCGCAGGTTCAACTGAAACATCATCTTGTCGTGCGGCGTGGGCTGGGACGATTGCATGCCTGGTCAACACTTGAAGCGAACGGATTCGATGCGGCTTACTTTGACAAGGATCGCGGGATGCGCCACCTTTTTGTATCGCAAATTCAGATATGTTGCGCGTGATCGACACTTCAAGCGAGCCAAGGACTGCGATGACACCTCCCCTTCACGAAGCGTTTCACGCCACCTTTGACGGGCTTGAGGAGCAACGCCTCTCAGGCGATCCCGATAATCGCTTTCATCAGTGCTTTGGCTGCGGCCCGTCACACCCGGCCGGCCTGCATGTGCGCACGTTCAAGACCGGCGAAGGCGTCGCCTCGCCGATCGTGATTGCGAAACACTACGAGGGGCCGCCGGGCGCGGCGCATGGCGGCATCATCGCCGCCTATCTCGACGAGGTGCTGGCGGCAACGGTTCTGCGGGCGACCGGGCGGCTCGGCGTGACCGGAGAACTGACCATCCGCTACATGAAGCCGGTGCCGACCGAGACCCCGATCGTCGGGCGCGGCGCGCTGGTGACCGACCATGGCCGCTACGTGGATGTCGAGGGCCGGCTGGAAGACCTGAGCACAGGCAGTGTGCTGGCGACCGGCAAAGGCCGGTTCTTTCCGGTCCCGGACTGACACCGCACCGGTTTTGGGGGCGAAAGTTCCTGCGCATGGAACTTTTGCGTGAGGTGTTCGTTGCGCGCAGTATATTTGTGGTATTCTTTTGTCAGCCAATCCGGATTTCTCGTTGGGGAACGAATGCCTGGCCAGTACATAGCGGGGTCGCGAACGTCGGTTCTGCTGGTTGAAGACGAGGTCATGATCCGCATGATGGTCGCGGACATGCTCGAAGAGCTCGGCTATGCCATCGCCGCCGAAGCCGGCGACATTGATGAAGGCGTGCGCCTTGTTCAGGCGACCGATTTCGACATCGCGATCCTCGACGTCAACGTCAACGGCAAGGTGATCTCGCCGGTCGCCGAAGCGATCCAGATGCGGGACATTCCGTTTGTGTTCGCGACGGGCTACGGCGTGCAGGGCGTGCCGGAAAAATTCCGCGACCGCCCGACGCTGCAAAAACCCTTCCAGATCGAAACGCTGGCGCGGACCATCGAGGCCACGCTCAAGGGCGTGACTGCGTAACTCATCGTCATTGCAAGCGAAGCGAAGCAATCCATTCTTGGATAAAGCTGGATTGCTTCGTCACTAACGCTCCTCGCAATGACGCATCAATCCTTTTCAAACCCTACTTCAACACGCCTCTCAGCTTTTCCGAGAACGCAACGTCGGTGCGGTCGAGCCGCAGCGGCGTGACTGACACGTACTTCGCCGCCAGCGCAGCGAGATCGGTCCCTTCCGCCGGCTCTTCCAGCATCGCGGCCCGCTCGAAGCCGATCCAGTAATACGGATTGCCGCGCCCGTCATGGCGGCTGTCGATGCGCAGGAAGCCCAGATTGCGCTTGCCCTGCCGCGTGACGGCAATGCCCTTCACTTCATCGGGCATACAGGCGGGGAAATTGACGTTCACCACCGTATCGCGCGGCACGCCGAGCTTCATCACATTGCGGATCACATCGGGACCGAACTTCAGCGCTGTTTCCCACAGCGGCTTGGTGCGCGTCTCCATGGAAAATTCCTGCGACAACGCAAAGGACGGCAGGCCGAGAATGGTGCCTTCCAGGGCGCCAGCGATGGTGCCGGAATAGACCACGTCTTCGGCGACGTTGCGGCCCTTGTTGACGCCGGACAGCACGATGCCGGGCTGCTTGTCTTTCAGGATGTGGCGCGCGCCCATGATGACGCAGTCGGTCGGCGTGCCGCGCACCGAGAAATGGCGGTCATCCACCTCGCGCAGGCGCAGCGGATCGTTCAGCGACAGCGAATGCGAGACGCCGGACTGATCGAGTTCAGGCGCGATCACCCACACGTCGTCGGAAATCTGTTTCGCGATTTCCTCGATGACCTGAAGGCCCGGCGCGTGAATACCGTCGTCGTTGGTACAGAGAATTCGCATTTTATTTTTCTTCCCTAGCGATCACTTTGAGGCCGCCCATATACGGCTGCAGGACATCCGGCACGGCGATCGAGCCGTCCTCCTGCTGATAGGTTTCCATCACCGCAATCAATGCGCGGCCGACCGCGGTGCCCGAGCCGTTCAGCGTGTGGACAAAGCGCGGCTTGCCGTCCGGTCCGCGCGAGCGCGCATCCATGCGCCGCGCCTGGAAGTCGCCGCACACCGAGCAGGACGAAATCTCGCGGTACATGCCGCCCTCGCCTTGCCCCGGCATCCACACCTCGATGTCGTAGGTCTTCTGCGAGGCGAAGCCCATATCGCCGGTGCACAGCGTCATCACGCGATAATGCAGGTCGAGTTTTTTCAGAACTTCCTCGGCGCAGGACAACATGCGCTCGTGTTCGTTCTTCGATTCTTCCGGCGTCGTGATCGAGACCAGTTCCACCTTGGTAAACTGATGCTGGCGGATCATGCCGCGCGTGTCGCGGCCCGCAGCACCCGCTTCCGCACGGAAGCACGGCGTCAACGCCGTCAGGCGCATCGGCAGTTCTTTTTCGTCGAGAATGGATTCGCGAACGAGATTGGTCAGCGGCACTTCGGCGGTCGGGATGAGCCAAAACAAATTAGCCGCATCGCGCAGTTCTTCAATTCGTTCCAGCCCCTTAGCGTTGAAGATTGCCTTCCGCCTCCCCGGTATTTCTTCAATCACCTCATAGTACTTTGAATTCCCGCGCGCATCCGGCTGGGTGTCCTCCGCGTTGATCTGGGCAAATATATTCCTTCGATCTTCTAGGCTTAGTTTTCGAGTTGCCCTGAACTGATCATCCTCAAACTTCGGCAACTGCGCGGTGCCGAACATTGCCCCGTCGCGCACGAGAAGCGGCGGATTGACTTCGGTGTAACCGTGCGTCTCGGTGTGCAGGTCGAGCATGAATTGGCCGATAGCGCGTTCAAGGCGCGCGAGGCCTTTTTTCAAAACGACGAAACGTGCGCCCGACATCCGGGCCGCCGCCTCAAAATCCATGAACTTCAGCGCTTCGCCAAGCTCGACATGCTCCTTCGGCTTGAACGCATAGTTGCGCCTGGCGCCGTAGTGATGATGCTCGACATTGCCGTGTTCGTCGGCGCCGTCCGGCACTTCGTCGAGCGGCAGGTTCGGAATCTGCGCGAGTTCTTTATTGAGTTCTTCTTCGGCCTCTCTCACCGCCGCTTCAAGCTCGGGCAACCTGGTCTTCAGTTCGCCGACTTCGGCCATCAGCGCGTCGGCGCGCGCATTGTCCTTGGCCTTCTTGGCCTCGCCGATTTCCTTGGATGCCGCGTTGCGGCGCGCCTGCGCCTGCTCGGAGGCCTGAATGGCGACGCGGCGCTTCTCGTCCAGCGCGATCAGCGACGACGACAACGGCTCCAGTCCACGGCGGCCAAGCGCCTTGTCAAAAGCCTCGGGATTGTCGCGTATCCACTTGATGTCGTGCATGGCAGCTTCCGGTCGAGACCGGTTTTCCGGCCATCTGCGTCAAAATCTGGGTGGGTTAGAACAAGCCGCAGTCGCCCCGGTCAAGCCCGGAAACCGCGAATCGAGGGGCATTGCAGCAATGATACCCGACCCCGCCGGGCGGGTCTTATTCCGCCGGGGTGGTCGCTGGCGGCGTCGGCGGCGTATCGGCCGGCGGCGTGGTGCCTCTGGACGCCTCGGCTGCCTTCCGCTTCTCGACCATGGCGACGGCGATGATCGAGCCCTCGTAGAGGATCAGGAGCGGCAGCGCGAGCGACATCTGGCTGATGACATCCGGCGGCGTCAGCACGGCGGCAAGAACGAAGGCAACGACGATAAAGTAGCGCCGCTTTTCCCTGAGTTGCTTCGAGGTGAGGACTCCGATCCGCCCGAGCAGTGTCAGGATCACCGGCAACTGGAACGCGATGCCGAAGGCGAAGATCAGCGACATCATCAGCGAGAGATATTCGCCGACTTTCGGCAGCAGCGCGATCTGCGCCGTCTCGGCGCCGCCGACCTGCTGCATGCCGAGCGAGAAGCGGATCAGCATCGGCAGCACGAGGAAATAGACCAGCAGCGAGCCGAGCACGAAGAAGATCGGCGTCGCGACCAGATACGGCAGGAACGCGCCGCGCTCGTGCTTGTAGAGGCCGGGCGCGACGAACATGTAGATCTGCGCCGCGATCACCGGGAACGACAGGAAGCCCGCGCCGAACATCGCCAGCTTCAACTGGGTGAGGAAGTATTCCAGCAGCGCGGTGTAGATGAATTTGGAATTTTCGGGCCCCGCCACCCAGACGAACGGCCAGACCAGCACGTTGTAAATCTGCTTGGCGAAGACGAAGCAGAGAATGAACGCAAGGCCGAACGCCAGCAGCGCCTTGATCAGCCGCGAGCGCAGCTCGATCAGGTGATCCATCAAGGGCGCCTTGGTGGCTTCGATGTCCTCGTGACTCATGACGCTTTGGCGTCCGGTAAAGCGGGCGGCGGCGTTTCAACCGCCGGCGCATGCGCTTCGGCTTCCACGAAGGTTTCCGGTGTCGGCGGCTCGGGTGTGGTCGGCGTCATCACCGGCTGGTCGATCTTCATGGCGTCCTCGACGTCCTTGTTGAGCGACGTCAGGAGATTGGTCGGCGACATGTCCTTGGCGGCGGCGGAGGCATCATCGAACGTCTTCTTGATGTCCGCCATCTCGGCTTCGCGCATCGCCTCGTTGAACTGGCCCTGGAATTCAGCGGCCATGCGGCGGGCCTTGCCGATCCATTGCCCGACCATGCGCAGCACGCCGGGCAATTCCTTCGGGCCGATGGCGATCAGCGCCACGACGCCGATGACGACCAGTTCACTCCACCCGATGTCGAACATGGAAGATTCCGCTGACGGGGCTTGATGCCCCGTTCTCTCTCAGGAATGCGAGGTTTTAACCTCAGACCGCCTTGCTGCCGACATCAGTCCGCTGCGAGGTCGATGCCGACGGAGCGCTGTCGATGGTCTTCACAGGCTCGGGCTTCTCGGCGGGCTTGGCCTCGTCATCGGACATGCCCTTCTTGAAGGCCTTGATGCCCTGCGCGACGTCGCCCATCAGGTCCGAGATCTTGCCACGGCCGAACAGCAGCAGGACCACGGCGATCACGACGATCCAGTGCCAGATACTCATCGAACCCATACTGCCGTCCTCCAAAACACGGGGCCGGAGCGTCCGGCCATTTCTGACCGGAAAGTAGGCCCCGGAGGTGTCAAAAACAAGGATTAACCCCGCGTCAGGATTGCGCAAACCGGCGCATTGACACCAGAGTTAATGTTCGCTCCCGCAGGCGCGCCGCTGTCGATCCGGCGCGTGCGTTTCAGCTCTCGCCGCCCTTTTCCGGCTCGTTTTCCGGCTCCACGGCCGGCGCCAGCGTCAATTCGAGGTCGCCCGGCTCCAGCGGGTCCTCGTCCTCGCGCAGTGCCGGATCGTCGGACGGCGACGGAACAGCAAAGCCGCCCGGCAGGCGGGTATCCAGCAGCCCCGCGCCCTTCAGCTCGTCCAGGCCTGGCAGATCGCCCAGCGCTTCCAGGCTGAACTGCGAAAGGAACGCCTCGGTGGTCCCGAAGGTCAGCGGGCGGCCCGGCGTCTTGCGACGGCCACGCGGACGGATCCAGCCGGTTTCCAGCAGCACGTCCAGGGTTCCCTTCGAGGTCACCACGCCGCGGATTTCCTCGATCTCGGCGCGGGTCACCGGCTGGTGGTAGGCGATGATCGCCAGCATCTCGATCGCCGCGCGCGACAGGCGGCGCGTTTCGGTGCTTTCGCGGGTCATCAGCCACGACAGATCACCGGCGGTGCGGAAGGTCCACTTGCTGGCCACGCGGACCAGATTGACCCCGCGCATGGCGTAATCGGCCTGCAACTGTGACAGCGCCGCTTTTACGTCCACGCCGTCCGGCATGCGCTTGGCCAGCGCGGATTCCTCGAGCGGTTCGGTGGAGGCGAACAGCAGGGCTTCGAGAAGGCGCAGTTCCTCGGGGCGCGCAGCGGTCTCGCTGGACGATTCCTGGGCCGACTCCACAACAGAGGTCTCCACGACAGACTCCTCGGAATCTTCAACCGGAGCGATGTGCGCCGTCGTTCTCGCCGGACTTGCCATGGCCCTGTCTCCTTCTTCCACTGACGCGACGTCTTAATCGGCCTGCACTTCCGGCGCTGCCTGAGCGTCCGGCGGCAAATGCGATACGTGCTTACGAAAATACAAAGGTGCGAATGCTTCTTTCTGGTGCAGGTCGAGCGTGCCCTCGCGCACCAGTTCGAGCGCCGCGGCGAAGCTCGATGCGAACACGGTGGCGCGCTGGGTCGGATCGACCACATAGCGCATCAGATGTTCATCGAGGCTGGCCCAGTCTTCGGACTCAGCCGCTCCAACCAGCCGCTCCAGCGAGGCGCGCGCTTCCGACAGCGACCAAACGGTGCGCTTGGCGAGATGCACGGTCGCGAGCACGCGCTGCTGACGCTGCGTCGCGTAGGCGGTGAGCAGGTCGTACAGCGTCGCGGTCCAGCGCTGATGCTTGACCTGCGCGATCTGTTCCGGAAATCCGCGCGGGAAAATATCGCGCCGCAGTTGCGGGCGGGTCATCAGGCGGTTGGAGGCTTCGCGGATCTGCTCGAGGCGGCGCAGGCGGTTGGCGAGCGCGGTCGCAAGATCCTCCGCGCTGGGTCCTTCCGCCGAGGGCGGCTCGGGCAGCAGCAGGCGCGACTTGAGATAGGCCAGCCACGCCGCCATGACGAGATAGTCGGCGGCCAGTTCCAGCCGCAGCTTGCGCGCTTCTTCGATGAAAACGAGATACTGGTCGGCCAGCGCGAGAATTGAAATCTTGTGAAGGTCGACCTTCTGCTGGCGGGCCAGCGCAAGCAGCAGATCGAGCGGGCCTTCATACCCTTCGACATCGACGACCAGCGACGGTTCGCCGTCGTTGTGATCGGCAGGCAGTCCCGTCTCGAAGGACAAGATTTCGGCGGTCATGACGTCAGGCTCCCTGCCCGGTCGATCAGGCGGTCGAGTTCAGCGCGCGCCGCGCCACGGTCGAACGGCTGCGGCGTCCGCCGCGAGGCCAGCGCGCGATCCGCGCGCGTCAGAGCTTCGCCTGCGAGTTCCGGACTCTCGGCGGCCACCTGCGCCATCTCGTCGAGCTTGCCGTTGCAATGAAGAACCACGTCGCAGCCCGCCTTGAAGCTGGCGCGCGACCGCTCGGCGATCGAACCGTGCAGGGCGTTCATGGAAACGTCATCACTCATTAACAAACCCTGGAAACCAATGGTCCCGCGAATCACCTGTTCAATGATTGTCGCAGATGTGGTCGCGGGTTGGGCGGGGTCGAGGGCGCTAAACACAACATGTGCGGTCATGGCCATGGGCAGATCGGCCAGCGGC
Source organism: Afipia clevelandensis ATCC 49720 (assembly GCF_000336555.1). GTDB lineage: Bacteria > Pseudomonadota > Alphaproteobacteria > Rhizobiales > Xanthobacteraceae > Afipia > Afipia clevelandensis. The sequence goes on along the minus strand of NZ_KB375281.1, from coordinate 884,176 downwards.
CTGAAGGCTGCGAAATCGGTTTCCTCAAGTTCCGCCGCCGAGGTGTCGACCGTCGGGAGCCGGAAATGGCTGTCCGCCGTGGCGCGTCCGTGGCCGGGAATGTGCTTGAGCACCGGCAGAACGCCGCCCTGCGCCAACCCCTTGGTGACGGCACGGGCGATCTCCGCCACCTTGGCCGGCGTTGTGCCATAGGCCCGATCGCCGATCACCGAGTCCGCGCCGGGAACCGGCACATCGGCGAGCGGCAGGCAATCCACGGTGATGCCGAGATCGGCCAGATCGGCCGCAATCAGCAGCGAGGACAGGCGAGCGGCTTCAAGTCCCGCCGCCGGTTCAATGTCGTACAGCGCGCTGAACACGGCGCCGGGCGGATAGGCCGGCCAGTGCGGCGGCTGCAGCCGCTGCACACGCCCGCCTTCCTGGTCGATCAGGACCGGGGCATCGGCCCGTCCGACGCTGGCGCGCAATTCCTGAACCAGCCGAGTAACTTGGTCAGGCGTCTCCACATTGCGCTTGAACAGGATGAAACCCCAAGGCCGCTGGTCGCGCAAAAACGCCCGCTCCTCGTCGGTGAGAGCGGTTCCGGAGACGCCGGTAATGAACGCGCGCGGGGCCATGCTTGCGCGATTAGCGCGCACATGGCGGCAGGGTCAAGGAAAGCAGGCCAAATCACACGGGATTGTGGGGGTCATCCACAGTCACAAACGCAATCGTTCCAATGATTTGCCGAAGAGCCGCGGGACCGTGACGCCAACGTCAGAGCGGCGCCCTCACCGGCTCGGACATCGCAATCCTGTTCCTGACACTGGGACGCGCCTGCATGGCGGCGTACCAATTGCGGAGCGCCTCGCACTCCGCCGGCACCGGAACCTTGAGCAGGTCCGCGAAGATCAGGCCCCCGATAACGGTGATGTCAGCCATCGAGAATGTCTCGCCGGCCACGAATGGCTGCCCGCTCAGGATGCCGTTGAAATAGTGCATACCCCGGACGGCCTTGTCGCGCTGGCGAAAGCCCCATTCGGCGTTCTGATAAATCTCGACATGGGGCCCAAGCCCCGGAGTAGCATGATGGAAATAGACGCTGATGGCGTCGAGCAATTCGAGTTCGGCACGCTTGCTCATCATGTGGATCAGGCCCTTTTCCCGGGCCGTCCTTCCTGTCAGCGTGGGTTCGCCGTCCAGGTTGTCGAGATATTCGGTGATGGCGGTGCATTCGGCAATCAGGGTGCCATCTTCGAGTTCGAGCACCGGCAAGGTGCCTGAGTAATTCTTGGCAAGAAATGCGGGTGTCTTGTGCTCGCCTTTCCGCAGATCGACCGAGACAAACTGGACCCGCGACCGGAGATTTTTCTCGGCCAAAGCGATGCGAACGCGCGCCGGATAAGGCCCCGTATGCCAGTCATAGATTTTCATGGCGACGCTTCCTACCTATCACTTGGTAGGTGTCACACTATCGGCTATTCTCTGCCGGTCAATCTCTATCTATCACTTGGTAGATGCCAGGCACTGAGGCAGACGCGATGAGTACAACTTCCAGGGAAGCCATTCTGGCTGCCGCCAAGCGCACCGCTCAGGCCCATGGATACGGAGGCTTGAATTTCCGCACGTTGGCGGACGAAGTCGGCATCAAGGCCGCCAGCATCTACCATCATTTCCCGAGCAAGGCCGATCTCGCGGCGGCGGTGGCCAAGCGCTATTGGGAAGACTCGTCGTCAGCCCTTGAGGCGATGCTGGCGGACACTCCCGATCCGCTCGCATGCCTGCGGCAATATCCCGGAACGTTCCGCAAAGCGCTCGAGAACGGCAACCGCATGTGCCTGTGCAGTTTCATGGCTGCCGAACATGACGATCTGCCTGACGCTGTCCGACGAGAGGTCCAGACATTCGCGGATGTGAACGTCGCCTGGCTCGGCAGGGTCCTGTCCGCAGCCGGTCTGGTTGGCCCGGACGAACACGACACGCGGGCACGGGCCATATTCGCTGCGATTGCGGGCGCACAACTGGTCGCGCGCAGCCGCGCCGATATCTCGCTCTACGATGCGCTGATCGAAAACTACCGTGCGGCAGGCCTTCTGCCCGCGTAGTTGCCCGGTGGCCGGATTATCTCAGCGCCGCTGAACGATGCACTGGCCGCCGGCGGATTTCAGATTGAGACAGAACTGCGTGGCCTCGTCATTGGTCGCGAACGGTCCCACCAGCGCGCGGTAGAACGTCCCCTTCCCCGATACATCGGCCCGGTGAATGGTCGCCGAGCGCGAGCCGAGAATGCCCGCATATTTGCCCTGCAGCGCCTTGTAGGACGCCTTGGCATCGGCTTCGGACTTCTGCGACGAGACCTGCACATAGGCCCCCGCACCCGTCACCTGGGCGGGATTGATCGCGGCGGTTCTGGTCCGGGGCTCGGGCGCAGGCTGGGCCTGAGGCGCCAGCGAGACCGGCGCGTTCGCCGATTGCGGCGGCGTCGAAGCCGTGCTGGCCGGAGCCGGAGCAGCGCGCTGTTGCGGCGCAGGCTGTCCACGCGCCGGGATCGCGGCGTTGGCGTCCTGCTCGGGACGGATGCTGAGAGTTCGGATCTTCCGTGGTTCCTCGCCACCCGTCAGCGTGCCGTTGCCAACCCCCGGGCCTGTCGGCCGGACATTCGGCGATGCGCTGGAGACCGTTGGCGGGCTTGCGTTCTGGGTCAGCGGCGGGAACACCACGCGCGGACCTGTTTTCGCATTCACGTCAACCGGCTGCTCCTCGCGCGAGACAACACGTTCAGCCGACTTGTCGCCCACGCGGTCGTAGATCTGCTTGCTTGAACCGTCGCTCGCACCGGGCGGAATGATCTTGTTCGGACCTGCATCGGCCTTGATGACCGGCGGCTCCCCGCTGCGTGGCGACCCGATGAAGGTCCGGTAAGCGAAAGCGGCGCCGGTGCCGACAACAGCGAGCGCCAGCACCATCACGACGGTCATGGTGCCGCCCCGGCGAGGCTTCGATTCCTGCTCGTAAGTCTCCTCATACGGCGGACGGTCGTAAGCGCCGTTGCCGTAATATTCGTCCTGCGCTCCGTATTGCTGCGCGGGGTCATGGTCCGGGCGGCCGTAAAGCACATCGTCGTAGCGATCGCCGGCGCCGGCCTGATGACCGCGCCCCTGCGCAGACATTGCCGGATCGTAACCGCTGTGATCGAACTGCGGTTCCTGGTGACCATAACCGAGATTGTTTTGGGCCGGATCGTTCTGCGCGTAGCGCGGATCGTAGTGACCCTGCTGCTGCGCGTATTGATCGTCCCGATAGGATGGCTCTTCGCGGTACGCAGGCTCCTGCGGCGCGGGACGCGCAGCTGCAAGGTTCTGCATCCAAGAGGGACGCGGCGGCGGTGGAATCTCTTCCTCAACCGGCTCGGGCGCGTCGTACTGATCGTGCGGCTGATACTGCTGCGGTTGCCGCTGCTGATCGCGGCCAAACGTCGAGAGCGGATCGGTCTGTCCAATCAACCGCGCCAGTTCCGCAAGCGGATCACTCTCGCCCGGTGCAGGAGCACGAGATTGATCCCGGCCGTAATCATCGTCCGCCGGAAACGGTCTGTCGCGATACTGGTTGGCCATTGCGATGTTGCATCCCCTTCGGGGAAGCGCCTCGCCCGTCATTCAAACGAACGCCGCTTCTCACATACCGCCACCGGTCCCTGCGGCGGTCAAATCCCCAATTATCGCATCTCGTCCGGGGCATGAACGCCGAGCACGGCGAGGCCTGAAGCCAGAACCGAGACGACGCCCTGAACCAGGGCAAGTCGCGCGATTGTTACTTCTGCATCATTCTGGATAATGAAGCGTAAATGAGGCATATCGCGCCCCTTGGTCCAGAGTGCGTGGAATTCGCTGGCCAGATCATACAGGTAAAACGCGATTCGGTGTGGCTCGTGTGCCAGCGCCGCCGCCTCCACGATACGCGGGAACAGTGCGATCTGGCGGATCAGGCTGAGTTCGACCGGATCGTTCAGACGCTCGATCTTCGCATCGCGCAGGAATGCGACGCGCGCGATGGCGTCCTCAGGCAATGAGGGAACCGTCTCGCGCGCGTTCTTGAAAATCGAATAACCGCGCGCGTGCCCGTACTGCACATAGAACACCGCGTTGTCCTTGGACTGCTCGATCACCTTGGCGAGATCGAAGTCCAGTACCGCATCGTTCTTGCGGAACAGCATCATGAAGCGCACCGCGTCGGAGCCGACTTCATCGACGACTTCGCGCAGCGTGACGAAATCGCCGGAGCGTTTCGACATTTTCACCGGCTCGCCGCCCCGCAGCAGCTTCACGAGCTGCACGATCTTCACATCCAGCGTGGCCTTGTCGTTGGTGACGGCCTTGATCGCCGCCTGCACACGCTTGATATAGCCGCCATGGTCGGCGCCCCACACGTCCACCATGTTGAGGAAGCCGCGATCGAACTTGGTCTTGTGATAGGCGATGTCGGACGCGAAGTAAGTGTAGGAGCCATCCGACTTCTTCAGCGGACGGTCCACGTCGTCGCCGAACGCGGTGGCGCGGAACAGCGTCTGCTCGCGATCCTCGTAATCCTCGACCGGCGCGCCTTTCGGCGGCGGCAGGCGGCCTTCATAGACGTCACCCTTCGCGCGCAGTCCGGCGATGGTCGCACCGACGCGGTCATTGCCGTTCTCGTTCAGCGAACGCTCCGAGAAAAACACATCGTGCCGGATGTTGAGCGCGGCGAGATCGCCCTTGATCATGTCCATCATCATGGCGATGGCTTTTGCACGCACCACCGGCAGCCACTCGGCCTCAAGCTGCTTCGTCAGCCTGTCGCCGTATTCCGCTGCGAGCGCCTTGCCGACTGGCACGAGGTAATCACCCGGATAAAGCCCCTCCGGAATTTCGCCAATGGCTTCACCAAGGGCCTCGCGGTAGCGCAGGAATGCCGAGCGCGCGAGCACATCGACCTGCGCGCCGGCGTCGTTGATGTAATACTCCTTGGTGACGTCATAGCCCGCGAACGACAGGAGGCTCGCGAGCGCATCGCCAAACACCGCGCCACGGCAATGGCCGACATGCATCGGCCCCGTCGGATTCGCCGAGACATATTCGACATTGACCTTCTCAGCCGCACCGATGTTGCTGCGGCCATAGCCCGTGCCCTGCTCCAGCACGGAGCGCAGCGCGCCGAACCACGCGGAGGTCTTCAGCGTCAGGTTGATGAATCCGGGACCGGCGATATCAACGGCCTCGATCAGCGGATCGGCACGCAGCTTCGCGGCGATCTTGTCGGCGAGGTCACGCGGCTTGGCCTTGGCCTCCTTGGCCAGCACCATCGCGGCATTGGTCGCCATGTCGCCGTGGGCAGCATCCTTCGGCGGCTCGACCACCACGCGCGAGAGGTCGATCCCCTCCGGCAGCGCGCCCTCGCGGCCGAGCGCGGCGCACACGGCATGCACGCGCGAAAGCACGTCGGCGAACAGATGCGGGGGGTGCTTGGGCGAAGTCATGAGACGTCCTGTAATCCGCGGCGAATTGGCCTTTTTCAGGCCGCCGCCTAACGCAAATCCGGGGTCGAGTCAAAAAGCCGCCGGTGCTCGATGATGGCGTATCTGTCGGTCATTCCGGCAATGAAATCGCCGATCCGGCGGGCGCGGCCCGCCTCGCCGTCTTCGCCTTCATGGGGCAGCCATTCGGCGGGCAGATCGCCCGGTTCGGCCTGATAGCGGGCGAACAGATCGCGCACCACGGCCTCCGCGTCCCGCATCACGCGCATGACCCGCTCGTGGCGGTACATGTGCGTCTTGAGGAAACGCTTGATCATCGCCTCGGTGGTTTCGGCCTCAGCCGAGAAGGCAACCAGCGTGGCGTTGTGATTGCGCACATCGGTGGCGCTGCCGGGATTTGCCGCACCAAGCCGCCGGCGCGTTTCCGAAAACACGTCCTCGATCAGATAGGAGATCAGTTCGCGCACCAGTTCTGCGCCGCGACGGGTTTCATCAAGAACCGGATAGCGCGCCGTGATCACCGCATTGATGTCCGCGATCAGCGGAATGGCGCCGAGGTCATCGACCGTAAACAGCCCTGCCCGCAATCCGTCGTCAATGTCATGCGCGTCGTACGCGATATCGTCGGCGACGGCGGCGACCTGCGCTTCCAGCGAGGCGTAACTCCACAATTCGAGATCGTGATACGCAACGTATTCGGATATGCCGACCGGCACGCCATGTTCGCGATAGCGGCCAACCGGCTCACCATTCCGGTCGATCAGCGGCCCATTGTGCTTGACGATGCCCTCAAGGGATTCCCACGTCAGATTGAGACCGTCGAACTGCGGATAGCGCCGCTCCAGCAGCGTCACCACGCGCAGGCTCTGCGCATTGTGGTCGAACCCGCCATGCGCCCGCAGGCATTCGTCCAGCGCCCGCTCGCCAGCATGGCCGAACGGCGGATGGCCGAGGTCATGAGCCAGCGCCAGTGTCTCGGTCAGGTCCTCGTCGAGCCCGAGCTGCCGCGCCAGCGCGCGGGCGATCTGTGCCACTTCGAGCGTATGGGTCAGTCGGGTGCGGTAGTGATCGCCTTCATGGAACACGAAAACCTGGGTTTTGTGCTTCAGGCGCCGGAAGGCGTTGGAATGGATCACCCGGTCGCAATCCCGCCGAAAGGCGCTGCGGCGCAGGCTCGGCGGCTCGTTATAGCGCCTGCCCCGGCTCTGACCGGGATCGGAGCCATAGACCGCAGGAGGGGCAGCCATTCCGACCGACATACGAATTATTCTACTTTCGGTGTTTGATTCTGGCGTTCAGCGCACTTAACTATGCCACACGGAACCAGTTAAATACCCGTGATTTCGGAGACTGTTATGACCGATACCGCCACCAACGTCACGATTTCGGAACGGGCCGCCAAGCGAATCGGCGCCATCCTGAAATCGGAAGGCGACGGCGCGATGCTCCGCATCAGCGTCGAAGGCGGCGGCTGCTCGGGCTTTCAGTACAAGTTCGATGTCGAACGCGCCCGTGCTGACGACGATCTCGTGATCGAGCGGGACAACGCGGTGGTGCTGGTCGACCCGTCATCGGTGCCGTTCCTCGCCGGATCGGAAGTCGACTTCGTGGACGACCTGATCGGCGCGTCGTTCCGCGTCAACAACCCGAACGCCACTGCGTCCTGCGGTTGCGGCACCAGCTTTTCGATCTAGTTTCTTTGAATTAGACTCCTGCTCCGACGCGAGCGCAGTCTAACTCCCTCTCCCGTGGGGAGAGGGTTGGGGTGAGGGCGTAGAATCTATCGAGAGAGCGTACCCCCTCACCCGGCGCTGCGCGCCGACCTCTCCCCATGGGAGAGGTAAGGCAAACTCTCATCCTTCGAGGCTCGCCAAAGACAGCTCGCACCTCAGGATGACGACAGGATGCGGGGCTACTTCCTCTCGGCGAAGAGCCGCTTGGCGTTGCCATGCGCGATCTGTTTGGCGATCCCCGGCGGCAATTGCTTCAGCCAGCCGCGATACTCGGCCATGATCGCGCCGTAGCTTGACCAGCGTTCGCTGATCCAGGTGTCCGATCCCAGCAAAAACCTGTCCGGATATTTTTCAAACATCGCACGCCATTCCGGCGTCAGCACGCCGCCCGCGCCGGTGATGCCGCTGCGGTAGGACAACTCGCCCCATAAATTCGGATAGGTCGCCAGCATCGCCGCAACACGGTGCGGCGCGAGGCCGAAACCGGTATGCGCCCAGATGATCCTGGCGCGGCCGTTGTGACGCATCAGAATCTCGACGGCCTCATCGTCGGCATGGGCGTGCAGATAGAGATCGTTGGCGACGGCGAAATCGACCGCCTTCTTCACCCACTCGCTCGCAGCCGCCTTTCCCGACAGGTGAAACTCGCCGATGCCGCGATAGTAGCCGCGCTTGAACTCGTCCTGCACGAGATCGAAGATCGTGGGATCGTTGAACCAGGTCTGGATATCGGGACGCACGCGATAAGGCCGGATGAACGGGACGATCCACAGACCGTCCGCTTTTGCGTCCATCAGGGCATGTGTGCCGGTGTTGGGACGGCTGGTCGCGAGGATACCCGTGACACGATGTTTTTTGAACAACACGAGCACTTCGTCGAGTTCGTAATACGGCTTCGGCTCCCAGTTATAGTGCAGGTGCGCGTCGAAGATTTCGATCGGCTCTTCGGATGCGCGCACCGGACCGGCGGCGCACATCACGATAGCGGCGATTGCGACCCACCCGCGTGCCCTCATCTGTCCCCTTCGCGCGAACATTCTATTCGGCCGCCGCGACGCGCGGCGCGTCCGCCGGCTCCTGCAGGGTCGGATCGAGACGGCGGCGCAGCCGGCGGTCGATCCGGTCGAGATAGATGTAGATCACCGGCGTGATGAACAGCGTCAGCAATTGCGACACCAGAAGACCGCCGACCACGGACACGCCGAGCGGCTGACGCAATTCGGCACCCGCGCCTGCACCCAGCGCAATCGGCAGCGTGCCAAAGATCGCCGCGAAGGTGGTCATCATGATCGGGCGGAACCGCAGCAACGCCGCTTCGCGGATCGCATGTTCGGCGCTGAGACCGACAGCGCGGCGCTCGATGGCGAAGTCGACCATCATGATCGCGTTCTTCTTGACGATACCGACCAGCATGACGATGCCGATCATCGCGATCACCGACAGCTCCATCTTGAACAGCATCAGTGTCAGGATCGCGCCGATGCCCGCCGAAGGCAGGCCGGAGATGATCGTGATCGGGTGAATGAAGCTCTCGTAGAGGATGCCGAGGATCACAAACGCCGCGAACACGGCGGCGAGGATCAGGACGCCCTGCCCGCGGAGCGAATCCTGGAACACCTGCGCGGTGCCGGAGAAGCCGGTGGCGATCGTCGCCGGCAGATTTGAGTCCTGTTCGATCTGGGTGATCTTGTCCACCGCATAGCCGAGCGAGGTCCCTGGCGCGAGATTGAACGAGATCGTCACCGCCGGCTGCTGTCCCTGATGGTTGATCTGCAGCGGACCGACGGTTGGCACCATCTTCGCCACGGTTTCGAGCGGGATAGTCTGGTTGTTGGCCGTCTTGACGTACAGTTTCGACAGGTCGGTCGGATCGACCCGGAACTTGGGCTGCACTTCGAGAATGATCTGATAGTCGTTCGACGGCATGTAGATCGTGCCGACCTGCCGCGCGCCATAGGCGTTGAACAACTGGTTGCGGATTTGGTCCGCCGTCACGCCATAGACCGCCGCCTTTTCGCGGTCGATCTCGACCGTGAGCTGCGGGTTCTTGATGTAGAGATCGGTGGTGACGTCCAGTAGCCCGGGCACCTTGGCGATGCGGTCGCGCATCTCGGGCGCGACGCGATACAGCGATTCCGTGTCGCCGCTTTGCAACGTGTACTGATATTGGCTTTTCGATGGACGTCCGCCGACGTTGAGGTTCTGGATGCTCTGGAAGAAGGCCTGCATCCCGGGCACCTGCAGCGCCGTCTGGCGGAAACGGGCGACGACCTGCTGAACCGGTGCCCGCTCATCCTTCGGTTTCAACCCGATGAACAGCCGGCCGTAGTTGGCGGTCGCGTTGGGGCCGCCCGAGCCGACCGTGCTGTTGACGAATTCCACCGCCGGATCGGCCCGCAGGGCATCGGCCAGGATCTTCTGCCGCTCGCTCATCGCCGCGAATGACGTATCAGTCGCAGCCTCGGTAACGCCGACAAGGAAGCCGGTGTCTTCCTGCGGGAAGAATCCCTTGGGCACAATGACGTACAGCCAGACGGTTGCGCCGAGTGTCGCCAGCGTCACCAGCAACATGATGAACTTGTAGGCCAGCACGCGATCGAGCGCCCACTCGTAGGCGCGCAGCCATCCGTTGAACATCGCCTCGAAGCCGCGAAGAATGAAGTTGGGGCGATGGTGCGGATCGTGGGCCTTCAGCACCCGCGCGCACAGCATCGGCGTCAGCGTCAGCGACACGAAGCCCGACACGATGATGGCGACGGAAATGGTCACCGCGAATTCGCGGAACACGCGGCCGACGATGCCGCCCATCAGCAGCACCGGGATGAACACCGCGATCAGCGAAAACGTGATCGACAAAATCGTGAACCCGATTTCGCGCGCGCCCTTCAGCGCAGCCTCATAGGGATTCATGCCCTCTTCGATATGCCGCACGATGTTTTCGAGCATGACGATAGCGTCGTCCACCACGAATCCGACCGACAGGGTCAGCGCCAACAGCGTCATGTTGTTGATGGAATAATCGAGCGTGTACATCACGGCGCAGGTGCCGAACAGCGAGATCGGAACCGCCAGCGCCGGAATGAAGGTCGCGGATGCCGACCTCAGGAACAGGAAGATGACCACGATCACGAGACCAATGGCGATCAGCAGCGTTTCCTCGACGTCCGCCACGGACTCGCGCACCGACACCGAGCGATCCAGCATCACATCCATCGTCACCGACGGCGGGATCTGCGCGCGCAGCGACGGCAGCTTCGCCCGCACGGCATCGACCACCGCGACGGTATTGGCGTCGGGCTGCTTCTGGATCGCCAGCACGATCGCACGCCGGCCATTGAACCAGGTGGCGATCTTGTCATTCTCCACGCTGTCGTAAATCTTGGCGACTTCATCGAGCTTGACCGGCGATCCGTTCCGCCAGGCCACCACGACCTGCCGGTAGTCGATGGCCTTGTTCAACTGCGCCGAGGCCTGCAGCGCAATGTCCTGCTTGGGACCGTTGAGCGTGCCGACCGGCGTCGACGAATTGGCGCGCGAGACCGCGGCGCGGATATCTTCCAGCGACAGTCCGCGCGCGGCTGCGACTTCCGGATCGGCCTGCACGCGAATGGCGAACTTCTGCGCGCCGTAAATCAGAACCTGCGCGACGCCGGGAATCTGCGACAGCGCCTGCCCCACGGTGATGTCGCCATATTCATTGACGGTGGAGAGCGGCAACGTCTCCGAATTCATCGACAGGAACAGGATCGGGAATTCGGCCGGGTTCACTTTGCGGAAGGTCGGCGGGATAATCATTTCGACCGGCAGGCGGCGCTGGGCCACCGTCAGCGCGGTCTGCACATCGAGCGCGGCGCCGTCGATGCTGCGGTTCAGATCGAACTGGATCGTGATGGTGGTCGTGCCCTGCGATGAGCTCGACGACATCGAGGAGATGCCCGCGACCGTCGACAACTGGCGTTCGATCGGCCCCGCGACCGAGGCCGCCATCGTATCCGCGCTGGCGCCGGGCAGTGTCGCCGTCACGGCAATGGTGGGAAAGTCCACCTTCGGCAGAGCCGAGACGGGCAGTAGCCGGAAGCCGAAGACGCCGAACGCGATGATCGACGCCGTCATCAGCGTCGTCATCACCGGTCTGCGGATACAGAGTTCCGACAGATTCATGAATTACGCTCCGGCCTTGCGGCTGCGCGGTTCGACGGGCGAGCCGTTGGACAGCAGCAATTGTCCGTCGATGACGACATCCTCGCCGCCCTGAAGGCCGCTTTCGATCACCGAATGACCACGGAAGGTGCGATTGACCGTCACCGGCTGCATCTGCGCCTTCCCGTCCTTGACCATGAACACAAAGTTGCCGGTCTGGCTCCGCTGCACAGCGACCGAAGGCACAACAACAGCGCTCTCGGTCCGGATCGTCAGAGTCGCATTGACGAGAACGCCGGGCCAGAGAACCTCGCTCTCGTTGCCCATCATGCCGCGAACCGTCACCATGCCGGTGGTGGCGTCGACCGCATTCTCGACCATCGCCACGGTGCCGGTTTCAGACTTGTCATTGCCTGGAATGGTCGCGGTCACCGACGATTTGCCGTCTTTCATCGCGTCACGCAGATCACTCAGCACACGCTGCGGAATGGCAAAGGCCACGTAAACCGGCGCCATCTGGTTGATGGTGGCGAGCGGCGATGTGTCCGCAGGCCGCACGAAGTTGCCGACCTTGACCGAGGCCGCGCTGATCCGGCCGCTGATCGGCGCTTTGATCAGAGTGAAGCTTTTCTGAACCTTGAGATTGTCGAGGATAGCCTCATCGGCCTGAATGGTCGCGGTGGCGTTGTCGAACGCGGTCTTGGCGTTGTCGACATTGACCTGCGTGGTGGCGCCCTTGCCGATCAATTCGTTGAAACGCTTCATGTCGCGGTCAGCGGCGGCAAGCTGCGAACGATCACGCGCAAGGTTGCCTTCGGCCTGCGCGATCTGCGCGTCGATCTGGCGGGAATCGAGCGTGAACAGCAGATCGCCCTGCTTCACCCGCGCGCCGTCCTCGAAGTGAACCGCAATGATGGTGGTCTCCAGCCGCGATTTCAGCGCAACACTCGAAATCGGCACCACCGTTCCGATGGAATCCACGTCCACAGGAACCTGCTTCTTCTCCGCCTTTGCGATTTCCACGGAAACCGCGCGCGGCCGTGGCGCCTGCCTTGCCGGGGCCGTGCCGCCCGTCCACATGTCGCGCGTCGCGTAAACGGCTACCGCAACGACACAAAGGCCGGCGATCAGCAAACCGCGCTTCTTGAAAGTTGAACCCGTCATCATGCCTTACAGGCGCGGTCCCGCTCCCGGCGGACGGCCCTGTCTCCCTTTCCACTGGTTTTCCAGCGTTATTTGCATCCGGCTTATCACACCCGCCGGGATCGTGGTACGCCACACACATGAAATATCGCTCATTTAGCTAACGGACTGCCCATGCGGATCGCCACCTGGAACGTGAATTCCATCCGGCAGCGGCTGGATCACCTGCTCACATGGCTCAGGGAGCGCGAGCCGGACATCGTCTGCCTGCAGGAGATCAAGTGCATGGACGAGGCGTTCCCGCGCGAGCCGATCGAGGCGCTCGGCTACAACGTGGTCACCCATGGGCAGAAGACCTTCAACGGCGTGGCGCTGTTGTCGAAGTATCGTTTCGACGAAACCACGCCCCGTCTCGGCGGCGATCCCGACGACCTGCACGCCCGTTTCCTCGAAGGCGTGGTGTCGTATCCGAGCGGCTCGCTGCGGATCGCGTGCCTTTACCTGCCCAACGGGAACCCTCCGGAAACAGAGAAATATCCTTACAAAATCAAATGGATGGAACGACTTCTTGATTATACGAAAGAGCGCATGAAAGGCGAGCAGCCGCTGGTTCTGGCGGGTGATTTCAACGTCATTCCCGCCAATGGCGACGTTTATAACCCGGCGGCCTGGGCGAACGATGCGCTGTTCCTGCCCAAGACCCGCGAGCGTTTCCGCGCCCTGCTCAACCTCGGCCTCACCGACGCGTTCCGCGCGGTCAATGACCAGCCGGGACAGTACACCTTCTGGGATTATCAGGCCGGCGCATGGCCTAAGAACAACGGCATCCGGATCGACCACCTGCTGCTGTCGCCGCAGGCCAGCGACAGGTTGATGGATGCCGGCATCGACAAGCATGTGCGCGGTTGGGAAAAGGCGTCAGATCACGTTCCGGTGTGGATCGATCTCGATCTGAACTAGATAGCGGTGCAGTTCGCGAAGCGAACGGTTCAATCCCGCCGGCCCTGCACCCAGCGCTCCAGCATCTGCAGAGCCATGGCGCGGTCATCGTCCGACGCCTTGGCCATCGCGGTCTTGTAGCTGTCCTTGATCCAGACTTCATCCGGCGCGGCGCTGTCCTGCGCGAGCGTCAGCCACATCAGTCCGCGCGCGGCCTGCCGCTGCAGGCCCTTGCCGTTGAACAGCATCTGGCCGAGCAGCGCCTGCGCCTGATGCTGGCCCTTGCGCGCGGCAAGGCCAAGCCAGCGGATGCCGTACTTGGAGTCGGGCGGCATGCCGACGCCATCGAGATACATCCGCGCCAGATTGTACTGGGCTTCGGCGTTGCCGAAATACGAGGCGGCGTAGGAGAACATCTCGCGTGCCCGTTCCGGATCGGGCTTCACTTTCGAGTTCGGGATGCCGGACACGTAGTAACGACCCAGCGCAACGAAGGCATTGGCGACGATCGCGGCCTGCGGCGCAGACGGAGAATCTTCCGCATGGGCATTCGCGATCTTGCTGAAATAGTCGTAGGCGCGCAGGTCATCCTGCGCCACGCCGTCGCCCCTGGCGTACATGCGCCCGAGTTTCCACTGCGCGATCGGATGCCCGCCTTCGGCGGCGTACTGCAGGGCCGTTAGCGAGGCAGCAGGAGCCGCCTGCGGAATATCGGCTGGCGGAACGGGCTTCTTGATGAGGCCGATGCCGCCGGGGGCAGGAACCATCGGCAGCGCAACCTCCTGCCCGCCCGGCTGTGTGCCCTCGAAGGCCATGGCTGGGGCCGCCGCGAAAACGGCGAACGTCAGGGTGGCGGCAAGGCCCAGATTCTTCCTGATGTACATGCGCTCAGATGTCCGCATAGCACACCTTTTCAGCCGACCCGCCCGGATGGGTCACCGCGCCCTTGACCGCAGGGCCGACCTGCTGGGCATATTTCCAGAGCACGCCGGAACCGACCGAGGTTTCGCGCGGAGTCCACGCCTTCCTGCGTTCGGCCAACTCTTCGTCTGTCAACTTAACTTGGAGTGTGCCGTTGACCGCATCAAGTTCGATCATGTCGCCGTCGCGGATCAGCCCGATGGGACCGCCGACGGCAGCCTCCGGCCCGACATGGCCAACGCAGAAACCGCGCGTGGCGCCGGAGAAACGTCCGTCGGTGATGAGAGCCACCTTGCCGCCCATGCCCTGGCCGGTCAGCGCCGCGGTGGTCTGAAGCATTTCGCGCATGCCGGGGCCGCCTTTGGGGCCCTCGTAGCGGATCACGATCACGTCGCCTTCCTTGTAGGTCCTGTTGTTGACGGACTCGAACGCATCTTCTTCGCAATCGAAGCAACGCGCAGGTCCCGTGAACTTCAACACCGACATTCCAGCGACTTTCACAATCGCGCCGTCCGGCGCGAGATTGCCCTTCATGCCGACAACGCCACCGGTCACGGTGATCGGCTTGTCGGCAGGACGCACCACATCCTGATGCGGATTCCATTTCACGCTCTTGAGGTTTTCGGCAATGGTGCGGCCGGTGACCGTCATGCAGTCGCCGTGCAGATATCCGTGATCAAGCAGCGTCTTCATCAGAAGCGGTATTCCACCAGCCTCGAACATATCTTTGGCGACATAACGACCGCCCGGCTTCAAATCCGCGATATACGGTGTCTTTTTGAAGATTTCGGCAACGTCGAACAGATCGAATTCAATGCCGCATTCATGGGCCATCGCGGGCAGATGCAGCGCGGCATTGGTGGAGCCGCCCGAGGCCGCGACGACGGCCGCGGCGTTTTCCAATGACTTGCGGGTGACGATGTCGCGCGGGCGGATGTTCTTGGCGATCAATTCCATGATCTTTTCGCCCGCCGCCATGCAGAAGCTGTCCCGGATTTCGTAAGGCGCAGGCGCCCCGGCCGAATACGGCAGGGCCAGACCGATGGCCTCGGACACGGTCGCCATGGTGTTGGCGGTAAACTGGGCGCCGCAGGCGCCCGCCGACGGGCACGCCACCCGCTCGATTTCGTCCAGATCCTCGTCGGACATTTCGCCGACCGAGTGCTTGCCGACCGCCTCGAACATGTCCTGGACGGTGACCTGCTGGCCCCGGAAGTTGCCGGGCAGGATCGACCCGCCATAGATGAAGATCGACGGCACGTTGAGCCGCAGCATGGCCATCATCATGCCGGGCAGCGACTTGTCGCAACCGGCCAGCCCGATCAGGGCATCGTAGGAATGGCCGCGGACGGTCAATTCCACCGAGTCCGCAATGGTTTCGCGCGACGGAAGCGACGAGCGCATGCCGTCATGGCCCATGGCGATACCGTCGGTCACGGTGATGGTGCAGAATTCGCGGGGGGTGCCGCCCGCCGAGGCGACGCCCTTCTTGGCAGCCTGGGCTTGGCGCATCAGGGAGATATTGCAGGGAGCGGCCTCGTTCCAGCACGACGCCACGCCGACGAACGGCTGGTGAATCTGCTCGGTGGTGAGGCCCATGGCATAGAGGTAGGACCGATGGGGCGCGCGCGCGGGACCTTCCGTCACATGACGGCTTGGCAGTCGCGCCTTGATGTTGGTCTTCGCGTCCATCGTGACCCTTGTCCCGCGGTCCGTCCGCGAAGATCCGGAAAACCCCTGAAAATGGGAGTTTCTTCCAATGTCATCGCGGAGGCCGCAGCATTCAGCCTACGAAGAAATGATCTCATGGAGGCGTGTGGCTAAATAGCGGCGCGCGCAAGCGCTTGCTGGGGCAAGGGTTAAATGTTCACAAAGTGTTGTAGAGCCGCAACATACGTTGCGGCGCGGCAACGAAGCCGCGCCTGTCTTCGGACCTCAGCATCCGCGCGGTTTAACGCCCGCCGCGGATCATGCGCCAGGCAAACAGCAGGATCACCGCACCGATGGCGGCTGAAACCAGCGTGCGCCAGAAGCCGAACACGGGCACTTCCGCGATCTCGGCCAGTTTCGCGCCGACGAACGATCCGGCAATGCCGACAAGGATGTTGGTAAAGATGCCGTGGTCCGACGAGGTGACCCGCTCCGCGATCCAGCCAGCGATGGCGCCGATCAGGAGCATGGTGAAGAAACCCACCCCGGGCTGGCTCAGAAACGCCTGTGCTTCGTTCATCGTCGAATTCCCTCATTGCCTATTGAATCATAGCCCGATTTTAGCAGAACGGTGTGGCAGCACGCTTACGCCGCCGGAGTAACCCCGCTAGGCCCGCCCTTCTGCATCGTGACCTGGCCGCAGGCGAGTCGGACGGACAACTGTAACACTGCACGGCGCCTCCGCCGCGACCTTGGCCGATACGCTGCCAAGGACCTTCTTCCGGAACGACTTTTCCCGCGCTCCGATCAGAATGTGATCGACCAGATTGGAGCTGGCGAACTCGATAATGGCGTTCGCCGGATCGAAGGCTTCGATCACATGAACCGTATAACTCTCCTCGCCGAGTCCAAGCGTCCGCGCCCAGTTCTTCAACTCGGCGAGTCGGCCGATATGCTTGCTGTGTCCCTCCTCATCCAGCGCGTGATCGACGGCAAGGCGTGCGAGCTTGAGCACGTTGACACAAGCAAGTCGCGCGCGGGGAACGGCGCTGACAATGCGCGCGGCCTCCGTGCGAAGGGCTTCGTTGAGAGCCTCACCGGAGTCATCGAGATTGATAGCGACAGCGACGATCGGAACCTGGGCCAGGTGCGAGGCGATATCCGGCCGCGGCTGCGCCAGCATAAGCTCGTCGTTGAAGCGCCGACGGATGACGGTGGCGAGCCCGTCACGTTTCAGCCTTTCGGCGCGTGCGGTGAGCTTGACCTGATCGGGATTGCCGAGATCGAAGGCAAGCTGCCGGGCCGACGAATAGCGCCATGCCGGCTGCACCGCGAGACAGTGCAGCACGATTTCCTGCAGCCAAGGAGGATAGTCCGGCCGCAGGCGGCGCGGCGGAACCGGGTCGCGCCAAAGCCGCCGCCGCATCCCGCTCAACGTTTCCGATTCACCGAACGGCCGCTCGCCTGTCGTGAAAAAGTAAAGCAGCACACCGAGCGCGAACAGATCGCTGCGGGGATCGTTGCGGATGTCCAGCAGTTGTTCGGGCGCCATGTAAGGCGCGGTCCCGAACGGAACGCGAAACTCCTCCAGCATCAGATCGGGCAGATGATCGTGATGCGACAGGCCATAGTCGATCAGCACCGCCTCGCCCGTCGGCCGGAACATGATGTTGCTTGGCTTGAGGTCGAGATGCACGACGTTCTGCCGATGCAGATCGTCCAGCGCCGTTGCGACCTTGATCCCGATCCCGACAACTTCGTCATACGGCAGCGGAAGGTCCGGCAATCGCTTGTAAAGCGTGTTGCCGGGAATGCGCTCCATCACGATGTAAGGCTGCGGTGTCGCGAAGTCACCGGCTGCAATGAATTTCGGGACGTGGACGCCAGAGAGGCGCGGCAGGATCATCTGCTCCATCTCGAAGCTGACGATGGCAGCAGGATCCGGACTGTCACCGAACCGCGGCACTTTCATCAGCATCGGCTCCGGATGATCCGGATGTGATACTTGCCACAGCGTCGCCATGCCGCCGCGATGCAGTTGTTCCTCCACGAGGAACCCGTCCAGCACTTCGCCGGGAACGAGATCTGGTTTGGCCATCAATGCCCCTCGTACAATCGCTCGGCGAGCGATGGGGGCAGTCCGTTGTCGCGAATCCGCGCGGCAGCCGCGTCGATATCATACGCCGCGCGGCAGAAGGTGATCTCGTTGCGATCGGTGTCGAGCATGAGATAGGACGCCGCCGGATTGCCGTCGCGCGGCTGGCCAACGGAGCCCAGAACGGCGAGCCATTGCCGGCCCTTCAACAACTGGATCGGCACGCCTGTCTTCGGGGTGAACGGCGTGATCTTTCCAACCGACGAGAGCGAGTAGAGCGCCGGGATGTGGACGTGGCCGCACAGCGTCAGCGGCAATTGCGTCGCTTCCAGACTTTGGGCCGCGCTCTGGCCGTCGGTCACATAATGCCACCTGGCCGGCGCGGTGGCATCGGCGTGGACAAGAAGACGTCCGGCGTCTTCAAGCGCCAAGGGTAACTCCGCGAGAAAGCGCCGCTCGGCTTGCCCCAGCACATTCCGCGTCCATTCGATCGCGAGTTGCGCCTTTGCATTCATGCGCTCATTGGGAACGGCAATGGCGTTGTCATGATTGCCGCGCACGGCTAGCGCGCCCTGCCCGACCAGGTCCATCGCCGTCTGCACGCACCAGTCCGGGTCCGCGCCATACCCCACAATGTCGCCGAGCAGATAGATTTTCTCCGCGCCATCTTTTCTCGCGCGCGCAAGGCAGGCCTCGAACGCCTGACGGTTGGCATGGATATCGGCAAACGCTGCAATCAGCACGTCGGACTGTCCTCACACTGACGATTGCAGGCCTCTTCAAAGCCTCGCGCCTTGATCTGGATCAGGCGCCAGGTCGCCGGCTACATGTTCAGCACGCGCCCGTAAGCATCGAGCACCGCTTCCTTCATGGTCTCCGAAATGGTCGGATGCGGGAAGATGGTGTGGAAAAGTTCTTCCTCGGTGGTTTCCAGATTCATGGCGACGACGAAGCCCTGAATGAGTTCGGTCACTTCGTGACCCGTCATATGCGCGCCGAGCAGTTGTCCGGTCCTCTTGTCGAAGATTACCTTCACCATGCCCTGGTCTTCGCCTTGCGCAATGGCCTTGCCGTTGCCGACGAACGGGAAGCGCCCGACCCGGATGTCCTTGCCGGCTTCCTTCGCTTTCGCTTCAGTGAGGCCAACCGACGCGATCTGCGGATGGCAATACGTGCAGCCCGGGATCAAGGTCTTGTCCATCGGATGCGGATGCAGCCCCTTGATGGCCTCGACGCAAATCACGCCCTCGTGCTCCGCCTTGTGCGCCAGCATCGGAGGACCTGCGACATCGCCGATGGCATAGATGCCCGGCACGTTGGTCTTGCCATAGCCGTCGATGACGATGCAGCCGCGATCGGTCTTCACACCGAGCTTTTCGAGTCCGAAGCCTTCGATATTTCCGACCACGCCGACCGCTGAAATCACGCGATCCACTTCCAGCGTGAACGGCTTCTTTCCATCGTCGATGGTGGCGACCACGCTGTCTGCTTTCTTGTCGAGCTTGGTGACCTTGGTGCCCGACATCACCTTGATGCCCTGTTTCTCGAACTGCTTGCGGGCGAAGGCTGCGATCTCCGCATCCTCGACCGGCAGGATCTGCGGCAACACCTCGACCACGGTCACCTCCGCCCCCATGGTGCGATAGAACGAAGCGAACTCGATGCCGATGGCGCCGGAGCCGACGACCAGCAGGGACTTCGGCATCTTGTCGGGGTTCATCGCCTCGAAGTAGGTCCAGACCAGCTTCTTGTCCGGCTCGAGACCCGGCAGCACGCGCGGCCGCGCACCGGTCGCGACGATGATATGCTTGGCGGTGTAGGTGCCCTCACCCAGCGATCCCTTCGGCGCTTCGGCGGCGGACTTCTTCACCGTGAACTTGCCGGGCGCATCCAATATGGCCTCGCCCCAGATGATCGAAATCTTGTTCTTCTTCATCAGGAATTCGACGCCGCCGTTGAGGCGCTTCACCACGCCGCGCGAGCGCGCGATCACCGCTTTCGGATCGAACGATACATTGTCCGCCGACAGGCCGTAATCCTTGGCGTGTTTCATGTAGTGATAGATTTCCGCCGAGCGCAGCAGCGCCTTGGTCGGGATACAGCCCCAGTTGTTGCAGATGCCGCCGAGATAGGCCTTCTCGACAATGGCTGTCTTGAAGCCGAGTTGCGCGGCGCGGATCGCGGTCACGTACCCGCCGGGGCCGGAGCCAATCACGACAACGTCGAAGGATGTATCAGCCATAACAAACTCCATTCACCCGGTAGCGAACAAATCTAACATCGAAAGCGGCTGGCGTCGCCCTGCCGGCGCTTCCCTCAATTATTGCCTGTAGTAGTCCTGCACGGTGTCCCACGCGATGGTTTGCAGAAACGCCGCGGTCCCGTCATCGAGACCCGCACGATAGGCATTGCCGACCGGCGAGCGCCGATAGACCGACGCCATCACCACGCAGGCCGCGAGATACGTTCCCGCAAGAGTTGGATGGCTCCGGTCCGGCACATAGAGCGCGAGCTCTGGCCGCTGCGACAGCGACCGTGCAAACGCCAGCCCGGCCGGAACGACCAGCGCGTTGTTGTCATTGCCTGCCGCCGTATAGACGTCCGAAAGCGCACCGATCATCTGCGGCTTGTCGGCATAGGCCCATGTCATGAACAGCACCGGCGCGGCCCGGTGCCTGCGGACGATTGCAACGTCTTTCGCAACGGTTTTCCTGAAGACAGATGTACGATCGACCGCGCACCAACTGCAATCCATCATGATGACGGCATCGAATTCCCTGCGCCTGTGCGACGAAAGCAATCTGTCCACATCGTGCATGGTCAGCGACGCACCGCTGATGGTCGCGGAGGTCGCGGTGTATGTTCCGGCGGGATCGGCGCTGCGCAACAGATTGAGCACATGATCGTGCAGGCTGTTGTTGTAGTAAAAATAGCTGTTTCCGACGAACAAAACGGATTTCGGCGCGACAGGCAGTTTGGCGACCTTCGGGCGAGTCAACGCAAGCGCTGCCGTGCTCGCGCACAGCACCATGACCGCGCCCGCAACAGCGGACAGCGCCCAGCCTTCCGATCCGATGGTTGCGGAGTTCCTCAGCGGACGCCTCCGCTGAAAGATGTGCCGGCGACGTTGCCGGGTTCGAGCCAGGTCGCAAAACGCCGAAGCAAGGCCCATGGGACGATCAGGGTCAGGATGATGGGAATGGCGATCTGCAGGATTTCCTGAATGTCGTGCTCGCGAATTTCACGAAACTCGCGCACCGAGATATCCGAGTACTTCAACACCAAGACCAGCAACAGAAACGGCACCAACGGCAGCAGCAGCGCGACGTTCAGAGCGCGCCCGCCTTTCCAGAATACAGCGGCCGTGAAACAGATCAGCGCAACAGCGCTGAAGACCGGCGTGTAGATAAACCCGATCACCTTGGTCATCGAACAGGACAGCCCTTCGCCCGTGCATGGCCGCAGCAAGTCGGCTGCGAGACCGAAAGCGAAGGCGACGGCCAAACCGAGCGCGCAGGCCAGAACGATAACCAGAAACCGGCGCATGCGCGCTCCCGGCCTACACGACCATCATCACCGGATTTTCGATCAGCTTCTTGAAGGCCGTGATCAGTTCCGCGCCCAGCGCACCATCGATCGCGCGATGATCGCAGGACAGGGTCACGCTCATCATGCTGGCGGCGACGATCTGACCGTTGCGGACCACGGCGCGCTCCTCGCTGGTGCCGACGGCCAGGATCGAGGACTGCGGCGGATTGATCACCGCGGTAAAATCCTTGATGCCGTACATGCCGAGGTTCGACACCGACGATGTGCCGCCCTGATATTCGTTCGGCTTGAGCTTCTTGCCCTTCGCGCGCGCGGCGAGGTCCTTCATCTCGTTGGAGATGGCCGAGAGCGTTTTCACTTCGGCTTGCCGGATGATCGGCGTAATCAGGCCGAACGGCAGCGCCACGGCGACGCCGATGTCCGAATGCCTGTGGCGGAGCATCGCAGCTTCCGTCCACGACACGTTGGCTTCCGGAATCTTCTGCAGCGCGATCGCCATCGCCTTGATGACGAAGTCATTCACCGAGAGCTTGTAAAGTGGCTTGCCGTCCGCGTTCTTGCCCGCGGCAGCATTGATCTCCTCGCGCGCCGCATTGAGCTTGCCGAGATCGCAATCCACCGTGAGGTAGAACGTCGGCATCGAATTGGTCGCAGCGGTGAGACGCTGCGCAATCGTCCGGCGCATGGAGTCATGCGGGATGCTTTCGTAAGCGCCTTCCTCGTACAGCGCGAGGATCTGCTGATCCGACATCGCCGGCGCGCCGATTGCGCCTGCGCTGGCGGCAGGCGCGCCCGCAGCGGCCGCAGGCTTGAGGCCCTTGCCGGATTTGGCTTCGCCGATGTCACGGGCGACCACGCGGCCATGCGGGCCGGTGCCGGTCACGCGCGACAGGTCGATACCCGCTTCCTTGGCGAGACGGCGCGCCAAGGGCGACGAGAAAATACGTGCACCATCGCTCTGCGCAGGAGCGGCCGCAGCGGCAGGCGCAGCAGCGGGTTTCGCGGGAGCCGGTGCAGCAGCAGGTGCTGACGCAGTTGCAGGTGCCGCAGCTTTCGGTGCTTCAGATTTGGGCGCTTCGGCTTTCGGAGCTTCGGACTTCGCGGGCGCCGATCCGGCCCCTGCTCCCGCCGCTTTCACGTCCTCGCCGTCACCGGCAAGCACCGCGATCATGGTGTTGACTGGAATGTCCTGCGTGCCTTCAGGCACGAGAATCTTCGCGATCGTGCCTTCATCGACGGCCTCGACTTCCATCGTCGCCTTGTCGGTCTCGATCTCGGCAATCACATCGCCGGACTTGACCTTGTCGCCCTCTTTCTTGAGCCACTTGGCAAGGTTGCCCTTCTCCATGGTCGGCGACAGCGCGGGCATCAGAATGTTGATCGGCATGATCTTCTTCCCGCTTTCTCAGCGATACATCACGGCCTTGGCCGCATCGACGACTTCGGCCACCGAGGGCAGCGCCAGCTTCTCGAGGTTCGCCGCATACGGCATCGGCACGTCCTTGCCGGACACACGCGCCACGGGCGCATCGAGATAATCGAACGCCTGCTCCATGATCCTTGCTGCGATTTCCGCGCCGACACCGGACTGCTGCCAGCCTTCTTCGACGGCAACTGCGCGTCCGGTCTTCTTCACCGAATTGATGATCGTCTCGGTGTCGAGCGGACGCAGCGTACGCAGGTCGATGACTTCGGCCTCGATGCCTTCCTTGGCGAGTTCATCGGCGGCATGCAGCGCATAGGTCATGCCGTTCGACCATGCGATCAGCGTCACGTCCTTGCCGGAACGCACGATGCGCGCCTTGCCGATCGGAATGACGTAGTCGTCGAGCTTCGGCACATCACCGGAGTGACCGTAGAGAATTTCGTTTTCGAGGAAGATCACCGGGTTGGGATCGCGGATCGCGGCTTTCAGCAACCCCTTCGCATCCGCCGCCGAATACGGTGATACAACCTTGAGGCCCGGAATCTGCGAGTACCAGGCCGAGTAGTCCTGGCTGTGCTGGGCGGCGACGCGCGCGGCCGCGCCGTTCGGGCCGCGGAACACGATGGAACAGCCCATCTGCCCGCCGGACATGTAGAGGGTCTTCGCAGCGGAATTGATGATCTGGTCGATGGCCTGCATCGCGAAGTTGAAGGTCATGAACTCCACGATGGGTTTTAGCCCAGCCATCGCCGCGCCGACTCCGACACCCGCGAAGCCATGCTCGGTGATCGGCGTATCGATCACGCGGCGTTCGCCGAACTCCTGCAGAAGACCCTGCGTGATCTTGTAGGCGCCCTGATATTCGGCGACTTCCTCGCCCATGACGAAGACGTCTTCGTCGCGGCGCATTTCCTCGGCCATTGCGTCGCGCAGCGCTTCGCGCACCGTCATCTTCACCATCTCGGTGCCGGGCGGCACTTCCGGATCGGCTTCGGCAATCGGAGCAGGCATCGGCAGAACGCCCGGTGTCGCGGGTGCGCTGATCTGCGGCTTGCCCTCTCCGACGGGAGCGCGGGACTCGGCAACTTCCTGCTGAACATTCGGCGCGGGCGCTTTTGCCGCCGCCGGCGCCTTGCCGAGATCGGCGGCGCTTTCGCCGTCAGCGAGAATGGTTGCGATGGGCGTGTTGACCGCAACGTCGCTGGTGCCTTCGGGGATCAATATCTTCCCGAGCGTGCCTTCATCGGTCGCCTCGACTTCCATCGTCGCCTTGTCGGTTTCGATTTCAGCGATGACATCGCCGGACTTGACCGTGTCACCCTCTTTTTTCAGCCATTTGGCGAGGTTGCCTTTCTCCATCGTCGGCGAAAGCGCGGGCATCAGAACTTGAATCGGCATGGTCGCTCCGGACTCTCTTTCGCAAGCTTAACGGTAAATGTCGGTGTAAAGCTCTGACACAGGCGGCTCTGGCGTGTGCTGCGCGAAATCCGCCGCCTCGTTGACGATCTCGCGAACCTCGCCGTCGATCGCCTTCAAGTCCTGCTCGCTCACCTTCAACTCCAGCAGTCTCTGGCGCACCTGTTCGATCGGGTCGCTGTCGTGACGCACCTTGTCCACTTCCTCGCGGGTCCGGTACTTCGCGGGATCGGACATCGAATGTCCGCGGTAACGATAGGTCTGCATTTCGAGAATGTAGGGACCGTTGCCCTCGCGGCACCACTGCACCGCCTTGTCACCCGCAGCCTTCACCGCGCGGACATCCATGCCATCGACCTGTTCGCCGGGAATGTTGAACGATGCGCCACGCTTGGAGAAATCGGTCTGTGCCGACGAGCGGGTCACCGAGGTGCCCATGGCGTAGCGATTGTTCTCGACAACGAAGATGACGGGGAGCTTCCACAGCTCCGCCATGTTGAAGCTCTCGTAGACCTGCCCCTGATTGGCCGCGCCGTCGCCGAAATAGGCAACCGCGACATTCTTGTTGCCGCGATAGCGGTTGGCGAAAGCAAGCCCGGTGCCGAGCGGAACCTGCGCCCCGACAATGCCGTGACCGCCGTAAAAGTTCTTCTCCTTGCTGAACATATGCATGGAGCCGCCCTTCCCCTTGGAATAGCCGGCTTCACGTCCTGTCAGTTCAGCCATCACCCCCTTGGGCTCCATGCCGCAAGCGAGCATGTGACCATGATCGCGATAGCTGGTGATGATCTGGTCGCCCTTCTCCAGCGACATCTGCATGCCGACCACCACGGCTTCCTGACCGATATAGAGATGGCAGAAACCGCCGATGGCCCCCATGCCGTAGAGCTGGCCCGCCTTTTCCTCGAAGCGGCGGATCAGCATCATCTCGCGAAACGCGTGAAGCTCCTGATCCTTTGAAAATGTCAGATTGTTCGGATGGCGGGAGCCGTTACCAGCGTCTTTGGAGGCTGCGCTTTTCTTCGCTGAGGCCGTTTCTTTTGGCGACATGTCATGTCCGGATAAGAGAGCGGATACAATCCTCTCTACTCCAACTCATACCGCCATGAAAGGAAAGCGTGCGTCAGCGCCGAACTCATCTATGACGCAATGCAGCGAGGGCAACTTTAGAATCGAAAGCGACGGATTTTTGAAATTTGAAACCTGTTGCGGCAAATTGCGCCAAGCAACGTGCCGTCACAGAGCATCGCAGATCTACGCGTTATACCATCACCAGAATCATAGTTCCTGGTGTGTTTGAAAATCCGTCATTCGCAAGCAGACGTGTTGCGAGACTGTCAGGCGAACATCTAGTTCGGAATACTAGTTCTGACCGATCATCCGGACAAGGTCGCGCGGATGCACATAGTCGAGCTGGTAGCGTGCGCGCTCGTCGAGCATGTCGGGATCGACCCGGTCCGAGCGAAGCGACGAGACTCTCTGCTCGGCCGCCACCCGTTCGGCTTTGAGCCGGGCCAGTTCGGCTGTCAGCAGCACGATTTCGTGGTCCAGCTCCTGCCGCGCATTGAGGCCGTATTTGCCGGTGTAGGCATTGACCCCGAAATAGGCAATCAGCGCCGCCGCGATCGCATAGAGCGCGAGGCCGGTCATGATTGCTTTGAGTCGCGTGCGTGAAACCATGTACGCACGATGGGACAGCCCGGTTAACCCATCGCTAACAGCCGGGCTGTCTCGTCATCGCAACGTCACGCCGCCTGCTTGCCGACCCACGCCGCGAAGGCGGTGATGTAGTCCCTCAGCACCTTTTCAAGGGATTCCTTGGTCAGTTCGCCCTTGTCGTCGAACGCGTCGCCCACCCCGTTGAGGTAGATTTCCGGCTGCTGCAGAATTGGGCCGCAAATGCCGGGGAGCAGCGCCTTCAGGTGCATCGCCGCCGCGACGCCGCCGAGCGGTCCCGGCGAGCTGACCACGATTCCGGTGGGCTTGCCCAGGAACGAACTCTTGCCGTAGGGACGCGAGCCCACATCAATCGCGTTCTTCAGCACACCCGGAACGGACCGGTTGTACTCCGGCGAGACGAAAAGCACGGCGTCCGATTTCTGCACGGTCTCGCGGAATTTGAGCCAGTCCGCCGGCGGGGTGGCTTCCAGGTCCTGATTGAAGAACGACAGGTCGTGCAGGGTCACGATGCCCAGTTTCAGCGACGGCGGAGCAATTTTTGCAAGCGCCTTGGCGATCTTGAGCGAAAACGACTCCTTGCGGAGACTACCGACAATGACGGCGACGGAATGGGCCATGGGACGATCCTTTTAAGCAACAGGACAAAGCGAACCTTCAGAGGCGAATTAGCCTTCGTCCCAAAAGGATGCAAGTGCATTAACTTCCACTCGCGAGATC
The DNA here is from genome assembly GCF_000336555.1 of Afipia clevelandensis ATCC 49720. Lineage (GTDB taxonomy): Bacteria > Pseudomonadota > Alphaproteobacteria > Rhizobiales > Xanthobacteraceae > Afipia > Afipia clevelandensis. The sequence goes on along the minus strand of NZ_KB375281.1, from coordinate 857,282 downwards.
GTGTTCCGATATCCTACCCGAGCAGTTCGTCGTTGTGCTGCCCGAGGCGCGGTGCGCCGGAATGCGGATGCGGGCGCTGGCCATCGAAGGAAATCGGCAAGCCCACCACCGGCAGGTCGCTGCCGGGCAAGGTGCGCAGCAGGTCGGACGCCTTGAACTGTTCGGTCTGCTGCAATTCCGCGATGGTATTGACCGGAGCGCACGGAACGCCCGCTGCCTCGAAGGCGGCGAGCCATTCGGCGCGAGTCTTGGTCAGCAACACCGGCTTCAGCAATCCGATCAGCGTGTCGCGATGAACGAAGCGGTCCCTGCCCTTGGCAAAGCGCGGATCAGTGCACCATTCGGGAAAGCCGAGCACGGTGGCGAGCTTGTGAAACAGCCGGTCATACCCCGCCGCGATCACCAGCGGATGATCCGCGGTCTCAAACGCCTGATACGGCACAATGGTCGGTGTCGCAGCGCCGGTGCGTGGCGAGAGTTCCTGCGTGATGTGATAAGTCGCGAGCGAGGCATCCACCCACGAGGCAGCGCTGTCGAGCAGCGACGTGTCGATCACGCAGCCCTTCCCGGTGACATGACGCTGCTGCAGCGCGCCGAGCGCGCCGATCACGCACCATTGCGCGGTCGCCTTGTCGTTGATCGCCGGTGCGCAGAATGTCGGCGGATCGTCGTGGCGGCCGGTCTGCATCATCACGCCGCCATAGGCCTGCAGCAGCGGATCGAAGCCCGGCGCTTTCGACAGCGGTCCCTTCGGCCCGAATGCCCAGATCGAGCAGTAGATCAGGCGCGGATTGATCGCGTGCATATGCTCCGGGCCGATGCCGAGATCGTTGACCACACCCGAACGCAAATTCTGGATCAGAATGTCGGCATCACGGACAAGCGTCTTCAGTTTCTCGATGTCAGCGGCGTTCTTCATGTCGAGCGTCACGGACCGCTTGTTGCGGTTGGTGACATGAAACATGATCGAGGCGTCCTCGATGAACGGAGGGCCCCAGCTTCGCGCGTCGTCGCCGCCGTCGGGCTTCTCGATCTTGATCACGTCCGCACCCATGTCGGCCATGATCGCGCCGGCCAGCGGACCCGCGAGCGCCTGCCCGATTTCAATGACTTTGATTCCGGTCAGCGGACCCTGCATCGTCGTATCTCCTGTGCCGGCAGAATCCCGGCAGATGTGGCCAGATCAAAACGGCGACGGCTTGCCAAGGCAAGCCGTCAATCGCGTCCGGAAATGAAATGCAGCGATGCGCCGGTGTGACTTCCGGCGCATAACGATTTACGCCAGCGCCTTGAGCGCTGAACGGCCTGCATAAACCGCCTGATTGCCGAGTTCCTGCTCGATGCGCAGCAACTGGTTGTATTTGGCGGTCCGGTCCGCGCGGGCCAGCGAGCCGGTTTTGATCTGACCGCAGTTGGTGGCGACGGCGAGATCGGCAATGGTCGAGTCTTCGGTTTCGCCCGAGCGATGCGACATCACGGCGGTGTAGCCCGCCTTGTGCGCCATCTCGACGGCGGCCAGCGTCTCGGTCAGCGAGCCGATCTGGTTGACCTTCACCAGGATCGAATTACCGAGGCCCTTTTTGATGCCGTCCGCAAGGCGCGTGACGTTGGTGACGAAAAGGTCATCACCAACGAGCTGGCACTTGCCTCCGATCAGGTCGGTCAGCTCCTTCCAGCCGTCCATGTCGTCTTCCGCCATGCCGTCTTCGATGGAGACGATCGGATAGCGCGAGACGAGATCGGCGAGATACTTGGCCTGTTCCGAGCGCGAGCGGGTCTTCTTCTCGCCCTCATAGACGTATGAGCCGTTCTTGAAGAACTCGGTCGAGGCGCAGTCGAGCGCCAGCATGATGTCGCCGCCGGCCTTGTAACCGGCCTTGCCGATGGCACTCATGACGAAATCCAGCGCGGCATCCGCTGACGGCAGGTTCGGGGCGAAACCGCCCTCGTCGCCGACATTGGTGTTGTGGCCGGCCTTCTTCAGTTCGCTTTTCAGGGTATGGAAGATTTCGGCACCCGCGCGCAATCCTTCGGCGAAGGTCTCGGCGCCGACCGGCATCACCATGATTTCCTGGAAGTCGATCGGATTGTCGGCATGCACGCCGCCGTTGACAATGTTCATCATCGGCACTGGCAGCACGCGCGCCGAGGTGCCGCCGACATAGCGATAAAGCGGCATGCCGAGGGATTCCGCAGCGGCCTTCGCCACCGCCAGCGAGACGCCGAGGATGGCATTGGCGCCGAGGCGGCTCTTGTTCGGCGTGCCATCGAGGTCGATCATGGTCTCATCGATCTGCACCTGCTGTTCGGCTTCCATGCCGCCGATAGCATCGAAAATCTCGCCGTTGACTGCATCGACGGCCTTCTGCACGCCCTTGCCGAGATAACGGCCCTTGTCGCCATCGCGCAGTTCGACGGCTTCATGCGCGCCGGTTGACGCCCCGGACGGAACTGCCGCGCGGCCCAGCGAGCCGTCTTCGAGGATCACATCGACTTCGACGGTCGGATTGCCACGGCTGTCGAGGATTTCGCGGCCGATGATGTCGACGATTGCGGTCATGTGCGCCCTTTCAGGATCAGGTGGGGAGGTTTGCGGCAGCTTCTACAGGAAGGCGGCCCGGCGGAAAAGGGTATCCGAACCCTTTGATCCCGTGACGTTTTCATCAGAACGGGCTATCAGACGGCAAACGGAGACACTTATGTCGAAAAAGCCCCGGATCACCAAAGCCAAGACTGCTTCGCTTCAAGAGCCTGCCTCATTGCAGCTCGGCCATCAGGTCGAAATGCCCGCCTCTCCTGAAGCGGCCAAGCTCGACCGGGTGCCCAATCCGCATCCGAAGGACAATTATCTGGTACGGTTTGTCGCGCCGGAATTCACCTCGCTGTGCCCGATCACCGGCCAGCCCGACTTTGCGCATCTGGTGATCGACTATGTGCCGGATCAGTGGCTGGTCGAGTCCAAGGCGCTGAAGCTGTATCTGTCGAGCTTCCGCAATCACGGCGCGTTTCATGAGGACTGCACGGTGGGGATCGGCAAGCGGCTGGTGAAGGAGATCAAGCCACGCTGGCTGCGGATCGGCGGCTACTGGTATCCGCGCGGCGGCATTCCGATCGACGTGTTCTGGCAGACCGGAAAATTGCCGAGTGGCGTCTGGGTGCCGGATCAAGGCGTCGCGCCCTATCGCGGGCGGGGCTAGATATCCGCCATCTCCGCAGGCTTCTGATGCAGCAGGCGTGCGGCGACCAGACCCAGCACAAGGATCGCGGTCGCGCTCAGGATCAGGGTCGCCTGCTTTCCGGCATGGACCAGCGCGAAGCCATAGACGATCGGCCCGACCGCCTGCCCCATGAAGAAGCAGAACGCATGGAGCGACATCGCCGAAGCGCGCGCTTCCGGCGCGAGATCCGTTGAGAACACCTGCAGAGAACCGTGCAGCGAATAGAATCCCCAACCCATGATGAGAAACGAAATCGCCTGAATCTCCCAGCGCGGCCCCAGCGCGATAATCACGAACTGCATCGCGACGACCGCCGCGCCGCCGATCATCAGCCGGTTCACGCCAAATCGCGGCAGCAACCGCGACACGCTCATGGTGTAGAACAGCCCGCCGACCGCGAAGGCCGCGATGACCACGCCGGGGATCGACGCGCGAGTCTCGCCAAGTTCAAAGAGGAAGGCTGCGACAAACGGAAAGAGGCCGAGAACGCAAAGCCCTTCGATGAAGACCGCGGTGAAACACACCCGGGCATTGGGATTGCGCAGGATCGTGCGATAGCCCGCCTTCAGCGAAGCAAAGCTCACACCGCTGCGCGGGCTGGTGATGCCGCCGCGCCGGAATCCGATCATGACCGCGGCGGACGCCACCACCATGATCGCGCCGAGCACGCCGAGAACACCCCGCCAGCCGAGAAAATCGCCGATGACGCCGGCTGCCGACGCGCCGAGCAGATTTCCGGTCATCGCGCCTGCGAGCACGCGGCTGAGGGCCACCTGCCGCTGCGCGGTCGGCACCAGATCGCCGGTCAGTCCGAACGCAATGGGGAATGTCCCGCCGGCCGCGATACCCACAAGCACACGCGACACGAACAGCATTTCAAATGAGGTAGCGACCGCGCCCAAGGCATTGGCCGCGCCAAGCAGGACCAGACAGGCAATCATCAGGCGCGGCTTGCCGAACATGTCGGCTGCGGCGCCGAGCAGCGGCTGGACAATGGCGAATGTCAGCGCGACGACCGCCGACAGGCTCGCGGCCGTGGCGACAGAAACCCCGAAGTCGTCGGCAACCAGTGGCAAAACCGGTTCCATTGCCCGCGATGACAGGGCGGATGCGAACGTCGTCGCGGCGATGACATTGAGGATCGGCAGCATCGGTCTGGCGGATGCCGCGTTGATCGCGGCCCTTATGTTTTCGTTGCTATATTGGGGCCGTCACGCTTTCGACTTCGCGACAGCGTCAAAATTCATCAAAGTCTTCACAAGCGATTCAAAATCCTTCAGCGGCACCATGTTCGGGCCGTCCGACGGCGCATTGTCCGGATCGGGATGCGTCTCGATAAATACGCCTGCAACGCCGACCGCGACCGCCGCCCGCGCCAGCACCGGCACAAATTCACGCTCGCCCCCCGACGAACTGCCCTTGCCGCCAGGTTGCTGCACTGAATGCGTCGCATCGAAGATCACCGGCGCGCCCGTGGTGCGCGCCAAGATCGGCAGCGCGCGCATATCGGACACCAGCGTGTTGTAACCGAAGGATGCGCCGCGCTCGGTCACCAGCACATTCGGATTGCCGCCGCCGGTCACCTTGGCGACGACATTGGCCATGTCCCAAGGCGCGAGGAACTGGCCCTTCTTCACATTGACGATCTTGCCGGTCGCAGCGGCTGCGAGCAGCAAATCGGTCTGGCGGCACAGGAAGGCCGGGATTTGCAGAATGTCCACGGCGTCGGCGACACGCTCGCACTGGTCGATCTCATGCACATCGGTCAGCACCGGCAGACCGAGCGACGATTTGATCTCAGCAAAGATCGGCAGCGCCTTGTCGAGGCCGATACCCCGCGCGCCGGAGGCGCTGGTGCGGTTCGCCTTGTCGAAAGACGTTTTGTAAACCAACCCGATGCCGAGACGCGCGGCGATCTCTTTCAGAGCCTGAGCCGTCTCCAGCGCATGCGCCCGGCTTTCCAACTGGCACGGTCCCGCGATCACCGCGAGCGGCAGCGTATTGCCGAATGTGACGGTGCCTGCGGACACCACCGGGGCGGCTGAAATTGGGGCGTTCAAGGCATATCCCTTTGCTGGAAGCGGCTGACCATGCCGGTGAGGCAATGCCCGATCAAGTCCGCTCCGTCAAATCTGGGCCGAAGCCTCGAATATCAGGGTTGCACCGAGGGCGGCCTGTGGCGGGACCACGACCCGGCCGCCGCTCCGGTGCGAGGTCACCCCTCCAAGCCTCAATGCGCTTTCAAGTGCTCCGAGGTCCGGAACCGCAAGCCGCAGCGCCTTTAAAGACATGCCCTCGCCGGTTTGTTTGGCCACGTCACCGAACCGATCGCGGAACGCAACGGGGTCCATGATCTCGATATCGCCCCGCGGCGTCTTTGCAGAAACGCCCAGCGAACTCGAATGCAGATCGCGAACGCCGGTGAAAGCCTCAAGGAAGATGTGATGATCGGCCGGATTCTCCGCGACCAGCACTGCTCCGAGGACGCCACTTGCGCCGTTCGGGTGCTGCTGAAAATCCGGCTTCCAGAACGCCGCCGGATTCTGCTGCCTGCAGGTGAAGAACGTCGTGTCGGGCGACAGGGTATCTTTCGCAAAGACCAGCGAGAACCCCACCGTGGTCGCGCTGCCATCAGGCAACACGGCCTGACGCGAAAACGGCAACACCTTTGAGATGCCGATGCCCTGCCGCGCAAAGTCAGCGACATCCGCCTCGCTGTCGGTGCTCTCCAGCACCAGCATCGCAAAGCCGTTGCCGCGTCCGATCGCGTCGCGGCCGGGAATCCCGAAGTGCTGCGAGAGGCCGTCATCACCGAGCTTTTCAGGCTCGGCGACGGTCAGCACTTCGATGAAGAAACCGGGGAACTGCACCACATGATTGTGCGTGCCCCACGGATGCTTGTTGCGCGCGCCGACCTTGAAGCCGGCGCGGGAATAGAAATCCGCAGCCGCATCAAGATCGCCGACGGCATGAACGATATGATCGAGACCGCGAGCCATGCTGGATGCGCGATGCGCCCTCACTTCACCGCAGAGAAAGCTGTCGGCGTCAAAATCTGGCTGACGATATTTTCGACGATCTGACCGTCCTTCTCGCTGTCAGACCGCGCGGTCAGCCAGGCCGGGTCGCTCATGAACGCGGTCCACTTCTGCTCGCGCTCGGCAAGCGAATCCCATTTCAGAAAATAGGTCAATTCCTGATGGGACTGGCCGATCACCGTGGTGAAAAAGCCGGCCTGACGGATGCCATGTTTGTCCCAGATTTTCAGCGTGTGGTTCTCAAAGCGCTTCAGAAGATTCGGAAGCCTTCCGGGCAGACAGCGATAGACACGCATTTCGAGAATCATGGTCACTTGCCTTTCTTCTTGATTGAACCGGCGCGCGAACAGCGCCGACTGATGTTTGATGCGCGCTCTTCAAGCGAACCGGTACGCTTCGCTCGATAACGCGACGGGATTATGCAGGTGCTCCCGGTCTGGCGTATAGTCGCCTGCGCCTGTCTGCCGATCAAGCGCCCGTTCATCATGCGCTCCATGCGAGGTTCGCCATGCGGATAATGATTTGCCCAATGCTGATCGCCGCCACGCTGCCGTTATCCGCCAATGCCCAGACGGGCGTTATCACAGGCGGCGCCACTGGCGTGACCATCAATGGCAAAGCTGCGGCACGTCAGGGCGACACCACGAGCGACGGCAGCGTGATTGTCGAGGGATCGCCGAACGTCTTCATCAACGGCAAGCCCGCCGCCGTGTTGAGCGGCAAGACAGGCTGCGGCGGGGTTGTGGTCGGCGGCGCGGGTGGCGTCTATATCAACAGCAAGCCCGCAGCCCGAACCGGCGATCAAACCTCGGGATGTCCGAAGTAAGTCAGCTTCCGGAGTAGCGCGCCGTTACCAGGTTCATCTCGAAGGCTTCCTTCTCGGTCAGCCAGCGGATGTCCTTGCTCGCCGTCATCGCCTGCATGATCGAGGGCGAGATGCCCATCCGTGTCATGTAATCGAGGATAATGCCGGTGGTGCGCTGGGTGCGCGACACAAGATCGCCCGCCGATTCCTCGCCTTTGGCGCCGGTCGTGCTGAACTGGTGGACGCCGAGCATGGAGCGCGGCAAGGCCTCGCGGATTTTCCCGCCTGCAAAAACGAACACGCAGGCGCTGGCGCAGCGCGCCGGTTGCGGACGCCCGGCGGAATCCACCCTCCCCACCACCGTGGTCAAACCGCGTGACCGCACCACCGCGCCCATGATCAATCCCTGATCGAGCGAGCCGCCCGGCGAGGATAGGAAGACCACATCGCCGCTCCCCAGCTTCGCCGCATCGAGTCGATCTCGAAACCAGCTTGCCGAGGCAGGCCCGATCCGCCCGTCGATGGCGAGCGCCTTGCGGCCGTCCGCCGTGGTCACGGCCGTCGCAGTCATGCTGGGCGAGCCGAAGAACTCCTTCCAGTATGACCACGCTCCTGGCGTCGAGAGTTCCTGATAGGCGGGGATGAGCACGCCCGCGAGAAGAAGACACGCGAACACCATCGAGGCCAGCCGCGAGCGATGCCAGCGCCCCGAACTGTGTGGGTGGTGTGTCTGATCGGCGGATTGGGGCGGTTGCGATGGTGACGGCCCCCACGGCCTTGCCGTGTCCGTCTGTTCCCGCTCGGACCTCGTGCTTACCGCGCCGACTTTGGGTACGGAGCCTTTTGCCGATGGTCGGTGCTCGTCATCAGTCATTGCGCTTCCCGAGACAGGCAGGCCCGTACGCGCCAGTTCCGCCCGATCAGACCAGGCGGCTCTGCACCATCGCGGCCTCGACGAACGATGCGAACAGCGGGTGCGGCTCGAACGGGCGCGACTTCAGTTCGGGATGATACTGCACGCCGATGAACCAGGGATGATCCTCGTATTCGACGATCTCGGGCAGCACGCCGTCCGGCGACATGCCTGAGAAGCGGAGGCCGTGCTGTTCGAGGCGGTCCTTGTAGGCGGTGTTGACCTCGTAGCGGTGGCGATGCCGCTCGGAAATCTCCAGCGCATCGCCATAGATTTTCGAAACGCGGCTGCCCTTCTTGAGTGCGGCGGGATACGCGCCGAGGCGCATGGTGCCGCCGAGATCGCCCGCCCTGGTGCGTTTCTCCAGTTCATTGCCACGAACCCACTCGGTCATCAGGCCAACCAGCGGTTCCTTGGCGGGGCCGAACTCGGTCGAATTGGCGTCTTCGATGCCGACCAGATTGCGGGCCGCTTCGATCACGGCCATCTGCATGCCAAAGCAGATGCCAAAATACGGCACCTCACGCTCGCGCGCGAAACGTGCCGCCTTGATCTTGCCTTCCGCGCCGCGCTGGCCGAAGCCGCCCGGCACCAGAATGCCGTTGACGTGTTCGAGGAACGGAGCGGGATCCTCGTTCTCGAACACCTCGCTCTCGATCCAGTCGAGATTGACCTTCACCTTGTTGGCGATGCCGCCATGCGACAGCGCCTCGATCAGGGATTTGTAGGCGTCCTTCATGCCGGTGTACTTGCCGACAATCGCGATGGTCACTTCACCCTCGGGGCGGCGGACGCGCTCGTTGATCGTGTGCCAGCTCTCGAGCTTCGGCGGGGCCTTGGCCTCGATGCCGAACGCAGCCAGCACTTCGTCGTCGAGACCGGCGGCGTGATAGGCCTCGGGCACCGCGTAGATGTTGTCGACGTCGCGCGCCTCGATCACCGCGCTTTCGCGCACGTTGCAGAACAGCGCCAGCTTGCGGCGCTCTTCCTTCGGAATTTCGCGGTCGGTCCGGCACAGCAGGATATCAGGCTGGATGCCGATGGAGCGGAGCTCTTTCACCGAATGTTGGGTCGGCTTTGTCTTGAGTTCTCCGGCACTTGGAATGTACGGCAGAAGTGTCAGATGAATGTAGATGACCTGCCCGCGCGGCAGGTCGTTCTTGACCTGACGGATCGCCTCGAAGAACGGCAGGCCTTCGATGTCGCCCACCGTGCCGCCGACCTCGCACAGCACGAAGTCATAGCCCTCGTTGCCGGTGAGGATGAATTCCTTGATGGCGTTGGTGACGTGCGGAATCACCTGCACCGTCGCGCCGAGATAGTCGCCGCGCCGTTCCTTGTTCAGGATATCCTGATAGATGCGCCCGGTGGTGATGTTGTCCTGCTTGGTCGCGGGACGGCCGGTGAAGCGCTCGTAGTGACCGAGATCGAGGTCGGTCTCCGCGCCGTCATCGGTCACGAACACTTCGCCGTGCTGATACGGCGACATCGTTCCCGGATCGAGATTGAGATAGGGATCGAGCTTGCGAAGGCGGACCTTGTAGCCTCGTGACTGCAGAACAGCGCCGAGCGCTGCTGAAGCCAGACCCTTGCCGAGCGAGGAGACCACGCCGCCGGTGATGAAAATATACCGCGTCATGGGATTCTACCTTTAGCTCCGCCGGTGTGATTCGCAAAACGAAACCCACGCGCGCGCCGGGATTCCGGTGCGCTGTGGGTAGTCCTGATATGGAAGTTCAGTCAGGTACTTGGAAGGCAATTCTCAGATGTGCAGGCAAGCGGCTCACGCATGACTGCACAGCATTTGTCTGGATTACTTCGACTGCGGCGCCTGTGGTGCTGCGGGAGCCGAAGGTGCGGCCGGTGCGTCCGGCTTCTTGAGCGAGTCGAGCAAACCGCCGACCGGCGCCTGCGGCGCGCTGCCCGGCTGGGAGATCGGCGCCGGACTGGTCGAGTTGATGATCGACGCCGGCTTGCGCTCGTAGTTCGCCAGCCACGACAGGAACAGGCTGGTGATGAAGAAGCCTGTCGCAAGAATCGCGGTGGTGCGGGTCAGCAGGTTGGTCGTGCCGCGGCTGGACATGAAGCCGCCTCCGCCACCGCCGCCGATCCCAAGGCCACCGCCTTCGGAACGCTGCAGCAGCACGACGCCGATCAGGCCGAGCACGAGCATGAGATGAATGACGATAATGACGGTCTGCATCGTTACCTTCCGTCACAAACGGTCGCTCCGGGCAGCCGGGCGATACGCGCTTGCGGGGGTTGAAGTTGCGCGGTCTGTACACGATTGCGGGGGTGATTGCCACCCCCGGACAGACCGCTCAGGGGCGTGGGTGATTTAGGGGCACGCGGCCGCAATCGCAAGGAAATCAACCGCTTTCAGGCTAGCGCCACCCACCAGGGCACCGTCGACATTGGCAACCGCCATCAGTTCGGCCGCATTCGAGGGTTTGACCGAGCCGCCGTAAAGAATCCGGATCGCGGCACCCTCGGCGCTGAACCGATCCTTGAGCCGATCACGGATAAACCCATGGACTTCCTCAACATCCTTGGCGGTCGGCGTCCGCCCGGTTCCAATCGCCCAGACCGGCTCATAGGCGACGACCAGATTGGCGGCCGTTGCCCCGTCGGGCACCGAACCGGCAAGCTGCTGCCCGACCACATCGAGGGTTTTCCCGGCGTCGCGTTCGGCCTGCGTCTCCCCCACGCAGACGATGGCGACGAGGCCGGCGCGCCACGCCGCCTCGGCCTTGGCGCGGACCAGCGCGTCGGTTTCGTGATGATCGGTGCGGCGCTCGGAATGGCCGACAATGATCGCGGTTGCGCCGGCATCCGCCAGCATTTCAGCCGAAAGATCGCCGGTATGCGCACCGGAAGCGGCGGGGTGGCAGTCCTGCGCGCCGATGGCGACCTTCGAGCCGATCACAATGGCCGCGGAGGTGAACAGCAGCGTCGCCGGCGGGCAAATCAGAAGGTCAGCCTTGCGCCAGACCCTTTCCGCGCCCTGCCCGATAGCGGCCAGTTCATTCGCCGAGGCCTTGAGGCCGTTCATCTTCCAGTTCCCCGCGATCAGCGGACGGCGCGTGTCGGTCATTCTTCATCTCACATGTGAATGGGGTGATTTGCGCTAGCAGAGGCGCTCCAGAGACGCCAGTTCCGACGCCATATTTCCACACGACACACCCCGATTGACATGATCCTATCCGAAAGCGGTTCCCATTTTCGGGGATGATGCCCGTTAACCGCGCCGATGCGTCGCCACCAGCAAGGTTGCTAGGGAACCGGCACCCCTTTATATGTTGGCGAAACAACGCGGTAACGCCTCCGTGGCGAACCGCCCCACCCCCCGAACATCAAGTTGGACCCATGCTCCGAGGAATGCGTAAAGCCTCATCGAATTGGCTCGGCAAGACGGTTATGTCCGTCATGTTCGGCGTGCTGATTATCAGTTTCGGCATCTGGGGCATCGCCGACATTTTCAAAGGCTTCGGACAGTCCTCACTGGCCAAGATCGGCAGCACCGAGATCACCACCGAGCAATTCCGCAACCTGTTCACGGACCGGCTGCAGCAGATCAGCCGCCGCTTCGGCCGTCCGCTGACCGCCGAGCAGGCGCGCCAGTTCGGTCTCGACCGCCAGGTGCTGCAGGATGTCATTGCGGACGCTGCCGTGGACGAGACGGTACGCAACATGGGCCTTGGGCAGTCCGACGCCGACATCGTGCGAGCCATCCAGAACGACCCGAACTTCAAGGGCCTCGATGGCAAGTTCGAGCATGAGCGATTTGTCCAGCTCATCCGTCAGGCTGGCTACACCGAGCAGCGCTATATTGCCGAACAGCGGAAGGTCGCATTGCGCCGCCAGTTGACCGGCACGATCGTCGCCGGGCTTGAGCCGCCGAAGACCCAGATCGAAGCACTGGTCCGCTTCCAGAACGAGCAGCGTTCCGCCAACTACGTGAGGCTCACCGCCGCGCAGGCCGGGACGATCGACCCGCCCTCGCCGGAAGCGCTCGCCGCCTATTTCGAGGATCGCAAGCAGCTTTTCCGCGCGCCGGAATATCGCAAGATCGCGATGCTGGCGTTGACGCCGGATGAGTTCGCCAAATCGATTACCATCTCGGATGATGACGCAAAGAAGGTATTCGAGCAGCGCCGCGAACGCTATGCGACGCCAGAGCGCCGTCAGGTGCTGCAGATCCCGTTCCCGAACGCCGACGAGGCGAAGGCCGCGAGCGAACGCATCAAGGCCGGAACGTCCTTCGAGGACCTCGCCAAGGAGCGCAAGCTGACCACCGCCGACATCGACCTCGGCACGGTCGCCAAATCATCCATCGGCGACAGCGCGCTCGCGGACGCCGCATTTGCGCTGGCGCCGAACACGGTCAGCGAACCGGTCAAAGGCGCGCTGACCACGGCCCTGCTGAAGGTCACCAAGGTCGAGCCCGGCACAAACCCATCGTTCGAGAGCGTCGCGCCGGCGATCAAGCGCGAAATGGCGCTCGATCGCGCCCGCACCCAGATGCAGGACCTGCGCAACAAGATCGAGGACGAACGCGGCGGCGGCGCGAACATCGCCGAAGCCGCCCAGAAGCTCGGGCTGAAGGCGACCACCATCGAAGCCGTCGACCGCTCCGGCCGTGGACCGGATGGCAAGCCCGTGACCGGCCTGCCGCAGGGCGTGGATGTCGTATCTCCGGCTTTCGCCAGCAACATCGGCGTCGAGAACGAGCCGGTGCAATACAATGGCGGCGAACTGTGGTTCGACGTTCTGGGCGTGACACCATCGCGTGACCGCTCGCTGGATGAAGTGAAGGATCAGGTCCAGGCTCGCTGGAAAGATGAGCAGATTGCGACTCGCCTGCGCGCGAAGGCCGCTGAAATGGTCGGCAAAATCGAAAAGGGAGCGACCCTCGACGCCGAAGCCGCCGCGGCCGGTGTGAAGGTCGAAACAGCGAAGCTGTTCAAGCGCGACAGCGACGCCAAGGACATCCCGGAGCGCCTCGTCGCGGCTGCGTTCCGCACGCCGAAGGATGGCGTCGGCCAAACCGAGGGCAACGGCGCGACCGAATGGATCGTGTTCAAGGTGACCGATATCGCCGTGCCGCCCGTCGATCTTGCATCCGACGACGTCAAGAAGCTGACCGATAACCTGCGGCGCGCCGAAATGGAAGAACAGCTCACCGCCTACATCGCCAAGCTCGAAACCGAGATCGGTGTCAGCATCAACCAGAACGCCTTCGCCGTGGCGACCGGCGCGGCCTCGGCTCAGTGATATGGACGATCTGAAAGCCATTATCGGAAAGGTCGCGACCGGCGCGGCCTTGACGCGCGACGAAGCCGCATCGGCTTTCGACCGCGTGATGTCCGGCGAAGCGACCCCTTCGCAGATGGGCGCGCTGCTGATGGGCCTGCGCGTGCGCGGTGAGACCGTCGACGAGATCACCGGCGCGGTCTCGGCGATGCGTTCCAAGATGCTGACGGTGAAGGCGCCCGCCGATGCGGTCGACATCGTCGGCACCGGCGGCGACGGATCGGGGTCGGTCAACGTCTCGACCTGCGCCTCCTTCATTCTCGCGGGCACCGGCGTTCCGGTCGCCAAGCATGGCAATCGCGCGCTGTCGTCGAAGTCGGGCGCCGCTGATGCGCTCGCCGCCCTCGGCGTCAACATCAACATCGCGCCGGAAGGCGTCGGCCGCTGTATCGCCGAGGCCGGAATCGGCTTCATGTTCGCTCCGACTCATCATCCGGCGATGAAGAATGTCGGCCCGACCCGGGTTGAGCTTGCCACCCGCACCATCTTCAACCTGCTCGGACCGCTGTCCAATCCCGCCGGCGTGAAACGGCAGATGGTCGGCGTGTTCTCCAAGCACTGGGTGCAGCCGCTGGCGCAGGTGCTGAAGAATCTCGGCGCGGAATCCGTCTGGGTCGTGCATGGCTCGGACGGCCTCGACGAAATCACCCTCACCGGCCCGACCCATGTCGCGGCGCTTGAGAACGGCAACATACGCACCTTCGACGTCACGCCGGAAGACGCCGGATTGCCGCGCGCCACCGCAGCCGAACTCAAGGGTGGCGATGCGCAGGCCAATGCGAATGCGCTGCGCGAGGTGCTGGACGGCAAGCAGAACGCTTACCGCAATGTCGCGCTGATCAATGCCGCCGCCGCCCTCGTGGTCGCCGGCAAGGCGAAGGATCTGAAGGAAGGCGTTGCGCTCGGCACCAAGGCGCTGGACACTGGGGCTGCGACGGACCGGCTGACGCGCCTTGTCGCCGTCTCGAATGCTTGAGGAGCCCATACCCTTGGCTGACATCCTCGATAAAATCGAAAGCTACAAGCGCGAGGAAATCGCCGCCGCAAAGCGTGCCGTTCCTCTGAGCGAGATTGAAGCGCGCGCCAAGGCGGCGCCGGCGCCGCGCGGTTTCGCCAAGGCCATTCGCGCGAAACACGCCAATGGCGATTACGCGCTGATCGCGGAAATCAAGAAGGCATCGCCATCCAAGGGATTGATCCGCGCCCACTTCGATCCGCCTGCGCTGGCGAAGGCCTATGAGGCCGGCGGCGCGGCCTGTCTTTCGGTGCTGACCGACACGCCGTCGTTTCAGGGATCGCTGGCGTTCATGACCGCAGCACGCGCGGCGGTGTCGCTGCCAGTGCTGCGCAAGGATTTCATGTACGACACCTATCAGGTCGCGGAAGCCCGCGCCCATGGCGCGGACTGCATCCTCATCATCATGGCCGCGCTTGATGACGCCGTGGCCAAGGATATCGAGGACGCTGCCTTCGCCCATGGCATGGACGTGCTGCTCGAAGTTCACAACCGCGAAGAACTCGACCGCGCCCTGAAGCTGAAGTCGCCGCTGCTCGGCGTCAACAACCGCAACCTGCGCACCTTCGAGGTCACGCTCAAGACCAGCGAAGACCTCGCGCCGCTGATCCCGCAGGATCGCATCAGCGTCGGCGAAAGCGGAATCTTCGCGCCCGACGATCTCTCGCGTCTGGCGCGCGTCGGCATGAACACCTTCCTCGTCGGCGAAAGCCTGATGCGGCAGGCCGATGTGACCGCCGCGACGCGCACGTTGCTTGCGCGCGATCCGCAGCGCGCCACCGGGACGCGCTGACCCGTGGCCAGGAAATCCAAAACAAGATCGAAGACAAAGGCAGGCTCCGCCCTCACCCATATCGACGCCAGAGGCGAAGCCCGGATGGTCGATGTCTCGGCCAAACCGGACACGGAGCGCGTCGCGGTGGCCGAAGGCCATGTGGTGATGACCGGCAAGACACTCGATCTCATCGTCAAGGGCAACGCCGCCAAGGGCGACGTGCTCGGCACAGCCCGCGTCGCCGGCATCATGGCCGCGAAGCGCACGTCCGAACTGATCCCGCTCTGTCATCCGCTGGCTCTGTCGAAGGTCACGCTCGATATCACGCCGGACAAGAAGCTGCCCGGCTGCCGGGTCCGCGCGACCGTCAAGGTCAAGGGCCCGACCGGCGTCGAGATGGAAGCGCTGACGGCGGTGTCCGTCGCCTGCCTCACCATCTACGACATGGTGAAAGCGGTGGAGCGCGGTATTCAGATCGAAGCCATCCGCCTTGTCGAGAAAAAGGGCGGAAAGTCCGGTCACTATCTGGCCGAGTATTGAGGACTGTACGATGGCGCTGATGCCGGTTGCAGACGCCTATGCCGCCGTCCTCAAGGACGCCGCTGCGCTGCCGGAGGAAGCCGTCGCCCTCGCCGGCGCCTATCACCGCACGCTTTCCCGCGACATCGCAGCGCTGCGCACCCAGCCTCCCGCGGCCATGTCCGCGATGGACGGCTACGCCGTGCGCGCATCCGATGCTGTCACGGGAGCACGCCTCAAGGTGATCGGTGAAGTCGCCGCCGGCCGCCCGTTCAACAGCATCGTCGGGATGGGACAGGCCGCACGCATCTTCACCGGCGGCGTCATCCCGGACGGCGCCGATGCCGTGGTGATCCAGGAAGATACCGCCCGCGACGGTGACATCGTGATCGTCAACGAGGCTATTGCAGCGGGAAAGAACATCCGCGCCGCCGGCATCGACTTCAAGGAAGGCGACGTGCTGCTGCCGCGCGGCACGCGGCTGAACGATCGCGCGCTGGCTCTAGCGGCGGGCATGGACCATCCGCGCCTGCCGGTGCATCGCCGCGCGCGCGTCGCGATCCTCGCCACCGGCGATGAACTGATGGCGCCGGGGTCGGCACTCGCTCCCGGCCAGATCGTCTACAGCAACATCTTTTCGTTGAGCGCGCTGGTCGAAAGCGAGAGCGCGGAAGTGATTGATCTCGGCATCGCGCGCGACACGCTTGAATCCACCACCGACGGAATCCGGCGTGCTCGCGACAGCGGCGCGGACGTGCTGGTAACCACCGGCGGCGCATCGGTCGGCGATCACGATCTCGTTCAGACCGCGCTCATGGCCGAAGGCGTCGACATGGCCTTCTGGAAAATTGCGCTTCGCCCCGGCAAGCCGATGATGCACGGACGGCTCGGAGCGATGCGCGTGCTCGGCCTGCCGGGAAATCCGGTGTCTTCGTATGTCTGCGCGTTCCTGTTCCTGGTGCCGCTGATCCGTGCGCTTTCGGGCCGGACCGTCGTGGATCATCCGCTTGAGAAGGCCGTGCTCGGACGCGACATGCCGGCCAACGACCAGCGGCAGGATTATTTGCGCGCACGGCTCGCAAGCGGCGCGGACGGCCTGCCGGTCGCAACCCCGGTGAATGCGCAGGACAGTTCGCTGGTGGCCAGCCTCGCCGCCGCCAGCGCGCTGATCATCCGTCCGCCGTTCGCACCGGCCGCAGCCGCCGGCTCGCCCTGCACGATCCTGCGGCTTCCGGATTGACCGGATCCTCTCCCTCGCCTCGTTGACGGGAAATTAAGGGGTTGCGGAACACATATGGAACAGATAGTGTTCGTTCATGATTTGTTTCGAGTGACTCGCGTTTCCTGAATCCCTGTCCCGGCCTTCGTTCCTGAGGCCGGGGACCCGGACGGGGCGCGGCGCTCAAGCGAGGGATCGGGGCCCACTTAGACATGCTGACACGCAAACAATACGAGCTTCTGCGCTTCATCAACGAGCGGCTCAAGGAAGCTGGTGTTCCGCCCTCCTTCGACGAGATGAAGGATGCGCTCGACCTGCGGTCCAAGTCGGGCATCCACCGGCTGATTACGGCCCTTGAGGAACGCGGCTTCATCCGCCGGCTCGCCAACCGCGCCCGCGCCATCGAGGTCATCAAGCTCCCCGAGACAAGCGCCAATCCGGGCGGATCGCGGCGCGGCTTCACCCCCAGCGTGATCGAAGGCAATCTTGGCAAGGTCCGCTCTGCACCCTCTCTCGGCCCCGACGAGGATGCGAGTTTCCCCGTCGCTGTCCCGGTCATGGGCCGGATCGCGGCCGGTACGCCGATCGAGGCGCTGCAGACCCGCAGCCACACCATCAGCGTGCCGCCCGACATGCTCGGCTCGGGCGAACATTATGCCCTCGAAGTGCGCGGCGATTCCATGATGGAAGCCGGTATTCTCGACGGTGATACCGTGCTGATCCAGCGCAACGAAACCGCCGACACGGGCGATATCGTTGTCGCGCTGATCGACGAGGAAGAAGCGACCCTGAAGCGTTTCCGCCGCCGCGGCGCGTCCATCGCGCTGGAGCCGGCCAACGCAGCCTATGAAGTCCGCATCCTGCCGCCCAACCGCGTGCGCATTCAGGGCAAGCTGATCGGGCTGGTCCGAAAGTACTGAGTTCGCTTCAATATCAATCATCCGGCTGGAGGTCGCTCTCCGCCGGGGTTGCATCGACAGGCTGCGACGGACGGTTTGACGATCTCGCAGGTGTGTCGACCTCATCGTCCCGGCTCCCGGGCGCCCATGGACGGTCCACGCCGCGCGGCCTGTTCGCGGTGATCGTGTAGCCATTCGACGTCCTGCGCAGGGCCAGCGTTCCCGTCGTGCGCAGCGAGTCCTGATCCAGCACCATGGCTGCGCAATCCACCGGAGCCTGACGCAGCGTCACAATGATCGCCGCCCGGATGCAATCGTCCGCGAACGCTTCCGGCTTCAATGTCAGGGCGACGAGAGAGGCGTCCGCGCCCAGCACCACGCATCCGGCATTGTCGCAGGCCACGCCATCGGTCAGCGACGCATCGTTCGGCTTGCGCCCGTCGGCATCGGCCGCGAGCCATTCCCGCGACTGGAATGCATCCTTTCCGGAGCGCATCAGACGCAGCCGCCCGTCCTTGCCGCGGACAGCGACCGTATGACCGTCAGCGGCGACAAGCAGGTCAGGCTGCGGTGTCGTCAGCGCCCAGACCATCGCCAGCGCCATCAAGCCGGCACCCACCCAGCGCAGCGGCGTCCGGAGCAGACCAAGTGCGATGATGCCCGCGCTCATCGCCGCGAGCGGCCCGGTGCCGAACGATGCGATCTGGCCGATGGCGCCGGGAAGCGACGCGACCCATTGCGAGACCGCCACCATCCAGCCGATGCCGATATCCATCAGCCGCCAGAACACGCCGTCGAGCCCGAACGGCATCGCGAGCAGTCCCATCAAACCTGCGGGCATCACCAGTGCCGACACCACCGGCATCGCCGCGAGATTGGCCAGCACGCCGTAAGGGGTGACGCGATGAAAGTGAAACGCCGCATAGGGCATGGTCGCGAACCCGGCGATCAGCGAGGCCAGCGCCAACATCGCGATCTCGCGCCCGCCCCACAGCGCCGCGCGCGCCACCTGCGAATTGTCCGGCGACGCAAACAGATTCGGCATCCCGATCTGAACCAGCGCGACCAGACCGAGGGTCGCCGCGAATGACATCTGGAAGCTCGGATGCACCAGCGCCTCCGGCGCGATCAGCAGCACGATCATCGCAGCAACCGCCAGCGTGCGGAACGTGATCGCGCGCCGGTCCACCATCACCGCGATCAGCACCACCGCCGTCATGAAGAACGAGCGCTGCGTCGCCACCTCCGCGCCCGACAGCAGCAGATAGAACGCGGCAGCGACCAGTGCAGCAGCCGCGGACCATTTCTTGATCGGAAATGTCACCGTCAATGCGGGAAACAGCGCGAGCAACGCGCGCACCGCGAAGAACACCACGCCCGCCACCACTGCCATGTGATAGCCGGAGATCGACAGCACATGGCCGAGGCCGGAGATGAACATCGCATCGTTGACGGGCGTGGAAATCGCATCACGCCGCCCGGTCAGCAGCGCTGTGGCGATGGCGCGATTGTCACCGGAGACGACGCTGCGAATCCGGGAGTCAATCGCGTCGCGCATGCCCTGCATCAAGGCTGCATAGCGCAAATAAAGGCCGCCGGCGCGCGGCGCCTCCATCGTCTTGATCGCGCCCATCACAAAACCGGACGCGCCGATTCCCTGGAAATACATGTCGCGCCCGAAGTCGTAGCTCCCCGGACGCAGCGGCGAGAGCGGCGGCAGCAGCCGCGCTTTCAGTTCGACAAAGCTGCCAACCGCGGGCGCGGTGCCCTTCTTCACTGAGAGCCGCACGCGCTCCAGCTTCTGACCGCCGCGCGCAGACTCCATGTCTTCAACGCGCAGCACGAAGCGGTCGGTCCGCTCCCGCTCGTCGCGCGTCTCGACGAAACCTTTCATGGTGACCGAAAACATCGGCCGCGCGAGCACGCCATGGGCGATACGGGCGGTTTTCAACGTCGCCACCGCAAAGCCTGTAGCCAGCGCCGCGAGCATCACGGCAAAAGGAAACATCCGGCTGCGCCTTGCGGCGAAGGCTGCAGCACAGAACGCGATGGCGGTGACGGCTGTAACCCATGCGACCGGCTCCCGTGCGGCAGCGAAATAGATCGCAATGCCCGTGCCGAACGCGACTGGTACCCATGGCAACAACCGGCCGGGTCCGGCTTCCGCCGCGATCCAGCTTTGGGCTTTTGCGATGAGAAATGACGACAGGCTTTCCGAGAAGCCAGCGGCGGCAGGCACGGCGCTGCGCGGCGGCCAGGAAATAGCCCGGCCGGCGGCCCGCCCCGCCCGGGATCGCTGCTGCTCTTCGCCCCCGCCCGCCATCGCATTGCTCCGGCATCGCCAAGGCAATGCTAGCGGAAGCGTTGGCGCTGGATAGCGGAACGGAAGCGGAATGGAGGGAGATATCTTTGGGTGCCCAGCAGACAGGCTAGCTCGTCATTGCGAGCGGAGCGAAGCAATCCACTCTTTAAAGAAAGAAATGGATTGCTTCGTCGCTGCGCTCCTCGCAATGACGGTATTCACCCCTCGCCAGCCACCTTGGCGTAGCTGTCGCGCAGGCCAACGGTGCGGTTGAACACCGGCTTGCCGGGCGCAGAGTCCTTGTCACGGACAAAATATCCCTGCCGCTCGAATTGCACCGCGCCCGCGAAATTGTCGCTCGCCAACGCAGGCTCCAGCATGGCGGTGACCACTTCCAGCGACTGCGGATTGATCTGCTCGGCAAAGTTCGCGGCCTCCGGCTGCGGCGTGTTGAACAGGACATTGTAAAGCCGCACTTCCGCCGGAACGGCTTCCGCCGCGCTGACCCAGTGGATCGTCGCCTTGACCTTGCGCCCGTCCGGCGCGTTGCCGCCGCGCGTCGCCGGATCGTAGGTGCAGCGCAGTTCGACCACCTCGCCCGCCGCATTCTTGATGACGTCACGGCAGGTAATGAAATAGCCGTAACGCAGCCGTACCTCACGGCCCGGCGCCATGCGGAAGAACTTCTTCGGCGGATTTTCCATGAAGTCGTCGCGCTCGATGTAAAGCTCGCGGCCGAACGGGATCTGGCGCGAGCCCTGCGCCGGATCGTCCGGATGATTGACGGCTTCGAGCATCTCGCTCTGCCCTTCCGGATAATTCTCGATCACGACCTTGAGCGGATTGAGCACGGCCATGCGGCGCGGCGCGGTCTTGTTCAGCACCTCGCGCACCACGAAATCGAACATGCCGAGATCGACGGTGCTGTTCGCCTTGGCGACGCCGATGCGCTTGACGAACTCCCGCAGCGCTTCCGCTGGAATGCCGCGCCGCTGCAGGCCGGCCAAGGTCGGCATGCGGGGATCGTCCCAGCCGCTCACATGGCCGCCGCGCACCAGTTCGGTGAGCACGCGCTTGGAGAGCAGCGTATGCGTGACGTTGAGCCGCGCGAACTCGTACTGATGCGGCTTCGAGGGCACCGGCAGATTCTCGATGCACCAGTCATAAAGCGGACGGTGATCGGCGAATTCCAGCGTGCAGATCGAGTGCGTGATGTGTTCGAGCGCGTCTGACTGGCCGTGCGCGAAATCGTAGCTCGGATAGATTTTCCATGCGTCACCCGTACGCGGATGATGCGCATGGAGAATGCGATAGAGCACGGGGTCGCGCAGGTTGATATTGCCCGACGACATGTCGATCTTGGCCCGCAGCACGCGCGCGCCGTTCGGGAATTCCCCCGCCCTCATCCGCGAGAACAGATCGAGGTTTTCCTCCACCGAGCGGTCGCGGAACGGACTGTTCTGGCCGGGCTCGGTCAGGGTTCCGCGGGTCAGGCGGATTTCCTCCTGCGTCTGGTCATCGACATAGGCCTTGCCTTCGCGGATCAGATGCTGCGCCCAGGCGTAAAGCTGCTCGAAATAATCGGATGCGAAGTGAAGATGCTCGCCCCAGTCATAGCCAAGCCAGTGAACGTCGCGCTGGATCGCGTCGATATATTCCTGCTCTTCCTTGGTCGGGTTGGTGTCGTCGAAGCGCAGATGGCAGCGGCCACCGAACTCCTCCGCGATCCCGAAATTCAGGCAGATCGACTTGGCATGGCCAAGATGCAGGTAGCCGTTCGGCTCAGGCGGAAAGCGCGTCACCACGCCCTTTTCCCGCCCCGAAGCCAGATCCTCGGCAACGATGTCGCGGATGAAATCACGGCCCGCGGCGGACGATTCGTCAGACATTTTGACCCCTTAAAGTTGGGCTCTATGTGCCAAATCCGGGAGGCCGCGCCAAGTGCCTGACAAGTGCCATACGGGATGGCTGCCCGGCCCGGCAGCCGGTTGAAAACGAACTTTTGACCTTCCGGCGGCATTTGCCTTCGGGATGCCGGGACAGTGCGCAAACGGTGTGATAAACGCCCGCCGGTATCTTCCCCGAGACGGACCGAACCACCCGAAATGACCGAACCCGTTGTTACCCGCTTTGCGCCGTCCCCGACTGGCTTTCTTCATATTGGCGGCGCGCGGACCGCGCTGTTCAACTGGCTTTTTGCACGCAAGCATGGCGGCAAGATGCTGCTGCGGATCGAGGACACCGACCGCGAGCGCTCGACCGACGCGGCGATCAAGGCCATCCTCGAAGGCCTCGAATGGCTCGGCATCCAGTGGGACGACCAGACCGTCTACCAGTTCGCCCGCGCCGCGCGGCATCGTGAGGTCGCCGAGCAACTGCTCGCCGACGGGAAGGCCTATCGCTGCTACGCCAGCGCCGAGGAACTGGCGCAGATGCGCGAGGCCGCCAAGGCGGAAGGCCGCGCGATCCGTTACGACGGCCGCTGGCGCGACCGCGATCCCTCGGAAGCCCCTGCGGGCGTCAAGCCGGTGATCCGGCTTCGTGCGCCGCAGACGGGCGAGACCGTGATCGAGGATCAGGTTCAGGGCCGCGTGGTCTGGCAGAACGAAAATCTTGACGACTTGGTGCTGCTGCGCTCCGACGGTAACCCCACCTACATGCTTGCCGTGGTGGTGGACGATCACGACATGGGCGTGACCCACGTCATCCGCGGCGACGACCACCTCATCAACGCCGCCCGCCAGAAGCACATCTATGACGCGATGGGCTGGCGGGTGCCGGTGATGGCGCACATTCCGCTGATCCACGGGCCGGATGGCTCGAAACTTTCCAAGCGCCATGGCGCGCTCGGCGTTGAGGCTTACCGCGAGCGCGGTTACCTGCCGGCGGCGCTGCGGAACTACCTTGTCCGCCTCGGCTGGAGCCACGGGGACCAGGAAATCTTCTCCACCGAAGAGATGATCCGGGAATTCGACCTGCCGGCCATCGGACGCTCCGCTGCGCGCTTCGATTTTGCCAAGCTCGAAAATATCAACGGCCATTACATCCGCAGTTCCGACGACAGGACGCTGCTGGCGGCCTTCGAGGACGTGCTTCAGTTCGATCCGAACGGCGCGTCGATCCGCGCCAAGCTCAACGATGCCACCCGCGCGCAATTGCTGGCGGCGATGCCCGGCCTGAAAGAGCGCGCGAAGACCATCGTCGAACTGATCGACAGCGCGAACTTCATCTTCGCGGACCGCCCGCTCGCGCTCGAGCCAAAGGCAGCAGCCGTGCTGACGCCCGAGACGCGCAAATTGATCGGGGAACTGCGCTCCGCTCTTGAAGCGGTCGATCCATGGTCGGCCGAGACAGCCGAGGCTGCCATGCGGACGTTTGCCGAAGCCAGAAACCTGAAACTGGGAGGCATTGCGCAACCGCTGCGCGTGGCCTTGACCGGCCGGACAACGTCACCCGGAATTTTCGATGTTTTGGCGGTTCTTGGCAGGCAAACCTGCCTGGATCGGCTGCAGGATCAGGCGGTGGCATCCTGAACGCCAGCAAGAACGAAAAATTACAGCCTTGTGAATGCGGTATTCGCGCAAGCCTGCCCAAACTTTAGAGGTACTTGGCGTACCTTGCAGCGCACACGGCAATAAGCTACCCATTTGGGCCACACTACTGGAATAATGTGCTTACCTCGCTATATGGCGTTCGTAAGCCTCGCTTGCCCTGCGCAAAACTGGGGACTTTACGATGGATGCAAAGACCAACACCAAGAAAGCGACGCTGACGGTTGAAGGAAAGACCGTCGATCTTCCGGTCCTGACCGGGACTGTCGGTCCGGACGTGATCGATATCAGCAAGCTCTACGCCCAGACCGGGATGTTCACCTACGATCCGGGGTTTACGTCGACCGGCAGTTGCGAATCCAAGATTACCTACATTGATGGCGACGAAGGCATTCTGCTGTATCGCGGCTATCCGATCGAACAGCTCGCCGAGAAGGGCGACTTCCTCGAGACCTGCTACCTGCTCCTGTACGGTGAGCTTCCGAACAAGGCGCAGAAGGAAGACTTCGACAACCGCGTCACCCGTCACACGATGGTGCACGAGCAGATGGCCCGCTTCTTCCAGGGCTTCCGGCGTGACGCGCACCCGATGGCCGTCATGGTCGCCTCCGTCGGCGCCCTCGCCGCCTTCTACAACGACTCCACCGACATCAACGATCCGCAGCAGCGCATGATCGCGTCGATGCGCATGATCGCCAAGGTGCCGACGCTGGCCGCGATGGCCTACAAATACAATGTCGGCCAGCCGTTCGTTTATCCGAAGAACTCGCTCGATTACGCCGCGAACTTCCTGCAGATGTGCTTCAGCGTGCCTTGTGAAGAGTACAAGGTGAATCCGGTGATGGCGGAAGCGCTGGACAAGATTTTCATCCTGCACGCCGACCACGAGCAGAACGCTTCGACCTCGACGGTCCGTATCGCAGGTTCATCGGGCGCCAACCCGTTTGCCTGTATCGCCGCCGGCATCGCCTGCCTGTGGGGACCGGCGCATGGCGGCGCGAACGAAGCTGCCCTGCAGATGCTGGCCGAGATCGGCACCGTGGACAAGATCCCGGAATTCATCGCCAAGGTGAAGGACAAAAACTCCAACGTCCGCCTCATGGGCTTCGGTCACCGCGTGTACAAGAACTACGATCCGCGCGCGAAGATCATGCAGCAGATGTGCCACAAGGTGCTGAAGGAAACCGGTCACCAGAACGATCCGCTGCTGCAGGTCGCCATGGAGCTGGAGAAGATCGCCCTGAGCGACGAATACTTCGTCCAGCGCAAGCTCTACCCGAACGTCGACTTCTATTCGGGCATCACCCTGAAGGCGATGGGCTTCCCGACCTCGATGTTCACCGTGCTGTTCGCCGTCGCCCGCACCGTGGGCTGGATCAGCCAGTGGAGCGAAATGATCCAGGATCCGCAGCAGAAGATCGGCCGCCCGCGCCAGCTCTACTCCGGTTCGACCAGCCGCGACTACGTCGGGATCGACAAGCGCAAGTAAGTTCGAGCCGTCATGACTTAGCAAAAGGCCGGTGTTCCGCACCGGCCTTTTTCGTTGTCTGATACAGCGGCTGAACTACCGTATCGCCGCCATGACGCCTTCGGCGGCAAGTACGCTCGGTTTCCTGCCGCCGGTGGACATGATCTGCTCGATCTTCGCAAAGGCCTCGAACTGGCGCTGCCGCGCCGGCGTGTCGGCAAGAACATCGCGCAAGGCCGGCGCGAGGTTTTCAGCCGTGAAATCCTGCTGCAGGAATTCCGGAATCACGTTCTCGCCCAGAATGAGGTTGGGCAGAATGATCGACGAGGTCTGGATCACACGGCGCGCGATAAACGCTTCCAGCTCGGTGACGCGATAAGCCGTTACCATCGGCACACCAGCGAGCGCGAGTTCCAGCGTCACCGTGCCCGACTTGGCGAGCGCGGCGCGCGCCACGCGGAAGGCGGCTCGCTTGTCCGATTCACTGGCGACGATGGTTGGCCGCACAGGCCAGGTCGCAGCGGATGCGCGAACCGCTTCGACCAGATGCGGTATCGTCGGCAAGACCGGCTCGAACACCACGCCCTGTTCCCGCAACAGACGAAGCGTCTCGCCAAAGATCGCCATGTTGCGCCTGATCTCGCTACGCCGGCTTCCCGGCAGCACCAGCAATACGGGAGGCTGCGCCGCGCGCCGTGCCTGCTCATCCGCATCCGGCCTCAATGCGCCGAGATCATCCAGCAGCGGATGACCGACATAGCTGCACGGTGGACCGCCGAGTTTGCGGTGAACCTCCGGCTCGAACGGCAGAACCGCGAGCAGGCGATCGACGTAAGCGCGCATCTTCCGGGCCCGGCCCGGCCGCCAGACCCAGACTGTCGGCGAAACATAATTAACAATCGGAATGGAAGGATTAGCCGCACGAACGCGCCGCGCCACCCGATGCGTGAAATCCGGGCTGTCGATAATCACCAGCACGTCGGGTTTTGCCGCGATGACCGCGTCAGTCGCCTCCCGAATCCGCCGCAGGATCATCGGCAGGCGCTTGGGAATGGCCACGAGGCCGATGATCGCCAATTGCTCTGTCGGAAACAGGGATACCAGCCCCTGCTCCGCCATGTGACTGCCGCCGATGCCAGAGAATGTCGCAGCCGGTCCGAGCCTCTCGCGCAACGCCTTGATCAGACCTGCGCCGAGCCGGTCTCCGGATTCCTCCGCGGCGATCACGAAGACCTTTGGCCCTTGCAGGGTTTTTCCGCCGCTCACAGCGGCAATCCCGTGACGAACAGTCCTGCCGCATCGGCTTTCGCCGTCATCACATCAGCTTCGGCGACCAGCGTGCGGCCTGCGACGATACCGATGCCCGCCAGTCCGGCGGCAACGATGCCGTCGATGGTCTTCGGCCCGAGCGTCGGAAGATCGAACCGCAAATCCTGCTGCACCTTCGGCGTCTTCACCAACACGCCGCGTCCCGGCTTGGCGCGAATTCTCTTTTCCGCCCGCAAGCGCGCCACCCGCGCCAGAAGTTGATCGGTGCCCTCGATGTCCTCAACCGCAACCACATGCCCGTCGATCACGACCACGGCCTGACCAACGTCAAACGGGCTGATTGCGCGCATCAATTCGCGCCCTTTCGCGATGTCGGCCAGCGCATCCGCATCGGGCGTGCTGCGCGTGATGCTCCCCTCCGGCATGACCAATTCCGGCGCGACATCCTGGATGCCGACAACGCGAAAGCCGTGATCTTCAAAAATGCGGCTGATACCGGTCAGAAGATGATCGTCACCACCGCGCAGCGCCTTTGCAATCGCCGGAACAGCGCGAAGCGTACCGAGATCGAGACGGATTTCGGATAATGCAGGCCTGACCAGTCCGCCGATGAACACAACGTCATCGCAACTTTCAGCGCGCAGCAGGCGCGTCAATCGGCCGACCTGACCGAGCGCGATCCAGTGATGAGGATACTGCGCCACACGCACAGGATCGCAGAAGCCGCGGATCGCGAACAGAAATGCCGGGCGGCCCCGGGCGCGAAGCAGTTCCGCGACCGAAAACGGCAGCACTCCGCCTCCTGCAATGATGCCGACCGTCGGGAACAATGCAGGGGGTGCTGTCATCGTGCTTCGAGGTGAGACCGTTCGGTTGATTTATTCGGATTGTTGTGGGCCATGCAGAGCGGACGCTTCTCGCCCAGATCGATGAATGCCAGAATTTCCGCGATTGCTGGATCAGCGCTCGCCATCGGTCGCAATGATTCCAGCCGCGCGGCAAAGATGCCGCCGCCGTGAAACAACTGCTGATAAAAATCCCGAACGACCCGCAGCCGCGTGGCATTGAAACCACGGCGGCGCATGCCGACAACATTCAATCCTTCGAGATGTGCGAACTGACCGCTGGCAAGGCCATACGGAATCACATCGTGACGAAGGCCGGAAACACCGCCGATCATGGCCTGCGCTCCGATCCGGACGAACTGGTGCGCCGCCGAGAGGCCGCCGAAATAGACGAAGTCGCCGATCTCGCAATGTCCGCCGAGCGTGGCGCTGTTGGCGAAGATCACACTGTCGCCGACGGTGCAATCGTGACCGACATGCGAATAGGCCATGAAGAATCCATTCTTGCCGACGCGGGTCTTGCCACCGCCCTTCATGGTCCCGACATTCATGGTCACGCTTTCGCGGATGATGCAGCCTTCGCCGATCTCCAGCGTGGTTGGCTCGTTGCGATAGCCAAGATCCTGCGGCGCCCCGCCGAGCGAGGCGAACGGAAACACCCTGCAGCCTGCGCCCAGCGTGGTGTGGCCGCTGATGCTGACATGAGCCTGCAGCACGCAGTCCGCACCTATCGTCACGTTCGGTCCGACAACACAATATGGACCGATGGTAACGCCGTCGCCAATTATGGCTCCATCCTCAATTCGTGCAGTTGAATCAATCTTGCTCATCAATTCCTCTTGTCCGCATGCCTTTCACGCAGCCGAAGCCGGCCCCGCGGACGATGTGACATCTTACAATGTAGCTCGCCTGTCATCCGCGACGAAGGCGGTGTGGCGTGGTCATCAATTGTTACGCATGATGACAAGGGGTCAGTCGGCGAGCATGGCCCCGACATCGGCCTGGGCGACGATTTCACCGTTGACCTTGGCGTCCCCGTGAAACCACCACATGTCCCGCCGCCGTGTCACCAGCCGCATGTGATATTCGATAATGTTGCCCGGCCCGGTGGGCTTGCGAAACTTGCACTTGTCGATGGTGAGGAAATACACCGCCGTCGGACGGTCGGTTTCGGTCGACAGCATGCCGATCACCCCGGCCGTCTGCGCCATGCCCTCGATCATCAGCACGCCCGGGTAAATAGGCCGGTTTGGAAAATGCCCCTGGAACACCGGTTCGTTGGCCGAGACGTTCTTGATGCCGATGCCGCTGAAGTCCTTGCGGATGTCGATCACGCGGTCGATCAGCAGCATGGGATAGCGATGCGGCAGGGTTTTCAGGATCTGCCCGATGTCCACCGCCTCGATGGTGATTGGCGCCTTCTCGTCCATTATCTCTGTTCCTCGTCGCCCGAACCGGACGGCCTTGATTTTAGTTTCGCACTGCCCTCGCGGCCAAGGCGCTCAACCTCGAACAGTTCGCGGAAGAACTGCTTGATCGGCTTGGCCGGCGAGCCGCCCCAGCGTGCGCCCGCAGGCACCTCGCCGACAACGCTGCTCCGGGCCGCAATCTGCGCACCATCGCCGATGACGGCGTGATCGCTGACACCAATCCGGGCGGCAAGCACAACGCCGTCGCCCAAAATGGAACTGCCGGCAATTCCGCTCTGGCTGACCACCACACAATTGCGGCCGATGACGACGTTGTGGCCGATCTGGACAAGGTTGTCGATCTTGCTGCCTTCGCCGATCACCGTGTCATTCAGCGCCCCGCGGTCGATGGTGCAGCCCGCCCCGATCTCGACCCCGTTCTGGATAATGACCCGGCCCGCCTGCGGCACCTTCTGATGGCCCTTGGCGCCCATCAGGTAGCCGAACCCGTCCTGCCCGATCCGGCACCCCGGATGGATGATCACATCGTTGCCGATAAAGGCGCACAGCACCGAGGCATTCGCGCCAATATGACAGTCGCGCCCGATCCGGACGCCCGCGCCGATGACGGCCCCCGCCCCGATCACCGTCCCGGAGCCGATTTCGACGTCCGGTCCGATGACGGCGAGCGGATCGACCACGACGTCGTCTTCGAGATAGGCGGTGAAATGGATCACCGCGCTCGCAGCCACACCCTCGCTGTCGAACCAGGACGCAGGCCGCAGCGTATCGGGATAGAGCGCGCGCATGGCCGCGACGAAGGCCTTGTAGGGCTCAGCCACGCGGAGCACGGCGACACGCGGAGGAACGCTGCCTTCCATGCGCTCGTTGACCAGAATGGCCCCCGCGTAGGTCTGCTCAAGCTGGGCCGTGTATTTCTTGCTTTCGCAGAATGTCAGATGGCTGGGCCCGGCCCTGTCCAGCGAGGCGGCTCCTGCGATGGTCTTGCCGCCCATGGACGAGTCGGCAAGTTGCGCACCGGTGAGCGCGGCGAGGTCCGCCAGAGTCACCGGTGAAGGACGTTTAAAGAAGGTCCTTTGCGTCATTCCACCCGCCGCGGTCAGGAAAACGCACTTTCCCGCGACACCAGTTCCTGACCGGAGAAGGAAAATGCCTGCAACAAAATAGTCGAGCGGGTCCCAACCGGATGGCTGGAACCCGCAAGGTCGATGAACGAGCCCGGTTTGAGCTCAGAAGGACGTACCGCCGCCGAACCGGAATTCCTGGGTTCGGTCGTATGTACCCTTGGTCAGCGGCACCGCGTAGTCGAAGCGCAGCGGACCGAACGGCGATTGCCAGATCAGGCCGACACCGACCGACGACCGGATCAGGCCGTCGTCACCAACCAGCTGAATACACTGGTTTTGCGCATTGGATAACGCTGAACCGTTACAGGCACCACCTTGGACAATCGAAGTCGCGCCTTCGTATCCAAACACCGAACCGGCGTCAGCATAGACCGCACCCTTCAGGCCGATTTCCTTGGGCAGGAACCAGAACGGCATCTGCAATTCGACCGAAGCACCCCAGTACTTGGTGCCGCCCAGCGCATCGCCATAACCGTTATAGTTGATCGTGCTGATATCGCGCGGGCCGAGACCCTGCGGTGCGAAACCGCGAACCAGATTCGGTCCCATCTGGAAGTGATCCAGCATGCGCAGACCCTTGCCGGTATCGGTCAACACACCGCCCTGCACCCGCAGCACGCCGATGATATCGGACACGACCGGCGTGTAGAGCTTCACATCGCCAACGGTCTTCAGGTAGCTGACGTCGCCGCCAACACCGGCGAAGTCCTGATTGAGGACCGCGAGAATACCGCTGCTCGGATTCTTGTTGTTATCAAGGGTATTGTACTGAAGCGTGTAACCGACCGCCGAGGTCACAACCGGACCGTTGGCAAGAGCCTGTTTGACTGCAGCGGAGGCTTCACCGTCGATAAAACAATTGTTGCCGCCGATAACCGGGCTGTAAGCCGTGCCGCCATTCTGGTTGGTGGTATCACCACCCGCAGCAAGGTATGCCGGGGTCGGAAAATAAGAGCTACCGGGGATACCCGAACCAAAGTTGTTACAGTTCGTCAGATAATACGGCAGCGTGATTTCCTGCTGCGAAATCGAATAACGCAGTTGCAGGTTCAGGTCTTCGCGGAGCTGGAAACCGAGGCGCGGGCTGAAGCCCATCGACTTGGAGTCGTACGACACGTAGCTCGAGGCAAGCTGCTTGCGCTGATAGAAGTCGAGACCCAGCGCGACGCGATAGCCGAGAAGATACGGCTCCACGAATGAGAGCTGATAGCCCTGCGTGCGCTGGCCGTACTGAACCGCGGCCTTCGCATAAAGACCGCGGCCCAGCAGGTTGCGCTCCGAGATGCTGACTTCACCGAGGAAGCCGTCAGCCGTCGAGTAGCCTCCGGACACCGAGAAGTCGCCGGTGGATTTTTCCTCGAGATCGACATTCAGGACGACCCGGTCCGACGACGAACCCGGTTCGGGAACGATCTTCACGGTCTTGAAGTAATCGAGATTCTTCAGGCGGCGCTCGGCGCGATCGACCAGCGCGCGGTTATAGGCATCGCCTTCCGAAATATCGAACTCACGGCGAATGACGTAGTCGCGGGTACGGGTGTTACCGCGAATGTTGATTCGCTCGATGTAAGTGCGCGGACCCTCGTCGATTGCGAACACGATCGACACCGTGTGCGCCTCGAAGTTGCGGTCGCCGCGCGGCTTCACGGTCGCGAAAGCGTAGCCGCGGCGCGAGGCCTCGATCGACATTTCCTCGACCGACTTTTCGACCGCCTCGGCGTTGTAGACCGAGCCGACGCTCACACGTGACAGGCTGCGGAACGAATTGCCATCGAGGGTCGCGATGCTCGACTGGAATTCCACCGATCCCACCCGGTACTGCTGGCCTTCCTCGATCTTGAAGGTCACGAGGAAGCCCTTGCGCTCCGGGTCGTACTCGGTCAGCGCCGCGACGATCTGAACGTCGGCATAACCGTTCTTCAGATAGAAACGGCGCAGCACGTCACGATCCGCCTCGACCCGATCCGGATCGTAGACGTCGTTGTTGCCAAGGAAGCTGAGGAAATTGGACTCACGGGTCTTGATGATGTCCCGCAGGCGATAAGCCGAAAAGGCCTGGTTGCCGACGAACTCGATCGACTTCACGCCGGTCTTGACGCCTTCGCTGACTTCAAAAACCAGATCGACGCGATTGTTCGGCTGGTCGATAATCTTCGGCTCGACCTTGACGTCATAACGTCCGTTGCGGCGATAGATTTCGGTGATACGCGCTGTATCGGACTGCACCATCGCACGCGACAGGGTTCCGCGAGGCTTGGACTGGACTTCGGCCTGAAGCTGCTCGTCCTTGACCTTCTTGTTGCCTTCGAAAGCCACGCGGCCGATGACCGGGTTCTCGACGACCACAACGACCAGCCGGCCGCCTGCCTGGTTGATCTTCACGTCCTGGAACAGGCCGGTCTCGATCAGGGCCTTGAGACCATCGTCGATCCGGGCGCTGTCGAGGCGTCCGTTGGGGCCGGGCTTGAAGTAGGAGCGAATGGTATCGGCTTCGATACGGCGGTTACCTTCCACGCCGATAGAGGCCGCGGTCTGGGCAACAGCCTGCGACGATACGAGCGAGGCGGTCGCCACAGCGGCAACCGGCAAAGCAAACATGATCAGGGCAGCGGTCAAACCGCCCCTTAGCACTCGCAATCCAACCATCATGCGCCAGGCGCCCTTGTCATTCCAAAGCCGGCCAAACCGGGCCGGGAGATTCCCCAATTGTTGCACTGCTTGTAGCCAATTTTGCCTGACGGGCAAACGACGTTTCTCAGCGCAATTCCAATTTCCCAACAAGACGTTGCTGATCGGCCACGCCTGTAAAAAAGCCGCAATCAGGACGCCGCCAAATGCAGGATGTCGTTGTAGGTCGCAAACAGCATCAGCATCAGCACCAGAGCCAGTCCGACACGGAAACCCAGCTCCTGCGAGCGCTCGGACAGCGGTTTGCCGCGGATCGCCTCGATCGCGTAGAACAAAAGGTGACCGCCATCGAGCAGCGGCACCGGAAACAGGTTCAAAAGGCCAATCGAGACCGAGAGTACCGCAGCCAGGTGAATCAGGGCTGAAAGCCCGATCGTGGCCACCTGCCCCGATATCTGGGCGATTCGGATCGGGCCACCGACCTGATCTGCGTTTTCCCGGCCGGTGAAAATCCCGCCAATGTAGGAGAAAGTCCGGTCAACAACGAACCAGGTTTCCTTCACGCCCAGCCAAACAGCGGTCGCTGGATTCACTGGTTTGGTGACAACATCACCCGGCCCCGTCGCGCGGGTGATTCCGAGAATCCCGACCCGATGGACATTCCCGAAGGTGTCCTTGATCTCGCGAAGCTGCGGCGTTCCGTTCAGCTTTACGACGTCATCGCCACGCTTGACCGTGAACACCATCGGCACGCCCGCCTTGGTGCTGACGATGCGCTGCATCTCGGTGAAGCTCTCGATGGCATCGCCATTGATGGCTGTCACGATGTCGCCGATCTTGAACCCGGCTGCCGCCGCTGCGCTGTTTTCCTGAATGGCATCGACCCGCGCGGTCTGGCTGGGCTTGCCGAAAAACGTAAAGAGCGCAGCAAAAATCACAATCGCGAGCAGGAAATTGGCAATCGGCCCCGCAGCCACGATGGCAGCGCGCGGCCCGACCTTCTTGTGATGGAAGCTGACCTTGCGCTCATCCGCGGTCATGGTCTGAAGCGTATCGGCGGACGGCGTGCTGGCCTCGGAATCGTCGCCGAAGAACTTGACGTAACCGCCGAGCGGGATGGCAGACACCTTCCAGCGGGTGCCATGGCGGTCGTTGAAGCCGAACAGTTCCGGGCCGAAGCCAAGCGAGAACGTCAGAACCTTCACCCCGGCCCAGCGGGCAACGAGGAAATGGCCAAGCTCATGGAAGAAAACGACGATGGTCAGGACGAACAGGAACGGAATGATGTAACCGATCAGGCCATGACTCAACGTATTGAAACCACTCAGGAAAAAATCCACAACCCAATCCCTCACAACGGGCCGCCCGGCCCGGGTCCCAACCGCACTACGATGCCTTTAAGGCAATTTGAGGCAAGAGGGCGGCGGCACTATTTCGCGCAGCATGGTCAACGGAAATCGCATCGTCCGCGGACGACAGCGGCGCGAGATTCCCTGCCCTCACCCAGGCATTGAGCGTCGCCTCGACAAGCTGGGCGATCCCGCCAAACCGGATTTTCTGGGCAACGAAGGCCGCCACCGCGACCTCGTTCGCCGCATTGTAGACGGTCGTCGCGCCGTTGCCGGTCCGCAGTGCATCGTAAGCGAGTTTCAGGCCGGGGAAGCGGTCGTAATCAGGCGCTTCGAAGGTGAGTGAGCCGATCTTGGCCAGATCCAGCGTCGCCGCACGGCCCGCGATTCGGTCCGGCCAACCGAGGCAATGAGCGATGGGCGTGCGCATGTCGGGGGTCCCGAGCTGCGCCATCACCGAGCGGTCGGAAAACTCCACCATGCCGTGGACGATGGACTGCGGATGCACCAGCACGTCGATTTCATCCGGCGACAAAGCGAACAGATAGGACGCCTCGATCACCTCGAGCCCCTTGTTCATCATCGAGGCCGAGTCGATGGTGATCTTCTGGCCCATGCTCCAGTTCGGATGTTTCAACGCCTGCGCCAGCGTCGCCTGCGCGATATCCGCCGCTGTCCAGGTTCGGAACGGGCCTCCGGACGCGGTGATGATGACGCGAACCAGTTCCTCGCGGTTGCCGGATGCGAGCGCCTGAAACAGCGCGTTATGCTCGGAGTCCGCCGGCAGAATGCATGCGCCGGCTTTCGCCGCGCGGTCCATGAAGAAGTCGCCGGCGCAAACGAGGCATTCCTTATTGGCGAGCGCGATGGTCGCTCCGCGATCCGCAGCCGCCAGCGCAGGTTTCAGGCCCGCCGCGCCGCTGACCGCCGCCATTACCCAGTCGGCCGAGCGTTCCGCTGCTTCGACAATCGCGCTGTCGCCCGCTCCGCTGGCGATATCGGTTCCCGCGAGCGCGTCGCGCAGTTCGCCCAGCTTCGATGCGTCGGCGACGGCGACAAAGCGCGCGCCAAATTCCCTGGCGAGCTTGGCAAGGCCCTCCACATTGCTGTTCGCAGTCAGCGCCTCGACCTGATAGCGCTCGGGCGAGGCACGCAGCAGATCCATCGTGCTGTCGCCGATGGATCCCGTGGCACCCAGCACCGTGACCGTCCGCACTGCCGAGGCTGCGGACTTGTTGTTACGCAACGGAACAGCATTCATCACATCACCAAACCATGAAACCGCGGCCGATCCCGTCGAGGCCGCCGCGAGTCAAACCTATGAGAGCAGCAACAACAATCGCTGCAACGAAACCGTCGAGCCGGTCCAGCAGACCGCCGTGGCCCGGAATGATATGGCTCGAATCCTTCACATCGAACCGGCGCTTCACCGCCGACTCGAACAGATCGCCGAGTTGTGAAACCACCGACAGCACCGCGCCGAGCAGAAGCAACGGACCCATCCTGCCGAACCCGAGCAGCGCGAAACCAGCCGCGATGATGAGTCCCAGCACCAGTCCGCCGATGGCGCCAGCCCATGTCTTCTTCGGGCTGACACGCGGCCAGAGTTTGGGACCGCCGATGCCGCGCCCCGCGAAGTAACCGCCGATGTCGGTCACCCAGACCACCAGCAGCACGAACATCAGTCCGATGAACCCGAACTCCGCGTCGCGCCGGACAAGGATCGTCGCGATCAGCGCCGCGGCGGCATAAACCACCCCGCCAGCAACCCATCCGCGCTTACCTTGCGTCAAAACTGCCGCGAGCAGAATTCCAGCAGCCACAATCGCGAATGCAATATCCGTCCGCCGCAGCATCAGGCAAATGCCGGATAGCGCCAGCGCAGCGACTCCTGCCACAACCGCGAGCCGGTTGTTCGAGACGCCGACAATCATCAGCCACTCGAAATACAACAGCGCTGCCGCGGCGATGACGACACAGGCCCATATCCAGCCCCCTAACCACGCAATCGCAATGGTCAGCGGCGCAAGCACCAGCGCTGCGACAACGCGCATGTAGAGATTGCTCGACCCCTTGGCGCTATCGGGTGTCGCTGGCGCGTCGGGGGCCACGCCGCTCACGATCCGGTCTTTGCGACGTTCTTGGCCACAAGGCCGCCGAAGCGCCGTTCGCGGGTGGCATATTCGGCAATCGCGCCTTCGAGCGCGGCCTTGTCGAAATCCGGCCAGTGAATCGGCACGAACACCAGTTCGCTATAGGCCGCCTGCCACATCAGGAAGTTCGACAGACGCTGCTCGCCGCTGGTGCGGATGATCAGATCGGGATCAGGAATGCCCGAAGTATCGAGATGAGCGCCCAGCACGTCCGGCGTAATCGTTGCCGGATCGCGCTTGCCCTCCGCGACCTCGCGCGCGAGACGCTGCGCGGCATTGGCGATTTCCTGACGCGAGCCGTAGTTGAAGGCAACGACAAGCGTCAGCCGTGTGTTGTTGTGTGTCAGGTCTTCGGCTTCGGTCAGCAGTGCGCAGATATCGGACTCAAGTCCCTCGCGCTCGCCGATCACACGCACGCGGACGCCGTCGGCATGCAGCGTCGCCAGATCATTGCGGATGAAGCGGCGTAGCAGTCCGAACAGATCGCCGATCTCGCTCGCGGGGCGCGACCAGTTCTCGGAACTGAACGAGAAGATCGTGAGATAGGAAATCCCGAGTTCGTGCGAGGCGCGCACGACCTTGCGAAGCGCCTCGACGCCGCGGCGATGACCCTCCGCACGAGGCAGTCCCCTCGCCGCCGCCCAGCGTCCATTGCCATCCATGATGATCGCGACATGCCGGGGTGCGTCGGCACGATCCGATCCTTCTGGCTTTGGCACGACGCCGTTCGACATTGCGATCCCTTAGACGGTGAGGATTTCTTTTTCTTTGGTCGCAAGCGCCTTGTCGACTTCAGCGATGGCGGCATCGGTCGCCTTCTGAACCTCATTGGACAGACGCTTTTCGTCGTCTTCCGAAATCTGATGATCCTTCTCGAGTTTCTTGAGCATATCGAGACCATCGCGGCGAACATGGCGCACGGCCACACGCGCAGCTTCGGTGTACTTGTGCGCGACCTTCACCAGCTCCTTGCGGCGCTCTTCGTTGAGTTCGGGAATGCGCAGACGGATCACCTGACCTTCGGTCGCCGGCGACAGACCGAGATTGGAATTGACAATCGCGGTTTCGACCGCCTTGACCATCGACTTGTCCCACACCTGCACCGACAGCATGCGCGGCTCCGGCACGCTGACCGTCGCGACCTGATTGAGTGGCATGTGACTGCCATAGGCCTCGACCTGCACCGGCTCGACCATCGAGATCGCAGCGCGTCCGGTGCGCAGGCCGCCCAGTTCATGCTTGAGCGCCGTCAGCGCGCCTTCCATGCGGCGCTTCAGATCGTTGATGTCGAAATTCCCGGCGGCCATGCGATGGTACTCCTTTAGGTCTCCCGCGGCCCGTCTTCCGGCCGCACCGCGTATCTTATTGTCAAAACTCTTATTTTCGGCTTCGCGTCACCGCTCGTCAGCCCGAAACAATCGTGCTCTTGCCCTTGCCGGTCAGTACGGCACCGATCGAGCCCGGCTCCGCGATGGAGAACACGATGATAGGCAATGAGGTCTCGCGGGCAAGCGCGAAGGCGGTCGCGTCCATCACCTTATAGCCACCTTCCACCGCCTGCGAATGGCTCAACCGTTCAAATCGCGTGGCGGTCTTGTCCTTCTTCGGATCGGCGCTGTAGACGCCGTCCACGTTGGTCGCCTTGAGCACGGCCTGAGCGCCGATTTCCGCCGCACGCAGCACCGCAGTCGTATCGGTCGTAAAGTAAGGATTGCCGGTGCCCCCGGCGAGCACCACGATGCGGCCTTCGGCAAGATAACGGTGAGCGGCGGCGCGGGTGAAGAGTTCGCAAACCTGCGGCATGACGAAGGCCGAGAGCACGCGGGCTGACTGGCCCTTGCGCTCCAGTGCCGATTCCAGCGCGAGGCAGTTCATCACGGTGGCCAGCATGCCCATCGTGTCGCCGGTGGTGCGCGACACGCCGCGCGACGAGACTTCAACGCCACGGAAGATGTTGCCGCCGCCGACGACGACGGCAAGCTCGACACCGAGTTCGCGCGCCTTGATCAGGTCGCTTGCGATCCGGTCGATGGTGGGCTGGTGAATACCGAAAGACTGGTCTCCGGCGAGAAACTCGCCGGATACCTTGACCACGACACGCCGATAGGACGGTTCAGCCATACGATCGCTCACTCTCTCGAACTGGGCGCTGTGCCGGGCGAGCCTTCTCGCCCGGTGCGCTCAGGACTCCGATAGACGCGCGTCGTGCCGTTACCCCTGACCTGCAGCGGCGGCGACCTCAGCAGCGAAATCGGATTCCTGCTTTTCGATTCCCTCGCCCAGAGCATAGCGCACAAAGCCGGTCACCTTGATAGGCGCGCCGACCTTGCCCTCAGCATCCTTCACGGCCTGCGCCACGGTCTTGGCGTTGTCGTGAATGAAAGCCTGCTCCAGCAGGGTCACTTCCTTGTAGTAGGTCTTCAGGCCCGATTCGACGATCTTGGCGATCATCGCATCCGGCTTGCCCTGCTGGCGATACTTGTCGGCCATCACGTCCTTTTCGCGGGCAACCACGGCCGGATCGAGACCGGCGGCGTCGAGGGCCTGCGGATTGGTCGCGGCGACATGCATTGCGATCTGGCGGCCCAGCGCTGCAAGTTCGTCCTTGGAGCCGGACGATTCGAGCGCGACCAGCACGCCCATCTTGCCGAGGCCGTCAAACACCGCGTTGTGGATGTAGCTGGCAACGACGCCATTGCTGACCGAGAGTTCAGCCGCACGGCGCAGGGTCATGTTCTCGCCGATGGTCGCAATCGCGTCGGCGATCGCACGCTCGACGGTGATGTCGCCGACCTTGGCAGCCTTGATCTTCTCGACGTCGGTGCCGGTCTTGAGCGCCACCTGGCCGACCATCTTGACCAGGCCCTGGAACTGATCGTTGCGCGCAACGAAGTCGGTTTCCGAGTTCACCTCGACGACGACGCCCTTGGTGCCTTCGGTGATCGCAGCGATCAGGCCTTCAGCCGCAACACGGCCGGCCTTCTTGGCGGCCTTCGAGAGGCCTTTCTTGCGCAGCCAGTCGATGGCCGCTTCCATGTCGCCGTTGGTCTCGTTGAGCGCCTGCTTGCAGTCCATCATGCCTACGCCGGTCTTCTCGCGCAGATCCTTGACCATCGCTGCTGTGATCGCTGTCATCGTGGGATGTCCTTTGCCTGTGCGGGCCGCGCGGCGCAGCATGAGAGCTGGCAAGCCGGATTCGACGCGCAGGTTCTACATATGGGTTAAGCGTCGTCTGATCGCAAAGACGGTATCCGCTGTGGGCGAATCCGTGCGGTCGTGGATATCGCGGCCGGATGACCCGGCCGCGACAAACGCGTGAGGCTTATTCCGCTTCCGCGGTCAGCGCCTTGGACTGGGCCACCCAGCCGTCGGCACGCGCCGGAAGACCGACTTCTTCGCCGACCTTGTGGGCGGTGTCGTGATCGAGTTCGGCGATCTGCCAGTAGTGGAAGATGCCGAGGTCGTTCAGCTTCTTTTCGATCGCGCCCGACACGCCGGAGAGCTTCTTGAGGTCGTCGGCAACGCCGCGCGGACCGGCAAGACCCTGGAAGCCTTCCGACTTCGCAGGCGCAATCGCTTCAGCGGCAGGGTTCGCCATGGCGCCGATGTCGATGCCGGCGCCGCCCTGAGCGCGCGAAATGCCGTCGATCACCGCGCGTGCAACGAGGTCGCAATACAGCGAGATCGCGCGGCCGGCGTCGTCGTTGCCGGGAACGACATACGAAATCCCCTTCGGATCGCAGTTGGTATCGACGATCGCAGCCACCGGAATGTTCAGGCGGTTGGCTTCGGCAATCGCAATGTCTTCCTTGTTGGTGTCGATCACAAAGATCAGGTCGGGCAAGCCGCCCATGTCCTTGATGCCGCCGAGCGAGCGGTCGAGCTTGTCGCGCTCGCGCTGAAGCGTCAGGCGCTCTTTCTTGGTGTACTGCGCGCCCTCGCCCGAGCCGAGCATCTCGTCGAGCTGACGCAGACGCTTGATCGAGCCCGACACCGTCTTCCAGTTGGTCAGCGTGCCGCCGAGCCAGCGCGAATTGACGAAGTACTGCGCGGAACGCTTCGCGGCTTCCGCCACGCCGTCCTGTGCCTGGCGCTTGGTGCCGACGAACAGCACGCGGCCACCCTTGGCCACGGTGTCACTGACAGCCTGCAGCGCGCGATGAAGCATCGGCACGGTCTGCGCGAGGTCGATGATGTGAATGTTATTGCGGGCGCCGAAGATGTAATCCGCCATCTTCGGATTCCAGCGGTGCGATTGGTGGCCAAAGTGCACGCCAGCTTCAAGGAGCTGACGCATAGAAAAATCGGGCAGTGCCATAGGTTTCTTCTCCGGTTGGTTCCTCCGGAAGCGTGTGAGCAAGTCAAACCGACGAACCAAAGGGATCGCGGCCCGGTTGCCACCGGACGGCCTTT
Source organism: Afipia clevelandensis ATCC 49720 (assembly GCF_000336555.1). GTDB lineage: Bacteria > Pseudomonadota > Alphaproteobacteria > Rhizobiales > Xanthobacteraceae > Afipia > Afipia clevelandensis. Next base: position 817,033 of record NZ_KB375281.1, on the reverse strand, counting down.
AACAGCCATGCTTCCGTGTGAGATGCGCGGCTTATACCCACGCAACCGGGGTTAAGCAAGCAAATCCGGCCGCTTTTGCGGCAAAGCCCCGCCTGATACGGCGGGGCTTTTTCGCGATTGGAGCGTTAGCCGGGTGGCTTGGGAGCCGCCCGTGCCGGGGCCGCCGGCCGTGGCGGAGGTGCCGGGCGCGCCATCGGAGCAGGCCGCGGGGCCATTTGCGGCCTTGGGGCCATCTGGGGCCGCGGCGGCGGCGCCGCCGGGCGCTGGAACTGCGGACGCGGCGCCATCTGGGGTTGAGGCCGTTGAAATTGAGGTCGGGGGGCCATTTGCGGCCGCTGGACCTGAGGTTGCGGCCTCGGCGCCATCTGAGGACGGGGAGCCGCCGCCGGAGGCCGCTGGAACTGAGGACGCTGCGGCCGCTGGACCTGCGGCTGCGGACGCGGGGCCGCATCCGGCCTCGGCCGCCCCTGGAACTGGGGACGTTCCGGACGGCCCGGCCTCGCCGATGGCGGCGTCTGCGGTGCGGTCGCACCCGGACGCACAGCAGCCGGCGGACCGGAATCCGGTGCTCCACCGGGCCTGCGGTCGAATCGCCCGGGGCGGCCATCGGGTCGAGCTTGCGGACCGTTTGCGCCCGGCGCGGGCATGGCATTGGGTAAGCCATTGGGCAAGGGTCGCGCGCCCGGACGGCCGTCGGGCCTGCCGCCCGGCCTCTGTCCCGGCAGTACATTGTTCGCAGGCAGATTGCCCGGTGCGACTCCCGCAGGCGCACCCGGTCCGCCCGGACGTCTACGCCCTGCCGCGACCGGCAGCACACCGGCGGGTGCGGCGACCCGGCCCTGACGAATGAGATTGCCCCGGCGTTCAGCCGACGGCGGCAGTCCCGGCGCAAAGGCCGGACGCAGTGGCGCGGCACCAGGACCGCCCGGTCGCCGTCCCGCCCCCGGCCCGAACTGACCGCCGGGCCGAACGCCCGGAGGCAGCGCTGACGCCGGACGCCGGTTGATGACGTTGTTGATCACGTTGGTGTTGTGGATGTTGGTGAACAGGAAACGGTTCACCGGCGGGCGCACATAGACCGGCGGCCGGATGAAGATCGGAATCGGGATGAACACCGGCTGCGGTAGATAATAAGCATCGTCGTAATAGTACGGCGGATCGAGCACGACGAAATCCGGCGGCGGCGGCGGCAGGAAGAAGATCGGCGGCGGTGGCGGCGGCGCAAACGCGAATACCGGATCGTCGAACATCAGATACGGACGATCGACATATTCGTATTCGTACTCTGGCGGCGGCGGCACGTCGTAGGCATAGGCATCGAACGCCGGCGGTGGCTCGAGCGCAGCGGCGATATTCGCGAGCCTGCGGCGCGCGTCTGCGGCATGCGGGCCTTTCGGATAACGCTTGAGGTAGGACCAGTAGGCCTGCTGCGTGTTGGCACGATAGGTCTGCCGCCATGTGATCGCCTCGCGGCGTGCGGCGACAATCGCCCTCACCCGCTTCGCCATCGGATCGTCCGGATAGGCCGTGAGAAACGCCTCGTAATCCGCAATGGTGTCGCGCTCGAGGGCTGCGGTGTAGGCGTCCTGCGCACTGAAATCGCGGATCGGCTTGGATCGCGCGGCGGCGTCCTCATTGGCCTGCAGCGGCGGCGCATCGGGCGCACGGTCGAAGAACACGAAGTCGCCTTCGAGCTTCTGCGCATCCCACGGCACCTGCGCGCCCTTGGTCACGTCGTTGACGCGCAGCCGGGTGCGGTTGAACACTTCAGGCAGCGAAATGCCTCCGGTGCGAATCATTTCCGCCAGCGCCTGCGCATAAGGCCCGTAGTTGCCGGTCGGGATCGGCGCGACCGTTCCCGGCGCGGCGTTGAAAGCGATCAGGCCCTTCGGCTCCGGCTCCATCAGGGCAAGGCCGCCGGCGAGCGGTTGGCCTTCCTTGGCGAACGGAGAGTTGTAGGCCGCATCGAGCACGACAATGTTGGCCTTGAGCGGCAGCGCCGACAATTGGCGGATGTAATCGCCGATGCGCAGACCTTCGACGGGAACGTCGGTGTCGCGCGCCATCGCCGCATCGACCGGCGCGAAGTAATTTTCGCCTGCAAGCTGCAAACCGTAGCCGGACAGATAGATCATCGCGACGGTATCGGGACCGGCCTTCTGCGCCTTCTGGATGAAATCGCGGAAGGTCTGCCGCAGCGTCTCGCCGTCGAGGTCGCGCGCGCCGACCACATCGAAGCCAGCCGCCTGCAGCGTCTGCGCAATCAGGCCGGCATCGTTGGCGGCAGTCGCCAGCGGGGCGTTCGGATAATTGCCGTTGCCGATCACCAGCGCGATGCGGCCCTGCTGGCCTTGCGCAGGCGGTGGCGTTTGTGCGCGAAGCGGCAACGCCATCGCCGCAAAAGCCAGTACCGCCGCGATGCCGAAGAATTTGCTCATTCCGCGCATGACACCATTCCTGTTCAGCCCAACGGCGCAGTCAACTCTGCGCCGCATGAACATTGGTTGAACGAATGATAGTCGGAATAAGGCGGCGGCCCTCCGCTGCCTTTGGTCACACCATCTGCACGTCCACCACCCCGGAAACCGCCTTGAGCGCACCCGCAATCTGGGGCGACAGGGGAAACTTCCCCGGCAGCTTCATTGTCACCGCCGTCTCCATATCGAGGATCATTTCCACGGTGATCTCGCCGGACGAGGTCGCGCCGGGAGGTGACATCTCCAGCCGCTTGCGGATCGAGTCGATCGGCTTGTCGTCCCGGACGGTGATCCGCAGGCTCGAGGTCGTCTTGGCGGCAGCGGCATCGAGCGGCTCGGCGTGAAGGATGCGGGCGCGCACGTCCTCGCCCTGCAGCTCCGCGCCGATCTGCATCAGGACCGCGGTGCCCGGCTCCAGCACGTCGCGGTACTGCGCAAGGCCTTCGGAGAACAGCACGGCCTCGAAATGCCCGGTCGGGTCAGACAGGCCGATGATGCCCATCTTGTTGCCGGTTTTGGTGCGGCGCTCCATCCGAGACACCACCGTCGCGGCGACGCGCCCCGCCGTCGCACCGGTTTTCACGGCGCGCGAGAACTCGGTCCACGACTGGACACGCAGGCGTTTCAGCGCGGTGGAATAATCATCCAGCGGATGACCCGACAGGAAGAAGCCGATGGCGTCGTATTCGCGGCGCAGCCGGTCCGCCGGCAGCCACGGCTCGATATTCGGAAGCACAATGCTCGGCGCGTCCGCCATGCCGCCAAACATGTCGTTCTGACCACTAGTCGCGGCCTCGTGGCTGCGCTGACATGCCGCGATAATCGCATCGGCGCCTGCGAACACGCGCGCGCGGTTGCTGTCGAGGCAATCGAACGCACCGGCGGCCGCGAGGCTTTCCACCACGCGCTTGTTGATCGCGCGCGGGCTGACGCGCGAGGCGAAATCGGCCAGCGACGTGAAGGGCCGATCACCCCTCGCCTCGACGATCATCTCCACCGCCTGCTGGCCGACGCCCTTGAGCGCGGCGAGCGCGTAGTAGATTGTGTTGTCGCTGACCTCGAAAGTCGGACCCGAGCGATTGACCGACGGCGGTTCGACCTTGATGCCGAGCCGCTGCGCCTCAGCGCGGAATTCAGAAAGCTTGTCGGTGTTGTTCATGTCGAGCGTCATCGACGCCGCGATAAACTCCACCGGATAATGGGCCTTCATATAGGCGGTCTGAAACGACACCAGCGCATAGGCCGCGGCGTGGCTCTTGTTGAAGCCGTAATCCGCGAACTTCGCCAGCAGTTCAAAAATCGTCTCGGCCTGCCCCTTCGGCACATTGTTTCTGGTCGCGCCCGCGACGAAAATCTCGCGCTGCTTGTCCATCTCCGCGCGGATCTTCTTGCCCATCGCGCGGCGCAACAGGTCGGCGTCGCCGAGCGAATAGCCCGCCATCACCTGCGCGATCTGCATCACCTGTTCCTGATAGATGATGACGCCGAAGGTTTCCTTCAGGATCGGCTCCAGCATCGGATGCATGTAGTCCGACTCTTCGTCGCCATGCTTGCGTGCGCAGTAGGTCGGGATGTTCGCCATCGGACCCGGGCGATACAGCGCCACCAGCGCGATCAGGTCTTCCAGACGGTCCGGCCGCATGTCGACCAGCGCGCGGCGCATGCCCTGACTTTCAACCTGGAACACGCCGACCACTTCGCCGCGCGCCAGCATCTCGTAACTTTTCTTATCATCGAGCGGCAGATGCGCCAGATCGACGTCGGTGTTGCGCTGCTTAAGCAGTTTCACCGCGACATCGAGCACGGTCAGCGTCTTCAAGCCAAGAAAGTCGAACTTCACGAGGCCCGCAGGCTCGACCCATTTCATGTTGAACTGGGTGACCGGCATGTCCGATTTCGGATCGCGGTACATCGGCACGAGTTCACTCAAAGGCCGGTCGCCAATCACGATACCCGCCGCGTGGGTCGAGGCGTGGCGCGTCAGGCCTTCAAGACGCTGCGCGATATCGAACGCGCGCGCGATCACAGGGTCTTCGTCGCGGAACGCCTGCAGCTTCGGCTCGCTCTCGATGGCCTTTGCAAGCGTCACCGGCGCAGCCGGATTCTGCGGCACCAGCTTGGTCAGCCGGTCCACCTGCCCGTATGGCATCTGCAGCACGCGGCCCACGTCGCGCAGCACACCGCGCGCCTGCAAGGTTCCGAAGGTAATGATCTGCCCGACCTGCTCGCGGCCATACCGCTCCTGCACGTAGCGGATGACTTCGCCGCGGCGGTCCTGACAGAAGTCGATGTCGAAATCCGGCATCGAGACACGTTCCGGATTGAGGAAGCGCTCGAACAGCAAGCCAAAGCGGATCGGATCGAGGTCGGTAATGGTCAGTGCATAGGCGACCAGCGAACCCGCGCCCGAACCGCGCCCCGGCCCCACCGGAATGCCCTTTGACTTGGCGTGTTTGATGAAGTCCGACACGATCAGGAAGTAGCCGGGATATTTCATGCGCGTGATGACGTCGATCTCGAACGCCAGACGCTTTGCGTAATCTTCTTCAGTGGTGCCAGGTGCCAGGCCGTACTTCTGCAAACGCCAGGCAAGCCCATCCTCGGCCTGACGGCGAAGTTCCTCGGCCTCGGCGTTTTCGCCGTCGGCTGCATTGTCGCCGCCCACTGTGAAGCGCGGCAGAATCGGCTTGCGCGTGCGCGGCCGGTAGGCGCAGCGCCTGGCGATCTCGACGGTGGACGCCAATGCTTCCGGCAGATCGGCGAACAGCATCGCCATTTCGGCGCGGGTCTTGAAGCGATGATCCGGCGTCAACTGGTCGCGGTCGGTTTCCGACACCAGACGCCCGCCCGCGATGCATAGCAGCGCGTCGTGTGCCTCGTAGTCGTCGGCGCTGGCGAAGTACGGCTGGTTGGTCGCAACCAGCGGCACGCTCATGGCATAGGCCATGTCGATCAGCGCGGACTCGCAGCGGCGCTCACTCTCCATGCCATGGCGCTGCAGTTCGATGTAAAGCCGGTCGCCGAACAGTTTGGCGAGTACATCACAGCGCGCCTGCGCCAGAGCCGGCTGCTCGGCATTGATCGCCTGCGCGATCGGGCCTTCCGGTCCGCCGGTCAGCGCAATCAGGCCGCCGGTCTCGCCGTCGAGCCAGTCGATCTTGATATGCGGCGCATGGTTCACTGGCGTCTCATGGAACGCGCGGGAATTGAGCTTCATCAGGCTGCGGTAGCCGTCCTCATTGGTCGCCAGCAGGACAATCCGCGCCGGCGCAAGCGCATTGCGCGCCGCCGGGTCCTGATCGCCGAAATCCACCGCCGTCGCGCAGCCGGTGATCGGCTGAATGCCGTAACCGGCAACCTTGTCGGAGAATTCCAGCGCGCCGAACATGTTGTCATTGTCGGTCAACGCCAGCGCGGGCTGGTGGTCGGCCTTGGCGAGTTCCACCAGCTTGCCGATGGTGATCGAGCCCTGCAGCAGCGAATAGGCCGAATGGACGTGCAGATGCACGAATCCGGGATCGAGTGCGGACGGCTTCGGCGAACCAGCTTTTGACATGTGGACCTTGGCAACCTTCGCAGGACTCACCGGCGCAGTGAACCTTTTGCGATGACGGAACGACTCATGAGGGTCGATGGTGGTGCCTTGTACAACAGGTGTCCATGCAGCAGACGCGGACCCGCCGATCTATGCCGGGTCCATCATCGTTTTCCCCAGCCCCGGATGGTCCGGGGCCGGGCACGTCACTACATCTGAGGAATGACCTGTGCCCAGATGGCGATCATTCCGACGAACAAGATCACCGAGGTCAACGCAGCAGCTTCTTCAACGAATGTCTTCAACATGACCGAACTCCCTATTCGACGCTCTATCGACGATCCGAAACGACCGGCTCTCCGATACGACTCTATGAGAACGTAATAAGAACATTGTTCCTTTTTTGTTCTTTGAGTCAAGCGCCGGAGTTCACCGCCAGCCGCCAATGCTAACGAAACGTAAACAGTCCGTGACGTGTCTGAATCCATCAACAGCCCCGCAGGAACGTGAGTTGACGGGCGCTGTTAAAAACGATCTGGCTTCAACAGTTTAAGTTTCCGGGACGACCCGGCAGGAGATCACAATGCGCAATCTATTTTTCGCCCTCGCGGTGCTTGGCACCGGTTTCGCCGTCCAGTCCGCACCGGCACAGGCCGGAGGCAACTATCCGTTCTGCCTGCAGGGCCGTGACATCGCCACCGGCCAGGGCGACTGCCGCTTCTCGACCTATCAGCAATGTCAGGCAACAGCGGCCGGCACCTACGCCGGCTGTTACGCCAATCCCTATTTCGCTTACAGCGACGATGAGCCGGTGTATCAGCCGCGCCGCCGGGTCCAGCGCGGCTACTACTGAGCGCACACACTCAGTCCAGTTCGACGACGTGGCCGTTCTGGAGTGAAACGCGCCGGTCCATGCGGGCCGCCAGCTCCATGTTATGCGTCGCGATCAGCATCGCGACGCGCGTCGCCCGCACCAGTTGATTGAGCGCCTTGAAGACGTGCTCTGCGGTGTCCGGATCGAGATTTCCGGTCGGCTCGTCCGCCAGCAATATCCGCGGCGCATTGGCGACCGCGCGGGCAATGGCCACGCGCTGCTGTTCACCGCCAGACAATTCGGCCGGCCGATGGGTGATGCGCTCGCCGAGGCCGAGATAGGCCAGGATTTCCTGCGAGCGCCTGACGGTTTCCTTCTTCGGCAGGCCGCGGATCATCTGTGGCAGCATGACGTTTTCAAGCGCCGAGAACTCCGGCAGCAGCCGATGCGACTGATAGACGAAGCCGATATCCGTGCGGCGAATCTGCGTGCGTTCGACGTCGGACAATCCCGACGTCGCGGTGCCGCCGACATAGACCTCGCCCTCGTCCGCCTGCTCCAAGAGACCCGCGATGTGCAACAGCGTCGACTTGCCGGTGCCCGACGGGGCCACCAGCGCCACCGACTGCCCTTCCCACAGCGCCAGATTGGCGCCGTCGAGAATGGTCAGCGTTGCTTCGCCTTGCTTGTAGCGCCTGCGGACGTCGTGCAGATACACGACCGGAACGCCATTTTCCCCCTGCTCCATCGGTGCGCTCACTCGTACCTCAGAGCTTCGATGGGATCGAGGCGCGCCGCACGCCACGACGGATACAGCGTCGCCAGAAACGATAACGTCAGCGCCATGATCACGACCGCCGTGGTTTCTCCGACATCGACTTCAGCCGGAAGTTTGGACAGGAAATAGAGTTCGGGCGAGAACAGTTCGGTATTGGTCATCCACGAGATGAACTGGCGGATGCTTTCGATATTGAGACACACCAGCAGCCCGAGCAGAAAGCCGACCAGCGTTCCGACCACGCCGATGGCCGCGCCGGTAATCAGGAACACCCGCATCACCGAGCCTTGCGAGGCGCCCATCGTGCGCAGGATCGCAATGTCCTGTCCCTTGTCCTTCACCAGCATGATGAGGCCGGACACGATGTTCAGCGCCGCCACCAAAACAATGAGCGTCAAAATCAGGAACATCACGTTGCGTTCGACCTGCAGCGCGTTGAAGAACGTCGCATTGCGCCGCCGCCAGTCGACGAGGAAGATCGGCCGCTGCGCCGCCTCGGTCACCGACTTGCGGTAAACGTCGATCTTGTCGGGATTGACGGTATAGACCTCAATGGCAGTGACGTCGTTGGCGCGGTTGAAATAGGCCTGCGCCTCGGCCAGCGGCATGAACACGAACGAGGCGTCGTATTCGGACATGCCGATCTCGAACACCGCTGCAACCTTGTACGGCTTGATGCGCGGCGTCGTGCCCATCGGTGTCACCGCGCCGCGCGGCGCGACCAGTGTGATGCTGTCGCCGGCGCGCAGCGATAACTGATCGGCAAGACGGCGGCCGATCGCGACGCCCTGTCCCTCGTCAAATCCTTGCAGCGTGCCCTGCTTGATGTTCTTGGCGATCGAGGTGACGGCGTTGAGGTCCTGCGCGCGGATGCCGCGCACGAACACACCCGACGCATTGAAAGGCGACGACGCCAGCGCCTGCCCGTCCACCACCGGCGCCGCAAGGCGAATTCCGTCGACCTTGCTGATCCGCTCGGCGACCTCCTTCCAGTCGGTCAGCGGCGATTCCAGCGGCTGCACAACCACATGGCCGTTGAGGCCGAGAATCTTGTCGAGCAGCTCTTTCCGGAAGCCGTTCATCACCGCCATCACGATGATGAGCGTCGCCACGCCGAGCATGATGCCGAGAAACGAAAATCCGGCGATGACCGAAATGAACCCTTCCTTCCGCCGCGCCCGCAGGTAGCGGGACGACAGCATCCATTCAAATGGCGCGAAAGGTGGGGTCCGAACTGGCTCGCTCATGTCTGTTCCATAGTCCGGATTTTCACACGAATCGGGCTAATTCTAGTCGGCGGCAGCAAAGGGTGCGACCGCACGATGACTTATTCACCGTGCGAAAGCAGGCCTGTACATGAATTTGCTGTCATTCACGCCGTGAAGCGGTTGATCGTCTCATCCAGGCTCATGAACTCGCGCGACCCGTCGCTGCGGCGCTTGATCTCCACCTTGCCCTCGGCGAGTCCCCGCGGCCCGATCAGGATCTGCCATGGAATGCCGATCAGGTCGGCGGTGGCGAACTTGCCGCCCGGACGCTGGTCGGTGTCGTCGTAGAGGACATCGACACCCTTGGCGCTCAGGGCATTGTAGACCTTCTCGCAGGCCTCGCCCGTGGTCGCGTCGTCCTGCTTGAGATTGAGAACCGCGACCCGGAACGGCGCGACCTCTTCCGGCCACTTGATGCCGTTCTCGTCGTGGCAGGCCTCGATGATCGCGCCCACCAGACGCGAGACGCCGACACCATAGGAGCCGCCATGGATCGGTTTCTCCGCGCCATCGGGACCGGACACCAGCGCCTTCATGCTGTCGGAGTACTTGGTGCCGAAATAGAAAATCTGTCCGACCTCGATGCCGCGGGTCTGCACCCGCTTGTCTTCCGGCACTTCGCGCTCATAGCGCGCGGCGTCATGAACATCTTCAGTGGCGGCATAGAGATCGGTCCACTGCTTGATGATCGGGGTGAGGTCGCCGTTGTAATCGACATCGGCGCCCGGCACCGGCAGGTCGAGCACGTCCCTGTTGCAGAACACGCCGGACTCGCCGGTCTCTGCCAGCACGATGAACTCGTGGCTAAGATCGCCGCCGATCGGCCCGGTCTCCGCGCGCATCGGGATCGCCTTCAGGCCCATCCGGGCGAAAGTGCGCAGATAGGCCACAAACATCCGATTGTAGGACAGGCGCGCCGCTGCCTCGTCCACGTCGAACGAATAGGCATCCTTCATCAGGAATTCGCGGCCGCGCATCACGCCGAAACGCGGACGCTGCTCGTCGCGGAATTTCCATTGAATATGATAGAGATTGAGCGGAAGGCTCCTGTAAGACTTCACGTAAGCGCGGAAGATTTCCGTGATCATTTCCTCGTTGGTCGGCCCGTACAGCAGCTCGCGCTTGTGGCGATCCGCGATGCGCAGCATCTCCGGACCGTAAGCGTCATAGCGCCCGCTCTCACGCCACAGGTCCGCCAGTTGCAGCGTCGGCATCAGAAGCTCGATGGCTCCCGCGCGGTTTTGCTCTTCCCGGACAATCTGCTCGATTTTCTTCAGCACCCGGAAGCCGAGCGGCAGCCACGCATAGATGCCCGCCGCCTCCTGCCGCATCATGCCCGCGCGCAACATCAGGCGATGCGAGACGATTTCTGCATCGCGGGGTGCATCTTTCAGAATTGGCAGAAAATAACGCGACAATCGCATGGGAATACTCAGGGTTTTCAGGGTTGTGGCCCGGGAATCGGACGCAGCCCGGGAACTTTGTCAGTGAAAGCGGATCGAACGTCAAAACACAAGTAAAAGCATGGCGGTCGTCCTGCAGTGTGACATTCCGGTCATTTCGGGTTCCCGAAACCCGTGCTAACAGCCTGTCGGGGCTTGGAATGATAGCAACACGGATCAGATCGGCAGGACGATGGGCGGCGTTTGTCGCGGCCTATGCGCTTGTCTTCAACGTGGTGCTGACAAGCGCGCTGCTGGCGACGATCTCACCCACCCAGGCCAATGCCGCCCACGAACTCTGTCTTAATGGCGGTCCGGCGGTCCCCGATGCGGATGGCAACACCGATTCCGGCAAGCCAATTGTCCGCTGCCCGCTGTGCCTCTCCAGCGCGGTGGCGACGGCCGACCAGCCACCGCAGACCCCGGCCCTCGCGATCCGTATCGCGCTGCGCATCCTGTTCGAGGCCCCGAGCCACGACCATGTCGTTGTCCGCTTTGCTGAGAACGACCACCAGCCGCGCGGCCCTCCCCACCTGAGCTGACGACCCGGCGCCTTCCCGGCGCATCCGTTCAATCGTCAACATCATTGGTGGGATTCAACCCATGTCTTCCGTTTCCATGCGGGCGCGCAGCATGCTGCTGGCGTCAGCTTCCATTGTAGCTATCTTTTCCATTTCTGAAGCTCTTGCGCAGAGCGAACCGCAGAACTTGCCGACTGTCGTCGTGCAAGGGCAGAAGAAACGGGCTGTCCGGAATCGTACCGCGCGACCTGCGCCGCAGGCACAGCCCGCCGAACCAGCAGCCGACCGAGATCAGCAGCCCGTCACGCAAACGACCGCCGGGCCCGTTCAAGGTTACCGCGCCCTGACCGCATCAAGCGCCACCAGAACCGATACCCCTATCGAACGACTTCCCCAGAACATCACGGTGATCCCACGTTCGGTTATCGACGACCAGGGCGCGACAACAGTCAGCGAAGCGACCAGGAATGCCAGCAACGTAGTTCCTCTAGATACCCGCATTATCGGTAACGTTGCGCAGAACCCCCTCACCATAAGAGGCTTCGGCGCGGAGATGTGGGTCGATGGATATCCCGGCAACTTGTTTGTTGCCGGAGATCGCGACGGCCTTGCCAACGTAGAACGCATTGAAGTGCTGAAAGGGGTAAACGCGCTTTTGTATGGGGGCGGCGCTGGCTCTCCGGTCGGAGGCACGGTCAACGTGATATCGAAGCTGCCGATGGACAAGCAGAAATATGAATTCGGCACCAAATTCGGCAGCTATCGATATACAGACTCGTACTTCGACATCAATCAACCGCTCAACCCCGAGAAAACGGCGCTATTCCGTATCACCGGGGAATATGGTCAGAGCAACGACTTCATCGATGTGCTCACCCCGAGTCACTACAACATCAACCCGACCCTGACCCTCACCAACCGCGAAGATACGACGCTGACAATTCAAGCGTTCGCGTCACAGCATCGCCAGCAGGCCTATGTCGGCCTTCCCGTGGAAGGCACGCTGTTCGGTTCATTTCGCGTGCGGCCGGATTTATATTTCGGCAACCCCAACATTCCGCTGACAACCTCGAAGACGAACGGAGCGACGGTCACGCTTGATCACCAGTTCGATGAGGTTTGGTCCACCAACATCAAGGCAAGGTGGAGTGAATCCAGCTTCCGGCAATTTTCGCAAAGTCCCGTTTATGATGCCACGGGCACCGGTGGCACTCCGGCCATTCCGCCATCGACATTCGACATCCTGAACTCAGACATTCTCGATCGTCAGCGTGAATTCAGCATCAATCCAACCGTCAAAGCCAAGTTCGCGACCGGCATCGCGGACAATACTCTGTTGCTTGGCGGCGATTACAGCAACGTCAAGGATACGGGGTATCACCACGCCGACTCGCTTGGAAATTGCAACATTCTGTTCGGGCCGTTCTGTCCATACCCAAACAACGGTCCCGCCACGGGAGCCTTTGTCGATTTAAGCCAGAATAGCCCGGTGTTCCCGATCTACTCTGTGCCGACGCCCGGCGTGAATGAATACGTGCCCTTCTTCGAGTTCAACAACAGCTACATCACCAAGGGCGTGTACGGACAGATGCAATCGACGTTGTTCGACCGCGTTCACTTCATCGGCGGCGCCCGGCTCGCGTCCATCGACATCAAATATATCGAGAACACCACAGCAACCACATACACGACCGACAAGACCAAGCTGTTGCCGCGCGGTGGTGTGGTTGTCGATATTCTTAAGGGATTCTCGGTCTATGCCAGCTACGGCGAAGGCATGAAGTGGACTCCGTTCACGCAGACCTTTGTGCAGTCAGATCCCGAAACGTCGAAACAGTACGAGGCTGGTGTCAAGTTCAACGCCAACAATGTCTTCACCGGAACTCTTGCGGTTTTCGAAATCGAGAAAAACAACGTACCGGTCGCCACCGGTCCCGGTATCAGCGGCGTTTCGCGCCAGAAGTCTCGCGGCTTCGAAGCTGACGTGATTTATCAGCCAAATCGCAACTGGAGCGTACTTGGAAGCTACGGATACACGGACGCATACTATGCAGACGCTTTCCTTCTAGGCGGCGCACCGGTCGCAGCGGGCAACAAACTCGCAATGGTGCCGCAAAATTCCGGACGGTTCTGGGTCGACTACAAGTTTGACCCCGGCGTATTGTCAGGCTGGAGCGTCGGTGCCGGTATCTACGCCTCGTCGGGCCAGTATTTGAACGCATTCAACTTATGGCGCACCGACGGATATTACACGCTCGATGCAAAGATTGGCTATGAGAAGGACCGTTTCCGTGCGGCGTTGTTCGTGAAAAATCTCACCGGGCAAGAGTATTTCACACCATATACGTGGTTCGGTGGTCAGGTCGCGCCCGGCGCACCACGCGCGATCTACGGCCAGATCAGCTACAAATTCGATTGAGGTCAAAATGTTGACGCGCCGACAACTTGCTGCCGTGAGTGCGATATTCGCAGCTATTCATCCGCTTCATAAAGCACTCGGTCAAACAGCGGGTGTCGGCGCGTCAGGCACAGCCACGACAACCACACACGATATGTCGTCCATGCCAGCGAACTGGATGGGCAAGGAGCAGATTGCCTTCCTGATCTATCCGGAATTCACCGCGCTCGACATGGTCGGGCCGCACTACATGTTCACCAATCTCATGGGAGCAACGACGCATGTTGTTGCAAAAACCCGCGATCCCGTCAGAAGCGATACAGGCCTTGTATTCACGCCATCGGCTAGCTTCGAGGACTGTCCAAAAGACCTCGACATTATCTGCGTACCCGGCGGATCGAACGGCACGCTCGCCGCGATGCAAGATGAGGCAACGGTGAGTTTCATCAAGGATCGCGGCTCGCGCGCCAGATTCGTGACATCCGTTTGCACGGGATCGCTCATCCTTGGTGCGGCGGGTCTGCTCACCGGGTACAAGGCGACGTCGCATTGGGCCGCAAAGTCTTTGCTCCCGATCTTTGGCGCAGTTCCGACCGACGGGCGTATCGTTCAAGACCGAAACCGGATTACCGGCGGAGGCGTGACTGCAGGCATCGATTTCGGTCTTAAACTCGTCAGCCAGCTACGGGATCGGCAGTATGCGGAATCCGTCCAGTTGCTCGCCGAGTATGCCCCGGAGCCGCCATTTGACGCCGGAACGCCGCAGCGTGCCCCCGCTGCGGTGACAGCACTGATGGACGGCATGTTCGTTGATTTCAGACAAAAAGCCGAAGCAATCGGGCGTGACGTGTACGCCCGCAATCGAAATGGATAAGCTAAAATACAACACATGAAGCCCGTATCAATCGAAGCGTCGTAAAGCCGTTCAATCAATCTTTTCTCTGCAAGATCACCATGCTAACCCTGCCCTTTGGGGGCTGAACTTTGACTTTTGCAACACGGATCAGATCGGCGGGACGATGGGCGGCGTTTGTCGCGGCCTATGCGCTTGTCTTCAACGTGGTGCTGACCAGCGCGCTGCTGGCAACGATCTCGCCCACCCAGGCCAATGCCGCCCACGAACTCTGCCTCAACGGCGGCCCGGCGGTCCCCGATGCGGACGGCAACACCGATTCCGGCAAGCCAATTGTGCGCTGCCCGCTGTGCCTCTCCAGCGTCGTGGCAACGGCCGACCAGCCACCGCAGACCCCGGCCCTCGCGATCCGTATCGCGCTGCGCATCCTGTTCGAGGCCCCGAGCCACGACCATGTCGTTGTCCGCTTTGCTGAGAACGACCACCAGCCGCGCGGCCCTCCCCACCTGAGCTGACGACCTGGCGCCTTCCCGGCGCATCCGTTCAATCGTCAACATCATTGGTGGGATTCAACCCATGTCTTCCGTTTCCATGCGGGCGCGCAGCATGCTGCTGGCGTCAGCTTCAATCCTGTCCGTTATTCCGTTAGCGCACGCGCAGACCGCTCAAACGCTGCCTGCGGTTAATGTGGAGGCGCAGCAGCAGCCAAAACCTGTGCGGAATCGCACAGCGCGGCAAGTCACCACAAACGCCCAGCCAGATCAGGCCACAGTGCCAGGAAGTCTGACGGTGCCGACCACGGAGCAAGCGCGCGTCAACATCGACCGGACACCGGGCGGTGTCGAAATCGTACCCGACACCGAGTTCAAGAACGGACCCGCTAACACGATCAAAGATATTCTGAGCTGGGTGCCCGGCGTTGTCTCGCAGATGCGCTGGGGCCCCGATGGACGCATTTCGATCCGCGGCTCAGGACTAACACGCAACTACGGCAACCGGGGCATCAATCTGTACATGGACGGCATTCCGATCAACACCGCTGACGGATTGACCGACCTGTTCGAAGTCGATCCGACCGCTTATCGTTACGTCGAGGTGTTCAAAGGTGCCAATGCCCTGCGCCTCGGCGCCAACGCGCTCGGTGGCGCAATCAATTTCGTTTCGCCGACGGGGCGTGATGCGCCCTCTTTCGATGCACGCATCGATGGGGGAAGCTTCGGCTATGTCAAAAGCTCAGTAAGCACTGCCGGAGCGAAGGGGCCTTACGATTGGTATGTCAACGCCTCTGCGCAGCGCGAGGACGGATATCGCGAACACAGTCGAAATGACGTTGAGCGCCTCAACGCGAACTTCGGCTACCAGTTCTCGCCCGAGGCCGAGACACGCTTTTACATCAACGCAAATACCTGGCGCGGACAGTTGCCCGGCGAGGTCACCAAAGACCAGGCATTGAACAACCCACGCGCGGCTAATCCAGTGTGGGTGCAGCAAAACCAGCAACGCAACATCGATTCAATACGCCTTGCCAACAAGACAACGTTACGTTTCGATTCAACCACCGTTGATTTTGGAATCTTCACCCAGCAACGTCATGTCGATCACCCGATTTATCGTTACCTTGACTACAGCGTCGCCGATTACGGAGCCTTTGCCCGCGCCACCGACGACCGGATTATCGGCGGGCTCCGCAACCGCTTCATTGTCGGCGTAAACCTGCAAACCGGCACAAATGACTATGCAGAGTACGATAATCCGTGCTGTGCGACGAAAGGCGCGTTGCAAAGATCGGAACTGCAAAAATCCCAGAACCATTCAATCTACTTCGAAAACAGTCTCTACGTCCTACCGAGCGTCGCTCTTATAGGTGGCGGGCAATTCCTCCACGCGGTGCGCGATCGCCAGGATCGATTTTTGGCCAACGGCGACCAATCTATCAAACGCACTGACGACTTGTTCAGTCCGAAGGTCGGATTGTTATGGGAGGTGAATCCAGGTTGGCAAGTGTTCGGTAATATCTCGCGCAGCGCAGAGGTTCCTACGTTCGACTCAGTGATGTTTTCCACGTTTAGTGCGCCTCCGCTGCCGAACGTGAACCCGCAAACTGCAACCACCTACGAAATCGGCACGCGTGGCCGCACCCCCGATTTTTCGTGGGACGTGTCGCTCTATCGCGCGAACCTCAAGAACGAATTGCAGTGCCTGACAACCAACTTCTTCTTTTATAGTCCCTGTAACGTCGTCAATGCCGACCGAACGGTGCATCAAGGCATCGAAGCTGGCTTCGGCGTCGCTTTCCTCAAGACGGTTTTCGCGCAGGACGACCGCTTCTGGTTTAATCTGGCCTACACTTACAACGATTTCCGCTTCGACAACGATCCGACATGGGGCAATAATCGGCTCCCCGGCGTAGGACCTCACAACGTCAAGGCAGAGGTGCTCTACAAGAATCCTAACGGATTTTATGCCGGACCGAACGTCGAGTGGATGCCGCAGGCTTATTTTGTTGATAATGCCAATACGTTCACTGTGGACCCCTTTGCGTTGGTCAACTTCAAGATTGGTTACGACCGGGGGACCGGATGGTCCGGGTACGTTGAAGGGCGCAATCTTTTCGACAAGCGATATATCGCCACGACGATTACCGCCGGAATAGCAGACCCCACGCAGCAGTATTTCAATCCCGGTCAAGGACGCTCGATTTACGGCGGCCTCCGCTATCGGATGTGATGTTCATGACAAACCATCCTGTCCAACGCTCGGCCCTTCGGCGCATCCGTTCAATCGTCAACATCTTTGGTGGACCTAAACCCATGTCTTCCGTTTCAACACGCGCACGCCGCATCAGCATCCTGCTGGCGTCCGTCTCAATCGCAACCGTGGCGACCGTCACGCAATCTTTCGCGCAGTCCGCGTCTCAAACTCTGCCGACAGTGAACGTCGAAGGCGAAACCAAACCTCGTCCGGTCAGAAACCGCGTCGCGCGGCCGGCGAGCGCCCAGCCTTCATCTTCGACACCGCCGGCCGCGTCGCCCGCGGCACCGCAACAGCTCGGCGTCAAAACCGCCGATCAGGCCCGTCAGGATATTCAGCAGACGCCCGGCGGCGTCGCTGTCGTCGCCGCGGAGGACTACAAGAACAACTCTGTCGCCAGTACCATCAAGGATGTGCTCGGCTATGTGCCGGGCGTGTTCGCCCAGCCGAAATGGGGCGACGACACCCGGCTTTCAATTCGCGGCTCTGGCCTGTCGCGCAATTTCCATCTGCGCGGCGTCCAGCTCTACATGGACGGCATTCCGATCAACACCTCCGACGGCTATGGCGACTTTCAGGAGATCGACCCGACAGCCTACAAGTATGTCGAGGTCTACAAGGGCGCGAACGCCTTGCAGTTTGGCGCCAATTCGCTCGGCGGCGCGATCAACTTTGTCACCCCGACCGGGCGCGACGCCAAGGTCAACAGTGCCGGCGTCGACATGGGTTCGTTCGGCTATCGCCGCTTTCAGGGCAGCGTCGGCGGCGCGAGCGGGCCGTGGGATGCGTTCTTTACGGCCTCGAACCAGAGCGCTGAAGGTTTCCGCGATCACAGCTACGGTCACTCGACCCGCGCCAGCGGCAATATCGGCTATCAGTTCTCGCCTGATTTCGAAACGCGGTTCTACATTGATGCCAACGACGTGCGTCAGCGGATTCCCGGTTCTGTCACGCGAGCATCGGCATTGACGTCGCCGCAGACTGCGGCGGCTGTCAACGTGATGAATGACTGGCAGCGCAATATTGACACGGTGCGCATCGCCAACAAGACCACCATCCGGTTCGACGCCACCACAGTCGAGTTCGGCGCCTTTGCGGTGGACCGCCACCTGATGCATCCGATCTTCCAGTGGCTGGACTACAGCTACAAGGACTACGGCGGATTCGTGAAGGCTACGGATGATCGGATCATCGGTGGCTATCGCAACCGGTTCGTCGCCGGCATTAACGTATTGAACGGCACCATCGACGCCCAGCAATACGTCAATACGGGCGGCTACAAGGGCGCGCTGCAGTCATCGCTCACCCAAAAGCCGGAGAACTATTCAGGCTTTGCCGAGAACTCGTTCTACTTCCTGCCGAATGTCGCAGCGGTCGCAGGCGCGCAATATCTGTTTGCTGTCCGAGACCAGCAGGTCAATTTCTCGCTGAATGGTGACAAGACAGGCCGCAGCACATTCAGCCTGTTCAGCCCGAAGGGCGGACTGCTCTGGAATGTGGATCCAACCTGGCAGGTGTTCGGCAACATCTCGCGCAGCGCCGAGGTCCCGAGCTTCGGCGAAAGCGTCGCACCAAGTTTCCAGAACCCCGGTTATCCGACGATTCCCTTCTATGACATCAAGCCTCAGACGGCCACGACCTACGAGATCGGAACGCGCGGACGGCGCCCCGACCTGACGTGGGAAATGACCGGCTATCGCGCCGAGATCAAGAACGAACTGTTGTGCTTCTACAGCAATTTCGGAAATTGCAACGTCACCAATGCGGATCGTACCGTGCATCAGGGCATTGAAGCCGGCCTTGGCGTGGCGGTGCTGAAGAACATCTTCACGCCCGATGCGGACAAGTTGTGGGTCAACCTTGCTTACACCTTCAACGACTTTCGTTTCGACAACGATGTGACCTACGGCAACAATCAGTTGCCCGGGGCACCGCGTCACTTCCTGCGTGCGGAGGTGCTCTACAAGCACGCCAATGGCTTCTACATCGGTCCAAATGTGGAATGGGTGCCGCAGGCTTACTACGTCGACAGCGCCAATTCGCTGACCACACAGGCTTATGCAATCTGGGGCCTCAAGGCTGGCGTCGATGATGGCAAGTATTCGATGTATCTCGAAGCTCGCAACATCGCGAACACCTCATACATCGCAAGCGCAAGCATCATCAATCAGGCAAATGCTACCATGCCGCTATTCGAACCCGGTACCGGCCGCGCCGTCTATGCCGGCATGAAAGTGCGGTGGTGAGCTTTCCGCGCCAATAACTGATGCCAAATCTTTCCCGGCAGTTACTTTCTGCCGGGAAAGCGGGTTTTCAAGTGAAACGGATTCTCAATGCAGAAACTTTCCAGAGCGGTGCTGATATTGGCGCTGATCATTGCGGCGGGAAACGCATATGCGGGACCGGAAGAAACTGCGATCTCGAACATGCTCGTGCGCATGTTCGACAAGCCCGAATCCAGACTGGCGGTCGGTCCCGTCGTGGTCTCAGGCGATCATGCCATTGCCGATTGGGCGCAGGGCGAGATGGGTGGCCGCGCGCTGCTACGGCGGCGGCACAATGAATGGAGTATCGTCCTGTGCGCTGGCGATCAGATCAAGGCGCAAGACGCGATGATCAAAGCTGGTGTGCCCGCCTCCGATGCCTCGCGCCTGTCGTCCGGTCTCGCCAGCGCGGAGGCCTTGCTCGACCCGAAGCAACGCGCTTCGTTTTCGAGGTTCGAAGGACTCGTGATGATGGAGCACGATTCGAACCACCACTGATTTAGGTGCAACGGATCGCTCGGGGACCAGCGTGTACGGATTCCTGAACGGTAGTTTTGCACCATTGATCGGATGAATAATGCAGGCCGTTTCAAAATGCGTGTGAAACGGCCAGTTTTCAGCTCGAAAATGCAAATGGTGCACTGCCGCAAAAATGGACATTTAATGCTGAAAAACGTGACAATCAAGGAATGTTCAGCTACAAAATCGCGTCAGCGCGGTACGGCTTATCGCCGCATCGGCTGGTGGTCCAAGTCTCGGGAGGAGCCCTGACGCGCACAAGCAGCGTCACCCCGTCTAACAAAGGATAAATCCAACTTTTCGGGGAAAATAGGGTCGACACAATTTTTAGAGCAGGGCTTTGGCCCTGCTCTTTTTTCTTGGCGATGTGTTTCGCGATTGTCCGGTTTGGTTTGTCGCGGAATCCGCACGAACTGCGTTCACCTCGCGGGCAAATGCCGACGCGGCCCATATGCACTATATCGCAGCTTGTCTTGCCTAGAGCGGAATGCCCATCAGTTGCGTCAGGCGCTCGACATTCAGGTAGCCGGCCCTGAACGCCCACGTTCCGATAGCGAAGAGCACGGCCGAAATCAGCGTGGTCCACAGCAGCTTGCGCCCCATCCGCGCAGCCGTTGGCGCGCCGGGGTCCGTGCCCGCGGCACCCTCGCCCTCTTCCATCTGGCTCCGCACACCGAACGGCAGCACCGCGAACAGCACCACCCACCAGAGCACGAAGTAGATCGCGAACGCGGTTGAGAGCGAATAGACCATCTCGATTCTCAGGACTGTTCGATTTCGACAAGCGCGCCGGAGAAGTCTTTCGGATGCAGGAACAGCACCGGCTTGCCGTGGGCGCCAATCTTCGGATTGCCGTCGCCGAGCACGCGCGCGCCTTCCGCAATCAGCTTGTCGCGCGCGGCGATGATCTCCGGCACCTCGTAGCAGACGTGATGGATGCCACCGTCGGGATTGCGCTCGACGAACTTTGCAATCGGCGAATCCTCACCGAGCGGCTGGATGAACTCGATCTTGGTGTTCGGCAGGGTCGCGAACACGGTGATCACGCCATGCTCGGGCAGCGGCACCGCGTCCGAGATTTCAGCGCCGAACGCCGTGCCGTAGATCTTCGCAGCCTTCTCGGCGTCCTTCACCGCAATCGCCACATGATTGAGACGGCCCAGCATCTGTTACTCCCTCACGCTATCGAGCGAAATCAAACCATCAGCACATGAACGACGCAAAGCGGCTTCTTGCCCCACTGGTCGTTGATCTCGGAGCGGACCGCGCGCCGCACGGATTCGGCCACCGCATCGGGATCGCGCCGCCGCGCACGCGGAAGGTTCTCGACAGTGGAGACGACCAGATCGAACACCTCGTCGGCGATCACCTCGCCGTTCTTGTTCTTCTCGGGAACACCCACCAGCTCGACCTCCGGATCGTCGGCCAGTTCGCCCTTGTCCGTGAGCGCGATGGCCACAAATGCGCAGCCTGCGAAGGATAGCCGCCGCCGCTCGGTGACGGCCTGCGCCTTCTCGGTTTCGAGGATGTTCCCGTCCTTGTAGATACGCCCGTGCGGCAGTTCCTCGATGATCGCGGGATCGCCCGGCCCGAGCCGCACCAGGTCGCCGTTCTTGCAGACCAGGACTTTCGGCACGCCGCAGGCCCGCGCGAGTTTAGCATGCTCGGCCAGATGCAGCGCCTCACCATGCGCCGGGATCAGCAGTTGCGGGCGAACCCAGGAAATCATGTCGCGCAGTTCGTCCCGGCGCGGATGGCCGGAGACATGAACCAGATGGGTGCGGTCCGTAATGATCTCGATGCCCTGCTCCACCAGCCCGTTAATGATCGCACCGACCGCTTTCTCGTTGCCGGGAATAGTCCGCGACGAGAAGATCACCGTATCGCCCCTGTTGAGCGTCACCTGCGGATGATCGTCGTTGGCGATGCGGGCCAGCGCCGCACGCGGCTCGCCCTGGCTGCCTGTGCACAGCGCAAGCACCTTGTCCGGCGGAAAACTGCCGTAATAGTCGGCGCTGCGGAAATTCTGCACGCCGTCGAGATAACCCGTTTCGCGCGCGACCTGCACCACACGCTCCATCGCACGGCCGACCACCACGACCTCGCGGTCTGCAGCCTTCGCGGCGTCTGCCACGGCGCGCAGCCGCGCCACGTTGGACGCAAATGTCGTCACCGCGACACGGCCTTTCGCGGCCTTCACAAGCTCTGTAATGTTCTTGGCGACTTCGCGCTCGGACGGCGAGCGGCCTTCGCGCACCGCATTGGTGGAATCCCCGACCAGCGCCAGCACGCCCTCATCGCCGATTTCCCGCAGCCGCTTCTCGTCGGTGGGCTTGCCGATGATCGGTGTCGGGTCGATCTTCCAGTCGCCGGTGTGAAGCACGGTGCCGACCGGTGTGCGGATCGCAAGCGCATGCGACTCCGGAATGGAATGCGCCACCGGAATGAACTCGACGCTGAAAGGGCCGATCTCGACGGTGCCGCCCGACGGCACCACGGTCACAGGAATGTTCGGCGGATTGCGCTCGCCGGCGCATTTCGCCTCGAACAACGCTGCGCTGAACTGAGTCGCATAGATCGGACACTTGAGTTGCGGCCACAGATCAATGATCGCGCCGAAATGGTCTTCATGGGCATGGGTCAGCACCAGCCCGACCAGATTCTTCCGCTCCTTCACCAAAAAGCGGATATCCGGCATCACCACATCGATGCCCGGCAGGTGTTCCTCGTTGCCGAACGACACGCCGAGATCGACCGCCAGCCAGCTTCGCTGATGCCGATTGCCGAGGCCGTAGATCGACAGGTTCATGCCGATCTCCCCGATGCCGCCAAGCGGCGCGAAAGTCAGTTCGTCAGGTCGCGACATATCAGGTTGCTCCGGACGATTTGGTTGAGCCGAAATGAACGTCGCCCGCCGCGATCGGCGCGCGCTTGCCGTCATATCCGGCGACGATCAGGCAGCCTGTGTCGTCGATGGTCTCAAAGATACCCTCAACTGCCGTTCCGTTCGAGTGGATCGAGACCGTATCCCCCAGCCCGGCGGCGCGGTCCAGCCACAGGCGGCGGATTTCAGCAAAGCCTCTGCCATTGTCCCAGATGCCGCGGAACTCGGCCCATGAATCCGATAGCGCTGCGAACAGGTCGCTCGCGCTGGCCGTAATCCCAAGGGCCGACAACGACGACGCCGGATAAGGCGTGCCTTCGGGCGAAGAGACGACATTGGTCCCCATGCCGACGGCGACACACAAATCACTGCCGAGGGTTTCCGCTTCGAGCAAAATACCGGATAGCTTCTTGCCATCGGCCAGCACGTCATTCGGCCATTTAAGCAGGAACTGGACCGGCGTGCCGGAGCGCATGCGGTGCTCCACGCTCACCGTCTGCAGCGCCGCTTCAAGCGCAAGCCCCGCCGCAAATCCGAGCGTGGCAGCGACCGGTGGCTGCACATCGACCTTTTCGAGAATCGTGGCTGCGAGATTGCCGCGTGGCGACACCCATTCGCGCTGGCGGCGTCCGCGTCCGGCGGTCTGCAAATCGGTCACCAGCCAGAGCGGGCCGCGCTCGCCTGCCCTCGCGCGCTCGAGCGCCTCGGCATTGGTCGAGCCGATGCTGTCGAAAGCCTGCACACGATAGTTCTGGGCTCTGGCCCGTGGACCGAGAGCGAACGTCATTAAAATAGCGACTTCGCGGCGGTGGTCGCCGCATTCACCAGCGGTCCTGGATAAACAAAGAACAGCAGGTTGAAGATACCGGCCACTGCCAGCACCACCCGCAGTTCAGGGCGCATCGGCTCCATCGCCTCTTTTGGCTCGTCGAAGTACATCACCTTGACGATGGTGAGATAGTAGAACGCGCCCACCACGCTGGAGAGCACGCCGAGCACCGCAAGCGTGAACAGCCCGGCCTTCACGGCCGCGAGGAACACGTAGAACTTGGCGAAAAACCCTGCGAGCGGCGGAATGCCCGCCAGCGAGAACAGGAACATGGCGAAGAAGAATGCCAGCACCGGATTGGTGCGGGAAAGCCCTGCGAAGTCACTGATGGTCTCGACCGGACGGCCGTTGCGCTTGAACGCCAGAATGATCGCGAAGGTGCCCAGCGTCATCGCGACATAGATTGCGATGTAAACCAGCACGCCCTGCGCGCCCTGCTGCGTTCCGGCGGCAAGTCCGACCAGCGCAAAACCCATGTGACCGATGGACGAATAGGCCATCAGGCGCTTGATGTTCTTTTGGCCGATGGCGGCGAACGAACCCAACGCCATCGAGGCGATAGAGACGAACACCACGATCTGCTGCCACTGCGGCACGATGCCGGGGAATGCGGTCAGCGCCACGCGGGTGAACACTGCCAATGCCGCCACTTTCGGTGCGGAGGCAAAGAACGCGGTGACCGGTGTCGGCGCGCCCTCATAGACGTCCGGCGTCCACATGTGGAACGGCACGGCGGAGACCTTGAAACACAGGCCCGCGAGCAGGAACACGAGACCGAACAGCAGGCCGATATTGCCGCCCTTCGCCTCAGCCGCGATACCGGCAAAGCTGACCGTACCGGTAAAGCCGTAAATCAGAGATGCCCCGTACAGCAGCATGCCCGAGGACAGCGCGCCGAGGACGAAATACTTCAGGCCGGCTTCGGTGGACTTGGTGTCGTCGCGATGGCTCGCGGCGACGACGTAAAGCGCAAGGCTCATCAGTTCGAGCCCAAGATAGAGCATGATCAGGTCCCCGGACGAGATCAGCACCATCATGCCCGTGGTCGAGAGCAGCACCAGAATAGCGTATTCAAATATCTTCGCCTGTTCGGCGAGGTAAGACCGCGACAGGATCAGCGTCACGCCGGAGCCGATCAGCGCCAGCACTTTCAGGAAGCGCGCATAGTCATCGACAATGAAGCTGCCGCCGAACGTGGTCAGCTTGCCAGCCGGCAGCCAGAAGATCAGCGCACCGGTGACCGCAAGAAGCACCACCGCAATGGCCGTCACAAGCTGCGTCGTCTGCGGGCCGCGGAACGCGCCGAGCATCAGAAGCGCCATGGCGCCAACCGCCAGCACCAGTTCCGGCAGCACGGGAAGCAGCGAATATCCTGCGAAAGTCATAAACCAATCCCGTTGTTACTGAACCAGCGCCGCCGCTTTCACGGCGGTGATGGCGGTGTTGTAGTTGGTGACAAGCTGCTGCACCGAAGCGGCCGACATGTCGAGGACCGGCTTCGGATACACACCAAACAGAATGGTGAGGATCACGAGCGGCGCGAGAATGATCCCTTCCCGCAGCGTCAGATCCTTGATGCCGGCCAGCGACGGCTTGTCGAGGACACCGAATACGACCTTGCGGTAGAGCCACAGTGCATAGCCGGCCGAGAGAATGACGCCTGTGGTCGCGAAGAACGCGGTTGGGATGCTGACCTTGAAGGTGCCGATCAATGTGAGGAATTCACCGACAAAGCCCGAGGTGCCCGGCAGGCCGACATTGGCCATGGTGAATACCAGGAATACAAAGGCATAGAGCGGCATCCGGTTCACGAGGCCGCCATAGGCCGCGATCTCGCGGGTATGCAGCCGGTCGTAGACCACGCCAACGCAGAGGAACAGCGCGCCGGACACGATGCCGTGCGAGATCATCTGGAACACGCCGCCCGCGATGCCCTGCGTGGTGCCCGCGAAGATGCCCATGGTCACGAAGCCCATGTGCGCGACAGACGAGTAAGCAATCAGCTTCTTGATGTCTTCCTGCATCAGCGCGACCAGCGACGTATAGACGATCGCAATGGCCGATAGCGTCCAGACCAGCGGCGCGAAGTCATGCGACGCCAGCGGGAACATCGGCAGAGAGAACCGCAGGAAACCGTAGCCGCCCATCTTCAGCAGGATCGCAGCCAGCACCACGGAGCCAGCGGTCGGCGCTTCGACGTGCGCGTCCGGCAGCCAGGTATGCACCGGCCACATCGGCATCTTCACCGCGAACGAGGCGAAGAAAGCCAGCCACGCCCATGTCTGCAGATTGCGCGGCACGGCTGTGGTCATCAGCGTCGGAATGTCGGTGGTTCCGGCGTTCAGATACAGCGCCATGATGGCGAGCAGCATCAGCACCGAGCCGAGCAGCGTATAGAGGAAGAACTTGAAGCTGGCATAGACCCGGCGCGGACCGCCCCACACACCGATGATCAGGAACATCGGAATGAGGCCGCCTTCAAAGAACAGATAGAACAGCACGAGATCGAGCGCAGAGAACGTGCCGACCATCAGCGTTTCCAGGAACAGGAACGCCATCATGTATTCGCGCACGCGCAGCGTGACCGACTTCCAGCTCGCCAGAATACAGAACGGCATCAGCGCGGTGGTGAGGATCACGAACGGCAACGAAATGCCGTCCACACCCATGTGGTAGCCGATGCCATTGGCGAGCCAGGCCGTCTTCTCGACAAACTGGAAGCCCGGCTGGGCCGGATCGAAGCGCAGCACCAGAATGACCGACACCGCGAAGGTGACGATTGTGGTCCACAGCGCAATCCAGCGGGAATTGCGCCGTGCGGCCTCGTCATCGCCGCGACTGAGATAAATCAGGATCGCGCCGACAACCGGCAGGAAGGTGACGACCGAAAGGATGGGCCAGGTCATGACCGAGCTTGTCATTATTGGCCCCCGAGACCGAAGATGAACCACGTGATGAGACCGGCTGCGCCGATCAGCATCGCGAAGGCATAGTGATAGAGATAGCCGGTCTGCAGACGAACGACGTTGCGCGTCACGTCAAGCACGCGCGCCGACACGCCGTCCGGCCCGAAACCGTCGATGATGAAGCCGTCGCCCTTCTTCCACAGGAAGCGGCCGAGCCACTTCGCCGGACGCACGAAGATGACCTCGTACAGTTCGTCGAAGTACCACTTGTTGAGGAAGAAGTTGTAGAGCAGCGGCTGCTGGTTCGCGAGTTCGACCGGCAGATACGGCTTACGGATGTAGAACAGCCACGAGACGAGGAAGCCGATCACCATCATGACCGTCGGCAGGAACGCGATCATTGCCGGGATGTGATGCATTTCTTCCAGAATGTGCGGATGGTTCTTCAGCGACTCGCGGAAGAACTCTTCGACGCCATGTCCTGCAAACAGTTCCTTGAACGGGAAACCGGCCAGGATCGAACCCATGGCGAGAACGCCAAGCGGGATCAGCATCGTGTACGGGCTTTCATGCGCGGCATCGTAGTGATGCTTGTCATGCGGCTCGCCATGGAACGTCTTGAAGATCAGACGCCATGAGTAGAACGAGGTCAGGCCCGCAGCGACCACAGTGCAAAGGAACCCGTAGAGCGCGAACGGATTGTGCGCCACGAATGCGGATTCGATGATCGCGTCCTTGGAGAAGTAACCTGCCGTCAGCGGGAATCCGGTCAGGGCCAGCGTGCCGATAACCATGGTGATGTAGGTGAACGGAATGCGGTCCTTCAGGCCACCCATGGCGCGGATGTCCTGCTCGTGGTGCATCGCATGGATCACCGAACCGGCACCGAGGAACAGCAGCGCCTTGAAGAAGGCGTGCGTGAACAGGTGGAACATGCCGACCGAATAGGCCCCTGCTCCCATCGCGACAAACATGTAACCGAGCTGCGAACAGGTCGAATAGGCAATGATACGCTTGATGTCGTTCTGCACGAGGCCGACGGTCGCGGCGAACATCGCCGTCGTCGCGCCGATCAGCATCACGAAGGCCTGCGCATTCGGCGCAAGCTCGAACAGTGGCGACAGACGCGCCACCATGAACACGCCGGCGGTGACCATGGTCGCGGCGTGGATCAGCGCCGACACAGGCGTCGGGCCTTCCATCGCGTCCGGCAACCAGGTGTGCAGCAGAAACTGCGCCGACTTGCCCATCGCGCCCATGAACAGGAACAGGCAGATCAGCGTCAGCGCGTCGATGTTCCAGTGGAAGAAATGGATGGTCTTGCCGGTCAGGCCGGGAGCCGCGGCAAAGATGGTGTCGAAATCCACCGAGCCGACCATCAGGAAGACCGAGAAGATACCGATCAGGAAGCCGAAGTCGCCGACACGATTGACCACGAACGCCTTGATGGCGGCAGCGTTGGCCGATGGCTTCTGGAACCAGAATCCGATCAGGAGGTAGCTGGCGAGACCCACGCCTTCCCAGCCGAAGAACATCTGCACGAGGTTATCGGCGGTCACCAGCATAAGCATCATGAAGGTGAACAGCGACAGATAGGCCATGAACCGCGGACGGTTCGGATCTTCGTGCATGTAGCCGATCGAATAAAGGTGCACGAGCGACGACACCGACGTGACAACAACCAGCATGACGGCGGTCAGTGTATCGACCCGGAATGCCCAGTTGACCACGAGATTGCCGGAGCCGATCCAGTTGAAAAGCTGAACGCGCGCATCGTGATGCAGTAGTCCGACATCGACCAGCGTCACCCATGACAACGCAGCCGAAATCAGCAGCAATGCGGTGGTGATAACCTCTGCGGCGCGGGAGCCCGCCGCAGGCGGCTCGACCGGACCGTGATCGTCATGGCTGTGATCGTCATGGCCATGCGCATCATGACCATGATCATCGTGGGCCGCATGGGCATGAGCAGCACCGTGACCATGGTCATCATGCCCGTGGGCATGATCCATCTCATCGCCACTCGGATTGCGCCCGTGCGCACCGAGCAGCGCGATCGCGCCCGCGATCAGCGCGCCGATGAGCGGCAGGAATACGATAGCCTGGATCATCGCCCCGTTAACCCTTCATCAGATTGATGTCTTCGACCGCAATCGACCCGCGATTACGGAAGAACACCACCAGCACCGCGAGACCGATGGCGGCCTCCGCGGCAGCTACTGTCAGCACCAGCAGCGCGAAAACCTGTCCCACGATGTCGCCGAGGAATGCCGAGAACGCCACGAGGTTGATGTTCACGGCGAGCAGGATGAGTTCGATCGACATCAGGATGACAATGACGTTCTTCCGGTTCAGGAAGATGCCGAGAATGCCGAGCGTGAACAGGATCGCCGCGACGGCGAGATAATGACCGAGACCGATCGTCATTTCACCCACTCCCCGGAATCCGCATCCTGCAGGCCCTGCCCAACCGCAACCTTGCGCACGTCCATCGCAGCCGCCTTGGTGCGGGCGTTTTGGACATTGATGTCCTGACGCTTCACGCTCGGCTTGTGCCGCAGCGTGAGCACGATGGCGCCGATCATCGCGACCAGCAGCACGAGGCCCGCAAGCTGGAAGTACGGCAGATACTTCGTATAGAGCACGAGGCCGAGCGCCTCGGTGTTGGTGACGCCGCCCGGGATCGGAGCCGTGATCGCTTTCGCAATATTCGGGTTCAAAACCCACCCGCCCGCGACCAGCAGCAATTCGGCAAGGAACACCGCGCCGATCAGAAGCCCGAACGGCAGATATTCGATGAAGCCCTGACGCAACTCTGCGAAATCCACGTCCAGCATCATGATGACGAACAGGAACAGCACCGCGACCGCGCCGACGTAAACGACCACAAGGATCATCGCGAGGAATTCCGCGCCGAGCAGCATGAACAGCCCGGCCGCGTTCACGAACGCGAGGATCAAGAACAGCACGGAGTGAACCGGGTTCCGCGAGGTCACGACCATGACCGCGGACGCCACGCACACGCCGGCAAACAGATAAAAGAAGAGCGCGGGACCGATCATACTCTCACCTCACCGGTACGGCGCATCGAGTTCGATATTTTTCGCAATCTCGCGCTCCCAGCGGTCACCGTTGGCGAGCAACCTCGCCTTGTCATAATAAAGTTCCTCGCGCGTTTCCGTCGCGAACTCGAAATTCGGCCCTTCGACGATGGCATCGACCGGACAGGCTTCCTGGCAGAGACCGCAATAGATGCACTTCACCATGTCGATGTCGTAACGCACCGTGCGGCGGGTGCCGTCGTTACGGCGCGGGCCAGCCTCGATGGTGATGGCCTGCGCCGGGCAGATCGCCTCGCACAGCTTGCAGGCGATACAGCGCTCTTCGCCGTTCGGATAACGGCGCAGCGCATGCTCGCCGCGGAAGCGCGGAGAGATCGGTCCCTTCTCGAAGGGATAGTTCAGTGTCGGCTTCGGCTTGAAGAAGTAACGCATGGCGAGGACAAACGCCGAGACAAACTCTTTCAGCAGAAGCGAATTGGCTGTGGATGCTATGCCCATGATGCCCTCACTTCGGCGCCAGGTTGGCGAACTGCAGCACGCCCGCGACGATGATCACCATCGCCAGCGACAACGGAAGAAACACTTTCCAGCCCAGCCGCATGAGCTGGTCGTAGCGGTAGCGCGGCACAATCGCCTTCGCCATCGCGATCAGGAAGAACATGAAGAACAGCTTCAGCGCGAACCAGATCACGCCCGGCACCCAGGTAAACGGCGCGAACGGGATCGGCGACAGCCAGCCGCCGAGGAACAGGATGGTCGCCAGCGCGCACATGGTGCAAATCGCAACATATTCGCCGAGCATGAACAGCAGATACGGCGTCGAGCCGTATTCGGTCATGAAGCCCGCGACCAGTTCGGATTCCGCTTCCACGAGATCGAACGGCGGACGGTTGGTTTCCGCCAGCGTCGATACGTAGAACACCACGAACATCGGGAATAGCGGCAGCCAGTACCAGCCGAGAATGCCGAGCTTGGTATCCTGAGCGGCCACGATGGCGCTGAGATTCAGCGAACCGACGCACAGCAGCACAGTGATGATCACGAAGCCGATGGAGACTTCGTAAGACACCATCTGCGCGGCAGAACGAAGCGCGGCGAGGAACGGATACTTCGAGTTCGACGACCAGCCGGCCATGATGATGCCGTAGACCGAGAGCGACGAGATCGCGAAAATGTAGAGCACGCCAACATTGATGTCGGCGATCACCCAGTTGAGATTGACCGGGATCACCGCCCAAGCCGCCAGCGCCAACACGCAGGTGACCAACGGCGCGAGCAGGAACACGGCCTTGTTAGAGCCATCCGGAATGGTCGGCTCTTTCAGCACGAACTTGAGCAAGTCGGCGAAGGATTGCAGCAGGCCCCAAGGACCCACCACATTGGGGCCGCGACGGATCTGCACAGCCGCCCAGATCTTGCGGTCGGCCAGCAGGATGTAGGCAATCGCGACCAGCAGCACCACCAGCAGCAGCACACTCTGCGCCGCGATGATGATGAGCGGCCACAAATAGCCGGTCCAGAGTTCGCTTGCGAAAAACTCGGTCATCGGGTCACGCTCACTCCGCCGCCGTCAGCATCCGCCCGGAGGCGAGTCTGGAACATTCGGCCATCACCGCGGAGGCCCGCGCGATGGGATTGGTCAGATAGAAATCCTCGATCGGGCTCTTGAACGCGCCCTTCTCGACCGAGCCGGCACGCACCGCGAGCGCCTTCACGCCCGCCGCATCGCCGGCCTCGATCTGGTCAATCCGCATCAGGTGCGGCACGGCCTTGAACAAGGCTTGACGCAATTGCGCCAATGAATCGAACGGCAGCTTTTTGCCGACCGCTTCGGACAGCGCACGGATGATCGCCCAATCCTCGCGCGCGTCACCCGGCGGGAACGCAGCGCGGTTGGCCATCTGCACACGGCCTTCGGTGTTGACGTAAATGCCGGTCTTTTCGGTATACGCCGCACCCGGCAGTATGACGTCGGCGCGGTGCGCGCCCTTGTCCCCGTGCGTTCCGATATAGACAACGAAGGTGCCGTCCGCCGGGCTGACCTCGTCAGCGCCGAGCGAGAACAACACATCGAGCGTGCCGAACGTGCTCATCTGCGCCACGGTCAACGTGCCTGCACCCGGCGCAAAGCCGATATCCAGCGCGCCGACCTGCGAGGCGGCCTTCTGGAGAACCGCGAAGCCGTTCCAGCCGTCCTTCACCGCGCCGAAGTCCGATGCGAGCTTTGCGGCCAGCGCCAGCACAGCCGCGCCGTCATGACGGGCGGCGACGCCCGCGCCGACCAGCACGATCGGATTCTTTGCGTTCTTCAGCACGTCGGCGAACGAGTGCTTGCCCGCGGCAAGATCGCTCAACGTCTCGGCGCCTGCACCGAGATGCTCATAGTCATAGGTCAGATCGGCATTGTCGCCGATGAGGCCGACCTTGAGTGCACCCGAGCGCCAGCGCTTGCGGATGCGTGCATTGAGCACGGACGCTTCCTTGCGCGGATTGGAGCCGATGATCAGCAGCGCATCGGCCTGTTCGATCCCCGCAATGGTCGGGTTGAAGATGTAGGACGCGCGTCCGGCCTTCGGATCGAAGGCTGCGCCATCCTGTGTCGCGACATTGTTCGATCCGAACCGCGCCAGAAGCTCCTTGAGTGCGTACATGTCTTCGACTGCGGCAAGGTCGCCGGCAATCGCGCCGATGCGCGGACCGTGAAGCGACGAGGTCTTTGCAGCAATCGCCGCGAATGCTTCGGACCACGATGCCGCCCGCAGCTTTCCGTTCTCGCGAATGTACGGCCGGTCGAGACGCTGCGTGCGCAGGCCATCGACGATGTGGCGCGTCTTGTCGGAGATCCACTCCTCATTCACGTTCTCGTTGACGCGCGGCAGAATGCGCATCACTTCGCGGCCGCGCGTATCGACGCGGATATTGGAGCCGACCGCATCCATCACGTCGATGGACTGGGTCTTGCCGAGTTCCCACGGACGCGCGGCAAACGCATAAGGCTTCGAGGTCAGCGCGCCCACCGGGCAGATGTCCACGAGGTTGCCCTGCAGTTCGGACGTCAGTGCGGTCTGCAGATAGGTCGTGATTTCGACGTCCTCGCCGCGGCCGGTCAGGCCCATTTCCGGCACGCCGCACACTTCGGTCGAGAAGCGAACGCAACGCGTGCACTGAATGCAGCGGGTCATCGAGGTCTTCACCAGCGCGCCGAGATACTTGTCTTCGACTGCGCGCTTGTTTTCGGCGAAACGGGTGGTGTCCACACCGTAGCCCATTGCCTGATCCTGCAGATCGCACTCGCCGCCCTGATCGCAGATCGGGCAGTCGAGCGGATGGTTGATCAGAAGGAACTCCATCACGCCTTCGCGTGCCTTCTTCACCATCGGCGACCTGGTGAATATCGCAGGCAGTTCACCGTTCGGACCCGGCCGCAAGTCGCGCACGTTCTGCGCGCACGATGCAACAGGCTTCGGCGGACCGCCCTTCACTTCGATCAGGCACATGCGGCAGTTGCCGGCGATGGACAGACGTTCGTGATAGCAAAACCGCGGAATTTCAGCGCCCGCCGCCTCGCACGCCTGAAGCAGCGTGTATTCGGCCGGAACATCGATCTCTTTGCCGTCGACGAGAATTTTGGTCATCGTATTACTCCGCCGCGACCATGTGGAATGGATCGAGGACGCCCTGATCATCCAGCGTGGCCTTGCGCGTGAAATCGTCGATGCGCCGTTCGATCTCTGGACGGAAGGCGCGGATCAAGCCCTGGATCGGCCACGCCGCCGCGTCGCCGAGCGCGCAGATAGTGTGACCCTCGACCTGCTTGGTGACCTCAAGCAGCATGTCGATCTCGCGCTTGTGGGCGCGGCCCTCGACCATGCGCGACAGCACGCGCCACATCCAGCCGGTGCCTTCGCGGCACGGCGTGCACTGGCCGCAGCTCTCATGCTTGAAGAAGTAGGAAATACGCGCGATGGCCGCGACCACGTCGGTCGACTTGTCCATCACGATCATGCCGGCGGTACCGAAACTCGACTTCACCGCGCGGGTGCCATCGAAATCCATGATCAGGTCCTGACAATCCGCAGCGGGGATCAGCGGACACGATGCGCCGCCGGGAATGATCGCCAAAAGATTATCCCAGCCGCCGCGAATGCCGCCACCGTGCTTCTCGATCAGTTCGCGGAAGGTCACACCCATCGCATCTTCAACGACACACGGCGTGTTCACATGACCTGAGATGCCATAGAGCTTGGTGCCGACATTGTTGGCGCGACCAATCGACGAGAACCATGCCGCGCCACGGCGCAGAATGTCCGGCGCTACCGCAATCGACTCCACGTTGTTCACCGTGGTCGGGCAACCATACAGACCGACATTCGCCGGGAACGGCGGCTTCAGGCGTGGCTGACCCTTCTTGCCTTCGAGGCTTTCGAGCAGCGCAGTCTCCTCGCCGCAGATGTATGCGCCCGCGCCGTGATGAACATAGAGATCGAACGGATAGCCGTGGACGTTGTCCTTGCCGATCAGCTTGGCTTCATAGGCCTGATCGACCGCGGCTTGCAGATGCTCGCGCTCGCGGATGAACTCACCGCGCACATAGATGTAGCAGACATGCGCGCCCATGGCGGCGCTGGCGATCAGACAGCCTTCGACGAGCAGATGCGGATCGTGCCGCATGATCTCGCGGTCCTTGCAGGTGCCGGGCTCTGACTCGTCGGCGTTGACAACGAGATAGCTCGGACGGCCATCGGCATTGTCCTTCGGCATGAAGGACCATTTCATGCCGGTCGGGAATCCCGCGCCGCCTCGGCCGCGCAGGCCGGACGCTTTCATCTCATTGACGATCCAGTCACGGCCCTTGTCGATGATCGCTTTGGTGCCATCCCACGCGCCGCGCGCACGCGCGCCCTTCAGGCCCCAGTCGCCCTGGCCGTAGAGATTGCGGAAGATGCGGTCCTTGTCGTCGAGCATGATCGCTACCTTAAGACCCCGAACGCTTGGATTGCTGATACGCCAGACCCGCCGCCATGACGCCGAAGCCGATGGCCCAGAACACGGCGGACTGAAGTTCGGTTTTCAGGATGTAGAAGTTCAGCACAAAGATGAACACCGCCGCGCAAACGGCATGAAACGCCATGTGCTTGATCAGATCTGCGCTCATGAAGCACCTTTCGGTGGCTTGGCTGCATCGTCCGATTTAAGCGACGTGAACCCGCTGGCCGGCGCGGCGAACTGACGGTCGATCTGCGGGCCGGGCTTCGGCGGATTGCCCGACGCAAAACCGTCGAGAACCTTGTTCAGACTTTCGGGCGTCAGGTCTTCGTAGGTGTCCTTCCAGATCATCACCATCGGGGCGTTCACGCAGGCGCCGAGGCACTCGACCTCCTCCCACGAGAAATTGCCGTCAGCCGAGACGTGGAACGGATCGTGATGGATGCGGCTCTTGCAGACCTCGATCAGGTCCTTCGAGCCACGCAGCATGCACGGCGTGGTGCCGCAAACCTGCACATGGGCCTTCTTGCCGACCGGCTCGAGCTGGAACATCGTGTAGAAGGTCGCGATTTCGAGCACGCGGATATACGGCATGTCGAGGAGATCCGCGACCGCACGGATCGCGACTTCCGAGACCCAGCCTTCATGCTGTTCCTGCACGCGCCACAGGATCGGGATCACCGCAGAGGCCTGACGGCCGGGCGGATACTTCGCAATCTGCGCTTTCGCCCATTCCAGATTCTCCGCGGTGAACGCGAAGCTGGTGGGCTGCACTTCTTTAGGGGCCAAACGGCGAACGGCCATCGTTAAATCTTTCGGTCTTTCATTGCGCCACTTCCTTAAGTCGTCATGGCGCGGCGCGCGTTGCCAGAATTCATGCTGTAGATGCGCTGTTCCCAAAACGCGCTCGACGTTGCGAACACGTTGTAGCCAACATGCGAAGCCACCTTGATGCGATCGAGCGTCGAGAGCTTGGTCAGTTCCTCGAACCGGTCCGTCGCCGGATCGTGGATGATCGCTTTCATCGGCGTCTGTTCGAGGATGTAGCGCGACACGCTGTGGGTCGGATCGTTGCCATGCTCCTCGCAGACCACGACCGAATCCGTTTCCAGAATGCGCTTGCCGCCCTTCATGGCGTCGATCTCGACGCCTTCGACGTCCAGCTTGATGATGTAGCGGCCCTGCGCCGGAATCTTGCCGTCCTCGATCAGGTTATCGAGCGCCAGCACCTGCACTTCCTCGCCACCGTCTTCCGGAGCGCCGGCGATGCTGAATGCTTCGTGACGATTGCCCGACAGACGCGCGGTGCCGCGTGCTGAACCGATCGCGGCGTTGATCGCCTCGAACCGGCCGCCATTGATCTTCGCATTGTGTGCAAGGCGCGGATAATTCCGCGATGACGGCTCCATCGCAATGGACGGGCGCGCGCCGAACCGCTGGCTGGACACCATCACCGACCAGTAGCCGTAATTCGCGCCGCAATCGATCAGCGTGTAATTGACGTCCCTGGAATCGAGCAGGAACAGCTCAAGCTCGTCCTCATACTTGAAGGTGCGGTTGAGCAGCTTGCTCCAGTACCCGTCTCCATACGGAAACGAGAACGCGGCATCCTGATTGAGCATGACATTGATGTCGCGCTCGGACAGAAACAACGCCTTCAGAAGATTGGCGGCGCTGTTGTAGCCGCGATGGGACATGTAAGCGCCGACCTTCGAGCCCGCGAGCAATGCAAAGCCGATGGTGCGCTCCCAGGGAGACGCACCGGTCATCTCACCGGTAGTGCGGTCAAAGATGATCGGCTGCTGCGCCATCAGCGATCCACCTCGCCGAACACGATGTCGAGTGAACCCAGAATGGCGGAGACGTCCGCAAGCAGATGTCCCCTGCAGATAAAGTCCATCGCCTGAAGGTGAGCGAAGCCCGGCGCGCGGATCTTGCACTTGTAGGGCTTGTTGGTGCCGTCGGCGACCAGGAACACGCCGAATTCACCCTTGGGCGCTTCCACCGCGGCATAGACTTCGCCGGCCGGAACGTGGACGCCTTCCGTGTAGAGCTTGAAGTGATGGATCAACGCTTCCATCGAGCGCTTCATCTCGCTGCGGCGGGGCGGCGCGATCTTGTTATCGTCGACGACAACCGGCCCCTGCCCTTCGGGCGCGCGAAGTTTCTCGATGCACTGCTTCATGATGCGCACGGACTGGCGCATTTCTTCCATGCGGATGCAGTAGCGATCGTAGCAGTCGCCGTTCTTGCCGATCGGAATATCGAAATCCATTTCGTCGTAGCACTCGTAAGGCTGCGACTTGCGCAGATCCCACGCAGCACCCGAGCCGCGCACCATCACGCCGGAGAAGCCCCATTCCCACGCCTGCTCGAGCGTCACAACGCCAATGTCGACGTTGCGCTGCTTGAAGATGCGGTTGTCGGTGAGAAGCGTTTCGAGATCGTCCACGACCTTGAGGAACGGATCGCACCACGCCTCGATGTCGTTGATCAGCGCGGGCGGCAGGTCCTGATGCACGCCGCCGACGCGGAAGAACGCCGCATGCATGCGCGAGCCGGATGCGCGCTCATAGAACACCATCAGCTTTTCGCGCTCTTCGAAGCCCCAGAGCGGCGGCGTCAGCGCGCCGACGTCCATCGCCTGCGTGGTGACGTTGAGGAGATGCGACAGGATGCGGCCGATCTCGCAATAAAGCACGCGGATCAACTGGCCGCGGCGCGGCACCTGAATGCCGAGCAGCTTTTCCGCAGCCAGGCAGAACGCATGCTCCTGATTCATCGGCGCGACATAATCGAGCCGGTCGAAGTAAGGAATCGCCTGCAGATAGGTCTTCTGCTCGATCAGCTTTTCGGTGCCGCGATGAAGCAGACCGATGTGAGGGTCCACGCGCTCGACCACTTCGCCGTCAAGCTCCAACACAAGGCGCAACACGCCGTGCGCCGCCGGATGCTGCGGGCCGAAGTTGATCGTGAAGTTGCGCATGCCGGTCTGTTCGGCGTTGAGAACCTCGCTCATCAGCCACCTGCCTTTGGTGCTGGCGCCGACGCGGGCGCAGCGGCCTTCTCGTCGCCCGGCAGCGCGTAGTCAGCGCCTTCCCATGGCGAGAGGAAATCGAACTTGCGGAATTCCTGATTGAGCCGCACCGGCTCATAGACGACGCGCTTCTCGGCGTCGTCGTAGCGAACCTCGACGAAACCGGTGAGCGGGAAATCCTTGCGCAGCGGATGGCCGTCGAAACCGTAGTCCGTGAGCAGACGGCGCATGTCGGGATGACCGACAAAAATCACGCCATAGAGATCATAGGTTTCGCGCTCGAACCAGTCCGCGCCGGGAAACACGCCGATGATCGACGGCACCTGCGTCGTCTCATTCGCTTCGCCGGAGAGGCGAATGCGCGCGTTCAGCACCGGTGACATGAAGTGGTAGACCACGTCGAAACGGTTCTCGCGGCCGGGATAATCCACCGCGGTCACGTCCGTCACATTGACGAAGCGGAAGCGCGGATCGGTCTTCAGCACACGCACGATGTCGACGATCTTCGAGAGGTCGACCGAGATCGCAAGCTGGTTGAACGTCACCGCGTGTCCGAGAGCCGCGCCGGGCAGCGCGGCCACGATCGTCTCACCAAGTGCGTTGAGTTTCGCGTCGTCCATGTGTGCTTACCGTTCGCAGCCTTACCGTTCAATGGTGCCGGTGCGCCGGATCTTCTTCTGCAGCAGCAGCACGCCATAAAGCAGCGCTTCCGCCGTCGGAGGACAACCCGGAACATAGATATCGACAGGCACGATGCGGTCGCAGCCGCGCACCACCGAGTAGGAATAATGATAGTAGCCGCCGCCATTGGCGCACGACCCCATCGAGATCACGTAACGCGGCTCCGGCATCTGGTCGTAGACCTTACGGAGCGCGGGAGCCATCTTGTTGGTCA
Organism: Afipia clevelandensis ATCC 49720; assembly: GCF_000336555.1. Taxonomy (GTDB): domain Bacteria; phylum Pseudomonadota; class Alphaproteobacteria; order Rhizobiales; family Xanthobacteraceae; genus Afipia; species Afipia clevelandensis. The sequence continues at coordinate 778,814 of NZ_KB375281.1, read as the reverse complement.
GCGTGCCGGCGACGATCATGACGTCCGACTGGCGCGGCGAAGCGCGCGGTGCGAAGCCGAAACGCTCGACGTCATAGCGCGGCATCGACCCCTGCATCATCTCGACAGCGCAGCATGCGAGGCCGAACGTCATCCACATCAGGGAGCCGGTGCGCGCCCACGTAATGAGATCGTCAGCCGCCGCAACGAAGAAGCCCTTGTCGGACAGTTCGCTGTTGATCTCGAGGAAATACCTGTCGTCCGCGCCGACCGGCTGGCCGGTGCGCGGGTCGAGAATCCCCGTAGCCGCCTGCGAGACTGCGGGCTGCATGATCGAAGGCGCCGTGTTCGGGCTCAATCCCATTCCAGCGCTCCCTTCTTCCACTCATAGGCGAAGCCGATGGTCAGCACGCCGAGAAACACCATCATCGACCAGAATCCGGCGAGGCCGAGTTTGCCGAACGCGACGGCCCACGGAAACAGGAAGGCGACTTCCAGATCGAAGATGATGAAAAGAATGGCGACCAGGTAAAACCGGACGTCGAATTTCATGCGCGCATCGTCGAAAGCATTGAAGCCGCACTCATAGGCGGACAGCTTTTCCGGATCGGGCTGCTGATAGGCGACGATGAAAGGTGCAATCAGCAGCGCAAGACCGATCACGGTCGCAACACCGATAAACACCACAAGTGGCAGATAGTTCTGCAAAATTCCGCCCATCGGCGACCCTTATGCTGTCGGCTTTGTTCCGGGGATTCGCGGAACATTGGAATGGTTCGAAGGGATAGCGCAGCGCAACACGCAGGGCAAGACAAGCTATTTTTATTGCTCGGGATTTCGTCAAATTCGGCATAGCGCCATGCGAACCACGCGGGAGCGCCCCTTAGAAGAGGGCCCGCGCAGTCACATTACCCGTGCGCAAAGGCGCCGATCACGCCCCCGTTCCGGCCGGCCGAACCGGCAATCACGCCGTGTCGCAGGCCTCTGTCAGGCCAGCAATCGCGCGATTTCCTTGCCGCACTCGACCGTGTTGGCCTTGCCGCCCAAGTCGCGGGTGCGCCGCTTTTCATCGGCCAGCACGGTTTCGATGGCCGTCACAATGGCCTTGCCTGCTTCCGGCTCGCCGAGATGATCCAGCATCATCGCCGCCGACCAGATCTGACCCACCGGATTGGCAATTCCCTTCCCGGCGATATCCGGCGCGGAGCCATGAACCGGCTCGAACAGCGAGGGAAACTTCCGTTCCGGATTGAGACTGCCGGAGGGCGCAATGCCGATGGTGCCGGTGCAGGCCGGGCCGAGGTCCGACAGGATATCCCCAAACAGGTTGGAGCCGACCACCACATCGAACCAGTCCGGATGCAGGACGAAGTGAGCGGCCAGAATATCAATATGATACTTGTCCCACTTCACGCCCGGATAGGCCTTTGCCATCTCCTCCACGCGCTCGTCCCAATACGGCATCGTGATCGAGATACCGTTGGATTTCGTGGCTGAGGTCAGGTGCTTCTTGGGGCGGCTTTGCGCAAGCTCAAAGGCGAACTTCAGGATCCGGTCGACGCCGGTGCGCGACATGACGCTTTCCTGAATCACCACCTCGCGGTCGGTCCCCGGGAACATCCGCCCGCCGATGGATGAATACTCGCCCTCGGTGTTCTCGCGCACGACAAAGAAGTCGATATCGCCGGGCTTGCGGCCCGCCAGCGGCGATTGCACGCCGGGCATCAGGCGAACGGGACGCAGGTTCACATACTGGTCGAACTCACGGCGAAACTGAATCAGTGATCCCCACAGGGAAATGTGATCCGGCAGGATCGACGGCATGCCCACCGCACCGAAGAAAATTGCGTCATGACTGCCGATCTGCGCCTTCCAGTCATCCGGCATCATCTTGCCGTGCTTCTGATAGTAATCGCACGATGCGAAATCGAAATCGTCCAGTTCGAGTTTGAAATTGAACTTCTTCGCCGCCGCTTCCAGCACCCGAATCCCTTCGGGCACGACTTCCTTGCCAATCCCGTCACCAGGGATCACAGCCAGTCGGTATTTGCGGTTGGTTCCGGGATTGTTGGCGGACATGTTGTGTGTCTCATTGATGGTGGGCTGGGCGTCCGAAGCGGACAGCCATAGCCATACAAGAGAGCACGTTCCCGCCAAAGGACTCAATTCCCGGCGGCCAGCCCGCTGGAGTCTGGAACAGACACAGCCCCGCAGTGACACCGGATCGCGACCCCGGGCCTAAGCACTTGAAATAATGTGATGATCTTTGAAGTGGCGCGAGAGACGGGGCTCGAACCCGCGACCTCCGGCGTGACAGGCCGGCGCTCTAACCAACTGAGCTACTCCCGCAAAGACCGCATCAGCGGGCTGCAGGGTCCCGGACTTAAAGGTGCTGCACTGCCAAGTCAAGCGCAGCCTCTCTGGCGCCGACATCGCCTGCCCGGTCCCGTCGCTTTTCTGGAGTTCGATTCCCGATTTCCCTTAAAAATAGTCATTTCCGGCTTGTCGATTCAAAAAAGGCGCTATTTACGGGCAAAACTCGTGTGCAGACCGGCTCCGAATCAAATAAGCCCTGATTTATCGGAAGTTCTTCACACTGCGACCCACGAGGAGGCCCAAAATGGCTAAGAAAGCAGCGACCCCAGCGACCATCACCCTGAAGCACCTTGCCGCGGCCCTGGCCGAAGAACACGAGTTGTCGAAGAAGACCGCCGAAGCGATTCTGACCGACCTCGTCACCAAGATCACCAAGCACCTCAAGAAGGGCGAGCGCATCCGCATCGTCGGCCTCGGCATCCTTCAGGTGCGCAAGCGCGCCGCCCGCATGGGCCGCAACCCCGCCACCGGCGAAGCGATCCAGATCAAGGCCAGCAAGAAGGTCGCCTTCCGCGCTGCCAAGGAATTGAAGGAAGCTGTCTGATACCGGCCTTTCCGGCGTGACTGCCAAAACGCCATCCCGCTCCGCGGGGTGGCGTTTTTCTTTTTGTGGTGGCGCGTTTACATTTCTGGACTAAGACGCATTGTGTTTTTCCGTTCTTGCCTGCGCTTGCCGTCACCCTGAGGTGCCGTAGCGAAGCGAAGGCCTCGAAGGGCGACGGCGCGACCACTATGGTCGCTCATCCTTCGAGGCTCGCCGCAAGTGCGGCTCGCACCTCAGGATGACGGAGCAAAGTATTGGCAATCGAGTTCACCCACACCGTCCTCGACCGCTTCCTGCGTTACGTGCGAATCGATACGCAGTCGGATGCGTCATCCCCCACCTGCCCTTCCACCGAAAAGCAGAAAGACCTCGGCCGCCTGCTGGCCCAGGAGTTGCGCGATCTCGGCCTTACCGACGCGCATATGGACGAGCACGGCTATGTCTACGCCACGATCCCGGCGAACACCGGCAAGATCGTGCCGGTGATCTGCTTCTGCTCGCATATGGACACCTCGCCGGATTGCACCGGCAAGAATGTCAAACCGCAGATCGTCAAAAACTATCGCGGCGGCGACATCGTGCTCCCTGCTGATCCGACGCAGGTCATCCGCGCAGCCGACAATCCGGCGCTGGCCGAACAGATCGGCAGCGACATTGTCACCACCGACGGCACCACGCTGCTCGGCGCGGACAACAAGGCCGGCGTTGCCGAGATCATGGACGCGGCGCAGATTCTGCTCGCCAATCCGCAAGTGAAGCACGGCGCGATCAAGATCCTGTTCACACCGGATGAGGAAATCGGCCGCGGCGCCGACAAGGTGGACCTGAAGAAGCTCGGCGCCGATTTCGGTTATACTATCGACGGCGAAAGCGCGGGCCATCTCGAAGACGAGACATTCTCGGCGGACGGCGTCACCATCTCCATCCAGGGCGTCAGCATTCATCCCGGCTTTGCCAAGGGCAAGATGGAGCATGCGCTGAAAATCGCGTGCCGGATCGTGGACCGGCTGCCGAAAGACCTTGCGCCGGAAACCACCGAAGGCCGCGAGGGCTTCCTGCACCCGGTCGGGCTCGAAGGCGGCCTCGACAGCGCAAGTCTCTCGCTGATCGTGCGCGACTTCACCGAGCAGGGACTGCATTACAAGGAAAGCCTGCTTGAAGACATCGTGCGCGACGTCATCAAGGACTTTCCGCACTCGACCTACACATTCGAGGTGAAGCAGCAGTACCGCAACATGAAGGAAGTGCTCGACCGTCATCCCGAGGTGGTCGAATACGCGCTTGAAGCGATCGGACGTGCAGGCCTTCAACCGGTGCTGAGCAGCATTCGCGGCGGCACCGACGGCTCGCGCTTGTCCTTCATGGGACTGCCCTGCCCGAATATCTTCGCCGGCGAACATTCCTTCCACTCGCGTCTCGAATGGGTCAGCGTCCGCGACATGGAGGCTGCGGTCCGCACCATCGTCAACCTTGCAGCGATCTGGGAAGAAAAAGCATGAGTCGGCTATTCAAACACCTCGGCGCAGGTTGTGTCGTTGCGCTCCTTGCCCTGACGAATGCGAAGGCCCAGGATCAGCGCTTCGACATCACCGTGACTGCCGATGCCACGAAAACCAACGGCAGTCCGTGGGATGGCGTGCCCCGGCTCGGCAATTCAAAGATCAATCTCAATGCCGCGCCGGATATCGCGGTCTGTCTCGTGCGCGCCAACGCAAAACCGGACTGCCTGTGGAAGCCGCAGGGACGCCGCCTGCTCTCGCAATGCCAGAACGCATGGGCCTGCAAGTTCGATAATATCGCTCTCGGGCCGCTGCCGATCGGCCTTGTGTTTGTCGATATCGACGCGCGCAATCACGACATCATCGACCTTGTCATGCTCACTGACAGGGACGACGCGAAGGCCAACGACGAGATCGCGGACTCGCTGCGCACCGCCATGAGCGTGCTGACGCCGCACCGCTCCGAGGATACCAAAGAACATCTCGTCCGCGCCGCGAAATTGCTGCCCCTCGCCGACTGCACAGGCGGCAAGCCATGCCGGCTGACGCAGTCGCAATTTGTGCTGACGAAGAGATAGGTTTGGACTTACCCCCGCATCCTTAGCTGCAGCATCGGCAGCACCTCGTAGCGTGCGCCGATGTTGGCCTTGATCATCGGGTCTTCAGCGATAATGGCGCGCACATCGTCGGCGCTTTGGTTATCGGCCATCTGAAACAGCGACATGCCCCAGCCACCGGCGGGATCGGCCACGGGGCCGTGGGCGACAACGCCGCCCTGCTCCAACATGGCCTGCAGGAACTCGCCATGCGCTTTCATGAGCTGCTTCTGCTCGGGCGTCATGGTCTTGAGGAAATCCGGCCCCGGAGGAACGAAACGGCACAGGAAATACTTCATCGGACACTCCGCCCTGACAGCAGTGAGGTGAAAGCGTTCGCGATGAATAGGCAGCCAACATGGCGGCGGCGTGACGGCGCCGCTGCATGGATGGTAGGCGGCGAGAGATTCGAACTCCCGACCCTCTCGGTGTAAACGAGATGCTCTAACCAGCTGAGCTAGCCGCCCGTCCAGACCTGTATGTGCCCTGCCACGGCCTCCGGCGCAAGCCATTCGGACAATTAGGCCGAACCTTTGGCGCGACAGGGTGACCCAAACGAAAACGGCGCCCCGAAGGGCGCCGTTTCCTTGTCATCAGTTCATTCGCTCAGTGCGCGGTCAGGCCGCCAGCAGCTTCGTCCGCGTCGGGCTTCGGAAGCACCTTGGTGTCCTCTTCCCACACGATGGGAGTCGGAACACGAACCAAGGCCTTGGCCAGGACTTCGTCCATCCGCGAGACCGGGATGATCTCCAGGCCACCCTTGATGGCGTCGGAAATCTCCGTGAGGTCCTTGGCGTTGTCTTCCGGAATGAAGACCGTCTTGATGCCGCCACGCGCGGCCGCAAGCAGCTTCTCCTTCAGACCGCCGATCGGCAGCACCCTGCCCCGCAGCGTGATCTCGCCGGTCATGGCGACATCGTGCCGGATCGGGATGCCGGTCAGCACCGAGACGATGGAGGTCGTCATCGCAACACCGGCCGACGGACCATCCTTCGGCGTCGCGCCTTCCGGCACGTGCACATGGATGTCGCGACGATCGAACAGCGGCGGCTCAATGCCATAGTTGATCGCCCGCGAGCGGACGTAGGACGCAGCAGCCGAGATCGACTCCTTCATCACGTCGCGCAGGTTGCCGGTCACCGTCATGCGGCCCTTGCCAGGCATCATGACACTTTCGATGGTCAGCAACTCGCCGCCCACCTCGGTCCACGCCAGACCCGTCACGACACCGACCTGATCGTCGGTCTCGATGGAGCCGTAGCGGAACTTCGGCACGCCGAGATATTCCTCGACCACAGCCGCCGTCACCTTCACCGTCTTCTTCTTCGAGATCATGAGATCCTTCACCGCCTTGCGGGCGAGTGTCGAAATCTCACGCTCGAGGTTACGCACGCCCGCTTCGCGGGTGTAGCGGCGGATCAGGAACTGCAGCGCCTCGTCGTCGATCGACCATTCCTTCGAGTTCAGGCCGTGCTTGGCGATCGCTGCCGGGATGAGATGCTTGCGGGCGATCTCAACCTTCTCGTTCTCGGTGTAGCCGGCGATGCGGATGATCTCCATGCGGTCCATCAGGGGTCCGGGAATATTGAGCGTATTCGCGGTCGTGATGAACATCACGTTGGAGAGGTCGTAATCCACCTCGAGGTAGTGATCGTTGAACGTCTGGTTCTGCTCGGGGTCGAGAACCTCAAGCAAAGCCGACGACGGATCGCCGCGGAAGTCCGCTCCCATCTTGTCGATCTCGTCCAGCAGGAACAGCGGGTTCGAGGTCTTCGCCTTCCGCATCGACTGGATGATCTTGCCGGGCATCGAGCCGATATAGGTGCGGCGGTGTCCGCGGATTTCCGCTTCATCCCGCACGCCGCCCAGCGACACGCGCACGAACTCACGTCCGGTCGCCTTCGCGATCGACTTGCCAAGCGAGGTCTTGCCGACGCCCGGAGGGCCGACAAGGCACAGGATCGGTCCGGTCAGCTTGTTGGCGCGGGACTGCACGGCGAGATACTCGACGATGCGGTCCTTGACCTTCTCAAGCCCGTAGTGATCACTGTCGAGCACTTCCTGCGCGGCAACGAGGTCCTTCTTGACTTTGGACTTCTTGCCCCACGGAATCGACAACAGCCAGTCGAGATAGTTGCGCACGACCGTTGCCTCGGCTGACATCGGAGACATCTGCCGCAGCTTCTTCAGTTCGTGCTGCGCCTTCTCACGGGCTTCCTTCGAGAGCTTGGTCTTGTTGATCTTCTCTTCGAGATCAGCAAGTTCGTCGCGACCTTCGTCGTCGCCGAGCTCCTTCTGGATCGCCTTCATCTGCTCGTTGAGATAGTACTCGCGCTGGGTCTTCTCCATCTGGCGCTTGACGCGCGAGCGGATCTTCTTCTCGACCTGCAGCACCGAGATCTCGCTCTCCATCAGGCCCATCACCTTCTCCAGGCGCTGGGAGACGGACAGTGTTTCCAGGATGGTCTGGCGGTCGGAAATCTTGACAGCGAGATGCGAGGCCACGGTGTCCGCCAGCTTGGCGAAATCCGTGATCTGCTGAACGACGCCCACCACTTCGGCGGAAATCTTCTTGTTCAGCTTCACATAGCTTTCGAAATCGGAGATCACCGAACGCGACAGCGCTTCCGCCTCGACGCTCGTGGCATCGAGATCGGCGAGAGCCGTGACGCTGGCTTCGTAGAATTCGGCGCGGTCGGTGTACTTGCCGGCCTTGCCGCGCTCGAGACCTTCCACCAGCACCTTCACGGTGCCGTCGGGAAGTTTCAGGAGCTGCAGCACACTGGCGAGCGTGCCGATCTCGTAAATGGAATCGGGCGCCGGATCGTCGTCGGACGCATTCTTCTGCGTCGCGAGGAAAATCAGCGCGTCATTCTTCATGACCTCTTCAAGCGCCTTGATCGACTTCTCGCGGCCGACGAACAGCGGCACGATCATATGCGGGAAGACGACGATGTCGCGAAGCGGCAGCACCGGATAGGAGTGGCTTTCGCCGTGAACGATATTTGGCCGAGGCTTTGAGGCAGTTGTCATGCCCATCATCCTTTTGTTGCGCCCCCTTGCACGCAATCCGCCGATCTGACGCGAATGCCACAAGGTGCCTTGTGTACCGGGTAAAGAAGAGCTCTCTTGAGCCAATGGCCGTGGTGAACGGCCTCTCCCTGCCCGGGTCTTGTGTCGCGACTCGGAAGACTTTCCTTTCGCAGCACACCATTAGGTGGCTATGGCGCAGGGGGGTGTCAAGGGAGCCAAAAACCCCTGTGAATCGGGGTTTTTCTCACGTCTCGCAAGAAGCGAAAAGGGCCGCCGATGGTATCGGCGGCCCTTTTCCGTAGAGCATCTCTAAGGTTCCGGCGTCCGCGCTCACGCGCTGGCGCTGGTCTCCGTCGCCCGGTCGGTCCGGTCGGCATAGATGTAGAGCGGACGCGCCGTCGCCTCGACCACTTCGCGCGAGATGACGACTTCCTCGACGCCTTCGAGACCCGGAAGATCGAACATGGTTTCGAGCAGAATGCTCTCGAGGATCGACCGCAACCCGCGCGCGCCGGTCTTGCGCTCAATGGCCTTGCGGGCCACCGCGCCAAGCGCCTCATCGGCGAACGTCAGCTCGATATTCTCCATCTCGAACAGCCGCTGGTACTGCTTCACCAGAGCATTCTTCGGCTCGACCAGAATCTTCTTCAGCGATGCCTCGTCCAGGTCTTCAAGCGTCGCCACGACCGGCAGACGCCCGACGAATTCCGGGATCAGGCCGTACTTGAGCAAATCCTCCGGCTCGACCTCGCGGAAGATTTCGCCGGTGCGGCGGTCTTCCGGTGCGAGCACCTGAGCAGCGAAGCCGATCGAGGTGGTGCGGCCACGGCCCGAGATGATCTTCTCGAGACCCGAAAAAGCACCGCCGCAGATGAAGAGGATGTTCGTTGTGTCCACCTGCAGGAACTCCTGCTGTGGATGCTTTCTTCCGCCTTGCGGAGGAACGCTAGCCACGGTGCCTTCCATGATCTTCAGCAACGCCTGCTGCACGCCCTCGCCCGACACGTCGCGGGTGATGGACGGGTTGTCAGACTTGCGCGAAATCTTGTCGATTTCGTCGATGTAAACGATGCCGCGCTGCGCGCGCTCGACGTTGTAGTCGGCAGCTTGCAGCAGCTTCAGGATAATGTTCTCGACGTCCTCACCGACGTAACCGGCTTCGGTCAGCGTCGTCGCGTCGGCCATGGTGAACGGCACGTCGAGGATACGGGCGAGCGTCTGCGCGAGCAGCGTCTTGCCCGAACCGGTCGGACCGATCAGCAGGATATTCGACTTCGCAAGCTCAACATCGTTGTGCTTGGTCTGATGGTTGAGGCGCTTGTAGTGGTTGTGGACCGCGACCGAGAGCACCTTCTTGGCGTGCTGCTGACCGATCACGTAGTCGTCCAGAACCTTGCAAATTTCCTTTGGCGTCGGAATGCCGTCGCGCGACTTCACCAGCGAGGACTTGTTCTCCTCGCGGATGATGTCCATGCACAGTTCGACGCATTCATCGCAGATGAAGACAGTCGGTCCAGCAATGAGTTTGCGGACTTCGTGCTGGCTCTTCCCGCAGAACGAGCAATAGAGAGTGTTCTTTGAATCGCTCGTACCGACCTTGCTCATTCCTGTCTCCGTCCGCAGCTCGATCTCTTAAGGGGTCGCCCCATCCCGGCACACACCGGAACGGTGTGTAGATAGGGGCAAGAAGCGTACCAAAAAAGACCCGTAACCTCAGATACCACCCGAATCAGGGCTCAATCGAATCCCGATCCATGGTCCCTAGCCAACCATGGTGACACCCGACTATCAAGAATTCGCTAATCGCCCAACCACTCAACTCCGTGATCTTGGCCCAATTTTGCGCGTTTTCAGGCGATCGGGACACCGAATTCATCCCAGCGTTGCGGGAATGACACGCGGTTTTGACCTGCGGAACTTCACGGGTATCGGCTGCGGGACAGTTATGTCCCCAGAATGCCCTTGAGGCCCGCATATATCGACCCGGCGGCTGTGGACAAGATGCCGAGCAACGGGCCCACTGTCTTGATCAAATCCTGGATAATTCTGGCCCGGCGCCGGAGTTCGTCATCGCCGACATAGGGACCGAGCAGTTTCGCCACCCGATAGGCGGCGGCATTGGGCTTGTCGCCCTGTGACAGCGAACTGGCGACCAGCCGCAGGATCAGAATGCCGAGAATGTTTCCGGTCAGGAACGCCAGCGCGATACTGGCCGAATATTCCAGCACCTCGCGCCATTCGATCCAGGATGCAGGCAGGATCGGAACATGGTCGTTCAGGCCCGTCACCGTCAGCATGCAGAGTACACTGAGCAGCGCGGTGGCTACTCCAACGATGATAGCGCCCCGCCATCCAACCTTCTGGATGGCATAGATCGCGACACCGAATGGCAGCGGGATCAGAACCGACGCGATGCGCAGGTAGAGCGGCGACACGTTCAGCACGATAGTGATGATGACATGCGCCGCGACAAGCAGGATTGCCGGAATCAGAATGTAGGCGATGCTGTGAAGGGCGAACGATCTGACCGGATGCCGCCTTCGATAAAGACGAGCGCTGACATTGTCGAATTCGCGGCGGATGGTCTCAAGATCGGCGACAATGCCTTCAATCTCGCGAAGCACGGGGCGCACCAGACGAAGGTCACGCGAGCAGTGCTTGCACACCAGCGCCTCGTCTTTCACCTTCTCGGCGCAGAACGGACACTCCATCAGTTTCGCCGCAATGAGAGACGTTGACCCCGCCGCAGCGCCTCGAGCTCGGCCTTCGCCTGCGCCAGTTCCTCAGCGGCCTGCGCGCGCTTGCGGATGAGATCATCCCGCTCCGCGATCAGCGTTTCCGGGATCGTGACGTCGCGCGAACACGAACTGCAGACGAGCGCCTGCGAAACGAGTGGCTGCGCGCAGAACGGGCAATCGGGCGGCATGCCGCGCGCTCAGGGCGCGACTTTGAGGGTAAAGCTCGTCGTCGCCGTGCGCCCGTCCGAGTCCTTCACGTCGACACGGATCAGGTGATCGCCCGCCGGCAATTCGGCATCGGGCATGTCGATCCCGTCCGGCTTGATGAAGGGCTTGAGGCGTGGCGTTAGGTCAACGGACGGGGTCTTGACGTAAGTCACCTTCAGCGAGTCCGTGTCGATCTTGGCGCCGCCAAACGACTCGAACTTCAACTGCAGCCGCATCGGCGATTTCGCCGGATCCGCGGCGCTGACATAGGCGACCTTGGGCCCGCGCGTAATTCCGCGCGTCGCGACACCGACAGCGCCCTTCGCCGGCGGCAGCTTGGCTTCATCGGCGGAAATCAACACAGTTCCGGCGCTGGCCGGCATGCCGGCGATCAGGGTGAATCCAGTTGCCAGAATGGCGGCTGTCAAAAGCGACCGTTGCATTCTCAAATCTCCTTCCGCGCAATGCCCTGTTCTATCGTATGGCGGGACCGTCCGAAAGACTCGTCCTTGCGCGTCCTTAACGGCCGCCACCGTCTCCGATAATGGAATACGGCGCCCAGAACAGCGGATGCGCGTAGGCAAATTCGGTCTTGCCGTCAGCGCCGAGATAGCCGGGGCCGTCCGCAAGCGCCATCATCGCCTGCCGCAGCGCCTCGCCACGGGTCAGCTTCGGATCGGCGGCCTGCCGTTTGAACAGATCGGTCACGAGTTCCCGGGCGGACTGTGAATGCACCGACCAGTTCGTCACCAGCAGCGCGCGGGTGCCTGCATAGAAGAACGCGCGGCCAAGGCCCGATGCGGCTTCAGCCCCCGCGCCTGCCCCAGCACCCGTGTTACAGGCGGACAGCACAACCCAGTCGGCGTCGAGCTTCAGCGACAGGATTTCCTCCATCGTGAGCAGGCCATCGCCGTCGGAATCCGACACGCCTGGCGCGGACAGCGCCAGCGCGGGCTGCGTCAGGCCGTCCAGTTCGCCCGGCACGAGACCATGGGTCGCGAAGGCGACAATCTTGAACCCCGAAAGGTCCATCGACTTGACCTTCTTCTCGTTCGCATCCTTGCCGAGATTGAGAACCTTGGTCGGGTCCGCTTGCAGGGCCAGCGCGATGGAGGTCAACTCATCCGAGGTGTCCGGCAGCCGCGGCAACTGACCGAGCTGCACACTGTCGACGCCCTCAAGCTGAGGACTGTTGCGACGCTTGAGCGGCACGCCCCGCGTAACGTTCGACGCATCGGCGACCTGCATCGGCTTGTCTGTCTTCGCCGCATCGTCGGCCTGCTCCTTGCTGAAGTACGGATCGCCGAAGGCGACCAAATCCTGCCGGGAGTCCTTGCCGGCCGGCAGCTTGCGCAGGGTCTGCAACGCCGCCGCGGACGGGACCAGCGTGACCGCATGGGTCCGCGCCAGCCACGGCACATTCCGGTAGCTGGAAAAAAGCGGATCGTCGTCGGTCTTCACCTCCGCTGCCGCCGTCGGCAGCAATGACAGCGGCAGCAGGCCGAGCGCACCGTTCGTGACCACGATCAGACTCTTCGCCGGCTTCCAGCCGCTTTCGAGCGGCCGCAGCAGATCGTCGTAAAGCTGCGACGCAAGTTTCAGATCGAACGCAGGGATATCCGAGATCATCGCCGCCTTCGGCTCCAGCGCATCGCGCAGCTTGGTCACCGTCGTGTTCAGATCGCCCAGCGTCATCTTGAGGCGGGCGAACTGCACCGGCGCGCCCTTGCGCACCACCCAGACAAAGCTGTCGAAACGGCCGAAATAGAACGAGAGCAGCGCCTCGTCATCGGAGAGCTGCTTTTGCAGATCGCCGGCATTCGGCGGCGGCGGGTTCACCAGATTGCCGTAGTCCGGAAACTTCTTCGCAATCTCGCTCATGGTCTGATTGCGCGACGCCTGCAGCGCGGCGATTTCCGCCTGCGTGGTCTTCAGGGCCTTCTCCTCGCGTTCGGCAGGCGGCAGCGTCAGCAGGTTATTCAATGTCGCGACCGCAGCGCCGATCCGCTTCTCGGTGTCCTGTGACGCGCGCATCAGTTTAGCAAGTTCTGGATTGCTGGTGGAGGCCCGCGCCGACGAGGCCTGCAGCGCACGCTGCACCGCCTGCCCGCGCAGCAGGTCCGCGAAGGCAAAGGTTTCTTCCGCGACATTCGGCGGCGCCGCTGCGGGATTGAGCGCCAGCGTGCGCAGATAGCCCTCGATGACGAACCGTGTACGGCCTTCGCGCGCTGCAGCCGTGGAGCCGCTGTCGTCATCGCTGCCCCCGACGGTGGTCTGCAGGACTGGAATGGATTCCTTGAAAGCCTGCAACGCCTCGGCCGTCCGGCCCTTGCGCGCCAGCGTCACGGCGTAATAGCCGCGCGACACCGCGGTATTGAGGCTCTTGTCGCCGGAGCGCGCCTTCTCGCGCTCATAAGAGCGCTGCGCAATCTCCAGCGCGTTGTCGTAGTTGCCTTGGGTCAGCATGACCGAGACACGCGCCAGTCCGCCGCTGATGCGTTCGCGGCGCTCCGGCTCCCATTTCGCGGTCCAGACATCTATCTGATCGTAGAGTTTGGTCGCCTCGTCGTACTTGCGCTCGAGATTCAGGATCTGCGCGAGGAAAACATTGGCGTTGACGATCTGGTTGGAGTCGTCGCCATAGCCGAGACCTCTATAAATCTCGACCACCTGACGCTGAAGCTGCTCGGCCTCGGCGTAACGTCCCTGCTCCTGGATCACGTAGACGAACACGGCGAGGATTCCGGCCGTATCGGCATGGAATTTTCCGGACTTGCTGAGGCGGCTGAGAAGAGCGCGGCGAACATCGGCCTCACCCTCGCCAACACGGCCCTGCTTGACCTTCGTGCGTCCCTCAAAGGCCGTGGCCCAGTCGACAAACCGCTCCATCTCGCCTTCGGCGGGCTTGCTCTCCCATTTCGACATGGTCGGGATGGCGTTGGCATAGAACACCGCCGACTTGTGATATGCGGCTTCTGCATCGGCGTATCGGCCCCGCGCTTCCGCAACGCGCCCGATGCCGTCTTCCAGCGTCGCCTGCCAGACCATGCCGTAAGTCGGGAATATCGGCCAGCGCCGCGCCTCGTTCATCAGGCTGCGATTTCGCGCGACATAGGACTCAGCCACATTCACGTCACCGGACTGCAGCGCGAGAATCGTCAGCGCGTTATGCAGGCTGAACAGGCGGCCCTTTCCCCCGCTGGAGAATGCGGCGACCTGCTTGTTGTACATCGCCATGGCGCGTTTGCGCTCACCCTTCTCGCGCAAGCGGTGGATCAGGAAACTCTCATGACGGCTCACGACATTCTGGTAATCGTCGCCTTTGCTGTGGGTGACTGCGAGTTCGGCATCGGCCAGAGCCTCGTTGCTGCGGCCGAGAAGCGTTCGCGCCTGCCCGCGCTTGTAATGAAACGCCGCAAGCTCGCTGCCCTTCAATCCGGCAGGCACCGGGGCGCCGGCGGTTGCGGTCAATTCCGCGATCTTCGCCGGGTCCGGCTTCTGCTGGTCGAGAATGGCCGTGATGTCGGACACCGTGCGCGGCGGCGCGACCAATGGCACATTGCCTTTGGCCAACGCTGCTGCGCCCGCGGCAATGTCTTCCTTCTTCGGCGCAGAGACCTTCGCAGCATCGAACAGTGCTGCCGTCGGCATCTTCGCTCTGATGCACGGCTGCACAGCGGCGCGCGCCCTGGCGAAGCACCTCTCGTGATCGCCCCCGCTCCCTCTGCACGCCTGATACGTTGGCCTGCCGACCGAGGCGCGACACTGCTCAAGGGCCGCTTCCTTGTTGAAGGCGAAGGCTTCCGGGCTGGCAGCGACCGCTGCAAGAAAAACGAAAATTGCGGCGATGCCGCTTCGTGCGCCCGTTGTCATGGCCTGCTCCCGGTCATCATCATTGCCACCGAAACACGGTGTGACCGGAGCGCAATGGGATGCCGTCCAAAAAGAAAGATCGAAAATAGACGGGCCCACATCGTCCCGGATCAATTGCAGTGATTAGCGTCAAGGAACGATACGAGGTCAAGTACATGCGGGGATGGAACCGAAAAAAGCCGGCCCTCCCCCAAATGGGTGACGCCCAAAAAGAAAACGGACGCCTACGCGGGCGTCCGTTTGCAATTTGCGATTGAAGCGATCGCGGATCAGGCGGCCTTGGAGCCGGTGTCCTCAGGGCGCTTGTCGATCACCTTGTCGACCAGGCCGAATTCCTTCGCCATCTCGGCGGTCAGGAACTTGTCACGCTCCAGCGCGTCCTCGATAGCCTTGTAAGGCTGGCCGGTGTGTTTGACGTAGATTTCGTTCAGCCGCTTCTTGAGATTCAGGATCTCCTGCGCGTGGAGCATGATGTCGGTGGCCTGGCCCTGGAAACCGCCCGACGGCTGGTGGACCATGATGCGCGAATTCGGCAGCGAGAAGCGCATGTCCTTTTCACCCGCTGCGAGCAGCAGCGACCCCATCGACGCGGCCTGCCCCGTGCACAGGGTCGAGACCGGCGGACGGATGAACTGCATGGTGTCGTAGATCGCGAGGCCCGATGTCACCACGCCGCCCGGCGAGTTGATGTACATCGAGATTTCCTTCTTCGGATTCTCGGCTTCGAGGAACAGGAGCTGCGCGACGATCAGCACCGACATGCCGTCCTCGACCGGACCGGTCACGAAAATGATGCGCTCTTTCAGGAGGCGCGAGAAAATGTCGTAAGCCCTCTCGCCGCGATTGGTCTGCTCAACCACCATCGGCACGAGGTTCATGTAGGTTTCAACGGGATCGCGCATTTATCACCTGAAGGTTAGCTGAGGCGCAGCCGGACAGCTTGAAGGACGTGGAGAGTTCCGGCGGACGGTTGGCCTCGTGATGCAGAAAGGTCGGACCCTACAGATATAGCAGGAGAAGCCTGCCACAAGAGCGGGAAAAGGCCGCAACGGCCTCAAAGTCCGTCCAGTTGAAGCCGATTCGGCTTGTGGCGAAAAGCGACCCAGGCAGGCTCCGGGGCCTTATTCGGCACACATCGTTAATGGTTTAAGCCATTTCCGCCATGACCCGCGAGGTCATGGCCGGATATTCCGGACCTGCTATCGTCCCGCACGGACACCGCAATGAGGATCGGACCGGAATGCTTTACGCCGAAGACCTTGCGATCGGCCAGCGCTTTGCCTTTCGCGATTACCCGATTGAAGAAGCCGAGATCATCGACTTCGCCAAAAGGTACGATCCCCTCTCCATCCACATGGACCCTGTGGCCGCGGCCAACGGCCCGTTCGGCGGGCTGATCGCCAGCGGCCTGCAGACGCTTGCGATCTATCAGCGGCTGGTTGTGGAAGCGATGTGGACGCAGGTGGCTGGCGTCGCGGGCGCCGGGATCGAATCCCGGTTTCTGCGGCCGGTGCGCCCGGGCATGACGCTCACAGGGCATGCGGAGATCGCAGCGCTGCGGCACAGGCCGGAGCGAAACAACGCGATTGTGACGGTGAAAAGCCAGATCACGGACGGGACCGAGCAGGTGCTGTCGGTTTCGCTCGATGCGGTGATCCATTCGAGGGCGGGTCACCGCCAGTTCTAGCTGGCGATGACCGATCTTTTTGCAGCGGCCTTATCAGGCCGCCGTCTTGTCATCCTCGATTTCCTTGACCAGCTCGTCGCGACTGACCTTCTTCTCGGTCACGTTGGCAAGCTCGAGAATGAAATCGACAACCTTGTCTTCGTAGATCGGCGCGCGGAGCTGGGCCAGCGCGTTCGGGTTGCTGCGATAGAAGTCCCAGACTTCCTTCTCGCGGCCCGGCGACTGGCGGGCACGGTCGATCAGCGCGCGGCTGACTTCGTCGTCGGTGACGGTGATCTTGTTCTTCTCGCCGATCTCCGAGAGCACGAGGCCGAGGCGCACGCGGCGGTCCGCGATCTTCTCGTATTCTTCCTTGGCCTTTTCCTCGGTGGTGTCTTCATCGGCGAAGGTCTTGCCGGTGGATTCCATCTCGGCCTTGATCGAGTTCCACATCAGCTTGAACTCTTCCTCGACCAGTGACGGCGGCGGACCGAACTTGTGGGCCTCGTCGAGCTTGTCGAGCAGGACACGCTTCACGCGCTGGCGCGACGCACCGGCGAATTCGGCGACAAGGCGCTCGCGCATCGCTTCCTTCAGCTTGTCGAGGGATTCCATGCCGAGGTTCTTGGCGAACTCGTCATCGACCTTCGATTCCTGCGGCGCTTCGATCAGGCTCGCGGTGGTCTCGAACTCGGCATCCTTGCCGGCAAGGTTTGGCGCGGCGTAGTTCTTGGGAAACGAGGCCTTGACGGTGCGGGTCTCGCCCGAGGCAATGCCGATGAGCTGGTCCTCGAAGCCCGGAATGAACGTGCCGGAGCCGATCACGACCTGAATGCCCTCGCCGGTGCCGCCGTCGAATGCCACGCCGTCAATCGTGCCCTTGAACGCCACGGTGACGCGGTCGCCGGTCTCCGCCTTCGCGCCCTCGGCCTTGGCTTCATACGGACGGCTCTGGTCGGCGATGCGCTTCAGCGCCTCGTCGACGTCGGCGTCGGTGACGTCGGCCACCGGCTTCTCGACATTGAAGGTCTTGAAGTCGGCCAGTTCGATCGCCGGGACGACTTCGATGGCGACCGAATAGTTCAGATCGGATTTGCCCTCGAGGATCGCCTCGATTTCCTTTTCCTCGGTCGGCATGGTGACCTTCGGCTCGGTCGCAAGGCGGAAACCACGCTCGGTGAAAATACCGGCATTGGTGTCGCGAATAAGCTGCTCGACGGTCTCGGCGGCAACCGAGCGGCCATAGACCTTCTTGAGATGGGCGACAGGAACCTTGCCCGGACGGAAACCGTTCAGCTTCACCTTGTCCTTCATGTCGACAAGACGGGCATCCACCTTGGCATCAATATCCGACGCGGGAACGCTGACCTTGAACTCGTGCTTCAGTCCCTCTGCGAGGGTCTCGGTGACCTGCATGACGTCTATCTTCTTCCAGCTTGGCCCGGCGAGACCGGGTCGTTGTCAATCTGTGGATACAAACCGTCAGGCCACGGAGCCGTTCGGCATGTATCGGTGGTGCGGCGGACACGTTCCCGCGAGGGATGTCTCCTCCAGAATTCCTTGCGCAAACGAAAATCGCGCGTGGTGCGCCCGGAGGGACTCGAACCCCCACATCTTTCGACACTGGAACCTAAACCCAGCGCGTCTACCAATTCCGCCACGAGCGCGCAGTGATTGTCGTCCAGCGGCACAGCCGCGAGCGGCGGGCTTATAACATGAGGCAACCGGTTCGCAGCAAAAAAATGGCTTTTGCAACGCGGTCTTAGCGACAAGGGGCCGACTGGACAGGGCTTGCGGAAAATGGTCCGCATGGGCCATGAAAGACTTGACGAAAAACACCATGACAAATCAGGTTTTTTCGCCCTCGCGGCGCTCCCTGCTGACCGCTCTGGGCGGAGCTTTTGCCTCCGGTATGGGGCTGCCTGCGCTGGCGCAGGTCCCGGCAAGTCTCAGCCTGCACGCCCGGCCGGGCAAGCTGGAATCCGGTCCTGCGAAAGGGGTCTGGCTGCTTGAGACCGGCCATGCAGGCGCCATTCGGGCCGCCAAGGGCGACCTCTCCGTTACACTGGTGAACGAACTTCCATCATCTATCGTACTGAATTGGCTTGGGATTGATGGAGCAACCGCGGCGGAACCTTTGACCGGTCGGGCTCCCCTGCCGCCGGGAGGCCGGGCAACTTTCACGCTGCCCCTGCGTCAGGCCGGAACGGCGCTGATCAGCGCGCAGTTCCTGAGCGATACCTCCGGCCGCCCGTCGGCGGGCCGCGCCCTGATTGTCGAGGACAGTCCACCTATCGCCGTGGACCGCGACGAGGTCCTGCTGATCGAGGACTGGCGGATGAAGGCCGATGGCAGCGCCATCGCTCCGGGAAGCGCGCCGGACGGCACCACCGCCACCTACACCGTCAACGGACAGGCGGCACTTAGCATCGCGGCGAAACTGAATGAAAGGCTGCGCCTGCGCTTCATCAACGGATGCGCCCGCTCCCCGCTCGGCCTCAGAATCGAAAACCATGACGTCCGCGTCATGGCCATCGACGGGCTGCCGGCCGAACCGTTCCTGGCGCGCGACGGCCAGCTTGTGCTCGCACCCGGATCGCGGATCGACGCCTTCATCGACGCGACCCGCGCACCGGGCACGGTGTCAAAAATCATCCTGCACGACGGCACCGGCCCGCGCACGGCGGCGCAGATCACCATGTCGAACGATGCGCCTGTTCGCCCCGCCACATTGCCCGCCGCATCGGCGTTTCCGTCGAATGGCTTGCCGGAGCGGCTCAACTTGCAGGGCGCATTGCGTGGCGATCTGTCGCTCGATCCGAATGCGCAATGGATCACTCCATCGACGTTCGATGCCGCCGCAAAACCTGCCTACAGTGTCAAGCGCGGACGCACCGTGGTGATGGCGATCAGCAATCCGACCGCGACACCCATCGCCTTTCGCCTGCACGGACATCACTTCCGCCTGCTCGACCGGCTCGACGACGGCTGGAAACCGTTCTGGCTCGATACCTTGATGCTGGACAAGGGCCAGACCCAGCGCATCGCGTTCCTCGCCGAGTATCCCGGCCGCTGGCTGATGGAATCCGCCGCGATCAACTGGGCCGCGCCGAAACTCGTGCGGACCTACGTCGTGGAGTAAACTATCAATACGGGGGCTTCCTGCGTTCGCGCTGCATCCGTGCCGCTTCGACCCACCACGTCAGATCGTCGGCGAAACGCGGAAACGCCCTGACCAGCGCCTTGCCGCCTTCGCCGATCGGCTCTCCGGTTTCCGAGAGCGACTGGCCAATGGGGCCCACAGCGATGGTCTGGGATGTCACCACCATTCCCATTTCGGAAAGTGTGCCGTGCCAAGCCAGCGCGGCGCGCGCGCCCGAGAATCGTCCCGCCGAATAACTTGCAATCGCCGCCGGCCGCCAGAACCATTCCTCCAGAAAATGATCGGTGAGATTCTTCAGGCCCGGCTGGATGCCCCAGTTGTATTCGCCGGTGACAAACACGAAGCCGTCCGCGCCGATGATCTTCTGCGCGAGTTCCTCGAGAGCCGCAGGCGCCTGCCCCTTCGGATACTCCTTGTACATCCTGTCCAGCATCGGCAGATCGACAGCCTTGGCGTCGATCAGTTCGGCGTCCGCCCCGCGCTCGCGAAAATTCCGGACAATGAAATCCGCAAGACGAATGCCCATCCGGTCGGAACGGTAAGAGCCATAGAACACAAGAATACGGTCGGCCATGAAGATAACTCCTGCGAGGACTCGTCAGACGTTCAGGTCGCGGTGCAGGCTGTCACACCTCGCTTGCCATGGCGAAGGAATGTCCCCTTCTTGTTCATCGTGAGCGTGATGCCCCGGCCTGTGTAACGCGCCCCCGAAAGCGTGAAGCGCTTTCGCAGGGTCACGGCCTTGCCGTCGATCTGCAGGTGCGCCTGCTTCGGATCGTATTTCAGGAAGGCCGCGGTAAATTGTGCGCCGTCGGCGCAGACAAAACTCTGGAAGGTTTGCTGGGCAGCAGCAGGTGACGCGCCGATGCCCGCCAGCACGGCGAGAAAGGCTGCGAACGAGAGAGAATGCCGTGTCATCTTCAGTCCTTCCGAATGTGATCTCGCCAAAGCCTGCGGCCTGAGCAAGGAACCGCGCCAATCTAGCAGGGTCACCTTTCCTGTGCATATCGCGACGGCGGGCGGGAGCCATCCGGCGCGCGGGAGTAAAGTGCCTCAGCCACCGGCGGACGTCCCATCACAAGCATTTAAAATGATTGTGTTTTCGGCATCTTTCGTTCGGCCTGCGGGCCGGTCGCCGCCTGCCGATTCAGCCCGGAGGGAGGGTCAGATGCTTGAGAATGTGCCGCTCCGGGATGCCAGACCGGCCGTGATCGTATGTCCCGAGTGCAGACGTCATCTCATGGAGGTGATGGATGTGCGCTGGGCGATGACCAAACTGGAATTCACTTATGCCTGCACGGGGTGTGGCGCGCAGACCATTCGCGCCATCGCGGGCGATACGCCGGTGTTCGTCTCGCGCGCATCGACGCACTTGCGCAGTCTCGAGATTTTCAACTTCGATCCCGATGCAGGAAAGACGCCCCACCATCGCGCAGCCGAAACGGCGATCAGCACGCAGGTCGTGCGCGAACGGCGCCTGGATTGATCATCGAGCGCTTCTGACATTCCAAGGCAAATCGAATTTTTTGATCAACCCAAGTTCCAACCCCGCACTTCCGTGAACAGGAAGTCCATTCCACTCTGTATCCTCTGGACTTGCTGTAAGAACCTCAATGGCTGAAATCCGCGTCAATTCTTCTTTTATCAAAGCATTGATGCGGAGACTCGTTATCTGGGTAGCGCCGGGTTTTCGATAAAAATACAGACGCTTCGCGAGTCCCATTGTCGCGACACCAACATACAGGACAGCATCGGCCCTGACGAAGGCATAAACTCCAACATGCTTTGGCAACGAAGCGTTGGAAACGATTTCGCCATCTCGTGAAAGAGTCCAGTTATCGGAACTCGCAAAACCAGAGCTCAACAATACATCCCGAGTCAATGCCGCCTTCAATGGCTTAACCGCAACGGGCACCGACAACGTGCCGCGCTCTTGTCGCCGCCCTTCCAGCAAGCCCGCATCTCTCAGCACCCCGTAGACGTGCTGGTATCTTGTTCCGACGCGACGGGCGATCTCGGCGACACCAAGTCCTTGTTGTGCGAGGGAGCGTATATCTTCCGAAATGGTCATTTGTTCTAGTTCAAAGAATGCCAGAATACCATCAAGCCTAGAAGCACAGATTGGTCATCACCTTGCCGGACTTGTCCTTGAGCACGTAAGGACATTCGGCGCGCTTGAGCGCGGCCTTGGCCTCATCGTTGCCCAACGCCGCGGCCTTTTCGTAGTAAGATTTCGCCGCGCTCGAATCCTGCGGACCGCCGCGTCCCGCCTTCGCAAATGCGCCCATCCGCTCCAGCGCGCCCGGGTGATCCTGCGCCGCGGCTTTCTCGAACAGGTTGCGCGCGCCGGCGTCATCCTTCGGCCCACCGACCCCATCCTGCAGCATGAGGCCGAGCTGGAATTGCGCCTCCGCATTGGTCTCGGCGGCTTTTGCGAGCAGCGCGCGCGACCGCGCCGCATCCGCAGGCGCTGCGCCTTTTCCTGTCAGGGCCGTCAGATTGCTGACACCGCGCGGATTGCCGCCCTGAGCGGCGCGCTCGAACAGTTTGGCCGCCGCGGCTTCGTCTTTCGCAACGCCCGCGCCGGTGGCGTAAGCGACACCGAGTTCGACCATCGCCGACGTGCTGCCCTTGTCGGCGGCCTTGCGCCAGGCACCGATCGCCTCGCCAGTCTGCCTGTTGGCGGCGTAGGCGCGGCCGAGCTGATACATCGCGCGCCGTGTGCTTGAGGCCTGCTTGCAAAATCGGATCGCGGTGGCGACATCGCCGGCCGCGACGGTCGCAACGCCTTTGACATCCGACGGCTTGTCGGGATCGGCCGGATCGGCGGCAAGCCGGTCGCACAACACGAGATCGGCTGACTGCGCATGAAGTTGCGGGACAGCGGCCATCAGCGCAAAGGCCGTGATGCTGAAAAAATAGACAGTCCTGAGAAGGCTCTTCATCCCGGCACTATAGCGCCTTCGCGCAAAGCAATACAGCCGATGCGAAGGATCACTGCCGCGATTGCGGGAAGAACGGCGATACCAGAAGCGACGGCTTGAATGGTTTCCACTGACCTTCCGGCTGCGCCAGACGATCCGCGATGACCCACAGCGCGGGCGCGTGAAAGCCGAGACCGAGATGCGTGGTCCGCACTTCGACATTCTCGTTGGTCGGATGCTCCTGCTCAAGACACGCCTGCCAGGCCACGATCCCGTCGGAGCGCGTGTAAATCGCGGTCGCAGGCATCGGCAGCGGCCTGGACAGTTCGGCGATGCGCGATGTCGTGACCGTGCTCGACGGCTGGCCGGTGAGCAGACGCCACACCGTCCGCAGGTTGTTCGCGTTGGGCGCAGCGAAGGGACTGCCAAGCGTCACGACAAGGCGGACATGGTCGGGGCTGCGGCGCGCCACTTCACGCGCGAGAATGCCGCCGAGACTCCAGCCGATCAGGCTGACGCGCTGGCCGGTGTTTCGCGACAGGTCGCGGACCGTCTGCGCCACCGCCGGCGCTTCGAGTTGCGGAAGCCGGATGTTGCGCCCGCGCCCCCAGCCCCTCACGTCATAACCGAGCATGCCCAGAAATCCTCGGATCGCGAAGGTCGAATTGTCATTCGCGCCCAGTCCCGGCAGCACCATCACCGGATGACGCGCGCCGCGCGGCGCAGTGGAGAGAAATGGCGCGGCCGCCATCAGGCCCGCGATGTCGAACAACCCGCGCCCTTCAAGCGCAAGCTGAAGTCTGGATGGCGCGGCAATCGGATCGCTGGTCATGAGCGTCGTCCCCCTGTCGCAGGATCATGCCCGCGCGGCGAACAATGCGCAATCAAGCCGAATTCGCTAAGAATTTCGTAAGGATAGCGTAAAACCCTTTGTCAAATGTCGGGCGGTATGAGTCTCCCAAAGATTGGGGATCTCATGCTTACGCCGACTGCAGCAGCCAACAAAAACGACACCCATCGCGAAGAAGCGCGCCTTGATGCGCTGGCGCGGCTGGACGTGATGGACACCCCGCCTGAAGAAGCCTTCGACCGCATCACCCGTCTGACCAAACAAATCTTCGGCGTGCCGATGTCCACGATAACGCTGATCGACGGCCACCGGCAATGGTTCAAGTCCCGGCAGGGTATGGCGGACAGCGAAACACCGAAAACTCCGGCGCTCTGTAATTTCGCAATTCAGCAGACCCAGCCGCTGGTGGTTCTGGACACGCTGTCGGACAGCCGCTTCCGCGAGAACATCTTCGTGACGGGCGCGCCGTATATCCGCTTCTACGCGGGCGTTCAGTTGCTCTGCGAAGGAGGTCACCCCATCGGCACACTCTGTGCGATGGACACCAAGCCGCGCAATTTCGACAAGACACAGCTCGCCATGCTGTCGGATCTCGCCGCCATCGTCATGAGCGAGCTTCAGCTCCGCAAGCTTGCGATGCGCGATGGCCTGACAGGCGCGCTGTCACGCCGTGCGTTCCGCGAAGAGGCCATGCGTGCGCTCACCCTTGCGACACGTCACAAGCACGACATGAGTTGTGTGATTTTCGATCTCGATCATTTCAAGTCGGTCAACGACACACATGGTCATGCCGTCGGCGACCTCGTTCTCAAGGCTTGCGTCGAGGTTTGCCAGCAGGAGCTTCGCGAAACCGACCTCGTCGGGCGGATCGGCGGTGAAGAATTTGCGATCCTGTTGCCTTATACGGGCCGCGACGCCGCGATGCGAATCGTCGAGAAGGTCCGCTCTGCAATGACCCGCATCTATGTGCAGGGCAAGTCGGGCGCGGTCAAGGTCTCCGCCAGCTTCGGCGTCGCATCGCTCGATCTGTCGGTGACCGATATCGATGCCATGCTCGCGCGCGCGGACACCGCGCTTTATCAAGCCAAGAATGCGGGACGAAACACCTGCATGGCCTGGCAGCCCGAATCTGCCCTGAATGGCATCCTGCGCCGCGTGTTCAAGGCCGGCAACATCACGTTCAACGCCGGACGATCGACCATCGATTGCACTGTGCGTGGTCTCTCCGACACCGGTGCGATCCTGCATGTTTCCAGCAGCGCCGATATTCCCGACCAGTTCAAGTTGCAGATTTCAGCAGACGATATCTACCGGCTGTGCAAGGTCGCGCGGAAGACTGACAAGCACCTTGAGGTCGAATTCGACTAACCTCAACTTATTGTCGTCTTCAGCCACTCCAATATCTGCGCGTTGATCTCGCGCGGATAGGTATGGCTGAGATCGTCGATCTCGCGATAGGTCACGTTAGCACCTGCGCCGGAGAGCGCGCGCTGCGCCTGCCGCGCCACCTCGACCGGAAACATCCAGTCTAAAGCGCCATGAGTGAGGAAGATCGGCAGCCCCTGCAACCGCTGGGGATCGGCCGTCGAGACCAGCATCGGATGGAACGTCGCGGAGACTGGCGCGAGATGCGTGAAGGGTGACGCGCCGTCGAGCGCACTGACATAACAGAACGTGCCGCCGTCGCTCATGCCGGTCAGCAACAGCCGCTTGGGGTCGATATTCCATCGCCCGCGCACGCCCTCAACAATCCGCGCCAGATTGGGCGTGTCGTTGTCGTCACCCATCAGCGCCCATGTCGAGCCCAGCGAATTGCCCGAGGATGTCGGCGCAACGAGAATCGCGCCGAAGCTGCGCGCGTCGCGCAGCCAGCTCCAGAGAAAGCCGCGCCCATGACCGCTGCCGCCATGCAGCGCGACCACAAGCGGCCACGCGCGATCCAGCGTGTAGTTTTCCGGCACATAGAGCGAGAAGCCGCCGCGCGTGCGCGGCTCGTTCTCGACATGAAACACGCCGGTTTCGTTCTCCCGTGGCTGTTGCATCGCGGCCCGAAGGGCATCAGCGTCCGAACGCAGCGACGGATCGAGAAAGAAGGCGCTGACCACCGGGATCAGGGATGCAAGCGGATACAGCGCCTCCTGCGCCCGGGGCAGATGCCGCAAGGCCTTGAACACCGCGCGCACGTCGCCTTGTCCGGCGGCCTCGCGCAGTTCGGCAAATCCCGCCAGTGTTTCATCGCTGGCCCGCGCAAGGAGTCCACCAATGCTGTCCGGCCCGCCATTGTCGTCGAATTGCGGACGCACAGACCGCAACGCGGTTTCAGGCGCGCCGATGGCTTCCATCACTTCGCCGAATGCCGATGGATCCAAATGCCGAGCGACGAGGCCGAGGGTCTCGATGCAGGTGAGCAAAGGCAGGACGCTTTGGGAAGGATGGGATGTCATCGGCGCAGGTTAGTGGCCAGAGCCGGACTGGCAAGGCTCGGGCGGCGATTGGCTGTCATGATTTTCACCCGACCCGCGCAACGGCAGACGCGATGGCTCCTACTCCTCCGGCTCGGTGGTGAAAAACAGCGGATAGCCCTTGGCCTTGCCGAGTTCGGTGGCTTCCTTCGCCCGCGTCTCCGCCACGTCGCGGGTATAGACCGCGATTACACACGCGCCCTTCTGATGCGCGGTCAGCATCACGCGGCTTGCGGTCTCCTCGCCCATCCGGAACACGGCCTTGAGCACCATGACCACGAATTCGCGCGGCGTGTAGTCGTCGTTGAGCAGGATCACTTTGTAGAGCGGCGGACGCTGCAGTTTGATCTTTGTACTGGTTTTCGGTTTGACGGTCGTGGGGCTCATCGGCGCTCTCTTGGTGTCACACCAGGCAGACGCTGCAATGTGAGGGTTGGGCATCGCCACTCTGCCCCCATATGATTTCAAGGGGTGAACGCAACGAGGCCGACATGCCGCAGGTCGCATCCAGCGTCATTTCGCAGATTGATTATAACGCCGCTGCGCGCCAGCTTCACGTCACTTTCGCGAGCGGGCGGACATATGTCTATTCCGATGTTCCGGGCGAGGTTTACTTCCAGTTCTGCCGGGCCGCCTCGAAGGGCGAGTTTTTCAACAGCATGATCCGCGACCGCTACACATTCACCGAACGCCGCTGACGCCGGCGGCCGGAATCAGCCATCGCCCCGTGGCGTGGAGATTAAGTTTAAAATCGATACTTATGATCGGCTCAGAAAGCCGATCACGTCACTTATGCCGCAGTAGTCCCCATGAAATATGGATTCTTTCTGCTTGCGCGACCTTTTCGCGGAAGCTAATTTATAGTTCTGAAATTGAACTTATAATCGCCGCAAGTGAATCAGCGGCATACGGGAGAGAAAGACCATAATGTCGAGAATACTGTTCGCTGCACTGGCCGCTTCGCTCGCACTGACCTCTGGCGCGGTTGCAGCCGATGCCCCCGGCGTCACCGCCACCGAGGTCAAGGTGGGCGCCACCTTCCCCTTCAGCGGCCCCGCCTCCTCGCTCGGGAACACCGGCAAGGGCCTGATCGGCTACGTCAACCAGATCAACGATCGCGGCGGCATCAACGGCCGCAAGATCAATCTCATCACCTATGACGACGCCTACAGCCCGCCGAAGGCGGTCGAACATACCCGCAAGCTGATCGAGAGCGACGAGGTTGCTTTCATGTTCGGACAGCTCGGTACACCGTCGAACTCCGCAACGATCAAGTACATCACCGGCAAGAAGGTGCCCGATACGTTCATCACCACCGGCGCCACCAAGTTCACAGATTCCAAGGAATACCCGCTGACCACGACATCGCTGCCGAGCTACGACACCGAAGGCAAGGTTTACGCGAAGTACTTCAAGGCGCAGCTCCCGAACGCGAAAGTCGGCATCCTTTACCAGAACGACGATCTCGGAAAGGACTTCGTCAATGCATTCAAGCCGATATACAAGGACGAGTTCGCCAGCAAGGTCGTGGCGCTGGCCTATGAAGTCGCGGATCCCACCGTCGACTCGCAGGTCGTCAACTTGAAGGCCGCCGCGCCCGAGGCGCTGCTGATCGCAGGCACACCGAAGTTCGCAGCGCAGGCTTTGCGCAAGATGAACGAAATGGGCTGGAAGCCGCTGACGCTGGTCAATTTCGTCGCCGCTTCAATCGGAAACACCTTCGTTCCGGTCGGCCTCGACAAGGTCACCGGCGTCATGACGGCGGGCTTTCAGAAGGACGCCACCGATCCGAAGTGGAAGGACGATCAGGGCGTCAAGGATTTCACTGCTTTCGCGCAGAAGTATCTTCCGGGCGCGGACCTGTCTGACCAGAACTACCTGTACGGATACCAGCAGGGCATGATCCTCGAGCAGCTTCTGAAACAGGCCGGCAATGACCTGTCGCGCGAGAACATCCTGAAGCAGAGCAAGAGCTTCAAGGACTTCGTGTTGCCCACCACGCTGCCCGGCATCAAGATCAATACCTCCGCGGCTGTGAACCAGGCCTACACGCAGATGCAGATGCAGCGCTGGAACGGCAAGAGCTGGGATCAGCTCGGCGACGTCGTAAAAGCCGACTGACCTCTACCCTCTGTTGATTATCGGCAAGGCGCCGCGACCCATCGCGGCGCCTTCGGCTTTTTGGCCGCGGCTCCGCCATGGAACGTATTCGCCGCATTCGCATTATCGGGATAACCCCTGCCGCGCAGGCTTGGCCGCCGGCGAAATCCTGTATTCATGACGGAACCGTGGAACGATTTTCCATGATGGCGAACTACAACTCCGATCCATCGACACCCTCATTCAAAACGACACCCGTCTCCTTCATTTTTCCCGATGACGGTCTCGTCCCCAACAGCCCGCTGCCTTTCCTGCTCTACAAGAGCGCGATCGAGGTCGATGGGCATCCCGAAGAAGCCATCGAGAATCTGTTCTCGGCAAACGGATGGGGACAGATGTGGCGCAACGGCGTCTACGATTACCTCCACTATCACGCGACGGTGCATGAGGCTCTCGGCGTTGCGCGCGGTCGCGCGCTGGTCCGGTTCGGCGGCAGTCATGGCGAGGATTTCGAGATCAGGAAGGGTGACGTGGCGATCCTGCCTGCGGGGACCGGCCATCAATGTCTCTCATCCAGCGACGACTTTAGAGTGATCGGCGCCTATCCGCCCGGTCCGCCCATGCAGGTCACGCGGCCAACGCCGGAGAACTACCGGCTGGCAATCAGGATCATCCCGCGTGTCGCTTTGCCGGACAGCGATCCAGTCTACGGACAATCGGGGCCGCTGGTTGAACTCTGGAAGAAAGGCCGACGATAGTCCGCAAACTACGGAATGGCGACCACGCGCGACGCCTGCTCCGGCCCCATGGGCACACAGGCCTTCTTACGGCGAAGCGCACCCGTTCCACCGGTCACCTTCAGAACTTTGCCCACGCCGCATGTGCCGTTGTCGACATAGACCACGGACCACGGGGAGAGAAAGTATGGTTCTTTTTTCAGAAAGTTGGGGGTGATTTCCTGCGCCAGGCTCGGCGCGGACATGGCAGCGAGAAACACGAGGGCGACGACGGTACGCATGACGCTCATCCCAAAGGCCGGCCGAACAAACCTAGTGGTCCAATTCTCACATTCGCATCGGTTAATGGGTTGCGAATGTCAAATCCCTTCCACTAACAGGCAACACAATGCGCGGTTTCCGTGAATGTTCCAAGACGCGAACAACGGCATGCTGATCATTTTGAAAGCATGCCTATGCCACACATCATAGCGAAAGCCGGAACGGCTGACACTGCGGCGTGTTGTGCCTCCCATAACCGTGGAGGTTCTAATGCGACGTAAACTGCTTTTCACCACCTTGACGACGGCGTTACTGGCAGCGTCGACGCTCGCAGCATCGGCGCAGGTCGCGCCGCCGTCCTCGCCCGGCGGCTCGGCTGCGGGTTCACCCGGCGTTTCTCCGGCAACACCACCACCAGCAGCGGCTCCGTCATCGCCAGCCACAACCGGCAGCAGCACCGGCATCAACCAGCCGGGCGTGCCAAACACTTCGACGCCCGGCAAGATCGGGACTGGCGCGACGCCGAGCGGCCTGCCCGGCGACAGCCCGTCCAGCCCCGGCTATCCGGACAAGGTCGGAAAGTAGCTAGCGACGGGACAAGCGAGGATAGCTACTTGGCCGCGTCGGACCCCCCCTCCTGCTTGAACGGAACGAGCAGCCACAGGGTCAGGAAGGTGAAAAGGGAAATGACCACGGCGACGTCGTAGGCTCCGAGGCCGACGGCGGCGCCGGTGGCCCCGGTCGCCCAGAGGCTGGCGGCCGTCGCCGTACCCCGCACCGAATTCTCGGTCTTGAGGATCGCTCCGCCGCCGATAAAGCCCATCCCGGTCATCAGCCCTTCGATGATCCGCGCGGTGCCTTCGGGATGGCCTGCGAGAATGTGCTCTGTCGCCTGCACGATGCCGCAGGTCGCCAGAGCAACCAGCGGAAATGTCCGCAGGCCCGCGCTCCGTTCCGCCTTCTCGCGGTTCCAGCCGATTGGCAGCGCCAGCACATAAGCGACTGCCAGCGCAATGAGATGCGGGCCAAGCCGAAAGCTGCCCGCCGCTTCCAAGAGTGATTGCATTGTTCCTCCAGCGATGGTCACAACGTGACACGTTGGAGAGAAGTTCCGCTACTCCGTCTTGGTGTTGCTGTTGGAACTTGTCCGCGGCATTCCGTCCTTGCCGGCGCCCGCGATGCGGACCTCATCACCGTCGGCGATGCCGTCCGGCGGCGAAAGGATGATCCGGTCGTCCGGCGACAGCCCCGTGGCGATCTCGATCTCACGGCCAAGGTCGCGCGCGATCGTGACGGCCTTGAACAGGATTTTGTCACCGGCACTGACGGTGGCGACACGCAGGCCGCTGGCATTGAAGATCAGCGCGCTCGACGGGATGCTGAGAGGCTGCGCATCCCGGGTCAGCGTGATTTTGACATTGGCAAAGGCGCCGGGACGCAACTCCTTGTTCGGATTCTCGATCGCGAGCTGCATGCGGGTCGTGCCCGAGGAAATATCCACCGACTGCGCCGAGGCCTCGACGGTCGCCGGGAACGTGCGGCCCGCATATTCCGGCACGGTGACCGTTGCCTTGGACCCCATCCGGATGCCGGGGAGATAACTCTGCGGAACGTTCACATAGAGACGCAGCTTCTTCACATCGGACACGACGAACATGGCGGCGCCCGACCCGGTGCCGCCATTGATCAGCGCGCCGACGTCGGTGTTGCGCTCGGTGACAACGCCATCGAACGGCGCCGTGACATTCTTGTAGTTGGCGAGTGCTTCCAGCCGCTCGACATTCGCTTGCTGGGCGCGGACCTGCGCCTCCTTGCTGGCAAGATCGGCCGAACGCTCGTCGATTTCCTGCTGCGACACGAAGTTAGACGCTTGCAGGGTCTTGCGGCGCGCCAGCGTCGCGGCCGAGAGTTTTGCCGCCGCCTGGCTGTTCATCAGATCGGCGCGAGCCTGCAACAATTGCTGGTCGAGATCGGGCGCCTCGATTTCGGCGAGCTTCTGCCCCGCGCTCACCTGCGCGCCGATATCAGCGTTCCAGCTTTTCAGATAGCCGCTGACGCGCGCATAGATCGGCGCACGCGAATAGGCCTCAAGGCGTCCCGGCAGGTCCAGTGTCGCGTTAAGCGGCTTGGTGCCGGGCAAGGCGACGGCGACCGACGGGATCGCCTGTGCGTCGGTCCATTGTTTCAGGTCCGCGTCGCCCTTCGAGCGGCTGATGATGCCGGTCACCACAACCACACCAAGCACGCCGGCGCCGATAGCGCCGTACAGCTTGAGCCTGCCGGGCGACACCGAAGGATTCTTGTCAGGTTGCATGAACGAGCTCCGGAGCAGACGCGGCTTCCGCCGACTGCTTCTTGTGAACCATACTGAAAACCACGGGAACGAAGATCAAGGTCGCCGTGGTCGCGAAAATCAGTCCGCCGATCACTGCGCGCCCGAGCGGCGCATTCTGCTCGCCGCCCTCGCCCATGCCGAGCGCCATCGGCGTCATGCCGATGATCATGGCAAGCGCCGTCATCAGAACCGGGCGGAAGCGGACAAAGCCCGCGTCCAGCGCGGCGGCGACGGGATCGCCGAGCTGTTCGTAGCGCTCACGCGCGAAGGCGATCACCAGCACCGAGTTCGCGGTGGCGACACCCATGCACATGATCGCGCCGGTCAGCGCCGGCACCGATAGCGTGGTGTGTGTCGCGAACAGCATCCAGATGATGCCGGCAAGTGCCGCCGGAAGCGCTGAGACGATCACGAACGGATCGGACCAGGACTGGAAGTTCACCACGATCAGAAAATAGATCAGCACGATCGCGCCGAGCAGACCGAACAGCAAGCCCGCGAACGCGCTGTTCATGGTCTCGACCTGCCCGAGCAGGACAACGCGGCTGCCGCGCGGCAGGTCCTTCGCCGTCTCGCTGATGGCCTGCTGGATATCCTTCGACACAGCGCCGAGGTCCCGGCCCTGCGGCGTCGCGAAAATCTGCACCATGGTCTGGATATCGTACTGCGACACCACCGCACTGGAGCTTGAACGCTTGATGTCCGCGATGCCGCCGAGCATCGGCGTCGTCGGTGCGCCGGTGGCGGAAATCGGCAGCGCCTCCAGCTTGCTCAAGGAGTCAATCTGGTACTGCGGCGTCTGCATCACAATGGAATAGGACACGCCATTGTTCGGATCGAGGAAGAAGGTCGGCGCCACCTGGGAGCTGCCCGCGAGATTCACGACCATGCTGTTGGTGACATCGCGGGCCGTCAAACCGACATACTGCGCGCGCGTGCGATCCACATTCACATTGAAGGCGGGCGCACTTGGCGACTGCTGGATGCGCGCATCCGCAACGCCCGGAATCAGCCGGATGCGGCGCAAAAGATTACTTGCGTACTTGAAATTCTCGGCCGTGTTGGCACCGCGCACCTGAATGTCGATCGGTGCGGGCGAACCGAAATTCAGGATCTGGCTGACGATATCCGCCGGCAGGAAGGCGAACGAAACGCCCGGAAATTCGCGCGGGAGCTTCTCGCGAAGCTCGCGGACAATCTCCTCGGTCGGCTTGTGGCCTTCCTTCAGCTTGATCTGGATATCGCCATCCTGCGGGCCGATCACGCCGGTGTTGTTATAGGTCAGGTTGATGCCGGAGATCGGCATGCCGATATTGTCGGCCATGGTGTCGATCTTATCGGCGGAGATAATCTGCCGGATCACCTTCTGGATGTCGGCGAGCTTGTTGGCGGTCTCCTCCACGCGGGTGCCGATCTGGGTCCGGACGTGGATCAGGATCTGCCCCGTATCGACAGCCGGGAAGAAGTTGCGGCCGAGGAACGGCACCAGCAGGAACGACAGCCCGATAAAGCCGAGGAAACCCATCACGAACATCCTGCGATGGCCGAGCGCCATGTGCAGCAGGCCGTGATAGACGTCTCTCACCCGTTCAAACCGCTTTTCAAATCCGCGCTGGAACAGCACCAGCGGGTTACGGGTCGGCGGCGGTGGCAGCGGATTGCCGTTCTCGTCATGTGGATGGGGATGCAGCAGATACTTTGCCATCGTCGGCACCAGCGTGCGCGACAGGATGAACGACCACGTCATCGCGAACATCACCGACAGCGCCATCGGAACGAACAGGAAGCGCGACACGCCGGTCAGGAAGAACATCGGCACGAACACGATGCAGATACAGAGCAGCGTGACGAAGGCCGGGGTCGCGATCTGCCGCGCGCCCTCCAGAATGGCGGGCTCGACCTCCATCCCGTGTTCGAGATGATAATTGATGTTCTCGATGGTCACGGTGGCGTCGTCCACCAGAATGCCGACCGCGAGCGCGAGACCGCCGAGCGTCATGATGTTGAGCGTCTCGCCGGCGACCGAAAGGCAGATGATCGCACCGAACACTGACAGCGGAATCGAGATCGCGATAATAAGGGTCGAGCGCCAGCTTCCCAGAAACAGCAGGATCATGACGCTGGTCAGCGCCGCGGCCAGCACGCCCTCGAAGGCGACGCCGGCGATGGCGCCGCGCACGAAGATTGACTGATCGCCGAGCAGATTGACACGCAATTGCTCCGGCAACTGGTCCTTGGTGTCGATGATCTTCTGCTTGATGCCCGCGATGATGTCGAGGGTGGAGGTCGCACCTGCCTTCAATACCATCATCAGCACCGACCGCGTACCGTCGACATGGACGATGTTGGTTTGCGGCGGGTTGCCGTCGCGCACTTGCGCCACATCGCGGATATAGACCGTGGCGCCGTTGACCACCTTGATGGGCAGGTTGCCGAGTTCCTCGATCTTGCGGGGCGCGTTGTTGAGCTGGATGTTGTATTCGAAATTCCCGATTTTCTGCGTGCCGACCGGCGTTATCAGGTTCTGCGCAGCGAGCGCGTTGGCGACGTCCTGTCCGGACAGGCCGAGGGCCTGCATCGCGTCCGGATTGATGTCGAGCTGGATCTGGCGCTGCTTGCCGCCGAACGGCCAGGGGATCGCGGCGCCCGGCACGGTGACCAGCGGCGTGCGCAGTTGGTTGGTGGCGATGTCGAACATGTTCTGCTCGGTCAGCCCCTCACCGCCCAGTGCGAGCTGGATGATCGGCACCGTTGAGGCGCTGTAGTTCAGGATCAAAGGCGGCGTCGATCCCGGCGGCAATTGCCGGAGCATGGTCTGCGCGATCGCCGTGACCTGCGCGTTCGCCGTGCGGATATCCACATTCGGCTGGAAGAAAATCTTGATGACGCCGTAGGTGGTGTAGGAGTTGGCGGTGATGTGCTCGATGTCATTCACTGTCGTGGTCAGCGCGCGCTGGAACGGCGTCACGATCCGGCCCGACATCTGGTCCGGCGGCAGGCCGGTGTACTGCCACACCACGCCGATCACCGGAATCCGGATTTCCGGGAAGATGTCCGTCGGCGTCCGCAAGGCGGCCAGCGGGCCGACAATCAGCAGCAGGAGCGCGAGCACGACAAACGTATAGGGTCGGCTCAGGGCAATCCGGACAAGCGCATTCATTTTATGTTTTCTTTGTTTTCTCGGTCGAGGGCGCGCGGCAGCCGCCCACGCAGGAAAAGCCCTGTTTTCTTCACGCTTTAATCTGGGCTGATCTATCCGAATCCGGAGCGATTGCGCAACGCCGCAACGCTCACAGTCGCTTGTTCAAGCGGTTCCGGATCCGGTTTTTGGTCAATAATCCGATGTTCGCGGCCAATTTATCACAGGATCATCTGGGTCTGGGTCACCACCGCCACCAGCTTGCCCTCGCCCGTTTCCAGCCGGGTCTGCCAGACCTGGGTCCGCCGCCCGAGATGAACCGGGGTCGCGGTCGCGGTGACGGTCATGCCCGCCTTGGCCCCGCCCACGAAGTTGGTCTTGCTTTCGATGGTGGTGGTGCCTTTGGCCTCCGGCGGCAGGTTGATGACAGTCGCCGCCGCCCCGACGGAATCCGCGAAAGCCATGACGGCGCCGCCGTGGATGGTGTGGCCGAGGGTGCAGAGGTCCTCCCGCACCACCATGGTCGCCACCACCTTGCCCGGCTCGGCCTCGGTAAAGGTCACGCCCATCAGGACGGCGAGCGGCATCGGCCGCGACTGAATCTTTTCAAGCAGGGTCACGCGGCCCCTCCGATTGTTAATGCGATACATGAAGCGGCTGCCGGAGCGGCAAGCCGCTTAAAGTCATGGATGAAGAGCCGATTCATGCCGCTTCCACCCCGCACCAGTTCGCCACGAACAGCGCAATGGCCCGCGTGGTCTTGCGCAGCGATTCGATCTCCACCCGCTCATTGAAGCCGTGCATGGCCTCCGCATTGGCCCCGAAGCAAAGGCTCGGGATGCCGGCGTTGAGGCCATAGAACCGGGTGTCGGTCAGGGCGGTGAAAGCCAGCTCCTTCATCGGCCCGCCATAGACCGTCTCGTAGGCCGAGCGCAGCACGGCCTCGGAGTCCTCTGCTCCGGTCAGTTCATAGCCCTCCGACAGGAAGCCGGACCACTCCACCACCGGCGGGTTCTTCGCCAGGAATGGGTGCTGCTTCGCCGCGGCTTCGACGCAGGCGACAATTTCGGCCTGATGATCGGCAATGGACCAGCCGGGCAGCACCGCGATCCGGCAATCGAGGTCGCACCAGGCCGGCACGGATGAGGCCCAGTCGCCGCCCTTGATGATGCCGGGATTGAAATTGATCGGGTGCTTCACGACCTTGAAATGCCGGTCGCTGGCGGCGCGCCCGTTCCAGTCTTCCTCGAGCCCTTCAAGCGCCTGAACCAGATGATAGGCGGCCTTGATGGCGTTGGCCCCCGCCCCCGCCTCGAATACATGCACCGGCTTGCCGCGCACCTTGAGGCGAAACCAGATCACGCCGACTTGCGAGCGCACCAGCTTGCCGTTGGTGGGTTCCGGAATAAAGCAGCAGTCGGCGCGATAGCCGCGCTGCACCGTGGAAAGCGCGCCGACGCCGGTGCTCTCCTCCTCGATGACGGACTGAAAATGAATCCTGGCCGTCGGCTTCAGCCCCGCCGCGCCCAGCGCATCGAGCGCATAAAGCGCGGCGATGGTGCCGGACTTCATGTCACCCGCGCCACGGCCATAAAGCCAGCCGTCCCTGACGGTCGGCGAAAACGGCGGCGTGTCCCACATGTCGAGCGGACCGGCGGGCACCACATCGCAATGCCCCTGCAGGATCAGCGAGCGCCCCGCCTCACGCGCCGGGCGATACGTGCCGACCACCGACCGCGCTCGGGAGAAATCATGCTCGATCGAGCCGAAGCCGCGCAGGTCCTTCAGGTCATCGACATTGATATGCCAGTCATCGACCTCAAAGCCGCGCTCGCGCAGCAGGCCGTGCATCATGTCCTGGCAGGGGCCTTCCGCGCCGCGCGTCGAGGGAATGGCCGAGAACTGTTTTGTAGTCTCAAGCTGCCGGTCGAAAGCGTCGTCCACCGCATCGAGAATACGGCGCTGAACCTCGTTCGAGGTGGTTTTGGCGTCCATTGTTCCGTCCCTTCATGCCCGCGTCTGCCGCGCGGATGATGGGCATGAGTGTAGCCAACTTTAGGGCGCGACTGGAAGGGACGCGATGACCTCGCAGGTAGGCATCGCTACGATGGAGAGTGGCCGGTTGAACCTCGGCCCGCGCAGCAGCGACTAATGATTTCCCTGCTCAAGGCAGATCTTTCTCAAAGACAAGCGTGACACAATGCTCCTGATGTCCGACCGGTTAAAGTATGCCGCCCTCACCCTGATGCTGGTGGCGATCCTGCTCGCCTGGTTCAAGGGACGATATGCTGCTTCTGCAAACGGCCGGTCGATCGCCTGGACTCAAGTTCCTCTGATTGCGTTCTTGGCAGTTTCTATTGGTCCAAGCGCAATCGCTGCGCTCATTTATCTTGGTTACAAATCCGGTTTGTTGCAGGCCGGAAAAGCCGGATACCAATTTTCGTCATTCATTTTTCAGCTCCCCCTCGATTTCGCTCTTATGAATTGGGGTTTCGTTGCTTTGTATGTAGCTTCACGGCTGGCACCGAACTTTCGGTCTTCCCGGTCTGCGATGTGGTTTTCCGCAGCAGCGATGTCCTTGCTCAATGTTCCGCTGTTCTTTCTGGCTCCCGATATGGTGTCCAACGTCTTCGACGCCGGCCAGGGCATCGGCGTCGTTCAGGCCGTGCTCAGCATGCCGCTCTGGTTCGGTTCATATCCCAGCTTTCTTAATCCCGACTCCGGGCTGGGTCTTCTGGTCTTCGCGCCGCTTGCACCCATACCGCTCGCAGGTTTGGTCTGCTGGATCGGTGCACAGTTCATCGGAGGGATTGTCAGTTCTCCGAATGGGAGATCTGCGCGGTCGTAACGCACCGCTCCGAAAGTCTCCGGCCAGTCATTCTGCAAAGAGTCCGCACATCCTCAATCATTCGGCCGCCACGCCGGGTGCGGCGGCCGAAGGATGACCTGCAAGGATCAATATCCCACCGTGAACCGCTGCCGCGAATGCGCGGGCTTCTCGACTTCATCAGCCATCGCAATGCCATAGTCCGCGAACGAAATGCTGCTGCCTTTCTCGTTGCTCAGAAGCTGATCCTTGCCGAGGCGAAACGTGCCGGTGCGCGGCCCGTCAAAAAACAACGCCGAGGGCGACAAGAACGTCCAGTCGAGGTCTTTTTCCTGACGCAGCAGCGCGAGGAAATCCCCGCCCTTGAGCGCTTCGGCCTTGTAGGCAGCCGGAAACTCCGGCGTCGTCACCAGCGCAACGCCGGGAGCGACCTCGAGGCTGCCCGCGCCGCCAACCACGAGATAACGCTTCACGCCCGCCGCCTTCACGGCGTCGATCAGCTTCTGCGGATCGCTTTGCAGGAAGTGCACCGCGCTGATGACGGCGTCGTGCCCTTTCAGCAATTCCGTGAGTCCGGCCGTGTCGAACACGTCGCCTTTCGTCGCGGTGACGTTCGCCGCGGGCGGCACCTTCTCCGGATTGCGGACAATGGCGGTAACCGCATGGCCGCGGCGAACGAGTTCCTTGAGGATTTCCGAGCCTGCGCGGCCGGTGGCTCCGATCAGTGCGATCTTCATGATTTGCGTCCCTTGGCTGATGTGGTATCTAATGGATACCAACTAACGAATGGACATCAGATGCCCCCAGGCAGCGCCGTTGTGAAGAAGGCACTTTTCCGAGACATGGTCCCTTCGGAGAAACCCCGGGCAGCGAAGGCTGCGCGTGGAAGCTGGCCCGCCAATCCCTACGCGGACGATTGTCCGACGCGATTGGTGCTCGATCGCATCGCGGACAAATGGACCGTGCTGCTGCTGATCCTGCTGTCCAGGCGGCCGTGGCGCTTCAACGAGCTGCGCCGGGAGATCGGCGGACTGACGCAGAAGATGGCGTCACAAACCCTGAAGGGTCTTGAGCGCGATGGCCTTGTCTCGCGCAAGGTCACGCCGACTGTTCCGGTGACAGTCGAGTATTCGATCACGCCGCTGGGGCGGACCTTGAGCGAGACCGTCGATGCGTTGCGCATCTGGGCCGAGCGGCACATGGGTGATGTCGCGAAAGCTCAAGTGCAATATGACCGAACCAAGGCAGGAACTGTGTAGATTTAGTCACACGCACGGGCTTTGTGCGAATGTTCTGCGTGCGTTCGCAAGAGTTGATGAAGCGTTTTCGGCTTGCGCGTTAGGATGGCACATCATCGGCGACAATCGATGAGACTTCGCCGGCGATGAAACTTCGAGCTCCCAAGATCAAGGAGAGCAATCATGCCAGCCTATGCACAGCATCACCAAAAGCGTCAGATTTTCCACGCGGCGATGGCCGTGTGTCCAAGCTGTCTGAGCCGTCCCATGCAGATCACGGAGGTTCAGCCTCATTGGGATCTGGCGCGCGTCGACTTCGTTTATGAATGCCCCGCCTGCTGCACCGAAGTCCGGGAAACAGTGGCAAAGCACTAATCCCATCGCACTTCCGCGGGGGGCGCCCGCGCCTATGAGAATCAGGGTGGTCCGACTACGGTGAGGCATGACCTA
The DNA here is from genome assembly GCF_000336555.1 of Afipia clevelandensis ATCC 49720. Classification (GTDB taxonomy): domain Bacteria; phylum Pseudomonadota; class Alphaproteobacteria; order Rhizobiales; family Xanthobacteraceae; genus Afipia; species Afipia clevelandensis. Next base: position 739,817 of record NZ_KB375281.1, on the reverse strand, counting down.
TGTCTACCTCATCACCGCGATCATCCTTGAGGTGATCGGAACCTCCGCGCTGCAGGCGTCGGAGCAGTTCACCAGGCCCAAGCCGCTGATCCTGACCGCGCTCGGCTACGCGGCGTCGTTCTATTTCCTGTCGCTGGTGTTGCGCACCATGCCGGTCGGGATCGCTTACGCAATCTGGTCCGGTCTCGGCATCGTGCTCATCACCCTCGTCGGCCTCGTCTGGTTCGGCCAAAAGCTCGACATGCCAGCCGTCATCGGGCTTGCGCTCATCATCGCCGGCGTCGGCACCATCAACCTGTTTTCATCGACCGTTTCGCATTGATGCATTGGAGAGATCACGCATGGACAATCGCAACATTCTCTACGCCGTGGTCGGCGCCCTCGTGATCGCGGTCGCCGTGCTCGGCTACAAGGTCTATCAGGACAACCGGGAACCGAAGGGCCTGCAGATCAATGTCGGCCCTGGCGGAGTGAAAATTCAGAACAAGTGAGTTGCTGCATGACTGCATTTTCGTCGTCACGGACGCTGCTGCTTGGCGTATTTCTGTCAGCCGCTCTTGCCGCCACCGCGCGCGCCGACATTGTCGGCCGCGAATCCGACATCACCGACCTGCGGCTCGGCCAGAAGGTGTATGTCGACGATGGCTCCTGCCCCGCGGGCCAGATCAAGGAAATCAGCGGCCTGCGCCTCGGCGCAACAGGCGTCGAGCGCACCAAGAAATGCGTCGATCGCAAGGGAAAGCGCTAGATCGTTCGCCCACCGTCGACCGGCAACACTACGCCGGTGACGAAATCCGCATCGTCCGACGCCAGATAAACGCACGCTTTTGCAATATCGTCAGGCTGTGACATGCGGCCGAGCGGAATGGTCGCGATGAATTTTGCGCGGTTCTCCGGCGTATCGGGCACGCCCATGAAGGTTTCGAGGAGCGCCGTCTCGCCCATCACCGGCGCGACGCAATTGACGCGGATTCTGTCCGGCGCAAGCTCCGCCGCCATCGCGCCGGACAGCAAGTTCACCGCGCCCTTGGAGCCGTTGTACCAGGTCAATCCCGGCCGCGGGCGGATGCCGCCGGTCGAGCCGATGTTGATGATGCAGCCGCCGCCCTGCCTCCGCATCACCGGCACAACCGCATTGGTCATGTGAAAGATGGATTTGACGTTGACCGCGAACACGCGGTCAAACTCGTCCTCCGTCACATCCATGATCGGCTTGTTGCGGAACGACCAGCCTGCATTGTTCACGACGATGTCGAGCCGTCCGAATTTGTCGAGCGCCATCGCAACGGCCTTGTCGATATCGGGACGTTTGGAGACATCGCCTGCCATCGCGACCGCGCCTCCGGTATTCGCCGCAACGCGCGCCGCGCCCTCGCCGTTCAGATCGAGGATGACGACCTTGGCGCCTTCATCCACGAAATGCCGGGCGATGGCCGCACCGAAGCCCGACGCGCCGCCGGTGACCACCGCAACCTTGTCCTTGAGACGCATGTGTCCGCCCTTTGATGTTTGTTGTCGTTGCCCGCAAGCGTCGATCAAACGGTCGGCAAAGGCAAGCCGGGCATCTCAACAGCCACTAGCCCGAAATGTAGTCTCCGCATTTCTGGATAGTGTCGTTGGCGCCCCACGGCATGATCGGAACGGAGGACGTCGAGTTCTTCGGCGAGCCGTCGATCAGCTTGTCCGAGTAGACCATATAGACCAGCACATTGCGCTTGGCGTCGCAGCCGCGCACGATCTGCATTTTCTTGAAGAACAACGAGCGGCGCTGGCGGAACATATCCTCACCCTGGCTGGCCTTGGCCTTGAAACGGATCGGGCCGATCTGGCGGCAGGCCAGCGAGATGTCCGAGACCTGCTCGGCCAATCCCAGCCAGCCCTTGTAGCCGCCCTTCTCCGGCACGGTGAAATGACACGCCACGCCCTCCACGGCGGGATCATCCACGCCGTAGGTCGCGAGCTTGTCGTCCGGGCTCAGGAGCTTGAACACCGTGGAGCGACGGAAGATCAGGTCCGGCTCTTCAGCCGCAGCAGCCGGGGGTGCGGTGGCCAGGGCGGTCAGGGCGGCGGCCAACAGCGCAGCGGTCACGCGGATCGAACAGAAGGACATCTTCAGACTCCACAGGTCACAACAAGGCCCGGGAGACGCCCCGGGCCACGCCCCTCATGTGGGGTGCTTCGGCCGGGTTGGAAGGCACGGGATTGTGACCGTTAAGCGCTTTTGAAGGCGGAGCGGCTAGCATTTCAGCAACGTGAATCACGCAGAATGCGGTATCAGGCCGGATGAACATTTAGCCGGATGGCGACACCAATACTGGAATCATTTGAGGAATTTCGCGTGCTCGGCAATTGGTTACCCTTTTCGGAAGCCCTTCGGACCGGCTCCATCCTTTCATCCGGCGACGGCTTCGGTTCCCGTCCATCCCGTTCGGCGATCCGGAACTCGGCCTGGCTGGCCGCTGTGCTGACAACGGGTTTTGCCCTGCCCGCAGAGGCCCAGATCTATTGGCCGATGGACCCCGGCCGCAGCGTTTATGCCGAACCGCCGCATTACGCCGAACCGCGCCGTCACCGGATCGCCCGCCCAAGGCAGAAACTGCCTGAAGCGCCGAAGGATACGGCCAAACCGGTCGGCCCGATCACAGTCGCAATCTCGATCGAGAACCAGACCCTGAAGCTCTACGACCAGAACGGCCTGTTCGCGGAGTCTCCGGTGTCTACCGGCATGCGCGGACACTCAACGCCGATGGGCGTGTTCAGCATCATCCAGAAAAACAAATATCACCGCTCGAATATCTACAGCGGCGCGCCGATGCCCTACATGCAGCGCATCACATGGTCAGGCGTCGCCCTGCATGCGGGTGTTTTGCCCGGTTATCCCGCGTCCCACGGCTGCATCCGCATGCCGATGAACTTCGCGATGCGGATGTGGGGCTGGACCCGCATGGGTGCGCGCGTTGTCATCACACCGGGCGAAATCTCGCCGGCCGATATTTCCCATCCGCTGCTGATTGCACGCAAGCCTGACATAAAGCCTCTCGCTGCCGCGAGCGCACCGGAGAAGCATGCCGAGACGACGCCAAAAGCGGATCGCGCGTCGATTGTCGACGCCGCGGCTCACGAGAAGCCGCAATTGCGCCTGACCTCCCTTGAGGAGGGCCAGCCGATCCGTACCGCTGACGCCAGCGGCACGCTTCCGCAGAGGAACGACGCCGGCGACGTGGTCGTTGCGCAGCGCTGGGACGCAGGCCGCGATGGATCGCCCGCTCCTGAGGACAAGACTGAAGGCGCCAAGGATGAGAACAAGGATGCCTTAAAGGATGGCGCGAAGGACGGTGCTGTCGCCTCGACGAAAGATGGCGCAGATGCTGGCGGGGCCGCCAAGGACGATCCGGCCAGAGCCGATAGCAACTCTGACGACAAGCCCGCCGACGCCAAACCGGACGACAGGAAGACCGAAGCCCCCGCAGATTCTGCAAAGGAAGCGGCGGCGGACGCGCCAAAGGCCGAAAAGGATCAGGCCCGCGCCACCGATCATGTGCCCCCCGCCCATATCACGCTGCCGCTGGAAAGCTCGGCGGAGTTCATCGGCCCGGTGAAGCCGCGCAGCGGGCATATTGCCGTCTTCGTCAGCGGCAACGAGAACAAGATTTTCGTGCGGCAGAACTTCGAGCCGTGGTTTGAAGCGCCGGTGACCATCGCCGCCTCGGACCGTCCGCTCGGCACTCATGTGTTCACGGTGCGCGCTGACAAGGCTGATGCAGACGCATTGCGCTGGTCGGTGGTCTCGCTTCCGGCGCAGCCACACGCCGAAAACGCTCCGCGCCGCAAACGCGGTGAACCGGTGGTGGCAAGGGTGCCGGTCCAGCCGTCGTCCCCCACCGAAGCCCTCGACCGTTTGACCATTTCCGATGACGTCATGGTGCGGATCGCCTCGGCGCTGGCCCCGGGCGGCTCGATCACGGTATCGGATCGCGGCCTTGGCGACGAAACCGGCCGCGGCACGGACTTCATCGTCCCACTGCGTTAAACGAAGAAGCACATGGTTGGCTTTCAGCCGCACGTTAAGCTAGAACGCGCCGGTCATGACAGCTTCTCCCGATAGCAAGACCGCACCAGCCCTCAACGACCCGCGCCGCGATGCGCTCGCGCGGCTGACCCCATTCGGCTGGAACGGCGGCATGGCCGTCATCCTGATCGGGCTTGCGCTGTCATTTTTCCTCGCCGGCTATTTCGTCATTTACTGGCGCAATGCCGACATGGATTTCATGATCGTCTACAACGCGCTCGTCATGAACGACGGCAAGCCGCAGGCGTTCTTCGACCATCCGTCCTATTTCACTATCCTGTCGGTGAAGACCTGGTTTCAGTTCATGCATGCGCTGGGGCTGCTCGATGCGTGGAAACTGTCGTCCATCCCTTCCGCGCTGAACGTGCCCGGGTTCGACGCTGCGATGACCAGCGCCGTGCGCGCGGGCCGCATCGTGGCATGGCTGACCGCGACATTCTTTGTCGCTGTTTTTGCCGTACTCGCCCGCCGCGTTTTCCGCGACTGGCGGATTGCTTTACTGACCACATTCGCCTTTGCCTTCTCCGGCGGCATGGCGGTTCACATGCGCATCCTGCGCAGCGAACTGATCGCCGCATGCCTGTTCACCTTTGCGCTGATGCTGCTGATCGCGGCAGCCCGCCGCGCCGGCAACTGGCGGCCGTTGGCGATGGGCGCGGCCGCTGCGCTGTGCGTGCTCGGCATGGAGAACAAGGTTCAGATCATTCTGCTGATCGCCGCGCTGCCGGTCATCATGCTGCCTTTCGGTACAGCGGATGGCGCGAGCGCTGTGTTCTGGCGCCGCCCGGCGGCATGGCCGGCGGTTCTCCTTGCAGCCATGATCGCAGCCGGCATGCTTGCTCTGGCATGGCCGCTCATCGCTGCAGGCCTCGAACCTGAGTCCATCGACATCGCCCAGTTGCACCCGCTGATCGCGGGCCGGTTCGGAATCTATCAGATTGCCCTGCTGACATGGATCGGCATCGGCATGGTCGCTTTCGCGGCACTGTGGCGGGTGAGCGCGAGCGAAACGCTGGCGTCCATCTTCGCAATCGCCGCCGGTGCATCGCTCGGGCTGCTCGCGCTCTATATCGCGTTCGATCCGCAGAACGTGGTCGCCGTTATCAATCCTGTCGAGAAAATGCTGGTGTTTGCCGACGCGCCCGCGACATCGGCTACCGAAGGCGGAAAGATCTGGGCGGCGATTGCCCTGCTGTTCGACGGCGTCAAATCCGTGCTGCAGCGCTACACCTTTGTGCTTTTCACGTCGCCACGACCGACCGTGTTCCTGACCTGGCTGGTCTTCCCCGGCATCGTCTACGCCTGGATCAGGGGTGAGCGGCAAGCCGCCATTCAGGCCGCCATCCTTCTGTTGTCCGCCATCGGCATCGACGCACTCGGCGTTCGGCGCAATCTCAAGGCCGAATACTTCATCCTGACCGACCCGCTGATCATTCTGGCGGGCGCACTTCTGCTGGAGAGGCTGAACGATCTGCGGTTCAGCAAATGGGCCTATCCGATCGGCGCGGCGCTGATCGTTATTCATGTCGCCATCAGCCAGGCCGAACCGGTCAAGCATGTGATGAAGCGCAGCGGCCCGGAATATATCTGCGAGTGGAACGAGTATTACGAACCGCTGCTGCCGATGCCATGGTGCGACAAGCCGCCCAAGCACCCGTGAGGATCGTCACCGCTTCTTGAAACTCCTGAAGGCCTTGATCCGTTATCTTGATCGAGAGACCCTCAGGGAGCGCATCATGATCGACCGCCGAAGCGTGATAACGGCCATTGCCGCAGCCGCAGCACTTCCGTTCGCGCCGCGAGCCGCCTTCGCGCAGGCCGCGATGAGCCGCATGACGGCTTACGGCTTTTCCTTCCAGGGTCTCAAAGGCGGCGACATCCGCCTTGCCGACTATGCCGGCAAGCCGCTTCTGGTGGTGAACACCGCCTCGCTCTGCGGCTTCACGCCGCAATATGCCGGACTTGAAGACGTCTGGACGAAATTCAGGGACCGCGGGTTTATGGTGATCGGCGTGCCGTCGAACGACTTCGGCGCGCAGGAACCGGGCGGCGCAAGCGACATCGCCCACACCGCCGAACAGACCTATCACGTCAGCTTCCCGATGACGGCCAAGACGTCCGTGAAAGGCCCGAACGCCCATCCCTTTTACAAATGGGCGGCCACCGAACGTCCGTCCGATATTCCCGGCTGGAACTTCCACAAGTACCTCGTCGGCCGCGACGGCCATATTGCGGAAGCGTTCTCCTCACGCATCGAACCTACCGATACCCGTATCGTCACGGCCATCGCGCGCGCTTTAAACACCTGATCTCCCCCTGATTAACCCTGCCAACGCTCCTGTGGAAAATCGGTTGGCGCGATTTTCGTTGTGGGTCTAGGCTCACAATCGGGGACTACGTTGGCGTCCGACGGACCGGACGCGGGAGATTTTGCGTTCAGGGGTATTTGCGATGCGTATCAAGGCAACATTTTTCGCCGCCAGCGCCATTTCGGTCTGCGCTTTCACCAGCGCCTGGTCGCAGGCTCTTATCCCGCAGCGCACCACTCCACCCCCTGCGCCCGCCGCCGTTCCGGCGCCAGCGCCCGCCCCGACTCCCGCAGCAGCGGCACCCGCGCCTGCTCCGACTGCCGCAAAAGCCAACTGCGCCAACCCGAATGCCATCGGCGTGTCGCGCGTGGTGCAGATCGACACCACCGGCGGCCCTGGTTTCGGCTTTGAACATTTCAAGCAGCTCGACTTTCTGCGCGACAAGGAAGTGGTGCTGACATTCGATGACGGCCCCTGGCCGGTGAACACGCCGTCGGTGTTGAAGACGCTCGCCGAGGAATGCACCAAGGCGATCTTCTTCCCGATCGGCAAGCATGCGACCTACTATCCGGAAATCCTCAAGCATGTGGCCGCAGAAGGCCACACCATCGGCTCGCACACATGGTCGCACGCCAATCTCAACAACAAGAAGCTGACCGACGAGCAGCGCAAGGAAGAAATCGAGAAGGGATTCAGCGCCGTGAAGTGGGCGCTGGGCGCAGCCCCCTCGCCGCTGTTCCGCTTCCCCGCGCTCCAGCATCCGCCCGCAATGGTGACCTATCTCGGCGAACGCAACATCTCGATCTGGTCGTGCGACCTCGACTCCTTCGACTTCAAGGCGAGCAAGCCCGAGAAGATCGTCGACACCGTGATGCACAAGCTCGACAAGAACGGCAAGGGCATCATCCTGATGCACGACTTTCAGAAACATACAGGCGAAGCCTTGCCCGAACTCATGAAGCGGCTGAAGGCCGGCGGCTACAAGGTCGTTCAGGTGAAAGCGAAAGCGCCGGTGACCACCATCGCGCAATACGACGAGGAAGTGGTCAAGGGCCTCAAGCTGCCGACGGTCAGTTCGCGGCCACTCAACAGCGTGGTGCAGACCATCTCCGAATAGCGGCAAACCCGCACTTGCGGTCGTCCCGGAAATGGCTAAACCGCAACCCATGCGTATTGAAGGCTATGTAATTGTCTCCGCCGACGGCATGCTCGCCGATGCGAATGGCGTAATGCCCGCTTCGCTCAAGTTCGAGGCCGATCAGCGTTTTTTTGAATCCGCGCTCGACGCCGCCGACCTGATCGTCCACGGCAGAAACTCGTTCGAGGATCAGCCGCGCTCGCCTGAGCGCACGCGCATCATCCTGACGCGGAACATTCCGGCCCTCGCCGGGGATCCAGAGAATCCCAAGGCCACCTTATGGAATCCCGCAGGCGCCTCGTTTGAGGATGCTTGCCGGATGAGCGGTGTGACGGACGGGATTGCAGCGATTATCGGCGGGCCCGTCGTATTCGGGATGTTCATGGACCGCTATGACACATTCTGGCTGTCACAGGCGCACGGCCTGACCATTCCCGGCGGAATGGGCGGCTTTCCCGGCGTGCCGCAGCATTCGCCACAGGACATTCTCGCCGCTCACGGATTGAAGGCTGATGAAACGCGCGTGCTCGATGCGGACAACCGGGTCGACGTCACCGCATGGCGGCGAGGCTAGACGTCCGTGTAACGGCCGCTGTCTTCCATCGCCACAGGGCGCGGATAACCCGCAATCAACAGCAATCCGCCGATCAGGGACAGATTCTTCAGGGCGTGGATCATGTTGTTGATCTTGTCCGCGCCGGTCATGTCCCAGAAATTGTGGAAGTAGAACGTCGTCACCGCGACGAACAGGATCAGCAGCCAGGCGAAAGTCCGCGTGCCGAAGTTCAGCGCGATGAACAATCCGCCGATCACTTCCAGCGCGCCTGCAAGGATCGCGAGGAGTTGCGCGGTCGGCATGCCTGTCACGCCCTCGAGCTGGGCCGTATAGGGCATCAGCATCGACGGCAGAACCACCTTGTCCGTGATCGCCTGCGTGGTCGATGCGATATCGAACAGCTTGGACGCGCCCGAAAACACAAACAGGACGACGAACAGTACACGTCCGACCGTGACAATGGCTGGCATATGCGGCCCCGTTAAATCCCCAGAAGCAGGACTATACAGGAGTTCCCGTCAGCCGAATAGCGTTGGCTGCTGTCGTCCTGCCCGCTCCTGCGCCTCGACTGCCGCCACCGCCGTCATGTTGAGAATGCCGCGTGCCGTCACCGAGGGCGTCAGGATATGCGCCGGCCGCGCCGGCCCGATCAGGATCGGCCCCACCGGCAGGGCGTCCGCCAGAACCTTGATCATTTGATACGCGATGTTCGCTGCGTCGAGGTTCGGCATGATCAGGATATTGGCCGAGCCTTCGAGCCGGGAATGCGGCAGCACGAGTTGGCGCGACAGCGCTGTCAACGCGGAATCGCCCTGCATTTCACCGTCAGCCTCGATTTCCGGATGATCGTTCACCAGGATTTCGGTGGCGCGGCGCATCTTCTGGGCCGAGGCCGAGTCGTAGCTGCCGAAATCCGAGTGCGACAGGAACGCGACCTTCGGCTTAATTCCGAAACGCTGGACATGGACAGCGGCCAGCGCCGCCATTTCCGCCAGTTCCTCGGCGGTCGGATTAGGACGGATCTGCGTATCCGCAATGAAGTACGACCCCTTGCTGGTGATCACCAGCGCCAGTGCCGAATAGTCTGCCAGTCCCGGCGCAACGCCGATGATCTCACGGATGCGCCGCAGGTGGCTCATGTAGCGGCCATCGACGCCGCACAGCATGGCGTCGGCCTCGCCCCGCGCCACCGCCAGCGCCGCGATCACGGTCGCGTTGGTGCGCACCAAGGTCCGCGCGGCTTCCGGCGTGATGCCGTGCCGCCCGGCGAAATCGATATAACTTTGCACATAGGAGCGATAACGCGGATCGTCCTCGGGATTGATGAGGTCGAAATCGCTGCCGGGATTGATCGAGAGGCCGAACCGCTTGATGCGGGCCGCGACCACCGATGGACGCCCGACCAGAATGGGCCGCGCCAGCTTTTCCTCCAGCACCACCTGCACCGCGCGCAGCACGCGCTCGTCCTCGCCCTCGGCGTAGATCACGCGCACCGGCTGGGTCTTGGCTTTCGCGAACACCGGCTTCATCACAAGGCCGGAGCGGAACGCGAAGCGGTCGAGCTGACCGATATAGGCATCGAAGTCGGTAATCGGCCGCGTCGCAACGCCGGAGTCCATGGCGGCCTTGGCCACCGCAGGCGCCACGCGCAGGATCAGCCGCGGATCGAACGGCGACGGGATCAGCGAACCGGGACCGAAGCCCTGCGTCTCGCCGCCATCGAAGCGGACCACCACATCGGACGGTGGATCGCGGGCAAGCTGCGCCAGTGCGTCGACCGCGGCCACCTTCATCGCCTCGTTGATTGCCGTCGCGCCCACATCGAGCGCGCCGCGGAAGATAAAGGGGAAGCACAGGACGTTGTTGACCTGGTTCGGAAAGTCGGAGCGCCCGGTGCAGATCATCGCATCGGGGCGCGCCTTGCGCGCCTCGTCCGGCATGATCTCCGGATTCGGATTGGCCAGCGCCATCACCAACGGCTGGTCCGCCATCTGCTTGACCATCTCGGGCTTGAGCACGCCGCCCGCCGACACGCCGAGAAAAATGTCTGCGCCTGCGATCACGTCGCCCAGCGTGCGCTTGTCGGTCTTTTGCGCGTAGACCGCCTTCCACTTGTCCATCAGGGTGTTGCGGCCTTCATAGACAAGACCGTCGATGTCGCAAACCCAGATGTTCTTGCGCTGCGCACCGAGGGACACCAGAAGGTTGAGGCAGGCGATCGCTGCAGCGCCCGCGCCGGAAGCCACAATCTTGCAGTCTTCCAGCTTCTTGCCGTTGATCATCAGCGCATTGCGAACCGCCGCGCAGACGATAATGGCGGTGCCATGCTGGTCATCGTGGAACACGGGGATTTTCATCCGCGCCTTGAGTTGCTCCTCGATCTCGAAGCACTCAGGCCCCTTGATATCTTCAAGGTTGATGCCGCCGAAGGTCGGCTCCAGCGCCGCCACTGTGTCCACCACGCGCGCGATGGTGTCCGCCGCGATTTCAATGTCGAACACATCGATGCCGGCGAACTTCTTGAACAGAACCGCCTTGCCTTCCATCACCGGCTTGGATGCAAGCGGGCCGATGTTGCCGAGGCCGAGCACAGCAGTGCCGTTGCTGACGACGGCAACCAGATTGGAGCGGATCGTGAGTTCAGCAGCCTGTTGCGGATCAGCCGCGATGGCCTCGCATGCCGCGGCGACACCCGGCGAATAGGCCAGCGCAAGGTCACGCTGGTTCGCGAGAGGCTTGGTCGCCTGTATTTCGAGCTTACCGGGCCGTGGAAGGCGATGATACGACAGCGCCGCAAGGCGCAGTTCTTCCGATAACGTCGACGCCATATCCACTCCCGGTCTCTTATCAGCCCGCCTTCCGGCGGACTGTTTAGTCCCGTCTTGCGACGGTTATGCGATTCAACTTTGCGGCAGATTGAGCCGGATATGAAGCTCGCGCAACTGCTTCAGCGAGACTTCCGATGGCGCGCCCATGAGCAGATCTTCGGCACGTTGATTCATCGGGAAAAGCGAAATCTCGCGCAGGTTGTTCGTACCGCAAAGCAACATGACAATGCGGTCGACACCGGCGGCCATGCCGCCATGCGGCGGTGCGCCATACTGGAACGCCCGGTACATGCCGCCGAAACGCTCGATGACCGTTTCCTCGCCATAGCCTGCGATCTCGAAGGCCTTCACCATCGCCTGCGGGCGATGGTTGCGGATGCCGCCAGACGCGATCTCGTAGCCGTTGCAGGCGATGTCGTACTGGAACGCCTTGATGGTCAGCGGGTCCTGCGTTTCCAGCGCTTCGAGGCCGCCCTGCGGCATCGAGAACGGGTTGTGCGAGAAGTCGACCTTCTTGTCTTCCTCGTTGTACTCATACATCGGGAAGTCGACGATCCAGGCGAGCTCGAACCGGTCCTTGTCGATCAGGTTGAGTTCTTCACCCAGCTTCGTGCGCGCGAGACCTGCGAACTTCCAGAATTTCGACGGATCGCCCGCGACGAAGAACGCCGCATCGCCTTCCTTCAGACCAAGCTGATCGCGGATCGCGGCGGTGCGCTCTGGTCCGATGTTGTTGGCAAGCGGGCCTGCGCCCTCGCCGCCTTCACGCCACATGATGTAGCCAAGGCCCGGCTGGCCTTCGCCCTGCGCCCACGAGTTCATGCGATCGCAGAACGCGCGCGAACCGCCGCCCGGTCCGGGAATCGCCCAGACCTGATTGGTCGCGTCTTCGAGCATGCGCGCGAACACCTTGAAGCCCGAGCCGCGGAAGTGTTCGGACACATCCTGCATCACCAGAGGATTGCGAAGATCCGGCTTGTCGGTACCGTACTTGCGCAGGCTTTCAGCGAACGGAATGCGCGGCCACTTCTTGGTGACCGGCTTGCCGTTGGCGAACTCCTCGAACACGCCGGTAATCACCGGCTCCATCGCAGCGAACACGTCTTCCTGCGTGACGAAGCTCATCTCCAGATCGAGCTGGTAGAACTCGCCTGGCAGACGGTCTGCGCGCGGGTCTTCGTCGCGGAAGCATGGTGCGATCTGGAAGTAACGGTCGAAGCCCGACATCATCAGCAGTTGCTTGTACTGCTGCGGCGCCTGCGGCAGCGCATAGAACTTGCCGGGATGAATGCGTGACGGCACGAGGAAGTCGCGCGCGCCTTCCGGCGACGATGCGGTGAGGATCGGCGTCTGGAATTCAAAGAAGCCGGCCTTCTTCATCCGCGCGCGCATCGAGTCGACGATGGCGCCGCGGGTCATGATGTTCTGGTGCAGCTTTTCGCGGCGCAGATCGAGGAAGCGGTACTTGAGACGGATTTCCTCGGGATATTCCTGATCGCCGAACACCGGCATCGGCAGTTCGCCCGCCTCGCCCAGCACTTCGATCTCGTTGATGAAGACCTCGACGATGCCAGTCGGCAATTCGGGATTGTCGGTGCCCTCGGGACGGCGGCGGACCTTGCCGTCGATCTTGACCACCCACTCGGCGCGCAGCTTCTCGGCGAGGCTGAAGGCCTTCGAGTCCGGATCCACCACGCACTGGGTCATGCCGTAGTGATCGCGCAGGTCGATAAACAGCAGGCCGCCATGGTCGCGGATGCGGTGGCACCAGCCTGAGAGCCGGACGTCCTGGCCGATGTCGGCTTCGCGGAGCGCGCCGCAGGTGTGGGAACGATAACGATGCATGGAAATCCTGGAAATCGGCGGTCAGAGGCAAGAATCAGGGAGTGCGGGGAGTATCCCGCGCGCGCAGGGTTTACCCGAGCGAAGGGAACGCGGCAACCGGATGGTGCCGCCTCGCCTCCCGAATGGCGGGAAAAAGATTAATAAAAACAACGAATCTGTCGTCAGACGGACGGGCTGCCCGCTAGTTGTCGTCCGCGTCCCTCTGTCCCTGCTCGATCACGATGGTCGGGACGCCGAATGTCCCGGTCCGAACCGTGAAAACCCGGGTACCCGGCTTGCGACCCTCACGGACCTCGGAGACCTCCAGACCGGCCTCCTGAAGCCGCTTGCGTGTCGCCTCGACATCCGCCACCCGCCAGGACACCCCGTAAATCTTGTCAGGGCCATCGCCCCTGCCGTCCTTGAGCCGATGGATGATCTCGAACACCAGCCCGCCCGTCCTGAAAAACAGGAAGCGCGTGCCGATTGCAGGGATGGTCCGGTCCAGCTTCATGTCGAGGCCGAGGCGCGCACCATAAAGTGCCGCGGTCCGATCCGGATCGGGCGTTGCGATCACAAGATGATCGAGCATGGAGACGGCTGCGGATGCGGTCTCCTTCGAGCGCGCGAACCTCTCGTTACGCTGGAGAAAAAACAGCCGGATGCCGTGGGTCGATTCAGCCGATGCACGGGTGCGCTTCCAGGTCAGCGTGCGGCCGGATTCGAGATCGGTGCTGCTCCCCTCGCCGATCTCCTCCGGTGCAAGGCCGAGCCGCGTCAGACGATGATACGCCTTCGCGATATCATCGACCGCGAATGCGAGGCTGGCGAGTCCTTCGCCCTGTTTGTCCAGCGCGGCGCGCACCCGGTCGGCGGCATCACCTTCGCCGGACGGCGCCATAAGTTCGACCGACGTGTTATCCAGCGTGAAAATTGCACTTGCCGCGCCATTGCTCTCCGCGCGCCATGCTGGTGCGCAGCCAAGCAGTGTCTGATAACCGGCAACGCCGGCTTCAATATCGCGGACGAGAATGACGGCGTGATCGAGTCCAATAATCATGGTGAGGAAGCTCGCAGGTGGAGCCGCACCTAATCATGCCGCCGCGCGCAATGCAGCCCCATTGCCGCAACGCATAGCTAGGTTGATTTCACATCGCGGAATGCTGTTTCACCGGTCCTGACGGCAGCGCCATTCCCTCTTGCCCCTGACCTTGATGCGCTCGTCGGGACGGCAATTTTCGGACAGGTCGATATCCTGATACGTCCGGATCTTCACCCCGGCATTAATCGTGTTGTTGAGATTGACGTGAGGCCGGATCGGAATGTACGTGCCGGTGTTGACGTTGAGATTGTTCGCCAGCGCCATGCCGGAAATCAGCACAGTGGCGAAAACGGCGGCTCCGACGCCGATCCTGCGTTTCCCAGTCATGACCGTCGGTCCTTCCCCTCTGGAATAGTGCGTTGCGATACCAATCCATTGGTCGCGCTTCCCGTTCCGCCGGTTCAGGGGGTACTGGAATTGTCCCGGAAATTGTACCTGTCATGTCCTGTGGGCTTGCCCGATGGGCCGATTTTCGCATGGAAAATTCCGCCCAAGGCGTTCATAACCCCCTGCATGGAAATGATCACCACCACTGACGAACTCGCCTCCGTCTGCAATCGCCTCGCCAAACACCGCGTCATCACCGTCGATACCGAGTTTTTGCGCGAAACCACCTACTATCCGCTGCTCTGTGTCGTGCAAATGGCCAGCGCGGATGAAGCTGTCGTGATCGACGCGCTCGCCGACGGCATCGACCTGAAACCGTTTTTCGACCTGATGGCCAACGAGAGCGTGCTGAAGGTGTTCCACGCCGCGCGGCAGGACATCGAGATCATCTTTCATCGCGCCGGGATCATTCCGCATCCGGTGTTCGATACCCAGGTTGCCGCCATGGTGCTCGGCTATGGCGACAGCATCGCCTACGACCAGTTGGTCGAGCGCATCACCGGTCACCGTCCCGATAAAACACATCGTTTCACCGACTGGTCGAATCGTCCGCTGACGCAGGACCAGATCACCTATGCGGTCGCGGACGTCACCCATTTGCGCGATGTGTTTGCAGCGCTCGACGCCGACCTCAAGAAGCGCGGCCGCAGCGAATGGGTCAGCGAGGAAATGGAAATCCTCACCTCGCCCAAAACCTATGACGTCCATCCCGAGCGCGCATGGGAACGCCTCAAGACCCGCGTCCGCAAGCCGAAGGATCTCGCGGTTCTGATGGAAGTCGCCGCCTGGCGCGAACAGGAAGCGCAGAGCCGCGACGTCCCCCGCTCGCGCGTGCTGAAAGACGACGCCATCGGCGATATCGCGACCCACGCGCCAACCTCGCTGGAGCGTCTCGCCAACCTGCGCTCGCTGCCGAAGGGTTTCGACAAATCCAAATGGGGGCAGGACATCATTGCTGCCGTCAAGCGCGGCATCGCGCGCGATCTGACCAAGCTGCCAAAGCTCGACAAATCACGCGGCAATGCCAATGGCGGCGCGACGGTTGAACTGCTGAAAGTCCTGCTGCGCATGACCTCCGAACGGCATGCCGTCGCCAGCAAGGTTATCGCAACTGTGGACGATCTCGAACAGATCGCTCTGGATGACAATGCCGACGTCGCCGCGCTCCATGGCTGGCGCCGCGAACTTTTCGGCGAAGCCGCGCTGGCTTTGAAGAAAGGCCGCCTCGCGCTGGCTATCGACAAGGGCCGTGTGGTGCGGGTCGATCGGGACTGAATCTGCCCGTCATTGCGCGCGAAGCAAAGCAATCCATTCGTCTTTTATCAGGCAAAAACGGATTGCTTCGTCGCTAAACCTGCTTGCAATGATACGTGCAACATTCGTCACCGCGTTTTTCTGAAAGTCAGATTGATGCGCTGATTACCGAGCAGCGGATGCTCGCCGTCCGCCAGCGGCATCACGCCATGATAGGCCAGCCGCGCCGAACCGCCCCAAACCACAACATCGCCGTGCGCAAGCCTGTAACGCGTTGTCTTGTCATTGCGGTTCAGTCCGCCGAACAGAAATGTCGCCGGCAAACCCAGCGATACCGATACGATCGGCGCGTTGAAGTCCAGTTCGTCCTTGTCCTGATGCAGCGACAGTTTCGCGCCAGGCTCATAGCGATTGATCAGGCAGGCGTCGGGGCGGAAATCCGCAAAGCCCGCCCCGTCCGCGGCGCGCAACGCCAGATCGGCAAATGTCTCGGGCATGGACGGCCACGGCAGTCCGCTGTCGGGATCGTTCGTATCGTAGCGATAGCCGGTGCGGTCGCTGACCCACCCCACCCGTCCGCAATTGGTCATCGCCACCGACATGCGGTGACCGCCGGGCGTGACCAGATGACGGAACGGCGCACGCGCGATGATTGCCGCTACGGCTTCGATCAGCGCCGCTTCAAGCGGCCGTGCGAAACCTGCAAGCAGCATCGCACCAGGCGCGAGCTGCACGTCGCGTTGTTCGCTCTCGACAATGCTGTCGAACAAATCCATCGGCATGATTCCCGGCTTGAGAGACCTTACGCCGGGACCGCCTCACTTCGCATCATGGAAAATGATGCCGACGGTGTGCCGGTGACCCGAGCGCAACTGGCTGACGCCATGACGAAGATTGACGCGATAGGTTCCGCGCGTGCCCTTTACGGGCCTATGATGAACCGCGAATACCACCGCGTCGCCCTGCTTCAGCGGCACCACTGCTGCGCGCGACTGCATCCGGGGACGCTGCTCGGTCAGCACGAACTCGCCGCCGGTGAAATCCTGCTCCGGTTGCGATAGCAGAATCGCGACCTGCAGCGGGAACACGTGCTCGCCATAAATATCCTGATGCAGGCAGTTGTAATCGCCCGCACCGTACTGAAGAAGCAGCGGCGTCGGCCGCGTCTGCCCCGCCTTGTGGCAGCGCTTGATGAAATCGGCGTGTTCGGCGGGATAGCGAACCTCTATTGCCATCGCCTCGTTCCAGCGATTGGCAATCGGCGCCAGCCGCGGATAGAGCGCCGTGCGCAGTTCTGCGATGATATCCGGGAGCGGATAGGAAAAGTATTTGTACTCGCCTCGCCCAAAGCCATGCCGCCCCATGATGATGTGGCTGCGGAAGACATCCGTCTCGCCGTAAATATTCGCGAGCGCGCGGCACTCGCCGGCGGAGAGTAATCCGTTCAGCACGGCCCAGCCGTTGCCGTCGAGATGCGTGGCAACACCTGACCAATCCTGCGCCGCGATGCGCGGCGGCTCGGTCATTGTTGAAGTTTTCGCTTTTGCTGCGGCGACCATGATCGGCTCCTGTGTGATGAGCCGGACTAAAGATCAGCCGCGATACGCGCTCCACCCGATTTCCGTTTGACGAATCCGCAAAACAAAACCGGACGGAAGCTGATGCTTCCGTCCGGCGAGAGCCCAAGTCCTGGTTGTGGAGAGGAGAACTCGCGGCCAGGCCGGAGAACCCGGCCGCGAGGTATCAGGCCGCAGCCTTCTTCGAGGTCGGAACTTCCGAGATCGTCTTCAGGATCTGCGAAGCGATCTGGTAGGGGTCGCCCTGCGAGTTCGGACGGCGGTCTTCCAGATAGCCCTTGTAATCGTTGTTGACGAAGGAGTGCGGGACGCGGATCGACGCGCCGCGATCCGCAACGCCGTAGGAGAACTTGTTCCACGGCGCCGTCTCGTGCTTGCCGGTCAGGCGCTTGTCGTTGTCCGGACCGTAAACCGCGATGTGATCCATCAGGTTCTTGTCGAACTGCTTCATCAGGGCTTCGAAATAGTCCTTGCCGCCGACCGTGCGCATGTACTCGGTCGAGAAGTTGGCGTGCATGCCCGAGCCGTTCCAGTCGGTATCGCCGAGCGGCTTGCAGTGGAATTCGATGTCGATGCCGTACTTCTCGGTCAAACGAAGAAGCAGGTAGCGCGCGATCCACATTTCGTCAGCGGCCTTCTTGGAGCCCTTGCCGAAAATCTGGAACTCCCACTGGCCCTTGGCCACTTCGGCGTTGATGCCTTCGTGGTTGATGCCGGCGGCGAGACAGAGGTTGAGATGCTCCTCGACGATTTCGCGAGCGACCGAGCCGACGTTCTTATAACCGACGCCGGTGTAGTACGGGCCCTGCGGAGCCGGATAGCCTTCCGTCGGGAAGCCGAGCGGACGGCCGTCCTTGTAGAAGAAGTATTCCTGCTCGAAGCCGAACCAGGCGCCGGCGTCATCGAGGATGGTCGCGCGCTTGTTGGAAGAATGCGGGGTCTTGCCATCGGGCATCATGACTTCGCACATCACCAGAGCGCCGTTGACACGCGCGGCATCCGGATACACCGCGACCGGCTTCAGCACGCAATCCGAGCTGTGGCCTTCGGCCTGCTGGGTCGAGCTTCCGTCAAAGCCCCAGAGCGGGAGCTGTTCGAGCGTCGGAAATGCGTCGAATTCCTTGATCTGCGTCTTGCCACGAAGGCTGGGGGTCGGTGTGTATCCGTCGAGCCAGATGTACTCGAGCTTGTACTTGGTCATTTCGATCTCTCGTGAGTGAACGATGCGTTGCTAAATTCCCGGCCGATTTAGCCGCCGGGAGGACCGGCCGCAAACGGCTGCGTCCGTTAATAAGCATTTAACGTGCCAACTGGCCATCACTGCGGGACGGCCGCCTCAGCCTCCGCGCCGGACGGACCACGACGGTTCCGCCAAGGCGATTCGCGGGCCTCTCGCAGGTGCGTGCGTATTTTCGCATCAATTTCAATGTCTGCCTTGTTTGGCAGCGAGGCGGTTTTCGACCGTGGGGCGCGGAAACCCCACCTGTGGAAGTGCGTTAACGGTTTGAGCGCATGCTGAGAGAAGGCGCAGGATCGCGGATGCGCAAATTGTATGCAAACGCCTGCTTTTTATAGGGCAAACCGCGCAAAAGACGTGCGTTCCTCTTACATTATCTCGACGCGCAGACGCGCCCAACGAGAGGAGACTGGAATGACACCTAATTCGACCCAGCCGACGGCCAAAATCTACCAATTCCCGGTCGGCGGCCGCTCGGGCCTAACCCGGGCCGAGCCCGCCAAGCCGATGTTCGACTACGCCGTCTCCGGGGCCGGCTGGTACCATGAAGCCGCGATCGAAGACGCCAAGCGGGCCACCGAACACTGATGTCGCCCGCCTGTACGACGCCCGGGTGGCCAGACCGCCCGGTGATGGCTGATGGCATCACAACCTGCCTGGCCAGGTTCAAATAAAGGGTCGAAGCACAGCGCTTCGGCCCTTTTGCTTTGAAGACGGCCCATCCGTCATGAGCCGAAAATCGACCACCCCATCCGCTTGCTGAGGATTTCCAGCGCATCGCGCCCAAGCCGCGAATTGCCGTTGGCATCCAGCCCTGGCGACCAGACCGCGATCGACGCCTTGCCCGGCGCAATGGCAAGAATGCCGCCCCCGACCCCGCTCTTTCCCGGCAGGCCGACCCGATAAGCGAATTCACCCGACCCGTCGTAATGGCCGCAAGTCAGCATCACGGCGTTGATGCGCCGCGCCCGCTCCGCCGGCACCACCAGGAAGCCGGTGGACGGATTGCGCCCCGAATGCGCCAGAAACCGCGCCGCCAAAGCAAGCTGGCGGCATGACATCGCGATGGCACATTGATGAAAGTACACGCCGAGCGTCAGCTCCACCGGGTTTTCGATGACACCGAACGACTTCATGTAGTTCGCCAGCGCGATGTTGCGAAAGCCGGTGCGCTGCTCAGAGGCCGCGACAGCCTCGTCGATCTTGATCGAGGGATCGCCCGACAAAAACTGCATGAAGCGGAGAATTTCGCCGAGCGTCTCGCGCGGCTGATGGCCGGACAGAATGGCGTCGGTGACGGCAATCGCGCCGGCATTAATGAACGGATTGCGCGGAATGCCGCGCTCGCGCTCGAGCTGAACGATGGAGTTGAACGGACTGCCAGACGGTTCGCGCCCCACCCGCTGCCACAGCTTGTCGCCGATCATGCCAAGTGCCAGCGTCAGCGTGAACACCTTTGAGATGCTCTGGATCGAAAATGTGGCGTCCGCGTCGCCGCCTGCCGCGACATGCCCGCTGGAGTCGACAACCACGAGGCCGAATGAATTGACATCGACCCCGGCCAGTTCCGAAATATAGGTCGCGACCTCTCCGCGGTCCTTTCGTTCCATCATCTCGTCGGCGATTTCCTTCACGACGCGATTTAAGGTGGCATTGCTCATTTCATTCCAGTTCGGTTCATCTGTCCCGATATCGGCAACGGAATTTATGCGACAAACGTGCCAATCGCCACCTTCAACGCCATAGCTCAACGTCACGGCTGGATTCGATAAAGCACGGCATAACTGTTTGCGGCCACCGGCGACAAACCGGGCGGCGGCTGCAAAGGCGTTGGCGGATCAATCAGCAGGACATCATCGAAGTTGCCGCGCCAGTCCGGCAGATATCGCGCCAGCGCAAGATCGGCCGCAGAGAAGCGATCCTGATGCAGCAGCGGCCAGTCGACCGGCTCGCCGAGCGGATGCGCGATGCGGTCGTAAGGCGGCTTCACGGTCATCGGCTGTTGCGCCGGGTCCGCGAACATCAGCGGCCAAAACGCACGCCTCTCGATCAGGAGCAGCGCGCCGAGATGACCATCCAGCCGGTACATGCCCGGCAGGGCACGCTCCTGCGGCACGACGCCAGCGACTTCATGTCCGGGATGACCGCGCGCCACCAGCACGCGCGAACCGGGCTTTACCTCGGCGATGGCCGCTCGCACAGCCGCGAGATCCTGCCGATGATCCACCCACGCTGCGGCGACGTGGACGGTCCGGACAGCGATCAGTGCCACGACAACGGTGCCCACAGCGAGAGCCTGACGCGATGTAAGCCTTGGGAGTATTCCCGCAAAGATCATGAGCATGAACATCAGCGACAGCCGCGCCTCGACGAAGGTGCCTCCCTTGATCGTCGATGGCGCCACAAGAAACACGCCCCCCAGCGCGACAAGCGCCAGCGGAATCCCCTGCGCAAAAACCACCTGCCGCCAGACCAGCACCAGAACGGCAAAGACCACGACGCCGGTCGTGACGGTCAGCGTCGTGCTGTAGACAGTGAATGGCGCAAATATCACAAGCGCCTTCTGCCAGCCGTTCCACGTCCCGGGCGTCGCATCGCCTGACAGCGGCGAGACCAGATAAAGCGCCAGCGCTGGCGCGAGTATCATCGCGACCAACAGAACGGTTCGCGCAAATGTTCCGGCCGTCAGCTTTCCGTCTTTCCACAACGCGACAAGACGCGACAGTTCGTATGAGCCGATCAGCAACGCGGTGAGCAACACGCCGAAGATATGACTGAAGAAAATCACGGCCACAGCAATCGCGACCAAGAATGTTGCAAGCCACCGCCTGCCCTGTCGATCCAGCGCGATCCACAGCGCGGCCGCGCCAAAGGCCAGCCCTGCCGACAGCAGAAAATTCATGAAGCCAAGAAAAAATACGGCGTTCCATGCCACCAGCCCTGAGGCGAGCGGCCAGTATGTGAAACGGCCGAAAGCCACGCGGCTATAGGCAACCACGCCGACCACCGGCGCAAACAGACTAAGCGCCAGCAGCAAGCGGCCGCCGGTATGGGGACTGGAAAATTTCAGCAGGACGGCGGCCAATGCATCCATGCCGATATTCGGCAGGATGCCCCAGCGTGGCGTGTACATCTGCGACAGGACGGGATCGTCCGGATGTGCCAGCATAACATAGCGCGCCAGATGATTGGGATAGTCCAGCACCGGCGGAAGGTCGATCAGGAAGAAAGGAACGGCAAGGCCTGCAGCAAGGCCCATCACCGCAAGAAACCACATCGGATCGGGATTTGGCCTGCCAGAGCGATCAGCAGACGATTGCATCGCTACGGCTTCACAATGGCCCCGGTACGCCCGATCAGGCGCACCAGTTGCTTGTAGCGGTTGATGACGCGATCCGCAGCCAGATCAGATGCGCGCTTGTCGAACACCAGCAGGAGCTTGCGGCCCTGATTGCGGAAATGCGTGTGCGAGAGTACGCCGCGCTGTGCGGCCGAGATCATGAAGGCGACGCGGAATGTCGCGCCGATCAGCCGTGCGCGGTCCACCATCGCTGGCGTGATCAGCGCACGAACGGATTCAGGCGCCTCGTTTTCCGCGTTCAATCCCGCGTACCGGTAATAGATCGCCAGCGCCAGGAAAGCCCTGCCCTGATGGGTCACGGAACCGAAATTGCCATTGCTGATGAGATCGAGCGCCTGCTCGCCGCGATGATCCGGATGCGCGCGCCAGCCCGCGTCCGACAGCCAGCACGCCACATGGCGCAGCCGCTTTTCGTCATCGGTCTCGCGCAGGCCCGCGACACGGAACAGCTTGTCGGTCCACACGATCAGATCGTCAGCGTGGCGCGGTGAGCGCGATCGCAATTCGTTCAGCGTCTGCGCGGTGGCGATGAGCCCATCCTTGTGCTGCTCTTTCTCGGAGAGCATTTCGTACATCAGGCCTTCACGCACACCGTAGGTCGAAAACATGATGGTCTTCGGCTTCGCGACGCGGATGATGTATTCGAGCACAAGCGCAGCATAGGTCAGCAGCGGGCGGCGCGCATCGGCGACCGTCTCGATGTCGGCGAGTGTGTTGCTCGCCGCAAGCCGGCGCAGGCGCTTGACGAAGTCCAGCGCTTCTGCCGCCGGAATGGTGTAGCCGTGCATGACCCGCAGCGGATAGCCGCTCTGGATGATATGAATGCGCGCCAGAGCGCGCCATGTTCCGCCGACCGCATAGAACGTCCGTCCGCGCCCCGCCTTGAGCTGGGGAAGATCATTCAACTGATCGGCGACGATCCGCTCCGCTTTCTTCAGCGACTTCTGCGAAGCATCCTGCAGCGCCAGCCCGCCGAGCGGGAGCGTCGTTCCCGAACGCAGCCGGTGGCCGCGCACGTCAATCAATTCCAGAGAACCGCCGCCGAGGTCACCTACAATGCCGTCGGGCTTGTACACACCCGATGCAACGCCGAGCGCCGACAGCCGCGCCTCGCGCGCGCCGGATAGAATTTCGATCGTGCATCCGCAGATGCGCTCGGCTTTTGTGATGAAGTCCGGGCCGTTGCTCGCGTCGCGGCAGGCCGCGGTGGCGATCGCGTGAACCTCACCGACCTTCATCACCTTGCACAGCGCCTTGAACCGCCGCAGCGCGGCCAGCGCCTTCTCCACCGCATCGGCGGCGAGCAGTCCGGTGGACTGAACTTCGCGGCCGAGACCGCACAACGTCTTCTCGTTGAAGATCGGCGCCAGATTGCGCGTCTTGTCCTCATAGACGACAAGGCGCACCGAGTTCGATCCGATGTCGATGACGGCGACAGTCTTGGAGGTCTTGCGCGGGCGGTGATGCTCGCGCGCAGGAGCCGGGGTCACGGATACGGTCTTCGTGCCACTAACGCTCCGAACGGCGCGTAAGACGGCGTGGCGAAGATTCTTTAAGTGACTTTCCACGGCCAGACAGACTCGGATTCGTCATGAAGTAATTGTGCACGTTGAAAGGCTCCTCGCCCTTCGCGGCCTTCATACGCGTTGACGACCCATCGGGCAACAACTGCCAGCTCTGCTCGTTGTCTTTCAGGTTCGCGACCATGATCTGTTCGAGAACCTGCTGATGAACCGTGGGATTCTGCAATGGACACAATACCTCAACACGGCGGTCGAGGTTGCGAGGCATCATGTCCGCCGACGAGATATACACAGCGGCTTTCGCGCTCGGCAGGCCGTGACCCATGCCAAAACAGTAGATTCGCCCGTGTTCGAGGAACCGGCCGATGATCGACTTGACCCGGATATTCTCCGACAGCCCTGGAACGCCCGGACGCAGGCAGCAGATTCCGCGGATCACCAGATCAATCGAAACGCCGGCCTGTGAGGCTTCGTAGAGCGCGTCGATGATCTCGGGATCGACCAGCGAATTCATCTTCAGCCAGATCGCGCCGGGTTTGCCGTGGCGCGCGTGATTGCTCTCGGCATGAATATGTTCAAGCATCCGCTTGCGCAGCGTCAGCGGCGACACGCCCATCTTTTCGATGTCGCGCGGCTCGGCATAACCGGTGATATAATTGAACACACGCGCGGCATCGCGCGCGATCACCGGGTCCGACGTAAAGTAAGACAGGTCGGTGTAGATGCGCGCTGTGACCGGATGATAGTTGCCGGTGCCGGCGTGGACATAGGTGGTGAGGCCCGCGCCTTCGCGGCGAACCACCAGTGACAGTTTGGCGTGGGTTTTCAGTTCGAGAAAACCGTAGACCACCTGCACGCCCGCGCGCTCGAGATCGCGCGCCCAGCGGATATTGGCTTCCTCGTCGAACCGTGCCTTCAGTTCGACCAGCGCCGTCACCGACTTTCCGGCCTCGGCAGCTTCCGCGAGCGTGCGGACGATCGGTGAATCCCGCGAGGTGCGGTACAGCGTCTGCTTGATCGCAACCACATCAGGATCGCGCGCGGCCTGTTGCAGGAACTGCACCACCACGTCAAACGACTCATAGGGATGATGGACAATCAGGTCCTTCTGGCGGATCGCGGCGAAGATGTCGCCGCCATGATCGCGCACCCGCTCCGGATGACGCGGCACATAGGGCGTGAATTCGAGATCGGGACGATCCAGCCGCGTCAGTTGCGACAACTCGTTCATGGCGAGCACGCCATCGACGATCAGCACATCGTCATCCGGTGTCGAGAGTGCACGCTGCACGAAGGCGCGCAGTTCGTCCGGCATGGTCGCCTCGATTTCGAGGCGGATCACCGACCCGCGGCGGCGGCGCTTCAGCGCGGACTCGAACAGACGGACGAGGTCTTCGGCCTCTTCCTCGATTTCCAGTTCAGAGTCGCGGATGATGCGGAACGCGCCCTGCCCCTTCACGGTGTAGCCGGGAAACAAGCGCCCGATGAACAGGCTGGTGGCCTGTTCAAGCGTGATCAGGCGCACCGAGCCGTCCTTGCCCGCGGGCATGCGGATGAAACGGTCGATCTTGCCCGGCATGCGGATCAGCGCGTTCATCGCCTTGCCGTCGGAGACCCGCGCCAGATGCAGCGCGATGGTGAAGCCGAGGCTCGGAATGAACGGGAATGGATGCGCCGGGTCGATGGCCAGCGGCGTCAGCAGCGGGAAGATGTTGTGAAGGAAATGATCCTCGATCCAGGCGGCTTCGGCCTTGGTGACATCCTTGCCGTCGACCAAGACGATGCCGACCTCTGCCAGCATGCTGCGAAGGTCACGCCAGATCGCCTGCTGGTCGCTGGCGAGCTTCGAGACCGTCTCGTTGATCTTGGCGAGCTGTTCTGCGGGTGTCGAACCATCCGGACTGCGCTCGGTAATGCCTTCGCGCACCTGCGCCTTGAGGCCCGCCACGCGGACCATGAAGAACTCATCAAGGTTATTGGCGGAAATCGAGAGGAACCGGACCCGCTCCAGCGCCGGATGGTGCGGATTGACCGACTCCTCCAGCACCCGGCGGTTGAAATGAAGCCACGACAATTCGCGGTTGATGAAGCGCTCGGGGCTTTCGCCGATTGATGGCGCGTTCGCCACCTCAATGTTTTCTTCTTTTTTTACAACAGCTTGCGCGGCATCCATGAAGAATAACCTTATACCATGTCATCAGGCCGGACCTTACGTCCGTTGCGCCGAGACAATGTGCCAGTCTCATGACGGTTCAATGACATGATGAGCCAACAGCGGTTAACGACCAAGACCCTGCGCGGTCAGGCCGCAGGATCTTTCAGGACCTCGGCCGCAAGCGCGCGGGTCACCGGGCGCCCGCGCCGCAGCGCCTCCTCGTCGATCTGCTCGACAGACCGGCGGGCGGCCGCGAAGGACCGCTCGATCCGGGTCGCCAGATAGCTGACGAGGCTCTCGTCCACGGACATTTGCCGGTCGGCGCAGAATTTGACGATCAGGGCACGAAACAACTGGTCGTCCGGCGGCGTCAGCGCGATCACCGGTACCGCCCGCAGCCGCGACCGCAGATCGTGCAATGTCACGTCGAAGGACGACGGCGAGACACGTCCGGTCAGCAGGATATAAGCTCCATCCTCGCGCGCCAGATTAAGGAGATGAAACAGCGCCCGCTCGTCGAACGATGCCGGATCTAGGTCGTCCACCACCAGCGCGCCGGTCGCGAGTTCACCCGGCACATTGGCCGATGTGAGGGCGTGAGCCGCAACCGATCGCGCGCCGGCCTCCGTGGCCCAGATCGTCGCGAGATGGCTTTTGCCGCTGCCTTCCGGCCCGGCCAGCATCATCACGCGGTTGGGCCAATCCGGCCATCCGTCGATCAGCGCCAGAGCCTGTGCGTTGGCGGCACCATCCAGAAAATTGTCGCGCGTCAGGCTTTCGGCGTGCGGCAACGCGAGGGCCAACTGACGGGGATGGACGCGAACGACCACGCGGCTACTCCGACTTGCGCAACAAACAGCCAACCGGCCGCATCAAGATGAAGGTGGCGCGCCCGCACTCATGTGCCGCGCCCACTCCACGAGATAGAAGGACACCGAAAGCAGCGTCAAGACCGTCACACACAACATCAACGCGATCTCGTAAGGCGCTGTGCTGAAACCGAAACCGAGCGAGGCCAAAATCAGCGCGGCAAACGACACCTGCGCCACCGTGTTGAGCTTCGACACCATCAGCGGCTTCATCGGAACCGGGTTGTCCAGCAGCCATGAGACAATCACAGCACCGACGATCATGAAATCTCGCGACACCACCAGGATCACCAGCCAGCGCGGAATGTCGCCCGAGATGCCAAGGGTGACATAGATCGAAACCAGCAGCGCCTTGTCGGCCACCGGATCGAGCAACGCCCCGATCTCGGTGGTCATGTTGAACCGCTTGGCCAGAAACCCGTCGATGGCGTCGCTAACCCCCGCTGTGACGAAGATAAAGAACGCAATCGCCATCTGGTTGGACGCAATCGCCCAGACGATGACCGGCACCAGCAGGATGCGGGCAAGGGTAATGATGTTCGGCAGATTCACGCGACGTTTCCCGGCTCCTTGTCTTTTTAGCGAGCCCCTCCGGTCTTGCAAAGGACATGGGGTCACGGCTCCCTGTGAGGGAGCCCGTTCTCATAGCTATGCACAAGGGCGTCCGGCAGCCATTGCGCCGGCGCAAAATCCGACGTAACCACCGCCTAACTCACGGAATCCTTGGTATGAACGATCAGAAATCCGGCCTGACCTATTCATCCGCGGGCGTCGATATCGACGCCGGAAACCGGTTGGTGGACCTCATCAAGCCCATGGTCCGAGCCACGGCCCGCGCGGGCGCTGACGCCGAAATCGGCGGATTTGGCGGACTGTTCGACCTCAAGGCGGCCGGATTCAAGGATCCGGTCCTTGTTGCGGCCACCGACGGCGTCGGCACCAAGGTCAAGATCGCCATCGACACCGGCATCCACAGCGGTATCGGCATCGACCTCGTCGCCATGTCGGTCAACGACCTTGTGGTTCAGGGCGCGGAACCGCTGTTCTTTCTCGACTATTTTGCCTGCGGCAAGCTCGATCCCGAAGCCACTGCCTCGATCGTGGCCGGCGTGGCCGAAGGCTGCCGGGAATCCGGCTGCGCGCTGATCGGCGGCGAAACCGCCGAGATGCCCGGTCTGTACAAGGACGGCGACTACGATCTCGCGGGCTTCGCGGTTGGTGCCGCAGAGCGCGGGACGCTGCTGCCGCACAAGGATATCGGCCCCGGCGACGCCGTGATCGGCCTCGCCTCCTCGGGCGTCCATTCCAACGGCTTCTCACTGGTCCGCAAGGTGGTCGAGAAGTCCGGCGTCGCGTTCGACGCACCCGCACCTTTCGCACCGGTGATGACGCTCGGCGGCGCGCTGCTGGCGCCGACCAAGCTCTATGTGAAATCCTGCCTCGCCGCGATCCGCCAGACCGGCGCGGTCAAGGGCCTCGCCCACATCACCGGCGGCGGCTTCACCGACAACATTCCGCGCGTATTGCCGAAACATCTCGGTGTGCGGATCGACCTGAACGCCGTTCCGGTGCTGCCGGTGTTCAAGTGGCTGGCGGCTGAGGGCAACATCGCCGAACTTGAACTGCTGCGCACGTTCAACTGCGGCATCGGCATGATCGCCATCGTCAAGCGCGATCAGCTTGTCGAGGTGATGGATGTGTTCGCGCAGAATGGCGAGGCCGTCGTTGATCTCGGCGAAGTCGTCGAAGCGTCCGGCGATGAGCGTGTGATCTATACCGGTCACCTCAATCTGGCGGATTGAGATGGCAAAACGCCGTGTCGCCATTCTGATCTCCGGGCGCGGCTCCAACATGACCGCGCTGATCGAGGCCGCGGCGGCGCAGGACTATCCGGCGCAGATCGCGCTGGTGATTTCCAACATCGCGGGTGCGGGCGGATTGGCAAAAGCCGGCGCCGCCGGAATCAAGACCGAGACCATCGAAAGCAAACCGTTCGGCAAGGACCGCGAATCCTTCGAGCGCAAGCTGAATGACATCCTTGTCGCCCATGACATTGAACTGGTCTGTCTCGCCGGTTTCCTTCGCCTGCTGACACCGTGGTTCGTCCGGCAATGGGACGGCCGGATGCTGAACATCCATCCCGCGCTGCTGCCGTCCTACAAGGGCCTGCACACCCACGAACGCGCGCTTGCCGACGGCGTGAAGATTCACGGCGCCACGGTTCATTTCGTCGTGCCTGAAATGGACTCCGGGCCCATCATCATGCAGGGCGCGGTCGCCGTGCACGATGACGATACGCCGGACTCCCTTGGGGCCCGGGTGCTCGGTGTCGAGCATCGCATTTACCCGGACTCATTGCGCCTGGTAGCGAGCGGGCAAACTCGGCTTGATAGCGGCTTGTGCAAGATTGCAAGTACGAGCCCTGATGCAACATTGATATCTCCGTCGATTAGCTGACCTCCGCGATATCAATCACGACCTTGCCGGCTGCATCACCGTTGCGCACAGCCTCATGTGCTGCACTCACTTCCGACAAACCGAAACGTCGAGCGTCTATCAGGGGCACCAACTTGCCGGCTTCGGCCAGTTTGGTCGCTTCCCCCATTATGGCGCCGTGATGAGCTCGGCCTTCTCCAGTCAGTAAAGGCAACAGAGTGAAGATCCCCGAATAAGTCGCAGCCCGGAATGAGAGGGGTGCAAGCGCATGCGTACCCCAACCAAGCGCACTCACCACGTGACCAAAATGGCGAACCGCAGTGAATGATGCATCGAGCGTCTTACCGCCGACCGTGTCGAAGACCACGTCAAAGCCATCGCCACCGGTATGCTCGGCCAGATAGCTTTCAACCGACGATGTCCGATAATCAATCGGCGTTGCACCGAACCGCGCAATGACCTTGGCGCTCGCAGCCGATCCAGTCGCAAAAACCTCCGCACCCTGAGCGGTTGCAATCTGAATTGCGAGATGTCCCACCCCGCCCGCACCGCCGTGAACTAACACCTTCTGACCTGCTCGAATTGCTGCTCGATCCATCAAGCCTTCCCAGGCGGTGATGAAACCGAGGGGCAAGGCAGCAGCCTCGCGCATGCTGAGATTTGCGGGCTTAACCGCGACCAATCTGGCATCAACTGCGGCGTATTCAGCCAGCGAGCCCTGTATTCCTCCGACGCCGCCTGTCATCCCGTAGACCTCGTCGCCCGGCCTAAAGGCGGTCACTCCTTCGCCAACCTTCTCGATGACTCCTGCGAGATCTATTCCGAGGACGGCCGGCAAGGATTGGCGCGCGTGCGCGGCCTGCCCTGCACGAATTTTGAGATCGAGCGGATTGACTGCACTTACCTTAATCCGAACCAGGACTTCGCCGCGCGCGGGCTCGGGACGATTGATTGTTACGACCTTCGGTTGCCCTCCCGCGCTTTCGGCGATCACGGCTCTCATCATACCTGGGCGAGTCATTGCTTTTTTCTCTTGTGGCACCTCTGTTGTCTGTTGAATATCTCAAACAATATTGTTTGGCTTTGAAAGATAATGTACTCTGTCCATTCAAAAATGAATGGATCAGTCTCTATGGAATGGAGCGATCTGCGGATCTTTCTGATGATTGCGCGTGAAGGCTCGCTCGGTGCTGCGGCCAAGCAGCTTGGGCAAAGTCAGCCAACCATGGGACGCCGGCTCCGCGCACTTGAGCAATCACTGGGGCAAACCCTCTTCCAGCGAACGGGTGACGGCTTCGTCCTGACGGACGAAGGCACGGTCGTTTTCACGCACGCGGAGCGGATGGAAGAAAATGCTTTCGCTTTGGAGCGTCAAATCGGCGGTAAGGATCAGCAGCTCGAAGGCCTGCTTCGGATTTCTTCATCCGACTGGTTTGGATCACACCTGCTCGCTCCGGTTCTTGCAGAATTTGCGGCGCAGAACCCTCGCGTCATTACTGAACTGCTGACCGATGCACGCTTCTATAGCCTTCCGCGCCGCGAAGCAGATGTCGTCTTCCGGATAAAGCCTTTCGACGAACCGGAGGTGATCTCACGCCGATTGATGAGCATCGCGTATGGAGTATATCGCAAGACAGATAGCGGCTTCGAGCCGCAAGCGGGCAATGGCCAGGATACGCCGCTCATCACCATGGATACGGCGTTCGGTGGCATGCCTGATGCAGTGTGGCTCAAGCGCATTCTGCCCAAGGCCCATATTGTGTCGCGGAGTAACAACCGCGACGTTCAGGCGAGGATGTGCGCATCGGGCGCAGGTCTTGCAATATTACCAAGACCTCTCGGCGACGCGATCGCAGCGGTGGAGCGTATTGATCTTGGTGAAAATCCGCCGAACAGGGAGACATACCTCGGCTACCATCGCGATCTAAAGAGGCTTAACCGCCTCCGCGTGCTGGTTGATCTTGTGATTGAGCGGCTGGCCAACTAACGCGTTTTTGGCATCACGCGCGTCAGATGACGTTCTCGACAGTGTCCGCCACGTCGCAGGCTGTACAGTCAGAGGACTAGAGAATTCAGAACCGCTCGCGCAAACAAAAACCCCGGCGCACAGGCTGCCGGGGTTTTGCATTTCCAAATGCCGGAAATCAGGAAACCTTCAGGTTCTCCGCCGAGGACTTTCCACGATTTTCCACCAGTTCGTATTCGATCGTCTGGTTTTCGTTGAGGGTCGAAAGCCCTGCCCGCTCCACCGCCGAGATGTGCACGAACACATCCTTGTCACCGACCGCCGGTTTGATGAACCCATAGCCCTTGGTCGGGTTGAACCACTTGACCGTACCTTTTGCCAACGCCTGTCTCCTCTTCAAATACAAAAAGACGCGGCCACGCTCATCGCGTGCCACGCCGCCAGCGGGCTTCAAATGTCTTGCAGGATATAAAGTCGTCCAATTGCACAGCCGAATGGCCCAAATCCGATTGCTGTGCCAATCCCAACATGAAAATTTCGCCTTAGCAAGACGGCGCGAGGCCACAAGCGGCCTGTTGCGCGAGCACCACAGGCTGCTGGAATGACCCTCGGGACCTGGGCCTGCGTTGACGCAAGCGCCGGATTCGGAGCAAATCGCCGGATACCTTTAGCCGCAAGTCCTTTTGAGTTCCGCTTGATGAGAATTTCCCCGCCGCGTGCGAGCCTGAACCGAGACACGGCGCTGTGCGCTGTGGTGGCCGGCTTTGCCATCCTGTGCGGAACCTCTACCGCGCGCGCGCAGTTCGTGCCGGTATTTCCAAATCCAACCGACAATGCCTCCCAGTTGTCGGTCAATGCCTCCCAGTTCGACATCGGCAGCAGCTTCCTGCAGCGCATGGGACGCGAAGCCACCTATGGATACGCGGCGCGTGACAATTCGGGTGGCGGCGGCGCATCGCAAAGCACGGCTGAACCGCTTTACCGGACCTGGGCTGAAACCTACGGTACCCGTGCCCGCACCGCGGCGCAGGGAACTTTCGTTGGCGACAAGCGGGGAACGCTCGGGATTGTCGGCGGCATCGGCGCGACGCTCGCGCCCGGCCTGAACGTCGGCTTCTCGGTCGATCAGAGCAACACCTGGATCGACGTGCCGCTTGCGCTGCAGACCGCGACGCTCGGCATGACCCAGCTCGGGGTCAATGCCTCCTACTCCACCGGACCCTGGACGATGGCGATGGCCGCGGTTCACGGCTTCGCCCACATCAACTCGATCCGGACCACAGCGCTTGGCGGCGCAGTCGCCAACTATCGCGGCAGCGTCGACGGCGTGCTGGGCGAGTTGAACTACACCTATTCATTCGGCCAGACCCGGATCGTGCCCAAGGTCGCGCTCGAATATGTCTCGGCACGCACCGACGCCTTCGCTGAAACCGGCGGCTTCAACCCAGTCACGGTCGCGGACGGACATGGCGAGCGCGCCCGTGTGCTGGCCGGCGCCGAAGTCGGCCACTACTGGATCATCGGCCAGCAGGCCATCGACGTCTCGGCCTACGGCAAGTTCGTCGACAACTTCGTCCAGAACATAGGCGCGGTGCAGGTCAACCTCGGCAACAACGCGATTAGCGTCGCGGGTGTTCGCGAGAGCCGCAACGGTGCCGACGCCGGCGCTGCCGTGTCGTGGATATTGAGCAATACGGCAAGGCTCTATGCGAACTACGACGGCCGCTACCGCAGCGGCTTCGAGTCCCATCAAGGCACCGTCGGCGTCGAGCTGAAGTGGTGAACTCGGAACCAAATGCCCCAAACGAAAAACGTCCCGGCTTTCACCGGGACGTTTTGCTTTGTTGGATGTTCAATCGCAGTGTTACGCCGTTGCCGGTGCCTCGTGCTGCTCACGCAGCGCGCGTCTGCGCCAGATCGAGCCGACCACCAGCACCACGATCACGCCGAGCACCGCGAGTGTCAGTTCGCCAATCTCGCCATTGAACTTGAGATGCTTGGCGAAGCCGAACATCGCCGAGGTCGTGTCGACATCGAGCGCGATATGACCGTCGAGCACGCGGTGCAGCCACGGCGCAACGGCAGGGTCGGTGGCAATCACCTCGCCGGCGATCCAGCCGAGCAAGGCCGCACCGAGCCAGACCAGCGCCGGAACGCGGTCGAGCAGCGCCATGATCAGCGCCGCACCGGCGACAATCATCGGAATGCTGATCGCAAGGCCGAGGATCAGAAGGATGGCACTGCCGTTGGCGGCCGCGGCGACCGCTATCACGTTGTCGAGGCTCATGATGATGTCGGCGACGGCGACGATGCGAACCGCGGCCCAGAGATGGGCGGCGGCCTGCACGCCATCCTCGTCTTCCTTCTCGGGAACGAGGAGCTTTGCCGCGATAAACAGCAGCGCAAGGCCACCGACGAGCTTGAGGAACGGCACCGTCATCAATGTGACGACGATGAAGGTGAAGATGATGCGCAGGAACACCGCGACGCCCGCACCGAGGATCATGCCCCAGACGCGCTGCTTGGGCTGAAGCCCGCGACACGCCAGCGCGATCACCAGCGCGTTGTCGCCCGACAACAGCACGTTGATCCAGATGATCTTGGTCAGGGCGACCCAGAACTGGGGATGCTGAATCTCATTCTCGAACTGAGTGATGAGACCGCCGATTGTGGCGGGATCGAAAATCTGCGCAATCCAGTTCACGAGTGTGGCCCCCCGACCATTTTAGTCCCGGCTGTTGATCAGCCGACGATTTCGTTGCCTGCGAAGAACTGCGCGATCTCGATCACGGCGGTTTCCGGCGCATCGGAACCATGCACCGAGTTTTCGCCGATCGACTTGGCGTGTGCCTTGCGGATGGTGCCCTCGGCGGCCTTCGACGGATCGGTCGCGCCCATCACGTCGCGGTACTTCAGGATCGCGCCCTCGCCTTCGAGGACCTGAACCACAACCGGACCCGAGATCATGAAGTCAACCAGTTCGCCGAAGAACGGGCGCGCCTTGTGCACGGCGTAGAACGTTTCGGCCTGCGCACGGGTCATCAGGATGCGCTTCTGCGCGACGATGCGAAGTCCGGCCTTCTCGATGATCGCGTTGACGGCGCCGGTGAGATTGCGCGCGGTCGCGTCCGGCTTGATGATCGAAAAGGTGCGCTCAATCGCCATGGTACTGTCCTCAAAGCATGTCTGTTGGATGATTTGCCGCGCTTATAACGGCGCGGTGATGCAACGGCAAGCTGGTATACCAGCAGCCCGCCCGGGATGAGCGGCATCCTGCCCCCGATACCTCTGCTGCGCGGCGCTGCCAAGACCTGCGCAGAAATTTCCCGCATCGCGAGACGGACCCGCCCCTGCCATCGACATGAACCGGGGCTAACCGGCTCGTCCCGGCGAAGTTCAGGATCAAAGGCCTAGTCTTGAGAACAACGAGGCTTCGATCAGTCAACCCAACCGGCCTCGAGCACGAGGAGATTATCATGTTGCGCAAACTCATTCTTGCATGCGCCGCGACCGTGGCTCTTGGCGCCGCTGCGTTCAGTCCGTCCGCCGCTTCCGCTCATGGCTGGCACGGCGGACATGGCGGCTGGCACGGCGGCGGCTTCCATCGCGGCTGGGGCGGGCCGCGCTTCATCGGCGGCCCGGTCTATTTCGGCGGCGGTTATGGCGGCTGCTATGTGAAGCGTCTGGTTCCGACGCCGTGGGGCTATCGCTACCGGCTGGTGAACCGCTGCTACTGACCCGGACAACCGATCCCACATCCCGGACCAGCCGCCCACAGGCGGCTGGTCTTTTTGTCGCACCCCTTCCGGATCGAACCTTTTGCCCGGACCCATCGACAGACATGCAGGGACACATCAAGGCGCCCCGCGCCAAACCGAAGGAGACTTGTCATGTTGCGCAAACTCGTTCTTGGAGTGGCTGCTGTCGCTGCTCTGTCCACCACCGCAATGATGTCCACCGAGGCTTCGGCCAAGGGCTGGAAAGGCGGCTGGCATCATCACCATCACGGCCACTGGGGCCACGGTTACGGTCTCTATGTCGGCGGCTACGGCCCCGGTTATGGCGGCTGCTACGTGAAGCGCCTCGTTCCCACGCGGTATGGCCTGCGTTATCGGGTCGTCAACGTCTGCTATTGAGCGACGCATCGCTCCTCCCACAGACTTGGCCTCCGATCAGGTGAAACTGTTCGGAGGCTTTCTTCTTTCGGGTTCCCGGTTCCCAAGCATTTAAATTTTTACCGGATTCAAACCATGCCCGGCAAAGTCGCGAACCCAAACCGCGGTCACCGCATTGTCCCGTGGTATTGATTCAAACTTGAAGCCAATTGAAACAAGCCGGATTGGAATTGATCATGGCGACTCGATTGAATGCTCCCGGTGTCCATCTCGATCACCTTCACAGCGAAGCCGTCTGTCAGGGCATCGGCGAACGGCTGCGCGATACACTCAACCGCCAGCCGCCTGAACTGCCGCAGGGATTGAACGCATTGATCGCGCGCCTGCCCGAACTCGATGGCGAAGCCGCACCGCCGCTCGTTCCGGACGCGAAATCGCACTAGCGCGCTTTCTCTCCAAAGCGGGAGTCGGATGCGCGGAAGCCATCGCGATTTGCCCCGATTTTACCCGACAAAGCTGTTGCGTTCGGCGGGCTGTTCCGTAAAAGCCCGCCATGCTGTCCATCAATGACATTTCCATCCGCATCGCCGGACGCCTTCTGATCGACCAGAGCACGGTGCAGATCGTGCCGGGCGCGCGCGTCGGCTTTGTCGGCCGCAATGGTGTTGGGAAATCGACCTTGTTTCACGCCATTCGTGGCGATTTGGCGCTTGAATCCGGCTCGATCACCATTCCACCGCGCTGGCGTGTAGGCAGTCTCGCGCAGGAAGCGCCAGATGGACCGGAAAGCCTGATCGACGTTGTCCTCAAGGCCGACCTTGAACGCGCCGCGCTGCTGCACGAAGCGGAGACCGCACACGACCCGCACCGCATCGCCGACATCCAGACGCGCCTCGTTGATATCGATGCTCATTCAGCCCCTGCGCGCGCGGCAGCCATTCTCTCGGGCCTCGGCTTTTCCGCTGCCGATCAATTGCGCTCCTGCTCGGAATTCTCCGGCGGCTGGCGCATGCGCGTCGCACTGGCGGCGACGCTGTTTGCAGCGCCCGATCTTCTGCTGCTGGACGAGCCGACCAACTATCTCGACCTCGAAGGCACGCTCTGGCTCGAGGATCATCTTGCGAATTATCCCCGCACGGTGATCGTCATCAGCCACGATCGCGACCTGCTCGATACATCCGTCGACCAGATCCTGCATCTCGATCGCGGCAAGCTCACGCTTTACAAGGGGACGTATTCGTCGTTCGAGGAGCAGCGCGCGACGCGCGAAATGCTCGACGCCAAACACGCCAAAAAACAGATGGACGAACGCAAGCGGCTGCAGGCGTTCGTCGACCGCTTCAAGGCCAAGGCCTCGAAAGCGAAACAGGCGCAATCGCGCGTGAAAATGCTGGAACGGATGAAGCCGGTCACCGCGCTTGTCACGCAGGACGTGCGCGAGATCACATTTCCGGAGCCGGAGAAAACACTCTCGCCGCCGATTATCGCGGTGGATGGCGTGTCGGTCGGCTACGATCCCGCAAAGCCCGTGCTGAACAAGGTCACGCTGCGCATCGACAATGATGACCGCATCGCCCTGCTCGGCTCCAACGGCAACGGCAAATCGACGCTTGTTAAACTTCTCGCCGGCAAGCTGCCGCCATTTTCCGGCAAGGTCGTGCGCGCCGCCAATCTATCGGTCGGATACTTCGCGCAGCATCAGACCGACGAACTCGACCTCGAAGGCTCGGCCTACGATCATCTGCGGCGGCTGATGCCGAACGAGACGGAAACGAAGGTCCGCGCACGCACCGGCGCCATCGGATTTTCCGGCAAGGCGGCCGATACCAAGGTCAGTTCGCTCTCCGGCGGCGAGAAGGCGCGGCTGCTGCTCGGGCTCGCAACCTTCTACGGCCCGAACATGATTATCCTCGACGAGCCGACCAATCATCTCGACATCGACAGCCGCGCGGCGCTGGCGGAGGCCATCAACGATTTTCCCGGCGCGATCATCATGGTCTCGCATGACCGCTACCTGATCGAGGCCTGCGCCGATCAGCTCTGGGTGGTGGCGGACCGCGCCGTGACGCCTTACGACGGCGACCTCGATGACTATCGGCGATCGGTTCTCTCGTCGCGCTCCACGGAGCGCGACCGTGGAAACAGCGAGCGCAGCGCCGGCCGCGACAAGCCGCAGCCGCGTCCCAAGGAAAAGCGCGTCCCGCTGAAGCAGAAGATCGCGCAGGCCGAAAGTGAGATCGCGCGGATCACCGGCATCATCGAAAAGATCGACGCGGCTCTTGCCCTGCCCGATCTGTTCAAGCGCGACCCGAAGCAGGCCGCGCAACTGACCAAGGCGCGCGCAAGCGCGGCTGAAGCGTTGCAACGCGCGGAAGATGAATGGCTGGAAGCAAGTTCGTCCTACGACGAAGCGGCTGGCTGAAAGACTATGCGCGCTTCTTCTTTGCGCCCCGCGCCGGCTTCTCCGGCGGCGGCACGTCGACACGTTCAATCGACGTCAGGCGGCCGGACGTAAAGGTGTAGGCACCGGGCCGCGGTCCGGTTTTCCACGTCACGAGCGCGACGCGATCACCACGCTCGTTGTTCGTCAGATTCACGCTGTCCGGCGCAACGGCGATTGCGCGCGCCACATCGCATTCGGTGTGCCCCAACGCGACCGGCGCTGCGACAATCTGACCTTCAGTCGATGCATTGGCATCCGCGGGACCCGGCGCGACCGCGCCAGGGCACTGACCGTCGGACGAAATCAGGTCGTTGGCAGACACTTCCTTGGTCGGACTAAGCGGCGGCGTTTCGATCGAGCTGTTGCCGGCCTTGAAAATCTTGCCTGGCCGCGCGAACCACTCCTGATCCTTGAGCGAGAAATCCGACAGCGCGCCGACACCGCCGCAGCCCGTGACCATGGGAGCCACAATCAGAAGGGCGACCCACTGCCGGACATGGATGCTTTTACGCTGGACGCTCAAATCTTCGCTCTCACACAAACCTGGCGCTTTGAACGCGCATGACGGAACCCGGACACCACTAAAGCAAATGCCTAAACAATCATTTGCGCGTCGTGCGGCGGCCCTGATGGAACATGCGCCTTATCACGGCACAAGCCCGGCCTTCCAACACCCCTTTGCGGCACCATGGTGGCTAACCGCCGGTCAGGTCAACGAAAAAGACTGTAATGTTTAACGCGGCCGCGGATTGCGCAGCCAGATTGCTTAGGCCCGCTTCTGCCATCTGCCGCGTTCATCGGTCTGCCAGTAGGTCAGATCGAGCCCGCGGGATTTACCGTCGGTCCAAGCCGCCCGCGCAACACTCAGGGCTTCA
Organism: Afipia clevelandensis ATCC 49720; assembly: GCF_000336555.1. GTDB lineage: Bacteria > Pseudomonadota > Alphaproteobacteria > Rhizobiales > Xanthobacteraceae > Afipia > Afipia clevelandensis. The sequence goes on along the minus strand of NZ_KB375281.1, from coordinate 701,793 downwards.
TCGTCATCGCCATTGAAGACCAGAACCACGCGGTCGTAGGTTGCACAGTCCTTCGGCAGGCCTGCCGTATCGACAATGAACCTCACATTGGCGTTGTTCGGATTGCCGTCATCCACCGTGAGGACGATCGGCTGGTTCGCGACGTCGCTTTCGCGCCATGTGCCATGCGGCAGAAACGAATCGTCGCGATAGGTCCACAGATGCGCGTCGAGCGCCTCCGCGCGCTCCTCCGATCCGGTCTGCACCGCAACACGCCAGCCGCGCTCGAGGGATTTCTCAAGCAGCGGCGGCAACACTTTTTCAAGTGTCATGTCTTGCAGATGATAAAACAGCACTTCGGTCATCGCCTATGGTGACCCTCGGGTTTGATTTCGTCATTGCGAGAAGCGATAGCGACGAAGCAATCCATTCTTGCCTTCTTTAAGAATGGATTGCTTCGTTTCGCTCGCAATGACGGAGGACAGCGTTATCGCTTCGCCTCGTAGTTGTCGGCCACAAGCTGGTTCAGGAGACGCACACCGTAGCCCGAGCCCCAGCTCCGGTTGAGGTCGGACGCCGGCACGCCCATCGCAGTACCGGCGATGTCGAGATGCGCCCATGGCGTGCCGTCAACAAAGCGCTGCAGGAACTGCGCCGCCGTGATCGAACCGCCGTTGCGGGTTCCGGTGTTCTTCATGTCGGCGAACTGGGAGTCGATCTGCTTGTCGTATTCTGGACCGAGCGGCATGCGCCAGACCCGCTCGCCGGTCTCCTGCCCCGCGGCTGTCAGGCGTTCCGCGAGTTTGTCGTCGTTGGAGAACATGCCGGCATAATCGACGCCGAGCGCAACCATGATCGCGCCGGTCAGCGTTGCCAGGTCGACCATCAATTTCGGCTTGTGCTTTTTCGCGACATACCAGAGCACATCCGCCAGCACGAGACGGCCTTCGGCGTCGGTATTGATGATCTCGATGGTCTGTCCCGACATCGACGTGACGATATCGCCCGGCCGCTGGGCGTTACCGTCCGGCATGTTTTCGACCAGACCGATGGCGCCGATCACATTGACCTTGGCCTTGCGCGCGGCTAGCGCGTGCATCAGGCCGACGACGCAGGCTGCGCCGCCCATATCGCCCTTCATGTCTTCCATGCTGCCGGCCGGCTTGATGGAGATACCGCCGGTGTCGAAGCAAACCCCCTTGCCGACGAAGGCAATCGGCTGTTCGCCCGGCTTGCCGCCGTTCCAGCGCATGATGACCATCCGGCCGTCGTGTTCCGAACCCTGCGACACGCCGAGCAACGCGCCCATGCCGAGCTTTGTCATCGCCTTGACGTCGAGGACTTCAACCTTGACCCCGAGCTTGCGCAACTGCGTTGCGCGGCGCGCGAATTCCGCCGGGAACAGCACATTCGGCGGCTCGTTGACGAGTTCGCGCGCAACCAGCACGCCGTCCACAACCTGACTTTCCGGCGCAAATGCCTTGCGCGCGGCAGCGACGTCCGCCACGGCGACCGAAAACTGCGCACGCAGTGGTGCGTTGTCCGTTTCCTTCTTCGTGGTCTTGTAACGGGTGAACCGGTAGGCGCGCAGCCGGACACCCGCTGCAATCGACGCGGCCTGCGATCCCTTCATCGCGCCCGACGGCAGTTCGGCGAGAATCGTCACCGCTTCGGTGCCTGCGGTGATCTTGGCGGCGACCTTGCCGCCGAGCTTGATGAAGTCACCGTCCTTGAGCGAGGCGAGCTTGCCGACACCGACGACAATCAGGCGGCCCACCTTCAAGCCTTCCGGAGCCAGGATATCCAGAGCGCCGCCGCTTTTGCCCTTGAACTGGTTCGCCGCCGCCGCGCGCTTGACCGCGTTGACGGTGGAGCCCAGCGCCTTGATCGTCGCCGGTCCGAATTTCAGCGTATCATCGCAAAACACCACCAGAACGCCGCGTGCGGCAGCGGAAAACGGTACGAAGCCGACCTTGACGGCGTCGGTCATAGGCAAATCCTCCAGATCATCGCGATTGCGAGCAAAGACATCCAAATCCACGGGATATCCGGATTCGGAACATGGGACTTTGCTATATGGCGCTTTCCTGCGGTCGGTGCCAAGCGCCGTCCGGCGCACGAGTTGCGGGTAAGGTCTGCGACACGCCGCCTGGCGCTGCCAATCCGGCGTGGCCGCAATGCAACGATGGCTTTTTATTAACCACACTTCACGCCCGGCCTCAGGTCAGCCATTTTGTTGACCAATCAAAGGGATGCTATGACTTAAGAATGTGCCGGACAGCGCGATTCCGCGTCCCCTGGGGAACCTGGAAAAAGGTGGGGGTGAGCGCGAAATCCGGCTGGAGTTGGGGATATTGCTGCCTGATGGGGTCGAACGACACCACCGAAGACCGGACGACTGCGCTGTCGTCCGCCAAGAGCATCGCGACCGCGCAAGCCGTCCTGCGGCTGGCATTGGCGTAAGGCGGCCCTGCGCATGGTCACGACAATTCTTGCACGCTATTTCGCCGCCCGCTTCGTGATCGCTTCGGTTGCGACGTTCGCCTCGATCTTCGTGCTCGTGATTACCGTCGACTACATCGAACTGATGCGCCGAGCCGGAAGCCTGCCGAATGTCTCGGGCCTGTTCGTCGCGCAGACCGCGCTATTCCGCGTGCCGCTGTCGCTCGAAAAACTGATGCCGTTCTGTATCCTGATCGGCGCGATGATCTCGTTCCTCGCCCTGTCGCGGCGGCTCGAGCTTGTGATCGCGCGCGCGGCCGGCATTTCCGCCTGGCAGTTCACGACGCCCGCCCTGTTGAGCGCGCTGTTCCTCGGCATGCTCGCCACCGTCCTTTACAATCCCCTGTCCGCGGAAATGCTTGAACGCGCCAAGGTCATGGAGACCCGAATCTTCACTGACGGCGCACCGCGGGCTCAGGATGGCGCGGGCTTCTGGCTCAACCAGTCCACAAGCGAGGGACAGAGCATTATCAATGCCGCCCGCAGCCAGGGACAGGGGTCGCTCCTTACGGGCATCACGGTATTCAGGTACGACCCTTCGGGCACTTTCAAGGAAAGAATCGAGGCCAACGAGGCCACCCTCGAGCCCGGCCAATGGGTGTTCAAGCAGGTGCGCCGGTACCGGCTAGATAGCCCGCTGGAAGAGCTGGACAGACTCACCCTGGCCACCACCCTGACCCTCGCGCAGGTCCGGAACAGTTTCTCCACCCCCGAAACTGTGTCTTTCTGGCAACTGCCCGACTACATCCGGTCGTCGGAAAACTCCGGCCAGGCTACAGCGGGTTACCGTCTGCAATACCAGAAGCTCATCGCACGCCCGTTTTTGCTGGCTGCGATGGTCATGCTGGCGGCTGCCGTCAGCCTGCGGTTCTTCCGGTTCGGCGGCGTGCAAAAGATGGTTTTAAGTGGCGTTGCAGCAGGGTTTCTGCTCTATGTCCTGTCGAAAGTAACTGAGGATTTAAGCAAGGCCGAGTTGATGCATCCGCTCGCTGCCGCGTGGCTACCCGTCTGTGTGGGTGGCCTCTCGGGATTTTTGGCCTTGCTGTACCAGGAGGACGGGTAGTGGCCGTTGTCGCCGCCCTCCAAGGACGGACGCCTGCGTTCAGGCGGCGCATACGCTTGCGCCGTCAAAGCACGGTTATGTCTGCCATTCTGGGACTGTGCATGGCCGTCGGCTTCGGTGTTGCCGACGTCACGCCGGCAGCCGCCCAGCAATCGTTCCGCTTCAACCAGCTCCCTCCAAAACCGCCGAAGCAGGCCCGCCCGACAAACAACGACGGGCAGATGCTGGTCCAGGCTACCGAGGTCAATTACGACTACAACAACTCGCGCGTGGCGGCGGTTGGCAGCGTTCAGATCTATTACAACGGGTCGACGCTGGAGGCGGACAAGGTCATCTACGACCAGAAGACCAAGCGCCTTCACGCCGAGGGCAACGTCCGTCTGACCGATACCGACGGAAAGATCACCTACGCCAACCTGCTCGACCTGTCGGATGATTATCGCGACGGCTTTGTCGACTCACTGCGGCTCGACACCGCCGACCAGACCCGCATGGCCGCAACGCGCGCGGAGCGCACCGGCGGCGAAGTCACGATCTTCCAGAACGGCGTCTACACCGCCTGCGCGGCCTGTAAGGACAATCCGAAAAAACCGCCGCTGTGGCAGGTCAAGGGCGCGCGCATCATTCACAATCAGACCGAGAAGATGCTGTATTTCGAGGACGCACGCCTCGAGTTCTTCGGTCAGCCTATCGCCTACCTGCCGTTCTTCTCGACGCCGGACCCGACAGTCAAGCGCAAGAGCGGCTTTTTGATCCCGAACTACATGTCCAACACCCGTTACGGTGTTGGCATTGAGGTGCCCTATTATTTCGCGCTCGCGCCGGATTACGACGCGACGGTGACGCCGCGCTATACGACCAAACAAGGCCTGCTGCTGCAGGGTGAATTCCGTCAGCGCCTGATCAACGGCGCTTACGAAATCCGCGCCTATGGCATCCGTCAGGACGATCCGAACCAGTTCAACGCGCAGCCCGGTCAGCGCGAGTTCCGCGGCGGCATCGACACCAAGGGCCAGTTTGCACTCAACGACAAATGGGTCTGGGGCTGGGATGCGGTCGCGGTTTCCGACAAGGCATTCTTCTTCGACTACAACTTGGGACCGTACAAAAACGCGCTCAACGCTTTCCTGCTGACGCCGGATACGGGTCTGTCGCAGATCTATCTCACCGGCGTCGGCAATCGCAGCTACTTCGACGCGCGCGTGATGCACTTCCTCGGTTATTCGGCAGCGGACAACCAGAGCCAGATTCCGGTCATTCATCCGGTGATCGACTACTCCAACGTGCTCAACCGCAACATTCTCGGCGGCGAGTTCAGCTACAAGGCCAACTTCACCAGCCTGAGCCGCCAGACCGCTTCGTTCGACGCGATCAATCCGACCGCCCTTCTCAACGGCTTCTGCCTGCCGACATCCGCGGATCCGACCAAGAAAATTCCGTCGAACTGCCTGTTGCGCGGCATTCCGGGCGATTACACCCGCCTGACCGCCGAAGTCGAATGGCGCCGATCGTTCACCGACTCCATCGGCCAGATCTTCACGCCGTTCGCCTCGCTGCGCGGCGACGTGATCAGCGCCAACATCGACAACCAGCCTGGCGTCTCCAACTATCTGCCGGTTGGCTCGACCCAGACCGCCCGCCTGATGCCCACGGTCGGCCTCGAGTACCGCTATCCGTTCATCAATGTGCAGCCATGGGGCACCACGACGATCGAACCTATTGCGCAGATCATCGTCCGCCCGAATGAGCCGAACGCCGGCCGCCTTCCCAACGAAGATGCGCAGAGCTTCACCTTCGACGACAGCAACCTGTTCCGCGTCGACAAGTTCTCGGGCTACGATCGTGTCGAAGGTGGCGGCCGCGCCAATGTCGGCGTTCAGGCGACCACGCAGTTTGACCGCGGCGGCTTCATCAACGTGCTGTTCGGACAATCGTACCAGTTGTTCGGCCTGAATTCGTTTGCCGTACAGGACCTGACCAATACCGGCCTCGGCAGCGGTCTGGACAAGTCCCGTTCCGACTATGTGGCCCGTGTCTCCTATCAGCCGAACAGGATTTACAGCCTGACCGCCCGGACGCGGCTGGACGAAGCCACCGGCGCCGTACGCCGCTTCGAGCTTGAAGGCCGCGCCAACTTCGACCGCTTCCAGGTCAGCCTGCTCTATGGCAACTACGACAAGCAGCCGGAACTCGGATTCCTGAACCGCCGCGAAGGCATCGTTGGAACCGGCACCTTCAAGGTGGCATCGAACTGGGTCCTGTCCGGCGGCCTGCGCTACGACATTACCAACCAGACCGTGAACCAGTACATCGTGGGCGCGGGCTATGTGGATGACTGCTTCATCATCGCGGCGAACTACATCACCGACTACGCGTATACCTCGACGAGCTATACAACACCGGTCACCGATCACCGCATCATGCTGCAGATCGGCCTTCGCACGATCGGCACGTCATCATTCAACGCGGCGCAATAATCGTCCGGTATCCAAATAGCGCAGCTAGCTGCGATGGCGCGAAGAGCCGGCGATTCGTTGGAAGCGCGCATTGTCGCCGCAAACCCGGGGTTGATTTCACGGACGGTGCATTGGAATCTCCGAACCCTTCCAGGATGAATTTAAGACGGGCCTGATCATGATCGTGACCTTTTTCCGCTTTGTACGAACCGTTTCGTTCGCGGGAGCCATTCTCGCAATGTCCGGATTCGGCTCGGCTGTCATGGCGCAGTCCGTCGCCGCGATGGTCAGCGGCGAGGCCATCACCAATCTGGATGTCGATCAGCGCATCAAGCTCACGATGCTGACGACAAAGAAGTCGATCTCGCGGCAGGAGGCCCTGACCGAACTGATCAACGACAAACTCAAGATCAAGGAAGGCAAGAAGTACGGCCTCGACATGTCATCGTCGGATATCGACGGAGCCTATGGCAACATGGCCTCGCGCATGCGGATGAGCCCCGAGCAGCTCAACAAGACGCTTGAAGGCCATGGAATTCGCCCTGAAACGCTCAAGCTGCGCATCAAGGCGGACATGACCTGGGGCAACCTTGTGCGCGGACGTTTTCAGTCCAACCTGCTCGTGCCGGAGAAGGATCTCGCCGGTTTCGACGGCACCGGCGGCAAATCGGAAAACGAGAGCTTTGAATATCTCGTGCGCCCGATCGTCCTGATCGTACCGCGCGGCTCGCCATCCAGCGTTGTCGAGTCCCGCCGCAAGGAAGCTGAACTTCTGCGCGGCAGGATTTCGTCCTGCGAAGAGGCTCAGGAACTGTTCCGCTCAATGCGCGACGCGGCAATCCGTGATCAGATCACCAAGACCTCCGCGGACCTGCCGCCGAACCTGCGCGACCTGCTGGACAAGACCCCGGTCGGCAAACTGACGCCGCCGGAAGTCACCAAACAGGGCGTGGAAATGGTGGCGCTCTGCAGCCGCAAGCCGACCAAAGCCGACACACCGGCCAAGCGCGAAGCTCGCGAAAAGATCTACAACCAGAAGTACGAAGCCAAGTCGAAGTCGTATCTTGAGGAAGTCCGAAAGGGTGCGATGATCGAGATCCGCGGCAAATGAGCCGATCCTTCCACTGCTGTCATGAGCATGCGTTCATATGAGCAAAGCTCTTGCTCTTACCTTGGGTGAACCTGCCGGCATCGGTCCCGATATTGCCATCGCGGCGTGGCTGAAGCGGCGCGAACTCGATCTTCCACCGTTCTATCTGATTGGCGACAGCACATTCATCAGGGCACGCGGCGATCTGCTGAACTCCACCATCACAGTCGCGGACATCAAGCCGGAAGATGCTTCAGCGATCTTCTCTGACGCACTTCCTGTCGTGAGAACCGGAATCGCGAGTACCGCGCAGCCCGGCAAGCCCGACGACAGCAGCGCGCCGTCGGCGATCGCCTCGATCCGCCACGCCGTCGCCGATGTGATCGAAGACCGCGCCAGCGCGGTGGTCACCAATCCGATCGCCAAGAGCGTGCTCTACCGCGCCGGCTTCTCGCATCCCGGCCACACCGAATTTCTCGCGCAATTGTCCGCGGCCGTGAACGGCACCGTGCCGCATCCGGTGATGATGCTGTGGTCATCCGATCTCGCCGTCGTGCCGGTGACGATCCATCTGCCGCTGCGCGATGCGATCACCCAACTCACGACCGACCTGATCGTGAAGACCGCACGCATTGTCGCTGCCGACCTGAAGACCCGGCTCGGCATTGCCAGCCCCCGCCTTGCGATCTCCGGACTCAATCCGCATGCAGGCGAAGACGGCACGCTCGGCACCGAGGATCAATCCATCATCGCGCCGGCCGTTGCAGCCTTGCGCCAAGCCGGCATCGACGTCCGCGGACCGCTGCCCGCCGACACCATGTTCCATGCCGGAGCGCGCAAGACCTATGACTGCGCCATCTGCATGTATCACGATCAGGCGCTGATCCCGATCAAGACCATCGCCTTCGACGACGGCGTCAACGCCACGTTGGGACTGCCTTTCATCCGCACCTCGCCCGACCACGGCACCGCATTCGACATTGCCGGCACGGGACGCGCCAATCCGTCCAGCCTGATCGCGGCGCTGCGTCTTGCCGCGCGGATGGCGGCCTCGAAAGCATGAGCACGATCGACGATCTGCCGCCACTGAGCGATGTCATTCGCCGCTTCGAGCTGTCGGCCCGCAAATCGCTCGGCCAGAATTTTCTCCTCGATCTCAATCTGACATCGCGAATTGCCCGCTCTGCCGGTCCTCTTGAGGGCCAGACTGTCGTGGAGATCGGTCCCGGCCCTGGCGGGCTGACCCGCGCGCTGCTGGCGCAGGGCGTCAAGCGCGTGATCGCTGTCGAGCGCGACGTACGCGCCATCCCGGCCCTTGAGGAAATCGCGCAGCGCTATCCCGGCCGTCTGACCATCGTGAATGACGATGCGATGACCTTCGACCCGCGCCCGCTGCTGGGCGGCGAGCGCGCGAAGATCGTCGCCAACCTCCCCTACAACATCGCGACCGTCTTGCTCATCGACTGGCTTTGTGCTGAACCGTGGCCGCCCTGGTACGACATGATGGTGCTGATGTTTCAGCGCGAGGTGGCCGAGCGCATCGTGGCCGGCGAGGAGGATGACGCTTATGGCCGTCTCGGCGTGCTGGCGAACTGGCGGGCGGAAACCAAAATCCTGTTCGATATTTCGCCCAGCGCCTTCGTGCCGCCGCCAAAGGTCACCTCGTCCGTGGTGCGGCTGATCCCGCGCGCCGCGCCAGAACCCTGCGACCGGCGCGCGCTGGAGCGCGTCGCATCGGCCGCCTTCGGCCAGCGCCGCAAGATGCTGCGGCAAAGCCTGAAGTCACTGGGCGTGGATCCGGCACTCCTTGCCGCCGCCGCGGGTGTCGATCCGACCCGCCGCGCGGAGACGATTCCGGTGTCCGGCTTTGTTGCCATGGCTCGCGAATTGGCGGATATAACAGCCGCAAAAGCAAAAACACCGTAACGGAGAAAGCCCCTATGGCCCAGATGCGCCGCCAGTCCCTCGTCAAGTTCGATGCTCCGCTCTGCGAAACGATCGTGGACACCCCGAAGCCGCAAGGCCGGGAAGTTCTGGTGCGCATCGAGCGCTGCGGCCTGTGCCATTCCGACCTCCATATCCAGGATGGCTATGCCGACCTCGGAGGCGGCAAGAAGCTCGACACCACGCGCGGCATGACCCTGCCCTTCACCCTTGGTCACGAGATCGCCGGCGTTGTCGATGAAGTCGGCCCGGATGCCGACACGTCGCTGATCGGCAAGAAGATGGCGGTCTTCCCGTGGATCGGTTGCGGCAAGTGCCGCGACTGCCTCAACGGCGACGAGAACCTTTGCGCGCGTAACCGCTTTCTCGGCGTGTCCATCGACGGCGGCTTTGCCAGCCACGTCCTCGTCCCCGACGAGAAGTATCTGATCGACTACGGTCAGGTGCCGGTCGATACCGCGGCAACCTTGATGTGCTCCGGTATCACCGCTTACGGCGCGCTGAAACGCCTTGTCGATCGCCCGCGCCAGCGCAACATCCTGCTGATCGGTCTCGGCGGCGTCGGCATGATGGGCGTATCGCTCGCCCAGGCGATGTTCAAGCAGCCGGTCTCGGTGGCCGATCTCAGCGCATCGGCCCGCGACGCCGCGCTGAAGAACGGCGCCACCACCGCTTACGATCCGACCGAAGCCGATATCGCCAAGCGCATCCTGAAGGAAACCGACGGAGGCTTCGATGGCATTGTCGACTTCGCCGGCAACGAGAAGTCGATGGCGTTCGCGACCTCCGTTGTGGCGCGCGGCGGCAAGATCGTGGTGTCCGGCCTGATGGGTGGCAACTTCAACCTGCCGATGGTGCAGTGGATCTACAAGCGCATGACCATCGAAGGCTTCATGACCGGCACGCTCGCGGAAGGCCGGGAATTGATGGAGCTGGCGAAAGCCGGCAAGGTCAAGCCGACGCCGATGAAGGAAGAGCCGATGGGCGACGTGCAGAAGTGGATCGACCAGTTGCGCGCCGGCAAGGTCGTCGGCCGCATCATGCTGACGAACTGAGTTAGCACACGCGAATACGGCTACTTTTTTGTCATTGCGAGGAGCAAAGCGACGAAGCAATCCATATCTTTTCTTTGCTTTGGATTGCTTCGCTTCGCTCGCAATGACAACAGCTATCAGCGGCCCAACCGGGTCGCGATCCAGATCACATGACGCGCGCCACCGCCCTTTCGGCTGGCGCGCGTTTTGATTTCCTCCACGCCGAAGCCCGCCTTTGTCAGGCGCTGTGTGAAGCGCGGATCGGGACCGGACGACCACACCGCGAAAACGCCACCCGCGCGCAATGCGCCGCGCGCCGTCGCAAGGCCGCTGCTGTTGTAGAGCGCGTCGTTGGCTTCGCGGCTCAACCCTTCGGGCCCGTTATCGACATCGAGCAGGATTGCATCGTAGGCGGATTGCTGTGTCCGCATCAGAAGACCGACATCCATCTCGCGAATGCTGACGCGCGGATCGCTCAAGCTGTCGCCGAATATCTCCGCCATCGGCCCGCGCGCCCATGCCACGACCTCGGGGACCAGCTCCGCGACAACGATGCTTGCATCCGCGCCGAGCTTCGACAGCGCTGCCCGCAGCGTGAATCCCATGCCAAGGCCGCCGATCAGCATTCGCGGTTGCCTGCAACCTTGCAGCCGCTCACAAACAAGCGTCGCAAGCGCCTCTTCGGAGCCGCTAAGACGGCTATTCATCAACTCGTTCTGGCCGAGCTTGATGGAAAACTCCGTGCCTCGCCGCAACAGACGGAGTTCGCCGCCACCGGGAATTTGCGCCGTACCGAGCAGGTTCCAGGGTATCAATGCCTGTCCTCGATTGTAGATTGCGTCCCGGTTCCGCGCGCCCGAATTAAGCCTTGGCCTCTCCGGATTTGCGGCCTATTCCCACCCAACTTGTCGCCCAAAACCCGGCTCGGGAATGAGTTCGTGTTGCGTAAGGGGGACAGAATGTCAAACCGCACAGTCGCAATTGCTTTTGCCGCCGTCACCGGCTGCGTTTCAATCCTCAGTATCACATCGCCGCTCACCGCGGCCTCTGCCGCTTCCGAGAGCACGGCAAAATCTGCTGACGAATGCCTTGCCGCTCCGAAGGCCACCACACCGGCAGGCGCGCACTGGTATTATCGCATCGAGAAGGGCACCAGGCGCAAGTGCTGGTATCTCGCCGACGAAGGAGCGAAGACGAAAAAGGCCGCGGCGCCCGCTTCCGCTGCGTCAGACACTGCCGAAGCAGACACGCCCGCGCCGGCGAAGATCACGCCTCCTGCGAAGCAGGCAGCAACGAAGAAAACCATGCAGAATTCGGTCGCGAATGCGCGGGCCGAACTGAGAACAGACTCGGAGGACGATCCGTCACTTGCCGAGACGACATGGCCACCGATGCCGAATGGGTCCACCAACCCTGACATCGGCAAGGATAATCAGGCTGCAGCGATCCAGCCATCCTCTGACACGGCCAGCAGGCAAGGCTGGAATATCGCAACGCGCTGGCCCGACCCAAATGCTGCGCCGGCCGCGGGCAATCAGCCCGAGGCGACACCGCCACAGCCGGCGCAGCCCGTCTCTGGCCTCACCCCCGAACGCCTCGCGGCGAGCGGCACCGTGGCGCAGGCGCAGCCACAAACCGCGGCGCCCATTCCCGCAGCAGTCACGGGCGCAGCTCCACAGACATCGCAAAAGCCTGTTGCCACTGCCGAGGGCGAGGAAGGCCTGTCAGTGCGTATCCTGCTCAGTCTTCTTGTCGGTGTGCTGGCGCTCGCGGCGATCCTGGGACCGCTGCTGTACAAGTATTTTCGGCCCAAGCCGCGCGAAGACGACCGCACCTATGTTCAGCGCCGTCCGATCTGGGATCTGAACGAGACGGGCCGGCCGCTCACCCAAGACTATCCGCCGCTCTCCGACGAAACGCATCACCTCAACGAACCCCGCTATGGCCGCGCACTGCCGCACGCGCGTGTCCTTGACACGGAAGCGCGCATTCCGGACACCGACGTCGATGAACTTGAGGAATTGCTCGCCCGCGCCGTGAAGCGCCCGGCGGCGTAAGAATTCAAGCGGCGGGCGAAACCCGCCGCTTACTTCTCCAACTGCTTTTGCAGATCGCGCACGAAGGCCGAGAGGCCGGTCTGCCGCTCACGCTTCAGCCGTTCGGCTTTGAGAATGGTGACGACCTGCGCATAGGCGTCGTCCAACTGGTTGTTGGTGACGACGTAATCGTATTCCGCCCAGTGGCTGAGTTCGTGGCTGGCCCGATCCATACGGCCGCGAATGACCTCGTCGGAATCCTGCGCGCGCGTATGCAGCCGCTTTTCCAGATCGGCGGCCGACGGCGGCAGGATGAAGACGCTGACAACATCGGCGCGCGCCTTCTCGCGAAGCTGCTGCGTGCCCTGCCAGTCGATATCGAACAATACGTCCTGCCCTGACGACAGCGCGTCCTCCACCGGTTGGCGCGGCGTACCGTAGGAGTTGTCGAACACGGTCGCGTGCTCGAGCAATTCGTTGCCCTTCACCATCGCGTCGAACTTCGGCTTGTCGATGAAATGGTAATGCTCGCCGTCGACCTCGCCCGGCCGCTTCGCGCGTGTGGTGACCGACACCGACATGCTGAGATCGCTCATCTTCTCGATCAGCATCCGCGCCAGCGTGGACTTGCCCGCGCCCGACGGCGACGACAGCACGAACATCAGCCCGCGTCGTTCGCCGTTTTTCAAGGTGCCGCCCGCCGCCATGGTCAATCCTATTCGAGATTCTGGACCTGCTCGCGAAACTGCTCGACAACCGTCTTCATCTCGAGGCCGATGTTGGTCAGTTCGATGTCGTTCGATTTCGAGCAGGTGGTGTTGACCTCGCGGTTGAATTCCTGCGCGAGGAAATCCAGCCGCCGCCCCACCGCGCCGCCCTTGCCGAGCAGTTCGCGCGCCTGTGCAATGTGCGCGGCGATGCGATCGAGTTCTTCGCGGATATCCGCCTTGGCTGCGATCATTACCGCTTCCTGACTGAGCCGGTCGGCGTCGAAACGGTCCGATGTTTCGAGCAATACGGCAATCTGTTCGGCAAGCCGCGCGCGAATGGCTTCCGGCTTGCGCCCGGGGGCGGCTTCCGCACGCGCGGCAAGACTTTCCATCTCATCCATGCGCTGATTGAGGATCTGGCCAAGCGCGATCCCTTCGCGCCTGCGCATGTCGATCAGGCTTTGCAGCGCCTGCTCGAAGGATGCGGACACGGCGGCGCGCGCCGCCTGCATTTCGGCCTCGTCGCTTTCCGGCTCGACCACTTCGATGACGCCCTTGATCCCGAGCAGGCCATCGACACTCGGCGCGACCGCATCGGTGCGCGCCGAAATCTCCGCCGCGACCTTCAGGATCGAGGCCAGCACGTCCTCATTGATGCGCACGACGGATGCGGCACCGGTGCGCTTGACGCTCAGGTTTGCGTAGACCGTGCCGCGCGACAGCAGTTCGGCGGCGCGCTTGCGAGCCGGGGCTTCCACATCATCCCACCCGGGCGGCAGACGGAGCCGGAAATCGAAACCCTTGGCATTGACCGATTTCAGTTCCCACTCGAAGGTGTAGGGTCCGCTGGTGCCATGGCTTCGGGAAAAGCCAGTCATGCTCGACAACGCCATTCCGACAGTTTCTCCGTGGCAGGCATGAATTGATGCCCCGCTTGTCCCTGAAATCGGGACAGCGTGCAAGCCATCATGCAGCGGCGTTGGGAGCCGTTACTGGGTCTTTTCTTCCGGCTCCGCTTCAGCCGGCTCCGCCGCCGCGGGAGCGCGCTTCGCGGTGCGCTTGCGACCCGCAGCCGGTTCATTGGCAATGATGCTGTGCGGTGCGGATGTCTTGGGCGCGGAGGCCCTTGGAGCGGCCTTGGGCGCTGATGGAGCGGGCTTCGCGGGCGCCGCCGCCG
>NZ_KB375281.1:507814-687702 GCF_000336555.1 Afipia clevelandensis ATCC 49720 | reverse complement strand
GGCGGCTGATCGTCGGCTTCCAGGGTGTCGTTCTGCTGCTTCTCCATCGCGCGCAGTTTCGCGACGCCCTTCTGGTGCTGATCGTAGGTTTCGGTGAACGAATGGCCGCCGGTACCGTCGGCAACGAAGAACAGGTCGCGTGTGCGTGCGGGGTTGGCCGTGGCTTCCAGCGACGCGCGGCCGGGATTGGCGATCGGCCCGGGCGGCAGCCCTTCGATCACGTAGGTGTTGTACGGCGACGGCTGCTGGATTTCGCTGCGCTTGATCGGCCGGCCGAGGGTGCCTTTGCCACCGACAAGACCATAGATGATGGTTGGATCGGACTGCAGCTTGATGCGCTGACGCAGACGGTTGGTGAAGACGGCAGCGACGCGGCTGCGCTCATCCGCACGTCCGGTTTCCTTCTCCACAATGGAGGCGAGCGTCACCAGTTGCTCGGGCGAGCGAATGGGAATCTCCGGGTTACGCCGCGCCCAGACATCGGCAAGCACGCGCTTCTGCGCCTGCTGCATCCGGTGGATCACCTGATCGCGCGGCGTGCCGCGCGGGAAATGATAGGTGTCAGGAAGCAGTGTGCCTTCACGCGGCTGCTCTTTCAGCGAGCCTGAGAAGATGTCGTTGTCCTGGATACGCGCAACGATCTGCTCCGAGGTCAGGCCTTCGGGAATCGTGATGGCATGCTGCACCACCTTGCCTTCGACGATGGTGTTGATCACGTCGCGCAGGCTGGCATTCTTCTGAAACAGATATTCGCCGGACTTCAGGCCGGAGCGCGCATTCATCGCAAGCACGCTGCCGATGAAAGTCCAGCGGTCGGCGGAGATCACGCCGGCGCGCAGAAGGATATCGCTGATGTCGGCCATGCCGGCGCGCGGCGGAATGTTGACCACCTTGTCCTCGGCGAGCGGGCCTTTGGCCTCGATGGTCTTCTTGCCATAAAAGAACGCGCCGCCCACCAGCAGCATCGCCACGATCAGGAATGTGAAGATCGCGTTGCCGACCACAACGAGCGTGCTGCGTGCGCGCCGTGAATGCTTCGGCGGCTGCGGTACCTGTTCCGGTTCAAGCGCGGCGCGCGGACTGCGAGGCGCGATGGGTGGTCTCTGGCTCATAAGGCAACCCGAATTCTGCAGGCGGTTTAGTCTGTGCTTTCAGTATTATAAGCACGCCTGAAAGAGAAATTATGTCCGATTGGGGCAAAACCGTGAAGTCAGCCCCGCCCTGTTTGCACAGTCTCTAGAACGCGAAACGCTTAGTTCGCCAGCCGCCGCATAATCAGCGAGGCATTGGTGCCGCCGAATCCGAACGAATTGGACAGCGCCACATTGATTTCACGCGGCCGCGCCTTGTTCGGCACAAGGTCAATCGCGGTCTCGACCGATGGATTGTCGAGATTGATCGTGGGCGGCGCGATGTTATCCCGAATCGCCAGCACGCAGAAAATCGCTTCGATCGCGCCTGCTGCTCCGAGCAGATGGCCGGTCGAGGATTTGGTCGAGGACATCGACACCTTTGATGCTGCATTGCCCAGCAGCCGCTGTGCCGCGCCAAGCTCGATCTCGTCGCCGAGCGGCGTCGAGGTGCCGTGCGCATTGATGTAATCGATATCGGACGCCGTCACGCCGGCGCGCTTCATCGCCGCGCTCATGCAGCGGTATGCGCCATCACCGTCTTCAGCCGGAGCGGTAATGTGATAGGCATCTCCGCTGAGGCCATAGCCGACGACCTCAGCGTAAATCTTCGCGCCGCGCTTTTTCGCGTGCTCGTATTCTTCGAGCACCACAACGCCTGCGCCCTCGCCCATCACGAATCCATCGCGATCCTTGTCATAGGGACGCGAGGCGATGGTCGGATTGTCGTTGTACTTGGTCGCCATTGCGCGCAACGCGCAGAAGCCGCCCATGGCCAGACGGTTGACGGCGGACTCGGCGCCGCCTGCGACCATCACATCAGCATCGCCGAACGCGATCAGGCGGCTGGCATCGCCGATGGCGTGCGCGCCGGTCGAGCACGCGGTGACGACCGCATGGTTCGGACCCTTGAGGCCGTGCTTGATGGAGACGTAGCCGGACGCAAGGTTGATCAGGCGGCCCGGAATGAAGAACGGCGACAGCTTGCGCGGTCCACGCTCCTTGAGAATGACGGCGGCTTCGCCGATGCCTTCGATGCCGCCGATGCCGGAGCCGATCATGGTGCCGGTGGCGCAGCGCTCTTCCTCGGTGCTCGGATGCCAGTTCGCATCGTCGAGCGCCTGGGTCGCCGCAGCCATCGCAAAAATGATGAAATCGTCGACCTTGCGCTGCTCCTTCGGCTCCATCCAGTCATCCGGATTGAACGTGCCGTTGGTGCCGTCGCCGCGGGGAACCATGCAGGCGATCTGGCAAGTCAGATCGGAAACCTCGAATTTCTCGATACGCCTCGCGCCGCTCTCGCCGTTGAGGATGCGTTTCCAGGTCTGCTCGACACCGTTGGCAAGTGGCGAGACCATGCCCAGCCCTGTGACGACAACCCTCCGCATCAGTTCTTCTCCGGCTCGATCGGCGAGCGCCAGAAACGCAACGATGACAGCAAGACGGCGGGTCGTTCGATCACAACCCGCCGCATGTCGTCATGGCTGCGCGCTGGCGTCAGCTCTTTGCGTTTTTCTCGAGAAACTTGGTGGCGTCGCCCACGGTGAGAATGGTTTCCGCGGCATCGTCCGGAATTTCGCAACCGAATTCCTCTTCAAACGCCATCACGAGCTCAACCGTATCGAGGCTGTCGGCGCCGAGATCGTCGATGAAGCTGGCGCTTTCGACAACCTTATCGGGCTCGACACCAAGGTGCTCGACCACGATCTTCTTAACCCGCTCGCCAATCTCACTCATCGTTTAACCTCGTGCTTGTTCCATTAAACTCGACCGTAAAACGATACGAGCCCCTCGCGGTGCGAAAAATTGCGAATTCGTGCCGTCCGTACCACGCATTCCTGCGCCTTCGCCACAGCGGCGAAGTCACCGAAAACGGCGGCTGGCGCCGGAACGGCAATATACGGGGTTTGACGATCCTGCAATGGCGTTTTCCCCAACCGAGTGCCGTTCGGTTACCATACTTCCCCCGAGTTGACCACACGGCCCCGGCCGCCGTCCAGCGCCCGGGGCGCTTGACAAAACGGCCGGAAAACGGGCGTCAAATCATGGCCATACCGCCGTTAACGTGGAGGGTCTGACCGGTCACGTAAGCGGCTTCATTGGAGGCCAGATAGACCGCCGCGGCGGCGATGTCCTCCGGTGTTCCCAGCCGTCCTGCGGGCACCTTGGACAGCACCGTTTCGCGCTGCTTTTCGTTCAGAACGTCGGTCATCGGGGTCGCAATGAAGCCGGGCGCGATGCAGTTGGCGGTGACGTTGCGGCGGGCATATTCCGCGCCGACCGACTTCATCATGCCGATCAACCCCGCCTTGGACGCCGCATAGTTGCCCTGCCCGGCATTCCCGGTCACGCCGACCACCGAAGTGATGGCGATGATTCGGCCGAACCGCTTGCGCATCATCAGTTTGGTCGCGGCCCGCGCCAGGCGGAAGGTCGCGGTGAGGTTGACGCGGATCACGTCGTCGAAATCCTCGTCGCGCAACTGAACAAACAGGTTGTCGCGGGTGATGCCGGCATTGGCGACCAGAATGTCGAGTTGGCCCATCGCCTTTTCGGCAGCCGGAACCAGCGCCTCCACCTCGTCCATGTTGGAGAGGTTGCAGGGCAGCACATGGACCCGGTCCTTCAGTTCGCCAGCGAGCTTGTCCAGCGCCTCGCGCCGGGTGCCCGAAACGGCAACCGTGGCGCCCTGTGCGTGCAGCGCTTTCGCAATCGCGCCGCCGATGCCGCCGGTGGCTCCGGTGACCAGCGCGGTCCTGCCTGTCAGATCGAACATGTCGCCCCCTTGGGAGAAGTCCCGGGGTCAGTCCCCGGCCTGAAAGTCGGCTCCGTTTGCCGCAATAAAACGCCGCTCGTCAATGACCCTTGCCCGATCCGGCGTCACAAAGCCGCCCGGCGTGCCGATCCTGCCTGATTTACGGCGCTTTTTCGCTGGCGAAGCCGTGTTACGCTTCAGCCGGAAGCCAGGCTGCGGAGTCCAACACCGATGCGCTATCGGACCGTTATCGCGTCCCAGATCTTCGCGTTCGACGATCTGAAACAGGTGATGGCCTGTGCCAGCCCGGCGCGCTCCGGCGACATGCTCGCGGGCATTGGTGCTGCGACCGCGCAGGAGCGGATGGCCGCGTGCCATGTGCTGGCCGAGGTGCCCCTCAGGCAGTTTCTCACCGAAGCGCTGATCCCCTACGAGGACGACAACATCACGCGGCTGATCATCGACAGCCACAATGCGGCGGCTTTTGCGCCGGTGTCGCACATGACCGTCGGCGATTTCCGCAACTGGCTATTGTCCGAACTTGCGACCACCGAAACGCTCACCGCCCTTGCGCCGGGTCTCACACCGGAAATGGTTGCCGCCGTCTCGAAGATCATGCGGAATCAGGATCTGATCGCGGTGGCGCGCAAGTGCCGTGTCATCACGCGCTTCCGCGACACCATCGGGCTTGGAGGCCATCTGTCGGTCCGCCTGCAACCGAACCATCCCACCGACGACCTGCGCGGCATCGCGGCTTCGACACTGGATGGCCTGCTAATGGGATCAGGCGATGCGGTGATCGGCGTCAATCCCGCATCCGACAGCATGCCGGTGCTGGGCCAACTGCTGCGGATGCTGGATGAGGTGATCCATCGTTTTGAAATCCCGACCCAGGGCTGCGTCCTCACCCATGTCACCAACACGATCCGGCTGACCGAAGAAGGCGTTCCGGTCGATCTCGTGTTCCAGTCCATCGGCGGCACCGAAAAAACCAATCTGTCGTTCGGCGTGACACCCGAAATTCTCGATGAGGCCTATGACGCGGCCCTCTCGCTGAAGCGCGGTACCGTCGGCGACAACGTCATGTATTTCGAGACCGGACAAGGCAGCGCACTGTCGGCGGACGCAAACTTCGGCATCGATCAGCAGACCTGCGAGGCGCGGGCCTACGCGCTGGCGCGGCGCTACAAACCGCTGCTGATCAACACTGTGGTCGGCTTCATCGGCCCGGAATATCTCTACGACGGCAAGCAGATCATCCGCGCGGGACTGGAAGATCATTTCTGCGGCAAGCTGCTCGGCCTCCCGATCGGTTGCGACATCTGTTACACCAACCACGCCGAGGCCGATCAGGACGACATGGACAACCTGCTGGTTCTGCTCGGCACGGCGGGCGTGAACTTCATCATGGGCGTACCCGGCGCGGACGACGTGATGCTCAACTATCAAAGCACGTCGTTCCACGATGCGCTGTTCCTGCGCGAAACACTGGGACTGAAACGCGCACCGGAATTCGAGGCGTGGCTGCAGCGCATGCAGATCACCGACGATGCGGGACGTTTGCGTCCGCCCTCGCCCAACGCGCTGATTGGCGGCATGAACCATCTCAAATCGCTGGTCGCATGACGGACAAGACCACTACCGACACATCTGCGATTACGGAAAGCGCATGGAACGAATGGCGCGGCGTGACGCCTGCGCGGCTGGCGCTCGGCCGCGCCGGTGCGGGCATGCCGACGGACGAAGTGCTCCGTTTCGGATGGGCGCATGCGATGGCGCGCGATGCGATTCATGCCGCGCTCGATGCGCAAAAGCTCGAAGAAGCATTGCGCGCACAGGGATGGACCGTCGCGCATGTCCACAGCCGCGCACCGGACCGCACCACGTATCTGCGGCGGCCCGATCTCGGGCGCATGATTGATCCCGATGACATCGCGAGGCTGCGCGCGGAGCCACTTGTGCGCGGCGACGTCTGCATCGTGATCGGCGACGGGCTGTCGTCGCTGGCGATCGAGCGTCATGCTGCGCCGCTGCTCGCAGCATTGAAACCGCTTCTCGCGGATGAACTGCGGCAAGCACCCGTCGTGATCGCGACGCAGGCGCGCGTCGCACTCGCCGATGAAATCGGCGAATTGCTGCAGGCGACGCTGACCATCATGCTGATCGGGGAACGGCCGGGCCTGAGTTCACCGGACAGTCTCGGCATCTACATCACCCACGCGCCATTTCGCGCGCGCAGCGATGCGGGCCGCAACTGCATTTCCAACGTGCGCCCGGAAGGACTGAGCTACAGCGCCGCCGCCTTCAAGCTGGCGTGGCTGGTGCGCGAGGCGCTTGCGCGCCAACTGACAGGGATTGAGTTGAAGGACGAGAGCGATCTGGCATTGCTAAAAACAAAGGCAACAGCCCAGGTCACAGGCAACAACGTCTCCGAATAAAAAAGCCGCCAGCATCGTGAAGATGCTGGCGGCAATGCCCCAGCCCAAAAGGGGCGACCACTCAAAAACTGGAGTAAATGAGCGGCCCGACAGGCGTAGCAACAATCGGGCCACACGAAAATGAGGCCATGATACCGCTGGCGATTATGTCCGGCGGTAATCTTAACGCGATGCTGCGATAGCGGCCTTCGCAGCCTCGATATCCCCCGGTCCCCCGACCGAAACGCCGACAGCACCATCGGCGATACGCTTCACGAGACCCGACAGCACCTTGCCCGCGCCGATTTCGAGGAAATGCGTCACGCCCTGCGAGGCCATCCACGCCACGCTCTCGCGCCAGCGGACCGTGCCGGTCACCTGCTCGACCAGCCGCTTGCGGATCTCGTCCGGATCGGTGATCGCGGATGCCAGCACGTTGGAAACAACCGGCACCTTCGGCGTGTTGATGGTCACGCCCGCCAGCGCCTGCGCCATCGCGTCGGCGGCAGGCTGCATCAGGCGGCAATGGAAGGGCGCAGAGACCGGAAGAAGCATCGCGCGCTTCGCACCCTTCGCCTTGGCGATCTCGACCGCGCGATCCACCGCCGCCTTGTCGCCAGAGACAACCACCTGCCCGCCGCCATTATCGTTGGCGGCCTGACAGACCTGGCCCTGCGCGGCTTCTTCCGCGACGGCAACCGCAGCGTCGTAATCGAGGCCAAGCAGCGCGGCCATCGCGCCGACACCGACCGGCACGGCCTTTTGCATGGCGAGGCCGCGCGTGCGCAGCAGCTTCGCCGTGTCATGAATCGAGAATGCGCCCGCTGCCGCCAGTGCCGAGTATTCGCCCAGCGAATGACCGGCGACGAAAGCCGCATCACGGGCGATATCGACACCCGCTTCACTCTCCAGCACGCGCAAGGTCGCCAGCGATACCGCCATCAGGGCAGGCTGCGCATTCTCGGTGAGCTGCAGGGTTTCGGCGGGGCCTTCCCAGATGATCGCGGTCAGCTTCTCGCCGAGCGCCGCATCCACTTCATCGAAGACGGCCTTTGCCGCCGGAAATGCGTCGGCGAGCGCCTTGCCCATGCCGACCGTCTGCGAACCCTGTCCCGGAAAGGTGAATGCTGCTGTCATGAAAATCCCCGCAAATGAGAAGGCCGTAAGACACCGCCGGGACGCCGGGTGTCAAGTTGCGGCGCGGCGGGCCAATGAACACCGGATCGGCCAGCGAACGGCAGGCCAGTGGCGGACAGGCCATTGGCCGACCGGGAACCCGACCCACGCCCAAAGCGTTTGTTTCCAGGGGCGCCGAGTGGAGTGCGCATCATGGAGAACAATCCTCGCAAGCCACAGACACTGGCGCTCGCGCCAGTCCTGATTTTCGCGGCCGTCCTGCTCGCCGTTTTCGGCGCGGCGCTGGTCACGACATTCGACCGGACCCCGCTGGTGGTTACGGCATCCGACAAGGCCCCGCCCGGAACGACCGGAATGGCGAGGCCACACACGAATACGGAGCAGCGTTGACATGAGCGATATGGACGACACAGTTGGTGGCCGGCGCGCCTACCACAAGTTCCTGTTCGGCCTCGCCCTTGGCCTGGTCGTGGTCGGAGGCGCGTTGGGCTATTCCAGCCAGAGGATGGATGTGGGCAAGGTATTCCCCATAGTGGGCGCCCCGTCCTTCCCGATTACCCCTCGTTCCTAGGCGGCCGAGACTGTCCGACGACCGCCAGCGGCGGCGGGTGATCGCCATACCGGAAAATCCCGGATTTGGGCCGGTTCCGGCTGCTGAAACGCCCTGTTTTGCCTTGCAAACATCTCCGGAATCCTTATAACCGCGCCATCCGTGGGTCCCGGCCGGGAGCTGAACGGACGGTCTCAGCAATCTCACCTTTGGCGATTTTGATGTGACAGGGCCAGTCGGTCCGTCGTCCCGTGCTTCCGCCTTCTGAGCAATATCGAGTCCTTTCCGAAGGTCTCGAAGGGCTTGCCGCCAGGACTTGCGCTAACACAGGAAAGGACACCCATGCCTCTTTACGAGCATGTATTTCTCGCGCGTCAGGATGCGAGCGCCCAGCAGGTCGAAGACTTCACCACGCAGATCACCGGCGTGATCGAAGGTCTCGGCGGCAAGGTCACCAAGACCGAGAACTGGGGCGTGCGCTCCCTCACCTACCGCATGAACAAGAACCGCAAGGCTCACTTCATGATGCTGAACATCGACGGCCCCGCAGCGGTGGTCGCCGAGATCGAGCGTCAGGAGCGGATCAACGAAGACATCATCCGTTATCTCACCGTCCGCGTCGAAGAGCTGGAGGAAGGTCCCTCCGCGATGATGCGCAAGGCCGAGCGTGACCGCGACGAGCGCGGTGGCGGCGGCTTCCGCGGCGACCGTGAAGGCGGTTTCGGCGGAGGTGGTTTCCGTGGCGGCGATCGTGGCGACCGCCCGCGCCGTCCGCGTGATGAAGACGCAACTGCATCGGTTGAGGAGTAAGAGATATGGCTGAAGCAGGTGCACGCCGTCCGTTCTTCCGCCGCCGCAAGACCTGCCCGTTCACGGGTCCGAATGCGCCGAAGATCGACTACAAGGATTCGAAGCTGCTGATGCGTTACGTGTCCGAGCGCGGCAAGATCGTCCCGAGCCGCATCACGGCCGTGTCGGCAAAGAAGCAGCGTGAACTCGCGCGCGCCATCAAGCGCTCGCGGTTCCTCGGCCTTCTGCCTTACGTGATCCGTTAAGATCGAGCGCGGCAGGTCATGCCGTGCTTGAATTCGTCATTGCGAGCGAAGCGAAGCAATCCACTCTAAATTCAGGAAGCTGGATTGCTTCGTCGCTACGCTCCTCGCAATGACGGCCAACTGAACTGACATTTCATAAGGCTTCCGGTCGTTCGGTCGCCGATGGTTGGGGTTCAACGAACCTCTAACTGCTCGAAAGGAGCAGGACGAGCCGATGATGACGGGTATCCTCATCGCACTGGCAGCCGGCCTCGCGTCGGCCTTGATGTTCGCGTCGATCGTGTCCGGCGCGGTGATCTCGATCGTGCTGTTTTACCTCGCGCCCCTTCCCCTCATGGTGGCGGCGCTGGGCTGGGGTTCCGCGACTTCCCTGATCGGCGGAATCGTCGCAGCCATCAGCCTCGGCGCCATTTTCGGCGTCCCCTACATGCTGGCGTTCGCGCTCACCATCGCACTGCCTGCCTGGTGGCTCGGCTATCTGACCCTGTTGGCGCGCCCCGTCTCGAACGATCCGCAACTCGCCAACATCGCTCCCGCGCTCGACTGGTATCCGACCGGCCGCATCCTGGTCTGGATCGCCGCCTTCGCCACCCTCACCACCGTCAGCGCACTGCTCACCCTCGGCACCGACGCGGACACCATCACCGCTGCATTGCGCCGCGGCCTGCTGCGCATCATCGGGGGGCGCGGCGCAGTGCCTGCGGGCGAGAGCGAGCGCGTGGTCGATGCACTGGTGGCGGTCGCACCCGGCGTTGCAACCATCATTGCGATGATGACCCTGACGCTCAATCTGTGGCTCGCCGCCCGGATCACCACGACGTCGGGCCGCCTCAACCGGCCATGGCCGGACCTGCGCACCACCACGATGCCGAAGCTGGTGCTGGGCGCGTTGCTGGCCGCCGTCGTGCTTTGCTTCACCGGCGGATTGCTTGCCATGGTCGCCCAGATCGCAAGTTCAGCGCTGCTGATGGCCTATGCGATCACCGGCTTCGCAGTGCTGCACACTGTCACGCAAGCCTTTTCGGGCCGCGCTTTCGTTCTCGGCGCAGCGTATGCCGGCACGCTGTTCATCGGCTGGCCGCTGGTTGGAATGATCGGCCTCGGCCTCGCCGATGCTGTTCTTGGAATTCGACAAGCCTACTGGAACCGGCGCGGGCCACCGCCTTTGCCGAGTACCTGAATCTCACTCTCAACAAACACTTCAACTCAAGACATCAACGGAGAACTCAAATGGAAGTCATTCTGCTGGAACGTGTGGCCAAGCTCGGTCAGATGGGCGATGTGGTCAAAGTGAAGGACGGCTTTGCCCGTAACTTCCTGCTCAAGCGCAACAAGGCGCTGCGCGCGACCAAGGAAAACCGCGAGAAGTACGACGGCATGAAGGCCGATCTCGAGGCCAAGAACATTCAGGCCAAGGGCGAAGCCACCAAGGTCGCAGAGAAGATCGACGGCCGCAACGTCGTGATCATCCGCCAGGCATCGGAAACCGGCCAGCTCTACGGTTCGGTCTCGGTGCGCGACATCATGGCCGCGCTGGAAGCCGACGGCGTTGCGCTGAACCGCTCGCAGGTTCTGCTCGATGCGCCGATCAAGACCATCGGCCAGCACAAGATCACCATCGCCGTGCATCCTGAAGTCGAAGTCCATGTGTCGACGACGGTTGCGCGCTCCGAGGCGGAAGCCGAGCGCATCAACCGCGGCGAAGACGTCAACAGCCGTCAGGAAGATCGCGACGCAGCCGCAGAAGCCATCGCCGCTGCCGGCGAGTTCTTCGATCCGGAAGCGCAGCACGACGACGAAGCTGCACCGGCTCCAGCTACCGAAGAGAAGTAAGACATCGGCACAAGCCGATCATAACAATCAGGAAACCCGGCCTCAACGAGGCCGGGTTTTTGTTTAGCTGACCACGTTCGGCGCCAGCGCCCGATCAATCATCGCAATGGAAGCCAGCGCGGTTGCGGTGTGCTTCTCCGCTCCGTCGATCACGCAGAACACGTCGGCGGCGACGACCGACACCTGCCGTCCCGGTTTGACCACGCGCGCACGGCAGATCAGCCGGTCGCCCGACGCAGGCGACAAAAGGTTCAGTTTGTATTCTGCGGTCAGTGCCGCCTGCCCCTTGACGGTCGCGGCCGCAATGGTCGTCGCGTTGTCGACCAGAAACGCGGTCACGCCGCCATGAAAGAAACCGTTCTGCTGCAAGAGATCCGGTCTGCGGTCCACCGACAGCACACAGCCGCCGCGCGTGAGGTCCGTCACCTCGGCGCCGACATGCACCATGAAGCCCTGACGCATGACATTGCTGCGGATATGTTCGGCAATCGGCGCGAATTCCGTATCGGCCATCATCGCTCTCCCTTTGCAGTCAGCGCGCGCACGGCGCAGGCAATCAGCGCATCTGCATGATCGCGCGGATCGGTGGGGTCGCGGCCCGACAGCCACGCGCGGCAGACGAATTGCGCCGGTCCAATGATTTGGCTGAAGAACAAGGACGCTGGCATCGGCAACAGCTCGCCGCTTCCAACCAGCGGCGCGCGCCAGGCCTCGACGCCTTCGGCAACGGTCGCATTCCGCGCCTTGCGCGCGTCGCGAACATCCTGCGCCCATTCGCTGCGCGAAATCTCGAACAGGAAGTTGGCCTCGCGGCGATTGTTGACGACCCAGTCCAGATGCGTGCGGATCAAACGCGCAATGCCCTCCTCTGCGCCCGGCGGCGGGTCGATCACATCGAGCATGGCGATGTGATAGCGGCGCAGCAGTTCGAGAAACAGCGTGCCGGCCAGTTCGCGCTTGGAATTGAAGAAATGAAAGAAGCTGCCGTTGGATGCGCCGGCCCGCTCACGGATCGCGGCAACCGTTGCCCCCTCAAAGCCGTCCTTGTCGAACACCGCCAGTGCGGCCGTCAGCAGATCGTCACGCGGACCGGCCATCGCCCGGGTCTCCTGTTCGCGAACCAGAGTATTACTCTAGAGCATTGCTCCAGTCAAAACGCAAGCCAGCGCGCTGCGAGATCGCGTTCGACTCGGGACAGGATTACCGGGAGATCGGCGGGATCGGATTCCCGGCCGGGACCGGCGGCGAACCGGCGGATACGACGGGCTTGGACGCCGGTGCCGGACCGATATCAATGGTCAGCGGGCCAGCCGGGGCTGCTTCCTTTGGCGGCGCCACGGCCACCTCGGCCGGCTTCTCGGCCTCCTTCGGGGCCGGCGTCACTGCAGGCACCGGGTCCGGCCGCGTCCCTTCAACCTTGGCGGTGTCGCTCTTGCCGGAGTCCTGCGACGGCTCCGCCTTGTCGACGTCGGGCTTTCTGTCAGCCTCGGGCTTCTTGTCGTCAGGCCCGGAATCGGATCTCGCGTCGGATTTCGCCGCCGTTGCCGGTTGCTCGCTTGTGGACTGTTCGTGGCGGGCTTCGTTCTTTGGCGGCAGGCCATGCTTGGCGGCCCGTGCAGCTTCGCGTGCCGCCTGACGTGCGGCGCGCCGCTCCGCTGCCGCCTTCTGGCGAGCGGTCTGAGCGTCCGGTTCGGCGGCCTGCTTCCGTCCATCTGCGTCGGGCTTCGCCGCCTCGCGCGCCGGCTTGCGGCCCTTGGCGTGGTCGGGACCGGGCTCCTGACCGGGACGGCCCCCCGCCGCCTCCTGACCCTGCCGGGTCAGATTGCCCCCCGGCGCGGCATTGGCGGCGCCATTGGACAGGACGTAGGCGCTCATGGCCGAGGCCATGTCGCTGCTGGTGGTGTAGTGCTGGCGCAGAAAGCCCGGCAAGGATCCGGGCGAGACGGTCTTCAGCAACCCGCGCGAACTCTTGTGGCACAGCGAGCACGTGCTGGAAAAAATCTGGGAGGGAGGCTTGCCGGCTTCCAGATTTTGCGCGGTCGCCGGGATCGCCCCGAAACAGCCAAAAGCAAAAGCCACCGCCGCCAAAATGAGCGCTCGGCTCAACATCCCGAATCTCCAAAATATCGCTAGCCAAGGCCAGACGGCGGTCTCACCCCTGCCGCTGGCCTCGCGGTCACCTTTAGCGGATTATGACGCGAATGGAAGCGCCGAGATTTCGCAACTTTGTGAGCAAGTTACCGGGAAGCATGGCGCCTTCAGGGCGGCATGG
The DNA here is from genome assembly GCF_000336555.1 of Afipia clevelandensis ATCC 49720. Lineage (GTDB taxonomy): Bacteria > Pseudomonadota > Alphaproteobacteria > Rhizobiales > Xanthobacteraceae > Afipia > Afipia clevelandensis. Next base: position 674,553 of record NZ_KB375281.1, on the reverse strand, counting down.
CAGGCGATTCACCGGATAAAAACGCAGACCAGCCTTACACAAGCGCCATCTACGTCAAATTACGATTGAAAGCCGGACCGGAATTACCAACATTTATGAGGTGTGAGGCACCTGTATATAGCGTGAAGCACCCGGGATCGTTGGACATGCGTTCGATAGATCGTTTGTTGCGGCATTTCCTGAGCCAGTTCATCCGGCGCGGCTCGATTACATTCACGACCTCCAGCGGTGTGTCGTTCACCTGCGGGGACGGCACGGGCCGGCCCGTATCGGTCCGGTTCATGACGGCGGAGGCGGAGCGCCACCTGCTGCTCGACCCGGAGCTGGCCATCGGGGAAATCTATACCGACGGCGAATTCGTGGTCGAGAACGGCTCGATCGCGGACCTGCTCGCCATCGCGCTCGACCAGCCCGACATGTTGCCACGTTGGTCGAAGCTGCGCTGGTGGCTCCGTTACCTGATCCGCCACTGGCAGCAGTTCAATCCTCCCACCCGCTCGAAGCAGAATGTCGCCAGTCATTACGATCTCGATGGACGGCTCTACCGCCTCTTCCTTGACGCGGACATGCAGTATAGCTGCGCCTACTTCGAGACGCCGGACACGACACTCGACGACGCGCAACTCGCCAAAAAGCGCCATCTCGCCGCCAAGCTGCTGGTGAAACCCGATCACCGCGTGCTCGATATCGGCTCGGGCTGGGGCGGCCTCGGTCTCTACCTCGCGGACATCGCGGGTGCGAATGTCACCGGCGTCACCCTGTCCGAGGAGCAGCTCGGTGTCTCCAACGCACGCGCCGCCGAGCAAAACCTCGCTGACCGTGCCAAATTCCTGCTGCAGGACTATCGCGACACGCCCGGCCCGTTCGACCGCATCATTTCTGTCGGCATGTTCGAGCATGTCGGCGTTGATTATTACGACACTTACTTCCAGCGCTGCGCCGAACTGCTAACGGACGACGGCGTGATGACGCTCCATTCCATCGGGCGTTCGGAAGGCCCCGGCATCACCAATCCGTGGATCGCGAAGTACATTTTTCCCGGTGGCTATATCCCGGCGCTGTCCGAAGTTCTGCCCGCGATCGAACGCGCGGGACTGCTGGTCGATGACATCGAAATCCTGCGGCTGCATTACGCCGAAACGCTGAAAGCCTGGCGCGAGCGCTTTCTCGCCCGCCGCGAGGAAGCGGCGAAGCTGTACGACGAACGCTTCGTGCGGATGTGGGAGTTCTACCTGGCGTCGTCCGAAATGTCGTTCCGCAAGCAGAACGTCATGGTGTTCCAGATTCAACTCAGCAAGAAGCAAGGCGTGGTGCCGATCACCCGCGATTACATTGCGCGCGAAGAGCAGCGCCTGCGCGATCTTGAGGCCGCGAAACATCCGGTTTTCCGCCTTGCAGGCGAGTAACCCTAATACCCGAGCCATCGCGGGTATTAACTAACACCCCAATCGCCGATTGCACGCGCGCCGCCGCTGATGCACGCTCATTCCATGGCCCGGTGGCGGAAAGTCTACGCGGGGGCGCCGCAAACGCTTCACATCCTGGTTCAAATCCAGGCTGGGCCTCCAAATTCCAGAGCCGGTTGCTCGAAGTCTTTGGAAAGGTGGCCGAGTGGCTTAAGGCACCGCTAACGCGGCACACGGGAGACCGTGTCGAAGGTTCGAATCCTCTCCCTTTCCTCCATTTCCTTTTCTAACATGGGATTTGCCAGCCTCTCCCGAGGCTGGCTTGCCGTTTTGTCTTTTATGATTTGCCGCGTCAGGCACAGGGTCCGCGACACGCCGACGAATGATCGCGTCTACGACGCCATTCGGCCTGTCCACACCGCCTTCAGAAGCCTCTCAAGGGCCTCCTCTTCCTTCGCGCGGCGACCCAGGATCAGACGCCGCTCGCTTTCCGGAAGTGACGGCGACCTGAGCAGGCAGTCGTAGTGCTCGATTACTTTTCGGTGGCCCCGGACCAGAAAGTCGCGAATGCTGTCGGGCATGATGCCGCACCGCTAGGACGCTGTCAGAAACGCGCCCTCAGGCTTGAGCGGCCCGATTGCCACCGGAAAGGTTTCGCCGGTCAATTCCCTCAGCGCGCGCTCCTCTTCCGACAATCGCTTCAGAACAAAACTTCGCTCGAGTTCGGTCAGCTCCGTCTTCAGAAGACGGCGATATCTCCTGATGTTGCTGGTGCGGGCGCGGATGCGGGCGAGTTTTTCATCCACCATCATCGTTGACACGATGGGCCTCCATCTTTCCTTTCATCCAAAGCTGACGGCACCCGTCGGCTTGAGCCAACGGGAACCGCCGTTGATTAACGGATGCCGCTTAAGCAGCGACCTTCGCGTCGAGTTGTTGCACGTTGGGCGCGCCATTGACCGGGATGCGCCGCGGCTTCATGGCCTCCGGAATCTCCCGGACGAGTTCGATTCGCAGGAGCCCGTTGCCGAAGGTCGCGTTCCTGACTTCGACATAGTCCGCCAGATTGAACTGCCGGCGGAACTGGCGCTCGGAAATCCCCTGGTAGAGATACTGCCGCTTCTCGTCGGTCTTGCACCCCTCCACCGTAAGGATGTTTTGTTCAGCAGTAATGCTGATCTCCTCCGGCCGAAAGCCCGCAAGAGCAATGGAGATCTGATAGCGATCCTCTCCGAGCTTCTCGATATTGTAGTGGGGATAGTGAGCCTCGGCTTGCTGCTGCGCGGCATTAACGAGGTCGAAGAAACGGTCGAAACCGATAGACGACCGCCAGAACGGGGTAATGTCGAATGCATTTCTCATAGCCAAATCCTCCATTGAGCAAGTTGGATACAAGCGGGCCGCCGAACACCTGCCGGTGCCCGTCTTCACCGAACCCCAAAGGGCATTCGGGCCGTTTCCGGCAACAAAAACCTAAAAAAACAGAGGCGCGTTTCAAGCCCCTCCTTGAAAAATTTTTCGGACGAAACCGCATTGGTTAACGACGCAATTTTTTCGCCAGGAAATCTTGACGGCTGCCTTCGCCCGCCTAAATCGTTTGGCGCCATCCCAACCTGAAAGGAGAAAGAGGAGGCGACCATGAGTTCCGAAGTTCGTTCACGTCCTTTCGACATTCATGCAAATTCCCTGCTGGCAGCGACCTTCAGTCACCCTGACGAGGTGCTGTCCAGTCCCCTTCTTACCGCTGCAGACAAACGATGCGTTCTTGCGGCCTGGGCGTCCGACGCTTTTGCGGTCGAGGACAATCCCTGGCTGCGGCAATTGCCTGGCGCGCCCGCTGCCGTTGCCTTGAAAGATATACTGAGCGCGCTCCGCCGCCTGGACGACGACGACGATGGACCGCCACCATTCAAGGGCGGCGCGGCGCAACATGCGGCTCCCCCTCCGGCCCAGACCATGGCTCTTGCTTCCTGAGTGAGGAGCGGACGCCTCGTTCGCGCGATGCGCTCGAAAAAGGAAACGCCGCCTTGCGAATGCAGGCGGCGTCAAGGTTCCCGCTCGATCCGCGTTGAAAGTCAGAGCCTTCCGAGCATCGGTTGAAGCATACCGCAGGCCTGCGTTTAGAAGTCCTGTCAGCGGCCGATCCGATCGCGCGGCGCAAATCAAGCCCCGCCTGCGGTTTCTTTCTCACATTGAAGAGTGGGGATAGTTTGGATGAAGCATTCCGTCCGCGACTCTGAAAGTATTAGGTAGCAGTCCGCCTCGTGCAGCCGCCTGCCCCACTTTCATCCGATTAGAAGACCATTAAACCTCTATGGCGATTACCGATTCGAACATTATCAAGCTCGCGCCGGACGCCGGCTCGCCGGCTTACCGGGTTGCGCCTCATAATATCGAAGCCGAACAGGGACTTCTCGGCGCCATTCTGGTCAACAACGACGCCTTCTATCGGGTTTCCGATTTCCTCGAGCCGAAGCATTTCTTCGAGCCGATCCATCAACTGATCTTCGAGACCTCGGCCAGCCTGATCCGCGCGGGCAAGATCGCTACCCCGGTGACGCTGAAGACATTTGTTCCCGCCGACACCGACATCGGCGGCGGCATGACGGTGGCGCAGTATCTCGCCCGCCTCGCCGCCGAAGCGACCACCATCATCAACGCGCAGGACTACGGACGCACCGTCTACGATCTCTCGATCCGCCGAGACCTGATCCGTGTCGGCGAGGATATGGTGAATGTCGCATTCGACGCGCCGGTGGACTTCGCGCCGCGCGCGCAGATCGAGGACGCCGAAAAGAAACTCTACGACCTCGCCGAGTCCGGCCGCTACGATGGCGGCTTCCAGAAATTCTCGCAGGCCCTGACCACCGCAGTGGACATGGCCGCCGCCGCCTACAGCCGCGACGGCAATCTGTCGGGCCTCGCCTCCGGCCTGCGCGACATGGACATCAAGATGGGCGGCCTGCAGCCGTCCGACTTGATCGTTCTCGCTGGCCGCCCAGCCATGGGCAAGACCGCGCTGGCCACCAACATCGCGTTCAATGTCGCACAGAAGTGGCGCGGCGAGGTTCAACCGGACGGACAGATGAAATCCGTCGACGGCGGCGTGGTCGGCTTCTTCTCGCTCGAAATGTCGGCCGAACAGCTCGCGACCCGTATTCTCGCCGAGCGCACCGGCATCTCGTCAAGCTCGATCCGCCGCGGCGGCATCAGCGAAGCCGACTTCGACAAGATCCGCGACCATTCCATCGAAATGCAGAGCCTGCCGTTCTATGTCGATGACAGCGGCGGTCTCTCGATCTCGCAGCTCACCGCGCGCGCGCGGCGGCTGAAACGGCAGAAGGGTCTCGATCTACTGATCATCGACTACATCCAGCTTCTGTCGGGATCGGGCAAGCGCTCGGACAACCGCGTGCAGGAAATTACCGAGATCACCACCGGCCTGAAAGCGCTGGCCAAGGAACTCAGCGTTCCGATCATCGCGCTTTCACAGTTGTCGCGTCAGGTCGAAAGCCGCGACGACAAGCGCCCACAGCTTTCGGACTTGCGTGAATCAGGGTCGATCGAACAGGACGCCGACGTCGTGCTGTTCGTCTATCGCGAGGAATACTACCTGCAGAGCAAGGAGCCGCGTCCCGGTACGCCCGAGCATGAGAAGTGGCAGCTCGACATGTCGCTGGTGCACGGAAAAGCCGAAGTTATCATCGGCAAGCAGCGTCATGGCCCCACCGGCACCATCAACCTGCAGTTCGACGCCAGCGTCACCCGCTTCGGCGATCTCGCGCCTGACGCGCAACTGCCCGAGCGATTTGGCTGATCGGCTGTACGTCGGGGCGCAAAGAGTGTGTTAGTGTGGTTCAACGTTTGAATCACACTTGCTGCCCGAGCCAATGACTCCTGCTTCCGATCTCAAATCTTCCGACACCATCATCGCGGCGGATGCGCCCCTGCCCGCAAGCGCGACCGGCCTTCTGACCATCGACCTCGATGCCATCGTTGCCAACTGGCGCAAGCTCGGCAGCCAGGCCGTGCCGGCCGACTGCGCCGCCGTGGTCAAGGCGGACGCCTATGGCTGCGGCATTGCACAGGTCACCCGCGCGCTGGCGAAAGCCGGCTGCCGTACATTCTTCGTCGCCACGCTGGACGAGGCGCGCGCCGTGCGCGACGTCACGCCGACCTCAGTCATCTATGTGCTGGACGGCTTCTTTTCCGGTGCAGGCGACCAGTACGCGAAGTACGATTGCCGCCCGGTGATCGGCGATGCTACCGAACTCGCCGAGTGGGATGCGTTCCGCACCACCAGCGGCTGGGAGGGTCAGGCGGCGATCCATATCGACACCGGTATGAACCGCCTCGGCTTCCGTATCGCGGAAGCGCAGGCGCTGTTGCCGCGGATCAAGAACGGCAATCACGGCATTTCGCTGGTGATGAGTCATCTTGCCAGCGCCGAACTGCTGAACGATCCATCGAATGGACGGCAGGTCGCGGCGTTCCGCGAAATCGCCTCGCAGTTTTCCGGCGTTCCTGCCTCGCTGGCGAATTCGTCCGGCATTTTCCTCGGGCCGCAATTCCACTTCGACATGGTGCGGCCCGGCGCGGCGCTCTACGGCGTCAATCCGACGCCGGAAGCCGATACGCCGATGCAGCCCGTGGTCGATCTGAAAGTTCGCGTGGCGCAGGTCCGCAATGTCGAGAAAGGCGAGCATGTCGGCTATGGTGGCACATGGACCGCGCGACAGCCGACCAAGCTGGCGATCGTGACGGCGGGATATGCCGACGGCTATTTCCGTGCCGCGGGCAGCATCGACAACATGCGCAGTGCAGAGGCGATGGTCGCAGGCAAACGCTGCCCGGTCGCGGGCCGCATCTCGATGGACCTGATGGCCATCGACATCACGGCTTTGCCACCCGGCGCAACCCGTCGCGGCGCGCTGGTTTCGCTGCTCAACAGCGAGATCACCGTGGACGAACTGGCGCATCACTTCGGCACCATCGGCTATGAGGTGCTGACGAGCCTCGGCAAGCGATACGTGCGCGCTTACAAGGGCGGGCAATAAGTTCAAACAAGAAGAAGGACAGCCGAATGCCCGACGTCACGGAGTTCGCGCCCGGAAACTACAAGTACATCGTTTCGCCCGGAGGGCCATTCTCAAGCGGCGTGGCCGCCCTGCCCGGATACGCGCTGCGCCGCGTGCGCTTGATGCGCCCGATCCCGATGGCCGATGGCTTCGCTTTCATCAAAAAGCATCTCGAACGCGAAGGCCGCCCGGTCACGGCTTTGGCAGCCTGTGAACTGCGCTCGCCCGCGGCGATGACCGGCGAACAGTTTCAGGCCTTCAATGGCGAATATCTCAAGACGCTGCATCAATGGGGCTGCAAGGCCGGCGACATCAATCCGCTGGCGCGCAGCAATCTCGCGCCAATTACCGAGGTGCCGAGCGAGGCGATGTTCTTTGCCTTCACCTACACCGTTCCGGAAACTGGCGCGTCCGGCGACTTCCTGATTTCAGGCAAGCCTGAAATCCGCGATGGCGCCCCGCCTTCCGAGCGCATCGTCGGCGGACGCGATGTCTCGCTCAAGGGACTTGAGACCAAGGCGCGCTTTGTCATGAACGCGATGCGCGAGCGTGTCGCCGCACTCGGGTGCGACTGGAGCAAGGTCACCGCCGCGCAGATTTACACCGTTCACGACATCCGCCCGCTGCTCGATACCGTCTTCGCCGAAGACAAGATCAGTCAGCTCGGCCTCGCCTGGTATCCGGCATGGCCGCCGGTGATCGGCATGGAGTTCGAGGTGGACGTCCGCAGCGTGCGCACCGAACTGGTGATCGACCCGCGTTAGAGAAAGGCTACCTCTTGCCCCCGCTTCGGCAGACGCCTGCCATCGGGGGGCCGCACGGACATGGGTTGACTTTTTAACGCTTTTTGTGAACAAAAGAGGAACATACGATTCCCGTTGTTCTGACGCTGGCAGGCCCGCTCCATGGCGAAAAACGCCCTCTCCTTTGTCTGCCAGAACTGCGGTGCCGCCTATAACAAGTGGCAGGGCAAGTGCGAGTCCTGCGGCGAGTGGAACACGCTGTCGGAGGAAGACGTCACCGGCGCAACCTCCGTGCCCGCCAATCTGCGCGCCAAGCGCAAGGGCCGGCCCTTCGCGCTGGAATCCCTCACCGGCTCGAGCCCTGAAGCGCCGCGCCTCTCATCGGGCATGACCGAACTCGACCGCGTCACCGGCGGCGGCTTTGTGCGAGGCTCGGTGCTGCTGGTCGGAGGCGATCCCGGCATCGGCAAATCAACGCTGCTCACCCAAGCCACCAGCCTGATGGCGCGCGCCGGGCACCGTGTGGTCTACATATCCGGCGAAGAAGCCGTGGCGCAGGTGCGCCTGCGCGCCGCGCGGCTCGGACTTGCCGATGCCTCGGTGCAACTGGCTGCGCAGACCTCGGTGGAAGACATCATCGCCACGCTGTCGGAAGGCACGCCGCCGCGCCTTGTGGTGATCGACTCCATCCAGACCATGTGGACCGACACGGTGGAATCCGCACCCGGCACCGTGACGCAGGTCCGCGCCTCGGCGCAGGCGCTCATTCGCTTTGCCAAGAAGTCCGGCGCGGCGCTGATCCTTGTCGGCCACGTCACCAAGGATGGTCAGATCGCCGGTCCCCGCGTGGTCGAGCACATGGTCGATGCGGTGATGAGTTTTGAGGGCGAAGGCTCGCAGCAATTCCGCATTCTGCGCGCGGTGAAGAACCGCTTCGGCCCCACCGACGAAATCGGTGTCTTCGAGATGACAGGTCTGGGCCTGCGCGAAGTTTCCAACCCGTCGGAACTGTTCCTGTCCGAGCGCGATCTCGGCAGTCCGGGTACCGCCGTTTTCGCGGGCCTCGAAGGCACACGTCCCGTGCTGGTGGAATTGCAGGCGCTGGTGGTGCCGACCACCCTGGGCACGCCGCGCCGCGCCGTGGTCGGCTGGGAATCCAGCCGCCTGTCCATGGTGCTGGCGGTGCTGGAGGCCCATTGCGGCGTCAAGCTCTCCGGCTACGACGTCTACTTCAATGTCGCCGGCGGCCTGCGCATCAACGAGCCCGCAGCGGACATGGCCGCGGCCGCCGCGCTGGTGTCGTCACTCGCCAATGCGCCGCTGCCGGTCGATGCGGTCTATTTCGGCGAAATCTCGCTGTCCGGCGCGGTTCGCCCGGTGGCGCAAACGTCCGCACGGCTCAAGGAAGCCGCCAAGCTCGGTTTCGGCCGCGCCGTGCTGCCGGAAACCGCGCGCGGCGATGCCGTGGGCGACGCCGGACTGGCGCTCAACACGGTCGGTTCGCTCACCTCGCTGGTGGCGGACATCGCCGCCAAGGGCCGCAAAGCCACAGCACCGGCAAAATCCGCTCCGGAGGGCCGATTCCAGCGCCGTGACGACGAAGCGCGGCGTGACGCGCGTGTGCGCTGACGCTATATAACCGGCGGCCTCACGAGGCTGCGCGCCGCTTTCGCTACGGACCGTTAACCGCAACGGGCGTTCCATGGCTGCGATGCAGTTTTGCCGTTGATGCCGGGCTTTTTGCGGGTTCCCGGCCCTTGCGGGACGTGCGATATGGCCGTCAGCTATCCGGGGACTGAGCGACCCGATTCGCGGCTTTTGAAACTGAAAGCGGACCTGACCATCCGATGCCGATAACGCTTCTCGACATTATCGTCCTTGCCGTGATGCTGTTGTCGGGTCTTCTGGCGATGATCCGCGGTTTCATGCGCGAGATCCTGTCGATCGCCGCATGGGGCGCCGCCGCCCTGACCACGCTGTACGCCTATCAGAAGCTGCTGCCGACGGCGAAAACCTATTTCAACAACGAGACGGTGGCTGCGGTTGCTGTGGTCGCCGGTGTGTTCATCCTGACGCTGATCGTGGTCTCGATCATCACCGTCCGAATCTCGGACATGATCCTGGACTCCCGGATCGGCGCGCTGGACCGCACGCTCGGCTTCCTGTTCGGCCTCGCTCGCGGCCTGTTGATCATGGTGGTGGCATTTTTGTTCTTCGCTTGGCTGGTGCCGGACAAACAACAGCCCGATTGGGTCCGTAGTGCCAAGTCCAAGGTGATGTTGCAGGGAACCGGCGAGTGGCTGATGGGCCTCTTGCCCGACGACCCCGAGAACACCATCTTGAAGAGGTTCAAGAAAAAGGGCGACGAGGAGCAGACCGATGCTGCTCCCGAACCGCGCACGACGGCAACGGTGGGAAACGACGGCGGGTATGGCAAATCGGCTCGTGACGGGCTGAAACAGTTGATCGAAAGCAAACCCGCAGGACGCTAGGCTCAGGCCAGTCCTGCCTCAGACAAGGGCGCGGTGGACCATATGAAAACCCCTTCTGGCGATCAGTCTGCCACTCCCTCCTCCAAATCCGGCTACGACCTGGATGACGATCTCGACAAGGACCTGAACGGTGACACGCTGCGCGAAGAGTGCGGCGTGTTCGGCATTTTCGGACATCCCGAAGCCGCCGCCATTACCGCCCTCGGGCTTCATGCGCTCCAGCATCGCGGCCAAGAAGCCGCCGGCATCGTCACCTACGACCATGGCCGCTTCCATTCCGAACGCCGTCTCGGCCTTGTCGGCGACACCTTCTCCCGCGCCGAAGTCATCGAACGCCTGCCCGGCAACATGGCCGTCGGCCATGTCCGTTACTCCACCACCGGCGGCACCATCCTTCGCAACGTGCAGCCCCTGTTCGCCGAACTGAACGCAGGCGGCTTCGCCGTCGCGCACAATGGCAACCTCACCAACGGTCTGTCGCTGCGCCGTGAGTTGGTCCGCCACGGCACCGTGATGCAGTCGACCACCGATACCGAAGTCATCCTGCATCTGGTCGCGCAATCCAAGCGCGGCCGTTTTATTGAGCGCTATATCGAAGCGCTGCGCGCCATCGAAGGCGCCTATGCGCTGGTCTCGCTCACCAACAAGAAGCTGGTCGGCGCGCGCGATCCGCTCGGCATCCGCCCCCTCGTCCTCGGCGAACTCGACGGGTGTCCGATCCTCGCCTCCGAGACCTGTGCCCTGGATATCATCGGCGCGAAATATGTCCGCGACATCGAGCCGGGCGAAGTCATCGTGTTCGACGAGCACGGCCAGGAAATCCACAAGCCGTTCCCGCCGCAGCCGCCCCGTCCCTGCATCTTTGAATACATCTATTTCGCACGGCCGGACTCCATCGTCGGCGGCCGCTCGGTCTACGAAGTGCGCAAGGCGTTCGGCGCGCAGCTTGCGCGCGAAAATCCGGTCGAGGTGGACGTGGTCGTTCCGGTGCCGGATTCCGGCGTGCCTGCCGCCGTTGGCTACAGCCAGTTCTCCGGCGTGCCGTTCGAGCTCGGCATCATCCGCAATCACTATGTGGGCCGCACCTTTATTCAGCCGACGCAAAGCGTGCGCGAACTCGGCGTGCGGATGAAGCATGCGCCGAACCGCGCCGCCATCGAAGGCAAGCGCATCATCCTGATCGACGACTCGCTGGTGCGCGGCACCACCTCGAAAAAGATCGTGCGCATGATGCGCGACGCGGGCGCGAAGGAAGTCCACTTCCGCCTCGCCTCGCCGCCGATCGTCAATCCGGACTATTACGGCATCGACCTGCCGGACCGCGGCGGCCTGCTGGCCGCGACCCACAGCATTGAGGAAATGCGCGAGATCATCGGCGCCGATTCGCTGGCGTTCCTGTCCATCGACGGCATTTATCGCGCGATGGGTTTCGACGGCCGCGATCCTGCCAACCCGAAGTTCGCCGATCACTGCTTCACGGGCGCCTATCCGACGCACCTCACCGACCAGACCCAGGTCGAGCAGCAGCCGCATCAGCTATCGCTGCTGGCCGAGGCGAGCTGAACATCATCAGCCTGCGCGGTCACCCGCTCAGGCTGGCTGTCTCCGCGCCAGCCACACCGTCAGGCCGCCGCACTCCGGATCTTCCACCACATGCTGCACGGTTGAAAACCCGTGTGCCGCCAGCAGCGCTTCATATTCCGCAGTCGCCAAACTGGCGTGATACAGCGCCTCGCCCCGATAGCTTCCAATCGCCTCTCCCGCTGCCGGGCCGCTGGTGAACATCAGTGCGGCGCCTGGCTCCGCATGATCGCGGAAGACGGCGAACATCGCGCGCTGATCGTCCGGAGTGAGATGAAAGAAACTGTTCCACGCTACAATGCCGCCAAAGCGGCGCGCGAGCGAAACCTTTCGCATATCGCCCGCAATCCATGTCTGATCCGGAAAGCGCGAGCGGCAAAGTTCAATCAGCGTCGGCGATGAATCGACGCCCGTAACCCTGTGCCCCGCCTCGATCAGATAGCGCGCCACCGGCTCGCCCGAGCCGCATCCGAAATCGAGCACATCCGCTCCCGCCGGCATCACCTGCCGGAACCGCTCGAACCACGCATGCTCCACCAGTCGCTTGCCGCGATCACGGTCAAAGGCAGTTGCATGGCGTTCATAGAGGGCGCTGATGTTTCTCGATGACGGATGCCAACCTGTAACCTCAAGTGATCGCGTCATGTAGACCGCATCGTCGCCATAGCTTCGCAGTTTGGCGTCAAGCTGCGGGTTTCGCGTGACCTCGAATCCCTGACGCTGCCAGAACCCCGACGAGCTGTTGACCGCGATCAGCGACATGCCGGAAAACCCGCTGGCCCTTGCATGCGCTCCAAGCCACGCAACGATCTCAGATGCGGCACCCGAACCCCGGACGTCCGGGGTCAGCGCCAGATCGTGGATGTAATAGGCCGATGGGATGGCGGGCAGTTCGCCGAGCAGCGAGTTCAGCGCCGGCGGCTCCGTGCGCTGCCACGGGTGGCTAACCACATAGGCCTCGATCCCGTCGCCTCGCTCGAACACCCGGCATCCGTCAGGATAAAGCCGCAGCCGCTCGGCGAAGACCGCCGGGTCCTCCGGATATTCAGGGTGAATGCGCGCCGCCAGTGCGTTGACAGCCGGAAGGTCCACAGCCGTCATCGCCCGCCAGCCGCCGGGGTTTGGGTTCGCGCTCATGGCGGGCGTTTAACATGGACCCGAGCCCGATTTCGAGGCTTACCGGAGAGCGGGACCAAACTGGGTTTTCATGCGTTCGGCGGGCTTGTCCCGGCCGTCCATGTCTATAAAACCCTGCCGAAAGACGCTGATGGCCGCCCGGCCCAGAATGAGTTCAAGCATGACCCAACCTCTCGCTTCCCGCCTCGCTCTCGTCACCGGCGCATCGCGCGGCATCGGCTACGCCACGGCGCGCGCGCTGGCGCGGGCCGGTGCCCACATCATCGCGGTGGCGCGGACACAGGGCGCGCTCGAGGAACTGGACGACGTCATCCGCGCCGATGGCGGCACCGCGACACTGGTGCCGCTGGACATGACCGACCTAGACGGCATTGCGCGCCTCGGCGCCGCGCTGCACGAACGCCATGGCAAGCTCGATGTCCTGATCGGCAATGCCGGTGTCGCCGGGACGTCGTCGCCGCTCGGCCACACCGATCCGAAATTCTGGGACAACATGCTGGCCGTCAACACCACGGCGAACTTCCAGTTGATCCGCTGCATGGAGCCGCTGCTGCAGAAGTCGGACGCCGGGCGCGCGGTGTTCATCACATCCGGCATCGCCAGCAAGGCGACCGCCTATATGGGCCCCTACGCCGCCTCGAAAGCCGCGCTCGATGCGCTGGTGCGCGTATGGGCCAACGAGACCGTCAACACACCGGTCCGCGTCAACCTGTTCAGCCCCGGCCCGATCCGCACCCGCATGCGCGCCACCGTGATGCCGGGCGAAGACCCGATGACTCTCGACACGCCCGAGCAGGCCGCCGAATTCATCATGCCGATGTGCCTGCCATCCTGGACCGAGACCGGAAAATTCTTCGACTATCCATCAAGGACGCTGAAGAGTTTCCGCACTCCGGTGGAGTAACGCTCGCCATTGCAGTGCGCGATTGACTCCCGACAAGACCCCCTGTTCAATTTGCACAAGCCCGCACGAAGAGGCGGATGCTTGTTGAGGGGAAACATCATGAGATTCAAAATCGCCGCTGCGGTTGCAGCACTCGCACTCGTCACCTCGCCCGCCTTCGCGGGCGATCCGAGTGGGACATGGCTGCGCGACACCGGCGCGTCCAAGGTCAAGATTGGCCCCTGTGGCGGTGGCGCTTACTGTGGCTCGCTGGTTTGGCTCAAGCCTGGCGTCGAAACTCCGGCAAAGGTCGGCCAGCGCATTTTCTACGACATGAAGCCCGACGGCGCGGATGCGTGGAAAGGCTCCGCGTTCAATCCGGAAGACGGCAAGACCTATTCCGGCAAGATGTCGCTCTCGGGCGGCACGCTCACCACGGCAGGTTGCGCCATGGGCGGCATGATCTGCAAGTCCTCGACCTGGACGAAGGCGAACTGACTGCGAAGCGCGCGCGAGTCAGGACTTCCGCTTGCGCTTGTGCGCGAACGGATTGTCCTTCTCGCGCAGCGTGATCCGCATCGGCGTGCCAGGAAGGTCGAACGCGACGCGCATGCTGTTGATCAGATAACGCAGGTAGGATTCGGGGACCGCATCCGCCCGCGAACAGAACACGACAAAGCTCGGCGGACGCGCCTTGCTTTGCGTGATGTAGTTCAGTTTGAGGCGGCGGCCCGAAACGGCCGGAGGCGGATTGGTCTGCACCGCCTGCTCGAACCAGCGATTGAGCGACGCCGTTGATATCCGCCGGTTCCAGACCGCATAGGCATCCTCGATCGCGCTCATCAGGCGATCCATGCCCTCGCCCATCATGCCCGATACGGCGACCACCGGAACGCCTCTCATCTGCGGCAGCCAGTGATCGGCATCCTCGCGCAGGCGCGAAATCTGGTTCGGCGCGCGCTCCATCAGGTCCCACTTGTTGACGGCGAGCACGATGGCGCGGCCTTCACGCTCGATCAGGTCGGCGAGCCGCAGATCCTGTTCCTCGAACCTGTTCTGCGCGTCCATCATCAGCACGACGACTTCGGCGAACCGCACCGCGCGCAGCGCGTCGGAGACCGAGAGCTTTTCCAGCTTGTCCTCGATCCGCGAACGCCGCCGCAGGCCGGCAGTGTCGAATACGCGAAACTCGCGGCCCTTCCACATCACATCGACCGCGATGGAGTCGCGTGTCGTTCCGGCTTCCGGGCTGGTCAGCAGCCGCTCCTCGCCAAGCAGGCGATTGATCATTGTGGACTTGCCGGCATTGGGACGGCCGAGGACGGCAACACGGATCGGGCGCGTGGACAGGCTTTCATCCTCGCCGTCCACATTCTCGAACGACTCTGCATCGTCCTCGTCGTCATCGGTCTCGACCGGCTCCGGCATCAGCGCCGCCAGCGCGTCATAAAGATCGCTCAGGCCCTCGCCGTGCTCCGCAGAAATCGGCACCGGATCGCCGAGGCCGAGCGCATAGGATTCCATCGCGCCCGCTTCGCCATGCTTGCCTTCGCTCTTGTTGGCGACGAGCACCACCGGCTTGTTGGCGCGGCGCGCGAAATCGGCAAAGGCACGATCCGTCGGCGTCAGGCCGATCCGCGCGTCGATCACGAACATCAGCGCATCGGCGGCGGCAATGGCGGCTTCGGTCTGCTCCTGCATCCGCGCGGTGAGCGAGCCCTTCGGGCCTTCATCCAGTCCGGCGGTGTCGATCAGGGTGAATTCAAGATCGCCGAGTTTTCCGGCGCCCTCGCGGCGGTCCCGGGTGACGCCGGGCTGGTCGTCAACAAGCGCGAGCTTCTGTCCAACCAACCGGTTGAACAGGGTCGACTTGCCGACATTGGGCCGGCCGATGATGGCGATCGTAAAGGACATGGGAAATCCGTTCGCCCTTTACCGACCTCATGTCAATAAAGGGATCAGCGAGCGCGGACGAAACAGCCGCAGCGAGAATTGAGACCGGTCAGCGCGAGAAGCCCCCGCTTGGCAACGGTGCAGGAAACGGCGTTGTCGCCTGCTGCGGGGCGGCCTGCGGAGGCGGAGCGGCTTGCTGCCGCTGCGGCGCTGGTGCCGGCTGTTCGGCGGCTTCAGGTTCGGGCGCGGTCACGCTCCTGCGCTTCGGCTTCTTCATCTTCGGCGGCGGGCTGGCACTGTCCACCGGCTTCGGGAACGGATCTGCCTCGCGGGCAGCAGAACGCGCAGGCGGGTTGCGCGGCTCGGGGGCAGGCGGCGGCGCCTCGGCCACCGGTGGTGGCGGCGGCTCCTGCTGATGCGCGCCCTTGTACATGTCCCGCGGCACGCCCTGCTCGACACCGGGAACGCCTTCCGGGAAGACCGGACGGCGCTCGCCAGGCAGCTTCTTCTTGGTGTCGAACCAATCCATCATGTCGGTCGGATCAAACCCGCCGCCCGAACAACCCGCAAGCGCGACAGAGATCGCGGCAAGGACGGCGGCGGCAATCAGGCGTTGCGAACGGCGCATGCGGAATCTCGTCTCAGCTCTTCGCGGCGGGCGGCAGCAGCGCCTGCAGGGCTTCGGCGCGGCTGCGCAGGCTTGCAGGCGTACGCGCATCGTTGCCGATCATGTCGAGCCATTGGCGCGCGGCGGTGGCGTCGTTGGCGCGATAGGCCGACAGGGCAAGCAACTCGCGCGCGGTATGCCGGAAAGTCCGTCCCTCGGCAGTGGCAGCCTCAAGGCGCTTGAGCATATCCGCGTAAGGCTCGGTTTCCATGACGAGGCTGGCGGCGCGGATGCGCGCCAGATCCTGCTCCGTGACCGAAATGCCCGGGTCGGCCGCGATGCTGTCGTAGAGTTTGGCGGCAGCCTTCGGATCGGCGGCAGCCGCGTCAGCGGCGGCGCGCAGACGTGCGAGCGCCCGGTATCCCTTGGCGCCCTCGGTCGCGATCTTGGTGAAGGCGGCTTCCGCCTCGGCCTTCTTGCCCTGCTCGGACAGCGTCACAGCGGCCTCGAAAGCCGATCCGGCTTCCGCAGCCTTCTTGGCTTCGAGATATTGATAGCCGCGCCAGCCGCCGACACCGGCGACAATGAGAATCGCAACACCGATGATCAGGAACGAATACTTGTCCCACAGCTTCTTGAGCTGCTCCCGGCGCAAGTCCTCGTCAATTTCATTAAAAATCTCAGACACTTAACTGTCCCGCCCCGGCCTGTTCTGGAAAACGTGTGAAACCGTCGCCCGCCGCGCGGCTGGCGCGGCTCCCCGATATGACGGCGGCGATACAGTACCGGTATGGCGCTGACAAGGCAAAGTCAGCCGGATCAAAGCGTTAACACTGTCCGGAGGGTCAGGCAGCCCACCGATCCGGCATCGAGGGCCGGATCGCGGGCGCGGAAATCAGGCTGACATTCAGCCGTTGGCGGCGAGTTCGGTATTGGCAACGCGGCCGTAGCGGAGATCGGATGGCGTACAGCCGTAGCGCTTGCGAAAGACGCGGTTGAAATAGGAAATATCATTGAAGCCGCATTTCAGCGCGATGGCGCTGATGGGCTGGCCCCGCATCTCGGGATCGGCCAGCATCTCCAGGACTTTCTCGAGGCGAGTTTGGAGAACAAAGGCCGTGAACTTCGCGCCCTCGGCCGCGAACAGCTTTCGCACATAACTCGACGAAATCTCCTGATGCGCTGCCACATCATCAAGGCACAGTTCGGGATTATCAATTTTGGTCAGAATAAACGCCTTGATCGCGCCGAGGCGCGAGCCGCGCATAACGAAGAAACCGTCTTCCATGTCTCATCCACCACCGGGAGCAAAACCGTCCCGATGATGTGTCGCGCCAGGAAGGCCGCGGGTTCAAACCCGGAGCCTCTTTCAAACGGAAAGATCAGCCTTTGGGCTTGATGCCGTAGACATGCTCCGGCCCCGGAAATGCCCGCGAGCGGACTTCCCTGGCGTAATCCTGAATCGCCGCTTCGATGCCGGGTCCGAGATTGCCGTAGCGCTTGACGAACTTCGGCACCCACGGCGACAGGCCCAGCATGTCCTCAAGCACCAACACCTGACCGTCGCAGGCATTGCTGGCGCCGATACCGATGGTCGGCACGGACACGATCTCGGTGATGCGGCGTGCCAGCGGCTCCGCCACCGCTTCCACGACCATGGAAAACGCGCCGGCCTGCGCCACCGCGCGCGCGTCGTCCTGAAACGGGCCGCTGGCGTTTTCGCCGGCCGCGATCTTGAGAGCTTCATCCTTGCCCTGCGACTTGAAGCTGCCGAGCGTGTTGATCGATTGCGGTGTGAGGCCGATATGACCCATGACCGGAATGCCGCGCGTGGTCAGAAACTCGATGGTCTCGGCCATGCGCACACCGCCTTCCATCTTCACCGCGCCGCAGTGGGTTTCCTTCATCACACGCGCGGCGGAATGAAACGCCTGCTCTTTCGAGGCTTCATACGAGCCGAAAGGCATGTCCACGACAACGAGCGCTTCCTGCGAGCCGCGCATCACCGCATGGCCCTGCAGGATCATCATCTCGAGCGTCACCGGCACCGTGGTCTCGAACCCGTGCATCACGTTGCCGAGCGAGTCGCCGACCAGAATGACGTCGCAATACTTGTCGACCAGCCGCGCTGTGTGGGCATGATAAGCCGTCAGCATCACGATCGGGTCGCCGCCCTTGCGCTTGAGAATATCGGGCGCGGTCTTGCGCTTGACGGCTGATTGTACGGACATGTCTTAAGCTCCAATCACAGGGACGCCGATCACGAGAGGATGGAATGCGAAGGCCAGCGCGGCGTAGACCACAACACCGACCGCGACCGCGATCAAATCGTTGCCGACGCCGCCGACAGGAATGGGTGGCGCGCCGGGATCTTCGCGGCGCTTGAGAGAGATGCGGTCATAGACCGCCCAAGCCAGCACCGAGCCGAACAGGATGATCGACCCGAGATCGCCATTGGCCAGAAGATGCAGAAGGGCCCACAGTTTCACACCGGCCAGCATCGGATGCTTCACCGTGGTGTAGATGCGGCCGCGGATATAGGACGCCACCACAAGGATCACCGCAGGCAGCATCAACGCGAGCACAAGGTGCCGCAGCGCGACCGGCGGATACCAGACATTGATCCAGCCGGTGGCGCGATACATGCTGAAGCCCCAGGCGATCAGCCCGAGGCCCGCGAACGACACCAGTGTGTAGACAATTTTGTAGCCGCCCTCGCCCAGCCGCGCGATCACCGTCGCGCGGGGACCGCGCAGCGTGGTCAGGGTGTGAACGCCGAGGAACAACGCCAGTCCGGCGATCAGGATCAACAAGCCCATAGTGCCGCTCCTCCCTCTCGATCTGCCCGCAGCGGTTTTCAGCCCCGCTTTCCGGCACATTCCACCCCGCGCGCGACCCTGTTAGGGTCCGGCTGCGCTGTGCCCCGGTATCACTTTTGGGGTGCGGCGCGCAATGCCGCTTCCGCATCGCAACCCTGCTCCAAGTTCTTCCCGGCCTTATGAAATCCCTTGCAATCGCCGCCCTCGCGCTGGCATTCGCCGCGCCCGCCTCCAACGCCCGCGCAGCGGACTCGTCGTGGCCGCCGAAAATCGTGAAGATCGTCGTGCCCTATGCGCCCGGCTCGACACCCGATCTGGTCGGGCGGATCATCGCCGACGATCTGCAGGTGCGGCATCCCGGTGCGAGCTTTGTGGTCGAGAACAAGCCGGGCGCCGGTGGCAATATCGGCACCGACGCCGTCGCCAAAGCCGCGCCCGACGGGGCCACGCTCGGCATCAGCCTCGGTGGGCCGCTCGCCATCAACACGCTGCTGTTCTCAAAGCTGCCCTACGATCCGGCAAAGGATATCGCGCCGATCAGCATGCTGACATCCTTGCCGAGCGTGCTGGTGGTGCCTGCAAGCCTCAATATCAATTCGGTCGCCGAGTTCGTCGCCATGCTGAAACGCGATGGATCGAAACTCGCCTTCGGCTCGATCGGCGCAGGCTCGCTCTCGCATCTGACCATGGAAGCCATCGCGCAGAGCGCGGGCACGACGATGGTCCACATCCCTTATGGCGGATCGCCGCAAGCCATCACCGCCGTGATCCGCGGCGACGTGCAGGCCGCGTGCCTGCCAGCCATCGCCGTGACACCGCAACTCGCAGGCGGCAAGGTGAAAATCCTCGCGGTTGCGACGGCGCAGCGCTCGCGATTCCTGCCCGACGTGCCGACGCTGAAGGAGTCAGGCATCGACGTCGAGTCCGACGCGTGGAATGCGCTGATTGCGCCTGCCGGAACATCGCCTGCGACCATCACGCAGATCAACGAAGAGGTGAACGACATCCTGGCCAAGCCGAGCGTGCGCGAGCGGCTGGAAACGCAACTGATGGAGCCTGTCCCCTCCACGCCTGCTGCACTCCGGGCGCGGATGGACGCGGAGATCAGACTATGGTCCGATGTCATCAAACGCGGCGATATCCGGATCAACTAAAGTCCGGTAAGCGAACAAAACAAAGAGGAACGCCATGAACGCCACCGTCTCCTTCGAGCGCAGCCACGACATCGTCATCAATGCGCCGGCGAAAGCGGTGTTCGACTACGTGACCAATCCGCAGTCCTGGCCCGAATGGCTCGCGGCCTCGCACCACATCGACAGCGAGAATCGTCCGCTGGACACCGGCGAGCTGTTTCACGAGAAATGGCACATTCGTTCCGGCGAAGTCTCGCTCGACTGGATCGTGCGCGCCTGCGTCAGCCCCAAGCTCTGGATCGTGCAGGCCGAGACAACCTTCATCGGCCCCATCGTGGTTCAGTACACCTGCGAGGAGGTCGATGGCGGCACGAAGTTTACCCGCACCCTGCGCAATCCGGCCCGCAAGAAGCCGCCGACCGACGAACAGATCGCCAACATGGATGCAGAAGCCGCCATCGGTCTTGGTAACATCAAGGCGAATGTGGAGAAGCGCAGCCGGTAGGCGAAAAGGAAGCGCTCACGCCTTCTTCTTCACGTCCTTGACCGACGAGAACACGATGCCTTCGGCGCGCTCGCGGGTATAGCCGAGATAAAACTCGTTCTTGGCCAGAAACACCGGGTCGCCGTCGACGTCGTCGGCCACGCCCGAATTGTTCGCCGCCATGAAGGCGTCGAGCTTCTTGCGGTCGTCCGACGAAATCCAGCGCGCCAACTGGAACTCGCTGATCTCGAAATCCACCGGCAACGAATACTCCGCATCGAGCCGCGCCTTCAGCACATCGAGCTGCAGCATGCCGACCACGCCGACCAGCGCGGGCGCGCCGTCGCGCGGACGGAACACCTGCACGACGCCCTCTTCTGACATCTGCTGCAAGGCTTCCTTCAGCTTCTTGGCCTTCATCGCGTCGGTCAGGCGCACGCGGCGCACGATTTCCGGCGCGAATGACGGCACGCCAACGAACGTCAGGTCTTCGCCTTCCGTGAGCGTATCGCCGATGCGCAGCGTGCCATGATTGGGAATGCCCACCACGTCGCCCGCGAAGGCTTCGTCGGCAATGGCGCGATCCTGCGCGAAGAAGAACTGCGGTGACGACAGCGGCATTGCCTTGCCTGTGCGCACCAGCTTGGCCTTCATGCCGCGCGTCAGCTTGCCCGAGCACAGCCGCGCAAAAGCGATGCGGTCGCGGTGGTTCGGGTCCATATTCGCCTGAATCTTGAACACGAACGCGCTCATCTTCGGATCGTCGGCCTCGACCTTGCGCTTGTCGGCGTCCTGCGCGCGCGGCGACGGCGCGAAACGGCCGAGACCCTCCAACAGATCGCCGACGCCGAAGTTGCGCAGCGCGCTGCCGAAATAGACCGGCGTCATATGGCCCTCACGGAACGACTGCAGGTCGAACGGCTTCGAGGCCTCTTTCACCAGTTCGAGTTCGTCGGCAATCTCGCCGGCATTGAGGTTGGCGTTACGGCTGGCGAGATCGGAAATCTCGATTTTTTCCATGGCCCCGGTCTTGGCGCCGCCGCCTTCCAGCAGGCGGATGCCCCCGGTTTCGATATTATAGGTGCCCATGAAATCGCGGCCGCGGCCAACCGGCCAGTTGATCGGCGACGTATCAAGCGCAAGCGTCTTCTCGATCTCATCGAGCAGATCGAACACGTCGCGGCTTTCGCGGTCCATCTTGTTGATGAACGTGATGATCGGAATGTCGCGGAGCCGGCACACCTCGATCAGCTTCAGCGTGCGCGCTTCGATGCCCTTCGCGGCGTCGATCACCATTACGGCGGAATCGACGGCAGTCAGCGTGCGGTAGGTATCCTCGGAGAAGTCCTCATGGCCCGGCGTATCGAGCAGGTTGAACACGAGATTCTGGAACTCGAAGGTCATCACCGAGGTGACGACGGAGATGCCGCGCTCACGCTCGATCTTCATCCAGTCGGAGCGGGTGTTGCGCCGCTCGCCCTTGGCCTTCACCTGACCCGCGAGGTTGATGGCGCCGCCGAACAGCAGCAGCTTTTCGGTCAGCGTGGTCTTGCCGGCGTCAGGATGCGAAATGATCGCGAACGTGCGGCGGCGCGCCACTTCTTCGGCAAGCGGTGTCAGCGAGGATTCGGCGGCGATGGCGGTGTCGGACATGGTGCGAGCGTGTGACAAAGAAACGCGGCAGGATCAAGGGTATTTGATTTCCATGCACTTGCATCTTCTTTGTTCTTGGTGCATGTTTCGGATCGTCGAGGACGACCTCGATTCACCCCACATGATCCGCAGGGACGGCCCTGCTATGGAGGAGTTAGGCCATGGCGTGGTCGATGCTGTTTATTGCGGGTTTGCTGGAGATCGGCTGGGCCGTCGGGCTGAAATACACCGAAGGCTTCACCAGGCTGATGCCGTCGGTATTGACGATTGCCAGCATGATTGCCAGCGTCGCCCTGCTCGGTCTCTCGCTGAAAACGCTGCCGGTCGGCACCGCCTACGCGGTCTGGACCGGGATCGGTTCGGTCGGAACCGCTATCCTCGGCATCTGGCTTTTCGGCGATCCGGCGACCGCGCTGCGTATCGCCTGCATCGGGCTGATCGTTGCAGGCATCATCGGCCTCAAGGTCGTGGCCTGAGCGGCTGACAAGCCGCCGCTACTTCCATCCGACCAGAGTGGTTGCGTAGTAGGTCGCAGCGGCCACCAGCGCGGCGGCCGGGATCGTGAAGATCCAGGCCCAGACAATCGAGCTTGCCACGTTCCAGCGCACCGCCGAAACGCGGCGTGCGGCGCCGACGCCGACAATCGCGCCGGTGATGGTGTGGGTTGTGGACACCGGGATGCCGAGGAAGGTCGCGGCGAACAGCGTCGCCGCGCCGCCGGTCTCGGCGCAGAAGCCCTGCATCGGCGTCAGCTTGGTGATGCGCAGGCCCATGGTGCGCACGATACGCCAGCCGCCCATCAGCGTGCCGAGCGCCATCGCGGCCTGACAGGCGATCACCACCCAGAACGGCACGCTGAATTCGTTGCCGAGATAGCCCTGCGAGTACAGCAGCACGGCAATGATGCCCATGGTCTTCTGCGCGTCGTTGCCGCCATGGCCGAGCGAATACAGCGAGGCGGACGCAAACTGCAAAATGCGAAACGCGCGATCGACCGCGAACGGCGTGGACCGGACGGACGCCCATGAGACGATGGCCGTCAGAAGCAGCGCCAGCAGAAAACCGACCAGCGGCGACAACACAATGGCGAGCAGCGTTTTCGACAGGCCGCTCCACACCGCCACCGAAATGCCGGCCTTCGCCATCCCGGCCCCCAGCAATCCGCCGATCAGCGCGTGCGAACTGCTCGACGGCATACCGAGGCCCCAGGTGACCAGGTTCCAAACGATGGCGCCGATCAGCGCGGCGAAGATCACATGCGCGTCGATCACCTCGGGATGGATAATCCCGGTGCCGATGGTCTGCGCCACATGCAGGCCGAACACGGCAAACGCGATGAAGTTGAAGAACGCCGCCCATGCGACGGCATATTGCGGCCGCAGAACGCGGGTCGACACAATCGTGGCAATGGAGTTGGCCGCGTCGTGCAGGCCGTTCAGAAAATCGAACAGCAGCGCGACGGCGATCAGTCCGATCAGGATGGGGAAAGCGAGCGATGCATCCACGACGCGGCCCTAAACCTGTTCGATCACGATGCTGTTGATCTCGTTCGCGACGTCGTCGAAGCGGTCGGCGACCTTTTCCAGATGCTTGTAGATTTCCGCGCCGACCACGAAGTCCATCGTATTGCCGTCGCGGTGCTTGAGGAAAAGCTCCTTCAGGCCGATATCATTGAGATCGTCCACACGGCCTTCCAGGCGGGTGATTTCCTCGGTGAGCGCCGTCAGCGTGGTGACGTTGTCCCCCATCGCCTGCATCAGCGGGACAGCCTTGCCGACAAGATTGGCGCACTGAACAAGGATGGCGCCGATCTCGCGCATCGGCGGCTCGAAGCTGCGCACCTCGAACAGCATCACCGCCTTGGCGGTCTGCTGCATCTGGTCGATGGCGTCGTCCATCGAGGTGATGAGATTTTTGATATCGCCGCGGTCGAACGGGGTAATGAATGTGCGGCGGACGGCGGTGAGAACTTCGCGCGTGATCTGGTCGGCGTCGTTCTCATACTGGTTGACGCGCTGGCAGTAGACCGGGGTCTCCTCCCCGCCGCGCATCATGCCTTCCAGCGCCTCGGCGCCCTGCACCACCGCCTGGGAATGCCGGGCGAACAGGTCGAAAAACCGCTCCTCCCGAGGAAGCAGCTTACGAAACCAGCCCAGCATGATCGTTCTCCGGCACGACAGAATTTGTCACATATCTGTCATAAACCGGTTTGCAGGCCAACAGGCAGCGACCGGCGCATTTGCACCGGTCATCCACTGTTTTGTGCGGGCCGGAAGGCCTGAAAAATCTGGCGGTTAGAGCGATCGCTTGAAGAAATGGGCGATTTCGCCGATGACACCGCGCCGGAAGGTCAGCACACAAATCACGAAAATCGCGCCCTGAATCACCGTCACCCACTGGCCGAAACCGGCCAGATACTGCTGCATGGCGATGATCACGAAGGCGCCGACCACCGGCCCGAACACGGATCCAAGACCCCCGACCAGAGTCATCAGCACCACTTCGCCGGACATGGTCCAGTGGACGTCGGTGAGCGAGGCGTTCTGCGCCACGAATACCTTCACCGCCCCTGCCAGACCTGCCAGCGTTCCGGACAGGATAAAGGCCAGCAGCTTGTACTGGTCGGTCTTGTAGCCCAGCGAAATGGCGCGCTGCTCGTTCTCGCGGATCGACTTCAGCACCTCGCCGAACGGCGAGTTGATGGCGCGGTAGATCAGCAGGAAGCCAAGCAGGAAGATCACCATCACCACGTAATACAGCGTGGTCGGCTTCGAGAGGTCGAACACGCCGAACATCATGCCCTGCGGGATGCCCTGGATGCCGTCTTCGCCGTGGGTGAACGGCGTCTGCAGATAGATGAAGAACAGAAGCTGCGACAAGGCCAGCGTGATCATGGCGAAATAGATGCCCTGACGGCGGATCGCGATCAGGCCGGTCACCACACTCAGCGCGCAGGCTGCCGCAACGCCGGCGATGATTCCGAGTTCAGGCGAAAGACCCCAGACCTTGAGCGCATGCGCCGACACATAACCCGCAGTGCCGAGGAACATGGCGTGGCCGAACGACAGCAGACCGCCATATCCGATCAGCAGGTTGAAGGCGCAGGCGAACAGCGCGAAGCACAGGGCCTGCATCACGAAGTAAGGATAGATCCCGGTCAGCGGCACAATGGCCAGCAGCACTGTCATGACGACGAAGGCGATCATTTCGTCGCTGGTGCGGCCCTTCACGGGAACGGCGTTGTCAGTGATCGTTGTCATGTTAATTTGCCCGCCCCGTCAGTCCAGTCGGCTTTACGAGAAGCACCAGCACCATCAGCACGAAAACCACGGTGTTGGACGCCTCGGGATAAAAATACTTGGTCAGGCCCTCGATCACGCCGAGCGCAAAGCCGGTGATGATCGAGCCCATGATCGACCCCATTCCGCCGATCACGACCACCGCGAACACCACGATGATCAGGTCCGCGCCCATCAGCGGACGGACCTGATTGATCGGCGCGGAGAGCACACCGGCGAGTGCGGCAAGACCGACGCCGAGGCCGTAGGTCAGCGTGATCATGCGCGGCACATTGATGCCGAAGGCGCGCACCAGCGTCGGATTTTCCGTCGCGGCGCGCAGATAGGCGCCAAGGCGGGTCTTTTCGATGAGGAACCAAGTGGCGATGCAGACCACGAGCGAGAAGACGACCACCCAGCCGCGATAGATCGGCAGATACATAAAGCCGAGATTCACGCCGCCCTTCAGCAGATCGGGGATGGCATACGGCAGGCCGGAGGAGCCGAAATAATTCTGGAACAAGCCCTGGATGATCAGCGCGAGGCCGAAGGTCAGCAGCAGGCCATAGAGATGATCGAGACCCGTCAGCCATTGCAGCATGGTGCGCTCGAGCAGAATGCCGAAGGCGCCCACGATCAGCGGCGCCAGAAGCAACGCCCACCAGTAGTTGATACCGAACAGGTTCAGCAGGAAATACGCGACGAACGCGCCCATCATATACAGCGCGCCATGCGCGAAGTTGATGATGTTCAGCATTCCGAAAATCACGGCCAGCCCGAGACTTAGCAGCGCGTAAAACGAGCCGTTGATCAGTCCAACCAGAAGCTGGGCGTAGAGAGCTTGCATCGTACCGGTTCTTTCGCGCTCAGATAGTCAGATAGAGTCTTGCAAGAGGATGCCCGGCGGCGCGAGGCCGCCGGGCGATCGCGATTACTTCTTCACCAGCGGGCAGACGCTTTCCGACAGCGGCCGGAAGGCCTTGTCGGCCGGCGTGGTGCCAACCAGCTTGTAATAGTCCCAAGGACCCTTCGACTCCGACGGCTTCTTCACCTCGAACAGATAGGCCGGATGGAGCGCGCGGCCGTTGGGTTCGATGGTGCCCTTGCCGAACAGCGCATCGTCGGTCGGCATGGACTTCATCTTCTCCACGACCTTCTTGCCGTCATGCGGGTTGCCGCCGAGCGCTTCGAGGGCCTTGAAGTAATGCAACAGGCCGGAATAGACGCCCGCCTGCACCATGGTCGGCATGGCTTTGTTCTTAGCGCGCGCCGCGTAACGCTTGGAGAAGGCGCGGGTCTGGTCGTTCATGTCCCAGTAGAACGTCTCGGTGAAGTTCAGGCCCTGCGCGACATTCAGGCCCAGCGAGTTGACGTCGCTGATGAACATCAGCATGCCGGCCAGCTTCTGTCCGCCCTTGACGATGCCGAATTCCGCCGCCTGCTTGATCGAATTGGTGGTGTCGCCACCGGCATTCGCAAGACCGACGATCTTGGCCTTCGACGCCTGCGCCTGCAGCAGGAACGACGAGAAGTCCGACGAGTTGAGCGGATGCTTGACGCTGCCGAGCACTTTGCCGCCGGCCTTGGTGACGGCCGCCGTGGTGTCACGCTCGAGCGCGGCGCCGAATGCGTAGTCGGCGGTCAGGAAGAACCAGGTGTCGCCGCCCGCCTTCACCAGCGCGGTGCCGGTGCTGTTCGCGAGCATGTAGGTGTCGTAGGTCCAGTGGACCACGTTCGGCGAGCACTGCGCGTTGGTCAGATCCGACGACGCCGCGCCGGAATTGATCATGATCGAGTTCTTCTCGGTCACGACGTTCTTCACCGCGAGCGCGACGCCGGAGTTCAGCACGTCAACGATCACGTCGACCTTTTCAACGTCGATCCACTGACGTGCGGTCGTGGTGCCGACGTCAGGCTTGTTCTGATGGTCTGCAGAGATGAGGTCGATCTTCCAGCCTTTCTTGGTCAGGCCGGAATCCTCGATCGCCATTTCCGCGGCGGTGGTCGAACCGGGTCCGCCCACGTCGGCGTAGAGACCCGACATATCCGTCAGGTTGCCGATCTTGACGACCTTATCCTGCGCGAAGGCGCCGGTTCCTGCGCCGACGATCAGCGCGGTCCCCAGCATGAGTGCCGAAATCGTTGTTTTCATGGTTTTCCCTCCTGGATGCCGCTCGATTGACGGCGCTTGCTACTCTTGGGCTTTTCTTGTCGTTCTGGTTGCCGTTTTACACGCCGAGATAGGTGTGCAGTTTCTCCATGTTGGCCTGGAGTTCGGAATTGGCGAACGTGTCAATGATCTTGCCATGTTCGACAATGTAGAATCGATCCGCGACGGTCGAAGCGAAGCGAAAGTTCTGCTCGACGAGAAGGATGGTGAACCCTTCCTGTTTCAGCCTCGCGATCATCTTGCCGATTTGCTGAATAATGACCGGCGCGAGACCTTCGGTCGGCTCGTCCAGCATCAGGAAGCGTGCGCCAGTGCGCAGGATGCGCGCAATCGCCAGCATTTGCTGCTCGCCACCGGAGAGCTTGGTGCCCTGGCTGCCAAGACGTTCCTTGAGGTTCGGAAACAGCTCGAAGATCTGATCGAGCGTCATGCCGCCGCTGCGGATCACCGGCGGCAGCAGCAGGTTTTCCTTCACATCGAGGCTGGCGAAAATGCCGCGTTCTTCCGGGCAGAACGCGATTCCGAGCCGCGCGATTCTTTCCGCAGGCAGCTTGATCAGTTCCGCGCCCTCGAACGCTACCGAGCCGGTGCGCTTGCCGATCAGGCCCATCACCGACTTCAGCGTCGATGTCTTGCCCGCGCCGTTTCGGCCGAGCAGCGTCACCACCTCGCCTGGGCGAACGTCGAAGTTCATGCCGTGCAGGATGTGGGATTCGCCGTACCAGGCTTCCAGATTCTTGACAGTCAGAACCGGCGAGCTTGCTGCGTTGCTGGCTGGATTATTCATGGCCAGCTCCCAGATAGGCTTCCTTGACCTGCGGATGCTTCGTGAGCGTGGCGTAATCGCCCTCGGCCAGGACCTTGCCGCGCGTCAACACGGTGATCGTGTCGGACAGGTTGGCGACGACGTTGAGGTTATGCTCGACCATCAGGATCGTGTACTTCTGCGAAATGCGCTTGATCAGCGCAGCGACCTTGTCGATGTCCTCATGTCCCATGCCGGCCATCGGCTCGTCCAGCAGCATCATTTCCGGATCGAGCGCCAACGTAGTGGCGATCTCCAGCGCGCGCTTGCGGCCATACGGCATTTCCACCGCCGGCGTGTTGGCGAAATCGCTCAGGCCGACGTCATCGAGCAGTTCGCGCGCGCGTGCGTTGTATTGATCGAGCACCGCCTTCGAGCGCCAAAAATCGAACGATGAGCCGTGCTGGCGCTGCAGGGCGACGCGCACGTTTTCCATTGCAGTGAGGTGTGGAAACACCGCTGAAATCTGGAACGAGCGGACCAGGCCGAGCCGCGCCACATCCGCCGGCTTCATCGCGGTGATGTCCTGCCCCTTGTAGCGAATCTGTCCGCGCGTCGGCTGCAGGAACTTGGTCAAGAGATTGAAGCAGGTGGTCTTGCCGGCCCCGTTCGGGCCGATCAGCGCGTGGATGGTCCCACGGCGAACCTTCAGATTGACATCGCTCACGGCCACAAAGCCCGCGAACTCCTTGGTCAACCCAGAGGTTTCAAGGATAAACTCATCAGACAAGCAAATTCCCCCTGTCAGCCTTCGCGCGGTTTTCGCGCGTGGCCGTTTATTTGCGCCGCCCCTGGCGCTTGAGCCGGGGCAGCCGCCCCGGCAATCCGGCCGGGAATATGTATCGGTCGTTAGTGTTGCGCAAGCCGCAATGCTGCCCACCATTTATGCGTAGCGCGCAAAATCTGTAATGTCCACCGGGGCCTAAGCCGGATACGCACAAACGCTGGAACCCGATAAACGAGCGGTTAAGCCTAATTTCCGCCGATCTCAGCTCTTCATGAAAAATTTCGCCCAAAGACCGATGATTGCGGCAAGGACATTCCTTAACCCCCG
Organism: Afipia clevelandensis ATCC 49720; assembly: GCF_000336555.1. GTDB lineage: Bacteria > Pseudomonadota > Alphaproteobacteria > Rhizobiales > Xanthobacteraceae > Afipia > Afipia clevelandensis. The sequence continues at coordinate 645,337 of NZ_KB375281.1, read as the reverse complement.
CTCAGGACGTCGGTCATGGAATTTGAAGGCGCTGGTCCGGCCATCGTAAAGTCGATCAAGCAACGAGATTTCTTGAACGTCTGGCTGCGGCTGTATGCCCGCCATAAACGCTTGCCCGGCTTCGACGAATATCGCCCCGAACGCTTCGCCGAAGAGGCCGCCGATCTTGTGACCTATACGGTTCACGGCACGGGACAGCACCCCCGCTTCCGGATCGAGAGCGAAGGCACCCGGATGGCGAACGCCTACGGCGCCACCGGCCAGGGCCGCTACCTTGACGAATATGTCGGCGCCAAGCTCGAGCCGATTGTCGTTCCAATCTATCTCGAATGTGTCCGGCGAAGGCTGCCGGTTTATACCATCTCGAAGGTCAATGACCTTTACGGGCGCAAGGTGGATTACGAACGGCTGCTGCTGCCGTTTTCCGATGTCGCCGGCGTGACCCACATTCTCGCATCGCTGAAAACCATCAGCGACGACGGCAGCTTCGAGATCAGGAATCTGATGCGCGCGAACGACGTGCTGCCGATTTATCAATTGCGTTCAGTCATCGACCGCGAACTCTATCACAAGCTGCCGGGCCGTATCGCGCCTGGCGACACCATCGAGTTCGTCTAGCTTCTCAGCAAGCGATCACGCGGCGGGATTCCGCTCCAGCTCCTCGCCGAGTTCGAGGGGATGCGCCATCGCCTCGTGCAGCTTGTCCTTGTCGAGTTCGCCCTCCCAGCGGCTGATCACGACCGTCGCAACGCCATTGCCGATCAGGTTGGTCAGCGCCCGGCATTCGCTCATGAACTTGTCGATGCCGACCAGAATGGCGAGCGAGGCAATCGGAATATCCGGCACGATGGCCAGCGTCGCCGCGAGCGTGATGAATCCGGCGCCGGTGACGCCGGACGCGCCTTTCGACGTGACGATCGCCACGCCGAGGATACCAAGCTCCTGCCAGATCGTCAGATGGGTGTTGGTGGCCTGCGCCAGGAACAGCGTCGCCAGCGTCATGTAGATGTTGGTGCCGTCGAGATTGAAGCTGTAGCCGGTCGGAATCACGAGGCCGACCACGCCGCGCGAGGCGCCGAGCCGCTCCATCTTCGTGATCATGTTCGGCAGCACCGTCTCCGATGAACTGGTGCCCAGCACGATCAGCAGTTCATCCTTGATGTAGGCGATGAACCGCAGGATCGAGAAGCCCGCGAACCGCGCGATGCCTCCGAGCACAAACAGGACGAACAGAATGCTGGTCAGGTAGAACGTGCCGATCAGCGCCACGAGATTCCACAACGCGCCGAGGCCATAGGCGCCGACCGTAAAGGCCATTGCGCCGAATGCGCCGATCGGAGCGGCGCGCACAATAATGCGGATCACGCCGAAGAAAACTTTCGCCGCCATGTCGATGGCATGGGCGATGGGTTCGCCCGCGGGTCCCATAAAGGCAATCGCGAAGCCCGACAGGATCGAGACCAGCAGGACCTGCAGCAGGTCGCCGTTTGCCAGCGCGCCGATGAAACTGTTCGGAATAATCGCCATCAGATGCGCGACGATTCCATCCTCGCTCGCCTTGTGAACGTAGGTCGCGACCGCTTTTGGATCGAGCGTCGCCAGGTCGATGTTGAAGCCATTGCCGGGCTGGATGATTTCGCCAACGAGCAGACCGATCGCCAGCGCGATGGTCGAGACGACCTCGAAATAGAACAGCGACTTCAGGCCCACGCGGCCGACGCGCTTGAGATCGCCCATCGAGGAAATGCCATGCACCACTGTGCAGAAGATCACCGGCGCGATCATCATCTTGATCAGCGAAATGAAGCCGTCGCCGAGCGGCTTCAGCGCCTTGCCCGTGCCGGGGTAGAAATGGCCGATCAGGATGCCGAGCGCGATGGCGATCAGGACCTGGACATAGAGGATCGAATACCAGGGCGACCGGGTGGAGGCCTGTCCGGTCGGTACGGCGGTGACTGTCATAGCTGGCTCATGCGAGGGAGTGGCGATGGTATTTCAGCACGCCTTAGCCTGCGCCAGAACGCCGCACCCCTCAAGGAAAATCCCCGGCAGCTAACGGGATTTTGCACGGCCGAACGCCGGCTGCCGACGGAAGCTACTTGATCTGTGCCGCGTAGCTTTCCGGCTTGAAACCGACCAGCAGCTTGCCCCCGATCTCAAGCACAGGACGCTTGATCATCGACGGCTGCGCCAGCATCAGCGCCATCGCCTTCTTCTCGGTGATGTTGTCCTTGTCGGCCTCCGGCAACTTACGGAAAGTGGTCCCGGCCCGGTTCAGCAGCGTCTCCCAGCCTACCGCCTTGCTCCAGCGCGCCAGCCGCTCCTTGTCGATACCCTCGGCCTTGTAGTCGTGAAAGCTGTAGGCGACTCCGTGCTTGTCCAGCCAGGCACGCGCCTTCTTCATCGTGTCGCAGTTCTTGATGCCGTAGATCGTCGTCGCCAACGTGCTCTCCCTTGCTGTTCGCGACCTTATGAACGCAGCGGCCAACGCGCCACATGAGCATGTCGTCTTGGATCAACAAGGCTGTGAATCAGGACGAAACTGTCGAAGCGGAATGTTATTGGCGAAATCAACCGTTCCGGTACGCAACGCCGGTCATAGAGCAGCGTGATATGCGGGGTAAAGCGCCGCGAGACATGCTGGCCAAGGCCAACGCGCCTTAGCGCCTGCCCCAATTGCCCATACAAGGAATCCAGCGCCATCATGCCGTCACCGGCGCAAAGGACGAACGGATTGGCCGGCTGCCTGATCTGGAAGGTCATCGTCCGGTCGAATGCCACCGCAAACGCTGGAACGTGCACCGAAGCCGCCGCGTTCGCAGCGGCGCTCACGATCCGGTCGGGAAGTTCGGCGAAGCCGCCCACGGCGTGAAGCGAAAGATGAAATCGCGGCCCCGGCGTCGGCGCGCCGGTCAGCCCTTCCCTGCAGCAACATTCGCTGGCGAGCGCCGTCAGCGTTTGCTGGTCATCGGGCATGAAAAGCAGAGCGAAGAACAGCGATTGACGTTGCTTCCCGCCCGAAAAGCCACGCGGCAGGCTTCGCTCAGACATGATACGCACCCCGGTCACGCCAAAGAACAAATCATGAACATGATTGGGCGTAAAGCACCCGTGCCAGCTTGGCGCCTTCTGCTTGACCTCTAACGTCCCGGATTGTATTTAAGCAATACCTTAAATACGAGTTTGACCATGGCCGATGCGCTCGACATGACCTTCAAGGCCCTCGCGGATCCGACCCGGCGCGCAATCCTCGCCCGTCTCGCACTGGGTGAGACTTCGGTGCAGGAGTTGGCAAAGCCGTTCGACATGAGTCTGCCCGCCGTGTCCCAGCACCTGAAGGTTCTGGAGACCGCCGGGCTCGTCACGCGCGGACGCACGGCGCAGTGGCGGCCCTGCCGTCTTGAGCCGAAGGCGCTGAAGGAAGCGAGCGAATGGCTCGATCAATACCGGCGGTTCTGGGAGGAGAGCTTCGGCAAGCTCGACCTCTACCTGAAAGACATTCAAGCAAAGGAAGAGGACACATGACAGCAACTCTCAAGGTCACCGCGAGCGCACCCGACAACCAGCCAACCATCATGATGGAGCGCGAGTTCGACGCGCCGCCGGCTCTTCTGTTTCGCGCCTACAGCGAGCCCGACGCCATGAAGGCCTGGTACGGCCCGAACGGCTTCACCATCACGGTGCTGGCGATGGACTTCCGCGTCGGCGGCCTGTTTCGCTTCACCATGCACGGGCCGGATGGCACGGACTATCCGAACCGCATGCTCTATCGCGACATCGTTCCCGCCGCGCGCCTTGTCTATCGTCATGGCACGGACGTCGACAACGACCCCAATGCATTTGAAGTCGTCACCACGTTCAAGGCCATTGGAGGAAACCGCACGCTGCTGACCAAGACCTCGACCTTCCCGTCGGTCGAGGCGCGCAACGCCGTGATGAAGTTCGGCGCCATTGAGCTTGGCATGCAGACCTTCGAGAAGCTGGCTGCGTATGTGAAGGGCTAACGCCTGATCCGCAAAGCAGAACGCCACCGCCCGTAACAGGCGGCGGCGTTCAAAACACGTCCGAGGTGAGAGTTACTTCTCGACCTGAGATACGTCGCGCACCGCGCCGCGCGCCGCATTGGTGGTCAGCGCCGCGTAAGCACGCAATGCCGGTGACACCACACGCTTGCGGTCCACAGGTTTCCATGCCGCAGCACCCTTGGCTTCCATCGCTGCACGGCGTTCCGCGAGAACAGCATCGTCGAGTTCGACGCTGATGATGCGGTTCGGAATGTCGATCAGGATCGGGTCGCCGGTTTCGATCAGACCGATCAGGCCACCTTCCGCCGCTTCCGGCGAAACGTGACCGATGGACAGACCCGAACTGCCGCCCGAGAAGCGGCCATCGGTGACGAGCGCGCAGACCTTGCCGAGGCCTTTCGACTTCAGATAGCTGGTCGGATACAGCATTTCCTGCATGCCCGGCCCGCCCTTCGGCCCTTCATAGCGCACCACGACGACTTCACCGGGCTTCACGCGATTGCCGAGAATGCCGGACACTGCATCGTCCTGGCTCTCGAACACATGCGCGGTGCCGCGGAAGGTCAGGATCGATTCATCGACGCCCGCGGTCTTCACGATGCAGCCTTCGGGCGCGATGTTGCCGAACAACACCGCAAGGCCGCCGTCCTTGGAGAACGGATGCTCGGCCGAGCGGATCACGCCCTTCTGACGGTCGGTGTCGAGATCGTCCCAGCGCGCGGACTGGCTGAAGGCCACCTGCGTCGGCACACCGCCTGGCGCCGCGCGGAAGAAGGTGCGCACGGCTTCACTGTTGGTGCGGCCGATGTCCCAGCGATTGAGTGCATCCGCCATGGTCGGCGCGTGCACGGTCGGCAGGCTGGTGTCGATCAGCTTGGCCCGCTCGAGTTCACCGAGAATCGCCATCACGCCGCCGGCGCGATGCACGTCTTCCATGTGAACGTCGTTCTTCGCCGGCGCGACCTTGCAGAGACATGGCACGCGACGCGACAGCCGGTCGATGTCGGCCATGGTGAAGTCCACCTCGCCTTCCTGCGCGGCGGCCAAGAGATGCAGCACGGTGTTGGTCGATCCGCCCATGGCGATGTCGAGGCTCATGGCGTTCTCAAAAGCCTTGAAGTTCGCAATGTTGCGCGGCAGCGCGTTGGCATCGTCCTGTTCGTACCAGCGGCGCGCGAGATCGACGATCACATGGCCCGCCTCGCGGAACAGCCGCTCCCGGTCGGCATGCGTCGCCAGCACCGAACCGTTGCCGGGCAGCGAGAGGCCGAGCGCTTCTGTGAGGCAGTTCATCGAGTTCGCGGTGAACATGCCCGAGCACGAGCCGCAGGTCGGGCACGCCGAGCGCTCGACTGCTGCGACTTCCTGGTCGGTGTAGCTGTCATCGGCGGCGACGATCATCGCGTCGATCAGGTCGACCGAACGCTGCGTGCCCTTCACCACGACCTTGCCGGCTTCCATCGGTCCACCCGACACGAACACGGTCGGAATGTTGAGCCGCATCGCGGCCATCAGCATGCCGGGCGTGATCTTGTCGCAGTTGGAAATGCACACCAGCGCGTCGGCGCAGTGCGCGTTGACCATGTATTCGACGGCGTCCGCGATCAGTTCGCGGCTCGGCAACGAATAGAGCATGCCGCTGTGGCCCATCGCGATGCCGTCATCGACCGCGATGGTGTTGAACTCTTTTGCCACGCCTCCCGCGGCTTCGATCTCGCCCGCAACAAGCTGCCCGAGATCCTTCAGATGCACATGGCCCGGCACGAACTGGGTGAAGCTGTTGGCGATCGCGATGATCGGCTTGCCGAAGTCCGAGTCCTTCATGCCCGTCGCGCGCCAGAGGCCGCGGGCGCCGGCCATGTTGCGGCCGTGGGTGGAGGTTCTGGAGCGATATGCCGGCATGGGTGTTCCCTCTTTTATTGGAACGGTTCCAATAAAGGGGTTATTCGACGCTGTAAAATATATTATTAGAAGACGATTAGGTCGACCAGAGTATCAGAAGTGGATATCCGTCAACTCAGGTATTTTGTCACCGTCGCGGACACCCTGCATTTCGGCAGGGCCGCCGGACGCCTTGGCATGACCCAGCCGCCTCTGAGCCAGTCGATCATGATGCTGGAACGCGAACTCGGCGCGCCGCTGTTCGTGCGCACCAAACGCAGCGTGGCGCTGACCCCGTTCGGCGCGGAGTGGCTGCCCCGCGTCCGCGCCGCGCTCGATGGCGTCAACGCCCTGCCCGAGATCGCGCATCAGTTGCGCGACGGCACCGCGGGCCGCCTCGCGCTCTCCTTCGTCAGCACGGCGGACTACAGTATCCTGCCGCTGCTGGTGCGCCGCTATGCCTCGCTCTATCCGAATGTCGAGATCACGCTGACCGAGGCAACCAGCAATGTGCAGATCGCAAACCTGCTCGAAGGCCACGGCCATGTCGGCCTCGTGATTCCGCCGCCGAATGCAGCACTCCCCCACCCGCTCTCCTATTTGCCCCTGGTCACCGAGCCGCTCGTTGCCGCCGTGCCGGAGAGTTGGCTTGCCGACGGCACGCTGTCGCTGTCGGCGGATCGCCTTGCACCGGATTCAGTGGTGAGCGCCCCGCTCATTATCTTTCCGCGGCAGAGCGCGCCCGCCTTCCATGATCTCGTGACCGGCTACTACACGGCCCACGGCGGACAGGCACGGATCGCGCAGGAAGCGATCCAGATGCAGACCATCATCAGTCTGGTGTCCGCTGGCATGGGCATCGCGCTGGTGCCCGCCTCGCTGCGAAACTTAGCGCGCACCGGCGTCCGCTATGTCGATCTCGCGGGTGACGCCCCGATCCTTGAAACCGGCATTACATGGCGCACTGGAGATACGACGCCGACCATTGAACGCTTTGTCAGCATCGCGCGGGAGATGGCGGGCGGTTCGGCATAATCGTCCGCGCCTTACCGGGCCGCGATCAGTTTCAGCCACGGCCCGACATGAAACGCGCTCATCAGCGCATACATCGCGGCCATGCTTCCGAGCGGAGACGCATCGTGCGCGCAGAGCATCGCCATCGCACCGTCGCCGCTGATCCCCGTCACCAGCGCCATGATCGCGAAAGTTGGCGCGGCCATCAGGTGCAGCCACTCGGCTGCACCTGACAGAACCTTTGCGTTGTTGCCTTCGCAAGCGGCGGCCGGTTTATCCGCAAGAGCATTGCTCATGACGCTCTCCTGCATGGTGGACGTGCTGACGGCGGCTAGGCGTCCTTGTTGCGGAACGCTTCTTCGCCGGCATCCGAAACCGCGACCCATTTCGGATCGGGCGCGGCGCCCGGAACGTAACTGTCGTTCCAGTTCCACCACTTGTAAGTCCGGTCCTGCGGATAGCCCGGAGGCGAGTCTTCCCACACCTCCTGACGTCCAAGCGCGGTCATGTCGAGATAACTCCACACGGTCCCCATCGCCTCGTCGCCGCGCGTGTTGATGAGGTAGGTGCGGAAAATGCGGTCGCCGTCGCGGATGAAGGCATTGTGCCCATGCCATAGGTCGACACCGAAATCGGCATCGAAACTGTCGGTGATGGTTACCCACGGAATCCGCTGCCAGCCCATCTTTGCCTTGAGGCGCTTGATGTCGGCCTGCGGCGCGCGCGAGGCGTACACCAGCGTGGTATCGCGTGCATTGAGATGAACCGGGTTGCTGACCTGATCCGCGCCGAGCGAACAGCCGATGCAGGCATGGTCCGGCCAGCCATGTACGCCGGGCTCGAAGAACGCGCGATAGACGATCAACTGGCGGCGGCCGTCGAACAGGTCGAGCAGGCTCAGTGTCCCGTCCGGTCCATCGAACTGATAATTCTTTTCCACCGCCATCCACGGCATCCGCCGCCGTTCGGCGGCCAGTGCGTCCCGCGCACGGGTATGCGCTTTCTCCTTGACCAGAAGCCGCTCGCGCGCGGCCTCCCATTCCTGTGCCGAAACCACCGGCGGCATGTCGATGGTGAGCGGCGCTCCGGTTGTAGCTTCAGTTCCTTGCGGCATGATCTGGTCTCCGTTCTGTTCCTCAATCGCCGGTTCGCGCCGTCCCGATACGGCTTGCTGGCGTCTGGTCGTGAGGTAGATTAGGTCCGGATCAGGAGCGGGCGGGAGTGACAAGTGTGTCGGGATTTCGATGGACTCGCTGATCACGGCCGCCGCACGCGCCCTCGCCACCGGTGATCCGCTCGGCGCGCTGAACCGCGTCGCGCTGCGCGACGATCCGCCCGCGCTCGCGCTGCGGGGCCTCGCCATGGCGCAGCTTGGCGATCTCGCCAAGGCGCGGACACTTTTACAAAAGGCCGCGCGCGCATTCGGCCCACGGGAGGCCGTTGCCCGCGCCCGCTGCGTCGTCGCCGAGGCCGAGATCGCGCTGGTCTCGCGCGATGTCATCGAGGGTCATCTCGGCTGGTCCGCGAAAGCGCTCGACGACGCCCGCGCGGTTCTTGAGCGGCATGGCGACAGGATCAACGCCGGCCACGCCCGGCAACTCGAAATCCGGCGGCTTCTTCTGATCGGGCATCTCGACGAGGCAGAGCGCGCAACGACCGGTCTCGATCCCGCCGCGCTGCCGCCCGCATGGCGCGCAGCCCATGAACTTACCGTGGCGGGTCTCGCAATGCGCCGCCTGCGCATCAAAAATGCGCGCGCAGCCCTCGCGCGGGCCGAACGCGCCGCCCGCGAGGCCCGAATTCCCGCGCTGATAACAGAAGTGGAGAGTGCATCGCGTGTGCTGGACACGCCCGCCGCGCGCCTCATCACGCGGTGCGAGGAGTGCCCGCTCCTGCTCGCGGAGGTCGAGACGCTTCTTGCATCGAAGACGTTCATCGTGGACGCGTGCCGTTATGCCGTCCGGCAGGCAGGCACAACAATCCCGCTCGCCACGCGGCCCGTGCTGTTCACGCTTGCCCGCACGCTTGCCGAAGCGTGGCCGAACGACGCGTCCAGAAACGAACTGCTCGTGCGCGCGTTTCGCGCAAAGCACGCCGATGACTCGCACCGGGCGCGGTTGCGCGTCGAGATCGGGCGGCTGCGCAAGGCGCTGCGCCCGCTGGCCGATATTGCCGCCACCAAGGACGGCTTTGCGTTGATCCCTAACAGCGCGCGAAAGGTCGCGGTGCTGACAACGCCTGTGGAGGAAGAACACGCTGCGGTGCTCGCCTTTCTCGCCGACGGCGAGTCCTGGTCGAGTTCCGCGCTTGCGCTGGCGCTCGGCGCCAGCCAGCGCACGGTGCAGCGTGCGCTCGACGAACTAGCGATGGCAGGCAAGGTGCAATCGTTCGGTCGCGCTCGCGCGCGGCGCTGGATGACGCCGCCGGCAGCCGGATTCACGACGGCATTGTTACTCCCTGCTGCGCTGCCGGGTGATTAGGTTGCGATCATCAAAGCAATGGAGATGCAGATCATGAAACGAGCGGCAGCAGAAATCCTGCGCGAATATGGCCCCTTTCCCGGCGCGGAGGACGTGCATGGCGTGACCTTCGACGGCCAGAATGTCTGGTTCGCCTCTGGCGACCAGCTCAACGCTTTCGATCCGGAGAGCGGGAAGCCCTTGCGCACCATCGACATCCCGGCTCATGCGGGCACCGCTTTCGACGGGCGTCACCTGTTCCAGATTTTTGAACGGAACATCCGCAAGATCGACCCGGCGTCAGGCCGCGTGCTTGCGACCATCCCCGCGCCCGGCGACGGCGGCGATTCAGGCATGGCTTGGGCTGAAGGCTCGCTCTGGGTCGGGCAGTATCGCGAGAAGAAGATTCATCAGGTCGACCCGGAGACCGGCGCGATCATCCGCACCATTGAATCGAACCGCTTTGTCACCGGCGTGACCTGGGTCGATGGCGACCTCTGGCATGGCGTGTGGGAAGGCGACGACAGCGCGCTGCGGCGGATCGACCCGCAGACCGGCGAAGTCTTTGAAGAACTCACTTTGCCGGCGGGTACGGGCGTCTCGGGCCTTGAATCCGACGGCAAGGATCGGCTGTTCTGCGGCGGCGGAAAGAGCGGAAAACTGCGCGCGGTGAAAAGGCCGAAGCGGAGTTAATCCGCGACGGTGTTGGCCTGCATCTCAGCGATGATCCGGTGAAGACAGATCGTCAGCATCGGCCACCCCGCCGGCACCGCCGCCCATTCCGATGCCACCGCCCATTCCTGCACCGACGCCCTTTCCGCCTTTTCCATCGCGCTCGCCTTTGCCGCGACCGCCGCCGTTCCCCGCCGGGCGGACAGGCCCCTGCATCGGAATCGCAAGGTCTGCGGGAATAGGATCGAGATCGAGCGCCTGACGTATAAAATCGCGAAGCGAGACAACAAGGTCGTGGGTGTGAACGGGACGCCCGGCAACCAGTTCTCGCGCCGCGTGCTCGGCCAGGCGAACGTGCTGTTCGGTCCCGAGCAGGATGACGTCGGACAATGCGGTTTCGACGGCATCGCGAATCCGGCGGGCGCGGTCCGACCTCACGACGACGGGGTCCGTGATATCGGCGATGTCCGCTTCGGCGTCTTCCCGCTGCCGGCGCAGATCGCGAAAATGTGTCGGATCGACCGAGAGATCGCCTGTAAACGAGCCGCCAAGCGTCTTGTAGGCAGCGATCAGAACGCGCAACCGTTCATTGATCTGACGATTCATCCGCTCGCGGCGCTGCTGAATCGTGAACATCATGACGAGGCGAATGCCGACGCCGATCAGCGTCACCAGCGCCAGACCGATCAGCGTAATGAGCAGGCTTTGCCAAGAGCTGAAGTCGATGTTGCGCAGCATGGCCTCCTCACTTCAATCGATACACTACGACCGAAAGCGTGGTCAGACTTCTATTCCCACTCGATCGTCCCCGGCGGCTTGCTCGTCACGTCGTAGACCACGCGATTGACGCCCTTCACCTCGTTGATGATGCGCGTCGCGGTCTCGCCAAGGAATTTCATGTCGTAGGGATAGAAGTCCGCCGTCATGCCGTCGGTGGATGTCACTGCGCGCAGGCCGACCACGTATTCGTAAGTCCGGCCGTCGCCCATCACGCCGACGGTCTTCACCGGCAACAGCACGGCAAACGCCTGCCAGATGGCGTCGTAAAGGCCCGCCTTGCGGATCTGGTCGATGTAGACCGCATCGGCTTCGCGCAGGATGTCGAGCTTCTCGCGCGTGATCTCGCCGGGACAACGGATCGCAAGGCCCGGTCCCGGAAACGGATGCCGGCCGACGAACACATCAGGCAGGCCAAGCTCGACGCCAAGCGCGCGCACTTCGTCCTTGAAGAGTTCTCGCAAGGGTTCGACCAGCTTCATGTTCATGCGCGCCGGCAAGCCGCCGACGTTGTGATGCGACTTGATGGTCACCGACGGGCCGCCGGTGAACGAGACGCTTTCAATCACGTCGGGATAGAGCGTGCCCTGCGCAAGGAAATCCGCGCCGCCGATCTTTTTGGCTTCCGCATCGAACACGTCGATGAACAGGCGGCCGATGGTCTTGCGCTTCACTTCCGGATCGGTGACGCCCTCAAGCTCGCCCAGGAAAGTCTTCGACGCATCAACATGCACCAGCGGAATGTTATAGTGATGCCGGAACAGATCGACGACAGTCTTGGCCTCGTCCTTGCGCAGCATGCCATGATCGACAAACACGCAGGTGAGCTGATCGCCAATGGCTTCGTGAATCAGGATCGCCGCCACGGATGAATCGACACCGCCGGAGAGGCCGCAGATCACCCGGCCCTTGCCGACCTGCGCGCGGATTTTCTCGATGGCTTCCTCGCGGAAAGCGCGCATGGTCCAGTCGCCCTTGAGGCCGGCGACCTTGCGCACGAAATTCCTGATCAGCTTGGCGCCGTCGGGCGTATGCACCACTTCGGGGTGGAACTGCATCGCGTAGAACTTGCGCTTGTCGTCGGCGATCACCGAGATCGGTGAGCCCGGCGCCTTGGCCACGCCACGAAAACCGTCCGGCAGTTTTGTCACCCGGTCGCCGTGGCTCATCCAGACGTAATGCTTTTCGCCGACTTTCCAGACGCCCTCGAACAGCGCGCAGTCATCTGTGACCTCGATCAGTGCCCGTCCGAACTCGCGGTGATGACCGGCCTCGACGGTGCCGCCGAGTTGCTGCGCCATGGTCTGCTCGCCGTAGCAGATGCCGAGGACCGGGATGCCGGCGGTGAGGATGGACATCGGCGCGGATGGCGCGTCCTGATCGAGCACGGAGGCCGGGCCGCCGGAGAGGATCACGGCTTTCGGCTTCATCTCCTTGAAGGCCGCTTCGGCCTTCTGGAACGGCACGATCTCGGAGTAAACGCCGTCTTCACGGACGCGGCGCGCGATGAGCTGGGTCACCTGCGAGCCGAAATCGACGATCAGAATCTTTTCGTGAGCGGCCGCCGGGTCGGGCGTCGCTGGGGCGGTCTGGCTGTGTGCTGTCATGGGCAGGAAATACGCGACGGGGGGCGGAGTCGCAACCCCGGAACGTGCGCAAAACAGGGCTTATCGGCAGGTTTTGGTGCCTTGCGATCTCCTCCAGGGTCGTCCCGGCGAAGGCCGGGACCCATACTCCCTGAACTCTCGATTTGAGAGAGATGCCGGAGCGATCGTTTCGCGCCCCACGACGTTCTGTGGTTATGGGTCCCGGCCTTCGCCGGGACGACCCGAGATTTCTATCCCGCCTTTTTCAACACCGACACAAAGAACCCGTCTGTCCCGGTCCGGCGCGGGGTCATCAACAGCCCCTCGACCGACTGGATGGTGGCGGCGGCGAAGTCATCGGCCTTGTCCCAGAGGGGCGACATCACCCGTTCCGTCGGGAGCACCTCGTAGTCGGGATGCCGCGCCGTGAACGCCTTCACCTGCGCATTGTTCTCCTGCGGCAGGACGGAACAGGTGATGTAGGCGATGCGCCCGCCGGGTTTCACCAATCCCGCCGCGCGGTCCAGCACTTCCGCCTGATCCTTGATGCGAACCTCGAGCGCGCCGGGGCGCATCCGCCATTTCGCATCCGGGTTGCGCCGCCATGTTCCGGTGCCGGTGCAAGGCGCGTCGATCACCACAAGATCGGCGGATGCCTTGATGTCACTCAGCGTATCGTCCGGCCCGCGCGGCGTGCGCACGTCCGCATTGTGAATGCCCGCGCGCGAGAGGCGCTCATGGATCGGCGCAAGTTGGCGCTTGTCATGGTCGGTGGCAATCAGACGGCCCTTGCCCTGCATCATCGCGGCGAGCGCCAGCGTCTTGCCGCCTGCGCCCGCGCACATGTCGATCACCTGCTCGCCCGGCTTCGCGCCGCTCAGGAGTGCCGCGAGTTGCGAGCCTTCGTCCTGCACCTCGACCCCGCCCTTGATGAAGGCCTCTTCCGAGTGGATGCCGGGATTGCGCGCATCGGCGCCAAGATCAATCCGCAATCCCCACGGCGACCAAGGCGTTGGGCGCGCGCCGAGATGCTTCATCGACGCCAGCACCTTCTCACGGTTCGCCTTGAGCGTATTGACCCTCAGATCAAGCGGCGCGCGGCTGGCCATGGCGATCGCCTCGTCCACTCGCTCGTCACCGAACACAGTGGCGAACTGCGGGTCGAGCCATTCCGGGTAATCGCCGGCGATGTGCGCTGGTGCGTCCTTCGTGCTGCGCGAGGTCAGCGCCGCGCGCTCATTGTCCGTCAGCGGATCCGGCGCAAAGCGTCCTCCATCGCACAGGGCCGCGACGGCATCGGCATCCAGACCGCGCTCCAGCCTGAGCATGCCGAGCAGCCGCGCACGCGGCGTATCTGCATCCATCAGCCATGCGGACGAGGCCCGGCGGCGCAGCACGTCGAACACGAGCCCCGCGATGGCCGCGCGATCACCGGAACCGGCGAAGCGGTGCGCGGTGCCCCACTCCTTGAGCGCATTCGGCGCAGGAATGCGCTGCGCGTCGATCGCTCCCAGAATCTCGATGGCTGCGGACAGCCGCGCGGCAGGCGTCATGGTCGTCTTTCAGAATCGGCAATCGTCAGATCGCGAGCAAAATCTTCAGCGCGAAATAGACCCACATCACCAGAAGCACAAGCGCCCCGGCGGCGAAGGCCGAAAAGCGCGCCTTGAGGTTATTCGAGGTCGCATAGACACCGGCGTGAATGTAGCGCGTGACCACGAACACCCATGACAGCAGCACCGTGAGGAGATCGGCCTGACGCAGCGGCAGCGCGATGGCGATCAACACGAAGAACAGCACCGGCAGTTCAAACTGGTTGGAATAGGCGTTGCTCACCTGCGCTGCCTTGGTGGGCCATGCCTTCTGGCCGACGGCAATCTCGGAAATCCGCACCTCCCGGCTTTTCAGCGCGCCGGTGCGCACCGAAAACATCCTGAACATCAGGATGAAGGAGAGCAAAACCAGCATGAAGACAGGCAGCAGAACCATCTGAACTGACATCGAAATCCCCCGGAAAATGTGTTGTCCCACCGCTATAGCGGCCCCCTCCTGCGCTGACAATTGTCTCCGCCCCGTGAACCGGAGCGCGGACGGCGGCGACCAATGCCTGGAAAGGATCGGTTCCGGCGTTGGCCGGACCGGCGGGTGCTGCGATGCTGTATATCATCTCGATAATGGCGGGCGTGCTGGGCGCGCTCACGAGCTGGGCCGCGGTGGCGATGATCGCCGCCGCAACCGGTTCCGATAACCTCGTCAAGGGCGAGGTGCGGACCTTCCGCGGCCTCGCCCTTCGCAGCCTCGCCGTCATTCTGATGACGGGCGCGCTCGCCACCGGCGGTTATGGCCTGCGCACTGCCGTGCTGTCGCATCTCGGGATGGTGGCCAAGGCGCCCGCCGTGGAATTTGAAATCAGGTTGCCGCGAACCGCCGCAGCCGCTGACCTCAAGCGCGAAGCGCAGGTTGAACTTCTGACCGATCAGAACCAGACGCTGGCGCAGATCGACGACGGCCTGCTTGCGACAGAAGACGGCCGCGCCGTGCTGCGCGGCTCGGTTCCGCTGAAATTCCGCACCTCCGAGCGAATGGTCGTCCTGAGCCTGCCCGGTGAAGCGCAGCGCGCTTTCAAACTGCGGCTTCCGGCAAATCCGAGCCCCTCGGATGAATTCGGACCCTGGCACATGGTCGATCGCGTGATGTCCAAGACCCGCACCGACACCGCGCGCGGCATCCCGGACGACACCTTCGCCATCCGTTACCGCGTGCTGTGAAGCACCGGCACCGACATTTCATCACCGAAACCTTTGTACGCGACGCATTTCATCACGTTACAATTTTCAGCCTCCTTCATCCCACTGAAAAGCGGGATGAAGGAGGCTTTTCATGTTCACGCCTTGTCAGGCCCGACACGCACAAGCTGCTTGCCGAAGTTGGCGCCCTTGAGCAGGCCCATGAAGGCTTCCGGCGCGCTCGCGAGTCCCTCGGTGACGAACTCCTTGTGCTTGAGCTTGCCCTCGCGCAGCCACTGCGACATGTCGCGGATGAAATCCGGATACATCGCCGCGAAGTCGCGCACGATGAAGCCGCGGAAGGTCAGCCGCTTCACAAGGATGGAGCGCATGATGGTGTTGGCCCATGGCGGCGTCGGCGTGTCCTTGCCGAAGATCGTGTTGTAGTCGGCAATCAGGCCGCACACCGGAATGCGCGCGAAATCATTCAGGCGCGGCAGCACCGCATCGAACACCTTCCCGCCGACATTCTCGAAGTAAACGTCGATGCCCTTCGGGCACGCTTCCTTCAGCTTCGCCTTGAGGTCAGCGTCGCGATGGTCGAGGCATTCATCGAAGCCGAGTTCGTTCTTGACGTAGTCGCACTTCTCCTTGCCGCCCGCGATGCCGACAGCGCGCGCACCCTTGATCTTCGCAATTTGGCCAACCGCCGACCCCACCGCGCCTGACGCCGCTGCGACCACCACGGTCTCGCCGGGCTTCGGCTGACCGATGGCGAGCAGGCCAGTGTAGGCGGTCATACCCGGCATGCCGAGCACGCCGACGGCGGTGGAAATCGGCGCGATGTTCGGATCGACCTTGCGCACGCCCTTGCCGTCTGACAGCGCGAACTGCTGCCAGCCTGTGTGTGCGAGCACGTAATCGCCCTTCGCAAAGCCGGGATTCTTCGAGTCCATCACTTCGCAAACGGTGCCGCCTTCCATCACGCCGCCGATCGGCACCGGCGCGGAATAGGACGGTCCGTCGTCCATGCGCCCGCGCATATAGGGATCGAGCGACAGCCAGACCGTGCGCAGCAAAATCTGCCCCTCTCCCGGCGTTGGCACCGGGTAATCCTCCAGGCGAAAATTCTCCGGCTTGGGTTCACCGACAGGACGGGAGGCAAGAACGATACGCTTGGCTGACTGGGACATGGTGTTTCCTCGGCTTATGGATCGTGACGACTGTTTAGCCGAGCGCGTGCCTCATGACCATGCGGCCCAAAGCAACAACGGGAGCGGCATGACATCCATGCCGCTCCCGTTTTAAACAGAGTATGTACTTTTAAAGATCAAGCCGCCGTGAGCTTGGCCAGCGCCTTGTCGAAAGCCGCCGCTGCGCTCGGCAAATCCTTGAACGCGAGGCCGCTGTCGGCGGGCTGCTTCTGCTTGTCGGTCGCGCTCGGACGAATTTCGGCAACCGGTTTGCCGTCCTCAAGAACAGCTTTCGGCGCGATCACATGGAATTCGTGATCTTCGGCCGGCGCATCCTTCGGCAGGAAAACACCGAGATAGGCCGTGCTGTCGCCGCGGCGATAGGAGATGTAACGCTCGATAGCGACCGAGCCGTCGCGCTGCATGCCGCCCAGCTTCGCAAAGCCCTTCGAGTCCAAAAGGCGATGGGCCTTGAAACCCTTCACGCCTTCCGACTTCGCCTTGGCGGTTTCTTCGGAAAGATCGTATTTGCCGGCGACTTCCTTGCCGACCTCGGCAAGCTGCTCAGAGACCGTGTGCTCGAATTCCTTCAGCTCCGAACGCGGCTTCGATGCCTTGCGCGGCTTCAGCGCATTGCGCTTCTCGAGCTCGGTCTGGCATTTCGCCACCACGTCCGCGACGGACCTCCGCTCGGCGTTCACCATCAGGTTCTTCAGATCCTGATCCGAAAGCCCTGCAATCCTGTCGTCTGTCCAATCAACCATAATGTTCTTCTCTAAGTTTTAGGAAAATTGCGTCCGGAAAAGCTGCCGCTCGGCGGCTCCGGAAACGAACGCCGCCGCGCAGCGCAATGGCGCGCGCAGGCAGCCTGTTCTGACAGGACGTTGAGGCCGAAATGGGACGGAACCAGTTAAGCCCCGCCCGGATAATTCGGGCTTTCGCGGGTGATGGTCACGTCGTGGACGTGGCTTTCGCGCAGGCCCGCGCCGGTGATGCGGACAAATTCCGCCTTGTCGTGGAAGTCCTGGATGTCCTTCGCGCCGACATAGCCCATCGCGGCGCGCAGACCGCCCGCGAGCTGATGCAGCACATTGGCGACCGGTCCCTTGTAGGGGACCTGTCCTTCCACGCCTTCCGGCACCAGCTTGAGCGTGTCCTTGATATCCTGCTGGAAGTAGCGGTCGGCCGAGCCGCGCGCCATCGCGCCGACCGAACCCATGCCGCGATAGGCCTTGTAGGAACGGCCCTGCCACAGAAACACTTCGCCCGGCGTCTCGTCGGTACCGGCCAGCAGCGAGCCGACCATCGCGACATCCGCACCGGCGGCAAGCGCCTTGGCGAGATCGCCGGAGTACTTGATGCCGCCGTCGGCAATCACTGGAATGTTCGCCTTCTTCGCCGCCTCGACCGAATCCATGATCGCGGTGAGCTGCGGGACGCCGACGCCCGCAACGATGCGCGTGGTGCAGATCGAGCCCGGGCCGATACCGACCTTGATCGCGTCCGCGCCGGAATCGATCAGCGCCTGCGTGCCTGCCGTGGTCGCGACATTGCCCGCGACAACCTGTACGGCGTTGGACAGCCGCTTGATGCGGTTGACGGCTTCGAGCACGCGCATGGAATGTCCGTGCGCGGTATCGACCACGATCACGTCGACGCCTGCGTCGATCAGCCTTTCCGTGCGCTCGAAACCACCCTCGCCGACCGTCGTTGCAGCAGCAACGCGCAGACGTCCCTGCGCGTCCTTGGATGCCAGCGGATGTGCGACCGCCTTTTCCATATCCTTCACGGTGATGAGGCCGACGCAGCGATACTGATCGTCGACCACCAGCAGCTTCTCGATGCGGTTCTGGTGCAGCAGCTTCTTGGCCTCGGTCTGGCTGACGCCTTCCCTCACCGTAATGAGGTTCTGGTGCGTCATCAGCTCGGAGACCTTCTGCTCCGGATCGGTGGCGAAACGCACGTCGCGGTTGGTGAGAATGCCGACCAGCTTGCCGGGCTGCGCCTTGCTGCCGCCGGTCACCACCGGAACGCCGGAGATGCCGTGATCCTTCATCAAGGTCAGCGCATCGACCAGCTTGGCCTCGGGACTGATGGTCAGCGGATTCACCACCATGCCGGATTCGTACTTCTTGACCTGACGGACCTGCGCGGCCTGACCTTCGGGATCGAAATTGCGGTGAAGAACGCCGATGCCACCGGCCTGCGCCATGGCGATCGCCATGCTGGCTTCGGTCACGGTGTCCATCGCGGAGGCGATGATCGGAATATTGAGCGGGATCGCGCGGGTCAGATGGGTGCGGACATCGGCATCCGAAGGCAGAATGTCGGACAGGCCCGGTTTCAGCAACACATCGTCGAATGTGAATGCTTCGCGAATACCCTGACCCAACTGATTTGCCATTGCCAACTCCGTTCAGCAGCCCGTGACTGCGACATAACCTTGAGGATGCGCGTGTTCGGCGGCCGCCAGCGCGTCGCTCGAATCGAAGCCCATCGGTAGGGTTGGCGGTGGTCGATAGCATGACCGCATGACGTTTCAAAGCATTTCGCTCGAAATTCAGCGGTTTTTGCGCATGGGACGTCTGCAAAAGCCCCTCTAACAGCGGGCTTTTCTCCACAGGGCCGATTTCACAACGAGTTTATTGACCCAATGCGCCCGGACTGGCCTATCAGGGATCGCTATTCTCTCCCTGCCTGTCCTGCTCCAAAAATCCTTCCACAAAGCCGAGATGATGCAGAAGGAACGCCTGATACCGCTGATCGTCGCCTGCGCCCTGTTCATGGAGAACATGGACTCGACGGTGATCGCAACGTCGCTTCCCGCCATCGCCGCCGACATCGGGACCAGCCCGCTGACGCTGAAGCTGGCGATCACGTCCTACCTGCTGTCACTCGCAGTGTTCATTCCGGCCAGCGGCTGGACCGCCGACCGTTTCGGAGCACGCGCGGTGTTCAGCGCCGCCATCGGCGTGTTCATGATCGGCTCGATCGGCTGCGCGCTCTCGACGTCGATTACCCACTTTGTGATCGCACGTATCATCCAGGGCATTGGCGGGGCGATGATGACGCCGGTCGGCCGTCTCGTGCTGCTGCGCTCCATCGACAAAAGCGCACTGGTGAATGCGATGGCGTGGGTCACCATGCCCGCGCTGATCGGCCCGGTGATCGGACCGCCGCTCGGCGGTTTTATCACCACATATTTCTCATGGCACTGGATCTTCCTGATCAACATTCCGATCGGGCTGCTCGGCATCTGGCTGGCGCTGAAATACATCGACCCTATCAAGAGCGAAAATCCCGAACGGTTCGATTTCGTCGGTCTCGTGCTCGCGGGCCTCGGCGTGGCCGGCCTCGCGTTCGGCCTCTCGGTCGCCGGGCTTGGCCTGCTGCCATGGCAAATCGTGATCGCGCTGATTGTCGGCGGCGGCATCGCCATGGGCTTCTATCTGTGGCACGCCAGACGCACCGCCTCGCCTGTGCTCGATTTCACGCTCATCCGGCATCCGACACTACGCGCGAGCCTGACTGGCGGATTCATGTATCGCCTCGGCATCGGCGCATTGCCGTTCCTGCTGCCGCTGCTGATGCAGATCGGCTTTGGGCTGTCGCCGTTCAAGTCGGGCCTTGTGACATTTGCATCGGCGGTCGGTGCCATCTTCATGAAGGCACTGGCCGGACGGATCATCCGCACCTTCGGCTTCCGCAACATCCTGTCGATCAATGCGGTCGCAAGTTCATTCTTCCTCGCGGCCTGCGCCCTGTTCACGCCGGACACATCGCTGCTGCTGATCATGATCATCCTGATCGTCGGCGGATTCTTCCGCTCGCTGCAGTTCACGGCGATCAACACCATGGCCTATGCTGAAGTGTCACCCGGCGAGATGAGCCGTGCGACGACGCTGGTCAGCGTCAACCAGCAGCTTGCGATCTCGGCAGGCGTTGCGGTCGGCGCTTTCGCGGTCGAGGCGACCATGGCGGCCAATCATTCAACGGAACTCGGCGTGAACGATTTCTGGCCGGCCTTCATTGTCGTGGCCATTCTCTCGGCGCTGTCGGCGGTGTCGTTCTGGCGGCTGCCGGAAGATGCCGGGCACGAAATTTCGGGCCACCGGGTTCCGACGATGGAAGGCCCCAAGGCCGCCGAAGCGGCCGCCGCGGAATCCACCCATGACGCGCGGGATCAGAAGCTGGGCTAACGCACCTGTTTCGATAGCCCGTTCTCGCCCCTAAATCCCGTGGCCAGCACATAGCGCTCCGACGAATCCTGCCGGCTGGCGGCGGGCTTGACGTGCTTCACGCTGGCGAAGTCGCGCTTGAGCTGCACCAGCAGGTCGGCGTCGGCACCGCCCTGAAACACTTTTGCCAGAAACGTGCCGCCCGGATTGAGAATCTCGCAGGCGAAGGCCGCCGCGCTTTCCACCAGACCGATGATGCGAAGCTGATCGGTCTTGCGATGGCCCGTGGTGTTCGCCGCCATGTCGGACATTACCACATCCGCGCCGCCGCCGATCATCGCGCGCAGTTTGTCCGGTGCATTGTCGTCGAGAAAATCCATCTGCGCGAAAGTCACGCCGGGGACCTCCGGCATGTCCAGAAGGTCGATGGCGACGACCTTGCCTTTGCCTTCCAGCGATCCGACGCGCTTCGCGGCGATCTGGCTCCAGCCGCCCGGCGCGGCACCGAGGTCGACCACGACCTGCCCTCGCTTCAGGAGCCGGTGCTTGTCATCCATTTCCTGCAGCTTGTAGGCTGCGCGCGAACGGAAGCCATCGCGCTTGGCCTGCGCGACATAGGGATCGTTGAGCTGACGCTCGAGCCAGAGTTTCGACGACAGCTTGCGCTTGCCGCCGGTCTTGACGGTCACATGCAGCCGGCCGGTGGTGTCTTTCGCCATAAAGCAGGATCAATCTAAAACGGGGTACACGCATCCCATACGACGTTTCAGCCGCGGCGTGAACACTTTAGCAATTCGGGATCGCGCCGTCGGCCCGCATCATTTCGACCAGCATCCCCTCGCGCAGACCACGGTCCGCCACCCGCAGGCGCGGCAACGGGAACGCCTTGCGGATCGCATCGAGAATGGCGCATCCGGCCAGCACGAGATCGGCCCGCTCGGCGCCGATGCAGGCATTCCGCGCGCGGTCCTGATAGGTCATGTCGAGCAGGCGCGCGATGGCGCGGTCCATGTCGGCGTCGTTCATCCACAAACCATCGACCCGGCGCCTGTCATAATGCGAGAGGCCAAGGTGAATGCCCGCAACCGTTGTTACGGTGCCGGATGTGCCAAGCAAATGCATGCCGGTCAGATCATGCCCGTGCTGTTCGGCGAACGGCGCGAGATGGCTCGCCACTTCGGCAACCATCGCGCCATAGGATTCGCGTGTCACATGCATGCCGCCGAACTTTTCCGCCAGCGTCACCACGCCAAGCGGCAGCGAGACCCATGGCCCTTTTACCGGCGCGGCGTGCGGTTGTCTGGCAGGACGTGCAATGCGCACCACTTCGGTCGAACCGCCGCCGATGTCGAACAGGATCGCACCCGCGGCCTTCGGATCAAGCAGCGGCGAGCAGCCGATCACCGCCAACGTCGACTCTGTCTCACGGTCGATGACTTCCAGCTTAATGCCGGTCTCCCGCTCGATCAGGTCGAGAAACGCATCCGAATTGTCGGCGGCGCGGCAGGCTTCGGTGGCGATGGTGCGCAGCCGCTTCGCGCCCTTGGCGCGGATCTTGTCGCCACATACACCCAAGGCCCCGACCGCGCGCGAGATCGCGGCGTCACTGATGCGTCCGGTCGTCGAAATACCCTCGCCAAGCCGGATGATGCGCGAAAAGGAATCGATTACGCGGAATCCGTCATTGGATACGCGCGCGATCAGCAGACGGCAGTTGTTGGTTCCAAGATCGAGGGCAGCATAGGCAGCGCCGTGGACGCGGGCGTCGCCGCGGCCCTGCGCCTCCTCAACCGTCGCCGGTGGCGGGCTGACGGACGATCCGTCGTGCAGCCGCACATCCTCAGTCATGCAAATCCCTCTGCGGCGTGGAATCCACACCGCGAACTCTGTTCAAACAAAGTCTAACAGCGTGGGTCAGCGGCGCAACCGGAGCATGTCCTTTCGGACATTGCGGTTCTGGTTTTGCTGACATATTTCAGGAGAAGCCCCAGCAAATGTGCACCTAACCCTGCCATTTCCCGCGTCACACCGCCTTTTCAACGGATTCACCATGCTCGATCATCCCTCCGGACTTTCGGCCGAGAACGATATCGCACTGCAAAAATTCGGGGTCGGCCAGCCGGTCCGGCGCAAGGAAGACGACACATTGGTCCGGGGCAAGGGAACCTATACCGACGACATCAACCTGCCCGGCCAGACATATGCGTGGATCGTCCGCAGCACCCACGCGCACGGCCGAATCAAGAGCATTGATACCGAGGCGGCAAAGGCGATGCCCGGTGTTCTCGGCGTGTGGACCGGCAAGGACCTTGCCGGATACACCCCCTTCAGCGTCGGCCTGCCGCTGAAGAACCGCGACGGCTCTCCGCTGCTACAGACCAACCGCCTGCCGCTGATGACTGACAAGGTTCGCTTTGTCGGCGATCCCGTCGCGTTCGTTGTAGCCGAAACGCTGGCTCAGGCCCGCGACGCCGGAGAAGCCGTCGTGGTCGATATCGAGCCGCTGCCGTCCGTGACAAGCGCGGAAGATGCCGCGGCGCCGGGCGCGCCGCTGCTTTACGATCACATCCCGTCCAATGTCGTGCTCGATTATCATTCCGGCGACGACGCCGCGCTCGATGCAGCGTTTGCAAGCGCCGCGCATGTCACACGCCTCGGTATCGTCAACACCCGCCTCGCGGTCGTGGCGATGGAGCCGCGCGCAGGCGTTGCGAGCTACGACAAGAAGACCCAGCGCTTCACCATCGAGGTGCCGACCCAGGGCGTGTCCGGTAACCGCCTGTCGCTCGCAAAGACGCTGAACGTGCCACCCGACAAGGTTCATTTGCGCACGCGCAATGTCGGCGGATCGTTCGGCATGAAGAACACGAACTATCCGGAATACATCTGCATCCTGCATGCCGCGCGCGAACTCGGCCGCGCGGTGAAATGGACCGACGAGCGCTCGACCAGCTTTCTCTCCGACAGCCACGGCCGCGCGCAGGACGTGCATTGCGAACTGGCGCTCACCGCCGACGGCACGTTCCTGGGCGTGCGCGTACGCGGCTTTGGCAATCTCGGCGCCTACATCACCGGCGTCGCCCCGCTGCCGCTGTCGCTGAACATCGCCAAGAACATCAACAGCGTATATCGCATGCCGCTGATCGGCGTAGACATTAAGTGCGTGCTCACCAACACCACGCTGATGGGCGCCTATCGCGGCGCGGGCCGGCCCGAGGCGAACTATTTCATGGAGCGGCTGATCGATCGCGCGGCCGACGAAATGGGTCTCGACCGTCTCGCGTTGCGCAAGCGCAACTTCATCAAGCCGTCGCAGATTCCATATGCGGCGGCGAACGGCCTCACCTACGACAGCGGCGACTTTCCCGGGGTGTTCGCCCAGGCTGTTGAGCAAGCTGATCTCGCAGGCTTTGCAAAACGCAAGAAAGAGAGCCGCAAGCGCGGCAAGCTGCGCGGCATCGCCGTCGGCTCCTATCTCGAAATCACCGCACCGCCCAGCGCCGAGCTTGGCAAGATCGTGTTTGAAGCCGACGGATCGGTACGGCTGATCACCGGCACGCTCGATTACGGTCAGGGCCATGCGACGCCGTTTGCGCAAGTCCTTGTGGCGCAGCTTGGCGTGCCGTTCGACGCCGTAAAACTCACGCAGGGCGACAGCGACATCGTGCACACCGGCAACGGCACCGGCGGTTCGCGCTCCATCACCGCGAGCGGCGCGGCGATTGTGGAAGCCTCAAAGCTGGTGATCGAGAAAGGCAGACAGGCGGCCGCTCATCTTCTTGAAGCCTCCGAAAGCGATATCGAATTCGCGGACGGACAATTCACCATCGCCGGAACGGATCGCAGCATTGGCATCATGGATCTCGCAGCGAAGCTGCGGGATACGAAAATGCCCGACGGCGTGCCCGCGTCACTCGACGTCGATCACACCGTGCAGGGCGTTCCCTCGACATTCCCCAACGGCTGCCACGTCGCCGAGGTCGAGATCGACCCCGAGACCGGAGTCGTTCAGATCGTCCGCTACAACGGCGTCAACGACTTTGGCACCGTGGTCAATCCAATGATCGTCGCCGGGCAGATTCACGGCGGTGTGGCGCAAGGCATCGGTCAGGCGCTGATGGAATGCGTGACCTACGATGACAACGGCCAGCCGGTGACCGGCTCCTTCATGGACTATGCGCTGCCGCGCGCCGGCGACATACCTTCCATGACCCTGAGCAACCATCCCTCGCCCGCGACATCGAATCCGCTCGGCACCAAGGGCTGCGGCGAAGCCGGCTGCGCCGGAAGCCTCGCCACCATCGTCAACGCGGTGCTGGATGCGCTGGCCGACGAAGGGGTGACGAGCATCGACATGCCGCTCACGTCAGAAAAAGTCTGGCACGCTATTCAGGACGGGCGGAAGGCGAAGGCGGCGTGAACGATCACGCGGCCATGGTCTCGCGCGGACGATAGATCGCGATGTGCTGGCAATGCGCGATCGGCGTCTTGCCGTTCGCAACGATGATGCCGTCCAGTTCCACGAACTTGTGGCCCTTACGGTCGTAGTTGCCGATCACCTTCGCGCGCACAGTGAGTTCGTCCTCGACGCCAGCCGCCGCCAGATAGCGGATGGTGCTGCCGACATGAATCCACGGACCGAGCACGGCGTTCTCCATCAGCGCCCAGTTCATGGTCCGCAGCAGCATGCCGGTGTGAACGATCTTCTCGTTTCCATAGATCGGATCGGTCTCGCGCGCATCGCGCAGATAGTCGGTTGAGCCCTGCGTTCCGAGCGTGAACGGCGGAATTGAAAGCCACTGGCCGGGCCGGTAGGTGCTTTCGCTCGCAGGGGCGGTCTTGCCGACGACGGCAACGCTCGGAAAATCTGCGAGCGAAATCGTCGGGGTATCGGACGGCATCGACGCGGTGCCGGTCGCGCACAGCTCGCCGCGGCTTTCCACCTTGATCGCCAGACCACCGTCAACTTCTTCTGCGGTCACCACGGCCGTCTCGCCGTCATAGACCGGCTTGAAGAACCGGCCGTCCATCAAGCCACGCTCCAGGAACGCCCGGCCCCACTTCGCCACCGGCATGTGGGTCATGTAGGCGAACACATCGACGCCCGGCACCAGCCCGCCCTGAAACCCGAACCGGCGCGCGACCTGGTCGTCGTGCATCTTGTTTTCGGAGTTCTTGGCCAGATTGTAGGCGTCGACGCTGTAGGGCTTGAGAACGGTCATTGTTTCCTCGAATTTTCTGGATCAGTTGGAACAATGGTACGCAACGGCGGGATCAAGACAAGCCGCCGCTGCGCATGCCCCATCCGACAGGTGCGCGTTCCACTCGCTATTCGCCGCGATCCGGGCTACCAGCATCCGCCTGACGAACGCCTGCCGACCAACGGATAAACCTGCGCCGATGACCCGCATTTATGTCGATGCCGATGCCTGCCCTGTGAAGGACGAGATTTATCGCGTCGCCGAGCGGCACGGCCTGCCGGTCAGTGTGGTTGCCGGGAATTTCATCCGCGTGCCAAATCATCCGCAGATCGAGCGAATTGCCGCGGGCAGCGGCATGGATGCCGCCGACGACTGGATTGCGGAACGCGCCCAAAAAGGCGATATCGTCATCACCGCCGACGTCCCGCTTGCAGCACGCTGCGTCAAGGCGGGCGCGGATGTAATCGCTCCCAACGGCAAGCCGTTCTCGGAAGAGTCCATCGGCATGACGCTGGCGGTGCGCAATCTGATGACAGACCTGCGCTCCAGCGGCGAAGTCACCGGCGGCCCGCGCTCGTTTTCGCCGCGCGACCGCTCCGCGTTCCTGTCGGCGCTCGACCAGACCATCCGCCGCATCCAGCGCGCGCAACAAAAGTAAGAGACTTTTCGCGACATGGCGCCTCCCCTGATCCAGTTGAAAGACATTGCGCTGACCTTCGGCGGCACGCCACTGCTCGCCGGTGTCGAACTCGCCGTGTCGGCGGGCGAGCGCGTTTGCCTGATCGGCCGCAACGGCTCGGGCAAATCCACACTGCTGAAGATCGTCGCGGGGCTGGTGGAGGCCGATCGCGGCACCCGCTTCGTGCAGCCCGGCGCGACCATCCGCTATCTGCCGCAGGAGCCGGATTTCGACGGCTTCAAGACCACGCTGGCCTATGTCGAAGCCGGAATGAATCCGGGCGACGATCACTATCAGGCGCAATATCTGCTGGAGCAACTCGGTCTGACCGGCACGGAAGATCCGGCGAATCTCTCCGGCGGTGAAGCGCGGCGCGCGGCGCTGGCGCGCGTGCTGGCGCCCTCGCCTGACATCCTGCTGCTGGACGAGCCGACCAACCACCTCGACCTCACCACCATCGAATGGCTGGAAGGCGAACTCGCCAGCCGCCGCAGTGCGCTGGTCATGATCAGCCATGACCGCCGTTTCCTCTCCAACCTTTCGCGCGCGACGGTCTGGCTCGATCGCGGCGAGACCCGCCGCATCGAAAAGGGATTCAGCGCATTCGAGGAATGGCGTGACGAGGTGCTGGCGGAAGAAGAGCGCGACCAGCACAAGCTGGACCGCAAGATCGTCGCCGAAGAACACTGGCTGCGTTATGGCGTTTCCGGGCGGCGCAAGCGCAACGTCAAGCGCCTCGGCAATCTTTTCGAGCTTCGTCAGCAGCGCCGTGACTATCGCGGCACCGCCGGCAAGGCGAACCTCGCCGCAGCGGAAGCTGAGACCTCGGGCAAGCTGGTAATCGAGGCCAAGCGCATCGGCAAATCCTATGGAGAGCGCAGGATTGTCGATGATTTCTCCACCCGTGTGACGCGCGGCGACCGCATCGGCATTATCGGCCCCAACGGCGCGGGCAAGACCACGCTGATCGGCCTTCTGACCGGCGGCGATGCGCCGGACACCGGCACCGTGCGCCTCGGCGCGAATATCGAGATGGCGACGCTCGACCAGCACCGTGAAAGCCTCGATCCGAAAACAACGCTGGCCGATGCGCTGACGGGAGGACGCGGCGACAGCATCATGGTGAATGGCAAGCCCAAGCATGTCATCGGCTACATGAAGGACTTCCTGTTTCAGCAGGAACAGGCCCGTACGCCGCTGGAAGTCCTCTCCGGCGGTGAGCGCGGACGCCTGATGCTGGCGCGTGCGCTGGCGAAACCATCGAACGTGCTGGTGCTGGACGAACCGACCAACGATCTCGATTTGGAGACGCTCGACGTTCTGGAAGAAATGCTCGGCGACTATGAAGGCACCGTCATTCTGGTCAGCCATGACCGCGATTTTCTCGATCGCGTGGTGACATCGGTGATCGCGCCGGAAGGCAGCGGCAAGTGGATCGAATATGCCGGCGGCTATTCGGACATGCTGGCGCAACGCGGCGCGGACCTGCAGGAGAAAGCTATCAAGGCGGCGGCCTCGTCTGACACATCCAGAACCGCAAAGAACGCAGGTTCCTCTCCCGCTGCGACAGCGAAGCGTCGTCTCAGCTTCAATGAAAAGCACGCGCTGGAGACCTTGCCAAAGACCATGGCAAAACTTCAGGCCGACATCGCGAAACAGCAGAAACTGCTGGATGATCCTGAACTCTACGCAAAGGACCGCAAGGCGTTCGACGCAGCATCGGCAGCAATCGCCAAGGCTCAGGCAGAACTCGATGCGTCCGAAGAGAAGTGGCTGGAACTCGAAATGCTGCGCGAGGAAATCGAGAGCGGCGCCTAGCGCTTCAAATAATCCAGCGCGCCTTCCGCTGCGGCGGCACCCGTTGCAAAACACGCCTGCAACAGATAGCCGCCGGTCGGCGCTTCCCAGTTCAGCATTTCACCGGCCACGAATACGCCGGGCATTTTGCGCAGCATGAAATGCGCATCAACTTCATCAAACGAAATACCGCCGGCCGTCGAGATCGCGCGCGCGAGCGGCGCAACGCCGGCGAGCCTGACCGGAACGGCATTGATGAAAGCGGCGAGCGTTTCCGAATCCATCTCCGACAGGTTCAGCCCGGCGGCAATCGCCGCTTCCTGCATCAGCCCGATGGCGACAGGCAAAAGGCCCGCCGCCTTGCGAAGATAAGTCGACATCGACTGCTTCTGTCGCGGCTTGCTGAAACGCGCGGTAAGTTCTGATCCGGTGAGATCTGGTCGCAGCGCGACATGAACGACAGCTTCTCCCTGCGTGAGTATCTCATCGCGGATCGGAGCCGACAGTGCATAGATCGCCCCGCCCTCGAGTCCATCGCGAGTGACCATCGCCTCGCCGCGCACGGTCTCGCCGCCTAACGCAAGCGCGATGCCTTTTAGCGGCTGCCCCTCGAACCGGTCACGAAACAGATCGGACCATGTGACGTGAAAACCGCTGTTAGCTGCGCGCAGCGCCGCAATACCGATGCCCTTGGCCCTGAACGAAGCGATCCAGTCACCATCTGCACCCAGCCTGGGCCAGCTTGCGCCGCCGAGCGCGATCACGACGGCGTCGGGCTGAACCAACGCCTCACCGTCCGGCGTTTCAAACCGCAACGCGCCCGCCGCAGTCCAACCCGTCCAATGATAGCGAAGCGCGAACTGAACGCCGAATTGATCGAGACGGCGCAGCCACGCACGCAGCAATGGCGATGCCTTCATCGCCTGCGGAAAGACCCGCCCGCTTGATCCCACGAATGTCGGCTGCCCCAGAGCTTCGCTCCACGCGCGTAATGCGTCTGGCGGGAACGCTTCGACGGCCGCGCGCAGATGCGGCATCGCCTCGCGATACCGCGCGAGAAACGCATCCAGCGGTTCGCTATGGGTGAGATTGAGACCGCCGCGCCCGGCCATCAGAAACTTACGACCGACGGACGGCATGCGCTCGTAGACCGTGACGCGCGCGCCGCCCGCGCTCAGAACTTCAGCCGCCATCAGTCCCGCAGGACCGGCACCGATGACGGCGATGTTCAAGTGTCAGCCGCCCATGTTCGGCAGCTTGATGCCCGCTGCCTTCGCGGCCTGCTCGACATACTTGAAGGTCTGGAAGAAAGCGCCGCCGAGATCGCGCGCCGTCGACATGTCGCCGATTTTCGCGAAGTTCGCAGCGATGGCATCCGGTGTCCACTGATCCTGCGGCAGGTTGAGACCTTCCGTCTCGACCACCTTGATGACCGCGAACGAGCCTGCGCCAGCGCCCATGATGGTGCGGGTCGGCGCGTCCTCGCTCACTAGATAGAGCACGGCCGGAGTGATGGATTCCGGCTTCATCAGCGCGAGGATTTCCGGCCCGATCAGGCCTTCGGTCATGCGCGTCGCCGCTGTCGGAGAGATGGTGTTGACCTTGATGTTGGTCTTGCGGCCTTCCTCGGCCAGCACATTCATCAGGCCGACCATGCCGGCCTTCGCTGCGGCGTAGTTTGCCTGACCGAAATTGCCGAACAGGCCCGATGACGAGGTGGTGAGAACGATGCGGCCATAGTTGCGCTCGCGCATGCCATCCCACACCGCCTTGCAGCAGTTGTAGGTGCCGGTCAGATGCACCGCGATCACCTTGGCGAAATCCTCCGGCTCCATCTTGCCGAATGACTTGTCACGCAAAATGCCGGCATTGGCGACCATGATATCGACACCGCCCCACTTCATGGCCGCGCGGGCGACCATTTCCTTGACCTGCTCGAAGTTCGAGACATCCGCCCCGTCAGCCATCGCTTCACCGCCAGCCTTGCGGATTTCCTCGACGACCGATTCCGCGGGACTTGCCGAACCGCCGGTTCCGTCGGTCTTCGCGCCCATATCGTTGACCACGACCTTTGCGCCGAGTTTGGCAAGGCCAAGCGCGTGGGCGCGGCCGAGGCCTGCACCCGCGCCGGTCACAATCGCTACCCGTCCATCGAATCTGATTGCCATGATCGTTCCTTGATAATTATGCGAAGAAGTGCATCCCGAGCCAGTCCGCGACCAGGGCCGGCTTCGGCTCGTCCTCGATTTCCAGCGTCGTATTGGTCCGCGCCAGCAATTCCTTTGGCGATTTCATCGTCGCTTCCGCCAGTACAAAGCGCGCGCGCACACGCTTGCCGGCGCGGACGGGGGTCAGGAACCTGATCTTGTCGAAGCCATAGTTGATGGACATCGCCGCGCCGTTGAGCGTTGGCATGGTGGCATAAGCCAGCTTCGGCAACACCGACAGCGACAGAAAGCCATGAGCGATCGTTCCGCCGAATGGCGTTTCGCGCTTTGCGCGTTCCGGGTCGATGTGGATGAACTGGAAATCCTCGGTCGCATCGGCGAATGCGTCGATCTGCTTCTGATCGATGGTATGCCATTCAGAGACACCGAGTTCGGTGCCCACCAGTTTCAGGTAGTCTTCCAGATTCATGGCAGCGCCCATCGGCCCCATCCTCCCGCCAATTCAAACTGGTTTGGCACATTCCACAGATCGGCGGTCCGGCCAAGCGAAATTTCGGCACGAACGCTGCCACGCGGCCGAATTCCAGTTATGCGGATGCCGCGCCGACGCCCCGTTTGAAACAGGCTGTGAAGCCGATGTGCACCGGAGGCTGATCTGAACGGTTAGCGCGCGGCACTCTGTCCGGTCTGTAATTCCGGAAAATCTTCCTCGCGGAATTCCTGACCGCGCAACGCATCCTTGCGGTCATTGTCATGTTCCAGGCGGCGAAGCTGAACGCGGCGGATCTTTCCGGAAATGGTTTTCGGCAACTCCGTGACCAGTTCAATCCGGCGGATACGCTTGAACGGCGCAAGGCGCGAATGAACGTACTTGAAGATCGACAATGCCGTTTCGCGCGTCATCGCCGTGCCCGGCACCAGCGACACATAGGCCTTCGGAAGCGCCAGACGAATCGGGTCCGGCGTCGGCACCACGGCAGCCTCGGCAACCAGTTCGTGTTCCAGCAGCACGCTTTCGAGCTCGAACGGGCTGATGCGATAATCGGAGGACTTAAAAACATCGTCGGAGCGGCCGACAAATGTCAGGTAGCCGTCGTCATCCAGGAACACAACGTCGCCAGTCTGGTAGACGTCACCGTCGGCGCCTTTCGGTTTGCCATCGTCTCCCTGATAGCCGAGCATCAGGCCTGCGGGCCGGTCTGTGCCGAGCAACAGACGCACCTCGCCCTCTTTCGCCGGATTGCCGTCAGCATCCGCAACACGCACCGCATAACCCGGCATCGGGCGTCCCATCGAACCGACCTTCACAACCTGCCCCGGCGAATTGCCAGCCAGGGCCGTGGTTTCGGTCTGGCCGTAACCGTCGCGAATGGTGAGGCCCCATGCCGCCTTGACCTGGTCAATCACCTCCGGATTCAGCGGCTCACCCGCGCCACATACTTCGCGCACGGAGACCTTGTAGTCTGCCAGCTTCTCCTGAATGAACAGCCGCCACACTGTCGGCGGCGCGCACAGCGTCGTCACACCGCAGCGTGCGACAGTCGCCAGCAAATTCTTGGCGTCGAAGCGTGGCTGATTTACAATAAAAATTGTCGCGCCCGCATTCCATGGCGAGAAGAAACAGCTCCAGGCGTGTTTCGCCCAGCCCGGCGAGGAAATGTTGAGGTGCACATCACCCGGCTGAAGACCTAGCCAATACATCGTGGACAGCGAACCCACCGGATAGCTGCGATGACTGTGCAGCACGAGCTTCGGCTTGGCCGTGGTGCCCGAGGTGAAATAGAGCAGCATCGGATCGTCGGCGTTGGTCACGCCATCGGGTTTGAACGTGTCGGGATAAGAGGACGCATCCTCGAAGCTGCGCCAGCCCTTATTCTCGGATGTGGCCGCCACAACGATCCTGGTGAAGCCCTCAGCGCCAAGCCCCTCAAACTTGGCGACCTGATCCTGCGTCGCAACCACCGCTTTCGCCTTGCCGCGGTCGAGCCGGTCGCGCAGTTCGTCGGAGGTCAGCAGCGTGGTCGCCGGAATGACGATGACGCCGAGCTTGATCGCTGCCAGCATGGTTTCCCAGAGCGGCACCACATTGCCGAGCAGCATCAGGAGATGATCGCCGCGCTTCAGGCCAAGATCGCGAAGAAAATTCGCGGTCTGGTTGGACCGCCGCGACAATTCCGCGAAAGACAGTTTCGTCTCGCTGTTCGACGCGGCATCGACGATCCAGAGCGCGGCGCGATCCCGGCTCTCGGGATTTCCGGCCAGCCCTGCATCGAACCAGTCGAGCGCCCAATTGAACTGCGTCTCATCAGGCCAGCGAAATTCCGCAACCGCCTTGTCGTAGTCAGTGCGATGCTTGAGCAGGAAGGCGCGTGCGTCCTGGAATGTGGTCATCAAGAAATCCTATTTCGCCAGTCCACGAACATGCTTGATGATACCGGAAAAATCCACTCCGCCGTGACCGGCCTTCTCGAAGGCATCGTAGATACTCTCGGCATGCGCGCCGAGCGGTGTCGCAGCACCCGCGGCCTTGGCGGCTTCCTGCGACAGGCGGAGGTCCTTAAGCATCAGCGCGGCGGCGAAGCCCGGCTTGTAATCGTTGTTTGAGGGCGAAGCAGGAACCGGACCCGGCACCGGGCAATAGGAAGTGAGCGACCAGCACTGCCCCGACGAGGTCGAGGCCACATCGAACAGCGCCTGATGCGACAGGCCGAGCTTTTCGCCGAGCGCGAAGGCTTCGGACACGCCGATCATCGAAATGCCGAGGATCATGTTGTTGCAGATCTTGGCTGCTTGCCCCGCGCCGGCTTCGCCACAATGAACGACCTTCTTGCCCATATTTTCCAGAATGGGCTTTGCCGCGGCGAACGCAACATCGGTGCCGCCACACATGAATGTGAGTGTCGCGCCTTTCGCGCCGCCGGTGCCGCCGGACACCGGCGCGTCGATCGACGGCAGATTGTGCTCAAGGGCATGACCATGCGCGAACCGAGCGCTCTCGACGTCGATCGTCGAGCAGTCGATCATCAGCGTGTTCTTCGCCACCGACGGAATGACCTCCTTCCAGACGGTCAACACGTGTTTTCCGGCGGGCAGCATGGTGATCACCACATCCGCGCCCTTCACGGCGTCCAGAGCGGTGCCGGCAATGCTGACACCGTCAGCCGTGGCTGCATCCTTTGAGGCCTGCACAAGATCGAAGCCCGTCACCTTGTGACCCGCCTTGACGAGATTGGCGGCCATGGGGCCGCCCATATTGCCGAGACCGATGAATGCTATGTTTGCCATGTCCAGCCCTCGTTATTGTTCGTTTCAAAAATCAGTTCGGGAAGACCAACGTGTATGTCGCGTTGGGCACGAAATACTTTTCGACGATGTCCGGCGTGACATCCTCGATCCGCGGCGGCGACCATTTCGGATTGCGGTCCTTGTCGATAATGGCAGCGCGCACGCCCTCGACAAATTCCGCGCTGGTGAAGACGGCCAATGCCGAATTGTACTCGCGCACAAGACACTCCTTGAGCGATTTCGAGTTGCGGGCGCGGCGCAGAAGTTCGAGCGTCACCTTGAGTGCGGTCGGCGACTTCTCCGACAGCGCCTTGAGTGTTGCGAGCGCGAAATCCGAGCCGTCTTCCCCTAACGCCGCGACAATGGCTTCCACCGTGTCATGGGCAAATGCCTTGTCGATCTGCGCGCGATGAGCCGCGACAGGCGCCTGACTTTCGGTAACCGCATAGGTTGCCAGGATCGCGCGGACATCCGCAGAGGTTGCCTTCAGCGGCGCATTGGTCAGCGCATCGCGCAGCGCCGGCCAGTTCTTCGTGTCGATGAGAACGTCTGCCGCGCCCGCATAGACAGCGTCGGCGCCGCTCATGTTCTGGCCTGTCAGGGCGAAGTACGTTCCGATTTCCCCGGGCGCACGGGACAGCAACCATGTTCCTCCGACATCCGGAAAGAAGCCAAGGCCTACCTCCGGCATCGCCATTCTGGTCTTTTCGGTCACGATCCGGTGTGCGCTGTGCGCGGACAATCCGACGCCGCCCCCCATGACCAGACCGTCCATGTAGGCGACATAAGGCTTCGGATATTCCGGAATGCGGGCGTTCAGGATATACTCTTCGCGCCAGAATACCGGGCCGAGATCGCCGCCGGCTTTCGCGCTTTCATAGAGACCGCGAATGTCGCCACCGGCACACAATCCGCGCTCGCCAGCGCCTTCCAGCAGAACCAGCGACACGCCGGGATCGGATTCGAATTCATCGAGGGCTACGACGATCTCGCGCGCCATGTCGAGCGTCAGCGCATTGATCGCCTTCGGACGGTTCAACCTGAGAATGCCGGCAGCACCCTCGCGGCAGGCAATCAGGTCCTTTTCCGGCATCTCCGTCATCGCCGCATGCGCGCTCATCGGGCGTTCTCGATCAGTTTGCGCGAGACAATGAGACGCATGATTTCGTTGGTTCCTTCAAGAATTTGATGCACGCGCAGATCCCGGACAATTTTCTCGATGCCGTATTCGGCGAGGTAGCCGTAGCCGCCATGCAGTTGCAGCGCCTGATTGGCGATCTCGAAACCTGCATCGGTGCCGAATCGCTTGGCCATCGCGCAAAGCATGGTCGCATCAGGGTCCTTGCGGTCCAGCGCTGCTGCCGCACGCCACAAAAATGTGCGCGCGGCTTCCAGTTCGGTCGCCATATCGGCAAGACGGAACTGCAACGCCTGGAACTCGTCGAGACGTTTTCCGAACGCCTTGCGCTCCTGCATGTAGGCGAGCGACTTATCCAGCGCGGATTGCGCGCCGCCGAGCGAGCATGCAGCGATGTTAAGGCGTCCACCGTCAAGCCCCGCCATGGCAATCTTGAATCCGATCCCCTCCTCGCCAAGGCGATTGGCGACAGGCACGCGCGCATTCTCGAAAATCACCGCGCGGGTCGGCTGGGCATTCCAGCCCATCTTGCGCTCGTTCGCGCCGAACGAAACGCCAGGCGTATCGCGGTCGATCACCAGCGTGGACACGCCGCCCGCGCCCTCGCCGCCGGTGCGAACCATCGCGACGTAAATATCACTGGTGCCCGCGCCGGAAATGAACTGCTTCTGACCGTTGAGAACATAATGATCGCCATCAAGCACCGCGCGGGCCGACAGCGCTGCTGCGTCCGAGCCGGCGCCGGGCTCGGTGAGCGCGTAGCTTGCGATCAACTCCATGGTGCAAAGACGTGGCAGCCACTTGTGCCGCTGCGCGTCGGAGCCGTAGGCGTCGATCATCCACGAGGCCATGTTATGGATCGAGATGAACGACGAAACAGTGGGGCATCCGCTCGCCAGCGCCTCGAAGATCAACGCGGCGTCGAACCGCGTCAGCGCCGAGCCGCCGACATCGTCACGAATGTAAATGCCGCCCATGCCGAGTGCCGCCGCCTCGCGCATCACATCGACGGGGAAAAACTTTTCCTCGTCCCATTTCAACGCATGAGGCGCGATTTTCTCGGCAGCGAAGTCGCGCGCCATGTCGCGAACCGCGATTTGATCCTCGGTCAGAGCGAACTGCATGGCGCACCCCATTTCGCGTTGGAAGCTGATACCGGCGGACAACCGCCAAGAGCGGTCGTCCGCAATCACACTTCTCTATCAGTTCATCGTGGGGATGACGAACTCGGCGCCGTCCTTGACGCCGGACGGCCAGCGCGACGTGACCGTCTTGGTCTTGGTGTAGAAGCGGATCGAATCCGGACCATGCTGGTTGAGATCGCCGAAGCCGGACTTTTTCCAGCCGCCGAACGTGTAGTAGGCAATCGGAACCGGGATCGGCACGTTGACGCCGACCATGCCGACATTGACCTTGGCGGCAAAATCGCGCGCGGCATCGCCGTCGCGGGTGAAGATCGCAACGCCGTTGCCATAGTCATGATCGGACGGCAGCGCGAGGGCCTCGTTGTAATCCTTGGCGCGCACCACCGAGAGCACGGGGCCGAAGATCTCTTCCTTGTAGATTCGCATGTCCTTGGTGACATTGTCGAACAGACAGCCGCCCATATAGAAGCCGTTCTCGTAGCCCTGCATCTTGAAGCCACGGCCATCGACGGCGAGCGTCGCACCTTCCTTGACGCCGACCTCGACGTAATCCTTCACGCGCTCCAGCGCAGCCCGGGTCACCAGCGGCCCGAAGTCAGCGCTCGGGTCGGTCGACGGGCCGATCTTCAGGCTCTCGACGCGCGGAATGAGCTTTTCCATCAGGCGATCCGCGGTGGTCTTGCCGACGGGGACGGCGACGGAGATCGCCATGCAGCGCTCGCCTGC
Source organism: Afipia clevelandensis ATCC 49720 (assembly GCF_000336555.1). Lineage (GTDB taxonomy): Bacteria > Pseudomonadota > Alphaproteobacteria > Rhizobiales > Xanthobacteraceae > Afipia > Afipia clevelandensis. The sequence continues at coordinate 608,687 of NZ_KB375281.1, read as the reverse complement.
CGAACCGTAGCCCGCGCCGATCAGCGCATCGACGGTCTGGTCCATGTCGGCGTCCGGCATGATGATGGCGTGGTTCTTTGCGCCGCCGAAGCACTGGGCGCGCTTGTTGTTGGCCGCCGCGCGCTCGTAGATGTACTGCGCGATCGGTGACGAGCCGACAAAGCCGACGGCCTTGATATCCGGATCGTCAAGGATCGCGTCCACCGCTTCCTTGTCGCCGTTGACAACGTTCAATACACCCTCGGGCAGCCCCGCTTCGATCATCAGTGCGGCCAGCGCCATGGGCACGCCCGGATCGCGTTCGGACGGCTTGAGAACGAACGCATTGCCGCAGGCGATGGCAGGCGCGAACTTCCACATCGGAATCATCGCCGGGAAGTTGAACGGTGTGATGCCGGCGACAACGCCGAGCGGCTGACGCATCGAATAGATGTCGATGCCAGGGCCTGCAGCTTCGGTGTACTCGCCCTTCATCAGGTGCGGGACGCCGCAGGCGAATTCGACAACCTCAAGGCCACGCTGGATATCGCCCTTGGCGTCCGGAACGGTCTTGCCGTGTTCCCGGGCGAGAAGATCGGCCAGTTTGTCGTAGTCGCGCTGCACCAGTTCCAGGAATTTCATCATCACGCGGGCGCGGCGCTGCGGATTGGTATTAGCCCACCCCACCTGCGCGGCGGCGGCGTTTTCGACCGCTGCCCGGACTTCCGCCTTGGAGGCCAGCGCGACCTTGGCCTGCACCTCGCCGGTCATCGGCTCATAAACGTCCGCAAAGCGGCCCGACGTGCCCTTGACTTCCTTGCCGCCGATAAAGTGACCGATTGTACGCATGCGTATCCTCCAAAAGCGAATGTTTGGAGGGTTCTAGCACTGGCCTGTCGGGATAAGGAACCGGGTTCTGCGCACAACACGGTAGCGTGCAGTGCAAAGACATCCTCCCGGATTCAGCCCTCTGCCTTTGGCTCGGTTTTCGCCTTCGTTTTCTTCACCGGTGATTTCGGAACATCGTCACCCCGCAACGCGGCATAGCGGCCGGCGCTGAGAATTTCGTCCGAAAATTCGCCTGTTCCTGCGGTACGGGCCAGGATCATCGTGCCCATCATTGTCGAGACGACGGCAATGGCTTCGCGACGTGCTGCCTTGGGGGACAGATCGGGAAACTGCTCGGCAATCACCCCGACCATTTCTTCCAGCTTGCTCGAAAATGCCTTGCGAATTTTCGGATTGGCCCGCGATGCCTCGACGCCGAGCGACGGCAGCGCGCAGCCGTTGCCGGCGTCGTCACGATGCTCGGCCGACAGATAGCCGTTCACAATCGAGGCAAGGCGTTTGCCATCCGGTGCCTGCTCCGCACGCTTGCGCCAGCGTCCAGTGGTCTGCTGCATGGCGTGAGCGAAAGCCTCACTGACCAGTGCATCGCGCGATGGAAAATGCGCGTAGAACCCGCCATGGGTGAGGCCCGCCTCCTTCATCAGTTCGGCCACCCCAAGACTCGCCGCGCCCCCTTCACGCAGGCGCATCGAGGCATTCTTCACGATCCGCGCGTGGGTCTCAGCCTTGTGATCCTTGGAATAGCGCATTGAGGCCTCATCAAATGTCCTGGATCATATAATAGCACAATCCGCCTCGATAATGCGTATTTTCACGCAATAATGGCAGCCATGCATGGATTTGACGGCAGATGGCGGATCGCGCACCATCGCAGTCATTCGCAATCTCCCGTAACCGTCAGGCTTACCAAAAAATGCAAACAATCAACGACTATTGCCACGTCACGCGCGGCGACAACGGCATCGCACAATTGACCATCACCAACGCCGGTCCCCTCAACATCATGAATTCGGCCGTGATCAACGGCGTCCGCGAAGGCCTGGAACAGCTCGGCAAGGAGCGCGACCTGCGCGTGCTGATCATCAGGGGATCCGGTGAGAAAAGCATGATCGGTGGCGCGGACATCAAGGAGATGGCAAAGCTCGATCAGGCCTCGGCTGAAAAGTTCATCACAGGATTGCGAGACGTCTGCGAAGCAGTCCGGCAATTTCCGGCGCCGGTGATCGCGCGGTTGCGCGGGTGGTGCCTTGGCGGCGGACTCGAATTCGCGGCGGCTTGCGACATCCGCATTGCTTCGCAGGAAGCGAAGTTCGCCATGCCGGAAGTCAAGGTCGGTATCCCTTCCGTGATTCACGCCGCGCTGTTGCCGCGTTTGATCGGCTGGGGACGCGCGCGCTGGCTGATCCTGACCGCCGCGACCGTCGATGCACCTACCGCGCTCAACTGGGGACTGGTCGATCAGGTGGTCGCCGAAGCCGACCTCGATCAGGCGATCACGGCAACGGCAACGGCGATTGCCGAGTGCGGCCCCGAAGCGATGCGGAGCCAGAAGGCGCTGTTGCGCGAATGGGAGGAACTGCCGCTGACGGAGTCCGTCAACCTCAGCGTCGGCGTGTTCGGAAAATCGTTCCTGACCGGCGAACCGCAGCGGCATATGCAGGCGTTTCTCGACAGACGAAAATAACTCATCCGTCGCACGAAAATAACTCATGCGAATTCTGGCATGCCAGAGAATGTTTTAAACATTCAGCGGCTTGTCCGGACTCGATTCGTGCTTTTATTTGTCCGGGCGCGGATTGCATTTTTCGCGTCCGTTCATATGATGCATGTCATCTAACATTGGTGAGGCGCCCTGCGCGCGCCAGGAGAGCAATTGCATGTCCACCTCCGATCCTGTCGTCATTGTTTCCGCGGTTCGCACGCCTCTCGGCCGCTTCCAGGGTGAACTGTCCTCCTTCAGCGGACACAATCTCGGCTCTCATGCCATCGGCGCGGCGCTTGAACGCGCTAAACTGGCGCCCGAGCAGATCGACGAAGTTCTGATGGGGTGTGTTCTTCCGGCGGGACAGGGTCAGGCCCCCGCCCGTCAGGCCGCACGCGGCGCGAAGCTGCCGGACGCCACCGGCGCCACCACCATCAACAAGGTGTGCGGCTCGGGCATGAAAGCCACCATGCTGGCCCACGACCTCATCAATGCAGGCTCGGCCAACATCGTTGTGTCGGGCGGCATGGAGAGCATGACCAACGCGCCGTACCTCCTTCAGAAGGCGCGCGGCGGTTATCGCGTCGGCCACGACCGCATCATCGACCACATGATGATGGACGGTCTGGAGGACGCATATGAAACCGGCCGCTCCATGGGCGATTTCGGCGAAGCCGCCGCGGAAGCCTACCAGTTCAGCCGCAAGGATCAGGACGATTACGCCGTCGAAACCCTGACGCGCGCCCGCAAGGCGGTCGAAAGCGGTGCGTTCAAGAAGGAAATCGCGCCAATCACTGTCAAGGAAAAGGCCGGCGTGCGGGTCGTCGAGAATGATGAACACCCGTTGAAGGTTGATCCGGCGAAAATTCCGAATCTGAAGCCCGCGTTCCGTCCCAACGGCACCATCACCCCGGCAGCCTCCTCCGCCAATGCCGACGGCGCGGCGGCGCTGGTACTGACCCGCCGTTCGATCGCGGAGAAAGAAGGCCTGCCGATCCTCGCCGAGATCAAGGGTCATTCGACGCACAGCCAAGCGCCGGACTGGTTCACCACCGCTCCGATTCCCGCGATCCGCAAACTGCTCGACAAGGTGGGCTGGAAAGTCAGCGACGTCGATCTGTTCGAGATCAACGAAGCCTTCGCTGTTGTCCCGATGGCCGCCGCCAAGGATCTGGGAATTCCGCGCGACAAACTCAATGTCAATGGCGGCGCCTGCGCACTCGGCCATCCCATCGGCGCAACCGGCGCGCGGCTGATCGTCACGCTGCTGCATGCCATGGAAAACAACAACGTCCAGCGCGGCATCGCCTCGCTGTGCATCGGCGGCGGAGAAGCAACCGCGATCGCCATCGAGCGCAAGCTGAACTGACCGGTTCACGCTTAGGCGCCAACTTGCAATGCACCGGCGGATAATCCGCCGGTGACGCAAAGCCGCATCCCGGAAGCCGGGCTGCATGACTCCCTGTGCAACCTTGTGGTGACACCGTGAAACGAAGCAGCGCCATACGACGCATTGTCGTCACCGGAATGGGAGCCGTCTCGCCACTCGGCAGCGGCGTCGAGGCCAACTGGTCGCGGCTGATCGCCGGGCAGTCGGGGATTCGTGCGCTGTCGGACAATGTCGCGGCCGACCTGCCGGTCAAGGCCTGCGGCATGGTGCCTGATACGGTGGAAGATCCAGAGTTCGGTTTCGATCCGGATCGGGCCGTCCCGAAGAAAGATCAGAAGAAAATGGACCGCTTCATTCAGTTCGCCATGATGGCGGCTGACGAAGCAATTACGCAGGCCGGATGGACGCCGCAGGATGCGCGGGCGCGCGAGCGCACCGCCACCATCATCGGCTCCGGTGTCGGCGGCTTCCCCGCCATCGTCGATGCGGTCCGCACCGCCGATGAGCGTGGTGTGCGGCGTCTGTCACCGTTCACCGTACCTGCATTTCTGGTGAACCTTGCAGCCGGACAGGTCGCGATTCGCCACGGCTTCAAGGGACCGCTTGGCGCACCGGTGACGGCATGTGCGGCGGGTGTGCAGGCTATCGGCGATGCCGCTCGCCTGCTCCTCGCGGGAGAAGCGGATATTGCCATCGCCGGCGGGGCCGAAGCCTGTATCGACCGGGTCAGCCTCGGTGGCTTTGCTGCCGCGCGCGCGCTTTCGACCAACTTCAATGACGAGCCGCAGCGCGCCTCGCGCCCGTTTGACCGCGACCGCGATGGATTCGTGATGGGCGAAGGCGCAGGCATTGTCGTGATCGAGACGCTCGATCACGCCCTCAGCCGCGGCGCGGCCCCGATCGCTGAACTCGTCGGCTACGGCACGACATCCGACGCCTATCATATGACGGCTGGTCCTGAAGACGGCGACGGCGCACGCCGCGCCATCGAGATTGCCTTGCGTCAGGCCGGAATTTCTCCGCTTGAAGTCCAGCATCTCAATGCGCACGCGACATCGACGCCTGTGGGCGACAACGGCGAGCTTGCGGCGATCAAGGCCGTGTTCGGCACTGAGGGCAAGGTGGCCGTCAGTTCAACCAAGTCGGCCACCGGGCATCTGCTTGGTGCTGCGGGCGGGCTGGAAGCGATCTTCTCCGTGCTGGCGCTGCGCGACCAGATTGCCCCCGCAACCCTCAATCTCGATCATCCGGACGCGGCTGCCGAGGGCGTTGATCTCGTGCGCGGTGCGGCACGCCCGATGGCGATCGAGCACGTGATGTCGAATGGCTTCGGGTTCGGCGGCGTCAATGCAAGCGTTCTGTTCCGCGCCTGGTAAAGGCGCGAAACAGAAAATCAAGTCTCACCCGCGGAAGCCCGCTTGTTCTTTGCAAGCAGATAGTCGCGCGTCGTCTTCGACGCCCCGCGTCCCGGCTTATACATCAGTTCGTCCGGCGACACCGCCCGGCCTGAACTGCTCCGCATGGTGATCGGCGCAATTGCCAGATCGCTTTTGCGGTCAAATGCAACAGCCGGTTCGTTGCCGGGTCCCGAGACCCATCGGTCTCCCCATTGCATGATCGCCATCAGCGGGACCTGAAACTCTTTTGCCTTTTGCGTCGGAACGTACTCAAATCGCGTTCCGCGCTTGCCGACATCGACTTGCGTCAGCATTCCTTCCTCAACGAGATGCCGCAACCGGTCTGTCAGTGTGTTTCGCGCGATGCCGAGACTGCGCATGAAGCCCTCGAACGAGCGCACACCTCCCAAGGCATCCCGCAGAACGAGAAGTGCCCATGAATCGCCCAGCACCGCCAGCGCACGCGCAATCGAGCAGTTCAGGCCGGCATAAGATGGCGCGCGCATGGCAGTCATTTTCTCCACTTCGTTGCTAATTAAGACTAGTTGCAATATCGGACTAACAATAACATTTCATTCGTGCCCGCAAAGCGGCAATTACGGGAGAGCAGCATGCACAGCGTTCAGATCAATGCATTCGGCAAGCCATGGGACGTGGTCGAGACAGTTGCCCTTCCCGATCCCGGCGCTCCAGGTGCCGGCGAAGTGGTCATCGACATGGAGTTCTCGCCGATCAACCCGTCCGACCTCGTGCTGATGCGCGGCCTTTACGGCGTGAAGCCTAAACTGCCTGCGCCGGTCGGCTCTGAAGGCGTTGCGCGCGTAACCAAGGCCGGTTCGGGCATAGCCGGCCTCAAGGAAGGCGACCGCGTGCTGTTTCCGCGCGGGTCTTCGACCTGGATGACGCGGAGCAAGGTCAAAGCGGACGGCCTCTTCGCCCTGCCTGCAAGCGCGGACCCGCAACAGCTTTCGATGCTGATGGTGAACCCGCCGACGGCCTATCTGATGCTGACGGAGTACGTCGCCCTCAAGAAAGGCGACTGGGTGATCCAGAGCGCCGGAAACTCAGCCGTCGGGCGAGCGGTGATTGCAATCGCAGGGAAGCTGGGCATTCAAACGGTCAGCGTGGTGCGCCGCCCCGAACTCATCGGCGAACTCAAGAATCTCGGCGCGGATGTGGTGCTGGTCGAAGGTCCCGATCTGGCCAAGCGCGTCGCGGAAGCCACCGGCAAGGCCAAAATCATGCTCGCGCTCGACAGTGTTGGCGGTCCCGGCTTGATGGCATTGAACGATTGCCTCGCCAACGGCGGCACGCTGGTCGCCTATGGTGTGATGAGTGGCGGTCCCGGTCCCTTCTTCACCGCTCCGAACATTTTCCGCGATCTGACCCTTAAGGGATTCTGGCTGTTGAACTGGTTCAACAGGAATTCGCCTGAACGCATTGCCGAGGTTCAAAAACAAATGGCGGCTTGGATTGCGGATGGAACGATTTTCACACCGGTGGAGGCAACCTATTCGCTCGACCAGTCGGCAGCAGCAATTTCCCACGCAGCCAAGGGGACCGGCAAGATCCTGTTCAAGGGCGGCTGACAAGAAGGGCAAGGCTCCCGGAGCAAAGGTACGCCGGTCTCGGTGATGCATGGCAGGCTTCCCTGTTCAGAGAAGCCGCGCTGTCCTACAACAACTGGCATCACCGGAGTGCCCCATGACCCATCCCGCTACCGACGACCGCAATGCCGATCAGATCGCTTACTGGAATGGCCCGGGCGGCAAGCACTGGACGGAGCGGCAGCAACTTCAGGATATTGTCCTCTCTCCTGTCTCCGAGGTGCTGATCAATCGTGCAGCGGTCAAATCGGGACAGGCCGTGATCGACATTGGCTGCGGTTGTGGCGCCACCTCTTTCGACTTGTTGCGCCAGGTTGGCTCCGCCGGGCGCGTGACCGGTGTAGACATTTCCGAGCCGATGCTGGGCCGGGCGCGCGAACTCGCGCCCGCCGGTGCGCCCGTCGATTTCGTCCTCGCGGATGCGACGGTCTACCCGTTTTCACCCGCCAGCGCAGACCTCCTGTTCTCCCGCTTTGGGGTGATGTTCTTCGCGGAGCCGTCGGAGTCCTTTGCCAACATGCGCAAGGCTTTGCGGCCAGACGGTCGTCTCGTCTTCGCCTGCTGGCGGACACCGCGTGACAATCCCTGGATGATGCTGGCCTTGCAGGAAGCCTACAAGCATGTGCCGAAACTTCCGGAAATGAAGCCGGATGACCCCGGCCCCTTCTCCTTTGCGAATGAGGAGCGTGTCCACCGTATCCTCGGCGAAGCAGGCTTCGTCAATGTTGGATTGGAACGGGTCGATCTGTCCCTCGACATCGCCACCGGCCGCGGCCTTGAAGCGGCGATCGAGACCGTGCTTGCCATCGGTCCGGCCAGTCGAGCGCTGGAAAATCAGCCCGCAGAAAAGATTGCGGCCGCGACGCAATCCATCCGGACGGCGCTCGCTGCTCGGCAGACAGGCGACGCCGTCCCGCTGGATGGATCAATCTGGATCGTGACTGCGCGTAACGGCGCCTGAGCCTCGCCGCAACCTCCCTGCGCCTTCGCAAAATCGGAACCTATCGCCATTTCGGGCGATTATCCGGCGGCATCATCAATTGCGGAGACAACCATGGCGAGGAAATACTCCAAGGCGACGGCGAAGAAGGTCAAGCGTGCAATGCACAAGCGAAAGAAGGGCACACTGAAGAGCGGCCGTTCAGGCAAGACTGTGAAGAGCCGCAAGCAGGCCATCGCAATCGGTCTTTCCGAGGCGCGGAAGGAAGGCAAGAAAGTGCCCGCCAAAAAGTCGGCGAAGAAGACCCGCAAGACAGAGAAGGCAAAGACGTCGAAGCGATCCAAATCCTGACAGGCGGTCGATTTCGACACACCCCGATAAAAACGAATAATGCGAAAGGGTTATCCGCAGGAACGCGACTTCGCCCGCTCGACAAGGCAGAAATCGGCTTTTAGTCTGCGCCGAAATCGAAACGGGGCTGGAGATGCGACGCAAGGTCTGTTGTGTGCTGGCGCTTGCGGTGGCGTTGTTCGCGCACACCACGTCCGGTGCCGCGCAGACAGATACCAGCGCGGAAATTACCTTCTGGAATTCGGTGAAAGACTCGCGCAATCCCGCCGAGATCGTGGCCTATCTCGACAAATATCCCAACGGGACCTTCGCGCCGCTCGCAAAAATTCGCCTCGAATCGCTCAAGCCCAGGACTCCCGCGTCACCATCTGAGCAATGGGCCGCCATCGGTTTTGCAGCACGCGGCGCATGGGGCGCCGTCTGGCAGAAAACAAGCCGCGACGAAGCCGAGGCGCGCGCCCTCACCCTCTGCGTCAACAACGGCGGACGCGGCTGCAAGATCTCCTCCACAACCCAGTGTGGCGCGATGGCCTTTTACACAGCACGCATCCGCCGCACGCGGTATTGGGGAGCCTATACCGCTGAAGGTGCGACCCTGGGCCAGGCCATCGAAGCGGCCACGGCGCGCTGCCGCAGGGAAAGCCGGAGTCCCGCGAACTGCAACATCCGCGCTTCGTTTTGCGCGGACGGCAGCCACAGGGGCTGATCGAGCGGCCTACTCCACGGGAATCACATCCACAGCCACCGCGAGCTTTTGCTTGCGCGAACCGACGATCACGCCATCGACGGGCGAGACATCGGTATAATCGCGGCCGGTGGCGAGAACGACATGATCGTTGCCGATCACCAGATCGTTGGTTGGATCGAATCCCAGCCAGCCCAGTTCGCTCCCGCACCAGACCGAGACCCATGCATGAGTTGCATCCGCGCCCTGAAGCCGCGGGCGGCCCGGCGGAGGAATGGTCCGCAGATAGCCGCTGACATAGGCGGCAGGCAATCCGAGGCCACGCAGACCCGCGATCATGATATGCGCGAAATCCTGACACACCCCGCGCCGCTTTCCGAAGACCTCGTTCAGCGGCGTCGATATTTCGGTGGCCCGGGAATCGTAGACAAAATCGCGCTTGATCCGCTGCATCAGGCCGACTGCGGACACGAAAATCCCGTTGCCTGCTGAAAAGCTCTCGCCCGCATAGTCCGTGATCGGCGGCTGGATCGGTATCAGCGGGCTTGCAAACAGATATCCCACCGGAAAATCCGCAGAAAGACTGTTCGAGGTGAACGCCGCTTCACGCACCTGCTCCCACGGCGGGGATGCCATGTCGCGTGGCGGCACCGTGCGCGCCACATCCACGCGCGACCGTGCATCAATCCGCAACGCGCGATGAGCGGCATCAATCACGATGCTCTCGATTTTGATGCCGAAGAAATCCGTTCTCACGGTGCGTTCAGCCGGAACCGGCTTGATGTCGACCTTGTGGGAGATGAGCTGCTGGCCATCACCGGTCTTCGGCTCGAGCCGGAGCGAACACCGCGCGAAACTGACCGGGCTTTCATAGGAATATGTCGTGACATGACGGATGTCGTAGATCACGCGAACCCCGTCAGCTTCTCCGGCCGCAACGCGCTGCTGCCGTGGGGGAAGTAATGGGATCCGATCGCATCGGCGAGATTGAGCAGGTTCTGCTCGAGCGCAAACAGCGCTTTCGTATCGAAGGCCTCCGCCTCGCCCGCCGTCATGCTGGCCTGAAGCGTCACCGCCTGGCGATGCGGCGGATCAATCAACCCTCCTTCGCGCATGCTCGGCAGGCTCGCGATATGCTCGTTGAGAGCCGCGATCTGGAACGCCACGGAACGCGGATTGTAGGTATCGAGCACGACCAGATCGCGGACCGGCGCCAGCAACGGCCCGACCAGATAACGCGACCGATATGTGATCTGGCAATCGACCAGTGTGAGCAGCAGATCGAGATCCTCGCTGGTCGCACCGTCATAGGCAAACTGACGCGCGAAACGCACCGTATTGATCGCGCGCTCGACGCGGCGGCCTATTTCCAGGAAGCGCCAGCCCGCGGCCCGGTTCATGTTCTCCTGCGCGAGGCCGGCAAAAGTGGCCAGCGACTGCAGGGTCCATTCGATCGCTTCCAGCACCGCTTCGTCGTCGTCGGCCTTTTGCGACAGGCGCTCTTCGATGCCGGTGATGACATGCCACGCATCGGGCGAAAGCCGCTCACGGAGGGTTCTGGCCGTGCGTTGTGCCGAACGCACCAGCGACAATGCGGAGCCAAACTTGTCCTGCGCCTGCAATGATTGGGTGGCGGTTGTCGCGAGCTTGGCGCGCGCCGAAGGTGTCGTCGCGCCCCACGCGACGAGCAACCGCTGAATCCGCTCGATCACCGGCTGCATCGGCGATGGGCCCTTGCCCGGCTCACGCAGGGCGCCGCCCAGCGCGCGCACCAGCCGCAACGTCGCTTCCGCCCGTTCGAGATAACGGCCGAGCCAGAACAGATTGTCCGCTGCGCGGCTCGGCACCCAGCCTGCAATGCGCTTGATGCGGACCGAGTCTGTCGGCGGCAACAGTGTCGAGGTCGCAACTTCCTTTTCCGAAACCACCCAGACGTCGGCGGCGCGGGTGCCCTCTCCCATCGAAACGGCGCGGGCGTCCGGTTGATCGGCGATCCGGCAGAAGCCGCCCGGCAGAACGGTCCAGCCATTGGGCGTGGCCGCCGCGAAGACACGGAGCACGAATGGACGCGGGGAAATATGGCCGTTGTCCCAAACCGGCGTGGTCGAGAGCCGCACAAGCTCCTGCCCGACATAGTCGATGCCGCGCTTGCCGATGGCGTCCACCAGTTGCGCGCGCTGATCTTTCGACAGCGAGCCGCCCAGCACCGGACCCCGTCCCGGGAAACCGGGAACGGACTGGCCATAGGCGCCTTCGATCGCCATGTCGTCGAGGCGCGCCAGCACTTCCTCCCGCGCGGATTTTTGCCCGCACCACCAGGTCGCGATGTGCGGCATCTTCAGGTCTTCACCGAAGAACCGCCGGCTGAGACTCGGCAAGAACCCAAGCAGCGTGCGCGCCTCCATCACGCCGGACCCCGGCATGTTGGCGACCGCAACGCCGCCTTTTCTGATCACGTCGATCAGGCCCGGCACACCCAGCATCGAGCGCGCATCGAGTTCGAGCGGATCGAGCGAGTTGGAGTCCACCCGCCTTAGCAACACATCGAGCCGCTTCAGGCCGGCAACGGTGCGGACGTGAAGCCGATCTTCACTCACCGCGAGATCGTCGCCCTCCACCAGCAGAAAGCCCAGATAACGCGCGAGTGTTGCATGCTCAAAATAGGTATCGCTTGCACCACCCGGCGTGAGCAGGCCGATCCGCGGCTCATCGCGGTCGGCGATGCCACGCAGGCTGTCGCGGAAGGCCTCGAAGAACGGCGCGACACGCTCGACATTCATGGATGTGTAGAGATTGGTCAGCGCGCGCGACAGGACCAGCCGGTTTTCGAGCGCATATCCCGCGCCGGATGGTGCCTGCGTGCGGTCCGACAAGACCCACCAGCGCCCATCAGGACCGCGGCCGATATCGGCGGCATAGAGATTGAGATACTGACCGCCGGGAGGCGGCACGCCGCGGACGGATCGCAGATACTCGTTACTGCCCGCGATGGCGGCGGCGGGAAGCGCACCATCGGCGATGAGGCGGCCTTCGCCGTACAGATCGCGCAGGATCAGCTCGAACAACTCCGCGCGCTGCGCGACGCCGTCGGAAATCTGCTTCCATTCCGCCTCTCCGATCAGGAGCGGCAGATGACTGAGCGGCCACATCCGTTCTGCTGCATCGCCCGGCGTCCGGTAGGTGACACCGGCCTCGCGCATGTGCTGATCGGCGGACGCGAAACGGCGCTCAATCTCCCCCGGCGCCAGTGCCGAGAATGCCTCGAAGAACCGGGCCCAGACCTCGCGCGGCTGGCCGCTGGCGTCGAGAAATTCATCGGGGATGCCGGGCAACGGCTTATAGCCGCGCGTGCAGTCGAGAAGGTCCTGTTGGGCCCGCCGCGACTCGTTCGCCCTGTTACTCGTCTCCGCCATCCCGACTCGCCTTCTGCTGATCGCGACAATCTCGCCGATTATGGCGGCCGCCTCAATGCGGGAGCGGTGTCCGCAGGTCCAGAGTCAGCGGAAATTCGAGGGTTCTTTCCTCGGGAGGAGCGGATATTGGGCCGGGTGTGTGGCCATGGTCCTGAAAACGGGCCAACCGCCTCGCTTCTGCTTCGTAGCTGTTGACAGGCTTGGTCTCGTAGCTGCGCCCCCCGGGATGGGCCACATGATAGACACAGCCGCCAAGCGAACGTCCGTTCCACATGTCAACAATATCGAAGGTCAGCGGAGCGTGAACCGGAATGGTCGGATGCAGACCCGATGACGGTTGCCACGCCTTGAACCGGACGCCAGCCACGGCCTCGCCAGAACGGCCAGTCTCCGTCAGCGGCAAACGGCGTCCGTTACAGGTGACGACATGGCGGCCCGGCACAAACCCGTTGACCTTGACCTGCAGGCGCTCGACGGACGAGTCCACATAGCGCACCGTGCCCCCGGCCGAGCTTTCCTCACCAAGCACATGCCAGGGCTCGAGTGCCTGACGTAATTCCAGCGTCACGCCGCCATGCTCGACGCGGCCGAACAGCGGAAAGCGAAATTCGAGCTGCGCCTCGAACCATTCGGGCTCGAAATCATAGCCCACCGCTTTCAGGCCGGAGAGCACATCCCGAAAATCCTGCCAGAGGAAATGCGGCAGCATGAACCGGTCATGCAGCGTGGTGCCCCAGCGTACGAACTGCCCATCCTGCGGCTCACGCCAGAATTTGGCGATCAGCGCGCGGATGATGAGCTGCTGTGCAAGGCTCATGCGCGCATCAGGCGGCATTTCGAGCGCGCGGAATTCAACGAGGCCAAGGCGGCCTGTCGGACTGTCCGGCGAATAGAGCTTGTCGATGCAGATTTCTGCGCGGTGCGTGTTGCCGGTGATATCTACCAAGAGATGACGGAACGTGCGATCAACCAGCCATAGCGGCACTTTCTCACCCCTCGGCGGAATTTGCGCGATGGCGATTTCAAGCTCGTAAAGCGCATCATGGCGCGCTTCGTCGATACGCGGCGCCTGGCTGGTCGGCCCTATGAACATACCGGAGAACAGGTACGATAGCGATGGATGCCGCTGCCAGTACAGCACCACACTTTTCAGCAGATCGGGCCGGCGCAGGAAGGGTGAATCCGCCGGCGTGCTGCCACCGACCACCACATGGTTGCCGCCGCCGGTTCCGGTGTGGCGGCCGTCGATCAGAAAGCGGTTCGCGCCAAGGCGGACATGCGCCGCTTCCTTGTAGAGGCCGATGGTCGTATCGACGATCTCTCGCCAGTTTTTCGCCGGATGAATGTTGATCTCGATCACGCCGGGATCGGGCGTCACCTTGATGACTTCGATGCGCGGATCGTAAGGCGGCGCGTAGCCTTCGACATGCACCTGAAGCTTCATGTCCTCCGCGGTTGCTTCGACCACGGCGATCAATTCGAGATAGTCGTCCAGCTTCTCAACTGGCGGCATGAAGGCGCACAGGATGCCGTCGCGAATTTCAATCGACAGCGCGGTGCGGACACCGCCGCCTCGGCCACCTGCGTGCTGCTCCTGAATAAACTGCCGTGGCCCGGCGTCCATCTGCGCGCCGCTGTCAAATACCGGCGCCTGCGACACCGGGGCGGCAGGCGTGACATCGTTGCGGAAATCCGGGAGCGGCGCACGCTCCTCGGTCGGGTCCTGTTCGACAATGTAGGGATAATCTTCAGGCGGAATCCACTGCAACGAATTCATCGGCAGCCGCAATCCGAGCGGCGAGTCGCCGGGCATCAGGAACAGATTTCCGCGCCGCAGATTCCACTTCTCGCTACGCCATCGGCTTGCCGCCTTCGCGTTCCAGCGTTGGACCGGAAGCACGAACCCGCGCGGGACGTTCAGCCCCTGCTGGAACACCTGTGCCATGCGTGAGCGCTCTTCCGGATCGGCCAGTTTTGAATCGCTGGGATCGACATTGCCCGGAAGGCTGTTCTCCTTGAGCAGCCAGTGCGCCTGATCCTCATAGGCAGGCAACACATTGGCGGTATCGACGCCGAGTTTTTCGGCTACATGGACCGCAAATTTTTCCGCCTCTTCGATCTTTGCCGAGCGCGGACCGTCCATCGGCGCGATCAGATCTGGATTGCGCCAGACCGGCACGCCATCCTTGCGCCAGTAAAGTCCGAACGCCCAGCGCGGCAGGCTCTCGCCCGGATACCACTTGCCCTGCCCGTAATGCAGCAAGCCGCCCGGCGCGAAGCGCGTCCGCAAACGGCGAATGAGATCATCGGCAATCCCGCGCTTGGCCGGGCCGACGGCTGCCGTATTCCATTCCGGCGATTCAAGATCGTCCATGGAGACGAAGGTCGGCTCGCCGCCCATGGTCAGGCGAACATCATCGGCCGCCAGATCGGCATCGACCCTTTCGCCCAGAGCATCGAGACGCTTCCACGACTCATCGGAGAACGGTTTGGTGATGCGCGGCGCTTCGTTGACGCGCGTCACCTTCATCTCGAAGCCGAATTCGACGTTGGCCGAACTGACATTGCCGCTGATCGGCGCAGCCGTGCGATAATGCGGGGACGCAGCGACCGGAATGTGACCCTCGCCGGTCAACATGCCCGATGTCACGTCAAAGCCGATCCAGCCCGCACCGGGCAGATAGACCTCGGCCCATGCATGCAGATCGGTGAAGTCGGCCTCGACCTCGCGCGGCCCTTCGAGCGGATCAATGTCCGGACGTAGCTGGATGAGATAGCCGGAGACAAAACGCGCCGCCAATCCAAGGTGACGCAGGGCCTGAATCAAAAGCCATGCAGAATCGCGGCACGACCCTGCGTTCAGTTGCAACGTTTCCTCGGGCGTCTGAATGCCCGGCTCCATCCGGATCACATAGTTGATCCGGTTGCGGAGCTGCGCGTTCAGTTCGACGAGAAAATTGACGGTGTTGGTTGGTTCGCGCGGGATGCTTGCGAGATATTGCGCAAGCAACGGCGTCACGGGCTCGGTTTTCAAGTATGGCGCGAGTTCATCGGCGATGTCCGGCGGATACTGAAACGGAAAGCTCTCCGCGTAAGGCTCGACAAAGAAGTCGAACGGATTCACCACCGCCATGTCGGCGATGAAGTCGACCTCGATCTTGAACTCGCGGGTTTGTTCCGGAAAGACGAACCGCGCAAGCCAGTTGCCCTGCGGATCCTGCTGCCAGTTGACGAAGTGTGTCTCGGGCAGAACCTTCAGCGAATAGCTCGACACGCGGGTGCGGGAGTGCGGCGCCGGGCGGAGCCGGATGACCTGCGGCCCAAGGCTGACTGGCTGGTCGTATTTATAATGAGTGACGTGATGCAGGGCGACGGCAATGGACACGGCGCGGCAACCTCGATGGCTTCTTTTTTAAGCAGAACACCTGCGCCAGCCTGTATCAAGTGCGAACAACGGGCATCGGCTGCCTAACGCATTGGCGAATCGAGGTTTCGTGCCGAAATTCCAAGCGATTTGATCCGGGATGCCAGCGTGGTCGGTTTAACCCCAAGCAGTTCCGCCGCCCCACCTATCCCGAAAACCTTGCCGCCAGCCGCCTTCAATGCCGCGCGGATGTTGCTGCGCTCATGCTCGCGCATCTCCTCATCGGTCAGGATTGCCTGGGGAGCGCCGTTCTTCGGACGCCGCGCCGGAACGGAGATCTCCGCCCCACCCGGTTGAATCGGCAAGTCAATCCGCAGCCGCCCGTTCTGAGCCAGAATCGCTGCGCGTTCGATCACGTTGTGAAGTTCGCGCACATTCCCCGGCCAGTCATATTGCATCAAACGGCGCACATCGCCTTCCGATAGCCGCAAGTTCGATTTGAACGACTTGTTTTCACTGGCGAGGAAATGCTGCGCGAGCAGCGGGATGTCCTCGCGCCTGTCCCGCAGCGGCATGGTCTCGACCGGAAACACATTGAGCCGGAAGTAAAGGTCTTCGCGGAAACGCCCCTCCTTCACCTCCTGTTTCAGTTCGCGGTTGGTGGCGGCGATGACGCGAACATTGACGGCGCGGGTGCGCTCCTCGCCGACACGCTCGAAATGCCCTTCCTGCAGCACGCGCAGAAGTTTGCCTTGAAGCTCAAGCGGTATTTCTCCGACTTCATCCAGAAAAAGAGTGCCGCCGTCGGCGAGTTCAAACCTGCCGATACGGTCGCGCAGCGCGCCGGTGAACGCGCCTTTGACATGGCCGAAGAATTCGCTCTCGAACAATTCACGCGGAATGGCCGCGCAATTGACCCGGATCAGCGGACGGTCGCGGCGCTGGCTCGCCTCATGGATGGCGCGCGCGATCAGTTCCTTGCCGGTGCCGGACTCACCGGTGATCAGCACGGTTGCATCTGTCGGCGCGACAAGACTGACCTGACGCAGGGTTTTCTGCACCGCTGCCGTGCGTCCGATGATGCCGCGCGGATTGGTCTCGGTGCGGATTTCCTCTTGCAAATAGGCGTTTTCCTGCTCGAGACGTTCGCGCAGTTGGTCCACTTCAGATAGCGCGGCGCGCAACTTCTCGTCCGCCTCGCGGCGCTGGCTGACATCGCGGAACACGATCACCGCCCCGACCACTACGCCGCGGTCGCGAATCGGCGTCGAGGTGTATTCGACCCACACGGGCGTGCCGTCCTTGCGCCAGAACACCTCGTCATCGACCTGATGCACCGCGCCGTCGCGAAACGCGGCATAGATCGGACAATCCGTGTGCGGATAGTGCCGCCCGTCCGGGTGGGTGTGATGCACTTTCGAATGAATGTCGGTGCCGACAAGCTCTTCGGCTGACCAGCCGAGAATGCGCTCCGCAACGGGATTGACGAAGGTGGTCTTGCCTTCGGCGTTGACGCCATAGATCCCCTCGCCCGCGGCGCGCAGGATCAACTGGTTCTCGCGCTCGATATCGCGGAAGACGCGCTCCATGCGCTGCCAGGCGGCGATGCCGCCGCGCATGTGGTCTTCCGCCGTCGCGTCGACCATCCGGCGCCGCCGCTGCTCGAGATCGTTCATCGCCAGCAGAACCAGCGGTGTACTATCTCGGGGAATCAGCGAGCCGGTATATTCCAGCCGCAGTTCATTTCCCGCCGCGTGGCGAGGCGTCAGCGATGTCGTCCAGAATGAGCCCTTGTCGAACACGGCCTGCGTGAACACGATCAGCGCCGGCACCTGCCCCGTGTGCAGCGCCGTGATCTTCATCTGTCGCAATAGTGCGCGGTCGTATCCAAGCAGCGTGCAGGCCGCCAGATTGACGTCCACGATGCGGTCGCCGTGAGGGTCCAGAAGCAGCAGGGGCTCGGCGGAGAAATCGAACGCGGTGCTCCACAAGTCGGCGTCTTTTCCTGCTGAGACGGATAATGGCGCGTCCATGAAGGCCTCTACGAAATACCGTAATGTAGCTACGAATAATCGTATATCACGAATTTTCGTAACAGCCAATGTTACCGCTGTTGAGCGGCAGCATTGATAAATCTCGCAAAATCGCGATGGCACGCCCCTTGCGTAGTGATTGGAAACATCACGCTGGAGGCTCCCATGTCCACCTTCGACAATGCATTCGACCCGAACCGCCGCCTCTCCTCCTTCGGCTGCTCCTGCGGCCAGCATGCGAGCGACGCCGAACACGACGCCTCACTTCGTCTCCAGACCGTCAGCTCGCAGAGCGATGAGCAACACTATGAGGGCGTTGTCGCTTCCGCCGTGATGCGCGCGATGTTTCCGCAGGATGTCGCGCGGCGCGCGTTCCTGAAATCCGTCGGTGCGGCGACCGCGCTCGCCGCCGTCTCACAATTCTTCCCGCTGAAAACGGCGACCGAAGCCTTCGCCGCCGGCGGTCCTCTCGAGAAAAAAGACCTCAAGGTCGGTTTCATTCCGATCACCTGCGCCACGCCGATCATCATGGCCAAGCCGATGGGCTTCTATGAAAAGCAGGGTCTCAACGTCGACGTGATCAAGACCGCGGGCTGGGCGGTCGTACGCGACAAGACCATCAACAAGGAATACGACGCGGCGCACATGCTGTCGCCGATGCCCATCGCCATCTCGATGGGCGCAGGATCGAACCCGATCCCCTACACCATGCCTGCCGTCGAAAATATCAACGGGCAGGCCATCACCCTTGCCATGAAGCACAAGGACAAGCGCAATCCGAAGGACTGGAAGGGATTCAAGTTCGCGGTCCCGTTCGATTACTCGATGCACAACTACCTGCTGCGCTACTATCTCGCCGAACACGGCCTCGATCCCGACACCGATGTTCAGATCCGCGCCGTTCCGCCGCCGGAAATGGTCGCCAACCTACGCGCCGACAATATCGACGGATATCTCGGCCCCGATCCGATGAACCAGCGCGCTGTTTATGACGGCGTCGGCTTCATTCACATCCTCACCAAGGACATCTGGGATGGACATCCCTGCTGCGCCTTCGCAGCATCGAAGGAATTCGTCACCACCATGCCGAACACGTATGCGGCATTGCTGAAATCGATCATCGATGCGACCGCGTTCGCGCACAAGGCCGAGAACCGCAAGCAGATTGCGGAAGCGATCTCGCCTGCGAACTATCTCAACCAACCCGCGATCGTACTGGAGCAAATTCTCACGGGCACCTTCGCCGACGGCCTTGGCAACATCGTCAAGCAGCCGAACCGCGTCGATTTCGATCCGTTCCCCTGGCAATCTTTCGCCGTCTGGATCATGACCCAGATGAAGCGCTGGGGACAGATCAAGGGTGAGGTCGACTATGCGGGCATCGCAAGCCAGGTCTATCTGGCAACCGACACGGCGAAACTCATGAAGGAAGTCGGCCTTACGCCGCCGACGGCGACCACCAAATCGTTCTCCGTGATGGGCAAGACCTTCGATCCGTCCAAGCCGGAGGACTACCTGAAGAGCTTCAAGATAAGCAAGGCGTCCTGACATGACGTCGTCTTTGAGGCTTCGCGCGGCGGTCCTGTCGATCGCGATCTTCGTCGCATTCATCGGCGCGTGGCATCTTGCCACGCGCAGCACCTCGAATGTAGCCGCGATGGACCCCGAATATGCCAAGCTGATGGGCGCGACCGCGACCCAGGGCAAATCCGCCATGCCCGGTCCGGTCGAGGTTGGCGCCAAGCTCTGGCAGCACATCAAGAGCCCGTTCTACGACAATGGCCCGAACGACAAAGGTCTCGGCATCCAGCTCGGCTATTCGATCGCGCGTGTTCTGCTGGGTTATTTTCTTGCCGTGATCGTCGCAATTCCCCTCGGGTTCCTCATCGGCATGTCGCCGTTGTTGAGCAAGGCGTTTGATCCGTTCATTCAGGTTTTGAAGCCGATTTCCCCGCTCGCCTGGATGCCGCTGGCGCTCTACACGATCAAGGATTCCAATACATCCGCCATCTTCGTGATCTTCATTTGCGCAATCTGGCCCATGCTGATCAACACCGCGTTCGGCGTGTCATCGGTGCGCAAGGAGTGGGTCAATGTTGCGCGGACGCTCGAAGTCGGGTCGATCCGCCGTGCATTTACCGTGATCCTGCCCGCGGCAGCGCCAACCATCCTGACCGGCATGCGCATCTCGATCGGGATCGCGTGGCTCGTCATCGTCGCTGCCGAAATGCTCGTCGGCGGAACGGGCATCGGTTACTTCGTCTGGAACGAGTGGAACAACCTCTCGATCACGAACGTGATCATCGCGATCCTCGTGATCGGTCTCGTCGGGATGCTGTTCGATCAGATCCTTGCGCGCTTCACGCGCCTGGTTACCTTCCCGGAGTGATGCCATGATCGAAAAATTCATTTCCATCGAAGGCATCGCGAAGCGATATCCGGCTCCATCGGGCGGCGATACGACCATCTTTGAAGATTTGTGGCTGTCGATGCCGCGCGGCGAGTTCGGCTGCGTCATCGGTCACTCCGGCTGCGGCAAGACGACCGTGCTGAACATTCTTGCCGGTCTCGATGAGCCGACGGAAGGCACGGTGATTGTCGACGGTCAGGCCATTGAAGGCACCAGCCTCGACCGCGCGGTGATCTTCCAGAGCCATGCGCTGCTGCCCTGGCGCACCGTGATGGGGAATGTCGCCTATGCGGTCTCGTCCAAATGGCGCAAATGGGACAAGGCGCGGGTCCGCGCCCATGCGCAAAAGTTCATCGACATCGTCGGTCTCACCGGCTCCGAACACAAACGCCCTTCGGAACTGTCCGGCGGCATGAAGCAGCGCGTCGGCATCGCGCGCGCGCTGTCAATCACGCCGAAGATCATGCTGATGGACGAGCCGTTCTCGGCGCTCGATGCGTTGACACGCGGCACGTTGCAGGACGAGGTCCGCCGCATTTGTCTCGAGACCGGTCAGACGGCCTTCATGATTACCCATGATGTGGATGAAGCCATCTATCTTGCCGACAAGATATTCCTGATGACAAACGGCCCCGGCGCGGTGCTGGCGGAAGTTCTTGAAAACCCGCTGCCGAAGGATCGCGGACGCATCGACCTGCATCGCCACCCGCATTACTACGCCCTGCGCAATCACATCATCGACTTCCTCGTGACGCGCAGCAAAACTTTCGTGGAAACCAACAAGGACCACGATCGACGCAACGTGCCTGTCGTCCGGCCCGGTTTTAACGAACCGGCGATCGTCACCACCAACACGCCCGCCGGCAAGCCGCAACCCGGCCAGACCAGCGCAGCCTAAGCCCTTCAAAACTGGAGACCTGAAATGAAGCGTTCCGACCTCACCGAAAAGCTGCTCGACATTAAGCGCGAGAAAGGCTGGACCTGGAAATACATCTGCGAGAAAATCGGCGGATATTCCGAGGTCCTGATCGTCGGCGCCGTTCTCGGCCAGATGAAGCTGACCAAACCTCAAGCCGCCAACGCCGGCGAACTCTTTGGCCTCACCAAATCTGAAATCGCCATGCTCAACGAAACGCCGATGCGCGGCATGGAAATGCCGCCGACCGATCCGTTGATCTACCGGTTCTACGAACTGGTGATGGTCAACGGTCCGGCGTGGAAGGCGCTGATCGAGGAAGAATATGGCGACGGCATCATGTCGGCCATCGACTTCGATATGGTGATGGAGCGCTTGCCGAACCCGAAAGGTGATCGGGTCAAGATCACGATGTCGGGCAAATTCCTGCCGTACAAGTATTACGGCGCGAGCGGCAACGTGCCCGAATACGGCTTCAAGGAAGGCTGATCCTCACGGCATCAGACGGATGGCGTCGTTGAAGAAATCCGGGCCGCCGAAATTCCCGGATTTCAACGCCAGCACGGCGTCGCCCTTGCTCCATCCAACGCAACGCAGGACCGGAACGCCAGCGGCGATTTCCGGTCCGACCAGAAACGCCGGGATGCCGAGACGATCAACCACGGCGCCCGATGTTTCCCCGCCCGCGACGACCAGACGGCGGAGACCGGCAGCGACGAGACCTTCGCTGATCGCCGCCATGGTCTGCTCGATGGCATGGCCAGTTGCATCCCGGCCATGCTTGGCCTGAAGCGCGGAGACCTGATCCGGCGTCGAACTGCTGGCGATCAGCACCGGTCCCTTGCCGAGATGATCGCGTGCCCAGCCGAGCGCACGCTCGGTTTCGCCCTCGCCTTTGACGATCTTTTCCGGATCGAGACGCAGCACAGGCATTGATTTTTCCGCTTGCGCGATCTGGGCGAGCGTCGCCTGCGAGCAGCTTCCCGCAAGGCAGGCGACCGGACCGCCAATGGCCTTCCGGTCTGAACTCGCCGTTGCCGCCGTCACCCGGCCCGAGGCAACCAGTCCTCGCGCCAGACCAAGCCCCATTCCCGATGCGCCGACAGACAGACGATGATCGAGTGCAACCTCGCCAATCGTTTCAAGCTCCGGATCAAACACCGAGTCGATAATGGCGGCGTTTGCCCCATGCTTGGCAAGCTCTGCAAGGCGCGCGCGGATCGCATCCGCCCCCTTCGCAACGGTTGCGAGATCGACCAGACCAACCCTGGATTGACTCTGGCGCGCCAGCACACGAACCAGATTGGCATCGTGCATCGGATTGAGCGGATGATCCTTCAGCGGACTTTCGTTCAGCGGCAGATTCCCGACGAACAGATTGCCCTGATAGACCGTCCGCCCGGTCCCGGGGAACGCTGGCGTCACCAGAACGATAGCATCGCCGGCGTCAGCCCGCAGCGCATCCATCACCGGACCAATGTTGCCGGCATCTGTTGAATCGAAAGTCGAACAGATCTTGAACAGCACATGGGATGCGCCCCGCGCCCGCAGCCACTTGTCCGCCTCCCGCGACCGCGCAACTGCCTGTGAAGCCTCGATGGAACGGCTCTTCAGCGATATCACGACCGCGTCAACATCCGGAATTTGGAGAGAGTCAGCGGGCACGCCGATTGTCTGCACCGTGCGCAGGCCGCAGCGCGTCAGCATGTTGGCGAGATCGGACGCCCCCGTGTAATCGTCCGCGATACAGCCCAGCGCCAGTGTCATGCGCGCGTACCTTTGGCTGCGTAAGGCGCGAACCAGCCGAGGCCATCGACCGTGTTGCCTTTCGGGCGATACTCGCAGCCGACAAAGCCGCCATAACCAAGCCGATCCAGTTCATCGAACAGAAAGGGATAATTCAGTTCCTCGCCTGATGGCTCGTTACGCAACGGCACACTGGCGATCTGGATATGTCCGATCAAGGGCATCATCTTCCGCAGCGCCATGGTGACGTCGCCATGAACGATCTGCCGGTGATAGATATCGAACTGCAGTTTCAGATTGGGAATTTTGAGATCGCCGATAACGCCCGCGGCAAAATCGAAATCGTTGAGAAAATAACCTGGCACATCGCGTGGATTGATCGGCTCCAGCATCACGTCGATGTTTTCCTTCGCCAGCGCTTCAGCCACCCACACGACAGAGCGGCAGAATGCATCGACAGCCTTTGGATCATGACGATCAGCGATCCCGGCCATCAAATGAAGGCGTTTGACACCCGTCGCTTTTGCATAAGGCAATGCCTGACTTACGCTTGCCTGCACATCGGCGAAACGCTCCGGCAGCGCCGCGAAGCCACGCTCGCCGTTGTTCCAGTCGCCGGGGAACAGATTGAACAGCGCCTGCGTCAACCCGTTGCCATGGAGTCGGCTCTCAATGTCCTCAGGCGAATGCTCGTATGGAAAGAGAAATTCCACCGCTTCGAATCCGGCCTTTGCCGCCGCCTCGAAACGATCGAGGAACGGCACTTCGTTGAACATCATGCTGAGATTGGCGGCAAAGCGAGGCATCCGGTATTTCCGTTTCTTGATTGTGATGAAGCTATTCGCCCGGCAGTTTCACACCCGTAACGCGCGCGTACATCCGCGCCACCGAGGCATCGTCGTCGCGGCCCATTCCGGCGGCGGATGTCATGAGGAACATCTGCAGCGCAGCCGCCGACACCGGCACGGGGAACTTCGCCGTGCGCGCCATATCCTGAATGATCCCGAGATCCTTGACAAAAATATCCACCGCGCTGCGCGGGGTGTAGTCGCCGTCCAGCACATGCGGCATGCGGTTCTCGAACATCCAAGAGTTGCCGGCGGAAGCAGTGATGACCTCGTAGACCTTTCTGATGTCGAGGCCTTGTCTGGCCGCAAAGGCCATCGCCTCGCTGGCAGCGGCGATGTGCACCCCAGCGAGCAACTGGTTGATCATCTTGAAGGCCGCGCCCTGCCCGGGCTCGTTCCCGAGTTCATAGAGTTTCGCCGACATGGCGTCGAGCGCAGGCTTCGCCTTGGCGAAAGCCACCGGACTGCCGGATGCCAGAATGGTCAGTTCGCCCTGGGCGGCCCGCTGGGCGCCGCCGCTGATCGGCGCGTCGAGATAATGCCGGCCCGTCGCTTCGAGCTGTTTCGCCAGGCGCCGGGCCACGTCGGGGTCCATCGTGGCGGAGGATATAAAGACCGCGCCTTCCGGCAACGTCTCCGCAACGCCCTGAGCGCCGAACAGGACGGTTTCGGTCTGGGCCGCATTCACCACCACGCTCACCACCGCATCGGCGCCGTTGGCAGCTTCCGCGGGCGAGGACGCAGCGCGGCCGCCTTCGGCGACAAGACGGGCGACCGCTTCCGGAGTGACGTCGCAGCCGATCACATCAAATCCGGCACGCCTCAATGACAGCGCCATGCCAAGGCCCATCGAGCCGAGACCGACCACCCCTACCCGCCATGGCTGTGATGACATGTTTCCTCATCTTGTTGTCTGCTCGTGCGTTCGCGCCGAGCGGTTGGAGGTTTGGTAGCATGGCTCATCCCGTGTCCAAAATGGCATTTGAGCAGCGTGGCAAACCATGGGAAAACAAGTCTGAAAGGCGGCTCCATGACTGAAACACGTTTGCGCGATCAAATCTGCCAGTTTGGCCGCTCCCTGTTTGAACGCGGCCTGACGCCGGGATCGTCGGGAAACATCAGTGTCCGTCTCGATGACGGCGGCTGGCTGGTCACGCCGACCAATGCCTCACTAGGGTTTCTCGATCCGGCCCGCCTGTCGCGGCTGAACGGATCTGGCCGGGTCATGTCGGGAGATGCGCCGACAAAAGAAATCCCGCTGCATGCGGCGCTCTATGAGACCAGGCCCGGCGCCCGCGCCGTCGTGCATCTTCATTGCGCCCACTGCGTTGCCGTCTCCATGCTGCCGGAGATCGACCCCAAGGCGGCGCTTCCGCCGCTGACGCCCTACTATGTGATGCGCTGTGGAGAGACCGCGCTTCTGCCCTATTATCGTCCCGGGGATGCCGCCGTGGCAGCCGCCATCCGCGGGCTTGGCGGGCGGTATTCCTGCGTGCTGCTGTCCAATCACGGTCCCGTCGTTGCCGGCGACACGCTGGAGGCCGCCGTCTTTGCGATGGAAGAGCTTGAGGAGACGGCAAAGCTCTATCTCATGACACGCAACATGAGTCCGCGCGCATTGACGCCCGAGCAAGTCAGCGATCTCGCAGCAAATTTCGGCAGTGCGAAACCGGTTGCTGCGCCATAGATATCTACTGCCCGCTAACGTACGCGGAACTCTTGCGGTAATCCGTCACAGCGAAGCACACCGCATCACACTGCCGTAACAATACACAATCGCGCGATGCTGTAGCGGGATGTTGCGCCGCCAGAACGAATTCTGGCGCGGACTGCCTTGCGCTACTGAAATGCTCGGTTAGGCTCCCGCCTCGTAAAACGCCAAGAATGAACCCCGCCGGGAGGATAAATCATGTTTTACGCTTTCAAAAAACGCACTCTTGTTTCCGTCGCGGCCGCTGCACTCGTTGGTATATCGGCAATATCTGCATCCGCGCAGAGTCAGAACAACAATCTGGACAAGCTCGGTAACTTCCAGAAGACAGGCGTCACCGAGATTCCGACCGTGCCGCAAACGGGGCGCAAGGTCGATGCGATCAAGGCTAATCTCGCCAAGATCAAGCTGCCGCCGGGTTTCAAGATCAGCCTGTATGCGCTGGTGCCCGATGCGCGCCACATCGCGGTCGGCCCGCAGGGCGTCGTGACATTCGTCGGCACGCGCAAGAGCAAGGTCTATGCGGTGACCGACCGCGGCAAGGCAGGCTTTGCGGAGGAAGTGAAGGAATTCGCCCCATCGGTCAATTTCACCATCCCGAATGGCGTCTGCTTCTCCAAGGACGGGTTCCTGTTCGTCGCCGAGCAGAACCGTGTCCTCAATTTCCCGGCTGCGGAATTTTTCTATGAAAGTCCGGACATTGCCGTGGCGGTTGTCGTTCCTCAGGGCGAACTGATCCCGAAGGAAGACGAGAGTTTCAACCACACCGCCCGCGTATGCCGGGTCGGCGCCGACAACAAGATTTACATCACGCTGGGACAGCCATTCAACGTCCCGGCGAAGAGCAAGATGGACGGCTTCAACAAGCACGGCATCGGCGGTATTATCCGGGTCGATCAGGATGGCAAGAACCGCGAAGTCTACGCGACCGGCGTTCGCAACTCGGTCGGCATGGATTTCAATCCGAAGAACAACCAGCTTTGGTTCACCGACAATCAGGTCGACGGCATGGGCGACAACATCCCGCCCGGCGAATTGAACCGCGCCACCCAGATCGGCCAGAACTTCGGATTCCCGTATTTCGGCGGCGGCAAGGTCCGGACCAACGAATACAAGGGCGATACGCCGCCCGCGAACGTGGTGTACCCGGAAGTCGAAATGGACGCCCATGCCGCCGATCTCGGGATGATCTTCTACAACGGCAAGTCGTTCCCGGCGAAATATCGCGGCGGCATCTTCTCGGCGCAGCATGGATCGTGGAATCGCACGGAGCCGGTCGGCGCGCGCATCATGTTCACCTCACTGAAGCCTGACGGCAGCGCGGACAAGACGGAAGTCTTCGCATCGGGCTGGCTGACGGCGGACGGCGAATATACCGGCCGCCCCGTCGACGTTGCGACGCTGCGCGATGGATCAATGCTGGTCTCCGACGATCTGGCCGGAGCGCTCTATCGCATCACCTACGACGGAAAATAAGTGCCAACATCGCCCTCGCCGCGGACAGGCCTGACCTGTTCGCGGCGAGCCGCGTTCGGGTGACAACAAGATGGACAACACATGATCGGCCGTCTGATTGCCTGCCTCTGCCTGTTGAGCCTGATGGCTCCATCCGGCACGGCTCACGCCACCGACGCCAAGGCCGGACGCAAGAAAGCGCAGATGTGCGCGGCATGTCACGGCGTTGACGGAATTTCTAAAATGCCGATGGCCCCCAACATCGCCGGTTCGCCGGCGATGTATCTGGAAAAGCAGATCAAGGCCTTCCGCTCCGGGGAGCGCAAGGACGAGACCATGAATGTCGTGGCCAAGCCTTTATCGGATGCGGACATCGCCGATCTCGCGGCCTGGTATTCCGGGCTGACGGTCGAAGTGACGCTTCCGAACTGATCCGGTTCTGACCGGAGCGAACACGTTTATTGGCGCCAGATATCGTCAATCGCTGCGATGACGACATCGCGCACGCCGGGGTCATACAGCGTGTGGCCCGCCGCCTCGGCCATTCTCAGCGCCGCGCCGGGCCAGACTTTCAGCAGCGCATGCGCGGTTGAAGGCGGACACAACAGGTCGTAACGGCCCTGCACGACAATCCCGCGAATGCCAGACAGTTTCCCGGCATTTTCCAAAAGTTGTCCGGGCGCTATGAAGCAATCATTCATGAAGTAGTGAGCTTCCATAAACGGCGTGGACGGCAAGCCGCGCGCATCGTTGTTCACCGCAGCGAGATCGAGCCGGGTCTTGGACGGCTTGTGCTCGGACAGGATTCGTTCGGTGTCGTGCCATGCGCGGGATGCGGGGCCATGAACCTTTGGATCGGGATCAAGAATGCGCCGCCAGTAAGCATCGAGGGGCTGGGAGCGCTCCTGCGATGGAAGCAGATTGAGAAAGTCCTCGTACAGATCTGGGTAGAATCCCGGCAAGTTTTGAAGAAAAGCTCGTTCGAGTTCGGCTCGCGTTCCGAGAAAGGTCGCCCGAAGCACAATGCCGCTCACACGCTGCGGATGAGCCTGCGCGTAAGCGAGCGCCAGCGTCGCGCCCCATGATCCGCCGACAACGAGCCATTTGTCGAAGCCGAGGCTTTCGCGAATGGCTTCCATATCCGCGATCAGATGCGGCAGCGTGTTGGCCTCTCGCAGGCCCTTCGGGCGGCTCCTACCTGCGCCGCGCTGATCGAACAGCACGGCATGAAATCGCGAGGGATCGAACAGCCGGCGATGATCCGGCTGACAGCCGCTGCCTGGCCCGCCGTGCAGATAGATGGCCGGAATGCCGTCCGCCCGCCCCACCGTCTCGACATAGATGTCATGGCCGTCGCCAACCGGCATATGCCGCGCCGAGAGCGGCGCGAAGCGGTCTCCCCGCTTGTCCGGTGCTGCGATGTCGCCGGCGTCAGGCGCCATGCACATCCGCCTCGCGGGTCCCGCCGGCAAAATTGCGGTAGATGAAACGGCGAGTGTCGCCAGCGGCCTCGCTCATGGCCGTCTTGAAGATCGCTTCGTGCATGGGAGATAGCGCGCAGGCGGGATCGGTGTTTCCCGCATTGCCGGTTAGAGCAAAGGCCTGACAACGGCACCCACCGTAATCGACCTCTCTGTACTCACAGCTTTGGCAGGGCTGCGGCATCCAGCCTGTGCCGCGATAACGGTTGAAGGCCTCTGAATTCTGCCAGATCCACGCGATGGAATGATCGCGTACCGACTCGAACGCGAGACCGGTAATCGTTTCCGCCGCATGACACGGTAAAATCTTGCCGGATGGCGAGATGTTGAAAAACTGCCTTCCCCAGCCGCCCATGCATTTCTTCGGGCGCAGCGCGTAGTAGTCCGGGACCACATAATCAATCGCGAGGATACCCTTCAGCCGCGTCTCGGCCTCCTCGACAATGCGGGAGGTTTCCTCGATCTGCTCAATGGTCGGCATCAGCGTGGCGCGGTTGTTCAGCGCCCAGCCATAATACTGCACGTTGGCGACTTCGAGCCGGTCGGCATCGAGATCGACGGCCATCTGGATGATGTCGGATAACTGAAACAGGTTTTGCCGATGCATCACGGCGTTCACGGTGAGCGGCAACCCAAGTTCGCGTGCCCAGCCCGCTGCTTCGATTTTCTTCGCATGCGCGTCTTTGAGCCCGGCGACACGGTCGGCAACGCCTTGCTCGCTGCCCTGAAAGCTGATCTGGATGTGACACAGCCCGGCATCAGCCAAAGCGGCGAGCTTGTCCCTGGTCAGCAATACGGCTGATGTAATGAGATTGCTATAGAGACCCACATCCGTTGCGTGCCGGACCAGTTCAGCCAAATCCTTGCGCGCTGTCGGCTCGCCGCCGGAGAAATGAATCTGGAGCACGCCGATTTGCGCGAGTTCGCTCAACACGCGCCTCCACTCATCCGTGGATAGCTCCGCGCCACTTCGCTCCAATTCCAGAGGATTCGAGCAATACGGACACTGCAGCGGACACCGATGCGTCAGTTCCGCGAGAACGGCCAGCGGAATGCCGAATGTCTCCGCCTGTGACTTGCGCGCCTCCAGCACCGCCAGCCCGTCGGCCGGATCGGTGTGAACAGGAGAGGCGTCAGTCAGTGTCGGGTTCATGGCTTGGTGTCCTGTGCCTCCGCAAGAAAACCCTTCTCCGCAAGGTCCTTCAGCATGGCGATGACATCGGCTCCAATGATGGCGCGGTCCGCCGTGTATTTAGCCGCCAGGACATCGACGATCTGATCGACATTCCGCACACCATCGCAAAGCTGCAGCACCTCAACCGCGATCTCATCCGGCGCGAGCACCCTTTCCGGAACGAGAATGACCCAGACCTGCCGTGCGTCATCGAACTTCAGTTTCGCATGCCGTGCAAGTATCGGTCTGCTCTGCTCAGTTATGTCGATCCTGCGGTTCCGCAATGCCATCAGCCCTTCTCCGGCACGAAGGCGCCCGGCGGAACATGCCCTTCGACATAGGCATGATACAGCGCATCGAGCTGAACCCAGAGCACGTTGGTCTTGAAGATCAGCGCATTGCAAACAGCGTCGCGCTCTTCCGGAGTCTTGGCGTGGGTCTTGACAAAATCGAGGGCGAAGTTGGCGTCGCGCGGAGCCTGTTCCAGCCGGCGCTTGAAATAGCTCATGATATTCGGGTTGATAAAGTCGTAATGCGCAAGCATTCCCGAAATGCGCTCCTCGTGCAGGTTCGGCGCGAACAATTCAGTCAACGACGAGGCGATGGCCTCAAGCGGGGTGCGGTCGCGGACGAAATGAACGTAGGCATCGACCGCAAAGCGCGTCGCCGGCAGAATGCCCTCGGCGGATTCCACATAGGCGCTGTCGAGACCTAGGCCTTCGGTCAGCTTCAGCCAGCGCTCGATCCCGCCTTCAGTCCCGATATTGCCATCGTGATCCTCGATCCGGTGCCGCCATTCGAGGCGGATGTTGCGGTCGCGAAAGCGCGAGATCACCACCGCATCCTTGATCGGGATCGAACTCTGGTAATAGTAGCGGTTCAGCGCCCAGGCCTGCACCTGTCCTTTGTTGAGCTTGCCGCCGTGCAGCAGTTTGTGAAACGGATGCAGATTGTGATAGCGGGTCGCGCCGATGTCCCGGAGCGCGGTTTCAAGCTCGGCCGCATTGCCGAGTGGCGTTCCTTTTTTCAGCGCAAAGACACTCGTGGCGATCAAAGCGTGATCTCCATTCCATCGAAAGGAATTTGCCAGCCCGCACGTTCGGCAGCCTGACGCTCCTCGGACTCCCGCAAAAGCACTGGATTCGAATTGTTGATATGCAGAAAAATCTTTCGGGTGATGCCAAGATCGGCGAGCGCGGCCATCGCACCGTCCGGGCCCGACATGGACATGTGGCCCATTCGCTGCCCTGTTTTCGCTCCCAAGCCTGCCGCGATCAATTCATCGTCGCGCCAAAGCGTCCCGTCAAAGAAAACCAGCGGCGCGCCCTGAAGGCGCTGCTTGATGTCTGGCGTGAGCCCGGCGCAGGCTGCGAGAAAATAGAGATATTCCCCGGTCCGCTTGTCAGCGATCCGCAGACCGAGCGTGTCTCCGCCATCGCCGCCGCCTCCAGGATCGGTCTCGTTTTCCAGATACCATGCCCGCTTTCCGGGAGCCGCGAATGGAAGCACTTCCAGGCCGGATGATGTTCCGTCCGCGTGTCGCGGTTCAAACGCCCGGCCACATTCAATCGCCTCGCGCCTGACCCGCTTTTCATCGAGCACATTGAAAATGCTGTTGGACTTGAGGATATCGAGGACGCGCTGGTGCGCGTAGATCGAAAATGACCAGCCTTCGCGCAGCGACAACAGCCCGGCGACGGCATCGACCTCGCCATTGGTCAGGATCACCCCGGCGATAGGACTATGTCGCAAATGGCCGGCCCCGGGATGAAGCTGCGGCGTCGCGATCACCTGCTGACGCACATCCGGCGATGCGTTGATCAGAAACCAATGCTCACCATCGGCGCTGACTGCGATCGACGCCTGTGTTGCCCGTAACTCCGGGCGCTCGTCGCGCGCGGCCTTGCAAATTGCGCAATTGCAGTTCCATTGGGGAACACCACCACCCGCCGCGGCCCCAAGTACGACGATGCGCATGAGACTTCGCTCTCACCAAGCCAACATGTGAAGGATCATCGCATTCCACAGGCACAAACAAACCGGTCTCGCTCAGGAACCCCCTTAACCCAAGGAATTCCAGAGGAAACCGGATCGCTTGAAGGAAAGCCTGATACTTGTAACCGCGCTACTTCCGTGCCGCGCAGGCGTACATGTTGATTTCCATGCCGACCGGAACTTCAACGATCCTTGGGGTCTTCCAGGCCATTATTGGTCTCCTTGCCCATTGCGGACGGGACTCTGTCGCCCTCGTCAACGACGAGGCTAACACGGAGTTTCCAAACCGCACCAAGGAATTTCAGAGCCTGGCGGCACAAGATTGTGACTCTCGCCACGGTGTGCGGCGCAGCAATGACCCGAGCAGCCGGTCACCTCTTCATAGCTCAGAGGGATAACTCGGCTGCTCGCCCTCGAAGCCCTAATAAGGCCGCAGGACCTTGCACCGGACTGAATGGGCTCAGGTCTGCTCGGCCTTGGCGAAGCGGTCGTCAAGCGCATAACCTGCGCCGCGCACAGTGCGGATCGGGTCGGATTCGCGCCCGAGATTGAGCAGCTTCCGCAGCCGGCCGATGTGAACGTCCACCGTACGCTCGTCGATATAGATGTCGCGGCCCCAAACGCCGTCGAGCAACTGCTCGCGGCTGAATACACGCCCCGGATGTTCCAGGAAGAACTCCAACAAACGGTATTCGGTTGGGCCGAGATCGATCGGACGGCCAGACCGCGCGACACGGCGGCGATCGCGGTCCAGTTCGATATCACCGAACGCCAGAACCGTGGCGAGGCGCTCCGGGCTTGCCCGGCGCAGCAAGCCCTTGACCCGGGCCAGCAGCTCAGGAACCGAGAACGGCTTGACGATGTAGTCGTCCGCGCCGGTCGCAAGTCCCCGGACCCGTTCGCTTTCCTCGCCGCGCGCGGTCAGCATGATGATCGGGATCTGCTTGGTTTCGGGACGGGCACGCAGCCGGCGGCACAGTTCGATACCGGACAGGCCGGGAAGCATCCAATCGAGAACGATAAGATCAGGAATGTGTTCCTTGAGCCGGGTATCCGCGTCGTCGCCGCGCGCGACGGTCTCGACCTCATAGCCCTCGGCATCGAGATTGTAGCGAAGAAGCGTAGTCAACGCTTCTTCATCTTCGACAACAAGAATTCGGGCGCTCATGCGCGATCCTTCAGTTGATTCTAGTTTAGCTTCCCGACGCGGCGGTGGCAAAAGTCGTCATGTCGCCTTTCGGGCGCTGGTCGATCATCTGCTGGCCCTCGATCATGTAGAACACCGTCTCGGCGATGTTGGTCGCATGGTCGCCGATCCGCTCGATGTTCTTGGCGCAGAACATCAGATGGATACAGAAGCCGATATTGCGCGGGTCTTCCATCATATAGGTCAGAAGCTCACGGAACAGCGATGTGCAGATCGCATCGACCTCCTCGTCGCCCTTCCAGACCGTCATGGCGGCGGGCAGATCGTGCGCCGCGTAGGCGTCGAGCACCGACTTGACCTGCGACTGGACGAGGTCGGTCATGTGCTCCAGGCCGCGGATCAGCTTCAGCGGATGGAAATCGCTGTCCAGCGCCGCGACGCGCTTTCCGATGTTCTTGGACAGGTCGCCGATCCGCTCGAGATCGGTCGCAACACGCATCGAACTTACGATCTCTCGCAGGTCGACAGCCATCGGCTGGCGGCGCGCAATGGTGAGAACGGCACGCTCCTCGATCAGGTGCTGCAACTTGTCGATTTCGAGATCGGCGGCAACGACGCGTTTTCCGAGTGCGACGTCCCGGCGGATCAGCGCATCGACGGAATCGACGATCTGCCGTTCGGCAAGGCCGCCCATTTCAGCGACAAGCCGGTTGAGCTCCTGGAGGTCGTCATCGAACGCCTTGGCGGTATGTTCTGAACCCATGATCATTCTCTCCCGCGATATGCGCGTCAGCCGAAGCGGCCGGTGATGTAATCTTGCGTGCGCCGATCGGTTGGCGACGTGAAGATCTTGTTGGTTTCGTCGAACTCAATCAGTTCGCCGAGATACATGAACGCCGTCTTGTCCGACACACGCGCCGCCTGCTGCATATTATGCGTCACGATGGCGATCGTGTAGTCTTCCTTCAGTTCCTGGATCAGTTCCTCGACCTTGGCGGTGGAGATCGGATCGAGCGCCGAGCAAGGCTCGTCGAACAGGATGACTTCCGGGCGAACCGCGACGGTGCGCGCGATGCACAGGCGCTGCTGCTGACCGCCCGACAAGCTGAGGCCGCTGGCGTTGAGCTTGTCCTTGACCTCGTTCCAGAGTGCCCCGCCCTTCAGCGCGGCTTCGACGCGGCCGTCCATCTCCGACTTCGAGATTTTCTCATAGAGCCGGATGCCGAAAGCGATGTTTTCATAAATGGTCATCGGGAACGGCGTCGGCTTCTGGAACACCATGCCGATCCGGGCGCGCAGCAGGTTGAGGTCGAGCTTCGGATCGAGAATGTTGGTGTTGTCCAGCATGAGCTGGCCCACCGCGCGCTGACCGGGATAAAGGTCGTACATGCGGTTGAAGATGCGCAGCAACGTGGACTTGCCGCAGCCTGACGGGCCGATGAACGCCGTGACGCGGTTTTCGCCGAGCGTCAGATTGATGTTCTTCAGCGCGTGATGCTCGCCGTAATAGAAGTTCAGGTCCCGGGCAGTCACCTTGGCCCGGGCCTCGGCCTGACCGATTGCACCCGGTACGTGTCCACGGGGAAGATCGACGCTAACAGAAAGCTGCTCGCTCATTTCGTTTTCCTCTCGGCGCCGAGAACGCGCGCGCCAATGTTAAGGGCAAGTACGGTAAAGGTGATCAGCAGAGCACCGGTCCATGCGAGCTGCTTCCAGTACTCGTAGGGGCTCTGGACGAAGTTGTTGATGGTCACCGGCAGGTTCGCCATCGTCTTGGTGAGATCGAGGCTGAAGAACTGGTTGCTGAGAGCGGTGAACAGAAGCGGCGCGGTTTCACCCGCAACGCGCGCCGTCGCCAGCAGCACGCCGGTGATCAGACCCGAACGTGCCGCGCGATAGGCGATGCGCTTGATCACCAGCGACCGCGGCAGACCGAGCGCCGACGCCGCTTCCCGCAACGGATTGGGAACCAGACCGAGCATGTCTTCCGTCGTGCGAACCACGACGGGGATCACGATCACGGCCAGCGCCAGCGTGCCGGCGAACGCCGAGAAGCCGCCCATTGGCACCACGATCGCGCCATAGACGAACAGACCGATAATGATCGAGGGCGCACTGAGCAGAATATCGTTGATGAAGCGGATCACCGATGTGAGCCGGTCATGCTTGCCGTACTCCGCCAGATAGGTGCCTGCGAACAGGCCGATGGGCGCACCGATGCCGACGCCGAGCACGGTCATGATGATCGAGCCGACGATGGCGTTCAGAAGCCCGCCCTCCGTCGATCCCGGCGGCGGCGTGTTTTCGGTAAAGATGCTCAGATGCAGGCCGGCGAGACCGTTATAGAGCAGCGTGAACAGGATCAGCGCGAGCCAGGTCACACCGAACAGAGCCGCACCCAGACAGAGGAAGCGGATCACGATGTCCCAGCGGCGGCGGGAGGCATAAATCGGATTCATGTTACTTCCCCGCCTTGCTTTCGAGGCGCATCAACATCAAACGGGCCGCTGCCAGCACGAAGAACGTCAGCACGAACAGCAGCAGGCCAAGCAGAATGAGGCCAGACTGGTGAAGACCGTCGCTTTCCGCGAATTCGCTGGCGATCGCCGCCGAAATGGTCGTGCCAGGCGCAAAGATCGATGACGATATCCGGAACGAGTTGCCGATGATGAAGGTGACGGCCATGGTTTCGCCAAGCGCGCGACCCAGCGCCAGCATGATGCCGCCGATCACACCCACCCGCGTGTACGGGATGACAACGTTACGGACCACTTCCCA
This sequence comes from Afipia clevelandensis ATCC 49720, assembly GCF_000336555.1. Classification (GTDB taxonomy): domain Bacteria; phylum Pseudomonadota; class Alphaproteobacteria; order Rhizobiales; family Xanthobacteraceae; genus Afipia; species Afipia clevelandensis. The sequence continues at coordinate 573,316 of NZ_KB375281.1, read as the reverse complement.
TGTCGTGCAGCCGACGCCATAGGCCGCTTCCTTCAAAACCGGCGGCACCGTCTTGAACACGTCCACGGAAATCGAGGTGATGAACGGCAGCACCATAATCGCTAGGATGAGCGCGGCATTGAACAGGCTGAGATAGGACGGTGGCCCTGCGAATATCGAACCCAGAACGGGAACGCCGTCAAAAATGCGGATCATGAAGGGCTGGAACGTGTTCGCCAGGAACGGTCCCAGCACGAAGAAGCCCCACATGCCGTAAATGATGGATGGCACGCCGGCGAGTAGTTCAACCGCCATGCCGATCGGGCGGCGCAGCCACTGCGGGCAAAGTTCGGTCAGGAAGATGGCAATGCCGATACCGACCGGAATGGCGATCATCATCGCGATGACCGACGTGACCAGTGTACCGTAGATCGGACCCAGCGCGCCGAGCACAGGAGGGTCCGCGGACGGCGCCCAGCGCTGCGTCCACAGAAATGCAAATCCATACTCCTTCATCGCAGGCCACGCGCCTGCAATCAGGGAGAGAATGATGCCGCCGAGAATAAGGAGAACCGCAATGGCGCATGCGCGGGTCGTCCAATAGAATGCCTTGTCACCGAACTTGAAAGCACTCAGAGCTTTCGCGCGATCGTACGGTCCGGCTGCTGCGTCCATCGAGGTGCTCTGAACGGCCATTTCTGCCACGCTCGTCCCCTGTCCCATTCACTCTGGTAGATCTGTCGATCACATACATCCAGGCGGGGATGAACCACCGCCAGAAGAAAAACGGAGGAGAGGTTTGGCCTCTCCTCCGATTATTCACTTAGCTCTTGATGTCAGCCGTCCAGGTCTTTTCGATCAGCTTGACCACCGGCTCCGGCATCGGGATGTAATCGAGTTCCTCAGCCATCTTGTCGCCCTTCTCGAACGACCACTTGAAGAACTTGATGGCTTCAGCCGACGCAGCCTTGTCGACCGGGGTCTTGTGCATCAGGATGAAGGTCGCAGCGGTGATCGGCCACGATGCATCACCCGGCTGGTCGGTCAGGATCACGTAGTAACCCGGAGCCTTGGCCCAGTCAGCGTTGGACGCCGCAGCCTGGAACGCAGCAATGGTCGGCTGAACGGTCTTGCCGGCCTTGTTGATCATCGCGGCATAGGTCAGCTTGTTCTGCTTGGCATAGGCGTACTCGACATAACCGATCGAGTTCTTGGTCTGACCGACGTTGCCGGCAACGCCTTCGTTACCCTTGGCGCCGACGCCGGTGGGCCATTCAACCGCGGTGCCCTGTCCGACCTTCGCCTTCCACTCGGCGTTCGCCTTGGAGAGGTAGTCGGTGAAGTTGAAGGTGGTTCCCGAACCGTCCGAGCGGCGCACCACGGTGATAGCGTCACCCGGCAGCGTCAGCTTCGGGTTCAGCTTGACGATGGCAGCATCGTTCCACTTGGTGACCTTGCCGAGATAGATGTCGCCGAGCAGTTCGCCCGAGAGCACCAGTTCGCCCGGCTTGATGCCGGGGAGGTTCACGACCGGGACGATCGCGCCCATGACCATCGGCCACTGGAGCAGGCCGTCCTTCTCGAGCTGTTCAGCCTTGAGCGGCGCGTCGGTGGCGCCGAAGGTCACGGTCTTGGCCTGGATCTGCTTGATGCCGGCGCCCGAACCGATCGACTGATAGTTCAGACCGTTGCCGGTCTCCTTCTTGTAGGCGTCAGCCCACTTTGAATAGACGGGGAACGGGAACGTCGCACCCGCGCCCGTGATGTCAGCGGCAAATGCCGAAGTCGATGCGGCGACAAGGCCGGCAACGACCACTGTTTTGATGAAATTCACTGGGTCTCTCCATCGTGTGAGCGGGTGCACAATCGTCAGGGATTGGCTCCCGAGGCCGCCTCTTTAGAGGTCCGGCATAGAGCTTTTATGGAGGTTGGATGACAGTCGTGTGACACCTCTCGGCGGCACGGAATACCGTCGAAGAAACACGGATATCGCATTGAAAATTATAAGGAAATTCAAAATACGCGAGACTGGCTGAATAATCAGCGGAAATGAATTTTTAACGACTGTGAAGCCCGTTTACGACAGTCACGGGCAATCGACGCCGGCCGACTCAAGGCCCGTCAAAACCTGTAAATCTGGAAACCCATGCACCTCGATCCAGATGCATGCCCACAGAGTGATGAGCTGTCAGACCCCGTCGATAAACTTCAGAAGTTCTGCCGCATGCGCATCGGCGGGACCCACATTGTTGATGGTCGCATCCGGCTCGGGGCTGCTGACGGCCCTTCGCAGCCGATCATCGATCCGGCCATCACTGGCACGCCCTCTCGCCGCAACTCGCTGCGCAAGGATATCGGGCGGCGCAATCACCGCGACAACGGTGACACGAGCATATGACCGGCGCGCGAAGTCGATGATTGTGCGCGAAGCGTTGATGACAACCGTCCGGCCCGCGCGGATGTCGTCGACAATCGTGCGCGGAATTCCGTAACGCAGACCGTGTGCTTCCCACTGGAACGCGAAGTCGCCACGCCCCAGCATCTGCCCGAAGACGATCGCACTGACGGCTTCATTGTTCTCGAACGATGAGGCTTCCCGGGTCACAACGCGCTGCGGAAACACGATCGCGCGGTCTTGCGTGCGCGCCGCCATAGCAAGACCGATCAGCGTGTCCTTGCCCGCGCCGCTGGGGCCAACAACGAGGATCAGCCGGCCCGGTCCGATCAAACCGGCGCTTGTGTCCGGCAACACAACTGTTTCGCTCATGCCACCCGATGTCCTTCCCGCCAGACGCTGCGCACTGCGGGAACATCATGCGCGACGTGAACACGGATCAGATCGGCCCGCTTGCCGGCAGCGATCTCCCCACGGTCGCTCAGTCCCACAGCCTCGGCTGCGGTCTTGGTGACTGTCCGCACCGCCGCGGCAAGATCAATCGCAGGAACATGGCGCGGCAACTGCATCGCCGCCATCAAAAGGCTCGACGGAATGTAGTCGGACGACATGATGTCGAGCAGCCCTTCGCGGGCCAGATCGACGGCGGCGATGTTGCCGGAGTGAGAGCCGCCGCGAACGACGTTCGGCGCACCCATCAGCACGGAGATTCCCGCCTGATGCAATCCCCTCGCCGCCTCCATTGTGGTCGGAAATTCGGCGACCGAAACCCGGTCGCGGATTGCGTCGGCGACATTCTCGTCCGTCGTATCGTCATGACTGGCGAGCGGAATATCGTGGCTGTGGGCCAGCGCCACGATCTCCCGCATATTGGCCTCGCCGTATTTCCTTTGATAGAGAAACCGCCGCTCGAACATCACATCGAGTTCGGCATCGGTCAGACCACCGCTCTTGCCGCGATAGTAGTCCCGCAGCTTGCCCTCGTCGCGAAACTGGCGCTGGCCGGGCGTGTGATCCATCAGGGACATCAGCCGGATATCTGGTCGATGGATCAATTCCTTCGCTTCTTCCACGACACTCGGCATCGGGATTTCACAGCGCAGATGCAAAAAGTGCTCGGCGCGGAGCAGTCTTGCATCGCGCGCGGCTGAGATGGCGTTCGCCAGTATCCCCGCCTGACCATCGACATCCTCTGCCCCTTCCTCGCGCCAGACGCGCAGCGAATCCAGCACTGTGGTGATGCCGCTGGTGGCGAGTTGCCCGTCATAGGACACCACGGCCGCGACAGGATCCCAGTAGACCTTCGGGCGCGGCACATAGTGCGCTTCGAGATGGTCGGTGTGCAATTCGATCAAACCGGGCATCACCAGATCGCCCTGCATGTCTTGACCGCGTTCGGGTGCATTACCCTCGCCGAATTCTGCGATCTTGCCGCCGGAAACGGCAATCCATCCCTTTTCCAGAACCCGGTCGCCGAGCACCAGCGCGGCATTGGTCAGGATCATTTCGGTCGGTTCGGAACTCATTGCTTCCTCTTATGCAGCCACAGCGAACGACGTGACATCCACAATCCTGTCCGCGATCAGATCGCGGACTTCGTCGTCGTGGACAATGGCCACCATGGCCACGCCGCGCCTTTTCTTTTCTTCCACCAGTTCAACAACGATCCTGCGGTTGGCCGCATCCAGCGATGCGGTCGGCTCATCCAGCAGCAGGATCGGCATATCCGAAATGAACCCGCGCGCGATATTCACGCGTTGTTGTTCGCCGCCCGAGAAGGTCGATGGCGGCAGCGTCCAGAGCCGTTCGGCGATGTTCAGCCGGCGCAGCAATGCACCAGCCTGCACCCGGGCCTCCTCGCGCGGTGTGCCGTTGACGATCAAAGGCTCCGCCACCACGTCAAGGGTCGCAACGCGCGGCACCGCGCGCAGAAACTGGCTGACATAGCCGATGGTCTGCCTGCGGACGCGCAGCACGTCGCGCGGCTGCGCGGTGGCGATGTCGATGACCTCGCCGCCATGCCGCACCGCGATCCGTCCCTGATCGCAGCGGTAATTCCCGAAGATCATCTTCAGAATGGACGACTTCCCCGCGCCGGACGGTCCCGCCAGCACAACGCATTCCCCGGCATCGGCATGCATCGAGACGCCGGACACCACCGGCAGGCGGATGCCATTCTGCAAGTGCATGGTGAAGGTTTTCGCGGCGTGTGTGATTTCGATCATCGCAGACATAGGACCCTCACGCCGGCAGGATCGAGGAAACGAGAAGCTGGGTATAGGGCTCATGTGGATCGTCAAGGACCTGATCGGTCAGGCCGGTCTCGATCACTTCTCCGCCCTTCATCACCATCACGCGATGGGACAGAAGCCGCGCCACAGCAAGATCGTGGGTCACGATAATCACCGCAAGTCCGAGTTCGGTCACAAGTCCGCGGACCAGATCGAGCAGCCGCGCCTGCACCGAGACGTCGAGCCCGCCGGTCGGCTCATCCATGAACACGAGCCTCGGTTCGGTGACCAGATTGCGTGCAATCTGCAGCCGCTGACGCATGCCGCCGGAATAGGTCTTCGGCGCATCGTCAATGCGATCCGTGGAAATCTCGACGCGCTCAAGCCAGGACGACGCGGTCTCGCGAATCCGGCCATAGTGATTCCAGCCCACTGCCATCAACCGCTCACCGACATTGGCGCCGGCCGAGACGGCCATCCGCAATCCGTTCGCCGGGTCCTGATGCACAAAGCCCCAGTCGGTGCGGAACAGAAAACGCCGCTCGGCTTCGCCAAGTGCGGCGAGATCGCGCGTCACCCCGTCTCGCATGCGATAAGAGACGCGGCCGCTGTTCGGAGCTAGCTGGGTTGAAAGCATCTGCAACAGCGTCGACTTTCCCGAGCCGGACTCTCCGACAATGGCCAGCACCTCCCCGGAATAAACCTCGAACGAGACATTGTTGCAGGCCAGAAGGCTGCCGTAGGACTTGGTGAGACCTTCGCAAACCAACAGAGGCTGATCGTCGTTCCGCATCATGTCACCTGATGATCGGCGCCGAAACCAGCGCCCTGATGGCCGGCGGCGCGGCGCGTTTCGCAATAATCGGTATCGGAACAGACGAACATCCGGCCGCCTCTGTCATCGACGACGACTTCGTCAAGATAGGAACTGTCCGATCCGCACAATGCGCACGGCGCAGCGAAGCGATAGGTCTCAAACGGATGATCCTCGAAATCGAGCGAGGTGACTTTTGTATGGGGCGGAATGGCATAGATGCGCTTTTCCCGCCCTGCACCGAACAGTTGCAGCGCCGAACAATCATCCATCTTGGGATTGTCGAACTTCGGCGTCGGCGACGGGTCCATCACATAGCGCTCGTTGACCTTGACCGGATAAGCGTAGGTTGTCGCGATATGGCCATGGCGGGCGATGTCCTCATAGAGCTTGACATGCATCAACCCGTATTCAGCCAATCCATGCATGCGGCGCGTTTCGGTTTCGCGCGGTTCCAGAAACCGCAGCGGCTCCGGAATCGGCACCTGATACACCAGCACCTGATTGTCATTCAGCGCCGTCTCCGGAATGCGATGCCGGGTCTGGATCACTGTGGCATCCGACGTGACCGTTGTGGTTTTCACGCCTGCGGTCTTCTCGAAGAACTTGCGGATCGAAATCGCATTGGTGGTGTCGTCCGAGCCCTGGTCGATCACCTTCAGTGTGTCATCCACCCCAAGGATTGCAGCCGTGACCTGCACGCCGCCCGTGCCCCAGCCGTAGGGCATCGGCATTTCGCGGCTGGCGAACGGGACCTGATAGCCGGGAATCGCGATCGCCTTGAGGATCGCGCGGCGGATCATCCGCTTGGTCTGCTCGTCGAGATAGGCAAAGTTATATGCCGGCGCGTTCATTCCGCAGCGTCCGCCAGTGGTGTCTGGTTGCCCTTTGCCTCGTCGAACTCCTTGCGCAGTTTGCGCAGCAGGCCGAGTTCAGACTGGAAGTCCACGTAGTGGGGCAGCTTGAGATGTTCGACAAAGCCGGTCGCCTGCACATTGTCGGAATGCGACATGACAAACTCCTCGTCCTGGGCGGGCGCCCGCGCCTCTTCGCCGAGTTCACGCGCGCGCAGCGAGCGGTCCACCAGCGCCATCGACATGGTCTTTCGCTCGCTCTGCCCGAAAGCGAGACCGTAGCCGCGCGTGAAACACGGCGCCTCGGTCGCAGATCCCTTGAACTGGTTTACCATCTGGCATTCGGTGAGAGTGATCTCGCCGAGCGGCACGGCAAATCCGGCATCTTCCGCGAAGAACTCAACTTCGACCTCGCCAAGGCGGATTTCGCCCGCGAAGGGATGCGTTCTCCCAAAACCGCGCTGGGTCGAATAGCCGAGCGCGAGCAGAAAGCCCTCGTCGCCCCGCGCAAGATTTTGCAGCCGAAGATCGCGATCCGCGGGAAAACTCAATGGCTCGCGCGTCAGATCGCCAACCTCTATATCGGGATTTTCCGCAGGCGAGGACTCGATCAGGCCATCCGCACCGAGAATATCGGTCACGCGCGGCATCGAAATATTCTGCGCCTCGCCCTGTGCCGGAGCAGGCACCGGCAAACCGTTCGTCAGATCCGGATCGAGCAGACGATGCGTATAATCAAATGTCGGGCCGAGGATTTGTCCGCCCGGGATATCCTTGAATGTGGAAGAGATGCGGCGGCGCACCTGCATGTTCGCGGTATCGAGTGGCTCGGTCGCGCCGAAACGCGGCAGGGTCGCGCGGAACGCACGCAGCAGGAAGATCGCTTCGATCAGGTCACCGCGCGCCTGCTTGATGGCCAGCGCAGCCAGTTCGCGATCGTAAAGCGAGCCTTCAGTCATAACCCGATCGACAGCCAGGGCAAGCTGTTCGGAAATCTGTGACAGCGAGATATCCGGAACGGCCGGATCGCCACGGCGCTCATGCGCCAGAAGCCGGTGGGCATTCTCGATGGCGCGCTCGCCGCCCTTCACCGCGACATACATGGCTCAAGCCTCCTTCGCAGCGACGTGCGTGCTGCGCGGCAATGCCACGAGTTCCGCTCCGCAGACGAGCAACAGATCGACACCTTGCGGAAACAGCGCGCCATTGGCCTGCATCCGCTTCGCAAAATCGGGCGGCAATGCCCCCGCCCGCAGGGAGGACGTGCCTTGAATGCCCGGCCCGCTCAGGATCAGTTCAGGTCCCTCGGTCAGGGTATCGGCCTGAACGATCAAGGTTGCCGAGCGATCCGGATATTCCGGCGTGCCTTGGGCAAAATGCTCAAAGTCCAGCAAGGCTGAAGCGCAGCTGACAAGTGCGAAGGCCGCAGCGGAGGCCGCTGCGACCAGTGGCGCTCCGGTCTGAAACCGCAGCCAGTTCGCAATCTCCGGTTCAGCACAGAACGCCGCATCGGCCCAGACCGGCGTATCGTGATCGAAAAGTGCGAGCGCTACCGCTGCCGTTGCAGGCATCAGCAATTGCGGCCGCTCGATCAGCGCTGAGATTGTCTGAATGGCGCCGGGCCGCGCCAGCGCATTCATGACGCTACGGAAGACCGACTGCGACGCCAGGACGGACTCGGCAAATTGCGTCGCGGATTTATCGCTGGCAGGAAGCGACGTCATCAGCCCTCTCCTCTCACCAGCGTATAAAAGTCCACCCGCGTGGCCGCCGTCTCCGCCGCGCGCTTTGCACGCGCAACCTCAAGTTCATTCCGCAACGGCGCGATGACCTTCTGCTCGACGTCAGTTGCGAGCGCTTCGGTCTGCATGAGCGCATCGCACAGCGCAATCAACCTCGCCTTCTCGCTGTCGCGCCCCAAGGCGTAGCCGAAGCCGACTTCGCCGGATGACAGCCGGATCGCCGCCCGGGACACAGTCGCCTCACCGAGATTGAACGGCGCACCGTCGCCGCCGATTCGGCCGCGAACCATGACAAGACCGTTTTCCGGCGGTCGCGCGACCTCATGCGGCGGAACATCGAACGCTTCCAGGCACGTCGCGATGCGCTCTGCCGGCGCCTTCGCGAGCACCGACATGGCGCTGCGGCGGCGGCTTTGCTGCGGATTGGGCTGCGGCCGGGTCATATCAATCTTGTCGATTTCAAGTTGTCTATGTTAATAGACAACTACGTAACGCGGCGCCATGACAAACTGGTGACGTCGGCATGATTTTCACAGCAGCCAGTACCATTCTGCTTCGCAGGGCATCGCGGCCATGAGTTTGACGGAGCCGCCGAACACCGGCGTCGCGCTGTGGCGCCGGGTCGCTGATTCCATCGAACAGGCAATCGCCGACGGAACCTATCCGCATGACACGCGCCTGCCCGGCGAGCTTGAGATTGCGGAAATCCATCGCGTCAACCGTCACACCGTCCGCCGTGCGCTGGCGGCCTTGGCCGAGCGCGGGCTGGTGCGCGCGGAGCGCGGCAGCGGCACCTATGTCGAAGCTCCCCGCATCGCTTATCCTTTGCGGTCACGCACACGATTTTCGGAGATTGTCGGCGCCGGCGGACACGAGGCCGATGGCAAGCTGCTGCACTCGTCCATCGAAGCGGCTTCGCCGGATCTGGCGAAGAGGCTCGCCCTCAAGACCGGCGCTCCGCTGCTGCGGATCGACGCCCTGCGCACCGCCGACCGGATTCCGATTTGCATCGGAACGAAGTGGATGAGCGCGGACCGTTTTGCCGATGGCGCCCGGATTTACGAGAAGCTGAAATCCACCACCAAACTGCTCTCGCAGTTCGGTGTGCGGGACTATCGCCGCGAATGGACCAAGGTCACCGCGGCCATCGCTGAGGCTGGCGATGCCGCGAGGCTCGATCTCGCGTTGGGACGGCCTGTTCTGGTGGTCGACAGTCTTGATGTGGAGCCGGACGGAAGTCCGCTTCTCACCTCACGCTCGCGCTTTGCCGCGGAACGGGTGCAATTTGTGATCGAGAACCAGTAACGATCAGGCGCGCACCTCGCCCGCCCGGCCGATAATGGCAAAGCGCAGCCTGTTTGAAATGAAGTCGATCACTGCGACCGCGATCAGGATCATCAGAATCAGGCTCGACACCTTCTGCCACTCCAGCACGCGAATTTGTTCCGCGAGTTGTAGGCCGATACCACCTGCGCCGACGATGCCGATGATGGTGGCCGATCGGGTGTTGGATTCGATGAAATAGAGAATCTGCCCGGCGATCACCGGAAGCACCTGCGGCATCAATCCGAACCGGACTTCATGCAGCTTGTTGCCGCCGGCAGCGCGGATCCCTTCCACCTGCTTGCTGTCCGCGCCCTCGATGGCTTCGGAAAACAGTTTTCCGAATGCGCCAAAATCAGATGTCGCTATCGCGAGCACGCCCGCGAACGGCCCGAGCCCGACGACATTGATCCAGACCAGCGCCCAGATCAGCGTGTCAATACCGCGGATCGAGTCCAGAAAGCGCCGGACAGGAAACCGCAGGAACACCGACGGGATGATGTTGCGCGCCGCCAGAAGGCTCACCGGCAATGCGAAGACGGCGGCCAGCAGCGTGCCGAGAAACGCAATCGACAGCGTCTCGCCTATCGCGACAAGATACGTCGGCAAAGACGTTCCGGGATCGGGCGGGATCATCAGCATGACGAACCAGCCGAGCTGACGGAAGCCCGTTATCAGCCGGTCTAGTGAGAACTCGAGATACCAGCAGCCGAACAGAAACAGCCCGAGCGCTGCCAGCCCAAGCGCAACAGCCTTCAACCGCGAGTTCTGCGCAGCCCGAAACAGTTCGGGATACTGCGCCACCAACCGGTCCGGATCGCGGGTTGCCAGCGTCATGCGCGCTGCTCCACGCCGAACAATCGCGCGCGCAGCCATCCCGTGCAAATGTCGATGACGAAAACCGTGACAATGATCATCAGCAGGATCGCGCTGACGTCGGAATAGAAGAACTTGCGCACGGCAACAACAAGCTCCTGACCGATGCCGCCTGCGCCGACAAACCCCATCACGGACGCTTCACGCACATTGATCTCGAACCGCAGCAGCGTGTAGCTGGCAAAGCCCGGCATCACCTGAGGCAACACCGCAAAGCGGATCGACGACAGCCAGCTTGCGCCCGTGGACCGGACTCCTTCGAGCGGTTTCATATCAATGCTCTCGGCCTGCTCCGAATAGAGCTTGCCGAGCGCACCGATCGAATGAATGCCAATCGCAAGCACACCCGCCATCGGGCCGAGACCGAAGGCGATCACAAAGATCAGTGCGAATACGATGCTCGGAACCGTCCGGCAGAACTCCAGCAGCCTGCGCACCACAAACCGCAAGGCTGGATGTGGCGAGAGGTTTGCAGCGGCGAAGAAATTCAGAACGAATGCGCCGGTCGCACCCATCGTGGTCCCGACATAACTGAGCAGCAGTGTTTCGGCGAGCAGCTTCAGCCATTTCTGCCAGCCCCAAAACCACTCGGAGGGATCGGTCCAGACCCGCTTTCCAGTATCGAGATTCAGGATGCGGTCGAAATAGCTGACAAAGTTTCCGATCTTGTCGACAAAGGTTTTCGGCGCAACTTCAGCCCCTAATCCCGCAAGGATCAACAACGCGACAAACAGGGAAAGCCCCGCCAAAAATCGCACCCGCTTAGTGAAGACGGCCGCCTTGTAAGCGGCTTCAAGTGCGGCGATCTGCTGGGGCGGATAGCTGGAGAGGCTGGTCGTCAAGTCACAGCTCTGATCATGGAGGAAGGGCCGGAGTTCGATCCCCGGCCCTCTGTTCAATCGAAGTGAATCAGGACGCCTTCCTCTTGCGGAGGCTGTCGACGAACTTGATCAGTTCGATCATGCCGTCCCAGTCCTTCGTGGTCGCAGGATGGAAGTCCTTCTTCTGCCCGTCGGACAAACGGTCAAAGGCTGCCTTGTCCTTGACCGGCGCATCGAAGAAGGCCTTCTCGATGCTGGTCTTGAGGCCCGCAGGCATGTCTTCGAGAACCGCATACGGGCCGTTCAGGATCGGCGCAGACTTGTGGATGATGCGGAAGTCGTCCTTCTTCATCACCGATCCGTCCGCATTCTTCAGCATGCCCTTGGTCAGCATCTGCGACAACGTCGAGTCGTTCTCGGTAGTCCACTGATTGGCGGCCACGTCGACAGTGCCCTGGGCAAGCGCAAGAAGCGCGTTTTCATGGCTGCCGGTGAAGACCACCTTGCTGAAATAGGATTCAGCATCGGTGATCTGCATCTTGTTCAGTTCGAAACGCGGAACATTGTTGCCCGAGGTCGAATTGGGATCGACAAGACCGAGGTTCTTGCCCTTCACATCGTCGATGGTCTTGTACGGGCTTTTCGCGAGCACGAAGAACATCGAGTAATAGCCCGTGGTGCCATCGATGTTGCGGTCGTTGGCAAAAGCTTCCGTCTTGACGCCGGTCATGCGAGCACGGGCGAAGGAAGCCGAGCCATAGCTCGCGATATGAATCGCGCCCGAGCGCTGGCCTTCGATGACGGCAGCATAGTCGTTGGCGATACGCAGGTTCACCTTCACGCCGAGTTCCTTGCTCAGATAGGAAATGAACGGCGCCCAGCGCTCAGTGACGCCGGACGCATTTTCGGCCGGCACCACGGCGAAGGTTAGCTCTGGATACTTCGACTTCCAGTCCTGGGCCGATGCTGCGGTAGTGCTGAGGGCGAGCGCGGCGGCGCCCGCAATGACGATGCGACGATTGATCATGATATCCTCTTGGGGTCAGTCGGTAAGTTCATTGGGCGACAAACTAGGCCGCCACGGCATTTCCAAGTGCAGGTGTCAGTTCTCCCGGCGCGAAGTCCGGAACCTCTCCCATCACTTCTCCAGCTTCGAGATCGTAGAGCTCGCGCGCGATGCTGTCGGTCAACGCAGCCGGCGCACCGTCGAACACGACCCGGCCGGCGGACATTCCGATCAGGCGATCACAATAGTTTCGCGCGAGTTCCAGAGAGTGAAGATTGCAGATCACGGTGATGCCGAAGTGCTTGTTGATCCGCAGCAGCGCATCCATCACGATGCGCGTGTTGCGCGGATCGAGCGATGCAATCGGCTCGTCGGCGAGAATGATGTCGGGCTGCTGAACCAGTGCGCGGGCGATGGCCACGCGCTGCTGTTGTCCGCCCGAGAGCTGATCGGCGCGCTGCGCCGCCATCGGCATCATGTCGAACTGTTCGAGCGCCGAAATCGCCATGGCCTTGTCGTCGTGGGGCCAAAGCTGCGTCACCGACCGCCAGAACGGCATACCGGCAAGGCGTCCCATCAGAACATTGGTCAGCACGTCGAGACGCCCGACCAGATTGAATTGCTGGAAGATCATCGCCGAGCGCGCGCGCCAGCGGCGTAGATCCCGGCCCTGTAGCGCCGTGACGTCCACCCCCTCAAACAGGATGCGTCCTGCGGTCGGGTTTTCGAGGCGATTGATCATGCGGAGCAGCGTCGACTTGCCAGCGCCCGAGCGGCCGATTACGCCGACAAAACGGCCCGGCTCGATCGCGAACGACGCATTATCAACGGCTGTCTTCGCACCAAACCGGCACGTTAGTCCGTCCACTTCAAGCATGCGCCGACTCCGTTGCAGTCACCCTCCCTCGCTAACGCGGGTTTTCTACAGTTGTGTGACGCTCGTGCTGGCGGGCAGTCTTTTCCGCAGACAATGCGCCTGCTGCGCGAAATTGTTTGCCGTCATCCAGGCTTCATGATGCTGTCACGAAATGCCGTGAAGAGACGTTGTCTCTCCCAGTTACCGGAATCATTGTCATGGCCGGAAAGATTCTGTCGGCTCAACCCTTCATCGACCCGACGGCAATGCTTCGCGACAGCAGCGCCGGAGCCTATTGCGAAATCGGCGCCCGCACCGTCCTGCACGAAGTGAACCTCGGCGACTATTCCTACGTCGTCAACGACAGCCAGATTGCCTACGCAACGATCGGAAAATTCTGCTCGATCGCCGCGATGACGCGGATCAATCCCGGCAATCACCCGATGCACCGCGCATCGCAGGCACATTTTACGTATCGCGCCAGCGCCTACTTTGCGGGTGAAACGGACGAGGCGGCATTCTTCGACTGGCGGCGCGCTCATCATGTGACATTCGGGCACGATGTCTGGGTCGGCCACGGCGCCATCGTGCTGCCCGGCCGCAGTATCGGCAGCGGCGCCGTCATCGCAGCGGGCGCCGTGGTGACGAAGGATGTCCCCGCCTACACGATCGTTGCCGGCAATCCCGCCAAGCCGATCCGGCGGCGGTTTCCCGAGCGCATCGCGCAAGAACTGTTAGCGCTGGCGTGGTGGGACTGGGACCATGAGCGCCTGCGACAGGCCTTGCCGGACTTCCGGACCCTTCCGGTTGAAGGCTTTATCGAGAAGTATCGCAACGCCGAATCAACGGATCGCGCCTTGAAAGAGCTGGTACATGACTGACATTCTGATTGAAGGCGGCAAGGCGCTCATCGGGCATGAGTTCGTTGACGCTTCCATCCATATCGAGGGCGGCGAGATCGCAGAGACGTCATCGCGAAGCGCAGCGAAGGCGTTGCGCCTCGATGGCCGCGGCCTCCTCGCGCTTCCCGGTATCGTTGACATGCACGGCGATGCGTTCGAGCGCCAGATGATGCCGCGCCCGGGCGTCGGCTTTCCCATCGACGTTGCGCTGCTCGACAGCGACCGGCAGGCGATTGCCAACGGCATCACCACCGTATTTCATGCCACCACCTGGTCCTGGGAGCCCGGCCTGCGCGGGACGGAGAATGCACACCGTCTTCTCGACGCGATCGAGGCCATGCAGCCTCAACTCGCCGCCGACACCCGTTTTCACCTGCGGCAGGAGACCTACAACCTTGACGCCGAGCCAACGATTGCCGAATGGCTGGTCACCGGCCGCGTCCATCTCCTCGCTTTCAACGACCACATGGACATGACCAGCGCATCCATGAGCAATCCGAAGAAGCGGATGCGCATGGTGGAACGGGCCGGTCTCAGCGAAAGCGAATTCGACAAGCTGGTCGAGCGCGTTCTGGCCGGCGCGCAGAGCGTTCCCGCGTCCATTGCCCGGCTCGCCGCCATTGCAAATGACTACGGGATCCCCCTGCTGTCCCATGACGACAAGTCGCCCGAACAGCGCGCTGAGTTCCGGGCCATGGGTGTCCGTCTCGCCGAGTTTCCAATCAACGAGGAAACGGCGCGGGCGGCGGCCGATGCCGGAGACTTCACCGTGTTCGGCGCGCCGAATGTGGTGCGCGGCGGAAGCCATACCGGATGGACCAGCGCTTCGGACATGGTGAGCAAGGGCCTGTGCTCGATCCTGGCATCGGACTATTACTATCCCGCTCCCCTGCTCGCCGCCTTCATGCTGGCCGCCGATAACATCCTGCCGCTTGAGCAAGCATGGTCGCTGGTATCGGGCGCACCTGCCGCCGCGACCGGGCTGCGCGACCGCGGCGAAATCGCTCCGGGAAAACGCGCTGACATTATCCTGGTCGACGCGCAGGAGCCGCTCAGGCCCCGCGTGATCGCGGCCATGACCGAAGGGCGCATCGTCCATCTGACAGAACCGCAGCGCGTTTTATCGGCGTCTGCAGCAATGCGGCAGGTTGAACCGGCCTGACCGGACGGCTACTCAGATCCGCATGTCGCAATATCCCCGTTACGCCATCTACTTCGTCCCCGCAGCCGACAGCGTCCTGTATCGGTTCGGCGCGAGCCTGATTGGATACGACGCCTATGCGGGCCAACCGCTGGCTTTCGCCCCGAACATCGAAAGCGAAGTTGACGGCTGGGCGCGTTTCACCGGCGATCCCCGCAAGTACGGATTTCATGCCACGCTGAAGGCGCCGATCGCGCTCGCCGCGAACCGGACAGAGGGTGACTTGATTTCGGCGATGGCCGCGTTTGCGCGAACACCGCGCGCAATACCGGTGATTACTCCAACCGTTCGCAGCATCAGCAGTTTCATCGCCGTTGTCCCGGACCCACCTTGCGAAGCCCTTCAAGCCTTCGCGCGGGATTGCGTGACGGCATTCGACGGCTTCCGTGCGCCGCTGACGGCTGCAGATCGCGAACGCCGCAACGCGTCTGTGCTCTCGGGGCGGCAGATCGCGCATCTCGACCGCTGGGGCTATCCCTATGTGATGGACGACTTCCGCTTCCACATGACCCTGGCGGGCTCGCTTCCGGCAGACCGGCTGGAATCCGTCACCGCTATCCTTCGGGACAGGTTCGCCGCGCTGAACCTTGAAACGATCGCGATCGACCGTCTGGCGCTCTTGCGTCAGGACGGTGCGACGACCCGATTCACGATCGTCCACCACTGGCCGCTCACGCCGGCCCGGGCATGAGAGACGCGCACCTCGTCGCTGCAGCGGCGAGTTGAACGGCGCGATTTTATCGATGCAGGGTCAAACTGGCTGGCGACCCAGTGGCGTTCGCGCCCGTCTCCAATCGAATTCCCTGCTAACAGGGAATTTTACAGGGTAATCCAGCGATTTTTGCGCAATGAGTGCCTCTAAATCGACAAGAAACCCCTGTCCCACAGCAGTTTAGCTATATTCGTACCTGAAATTAACAGGGAAATTCTTTCGATGCATCAGGCTATTGCGACGCTGTATCAGGGAATTCGCAATAAAGGTCTTCAGGCGCCGCGTAAGCGCTGAATTCTGACACGCTTGAATAGGCTATTGCGGACGCGATCTGTTCTCGCTCTCGATTTGTAGATGAGGAGAGCGAGATGTCGAACGACAAGCGGGTGTGGAGACGTCAGGGCGAGGACTTCTGGCGGGCACACCATGAGGCGTGGAAGCGTAGCGACTTGAATCAGCGGCAATATTGCGAGTTTCATAATCTGCCACAGAAGGCATTCGAGAACTGGCGCCAGAAGTTCAAAGCCGAACCGGAGCCGTTGCAACGCAAGTTGCTCTACCGGCGGCGCCCCTTAAGTCCTCCCCTAAGTCCCCCCGTTGGTCCGCCTTTAAGTCCGGGGGACTTATCCCTCCTCGCGGTCAGAACGCCCATTGTTCCGCGGCCACGCGAGGGGCATCGCCGCCGGTTCAGCGAGGCAGACAAGGCCTCGATCCTGGCAGAGGCCGCGCGACCAGGGGCGAGCGCCAATGTGGCGCGTCGCTATGGCATCGATCGTCGCGTTCTGCGCCGATGGAAGCAAGATCTGGCAGCGCCGGCGTTTGTCACCGTGCGGATTAGCGATGACCCGCTGTCCCGCCCGGCATCTGCCGATATGGAGGCGCTGTCATGACGACCATGCTCCCGCCAAATGTGAAGGTCCATCTGGCCCTAGGCTTCATCGACATGAGGAAGGGCATCGACGGCCTCGCCATGCTGGTGCAGGGCGTGCTGCACCAGGATCCGTTCACGGGCCACTTGTTCGTGTTCCGTGGACGCACCCGGGCCAACCTGATCAAGATTATCTACTGGGACGGCACCGGCTTTTGTCTCTTCACCAAGAGGCTCGAGCAAGGCATGTTCCTGTGGCCGCCGAGCATGAAGGTGGACGAGACGCTGTCGCTGACCTCGGCCCAGTTGTCGCTACTGATCGAAGGCGTCGACTGGCGCGCGCCGGAGCAACGATGGCGTCCGGCAATCGCGGGCTGACGCTGCGGCTGATTGACTCGATGAGACAATCAGTGCGGCGAGAGCGGCGCGAGTCGGTTAATCTTCCTCGTCATGGAGATCGATCTCGCCGCTCTGCCGAACGATGTGGGGACACTGCAGAAGCTGGTGCGCTCGCTTGCCGCAGAGCGCACCAGCCTCAGCGAAGCGCAGGCCGAGATCAAACGGCTCAACCTCATCATCAAGAAGCTCCAGCGTAGCCAGTTCGGCCGGCGGGCCGAGCAGCTTGATGACGATCAGCTGCGGCTCAGTTTGGAGGATCTCAATGTCGATCTTGCACGGACGGAAGCCAGGCTTCCGCCATCGCCCGCCCAGGGCAAGACGACGAAGACACAGGGCGAGCGGGCGAGCCTGCCCTCCCATCTTGAGCGCGAAGATGTTCGGCTCGACCTCGATCATCAGACCTGCCGTTGCTGTGGGGGCAATCTCCATCTGATCGGCGAGACCACGAGCGAGATGCTCGACCACGTACCAGCACGGCTGCGGGTCATTCGCATTTGCCGGCCGCGCTACGGCTGCCGGGCCTGCGGGACCATCCACCAGGCACCGGCTCCGGAGCGCCCGATCGCCAAGGGCCTCGCGACGGCGGCTCTTCTGGCTCACGTGATTGTCTCCAAATACTGCGATCATCTTCCCCTGTATCGACAGAGCCAGATCTTTGCCCGGCAGGGTGTCGAGTTGGATCGTTCGACCCTGGCGAACTGGGTCGGCGGCGCCTGCTGGTGGCTGGAGCCATTGCAGGCAAGGCTCGCCGAGCACGTCTTCAACTCGCAAAAGCTGTTCGCTGACGACACGCCGATCCCGGTGCTCGATCCTGGCCGTGGGCGCACCAAGACAGGCCGACTGTGGGTGTACGCTCGCGATGACCGGCCCTGGAATGGACCTGATCCGCCGGCCGCTCTCTATCTTTACAGCCCCGATCGGAAGGCGGAGCGTCCCGCCTCGCATCTGGCGGCGTTCAGTGGCGTCGTGCAGGTTGACGGATACCCCGGCTTCGATCGGCTCCGCGAAGGTGGCCGCATCGAACTCGCCGGCTGCTGGGCTCACGCCAGGAGAAAGTTCTACGAGGTGCAACAGGCGACCGCGTCGCCGGTCGCAGCCGAGGCGCTGCGACGCATCGCTGAACTGTATGCGATCGAGACATCCATCCGCGGCCAAACCGCCGCTGCGCGGCAGACCATGCGCCAATCAGCGACCAGACCACTGGTTGCTGCGCTGAAGGCCTGGCTCGACCAGCAGCTCGCTCGACTCCCACCCCGCGGCGGCCTCGCCGATGCCATCCGCTACGCCTTGAGCCGCTGGGACGCGCTTTGCTGCTTCCTCGACGACGGCCGCATTGAACTCGACACCAACACGGTCGAACGCGCGATCCGTCCCGTTACCCTCGGCCGCAAGAACCATCTGTTTGCCGGATCCGATGGCGGCGCAGCACGCTGGGCGACGGTCTGCTCGCTCATCACCACCGCCAAGCTCAACAATGTCGAGCCATTCGCCTATCTCAAGGATGTGCTCGAGCGCATGTCCAACGGGTATCCGATGAACCGGCTCGACGAAATCCTGCCCTGGAATTGGCGGCCTTCCAACACCCTCCACTAAGCCCACGTGTAAGGAATTGACGCTTACGGCGCCGCAGCGATTTCCTGGACCTTGGAAATGTATCGCACTGCGCGCACGTTGGATGGCTCCTGAGGCCCCTTCCCTGAGGCACACAGACCCTATTTTGCGATGACTGACCTTGCCCCCTCCCTCATAGGTTGCGCTTGGAAGCAGCGGGTCTGGGGAGATCAGTGATGCGTGTAATTGGGGCGATCAGCTTTGTGCGGTAAACCGGCGCTCACGCGGTCAGCTTTCATGTCTTTGGTCGCGATCTTCTTATCGATGGAACTGCTCAACCACGAATTCCGTCTATTCGTCGCGGCAATGGTTCAATCGGATTTGGCGTTGTCTCCACAATAGAACGTGATCGAAAGCGGGTTCAGCGCTGCCACAGCGCGGGATAGAGTTGGTGTGGATGCAGGGGCCGAGCCATGACAAGACAGATGAAATTCGCCGCAGTTCTGCTCGTGGTTTTTGCGACCGTCGAACTCTCAAATCTAGCGCCCGCATTCGCGCGCGGTGGTGCTGCGAACCTGATGAGTTCTCCCGGCTATCAGCGCAGGCTGCAGGAATCGCGTCAGGATTATCAGCGCGCTTACACGACGCCGCCTGCGGTCTATCCGGGCCGCAAGTGGCGGCATCGGGTGTGGCGGCGTCATGGCCACTGACTAGGCTAAAGAGCCGCGCCCCATTCGCGCGCGGTTTTTAAAATCCAGTCACGGTAGATCGTCAGCGGCGTCACGCCTGTGAGGCCGCCGCAGCCGTCGGCGTTGTTCGGTCCGGTGGACCAGCTCACGACGCCGGCGAGTACAGATTTGCCGTCCTGATCCTGGAATGCAGGCGCCCCGGAATCTCCGGTGCATGCGCCCATGCCCGCGCTTTTGTTTTGCGTGCCGGGATCGACCAGGCGAATTTGCAGCGTGCCGGGATTTCCGGTGACGACAAGATTAGCCGCCCGCACCGTGCCGACGCCGTCGTCGCCGCCCGATGTCGTGACGCCGACGCCAGCGACCGTGAACCGCGAGCCCGGCTGAATCGGAATTTTCGGCATGCCGAGTATCGCCGCAGATTTGTTCGGCACGGATGAAGGCAGCAGCAACAGCGCGACATCGGCGGTAGCGCGATGCGCCAGCATCGTCTGCATGTTGAATTGCGGATGCGTCACGGCCTTCTGCGCGGTGATGAGTTTCGGCGGCTGCGTGCTCAGGTCGATCACTCGATAGTTCGTGCCGGGTGCCACGCAATGACCTGCGGTGAGCACGATGTTCGGCGCGATCAGCGTCCCGGTGCAGACCGTGCCGCGCGAGCCGATGATGGTGACGACAGAACGTGCGACAGCCTCGGACGGCGCCGAGCGGCTGCCGGTGATGGCGTTACTCTCCCGAGAGAATGCAATCAAAGTTACGAAAAATACCGAACCAAAAATACGTAAAAAGCACATAGGTCTTCCATCTATCGTCGATTGACCGGAGGGCAAGTTAGCTAAAATGTGTTGGACGAAATGGAGTTCTTCTTTCACCAGGAAAGGGGCCGTCCATTACCAGTGTAATAAAGGTATCTTTGAAATCGATTATGAACCCTGGCCATGTCCGTTCAAGACAATCGCCGATCTTGGGATTTCCGATTGCCGGAAATAGAAACTTCCATGCAGCCACAAAAATAAGAATCTCATCCGAGATCTGGGCATGCGTCATTGATTGGGGTGGCAAATGCCGATGCTTAAACAAACAATCGGGTGCGCTTTTGATTTTTTGCGTGGCTAAGAGTTCAATAATTTCTTTGTTAACGATTATCTCCCTTACTTGATCTAGAATTTCCGAAATATGCATCCGCCGGGCAGCCTGTTGTTGTTCGGCTTCTTTCTTCGCAATGTTACGTCGAAGCTGTGCTCGTTGTGCCAAATGTTCACGTTTTATTGTCACGACGCCGCTCCCAATTCTCTTCTCTCACATAGCGAAAACAGCCGATCCAGTGTAGTCATTTGATGGAAGCTCATTTTTTCAAGCCTCCGCTTAGTGATCGTAAGCCAATTTTCATTGGGTAAGAAAAGCAATGGAACCAAAATATAGTCAATTATCTTAGTCGATCGATCATCAACCCGAGCAATAAGAAGAACATCTGGCCGTCTAAGTGAGCGGCGACGCAGTTGCCACTGATTTTTTCCACATGAAGGATCGCAACAAGCTGCAAGTTTTCGAGTTTCGGAATGTTGCCCGAACGGATTTCATGGTCTACTAGAAGACTATTTGCCTCCTCTCGTGCATATGCTGAACTTTGAACGGTGATGCGATTTGGATTGAAACGAGCAAAATTTGAAGTCTTCATCAAAAACAAAGCGGGTTGCCAAGCGCGATTCCAATCGTAAAAAAATCGAACCAGCTGCTCCGCAGAAATCGCAAATTTCGCGTGAAGTTATTCTTCGGGTGGCAGCCCAGCTTTTCCGGCAGCAGGGCTATTCTGCCACGACGCTTCGACAGATCGCCGACAAGGCGGGAATGAAGGCGGGAAGTATTTATTACCACTTTGATTCGAAAACCGCGATATTGGACGAAATCCTAGAGCTCGGAGTGCAGCGCATATTCCATGCGGTAAAGGCGAGCGCGAACAACATTGGCAAGGGAGGACACCGCAAAAAGATCGGAGCCGCGATCAAAGCACATCTCGTTACTCTGCTGCAAGAGAGTGACTATACATCTGCAAATATGCGTGTTTACGGTCAATTGCCCGAGCGCATAAAGAAACGGCATCGACCCCTACGCCGCGCTTATGGCAAATATTGGGATGACATGTTGGCGGATGCCCAACGTGCAGGCGAAATCCGTTCGGAGATATTAATTGTTCCTCTGCGGAGATTCATACTTGGTGCTATGAACTGGACAGTCGAGTGGTTCGACGCAAGAAAAAGTAATTCGGTCCAAGAATTAGCAGAGCGGACTTCGTATTTAATCTTCAACGGCATTATTCCGCGTTAGCGTTTCCAGTTTTGACAAGCCTCAGTGGGATTGAATTCCGCTATGGCCTGAAAGGCGGGACATCGTTCGGCAAATTGTGATCTGTCTCCCTTTATTTACCTTGCCAAATCGGTTTGCGTTTCTCAGCAAAGGCTCGCGGGCCTTCAACGGCATCGAGGCTTCCGTACGTCTCAACGTGGAGTTTGTTGGCCTCAACAAGTCCCTTCTCACAGCCAAGGTCCATTGCGGCTAATACGCTGGCCTTGGCCGCCCTAACCGACAATGGTGCGCCTTCTACAATTTTAAGCGCAAGCTGCAATGCGCGAGCGCGAACATCGTCGGGTGTTTCTTCAAGATAATTGACGAAGCCGTATCCCGCGAGCCGTTCGATCGGCAGGGTTTCGCCGATAAGAACAAGCTCCATCAGAACCGGTTGCGGTAACATCCAGAGCAGCGGTACCGCCCACGGCGATCCCCTCCCCATCTTGACCTCGGTAATACCGACGCGTGTTCCCCGTAAGCCTATTCTAAGATCGCACTTCAGCGCCAACAGCATCCCGCCAGCCATCAACGAGCCGGTCATCGCCGCGATAATTGGCTTTGAAACAGCCCGCATGGCCGTTTGCATCGGATCGCGCATCAACGTCAATATATCGACGCCGTCACGCGCCTTTATCTCGGCTGCCTGCTTAAGATCCAGACCGGCGGAAAATACTCCGCAGTCAGCTGAAGTCAGGATTACCACCCTCGCGTGTGAATCCTGTTCGACACGCTCCCAAGCATTAGTCAAACCGTTCATTGCCTCAACCGACAAAGCGTTCTTACGCGCCGGCCGATCAATTGTAATGGTCGCGATGTTATCTTTGACCGAGTAATGAATAGGTTCAACTTCTGACATCGATCAGCCTTCTAGTATATTCTAACATATGTTAGAATACATCAAGCTTGATCGAACACAAAGGAATTTCAGGCATGGGATCGGTGATGCACGACAGTCCTTCAAAAACGCGCTTCGCGCTGGACCTTCTCAGGGGTCAGGTAGCACTCGTCACCGGCGGCGGCACTGGCATGGGCCGCGCCACGGCAATTGAAATGGCGTGCTGCGGGGCCCGCATCGCCCTTCTCGGTCGTCGCATTGATCCGATAGAGAGCACCGCAAAGATAATCCGCGACGCGGGTGGCGAAGCATTTGCTGTATCGGCGGATATTCGTGAGCCGGACCTGATTGAGCACGCGATGCAGAAGATCAAAGCCGAGTACGGCGGCTTGAATATCCTCGTTAATAATGCCGGCGGGCAATTCGTGACGCCAGCTAGCAAACTCACCAACAAAGGCTTTGAGACTGTCATCCGCAACAACCTGATCGGTTCTTGGCAAGTAACCAAGGCGGTTGCGGACCATTTCATGATGGCAAACGGCGGATCGATTGTGTTCGTAACCGCCTGTATCCGCAGCGGCCTAAGCGGCTTCGTGCATACCGCGGCCGCGCGCGGCGGGGTTACTGCGATGATGAGAACGCTCGCCTTTGAGTGGGCGGAATTTGGTATTCGCCTGAACTGTATCGCACCTGGAACGATCAAAACCGAGGCGCTTGGCCGCTATCCGATAGCGCCGGACGAATGGGTCAGGCGCAACCGCAATGTGTTAGGACGAATGGGCAGCGTCGAGGATATCTCAGCGGCAATCATTTTTCTGTCCTCGCCTCTCGGTCAATTTGTAACCGGTGAGGAATGGTACATTGATGGTGGCGAGACGTTACATCTGGCCCACGACGCCCGCGATATGATCGACTCCGTTAAATTTGCCAAACGCGAGCGCGGCGACGCAGGATTGTCGTAGTAGTTATAATCGTTACGATGGGTTAGATGCGAAAACTCCGGAAATCCGGCAGGCCACCGATCCCGGCTTCGGAAAAAGTCGGACAAGTGAATAGATTGCGGACTGGATATCAGCGATCAGTTGGCGTTTTGCGAACTCATCTCAGGTTCCCGGTTGCATCATAGCAATTGCGCGACCCGCGTACCCTCCTGGATCGCGCGCATTGCGTCGAGTTCGGTGGCTTCCTTCGCACCACCTATCACATGCGCTTCTATTCCTGCCTCGCGCAAATCATCAAACATGACGCGGTTAGACTCTTGACCGGCGCAAATCACGATCGTGTCTACGGCAAGCGTACGCGTGTCGCCCTCGACGGCGAAATGTAGACCTTGGTCGTCGATTAGCTGATAGCTAACTCCTCCGATCAGCTTGACTCCGCGCTTTTCTAGACTGCTGCGCAGGATCCAACCGGTCGAGACGCCGAGGCCTAATCCTGGTCGTGTTTTCTTGCGCTGCAAGATTGTAATTTCGCGTGGACTTGGCTTTGAAGCCAGCGGATCGCCAGAAAGTCCACCGGCCTTCATAAGGCTGGCATCGATATTCCATTCCTGCTGAAACTCACGAATATCCATCGCTCGTGATTTCGGTGATTCATCAGGCTGCGAATGGCAGAGATATTCAGCAACATCGAAACCGATGCCTCCGGCACCGATGATGGCAACCCGCCTTCCAGCGTGACGCCTTCCGCTCAATAGGTCGTTGTAGAACACTACCTTCGAATGATTGATGCCCTCAATCTCCGGCACGCGTGGATGAACACCACAGGCGACTACGACGGCATCAAATCGGGCGTCGTTCAGTTCAATGACTGTTGGCGCCGAATTCAGTCTGAGATCGACGCCGCTATCGGCAATCTGGCCGTTGTAATAATTCAAAAGCTCATCGAACTCGACTTTGCCCGGGACTGCTCGGGCGAGGTTAATCTGCCCGCCTATGCTATCAGCGGCCTCAAACAAGGTTACCTTGTGCCCGCGTCGCCTAGCTTCCGCCGCAGCGGCTAGTCCGCCTGCGCCTGCGCCGATCACTGCTACCTTGCGCGAGGTCGCAGCTGGACCGTCTTCGAATTCCGTCTCATGGCAGGCGCGCGGATTAACCAGGCAACTCGCGGTTCGCTCGGAAAAGATAAGATCAAGACAGGCTTGGTTGCAGGCGATGCAGATGTTTATTTTTGCGGCATTACCCTCACGCACCTTCTTTGCGAAGTGGGGATCGGCCAGCATCGGACGGGCCATCGATATGAGATCGCTGTCGCCAGCCGCCAGAATTTCCTCGGCCCCATCGGGCGTATTGATGCGGTTTGATGCCACGACGGGAATTCCCACCGCCTTCTTCAACCGTGAGGCCGCAAAACGCCATGCGCCGCGCGGGATGACGTAAGCAATCGTGGGAACGCGCGCTTCATGCCAACCGATACCGGTGTTGAGAATGTCGGCGCCCGCGGCTTCTACCCGTTGGGCAAGCCGGTCAATCTCCTCGCCCGTTGCGCCGCCCTCGACGAGGTCCAACGCAGAAATTCGGTAGACAATGATGAAGTCGGCGCCGGTGGCGGCCCGTGAGCGCTTGACTATTTCCACTGCGAGCCTATGACGATTTTCCTCCGATCCGCCCCACTCGTCGCTGCGGTTGTTGGTACGAAGCACCGCGAACTGATTAATGAGATAACCTTCGGATCCCATGATCTCAATGCCGTCGAATCCTGCCTCTTTGGCAAGAAGCGCGCAGCGGACGTAATCCGAGATCGTCTGTTCAACTTCCGCGCCAGTCATTGCGCGCGGGAGAAATCGATTGATGCGGGTTGGGATGTCCGAAGGACCGACGCAGTCTTGTTGCTTGGAATATCGACCCGAATGCAAAACCTGCAGGCAGATTTTGCCACCGTGCTGATGCACGGC
This sequence comes from Afipia clevelandensis ATCC 49720, assembly GCF_000336555.1. Classification (GTDB taxonomy): domain Bacteria; phylum Pseudomonadota; class Alphaproteobacteria; order Rhizobiales; family Xanthobacteraceae; genus Afipia; species Afipia clevelandensis. The sequence goes on along the minus strand of NZ_KB375281.1, from coordinate 548,023 downwards.
ATCGGTGATGCGGCGAAGTTCGCGACCTTGCGCAGGTTCGGTTAGAATCGGCCCGCTAGGCTCAAGCAGACCCGAGGTGTTAGGCGCATAGCCACCAGTAATAATAAGCCCGACCTCCCCCTTGGCACGCTCAGCAAGAAAAACCGCCATTTTGTGCACGCCATTCTCCTCCATATCGAGACGGGTATGCATCGACCCCATTATCAAGCGGTTACGCAGCGTGGTTCGGCCGATTTTCAAGGGCGAAAGCAAATGGGGATAGCGCGACGGTCCCGAGCGAGCTGGCGTCAGCATGATTTGGCTCCGCAGTTGGTTGTTTAATTTCTAACAGTTGTTAGACTGAATGCAAGAATTTCAAGATCATTTGGATAGGAGAGGTCGCGATGGATTACGCGCTTAGCGAGCAACAGCTGGCTTTCCAGGAAGCCGCTAAGCGCTTCGCAATTGACAAGCTGAAGCCCCACTATCAGCGGCGGGCAAGTGAGCACCGCATTGACCGTGCCATGTTGAAAGAAATGGGGTCACTCGGCCTGATCGGTGCCGATCTACCTGAAAAATACGGCGGCCTTGGAGAGAGCAGCGTGACGGCGGGCATTATTGTCGAGCAGATCGCGTATGGAGACTTCAACGCTAGCTACGTCCAGCTACTGGCGTCATTGCTCGGCGGGATGCTTGCAGAGCACGCCTCACCCGAGATTGCGCAGGATTGGCTACCGCAAGTGGCCCGCGGTGAGAAGATCATCGGCCTAGGCCTGACAGAGCCAAGAGGCGGTTCGGACGCCGCCAACCTCGTTTTGCGGGCCGAAAAATCCGGTAATGGCTTCCGGCTTAATGGCGAAAAAACTTCCATGAGCTTTTCGAACCAATGCGACGCTGCGGTCGTCTTCGCCCGTACTGGAAAGGTCAAGGATGGTGCGCGCGGCGTTAGCGCATTCTTTGTCGATCTAGCGCAGAGCGGCATTACGCGCACTCACTTTGACGACATCGGCACGAAACCTGTGGGCCGCGGCTCAGTGTTCTTCGACGATGTTTTCGTTCCGGCAGAGTGCCTGATGGCAGAGGAGAATAAAGGCTTCTCCAAAATCATGTCGGGCTTCGACTACAGCCGTGCATTGATCGGCCTTGAGTGCATTGGACCGGCGCAGGCTTCGGTCGATGAAGCATGGAAATACTCAACTGAACGCACCGCCTTCGAACGGCCGATCGCCCAGTTTCAAGGCGTGAGCTTTCCGCTCGCAGAAGCGGAGACTCAGCTAACGATGATGCGGCAGCTTTGCTACTATACGCTTTCACTAAGAGATCGCAGGCTTCCGCACACAGCGGAAGCTGCGATGTGTAAATGGTATGTACCAAAGGTAACCTGCGAAGTCATCCACCAGTGCCTCCTCACCCACGGCCATTACGGTTACACGACGGATTTGCCATTTCATCAGCGTTACCTCGATGTCATGGGCCTACAAATCGGTGACGGGACCGCACAAATTCAGAAACTTGTTATCGCACGCGAAAAGGTCGGTCGTGTCGCTGTTCAATACGCCAAACAGCCCTCCAAATTGGAGCAGACCTTTGAATGAACAAGCTATCGCCGCTGCCATACTGCGGCGAAACCTGGGTGGCCGTGCGTGGGTTTTCCCTGGTCCAATAGATGATTCCGACCGCATCTTAACAGGGTTTCCAGATTCAGTGTTTTCGATCGCTCCGCCCATCTTCTAATCGAGACGCTCGAACGCAGCGTCGTCGATTGAGCCACCCCGATTATTCAAAGTCACTAACGCTGGATAGGCAACGCGGAAGTCCTCAAGCATCGTTTTTACAGGAGGGTCGGTGAACCAGCCTCTATCATTCACATATTCCATATGACGGTGATCGCTGGTGTCAAACTCGTGAAATAAGGCGTCGGCTGTACCGTTGAAGATAAGAGGTCGAACTCCAAACCGTTCGCATAGCTCCATGTTAAACGCGGGCGTAATTTTGAACATCTTGCCGTCAAGCCAAATCGCGGCGTAGCCGTGATAGATGAAAAGATCGGTTCCCATCAACTCCGTCAGCTTGGGGGAATTCAAATGGTTGCGAACGTCCGCAAAGCCAATCGCAGCGGGGATCCCCGCTGCGCGCATGGCCGCCGTCAAAACTATTGCTTTCGGAACGCAAAACGCCGAAGGCTTTTTGAGAATCTGGCTTGCCCGATAATCGGCTTCAAACAAACTCACCGCGTAGGGATCATATCTGATCTGATCACGTACCGCATTAAATAAGAGGATTGCCTTCTCAGTTGTCGACTGTCCTTTTTCGTTGCCAACCACACGGGAGACAAAATCTTTAATCGCAGGTGCACCGCAATCCACGTAGTGCGTTGGAGCGAGAAATTTCGCGAGGTCCGGCTTCAATGTCACTTACGCCTCGAGCGGTAATGCCATTCACCTAACAAACGTTAGAAATTGTAGCAAGTCAACTGCAGTAGGCTTCAAAACTTTTCTATGGGCGATAGTTCCAAACGATCGTTAGAATTGATTGAACCCACATACCGAGAGCGTTAGCATTGAGCGGACGGGATGAATACGCCTGTCTTTGTTTGAAAGGTACACATGTCTATCGGCCGCTAAATTAGTCTGGATTGATGCCCGTAAATCAGGAAGCGTAGTTGATGAGCAATCCAACGTCCTATGTATGGACACCTCCGCCCGAACTAATTGCAGAGAGCAACCTGACCGCGTTCCTGCGCGCGACCGGATACGGCGATTACGATAGCCTCTCAATAAAGGCTGACTCCGATCCCGCATGGCTTATGGAAGAGGTTTTCAAGTTCTGCGGCGTCAGGTTTTATCGCCCTTACGATCGCATGCTCGATTTGTCGCGCGGGCAGCCATGGGCACGCTGGTGTATTGGCGGCACTACCAACATCGTCCTGAACTGTATTGATAAACATCGCGACACCCACCTCTGGGATCAAACGTTTCTCGTCTGGGAGAGCGAAGACAAACTCGAACTGCGGAACCTCTCATATCGAGAAATCGACCACGATATTGGACAGCTTGCGCGCGCGTTGACCGATCTCGGCATCGGCAAGGGCGACGTGGTTGCACTATACATGCCGAACGTGCCGGAAACCTTTGTTGCTTTTTTCGCAGTATTGAAGTTGGGCGCGATCCTAATGCCCCTTTTCTCAGGCTTTGGTCCGGCACCCATGCAAACCCGGCTCAACCATGGCGGCGCCAAAGCTGTCATCACTGCGAGCGGGACATGGCGGCGCGGCGCGGCGGCACAGCTTAAATCCATCCTCGACGTTGCGCTCGTTTCCTCGCCGACGGTGCAGCACGTGATCGTGGTCGAACGCAAAGGCCTTGAGATTGAAACGCCGATGCGGGAGGGGCGAGATCTCTGGTGGCATAATATCGTCGCCGGAAAAGATAGCACAATCGCGACAGTCGAGATGAATGCCGAAGACCCTGCGATTCTGCTTTACACTTCGGGGACCACCGGCGAGCCGAAGGGTTGCGTTTGGACCCATATCGGATTTATCGGCTCTATGGTCACGCGCGATATGGTCATTTGCGCCGATTTCAAATCGTCGGACCGGTTTTTCTTTCTCAGTGACATGGGCTGGATGGTCGGGGCGATGTGCGCCTGTATTCCCAGTTTTGCCGGAGCAAGCCTTCTGATCGCGGAAGGTACGCCGGATTTCCCCGACACTGGCCGATTCTGGCGGTTAATCCAAAATCATCGCGTCAGCTATCTCGGAGTATCGCCCACCATTGTCCGTGGTTTGATGCGCTACGGAACGCAGGACGTGAAGCGCTACGACCTGTCGACCCTGCGTATGACAGTGTCGGGCGGCGAGGCATGGACCAGCGCACCATGGCAGTGGTTCTTTGACCATGTCTGCAAGAGAAAAATTCCGATTATAAATATTTCCGGTGGCACCGAAGTTGGAGGCTGCATCTTCACGGGGACGCCGAACCATCCAATGAACCCCGGTTCGTTCTCGCGTCCGGCGCTCGGCGTCGGCGCGGACATCGTGGATATTTCAGGCAAGAGTTTGCCGCCGGGCGAAGTCGGTGAACTGGTGCTGCGTCATGCTTCGATCGGACTGACCAAGAGCTTATGGAAAGCCGATGCGCGCTATATCGAGAGCTACTGGAGCACGCTTGACGGTCTTTGGGTGCATGGCGATTTTGCGATGCGCGGCCGTGATGGTCTTTACTATATCCTTGGGCGCTCCGACGACACCATCAAGATTTCCGGCAAGCGAACCGGGCCGTCCGAGCTTGAAGGTCTTTTGATAGATACTGGCAAGGTCTCCGAGGCGGCGGTGTTTGGTATTCCGCACCCAGTAAAGGGTTCAGCGATCGTTTGTGCCTGCGTGCTCATGCCAGGTGCGCACATCGAGAGTGATGTTGCGAACGAGCTCTCCGCCGCTATCGTGAATGGTATGGGCGCATCATATCGGCCGGAGAAGATAATTTTCGTGGATGATCTGCCTCGAACCCGCAACATGAAGATCATGCGCCGGGTATTGCGGGCAGTCTTCGAAAGCCGCGATCCCGGCGATATTTCCGCACTCGCCAATCCCGAAATAGTTGACAAGCTTCGCGAGAAACTCGGTGCCACTTAATCGAAGCAGAAGCCGACGGCCCTTCTCAAGAAGGAGGTCGGACGCAATCCCGGCCGCCATCTCGGAAAGGCCATCGCTCGCAATGCTTAGATTGGGCAATCTTGTGGAAAAACCGGCTTTCGTTTTTCAAGATGCGATGCCAATCCCTCGCGTGCCTCGGCGCCGGTGAAACCCAAAATCTCAAGCGCAGTTGAGGTATCGAACAGCGGACCATTAACACGCAGCCAGTTATTGAGAGCGTATTTGGTCCAACGGATCGCGCTTTGCGCCCCGTTAGAAAGCTCCTCCGCCGTCTCAAGCGCAACCCTCTGCAACTCTGCATCTTCGACGCACAGCGACACAAGGCCTATCCGCTCAGCTTCCTCGCCGGACAGCGGCTTGCAGGTGAGCAGGTAATATTTCGCTTTGGCAAGGCCGCACAACAAAGGCCAAATGATACAAGCGACGTCGCCCGCCGCTACGCCAAGCCTTGTGTGACCATCGACAATACGCGCGGACTTTCCACATATCGATATATCGGCAAGAATTCCGACGACCAAGCCTGCGCCGACGGCGACACCGTTGATGGCCGAGATAATCGGCTTGTTGCAATTGATAACATTATAAACGAGGTCCTTGGCCTCCTTCCACGTCGACATACGTGAGACAGGATTGTCGAGAATACTCTTGATCAGCTCAAAATCTCCGCCGGCCGAAAATGCTTTTCCCGCCCCGGTGACGATGATTGCGTTAATGTCAGGGTCGTCGTTGATGTCACGCCAGATATTCGTGAGCTGAGTGTGGGTCTCAGCGTCGACCGAATTGTAGGTTTCGGGCCGGTCAAAGGTGAGCCGGAGAACCCGCTTGGCCGGATAGTCGAGCTTCAATTTAGTATAAGCAGCATAACGATTGGACATCGGCTTCCCTTCTGAACGCTTGGTTGACTCGATTGGTCGGATTGATCCTTACGGCGATCACGCTGCATATCGCAATCGGAAGATTCTCTTGCTTCCGATAAGCTTCGCAGCGAACCTCCCTATGAATTCATTCGAACGGATGTTAGAATTTTAAGGCCGATCGGGACCCGCTGCAAGCTCATACTTTTTAATTGAGTTCGCTGGCGGGGCTGGCGAAAGCAAGACTCGGAGGATTTGCAGTGACGCACGGGCACAAAAACGCTCTGGCAACGAGGGCGGGCGCGAGCCCCACGATTGGCGAAGTGTTTTGCGCGAGCGCGCTAATGAATAAATCGTCGATCGCGATCGAATATCAGGGAAGACATGTCAGCTATGGGCAACTCCTTGACCGTGTGCATCGTGCGACTTCGATGCTGGCAAGCAAGGGCCTGCGCCGAGGCGACCGCGTAGCACTACTCTCGCGTAACAGACCGGAGTATCTCGAAATAGAACTAGCGGCAGCCAATCTCGGTGTCATGACGGCTTGCCTGAACTGGCGGTTGTCGCAACGTGAACTCTCCTATTGCATCGAACTGGTTTCGCCGAAGCTCTTGATCATTGAGAAGGAACTCGTTGGCAATTCTGTAAGTCTTCCAGTTGAAGGCCGCGAAGTGATCGAGATCGGTTTGGAATATGAAAATCTCTTGAAGGAACATAGCAATCGCGCGCTTCCTATTGCTGCGGACCCTGAAGACGGTCTAGTCATTCTTTACACCAGCGGAACGACCGGCCTCCCCAAAGGCGCCGTGATATCTCATCGGGCGATGATCATGCGGGCACTGGTGTTCAGTTCCGAGCTGAACATCGCTCATCACGATACCTTTGTGGCTTGGGCGCCGCTGTTTCACATGGCATCCACAGATCACAGTCTTGCGACATTGTTACGCGGCGGAACAGTCGTCATCATCGATGGTTTTCAGATTGAGTCGTTATTGTCCGCTTTGAAGTGTCATCGGATTGGCTGGCTTGTTCTGATCCCGGGTATGATTGAATTATTCATCACGGCTTTTAAGGCGCAGAAAATGACCTTAAAAGGCGTTGGTCTTTGTGGAGCTATGGCAGACCTCGTTCCTCCGCACGTCATCGCCGAGGTAACTGGCCTGCTGCAGGCTCCTTACCTCAACAGTTTTGGTTCGACCGAAACCGGTTTACCTCCGGCAACCAGATCATTAATCCCGGTGGGCGAGGTCCCCAGCAGCCTAGCGAAACGACAGAGCGCATTCTGTGAAATCAAGCTTGTCGATTCTGCCGACAACGAGGTCGCAACGGGGACACCGGGAGAACTCGCCATTCGCAGTCCGACTTTGTTCTCCGGTTATTGGAAAGCTGATGACACCAACGCGCGCGATTTTCGCGGCGGATGGTTTCACATGGGCGACGTTTTTCGACGCAATGATGACGGCTCCCTCGATTTCGTAGATCGCGCCAAATACATGATCAAGACTGGCGGTGAAAATGTGTACCCCGCCGAGATAGAACGAGTTTTGATGAGCGACATGCGGATCACCGAGGCCGCGATCGTGCGTGTCCCAGACGCGAAATGGGGCGAAGTCCCAGTGGCATTCGTGTCACGCGGTGACAGCTCAGTCACCGAGGCCGATTTGCTGGCCCTGTGCCGGCGCGATCTTGCCGCATATAAATGTCCCCGGCAGTTTCGCTTTATCGATTTTTTGGAGTTTCCCCGGTCCACCAGCGGCAAGGTTCAGCGCCATGTACTCGAATCTAGGCTGGCAGGCGAAAGGATGTGAGTGCTTGCCAATGGGAGAACAAATGCGTCGCGGGTGAAAAGCATACGGCGGCGAGCGAGAACAAACCCGTCACCAGACTGGTGCCTTTCGACAACCAAGCCAAGTTCCTGGGGCTTTCCAACAGTCGCACGTCCACCGACTAACGCGCGGCGGTCGAAAACTAACTTCACTTAATACCTTGAGCGGAGACTAAATGCCTTCAATTCGCAAAGATTCGCTACGCGGTAAGGTCGCGGTGATCGGGATCGGAATGTCGCCGGTCGGCAAGGTGCCGGGAAAGAGCCCGCTATGGCTCGCCGCCGACGCGGCCAAGCAGGCGTTGGCCGATGCCGGCATTAAGAAAAACGAGATCGATGGCGTGCTGTCGAGCCATGCCTTCGCCTCTCCCTTCCACCGATTCAGCGTCGCGTTCAGCGAATATTTTGGTATTCAGCCAACCTTTTCGAACACGCTTCAGGTGTCCGGTGCCACGGCGGCAACGATGTTCAACATCGGCGCTGCTGCCATTCATGGCGGGCTCGCCGAGGTCGTACTCGTGGTTGGCGGCGACAGCCTACTGACCGGTTTGACACCGGATCTCGCGCTGCGCTCGATGACGGAAAGCCGTGATCAGCAATACGAGATGCCGTTCGGCATTCCGGTCGCGAACACCTTTGCCATGACCGCACATCGGCATATGAAGGATTTCGGCACCACACCGGAACAGTTGGCGGAGGTCGCTGTAATCCAGCGGCGTCACGCGATGCGCACCCCGGGAGCACAACAAACCAGGCCGATCACTGTGGAAGATGTGCTCAATTCCGGCATGGTCACGACACCCTACCACAAGCTTGACTGCTCGTTGATTTCGGATGGTGGCGCTGCATTCATTCTCACGTCAGCAGAACGTGCAGTAGCACTCGGAATCGCGGCGCCGATCTATATTCTTGGCGGTGGCGAATGTTACACGCACGAACATATTTTCCTGATGCCATCGCTGACGACTACCGGCGCGGTCGAGTCGAGCCGCAGGGCCTACCAAATGGCGGGATATGGCCCGAAAGATATGAACGTTGCTGGCATTTACGACTGCTTCACCGGCACAGTTGTGATGATGCTCGAAGATCTCGGCTTCTGCCCCAAGGGCGAAGGCGGCCGCTTCGTCGAAGACGGACAGATGACCTATGGCGGCCAAATACCGTCGAACACCCATGGCGGATTGTTGTCATTCGCGCATTCGGGGATGCCCGGATCGCTGTTTCATTTTCATGAGGTGATCGCGCAGCTACGCGGCGAGTGTGGCGAGCGTCAGGTGCCGGATGCCCAACTCGGGCTGGTTCATAGCCTGGGTGCAGGTTTTGCTACTAACGCCACTACCATCCTAGGGACGGAGAAGACGCTGTGATCTCGCCTGAAGACGCCATGAAGAAACCGATGCCCGCGCCCGACGCTGATTCTGCGACCTTCTGGCGCGGCATGCGCGACGGCGAATTACTGCTTCAACACTGCGGCGATTGCGGCAACGTGCAATATTATCAGCAAGCGATTTGCCGCAAATGTGGCGGTGAAAATCTTGCGCATCGCGGGGCGAGCGGGCGCGGCAAAGTGCATTCCTTCAGCGTCGTGCATCGAGCGCCAGGACCGGCATTCAAAGCCGACGTTCCTTATGCGGTCTTGTTGGTCGAACTTGAAGAAGGACCGCGAATAATCAGTACCTACACAGGCGGCAAGCCCGATGATGTCGTGTTCGACATGGAGGTCATGCTCGTGTGCGAAAAGGTCAATGACGAGATCACACTGCCCCGCTTCAGACAGACCTGACTCATGATCCGGCTAACAGTGGCTTTACTGACAGTGAGCCTGCGCCCGCGTCCGCGGAATTCTCCAAAACCCGTAAACATCGTCGCGCCCGGTGCAGTCCGACATCTCTCGCCTCAAGCTGCCCGAACTAGAGAAACGGCGAGCGAAATAATGAAACTGCCACGGCACCTTTTGGCCGGGCAACATGTGAAGCGCAACGCGATTGCCAAGATCGAATTTTATCTCAGCCAATTAGTTGTCCCCAAAACTGAACGCAGATTAAGAAGCTCTGACTTCGTTGTTTCCAAGATTTGTAACATTTGTTCATTTTCGAACAAATGTTAGGTTGAAATGTTGGGCACCCCTGCTTAAAAGATAGAACGAAATTGATGCTGCTTACCGCTAGCAGTCTCACATCAACACGGACAACGCAGGTTTCAACCGGCGACGGAGTTCCGACATGGACTTTGATCTTACGCACGAGCAGCGGCAGATTTACGAATATGGCGATATGGTTGCGAAGCAATTTGATCGCAAATACTGGATGGAGTGCGCTGACAAGCACGTATTCCCTCAAGCCCTTTACAGCAAGGTTGCGGAGGATGGCTTCGTCGGAACGATGGTGCCTGAAGAGTACGGCGGCTCGGGACAGGGCATGGTCGAGATGCACCTGTTCCTTGAAGGATTGTCGAACAACGGCATCCCCCTGCTCAATCTTGTTGTGGGCGCCGCGATGAGTTTGGGGTTTATTGCCAAATACGGCAGTGAGGCGCAGAAGATGCGCTATCTTCCCGACGCGTGCGGCGGCAAGACGCGCTTCTGCTTTGCAATTACTGAGCCTGACGCCGGGACAAACACGATCCGCACTTCTACGATTGCAAAGAAACGCGGCAATCGCTTCGCCATGAGCGGTCAGAAGACATTTATTACCGATGCGGACGGCGCCGATTTCGCATTGGTGGTAACGCGAACAACGGCACATACCGAGGTTCAAAAGAAGACCGATGGCTTCACCCTGTTTGTGGTCGATCTGAAAGCCAAGGGAGTGCAGAAGCAATACATTCCAGTAAGTATCCCGGCGCCGGAAACACAATGGCAGATTTTCTTCGATGACGTCGATCTTGGGCCAGACGACATTGTCGGCGAAGTCGACAAGGGATTCGGCATTTTGTTCAAAAGCCTCAATCCTGAGCGCATTCTGGTCGGTTCGATTTCCTGCGGTCTCGGCCGCTATGCCCTGAACCGTGCAGTCGAATACACTAAAGAACGACGGGTTTTTAACAATGTACCGATCGGATCTTACCAGGGCTTGCAACATCCGCTTGCAAGCGCTCGCACCGATGTTGAGTTGGCGTCGCTGATGACGTTGAAGGCCGCTTGGATCTTCGATCAGGGTCGCGAAGCCGGTGAATTTTCCAACATGGCTAAGCTTGCTGCCGCTGATGCTGGTATCAAGGCCGTTGATACTGCGCTGCAGTGCTTCGGCGGCAACGGCTTTACCAAAGAGTACGGTATCTTCGATATTTATCCGTTGGTGCGACTGCTGAAGACCGCCCCGCTCAACCGCGAAATGATTCTCAATTACATCGGCGAGCATGTGATGGGGTTGCCGCGCAGCTATTGAGGTACGACCCAGAAAACCGAGAGCGCTCAATCAGGAAAGTTGTCTGCGATGTCTCTTATGAAGTCCGATGTGTCTGTTGCGAGCGAAGATTATCGCCGCAACCGCGACGCCTACGGCGTGAGAATCGCCGATTTGCACGAGCGCCGCGCAGCGGCACGGTTGGGCGGGCCCGAACGTGCGCGTCAATTGCACAAGGAGCGCAAGCAGTTGCTGCCGCGCGAACGTATCGCCGCTTTGCTCGATCCCGGCTCGCCGTTCCTTGAATTTTGCCAACTTGCGGGCGAAGGCATGTACGAAGGCGTGCCGCCCGGCGGCGGCATTATCACTGGCGTCGGGATGATATCGGGCCGGGCCTGCATGATAATCGCCAACGACGCCACGGTGAAAGGCGGCACTTATTACGGCATAACCTGCAAGAAACACGTTCGTGCACAGAAGTTCGCCTGGCAGCATCGACTGCCTTGCGTCACCATGGTGCAATCAGGCGGTGCGAACCTGCCGGATCAACCCAACATTTTTCCCGACGACGGCCAGTTCGGATCGATCTTTTACAATCAGGTCCGGATGTCGAGCGAGGGTATCGCACAGATCGCAATCGTTCACGGCCCCTCGACCGCAGGCGGCGCTTACATGCCGGCGCTCTGCGACGAGACCGTCATTGTTCGCAATCAGGGCGCGATGTTTCTGGGCGGGCCGCAACTCGTCTATGCCGCGACCAAGGAAGAGGTCGGCGTAGAAGCGCTCGGCGGCGGTGAAATGCATAGTCGCGTCAGCGGTGTTACTGACCATCTGGCGGAAAGTGACAGCCACGCGATTGCGATTACCCGCGATATCGTCGCTAATCTCGGCGACATTCCCGTACAACGGTGGAACTTGGCGTCACCGCGTGAGCCGCTCTTCGACCCCAAGGACATTTATGGGCTGATTAGCGCGGACCCACGTATTCCGACCAACAATCGAGAGATTGTTGCGCGGCTGGTCGATGGCAGCGAGTTTCACGAGTTCAAGCCGCTATATGGCGAGACCCTGATCACCGGGTTTGCGCGTATCATGGGGTTTGAAATCGGAATTCTTTGTAACAACGGCGTCCTGTTTTCCGAATGCGCGCTGAAGGCGACCCACTTCATCGACCTTTGCTGCAAGCGAAATATTCCCCTCCTGTTTATGGCCGATGTCACTGGGTTCATGGTCGGGCGCGAGGCCGAAGAAGGTGGCATCGCCAAGCACGGTGCTAAGATGATCACAGCGATGGCGAGCGCCAACGTGCCCAAATACACCTTGATCATCGGCAACTCATATGGCGCCGGCTACCTTGCGATGTGCGGCCGCGCTTTCAAGCCAAATGCGATGATGATGTGGCCGCACGGCCGGTCGGCGATCATGGGGCCGGATCAAGCCGCAAACACGCTCGCCATGGTCAGGGACGATATCCACAAACGGGATGGCACCACTTGGACCGACGAAGAGCGCGAGGCTTACCGATCGCCTGTACGCAAGACGTTCGAAGAGTTTGCCAACGCCTACAGCTTCGCACGCAATACTTGGTGCGACATGGTGATCGATCCGCTCGAGACCCGCAATGTGATGGCGTTGCTATTTGACCTTGCCGGTCGTCTGCCGCAGCAGGATACGGATTTCGGCGTATTCAGGATGTGATGGCGGAGGAAAGCGTTAAGTGTTCAAGAAAATTCTGATCGCCAATCGCGGAGAGATAGCCTGTCGGATCGCGCGAACCTGCCAGCGCCTCGGCGTCGCAGTCGCTGGCGTCCACTCCTCGGCCGATGCCGATGCACTGCACGTGAAGACGATCGGCGAATCCATCGAGATCGGCGGCGCGACTGCATCGGATAGCTATCTGCGGATCGACGCGGTCATAGCCGCGGCGAAGGCGAGCAACGCGCAGGCTATCCATCCCGGATTCGGCTTTCTCGCTGAGAATGCAACTTTCGCTCGCGCCGTCGAGGGCGCCGGTCTGGTTTTCATCGGACCGACGCCCGAAGTGATCGAAAGACTTGGCGACAAGGCCTCTGCAAAAAATGAAGCCGAAGCCGCCAATGTGCCGATCGTACCCGGCAGTAAGACGCCGACCGAGGATGCCGCAGAGATCGCCCGGATCGTCCAAGATGTCGGGCTCCCGGTGATGCTGAAGGCTGCGGCAGGCGGCGGTGGTAAGGGTATGCGCGCAGTCTCATCGTTCGACGGTCTTGTGGGCGAAATCGAAGCAGCCATGCGCGAGGCTAAGAATTCGTTTGGTTATGCGGGATTAATCGTCGAGAAGTTAATCGAGCACGGTCGCCACATCGAAGTTCAGATCGTCGGCGATGGCAAAGGGAACGTGATTCATCTGTTCGAGCGCGAATGTTCGCTGCAGCGACGGCATCAAAAGATTATTGAAGAAGCTCCAGCAGCCAATCTCCCCGCAGCGCTTCGCGACAAGATCGCTGCCGATGCGGTCCGGCTCGGCAAGCAGTTGAATTATCGTGGCGTCGGCACCGTCGAATTCATCTTGCGCGGCGAAACCTACTATTTTCTGGAGGTGAACCCGCGCCTCCAGGTCGAGCATCCCGTCACCGAGATGATCACAGGTATCGATATCGTGGAGTTGATGCTGCGCATCGCCGCCGGCGAGGGATTGCCTGTTGCCCAGAAGGACGTGACATGCAGCGGCCATGCGGTCGAAGCGCGCATTTGCGCCGAAGACCCCGTTAATGATTTTCTACCCTGCACGGGTGACATTGTTTACGTGCGATTTCCGGCTGACGGCGTTCGCGTCGAAACTGGAATCGAGAGCGGCTCCACCGTCACGCCGTATTACGACTCCATGCTGGCAAAACTCATCGCTTATGCCGAGACGCGCGACGAGGCGCTCGACAAGCTTGACCGCGCGCTCGACGAAACCTCGATTTTCGGAATCACTACCAATCTGAAATTTCTCAAGCGATTGATAGCGCTCCCCGCGACGCGGAGCGCTACCTTCTACACCCGACTGATTGATGAGCAGATGAAAGAGTTGCTCGACAAGGGCACCGATACGGACACTGAAGCGCTGGCGCTCGGCGCCTACTACTGGATGATCAGGCAACGCCAGCCCGCCGTGAACGGTCCATGGCAGTCGCTCGCCACGACCGGATGGCAGATGTCTGCAGGCGGCGAAGGATTGTCGCCGATTCCGATCTTGCACCTCGAAACTGACAAGGCGAGCGCTGGGATCAGGTTCGCGCCGCTGAAGCCCGATGACACGATGATTGTCGGCATCAATGACGAGCAACTGCCTGTCAAGCTAATCCCAATCAGTGATGAACGCTTTACGGCTATTATCGGCGGGCGCCGCGAGGTGGTGCGGATTTATCAGGCGGACCAGACGATCTTCGTCCACGATCATCGTGGCGTTCACACATTGAAGGCGATCCCCTATCTCAGCTACATCAGCGCGTCCGTCGCAACCAGCGGTGAACTACGAGCGCCGATGATGGGCATGATTCTCAAGGTAAATGTCTCGGTTGGTGACAAGGTCAAGGCAGGCGATGTTGCGGCGATTCTGGAATCCATGAAGATGGAACTACGTATCGTCAGCGAAGTTGACGGCGTGGTGAGGGCAGTCGACTGCCGGCCGGGCGAGACCGTCGAGCGCAACGCGGTCGTCGTGGTCGTAGAACCGGAACAGCAGCTGTAATCAGTATAAAATTGGGAGTGATTGATATGATTCTTGACCTTAAGGGAAAATCGGTCGTCGTCACTGGCGGTGGTTCGAACATCGGCAGAGCTATTGTGCTCGGGTTTGCGGCCGAGGGTGCCAATATTACAATTGGCGATCTCGACCAGTCGCAGGCTGAAAAAGTTGCCGAACTTGCGCGGAAGAATGGCGCCGCCAGCGTTCAGGTGGTCAAAACCGACGTGACCGATTTCGATCAGGTGAAAGCCATGTTCAAGGCCGCGACGGAGAAGCATGGCACGGTCGATGTGCTCGTCAACAACGTTGGCTGGGATCAACTAATGTTCTTCACTCAGACAACGCCCGAGTTCTGGCAGAAGATCATCCAGATCAATTATGTTGGCGTGCTCAACTGCACCAAGTGCGCGCTAGATATCATGATTCCGAAGAACACCGGTGCTATCGTGTCAATCAGTTCCGACGCAAGCCGCTCTGGCGAACCGCGCGAGGCGGTTTATGGTGGGGTGAAGGCCGCTATCAATTCTTTTATGAAGACCATTGCTAAAGAGAACGGCCGATACGGGATCCGCTGCAACGTCGTTTGCCCTGGTGTCACTGTGCCCGTAGATACGGAAGAAGTTGGTACCAACAGCATGTGGACAAAGCCCGATTCAATGTTCACAGCCGAGCAATTCGAGAAAGTTGCCAAGGCGCTGCCTCTGCGCAAGCTCGGTCGCCCGAACGATATCGCCAACGCCGTGACGTTCCTCTCGTCCGCCGCTGCCGGTCATGTCACCGGCCAAGTTCTGTCGGTCTCGGGCGGGTACACCATGATTGGCTGAAATCAGCTGTCAATTTCGCCAAAACGGAGCTCCGTTTGATCGTACCTAAGAAGAGATCATTCATGACGCCAAAGACTTCGTCGCGACCATCACCGCCAATCGGCGAGCGAGCATTCGGCGTCAGAAGCGCGTCATTGGAGCCGCCGGCGATAAAAGATTCTGCGAAAATCGAAATTCAGATTTGAGCGTTCACTAAAGGTCTGACGCAATAGGGTAAGGAAGACCGCGATGAGACTGGGCAGCGTCAACTATGAAACTAAGGGAAAGATCGCCATCCTCACGCTGGACGATCCGGGCAAGCTCAACGCGCTCAGCACGGGCATCCGCGACGGTATTCTGGATGGCCTACAGAAAGTAAATGAAGACGACAATATTCGCGTTGCCATCATCACCGGCAATGGCGACAAGGCATTTTGCGCCGGCGCCGACATTAGTGGATTTAATTTCGATCCACACAAAGTACGCCAGTTCATGATCGAGGTTTTAGCGGTACTAGCCGCACCGGAAAATTGCCGCAAACCGGTCATCTCCGCCGTCAATGGTATTGCTTTCGGCGGTGGCTTTGAACTCGCGATCGCTTCGGACTTTATCATTGCATCTGACCGCGCGCGCTTTGCGGTGCCAGAGATCAATCTCGGACTGCTACCGGGTTTCGCTGTCGTGCGTCTGCACGATATTGTCGGCCGCGCCAAAGCTAAAGAGATGAGTGTTCTTGGCGATCCAATCACCGCGGATGAAGCATTGAGACTAGGCCTCGTACTAAAAGTAGTTTCACATGGCGATCTTCTCAAGGCCGCTTTGGAATTCGCCGAACGAATTGCATCGAAACCGAAGCTCGCAGTGCAGATGGCCAAATCGTTCTACAATCGCGGCCTCGGCGGTGACGAGATGCGGCACGCAATCGATGGCTTTCCGCTTCTATTCATGCATCAAGACGCAAAGGAAGGGATCGCTGCTTTCCTCGAAAAACGCGAGGCAAAGTTTGAGAGCTAATAAACGCCCCAACCTCGGTGTCAAAGAACAATATTTGAAAGAGCACTTCGCAATCGTGGATTGTGCATAATATCGAGGAATCGATGTCCCTCAGAGAATTTACATTAATCGACGTGTATCGCCGAAATGCGGAGTTTTTCCCAGACCGCACCGCGTTCATTTTTGGAAGTCAGCGCGTCACCCATCGTGAATATCTTGAAAGGGTCGAGCGGTTGGCGGC
Organism: Afipia clevelandensis ATCC 49720; assembly: GCF_000336555.1. GTDB lineage: Bacteria > Pseudomonadota > Alphaproteobacteria > Rhizobiales > Xanthobacteraceae > Afipia > Afipia clevelandensis. The sequence goes on along the minus strand of NZ_KB375281.1, from coordinate 531,618 downwards.
CGGCCTTGCACGCGAAGGTGTAAAATCCGGTGATCGCGTCGCCATCCTTTCGCAAAACTCTCTCGAAATGATCGATTTGATCGGTGCAGTCGCGTGGCTTGGCGCCGTTTTGCTGCCGGTCAACTTCCGACTTAATGCCGAAGAGATCGGCTACGTCCTCGCCGATGGCGCGCCAGTTCTAATTGTCGCGGGTGCGGAATACCAGGAAGTTATTGCAGCCCTAACAAAGTCACTCCCTTCGGTCCGTAGCTATTTCGGCATTAGCAAGCACACGGCGCCATTTGCGCCTTACGCAGCTCTTCCGGCTTCGGACGCGTCGATGTCTCACGTTCATTTCAGTGGCAATGATGGTTTCATAATTATTTACACCGCCGCTGTGGGTGGGCGGCCGCGCGGCGCGCTGTTGTCGCAAACTAACCTTTTAGCGGCACACAGCTCGCTAATGCTGGCTTGGAGCCTGACCGAGCGTGACGTCAATCTTGGTGTGTTGCCGCTGTTTCACGTCGCCGGCCTTGGCCTGATGCTGACCGTGCAGCAGGCCGGCGGCGCTAGTGTCATCACTTCTAAATTTGATCCGCAGGAAGCGGTTCGCGATATCGCCGCAGAAAGCGTGACGGTGATGGCGGAATTCGCGCCGATGCTTGCAAGTTTGATGGATCAGGCCAAAGGCGGCGAGTTGACGACGTTGCGCGCTGTGACGGGACTGGATACCCCGGTAACAATTGAACGCTTCGAGAAGGACTGCCCCCATTCTGTTTTCTGGACAGCGTTTGGACAGTCCGAGACTTCAGGCTTTGCAACGCTATCGCCCTACCGCGACAGGCCAGGATCCGCCGGGCGCCCCCTTTTCTGGCACACCGTTGCGGTCGTCGATGGCGCCGACAAGGAAAAGCCGACCGGACAAGTCGGCGAGATCGTAGTGCGCGGCCCCACTGTATTCTTAGGTTATTGGGATAACGACGGCGAGACCGCGCACACCTTCCGCAATGGCTGGCATCATACCGGTGACATCGGTTATTTCGATGCCGATGGATATCTCTGGTACACCGGTCGTGCTCCAGAGAAAGAATTGATTAAGACGGGTGGCGAGAATGTTTATCCGGCAGAAGTCGAAAACGCGATTCGGCAACATGCGGATATTGCCGATGTCGCGGTTATAGGCGTGCCAGATCCCCAGTGGAGCGAAGCCATCAAAGCGATCTGCGTGCGACGACCAGGCTCAAATGTTACCGCAGACGAGATAATCGACTTCGTCGCTGGACTAATCGCACGCTACAAGAAACCAAAGCACGTTGTTTTCGTCGATCAACTGCCGAAGACCGAAAACGGTGCTTTTGATCGCGCCTCAGTCAAATCCGAAAACTCTTAAACAGGATTTTGCGGTCGCCGAGCGTGGGGCGGTATTAACAACGCCGTTTTCAATGAGGAACAACTTGAACACGGCGTGAAGATAGTTGAGGACCGAAGTGAAAAGACAAAAGACTTTTTCTGGCGACCAGGGCCACACAATTATAGCCGATGTGTTTGGTGAGGGTCCTCCAATCTTGCTGGCGCATGGTGGAGGCCAAACCCGCTTGGCGTGGACGCGTACTGCAAAAGCACTAGAGGAGGCAGGGTATAGTGCGATTGCGATGGATCTGCGTGGCCACGGAGAGAGCGCATGGTCCTCGTCCGGCTCTTACCAACTCGACGACTTTGCGATGGATCTCCTTGCGATATCTGATCAACTTGGCGAGAAACCAGCTCTCGTCGGCGCCTCCCTTGGCGGCCTTGCAGGCTTGATAGCCGAAGGCGAACTTCGATTGGGATCTTTCACTTCGCTTACGCTTGTAGATATTACGCCAAATATGGAGCCAGCCGGCGTTGCGCATGTCTTGGATTTCATGAGGGCGCACTTAGCAGACGGCTTCGCCTCGCCTGATGAAGCTGCCGATGCGATCGCCAACTATTTGCCCGATCGTGAGCGGCGGAAACGTTCGGAGGGTCTCGACCGCTATTTGAGACGATGCGATGACGGACGTCTTCGCTGGCACTGGGATCCACGATTTATAAGTTCCATGACAAATGATAAAGTTGGCCAGTCAGACAGCCGACTGACGGACGCCGCCGAAAAACTTGAGCTGCCGGTCCACCTGATACGCGGTGGCTCAAGCAATTTGGTAAGCGTGGATGCTGCGCAATCGTTTCTTCGACTTGCTCCCCACTCTGCATACACCGATATTGCTGGCGCAGGTCATATGGTCGTTGGCGATCGAAATGATGCATTTAGCGAAGCCGTCGTCAATTTCTTTCGAGGGCCGCAAATACCATCACGTAACGGTTCTCCGCGCGACGTTTAGTCGCGCGATCATGGCCGACCGATTTACGAGAGCTTTGTCGTAGGAACTGAGCCGATGAAATCAGATGGTAGTTGGTCAATAAGATCTGAAAGAATATGCAGTAAAAGAACGAGCGAATGATCGGACCCTACAACGAAGATTTTATCGCCGAATTTCAAAAGGCTTTGATGATCTCGCCTTTCCATCGATGGCTGGGATTGAAAGCCATCATGGTCACTCGTGAACAGATCGAAATTGCCCTGCCTTGGCGCGAGGAATTTGTTGCGAATACCGCGATCGAAGCAACTCACGGTGGTGTCCTGGCTGCCCTAATCGATTTGACGGGCCTTTATGCGATTCGCGCGGCCGGAGGTATTGTAAATGCCACGGCAGATCTTCGCGTCGATTATCATCGACCAGCCACACGCGGGACGGTTCATGCGCGCGGTACTGTGGTTAAACTGGGGCGCCGGATAAGTACTGCCGACGTACGCGTGACCGATGGTGGCCATGTTCTCGTAGCCAGTGGGCGGGGCGCCTATCTCGCGCAGTGACGCTCGTACGGTCGTTTCGGCACTTGCAGCTACTACCTAACACCTGTTAGGTTTCACGCAAAAATAACCTGCACAGTAAAATGCGCCTAGATGGGAGCGAAGGTGACCTTGAAGGATCGTGGCGGCGACGCCCCAGTACTCGAATGCCGATCAGTCGAGCGTCGTTTTGGCGGCATCGTCGCGTTGAACGGCATCGATATGCAGATTCAGCGTGGCGAGATATTCGGGCTAGTCGGGCCTAACGGGTGCGGGAAGACCACCCTGACCAACGCGATTACCGGTTTTTATCCGCCTCAGCGCGGGCGCATCTTGCTCAACGGGCGGGATATCACAGGCTTAGCACCTCATTATATCGCAACCCTGGGCGTCGCGCGTACTTTCCAGAACTTGGCACTCTTCAACGGCATGACCGTGCTCGACAACATTCTTCTCGGTCGTCACATCCATATGAAACCCAGTGTGGCGCGCACTGCACTTTACTGGTGGCTTGCACGCAGCGACGAGACGTTGAATCGCGCCGCAGTCGAAGATGTGATTGATTTCCTGCAGCTTGAAAGCGTGCGCGACGAAATGGTCGATGGGATTCCGATCGGCCTTAAGAAAAGGGTCGAATTGGCGCGCGCGCTGGCTGCCGAGCCAAGCTTCCTCGTTCTCGACGAGCCGATGGCGGGAATGAACCAGGAGGAGAAGGAATACATGGCGCGTTTCATCCTCGATGCACGCGACGAGCGTGGAGTGACCGTGCTGCTGATCGAACACCACATGGACGTCATCACCGGCATTTGCGATCGCATGCTGGCGCTGAATTACGGCGCCATGATCGGCAGCGGTATTCCGGCCGACGTCGTCGCCGATCCCAAGGTCGTCGAGGCCTATATCGGGGGGACGCATGCCGTCCGCTGAGCCGACCTCGGCCTGGAATTTCGAAACCGATACCACGCTGATCCGCGTGCTGGCGCGGAACGCCGAAGTGTTCCCCGACCGCGTGGCGATGCGGGAGAAGAGCAAGGGCATCTGGAAAGAAACCACCTGGCGGCAACTGCTGGACAGCGTGATGTGCTGCTCCGCGGGCCTCGAAGCGTTGGGCTTCAAGGCGGGCGAAGTCATGCTGGTGCTAGGCGACAACCGGCCGCGGCTTTATGCGGGGATGCTGGCCGCCGGTGCACTCGGTGGATACGCGATGCCGGCCTATCCGGATGCGACGCTCGATGAAATCAGGCACTTCGTTCATGAGGCGGGTGCGCGCTTCATGTTGGCCGAAGACCAGGAGCAGGTCGACAAGATGCTTGAGTTGCGTGAGCAGGGCGCGGTGATCGACCACATCATCTACGACGATCCGCGCGGATTGGCGGCCTACGGCAGTCCCGGACAGATTTCATGGGACGCGCTTCAGGCCAAGGGTGCCCAATCCTTTGCCACAGACAACGCGGCACGGCAGCGTTTGATCGACCGCGCCCAGCCCGAAGGGCCGGCGGTGTTCGTGCATTCATCCGGCAGTACCGGGAAACCCAAGGGGGTGGTGCTTTCGCACAGCAATCTGTTGGCTGGCGTGCGCAACGCCTATCAGGGCGACGCGTTTCGGTTCGGCGAAAGCATTCTGGCCTATTTGCCGATGGCCTGGGTCGGCGACTTCGCTGTGACGATGGGTGCGGCAATAGCCCTGCACTTCACCATCAATATTCCCGAACGCCAGGAGACCGTCCTGCAAAACCTGCGCGAGATCGCGCCAACATTCTATCTCGCTGCGCCGCGCAGCTGGGACAATCTCCTAACAACTATACAGGTGCGGATCGAAGACTCCTCCTGGCTGAAAAAACTGACCTACCGCTTTTTCATGGCGTCGGCCATTGCCGCCGAGAAACGAAAGCTCGAAGGCAAGCCGCCCACTCTCAAGCAGCGGCTGTTGAGCCCGCTCGGCGAGTGGCTTGTTTACGGGCCGATTAAGGACCAGCTCGGCCTGACCCGATTGTACGGCGCTTTCACCGGCGGCGAAGCGATGGGCGAGGATACCTTCGTGTTCTACCGCGCGCTCGGAATCAAACTGCGCCAACTCTACGGCCAGACCGAAAGCAGCGCTTATAACGCGATCCAGAGCCTCGACGAGGTGCGGCTGCACACAGTCGGTCGCCCACTGCCAGGCGTAGAGCTCAGTATCAGCGACGCCGGCGAAATCCTGGTTCGCTCCGGCAGCGTGTTCAGCGGATACTTCAACCAGGAAGAGGCGACGCGCGAGAGTCTCGAAGACGGCTGGTTGCATACTGGCGACGCCGGTTACGTCGAACCCGACGGTCATCTGGTGGTGCTGGGGCGCCTGTCCGATGTGGTGCACACCGCCAAGGGCGAACGCTATATTCCCAACTACATCGAGAACCGCCTAAAGTTCAGCCCTTATGTCAAGGACGCTGCGGTGCTCGGACGCGAGCGCGATACGCTGGCGGCCATCGTCTGCATCGACAAGGAGGCGGTCGGCCTGTGGGCCGAGCTGCGCGGCATCTCTTATATCTCCTATGCCGATCTATCGCAGAAGCAGGAAGTCATCGATCTCGTGACCGCGGCGGTAAAGCACGTCAACACCACGCTGCCCGAAGGATTGCAATTGCGACAATTTGTGTGCCTTCACAAGGAATTCGATGCCGACGACGGCGAGATCACGCGCACGCGCAAGATTCGACGCAACGTGGTCGAGGAGCGCTACAAGCCGATCATCGACGCCATCTACGATCGCCAGAGCACGGTGCTGATGAAAGCGCAGATCAGTTACGAGTCGGGTGAAGTCGGCGTGATCGAGCGTACTCTGTCGGTACAGGAGACCTGACCGATGGATTGGGAGTTGCTGTCCGAATCCGCCGTCAATGGCGCCCTCGTCGGCCTAATGTATTCGCTGGTCGCGATGGGCATCGTGCTGATCTACAAATCCTCCTCGGTGCCCAATCTGGCGCAGGGCGCTATGACGATGGTGGGTGCCTATGTGGTGTTGGCATTTGCCAACAATGCCGGCGCGCCGATTTGGCTTGCGATCGCGCTCGGGGTCGTGACGATGTTCGGCGTCGGCATGGGGATCGAGCGGATCGCGCTGCGCCGGCTTGCCGGCCGACCAATCGTCATGATCCTCATGATGACGCTGGGTCTGGAAATATTCCTCCGTGCCGGCTCCATGACCATCTCGGGCGGTACCGGACGGCCGATGCCACTCGGCATCAGCGATGCTCCGCTGTTCATAGGCCCAATGCTGATCAATCGGGCCTATGCGATCGGTGCCGCCGTTGCGGTCGTCATGTTCGGCCTGTTCGTGCTTTTCTTTCGCACCCGGATGGGCGTGGTGTTGCGCGCCATTTCCGACGACTACACCGCAGCATGGTCGGTCGGAATTTCCGTCGAACGCGGCGTGGCGTTGTCTTGGGCGATGGCTGCAGTGGTGGCAACTGTCGCCGGCGTGCTGTGGGGATCGGTGCAGGGCGTCGACCAGTCGCTGGCGCAATTGCTTCTTAAGGGAGTGACCGTCGCCGTTCTTGGCGGACTAGACAGCATCGGCGGTGCATTGCTCGCCGGCATACTGCTCGGTGTGGTGGAAGGCGTCGCATCCAGCTATCTCGATCCGCTGCTGGGCGGAGCCAGCCGCGAACTCGTCGACGCCGCGATGTTGATACTGACCATTCTGGTTCGACCGCACGGCTTGTTCGGGCGTCACGACATCGAGAGGATTTGAGCACATGCTGTTCCGGCAGGCCGGTATCTTTCATACGGACTACTCCGCCGACCGGGCATTGTTTCCGATCAATGCCGACCGTTGGATGATTGGGATCTTGCTGTTATTCGGTTTCACTGCGCCGCTTTATCTGAATTCGCTTTATCTCAGTAGTTATCTACTGCCCTGGTTGGTATGGACCGCAGGCGCCCTGGGCCTCAATCTGATTCTCGGATGGGCCGGACAATTCCATCTCGGCTACGCCGCGGTGATGGGTATTGGCGCTTATGCGGCAGTTCATGCAACACGGGCCGGCGTTCCCTGGGAAATTGCCGTAGTTCTAGGCGGACTGATGGCCGCGATCATTGGTGTTGGCTTTGCTTTTGCCGCGTTGCGCGTGAAGGGACTCTATCTGGCGCTGAGCACCCTCGCCTTGCAGTTCGTCATGGATTGGACCATCTCGCACGTCCCGGCGATCAGCGGCGGCACTCAGGCGACTTTGCAGGCTCCAGACATTCGGCTCTTGGGCTGGCCGATCACCTCCGATGGCGGATTATACTATATCGCCTTGGTCTGGTGCGTCATGGTGACGTCCTTCATGCTCAATCTCAACCGCACCGCGCTTGGCCGTGCACTTATCGCGGTTCGGGAAAAAGACTACGCCGCTGCTGTGATCGGCGTGAACAGTTTCTATTTCAAGCTGGTGGCGTTCGCGACGTCGTCGTTCATCGGCGGCGTAAGCGGTGCGATACTTATCGGCACCTTCTACCATGCCGTCACGCCGGAGCAGTTTTCCGTCGATGTCTCAATCCAGGCGTTGGCCATGGTGATTGTGGGGGGGCTCGGCAGCATCATTGGTAGCTATTTTGGCGCCGCGTTCATTCTGTTGATGCCGGGCGCCATGAACACCTTCATTTCATGGGCGGCGGCAAAGTTTGGATTTTCGCTCGGCATAGAGACGCTGGCTCATCTTCCCCAAGCGCTCTATGGCGCACTGATCATCGGCTTTCTACTGGTCGAGCCGTTGGGGTTGGGGAAAATCTACAACAACATACGCGACTACCTTCTGGTCTGGCCTTTCGGCTACGTCAAGAAATAGTGGAAGATGGATGCCATGAACGCGCGCACCGATGAAAACGCGTTATCGCTGAATAATATCGAGGTGGTGTACGACCACGTTTCGCTCGCGATTAAGGGCGTGTCGCTCGACGTTCCCGTGGGCGGAATGGTGGCGCTGCTGGGCGCCAACGGCTCTGGCAAGAGCACGACGCTGAAATCGATAAGCGGCCTGTTGGTCGCCGAACGCGGTGAAGTCAGGCGAGGTGAGTTACACTTTCTGGGCCGCAGCATAAGCGAGCTACCGCCGCAGGACCGGGTCAAGCTAGGAATTGCCCATGTGCTTGAGGGGCGACGGGTGTTCGAGCATCTCACACCCGATGAAAATCTAATCGCCGCGTCTGCGGTGCGCAGCCGTCACGATGTCGCCCGCAACAAAGACCGAGTTTACGGTTATTTCCCTCGCCTTTACGAACGCCGTGCCGTTTCGTCTGGTTATCTCTCCGGCGGCGAACAGCAAATGCTCGCGATTGGGCGCGCCTTGATGACCCAACCTAAACTCTTGATGTTGGATGAACCAAGTCTCGGCCTTGCGCCATTCTTGGTGGCGGAAATTTTCCAGATTATCCGCCAGATCAACCGGGACGAAGGATTATCGGTTCTCTTGGTGGAGCAAAACGCGGTCGCAGCGCTAGAGATCGTCTCCCACGGCTATTTAATCGAGAGTGGCCGCATCGTGATGCACGATACGGCAGATGCATTGAAGAAAAACCCGGACATCCAGGAATTTTATCTGGGAGGAACGAAAGGCCAGAATTTCCATGACATCAAACATTACAGGCGAAGGAAGCGCTGGCTGACCTAAGCAATAAAAAAGGTGCTCGCGACAAAAGAATTTAACGACAGTTGATGACAACCTAGCTCAATCAAGGGAGAACCTAAAATGAAAATGAAGCAACTTTCTATCATTGCCGGTCTGGCATGGACGGCGCTCAGTATCTTGCCCGCGGCAGCTGCCGATCCGGTGCGTTTCGGGCTCTGCTACGATCTTTCCAAGGCCTATACGTTCGTCACTCCGCAGATCGCTCAGGCCGCCAAAGACTATGCCGACCTGCTAAATTTGAAGGGCGGACTTGAAGGCCATCCGATCGAAATTATCGTCCAGGATCATGGCAACGAGCCTCAGCGCGGTATCGAATGCTATGAGCGGCTAAAGCGTGAAGGTGTGATGGTGTTCGACACCTTGTCGACTCCCGTGTCGCGCGCCATCCTTCCGCGCATTATGAAGGATGGCAACATCCTAATCCAATCACTAGTCGGCCGCGGGGACGCGGTTGACGGCAACGTGTTCAAATGGGTGTTCCCGGTCGGTCCAACCTATTGGGGTCAGGCCGCCAACGACATCGAGTACATCAAGCAGAAATCCGGCGGTAAGTTGAAAGGCGTTAAAGTCGCATTCCTTTACGTTGATTACCCTTTCGGACAGGAGCCACTTGGCATCATCAAGACGCTGGCGGCTAAGGAAGGTTTTGATCTGCAGCTGTTTCCGTATCCACTGCCCGGCAACGATCAGGCGTCGGCATGGACGCAAATGCGCCGCTTTAACCCTGACTGGATCATCAGTTGGAGCCTGTCGAACATGCATGTGATCGCGTCGCGCGAGATGAAGCGCAATGGGATCCCGATTGAAAAATATATAGCCGTTAACTGGCTCAACGAAGTCGATATAAAGAATATTGGACCTGATGTTGCCAAGGGATTGAAACGCGGCACCAACGTTGCCGGCGGTTCAAATCAACCACTGGTTCAGCAGATTATCAAAGAGCTTTACGACAAGGGAAAAGGCAATGGTGACCGCAAATTCACCGAGGACGTCTATTACAACACCGGCCTTGCGATCTACTCGATCGCATTCGAAGGCGCCCGCCTCGCGATCAAGAATAACGGCTGGCCGCTCACACCCGACAAAATTAGGATTGGTCTTGAGAGTCTGAAGAATTACGATGCTAACGGCTTGATCGCTCCTATCACGGTCACGGCCGAAGATCATGGGGGCGGCGGAAAAACCCGTATTGAGATGTGGGACGGCAGCAAATGGGTACCGCAAACTGACTGGATAGCAGGCTTTCAAGACGACGTCTGGAGCGTCGTAAAAGAACAATCAGCGGATTACGCAAAGTCTGAATCACAAAAATAAATTGCCTCTGGCCGGCAGCGTCGATTTACCAACGTTGCCGGTCAGGTTGATGCGGATTGTGGCGATGCGGAACCAAGCCACGTAGAGCGCGGGCAAGGACAGCAGGGTGAGAACCGGACCGACGATGATGCCACCCATCATCGCATAGGCCATCACCCCCACGCAATTGCTCGATCTGCACGATGAGGATGAAGAAATTCCGGTCCAGAATATCAAAGGCCAGAAAACCCAGAACGCCGAGGTGTCTCATAAGTGCGCTTACATTACAACCACTGGTCCGGCTCCGACAACCACGACAGGATGACGGACGGGATGCACACTCCACTGGTCGGGGGGAGGCACGATACGGCATGATGAGTGATTGATAATATCGGCTCATTGTTGTTGATCCTTCAGCATCAACCGAGCTTATGGGCGACGGAGGGGAGATACGTGACTTGCACCACCGAGGAAGGCTTCGGTGACTGCGGGATCATTCAGCAATTCCGTCCCTGTTCCCTCAAGTTCGACCCTGCCGAGGGAGAGAACGTATGCACGATCCGCGATGCGCAGCGCCGCACGAGCATTCTGTTCAACGAGAAGGATTCCCATTCCAAATTCATCCCGTAAGCGACCGATCAACCGGAAAACCTCCGCGACCACCAGTGGTGCCAGACCCATTGAGGGCTCATCCATCATGAGCAAGCTTGGTCCTGATGCGATGGCACGGCCGATCGCGAGCATTTGCTGCTCGCCTCCTGACATCGTCCCCGCAGCCTGCCAGCGGCGCTCCGCAAGCCGAGGAAATAGGTGCCTCATTCGCTGCAGTCTTTCTTCAACCTGGGCGCGGGGGCGGCCATACCCTCCGAGATGGAGGTTGTCGTCGACGCTCAGTTCAGCGAACACACGCCGCCCCTCCGGCACATGCGACAGCCCAGCTCTGGAGATTGAGGCCGGCCGTTGTCCCACGATCGGCTGCGCGTTGAAGTTGATTTCTCCTGATCGAGCTTTCACGAAGCCTGAAATCGTGTTCAGGAGCGTCGACTTCCCAGCGCCGTTTGCGCCAACAAGAGCGACGATCTCACCACGGCCGACCGCAAGCGATAGACCATGAAGAACCTCAACCGTTCCATATCCCGCAGATAGGTTTTTTACGAGGAGCAACGGCTTGATCATCTAACACTCCTCAACGTGATCCGCGTCGGTTCCGAGATAAGCGGCAATTACGTCCGGGTTTGACGAAATCTCGGCTGGGCTCCCATCCGCGATCTTTTTGCCAAAGTTCACCACAACGATGTGGGATGAGATCGACATCACCATTGGCATATCGTGCTCCACAAGCAGAACGGCGCGGCCGTCGCGAGCAATCGATTGCAACAATGCAGCGAGTTCTGTTGTTTCGCTAGGGTTCAAGCCAGCTGCCGGTTCGTCAAGGAGCAGGACCTCAGGATCCTGGGCCAGCGCCCGTGCGATTTCGACACGACGTTGAATTCCGTAAGGAAGCTCCAACGCGGAGCGATCCCACCATTTCTCCGGCACATCAGCCTGGCGCAGAGCCATTGCCGCACGTTCGGCCAAGGCTTCGTTCTCAATGGCGACCGTCCATGGCCGGAGGATCGATTTGAACAAGCCGCCGACCCCGAAGCGATACGCGCCGGCCATGACGTTGGCCATCGCCGACAAGCTGTGAATCATCTGCGGGGTCTGGTAGGTTCGCGCCATCCCGAGACGGGCCCGGGTGTGTATCGGCGCTCTCGTAATCTCCTCTCCCTTGAGGGTGATCGTGCCTCCGTCGGGCCGAAGCACGCCGGTCAGCAGATTGATCAGCGTCGTCTTCCCCGCGCCGTTTGGTCCGATCAGAGCGGTCACGGTGCCTGGCAGAAGGTTTAGGCCGACGCCGGAGACTGCAGCGACGCCGCCAAACTGCTTACAGAGGCCGTTCGTGGACAGAACTGGAGTGACCTTCATGCAGACCTCCTGCGGCGCAGTAGAAGCCGAGCAATGGCCTCACCAAGACCGTTGGGGGCAAACATCATGATCCCGACCATTGTCAGTCCGTAGATCAGGTGCTTGGCGTGATCGAATCCCTCGAGCAGGTTCGGGAGGAGGACAATGGCAAAGGCGCCGAAAATGGCGCCCCAGATTGTCGAAAGGGATCCTATGATGACCATCATCAGGAGCTCGATCGACAGACCAACGCCAAATGCCCCGGCATTGAACGATCGAAGGTACAGGGCAAACAGGCAGCCAGACAGCCCCGCGAAGCCGGCGGCAATCGCAAATACGGCAGCCTTCGTTCGAGCAACGTCGATACCCATGCATGCGGCCACGACTTCAGACGTTCTCAACGTCTTCAACGCTCGTCCGAAGCGTCCGCCAACGACCGTCACCGCCAACGCGGCACACACGACCAGGAAAGTTTCGGCAAGCCAGAGGACAACGCGACCGTGCGTAAAACCTCCAATTTCCAAGGACGGCAAGTCGATAATGCCGGGATCCAAGCCGCCAGTGACCTCCCGCCATTGCGAGGCGAAGACGAAAAAGACCGCGCCTAAAGCAAGTGTTGCAAGGGCCAGGTTATGCCCTGAAAGGCGCAGGATGGGGCGCGCCAAGAAGTAGCCGAACGTCGCCGAGAGCAAGGTTGCGACGATGATCGTCAAAGGGACCGGCAATCCAATCTTTTGGATACAGAAGGCGGCCGCATATGCTCCCAACCCCATGAAGGCGCCTTGCCCGATTGACACTTGGCCAGCATAGCCGAGCAAAAGGCTCAGTCCGATCGCAGCAATGCTATAGATTACGGAGAGCGTCAGAATGCTGCGGTGGAATTGGCTTGTGATAACGAGTTCGGCCAGGATAAGCACAGTCGCCAATCCACAAATCAGAAAGGCATCCCGTCGAAGACCAATGTTGACAGATTTCATTGGATCATACCCGAGTTACGACGGCGCGGCCGATCAGGCCTGCAGGCCGTACGATGAGTACTATGATCAACGTGAGGAACGAGATGGCATCCTTGTAGCCGGACGAAATATATCCGGCAGAGATACTCTCGATCACGCCGATGAGCAGACCTCCCACAACCGCGCCGAGAGGATTACCCAGCCCGCCGACGACAGCCGCAGCGAATCCCTTTAAACCAAGGAAAATGCCGTTCTCGTAGAACGCCGCCGCTATAGGGGCGACGAGCGCTCCTGCTAGGCCACCAATGCCCGCGGCAAGCGCAAAGGCGATGATGCCTGTCGTTCTCGGCTCAATACCGCACAGGGCGGCTGCTCTTGGCTCCTGACTGGCAGCACGCATTGCCTTTCCGAATGCCGTCTTCGAGTAGAGAAACCAAAGAGCCAGACTTACGGCCGCCAGAACGAGCATGATCCAGAGGCCTTGGCTGGGAACGTAAACGTTGCCGATCAAAATGATCGGCATCACCCCAAATTCAGGCACGAAGTTCACATCCCGTCCAAAGATGAGCGACGCCATGCCCCTCAGAGCAAGAGCAGCGCCAATGGTGAGCATGACCAGCGTCAATGGATCGCGGCTCTTCGCTTGGTCTAGAATAAGACCTTGTAGAACGGACCCGACAAGAGAAGTTGCGCCGACTGCCAGAAGCAGGGCTACGGGGAGCGGGAAGCCGCTCCCCGTAGCCAGACCAGCAAGAATTACCCCACCAAGCATGAGAAACTCACCATTAGCGAAATTGATGAGCTTTGTGGCATTGAAGACGATCGTGAAGCCGAGGGCGGCCATGCCGTAGATACAGCCCACTACCACGCCACTGATGATGATCTGTAGAAAGGAATCCATGGAACGTCCTCGGCTAACGTATGGTTACTTCGCTACAGTGAAACGTCCGCCCTGTACTTGAAGCATCACCATCGATTGAGACGAGCCGTCGAGCCCATTGTGGTTCTGCTCAGTGAAACGGAAAAGGCCATTTGCACCAGGAAAGCTAATCCCGCTCCTAATCGCCTTGGCGATTTCCTCACGGTCGACCTTGCCGCCAGCCTTCTGCACAGCCTTCTCAACGAGGACCATTGCATCATAGGGATGCGCGACGAACGTTGTAGCATCAGCCTTGAATCGCTCTTTGTAGTCCTTAGCCAAGCGCGTCACCACCTCGCGCATGGGATCGTCAGCTGGCAGGCTGTCAGGCGCGAGCAAACGCATCGACGAAACGTACGTTTTCTCTGCAGCGGCGCCGGCCTGTTGGATCAACTGGTTGCTCGCTGCACCATAGCTATTGAAGATTGGCTTGTTGAAGCCGATAGCTGTGGCGTTACGGAGAATAATAGTCGGACCAGGATTGACGCTCCAGATCAAAAGCGCCTCAGCACCGCTCCCGCGGATCTTCAGGAGTTGAGGCGTCATGTCCGTATCACGCGGACCGAACTCCTCGGCGGCCGCAACCTTGACACCGAGTTGTTCAGCCACCTGCTTGACCGTGCTGGCACCAGCCTGACCAAAACCATCGGCGGACGAGAGTATACCGACCGACTTGATGTTTTTGTATTTCATGAATCCGAGTATATGCTCCGCGACAATGCGGTCCGTCGGCGGGGTCTTGAATACGTACGGTGTGGGCGGATTGGTGACGACCTCCGCTCCTGCAAAGGAGATGAGTGGGACCTTCAGCTCGTTCGCAAGCGGGCGTAGCGCCAAACTCTCGCCAGTCGAGGATGGGCCGATGACAACATCAACATTGTCCGACTGCACCAGACGCTGGAACTGCTGCGCAGCCAGGGTGCTGTTCCCTTCGGTATCGTAGAGAACAGCCTTGATCTGGTGCCCTTCAATTCCGCCGCGAGCATTGATTTGCTCGACAAGCATCTCAAAGGCATTCTTTTGCGACGCGCCAATAAAGGCTGTCGGGCCGGAGGCAGCGATCAATGCTCCGATCCGGATTTCTTTCGTTTGGGTCCAGCCCGGTGCGGCGGCTGCGAGACTTAGAGTCGAGCCGACGGCCATCACAACTAAACGGCGTGTCATCTTCATTGGTATGTTCCTCCTTGATTGTCCCCTGAATGTCAGGGTCAGTTATTCACTCCGGCGGCATGGCGCCCCGCAATGAAGCCAAAGGTCATTCCGGGCCCGAGCGTAATACCTCCGCCGGAGTAGTTCCCGCCCAGAATGCTCGCCATGTCGTTACCGGCGGCATAGAGACCGGGAATTGGCTCGCCGGAGCTGTCAAGGACGCGGGAGCTCTCATCGGTACGCAATCCGGCGAATGTCCCAATGTCACCGGGCACCACGCGGACCCCGTAGAAAGGTCCATTGTTGATTGGTGCGAGGCACGGGTTTGGCTTGACCTCCGCGTCGCCGTGGAAGCGGTTGTAGGCTGTGCTTCCCTTTCCGAACGCACTATCCTCACCTTTGGCGACGTCCGCATTCCATTTCTGGATCGTCGCCTCCAAGCCCGCAGGATCAATCCCCACATTCCGGGCCAGTTCAGCGATCGTGCCACCCTTGATCAGATAACCGGACTCGAGTGATGATTTCAGCGGCAGCGGAGCAGGCTTCACATGGCCGAGCCCGTAGCGGCGGATGGTCCGGTGATCAGCGATAAGAAAAGCCTCGGCCGCCTCGCCCTTCGGGCAGGCTCGGATCATCCCTTGAACGAAGTCGTGGTAACTGTTGGCCTCGTTTACGAAGCGTTGTCCGCTGCGAGTAACCGCAATGACACCTGGCTTACCCCGATCGATGAAGTGAGGGAATGGTCCCTTCGTTCCATCCTTGCGGGGAACAAGGCTCGTCGGCGCCCATGCGCCCGCGTTCGGATATCCTTCTGCGATGCGCGCTCCGACGGCCTCGCCTAGCCTGATGCCATCACCGACGTTACCGGGGCTTGCAGCAGAGTGGTGTTCGCTTGGGCTCGCGTTATGCGTGTAAATCTCTTGGCGGCGGGCGAAATCATGCGAAAAGCCGCCGCACGCGAGGACAACACCCTTTCGTGTGAGGACCCGCCTCAGACCGTATGGTGTTTGAACAATTGCCCCAATAACTGAGCCATCATCGCGGGCGAGTAAGCGCTTGACTGGGCTATCGAGCCAAACCGGAATGTCCGAATCTTTCGCAGTCCGGTAGAGGCGCGCGGCTAAGGCATTGCCGTTGGTCAGCAGCATTCCGCGACCGTGTAAAGCCACATCGAGGCCGTGCTTGGCAAGACGCTTCGCAACGTAAGCGAAAGATCCAACGCGCTTGGTTGCGCGGTAGAAATGCCACAACTCCTTTCCCGAACCGATGGCGAGACCATACAATGTAAGTTCTGGCCGCGGTGGGCGGAGCTTCGCGAGATCTTGGCCAAGGATCGACGCATCCGTCGGCTGTGTCAGGATGGACCGCCCCCCTGGAAGTCCGCCTGGAGCATCGGGATGATAGTCGGAGAACGCGGGCGATGCCTCGAAGCGCACCGCCGTATGCTCGTGCATGAAGGTCACCATATGTGGTCCATCGCGCAAAAATGCGTCGACGCGTTTTTTGTCAAAATGGTTGCCTGCTTCATGACGGATATACGAGCGGGCAGTGTCGGCGCTATCCTTGATTCCTGCAGCCTGGCTCAAAGGATTGTTGGGGATCCATAGATATCCCCCTGACAGCGCGGTCGTTCCTCCGAATACCGGTTCTTTCTCGGCGACAATGACCTTGAGCTTGCCTTGCTTTCGAGCGACAATAGCGGCTGTCATGCCCGCAGCTCCGGAGCCGGCGACCAGGAGATCGCACTCGATCGTTTCGATGTCCGCTTGATCTGATTTATTCTCAGTCAATAGTACATGCTCCATTCAAACCGTGAGATATCCGCCGTCAACGGGTACGGTCACACCGGTGACATAACTGGACAGACGTGATGCAAGGAATACGACCGGCCCGATCAGTTCGTCTGGCTCGCCGACCCTTCCCATAGGAGTGTGGCTGAGGAATCTGCCAATCGCGTCAGGATTTGAGCGCGTTGTTTCTGTCATAGGTGTAGCGATTACACCGGGAGCAATCGCGTTGACCCTAATGCCGGTTTCCGCGAGATCTGCCGCGAGACCCTTGGTGAGTTGGCGGACACCACCCTTGCTCGCGGCATATGCTGATGAGTTGCGATAGGCTACAAATGAGGCAATTGAGCCAATATTGACAATCCGTCCTTTCGTCTCGCGAAGATGCGGCAGAAAGGCGACGACCATGTTTGCGGTGCCGGTCAGGTTCACCTGCAACTGTGCATCGAGGTGGTCAAGGAAAGCATTATCGTCGGGCGGGGTGCGGCGTGTGATGCCCGCGTTGTTAACGAGGATCGATGCGTGTCCCAAACGGCTGCGGATATCGTCAGCAGCCTGCTTGCAGTAAGCGCGGTCGGTTACATCAACCCGGAAACCGACGGCACGTCCTCCGCTTGCGTTGATCTCCATGGCTACCGCCTCGGCACCGGCACCATTCAGGTCGGATACGGCAACGATAGCTCCGCAGGCGGCAAGACCTCTCGCAATTGCGGCACCGTTTCCTTGGGCAGCGCCCGTCACGACGGCGATGTCTCCGTCCAGAAGTCCTTCAAGGGCTTTGAAATTCATAGCTACGCTGCCTTACTTAGTGCTGCGCAGAATAGGCCTACCAGGCAACCATAGGCGTTCCCGTTCTGCGTAGCGTTCCCATGTAAGCGTGTTATATATTGCATAACGCGCTACACTGTAGTAAACAAAATTCATCTTCTTCGATCAATGTCAAGTGCGATGGGCGCTACATATTCTAAGGGAAGCATAAAGGATCAGGATGCCTATCAAATCGCCCGCTCAAGAACTCGAACGGACCGAGCAGTTTGGCATTCAGTCAGTGGAGGTGGCAGGCGGCCTCCTCGAGGCAATGCTAAGATCAGAAGGTCCAGTTAAGCTTGCGGAGCTTGCCCGATCTGCGGGAATGCCGTCGGCAAAGGCCCATCGCTATCTTGTCAGTCTCATCCGAATTGGCTTAGCTACGCAGGATCCGACAACAGGTCTCTATGACTTAGGCTCATTTGCGTTTCAGCTAGGATTAAAGGGCTTTACGCGGTTTGAACCACTACGGCTGGCCGAGACTATGATGCGTCAGCTAGTCGATGAAGTGGGGGAAACAGTTGCCTTAGCCGTATGGAGCGAGCGTGGCCCTGTGATGATCCGTGTTATAGAGGCACGTCACGAATTCGCAGCGACAGTCGCCCCGTCTCACGCCTGCCCCCTCACGTACTCTGCAACCGGTCTGCTATTCTGCACATTTGAGGATCCGGCGAGGACGGCCAATGCCATAAAGCGCGAACTTGAGCAGAACCGGGTCGTTGGGCGTCCAAACGCACCCTACAATCGCACCGCACTCGCTGAGCTTATTCACCAAACTCGGACTCGGGGGTTATCCTCTGTTGGCAATGGCGGTGGAGATGGCATCAGTGCGGTGAGCGCGCCAGTCCTCGACATGACAGGCACGCTTCGGATGGCTGTGACCATTTTCGGAAGAGCCGGCAGAATTGATGCGGGCCCGAATGGAGCGCTTGGCCGCCTCGTTGCAACAGCAGCGCAACGCCTATCTGCTTCCCTCGGATACAAGGCACTACAAACCTGACGCGGCCTAGAAATCACAAATTATCACGATATCGAATAGCTCAGCTCGCCACGGGAGGACGGAAGCTCATGAAACTTCCACCTCGTCCCAAGAACCCGAACTTTCTTCCATTTACCGATTGGCTGCCAAGCAGCGTGCTATACTCTAGTGTTCCGATGCTTACGGACGTTCACAAATCTGAGATTCTGTGCCGATGAGGAAGATCGAACGGATTTTGATCAACGGCGCTGATCGTGAATGATTGGTGCGGCGAGCTACGCGGGATTTTGGGTGACGAGGCGGGCGGCGCGGTTTGCAGGCATTTGGATGACCCCGATGCCGTAGTTGAATCTGACACCTGCAATCACCATCAGCAACTGATTTGTGCTTTGAGCAGTCGCCAGGTTTTCGATGCGGCGATGACCAGCTTGAATACCATCAGCTTGGCGGTTGTTGACGACAGTGATCGTCCGCACGTTCGCGAACACGCTCTCGATGGGATTGGTCGTGCGCAGGTGATCCCAATGCTCGGCGGGAAGAACTAGCCGACAGTTTGACGACAAAAAGATCAAGTAAAATCAGCATACCGCCAACCTTCGCTCCCCTGCGGATGACGACAGTCACATCGATAATACTCCGGCGACGTCTCCAAGCGTCACTGCGTCTCTAATTGCTCAGCTCTCCCGCTGCCTTCTGATCTGAAGTACATTCCCGCTTGCCAGTTGCCGCAAAGATCTCCTTCGTCAATGCCAGTACGAACGGTGGCACGCTGGACTTGCCGACACGGCGTGGGAATGTGTCGGCAGTGACGGCACGATGTAGACGTCTGTCACCGAGGAGGATCATCCATGCGGATGACCGGGAAAGTATCAAAATTCACTTGCTCGACTCTGCCCTTTTTGAGATTCCGCAATGAATACTAGCTAGCTACCTGAACGGTCGCCTTGAATCCGAGCATGGACCATATCCGGTGTTTATTTTTCGATAGTCGTCCCCACAGTCAGGGGCACGCTTCCGCTGAAGAACGTGTTACCTGCGTTTTTTGGCATCCGCGTGCTCGCGATTGAAAGCGACAACTGCACGACGCGGCGGCGCATAAGCTGGCGTGCCGTAAGTGTCGAACAGAGCTTTCGTAACCGCATAATGATGTTCGAGACCGCCTTTGAGCACGCGCTCAATCGGACCGTCCGGATAGCCCAGACCGAGCTTGCACGTTAAATCCATGTCGGCCTGGCTGGCGAGCCCCTCGTCCAGGAACCGAAGAGCCGCATTGTATTTCGGCAAGACCAGACGGTTGATGATGCGACCGATCTGGTCAGCCGAAATGGCGACCTGAAGTCCGGCATTTTCAAATAAATTCTTCGCTGCCGCAATTGCAGCATCGCCGGCGTTCGGCTGCCGTACCACTTCGACCAGATTGGACGGCGAATCGTTGCCGTTGCGATATCTGGCAAACCCGAGAATATTTATCTGACCATTCTCCTCAATACCGCCGAGATGTTCGGCCAGACACTCGTTGCCAAGTTCGACCAGAATGGCCGTCTTCGCCTGATCCGGTCTCACAGCAACGCCACTGTAGATGACGACGGCGGAATTTTCAGCAGTCGACGCTTTTGCGTGGAAGCCGTCTGCATCCGGAAATGACAGACTTTGCCCATTTTTGATGATCGCATATTGCATCGGCTTCAAGCTCCAAACATTGCGTTGCCTTCATACCTGAAAAAGCCACGGCCGGATTTGCGTCCCAACAATCCGGCGGCGACCATCCGCCTGAGCAACGGCGGCGTCGCCGCGCGAGGATCCAACGTGATCGGATAAAACGCCTCACAGAGGCGGATTTGGGTGTCGAGGCCGACAAGATCGATCAACTCAAGCGGTCCCATCTTGTAACCGAGTGCGGCCTTGATCGCCCGATCGACATTCTCGGCATCCGCAACCCCCGCTTCGACGGCGCGGATCGCATCGTTGTTGAACGGAACAAGCAGTGCGTTGAGAATGAAGCCGGGCTTGTCCTGCGTTTTCACCGGGATCTGCTTGCAGGCTTCGGTCCATTGCCACGCGGTCTGAAATGTCTCATCCGATGTCAGGATACCGGGCGACATCTCGATCAACTTCATCAACTGCGCCGGCAGGCAAAAGTGCATCCCGACAACGCGCTCAGGATGGCTCGACCCCGAAGCGATTTCGGTGATCGACAAGGTCGATGTGTTCGACGCGAAAATGGTATCCTTGGCGCAGACCGCATCGAGGCGCTTCAATAGATCGCGCTTGGTCGTGAGGTCCTCAAACACGGCCTCGATCACGAGGTCGCACACCGAGAGATCCTCGATCTTCGTGGTGTGGCTCATGGCGGAGAGGATCGTGTCGCGCTCCTCCGCTTTCAATTTTCCCCGCTCGACGGACTTGCCCAGAAAGGCAGCGGATTGGTTTGCCGCTCGCTCGAGGGGGTCGTTTTTCATGTCGTAGGAGATGGTGCGGAAGCCGGCGCGCGCTGCGACGAGCGCGATGCCCGCTCCCATGGTTCCGCCTGCGCCGCAGACGCCGACAGTGTTGATCTGCTTTTTCATTTTGTCGCAAAACTCCGTCCGATGAGCTGGCGGTGCACCTGATTTGTGCCTTCCCAGATCTGGGTAATTTTTGCATCGCGCATCAGGCGTTCAACGCGGTAGTCGCGGCAATAGCCGTAGCCGCCGTGCATCTGAACGGCTTCGGTCGCGGCTCGCATCGCAAGATCCGACGCGCGCATTTTGGCCATGGATGCCTCGAGCCCGAAGTCATCCTCGCCGGCCTCGATCAGATCGGCGAGGTAATCGAGCCAGCAATCGGCCATGGCAAGATCAGTGGCCAGATCGGCAATCATGAACTGATTGGCCTGAAAATCGACAATCCTGCGGTCGGACTGCCGCCGCTCATTCATGTACGATGTCATGTCCTTGAACGCCGCCATCGCGATGCCCATGGCGTGCGCGGCCACACTCGGGCGCGACCTGTTCAACGACCCAAGCAGAATGCTGAGACCGTCACCGGGATTTCCGATCACGTTTGCACGCGGAACACGGCAGCCATTGAATCTCAGCGACGCCGTCGATGATCCCCGGTGGCCCATCTTGTCCTCAAGCCGGACAACTTCAAAGCCGGGCGTACCCTTCTCGAGAACCAGCACCGAGATCGCCTTCTTGGCATCGTCGATTTCAGAGTACTTTCCGAACAGCAAAATGCGATCGGCAACGTCACCGCTCGTGATAAACAACTTTGAACCATCAACGACAATATCGTCGCCGTCCGGACGAAATTTTGTTTTCATACCGGTGGCGTCGGAGCCAGCTGCTTCTTCCGTGATCGCCAGCGAAGCGAGGCCTCCCTCCGCGATGCAAGGCAGCAGCCGGGCTTTTTGCTCTTCCGAACCAAACTCGATCAGAGGCTTCATGGCGTGAAAGTTCGTGGCGTAGATGATGCCTGTCGACGCGCAGGCCTCTGAGATCCGCCTTACAACCGCGAGATAGAGGCGGAACGACATCGGCGCTCCACCATAGGATTCGGGAATGAAAATCGCATTCAGGCCAAGCTTGTTGATCGCCTCGACATTCGCCCAGGGAAATTCTCCGGTCTCGTCGATACGTGCGGCATTCGGCGCGATGACATCCGCGGCCAGCCGGTCGATCTGATCGAGCAGGAGACGCTCATCAGGCTCCCATGTCCGGCGGCGTTCGAGTTGTTCGAAAACCTTCATCAGAGGTTGGCTCCTTGACCACCGTCCATGTAGATCGTCTCCCCTGTCAGGAAGCCGATCTTCTCGGAATACAAAGCACCTACCAATCGGGCGACTTCACTGGCCGTGCCCGGTCGCCCCATCGGGATGCGTCGCTTCAGCCAGCTCCTCACTTTCTCATTGGCAAGGAAATCACGATTCAGTTCGGTTTCGATGTAGCCCGGCGCGATGTCGAGCACCTTGATACCGTCTTTTGCCCACTCGGATGCAAGGCAGCGCGTGATCGCACCGACGGCGGCTTTCGAGGCGCAGTACGCCAGATTCTCGGCGACTGCGAGCTTGTCGAAGAACGATCCAATGTTGACGATGAGGCTGTCACCGGTTTCCTTCAGATGAGGATACGCTTCCCGGCACCCCACCAAAACCGCCGAAGCATTCAACCTCATGGCGGCCTCGAATTCGGACAACGACAATTCAGCGCTCGGCTTCGCTTCATGCGCGCCGGCGTTATTGACCAATCCGACGATCGGACCGTTTGCAGCGACCTTGGCGATGGCTTTGGCGATCGAGCTCTCGTCGGTCATGTCGCAAACGATGCCGATCCCGACCGAACACGACCCACTCCGCGACAGGCCTGCGACCTGAAACCCCCGGCGGTCCAATTCGATCGCAATCGCTTCACCGATACCCCGGCTCGCGCCGGTGACAATGATCTGTCCATTACTCATCTTTGAACATCGCCTTCCGTTTTTCCGTAAATGCGGCCATGCCTTCTTCCGCATCCGCCGTGCTGAATGCGAGCGTCGACAAGTCTGTCTCGATTTTCAGTCCTTCATGAATTGGAACATCGAGCGCACGTGTGACGGCCTCGCGTGCCAGACCCAAGGCAAGCAAGCTGTAGGCTGAGAACTCTTTGACGAAGCTAACAGCTCCATCCACGGCGCTGTCATCGACGAGGCGATGGACCAGCCCGATGCGCTCGGCCTCCTCGGCCGCTACGGTGCGCCCCAACATGATCATTTCGAGGGCTCTTGCCTCGCCGACAATTCGGGGCAGACGCTGGGTCCCGCCGTAGCCGGGGATGAGGCCAAGCTTGATCTCCGGAAGTCCCAACTTTGCATTGCGCGTCGCCAGCCGGAACGTGCACGCAAGCGCAAATTCCAGCCCGCCTCCGAATGCAAAACCATTGATGGCTGCAACGGAGGGAAACGGAAGTCGCTCAAGCTTCGCGAATGTCGCCTGCCCGAGTTCTGCCCCGCGCTTTCGGGCTGTCATCGACCTGCCGCGCAGCTCCTTGATATCGGCACCAGCGCAGAACGCTTTTTTTCCTGCCCCAGTCACGATGAGCGCGCGGACCTTCCAGCCAGCAACCTCATCCAGCGCGGCCGCGATTTCGTTCAGCACGGTGAAAGACAACGCGTTCAGAGCTTCCGGCCGGTTTAGCCGGAGCAACGCACAGTCATCGAGTTTCGTCAGTTCGACAGACATGACTTTACTTTCCTAAAGCCTGAGCGGCTGCCATCACTTCCCGAACTTGCTGGTGTCGGGCTTGCGACGCTCACCGAAAGAAGCCGAAAGCTCGTGGCTTTCATCGGTATCGAGATAGGGACGAAGCAGCAGGTCATGTGAGACGCGTGCGAGGCCGGACACGCCGCCATGCCGTGCGTCTGCGGCTGATTGACTCGATGAGACAATCAGTGCGGCGAGAGCGGCGCGAGTCGGTTAATCTTCCTCGTCATGGAGATCGATCTCGCCGCTCTGC
>NZ_KB375281.1:0-506816 GCF_000336555.1 Afipia clevelandensis ATCC 49720 | reverse complement strand
TATCCGATGAACCGGCTCGACGAAATCCTGCCCTGGAATTGGCGGCCTTCCAACACCCTCCACTAAGCCCACGTGTAAGGAATTGACGCTTACGGTATTAAGTCGATCCTGTTGCCGCTGATCAACCACAGTCGAATTGTGAATACAACGTCCAACAGGATTTGCCAGGAATAGACTTGATATATGAGCATCACCCTATTTTGAGAGAGAGACCGCTAAGGAACTTAGTGCGCTCTGACAGATTGAAGTTAAGCCTGTCTTTGTAACCCTCTCATATTCCGGAGAATTCATGCTGTTGCCTCAAGGATCAATCGTGGCCGTCGCAGACGGAGAAAGTTCAGTCTGTTTCGCAATACTGGAGACGGAATAAACCCAGCGTTGACGGCGATGCCCGAACCGGAAATAGAAAGCGTAAATAAAGGAGCGGGCGCGCGCCATCAGAGTAACTTTGGAAACCCCGATGAAAGCCAAGCCGCGGAAGACGGTTTTGCCGGCGGAATCGCAAGCTTTCTAAATAAGCGCATTCTTGACGGAGAGATTTCCGATCTCCTTATTATCGCCGCCCCTCGCACCCTTGGCGCGCTTCCCAAGAGCTACCATAAAAAGCTGTTGGAAGTGCTTCGCGGCGAAATCTCGAAGGACCTAACTGGTCACACGTTGCACGATATCGAGAAGGCAATTGCTGCCGCCTAGAATTGCACTAGCCGCTGAACGGTGTGCAACGCCTTATGCGGGTAACTTATTTGGAGCCAGCGCTGTACTGCGGGCGAGATAATGTAGGCTGTCGCGAAGTTAAAATCGGCCAGAATGAGTACGCAATAAACTCGCTGTCTCCGTCACTCAATCTGGATCAGGTTCGCCGTGCCGTGCATTTCGTGAATATGCAATAAAGCCCAAACTTCGTACCTTGCCCTCGTTGACAGCGCTACTTTCTGATTATCTTTTGCTCGATTTGGGTACGCCGACAGCCTCTTGATCTATCGAGGCAAGTTGAGATGCGACACGCTGCAAACTAGTTCGAAGCGTTCGGAGATCTGATAGTGAATATCCGGCCCACATCGTCTCATAGATGTCGTCAGCCTCGCGGCGCATCCGTTTTAAGATCATCCGCGCCGCCGGCCGGAGATGGACGCGCCAGACCCTGCGGTCGGTTGCGGACGCCTTTCGCTTCACCATATCCAGTTTTTCAAGGTCGTCGATTGCCTGTCCAACGCTCGGCCTTTCAAGCTCCAGCAATTGCGCCAGTTCGGTCTGGTTGAGACCGTCGCTATGCTGCAGATGAATTAAAAGCCGCCATTTTGTCTGAGATAGGCCCATCGGCCGCATACGGGCATCGAAGGTACGCCTGAGGTTCCGTGTGATTTCACCTGCTGCGAATGCGATATCGTCCTTAATAACATTGCCGTCAGCCACTTTGGTACCGCTCCTTAAGAGATTGGAAGGCATCTTACAATAAGATTGCCTCATTACCGTTAAGTCCGCTTTGCCACACCGTCTAATCGAATCGGTAAGGGTTGATACGGATCGCTCAGAATACCAATTTGGGATACGATATAACATCTGCATCAAAGTATAAACGATGAAGCGCCCGACAGATCTGCCAACCAGTTTAGCCGCGACTGACAAACGACGTGTGCGGCGGCAACGCGTCCTGAAGCCGGGGACCATCGTGTTCAAAGGCAGCGGAAGTATTAGTTGCGTGGTGCGCAATATCTCAGATTCCGGCGCTTCGCTGGAGGTCATTAGCCCCATCGGCATTCCAGAAACATTTGAGCTGCACATCCAAGGCGAGCCTCTCCGCCGTGACGCTCATGTCGTATGGCGCAAAGAAAAGCGCATTGGCATAACGTTCGTGGAAGCCGCGAGCTACATCCGCTAGGCTCGGCGTTCAATCACTTGAATGAATCATCCTCCGAACACCCAAACCGACTTCCCGCTAGGAAAATCTACCCTGCTTGATTTGATTCTCTTGCGCAAAGGTGCGCCGGAGGGAGGCGCCGTCGGCAACGGCATGTTCAGCTGTGCGGCCACGCGAAACTTTACATTTTTGCAGAGGCACGAAGGCGGGCGGATGGCAAGCGGCCGTCGGTCGGAGGCGCATTGACCAAAATCCAGGCGTTTGAGCTTTCTCAAATCCGTACTGATAAAGTCCGCGCATATACTCGGCCTGGAACCCCAACGAGCTCGACTTCGGTATGTTGTCGACCAACTGAAAGTCACGCTCCACCTTGTAGTTTATGATGACATGACGGCCGACATTGCCGCGCGAGCTTCGGCGTCCGTGACGAAGACGCAGGTTCGCTCGATCTTACAGGAAACTTATGATTTTACCCGCCGCAACCGTTTCGGTTTCAACCTGACTTACATCGATAAGGACATATGACATATATCGCCAGCCGGAGGTCGCTCCCTGGGCTTGCCTTCTGAAGCAAAAATGCCTCCGGACCGTAGAACGGGCGCCGTCACGCCGCCGTCCACGTGCATCTCCTGGAATTGTTTCCCGTTCGCTTGCGCATCGATCAGCATCGGCGAAAACACTACCGGGATGCTTGCCGACGCCGCAACAACGTCCCTGAACAAACTCAGCGCTTTAGGCGATCCTACTTTCGCAATACGGCCCATATCCCAGATCACGGTGCGCTGGGTGTCGAGGTTGGTCGTGACAATGAATAATTTCCTTCCCTTGGCGTATTCCGCAGCGACCGAGACAAGCATTTCCTGATTGACATACTGCGCGACCAGTTCGCGCAGTCGGCTATTGCCTGAAAGGCCCCCACCAAAAAGTGCGTTGAGCACATTTGGCGTATCGATCAGGCTTGCGGCGACGCCGCTAGTATAGATATCGGGCAAGGTCTCGTCGTATTGCGGACCTAGAAAAGCGAACGGTGCGATCAGGGCACCCGTACTCACACCCGACACGATTAAAAACGTCGGACGCGTTCCCGATGCGGTCCACCCGTTGAGAACGCCGGCACCATATGCACCGTCCGCTCCTCCACCCGATAGCGCGAGATAGGTCAACGGACCCCTGCGATATGGCTGAGACGTGTTATCGATGAAGCTCGCCGCAGGCTCATCGGCGTATCTGCGCACGTCAGCCAGATTCAAGACCTGCGACGTTGTAGCATCGACCTCCGTATAGGGCGTTCGGGGAAGAGAGCTACATCCTGTCAGAAAAGCCAACGAGAGGACATACGCTGCATACTTCTGACGCCCTGGGCGCTGAATAAAGATCAACCGGGCGTTCCGTACGATTGCGGTCTCGCTTTATCGAGATCTCCAAACCCACAATCCGCTTGCCACGAATGATCTGCGCTATCCACTTTCTCAAGATAGTCGCGATGGATGCTCTGGATTGATTTACGTTCGTCGAATTTGACGCGCCAGCTACTTGGGGATCCTTTGCTGACAATGAAACCTTCGCGATCGCCGTATTTAGGATGTCGCGCTCTCCCGCGCGAGCTCATTCTGACCCGGTCACCTACCGCCAGCGACTGACCCTCCGACAATACAGCAAGGGCTTGGTTGGTCATCCAGCCAGCATTTTTCTGGTGCGGATCACATGTTTCGTTCGTTCCGCCGCGCTGTTCTGTCTGTATCCAGGCATGGCCATGATCGGTTGCGCAAGACATGTCATGCACTTTCATCGGTAATTCAGGCGGAAAAATAGGTCAGCGTGTTCTTGTGCCATTGAGAAAAAGTTCGACCGCCTTACGTCTGCGCACCTCTTCCTCCGCAGGAACGACCGCGATACCGAAAAGTGCGAGTCTCTTGGCGTGACCGAGTACAAGATTGAGAAAAAGGTCCGCCTCGACTGCCGGGTCATCGGCCTTTATCTGGCCAAGTCTCCCAAAATGACGCAGCAGCGTTGCAACGCCCCGGACGGCGCGCAGCCATCCTTCTTCATGCGCCAACGTGGCCAATTCGGGGAATCGCATCGCCTGCGCCGCCACAACCCGCTGTAACATTGCGACGTCGGGCGTCATCGAATGCGCCAGCATGTCAAGGCTAAGCTGATGCAGGGTCTCCTCAACGCTCTCAACGCCGGTCGCCTTCATTTGGCTTTCGGCGGCAGCGGATATGGGAGCCAGCCAAAGCCTGATCCTGCTGCACAGCACGGCGGCGAACAGATCGCGCTTGTCCTTGTATCGATTGTAAACGGTGGGCTTGCTTACGCCCGCCGATTCCGCGACGGCATCGATCGATGTGCCGTCAAAACCCCGCTCCATGAATAATGTCGTGGCGATGTCGAGCAGCCGGGCATCTCGGCGCACTGCTTCCTCGCGGGTTGGTCGCCCTCCCGATTTCTTCCGCTGCAACGCAGCAGAATGGGGCAAATCAGCATCTCTTTGCGTGTTCGTCACAATTTTCCTTGCAGATCCGAACGCCGATTATATAAACGATACAGTATAGTTTCTTATGAGGCTAGTCATGATTCATTGTCCCAGGACCTTCTCCGAGGACGCTGCCGGCCAACAAGTCCCGAGCTTGGGCTGTTTTTTCACAACCACCAAACGCCATTCACGAGATCGGCATTCCGGTCGGGTCCGAAGCGATTCCAAGAAACAAAAATCGCGCGGCCTGCCGGAGTGCTGCACGACAGCTGATCTGGAAACGCCCGTAAGGACAGCGTCGTGACGCGGCCGGTCAGCGGATTGCAGTCCCATCCGCAGACCGGCCGTTTCTTCGTCCAGGGTTCGAGCATTTCGTTGCTATGGGACGAGACCGGTGAGTGAAACAGTTCGTCCACGCGTCGGGCGCTATGCCGTGCAGGTCGTGCTTATTTCGATGCTTGGCATGATTGCCGCGTTGGTCGCGATCTTCATCTGTCTTCTCTTGTGAACGAGAGAACGAATTCGCCGGACCGATGGCCTTTCTGGATTCATATCGCGCGAAGTTTAAAGTAAGCGTCCGCGATGGCCATTTGCCGTTTCGGAGGCTCACTCCATTACTACTGCATGATCACTTCCTGTTGCCGGCGAAGCACCCCGCAGCAACAGCAACAGCGGAATGGCTGCGAGGCTCAGGATCATCATGAGTTTGAAATCGTTCATGTAGCTAATGATCGCGGCTTGCTTCTGGATCACAAGATCCAAAGCCGCACGACCGCTCGCCGTCCAGGGGCTTAGAACCTTCATCACCGCGCCATCGTTGAACGCACGATTAACCGCAGTCACATGACTTCCGATGGTTGCGTGGTTGATCTGATTGTTCCTGACCAACAAATAGGAAACAACAGAAATTCCGACGCTCGATCCCACGTTGCGCGAAAGATTGTACAGACCCGTGGCGTCCGCACGGCTCTCGGGCGCGAGCGTCGCGAATGTCACGGTGGTGAGCGGGACGAACAAAAATCCCAGCCCGGCCCCCTGGACAAAACCGGTCACCGCGATGGTCCACTGCGAAACGTCGGGGGTCCAACCGGTCATGTCATACATCGCCCATGCGGTCAGCAGCAGGCCGGTCATGAGCAAAAACCGTGTATCGACTTTGCCGATCAGGCGGCCAACCATGAACATGCAGACCATGGTGCCCAATCCTCGTGGGCCCATAACGAGCCCAGCGGTGACGACGGGATAGCCCATCAGCGTCTGGAGATAGGGTGTCATCAACGCCATCGACGCCAGGTAGGTCACGCCGACGATGAAAATAAAAAACATTCCCACCGCGAAATTGCGGTCGAGAAACAATCGCGGATTTACGAATGATCGCTTTGCCGTGAATGTGTGGACGAGGAAGATGTAGAACGCCGACGCTGCGACAACCGCTTCGATTAAAATCTCGAATGACGAAAACCAATCAAGCTGCGAACCCCGGTCGAGACACACCTGCATAGCCGCAATGGCGACGCTCAAGCTGCCGAAACCGAGCCAATCCAATTTTGTCTCGGCAGCGATCTTCGTTTCGTTCATGTAAAGCGAGATGCCAAGGAATGCGAGCGCCCCGATGGGAACGTTAATGTAGAACACCCATCGCCATGACATATGGTCGGTCAGCCATCCGCCGATTACCGGCCCGAGCACCGGCCCGACCATGACCGATACGCCGAATAGCGCCATCGCGGAGCCGCGCTCCTCCGGAGTGTAAATGTCGAGCAGGATCGATTGCGCAATAGGCACAAGCGCTGCGCCGAACATTCCCTGCAACAGACGGAATGCGACAATCTGAAACAGCGATTGCGCGATTCCGCAGAGCACGGACGCCACAACGAAGCCGGTGATTGCAACCATCAACACACGTTTGCGGCCAAACCTGTTGGCGAAGAATCCCGAAGGCGGGGTCATGATCGCCGCGGCCACGATGTAGGATGTCAGCACCCAATTGATCTGATCTGCACTGGCCGATACGCTGCCCTGCATGTAGGGCAGCGCCACGTTGGCAATCGTTGTATCAAGCGCCTGCATGATCACGGACAGAATGATGCAGGCCGTAATCGCCGCCCGGTTGGCCGTGTGCTGCGTGGCTGCGTTGCCGGTCGGCATATCAGGCTCCCGAACCGCCAAACATCGCGCTGAGAAAATACGGGAAGCCGCGCGGATGACCGGTGTCGATGCTCAGTGCCACGCTCATACCCACGCGCAGCGGCGGTTTGCCAGGCGCGTTCTCGACGCGCACACGCATCGGAATGCGCTGCACCACCTTGACCCAGTTGCCGCTGGTGTTTTCCGCAGGCAGCAGCGAGAAGCTCGATGCCGATGCCGGACTGATACTGTCTACCGTGCCGTTCCACTGGAAACCCGGATAGGTGTCCACTTCGATCACCGCATGCTGACCCGGCCTGACATAGGTCAGTTCGGTTTCCTTCGGACTCGACTGAACCCAGACGTGATCGGACGAGACGATGTTGAAGGCCGTGGTGGCGGCTGCCATGTACTGGCCGGGTTGCAGCGACGGCACGTTGGTCACGATGCCGGCAAACGGCGCGCGCACAGTCGTGTGCGCAAGCTGCCGCGCCGCTTCGTCGCGCGAGGCAAGCGAATCCTTGTAGCGCGGATGATCCTCGACCGGGGCATCGGGGTCCCCGTTGAGATTGGCCGCGATGCCGGCCAGCTGTTGCGTCAGCGAGGCAAGCTTTTGTTGGGCGCCCTGCAGTGTATTGCGGGCGGCGTCGAACGAGGCCTGCGGGGTGAAATTGTTGGCGATCAGCTGCTGCTGGCGCTTGAAGTTGACTTCGTTGAAATCAACGTCCTTCTTGGCCTGCTCGACCTGACTCTGCATGTTGCGGTAACTGGTCTGGAGCGCGATAAGGTCGTTACGCGTGTTGCCAACCTGCGCCTCGGCCTTCTGCAGCGCAAGACGGAAGGGTAAATCATCCAGTTTGAACAGCACGTCGTCTTTCGCAACGGTCTGGTTATCTTTCACCAGCACCTCTCGCACGATTCCGGACACGTCGGTCGACAATCCGACCATGTCGGCCTGAACATAGGCGTTGTCCGTCGACATCACGGCGCCGCCGGTGACATAAAAGTATGTGGCAACCACCAGCGCCACTGGCAGAAGAGCGAACATCAAAGGCCGCTTCAGCGATTTCCTTGGCGATTTAGGCCCTTCGTCGGACTCCGGCGGCGGCGTCCGGTTTTCGCCCGGCGCTTTCAACTCCGGCCGTTGAGCGCCCGGTGCATTTACGGTCTCGACGCGACGATTGAGCCAACGCATCTTGTCGTCGCCGATTAAACTTTCGTTGTCGCTCGGATTAGCCATGGCTTGCTCTCTTTTGAGTGACGACCGGCGCCTCGCATGCGTGCGCCAGATTGGCCTTCAGCATTTGCAGTGTGTTCAACAAATGCCGAGTGTCCGCTTCTGACAACCCCGCCAGCGCCTCACCGCGCGTCATGTCCCCGAGTCGGCGCACCTGTGCCAGCGCCGGACGCGCGGCGGGCGTTAGACGAAGAATCCATGCCCTGCGGTCGATGGGATGCGGCAGCCGTTCGACCAGTCTCTGCGTTTCGAGCTTGTCAACAATTCGCCCTAGAGTGACCGCCTCAATCTCCAATAGGTCGGCAAGCCCGGTCTGGTTGATCCCTTCGTTCTGGGCCAGATAGGCGAGCACCTGCCATTGCGACCTAGTCAGCCCCGAGCCGCGCGCGTTCTGCTCGAACCTGCGGCGCAAAAGCCGGGCGACATCATGCAGTAAAAACCCAAGTGTCGGGGAATTTGCTTCCATCAGGCCGCTCCAATATAGTAAGCGTGCTTACTATATGGTGACACAACGGTTTGGCAAGGGTGCGGGAAAAATTCTGGCACGAGAGATTATTGCGTCGCACCCGGGAACTGAATGGGTCCAGAAATCTTACGCTTAGGCCGACACAGGAGTTTTCGATGAAAACCACGATCATCTCAATGACGGTTGCAGCACTAACAATGCTTGCAGCAACGGCATCTGCGCAAGCAGGACCTTTCAAGCAGTTTGACGGATCATGGTCGGGAGCGGGAACGGTTTCGCTGGCCAACGGGTCTAAGGAAAAAATTCGTTGCCGGGCAAATCACAAAGCAGATGAAACAGGCGACAAACTGACACTGGCGCTTCGATGCGCGAGTGACAGCTACAAATTCGATCTCAGCAGCGACGTTTCAAGCCAGGCTGGAGCATTGTCGGGAACCTGGAGCGAAGCAAGCCGCAACATCCATGGCAACCTGCAAGGCCGTGTCGATGGGGGACGAATTACCGTTTTTGTCGAGGCTGCCGGCTTCGCTGCGAACCTCTCAATCATCACACGCGGCCAACAACAGTCCGTTTCCATCACTTCCAAGGGCGAGATCCGCAGCGTGTCAATTACGATGGTGAAGGCCTAGTTGATTGTGAGATATTCGAACCGGCATCGCCTCGGACTCCACTAGGGCGTGTCTTCAGTTGAGGAGCATAGTACCAGCGACCAATTGAATTGCGGCGAGGTAATTTCTGGCGAGCTTGTCATATCGGGTGGCGATGCCACAAAATTGCTTGAGCTTATTGAAGAAGCGCTCGACGAGGTTGCGTTCGCGGTAAAGCGCGAAATCACATCGGCGCTGAATCTTGCGGTTGGCTTTGGGCGGGATCACGGCTGTGATGTCGCGTGCCGCGAGCGTGATCCTGACCCATCTAACTGGTCCATGTTGAGGGCAATTTTTTCGGGCATTCTGAACCCCATGGAGGGAGGATGCCATGAAGCGAAAGCGGTTTTCGGAGGAGCAGATTGCCTTTGCATTGAGGCAAGCTGAGAGCGGCACGACGATCGAGGAGATCTGCCGCAAGATGGGGGTGTCGGAGCCGACATTCTATCGCTGGAAGAAAGTCTACGCCGGCATGGGTGTGGCCGAGATCCGACGGCTGAAGCAGCTTGAGGATGAGAACACAAAGCTGAAGCGTGTGGTGGCGGATCTGACGCTGGACAAAGCGATGCTGCAGGATGTCTTAAGAAAAAAATGGTGAGGCCCGCCGTCCGACGCGAGATCGTGCATCATCTTCAGAAGGTCTACGATATCGGCGAACGACGGGCCTGCAAGGCGACCGGCTTCCATCGCTCTTCGCAGCGTTACAAGTCGCGCGGCGATCCACAAACTGAACTGCGCATTCGGTTGAGGGACCTCGCGGCCAGTCGCGTACGTTACGGCTATCGGCGTCTTCATGTGCTGCTTCTGCGCGAAGGCTACCGTTTGAACCACAAGCGAATCTATCGGCTCTATCGCGAAGAAGGGCTCTCCATCAGGTCCAAAGCCCCGAAGCGCAAGCGAGCCTGGCGCTATCGTTCAGGTCGGCCAGAGATCGCAGACCAGAACCAATGCTGGGCGATGGACTTCATGTCGGATGCGCTGTTCGACGGCCGCTCATTCCGGCTTTTGACGGTTGTCGACTGCCACACACGAGAATCACTTGCGATCGTTCCGAGAGCGAACTTCAAGGCCTTCCAGGTCGTCGATGTTCTTGAGCGGCTGGCAAAGGAGCGCGGCAAGCCAAAAACTGTTCGCTGCGACAACGGTCCGGAGTTTGCCGGCAGGATGCTCGATCAATGGGCCTATCTTAACGGCATTGAGATCGAGTTCTCCAGGCCAGGAAAGCCAACCGACAATGCATTTTGTGAAGCCTTCAATGGTCGCGTACGTGCAGAGTGTCTCAACGCATCATGGTTCCTGTCGATGGCAGACGCCACCGACCGGATCGAAGAATGGAGGTGCCACTACAACAACGACAGACCCCATACCTCGCTTGGCAACTTGACGCCGAACGAGTTCGCACGACAAACTCAAACAGTCCGAGAAATTGCCTAGAACCTGGACCACAAAACGGGGCAGCTCCAAAATGGCACCTTGCATTCATCCTAGCCGGCCGTGAATTTGGGGAGCGGCACCATCGGTCCACAGCATCACGCTATGCGTACGCTTATTCTGACAGGAGCAGATAACAAAACGATATGTGTTGTTTTTTGATTGTCAACGATTTGCACATCGGTAAGAATCCGCAAGTTGATGGCGTTTCAAACCGTTAACGGTCCCCCAGCGCCCTTACTGCCTTTGCGGAAAAGCCCGTAAGGAGCATGCGAATGGAGAGACGCAGGCGCCGGTCCTGCTCTTTTGGATCAATCGCGATACCGTAATGCACGAAACGCGTAGTGTGACCCATCACTATGTTGAGAAAATTTTCCGCTGCAATCTCCGAATCGAACAATTCCAAAACGCCTTCGGCGACAAGATGGTCAAAAAAGCGCGCCGTGGTTTTAACAGCTTTTGACCACCCTTCCTCATGTGCCAATAACGCAAGCTCGGGGAAGTTAGCCGCCTGTGCCGCGAGGATTCGGCGGACAGACGCATGACGCGCTCCGCTGGTGATCGCTTGTAGCTTGCGGCCGAGATCGATTAATGTCCTCTCGACAGACGCCTTAGAGCGCGCGCTGACCGGCATTTCCGCTGCGGTAGCGAGGGGGGCAAGAAATTGCCCTATCTGTTGCCTTAGCACTGCGCTGAACAGGCCCCGTTTATCCTGATATTGCGCATAGACCGTCGGCTTGCTCACATGCGCAGCCTCAGCGACTGCATCTATAGATGTCGCATCGAACCCGCGCTCTAGAAACAGTGCCGTGGCTACAGCAAGGAGATGCTGGTCACGCAACGCTGCAGCGTCCCTTGTGGGGCGGCCACCACTGAATTTTCGCTTCACCGCCTGTCTAGGCTTCGCTGCATAGTGATTAGCGCCCATGCCTAGGGATCCCGCTTGTTGTTTGAGTGGCGTTTGCCGGTAATCGATATCGTGCTTCGCGGCCGGGGTCATCGGCTTTTCATCGGGATACCGTGAAAATGTCGAGAATATTGCGACTTTGTTACACCCCACGCCTTTATCTGGAGGGTTACCCTGGAGGGGTGCCCGTCCAAGCATGATCGCCACGCGCCTTTTCGTAGCCGTATTGGTAAAGCCCGCGCATATAAGTCGTATCGAAGCCTGGCGACGAAGGCGAAGGGATCTTGCGATCGATAAAAGTCAGGTGGAAGTCTAGTCGATTGCGACGAGCAAACTCATAAGTTGAAAAAACAATGGACCGAGTTTGGGATTTCGTAACCGAAGAGATAGCGCGCGACGCAACATCAATTGTACTATTCGGGACAAGCTCGAAGTCCCGTTCTAACTTGTTGTTCAAGAGAAGATAAATGTTGAGCCGATGACCTGCGGGAAGTGAACGCCCCTCCAATAAAAACGCATCGGGTAACGTCAGGATCGGTGCCGTGACGCCACCATCGACGTGCATCTCCTGGAACTCTTTACCATCAGCCTTCGCGCTTATCAAAATCGGCGGGAACACGAGCGGTATGCTCGCAGATGCAGCCATGACATCACGAAAGAGGCTGAGTGCTTCGGCCGTCCCAACCTCGGCGATACGGCCCATATCCCAAATCGCTGTGCGCTGAGTATCAAGGTCGGTCGTCGCGACAAGCAATCGTCGGCCCTTAGCGGATTCCTCGGCGACGGCCGCCAGAGCCTCTTGGCCGACATAGCGAGCAACAAGCTCCCGCAATCGGGTATTGCCGAACAACCCTGCCCCAAACAATACGTGCAGAAAATTGGGGCTGTCGACGAGTCTTTCCGCTATGCCGCTTGTATAGACTTCCTGCAGCACGTCATCGTAGTCAGATCCAAGGAAAGCTAACCCCGAGCATTTTGTGATCCGAACCGTTCGATAAGAGCCACAAGATTGCTCACAATCCGCTCGACTTCGGCGGCGAACGGAGCGTGTGTGGTGGTACGCAAAAAGAGCACCCTGATGACCGATGTCGCCGCAAATATCGTGGTCGCCCCGCACTCGTAACGGAAATCCGCGGCAAGCTGGAAGAAACTCTTAGTATCGCGAAAGCCGCAGAAAGCTGCGCGCGCGATGGCAGCGTGGATCGCGCGGTACAGATCCTGATGGACTTTGAGGGCCTGGTGCATGAGGCACGGGACCTGTTCAAGGCAGCGCTGACAATCAAACGCAACCTGTTTGCTGAGACCGCATAGTCAGCGTTTTCCCTAGCTGGGACCCTCCCCCCGCCCTCGCATTGCGATCGGCGGGCCGGGTCAGTGGCAGCACCCGATGTTGCCGTTGACCCACAGGAGATTCCATGAACATCCAGAAAGCTAAAGGTACTGCCCGCAAAGCAGGTGTAACGCGCAAACCCGCTGTCACGGTACGACAACCATCGAAGGTGGTAAAAACAACTCGTTCAGACAAGGCAGCACGCTCCCGCGTTCGAGGCGTCGCTGAACAGCCCTCCGCACGCTCCTTCGAAACTGCCCCTCAGTCGAAGCCAGCCAAAGGACCTTCTCTCCACCCCGCAGTGGCAAAGCCCGCACGCGACTCTTCAAAGCAAGCCACTGTGCTCACGATGCTGCGCCAGCCAAAAGGCACGACCATTGCCGACATTATGAAGGCGACCGGCTGGCAGCAGCATTCGGTGCGCGGCTTCTTTGCTGGGGTCGTCCGCAAACGACTGAGTTTGAATCTGGTGTCAGATAAATCCGGCAGCGAACGATCGTACCGGATCGCCGACCACAGGCCATCCCAGAAGGTATGAGCGACATATCGAGTAAGAGCGAAGCGGCGCTTGAGGCAGAGATCGAACAGATCCGATCTCTGCCGGTCGATCAGCTTCGGATAATTTGGCGGCAGACGTTTAAATCGTCCCCACCGTCCGCGTTCGGCAAGGACATGTTGGGGCGCATGATCTGCTTCCACATGCAAGAGAAGGCGCTCGGCAGTTTAAGCCGGGCGTCGCAGCGAATTTTGAACGACATCGGACGGGGTAAATCCGCGGTCGAAACAGCGCAACGACGCTTGAAGCCCGGCACCGTTCTGGTTCGAGAATACCAAGGCGAGCGGCATTCAGTGGTCGTGGCATCGGACGGATTCGTCTGGAGGGAGGAAACCTATGCCAGTCTCTCGATCATCGCGCGCCTGATCACCGGCACCAACTGGAACGGTCCAAAATTCTTTGGCCTGAGATTGGGCATCAGCGAAGTGGACAAAACAGAGAAGGCAGCGCGGAGTTCTCCTCGTCGCGGCAGGGGGAGCGCCCGATGACGCCTCAATCGCCAAAACGGCAGCGCTGCGCGATCTACACCCGAAAATCCACCGAACATAACCTCGACCTTGAGTTCAACTCACTCGATGCGCAGCGGGAAGCCTGCGAGGCCTATATCAAGAGCCAGGCCCATGAAGGCTGGCGACTCATTCCCGATCATTTTGACGATGGCGGACTCTCGGGCGCGTCCCTCAACCGACCGTCGCTGCAACGATTGCTCGACGACGTGCGCGATGGCAAGATCGACATCATCTTGGTCTATAAGGTCGATCGACTGACACGCTCGCTTGCCGACTTCGCCAAGCTGGTCGAACTGTTCGATCAGCACGGCGTTTCCTTTGTCTCGATTACCCAGTCGTTCAACACCACAAGCAGCATGGGCCGCCTGACCCTTAACGTGCTGCTGTCGTTTGCCCAGTTCGAACGAGAGGTCATTGGCGAGCGGGTTCGGGACAAGATCGCGGCGTCCAAGCGTAAGGGGTTGTGGGTGGGCGGACCCGTGCCGCTCGGCTATGCCACTGAGAACAAGAAGCTTGTTGTCGTTCCGGCGGAAGCGAAAATCGTACGTCTGATTTTTGCATTGTATCTTGAAGCCGATTCAATCGCAGCTCTTGCTGAAGTCCTGGAGCGCAAGGGAATCCGGACAAAAATCAGGCCTCTGTCGAATGGAGAAAGCCGGGGCGGGATTCCATTCGGCGTCGGTGCCCTCGCCCATTTGCTGCGTAATCGATTTTACACCGGCGAGATCGATTATCGTGGTGAGATCCACGCTGGAGAGCACGAGGCCATTCTCGACCATGCGCTTTTCGACAACGTTCAGGAAAAGCTGACGAAGAACACGGTCGATCGTGCAATGCGCCTCAAAGGTTCACCTGCGCTCCTGATGGGGCGTATTTTTGATGACATCGGCAATCGGATGACGCCGAGCCATTCAAACAAACGCGGCGTGCGATACCGGTATTATGTCTCACACGCATTAATCCAGGGACGCAAACGTGATGCAGGCTCCGTCAATCGCGTTCCTGCAACCGAGATAGAAAACCTCGTCCTGCAGGCGGTTCGGCAGAATTTATCCAGCTGCAATCCGGACGCTCCCTCGGATCAGGAAGCTATCATTGCGCATATTGAAAAAATAGTCGTGAGACGGGAGGTCCTTGAGATCAAACTTCTTGAGACCGAATCCGCATTAAGGAACACCATTCCAGGAATTCGCAAAACAAAGGACTCGCCATCAGCAAGCTCAAATACGATCTCAATCCCCTGGACCGCCAAAGTATTCTCCGCGGTGAAAGGAATCGCTTACGCACCGGATCCGACCGGTCCTACATTGACCCCGGACACGCGTGACGCGCTCCTGAACGCGATTGCCAAGGCGCGGCAATGGGTCGGCGACATGACGTCGGGACGTGTGAAATCATTCGCAGACATCGCCACAAAAGAGAAAAAGGTTGAACGTCACATCCGCCTGCTTGCGCCGCTTGCGTTTGTCGCGCCATCCATCGTGCAATCAATCATCGAAGGGACGGCGCCTGCCAACCTCACAATCACCGAACTGGCAAAATCGTCCGTGCATTCCTGGCGCCAACAACACCACCTGCTAAAGGTCAGTTCAAAACGTTGATGTAAAAATCGCCGACACAACACATTTAGTGACGTTCACCAGTGTGCCTGCGGTCATGACCGTCGAGCCGAACTGGAAGCTGGGCTCACTTCCAGCTGGTGCGCGGGCCAATCACCCCTGCAATTGCTCACTCAGCACTTTGAGTGCCGCCTTCGCGCTCAAATCGCTATTTCAAACCCGGTCTCACGCGAAAACGAACCAGTCTCAGCGGTCCAAGACGTCGAAATTCGGATATCAAAAATCGACGCCAGAGATTTATGTGTCAAACAGCCTCCAATGGGAGACCGACGCGGCCGAATCCGTCGCAGAGACCGGTCCGATGCCCGCTAACCCGCTGAAAAATAAAGCGCTCTTAGGCAGAGCCAGTTTCTATCCGAGAGACTGAACTGGCTGGCTGGGGAACTAGGATTCGAACCTAGACAAACAGAGTCAGAGTCTGTTGTGCTACCGTTACACCATTCCCCAAAGGATTTCAACCACTTAGAAAGTGGTTTTATGAATCGCGGTCAAGCGATCTGCCAATCCCGTTCGCGGTTCGCCCTTATGGCGCTGTCGCCTGATCTAGTCAACTGCAACAGGACCTTGGCGTGGCGACCAGAGAGCGCTGACCGGCCGACGCAGTCAAAGGCTGGCGCGAGGTATTATATTGCCTCATACTCAAACGAGCCGGCAGTCCGCCGGCGATTTGAGGGAGGCTATAGTGAAGCGAGTATTTGCGATTATTGCCACCATCTGCCTGGCCTTTGTTCTTCCTGCGACGGCAGGGACACAACAGATTTTCCCGCCCAAGAATGCGAGTCCGGTCTTGTTTGCGCCCTACGCTGTTCCTGTAACTGCGGAGAGCCGGGTGCAAAAATTGCTGCCACAGAAAGACATGGCCGCGACCTGCGCAGCCCGATATTGCCGCGTCGATAGCGACTGCGGCAGCGGATGCGATTGCGCCCACGGCTCGCTGTGCGGCACCGGCCATCATCCTGAGCATGAAGAGCCTGCGCTCTAATGAAAATGGCCCGCTCCGCGCCAAGCCGGGCGGGCCATCAGCCAGACGAACAGGTCCACCCGGACAGAACTGCCCACGCCTCACTCCGGACAACGGCGCCGCCAGCAACAATGCAAGGTAAACAGACGCTTAATTTCTGACCGGTGCAAATTCCGGCGGTCGCCATCCAATATAAAAATACCCCTTGAATCATCGGGTCTTAGCGGCCCCGGGGCGCCCTCCGGTGCGCCGGCCAATGCCGCGGATGCGCGCAAAGCCGCCAGGCTGTTTAACAATTCCTGCAACAAGCCTTTGTACAGTCGAGGGAAATCCGCCCCTCACGACAGGCTATCCATGTTGACTTCACCCCAGCCCGCCTCGCTCGGACGTGTCATCTCGGTGCGCGGTTCACAGGCGCGCGTCGGCCTGATGGCCACAAGCCAGATCAACGATTCCAACGTCCGCGCCACCGTCGGTCAGTTCTTCGGCATTCGCACGTCCACGACGATTATCGTTGCGATGATTACCGAGGTCAGCCGGGAAAACCTGCCGACGACAGACAACTATATCGCGATCGCCTCCGTCGACCTGCTCGGCGAAATCGCCGCTGGTCCGTCGGGGCGATTTCAACGCGGTGTCACAAGCTATCCGACTATCGGCGATCTGGTCGACGTTCTCACCAATCAGCAACTGCGCACGGTCTATGCACCGTCGAAAGCCGAGCAGATCAACGTCGGCACGTTGCAGCAGGATCCCTCGGTTATCGCCTATGTCGACGTCGAGGAAATGCTGAGCAAGCATTTCGCCGTGCTCGGCTCCACCGGCGTCGGCAAATCCAGCGGCGTGTCGCTGCTGCTCAACGAAGTGCTGCGCGTTCGGCCGAACCTGCGCGTGTTCCTGCTCGACGTGCATAACGAATATGGCCGTTGCTTCGGCGACAAATCGCTGGTGCTCAACCCCCGCAATCTGAAGCTGCCGTTCTGGCTGTTCAATTTTGAAGAGTTCGTGGACGTGATCTTCGGTGGACGCCCGGGCGTTCCTGAAGAACTCGAAGTCCTCGTCGAACTGATTCCGGTGGCGAAGGCGACCTATATCCAATACCAGAACACGGATCGCGTCGGCCTGAAGCGCATTGACCCGAAAACTGTCGGTTACACCGCCGATACACCTGTGCCTTATCGGCTGGTCGATCTGATTTCGCTGATCGACGAACGCATGGGCAAACTTGAAAACCGCTCGTCGCGCATTGTCTACCACAAGCTGATTACGCGCATCGAAACCGTGAAGAACGATCCGCGCTACGCCTTCATGTTCGAGAACGCCAATGTCGGCGGCGACACGATGGCGGAAGTCATCAGTCATCTGTTCCGCATGCCGGCGAATGGCCGTCCCATGACCGTGATGCAGCTCGCCGGCTTCCCCGCCGAAGTCGTCGATTCCGTCGTTTCGGTCTTGTGCCGCATGGCCTTCGATTTCGGACTGTGGAGCGATGGCGCCTCGCCACTTCTCTTCGTCTGCGAGGAAGCGCACCGTTATGCATCCGCCGACCGTGGTGTCGGCTTCGGCCCAACGCGCAAGGCCGTATCCCGCATCGCCAAGGAAGGCCGCAAGTATGGCGTCCATCTGGCGCTGATCACACAGCGTCCGGCGGAACTGGACGCAACGATCATCTCCCAGTGCAACACGCTATTCGCGATGCGGCTCGCCAACGACCGCGACCAGGCCTTGCTGCGCTCCGCTGTCTCCGATGCCGCCGCCAACCTGCTGTCATTCGTGCCATCGCTCGGCACCCGCGAAGTGCTGGCCTTCGGCGAAGGCGTTGCGTTGCCGACACGGCTTCGCTTCAAGGAGGTCCCGGTGCATCAGTTGCCGCGGAGCGAGGCAACCATCGCGACGACACCCTCAACGTTCGGCGGTCATGACATCAATTTCGTCAGTTCCGTGCTGGAGCGCTGGCGTGGCGCGACCTCACACCGCGAAACGCCGAACGATCCGACATTCGACCGCAGCCCTGGATTTGACCGAAGCCTTGGCATGGATCGGCCTATTCCGCGTGTCCCGGAAGCGCCGCTGCTGCAACCCTCGCTCGGTCTCGATCCGGACCGCTTCTCGCTTCTGAAGAAGCCGCTGCGTTAAGGCAGACGTAGCCCTGCGTTGCGCAGGCGGACGCTTGCGCCGGTGCTATCCTCGATTATGGTCCATGCAGACATTCCGTTGCCTGCACTGGACACCGCCATGACCACACCGCCCATCAGCCGCTTCCCTGTTCCCGCACTCGATACGCTACCGGACGACATCCGCACCCGGATTCTCGGCGTGCAGGAGAAATCGGGCTTCGTGCCGAACGTGTTTCTCGCGCTGGCCTAT
Organism: Afipia clevelandensis ATCC 49720; assembly: GCF_000336555.1. Classification (GTDB taxonomy): domain Bacteria; phylum Pseudomonadota; class Alphaproteobacteria; order Rhizobiales; family Xanthobacteraceae; genus Afipia; species Afipia clevelandensis. Next base: position 488,325 of record NZ_KB375281.1, on the reverse strand, counting down.
CGGCCGGACGAATTTCGCGCGTTCTTTGCCTACAACGACGCTCTGATGGAGAAGGACGGTGGCCTCAGCAAGACCGAGCGCGAAATGATCGTGACCGCGACCAGCGCCGCCAATCAATGTCACTACTGCGTCGTCTCGCACGGTGCAATCCTGCGCATTCGCGCGAAGAACCCGCTGATCGCGGATCAGATCGCCAACAACTACCGCAAGGCCGATATCACACCGCGTCAGCGCGCCATGCTGGATTTCGCGATCAAGGTTTGCCTTGAAGCACAAAAGACCTCGCAGCAGGATTTCGACACCTTGCGCGGTCATGGCTTCAGCGACGACGATATCTGGGATATCGCGGCGATCGCCGCGTTTTTCGCGCTGTCGAACCGTATGGCGAGCATCACCGAGATGCGGCCGAACGACGAGTTCTATATGATGGGCCGCGTGCCGAAGGCGTAAACGGCCCCCGAGCTAGAGGCCTGTTGCAGTGCTTGACTGGTGGGACATCATCCTGCGGCTCGGCGTCGCGACGCTGGCGTCGGGAGTTATTGGCCTGAACCGGGATCTGCACGGCAAGCCGATCGGCCTTCGCACGCTGGGTCTCGTCGGCCTTGCCACCGCAACTGTCGTGCTGCTCGCAAGCCCTGCGGCGCTGGAAGCCGGGCGGCTGTCCGACGGAACAAGCCGGGTCATTCAGGGGCTGCTGACCGGAATCGGATTTCTCGGCGCGGGCGTAATCGTCCACGCCGATCAGTCGAAGGTAAGGGCCTCACCAGCGCTGCCTGCGTCTGGTTCACGGCTTGTATCGGAATTGTATGCGGTCTCGGACTGTGGCGGCTGGTCCTTGTCGCCCTTTTGATCGCACTGCTGCTCCTTGCGCTCGGCGGCCCGATAGAGCGCGCCGTGCATCGCATTCTCCGCGGCGAGCCTGACCAAAACCCGGAAGACTAACTGCCCCCTGATCGCGCCGCAGGTCCAGCCGATAGATTTCGTTCCTTCTATCCTTTTTGATATTGCGGGGCTATCGTATCGCCCAAGAAACGTGGCGGGAAAACCGCCCTGCGCGTGCTGATTTGGGACTGTTGCCGATGATTGAAGGCGAGCATCGCATACTGAAATATCGCCCCCGCACCCATACTCCGCTGCCCGCGCTTCAGCGTGCGGGACATCTGGCGCCTGACCTGTCCCGCTATGAAATGCCGCGCGAGAGCCGTGACGATTACCGGCAGCGCATGGTCGCCAATGCCGCCGCAATTGGCTTTACGGCCCTCCTGACCGGCCTCGGCGTCTGGCTCGCGATAACTCTCGCCGATCTGCGCAACGCCCAGGATTGCGTCCTGATGGGCCGGCGCGACTGCGCCCATATTTCGGCTCAGAAGATCGATCTGATTCGCCACAACTAGCCTCGAAAACCGGTTCCCCTCCGGCCCCGCTGCGCCATTGAACTCGCCTCACCGCTCCGTTATACGGGGATTCAACCCGTCCTGAGAGGGTCGTGGCATCTGTTCCAAGCCCGCGACCCACGCCAAAAAGTGGCATTTTCTCAAAAATCTCAAAGGTTTAGCATGTCGTCTACATTCGATCAGGTCGCCACGATCATTGCGGAAACGTGCGACATTCCCCGCGACACGATCACTCCGGAAAGCCACGCCATCGACGATCTGGGCATCGACAGCCTCGACTTCCTCGACATCGCTTTCGCCATCGACAAGGCATTCGGTATCAAGCTCCCGCTGGAAAAGTGGACCCAGGAGGTCAACGACGGCAAGGCGACGACCGAGCAGTACTTTGTTCTGAAGAACCTCAGCGCGCGCATCGACGAACTGGTCGCCGCCAAGGGCGCCTGACGCGCCCGGCCATGCAGCTCGAATACTTCCAGATGGTGGACCGCATTACCGATCTCGACATCGGTAAGCGGACCATTTGTGTCGAGTCGCAGGTCCCGCAAACCAGCCCGGTCTTCGAGGGGCACTTCCCCGGCTATCCGTTAATGCCCGGCGTGCTTCTGACCGAAGCCATGGCTCAGACCTCCGGCTGGCTTCTGATCGCGCTTTTGAAGTTCGAGCGCATGCCCTTCCTGGCCAGCGTCAAGGAAGCCAAGATGCGCGACTTCGTGAAGCCCGGCGAATTGCTGACGATTGATGCCAGCCTTGTTCATGACGGCTCCGGCTTCGCCGTGACCGACGCCAAGGTCCACGTTGCCGGCAAGATGAAGTGCAACGCGACGCTGACCTTCCGGCACACCCCGTTTCCGCATCCCGATTTGCGCGTCCACATGGAAGCCATGGCCAAGCGGATCGGCTTTCCCGAACAGGTCGCTCATGGCTGAAACTTCCCCATCGCGTGAAGCCTGGATCACAGGCATCGGCCTTGCGACCTCGCTTGGCGAAGGACTGGATGCACATTGGGCCGCGCTGCAGGCCAAGACGGTGAATGTCGACGAGACGACGTTCGCGCCCTACATCGTCCACCCGATGACGAAGCTGAGTTTCGACGCGCAGATCCCCAAGAAGGGCGATCAGCGTCAGATGGAAGCATGGCAGCGCATCGGCACCTATGCGGCCGGCCTTGCCCTCGACTCCGCGGGCGTCAAAGGCAATGCCGAGATTCTTTCGCGCATGGACATGATCGTCGCCGCCGGCGGGGGTGAACGTGACCTTGCCGTCGACTCATCGATCGTCAACGCGAACATCCAGGGCAACGCGAATCCTGCGCTGTTCAACGAGCGGCTGATGAACGATCTGCGGCCGACGCTGTTTCTGGCGCAATTGTCCAACCTGCTCGCCGGAAACATCTCCATCGTCCATGGCGTGACCGGATCGTCCCGCACCTTCATGGGCGAGGAAGCAGCCGGTTTCGATGCCGCGCGGATCGCACTGGCGCGGATCGCCTCCGGCCAGAGCGACATTGCCCTTGTGGGCGCTGCACAGAACAGCGAGCGCAAGGAAATGCTGATGCTCTACGAGTTCGGCGACTTCAACCTGAAAGACAAGTTCAAGCCGGTCTGGGAGCGCGACAACGGCTTCGCGCTCGGGTCCGGCGGCGTGTTTCTCGTGATCGAGTCCAAAGAGCACGCGCTCGCGCGCGGCGCCAAGCCTTACGCGAAACTCACCAACGTCGTCTCCGATCATGCGCGGCGCAAGACCACTGGCGATGTCACCGCATCGCTCGACGGCCTGTGGTCGAAACTGAAGCCGGACTCGAACGCTGCGATCATCACCGGCGCGACCGGTGCCGCCCCTGTCACCGGTGAAGAACGCGCCTTCCTTGAAAAGCACCGCGATGTGCCCGTGCGCAGCACCGGCACCGCCTTCGGTCATGTGGTCGAAGCGCAGTTTCCGCTTGGCCTCGCGCTGGCGGCCCTCTCGCTCTCCCGCGGCGGCCTGTTCCCGGCGAACGATAATAGCGGCGTCGAGATTGAAACGACCAAGGCGCCATCCCAGATTGTTGTGATCGGGGCCGGTCACTGGCGCGGCGAAGGCATGGCGCTGGTCGAAGCCGTTTAGGCGGGGAAACACACGATGGCGACTCGCGACAAATTCGGACGGCCTATTGTTGTTGTCACCGGCATGGGCGTCGTGACCTCTCTCGGCGCCGGCAAGGCCGATAACTGGGCGAAACTGACTGCGGGCGAATCCGGTATCCGCACCATCACCCGTTTTCCGACCGATGGCCTCAAGACGACAATTGCCGGGACTGTCGACTTCATCCCGGTCGAGCCGTTCTCCTCGACATCGCTTTCGGAGCGGCTGGCCGATATGGCTGTCGAGGAAGCCGTTGCGCAGTCCGGCATCGGCAGCAAGGGCGACTTCCCCGGCCCGCTGTTTCTCGCGGTCGCCCCCATCGAACTCGAATGGGAGCCGCGCAACGACATCGCGCGCGCAACCGGACTGGATGCAGGCATCGACTACGACGCACTGCTCAAGGTCAGCGGCAATGGCCGCTTCACCGGTCTGCATCGCCGCTTCCTGTTCGGCTCCGTGGCCGACCATCTGATCGAGACGTTCGGCACCAAGGGCTCTCCAATTTCGCTGTCGACGGCTTGTGCCTCGGGCGCAACCGCGATCCAGCTCGGTGTCGAAGCGATCCGCCGCGGCGAAACCGATGCCGCGCTCTGCGTGGCAACGGACGGCTCGGTGAATGCGGAAGCGCTGATCCGCTTCTCGCTTCTGTCGGCGCTTTCGACCCATAACGATCCGCCGCAAGCGGCTGCACGTCCGTTCTCGAAGAACCGCGACGGCTTTGTGATGGCCGAAGGCGCAGGCGCGCTCGTGCTGGAAAGTCTCGAGTCCGCAACCGCGCGCGGCGCGAAGATTCTCGGCGTCGTCGCAGGATGCGGCGAGTTGGCGGACTCCTTCCATCGCACGCGCTCGAGCCCTGACGGCAAGCCGATCGTCGGCTGCGTGAAGAATGCGCTGTCGGACGCCGGTATGGGGATCGAACAGATCGACTACATCAATGCCCACGGCACCAGCACGCCGGAAAACGACAAGATGGAATATCTTGGCATCTCCACGGTGTTCGGCGAGCGCGCGCAGCAGATTCCCGTCTCGTCCAACAAGTCGATGATCGGACACACACTGTCGGCAGCAGGCGCTGTGGAAGCCGTGGTCTCCCTGCTTACGCTGGAGAACCAGCGCATCCCGCCGACCATCAACTACGATGTGCCGGATCCGGCCATTCCGTTCGATGTGGTGCCCAACAAGGCGCGCGACGCGCGCGTGACCGGGGTGATGTCGAACTCATTCGGTTTCGGCGGTCAGAACGCTTCCCTGATCCTCACCCGCGAGCCGGTCTGAAGGCTCGCGGTAAGGGGTCCGGCGGTTGACGGCCTGCGCCGAACCGGCGATACCGACGTCCAATTCTGCAAGAAAAATCAGCCTTCCAGGACGCCTTGATGCGCGCGCTCACCCTCGTTGCCGACCGCCAGCTTGTGGTCGCGGATGCACCGCCTCCCCCTCCGCCCGGCGCGGGCGAGGTGCAGATCCGCGTCAAGGCCGTCGCTCTCAACCATATCGATGTGTGGGGCTATCGCGGCATGGCTTTCGCCAAGCGCAAGCTGCCGCTCGTGGTTGGCGCGGAAGCCTCGGGCGAGATTGCCACGGTCGGCGCAGGCGTCACGCGCTTCAGGCCGGGACAGAAGGTCGTGATGTATGGCGCGCTGACCTGCGGCACCTGTCCGGCATGTCAGGCAGGCCGCGACAATCTCTGCGAAAATGTCGCGGGTATCATGGGCTTTCATGTCGACGGCTTCGCGCGCGAACTGATGAACCTCGATGAGCGGCTGGTCATTCCCGTTCCGGATGGTGTCTCGGACCGCGACGCAGCCTGCGCGCCGATTGCCTATTCGACCGTCCAGCACATGCTGTTCGACAACGCCAGACTACTGCCCGGCGAAACCGTGCTGGTTCATGCCGGCGGCTCCGGCATCGGCACAGTGGCGATCATGATGGCCAAGGCGATCGGTTGCACCGTCATTACGACTGTCGGCGACGACTCAAAGATCGAAGGCGTGAAGAAGCTCGGTGCCGATTACGTCATCAACTATCGCAAGGATCGTTTTGAAGGCGAGACGCGCAAGATCACAAAAAAGAAGGGTGTCGACGTGGTGTTTGAGCACGTCGGCGCGGACACCTTCAACGGCTCGCTGCTCTGCATGAAGCGCGGCGGACGGCTGGTGACCTGCGGTTCGACCTCCGGCCCCACCACCACGATCAATTTGATGCAGCTGTTTCAGCAGCAATACCGCATCTTCGGGTCGTTCGGCGCGACCATCAGGAATATCGCTGACAGCCTCGACAAGATGGCACAAGGCATGAAGCCCGTGATTGATACCGAAGTCCCGATCAGCGATGTAGAAACCGCGCTGAAGCGAATGGAAAGCCGGCAGGTGTTCGGCAAGATCGTCGTGACTTTCTGATGCGCCGCGTCCTCCTCCGCACCCGAGCGATCCTGCGCGATGCGTTCAAACCCGTGACGGACGCCATGGTCGGCGCGATTGCGGTCGGCCTGCTGCGCGCGACCCGCTATTTCGATCCCGACAAGACCGCCAATTTCTTCGGCTCGGTGACACGCACCGTGGGTCCGTGGCTGCGCGAGCACAAGATCGGCCGCGCCAACCTGACCGCGGCCTTTCCGGAAAAGTCACCTGCCGAGATCGACACGATCCTGATGGGCGTCTGGGAAAATCTCGGCCGCGTCGGCGCGGAATTCGCACATATCGACCATCTGTGGGATCTCAATCCCGACAACTGGGAGAGCGGACGCATCGAACCGGCTCCCGGCAGCATCGAGAAATTCGTGGCGCTGCGTGACGATGGCAAAGGCGCATTGATCTTCGCGTCGCATCTCGCCAACTGGGAGTTGCCTGCCCTCGCCGCCCCGGCTTACGGTCTCGAATCCGCCGTGCTGTTCCGCCGTCCGAACATCGCGGCTGTTGACCGCGCGGTTCAGGATATCCGCTCCGTCAACATGGGCACGATGGTCGCGACCACGCACGATGCGCCGTTACGTCTGGCGCAGGCGCTGCAGAATGGTGTCCATGTCGGCATGCTGGTGGATCAGCATTTCGGGCGAGGCGTTGATATCACATTCTTTGGGCGAAAGACGAAAGCCAACCCGCTCCTCGCGCGTCTTGCCCGGCAGATCGAAGTCCCGATTCACGGCGTCCGGATCATGCGCCTTCCGAATCACCGCTTCCGCATCGAGATGTCGGACGAGGTGAAACCGGTGCGCGATGCCGACGGCAAGATCGACGTGCAAGGCACCACACAGGCCATCAACGGCGTGATCGAGGGATGGGTCCGCGAACATCCAGAGCAATGGCTCTGGCTGCATCGCCGCTGGCGATAGTCATCGCCCGGTCTTCACCCGCGTCCACAGGCGATTGATGATGCGCTGGGTGGCGGGATCGCGCGCGGTGATCACGAAGAGGCGCTTCAGCGTCGCATCGTCCGGATAGATCGTCTTGTCGTTCATGATCTTCGGGTCGATCAGCTTCTGGCTGGCAAGGTTGCCGTTGGCATAGGACAGATAGTCCGAGTTCTTCGCAGCGACATCCGGCCGGTAAAGATAGTTGATCAGTTCGTGCGCCTCGGCGACATTCTTGGCGTCCGCCGGGATGGCGAAGTTGTCGAAGAACATCTGCGCGCCCTCTTTCGGGATCGTATATCCGATCTCGACGCCGTTCCTGGCTTCTGCGGCGCGGCTTTGCGCCTGCTTGATGTCGCCCGACCATCCGACCACGAAACAGATTTCGCCGGTGGCGAGCGCGTTCAGATATTCGGACGAGTGAAACTTGCGCACATAAGGCCGCACCTTGCTGACAAGCTCCGCGGCCTTTTCGAGATCGGCCTGCTTGGTCGAATTCGGGTCGAGACCAAGATAGTTCAGCGCCGCCGGCAGGATGTCGTCCGCGGAATCCAGCATGTGAATGCCGCAATCCTTGAACTTCGCAAGGTTCTCCGGAACGAACACGGCAGACCATGAATCGAGTTTCGCCTCAGGCCCAAGAATTTCCTGCACTTTCTTGACGTTGTAGCCGATACCGGTGGTGCCCCACATGTAATTCGCGGCGAAAGCGTTGCCGGGATCATAGATCGCGAGGCGTTTGGTCACCTCGGGCCATGCGTTGGCGAGATTGGGGAGCTTCGACTTGTCGAGCTTCTGGAAAATGTTGGCCGCGATCTGACGCTGCAGGAAATAGGCTGTCGGCACTACGACATCGTAACCTGACTTGCCTGCGAGAAGGCGCGTCTCCACGGTTTCGTTGGCGTCGAACGTGTCGTACGTGACCTTGATGCCGGTTTCCTTGGTGAACTCCTCAAGAACACCGGGGGCCATATAGTTCGACCAGTTGTAGAAATTGACGCTGCGCTGCTGCGCCTGTGCCAACGGCGCGCTAGCAGAAAGAAAGCCTGCAACGGCCGCCGCGACGGCCAGCCCCCTTTTCATGTCGACAGACACCGGTTTTCTCCTCAACCGTGAAGGACGTGCGTCAGACGCTCCAGCGCCGTGTCGAGCGTGGCGTCGCTCTTCGAGAAACAGAAGCGCACGACCGACGTCACATGGTTCTCTTCATAAAAGGCCGACACGGGAATCGCGGCCACCTTGTGCTCGTGCACGATGCGCTTGCAGAACGCGACATCGCTCTCGTTCAGGCCGAGCGGCGCGAGATCGACGTTCAGAAAGTATGTCCCCTGCGATTGCAGCACCGGGAAGCCAAGCCCGGATAGCCCCTTGCTCAGTCGATCACGGCTGCGCGCAAGTTCTGCCCGCATCTGATGAAAATAGTCGTCCGGCTTGCCAAGACCATAGGCCACGGCGACCTGAAGGTTCGGTGCGGTCGTAAAGGTGATGAACTGATGCGCTTTCGCGAGCACGCGCAAAATATGCGGCGCGGCGCAGACAAACCCGATCTTCCAGCCGGTCAATCCGAAAATCTTGCCGGCCGACCCGATCTTCACCGTGCGATCTCGCATGCCAGGAATGGTGATCAGCGGAATATGCTCCCGCCCGTCGAATACGACGTGCTCCCAGACCTCATCGCATATCGCGATCAGGTTGTGCTCCTGACAAATCCGTCCGAGCATTTCGAGATCTTCGCGCGGGTAGACCACAGCCGCCGGATTGAGCGGATTGTTGAGCATCACATAGCGCGTCTTCGGCGTGATCGCGGCGCGGATCGCCTCCTCCGGCAAACGCCAGTGCGGCGGCTCCAGGCGCAGGAACTTGGGAATGCCGCCGGCCAGCCGGATGATCGGAACGTAGGAATCGTACATCGGCTGGAACAGCAGCACCTCGTCGCCAGGCTGCACCAGACCGAGGATCGAGCCCGTGAGCGCTTCCGTGGCGCCGGAGGTGACCATCACCTCGCTCATGGGATCCAGCTGCAGGCCATGCCAGTGCGCGTAGTGGATGGCGATGGCCTGCCGCAGCTCAGGGATGCCCATCATCGAGGGATATTGATTGTAGCCGTTCAGGACCGCATCAGCGGCCTTCTGCCGGACGTCGAGCGGCCCCGGGTCTTCCGGAAAACCCTGACCGAGATTGATAGCGTTGAGGTCACGCGCGGCCTGCGACATGACGTCGAAAATGGTGTTCGGCAGATCCGCGAAAATCGGGTTCACGGCAATCAGCCGCCGGTCTTCGATGGCAGCCCGGCTGCCTTCCATCCCAGCATCCCGCCCGCGAGATGCGAGTCATAGGGCTTGCCCGCGGCCTGCGCGGCCAGCGACGCGGTGACCGAACGCTTGCCGGAGCGGCAGGCGAAAACCACCGTCTTGCCCTGCGGGTCGGGAATTTCGTCCGGATTGAAGGTCGAGAGCGGAAGGACCAGAGCGTTCGGGTAGGCCTCGGCTGCAACTTCATTCGGTTCGCGGACGTCGATCAGAAGATACTTCCCCTGCTCGATTCCCGCGGCAACCTCTTCCGCCGTCAAATCGTGGACCTTGTCAGCCTGAGACACATCGACCTCCATCGGGACGCGCTCCGAGCAGATGTCAGAAACGCAGGCACGCGCCCCAACATTATGCGCGAACCGCGCACAACCTGTCTTTTTGCGGCAGGAAAATCAAGCGCAAGCAAAGGCCTGCGCGGTCAAATCGTGACCTGCGTGCCGACTTCCACCACCCGGCCCGTCGGTATCTGGAAGTAGTCCGTGGCGTCGTTCGCCGAGCGGCTCATGGCGATGAACAGGTGATCCTGCCACTTCGGCATGCCGGATTGCGCGGCGGGCTTGAGCGAGCGCCGCGACACGAAGAACGATGTGGACATGATGTCGAACTGCCAGCCGAGCTTGCGCGCGACAGCCAGCGCCTTGGGCACGTTCGGCGATTCCATGAAGCCGAAGGACAACCGGACCGTCGAGAACTTGTCGCTGACCGTCTCCATCTTGACCCGGTCGGCCAGATCGACCCGCGGCGTCTCGGCCGTGTGAATGGTCAGGATCACATTGTGTTCGTGCAGGACCTTGTTGTGCTTGAGATTGTGGAGCAGCGCAGTCGGGACATATTCGGGATCGCTGGTCAGGAACACAGCCGTCCCCTTGACGATATGCGGAGGGCGCTTCTCAAGGCTCTTGATCAGATCAAGCAGCGGGACTTCAGTGCGCCGGGTCTTGTTGACCAGAATCGCGGCACCGCGCCGCCAGGTCCAGATCAGCCCGGCCATCATGATTCCGAACAGCACCGGCACCCACGCGCCCTGCAGAAGTTTCAGAAGGTTCGCCGTCAGGAAGGTCAGGTCGATCACCACCAGCGGCAGAATCAATGCCGCCGCCGTCGCAGCACGCCAGTTCCACAGCTTCCAGATCACCACGAAGCACATGATGCCGTCGCAGACCATCGTGGTGGATACGGCGATGCCATAGGCCGAGGCCAGACCGCTCGATGTCCGGAACAGACCCACCAGCAGCAGCACGCCGATCAACAGCATGATGTTGACGCGCGGCAGATAGATTTGTCCTGCATGGGTCTCGGAAGTGTAGCGAACCTCGAACCGTGGCAGCAGACCAAGCTGAATCGCCTGCCGCACCAGCGAGAACGCGCCGGTGATCACGGCCTGGCTGGCGATCACGGTGGCGGCCGTCGCAAGGCAGATCAGCGGGACCAGCACCTTGTCCGGCACCATGCGGTAGAAGGGATTTTCGATGGCCTCGGGATGCGAGAGAACCAGCGCACCCTGTCCGAAGTAATTGAGCAGAAGACACGGCAGCACGAAATAGAACCAGGCGGTCTGGATCGGCTTGCGGCCGAAATGGCCGAGATCGGCGTACAGCGCTTCGCCGCCGGTCACGGCGAGAAAGACCGCGCCGAGAATCACCAGTCCGATCACGCCATGGGTGAGCAGAAACTCGACCGCGAAAATCGGGTTGATCGCATGCACAATGCCGGGATCATCGCTGATGTGCATCAGGCCCATGACGCCGAGCGTCAGGAACCAGACAATCATCACGGGACCAAAGGCGCTGGCCACCATGGCCGTGCCCCTGCTCTGGACCGCGAACAGGCAGATCAGGATGACGATGGCGACCGGGACAACCACATGCTCCAGCGCGGGCGCTGCGATCTTCAAGCCTTCGACTGCGGAGAGCACCGAAATCGCGGGCGTGATCATGGCGTCGCCGAGGAACATCGAGCCGCCGATAACGCCCAGCGCCAGAAGCAGCCAGCTTCGCCGTCCGAGTGCGCGCTGACCCAGCGCCATCAGCGAGAGCGTCCCGCCCTCGCCGTTGTTGTCGGCACGCAGCAACAACAGAACATACTTGATCGTCACAACGACGATCAGCGACCACAGGATGAGCGACAGGACGCCGAGCACGATCTCGCGGGAGACCGGCCCGCCCCCCGACGCATTGTGGACGGCTTCGCGAAAGGCATACAGCGGCGACGTGCCGATGTCCCCGAACACAACGCCGATGCTTCCGATAGTGAGAGCCCAAAAGCCGGTGGTTACCGGCACCTCTTGGGGCGTATCGGCGGGTAAGTCGCTTGCAGCCATGATCGAAAGAAACGCCCTGAGGATGTCCTTGGATCCCGGCCGGCCGGGATCACACGAGAGTGGCGCTTCTTATATCACTGCCATCCGATGTCCACTGCGACACCGGCATGGAACCCCAGAAACATCGCATTAACGGTATTATAATACACCCAAATTCAAGGCCTAAGGTTGGGGGGTAGTGGCGGGTCTTCCCTCATCAATGTGATGGTGACACGCCGGTTTGCGGCGAGCGAGGGATCGTCTGGAAACAGCGGCTGGGTATCGGCCTTCCCGGCGACAGAAAAGATGTGGGAGGTCGGCAGCCCTTCCCGCTCGAGAATCTGGCGAACCACGTTGGCCCGGTCAGCAGACAGATCGAACCCGTCATACCCCGATCGCGACGGGACAAAGCCCGCGGAGGTATGTCCCACAATTACCACCCGCAGCGGCGTCACCTTCAGCGGCGTTGCAAGTTTCTGAAGCAGGCGGCGGGTCCGCTCCAGCGGCTGTTTCGAGCCGTCGGCAAACATCGAGCGGCCGTCCTGATCCACGATCTCGAGGTTCAGACCCTGCTTGGTCTCCTCGAACATGATGTGCTTGGACAGTTCGGAGATTTCCGGCAGGTCCTGCAGCGCCTGACGCAGCGAAGCCGACGCGAGCGCGAACTCGCGGTCCGTTTTCATGCGGGCGCCGGCGATCTTGAACTGGTCTTCCTGATCCGGCGTCGGGTTGTTGGTGGGCTCCTCCGGCGGAACGTGTGTCGTGTGCTTGAGCCGCGGACGCGTCGGAAGTCCGTCGGACTCGATGATGCCGGAAAAGCGGGAATGGGTCTGGATGCCGAACGCCTCGCGCATTGATCCAGCGACGATCTTCAGCTTGTTGGAATCCTGATTGGAGAACGCCACGAGCATGACGAAGAAGCTCAAGAGCAGCGCCATCAGGTCGGCGAAGGTCACGAACCAGCCGTGACCGCCATGCGCCTCTTCTTTTTTCTTCTTGGCCATCCCGTCGAATCCGCTTCAGCCGTTATGCAGGAACAGGCTCGCCCTCTTCGTGGCGATGTTTCTCGGGCAGATAGGCCAGCAGCATCTCGCGAACGAGCGTCGGCGACTTCGCGTCGCGGATCATCAGGATTCCGTCGATGATCAGGGTGCGGTTGGTCTCTTCGTCCAGCAGCTTGACGTGCAGCTTGTCGGCGATGGGAAGACAGATCAGGTTCGCCACAAGCGCGCCGTAGAGCGTCGCCAGCAGCGCCACCGCCATGAACGGGCCGAGCTTTGACGGGTCCGACATGTTGGAAAACATCTGCACCATGCCGAGCAAGGTTCCGATCATGCCGAATGCCGGCGCGCAGTCGCCGATCGCACGATAAATCTTGGAGCCTTCGTTAAGGTGCATCAGGAAGTTGTCACGATCGCGCTCGAGATTGTCGCGTATGAACTCAAGGTCGTAACCATCCGCGATATAACGAATGCCCTTGGCGAGGAACGGATCGTCAGCTTCGATCTTTTCAAGACCGACCGGCCCCTGCTTGCGGGCAACTTCCGCGATACGCGCCAGTTCATCGACGAGATCGCGCGCGGTCAGGCGGCTCATCGTGAAGGCGAACTTGGCGCCGAGCGGCATGCCGTGGATAATCGCGGAAAAGGGAAAGCGGATCAGTGTGGCGGCGAACGAGCCGCCGAAAATGATAATGACGGCGTGGACGTCGTAGAACATCCGGAAATCGCCGCCCATCAGGATAAGCGTACAAAGAACGATAATGCCCGCGAGCAATCCGGCTCCGGTAGCGATATCCATGACCGACTCCAACGCAACCAACGGCGCGGCCCATTCTGAGCGCGCATTTGGAACACTAGGGTCGGGCCATTAAGGTCGGGTAAAGGTTATCGAATTGATGCCCGCTGCGCGGCGATAAATCGGATCGCGCGTCCTCAGGACGGTCAAATGGTAGCGATTCCCGCGCGGCTTGAGCTGTGCGGGCATCCGTCCGATGCAATTTTCAGGAATTCGTTAACCATCAGGGCCGCATGCGCCCGGCATGGATCAGTTCAAGCGCGGCGGGCGCTCGTCTTCGACCGGCTGGGCTGCGACATTGAATTCGGAATTTGCCGCCGGTTCGGCGCTCCCGGTCGCGGTTGCCGCTGCGGCTTCCCGCGCGCGGCGCTCATGCGCCCGGTACGAAGACCATCCAATCGGAAGGCTGAGAAGATAGATGATCGAACCGAACGTCAGCAGGTGCCATGGGTAGCTGATCAGGACCGCGATGAACAACACCACGAGCACGACGACGGGCAGCACCATATCCGGCGCGATCCTGCCGCCGAGCATCTTGCCGGAAAAAACCGGAAGACGTGAAACCATCAGGAATGCGATCGACAGGGTAAACGCCGCCGTGATCGGCGCAGGCAACTGCGGTGCGCCGATAAACACCAGATACATCGGCAACAGCACGCAAAGCGCGCCCAGCGGAGCCGGCACGCCGGTGAAATAGTTTCCGGCGAAAGCAGGCTTGTTGGGATCGTCCATGGTGGCGTTGAAACGCGCCAGCCGCAGTCCGCCGCTGATGGCGAAGATCATCGCCGCGATCCAGCCGACGTTCTTCAGATCGTGCAACTGCCAGAAGTACAGAATGAGCGCCGGCGCGACACCGAAGTTGACGAAATCCGCAAGGCTGTCGAGTTCGGCGCCGAAGCGGGACTGTCCCTTGATCATCCGCGCGACGCGGCCGTCGATGCCGTCGAGGATCGCAGCGAACACGATGGCGCCAAGCGCCAGTTCGTTGCGGCCCTCGATGGACAGCCGGATCGCGGTCAGACCGGCGCAGATCGCCAGCAACGTAATGACGTTTGGCACCAGCATCCGGATCGGAATCTGGCGAAACCGGCGGCGGCGCAGGTCGGGCGTTCTGGGGTCGGGAAGCATGGCCATAGGACCTTGTGAGACAGGACCTTATATAACAGTCCCCACCCTGCTTCACCATTGTGGCGAAAAGCCCGCCGGGCGCGTGGTTAATCCAGCCGGTAGCTCCGCCCGCCATCGCCGATCTTGAAATCGGCCAGCACGGTCTCGCCCGCGATCGCGGTCTGACCTTCGGAGACCAGGGCCTTGGCGCCTTCGGGCAGGAAGACATCGAGCCGGGAGCCAAACCGGATCAACCCGAACCGCTCGCCCGCTCCCAGCACCTGTCCCTCCTTCACGAAGCAGACAATCCGGCGCGCCACGAGGCCCGCGATCTGGATCACACCGATCCGCCCGGCCGGGGTCGAGATGACCAGCGAATTGCGCTCGTTGTCGTCGCTGGCCTTGTCGAGATCGGCGTTCAGAAACTTGCCGGGACGATAGGCGATGCGATCAACACGCCCCGCCACCGGGCTGCGGTTCACATGGCAATTGAACACGCTCATGAAGATCGAAATGCGCGGCAGCGGCTTGTCGCCCAGCCCAAGCTCGGCAGGCGGCACAGCCTGCACCACCATCGACACCCGGCCATCTGCGGGCGACACGACCACGCCCTCGCGCACCGGCGTCACCCGCACCGGATCGCGGAAGAACAACGCGCACCAGACAGTCAGCGCCGATCCGATCCAGCCGAGCGGCGTCCAGATCCAGAACAGGATCAGGCTGGCGAAGGCGAAGGCGCCGATGAAGGGATAGCCCTCCGGATGAATTGGAGGAACTTGATCGCGGATGGACTTCACGACGGACATGACTTGAAAAACCTGCGTTGGGTGTGACCAAAACTATTCGGCGGCTTCCGGCGCGGACAGCGGATCGTCGACCGGCGGCGGTTCGCGATTGGGCGCGATGTTCTCGTCGGCCATCATGGCCAGCTTTTCCCGCGCTTCCTGCGCTTCACGTTGCCTGTTCCACATGCTCGCGTAAAGGCCATTCGCCGCCAGAAGCTGGGCGTGGGTGCCGCGCTCGGAGATGCGGCCCTGATCCAGCACGATAATTTCGTCTGCGCCGACGATGGTGGACAGCCGGTGCGCGATCACCAGCGACGTCCGGCCGCGCGCGACCTTCTCAAGCTGCTCCTGAATTTCCCGTTCGGTGTGGCTATCGAGCGCCGATGTCGCCTCGTCCAGAACCAGAATCGGCGGGCCCTTCAAAATCGTCCGCGCAATCGCGACACGCTGCTTCTCGCCGCCCGACAGTTTCAGCCCGCGCTCGCCGACTTCAGTCTCATAGCCGTGCGGCGACATGCGAATGAAGTTGTCGATCTGCGCCATCGACGCCGCGGCTTCGACTTCGGCATCGCTCGCATCCCAGCGACCGTAACGAATGTTGTAACGGATGGTGTCGTTGAACAGCACGGTGTCCTGCGGCACCATCCCGATCGCGGCCCGCAGCGAGGCTTGCGTCACATCCCGAATGTTCTGGCCGTCGATGGTGATTTTGCCGCCGCTCACATCGTACAACCGGAACAGCAGCCGGGAGATGGTCGATTTGCCCGCTCCGGAGGGACCGACGATGGCAACGGTCTTGCCCGCCGGCACCTCGAAAGAAAGGCCCTTCAGAATCGGACGCTCCGGATCGTAGGCAAACCGCACGTCCTCGAAGCGAACCGCGCCGGCTGAAATTTTCAGCGGCTGCGCGCTCGGAATATCCTTTACCTCCGGATTGCGCGACAGAACGCCGAACATCTTTTCAATGTCGATGATCGCCTGCTTGATCTCGCGATAGACCATGCCCATGAAGTTCAGCGGCTGGTAAAGCTGGATCATCATGGCGTTGATCATGACGAAATCGCCGACGGTGTTGGTGCCGTTGCGAATACCGGCCACACACATCATCATTGTCGCAGTGAGGCCGATGGTGAAAATCACCGCCTGTCCGGTGTTGAGCACCGCGAGCGATGTATAGGTATGGACGCTGGCCCGCTCATAGCGCTCCACTGACTTGTCGTAGCGCAACGCCTCGCGCGCCTCGGCACCGAAATACTTCACCGTCTCATAGTTCAGAAGCGAGTCGATCGCCTTGGTGTTTGCTTCGGTATCGGACTCGTTCATGCGCCTGCGAATGTCGATCCGCCATTCGGTCGCATAGTAGGTAAAGGTCATGTAGACCACGACCGTGATGAATGTCACCAGCACGTAGCGCCAGTCGAATTGCCACAGCAGTACGCCCATCATCAGCACGAGCTCGACAATGGTCGGTGCGAGCTGCAGGATTACCATGCGCACCATGGTCTCGATGCCGGTGCGTCCGCGCTCCAGAACGCGCGTCAGCCCGCCGGTCTTGCGCTCCAGATGAAACCGCAGCGACAATTCATGCATGTGGACGAAGGTGAGATAGGCCAGCTTGCGCACGGCATGCATCGCGACTTTCGCGAACAGACCGTCACGCCACTGGGTCAGCACCATCATGACGATACGAACCGCACCGTAGCTGAGCGTCATGATGAGCGGCGATGCGATCAGCCACAGCATCCAGTTCGAGGATTCGACCGGCGCCGTATCGGCGCCTGTCAGCGCATCCACCGCCCACTTGAAGGTAAACGGCAGAAACAGCGTCGCCACCTTGGCGATCAGCAGCAGCACCATCGACCAGACCACGCGCATCTTCAGATCGGCGCGATCGCCCGGCCAGATATAGGGCCATAGATGCGCAAGCGTTCCGAACAGCGTCGCTTTCTCGGCTTTCAGATCGGCGGGTGTTGGCGGCGTGACATCATTGGAGACGTCATCAGGCGCAGCAGGATGAAGGTCGGCCATTAAACGTCAGCCGCCTTGCCTTGCGAAACCGCACGCCGCGCGCGGCGCCTGTTCGGGGGTGTGATCATGTCCCGTCATATAGAGCGTTTGGGTGGCTTTCGCACCCTTTCCGGCCAATTCTTTCCCCCAAAATCAGGGCTTTTGAGACCTTTCTACCCTGCACTGCGAAACGCGCGTCTTGAAGATGTCGCAGGAAATCGCCACATAACGACTATGAATACGATTAAGAACGTCTGCGTCTATTGCGGTTCCGGTCCCGGTACCAATCCTGAATTTGTCAACGCGGCCACGGCCTTTGGCAGAACCCTCGCCGAAAACGGCGTCGGTCTGGTCTATGGTGGCGGCTCCATCGGCCTGATGGGTGCGGTCGCGGCGGGCGCCCTCGCTCACGGCGGGAAGGTCACCGGCATCATCCCGACCTTCCTGACCCGGCGCGAGCATGTGCTGAAGGACGCGCAGGAAGTCATCGTCACCAAGGATATGCACGAGCGCAAGCAGCTCATGTTCGAGCATTCAGATGCGTTCGTCGCCTTCCCCGGCGGCGTCGGCACCCTGGAAGAACTCGTCGAGCAAATGACCTGGTCACAGCTCGGCCGCCACAGCAAGCCGATCCTGCTCGCTAACATCGACGGGTTCTGGAATCCCCTGCTGGTGCTGATCGATCACATGAAGCAGACGGAATTCATCCGTGCCAATCTCTGGGTGGACGTTCTGACCGCCGATCGGGTCGAGGATATTCTGCCGAAACTGCGCGCGGAAGCGGCGAAGACACCGCAGGCTGCGAAGATGATGGACGATCAGGTCGCAAGCCGGCTGTAACTTCAGGCTTTGCGGTCAGGCGGGCTCGTCCTTGGGGAACGTCACCACCTCGATCCGATTGCCGTCGGGATCGGCAACAAACGCCGCGAAATACTTGACGCGATCATGAGGGCGAATGCCAGGCGGGCCGTCGTCGGTGCCGCCGGCCTTCAGCGCGGCAAGATAAAATGCTTCGATCTCTTCGGTCGTCTTCGCCCGCAGGCAAATATGGACCCCGCTTTCCGGCGGCACCCTCGCCATGCCGGCACGCAGATTGATCCAGAATTCCGGATAGGTCTTCCCAAACCCCACGGTCGCCGGACGGGTGACCAGACGGGTCAGTCCCAGCGGCGCGAAAGCCGCCTCGTAGAATCGTGCGGCCCGCTCAAGATCAGCCACTCCCACCGAGACGTGATCAATCATGAGCCGCCCTTCCCGCTACGCCGGCGCGTTCGACTTCACCAGCTTGTAGACCACCGAATCCATCAGCGCCTGAAACGATGCGTCGATGATGTTGGGTGAGACGCCGACCGTGGTCCAGCGCTCGCCCGCCTCATCCTCGCTTTCGATCAGAACGCGCGTCACCGCTTCCGTGCCGCCATTGAGGATACGCACGCGGTAGTCCACCAGCTTCAGGCCCTCGATGTATTTCTGATACTTGCCGAGGTCCTTGCGCAAGGCGACGTCCAGCGCGTTGACCGGACCGTTGCCTTCCGCCGCCGAGATCAGGGTTTCGCCGGCGACATCGACCTTCACCACGGCCATCGCGACCGTGACCCGCTGGGCCAGCGCGTTGTAGCGCTGCTCGACATTCACATCGAACTGCACGACCTTGAAATAATCCGGCACCTTGCCGAGCGTGCGGCGCGCCAGCAGATCGAACGAGGCATTGGCGGATTCGTAGGCGTAGCCCGCCGCCTCTTTCTCCTTCATCTCCTCGACCAGCCGCGTCAGCTTCGGATCGTTCTTGTCGAACGGAATTCCGGCGCGCTCCAGTTCTGCGATGACGTTGGAGCGCCCTGCCTGATCGGACACCAGCACCTTGCGATGATTGCCCACCGCTTCCGGCGCGATGTGCTCATAGGTCTGGGGGTCCTTCAGCACCGCCGAGGCATGAATGCCTGTCTTGGTGACGAACGCGCTCTCGCCCACATAGGGCGCATGCCGGTCAGGCGCGCGGTTGAGGATATCGTCCAGCGCCCGCGAGGCATGGACCAGCGTCGCAAGTTTCTCGTCCGACACGCCGATCTCGAATTTGTCAGCGAACTCCTTTTTCAGCTTCAGTGTCGGGATCAGCGAACAGAGATTGGCGTTGCCGCAGCGTTCGCCAAGCCCGTTCAATGTGCCTTGAATCTGACGCGCGCCCGCGCGCACCGCGGCCAGCGAGTTCGCCACCGCGTGCTCGGTGTCGTTGTGGGTGTGGATGCCGACATGATCGCCGGGGATGTGTTTGACCACCTCGCCGACGATGGCTTCGATCTCGTTCGGCATGGTGCCGCCGTTGGTATCGCACAGCACGACCCAGCGCGCGCCGGAGTCATAAGCCGCCTTGGCGCAGGCCAGCGCGAACTGTGGATTTTCCTTGTAGCCGTCGAAAAAGTGCTCGCAATCCAGCATCACCTCACGACCGGCCGCCTTTGCAGCGCTGACGCTGTCTCGGATCGAGGCGAGATTTTCCTCGTTGGTGGTCTCCAGCGCCACGCGCACCTGATATTCCGACGACTTCGCCACAAAACAGATCGCGTCGGCCTTGGCCTCGAGTAGCCCTGCGACACCCGGATCGTTCGAAACGGAACGTCCCGCGCGCCGGGTCATGCCGAACGCCGTGAACTTGGCATGATTGAACTTCGGCTTGCTTGCGAAGAACTCGGTGTCGGACGGATTCGCGCCGGGATAGCCGCCCTCGACATAGTCGATGCCGAGGTCGTCGAGCATGTTGGCGATGATCTGCTTGTCGTGCAGCGTGAAGTCGACGCCATTGGTTTGCGCGCCGTCGCGCAGGGTGGTGTCGAACAGATAGAGGCGTTCGCGGCTCATGATGGTGTTCCTGGCATTTGGCCGCGCGGCGCGTCGCCGCCCAGTGATTTTTTCATCGTCGTATTGGCAAGCCACTCATCGCCAATCGACACCGTGTTGCGCTGCTGGCCCGCGTAGCCGCGCCGGGCGAAAAACGGCTCCGCCGTATCGCTGGCTTCCACGGTCAACGCCGTCGCGCCGCGCGCCGCGGCCAGTTTCTCGAGCGCATCGCACAGGGCCGTGGCGACGCCCTGCCGCGCGAAGCCCGGAAGCACGTAAAGCAGATCAAGATGATCCTTGCCTTTCAACGACACAAAGCCGACGGGCGAGCCGCCAATCGTGGCAACGAGCGTGAGCTGATTGGCCAGACGCTTGCCGAAATTGGCTTCGTCCTCGGCCGCGCTCGCCCAGGCTTCGCGCTGCGCGTCGGAATAATCGTCCTCGGCCAGTTCTTCGATGCTGGCGACAAAAATCGCCGCGAGCACCGGCGTGTCTTCGGAGAGGAATGGCCGCAGGCCGACTTTGGGCATGGACTGTCCCATGAGCTTTACCAGACGTTGACCAGTTTGAGCGCGAGCGCGACGGCAGCGGCGATCAGCACCCACTTGAGCGCAATGTAGTAGTAGCGGTGTTTCGGAAACGGCGTGTCCGGCCTGGTCATCGCGCGATCTCCCACGTGGTCACGGGATTGCCGTTCGCGTCCTTACCGTCTTTCAGCACAATGCCGCGCGCGGCGAGTTCGTCACGGATGCGGTCGGATTCCTTGAAATCCTTGCGCGCGCGGGCAGCGAGACGAGTCTCGATCAGTTCATCGACATTGCCCGCCTTCGACACAGCCTTGGCATCGGCCATGGAGACCCATGCCGCGAACCGCGCAGCGTCTATGCCAAGAAACGCAAGCGCATTGCCCAGCGCAACCGAGGCCTTGTCACCCTTACTGTGAACCTGTTTGCGCAAGGCGTGCAATTCCGCCACGGCCTTCGGCGTATTCAGATCGTCGGCCAGCGCGTCCACGATGGACGCAGGCACCTCGCCCGATCCCGCAGCAGCCGCCACGCTGAAGAAGTCCTTCAGCGTATTGAAAGCATTGTCGCAGGCAGCCAGCGACCAGTCGATCGGTGAGCGATAATGCGTCTGCATCATCGCAAACCGCAGCGCATCGCCGGGCCATGAACGGCCACGCCAGCCTGTCAGCAACTCCCTGATGGTGACGAAGTTGCCGAGGCTCTTCGACATTTTCTCGCCCTCGACCTGCAGGAAGCCGTTGTGCATCCAGACATTGGCCATGCGGTCCTTGTGGAACGCGCAGCACGATTGCGCCAGTTCGTTTTCGTGATGCGGAAACACCAGGTCGATACCGCCGCCATGAATGTCGAACTGTTCGCCGAGATGTTTCCACGCCATCGCCGAGCATTCGATGTGCCAGCCCGGGCGTCCCTGCGCGGCGATCCCGCCCGGCGACGGCCATGACGGCTCGCCCGGCTTCGAGGGCTTCCACAGCACGAAATCCATCGCGTCATGCTTGTAGGGCGCAACATCGACGCGCGCCCCCGCCAGCATTTCATCGAGCGAGCGCCGCGCCAGCTTGCCGTAGTTCGGATCGGACGCGACCTTGAACAGCACATGGTCCTGCTCGACATAGGCGTTGCCGCCCGCGATCAGCTTTTCAATGATCGCGCACATTTCGGCGATATGCTCGGTCGCGCGCGGCTCCACGGTCGGCCGCAGGCAGCCGAGCGCATCGACGTCTTCATGAAACTGCTTTTCGGTCTGCTCGGTGACCTTGCGGATCGCCTCGTTCAGCGGCAAGCCCGGATAGTCCCGCGCCGCGCGGTCGTTGATCTTGTCGTCCACGTCGGTGATGTTGCGGACATATTGGACATGATCCGCGCCGTAGACGTGACGCAGAAGCCGAAACAGCACATCGAACACGATGACCGGCCGCGCGTTGCCGATATGGGCGAAGTCATAGACCGTCGGCCCGCACACATACATGCGCACGTCGTTAGGATCGAGCGGCCGGAACGGCTGCTTCTCCTTGGTCAGCGTGTCGTAGAGCTTCAGCTCCATGGAAACAAAATCCCTTGCCTTGCGGCCGGGTCGTCCCATGATCTCGATTGAGAAAAGACGGCTCCAGCCAGCGAATCGCTAGCTAATAATCTCGCGGCAAATGCCGAAAATGGAGATCGAACCGTTCATGGGCCGCACAATGGTCCAGCCGGGGGGACCGCGTCAAGGTCACACCCGATGGATTTCGGCATCCAGAGGGCCGCCTGCCACGGAATCGCCGTCCTTAATCATTCTTAACCCTTCCGGCTTATTGATGGAGGCGCCTGTGCTTCTCCCAAACCGGTGTCACCATGCGATTTCTGTTCACATTGATTGCCTGTGTTTGCGTGATTGTTGCGTCCGAAACCCGCGCCGATAGCCGCGTCTTCATCGTCGCCAACCAGTCCGACGGTTACGGCGTCGACGAGTGCCTGGCCAAGGGCGAGAAGTGCGGCGCCCATGCCGCGCGGGCCTATTGCCAGTCCCGCGAGTTCGCGCAGGCCACCGGCTACCGCCGTGTCGATCCCGATGAAGTGACTGGCGCGATTCCCGCGTCCACCGGCCGTTCCGGCAGCGAATTCATCGCAATTACCTGTCAGCGCTGACAGAAAGGCCCCTTCCCGGGGCTTCTTTTCGTCACGATTCTCTGACTTATCTGCAGGCTGAATCGACGTGACCTTGCCGCCGGAAGCGAGTATGTGAGCCTCCGTCGGCCGCGTCGCGGTCAGATCGTGTAGGATCGTGACAGCTTGCCGAATTCCTTGTTCTTGCGATGGACCTTTGCCAGCGCGGCGCTCGTGGGCGCAGCGATCATGACCTATGGCGCGGCCGCGCAGCAGGGCTTTCCCCCGCCTCCCGGCGGTCAGCCCGGAGCCAATCCCATCTGTCAGCGGCTGGTCGGCCAGTTATCCGCCATTGATGGCGGCGGCGGCGACAGCGCCAAGGCAGAACAGATCCAGCGCTATGCCGAAGCCCAGAGCCGGCAACAGGCCGAACTGGAGCGGGTTCAGGATCAGGCCAAGCGTCAGGGCTGCGACAGTTCCGGCTTCTTCTCGCTGTTCACCGGCCAGTCGGCCCAGTGCGGCCCGATCAATACGCGCATTCAGCAGATGCGCTCCAATCTCGACCAGATCACCAGCAACCTCGAGCGGCTGCGCGGCGGCGGGTTCGGCAACTCCGAGCGTGAAAACCAGCGCCGCTCGGTGCTGATGGCGCTGGCGCAGAACAATTGCGGCCCGCAATACGCCGCCCAGTTGCGCAACAGCGGCGGTGGCGGATTCCTCGACAATCTGTTCGGCGGCAATAACAACAACGGCGCTGCGCCGATGGACAACGGCGCGGCCTCCGGCACCTATCGCACGGTCTGCGCGCGAAGCTGCGACGGCTTCTATTTCCCGATTTCCTTCGCCACGGTGCCCAGCCGTTTTGCCGACGACGAACGAACCTGCAAGGCGCTGTGCCCGGCAGCGGATGCCACGCTGTATACCTATCGCAATCCCGGCGAGGACATGAATCAGGCGGTCTCGATGAGCGGCCAGCCCTACGCGCAATCGCCTAACGCATTCAAATATCGTCAGTCATTCGACAAGTCCTGCAGTTGCAAGGCTGTCGGGCAGACCTGGTCGGACGCGCTGAAGAACATCGACGACAAGACCTCCGCCGCGCAGCAGGGCGATATCATCGTCACCGACGAAAGCTCGAAGCGGATGTCGCAGCCGAAGGGCGCGCCCGCAGCACAGAAGAAAGCGGGCTCCGTCGCCACGCCGCCGAACGCGCAGGCCCTGCCAACCGGCACACCACCCGCCTCGTCATCGTCCACCAACGGCGACAAGCCGATCCGCTCGGTGGGACCGACCTTCATTCCGGCGCGCTAAGGCGCTTCACCCTTCAAAGGCTTCCGCCGAACCGCGGCTGGACCGCGTCACCAGCGCATGATCCGGCGCGGGCAATGCCTTTCCGGTATCGCGAAACTTGTTGATGATCGGATAGCGGCGGTCGCGGCCGAAATTCTTCCGCGTCACCTTCACGCCCGGCGCGGCCTGCCGGCGTTTGTATTCCGCGATGTTGAGCAGGCGCGCGATGCGGGTCACCGTGTCGTAGTCGAAGCCTTCAGCCACAATCGACGCGACGGACTCCTCGCGCTCCACCAGCCTCTCGAGAATGCCGTCAAGAATATCATATGGCGGCAGTGAGTCCTGGTCGGTCTGGTTCTCACGCAATTCCGCCGTCGGCGGGCGCGTGATGATGTTGGGCGGAATGACTTCGCCCGACGGACCGAGCGCGCCCTCAGGCTTCCATGAATTGCGCAAGGTCGACAACCGGAACACTTCCGTCTTGTAGATATCCTTGATCGGGTTGTAGCCACCGTTCATGTCGCCATAGAGCGTGGCATAGCCGACGGACATTTCGGACTTGTTGCCGGTGGTCACCACCATCGAACCGAACTTGTTGGAAATCGCCATCAGCAGCACGCCGCGTGTGCGTGCCTGCAGGTTTTCCTCGGTGACATCCCTCTCGCGGCCCTCGAACACCGGCTTGAGAATGTCCTCGAAGCCATGAACCGCCGCAGCGATCGGCAACACGTCGTACTGGATGCCGAGCTGTTTTGTCAGCTTCGCCGCATCGTCGAGCGATTCCTGCGCAGTGAAGCGGAACGGCAGCATCACGCCGCGCACCTTGTCCGCGCCAAGCGCATCCACCGCGATGGCGGCGCACAGCGCTGAATCGATGCCGCCTGAGACACCAAGCAGCACGCCCGGAAAACCAGCCTTGCCCACATAGTCACGCAGGCCGAGAACACAGGCTGCGTAATCGCCCTTGTCACCATCGAGCACAGGCGAGATAGGCCCCTTGCAGGTCCAGCCGCCCTCGCCTTTGGCGAAGCGAAGCGTGGTGATGTTTTCTTCAAAACCCGGCAGTTGGAACGCCAGCGAGCGGTCCGCATTCAGGCCGAATGACGAACCGTCGAACACCAGTTCGTCCTGCCCGCCGACCTGATTGAGATAAACCAGCGGCAGCCCGCTCTCCGCCACGCGCGCGACGGATACGGACAGCCGCATGTCGTTCTTCTCGCGGGTATAGGGCGAGCCGTTCGGCACGATCAGGATTTCAGCGCCGGTCTCGGCGAGACATTCGACGACATTCTCGTATTCCCCGGACTCTTCCATCCAGGTGTCTTCACAGATGGGAACGCCGACCCGCACACCGCGGATCGTCACGGGTCCCGCGGCAGGCCCGCGCGCGAACACGCGCTTTTCGTCAAACACGCCGTAGTTCGGCAGATTGGCCTTGAAGCGCAGCGCCGCGATCCGCCCGTCGTCCAGCAAAGCGCAGGCGTTGTAGAGCTTGCCGTCCTCGACCCATGGCGTGCCGATCAGCACCGCCGGGCCGCCATCGGAGGTTTCCCGTGCCAGCGCCTCGATCTCCGCGCGGCAGGCCGCCTGAAAGGCCGGCTTGAGGACGAGATCTTCCGGCGGGTAGCCCGCGATAAAAAGCTCGGAGAGGACCAGCAGATCGGCGCCGTCTGCCTTCGCCTGCTTCCGGGCGGCGCGGGCCTTCGCTGCGTTCCCCGTGACATCGCCGACGACGGGATTGAGCTGGGCGAGCGTGATCGTGAGCTGGGATTTGGTCATGACCTTATTTAGCCCGCCCGGCGGGATGTCCGCAATTGCTCAACATGAGCACAATTCAGATGAGACCTATGCGCTCGGCGATGGCGAACAGCCAAACCCCTCCGGCGATCAGCAAGGTGACGCCGACGGCCGCCGACCCCATGTCCTTCACCCGGCCGATCTGCTTGTCATGGTCCGTGGTCAGGCGATCGGCCAGTTTCTCGATGGCGGTATTCAACAGTTCGACCACCATCAACAGCAGCACGATGCAAATGAGCTGGACCTTGCGTTCCGGCGAAACGCCGACCAGAAGAGCCAGCGGCACGGCGATAACAAGCGCGACGACCTCTTCACGGAAGGCCTGCTCGGAACGGAAGGCAAAGGCCAGCCCGTTCCGGCTATTGATTGTGGCGCTCCACATTCGCGACAGCACCTTGCGGAGCATCAGAATCCCGCGACGGCCGGCATCGGCTTCACCTTGCCCGCGCGCTCCTGCTTGAGGAGTTCGGCGATCAGGAAAGCCATGTCGATGGACTGCTCGGCGTTCAGGCGCGGATCGCAGACCGTGTGGTAACGGTCGTTGAGATCCTCGTCGGTGATTGCGCGCGCGCCGCCAATGCATTCGGTGACATCCTGTCCGGTCATTTCCAGATGGACGCCGCCGGCATGGGTGCCTTCGGCTGCGTGGATGGTGAAGAACGACTTCACCTCCGACAGCACGCGGTCGAACGGCCGGGTCTTGTAGCCGGATGTGGACGTGATGGTGTTGCCGTGCATCGGATCGCACGACCAGACCACGGAGCGCCCTTCCCGCTTCACCGCACGGATGAGCTGCGGCAGATGCGCATCGACCTTGTCCGAACCGAAGCGGTTGATCAGCGTCAACCGGCCGGGCTCGTTGTCGGGATTGAGCACGTCGATCAGCTTGAGCAGTTCGTCCGGCTTCAGCGACGGGCCGCACTTCAGGCCGATCGGATTCTTGATGCCGCGGAAGTATTCGATGTGACCGTGATCGAGCTGGCGGGTGCGGTCACCGATCCAGATCATGTGCCCCGTGGTCGCGTACCAGTCGCCGGTGGTGGAATCGACGCGCGTGAACGCCTGCTCGTAACCGAGCAGCAGCGCTTCGTGGCTGGTATAGAAATCGGTCGCGCGCAGTTCCGGATGGCTTTCCAGATCGAGGCCGCAGGCGCGCATGAAGTTGAGCGCCTCGGAAATGCGGTCGGCCAGTTCCTTGTAACGGCGGGACTGCGGCGAGTCCTTCAGGAAGCCGAGCATCCACTGATGCACGCTGCCGAGGTTGGCGAAGCCGCCGGTCGCGAATGCGCGCAACAGGTTCAGCGTCGCCGCCGACTGGCGGTACGCCATCAACTGGCGCTGCGGATCGGGCGTACGCGCTTCCTTCGTGAACGCCGTGTCGTTGACGATGTCGCCGCGATAGCTCGGCAGTTCGATATCGCCCTGCTTTTCCATCGGCGATGAACGCGGCTTGGCGAACTGGCCGGCGATGCGGCCGACCTTCACCACCGGCAGCGCGCCGGCATAGGTCAGCACCACCGCCATCTGCAGCAGCACGCGGAAGAAGTCGCGGATGTTGTTCGCGCCGTGCTCGGCAAAGCTCTCGGCGCAATCGCCGCCCTGCAGGAGAAAAGCCTCGCCGTTTGCGACTCGGGCGAGCGCCTTCTTCAGATTGCGCGCCTCACCGGCAAAAACCAGCGGCGGAAACGTCGCAAGCTGCGCCTCGACATCGGCCAATGCTTTCGCATCGGGATATTCCGGCACCTGCATGACTGGCTTCTTGCGCCAGCTATCGGGCGTCCACCGCTCGGACATGACTGAAACTCCTCAGGAAACGGCAATCCTACAATGCGCCGGGTTATACACAGGTGGGTACGGTCTTGCCAGTTGCAAATCAGCACGCCGGATCAGGCACTTGGCCGGGCAAACAGGACTGTTCGGCCAGCCCCCGGGGCCGGGCCTCCCCGGCGCGGATCGGGCCGTCGCGCTATTCCGCGGCCTCGCGGACGTGGCGGGCACTTGGCGTGCGCAGGGTCACGAGTTCTTCCGCCGCCGTCGGGTGAACGGCCATGGTGGCGTCGAAGTCGGCCTTGGTGGCCTTCATCTTCACCGCAATGCCGACGACCTGGATCAATTCACCCGCCTCCGGTCCCACGACGTGGCACCCGAGGATGCGGTCGGTCGATGCATCGACGATCAGCTTCATCATCACGCGGGACTGGCTGCCCGACATCGTGGATTTCAATGACCGGAAATCGGTCTTGTAGATATCGACATGGGTGTACTGCGCCCTCGCCTCCGCCTCGGTCAGCCCCACGGTGCCGACTTCGGGCTGTGTGAAGACCGCCGTCGGGATGTCGGCATGATCGACACTCACCGGCCGATTGCCGAATACGGTGTCGGCGAAGGCATGTCCTTCGCGGATGGCGACCGGCGTGAGATTGATCCGGTGGGTCACGTCGCCGACGGCATAGATGTTCGGGACGCTGGTCTGCGAGAACTCGTTGACCGCGATGCCGCCATTGACCGGATTGAGGGCGACGCCGGCCGTCTCCAGTCCAAGACCTTTGACATTTGGATGGCGGCCGACGGCGAACATCACCTGATCGCCGGCGACGCTCGATCCGTTCGACATATGCGCGGTGAATCCTTCGCCGTGCTTCTCGACCTTCGTGACAATGCAGCCGGTCAGAATCGTGATGCCGGACTTCTCCATTTCGCTGCGGACATGCTTGCGCACGTCCTCGTCGAACCCGCGCAGGATGTTCTCGCCGCGATAGATCACGGTGACGTCGGCGCCAAGCCCGGCGAAGATGCAGGCGAACTCGAGCGCGATATAACCGCCACCCTGGATCACGATGCGCTTGGGAAACGTCTTGAGGTGAAACACCTCGTTGGACGAAATCACATGCTCGATGCCCGGTATTGGCGCGCCGTGATTTGGCGTTCCGCCCGTGGCGATCAGCACATACTTCGCATTGACGGTTTCACCGGTCGACAGGCGAAGCGTATGCGCGTCCTCGAAGGTGGCCCGCGCCTTGATGATTTTTGCGCCGGCCTTTTCGACGTTGAACGTATACGCCGCTTCAAGCCGTGCGATTTCCTTGTCCTTGTTGGCAATCAATGTGGACCAGTCGAAGGTCGCCTCCGGAATGGTCCAGCCGAAGCCGGCGGCATCGTCCAGTTCATGCCGGACATGGGAGGCATAGACCATCAGCTTCTTGGGGACGCACCCGCGGATCACGCAGGTGCCGCCCATCCGGTATTCCTCGGCGACCAGAACGCTCGCGCCGTGGCCGGCCGCGATGCGGGCAGCACGAACGCCGCCCGATCCGCCGCCGATCACAAACAGGTCAACGTCCCGGTCCGCCATGGAGTGTCCGATCGCTTAAATGTCCTTGCCGCGCTTCTTCATCTCGGCACGGAATTTCGCATTGATTTCCTCGCCGAACTTCTGCGCCCACTGATCCATATATTGGCGCGCGGTGGTGAATGCCACAGGCTCCTGTGCGATGACCTTTGCGCCCAGCGGCGACTTGTAGAACGCAGCAAGCTCCTTCAGCTCCTGCTCGGTAAAGGAGCTGGCGTAGATGCGGGCCATTTCCTCGCCAATTTCCTTTTCGCGCCCGGCCAATTCCTTCGCGACCACCACCGCAACCTCATTGAGGTCCTTCTGGTAGTTCAGGTTCGACTGCAGGAGCACGTCCTTGGTCCGTTGCACGAGACCGGGCACCGCACCCTGATAGATCGCGCTGACATTCTTGGACGCCAGGATTTCCTTGGCATAGCCGATGGCGGCCGGGGATGGCGGCTTCGGGGCCTGCGCCATTGCGCTGCCCATCGTGAGGACAAGCGCGGCGCCGACCGCGAACAACACATGCGAAAACTTCTTCATCTCAATTCTCCTCGATTGCAGCGCCTAGTATCCCTAGGGCCGATCAACAACGCGAATACCTTGCGCTCCGGCAAGTACGACCGTGCGCGCGAGACCAATAAACAGGCCATGCTCGACAACCCCCGGAATCGAATTCAGCGACGCCGCCAGCTTCGGTGGGTCCGGGATTCGGCCGAGCCTGGCGTCGATAATCCAGTGGCCGCCATCGGTGACGAAAACGTGGCCGTCCTTTGTCTTGCGAATATCCATGGGCCCGGAAACGCCATTTTGCGCGAAGGCCGCCTCGATGGCGCGGCGCGTCGCGCCGAGGCCAAACGGAATGACCTCGATCGGCAGCGGAAAGCGGCCGAGGGCGTCAACCCACTTTGAGTCGTCGGCGATGACGATCATCCGGTCGGACGCCGCTGCGACGATTTTTTCGCGCAGCAGTGCGCCGCCGCCGCCCTTGATCAATTCGAGATGGGGGTCGACTTCATCGGCCCCGTCCACCGTGAGATCGAGGCGATCAACGTCTTCCAGCGTGGTCAGCGGGACACCGCAGCGCTCCGCATCCGCCCGGGTCGCTTCCGAGGTCGGGACGCCGACAACCTTCAGGCCTGCCTTCACGCGCTCGCCCAGCAGTTCAACGAAATGCTTCGCGGTCGAACCGGTGCCGAGCCCCAGTTTCATACCGTCCTGCACCTGTTCAAGCGCGCGCGCCGCCGCCTGCCGCTTCAAGTCGTCCATCGACATCATGGCCCTCGATGTTCCGTTCCCTTGGGAACGCGAGGCATATAGCGCGGTTTTCGCGGCGGTGGATACCCGCCTTCCTGGCGAAAAACAGCTAAAATGAGCCGACATAAGACCAATTCGACCGCAGGGCTTGCCTGATCCCATCCTGCCCGGTAGCGATCCGGCATGGCCAAGTCCCCCCTCATTGTCTTCGATCTCGACGGCACTCTCGTCGATACCGCCCCCGACCTCGTCGGAGCGTTGAACTTCGTTCTTCAGCGTGAGGGTCTGCCGCTCGTGCCGGTGGCGTCCGCCCGCAACATGATCGGAGCCGGCGCGCGCAAATTGATCGAACGCGGTCTGGAAGTGGACGGCCGCACGGTCAGCGTGGCGGAACTGGATCGGCTCACAGCGGATTTTATCGCCTACTACAAGGACCATATCGCCGACGCTTCGCTGCCGTTCGAGGGTCTGCACGCGGCCCTCGACACGCTTGAGGATCGGGGCTTCCGGTTCGCTGTCTGCACCAACAAACTGGAAGGCCTCTCAAGGCTCCTGCTCGCGCAGTTGGAGATGACCGGCCGCTTTGCCGCGATCTGCGGTGCCGATACGTTTGGGGTGGCGAAACCGGATCCCACCATTTTTCGCCAAACCGTCGCGCAAGCCGGCGGGGACATGTCGCGGGCCATCATGGTTGGCGACTCCGGTCCGGACGTCGGCGTGGCGCGGCGCGCCGGTGTCCCCGTGATCGGAGTGACCTTCGGCTATACGGAAACGCCGATTGCCGAACTGAAGCCTGATGTCCTCATTGGTCACATGCGCGAGTTGCCCGGCGCGGTCGAAACGTTGCTGCCCCTTATTTAAACCATTGAAATATAATACTAATTTTCTACAGATCGTTTCGCGCACCGCGTTAACCTTCACTTAACGAATCCGGCGCGCCCCGTTGCGCGTGGCATACGACACTTCTAAGGTCCGCGCGGGGACTATGCGGCTACCACCGCATCACAAGACGGATGCACCATGCGTATCATCGTTGTTGTTGCGGCGAGCCTTGGCCTCGCAGGCTGCTCATCTTTTTCCATGCCCGAAATGTTCAAGTCGGCGCCGCCGATGGTAACGGTGCAGATGGAATCGCTCCCCGCCGGAGCAGAGGCGCGCACCTCGACCGGTCAGACCTGCAAAACACCGTGTGCGGTCGCCGTGCCGATCGAAAGTGATTTCACTGTAACTTTCACACTGCCGAAGTATCAGCCCGAGACCGTGCCGGTTCAGGTCATCCGCGACCCGGCAAGCCCGGCATCG
This sequence comes from Afipia clevelandensis ATCC 49720, assembly GCF_000336555.1. GTDB lineage: Bacteria > Pseudomonadota > Alphaproteobacteria > Rhizobiales > Xanthobacteraceae > Afipia > Afipia clevelandensis. The sequence continues at coordinate 456,736 of NZ_KB375281.1, read as the reverse complement.
AGCGCTGTCGATCCGAATCCGGTCTACGCGGAATTGCAGATCGCCCCTCCGCCCAAGCGCGCCGTGCGGCATGCGCCGCCAAAGGCTAAGAAGCCGAAGCCCGCGCCTGCTGCTGCAGCACCTGCTGAACCTGCCAACTCACCATTCCCGCCGCCGCCCGGCCGCTAACCCGGGGTTTGGGGACAGATTGGATTGTATCGGTGCAGCTTCGTGCCTAGATTGAGGTCTGGCATGCCACAGCCGTCGTAACCGGCTCGGGGTGAGCAAGACCAAGGCGCGACATGAGCGGACCCGTTTCAAGTTCCACGGTCATCCCGGTGACTTCGTCCATGATTGATCCGTTCGGACGGTCGATCAGTTACCTGCGTGTGTCTGTCACCGATCGCTGCGACCTGCGCTGCTTCTATTGCATGTCGGAAGACATGACCTTCCTGCCGAAATCCGACCTTCTCACCCTCGAGGAACTTGACCGGCTGTGCTCGGCCTTTATTTCCAAGGGCGTGCGCAAGCTGCGGCTCACGGGCGGCGAGCCGCTGGTCCGCCGCAATGTGATGTCGCTGGTCCAGTCCCTCTCCCGCCATCTCGACAGCGGCGCACTGGACGAACTCACGCTGACGACAAACGGCTCGCAGCTCGAGCGATTTGCGTCTGACCTCAAGGCTCACGGCGTCCGGCGGATCAATGTCTCGCTCGACACGCTCGATGCCGAAAAATTCCGCGCGATCACCCGTTGGGGGGACCTTGATAAAGTGCTGCACGGTATCGAAGCCGCACAGGACGCGGGCCTCAAGGTCAAAATCAATGCCGTCGCGCTGAAGAACATGAACGAGGAGGAAATCCCCTCGCTCATGGAGTGGGCCCATCGCAAGGACATGGACCTTACCCTGATCGAGGTGATGCCCATGGGCGAAATCGGTGAAGGACGTATTGATCAGTACCTGCCGCTATCGTTGCTCCGGGCCCGCCTTGCCGCGCGTTACACCCTGAGCGATCTTCCCGACAATACCGGCGGCCCCGCGCGCTATGTCCGCGTCAGCGAGACCGGCGGGCGGCTTGGCTTCATCACACCGATGACCCACAACTTCTGCGAATCCTGCAACCGGGTCCGCATCACCTGCACGGGAACACTCCACACCTGCCTAGGCCAGGAGGATGCCTCCGATCTGCGCAAGCCGCTCCGCGCTTCCGAGGAGGATACGCTCCTGTCAGCCGCAATTGACCGCGCGATCGGCCTCAAGCCGAAGGGGCACGACTTTGTCATCGACCGCCGCCACAATCGGCCAAGCGTCAGCCGGCACATGAGTGTGACCGGCGGCTAGGTAAAACACGATTGTTTCCCGCATTGCCGGTTTGATTGGCACAAATGTCCGGGACCCCAAAAATCTGCCTTGGAATCAACAAACTTCCAATTGACGGCGGCGTGACACGCTGATTTTGTCAGCGAGCTTTATGCGCCCTTCGGCTGGAAAAGCCGGCATGCCGCCACCTTCCCGGTCCCGGCAAAGCCAAGTAACGCAGGGGCACATTCGGGAGGATGGGGTTTGCAATCGCTTCTCAAATTGAGCCGCGCGATCGACGCATTCAATACGTTCGTCGGTCGATGGGTGTCGTGGCTGATCGTGCTCGCCGTGATGATTTCGGCGGTCAACGCGGTCGTCCGGAAGGTGTTCGACGTCTCGTCGAACGCCTACCTTGAATTGCAATGGGTTCTATTCAGCGTTGTATTCCTGCTCTGCTCGCCCTGGACACTGCTGAACGGCGAGCACATCAAGATCGACATCATCAACCACACCCTGCCCCTGAAGGTCCGAAGCTGGATCGACATGATCGGGCATATCCTGTTTCTCGTGCCGTTCTGCGTGATCCTGATCTGGACGTCGATCCCCTTCTTCATCGTCTCCTATCAGCAGAACGAACAGTCGTTCAGCGCAGGCGGCCTTCCGCAATGGCCTGCCAAATCGCTGATCATGATCGGTCTCACGCTCCTGCTCGTTCAGGGCGTCTCCGAGATCATCAAACGCGCCGCGGTGATGAAGGGCCTCCTGCCCGATCCGAACGCGCATGCCATGAGCGCGCACGAGATTGCCGAGCTTGAGGCCCTCAAGCTCGCGCAAGCGATCACGCCTGAAAAACCATGATCGTCCCGGCGGCCACAGTGACTTCCAACAAGAGAGATTCCTAATGGAAGCTATGTTCATCCACTACATGGCGCCGATCATGTTCGCGTCGCTGGTGATGTTCCTGCTTCTGGGATATCCGGTCGCGTTTTCACTCGCCGCCAACGGCCTGCTGTTCGCCTTCATCGGCATCGAACTTGGTCTGTTCCGGCCGGACTTCCTGCAGGCGTTGCCCGAACGTGTCTACGGCGTCATGAACAACGAGACGCTGCTCGCGATCCCGTTTTTCACGTTCATGGGGCTGATCCTTGAACGATCAGGCATGGCGGAGGATCTGCTCGAAACCATCGGGCAACTGTTCGGCAGCATCCGCGGCGGCATTGCCTATGCTGTCGTCTTCGTGGGCGCGCTGCTTGCCGCGACCACCGGCGTGGTCGCCGCATCGGTGATCTCGATGGGCCTGATCTCGCTGCCGATCATGCTGCGTTACGGCTATGACCGCCGCGTCGCTACCGGCGTGATCGCGGCATCCGGCACACTGGCGCAAATCATTCCGCCCTCGCTTGTGCTGATCGTCATGGCTGACCAGCTCGGCCGCTCGGTCGGTGACATGTACGAAGGCGCCTTTATCCCCGGCATCGTCCTGTCGATCCTCTACGCTACCTATATTTTCCTGGTCGCGACGTTCTTTCCGAGTGCAACGCCCGGACTTCCGCTCGAAGCGCAGACCCTTCGCGAGCCCGAAACCGCCAAGCATCCGGTCATCCTGCCGCTGGCGGCAATTTCGGCTGCGGCAACGGCCTATTTCTTCGTGGTGAAGCTGGGTCTGTTTGACTGGACGTCACCCGTCTTCAACAAGATTTCCGAAAACCCGCTGGTCCTTCACGGCTTCTGGTTCGTGATTCTCACCGGACTGTTCTTCAAGCCGTTCATCGGCATCATCCGCACCATGACGCTGTCGCTGTTCATCGTGCTGATCGGGGCAACGGCGATCGCCCTTGAGATCATGCGCTTCACCGAAGTGAAAGCCGGCGCGGACTATGTCGTCCTCACCATGTCGATTGTCGTGGCGATGTCCTTCGTGCTCGCGGTCATCAACCGCATCACAGGCCTCAAGCTGCTGTCGAAGCTGGCCGAACAGGTCGTGTTCGTGATGGTGCCGCCGCTCGGCCTGATCTTCCTTGTTCTCGGCACGATCTTCATCGGCGTCGCGACGCCGACGGAAGGCGGCGCGATGGGCGCGGCAGGCGCGATGATTCTGGCGATGATGAAGCGCCGGCTGAATTTCGACCTGACGCGGCAGGGCGCCGAATCCACCGCCAAGCTCTCCGCCTTCGTGATCTTCATCCTGGTCGGCGCGCGCGTTTTCTCCCTCACCTTCTACGGCGTCGATGGCCACCGCTGGGTTGAAGAACTGCTGGTCTCGCTGCCGGGCGGCCAGACCGGCTTCCTGATCTTCGTCAACGCCTTCGTGTTCGTTCTCGCCTTCTTCCTCGACTTCTTCGAGCTGGCGTTCATCGTCATACCGCTGCTCGGTCCGGCAGCCGAGAAACTCGGGATCGACCTGATCTGGTTCGGCGTGATCCTCGGCGTGAACATGCAGACGTCATTCATGCATCCGCCGTTCGGTTTCGCGCTGTTCTACCTGCGCTCAGTTGCGCCGAAGGAAGCCTATACCGATCGCGTCAGCGGCAAGCGCATGGAGCCGGTGACAACGGGGCAAATCTATTGGGGATCGGTGCCGTTCGTGATCATTCAGGTGATCATGGTCGGCCTCGTCATCGCCTTCCCGGCCATGGTCATGCACTACAAGGGCGCGGTCTCGACGATCGACCCCAACAAGGTCGACATCCAGATTCAGCAGCAGGAAATGCCGGCTCTCGACTTCGGCCCGCCCGCCGGCAGCAAATAGGCGGCGAATGCGGCTCACAAAAAACCCGGCCTTTGCGAGGCCGGGTTTTGTTTTTCCGCCGAAGCGACCCGATCAGGTTCGCGTGCGCGACCGGATCTGGAAGCTGTCGAAGCTGTATTCCGCCACCTGCCACCAGGTGTACTGATCATTGCGGAATGCCGCCATCGCTTCGTAGAGCTTCTTGAAGTTCGCGTTCTTCGCCGAGGTCTCCTTGTAGACCTCGTTGGCGGCTTTCAGCGATGCCTCCATGATCGACGACGGGAACGGACGCAGTTGCGTACCACCGGCGACCAGCCGCTTGAGAGCGGGCGGATTATACGCATCGTAGCGAGCCTGCATGGTTTCGTTGGCGAGCGAGGATGCCGTCTTGAGGATCGACTTGTATCCCGCCGGCAGCGCTTCCCATTTCGCCAGGTTGACGAGGTTGTGCAGCGAAGGGCCGCCTTCCCACCAGCCTGGATAATAGTAGTACTTCGCAACCTTCTGGAAGCCGAGCTTCTCGTCGTCGTACGGACCGACCCACTCGGCGGCGTCGATGGTGCCCTTTTCCAGAGACGGATAGATGTCGCCACCGGCCACCTGCTGCGGGACGACGCCGAGCTTGGTGAGCACCTGGCCGGCGAATCCGCCGATGCGCATTTTCAGGCCGCTGAGATCCTTTGGATCCTTCAGCTCCTTGCGGTACCAGCCACCCATCTGACAGCCGGTATTGCCGGCCAGAAGCCCTACGACGTTGTGAGGTTTCAGAAACTCGTTGAAGAGCTCGGCGCCACCGCCCACCTGCAGCCATGCGGTCTGCATGCGGCTGTTCAATCCGAACGGCACAGCCGTTCCGATCGCAAATGTCGGGTCCTTGCCGATGTAATAGTACGTGGCTGTGTGAGCCATTTCCACGGTGCCATTCGACGCTGCATCCAGCGCCTGAAGACCGGGGACGATTTCGCCGGCGGCAAAGACCTGAATCTGAAACCTGTTGTCGGTGGCTTCGGCGACGGCTTTTGAGAACACCTCAGCGGCGCCGTAAATCGTATCGAGAGATTTTGGAAAACTGGATGTCAGGCGCCATTTGATTTCGGGCATCGACTGGGCGATGGCGGGTGAAGCAACCGCGGCGCCGGCTGCGCCGATACCCGCAATCTTGATAAACTCGCGACGTTTCATGAATAACTCCCTGAATGTGATTTGTGCGTTTTCACCCTCTTTTCGGGGCTTTGGAGCGGGAGCATGGAACAACTTGTTCCCAATATCCATGACGATTTCCCTGACCGCACTGCAAAAGAAAAGCCCGGCCTCCTTGCGGAGGCCGGGCCCGGTCAGATGTGGCTTGATTTGATCAGCCGCGGGTGCGCGAGCGGATCATGAAGCTGTCGTTGGTGTATTCGGCAACCTGCCACCACAGGTATTGATCCGAACGATAGGCCTGCATCGCGTCGATCGCCTTCTTGAAGTCGGCGTTCTTGGCGGAGATTTCGGCCCACAGCTCGTTGGTCGCCTTGAGGCAAGCATCGAGCACTTCGTTGGTGAACGGACGAAGCTGGGTGCCGCTTGCCACGAGGCGCTTCAGGGCGCCGGGGTTCTGCATGTCGTAACGTGCAGGCATCCAGGCATTGGTGTGAGCCGCTGCGTTGGTCAGGATCGCCTGATAGTTCTTCGGCAGAGCGTTGAACTTCTCGAGGTTGGCGAATGCGTGAACCGTCGGGCCGCCTTCCCAGAAGCCCGGATAGTAGTAGAACTTCGCGACCTTGTTGAAGCCAAGCTTCTCGTCGTCGTACGGACCGACCCACTCGGCAGCGTCGATGGTGCCCTTTTCCAGAGACGGATAGATATCGCCGCCGGCGAGCTGCTGCGGCACAACGCCGACCTTGGCCAGAACCTGACCAGCGATACCGCCGATGCGCATCTTCAGGCCCTGAAGATCGGCGACGGTCTTGATCTCCTTACGGAACCAGCCGCCCATCTGGGTGCCGGTGTTGCCGCAAGCCATGCCGACCACGCCATGCTTCTTGTAGAAATCGTTGGCGATCTCGTTACCGCCGCCCTGTTCGAGCCACGAATTCTGCATGCGGGTGTTGAGGCCGAACGGCACCGACGCGAACACCGCGAAGGTCGGGTCCTTGCCGACGTAGTAGTAAGAAACGGTGTGGCACATTTCGACCGTGCCGTTCGAGGTCGCGTCCAGCGCCTGCAGGCCGGGAACGACTTCACCGGCGGCGAACACCTGAATCTGGAATTTGTTGTCGGTCATTTCGGCGACGTACTTCGAGAGCTGCTCGGCACCGCCATAGATGGTATCCAGCGACTTCGGGAAGCTGGAGGTCAGGCGCCACTTCACCTCGGGCGACGACTGGGCAATAGCCGGCGAGGCAACGGCGGTTGCGGCTGCTCCGGCTGCGGTTACTTTCAGAAAATCACGACGCTTCATGCGGCATCTCCTTGTGGGGGGCGTTTCTTTTTGAAATCCCTCTGGGGGCGGTCTCTAGCACGGAAGTCGTTCCGCGGAAAATCCGTAACGCGGCTTCCCAAGCCTATTAAACCAAAGTCGAATAGGGTGTTGGATTGATACTCGACCAGCCTGCGAAGGGTCTAGGCGGAGGCTGAAACGCCAGCGAGTTGCTTTTTGATATCGGCAGCGATGGACCGGTAAATCCCGGCATGGACGCCGTCCGGTTCGCTCTCGACCACCGGGGTACCGGCATCCGATGACGTGCGAATCGCCATGTGGAGCGGTATTTCGCCCAGAAACGGCACCTTCTGCCGTTCAGCCTCATGCCGGGCGCCGCCATGTCCGAAAATGTCGGAGCGCGTCCCGCATTCGGGGCACTGGAAATAGCTCATGTTCTCGATGATGCCGAGGGTCGGCACGTTGACCTTCTCGAACATGGCGATCCCGCGCCGGGCATCAATCAGAGCCAGATCCTGAGGCGTGGACACGATGACAGCCCCTCTCAGCGGCACCTGCTGGGCCAGCGTCAATTGCGCGTCCCCCGTCCCCGGCGGCATGTCCACCACCAGAACGTCCAGCTCGCCCCATGCGACGTCCCACAGCATCTGCCGGATCGCCGACATCACCATCGGCCCGCGCCAGACCATCGCGGTCTGTTCTTCGACCAGAAATCCGATGGACATCAGCGGCATGCCGAACCGCTTGATCGGAATCATTTTCCTGGCGTCATTGACGGTCGGCTTCTCGCGGACACCGGTCAGGCGCGGGACCGACGGCCCGTAAATGTCCGCATCCAGCAGGCCCACGCGAAGACCGAGATCGCGCAGCGCGAGCGCCAGATTGAGCGCCGTGGTGGATTTGCCGACGCCACCCTTGCCGGATGCCACCGCGATAATGGAGCCGATCCCCGGAATGGCCGCCTGCTGGCCCATCGGAGAATCCGCAGGGCCGCCGTGAGGCCTGTGTTGGGCCACTGGCTTCACACCGTGAGAGTGCTGATGCGCCGCCGGGGCCGCGCCGGGCTTGCGCTCGGCTGTCAGCGCCACCATCGCGGTCGTCACACCCGGTATCGCCCGCACCGCCGCCTCTGCCCGGGCACGGATATCTTCCCAGGTCCTCGCCTCGGCCGCGTCGACGTTGATCGAAAAAAACACCTTGCCATCCGAGGCGGTGATTTCGGACAGCACCTTCGCCTCGGTGAGCGGAACGCCGCGCGGCGATGAGATCGCGCGAAGGGCGGCAAGAACCTGCGTTTTATCGACTGCCACAACATATCTCCCGGCATGCGGATCCGGGGGCCGCCGCCTGCGAGGCCTTCATACGCGCGCCACATACCCCGTCAACGGCCTTGCAAGGCGATCCCTCCTTCGCATAGCTGTTGCCATCCCACCTGCCGGAAATCCGGCCAAACTCTCCACCAATCAGAAGAGCAAGACATGGCAAAAGTCGCATTTCTCGGCCTCGGCGTCATGGGTTTCCCGATGGCGGGACATCTGGCCACCAAGGGCGGCCACGAAGTCACCGTCTACAATCGCACCGCCGCCAAATCCAAGGCATGGGCCGAGAAGTTCGGCGGCCGCGCCGCTGCGACGCCGAAGGCAGCCGCTGAAGGTCAGGATTTCGTGATGGCCTGCGTCGGCAACGACGACGACCTGCGCGCCGTGACCATCGGCGCTGACGGCGCATTCGCCGCCATGAAGTCCGGCGCGATTTTTGTCGATCACACCACCGCGTCGGCAGAAGTCGCGCGGCAGCTCGACGCGGACGCCGGCAAGCGCGGTTTTCAGTTCATCGACGCACCGGTCTCGGGCGGTCAGGCCGGCGCCGAGAACGGGGTGCTCACCGTGATGTGCGGCGGCGATGAAGCCGCCTACAAGAAAGCGGAGCCCGTGATCGCGTCCTATGCACGGATGTGCAAACTGCTCGGCCCTGCGGGTTCGGGCCAGCTCACCAAGATGGTCAACCAGATTTGTATCGCCGGTCTTGTCGAGGGCCTGTCGGAGGGCATCCACTTCGCCAAGCGCGCCGGACTGGATGTCGAAGCGGTGATCGACACCATCTCGAAAGGCGCGGCGCAGTCCTGGCAGATGGAGAACCGCTACAAGACCATGAACGAAGGCAAGTTCGATTTCGGATTTGCCGTCGAATGGATGCGCAAGGACCTGTCGATCTGTCTGGCGGAAGCCCGGCGCAACGGCGCGAGCCTGCCGGTGACCGCGCTGGTCGACAACTTCTATTCAGAAGTCGAAAAGATGGGCGGCAAGCGCTGGGATACATCCAGTCTGCTGGCACGGCTGCAGCGCTAAATTCATCCCATCAGGACGGGTCCGAAGGCGGTGCGGGTATTCCGTGCCGCCTTTTTGTTTGCGGCTGCGTCAGATGTGGACAGCGCTGTACAGGGCTACCCCGATTCATACTTTCTTAACCCGATTAAATTGACCTTTAAGCCAGCTCTTAATGATTTAGCGCCAAAAATAGCGGGCAGAAACTTGCGCGCGTTCAGGCGCGCCATTCGCATTTGTTCGGGATTTGTCGCGTAAATATGAGTGAAACCGCCGACAAGAAGGAGCTTTCCGCGCCATCGGCGGAAATGCCGGCGCGGAATCGCCGGGCGGCCTCGCAGCGCGTGCGCGAAGCGCGCGATCGGCTGACCTCGACCAGCGGAACGCGGCCGGCCTTCGATCACGAACTGCTGCGACAGTACGCGCAAACGCGCATCTCGGCCTCGCTTGTGGTCGTGCTGCTGGTGGTCTCTACCGGCATTCTGACGAGTTTCTGGATTCCGCCACTCGCAGCCATTGTCTGGACAGCCGTCATTCTGACCATCCATGGCGTGGTCATCCGGTTCTGCTCCAAGTTTCTTGCGATCACGTCTTCAACACCGGCCACGACGCGCAAATGGCGGCTGCGCTTCGTCGGGCTGGATCTGCTCTACGGATTGGCGTGGACGGTCGTTCTGGTTCATCCATCGGGCATCGACGTCGTCTCCAACACGCTGATGCTGTTCGTGATGCTGCTGGTCATCGCGGTGTCCAGCATGCTGGCGGCGAGCCTGCCGATCGCCGCTTTCGCGGCAACGGTGCCGGTCTCGGCGGCGATTGCGCTCAACTTCATTCTCCGCGGCACGTTTGACGATTACATCCTGGCCGCGCTTGCCATCACCGCGGAAGGCTACTTTGCCCTGCTCGCGCACCGCCTCCATTCCACGACGCTCGCGACGCTGGAGGCACGCGCGGAAAAGGACGCATTGATCGGCGAACTCGAGCAGGCCAAGGCGATCTCGGACGAAGCACGCCATCGCGCGGAATCCGCCAACGTCTCGAAGTCGCGCTTCCTCGCGCAGATGAGTCACGAACTGCGGACACCGCTCAACGCCATTCTCGGATTTTCCGAAGTGATGAAGAGCGAAATTTTCGGCCCCCACGCCGTCGAGGTTTATAAGGACTACTCGTCGGACATTCACAATTCCGGCGTACACCTGCTGAACCTCATCAACGAAATTCTCGATCTGTCGCGCATCGAGGCCGGACGTTACGAACTGAACGAGGAACCCATCTCGCTGGTTCATATCGTGGCGGACTGCCATCACCTGCTGAAGCTGCGCGCCTCCAGCCGCGGCATCACCATCCACGAAGTGTTCGAGCAGGACATGCCGAAGCTGTGGGGCGACGAGCGCGCCACGCGGCAGGTGGTGCTCAATCTGCTGTCGAACTCGATCAAGTTCACGCCACCCGGCGGCGAAATCTGGCTCAAGGTCGGCTGGACGGCATCCGGCGGGCAATATCTCAGCGTCAAGGACACAGGCTCCGGCATCGCCGAGGATGAAATCCCGGTGGTGCTGGCCTCGTTCGGTCAGGGATCGAACTCGATCAAGTCCGCCGAACAGGGCGCGGGCCTCGGCCTTCCGATCGCCAAGAGCCTGATCGACATGCATGGCGGCACATTCACGCTCAAATCGACCCTGCGCGTCGGCACCGAAGTCATCGTCACCTATCCGCCCGAGCGCGTGATGACTGCCCTCGCCCCGATGCGGGACGATTCCCCGCCGTTGCAACCGGATCGCCCGCCGGAAGGAATAACCGGCGACAAGAGCCGGCCCCGCTTCAAGCCGATCATGAATGCGGGAACCGGCATCTAGAGCATCTTGCGCGAGCGATAAAAATGACGATCACTACCGCCCATGACTCAAGATACGATATCGAAGCAAGAGACGCCCTGCATCGCGGTGTGCTTTATCGACCCGAAGGCCAAGCTCTGTCTAGGTTGCGGACGCTCGCTTCCCGAAATCGCACGCTGGCACAAGATGGACAACAGCGAGCGCCTGGCGGTGATGGCGACGCTGCATCAGCGCATGCTGGACGCCGGTCTGCCGATCCCCGCGCCGCGCGCGCGCTCCTGACGTCACCGATATCTGCCCATACGACAGGTGCCGCATGATCCGCGGGTTCATGATCGTTGCCCTCGTGGTGTCGGCTGTCGCCATTCTGCTGTCGATGTCCAATCCGGTTGCATTCGCCAGCGTGAAGGGCGCGCTGATCCGCGTCACCGATCATGCCGTGAAATCCAAACCGGCGCGTGCGGTCGAAATCGCCCGCAGCGACAGCGGCGAATTTTCCTTGCGGGCAAAAATCAACGGTGTCAGCGCGCCGATGGTGATCGACACCGGCGCGACCTCCGTGGTGCTGACCTATGAGACCGCGAAGGCCGCGGGCCTGCCGCTGGAATTGCTCGACTACAGCGTGGATGTCGAAACGGCCGGGGGACGGGTGCGCGCGGCCAGGCTGACGCTGGACCGGCTGTCGGTCGGCAAGCTGGTGGAGCGCTCGGTGCCCGCGCTTGTGGTGCCGCGCGGCCAGATGAAATCCAACCTGCTCGGCATGAGCTTCCTCAACCGGCTGGAGAGCTGGGAAGTCCGTCCCGACAAGCTGATGCTGCGCGGCTATCCGTAAACGCGATCAGGCGGCGATCGACGCTGAGGTGAGCGGATCAACGAGATCGAGCGCCGCACGCAACGATTCCGTTCCTGCTCCCGCCTTGACGCAATTCTCGGCGAGATGGCGGCGGAACGCGCGCGCCCCCGGCACACCGTGAAACGCGCCGACCAGATGCCGCGTGATCGAATGCAGCCGCGCGCCGGCGGCAAGCTGGCGCTCGATGTAAGGCATCAGCGCTTCGATGGCCTCGTGCATGGTCGCGTGCGGCGACGGCTCGCCAAACAATTCGGGATCGACACTAAGCAGACGCCACGGCTCGTGATAGGCCGCGCGCCCCAGCATCACGCCATCGACATGCGCCAGATGCTCCTTCGCCGCCGCGACGGTCGGAATACCGCCGTTGATGATGATCGGGACATGAGGCAATGCAGCCTTGAGCCGATAGACGCGATCATAGTCGAGCGGCGGGATATCGCGGTTCTCTTTCGGCGACAGGCCGTTGAGCCACGCCTTGCGCGCGTGAACCACCAGCGCGTCGGAGCCTGCGGCGATCACGGCCCGGCCTAACGTATCCAGCGCCACTTCCGGGTCCTGATCGTCGATACCGATGCGACACTTCACGGTGACCGGAATTTTGACGGCCTGCTTCATCGCGGCCACGCAGTCCGCGACGAGGCGCGGCTCGGCCATCAGGCACGCGCCGAAACGGCCGTCCTTCACGCGATCCGACGGACAGCCGACATTGAGATTGATTTCGTCGTAACCGAAGCCTTCGCCAATCCGCGCGCTTTCAGCGAGATCGCACGGATTCGAGCCGCCGAGCTGAAGCGCGACGGGATGCTCGCTCGCATCGAAGCCAAGCAATCGCTGACGGTCGCCATGGATCACGGCGCCGGTCGTCAGCATCTCGGTGTAGAGCCGGGCCCGCCGCGACAGCAGACGATGGAAGACGCGGCAATGCCGGTCAGTCCAGTCCATCATCGGCGCGACGGAGAAAATGTGACTATATTTCAATGGCTTATACCGCGATCCAGAAAGCGTGCGACACCGCCGACGCTGCCGCAAATTACCCGCTCTGAGTGAGTTACGACAAGCTATGCCGGTGATCGGCGTTGTACGCCACGCGGCCAGGATTTCAAAACGCGCGCAGCCAGCTCATGCCGCACGAGACGATGTCTGCCCTGCTCCCGACGCCAGTTGACAGTATCATATTCCGGCCCCAATCCAGGGAGGCAACCTGTCAACCGGATGCGCCAAAAAAGCAAAGCAACAAGGGAAACGCCATCTCATGACGTCGCTGCGAGCGCTTCGCCCGGCTTTTCCTATTTTGATCGGCGCGTCCCTGATGCTGACCCTCAGCATGGGCATCAGACAAAGTCTCGGCATCTTCATGCAGCCGTTGACGCAGGACATCGCCATCTCGATCTCCCAGTTCACGGTGGCCATCGCGATCCAGAATCTGGCCTGGGGATTTACGCAACCGATCGCCGGTGCGTGTGCTGCGCGCTACGGATTCCGGCCCGTGGTGTTGACCGGTGCCGGACTTTACATCGCCGGCCTAATCCTCATGGCACTCGCCCAGGGCTTTCTCAGCATCATGATCGGCGCGGGCCTGCTGATCGGGACGTCGCTATCCTGCATCGCTTCATCGGTCAGCATGGCCGTCGCGGCCCGCTCCGTTCCAGCGTCTTCGCGCAGTCTGGTGCTCGGCATTGTATCGGCCGCAGGTTCGCTCGGCGCGCTGATCGCAGCGCCGCTCGGTCAGGCGCTCAATCAGGGGTATGGCTGGCGCTTCGGCATCGTCGGATTCATCGTGTTATCGCTGGCGCTGATCCCTGCGACATGGTTCGCGGGAAAGGTGGACAGGCTCCCGCTTCCGCCGGCGCCTTCCATGGATATTGACAGCGTTCCCGCGAAAGCCGTGATCGGTCGCGCGCTTGGAAATCCATCCTTTATCGTAATGACGATGGCGTATTTCGTCTGCGGCATGCAGCTCGTCTTTCTCACGACGCATCTGCCGACCTATCTCGCCATCTGCGGCATGGATCCGATGTTGAGCGCGCAAACGCTCGGCGTCATCGGTGGCTTCAATGTGATCGGAAGCCTGTTCTTCGGCTGGGCCGGCGGCAGGTGGAACAAGCTCGCGCTGCTGGGTGGAATCTACTTCTCGCGCTCGCTCATCCTCGCGTGGTACTTCATGCAGGCGCCGACGCCTACGACCACGCTGATCTTCGCCGCATTGATGGGCTTTCTGTGGCTTGGCGTCGGACCGCTGGTTGCGGGTGCGATCGTCGAGATGTTCGGCTTGAAGTGGCAGGCGATGATCGCCGGCCTCGCCTTCATGAGCCATCAGCTTGGCAGCTTCCTCGGCGCGCTCGGGGGCGGCCTGATCTATGACTCGCTCGGCTCATACACGCTGGCATGGCAGGCGGGCGTCAGCATCGGCCTGACCGCCGGCATCGTTCAGATCGCCTTTGCGCTGCTGCGTCCGCCCGAGCCGCCACTGGCGCTGCGAACGCAGTAGTCATCAGCGAGATCCGCAATCAGCTCCGCAAGCCCGGAGCTTCGTGGCCGGTCCGCGCCACATACTCCGTATAGCCGCCGCCATACTGATGGATGCCGTCCGGCGTCAGCTCGAGCACCCGGTTCGACAGCGCGGCCAGAAAGTGCCGGTCATGCGACACGAACAGCATGGTGCCTTCAAACTCCGACAGCGCGGTAATCAGCATTTCCTTGGTCGCCATGTCGAGGTGGTTGGTCGGCTCATCGAGCACCAGGAAATTCGGCGGATCGAACAGCATCTTCGCCATCACCAGCCGCGCCTTCTCGCCGCCCGACAGCACGCGGCACCTCTTTTCCACATCATCGCCGGAGAAGCCAAAGCAACCGGCGAGCGCGCGCAGCGAGCCCTGCCCCGCCTGAGGAAATGAGTATTCCAGTTCCTCGAACACCGTGCGTTCGCCATCGAGCAGATCCATCGCGTGCTGGGCGAAGTATCCCATCTTCACGCTGCTTCCCAGCGCGACCGAGCCATCATCCGGCTCCGCCGATCCCGCGATCAGCTTCAACAGTGTGGATTTTCCGGCGCCGTTGATTCCCATCACACACCAGCGCTCGCGACGGCGGATCTGGAAATCCAGCCCCTCATAGATGCTGCGGCTCCCATAGCCCTTGTGAACATTCTTGAGGCTGACAACATCCTCGCCGGAGCGCGGCGCAGGCAGAAAATCGAACGCGACCGTCTGGCGGCGCTTCGGCGGCTCGACCCGCTCGATCTTGTCCAGCTTCTTTACGCGGCTCTGCACCTGCGCCGCATGGGACGCCCGCGCCTTGAACCGCTCGATGAACTTGATTTCCTTGGCGAGCATTGCCTGCTGGCGCTCAAACTGCGCCTGCTGCTGTTTCTCGCTGATCGCGCGCTGCTGCTCGTAGAACTCGTAATTTCCGGAGTAGGTCGTCAGTCCGCCGCCGTCGATCTCGACGATTTTGGTGACGATACGGTTCATGAACTCGCGGTCATGCGAGGTCATCAGCAGCACGCCTTCATAGCCCTTCAGAAATTCCTCAAGCCAGATGAGGCTTTCAAGATCGAGATGGTTGCTCGGTTCGTCGAGCAGCATCACATCGGGCCGCATCAGAAGAATGCGGGCCAGCGCCACGCGCATCTTCCAGCCGCCCGACAGCGCGCCGACGTCACCTTCCATCATCTCCTGACTGAAGCTCAGACCGGAAAGAACCTCACGCGCCCGGCCCTCAAGCGCATAGCCGTCGAGTTCCTCGAACCGATGCTGCACTTCGCCATACTGCTCGATGATCGCGTCCATCTCGTCGGCGCGATCCGGATCGGCCATCGCCGCTTCCAGTTCCTTCAGTTCGGCCGCGACCGCGCTCACCGGCCCCGCACCGTCCATCACTTCGGACACCGCGCTACGGCCGGACATCTCGCCGACATCCTGGCTGAAATAGCCGATGGTTACGCCGCGATCGACAGCCACCTGCCCCTCGTCTGGCAGTTCACGGCCAGTGATCATTCGGAACAGGGTCGTCTTGCCCGCTCCATTGGGGCCGACCAATCCGACCTTTTCGCCCTTCTGAAGCGCGGCGGACGCTTCAATAAAGAGAATCTGATGGCCATTCTGCTTGCTGATATTGTCGAGGCGAATCATGGGTATGCAGCGTCCGGAACTATCGAGTTTCGGCCGTGCTTTAAGGCATGTTTCGCGTCAACGGAAGGGCATTCAGAGTCGCTTTGACCCTGTAAATCCTGTCAAATCAGATGAAAGTCGCTCTGGTGGGTGTGAATCTCCACGGACGAACTGACTCTCGTGGTTCCCTGCCCGTCATGGGCGTCAAAAGCTGTCATCGCGTGGACCAAAGCCGCAACATCCACGGTGCTTCCAGACCATGGTTTTTCGACCGGGGTCAGATCGAAACTGTGGCTGTGACTCTGGTTGACCAAGGCATTTCCGATATCGAGGCGGAAGGTGAAATTCTCGGCACCAGAGCCATCGTGCTGGTGCTCGAAGCTATGGCTCCATGAGAACGACATGCCTCCTTTTGCGAAGAAACCATGACTGTGATGCGACGTGCTGGTCTGGCTTGAATAATCGACCAAGTCCCTCGGAAGCATTTGCACATCAGTCGCGGAGGAACGCCCGCTATCGAATTCGGGCGAAGCGGATACATGAACGGAGCTTGTCGTTCGGACATCGCTTGAACCGCTGTCATAGGTCTTGTTCGACACGACAACGTGTTCGCCGGACGATGATCGGCCTGTTTTCGAGCTCGACCAGCGGTCATCGCCCGAAACATCCCGGTCGCGTGAACAACTGTCTCCGCAATCAGAGACCTCCGTTTTTCGCGCGTCCCAATGACGGTCATGATCTTCGGCGACGATCACGTTCGCCTTTTCCGTGACATGGCTGTCGGTGACGGTGGTGGTTTCTTGATCATCCAGGCTGAACGCAAAGCCATGACCATCGTCATCGAACCAGTGGTCATGATGGTGGTGATGGTGAGGATGACTGTCCGCGATCACGAGGTCGAATTGGTCGACCGCCGTGGCGTTATGCTCGTCGGTTGCGATGATCTTGATATGAATCACGCATTCCTCGCCCTTCGGCGGCGTTCCCGAAAACATCATCGTCGCGGGATCGAATGTCAGCCAGTTCGGAAGCGGATCGCCGTTCGCCAGGACCGCGCGATACGTCAGCGTGTCGTTGGCGTCGAGGTCGGCAAACACACAGGCCGGAATGACATACTCGAACCGGCATCCCTCTTTGGCACGCTGGTCCGGAATGGCATGCTCGACCGTGGGGCTGTCATTCAGACCGTTGATGGTCAGCGTGAGTGTTTCCGGAATCGCCGACGACCCGGGCTGGCTCTCGAAGCCGATGGTATAGATCGCGGCCTCACCCACGCCGAGGAACGCGAACTGGCTTGCGTCGTAGGTCACGACGCCGGTTGCCGGATCGACATGCACGAGACTCGCGAGATTGACGCCCTGAGGCGCCGGCACTGTACTTTCCACTCCTCGCAAGGCACCCGTTCCCGGCACGTAACGTCCGGCTGACTCTCCGATCACCTGCCCGTCGAGCGTGACCGTGACCTGATCGCTGATGGCGAAATTTCGCGCCACCGGTCCCTGTGAGGCCTGAACATCCACCACATTGGCCACCGCAACGGCCCGCACTACAGGCGTTTCCTGCGGATAAAATATCGTCTCGGGCGCTGCCGCGGCCGCCGGAGCGAGCGTCGCGCCCGCAGCAAGTGCCATCAGCGCGGGCACACCGGAGTCGCTTCCCAGCGCGGCGAAACCTCGCGCCGGGTTCGCCAGCGGGTTCACGCTGGACCCGGTGCGGTCACCGCCACCGGCATCCGGATGATAGTTGGGATAGAAAATCTGAAAGACCTGCTGAATAAGGCCCTTCTCGGCTTGAACCTCGGCAAGCGTCTTCAGTTGATCGACAGCCGACACCGGCTGGCCGACGCCAAGAGGCGTGACGACGGTGACAAGTCCTGCCTGCGATACGATTTTAAGAAGGTCGCCGGTTTCCTTGTCGTAAAGATGAAACGCGCCGATCTTGCCATCCGGCTCCCTCAGCACGGAAAATTTGCTCGGCCCGTTGTCCGCCGCGATTTCCACCATAATGGCGGTCCCCCGGATGCCCATGGTGGCGACCGGCGTTTCGACCCGCATGTTGCCGTACTTCGCCGTATGACCGGCGACCAGCGTGATGGTTCCCTGGATCAGACTCATCAGCGATGAATTCGACGATCCGTTGGGATCGTAAGTCATCTCATCGAGAACGATGCGCGCATTGGACGCGAGGCCAAGCGCCGTCCCGTCGACGAAACTGATGCCGAGCGTGGTCTCGGCCCCGGTCTGCACAACGTCGCCCTTGAGCAGCCTGTCGCCCTGCTTCAACTCGACGGGCACGCCGTTCCGCGTAACGACGGCCATCCCGCTGATCTTGGCGACATTGCCGACGGCCGGAACCGCGCCTGCGATCTGATCGGCCTGCGCATACTGAACTCGGGCAGTCATGGCTTCGACGATACGGCCCGAGATGGTCGCGCCTTCGGGCGACATCAGCACCCCGCGCGTTTCGCCCTTGAAATACCCTGGCACGACGAGGACTTCTTCCTGCGAGGAAAGAACAAGATCGAGGCCGTTGCGGGCATAGTGGCCGGAAAACAGTAATTCCGGACTGACAATGGCTACGGCGTCCGCGCCGGAAACGTCTGGCGCGCTGCTGTCTGCAAAGACAAAGCTATCCGCGTTTACAGCCTGAGCGCTGACGCTGGTCATGCCGATAACTCCACTGCTCCCGAACTACATCGTGACGGCCTCGTCTTGCGTCATTGCATGGCGCATGACCTGTTTCGCCTGCACCTTGCCGTTCTTCTGCGGAGCGCGTTCCTGTGTCCCGAGGGCCGCGACCAGCGCCGCGTTGACCTCGGCCATGCGGTTCAGCTTGATCAGAACTCCTGCGAGATCGCTGAAGACTTCCGGCAAATCCGGCTTCAGCCGAAGGACCTCGCGGTAGGCATTCGCTGCCTCGAGGTGCTGATCCAGGGCCTTGCACGATTGCGCCAGACACAGCCATGCCTTGTAGGCATCCGGCCTGATTGTCGTCAGAGTCTTGTAATGGCGCTTCGCGCCGGCATGATCGCCCCTTGTCGTGGAAAGCTGGCCGAGCCGATGAATGGCATCCGCATTCTTGGGCTGAACTTGCAGGACGTCGCGGTATCCGCGTTCAGCCTCGATCAATTTGCCCTGCTGATGGAACTTGGTCGCCTCATCCAGCACATCGGGAATTGTGCGCGGATCGACCTTGCCGCCGAGATTCAACCCGTTCCTTGTCGAGACCACGGTGCAGCGGATCCGCCGCTCCTTCACGCCGAACGAATACTTGTAGGTCTCGTTACCGCGGAGAAAGTCATACTCGGTGATCCCGTTGGCGATGGCATGACGAATGCTGTGCGCATGGAGAATAACGCCCGGCGGCGGGCCATCGAAGGTTTCATCCCGCCCGGTGATGTAGAACAAAAAGGAGCGCTTGCGCATGTCCATGAGCGTGGCGAGCGCCGCGAGCGGACGCTCGCCCTGCCAGAGTGTCGGAAGGTAGAGCAAGCCCGACCGGAAACTTCGGGTCAGCATCGCCCGGTTCGACCGCACCAGCGTATGAACAAGGTCGCCCTTTCTCGGCTTCCACTTGATCTCCCAGAATTGCAACAGCGTATTGAGATCGCGCTCAATGGTCTCGGTCGTCGAAACGGTGATGCGATACTCCTCGGACGCATCCACCATCCGGAGCAATCGCCTGATCTTCTGCCGCGTATTGGTGCTCAATCCTTCGAGATAGCCATCCCAGCTTGGCGGCAGCACCGCAAAGGGACACAGGGCATTATCAATTCCGTCCGTCTTTCCGATGCGGCTGGTCTCGCTTGTCTGAAAGTTCGCTTTGGGAAAATGCGCGAGGAAAAGCCGCATGCGCGGCTCTGAAATGCGGAAGTTCTCAAAATTCAGGCGGGACCAGTTGAGCTGCTTCAAATGACGAACGAATGCCGGAATGGCGAGATGCTCGGCCCCCGGCTCACACAAGAAGCCCGTATAATCCGCCGTGAAGTTGCCCGCCATATTCAGCTCATTGTGAATACGCCCATTGTCTGACTTGGTCTGAATCCGCATCGGCAGAAAGGCGACATAAGGCGCATCCGGCTTGCCTTCCGGTTTCGCGGCGAGGACGAACCACGGACTCGAAATCTGCGTCAGCCAACCGGAAAGCCATTTCCACGATATAAACAACTGGGCATCCGGATCCGCGTCATAGAGCGCATTCCAGTTACTTTCGAGTTTTCCGAAATCGGTTAAGTTACTGATGACATCAACACGCATAATATGGCCTCGCTTGCGAACTAGACCTCTACATCGCGCTAAAACGCACCTCTCAAAACATTTCCTCGAGCAACCTCAACGCTCCCGGAAGGCGCGCAACATGCTGTCGTGGATCGGCTTGACGACATACTGAAAGAACGTCCGCTCTGAAGTCTTGACGTAGACCTCCGCTGGCATGCCGGGCGTCGGGCTAAAGCCATGAATGGCCGCGGCTTCCGCATTGTTTAGCTTCACGCGGATGATGTAGATGTCCGTGGGACCGACCTGCTGAGACTTCCGCTCGTCCGCCAGGGTATCGGCCGAAAGATAGATCACCTCGCCCGAGACCATTGGCGTGATGCGCTGATTGAGCGCCGTCAGGCGCACGGTGGCATGCTGTCCATGCTTGACGCTGTCGATGTCCTGCGGGCGAACGCGCGCCTCAATAATCAGTTCATCCTTGAGGGGCAGGATTTCCATGATGTTCTTGCCGGCCTCGATGACACCGCCTTGCGTGTGGTATCTCAGCTTGACAACAACCCCGCTGACCGGCGCCGTAATGTGAATGCGATCCAGCACGCCCTTGGCCGTGAGCATCCGCTCGCGCACATCGACCAACTCTCCGCGAACCTCGTGCATCTGCTCGACTGCTGTCTTGATCGCGGTTTTCCGCACGCCGTTGATCTGTTCGACGGCCTTGGCAATGCGCTCTTTCGCGTCGCCGATATCGCCCATGATCCGGCCGACCTCGCCCTCCAGATTGGCCTGCGTGCGCTGAAGCACCAAGAGCTCCGGCTTACGGACCAGACCGGTCTGAAGCAGATACTGCTTTGTCTCGACCTCCTCCTGAATGAACGTGATCTGACGGCGGACACCTTCAAGTTGCACCTGCGATCCCTGAATTCTCTCATTAAGCGCATTGATCCCTTCTTTGATTCCCGCGATATCGCTGTTCATGTTGTTGCGGCGCGCGGTGAAGGTGAGCTTCTGGCTCTCGATGATTTCACGCACCTCCTGCTTATCGGCGTCCTTCAGCAGTTCCTCCGGAAAGTTGATTTCGGCATCCTCGCGCATCTCGGATTGCAATCTCGAGTCAATCGCAATCAACCTCGTCCGGCGCAAAAATAGCCGGCGCAGCTCCGCGCTCGCCGTCGTGCTGTCCAGCTCCACGAGAGTCTGTCCCTGCTCGACCTTGTCTCCCTCACGCACATAGATGTTGCGGATAACGCCGCCTTCGAGATGCTGGATGATCTTGTTCTGTCCCGTCGCGACAAACACGCCCGAGGCAACCACAGCACCCGCGATCGGGGCTGTGTTACCCCACACGCCAAATCCCATCACCATGGTGGCCATGACCAGCGCACCGGCAATCGTTGGAAACCGGGTCGACCGGGGCAAGGACTCGTACCAGACGCCCTGACCGGCCGGTGGCTGCGCTTTGGTGTCTTTCTCAGTCATCCTGCACCTCAAATATCGGCGGGCGCCGGCCGGTGCCGGCGTCTCCTGTCACGCGTTCAGCACGGGTGGTCCGTCTCCGCTCGGCTTTCGCCCGGTAATCATCGGGATGATCTCTTCGCGGCTGCCGAATGCCTTGATGGCGCCGTTGTGCAGGATCATGATCTTGTCGACGCTCATCAGCAGCGCTGCCCGCTGGGTGATGGTCACAACGGTAATGCGCTTTTCCTTTGCGCGAACCAGAGCCTTGGCAAGCGCCCGTTCTCCATTTGCGTCGAGATTGGAATTCGGTTCATCGAGAACCATCAGGCGTGGATTGCCGTAAAAGGCACGAGCCAGCCCGATCCGCTGCCGCTGTCCTCCCGACAGCGGACTTCCGTCCATGCCGACGATGGTCTCATAGCCCTGAGCGAAGCTCGATATCATCTCGTGCACGTCGGCGGTCTCTGCCGCGTCGAAAATATCTTCGTCGATTGCATCTTCGCGCATTCGCGCGATGTTCGCCTTGATCGACGCCGGAAACAGTTGAACGTCCTGGGGCAGATAGCCGACGCTCTCGCCAAACTGCCGCGTATCCCAGTTGCGAAGATCCATCATGTCGAGACGCACATTGCCCGCAGTCGGAATGATCGAGCCGACCAGCATGCGCGCGAGCATGGTTTTTCCCGTGCCGGAGTCTCCGACAATGGCCAGCGACTCCCCGGGCTCGAGCTGAAAGCTGATGCCGTTGAGAATGACCTTCTTGGTTGGCGGCGGAACGTAAAGAATCCGCTCCACGCTCAGGTGGCCCTGCGGTCTTGGCAGGCGCAGCCTGTCGAGATTGAGCGGCGAGTTCTGCAGTAGGCTCTTGACCCGTCCGTAGGCCGACCGCGCCTGAACGAATCCGCGCCAGCCTTCGATCGTGCCTTCCATAGGCGCGAGCGCCCGGCTTGCGACGATCGACGCGGCAATGATCATGCCGCTGGTCAACTGGCTTTCGAGAGCCAGCCAGGCCCCCCAGCCAAGGATTGCGATCTGTGTGCACAGGCGCAAAAACTTGGAAACGCCCGTCATCATGATGTTGAGATCCTGCCCGGCGACCTGCGCCTTCAGGGATTCGACTGTCTCATGCCCCCAGACGCGCACGCCTTCGGGAATCATTCCCATCGCGTTGATGACCTGCGCATTGCGCGCCATCGACTCCGCCTGAAGGTTGGCGCGGGTTCCGAATGCGTTGGCTCGCGTGAACGGAACCGCGGTGATCCGCTGGTTGATCAACGCGACCGTCATCAAGCCCAGGCCCGCCGACAGCACGATTAATCCGAGTTGCGGATGGATCAGAAAAACAACTGCGAAATACACCGGAGCGACCGGCGCATCGAACATTGTCAGAAGCACGGGGCCGGTGATGAAGGAGCGCAGATGCTGCAGATCGGCCAGAGTCTGAAACTCGCGGCTCGATCCGTTCTGCGCGGCTTTTGCCGCGGCACTCAGGACAGGACCACCCAGCTTGGCCTCGACCTCGACAGCGATACGCATAAGAATAATGCGCCGCATCATGTCCATCAGGACATGTGCGGCGATTGCGACGATGACAATCATCGACAACATGACAAGGGTGTCGGTACTCCGGCTGGTCATGACCCGGTCCGACATGTTGAACAGGTAGACCGGGATCGCGAGCACAAGAAGATTGACGGCAACCGAGAAGATTCCGACCGTTACAAGGTTGCGCCGCGCGTTGGATAGCCCTTTGCCCAGTACGTCGCGAAATTCGCTCTCGCTTGATCGCTTGTGCAAAGGAGGAGAGCCGCCACCGCCGCCACCTCCTCCTCCACGCTGCGGGGGATCACCGCCTCCGCCTCCCGTCGCGACCGCAGGAACATCAGGTTTCCCGGTCGCCGCAGCGCCGGTGACACTCCGCTCCTCGCCCTGATGATGCGGCGTATCCTTGGACGTTTCCTGCAACAGGGATGTTTCGGACTGTCTGACCGAGCTTTCGGCGGAGCGCAGAACCTGCTGGACCGCGTGAGCAACATTGGCCTGACTTTTCGCCGGCTCTGCCGGGCTCGACGGGACAGGATCAGTGTTATGACTTTCACCGGCCCGCGGCGGAAACGGAACAACCTCGGCACTCTGCAACCTAGCTCCGTCACCATCGGACAACTCTGAAGATCCGGGATCTTCGTCGCCGAACTCGCTGTCGTTGTCGCGCGTCATTCCCCCGGCCTCCACCTGCGTCCCGGTTCAATCCAGTACGCGTTTCCATTCGTTCATGTCAGTGCAGCACGTTTGCGATCGCATCGTCATGTGGCGGCGCGATCACCACCGGTTGAACCGGCAACGCTTCGTTTTGACTTTCCGCTACAAATGCCACCAGTTCTGGAACCAGCGCCTGCGCATCGTGCGTCAGCGCCTGGTCTTTATCGGTCGGTAAAAGATTGGCCTGAACGAGAATGGTGTCGCCGTAGATCTGGCCGTTCACATACGTATTGGTGGCGCCCACATCGACAATCGCGGCATCGTTGGTCAGAAGGTTTTTTCCCGCCATGACCGACTGCGTCTCGGCACCATCGGCATCCCGGGCAAGGGCCGCAGCCGACGGCGGGTCGAGAAATTGCATGACGATGTTGACGTCGGTGATGACGTTGGTCTGCCAGACCGCGTTGATATCGTAGTAGTCCCCTTTGACATAAAGCACGTTGAACTCGCCGCCGGACCCGTCTACGAACCTCCCGTAGGACGGATCGAGAGTCGTGGCGCCGCCGCTGATCGCACTCACCACACTCTCGAGACCTGTATCCATCGGCTGAAAGTTGTCGTCGCCGATGTTCTCGATGGTCGCTTTGTTGGTGAGCTCATTCAGTCCTGACGCTGCGGATTGAGATGTGTCGAGTCCGTTTCCAAACATCTTGATGAAATCGTCGTTCAGCAGGATGTTGTTCTGGAAAATCACGTTCATGCCGTGATATGCGCCGGCGACAATGATCAGGTCATAGTGAATGGACCCGTCGAACAGTTCTGTCAGATTTCCCTCTTCATTTCCGCCGGAATAGAGCTCATAGTGCGTATCGGCACTCTTCTGAACAATGATGTCGTTGTCCGACAGGTAGTTCATCTGCACGATGGTGTTGACGCTGTAGTAGTTTCCTTCCACGACATCGACGCTCCAGTGCGGCCCGGCGAAGGATACTTTCAGATCAGTGTAGATTCCCGGCTGTTGGATAAAATCGGCAATGTTGTCCGTCACATTGCTGCCATCCGAAACCGGAAGCGCGTCGCCGCCGCTCATGGTGATATGGTCACGGTCTATGAGCGAATTGGTCTGGAAGATTGCGTTTGTCTTAAAGTAATCACCCATCACGATCATCGAGCGGCCGGACTCGCTCAGGTCGACGACCAAAGTGGCGTTCCAGCTATCGTTGGCTCCCGTCTCCGCCCACTGCCCCAGACCATTGCCGAAATCAGGCTCAGGCGCGGGTTCGGGGAGTGGCGTCTCGGCCGGCGATTCAGGTGCCGGCGTCTGGAGTTCTCCGTTCAGATAATAACCGGCCTCGACGGAATGCGGTCCCGGCAGGCCCTCCTGAGATACCTGA
Source organism: Afipia clevelandensis ATCC 49720 (assembly GCF_000336555.1). Classification (GTDB taxonomy): domain Bacteria; phylum Pseudomonadota; class Alphaproteobacteria; order Rhizobiales; family Xanthobacteraceae; genus Afipia; species Afipia clevelandensis. The sequence goes on along the minus strand of NZ_KB375281.1, from coordinate 431,920 downwards.
TTTTCATTATAAACTTTGATGAACTCTGTGACGCCGCTTCCATTCTGCGGAATCCACCACTCGCTCGGAATCTGGCCATTGGCCTCGTTCGCCATCTCTTCAACGATAGCCTGGCTATGGTCCGCGATCTGCTCGACATGAGCTACGACAGGCGCGGCATCGCAAACGACGCAATCGCCATTCGGCGTCACCAGCACGATGTCGTCGTCCATCATGAAATTGTGCTGCTTGATGTCCAGCTCGGTCTGCTGGCCGCCCTCCTGATATTGGACCGTGATCTTGAACTCGGTTCCTCCTCCGCCTCCCCCGACACCACGCGGCGCCAGGAGTCTCGGCAACGCATCCGGATCTCCGTAATCGGAGTCTGCCTCCGGCAGGGCCTTGCTCAGGGACCTCAGGGGAAAGAGATGAGGATTCTGAAAGTCTTCAAAGGGCAACAGGGCTGGAACCTTCAGACCCTGCGTCTCGAGGGGATCGAAATCCGGATTTGCTTCATAATTCGGACGGGGGGTCGTGTAATCGTCTTGTGCGCTTTTGAGCCGGTAAGGGTCGTAGTCAATACGATCCCGCGCGGTATCGTTGATGATCTGCAGGTATCCCGCGAAATGCCAAACCACTTCGGTTACGCCGCCGGGCACCATGAGAGCCTCCTGTGTCAGGCTCACGCAAACGACGGCTCCGCGGACTGTCTGCGGCGGGACATCGTTTCATTGCGAGGAACGTCAAGGAAAAACCCGCGCGGCGAGCGCCGCGCGGGGGAATGCTCGGGATCAGCCCAGATTGTGTTCGTCGGACCAGTCGTCGCCGGCGACATTCATCGTGACGCTGTTGAACTGAATGTTCGCACCCTGCGTAATCGTCTGGGTGAAGGCGTCCTGCGTCAGGGCCGCATCGGCACTTGCAATCGCACCCGTCGCGCTGTTGCCCGCGATGTCTTCGATCTTCGAATCCATCTTGACGTCGCCGCCTTCGATCTTGGCATCCATCGAGAAGCCGTGGCCGTCTTCGCCACCCTTGAAGGACACCTTCGCATCGCATACCGAGTCATTGTCGACCAGATTGTTGACCTGATCGAGGTTGAACTGGTTGCCATCGCCGTCGAGCTTCTGGTTCACCACGTCCGGCATAATGACCGAGCCATGCACGTCGCTCAGGCATGACAGATCGATCACCGGGCTGCTGAGGCCGTCGGCGCTGAGGTCGAGGTCGACCTTGACGTCCACATCGACGTTGACCTTGTTGTCGATCGTATTCTCGACCTTGTTCTCGACCTTGTTGTCGAGGCTGTTGTCGACGCTGTTCTCGGTCTTGTTGCTGACCTTGTTGTCGACATCGTTGTCGAGCTTGTTGTCGTTGCTGTTGCTGTTCTTGTTGTCGTTATCATTCTCGTTGTCGTTCTCGCTCTTGGAATCAAGCGACTGAACAGCAAGCTGGGCTTGCGCCTGGCCTTGGCCCTGAAGCTGGCCCTGACCCTGAAGCTGCGCCTGCAAGTTGGCCTGCTTCTGGTCTTGATCCTGATCCTGCTTCTGGTCAGAACTTGGATCTGGCTTCTTCGGCTTGGGTTGATAATGATGACCCATGACGGACTCCCGTTGAGTAAGGAGCATCTCGTCGCCTCGAAAATCGCTGATCTTCTGCGTCTGCGATGATCAATGCGCCACGATGCGGTTGACGCGAACCTTCCGCAATGATTTGCGAAACTCCGCATCGTCAGCCTTGTCCATGTCGCAGTCGGGGAATAGCCGCACATTCGAGCATCGCGCGTAGCCATAAGGCGTTAGCCCGCGAACCGCTTTCCACCTCTTTCGGAAACGGACATACGTCATGCGAGAGACGCGATAATGCTATCGAGTAACTTGACTCGCAGAAAGCGACAGCGATTTGAGATTTACAACCGGATAAATGGCGGGTCCCCGACACGGGATGCATTTACCACGAGCCCGGATGATAGCATGTCCCGCCGCGAAGCCCACGACAAGGAAAGCACCTTCGTGCGTTATCCACCGTTGTCGTGAACTTGAGATCAGCGGTCGTCGACCCGGTCCGCCGCCGGCCTCAGATGGCTCTCAAGCCGCGGCAAAATATCCCAGATGTCGCGGTTGATGCGGGTCATTTCCTTGATGGTCTTGACCATGCCTTTCAGCCGGGCTTCGTCCATCGGCTTCATGTCACCGAACTGAAGGCTGCTCTTTGTCTGCACAATCCGCATCGACTGCGTATGAGTGATCTGCCCGCCGGAATCCACGATATACATGCAATGGTTGAACTCGTTACGGACGTGCGTTGTCTCATTGAATCTGTCGATGATTTTCGACAATGAACGATCGAGGGCCTTGTCCTTGATCATGATTTTCGCCAGCCGCTGGATCAGATCCAGCCGTGCCCTGGTGGTATTGAGTGTCGCGAATGTGAGCGCCGCAGAAGCCTGATCCGTCTTCAGCAGGATCATCAGTACATAGATGAAAAGGCTCTCGTTATTCGACCAGCTCGAGACCAGGTTTCCGATCAGGGCCAGGATCATGGTGCGGCGATCGGCCGTCGCGGGCGCAGACGCGGCCAGCGCCTCAAAATCCGGTTTTGGCGGAAGCTGACTTGCGGCCATGTGTCCGGCTGTCTCCCAAGCTGATCTGGAGCAATGCGCCTCCTCGATGTAAGATCGGGCAGGTTCCCGACTAACACAAGGGCGCCGCGCGGATTTCCTTCGCAGGATCGGCCACAGGGAGCGGCACCATGCTGCGCTGGGTTCTCGATCTTTCCAAAACTCGCAGAGCGCGAAAGGCCGCTTGCGCAGTTATCTCCCCTATGGTCGCTAAAAGCCGCCACCGCCTCGGCGCGATACCCGATGCTGCCTGGGAGAGCCCCTACCTCATCGGCTTCATTGTCATGCTGACCACGATCATCGCCAAGATGGAGACCGGAAACATCGAGGGTCAAGCTCTCTGCCTTGTGCAGACAAGAGCCTGGGAGGACATCACGGGGATCAGCTATCGCCTGATTGGCGAGGATATCCTGCTCCTCAACGCTTCGCACAATCGCGATTTTGAAAACGGCTGCCATAACGCCGCGGGATTTGCGTCTCTGCTGATGGATGGCTCGGCGTTTGGATGGCGACAGCGACAGTTCGATTTGGGCATCAATGCTGCCATTTCCTGGTCGGAGCGAGACGACCTCTCTTCCCTTTGGGAAAGGCTGTTCGACGCACATGTGTTCGATCACAGTGACGCTGTCACAGCAGGAACACCGGAATAGCTGGACTATTCCCGAAGCCAGTTCTTTCGCGGGAACCCGCATCCCGCAACGCAGAAACAGCTTCGATCATCCCAGACTTGCAATAAGCGCAGAGTATCCTAAAGTTCTAAAAAAATTTGAACATGAAATTGGAATGCACACGAACGGAGAAATGCCAAAGAGACAATTTTCAGTAGGGGTGAGTTATGAGTATCACCGGCCATTTGCTTTCATTGCACAAGAAGCGGCCAGCCTCGAATTTCTTTTCTGAGCGAGCATCTCTCCGCAATTTTGCTTCCAGTTTTCTCGAGCGAACTGACGAGATACCCGAGTTATCAATCCAACCACATACTTCTGCGCAACCCGGATTGAAGAAACCCCGCCATCATTCGCATCTTCTATCCGATGAAACGAATCTCGCCAAAGGAAAGCAAGGGCGGATAACTGGCGCAGACAACTCCGGCTCACCTCCGCGCCTCCCCGCGAACAGCCACAGCGCCGCCAGACCGAATGAAGTCACGCGCGTCAACGGCGCCGACAAATCTGATATTGTAGACAAGCCCGGCATTGTCGTTATTCATCCGCGCACATTCTTCAGGGATTGTTTCGTTCGCTGTCTCGAAATCTCCTACAAGAGCCACGACATCATCGCCTTTGCGAATATCTATGCATGGAGGGCTTCGCAGGACGGCACCGCGTTGAACCCCTCGATCATCGTGTTCTTCGTTGACGGGACTGACGCATCGAGCGCAAACGATCTCCAATACCTCGAAACGGCCGCGACAAATACACCGGTCATCATTGTCTCGGATATCGACGATGTGAACTATGTCGTTCGTGCACTCAAGGGTGGCGCGCGCGGCTATATCCCGACGAGCCTGTCGTTCAATGTCGCGGTCGAAGCTGTTCGGCTGGTTGAAGCCGGCGGCACATTTGTCCCCGTGAGTAGTCTCGCAATGGACCGCAGCAAGGAAACATCGGTCAAGACCGGAGATATCCTGACCGAGCGGCAAATGATGGTGGTGGAAGCGCTTTGTCAGGGAATGGCGAACAAGCAGATCGCTTACGAACTCGGGATGAGCGAACACACCGTCAAGGTTCACCTTCGCCATATCATGCGCAAGCTCCGGGCCAGAAACAGAACCGAAGTTGCCGTCCTCACGAAGGACTTCTTCGAGCGACCCCATGAGCAGAAGCGCTCCAATACCGAGGACGGACCCGTCTAGAGGATCTGCCCTTCGGAGCGCGCTTTACCAAGTGTCGATACACGGACGCTTGCGATGCTCGCGCGGCGCAGGCTTGGGCACCGAACGAAGGCCCGCCATGATCCAGGTTCGGGTTTCCGCCGGATCAATCACATTGTCGATCTCAAACACCGACGCGATCGAGACCGCCTTGCCATTGGCGTAAAGCTCCGCGACCTTGTTCTTGTAATAGGTCTCCCGCTCTGCCGGATCGGCAATCGCTTCCATTTCCTTGCGGAAGCCGAGCCGCACGTATCCCTCAAGCCCCATCCCGCCGAACTCGCCAGTCGGCCAGGCCGCCGTGAAGAACGAGGCGTGGAATCCGCCGCCGATCATCGACTGCGCCCCAAGGCCGTAACCCTTGCGCAGCACGATGCCGAACAGTGGCACCGTCATGCTTGCACCGGTCACGAACATGCGTGCGACATGGCGGACGATCGCAGTCTTCTCCGCCTCGGGTCCAACCATGAAGCCCGGCGTGTCACACAGGGACACAATCGGAATATCATAGGCATCGCAAAGCTGCATGAAGCGCGCGGCCTTGTCGCCCGCATTGGCGTCGATGGCGCCGCCGAGATGCTTGGGATTGTTCGCGATCAGGCCGAACGGCTTGCCCTCAATCCGGATAAACGCAGTGATCATGCCGACGCCGAAATCGCGCCGGATTTCGAGGACGGAATCTTCATCGGCGATCAGTTCGATCACCGAACGGATGTCATAGACGCGCAACCGGTTTTCCGGAATCGCGCGGCGCAGCAGGCGCTGGTCCGGGGCCTTCCAGTTCGCAATCGGGCCCTGGAAATAGGAAAGATACTTTTGGGCGGCGGTGGTCGCCTCTTCCTCGTCCTTGACCAGAATGTCGACGACGCCGTTCGGCGATTGGAACGATACCGGCCCGACTTCGGCTGGATGATAGACGCCAAGGCCGCCGCCCTCGATCATCGCGGGACCGCCCATGCCGATGGAGGCATTTTCTGTCGCGATGATGACATCGCAGCAACCGAGCATCGCCGCGTTGCCCGCAAAGCAATAGCCCGAGACGACACCGACCACGGGCACATGTCCGGACAGCCGCGCGAACTGCACGAAGGACGGGCCGTCAAGACCCGTCATGCCGAGCCGATCGGTGTCGCCGGGCCGCCCGCCGCCACCCTCGGCGTAGAACACCAGCGGCATGCGCCATTGCTCGGCGAGCGTCAGCATGCGGTCGATCTTCTTGTGGTTCATATGGCCCTGTGTGCCGGCCAGCACGGTGTAGTCATATGAGATCACCATGCAGCGCGCGTTGTCTTCGCCGACCTTGGCGGCGTTGACTGTCGCGACGCCCGCAACGAGGCCGTCCGCGGGCGTGTTCTTGATGAGGTCATCGACAGGACGGCGGCGGCGCTGGGCGGCAATCGCCAGTGAGCCGTATTCCATGAACGATCCCTCATCGACCAGTTGGGCGATGTTCTCTCGCGCCGTCCGCTGATTGGTCTTGCGGCGGCGATCGACCGACTGCGGCCGGTTTTCATCCAGCGTATTGCCCTGACGCGCCAGCATCTCGGCAAGATCGGGACGGATGTAGTCGAGGTCGATCTCCGCCTCCTCGGTCACCACCTGCTGATCCATCTCCACCGGCTCGATGTAGAGAATGGGCTCGCCCTGCATCAGGGTGGTGCCATCGCTGACCGCGATACGGGTGACCTTGCCGCCCTGCTGCGCTGTGACCAGATGCTCCATCTTCATGGATTCAATGATCGCGAGTTGCTGGCCGGGATGCACGATGTCGCCTTCCGCGACCGGAATCGCAACCACCGTGCCCTGCAAGGGCGCGGCAACCGGCACGGACCCGGCGGGAGCAACGCCCGCACTCTCGTTCCGCGCGGCGGCAGCACCTGCGTCTGCGCTCGCCGAGGTAAAGAACAAAGGTGCCGATGGCTCGCTCGCCGCCGCAACCAGTGCGGCGACATTCGTATCAACAAAGTTCGTGCTGATCTCGTTGGCAATGAAATCCGGATTCGCCAGCATCGCCTGAATGAAAGGGATATTGGTCGCAACACCCTCGATGCGGAATTCGCGCAGTGTGCGCGCGGCTTTCGTTACCACATCCTGCCAGCGCCCAGACGGGGTGTGGACAATCACCTTCGCAAGCAGCGAGTCAAATGCCGCGCTTGTCTTGTAGCCGGCATAACCAAATGTATCGACGCGCACGCCCGGCCCGGACGGCGGCTCGAACACGCCAAGCACACCCCCCGTCGGCTTGGTTGCTCCGCTTGCGTCCATCACTTCCATATTGATGCGCAATTGCATCGCAAAGCCGCGTGGCGATGGCACGGAGGATTGCGCAAGCCCGAGCGAACCCAGCGTCGCCCCCTCGGCGACCGCAAGCTGCGATTTCACCAGATCAACGCCAAGCACTTCTTCCGTGACCGTGTGTTCGACCTGCAGACGCGGATTGGCTTCGATGAAGGCAAATGCACCGTCGCCCTCGCCGGCCTCGCCATCGACCAGAAACTCAAACGTCCCGAGACTGTCATAATTGGCAGCGCCCGCGAGCTGTCGCGCCGCTTCGACAATGCGGGCACGCAGGCTGTCACTCAGGGACGGGCTTGGCGCGACCTCGATCAGCTTCTGGTTACGGCGCTGGATGGTGCATTCACGCTCCCACAGATGGCTGATCGCGCCGTGGCGGTCGCCGATGATCTGCACCTCGATATGGCGTGCCTTGCGGATCAGCCGTTCGACATAAACGCCGTCGCTGCCGAACGCGGCCTTCGCTTCCGATTGGCAGCGCGCATAGGCCGCTTCAAGATCCTCAGCCTTCTCGACCGCGCGCATACCGCGCCCGCCGCCGCCAGCCATGGCCTTGACCATGACCGCGCCGCCCTTGCCAAGTGAGGCAAAGAACGCCTTGGCTTCGTCCAGCGTGGTCGGGCCGACCGTGCCTTCGATCACCGGAACATTGCAGCGTTTCGCCAGCGCCTTCGCCGCGACCTTGTCGCCGAACAGCTCAAGCGCAGCGGGTGATGGCCCGACAAAGACGATGCCTTCCTCGGCGCAGCGCCGCGCCAGCACGGCGTTCTCGCTGAGAAAACCGTAACCAGGATGCAGCGCATCGCATCCACTGGACTTCGCGGCAGTGACCACGCCTTCGATATCGAGATAGGCGCGCGCGCCGCGTCCCGGGATTTCGCAGGCCTTGTCAGCGGCGCGCACATGCAGCGACAGCGCATCATCCGCGGGATAGATCGCGACCGTGGCGATGCCTGCATCCGCGGCAGCGCGCGCAATGCGAATGGCGATCTCGCCGCGGTTGGCGATCAGCAGCTTGCGAAACGACATAACACTCTCCGTCAGGAAACAATATCGGTCCGGCGCGATGCGGGATCGCCGCGCCGGATTGAATTTCAGCGATCACTTCAGGATGCGTTCAGTTCCTGCTTCTTGACCTTGCCGGTCGCGGTCATCGGCAGCGCGTCGATGATCCGCACCTCCGGTACCTTGTAGACAGCCATCCGCTCCGCGCACCATGCGCGAATGTCTTCCGGCTTGATCTTGCCGATCACTTCGGGCTTGAGCTGGATGAACGCCACCGGCACCTGTCCCTTGTCCGGATCGTCGCGCCCGACAACACCGGAGCCAAGCACGGCAGGATGCTGGCCGAGCAGCGCCTCGATTTCCGGCGGAAACACGCTCATGCCTTTCACCTTCAGCATCTCCTTGCGGCGGCCAAGGAAGTGAATGAAACCGTCGGTGTCGATGCACCCGATGTCGCCGGTGCGCAGCCAGCCGTCGACCAGCGACTCCGCTGTCGCTTCCGGCTTGTTCCAATAGCTCTTGAGCAGCGACGGCGTGCGCACGCGGATTTCGCCCTCACCGCCGAGCGGCACAAGTTCACCGGTCTGGAAGTCGGTGATCTTGAATTCAGCACCCGGCACCGGCAGCCCGACAAAGATCGGCTGGGAGATCAGATCGAAGTCACCATCCTGAAAACCGGCGGTGAAGGTGTTGGACGTGTGGGTTTCGGTCATGCCGTAGGCCGCTTCTGTCAGAATCGTTCCCGTGAGATCCTTCCAGCGCTTGCGATAATCCGGATTGAGCTTTTTGACGAATGACACCACGCGCACCTGCGTCAGCGATGACAGGTCGAATTCCTTAAAGCGCGGGTGATCCATCAGCTCGACCGCGCCATCCACCGGCATCGCGGTGATGTTCACCTTGTACTTGTCGATGGCCGCAAGCGTACTCACCGCGTCCCAGCGCGCGAGAAGAACCAGCGTCGCGCCGGTGAACAGCGGGAAGATCAGACCGAAGTTCTCACCGGCGATCCAGAATTCCGGGAAGAACGACAGGAAGATGCTGTCCTCATTGGACACCACCGAAATGCCCTGATTGGCGGCTGCGGTGTAGACCATATCCCGTTGCGTATGAACGCAACCTTTCGGCATGCCGGTCGTACCGCCGGTGTAGTTCAGCGCGGCGACATCATCGAGAGCCGCGGGTGGCAGCGGCGTGGGTGCCGCCATCGCGGCGAGCGCAGGCAGCAGGTCGGTCGCACCCGGAACCGTGACGCGCGCGCCCATGATCGAATCCGGGACAGGAATTGTGGGATTTGCCGGCACAACATCCGCAAAGCTGGTCACGATCACCTCGCGTAGCTTGGTCTCGCCCCTCACCTGCTCGACCGTCGCCGCCAACTGATCGAGCGCGACGATGACTTCGGCATCGGTATCGTTCAGTTCATAGGCGAGTTCAAATGCGCGCGAAAGCGGGCTGACCGGCACATGGACCGCGCCGAGCTTGAGAATGCCGAAGAATACAATGTGGAACTGCGGGCAGTTCGGCAGGAACACCGCAACGCGATCACCCTTGCGCACGCCCTTGGATTGCAGCAGCGCCGCGAAGCGATCGCTCTGCTGGTCGAGATCGGCGTAGGTTGTCACATGGCCGTAGAAGATCACCGCAGGCCGCTGCGGCCGATCCTTCGCCCAGGCGCGCAAGTATTCGGTCAGAGCCACTTCGCCATGCGGGTAATGCGGCTTGCGCGATATGTTCTTCGGCCAGTTCTTGTCCCACAGGGCATGAAGCTGCTTCAGGTAGTCCTTTTCAGTGAGGCCCGTGGCCATGTCCGTCGTCCTTCTTGGTCTTGAATCAAATCTCAGCGGCGCTTCATGGTCGGATCGAGCGCCACGCGCATCGACTCGCCGAGCGTGTTGAACGCCAGCGCGGTGAACAGGATCGCCAGTCCCGGCGGGTACATCTGCTCGGGCGCGATCTCCATGTTCTGATAGGCCCGCGCCAGCATCGCGCCCCAGCTCGGATCCGGCGGCTGAATGCCGAGGCCGAGAAAGCTGAGGCTTGCTTCCGCAAGCAGCGCCGCGGCGAGCAGCAGTGTCACCTGCACGATTACCGGCTGGATCGCATTCGGCAGAACATGCCGCCACAGGATGCGGCCCGTGGACACGCCGAAGCAGCGCGCGGCATCCACATAAAGCTCGTTGCGCACCACCAGCGTACGGGCGCGCACCAGCCGCGCCAGTTGCGGCGCGAATACGATACCGACCGAAATCATGCCGTTGGTGAGACCGATGCCGAGCGCGCCCGTGACCGCAATCGCCAGCACGATGGCCGGAAACGACAGAAAGCTGTCGACCACGCGGCTGATCACTTCGTCGACCCAGCCGCCGAGATAACCCGCCAGCACGCCGATCGGCACGCCGATCGCCACCGCGATCGCGACAGCAAGGAAACTCGCATAGAGCGACGCCATGCCGCCATAGATCAGGCGGCTTAACGTGTCGCGCCCGAGATCGTCAGCGCCCAGCCAGTGTTGCGCTGTCATCGGCGACAAGGCGGCGTCGAGATCCTGCATTGTTGGCGAGTAAGGCGATATCCATGGACCGAGGATCGAGATCACGATGAGCGCCACGAGGAAAGACATGCTCAACGCGCCGCGCAGGTCGTACCGGAACCAGCGCCAGAAACCTGCGAACCAGCTCGGTTTGCGTTCAGCTACGACGACCGTATCCGTCATCTTCAGGAAATCCTCGGATCGAGAACGCTGTAGAGAATGTCCGTGAGCAGATTGAGCGTGACCACGATCAGCACCATCACGAAGACCACGCCCTGCACCACCGGAAAGTCACGGTTCATCGCGGCGTTGACGATCAGGCTCCCCATGCCGGGAATCGCAAACACGGCTTCGACCACGACCGTCGCCGCCAGTAAGCGGTTTGCCAGAAGGCTGACCACCGTCAAAAGATTGACGCTGACGTTCTTCAAACCGTGCCGCCACAGGATCGAGGATGGCGGCAGGCCCTTGGCATGGAGCGTGCGCACCTGCTGGGACGAGAGGATTTCGACCAGCGACGAGCGCAGTTGCCGCGCGACTTCCGCGATGCCGCCGGACGCCAGCGCCAGCGCCGGCAGAAGCGCATGACGCAACGCCCCCAACGGGTCTTGCGACAGGGCCACGGCGCCCGTGGCCGGGAGCCAGTTCAAGTCGAGCGCGAAGAACGCCACCAGCAGCATACCGAGCCAGAAATTCGGCACCGCGACGCCGAGCGACGCGACAGCCATGACAAAGCTGTCGATCCACGAACCGGGCCTGCTTGCCGCCGCGATCCCGAGCGGGATTCCGATCAGCAGCGCAAGGACAAGAGCAAGCGCAACAATCAGCAAGGTGTGCGGCAGGCATCGCTGGATCGAAGTGAGGACCGCCTCGCTTGAAATCAGCGAATTTGAAAGATCGCCGTGCGCGGCCTTCCAGAGCCACGCGCCGTATTGAACGAAGAATGGCCGGTCGAGACCGTAGATCTCCCGGATTTCCGTGATCCGCTGCTCGGAGGCATTGTCACCTGCCAGCGTCACGGCGACATCGCCGGGCACCAGCTTGAGCAGGCCGAAAACAATGAAGGTCGAGAGCACGACCACCGGCAACGTCTGCAGGAGACGGCGGCCGATAATACTGAGCTTTGCGGCGGTGATCATGACAAACCGGTTTACGAGTGTCGAATGACCGGCGCCGCGCGTTTCGCAACGGCGCCGGTCGCGAGCGTTATCCCAGCGAGATGTTCTCGAACTTCGGCTTACCGAGCAGGTTCGGCTTGAAGCCCTTCACCTTCTCTGACAGCGCGTCGATCTCGAACTGGAATGCAAGCGGAGCGGACAGCGCGTTTTCCATCGTGAAGCGCTGGATCTTCGCGAACACCGCAGCACGCTTGGCGAGGTCCTCGCTTTCGCGGCTTTCCTGAATCAGGGCAGACAGTTCAGGCGCAGCGAGGCGGCCTGCATTGTAGTAAGCGCCCTTATCGAAACCGAGCGCGTAGGTCATGCTCGGATCGGGACGCCCGGTCCAGGCCGAGACGAGGAGATCGAATTTCTTCTCCGTCCCGAAGAACTGCGCGCTGATTTCCGCGATGGTTCCGCGCGTGAACTTGAGCCGGATGCCGGCCTTGCCGAGTTGATCCTGAATCACTTCGCCGCGGCGAACCGAGTCCTGATCCATGTAGCCGCCGATGGTCAGTTCAAGACCATCCTTGAAGCCGGCTTCAGCCAGGAGTTTTCGCGCCTTGTCCGGATCGTGGGGATAAAGACCGGCAATCGACTTATCGTAGGCCCAGTGCGTGCTGGGCAGTGTCATCCGCGCAGGCTCGCCAAGACCGTTCATGGTGGCCTTGACGAATGCATCGCGATCCAGCGCGAAGTTGATCGCCTGCCGGACCTTGACGTTGTCGAGCGGAGCGCGGGCGGTGTTGATATACACCTGCACGCAGTACAGCGTCGGCGACGTCACCGTGGTGAGATTCTTGGCGCGGTCGATGACCGGCTTGAGGCGCGCAGGCAGCGCGAAGGACATGTCGTTTTGCCCGGCGACCACCGACCGCAGCGCGGTTGCGAGTTCGGGAATGATGTTGAACTCGATGCCGTCGAGATACGGCCGGCCCGGACGCCAGTAGCTGTCGTTGCGCGTGACGACGATGGCCTCGTTGTCGGCCCAGCGTACGAATTTCCAGGGCCCTGCCCCGACCGGCTTGCGGTCGGTGTCGTTGCCCAGCGCCTTGATGTTGGTCGGCGAGACCATCATGCCGGCGCGATCGGAGAAGATTGCCGGCAGTGCGCTGTCCGGATTCTTGAGCTTCAGAGTCACCTGTAGCGGGCCGGTCACTTCGGCGCTCTCGACGCTGGTGAGGTCGGCCTTGACGTTCGAGCGCTGATCCTGCCGGTTGCGGTCGATATTGAATTTTACGGCCTCCGCATCGAGCGGCGTGCCGTCGTGAAACTTGATGCCGCTCTGGATGTCGAACACCAGCGTCTTGGGGTCCGGGTATTTCCATTTGGCAAGGCCGGGCTTCGGCTTGAGCGTGTCATAGTCCCATTCGACCAGCGTATCGTACATGGTCCAGAGAATGCTGTGGTCGGAGCCGGCGCCACCGGTCGCCGGATCGAGCGATGACGGATTGGCGGGTGCGGCAACTTTCAGGATGCCGCCCTTCTTCTGAGCCTCGGCAAACGCCGGCCCGCCGAATGCGCCGGCTGCTGCCGCGCCGCCCATCAGCGCGAGCATTTCACGGCGGTGCAGGGCGCCAATCATGTGATCAGACTTCTTCATTCGCTTCCTCCTGTTGTTGTTGCGCGACAGGCGCATCTTGATTGTCCGGCGGCGGCCCTTCCGCCGACGCGAAGTGACAGGCGACCATGTGTCCGGGTTTCAGTTCGCGCCACGCCGGTACTTCAGCGGCACATCGCTGTTGGACCGACGGACAGCGGGTGCGGAAACGGCAGCCTGATGGCGGAGCCACGGGACTTGGAATTTCGCCTTCGAGAATGATGCGCTTGTCGACACGCATGCTTGAGGGCAGCGGGATCGGCTCCGCCGACAGCAGCGCCCGTGTGTAGGGATGTAGCGGATGCTCGATCACGTCTTCGGTTGGGCCAAGCTCCATCAGCTTGCCGAGATAGGTGACGGCAACGCGATCGGAGACGTGGGAAACGACGGAGATATCGTGGGTGATGAAAACGTAAGTCAGCCCGAACTCGCGCTGCAGGTCGGTGAAAAGATTGAGCACATCGCCGCGGATCGAGACGTCGAGCGCAGCCACGACCTCGTCGCAGACGATGACCTTGGGGCGCAATGTCAGCACGCGCGCGATGTTGACGCGTTGTTTCTGGCCACCGGAAAGCTGGTGCGGATAACGCCCGGCAGTCTCCGGCGAGAGCCCGACCCGCTCCAGCGCCTCGACCCCACGTTTGCGACGCGATGAATCGTTGCCTTCGCGCATGACCTCCAGCGGTTCGATCACGCTGTCGATAATGGTCATGCGCGGGTTGAGCGCCGCGTTGGGGTCCTGGAAAATGATCTGGTAGTCGCGCCGATGCTTCCTGAATTCCCCGGTGCTGAGTGAACCCGGGTTGGTTCCATCATGCAGAATCTCGCCGTCCGTCGGCGCGATCAGAGACACCAGCGCGCGACCGAGCGTTGTCTTGCCTGAGCCGGATTCGCCGATCACCCCGAAGGTTTCGCCGGCGCGAACCGTAAAGTTCATGCCGTCGATGGCCTTGACTGTGTCGCGGCCATCGCGCGTCGGGAAAAGGATGCGCAGATCGCGCACTGAAAGAATGCTTTTTGCCGGATTGCGATTGAGATCAGCCATCAGTTCACAGCTCCCGGCAGAACAAGCTCCGGTGCGCGCCAGCAGCGCGCCATGCGGCCTGTCTCGACCTCGATCATCGGCTGTTCGCGCTCACAGCCCGCCGCTGCATGCGAGCAGCGAGGACGGAACCGGCAACCGGCCGGCATGCCGCTCGGCGAAGGCACGCGGCCCGGAATCGACGGCAATACACCACGGCGCTGGCTGAGACCCGGCAAGGAGCGCAGCAGACCAGATGTGTAGGGATGACGCGGCCGCAGCAGCGCATCGTCCACCGGCGCATCTTCCACGACTTCGCCCGCATACATCGTGATCATGCGGGTGCAGACTTCGGCCACCACGCCAAGATCATGGGTGATGAAGATGAGCGCAGTCCCGGTCCGCTCGCTCAGGGAGCGCAACAAGTCGGTGATCTGTGCTTGTACCGTGACATCGAGCGCCGTCGTCGGCTCGTCCGCGATCAGGAGTTTGGGTTTACAAATGAGCGCCATCGCGATCATCACACGCTGACGCATGCCGCCGGACAATTGATGCGGATATTCGTCGCAGCGCCGCTCCGGCGCGGGAATGCCTACTTCAGCAAGGGCGGCGATGGCGCGCTGACGTCCTTCCGCGCGGCTGGCGGGGAAGTGCGCCCGATACGCTTCGCTGATCTGGTCGCCGACCGTGAAGACCGGATCGAGCGCGCTCATCGGCTCCTGAAAGATCATCGCGATGTCGCGGCCGCGCACTGCGCGCATCTGCCGTGGCGACAGGCCTGCGAGATCGGTGCCCTCGAAAAGGATCTCACCTTTCACCCGTGCGGATTGCGGCGGCAAAAGCCGCAACAGCGAGAGACCGGTCACTGTCTTGCCGCAACCGCTCTCACCGACAATTCCGACACGCTCACCCGGCTTGATCGAGAAGCTTACATTTTTGGTGATCGGCAGTTCGCCCTCCGCTGTCGCGAAAGACAGAGAAAGGCCACGCACGTCGAGCAGACGCGACGCAGAGGGCGCACGCGCTGCTGCGGTCAAGGACAGGTCCGTCGCACTCGCCATTGCGCGGTCAAGTCCGCATGGCTGCCAGAAGGCCGCCGCGACAAGCCGTCACCGGAAGCACAAAGGTGCATGTCACACATGGCGAAGTCATCACTCGTTCCCTTCCCTGCCTCTCCCGGTCTTCTGCCGGGTATTGATCACTCGCTTTTTGCCCCTGACCCGCGCTTCGAGCCTTGAACCCGCGATTTCCCAACGAAAGCACCAGAAGTGCTCCGTGGCTGAGGGGATCAAAGAGCATCATTTGTCGATTGTCAACAATTGACTTTTGTCATACTGTGCTGCGTCCGGTTCGATACGCGAACCATTTGATAGAGAATGAAGCCATGGCAGCAGCTTTTCGGAAGCCGATGTCCGCCGGGGATGACGAGGCCACCGAGCGGACGTTCGCAGCGCGAACAATCTCCGACCAGGTCGCCGAAGAACTCGGCGCCGAAATTGTCGCCGGCCGCCGCAAGGCCGGAGAACGCTTGGTCGAACTCGACCTCGCGCGAGATTTTGGCGTCAGCCGCGGCCCGATCCGCGAGGCGA
Source organism: Afipia clevelandensis ATCC 49720 (assembly GCF_000336555.1). Lineage (GTDB taxonomy): Bacteria > Pseudomonadota > Alphaproteobacteria > Rhizobiales > Xanthobacteraceae > Afipia > Afipia clevelandensis. The sequence continues at coordinate 416,248 of NZ_KB375281.1, read as the reverse complement.
TCCGGATTCTCGAACGACGACGTCTTATCGAACTCCTGCCGCGCCGCGGCGCGTATGTGCGCCCTCTTTCGCTGAAATCAATCGCCGACCTTTTCAATGTGCGCATGGCGCTGTCGTTGCTCGCCGCGCGCGCGATGGCGACATCCCCTGTCGAAAGCTATGTCGAAACACTGGCGCGGCGCTGCGCTGAACTGGAGGCGATGGTCGAAACCGGGGACCCGATGGCGTTCGCGCGGGTCACGACGCGCGCCGTGAAAACGGTCGCACGCGGCTCGGGCAACGAGCTTCTTGTCGAACTGCTCACCGACCTCGCCAACCAGACCGTCTGGACTACGATCTGGCAAAACCCGCTCGATTACCAGACCCGCGACCTGCGGCGGCTGGCAACAGACCTGATGACATCGACGCTTGAAGCCATCAGGCGGCGGGATCCCGACGCAGCGGTTGCAAGCCTTGGAAGGCTGCTCGAAGAAGACCGGGACCGAGCGCAGGAAACGCTCTCGCAGATGCGCGGCGAATCCCTGAACCTTCGCGCATTGTCACAATCGGAAACGCGAACGCCGCCGGAAACGGTTGCGCGCGCGAGCTGACTGCGCAAATTGACAAAGCGGGACGCTTGACGAAAATCGGGGGTGAAGGATATCGCGCCCCCGACCGGAAAACGTCATCATGGCCAGTCACCGCCTTCACGCTCTGGACGGCTTACGCGGCGTCGCCATCCTCCTGGTGATGGGCTTTCACTATTTCTATCACCTTGAGTCGTTCTACTATAAATCGACCCTCTATCCCTATGGCGAGACGTTCAGCAACACGTTGATCTTCAAGTATGGATATATGGGAGTCGAGCTCTTCTTCATCATCTCCGGCTTCGTCATCGCGATGACTCTTGAATCCTCGCGGTCCGTCCTTGATTTCGTGATCCGCAGGTTCGTCCGCATCTGGCCGGCGCTGATCGTCTCGGCCGTCCTCACATTCTTCCTTCTCAACTGGTCGGACGCGCCCTTCGCCCTCCACCGCCGCCAGTTCTGGCCGAACTTCCTCCCCTCGCTGACGCTGACGCCGACATCGCTCTGGTCGGGCCTGTTTCCGAAAGTCGATTTCGTCACCAACGTCTACTGGTCGCTGGTCGTCGAAATCAGGTTCTACATGATCGCAGCGATCCTGTTCTGGCTGTTCGCGCGGGACAGGCTTGCGCGCAACCTCGTCATCTTCACCGTCGCAATCTATATCGCCCGCGCCCTGCTCCGGCGTGTGATGCCGGGATATAACGGTGTGTTCGACGCGCTGTTCATTCCGGACTACATGCCGTGGTTTGCGGCTGGCGCTGTGTTCTATGAACTGTACAAGGAGCGCCTCACCAAGGGCGTTGCCCTTGTCATGCTGGCCGTCATGTATATCTTGATCGCGAGGATCAGTACCAACTACGCGGTAATTGGACGCGATCCCGTCATCGCCAGCACCGCGGCGTTGTTCTTTCTGGCGCTGTTCTGGCTGCTGTCGACAAGACCGGCAGCGGTTGGCTTCCTCGAAATTCGCCCTCTCGTCTGGATCGGCGAGTGCAGCTATTCGGTCTATCTCTATCACTACGCGGTGGGGATGATCCTGATCTCGCAGATTTCCAAGACCATCGGCCTTGGACCGCAGCTCCTGCTGGTTGCGGCGGCTTCCTTGTTCGTGCTGATGGTCGGCCGGATCTCCTACACCGCCGTTGAGAATCCGGCCCGCCGCTGGCTGACAAAGATATTGATCGGGCCGCCGCAGAAGCCTGCCGCAGCGGCCTCCCCGGCCGCATAGAAACCGGGCACTCTGCAAAAGCTCTATTTGCCCTTGAATGTGGGCTGGCGCTTGCCGAGGAACGCCCCGACACCTTCCGCAAAATCAGCGGTGCCGATGCACGCGCCGAAACCACGCGCTTCAGCCGCGAGCTGATCGTGCAGAGAGTTGTCCAGCGATCCGCGCAACAGCCTCTTGGTCTGACCGAAGGCGAATGTCGGCCCCTCGGCGAGGCGGCGCGCCAGCATGTCGGTTTCACTCGCAAGATCGGCGGCGGGCACCACGCGGTTGACCAGGCCGAGACGAAGCGCCTCGTGCGCGTCGTAGACGTCCGACAACAACGCGATCTCCATCGCCTTGCGCAAACCCACCAGCCGCGGCAGCGTCCACGACGACGATCCGTCGGGGCTGGTGCCGAGTTTGGAATAGGCCAGCGTGAAGATCGCGTTGTCCGCAGCAATGGCAAGATCGGTCGACAGCGCGATGCTCATCCCCGCTCCTGCGACCGCGCCCTGCAGGCTTGCAATCACCGGCTGCGGCAGCCCGGCCAGAATTTCGAGGCCTTCATGCAGCGGCTCCATGATCGTGGGCACACGCATCCGCACTTCCTCAGCCGGCCCCTCGAATGCGGAAATATCGCCACCCGCCATGAAGGCACGGCCCTCACCGGCGATGACGACAACGCGATTGCCGGAATCGGCGGCGACGCTCTTGCAGGCTGCGAGGAACGCATCCGCTGCGGCAACGCTCAAGGCGTTCAGGACTTTCGGACGGTTGAAAACGATGCGGGCAATCGGCCCATCGACTTGCAGAAGCACCGGCTGATCCGACATGACTCTCCCCTGGCGATTGTTTCTTTGAACAATCGGTAGGACGGAAAAACCGGAGCGTCAACGCACCCTGAGGCGCAGGAAACTCATGATGCAGCCAAGCGCGCCGAAGCCTGCGCCGAGCGCGAGCGCCAGCGTGGCGCCTTCCCGATCGGCAATGGTGAAACACAACGCCGCCAGCGCCGCGCCTATGGTCTGCCCGATCAGGCGTGCTGTTGCGACAATGCCGCTCGCGCCGCCGCTGCGCCCGGCCGGCGCGCTGCTCATGATGGCTTTCATGTTGGGCGACTGGAAGAAACCGAACCCGCAGCCACAGATCGCCATGCGCCAGACGATATCGAGCACGCTCGGCGACGGCGGCAGCATCGCCAGCAGCGCCATGCCGATACCGAGCAGCAGCAGGCCGAGACCGCCGAGTATCCCGACGGGATGACGGTCGGACAGCCGTCCCGCGATCGGAGCCATGATCGCCACCACGATCGACCACGGTGTCATGAAAAAGCCGGTCTCAACTTGAGTCCGGTGCAGCACGTCCTCGAAATAGAAGGGCAGCGAGACAAACGCGAGTCCCTGCACGGCGAACGAACACACGGCCGTCGCGACCGACAGGGAAAACATCGGCCTGCGAAACAGGTCGATCGGCAACATCGGCGCGGGATGTCCCGCCTGCCGGCGGATCAGCAACGCGCCGAAGACCACTGCACCCGCGAGTTCGAGAGCAACCAGCGCAGCGGGCGCTTTGTGCGCGGCGCTACCGATTCCGACAATAAAAAGACAGAGGCTGATCGACGTCAGCAATGCGCCCGGAATATCGAAAGCGTGCGCTGCGCGCGGCGTCGCCGGCAGCGTCTTCATCCCAACCAGAATGGCGGCCACCCCGAACGGGATATTGATCGCAAACAGCCACTGCCAGGACGCCACCGCGAGAATGCCGGAGGCAAGCGCCGGGCCGAGCGTATAGGCCGTCGCAACAACGAGCGCATTATTGCCAAATCCGCGACCGTGCAGTTTCGACGGATAGACAAACCGGACCAGCGCCGTATTGACGCTCATCACCGCCGCCCCTCCGAGTCCCTGCAGAACGCGGGCGATCAGCAACGATGGCAACGACCACGCCAGCGCACAGGCCAGCGATGCAACGGTGAACAGCAGCAGCCCCCACAGATAGATGCGCTGATGTCCGATAATTTCACCGAGTGCAGCCAATGGCAGCAAGGTCGCGACCATCGCGATCTGATAGACATTCACGACCCAGATCACGTCCGCCGGCGTCGTGTTGAGATCCGCGGCAATGGCCGGAAGCGCGATATTGGCGATCGCGGTATCGAGCGCCGCCATCGCCAGCGCCGTAAAGATCGCCAGAACGGCCCATCGCCTGCGCTCCGGGGGGAGCCCGTCGGTCACGGGCGGCAGCTTCGCAGAAATTGCATCCATTTCGCGAAGTGTCCTGACGGCTGTTCGCGGGGTCGATTTGCCCTATCTAACCCGACAAACCACTTGCCTGCACTGGCGGCGCTGCATGCGGCATATGCGCGGCGCGGCAAAAACCTACACAACCGCGTGAACGGCTCAGATCAGCGCAAGCCCATCGACTCCTCACCCAGATAGCGCACCCGCGCGTCGGTCCACTCGTCACTCTGAAGGGTGTTCAGGATTTCGATCGAAAGCGGCTTTCGCAACGGGCTGTCGGAGGGCAGCGCAAAGGCGTAGCTTTGCTGCTCGATCAAAACATCGAGCACCTTCAGGCGCGATGCGAAACCCTGACGGATGGCCCATGTCAGCAGCGGCTTGTCGTAGACAAACGCATCCAGCCGTCCGCCGCGCAGCGCCTTCAGGCCCTCACCTAGCGTCTCGTAGGAGGTGAACTTGAGTTTGCGCCTGATCAGATCGCCTTCGGACGACGTTCCCTTGACCGTGCCCACACGCACGGATGTCAGATCGGAAACACCGGAAATCGTCCCCTGAATCTGCGATGTTGTGAGCACCGATGTGACGCCCGCGGTGAATACCGCGATTGTAATCACCGACACGACCAGCCAGACCGTCGCCACCAGGCGGCCGAGAATGGTTTGCGGCCCCTTCTCCGCCGACGAGCGCTGCGTCATCGCCAGGGTCGACCACCAAACGCTTGAACTGATCCCCTTGGTGATGCTGCCGCCGAAATATTCGTTCTGTCGACGTTCCAGCAGCCAGACCAGAATCCCTGCGCCGAGGGTCAACCCGATCAGGGCAACGATTGCCTGCAGGAAATTGAACGAGGTCAATGCCCGCCGCAGCGTGCCCCAGTTCATCACGCTGACGACCGGAACGGCGATGCCCGTCCCGGTCGCATAATAGGGCTGCGTGAAATCGAGTATCTTCTCGCGGTCGACCGTCATGGTGATCGCGCCAACGGCAACGTCGAACTTGCCCGCGGCCGTCTGCTCGATCAGATCGGGCATGTCCTTCGCTTCGACGAAACGGTATTGCAGGTTCTGCGACTTCGCAATCTGACGCCAAAGCTCGATGCTGAGACCCAACCAAGTGCCGTCGGCACCCTTCAGCGCAAAGGGCGGCGCGTCCTTCACCCCTACCACCAGCTCACGGGCAGGAACGGCGGCTTTAGGGTCCTGTGCCTGCGCGATCGGCACTGCCGACAGCCAGACGATCAACAGAAAAGCGATCCGCAGAACCATCGTTTCTCCGCATGGTGGAACGATCCACAAGCTGCATCTGCGAATCGCGCGACTCAAGCTGTGACAGAATTTGACGCATGCTTTATCAAAATGCGGCGCGTCACGGGAGATATTGTCGTATCATCCTCCGGATGGTGTCGGGGCCGCTGTTTCACACGACAAGCGATATCGGTATAAAGGCAATCCCATCGGTATAAAGGCAATCCCATGAACCGGGAGTCGATTGCATGAAGGCCTATGTGTACGGCAAAAGCGGTGCAGCGATTACGGACGTGCCGAAGCCGTCCCCGAAGGGCACGCAGATTCTGGTGAAGGTTCACGCGTGCGGAATGAACCGTGCGGACCTCGGCATGATCAAGGGCCACGTTCACGGGGCGGCGGGCGGGATCGGCACCGTGCTTGGCATGGAATGGGCCGGTGAGATCGTCGAACTGGGCCCGGATGCGAAAGGCTGGTCCATCGGCGACCGCGTGATGGGTTCGGGCGGCGGGGGCTACGCCGAATATGCGGTGACCGACTACGGCCGAGCGCTGCCAATTCCCGCTTCCATGGACTACGAGCAGGCTGCATCGCTGACGCTGGCGCTCACGACCATGCACAACGCTGTCGTTACCGTCGGCGGCCTGCAATCCGGACAAAGCCTTCTCGTGCAGGGAGCAAGTTCCGGCGTCGGGCTGATGGCCCAGCAAATCGCCAAGCTGAAGGGAGCGAAACTGGTCATCGGATCGTCAACCAATCCGAAGCGCCGTGCACAACTCACGGCCTATGGCGCGGACCTGGCGATAGATTCCAACAATCCAGCATGGGTCGATGAAGTCCTGCAGGCAACCGGTGGCGCTGGCGCAGATGTCATCATTGATCAGGTATCGGGAAAGCTCGCCAGCCAGAACCTGGCTGCAACCAAAGTGCTTGGCCGCATCGTCAATGTCGGCCGCCTCGGCGGCACCCATGGCGATTTCGATTTCGACCTGCATGCGGCGCGGCGCATCCAGTATATCGGGGTCACGTTCCGCACCCGCTCGATCGAGGAAATCCGCGACATCTTCGCGAAGGTCCGTCAGGATCTCTGGCCGGCGGTGGAAGCCGGGAAGCTGAAGCTGCCGATTGATCGCGTATTTGCGTTCGACGACATCGCGCAGGCTGTGGACCACATGACCGCGAACAGCCACTTCGGCAAGATTGTCCTCAAATTATAATGTTACTCGCATCTTGCGAATGACACGCATTTTAAGTCGCGAACTCATCCATTGACGTTCGCGGCACGGCCATGACAAGACCCGCGCATCGAGGATCCATGAGCGCAGTCAAGCAACAGGTCGCCGCCATTTCGATTGCCGCCAGCGCAAGCATGGCTGCGGTCAAGTTCGCCGTGGGCGTGGCCATCGGCAGTATCGCGCTGATCTCCGAAGCGCTGCACTCGTCAATTGACCTGATTGCCACCATCGTCACATGGATCGTGGTGCGCGTGTCCGACAAGCCCGCCGACGCCGAACACCACTATGGTCACGGCAAGCTCGAAAGCCTGTCGGCGCTCGGCGTCATCGCCCTGCTCTATATCCTCGCCGGAGGCATCGTCGTCGAATCCTACAGCCGGCTGCGCGAAGGCGCCGCTCCGCCGACGCTGACCGCATTGCCCTTCGTGGTGCTGATCGTGGACATCGCGGTGAATTTCTGGCGCGCACGGGCGCTCCATAAAACCGCGATGGAAACCAGGAGCCAGGCGCTGGAAGCCGATGCCTTGCATTTCGCATCCGACGTGCTGGGCTCGTTCGCCGTCATCATCGGCCTCGGGCTTGCGGCGTTCGGCTATACCTGGGGCGATTCCGCGGCGGCCATCGCCGTCGCTGTGCTGATTTCAATTCTGGGATTGCGGCTCGGCAAGTCGACCATCGAAACGTTGCTGGACCGCGCGCCGGACGGCGCAGCCGAGAAGGCCGAGGACGCGATCCGCGCCATTCCCGGCGTGGTCGATGTCGAACGGCTGCGGGTGCGCATGGTCGGTGCGCGGCATTTCGTCGACGCCACGGTACAGGTGCCCCGCACCTACCCCATCGACCGGATCGACGGCATCAAGCGAAAGGCGCAGGACGCCGTGCTGAATGTGCTTCACGACGCTGATCTGACCTTCACGGCGGTGCCCGTGGCACGGAGCAACGAGAGCGTGCGCGACCGGATCATGGTGATCGCCCGCAACTCCGCCCTCGCCATCCATCATGTGACGGTTCACGATCTTGGCGACAAGCTGACCGTGAGCATTGATCTTGAGGTCGATGGCGATATGCAGTTGAACCAAGCCCATGACATCGCGCACGGCCTCGAACACGCCATTCGCGACGAATTCGGCGCGGACGTCGAAGTCGATACCCATATCGAACCGCTCGAACCGGAATTGCCGCAAGGCACCGACGCCGCTCCGGCGCGCGTCGAGGCGATCCAGCAGGCGCTGGCGCAATATGCAGCGAATGGCGGGGCGATTCACGACGTCCACAATGTGCGCGTCCGCGACACCGAGGCCGGCGAAATCGTCAATTTCCACTGCCGTGCCATGCCGTCGATGAGCGTGATCGAGGTTCATCACAAGGTGGACGAGATCGAGCGCGCCCTGCGCCGCGCGTTTCCGACCGTCAAGCGCGTGATCAGCCACGCCGAACCTGAGCGTTAAGTACTGGGCATAATCGGCGTCCAAACATCGGACGTCGTCCCCGCGAAAGCGGGGACCCATACTCCCTGACGTGAATGTTTCGACGAAAATAGCAGACCAACAACTTCACCATATACACCGTGGTGGTTATGGGTCCCGCTTTCGCGGGAACGACGAGAAAATTCGTTCGCAACTCACCAAGCGCACATCGTTCTCGTTTCGGACTCAGCGTCGCGCACAAAAACGAGTCAAAACTTCCTTGGGACAACATTTATTTCGCATTAACGATTCGTTGACTCTCGACACGCTGCGAAAAGTGGATTCAAATCACATTGATTCGGAGGGTTGGGGAAAACCTCCCGAACGGGGTGCAGATAATAAAGTTCGAGGGGCAAGGAATGGCGCGTTCGCACGCAGCGACCACGTGTGTCCAATCCGATTCTATCAAAGGAATGGCACAGTCGATCGCGAAGCCGGCTTATCACCGGCTGCTGATTGCGGAGCCAGCGTTGCGGCGCGCCGTTCCCACCCTGATCATCGCCTTCCTGATTACCATCTGCATCGGCGCTTTCGTTCAGGTCATCGACCAGACCCGGCAGAAGCACGCCTCGATGAAACGCGACCTTTCAGCGCTGGCTGACCTGCTGGCGGAACGTCTCGACCGCGCTCCCCCTGCCCGTCAGGATCGCGCGGCGTCGGCCGAGCGGCTTCAGAGCCTGTTGCCCGGCTTGGTCCCCGCCTGGGGCGCCGCCGCCGGCCGCCATATCATCGTGACCAACCCCGAACAGCGCATCATCGCGCACGCCCCCATCGACGCGCCGGTCGATCATGCAAGCCGCATCCTCGACGTCCTCAGCGCGACGACGCAACTGGGCTCTCTCGGCCAGACCAATGTCATCGAGGTCGATCTGCCGGGCGGCCCGCGCGCGCTCGCCACCCAGCGCTCGCTGAAATCCTTGCCGGGCCAGGTCATCGTGGTTCAGGAGCAGACGGAATCGCCCTGGCGATCCGACGCAGCACTGCAGATCACGCTGTCAGCCACCACCGGATTTGTGGTGCTGATTCTCGGTTTCGCATTTCATTGGCAATCCACCCGCGCCCGCGAAGGCGATCTCATCAACGATGCGGTTCGCGCGCGGATCGACACGGCGCTCAATCGCGGCCGCTGCGGACTGTGGGATTGGGACCTTTCGCGCGGCCGCATTTTCTGGTCGCAGTCGATGTTTGAACTGCTGGGGCTGGAAAGCCGCAGCGACCTTCTGACCTTCGGCGAGGTCAACGCGCTGGTGATGTCGGACGATATCGACCTGTTTGCCATCGCGGACCATCTCGTCTCCGGGAAACTCGATCATATCGACCAGACGTTCCGGATGCGTCACGCCAACGGCCACTGGATCTGGCTACGGGTGCGCTGCGAACTCAGCCAGGGCCAGAAAGGCGGCGGCGCGCATCTGATCGGCATTGCGGTGGACATGACCGAACAGAAGAATCTCGCCGAGCGCAGCGCCGAAGCCGATCTGCGGCTGCGCGACGCCATCGAGACCATCCCGGAAGCCTTTGTGCTGTGGGATGCCGACAACCGGCTGGTGCTCTGCAATTCGCACTTCAAACGCCTGCACAAGCTCCCCGACACCGCCGTCAAACCCGGCACCCCGTATGAGACTGTCATCAAGGTCGGCAGCATGCCGGAAATCCGCACCCGGCTCCCGAACTCGGAAGAGCCCGGCGCCCGCACCTTTGAGGCGCAACTCGAGGACGGAAGCTGGCTCAATATCAGCGAACGCCGCACCAAGGACGGCGGCTATGTGTCGGTCGGCACCGACATCACCCAGATCAAGCTGCACGAACAGAAGCTGGTCGATAACGACCTGCGTCTCACCGCCAACGTTATCGACCTCAAGCGCTCACAGGCCGAACTCGAACGTCAGGCGCAACTGCTCGCCGAACTTGCTCAAAAGTACGCAGACGAGAAAAATCGCGCCGAGGAAGCCAACCAGACCAAGTCGAAGTTCCTCGCCAACATGAGCCACGAGCTGCGCACCCCGCTCAACGCAATCATCGGATTCTCCGAGGTGATGGGCAGCGGAATGTTCGGCGCACTCGGCTCCGAAAAGTACCAAGAGTATTGCCACGACATCATGACCAGCGGGAATTACCTGCTGGACGTCATCAACGACATCCTCGACATGTCGAAGATCGAGGCCGGGCGCATGAAGCTCGACTATGAGCCGCTCGATCTGTCCCAGACCCTCACCGAATCCCTGCGCGTCGTGTCAGGCCGCGCCGAGAACAAGGCTCTAACCGTCATCGCGGACATTCGCGGCGCGATCCCGATCGTCGCGGACCGCCGCGCGATGAAGCAGATCGCTGTGAACTTGCTCTCGAACGCGGTGAAGTTCACGCCCGATGGCGGCAGGATCACCGTGCGCAGCCGCGTACTGAACGGCTCGGTGATGCTCACCATCGTGGACAGCGGCATCGGCATCGCGCCGCAATCGCTGGCGAAACTCGGGAGGCCGTTCGAGCAGGTCGAAAGCCAGTTGACCAAGAGCTATCACGGATCGGGGCTCGGCCTCGCTATCGCCAAATCGCTGGCCAACCTGCATGGGGGCTCGATGAAACTGCGCTCGAAGCTCGGCGTCGGCACCATTGTCTGCGTGACGCTGCCGTGCGGACACAGCGAGCAGCCCGCGCCCAGCATTATTGCCGAGCTGCCCCTTCAAGCAGCCGCAGGAAAACCTCGCGCACGTCGTTCTGCGTCTCCCGGACACGCGCCTCAAGCGACGAGAAATCGGGCGCGTCGCCAGCCCGCGTCAGCACCCGCAGCAGATCCTCCCCGGCTGTTTCCGGCTTGAACTTCTCGGTCACGCACAGCCGGATAATCTGGGTCAGGTCGTGATAGAGGCGTGACGCCGCGCGAAGAATGTCCGCGTCGGACTGCGACAACACCCCGAGCCGCGCGGCATTATCCAGCACCTGCCCTGTGCTGACATCGAGAATGTCCGGCTTCTCCGCAGCGTAAATGAGTTGCAGATACTGCGCGACGAACTCGATATCGACCATGCCGCCGGCGGCGTTCTTGATGTCCCAGATATCGCTCTCGCCCTTTTCCTCTGCGATGGCGCGGCGCATTTCGAGCACATCGTTGGCAATGATCGTGGTTTCGCGCCTGCGCGTCAGAACCTCGCGGACGACCGCTTCGATCCGCGCCTTGAAGGCGGGAGACGCTGAAATCACGCGCGCGCGGGTCAGCGCCATGTGTTCCCAGGTCCACGCCTCGTGTTCCTGGTATTCGGCAAAGGAATCGATGCGCGAGGCCAGCGGACCCGCGCGTCCCGACGGGCGCAGCCGCATATCGACGTCATAGAGCACGCCGTAGTTGGTGCGGGTGGTAAAGGCGCTGATGAGCCGCTGGGTCAGCCGCGCGAAATACTGCGAGCCATGGAGCGAGCGTTCGCCATCGGAGTCCGGCGCGTCGTGATCGAAATCATAAATCAGGATCAGATCCAGATCGGACGACGCCGTCATCTCGCGGCTGCCGAGCTTGCCCATCGCGACGATGGCGGTTTCCTGATCCTTGATCCGGCCGTGCTGCTCCGCGAACTGGTCCATCACCAGGCCATGCACGGTGTGCGCGATGCCCTCCGCCACATCCGCGAACGCGACGCTTGCATGCTGTGCCGATACCGTGCCGGACAGGATGCGCGTGCCGATCAAAAACAGGCTCTCCTGTCCGAACAGCCGCAGGCGATCGAGAAACTCTTCATATGAGTTTGCATCCGCCAAAGTCGCCGCAAGGCGTGCGGACAACTCGTCCTGATCGGGCATCGCGCCGAAGAAACGCGGATCGATCAGGCCGTCCATGATCTGCGGCTGCCGTGCAAGCATGTCACTCAGGCGCGGTGCCGCGCCGAGGACGAGCGCGACCAGCGCCACCAGATCCTTGTTCTGGCTGAGAAGCGAGATCAGCCGCCCGCCCCGCTGCAGCGCCTGCAGGAAGCGGTCGAACGCCATCACGGCGTCATCCGGCTCCTCCGCGCGTGACAGACCCCGGATCAGGTCCGGCACGAACTCCTTGAATGCCTGATGGGTCGCCTCCACGCGGAACACACGGTACTCGCCGCTCAACCAGCGCTGGACGGTCTCCGCCACCATTTTCGGCTTCTTGAAGCCGAGCGTCAGAAGGTGCTCCAGCAGCCGGTTGTCGTCCGGCCCCTTGCCATAATCAATGTCGGGAAGTTTCTCGGTGCCGGTCGGATCGCCCTCGAACAGGCGGCCGTAGTGATTCTGCACGCAGTTGAGATGCGCCAGCAGATCCTTGGCGAACGAGGCACGGTCATCATATCCGAAGAAGCGCGCGAAACGCTCGACAGCCTCGATATCGTCCGGCAGCGCATGGGTCTGCTCGTCGGCGACCATCTGCAGCCGGTGCTCCACCCTGCGCAGGAATTCGTAAGCCGATGTCAGTTCGTCGCGCGCCTCGAACGTGATCCAGTTGTTGCTCGCCAGAATGTTGAGAGCTTCGAGCGTCGGCCGCACGCGCAGTTCGGGATGCCGCCCGCCCGCGATCAACTGCTGGGTTTGTGCGAAGAACTCGATTTCGCGAATACCGCCGCGGCCGACCTTGACGTTATGGCCTTCGACGGAAATCTCGTTCTGGCCTCGGTAGGTCTGCATCTGCCGCTTCATGTCATGGACGTCGGTGAGCGCAGCGAAATCCAGATGCTTGCGCCAGACGAAGGGCGCGATCTCGGCAAGCAGTCCCTCGCCTGCCTTTAAATCGCCTGCGCACGGCAAGGCCTTGATCATGGCGGCGCGTTCCCAGGTCCGGCCCTCGCGCTCATAGTAATGCAGAGCTGCCGCGATCGAGATCGCCACCGGCGTGGACGCCGGATCGGGCCGCAGCCGCAGGTCGACGCGGAACACATAGCCATCGACCGTGCGCGACTGCAGCAGCCGCGACAGGCCCTGCGCGATCTTGACGAAGAACGGCGATGGCTCGATGCCCTCCGCCAGTGTCGGCGCCTCCAGCTCATAAAAGACGATCAGGTCGATATCGCTGGAATAGTTCAGTTCGCCCGCGCCCATCTTGCCCATGGCCAGCACGACGAGACCGCTGCCGACTTCGGGATGTTCCGCATCCGGCGGCAATAGCCGTCCACGCGCCGCTTCCTGCTTGAGCAGGAAACGGATGGCGCACTGAACGGAGGTGACCGCAATATCGGTCAGACCGCGCGTCACCCTCATCACCGGCCAGACGCCGCCGATGTCGCACAGGGCGATCAGAAGCGCCGCTTCGGATTTCATGCGCCGCAGCGCCGACATGACTTCGGATTCGTCGGATGCGGCGGCAACGTCGGCGACCGTCTTGTCGATCAGCGCTGCGAGATGGCTGTCAGGATCGGACTGCAGCAGGCGCACGGCGCGGCCTGCGTCCGCGCGCATCAGGTCGAACAGATAGGGAGAAGCCTCCGCGATTCCTTCGAGGATCGCTTTCGCCTGTGGCGAGGAATCGGAAACGGCCTTGAGCGCGGCGGCATCTTCGGGCGCGATATCGCCCAGCCAGTCCGCGAGACGCCGCTGCGCGTCTTCGGGCGCAAACAGCTTCGGTCCGGCCACGAAACGGGCCGCCAGGGTGGGCCGGTCCGCACCGCCCATCTCAGCTAAACTCATACTGCCTTTTGTTCCACGCCCCGGCTCGGGATCACAAGCGTCACGCGCAGCCCCGGCTGGCTGTCCGCGAGTCGCAGGCTGCCACCATGCAACGTCGCGACGGCCGATGCCAGACTCAAACCGAGTCCGGACCCTGGCTGCGTCCGGCTGGCCTCCAGGCGGACAAAGCGTTCGACCGCGCGCTGGCGATCCGCCTCAGGGATGCCGGGTCCATGATCCGTGACACTGAGAAGAACGCTGTCCCCATCCCGATGGGCTTCGATCAGAATATCGGCGGATTTTGCCGCACCATCCGGGCTGGGAACCACCGGCTGGCCATATTTGATGGCGTTCTCAACCAGATTGGCCAGCGCCTGGCTGATCAGTTCGCGGTTGCCGTGAACAGTCGCAGCATCTGCCGCCACCTCCAGCGTCAGGCCCTTGTCCTCGGCCAGCGGCTCATAAAGTTCATGGATGCCGTGGGCCACTTCGGCAGCATCGAAGTCGGTCATGTTGTCGCGGGCCTGACCGGATTCCGCGCGCGCGATCATCAGCAGCGCATTGAAGGTCCGGATCAGCCCGTCGGATTCGTCGATGGTCCGCTCCAGCGCCGCGCGGTATTCGCCCTCGTTGCTGGACTTTGCCAGCGCCTCTTCGGCGCGGTTGCGCAACCGCGTCAGCGGCGTCTTGAGGTCGTGGGCGATGTTGTCGGACACTTCCTTCAGGCCCGCCATCAGCGCCTCGATGCGCTCCAGCATGGCGTTGAGATTTTCCGCCAGCCGGTCGATCTCGTCACCGCTGCGGCCCACCGGCAATCGCCCGGACAGATCGCCCGCCATGATCCGCTGTGTGGTACCGGTCATGGCGTCGATCCGGCGCAGCACGCGCCGCGCCACGAACACGCCGCCGCCGAGACCGAGCACGACCACGATGATCACCGACCATTGCGCCGCCTTGGCGACGATGCCGAATATCCGCCGCCGCTCTTCAAGATCGCGGCCGACCAGAATCCGGAAACCGCCGGACAGTTGCGCGACCTTTACCAGCGCGTAGTGGCTCTTGGTGTCGGTTTCCTCAAGCCGCTTGTAGAATGTCTCGGCCCAGCCGGGATGATCCATCACGCCGGGTTCAAGGGACGCGACATTGCCGGCGACACCCTGCCCCTGCGGTGTGGTGACAAGGTAAAGATTAGCGCCCGGACGCAGCGCACGTCCCTCGATCGTGGCGACAAGTCCGCGCAGGCCGGTCTTGGCATATTGCCCGGACAGTTCACCGAGTTCGGAATTGACTGTTTCGGTGATCTGCTCGGTAATCATCCGCCGGGTATTCCACGCGAAATAACCAAGCAGCGATGCAGCAAACAGCGCAAACAGGAACAGGTAGACCAGCGTCAACCGGAACGCCGTGGTGCGGATCAGTTTACCGAATGCCGTCACGAATCATGTATCCGGCGCCGCGAATGGTGTGCAGCAGCGGCCTGTCCTGCCCCTTGTCGATCTTGGAGCGCAGGCGCGAAATATGCACGTCGATCACGTTGGTCTGCGGATCGAAGTGATAGTCCCACACATTCTCGAGCAGCATCGTGCGCGTCACAACCTGCCCGGCATGCTTCATCAGGTATTCGAGCAGCCGGAATTCGCGCGGCTGCAGGGTAATCTCCGTCGCGCCGCGCTTGACCTGATGCGAGAGCCGGTCGAGTTCGAGATCGCCGACGCGATAGGTCGTTTCCTCGGACGGGCCGCCGTGCCGGCGCGACAGCACCTCGACGCGCGCCAGCAGTTCGGCGAAGGAATAGGGTTTCGGCAGATAATCGTCGCCGCCCGCGCGCAGCCCCTTGATGCGGTCATCGACCTGCCCGAGCGCGGACAGGATCAGCGCCGGGGTGTGATTACCCTTGGCCCGCAGGGTACCGATGATCGACAGCCCGTCGCGCTTGGGCAGCATGCGGTCGATCACGAGCACGTCGTATTCGCCGGACTCCGCCAGCGCGAGGCCCTCCTCGCCGTCGCTCGCATGGTCGGCAACATGTCCGACCTCGCGAAACGCTTTCACAAGATAGTCCGCCGACTCGCGGTCGTCTTCAACGATGAGCAGTCGCATTTTCGATTCAGTCTGGGTCTGGGCAGCGGCGCTTTGTGTCACCATGGCGCGATGATCGTCCTCTTGCAAGGCAGCGAATGACGTGCCCCGGCCGCCAGCCCCTGCGATCGAACGGAAGAAAACGGGCGGCGAAGCTGGGGAGACCTCGCCGCCCGCCATTGCACGACCGACTGGAGTGCGATCGCGCCACCTTCGACGGAGGGGGGCGTTTTCCATCGAAGGCAATTCAAGGGACGGGCTTTTGGCCCGTCCCCGGGGAGGAGCCGTCGGCGGGGGCTACGAGCCGGCGACAACTCCCCATTCCTCACCCGCTTGTGCGGGCGTCCGATTCAAAGTGGGCATGATCCGATCCGAAAGCCGGGTACCCACTTTTCGGGACCATGCCTCAGCCCTTGGCCACCGGCAGCGCCACGAAGCGCGACGAGTCGCCGGACTTCACGCGAACCAGAACGCTGTTCTTGTTCTCGTTGCGCGCGGTGGTGATCGCCTCGCGGACTTCAGCCGGGTTCGACACCAGCTTGCCCGCGACTTCGAGAATGACATCGCCTTCCTTGAAGCCGCGATCGGCCGACGGGCTGTTCGGATCGACGTCGGTCACGACCACGCCTTCCTTGCCCGCACCGGCCACGCTGTTGGCCGGAGCCAGGGTCAAGCCGAGGTTCGGCACGGTGACGTTGCCGCGCCCGGACTTGCCGCTGTCATTGCGATCGCCATCGGCATTCGCAGCCTTGGTGTTCGGCAGCTCGCCCAGCGTCATGCTGAGGATCTTGTCCTGGCCCTTGTGGAGCACGACCAGCTTGACCGTCTGACCGGGCGCCATGCCGCCGATGGTGCGGGCGAGTTCGCGCGCATCCTTCACCGGCTGGTCGTTCACCCGGGTAATCACGTCACCGGACTGCACGCCCGCCTTTGCCGCCGGACCATTGGGCTGCGGCTCGGCGACCAGCGCGCCTTCCGTCTTCTTCAGGCCGAGGCTGTCGGCGATTTCAGGCGTGACCTGCTGGATCTGGACACCGATCCAGCCGCGGCTGACCGAGCCCTTGTCCTTGAGCTGCTGGACAACGCTCTTGACGGTCGATGCGGGGATCGCGAAGGCGATGCCGACGCTTCCGCCCGACGGCGAGTAGATCGCGGTGTTCACGCCGACCACATTGCCCTCGGTGTCGAAGGTCGGGCCACCGGAGTTGCCCTTGTTCACCGGCGCGTCAATCTGGATGAAGTCGTCATACGGACCGTTGCCGATGTCGCGGCCGCGCGCCGAGACGATGCCCGCCGTCACGGTGCCGCCGAGGCCGAACGGATTGCCGACCGCGAGCACCCAGTCGCCGATGCGCGGCGTGCCTTCGGAGAGCTTTGCGTAAGGGAAGTTGCTGATGCCATCGACCTTGATGAGCGCGAGGTCGGTACGCGGATCGGTGCCGATCACCTTCGCGGTGTGAACCTTGCCATCGTCAGTCGTCACCTCGACCTTGTCGGCGCCATCGACGACATGGTTGTTGGTCACGGCATAACCGTCAGCCGAGATGAAGAAGCCGGAGCCTTGCCCGGTCATCTGGCCGCCACCGCGGCCGCCGCGGCCACGGCCGCCGGGGAATCCATCCGGACCGCCGAAGCGACGGAAGAAGCGCTCCATCGGCGAGTTCGGCGGGAACGGGTTATCTTCAGGGCTGACGTTTTCGCCGGTGGTCGCCTTCTCGCCGATCCGGACGCGAACCGAAATCACGGAAGGCTTCACGCGCTCGACGATATCGGCGAAGCCGACAGGCTGCTGAACCTGACGGACATCCTTGTTGACCTGCGCATGCGCGGTCGTGGTCAGAACGTCGAAGTTGTTCGCCGGGCTGAGGCCGTAGGCGGCAACGCCAAGGCCCGCGACGACCGACGCCATCAGCGCAAACTTGCGCGCGGAAAAAATGGAATGGCGCGGGGCGACGTAGGACGGCAGTTTGGAAAGATCGGTGGGGCGGTCGGTCATAGACAATCTCCAGGAAAGGAAGAAGCGAAGCGGTTTTGAATCTCGCGGTGCGTGTGTGCACCTGTGTTCTGGAAGATGGGGCGCGCAGCCTTACCGCGCACTGACGGAGGAATTAATGTTTTGTAATAAAAACAAGGCTCAAAAACGGTTTTGCCCCGCGCCTGGCAGTCCGCCGGAATCGGTTCAAAAAAGAGCCCGTTAAACCTGCTTTTCCGCAGATTCCTCGTTCGCGATCAGCTTTTCCAGCCGCGCTTCTTCCTCGGGGGTGAGTTGGAATGACGCACCCTCCTCGCCTGCTCCCGCGCGGTTGCGGCGGCGATTGCCGAGCCACAAGGCCAGCGCGCCGCCAGCCAATACCAGCGGCGGGACGAGCCAGAGCAACAGCGTATGACCTTCCACGCGCGGCTTGAGCAGCACGAACTCACCGTAGCGCGCGACGAGAAAATCCATCACCTGCGCGTCGGTGTTGCCGGCCGCGATCCGCTCGCGCACCAGCAGGCGAAGGTCGCGCGCCAGTGGCGCATCGGAATCGTCGATCGACTGGTTCTGGCAAACCATGCAGCGCAGTTCGCGCGACAGGTTGCGCGCCCGTGCTTCCTGCGCCGGATCGGCCATGATCTCGTCGGGCTGCACGGCATACAGCATCGACGGCATCAGCGTGAGTGCGATCACAAGCAATGCCGGCAGGATGCGCGTCATGCGACTACTCCGCCGCCTGCAGTGCGCCGGTCTTCTTGCTTGCCTTCGCAGGCTTCGGCGCGCCGACGCGCAGACGACGATCCGTCAGCGACAGCAAACCGCCGAACGCCATGATCACCGGGCCGAACCAGATCAGCAACACCAGCGGCTTGTGATAGATCCGCACCGCGACCGATCCGTCGGTATGCGCATCCCCCAGAGAAATGTAGATCTGGCTCGCGCCGCGCGTCAGCAATGCCGCTTCGGTGGTCGACATCTGCCGGGCTGCAAAGTTGCGCTTCGATGGGGTCAGCACGCCGATGGTCTTGCCGTCGTCCATGACGGTGAAATGCGAGACCGCCTCGCGATAGTTCGGTCCCTGCTGCTGCGTCACGTCGTCGAGCCGCACCTGATAGCCGCCGACCGTCACGACGTCTTTCGGCTTCATGGAGGAGATATTCTCGCTGTTCCATGTCGTCTCGCAGACGATCCCGATCAGCGCGATGCCGAGACCCGCATGGGCGAACGCCGCGCCCCAGGCCGAGCGCGGCAGACCCCGCGCGCGATGCAGCGATGTGGTGAGCGACGCACGGAACAGTTGGATGCGCTCCATAATATCGGTCAGCGCGCCGAGCACGACGAATGCCGCGACCCCGATCATCAACGGTGCAAATGCGCCGCCGCCTTTGGTCCAGGCCCACAGCACGGCGATGGTGACCAGCGCGACAATGCCCGCGGCTGTCAGGCGCTGCGCCGCCGCGACGAGATCGCCGCGCTTCCATGCCAAGAGCGGGCCGAACGGCACCGCGATCATCAACGGCAGGAATAAAGGTGCAAACGTCAGGTTGAAGAACGGCGCCCCGACCGAAATCTTGTCGCCGGTAAGAACCTCCAGCGCCAGCGGATACAGCGTGCCGACAAACACTGTCGCACAGGCCGTGGTCAGCAGCAGGTTGTTGAGCACCAGCGCGCCCTCGCGCGAGATGGGGGCGAACAGCCCGCCTTGCTTCAGCGACGACGCACGCCACGCATAAAGGCTGAGACTGCCGCCGATGAACAGGCACAGGATCATCAGGATGAATACGCCGCGCGCCGGATCGCTGGCGAAGGTATGCACCGAGGTCAGCACGCCGGAGCGCACGAGGAAAGTGCCCAGCAGCGACAGCGAAAAGGTCAGGATCGCCAGCAGCACGGTCCAGATTTTCAGTGCGTCGCGCTTTTCCATCACCACCGCGGAGTGCAGCAGCGCGGTGCCCGCGAGCCACGGCATCAGCGAGGCGTTCTCAACCGGGTCCCAGAACCACCAGCCGCCCCAGCCGAGTTCGTAATAGGCCCAGTACGAGCCCATCGCGATGCCGAGGGTGAGGAATATCCACGCCGTCAGCGTCCACGGCCGCACCCAGCGCGCCCAGGCCGCATCAATGCGGCCCTCGATCAGGGCCGCGACGGCAAAGGCGAACGAAATCGAGAAGCCGACATAGCCGAGATAAAGCATCGGCGGATGAACCGCGAGGCCGATGTCCTGCAGGATCGGATTAAGGTCCCGTCCCTCCATCGGCGGATTGGCGATCCGCGCGAACGGATTCGATGTGGCGAGAATGAAAAGATAGAACGCGGCGCCGACCCAGCCCTGCACCGCCAGCACATGTGCGCGCAGCGAGCGCGGCAGGTTGTTGCCGAAGGCCGCCACCAGCGCGCCGAACAGCGCCAGGATCAGCACCCAGAGCAGCATCGAGCCTTCGTGGTTTCCCCACACGCCGGTGATCTTGTAGATCATCGGCTTCAGCGAATGGGAATTCTCGAACACGTTCACGACCGAGAAGTCCGACGTCACATGCAACCAGGTCAGCGCGGCAAACGACGCGGCCGTGAAACCGAACTGGGTGAGCGCGGTGGAGCGCGCGACATTCATCATCCCCGGATCGCGCAGCCGCGCGCCGATCACCGGAACCACCGACTGGATCAGCGCCAGAACCAGCGCCAGCACCAGGGCATAATGGCCTGCTTCCGCGATCACTTCGCTGCTCCCTGCACCGAAGGCGGTTTCGCCTTCTTGTCGTAGTCGTCCTTCCAGTGGCCGGTCTTCTTCAATTCGTCGGCGATGGCTTTGGGCATGTAGGTTTCGTCATGCTTGGCCAGCACCGTATCGGCCTTGAACACGCCACTCCCGTCGAGCGAACCTTCGGTAATGACGCCCTGCCCCTCGCGGAACAAGTCTGGCAGAATCCCCTGATAGGCCACGGGCAGGGTTGAGTTTCCGTCGGTGACGTCAAACTTCACACGAAGCTGCTCGCCGCGCACCAGCGATCCCTCGCGCACCATGCCGCCGAGGCGGAACCGCTGGCCGGGCTTGATGTGCTTTTCAGCCGCCATGGTCGGCGTCGAAAAGAACACGATGGAGTCGCGCAGCGCGTTGAGCACAAGCGCGGCGGCAATCGCCAGCACCACCAGCGCGCCTCCAATCAATGTCAGTCGCCGCTGCTTGCGCGTCATCGTGATTTATCCATCCAGTCCAAGGCTCTTGAGGCCATCGTTCAGAATTTGAAGCCGTGCAGCGTCGCCCTCGACAGCCTGCCGCGCTTGCGCGAGCGCCGCCTGCGCCTTGTCGCGCTCGCCGAGAACCATATAGGCGCGCACCAGCCGCAACCAGCCCTCCACGTCGCTGCCGTTATCCTTCAGCCGTGTCGCAAGCCGGTCCACCATGCCGCGGATCATGGTGTTGCGGTCGCCCTCGCTCATGTCCTTGGCGGCGGCGATGGTATCGTCCGAGAGCTTCGGCGCGGCCACGCCCGCGCGCACCAGCGCCTCCTGCACCAGAGGACGCCATGGCGCATCTGCCGGCGCGGATGCAAGCATATCGCGCCAGATCTTCACCGCGTCGTCCTTGCGGCCATCCTGTTGAGCGGCGACGCCGAGAAAGTAGCGTGCCTTCACTTCATTCGGATCGAGGGCAAGCGCGCGGTCGAATTCGGTTTTGGCCGCCGCGGTCACCACGCCCCCGCTGGACGCCGCCATGGCTTCGCCGAGGTCGGCGCGGCGCGAAGCGCTTTCGCCGTTATAGGTGATGGCGTTGCGCCAGGCGCGCGCCGCTTCGTCATAGCGGCCGATCCGCGCCAGCACCGGCGCGAGCACTTCCCAGCCGCGCCCGTCGGTCGGGTTCTTTTCAAGATGAGTTTCGACTTGAGAAATAAGTTTATCCATCGAGGCGGTGGCCACCGACGCGCGGCCGCGCTCCGCCAGTGGAAAATCGCCGAGCGACGGTGAGCCGAAGGTCGCGTAAAGGCCGACCGCGGTCAGCGGCAGCGCGGTCAGTGCGATCAACGCAACAACGCGGCGGAACCAGAGGTTCGATGGCGGTAACGCGCCCGCCTCCGCTTCGGACGCAGCCAGCAGACGGCGGCTGATTTCCACCCGCGCCGCGTCCGCCTCGCCGGTCCCGATCAGCCCCGCTTCGGCGTCGCGCGTAACCTCCGCAAGCTGGTCCTTGTAGACGACACTCTCGCTGCCTTCGTGCGCCGGCGCGCCGCGCTGGCCCAGCGGCCACAACACGGCAAAGACCGCGGCGGCCGTCATCAGCGCAAGCACGAACCAGAGAGTCATTTCAAAGGGTTCCCGGCAGAAGTAGAACCGTTACAAACAGTCGTTCCGGGCCGGGTTACACCATGGCTGGCGGACGGGCGCAATTGACATTTCCGTCACGGATTCAATGTGTTTTGAGGCCGAAATCCGTCCATTCGACAGGACTCACCGCAGGAGCAATAAAGCCGTACCGGCCGGACAGCCTTGCGCCAGATCAACCGGCACGGGTTTGCTTGCCGGGCTTTCCGGTTTCGGCCGCCTTGCGCTCGAGCGGCTTGGCCATTTCGGCGGCCTTGCTCATCAGCGAGGCGTAGTCCGGTCCGAACATCACCTCGCAGAACCGGATCGCGGCTTCCATCTGCATCTTGCGGAAGGCACGGACCTTGGGATCGGGGGTGCGGAGCGACTCCACCAGCGTTTCGGTGGCCTTCTCGACATAATGCTGCAGTTCGGTATGGGCGCGCAGCGACACTTCGTTGATCGCAAGCTCGCTGGCGTAGTTGCGGCAGATCGCGACAAAGTCGATCAGCGACGCGGTCTCCTCCACGTCATCCGGATCAATCCGGTTCGTGGACGTGACATCCTTGTCCGGCCCCTGCCTCAGCAGGCGGCGCACACGGCCCGGCACGCCGTCGATTTCGGACTGCAGCGAATTCGAGATTTCCGAGCGGATCGCGGCGAGCTGCCTGCCCCATGCCGAGTCCGAACGGATATCGAGTTCGGTCCGCAAGCCACGAACACCATCATGCAGCGTCTTGAGGTGGTTCGACGTATCCTGGAAATGCCCGCGCTTGATGTCGTTGCGCAGTTCGGACGCAATCCGCGACAGGTCGTGGATCGCCATGGTGACGGTGACGCCGAACGGCGTGCCTGCGACGCGGATTTCGTCATCGGACGCGGCGACGGCGATGCCCAACCGCACGATTTGCCAGGGGGCTGCCAGCCGCTGCATCACCATGGCGATGGCGAATGGCAGCACCAGCGGTGTCTGCAGCGCCGGCTGGTTCAACGCGGCCATGGCCGAGGCGACCTGAGAGTCGCCGAACACGCGGATATGGCCGGTGAGCTTGTTGCTGAGTTTGTCGAGCGCCTCGCTGGCGGCGAGCACGGCGCCGATCGGCCCGATGTCCTCGACCACGCTCGGCGCACCGAGACGGCCCAGCGTCCGCTGCCGATCTCCGACGGAGAGCGCGCCGGTGACATTGGCGATGGCCTCTGAAGCAGCCGCCTGAACGGCGCGAACCGCAGCGTTGATCTCGGGAGTGCCGGTGGCCTGCGCGAGCGCCGCCTCAAACGTGCGGACGGCATCGGGATTGCCCTCGCGGCCGAGCCACATCCAGACCGGAGCCAGCGACGAGCGCCTGACCTGGCCGGGCCTGACATGGGGAATGTTCTCGACAAGGAATGGCTCCAGCGGCCGGAACACCAGCCGCATCGGATCGTCGGTGCGCGGGGTCATGTCCTCGCTCGGCGCGCGCACGATCATGCGCAATTGTTCGAGCACGAAGTTCGCGACGGCGACGTCGTCACCGCGCTCGATGGCCCGCTCAAACTCGCGCATCAGCAGCGCCTGCGCCTTCGGCGGAAGCTGCCCCAGATACTCTCTCAATCGCTCGATCGACGATTGGCTCATGCGCGGCCCAAACGCTCATCCCTCGGCGACACCCGGCGGGTGTCCACCGGGTGTCATAGCCGAGACGTCGTTAATTTCACGTTGAGGAACAGGGCTTTGGAGGCTTCCTTGCCCGTTCACCCCTGCTTGCGCTGACGAAAGGCCGCAACCTTATGGCGGTTGCCGCACAGGGCCATGCTGCACCACCTGCGGCGGTGAGATTTAGTCCGGTCATAGAACCACATGGTGCAGGTCTGGTCCTCACACTTGCGGATCAGTCCGAAATCCCCGGCAGCGAGAAGCTCCGCGGCAGATTCCGCAACGGGCGCGAGCAACTGCTCGGGGGATTTCACAACACGCTTTCGCTCAAGGCGCAGGCCCGCATCCTCGCAGATCAATTCGGAATGACTTGGAGCCCTGGCAAGGAAATCGTTGAGCGGCCCGGGGTCGACCCGGCCGCCGTTCTTGCGGGTGCTGACCATCGCCCGGACCGCCTCGCGCAATGCCCGCGCGGATTTCAGAAGTCCGCGCGTCTGCGCTGGGACGATCGCGCCCTCCTGATACCAGCCCATACGGATCAGCCATCGCGCGACATCGTTGTCGGAAGTCCATGAATCGACTGGATTTCCGTCGATCTGGGCAACGGTGTTCAGCAGGTCCAGCGCCGGATGGTCGGCTGCGACAGACGGCAAGGCGGCGGCCTGCTGGTCCGGGACATTCGGGGTCATGATCGCTCCTCAATGACGACTCCAGTGTAACCTTCAAAATACCGTTTGACAAGTTACTTCCGCCTTCTGTAACCATCAAAATCTAAATTAACAGTTACAAAGGACAAGACCCATGACCGCCACATCGCTCCAGTCCATTCCCCGCATCGCTGTCCGGACCGTCGAGGCCGACGGCGTCAGCCTGTTCTATCGCGAGGCCGGCCAGGCCGACGCGCCGGTGATCCTCCTGCTGCACGGTTTCCCGACCTCCTCCCACATGTTCAGGGATCTGATCCCGCAACTCGCGCGGAAGTATCGCGTCATCGCGCCCGACCTGCCGGGCTTCGGTTTCACCACCGTGCCGGCTGCCCGCAACTATCGCTACACGTTCGACTCGCTGGCGAAGACAATCGGCGCGTTCGTCGATGCGGTGGGCCTGACCCGCTACGCGATCTACGTGTTCGACTACGGTGCACCGGTGGGCTTCCGCCTGGCGCTCGCTCATCCCGAGCGCATCTCGGCAATCATCTCGCAAAACGGCAATGCCTATGAAGACGGCCTCAGCGAGGCGTGGAATCCGATCCAGCGCTACTGGCAGGACCCAACCCCCGCGAACCGCGACGCCCTTCGCGGCTTTCTCACACTCGAAGGCACCCGCGGACAATATGTTGCGGGCGTGAGCAATCCCGAAAGCATCGCCCCGGAATCCTACATGCTCGATCAGGCGCTGCTCGAGCGGCCCGGCATTGCCGACATCCAGCTCGACCTGTTTCTGGACTATGCGTCGAACGTCAAACTCTATCCGGCGTTTCAGGCCTACTTCCGCACGGCCAAACCGCCGACGCTCGCGATCTGGGGCAAGAACGATCCGTTCTTTATTCCCCCCGGCGCGCAGGCCTATCGCCGCGACAACCCCGATGCCACCGTGCAACTTCTCGACACCGGGCACTTTGCACTGGAGACACACGCTGACGACATCGCAATCGCGATCGACCAGTTGATGAGCCGCGTGGCTGCGTAAGGGAATGAATCAAAAAGCCGCCCGGTCCGTCGGATGACGAACCGGGCGGCGATGCGTGAAGCTGTGATTTGCGAAGATGTGTTGCGATCAGCCGACCGCCGTCCAGGTCCCGTCGGGATTGCGGCAGGCCGTCCCGCGCTCCACCATCGGCTGGCCATTGATGTAGACGGTGTGGCTGAAGCCACGGCAGCGCATTCCGCGCTTTGTATACGCCGGACCCGGCACGATGTTGCCGTAGCGGCCGGTGTCGGGATTGCGCCAGTCCACCGGCGCGCCGGGCGCGCCCCGGTCGAGCGCGGTCATCTCCGCCTCATAGGCGTACTGGCGATCCTGCTCATCCATCGACGCGCCGACCCGGTTGCCGATCAGACCGCCGATGGCCGCACCCGCCATGGCCGCGCCGACACGCTCGCCGGTTCCTCCGCCGATGGCAGAGCCGATCAGCGCACCGCTCACCGCGCCGAGCACGGTTCCGGAATTTTCCTTCGGCCCGCTGTCAGCGGCGCAGCCGCCGAGCGCCAGCGCGGCACCGAGGAAAATGGCTGTCTTTGGAAAGTGCATGTCGTCGTCCCCATACACGCGGGACGATGATCGTCCGGCGGGCCGCCGTTGGAACGGACGAATGGGGCGAGAGAGCGGCGGCTCTACACCCCCGGCAGGGCCAGTTCCGCGCGCAATCCGCCGATGGGCGCCGCGCTGAGACTCAGGCTGCCGCCATAAAGCGCAGCCAGATCGGTGACGATGGACAGACCCAGACCGGAGCCCGGCTTGGTTTCATCCAGGCGCTGGCCGCGCCGCGCCACCTGCGTCCGCTGCTCCGGTGACAGGCCGGGACCATCGTCGTCGACAATAATGCGCAGCGTGGGATCGAGCGCGCCGCCGGGCGTCAACTCTTGCAGCACCTCGATAAACACTTTCTGGTTGGCCCACTTGCAGGCGTTGTCGACCAGATTGCCGATCATCTCCTCGAAATCCTGCCGCTCGCCGCGGAATTTCGCGGCCGGCTGAATTTCGCAGTCGATCAGAATGTCCCGGTCGCGATGGATCTTCTCCATCGTCCGCGCCAGCGCCTCCACAACGGGACCGACATCCGTCACGGTGCCGATGACCGTGACGCGCGCTGCGATGCGTGCGCGCTCCAGATGATGCGCGACCTGATCGCGCATGATGCCAGCCTGTTCCAGCACCTTGGCCGCGAACGGATCGCCGCGATTGGCGCCCGCTTCGTTGACGATGACCGAGAGGGGCGTCTTGATCGCATGCGCCAGATTGCCGACATGGGTGCGCGAACGCTCGACAATGGCGCGGTTGGCGTCGAGCAGCGCATTGGTCTCGCGCGCCAGCGGCGCGATCTCTTCGGGAAACTCGCCTTCCAGCCGTTCGGCCTGCCCGGAACGGATGGCCGCGAGCGAACTGGAAATCCGCTTGAGCGGCGCGAGACCGAAGCGGACCTGAAAGATGGTGGTGAGCAACAGCCCGACCGAAAGCGCGGCGAAGGTCACGGCGAGGTAGGTGTTGAACGCCCAGGTTTCATCCTCGATCTCGGCGGCGTCGCCCGCGACTGTCGCCAGATACTTGCCTTCGGTGCCAAGATCGACCGGCCGCTCCACCATGCGCAGACGCTGGTTCTCGGGACCTGCGACATAGCCCAGGCGCACGCCGGACTGATCGAGTTCGATGCCCTCGTCTTCCAGTTTGGGGAGCGTAGCGTCCCATAGCGAACGCGAGGCCCGCACCTCCGGCTTGTCGCCATCGGTGCGCGCAAGCCGCCAGTACCAGCCGGACAACGGCAGTTCGAACAGCGGCTCGCCGAGCGACTGCACCGACCTGTCCGATTTATCGGACTTGTCGCTCTTGTCGTTCGGATCGTCGGGCTGCGCGACTTCCGCGATCAGCGTGCGCAGATAGAAATTGAGCCGGCGGTCGAACGCGCGTTCGGTCGAGCGCTTGTACACGGTGGACAGCACGATGCCGGTGATGACAAGGATCAGCACCACCCAGGCCGTCGCCGACAGGAACAGGCGTGTCGCGAGGGATTTGGGGTGCCGATTCAAGAATTCTCGTCCCAGCGTGGCGGGTGTGCAACCGGCATCGTTACGACGCGCGACGCGACGAACCGATCCGCCCGATCATAGCCTACCGTGCGTCGGTTGCGGAAGGCTTCGTATCCGCGACCGGCGGCGTCAGCAGATAGCCGAGGCCGCGCACCGTCTGGATGATATCGACATCCAGCTTCTTGCGGATGCGTCCGACAAACACCTCGATGGTGTTGCTGTCCCGGTCGAAGTCCTGATCGTAGAGATGCTCGACCAGTTCGGTGCGCGACACCACGCGGCCGGAATGGTGCATGAGATAGGCCAGCAGCCGGTACTCATGCGACGTCATCTTGATCGGATTGCCGTTGACGCTGACGCGATTGGTGCGCGTATCGAGCATCACCGGCCCGCAGGTCAGTTCGGACTGCGCGTGTCCCGCACTCCGCCGCAGCAGCGCGCGGATGCGTGCCAGCACTTCCTCAAGATGGAATGGCTTGGCGACATAGTCGTCAGCGCCGGCGTCGAAGCCCTGCACCTTGTCACTCCAGCGGTCGCGCGCGGTCAGGATCAGCACCGGCATGGTGCGCTTGTTGCGCCGCCAGGCTTCCAGCACGGAAATGCCGTCCATCTTCGGCAGACCGATGTCGAGCACCACGGCGTCGTATGGCTCGCTGTCGCCGAGGAAGTGCCCCTCCTCGCCGTCGAAGGCACGGTCGACGACATAGCCTGCGTCAGACAGGGCGGTCGTGAGCTGGCGGTTGAGATCGGGATCGTCTTCAACAACAAGAAGGCGCAACGTCGTCTCCAGTGGCAGGCTTGCAATAGCCTAACATGAACGGTGCGGCGGTGAATGCTCCATGAACGAAGCCGCGCCGGAGATTACTTTTTCTCCATTCTCACTTCTTCGCCACCGCCTTGACCAGCCTTCCGAGAATGCCGGGGTCATTCTGGCCGGTGGCGGCACAGACCTTCTCCCGGGTCCGCCCGCTCATGTAGACGCCTAGCACGCCGAACCGGAACCCCCAATAGCTGACCAGCAGCCCGGTCGCGCCGATCAGGGCATTGATCGCCGTCATGTCGCCGGTCCAGAATTCGTGGACCAGCACCGCCCACAACGCTCCGCATTCCAGCGTCAATTCCACCGCGACCGCCGCGGCCTCGATCGGCGCCAGCCCGTAATGATCGTCGAGCGGATGAAAGAATGTCAGATGCAGGATCGGCGGCACGCTCGATGCGAGTTGATCGAACCGCACGCTGCGCCCCGCGACACTATACTCGTAAGCCTCTGCCCAGCCGTCATGTCCGGGCACCACCTTCATGCGGTCCGGCCGCAGCGTATAAAGCTCGCGCACCTCGTCATCGAGCGCAACCGCTTCGACATAGGCATTGCCGGCCAGCAGCATGTGCGCATAGAGCGCTTCAAAAAACGTCGCGCCGTCCTGCCGAGCGTTCGGCCTGCTGAGAAGTCGCGACAACGGATGCGCCTCGCGTTCCTGCGCGCCTTCATACAGGAGGAACCCGCACGACGCCGCATTCTCCGCGATCAGCCGCACCGCACGGTGCACGATGGCATTGGCGAGATAGCCCTCGCGCGCCAGCGCCGCATAATCGCGCGGCGTCCATCGTGCCCGCCCGCCGCTCTCGAACGCCAGCACCTGCGATGTGCGCGAGGCTTTCGCTTCGGGCGCGCGGAAGAGATTTTTGAAGTTGAGCATGAGGCATCCTTGTGGGAGATAGACCCAACATCGAAAGATTGTCATTGCCGGGCTTGACCCGGCAATCCATCATTCCTGAATGAGTTATTGGGTCTACATTCTTGCAAGCGCGCCAGGCGGGACGCTCTATATCGGCATGACGAACGATCTAATTCGCCGTGTGTACGAACATCGCGAGGGTTTCGCAGATGGCTTCACACGGAAATACGGGGTCAAAACACTCGTCTATTTTGAAGCGCACGACACCGCGTCGGGTGCAATCCAACGTGAGAAGAATATCAAGCATTGGTCCCGAGAATGGAAAATCGATCTTATCATTCGCGACAATCCATCATGGCGCGATCTTTATGAAGATATTGTCCGCTAACGCGGACGATGGATGCGCGGGTCAAGCCCGCGCATGACGATCCCACAAATCAACGTCCCATCTCTCTCACAACCCCCGCACCCGCGGCTGCGCTCTTGACGTGAACGTCAGCGACGCAATCGCCCAGACCAACGCATCGAGCCGGTCGGGCGAGCGGCCGGACGTCAGCCCGCCCGGGCCGAAGTCGCACATTTCGTCTTCCAGCGCCGAAAACGTCCCCGCATGCTTCACCCGGCCCTGCTCATAGAGTGTCGCGACAGGCTCGGCGCGCAGATATTTTCCGCGATGCGCGCGCACCGACACCACCGGCACGCCGGCGTCCACTTCGTTGATCACCGAGCGCACCATCTCGCCGCCCTGGTTCACTTCCGCGACCAGCGCATCGGCCTCCAGCCGCCGCCACAATGCAATTGCCCTCGCCGCCCAGACCGCAGGCGTTGCCTGCGACACGGTTTCGTCCGCGAGCACATAGAGCGCGCCCTCGCCCGTGATGCCCGCCGCGACAATGCCGCAGGCGTCGGCCCGCTTGCTGCTCGACGCCGGTGGATCGACCGCGACCACGATGCGCGCCAGCGGCGGCGCATCGCTCACGCGGCAATTCTCGATCAGCGCGCGCGGCCAAAGCGCATCGGGCCGGTCCTCGATGATTTCGCCGTCGAGTTCCTGCCGCCCGAGACGCGTGTCCTTGTAGCGCGCCAGCACGCCCTTCAAAAACGTCGGTGCGAGGTGATACGCATTGGCCTGCGTGCCCGCGCGCGTCACCACACTGGCAGGCTCCAGCATCAGCCGCCTGATCAGCGCCGTCGGCCGCGGCGTGGTCGTAATCAGTTGCCGCGGCTGGTTGCCGAGGCGCAGGCCGAACTGCAACATGTCGAATGCCGCCTGCGCATAACGCCACTTCGCCATCTCGTCGGACCACGCGCACCCGAACTGCGGGCCGCGCAAACTCTCGGGATCTTCCGCCGAAAACGCATAAGCCACCGCACCATTGCTCCATTCCAGCCGCCGCCGCGACGGAGACCACGCCGGACGCTCGTCGCGGCGGTGAACCGCAAGAAGTCCCGACACGCCTTCGATCATGACCTCGCGCACATCGTGCTCGGTCTCGCCCACCAGCGCGATATGCGACACCGGCGCATCGGCCATCGGCGCAAGGCCGAGCGCCTGCGCCCTGATCCATTCGGCGCCCGCGCGCGTCTTGCCCGCGCCGCGCCCGCCGATCAAAAGCCAAGTCAACCAAGGCTGACCGTTGGGCGCGAGAGCCGGCGGCATCTGATGCTCGTGGGCGAAAACATCCCAGCGCGAGAGCACCAGTTCCATTTCAGCCCGGCTCATTCCCTCCAGCAGAAACCGGTGCTGCTGCGGCGACCAGCCCTTCCAGGCGTCGCGAAAGCTCGCGGCGGAATTCGTCGAGGTCCCGGGGCATGGCATCGTCATCGGCGGCCTTCTTGTCGTCCACCCCGCGTTCCTGCTCGCGCAGCCGCATCACTTCCTTCAAGGTGCGCGCCAGCGAGGCCAGCACGCGGGCGCGGCTTTCGGCCTCGATGCGATGGGCCGGCGCAAGCCGCTCGGGATTGCCCACGAGGCGTTCGATCTTGGTCAGTTCACGCTCGATGGCACTGCTCACGCGCTCGATCATGGAGCCTGCCGGAGTTTCCCCGGCCTCCGGCATCGCCGAGCGATCCGCCGCGCTGCGCTTGCGGACATGCGACGCGCGACTCGCTTTCGCCTGCTTCAGATCGATCGCTTCGATCGCAGCATGATCGGACGCATCCACGACAAGATTGCCGGGATGCTCGTTGAGAACCTGGGTGCGGTAGCGCTTCGCCGTCTCCGGCCTTGCGGCAGCGGGCTTCTTTGCCGTCTTTCCGGCGGCGGTCTTCCTGGCTGCCTTCTTCACAGCGGTCTTGCGCGCAACCTTCCTCACCGCCCGTTTCTTCGGCGGTGCGGAGGAAGGTCTTTTCGGCATGGTTTGCTGGTATCCCTGCGAGGCATAGAACAAAGCCGTCGCCCTTCGAGGCGCGCGATGCGCGCACCTCAGGGTGACGGCTAAACATACTCGGGGCGTCATCCTGAGGTGCGAGCGCTTTTGCGCGAGCCTCGAAGGATGACAGGCAGTTCTACGTCCTGAAAAACACGAACCAGACAATCGCCAGCACAAAGACCGCGGCGATGGTGCTGACGGTCAGCAGCGCCAGCACCGAAGGCCCCGGTTCCGCCTGCCGCGCCTCGGTCGGTGTTTCGACGATCCGGCGATGACCGTCCGCATGCTCGACTTTTGCCATGGCGTCCTCATTCATTTGATCGCGCGATAAACCGCGCACAACATGAATGGCAACGCACGATGACGAACGCAGTTCCTGCGCCGATGAGCGGTCTCTGTTCCGGCTTTTTCGCTCCATCGGCGCCTCGGGCACAACTCTGGAGCATGCCGAAACCCTACTGCGCGAGCGTTACGGTGTCAAGGATTATTTTCCTAGTACGTTTGTGATCGGAATTCCATCTAGAACAAACGAATGTGCAGTCGCGTTTGCGCCACTCAAATCGAGAAAGCAGGACTGCGGCATCCTGCATCTTCGCGTGCTTCACGAATCATGATTGAGTTTGCACAGGGTCAATTACGTCAGGAGTTTGTTGCCAAGAAATCAGTTCCGGAACCTGCATCGATTCAATCTCCGCGATCAGCATCTGGAATGACGGAGAGAGGTGCGAAAAGGATATCCCTTCAAGAACACGATGCCTGACCTTTGACATTTCAACAGTCAAATTGGTGGCAAAATGAAGAAGACATTTTCAGAGGTAACGTCCCCCGTTTCAGCTTCTCGTTCCGATCGTGTGCGCCCTCATCCGCCGGACGCCGGCCAGGTCAAACCACTCGGCGATCTGTGTCTTGAGATTGCGGAATTCGCCAAGGATCGAGACTACCGCACGCTGGACTACCTGATGCGAATGGCTGCGGCGGAAGCCTACGATCAAAATCCGGCTTCACTGTATCCATCCCCGCCGGACAAAAGCCAGCTTGTCGGCATGTGGGATTGGGACGTCAGCAACAACAGGGCGTATATCGACCCGCCGGGCGCCAGACTGTTCGATGTCGATCCCAAGGCGTCGGTAACCGGCCTTCCCCTTGAAGACTATATCAAGTCGATTCACCCCGACGACGTCGCCTCATTCAGCAATGCGGTGTATCTCACCGCCCGCGAGGGCGGATGCTTCAAATCGACCTATCGCATCGTCAATCAGGGGCGGATCATCTGGGTTTATGCCAAGGGCTCTTGCTTCGTCGGCCCCGGCAAGATTCCCGTGAGGTTTCCCGGCGCACTGTTCGATATCACGGCTGCCATGGAGGACGGAGCGGCTGCGAGCTGAACTTTTAATGCACCGCATGCCGCTGCCTTGAAATCTCCGCTTGCCGCAGCAGTTCCAGCGGCAGCCAGGGCTTTTGCATGAACACCACATTGTCCGGGACGTGATCTTCCACATCGTCACCGGAGGTGATGATCACGTCGAGATTCGGGAACCGCGCCGTCGCGATTTTCGCAAGATCGACGCCGGTCATGCCTCCGTCGATATCCGCGTCAGCGAACATCAGCGTCAGATCCTCGCCGACCTTGTCGAGCACGGCAGCCGCCGCTTCCGCGCTCATGCATGCGATCACATGCATGTCGCTTTCCTCGAAGATCACACTGACAAGTTCCCGCTGGAGCTGGTCGCCTTCGACGACCAGCACCGTTTGTCTCAGAGCGTGTCCCATGAAGCCTCCCTGTCCATGAAGAAACCGGCGACGGAGGGTAATGCATAAAGCTCGCAGAGGTTCACCGGCTCAAGGAACCAAAGCAGACGTGCCACGTTTTCCCAGCCGAAACGAGCTACACCATCGAGGTACATCGTGAAGCAGACCGTCGATCGCGTGATGAAGGCCTTTGCAAAAAAGCATAAGGAAATGACGCCCGAACAGGAGCGTCGGGTCCGCGATGAAGTCTCGGAGTTCGTTGCAGAACTTCTGGAAAAGCGCGCCGCCCAACTCACGCGCTTCGGCGACGCGGGTTCCCAAGAAACCAGGCCGTCTGCATAACTTTCCTTTGAGATAATTTTTCCAGCGAAACGGACCTGTCCGCCTGATGAGGGCTGGCTTTAACGTCCTGAACGGGAACAGAACCTCCCCCAAGCCGTTGCCGCCTCACATCGGAGGTCCGGCCATGACTTCTCAGGAATATGTTCTCGATGCCGTTCTGCGGGCACAGGGCGTTCTGGCCGATTACATCGAATCCGGCCCACGCGACTGTGCCAGGACGTTGAGCAGGCTGTTTGTCATCTTCGCCGATGACGAGCTGACCGACGCGGTCCATGCCCTCAATCTGCAAGCGATCAGCGCGGAGATGCGCGCGGGCGAGCCGCCTCTGCGTTCACCCACCTCTCCTCCTTATAATCGAACCAGCGGCTGACGCACTGGCGGAAACGCAATGCTCCTTCCGCGAATTTTGTTTCGCGGATAACATCTCCATGCGGGCCAGCCGCGGGAGGATGTCCATGATGACGCGTTGCAGGATGATCGCGGTTTCGGCGGTTGCAACATGGATGCTATTCACAGCGAGCAGCGCCGATGCCGCGCAACCCGCGTTCGATTGCAGCAAGGCATCCCACGAGGTCGAGCAGCTCATTTGCAAAGATGACGCGCTGGCGAAGCTGGATGTGACGCTCGCAACAGCGTTCACCGACTCACAAAAGAACGTCGATGCGCAACAGCTTTCGGAATTGAAAGCCACGCAGCGCGGCTGGATCAAGGGACGCGACGACTGCTGGAAGGCAACCGACAAGCTGCAATGTGTGACCAGCGCCTATAGCGACCGCATCGTGACGCTTCAGGCAAGATACGGCCTCGTCATGGCCGGCAAGTCCGTCTATTTCGATTGCAGCGACGCCGCGAAATCGGAAATCATCTTTACTCCGTTCGCCACGGATCCCCCCGCCGCCAGTCTGGTGCGCGGTGACGAGAGCACCACCGTGATACAGCGGCCGTCCGGCTCGGGTGTGCGCTACGAGGGCGAGTTCGGTATTTCGTTCTGGAATAAGGGTCGCGAGGCCATGGTCAAGTGGCCGCAGGACAAGGATTACACCTGCACGGAACGCAAATGAGCAAGAACCGGGTGGCCGCTAGACGCGGGCCGCCCCTGCGCCGAGCAGCGCGATTCCGAAGAATGCCCAATCGTTCAGAATGTGAGCACCGGTACACACCCAGATGTTCTTCGTAACGATGTAGGGAACGGTCAGGACGAGCCGTGCAACGCCGACACCGGCCAGAGCCTGCACGATATTCCAGCCATATGTGGGCAGATGAACCGCTGCAAACAGAACACCGGTCAGGAGCCAGCACAGGATGACGGCGCTGTTGCGCGACAGGCCCCGCTTCGAGACCAACCAGTAGAGCAACGCGAGGAACGGCAGGATCGACAGCAATTCCTCCCCGAACAATTGCGGGACCGCTCTTGCGAAAAACAGCAGCCGGTCCTGCATGGTCAAGGCCGCAAGTCCCGCTACGGCGGAATTAGCGGCAGTGTCGATCAAACGCATGACCACGCTTCCGATCGCCATGGTCACGATCACATTGACCGCCGCGAACAGAAACATCAGCACGACGTCCATGCCGCGGATGCGGCGAAAGATCGCCTTCCAACCGGACGGCGCGACCCAGGCGAGCGCTGCCAAGGGAATGGCAAAAAACAGGATCACCGGGATGATCTGGGTGACGGGACCTCTTAAAAAGGGAGGCGGAAGGATCAGCGCGGCAAAGCCGATCGCCACACCGAGCATGACGATCCACCACTGGCGCCCGGTGATTTCGACCGGCTTGCCCGCGTAAAAAGGAAAATCGTCATCCGGACGTTCGAGCCACGCGATGCGGCCGGGCGGCTCGTGGCCGGTCTCGATCAGACTTGCAGCCGCTTTGGCGTCAGTCATTCGGTTTGCCCCCGCTACCGCGTGAGAATAGTCGGGTCTGGTAGAGCTTCCCACTCCGCCCATGCATTTGCGGGAGCAACTAAACCACAACTCTGGAGCATGCCCGAACCATAGTCCGGCAGCGTTACGGTGTCAAGGAATAATTTCCTAGTATCGCTGATCCTGCAAGCCAGCCAAATCATCCGGCGCTTTACACACGCCGCCGGCCACCCGCTGACGGATCTTCGCGTCGCAATAGCTGTTGCAGATCGTGCCGTTGAGCCGGCCGCACTTCGCCATGCACGCCTGATAGGTGCAGCTCACGCCGGCTTGTGCGGCTACGGCCGGCATCGACGGCACCGAATTTGCGATCAGGTGAACGATCAGCCAGGCGGCATTCAGCATCGCACTCTCTCCGCGCGGGAGATTGCATCACGCCGGGACGACGCGCGCAACATGCGCGAGCTATCGCCGCCCGCCTTATGGAACGGAGTTTGTCACCGTTTCGCCCTTTCGGGCGAAAGCACCCTATTCCGCCATCTCGGCGGGCGCCTGTTGCGGCCCGGCCAGCGGACGTTCTTCCATCAGCATCACCAGCGTCGCCGCAGCCGCAAGCAATGCTGCGGCGGCAGCGAACACGTAACGGAACGCGACGATCATATCGGCGGCAGCTATCGCATGGGTGCCGCCGATCTTGTGTTCGGCGCCGATGCTGAGATTGCCGCCCAGCACCATCAACAAAATCGCGGTGAAAATCGCGACAGTGAATGACGCCATCAGCGAGCGGAAGAAATTCATCGCACCCGTTGCAGTGCCGACCTGCATGCGCGGCACGGCGTTTTGAATCGACACCACGCTGACGGGAAATACCGTGCCGAGTCCAACCGCCATCAGCGAGAGAGCGGCCAGCAATTGCCACAGCGGCAACGGCGTCGCCAGCGCAAGCGTGGTCGCAGCACATGCAGACAGCGTGACGCCCGCAATCGCCGCGCGCTTGTAATGCTTGGTGTACATCATCGCGCGGCCGGCGGCCCACGCGCCAAGCACCGACACCGCAACCAGCGGAATCAACGCCAGCCCCGCTTCACTCGCGCTCAAGCCGTAGACCACTTCGTAATACAGCGGCATGTGAACGGTGAGCCCGATCATCGTGCCGATGGCGCAGCCACCCGCCGCCATCGCAAACGGCACCACCGATCCCGACAACAGCGGTATCGGCAGGAACGGCTCCGGCGCGCGGCGCGCATGCCAGACGAAGGATGCGCCAAGGAATACGGCGGAGCCGATCATCGCAACGATCAACGGCGAAGCCCATGCAAAGCGGTTGCCGCCCCATGTCAGCACCAGCATCACGATCACGGCGGAGGCCATCAGCAGGATGCCGCCGAGCCAGTCCACCTTGCGCCGGCGATGAAAGACCGGAATCTTTTTCATCTTCGGCAGCAGCAGCGCCAGCGACAGCGCGCCGAGCGGCAGATTGATCCAGAAGATCACCGACCAGTGAAGATGTTCGGCGAACAATCCGCCGAGCACGGGGCCGCCGATGCCGGCCGCCACCCATACGGAAGAAAAATACGCCTGATACTGGCCGCGTTCGCGCGGCGTCACCACGTCCGAGATCACGATCTGCACCAGCGGCAGGATGCCGCCGCCGCCGATGCCTTGAAGCGCACGCGCGAGAATCAGAGTCAGAATGTTCGGCGCGATAGCGCACAGCACCGAGCCGATCAGGAACAGCGAGAGCGATACGATAATCATCGCGCGCCGCCCGTAGATATCGCTCAACGTGCCGTAGACCGGCGCGACTGCCGTCGCAGACAACAGATACGCGGTGATCACCCACGACAGATTACTGACGTCGCCGAACTGGCGGCCGATGGTCGGCAGCGCCGTCGCAACGATGGTCTGGTCGAGCGCGGTGAGAAACATCGTGAGCATCAGGCTCAGCAGGATGGTCCGCACTTCGCTTTTCGAAAGCGGCGGCGCCGGCACGATCGGCGGCGCTTCGGTCAGGTCGATGACTTCGGTGGCGAGGTTGGAGACGTCGTCAGGAATATCCAGCGCCTGCGCTTCGTCGGCGTCGCCGCGCTGTCGATGTGTCTCGGTCATGAGTCGGGATGCAATCCGAAAAGATTTTCTGACGACGGGCCAGGCCGCAAGTGGCCTGCACGCAAAATGCACGGGATGGCGTCAGATTTATCCTGTTTCGCTGCGCCTCATAACCAGCAAGTGCGCATGGGTGCATCGCGCGAAAGGACCATCACGCGCGCGTTATCCGGAGTCGGAAAAGCCTACTTGGTCTACTTGGCCGGGCGTTTCTTCAGCCGTGCCCGCTTGGGGATCATGCCGGGCCAGCGCACGATATGGTCTTCAAGATCGGCCACATCGACCTCGTCTTCGGTGCCCCACACCCTGCCCTGCACCGACACTCCGGCTTCGTGAACCGTGTTCGGATCGCCGGACACCAGAGGGTGCCACCAGTAGAGGTCCCGTCCCTCCGCCACGAGCTTGTAGCCGCAACTCGGCGGCAGCCAGTTCAGGGTCCGGACATTCTCCGGCGTCAGCCGCACGCAATCGGCGACCTTGGCCGAGCGGTTGGGATAGTCCTTGCAGGCACATAGCCCGGCATCCAGCAGCGTGCAGGAGATATGGGTGAAGTAAATCTTGCCGGTGTCCTCGTCTTCCAGCTTCTCCAGGCAGCAGCGCGCGCAGCCATCGCACAGGCTTTCCCATTCGCTGTCGGACATTTCCTCCAACGTCTTGGTTTTCCAGAAAAATTCGCTTTGGGTCGAAGGCCGCCTGGGCCGGGCTGTCATGGCATTAAACCTGTGAGGATTCGGCAGTCCTGCAAACGCTTTATGGGCCTTCGGGGCGTCGGCGCAAGCGGCAAGGTACAACCTTGCGCCATCGGTCGACAAAGCCGTGGGCAGCGTTCACCTCAATCATTAAAAATCCAGCGCGGCCATTGGTTTATGGTTCCCGGTCGGCTAGAAGATGGCGGATTCCCTGACGGCAAATTCATCCCTTTGGCCGCCTTGCGGATGCCGCAAATTGATCAGCATCGTCTGACCAGCGCTTTTCATTGTTTCAAGGGTTCCGGTGCGCCAGATCGTACCCAGCGAGTGGAAGAAGCGGTTCCGGCATTTTCTGCTGGACCTCGACGCGCGGATCGATTCCTCGCTGTTCAATTCCGCCGTCGGCCTGCGTGAATTGTGGGAGCGCTACTCCACCTTCATGGACCGCTTCTATGTCGGCCGCTGGAAACGCTGGGTCATCATCGAACCGCTTTCCGAAGGCGCAACCATCGGTCTGGCCGGCATGGTTCTCATGCTGGCGCTGGCGATCCCCGCCTTTCGCGAAACCGCCGATGACGACTGGCTGAAGAAATCCGATCTCGCGGTGACGTTCCTCGATCGCTACGGCAACCCCATCGGCAGCCGCGGCATCAAGCACAACGACTCGATTCCGCTCGAGGACTTTCCTGACAACCTGATCAAGGCGACGCTCGCCACCGAGGATCGCCGTTTCTACGATCACTTCGGCATCGATATCGCAGGCACCGCGCGTGCCCTCGTGACCAACGCGCAGGCCGGCGGCGTGCGTCAGGGCGGCTCCTCGATCACCCAGCAGCTCGCCAAGAACCTGTTCCTCAACAACGAACGCACCATCGAGCGCAAGGTGAAAGAGGCATTCCTCGCCATCTGGCTGGAAACGCGCCTCACCAAGAACGAAATTCTCAAGCTCTATCTCGACCGCGCCTACATGGGCGGCGGCACGTTCGGCGTCGATGGCGCGGCGCATTTCTATTTCAACAAGTCTGCGCGCGACGTGAACCTCGCAGAAGCGGCGATGCTGGCCGGCCTGTTCAAGGCGCCAACCAAGTACGCACCGCACATCAACCTGCCCGCAGCCCGTGCCCGCGCCAACGTCGTGCTCGACAATCTCGTGGACGCAGGCTTCATGACCGAAGGTCAGGTGTTCGGCGCCCGCCGCAACCCCGCCAACGCGGTCGACCGCCGCGACGAGAATTCGCCGAACTACTATCTCGACTATGCCTTCGACGAGATGCGCAAGCTCGTCCAGACCTTCCCGAAGTCCTACACCGAGCGCGTGTTCGTGGTCCGCACCGCAATCGACATGAATGTGCAGCACGCAGCCGAAGAAACCGTCGAGAACCAGTTGCGGCAGTTCGGCCGCGACTATCATGCGACGCAGGCCGCCGTGGTGCTGGCCGATCTCGACGGCGGCGTCCGCGCCATGGTCGGCGGGCGCGACTACGGGGCCAGCCAGTTCAACCGCGCGGTCGATGCGATGCGCCAGCCCGGCTCGTCGTTCAAGCCCTATGTCTACGCCACCGCGCTGATGAACGGCTTCACGCCGAAATCCATCGTGGTCGACGGGCCGGTCTGCATCGGCAACTGGTGTCCGCAGAACTACGGCCGCTCCTACTCCGGCTCTGTGACGCTGACACAGGCGATCACACGCTCGATCAACGTCGTTCCGGTCAAGCTGTCGATCGCCATGGGCGGCAAGGCCGGCCCCCGTGCGGGACGCGCCAAGATTGTCGAGACCGCACGCAAGATGGGCATCACTGCTCCCCTGATCGACACGCCGTCGCTGCCGATCGGCTCGACGGAAGTGAGCGTGGTCGAACACGCCGTCGCCTACGCCACCTTCCCCAATAAGGGCCGCGCGGTGAAGCCGCATGCGGTGCTGGAAGTGCGCACCGGCGCGGGCGATCTGGTCTGGCGCTGGGACCGTGACGGCAAGAAGCCGGTGCAGGCGATCCCGGCCTCCGTCGCCGCCGACATGGCCGAGATGATGAGCCATGTGGTCGACGAAGGCACCGCGCGCCGCGCGCGGCTCGATGGCATCCCGGCCGCCGGCAAGACCGGCACAACCAACGCATTCAGGGACGCATGGTTTGTCGGCTATACCGGCAACTTCACCATGGCCGTGTGGTACGGCAACGACGATTACTCATCCACCAACCGCATGACCGGCGGCTCGCTTCCAGCCCAGACATGGCACGACATCATGGTGGTCGC
The DNA here is from genome assembly GCF_000336555.1 of Afipia clevelandensis ATCC 49720. Lineage (GTDB taxonomy): Bacteria > Pseudomonadota > Alphaproteobacteria > Rhizobiales > Xanthobacteraceae > Afipia > Afipia clevelandensis. Next base: position 375,902 of record NZ_KB375281.1, on the reverse strand, counting down.
GCATCAGGGCGTCGAGATCAGGGACATTCCGGGCATCGGTCCCGGCAAACGGCTGTCGCCGGACGCGCACACAGCAGCCAATGCCAATGCGCGAGCGCCCGACGTCAACGCCGGTCCGCCGCCGATCCTGACACGGCGCGGCGCCGGCATTCTCGTGCGCGTCGAAAAGCTGTTCGACGACGCCGCGAAGACCGTCACGCCGCCGGGCAAGACATCATCGAACAACACCGGAAAGCCTGCATCGCCCGCCAGCGTTGCCTTTCCCGACAGTTTTGCGGCGGCCACTTCGGAAACGCCGGCAGCGCCTCCGCCGTCGCGGAAGAACTGACCGCCCCATGAGAACGCTCCTGCCGTGCGGCTGATCCTCATCACCCTTGTCACGCTGATCATCGCGACCACCGTCGGCCTTGGCACGACGTGGATGACGGCGACGCGCGGCGTCAATGTGGGGACGATCAAGATCGGTCCTTGGACCGCGCGTCCGAGAACCGGAACGAGCGATATCGACCCCTATTCGCGCGCCTCGGTGGCGCGCAGCGGCGAACTGCCGGTCGGCACCGGCGATGGCGTGATGTTCACGACGGCCACGGACGACACTGGACGCAAACTCGATGGACGCTGCGATGTCGTGGTGAAGGGTGTTACGCCCGCGGCCCGGTTCTGGACCCTGACGATTTACGATCTCAAGGGCCGCCTCGTCGCCAATTCGCTGCAGCGCTATGGCTTCACGAGTCAGGAAATCGTCCGCGCATCGGACGGCAGCTTCGAGCTTCGCCTGACATCGCGCTCGCGCGCCGGAAACTGGCTGCCGACCGGCGGCCTCGACCGCTACATGCTGGCGCTGCGGCTCTACGATACGCCTGTGGGCGTCGGCACACGCACGCAGAAGGATGCGCCGATGCCTTCGATCGTGACGGTGGGCTGCCCATGATCCGCTGGCTGTTCGCAATCGTCGGCGGCGTGCTCCTTGGCGGGGTCGTGCATCTGGTCAGCGTGCTTGTGCTTCCGCGCGTCGCGACCCTCGACGCCTATTCGCGCCTTGCCCCGATCACCAAACTGAATGCAGTCACCGCCCTGCCCGCGGCGGAGCCCGGCAACGCGCCGATGCCTTTCATGGATCCCGCGTTCGCGAGCGCCGCCTGCCGCTACGATCTGTCGAACGGCCCGATCAAGCTGACCGTTCCGGTCAGTCAGTCCTACACATCGGTGTCGTTCTACACGCGCAACGATGTCGCCTACTACGCGATCAACGATCGCTCCGCCGGACGGCGCGTAATCGAACTCGATCTGATGACGACTGCTCAGCACGCCGAACTGCCGGAAGATGAAGACGTCACCTCCGCCGACCGGCTGATCATCGACTCGCCAACAACAACAGGACTGATCCTCCTGAAGGCGCTCGCCGCCGAACCGGGCCTGATGCCGCAGGCACAGGCGTCGCTCGCCGCCGCCAACTGCCGCGTCCAGACCGACACGCCGCAGGCGAAGCGGTAAGCCTCCAAACGCCGCCCGCAAAATTGCGAGCGGCGGGGCCGATACGGCTCACTTCAGATGCGGCCAGACTTCCAGCGCGCCGCGATAAATCATTTCGCCCGCGACATAGAGAATGACGGCAAGGCCGACATAGGCGATCCAGCGATGCTTCTGCAGCAGCTTCGCAATGAATGACGCCGCGATGCCCATCAGCGCAATCGACAGCGCAAGCCCGAACACCAGAACGACCGGATGCTCGCGGGCGGCGCCCGCGACCGCCAGTACGTTGTCCAGCGACATCGAGACGTCGGCGATCACGATCTGCCAGGTGGCCTGCGCCAGCGTCTTGGTCGGAACGCCTGATGCCTCCCCATCAGACGGCACGGCATGTTCGTCATGCCCAGCGCTCAGTTCGCGCCACATCTTCCAGCACACCCAGAGCAGCAGAATGCCGCCGGCCAGCAGCAGGCCCACGATCGCGAGTAACTGTGTGGTCAATGCCGCAAAGACAATACGAAGCAGCGTCGCGGCGCCGACGCCGATCAGAATGGCCTTGGCACGCTGCTCTTTCGGCAGACCAGCCGCGGCAAGACCGATGACAATCGCATTGTCACCGGCGAGAACAAGGTCAATCAGAATGACCTGAACGAGTGCAGTCAGTGCTTCGGGGGTGATGAGTTCAAACATGAGCCGGGCTTCCCTTTGATGTGGAAAGAGCGGCCTCTGTCTCAGGCGAATGCGTCACGTCGCGAGACGAGTCTTTCGCCGACCTGTTTCAGGTCAGCACAGGACACGGCCGGACGTTGCCGCACATCTAAAAAGGGGCCACTCCAAATGAATTCCAGTCCGACATCGCAGCTTGAACGCTGCCAGAGGGGCCCGGCCTGGTCGTTGTATTCCGGATATCTCCTTACCTATCGTGACAAACTACTGATCGTGACGAGGGCGCTCGAACAGATGCTCGAACAATTGTGCGACCTGTTCCGGTTCACCCATCACTGACGCCGCGCAGCCGGTGATGACAAGACCGCCGGCAACATCCCAGAGATTGAGAGTCTCCGTGTTCTTTTTGGATCTGACCGAAAAGGCCATGATCGCGGCCAGCGCCGCCGTTCCGAAGAACAGCACGCTGAGTGCAGGCAGGACCAGATGCGTTTCAAGCGTATGGACGATAAAAAACGCAGGCACTGCAACGGCAAGAGTCAGCGCGATCAGCGACCCGAAGTTTCTGCCGAACAGACACATTCTGGCGATTGGGGAACCTGTCATTCCATCCCCCATCTCATCCCGCGACAAATCACAACCGTTCGGAAAACAAAACAGCCGATCGGGAACCGAGACAACGCGACCCTGCGCCGCGTGTCGCAACGTCGCGTGACGGAAGGTCGCAGAATGAAAGGATGGAACCGGAAAAATTACCCGCCGACGCGGAGCGCGCGGCCGACCACCGGCGTCGCCTTGATCCACGCATCCGCAGCACGCTGGGATAGTCCGACGATCAGACGGTCGGCATCAGCCGCCATGGCGTCGGGGGCGTGTATCACCAGCCGGTCCAGCGCCCATCTATAGGATGCGACGCGCTGCTGCAGACACAGTTGCACCCATTGAACCACCAGGACGTTCTCACGCATCCGCGCTTGCGCATCGGCATACTCGCGCGGCGAGAGTTCGGAGACGATCCCCAGCGCCTTGTTGCGTTTGATGTCGAGATCGTTGACCTGCATCGCGATGGGAATGAACTGATCGAGCATCACCCCGTCGTTGCGGATGTCCTCGATCAATCCGCCGTATGCCGCAGCCTGCGAGCGGTGCGGCTCGTCGATCATGCGCCGGCCATACAGCGTATGGTCGAAGACCGCCTTCTGGCTCCATGGCGCCGGAATTTTCTTGTAATCGCCGAACACTGCCTTCCAAGCCGGATGCGAATGCGGCGGCTCGATGAAGTAATAGGCGAGATCGCGCAACGAGCGCTCAAGATCGGTCAGCGCAAATTGTGATGGCCGGCCGCCCATGCTCGCGGTCGCCTCCGCGCCGACCCACTTGTGCATGTCCTCGTGATAGAACGTTTCGCGGGTGCGGCCGAAATCATCGCTCGGACAAGCAAGGCTGGCGACGAATGGCAGGATGTAAAGCGGATTGCACATCGCGGTCCGGTGTTTCTGCGTTGCCGTCCGGCTTGTCATGCCGGACAAAACTGACTGCCGTCAGGAACGCGCCCGGCGCTTGCGGCGACGGCCCGGAGCCGTTCCCTCGCCCGGCCCGATCCCATCGCTGCTCTCGTCGGCGTAGCGCTCGATCCGGATGGCGGGGAGGATCAGGATGGTTGCCGTTCCCTCGCGCGGGGGCACGTTCAAGTCCAACCCTGCGCGGCGCGCCGCGGCATCGGCCGGAAATTCAACGATGGTGCCCATGTTCGATCTCTCCTGGCCGCCCGGCTTTCCCCCAAGGATCGGCGGCGCACGGTCATTAAGAGTGAGCATGGTTAATGGCTTGTTAACAGCCGCCGGATAACGTTGGAACACGATGCAACGCGCGTATCCGGCATGACCAATCTCCCGATGTTTCAAGGCTTCGATGGCCTGATGACGCTGTCCCGGCGCGAGGGGGTCGACATTCGCCCGACGCTGCTCCGTGTACTGACGGATCTCTATGTCCAGACCCCGAACCATACCCGCGACGAAGAGCGGCAGTTCGGAGAACTCGCGTCCCGTCTGATCGACGAGGTGGATGACGCCACGCGCGCCGCCGTGCGCGCCCGCCTTGCGATCTATCCAAATACGCCGCGCGAAATTGCCTGGAAACTTCAACTGACGCGGCGAACCGAAGAGCAGTCCCGGCCTGAGGAGACGTTCGAGCTTGATCCGGCGGCCGACCTGGAGATCGTCTCGGAGCCGGAGGCCTCGAGTGCCCCCGCGATCCCCTCGCCCATCATGTCGATGCAGCCGGACGACGCGGCAAAGCTGATCGAGATGTTTCTCGGCGCGGACAAAATACATCGGGCCCAGATGCTGCGCGGCCTGACCGCGACGCCACTGAAGCCATCGACGCCGGTCGATCCCAAGCGCGCTGCCCGCGCGGTCGCCACTCTGGAACAGGCGGCCCTTGCCGCCGACACCGGCGGCTTTGTCGCCGAACTCGCGGATTCGCTGATTCTCACATCGAAGGTTGCGTCCCAGGTCGTCAACGAGGCAGGCGGCGAACCGCTCGCCTGCGCGCTCAAGGCCCTCGGCATGCCGGGCGAGTCCTATCAGCGGGTGCTGCTGTTCCTGAATCCCGCGCTGGGCGCCTCGGTGATGGACGTCTACCGGCTGGCACGGCTATATGAAGTCATCGATCTGCGGACGGCTCTGATCATGCTGGCCGCGTGGCGTGGCTCTGCGCTGGCCGTCACCCGCGCAAAATATCGTCCCGCGCTTTACGACGACGAGCGCCAGCGCGCCCGCCATGTGCCAGCGCAGTCGCGGCCCGTGGTTCAGCCGGGCACACAACTGCCGGCACGCGACAGATCGCGCGGCTAGGCTTTTGCCAGATCGAGGAAGTGCCGCCCTGCCCGGTCCTCGATCTCGACAATCCAGACGTCCGGATCGAAATTGATTTCCTTGGCAAGTCTTGCCTCGATGGCCGCTTCGTCCACGGCCTGCGGTGGCGACTGGATGAACACGCGCTCCACCGGCCTGCTGTCATCGTAAGCGGATTGTGGCGCAGGCACGAACAGCAGCGCCGTGCCATCCATCAGTGCGATTTTCACGAACACCGCCCCCGCCTCCTCGGCACCGCGCCGCCGGACGGCGCCGAACATGCCTTCGACCTGACACCGCCGCAGATAGCCTGCAACCCAGATGGATGATTTCAGACGCGACATCAAGCTGAACCGATCAGACGCACGGAGAGACCAAGGAAGGAGAACGAACGGAATCGAGACCGCCATGTTCGCGGCACTGCTCCATATCCTACCCTACATCCTCGGCGCAGCGCTGTGTCTTTTCGTGCTGGCTGGATTTTGGCGCGGGTTGACCCTGCCCCCGCACAAGGAGGGGCATCGTCCGCGCCAATCGATTCACTGGTGGTATGGGCCGCGCGATTAAGCTGCTTACTCGAGCGGGCGGCCCGTCAGAACCGTCAGGCCGTGAATCAGGCGATCCGACAACTGGCCCGTGACCGGCATCTTGCGGTCACGCTCGAATTTCTGGATCGCAGCCTGGGTGTCGGTTCCAATCACACCGGTCGGCTTGAGCTGACCGTAGCCGAACTCTGTCAGCGCGCGCTGAACCGCCGCGATGCGCCGTTGCGAGGCGATCAAATCGCCAACCGGGTCGGTTTTCGCGGCATGGACAGGCGCCGGAGGCCTGGGCGCGACCGACGTCATCGCCTGCTTTACGGGTTCAGACGGCTTATCGGCCACGCGCGGCTCGGCCTCCGCCGGACGCACGCGCGGCAACGGCGCCGGCGACGGGGCCAGCGCGGCAGGCAATGAAGACACCGCCGCGGTCGCGAACATCGGGGACGGATGGCGGCCCGCCTGCAGGAACATCGCATTGGTGGCGATGGCGATCACAGCAGCGAGCGCAGCGGTTGCCGCGAGCGTATCCTTCGGGCTGTGCAGCAGCACGCGCATGATCAATCCGCGTTCCGACTCCGGCTCGGCTTCGACCGCAACAGCGGCCGCACGGCGGCGGCGGCGTGGCTTCTCATCGTCGTCTGCGATCTGTCTAGGCACTTTTCTTCACCTGATAGTCTTGAGGTTCGGCGCGCGGCGGCGCAAGGGTCGTGATGTTGCTGGGCTTCTCGGCAGGCGGTGTGAACACCATCGGCAACGCAACCGTCACGGTGGTGCCGACGTCGATCTCACTCTCGACGCTCATCTCGCCGCCATGCATCGCAACGAGGCTCTTGACGATGGAGAGGCCAAGCCCAGTGCCTTCGTGGCGGCGCTGATAGGTCTTTCCGGCCTGGAAGAACGGATCGCCGATCCGCTTCAGGTCGTCCGCACCGATGCCGACGCCACTGTCGATCACGCGCACCACGAGGCGCGATCCCTCGACCGCGCCGGTCACGGTGACCGCGCCGCCGCGTTCGGAGAACTTGATCGCGTTGGATAGCAAATTCAGGATCATCTGCTTGAAGGCGCGCGGATCGCCCGTGATCTGTGGCAGATCGGCCGGCGCGCGCGTGACCAGATCAATGCCGTTCTCGCGCGCTTTCAGCACCATCAGGTTGCAGCAGCCGATCAGGGACTCGCGCGGCGAAAACAGCTCCGGCACGATCTCGAAGTTGCCACTTTCCATCTTCGACATGTCGAGGATGCCGTTGACCACCGACAACAGATGCAGACCGGATTCGTTGATCAGCTTGGCGTATTCCTGACGACGCGCCGCGTCGATCATCATTTCGTTTTCACGAACGATCATTTCCGAGAAGCCGATAATGGCGTTCAGCGGCGTGCGCAGTTCGTGGCTCATGGTGGCCAGGAAGCGCGACTTCGACGCACCTGCCCGTTCCGCCTCCATATGCGCAGCTTCAAGCGCCTGCTCCTGAATCTTGCGCTCGGTGACATCGCGCATGACGGAGACCACCTCGACACCGGGATCGGCCATGGAGCGGGACACCGCGTCAATCGGGCGGCACCGCATTTCGATCCAGATGAAGTCTGCCGTCTGCGTGCGCTCCTGAATATCCCGCCGGACGCGGAATTCGACGCTGCGCTCGTCACCGCTGCGTGCGGCCTCGGAGAGAGCCGTCAGATAGGCCGGACGATCTGCGACATGAACGCGGTCGAACAGCCCGTGCTCCAGCAATAGCGCCGCCGGCGTTCCCAGCAAGGCCTCGGCCGCAGGCGAGATGAAGCGGATCGCGCCGTTGCGGCTGTGCCGCGAGATCACATCGCTGATGTTATGGGCAAGGAGACGGTAACGCTCCTCCTCGACCGTCAGCAGGGTCCGGCTCATCTGCGCCAGTGATTCCGCACTGAAAGCCAGCGCCGATGCATAGATCGTCGCGGTGGCAATTCCCAGCGCCTCGAACAGCGAGCCGTAGGCCGCCGGAATCCGCGATGCCGGCAACACGCCAAAAGCCTCGATCATCACAAGTCCGAGCGCACAGCCCAGCGCCAGCACCACCGCGATGGCGACCGCGCGACGCGAAGCAGAGAGCGCCGCATCGAGCGGAACGGCCACGAGCCAGATCGCCGCGAATGACGAAATGCCGCCGGTATTGATGCAGACCGCCATCACCACGGCGGCAAGCGCCATCGACGACAGGATATGCGCGCGCTCGTAGTGACCGGTGCGAGACAGATAATAGGAGATGAGGATGGGCGCGATCAGCCACGCGAACACCATCACCTCGACTTCCTGCGGCGCACCGCGCAGCGCAAGATAAAGAGGAAGTGTCGCGAGCGCGGCAAGGCCACCCAGCAGCCGCGGGGCAATGAAGGCGCGGTGACGGGCCTTGGTCATCAGATCCCGCCGCGCTGATGGATGCAGCAGCGAGTCCAGATGATCGCGTATGATACCGGACAATCTCACGTTGTTCTCACCGTTCGGCCGGTCATCGTTTCGACAGCCGGAACGCCCCCGTTTTTGTTCGCCGGATCGTGTCAGAGCGAACTTAAGCGAACGCTAAGGCGCCGGACCGATTGCGAACGACACGGGCTGAATGCGCCATTTCAAGACAAATCCGCGTTTTCATTCGGCCCGAATGGTGAACACGAAGTTTCCGCCGCCCGGCGCCATGGTTTCAAAATCGTGCATGCGCGGCGAGCGCATGCCGGCTCATTGACGGCGTATCAATTGAAAATTTACGCCAAATCAAACCATTCAAATTTTACACAGCGTGCGAACCGGGGATTTATCCGTGTCTGATACGACAGGCGATGATTGCGAGATCAATCGCAACGGGGCGGAGCGCTTCATTCCGGTGAAGCAACTCCGGTGAAGCGATCGACGGGGTGTGTGATGTTCTTCCTTCTTCGCATGGCATTCTGGCTCGGGCTTGTGCTCGTGTTGCTGCCGACCGACAAGTCGCCCGATCAGGACAAGGGTCCGCAGATCGGCGCGTCGGAAGCCATTTCGGCTGCGACGGCGGCCGTATCGGACATGAGCCAGTTCTGCACCCGGCAGCCGGCAGCCTGCACCGTGGGCGGACAGGCCGCGACCGTGATCGGCGAGCGCGCGCAGTCCGGTGCCCGCAAGGTTTATCAGTTCATTACCGACAAGGCCGAGAAGAACGAAAAGAAGGCGCCGGAGCCCACGGAAAAAACCGCGAAGAAGACACCGGATCATACCGGCTCCATCGGCGCGCCGGATGACCGCGAGTCTGCTGATACGGATACCGTGATCTTCGCACGGCAGACCCTCACGCCGGACGATCTCGCCATCGAATGGCAGGCGCCGGTGTCTGTGCCGTAGGCTGTTCCGGCCGGTTTTTCCTGCCGAACTGACCGGAACTTATGGCTATCGAGGGCCCCCGTTCTCATATATGGCTCGTGCCCACAATCTGACACGAGCTCGCGGACTCTCATGACCATCGACGACATCCGGGATAATTTTGAACTGCTCGACGAGTGGGACGACCGCTACCGCTATGTCATCGAACTTGGCCGCACGCTGGCGCCGATGTCCGAGGCCGAGCATTCCGCGCAGAACAAGGTGTCGGGCTGCGCCAGCCAGGTCTGGCTGTCGCGCGAGATCGACCGCGGTGGCGGCGAACCGGTGCTGAACTTCAAAGGCGACAGCGACGCACATATCGTGCGCGGCCTGATCGCGATCCTGCTCACCATCCAGTCCGGCAAGACAGCACAGCAGATTCTCGACACCGATCCGATCGCGATCTTCGACGAACTCGGGTTTCGCGAGCACCTGACGCCGCAGCGTTCCAACGGCCTGCGCTCCATGGTGGAGCGGATCAGGAACGACGCGCGCGAAACGCTGGCGCAGGCCAACTGATCTACGGCGTGAAGTTCGCATCGTCGGCGAGCCATGTTCTGATCCTGGCGCCGCTGCCTTTGGTGTCGCCGCGCAATCCGTAATGACGCGCCAGCCGGTCGAGCGCCAATTGCAGGACAACCTTCGCCGAACGGGACGGCCAGCCACGCTCGCGTTCCACCTCTTCCAGACCGCGCAAAAAGCAGCATACATCGAGCAGCAGCCCTGAAAATTCAGGGCCGCAGGCCTCCAGTGCAAGGCGAACGCGCTGACGCGACGCAATGATGAGGTCCGTCATCTCGCCGGCGCCGCCGCCCGTGCCCTTCGTTCCCGCAACGCCCGTCCAGTTCGACGTCACACGCGGCGTCATGTGAGCGCGCGTGAAGTCGGCGCGCAGACGCTCGCCCGCGATGAACTGGTCGGGCCCGATCATGGCGCGGCCGTCGCGGCCCTTGCGGCGCGCGAGCCACACCAGCGGGCTTTCGCTGTCGTTGACCAGAACCTGTGCCACGCCGGACTCGGTCATGAGGTTCTGCATCGTCAGGTCGAAATGCTGCGCGCGAAACCGGTCAATCGCGTCGCCGCGATCGGCCGGCTGAGGCGTTTTGGCAGAGTTCGCTGGACGGCGCTGACGCTTCATCGCGCGCCTCCACAAGTGCTCGGAGAGCCGCCTTGCGGTGGGAAGGAAAGTGCGAAAGCAGGCAGGCCATCGTTGCGCATTGTCACCTCACTAGGAATACATACCTAGATTCGAGGCGCGGCGCAACGGTGAATGTGGAATTATTCCTAGACTCTCGCAAGCCGTTTCAGCGCACTATTTGCGGCGGCGGCGCTGCTGGCCAAGACCCATCTTCTTGGCGAGTTGGGAGCGGGCGACGGCATAGTTCGGCGCCACCATGGGGTAATCAGCCGGAAGGCCCCACTTCTCGCGGTATTGCTCCGGACTCATGTTGTACTGGGTCCGCAGGTGCCGCTTGAGCGACTTGAAGCGCTTTCCGTCTTCAAGGCAGACCAGATAGTCCGACGTCATCGACTTCTTCACCGATACGGCGGGCTTGGCCGGCTCGGGCGGTGCCTCGGCCGCGCCGCTCGACACCCGCACCAGCGCGGCATGGATCTGGCTGATCAGAGCCGGGATTTCCGAAGCGGTGGTCGGATTGTTGCTGACATAGGCCGAGACGATCGACGCGGTCAGATCGACAAATCCCTTGGGACCGGACTCGCTCATGATGGTGTCTTTCCGGATGCAGCTTCAATTAAAACCGGCACGCTCCAAGCAAAGAACGGCCTCGCGGCAGAGTCGCTGCCGTCTATACTTGCGACTATGAAATATATATTGCCAGCCTGACAAGACGAACCGGCAGGTCAGCACACCATTTAACGAAACGGCCCGCCGGAATCCGGATCAGTTGCGCTGGTCCAGATGCGCGCGCAGTTCGTCGATGGACGCAAACCGCACCATGCCCTCGGGCATCTGCGCCTCGATGGAGCCATCGGAGTACAGCGAATAGGCCATCGAATCGACCACGCCGGACTTCACGATCGTCACCGACGAGGTGTCGGCACGGCGCGGCAGCGGAAACCGCTCGCGGGCGGGTTCAGTTGCGTCTTCGGCAACAGGCGGGGTTCGTTCACCGGGCGCCTCGCGCCGTGGCTCGTGCCGCGGTCTGCTGGGCTGCGGCCAGGCCCGGTCGAATGGATCGGATGCCGAAGTCTCAGTCCCGCCGCGAGGCGGCTCTTCGGTCACGGGAGCGGTACCGGACAAGGCATCATCTGCTGGCCCATCCTCGCGCGGCTGAAGATCGCGGCTCTTGTCGCGCCGGGACGATGAAAACATGATGTTGCGGCGCTGGCGCGGTGCGGGTTCAGGCTGCGGCGCATCGAACGGTTCGGCGGATGGCGCTGCCGGACGGCCGCGCGTGACCGGATGGTCTTCCCAGGCCGGCGGCTCCGTCGGGCGATCGTGCGTATCCCTGGCCCCGAAATCATCCTCATCGCGCGGCGCGTCAGCGGGCTGGTCGCGGGTAAAGAGCGTATCTTCCCTCGGCGGCCGCGGACGGGAAACCGGCTGCGGCTCCGGTGGCATTCGCGGCGGACGAACGGCAGCAGGTGCGGCCTCGGCTTCGGCCATTGGATCACGGGACAAAGGCTCGCGAGACGACAAAGGCTCACGAGGCAGAGATTCGCGCGGCAGGACCGCCGGCGATGGCGCGGGTAGCCCGGCCTCGAGCCGCCGCGTCAGAGCCCGAATCTCCCGGCCGAGGGCATAGAGGCCAATCAGCAGCAAGCCTGCGCAAGACACCCCGGATCCCGCCAGGATCATCGTGCTGCCAAGGCTGAATTCCTTGATCGGGATGCCAAAAACGACCGTCAAAAGGCCGATGCAGAGGACGACCGTTCCGCCGATCAACAGCGCAATCATTGCAAGCTCCAGACCCGCGCAAGTAGAAGCGGACTCAACGAGGTGAGTTCCATAATAGTTTCAAGTTGAAGCATTACCAATCGGTAATTGCCGATGGCCTTAAGATGGCCGCGCCGCTCAGGCGCCATTCACATTCGGTCGGCTAGAAGGAATACGGCGCGGAGATAATTTTACCTTGCCCTAATGTTGCATCGCAATTTGGGAAAATGCGCCACAATTGGCGATTACCTGAACACCGAACTGGTATACAAGTTCCCGGGACCGCCTGCCCGGAATGCAGCAGCAGGCCGGGGAACGCCGGATTCAATAGCTGACATGTCATCCATCACAACATCGGCGCTGGACACGTCTGCCGGGCGCTCGGTCGAGCGAGCCTGTGACGATCTTGCGCTCGCCGTGCTCGCGGTCGTCTCGGTCATCGCGGGCCTGACGTTCAAGGACTATGGCCTCGGCTGGGACGACTACACGCACGCCGAATATGCCGACCTTCTGCTGAAAATGTTCGGCAGCGGCTTCACCGACACCGGCGCGCTGTCGTTCGCCAATCTTTACATGTATGGCGGCGGCTTCGACATGGCCGCGGCGCTGCTGCACAAGATTGTCCCGCTGGACCTGTTCGCGACACGGCGCCTGCTCGGCGCCATCGTCGGCGTGATCGGCATCGCGGTGACATGGCGGCTGGCGCGGCGCGTCGGTGGTCCGGTCGCAGGCGTCGCGGCAACGGTGCTGCTTGCCCTGTGTCCGATCTTCTACGGGCACATGTTCATGAATCCGAAGGATGCCCCCTTCGCCGTGGCGATGATCATCCTGATGCTGGGCCTGGTGCGGCTGGCACAGGAATATCCATCGCCGAAACCGCACACGATTCTGATCATCGGCATCGGCGCGGGACTTTCGGTCGGTTCGCGCATTCTCGGCGGGCTGGCGCTGGTTTATGCCGCGATCGGTTTTCTGCCGCTCTGGATTTCCGACATCCGCGCCCACGGCCTGCGCGAAACCGTCCGCCGCCTCGGCCATGTCGTCTACGTGCTGCTGCCCGGCGTGTTGCTCGGCTATGTCATCATGGGTCTGGTCTGGCCATGGTCGATCATTGATCCGGCCAATCCGTTCCATGCGCTGACCTACTTCTCGCATTTCTTCGAGAAGCCATGGAAGGAACTGTTCGACGGCGCCATCGTGTCGGTGCCCGATATGCCGTGGTCATACCTGCCGACGCTGTTCGCGCTGCAGCTTCCGGAAGTCCTTCTGGGCCTGCTCGCCGCGGGCGTTGCCGGCACGCTCGTTGCAGTCGTACGCCCCGATGTCGATGCACGGCGCAAAACCATTTTGCTGATGCTGGTGCTGGCCGCGATGCTTCCGCTGATCATCGCGATGGTGAAGCGCCCTGCCCTCTACAACGGCATCCGCCATTTCATATTCGTCATTCCGCCGATGGCCGTTCTGGCCGGCGTCGCTTTCGCGAAGATCACCGGCTGGCTGCAACGGCACGGACGTCCCGCACAGGCCGCCTTCGCCGCGATATTCGTGCTCGGGCTGACGCTGCCGCTTAATGAAATGATCCGGCTGCATCCCTATCAGTACACGCACTTCAATCACATCGCCGGAACCGTTCGTGGCGCCGACGACCGCTACATGCTCGACTACTGGGGCCTTGCGCTGAAGCAGGCCTCCGAAGGGCTGCGGGAGGAACTCGACGCGCGGCAGGAGTCAGCGCCGAGAAACCGCAAGTGGCGGGTCGCGGTCTGCGGCCCGCAACGCCCGGCGCAGGTCGCGCTCGGCCCGGATTTCGTGATCGGATGGGACAGTCACGCCGCCGACTTCGCAATGACCCTCGGCGAATTCTACTGCAAGGGCCTCAATGCACCCGTTGTCGTCGAAATCAAGCGTGACGACGTGGTGTACGCCCGGGTCTACGACATCCGCGGCAAGAGCATCGCCAGCCTGCTCGCCATTCCCGCGCCCTGATCCATCGCTGGCTGCCGCTCGACACATGCCGCCCCTGCGGAGGCCGCATGTTGCGGCGGCACGGCCACGGGTCTAGGCTCCCGCCACAAAATAATTGCGGGAGAAAACGCCATGTCACCGGCCGAAGCACGTCTTAAGGAAGTTCAGTCCACAATGGTCCCCGGCGAATGGGAGCAGCGCGTCAATCTCGCGGCCTGCTATCGCCTCGTCGCCCTCTATGGCTGGGACGACCTTGTCGACACCCACATCTCGGCCCGCGTTCCCGGCGGCGAACATCACTTCCTCATCAATCCCTACGGTTTGATGTTCGACGAGATCACCGCATCGAGCCTTGTGAAGATTGATCTCGACGGCAACCAGTTGAGCGAGAGCGAATACAGCATCAACCCGGCGGGCTTCACGATCCACTCCGCCATTCATGAAGTCCGCGAGGATGCGGGCTGCGTGCTTCACCTTCACACCCCAGACGGCACTGCGGTCGCAAGCTGCATGGAGGGCCTGCTGCCGCTGAACCAGACCGCGCAGCTTGTCACCGGCGACCTCGCCTATCATGATTATGAAGGCATCGCCCTCGATCACGATGAGCGCCCGCGCATCCAGAAGGACCTCGGCACCAAGAACCATCTCCTGCTGCGCAATCACGGAACACTGACTGTCGGACGCTCTGTCGCCTCGGCGTTCGAGCGCATGTATCATCTCGAGCGCGCCTGCACGATGCAGGTCCGCACCCGTATGCTCGGGCCGACCGCCTATCCGGTCGAGAAGCTCGTGATCGAGAAGAACGAGAAGCTGGTGAGCGATCCGGATCGCTCGGACATGCGTTCGACCAGGCTGGTCTGGCCGCCGCTGCTGCGCAAGCTCGACCGGCTCGATCCCAGCTACAAGACTTGACAGGATCGGCTCCGGACATAGATTTCATCCGTCAGCCTCTACACTGACAAAAGAGTACAAACGCCGCCCAATCCCGGGCGGCGTTTTTGCTTTCAGCAGTTTCCTGCCGATTGCTTCTGATTGCATCGTCCGGATCAATGATTTGCTAAGGCGCACCCCTTACGGCTGGCAGAATTGCCGCCTGCGTTCTGGAAATCCGGCTCATGAACACGTTCGACATTGTTGTGTCCGTGGTCGCAATCGTCGCGATGATCACCGGATTCAGAACGGGGCTCATCCGCAGCATGGCGACTATCCTGGGCTATATCAGCGCGGCTCCGCTGGCCGTAGCGGGGACGTCGCTGATCGCCCCCATCATCGCAGGTCAAACGGCGCCGACCGCCACGCAAAACTCTGTGGCCTTTTTTGCGCTCTTCCTCGGCGCAGGCCTTGTTCTCGGATATCTGCTTCGCCTGTCGGTCGATGAAATCGTCGGCCCGGTTCGGAGTATGCCGGACCGCATTACGGGCTCGATCCTCGGCCTTGTGCGAACGGCCCTGATCGCAGTCACAATCGTGCTCGTGTTCGACCGCATCATTCCGCCGGGGCGAGATCCGGCCTACCTCATGGGATCCAAGCTGCGTCCGCTGCTGTCGCAGGCCGGCCAGCGCGGACTGAAATCATTGCCGCCCGAGACAACGGCCTATATCGACCACCTGAGACGCGGCCAGCGCAGCTAGCGCGGCGCATCCGCGAACGCCGCAAGAATGCGCGCCCACGAGCGGATGCCCTTGTGGAAGCTCTTGAGATCATATTTCTCGTTCGGCGAATGGATGTTGTCGTCCTCGAGCCCGAACCCGATCAGCACCGTATCGAGACCGAGCGTTTTCTTGAAATCAGCGACAATCGGAATCGAGGCTCCGGAGCCGATCAGGAGCGCGTCCTTGCCCCATTCATCGGTCAGCGCACGCTTCGCCGCCGCCAGCGGCTTCATGCCCCAATCCAGCGCGATGGCCGGCGCGCCGGCGTGGTCGATGAACTCCGCCGTGCAGTCAGCCGGCAGACGCGAAGTGACAAAATCGCGGAACGCCTTGCGGATCCTTTCAGGGTCCTGCCCCTCCACCAGACGGAACGACACCTTGGCCGAGGCTTCCGCAGGGATCACGGTCTTGGAGCCTTCGCCGGTATAACCGCCGACAATGCCGTTGATGTCGCAGGTCGGACGCGACGACACCTGCTCGATCAGCAGCCGGTCCTTTTCACCGGCAGGCACTGAAAGTCCGATCGGCTTCAGGAAGGTTTCGGGAGATAGATTGAGTCCCTTCCACTGCGCCAGAATATCCGGCGGCAGATCCTTCACACCGTCATAGAAGCCGGGAATGGTGATCCGGCCGTTGTCGTCGTGAATGCTGCCGAGAATGCGCGTCAGCACGCGGATCGGGTTCTGCGCGCCGCCGCCGAAAATGCCGGAATGCAGGTCGCGGTTCGCCGCCTTTATCCTCACCTCGTCGTAGACGAGGCCGCGCAGCGAAGTGGTGATCGCCGGTGTGTTCTGGTCCCACATGCCGGTGTCGCAGACCAGCACAAAATCAGCGGCGAGGTCTTTCTTGTTCTTGTCGAGGAACGGACCGAAATTCTTCGAGCCGATCTCCTCCTCGCCCTCGATCAGGATCGTGACGTTGAGCGGCAACGATCCGGTGACGTTCTTCCAGGCACGGCAAGCCTCGACAAAAGTCATCAACTGGCCCTTGTCGTCTTCCGCCCCGCGCGCAACGATGATCTTGCGGCCGTCGGCATGGTCGGTGACGATCGGCTCGAACGGCGGACGGTGCCACAGATCGAGCGGGTCCACCGGCTGCACGTCGTAGTGACCGTAAAACAGCACATGCGCGCCGGCCTTGCCGTTGCTCTTGCCGACAATCGCCGGATGTCCCGCGGTCGGGCGCACCTCGGCCGTAAATCCGATGGAGGCGATGTCTGCCGCCAGATGATCCGCGGCCTTCCTGCAATCCTCGGTGAAAGCCGGATCGGCCGAGATCGACTTGATCCGAAGCAGCGTGAACAGCCGTTCGAGGCTCTTGTCGAAGTCCTTGTCGATGCGGTCGAGAACGGCGGCGAGTTGGGGCGTAGCGGACATATCGTATTCCTCGAATAGATGGCGTGCGCCTAGCGCCGCAGCAGGCTGCCAAGCACGTTGCGCACGATGGAGCGGCCAATCGAGCCGCCGAGCGAGCCGCCGACCGATTTGCCGATGCTGGCGGCGACATCTCCGGCGACCTTGTTGGTCACCGAGCGCGTCACGCTGCGCGCGATGACCTGCCCGGTGGACAACTTTCCGCGGGGCGTGCTGGTGCCGAAAACGGTGCCGACAATCGAGCTGATCTGGCCGAGGACGCCGCCACCTTCGCCGGGTGCACCATCGGCGCCGGGCGTGCCTGCGGGCGCAGCCGTGTTCGACAGACGCTTCTGCAAAATCTCGAACGCAGAGTCGGCGTCGATGGCAGTGTCGTATTTGCCCTTCACCGGGCTCGCATTCATGATCGCCTTGCGCTCGTCCGGCGTGATCGGCCCGATCCGCGCGGTTGGCGGGCGGATCATGACGCGCTCGACCATCGACGGCGTACCGTTGCCTTCGAGAAACGAAACCAGCGCCTCGCCCTTGCCCAGTTCCGTGATGACCTGCGCGGTGTCGAGATTTGGATTGGGCCGGAATGTCTGCGCGGCGGCCTGCACCGCCTTCTGGTCGCGCGGCGTGAACGCGCGGAGCGCATGCTGCACGCGGTTGCCGAGCTGGGCGAGAATCTTGTCCGGGACGTCAATCGGATTCTGCGTCACGAAATAGACCCCGACACCCTTGGAGCGGATCAGGCGCACGACCTGCTCGATCTTGTCCATCAGAGCCTTGGGCGCATCGTCGAACAGCAGGTGCGCTTCGTCGAAGAAGAACACCAGCTTGGGCTTGGCCGGATCGCCCACTTCGGGCAGTTCCTCGAACAACTCCGACAGCATCCAGAGCAGGAATGTCGAATACAGTTTCGGGCTCGACATCAGCTTGTCGGCGACGAGGATATTGATCATGCCGCGACCGCTGGAGTCGGTCCGCATGAAATCCTTTAGTTGCAGCGCGGGTTCGCCGAAGAACTTGGCCCCACCCTGATTTTCCAGCACCAGCAACTGGCGCTGGATGGTGCCGACGGTCGCCTTGCTGATATTGCCGAAGGATTGGGCCGCCTTGCGGATGTCCTGCAGCGGATCGAGATCGTCGTCCTTGGCCGAGCCGGGCACGATGGCGTCCAGCAGGGCGCGCAGGTCCTTCATATCGACCAGCGCAAGACCGTGTTCGTCGGCAACCCGGAATGCGACATTGAGAACGCCTTCCTGCACATCGTTGAGCTGCAGCATCTGGGACAGCAACAGCGGCCCCATTTCGGTGACGGTGGCGCGGACCGGGTGGCCCTGCTCGCCGAACACGTCCCAGAAGATGGTCGAGAACTGATCCGGCTGAAACTGCAGGCCCATCGCCTTCGCGCGGTTGAGAATGAAGTCCTTTGGCTCGCCGACCTCGGCGATTCCGGACAGATCGCCCTTGATGTCGGCGGCGAACACCGGCACGCCGGCGCGTGCGAAGCCTTCGGCCAGCACCTGCAGGGTGACCGTCTTGCCCGTTCCGGTGGCGCCGGTCGCCAGTCCGTGGCGGTTTGCAAGCCCGAGCGTCAGAAATGCCGGCTGCTCACCCTTGCCGACAAAGATCGCCGTGCCGGTATCGGCGGAGGCAATGCTTCCGGCTCCGGCCGGTGCTGCTGACGGCGGCGCAGCGGCTTTGTCGGAGGTTTTTCTGGACACCTTCTTTGCCATCTCTCGCCTCATCCCGGCTGGATTGTGCCACCGCCAAATCACGGCGCATCATGCGTGATCTTGCAGTCTGGAACCCGCCGGTCAACCCGCGCCGTGCATCGGCGAACATGAACAGATGCCGCTCTGCATGTTACCAGACGTAATATATGTGATGCCTCACAGCCGAAGCGGTGCAAATTTCGATCCGCAAGTGGCGATCCGCTGAAACGAACTCGCACCCTGGCCGTATCTCGACGTCGCGTGAACCGGATTTGCCGCTCTCCAGCCTGCAACAAGCGCGAAATCGGCACATCATTGCAACACTTCACAATGGATTGCATCCAAACAGCGGGTTGAAAAAGCTCTGTCGCTTGTAATTCGCGGCGCACCCGCTCAAGATAAAATCACAACAATGAGCCGGTATGAAACCGGTGGGCACGGGGCAATTTCATGGACGAGTTCATTGGCGATCTGGCTGCAAAAGCCGGAGTTGACAAGGCTGTCGCCGAAAAGGCCGTTGGCGCCATGCTCGGGTTCCTTCGCAAGGAGGGACCAGCGGAGCATGTTCGTTCGCTGATCGAGCAGATTCCGGGCGCAGAAACTGCAATCGCGGCGGCGGGATCGGGCGGTCTCGCCAGCATGCTCGGCGGCGGCATCATGGCGCTTGGTGCACGGCTGATGGGCATGGGCTTGGGAATGAGCGAGATTCAAAGCCTTGCCCGTGAACTTTTCAGGCTCGGCCGCGACAAAATCGGTGCGGACGGAATGCGTGCGATTATTGCCGAGACACCGGGCCTGTCCCAGTTCGCATAACATTCAATTTTTGTATTCGAGTCCCATGTCCAATTCATTTCCAGCGTATCCCCTCTCGAACATTGACGGACTGGGCCCGCACGCCCAGGCCAGGCTCAAGGCCGAGGGCATTCGCACCACGGCTGCACTGCTCGAAAGCGCCAGCACGCCCAAGGGCCGCAAGGCGCTGGCCGCCAAGACCGGCCTGAGCGAGCAGCAGTTGCTGGCATGGGCCAATATCGCCGACTGCATGCGCATTAAGGGCATGGGCAAGGCCAAGGCCGAGCTGTTGCGCGCCGCCGGCGTTGTGACCGTCCGCGAATTCGTTCAACGCAATCCGCAGCGTCTGGCGCAGGCCATGAAGGAAGCTAACGACAAGCGGAAGCTGGTGCAGGTGCTGCCGTCGGACAAATCGGTCGCCGAACTAATTCAGCGCGCCCGCAAGCTGCCGCTGAAAATTTCCTACTGAAGCCGCCGCCCACCTGCCAATTCGAGCATCCTTGGGCGAGATCCCCACCCGCCGTCGCTTGACTTGACCGCGGGGACCGCGCAAAGCCACCGCATGATGGCCGCTCCGTCCCGAACATCACATCCGGCTGCCGCGCAGCTTCATCCGGTGCTGCGGGACCTGTTCGCAGGCCCCGTTCCCGTGGTTATGGGCGTGCTCAATATCACCCCGGATTCATTTTCCGACGGCGGAAAGTTCGTTTCTCCCGATGCCGCGCTGGCGCAGGCAAGGCGTATGATCGCCGAGGGTGCCGGCATCCTCGATATCGGCGCCGAATCCACCCGCCCCTATGGCTCGCAGCCGGTTTCGGCGGACGAGGAACTGCAGCGGCTGCGTGACATTCTTCCGGCAGTGGCGCTTCTCGGCATCCCGGTTTCCATCGACACTATGAAAGCCAAGGTCGCGGCCTGGGCGCTCGCGAATGGCGCGGCCATCGCCAACGATGTCTGGGGCCTGCAGCGCGATCCCGACATGGCGCGCGTCATCGCTGATCGCAATGCGCCGGTAATCGTCATGCACAACCGCGACAGCGTCGATCCGACGCTTGATGTCGTCGCGGACATGACGGCATTTTTTTCGCGATCGCTTGAGATCGCCGCCAAGGCGAATATCCCGCAAGGGAATATCGTGCTCGATCCCGGCATCGGCTTCGGCAAGACGCCCGAACAGAGCATGACGGCGCTGGCGCGACTCGATGCGCTGAGTCAGTTCGGCGTGCCATTGCTGGTGGGCGCATCGCGAAAGCGCTTCATCGGATCGGTCATTCCCTCCGAACCGGACCAGCGGCTCGGCGGCTCCCTTGCAGCACACCTGCTGGCGGCGCAGCGCGGCGCAAACATCATCCGCGCGCATGACGTTGCGGAAACGGTGCAGGCGCTGCGCGTGGCATCGGCAATCGAGGACAAACGATGAGCGACATTATTTTTATCAAAGGGCTCCTGATCCATGCCCGGCACGGAGTCATGGATCATGAAGCCGAGGTCGGCCAGCGGTTCGTGATCGACCTTGAACTGTCGATTGATCTGGCCGAATCCTCCCGGACTGACAAGCTCGCAGACACGGTGTCCTATTCGGATGTGGTTTCGACCGCGAGCGCCGCCTTCAAGGGACATAACTATTACCTTCTGGAGCGCGCAGCCGGCGCCGTGGCGGAAGCGGTTCTGGCCGCGTTCACCCGCGTCAGCGCGGTGAAGGTCACCGTCCATAAACCGCATGCCCCCATCGCCGCGATCTTCGATGACGTCGGCGTCGTCATCACCCGTACACGGGCTTGAATTGATGGCGAGCGTCCTGATCGCACTTGGCGGCAATGTCGGCGATGTCCGCGCGACCTTCACCAAGGCCATCGCCAATATCTGCGGCATGACACAGGCCGCGCTGGTCGCCCGCTCGTCGGATTACATGACAGCCCCTTGGGGCGACGAGCAGCAGGAGCCGTTTATCAATGCCTGCATCGAAATCGAAACGCCGCTCGATCCGCATGCGCTGCTGTTCACGCTGCACAAGATAGAGAAGAAATTCGGCCGCGACCGGGCCAACGAGCGGCGCTGGGGTCCGCGAACGCTCGATCTCGACATCATCGCCTATGACGACGTCCGCCTCGACAAGCCGGAGCTGACCTTGCCGCATCCGCGCCTGTTCGAGCGCGCCTTCGTTCTTGTGCCACTCGGCGAAATCGCGCCTGACCGGCCGATCGCAGGCCAGACCCCGCGCCAGGCTCTAGCCAGCCTCTCCGCCGATGGCATCGAACGCCTGCCTGATTTGCAGTAAACGCTTGAAACAACCATTTGGCTTGCGCGCCGCCACATGGCATTTTCCGGACAACGAGATATAACGCTCCGGGAGCTAACCCCCTGAATGTCCACTGAAACCGACACCCTGCCGCTCGCGTCCGAATTTCCTTCCGCCTCTCGTGACGACTGGCGGAAACTCGCCGACGGCGTCCTGAAGGGCACTCCGTTCGAGAGACTCGTCGGCAAGACCTATGACGGGCTGCGTATCGACCCGATCTACGAGCGCGCGCGCAATGCGGTAGCGATTCCTGCCCGCGCCGCCGGTGCGCCATGGGCGATCATGCAGCGGGTGGACCATCCGGATGCAGCCATCGCCAACGCGCAGGCGCTGCATGATCTTGAGAACGGCGCGACCGGACTCACTGTCGTCTTCGCGGGCGCCAATGCCGCGCGCGGCTATGGCCTGCCGCCGACAAAGGACGCGCTGAAGCGCGCGCTCGATGGCGTCTATCTCGACGCCGGAATTGATATCGAGCTCGAGATCGGCCCGCAGTCACGCGACATGGGAGAGCACTTGGCCGAACTGCTGGCCGAACGACACATCACGCCCTCCGCCGTGAAGGTGCGCTTCGGCCTCGATCCGATTGGCGGCGGCGGTGTGCGCGGCAGCAGCCACGGCCCGTGGGAGTCCATCGCCAAGGTTTTCGGCGGCAAGATCACGCAACTCGCAAAGCTCGGCTTTCGCGGTCCCTTTGCCCCGGCCGACGGCCGCGTGATCCATGACGCCGGCGGCTCGGAAGCGCAGGAACTGGCCTATGTGCTCGCGGTTGGCGTCGCCTATCTGCGCGCGCTGGCAGATGCTGGCATTCCGCTCGAAAACGCGCGGCGCATGATCTATGCGCGCCTCAGCGCCGATGCCGACCAGTTCCTGACCATGGCGAAATTCCGCGCGCTGCGCCTGCTCTGGGCGCGCATCGAGCAGAGCTGTGGCCTCACGCCGGAGCCGCTGTTCGTCGTCGCGGAAACTTCATGGCGGATGCTGACCCAGCGCGATCCCGACGTGAACATGCTCCGCGCGACCATCGCAGCATTCTCGGCAGGGCTCGGCGGCGCCAACAGTGTCAGCGTGCTGCCGCATACGCTGGCGCTTGGGTTGCCGGATGCGTTCGCGCGGCGCATCGCGCGCAACACCCAGCTTGTGCTGCTGGAAGAATCCAATCTCGACAAGGTGTCGGACCCCGCTGCAGGTTCAGGCGGCATCGAGACGCTGACGAAGCAACTCTGCGAAGCCGCATGGTCTTTATTTCAGGAGATCGAAAAGGCTGGCGGCGCGTTCGCGGCGCTTGAAAAGAACATCATTCAGCCGAAGGTCGCCGCCGTCCGCGCCGCGCGCGATACCAATATCGCAAGGCGCAAGGATGTCCTCACCGGCGCCAGCGAATTTCCCAATCTCAATGAGAAGAAGCCGGCGGTGCTGGACGCCAAGCCTGCGGCTTTGCCGTGGACCGATGAGGTGGTCCTGACCTTCGACGCACTCGCGCCTATCAGGCTCGGCGCTCCGTTTGAAGAATTGCGCGATCGGTCCGACGCCATGCTGGCCAAGTCCGGCAAGCGCCCGGCGGTGTTTCTCGCCAATCTCGGCACACCGGCGGATTTCACTGCCCGCGCCACCTTCACCAAGAGTTTCTTTGAAACCGGCGGCATCGAAGCGCTCGGCAATGACGGGTTCTCAGATCCGGGCACGCTCGCCGCGGCATTCAAAACATCCGGCGCAAAGCTTGTCTGCCTGTGTTCCTCCGACAAGGTCTACGGGGCGCAGGCTGTTGCGGCCGCGCAGGCCCTTCACGCGGCTGGTGCAAAGCATATCTATCTGGCTGGACGCCCCGGCGATCTGGAACCGGCCCTGCGCGAAGCAGGCGTGACCGGCTTCATCGCCGCCGGCGGCGATGCGCTCGCGACACTGAAAGCTGCCTATCAAATGCTGTAGGTGGATGTCATGAAGGAACGCGCTCCTGTTCTCACCGGCGGTTGCCAATGCGGCGCGGTACGCTTTGCGTCATACAGCAGTCCAGGCCGGATCAGCGTCTGCCACTGCCGGATGTGCCAGAAGGCAGTGGCCGGACCGTTTGCGGCGTTCGTCGAAATTCCGCATGGCGACTTTGCATGGACACGCGGCACGCCGGGAACCTTTCGGTCGTCATCGACGGCAGAGCGCGATTTCTGCGCCACCTGCGGAACGCCGCTGAGTTATCGCAAGCTGAACGGTTCTGTGATCGAGCTGCTGACCGGCGCTTTCGACCGCCCCGACCGCGTGATCCCGACGTATCAGACCGGCATTGAATCGAAGCTCGCCTGGGCCATGAACCTGCACAATCTGCCGGGCAAAACCACAGCAGAATCATCCGGTTCTGCCGAGGCTGGCAGCATTGTCAGCCACCAGCATCCGGATCATAATACGTGAGCTGCGCAATCGCCGCTTCATTCGCGCGCAAACCCGAGACAACAGAATGACCCGCATTCCGAATTTCGCTGACGTTGCATTCGAGCCTGCTGCCGTAAAGGCGAGCGAGAGCAGCGCGCAGCCGTGGCTCACGCCCGAGGGTCTTCTGGTCAAGCCAAGCTACAGCGAAGCCGATCTCAATGGCATCGACTTTCTCGACACATGGCCGGGCATCGCGCCGTTCCTGCGCGGCCCCTATCCGACCATGTACGTCAACCAGCCGTGGACCGTTCGCCAGTACGCCGGCTTCTCGACGGCGGAAGATTCCAACGCTTTCTATCGCCGCAACCTTGCGGCGGGCCAGAAGGGCCTCTCGGTCGCGTTCGACCTCGCCACCCACCGCGGTTACGACTCGGATCATCCGCGCGTCTCCGGCGACGTCGGCATGGCGGGCGTGGCCATCGACTCCATCTACGACATGCGCACACTGTTCGCGGGAATTCCCCTGGACCAGATGAGCGTGTCGATGACCATGAACGGCGCAGTGCTGCCGATCCTCGCGCTGTTCGTCGTCGCCGCCGAGGAACAGGGCGTGCCGCCGGAGAAACTGTCGGGCACCATTCAGAATGACATTCTGAAAGAGTTCATGGTGCGCAACACCTATATCTACCCGCCCTCGCCCTCGATGCGCATTATCTCGGACATCTTCGCCTACACCTCGCAGAAGATGCCGAAGTTCAATTCGATCTCGATTTCCGGCTACCACATGCAGGAAGCCGGTGCGACGCAGGATCTCGAACTCGCCTACACGCTGGCTGACGGCGTCGAATATGTCCGCGCCGGCATGGCGGCTGGCCTCGACATCGACAAGTTCGCGCCGCGCCTGTCGTTCTTCTGGGCCATCGGCATGAATTTCTTCATGGAAGTGGCCAAGATGCGGGCCGCCCGTCTGCTCTGGGCCAAGCTGATGAAGCCGTTCAATCCAAAGGACGCGCGCTCGCTGTCGCTGCGCACCCATTCGCAGACCTCGGGCTGGTCGCTGACTGCGCAGGACGTGTTCAACAACGTCGTCCGCACCAATGTCGAGGCCATGGCGGCGACGCAGGGGCATACCCAGTCGCTGCACACCAATGCGCTGGACGAAGCGCTGGCCCTGCCGACCGACTTCTCCGCGCGGATCGCGCGCAATACCCAGCTCTTCCTGCAGCAGGAAAGCGGCACCACCCGCATTGTCGATCCGTGGGGCGGCTCGTTCTATGTCGAGCGGCTGACCCACGATCTCGCCGCCAAGGCGTGGGCGCACATTCAGGAGGTCGAGGAACTCGGCGGCATGGCCAAGGCCATCGAGGCCGGTGTGCCGAAGCTGCGCATCGAGGAAGCCTCCGCCAAGACGCAGGCGCGCATCGACGCGGGCAAGCAGTCCGTGATCGGCGTCAACAAATACCGGCCCGAAAACGAAGCCGCCATCGACGTGCTCAAGGTGGAGAATTCCACCGTGCGCCGTTTGCAGATCGACAAGCTGTCGCGCCTGCGCTCGGAGCGCAAGCAGGCCGAGGTCGATGCCGCCCTCGCCGCGTTGACCCGCTCCGCCAACGAAGGCAACGGCAACCTGCTGGCGCTGGCCATTGATGCCGCGCGCGCCAAGGCCACCGTCGGCGAAATTTCCGATGCGATGGAAAAGGTGTTCGGCCGCCACCGCGCCGAGATCAAATCCATCACCGGCGTTTACAAGCGCGAGGCTGCCACCATGTCCGACCGGGTCGAAAAACTTGCCGCACTGATCGACGCGTTTGAAGACGCGGAAGGCCGCCGTCCGCGCATTCTGGTCGCCAAGATCGGACAGGACGGCCATGACCGCGGGCAGAAAGTGATCGCCTCGGCGTTTGCCGATGTGGGCTTTGACGTCGATATCGGGCCGCTATTCGCCACCGCCGACGAAGCCGCACGTCAGGCCGTCGAGAACGACGTCCACATGCTCGGCCTGTCATCGCTGGCGGCAGCGCATCTCACCGCCGTTCCGGAACTCAAGGAAGCGCTCAGAAAGCGCGGCCGCGAGGATATCATGATTATCGTCGGCGGCGTGATCCCGCCGCAAGATTACGATGCGCTCTACAAGTCCGGCGCCGAGGCGATCTTCCCGCCGGGCACCGTAATTGCGGATGCCGCCGAGGAATTGATCAACAAGCTGAACGTCCGGTTGGGGCATGCGAGCGCGGCGGCGGAATAAGATGAAGCGCGAGCGAAATGGAAGGTCATGCCCCTCGTTCGGCAGCGCTTGTGAATAGCATCAGCCAACTCAAGTCCGATGTCCGCTCCGGCGACCGTGCCGCGCTGGCGCGCGCGATCACGCTGATCGAAAGCCGCCGCCCCGATCATCAGGCGCAGGCGCGCGATCTGGTTCAGGAACTGCTGCCGCTGACCGGCAAAGCGATCCGTGTCGGCATCACAGGCTCGCCGGGCGTCGGCAAGTCCACCACCATCGACGCGCTCGGCATGGCGCTGATCGGCAAGGGCCACAAGGTGGCGGTGCTTGCGGTCGATCCATCCTCGGCGCGCACCGGTGGCTCGATCCTCGGCGACAAGACGCGGATGGCGCGGCTGTCCGCGGAGGCCGATGCCTTCATCCGTCCCTCGCCGTCGTCCGGCACTCTCGGCGGAGTCGCGGCCAAAACGCGCGAGGCGATGCTGCTCTGTGAAGCCGCAGGTTTCGACGTGGTGCTTGTGGAGACCGTCGGCATCGGACAATCGGAAACCGCCGTCTGCGACATGACGGATTTCTTTCTGGCGTTGATGCTGCCGGGCGCGGGTGACGAACTGCAGGGCATCAAGAAAGGCCTTGTCGAACTCGCTGACATGATCGCCGTCAACAAGGCTGACGGTGACAATCTCAAGCGCGCGAAGGCGGCCGCGGCCGAATACAACGCCGCGCTCCACATCCTCGCGCCGCGCTCGGAGCACTGGTTTCCGCCGGTGCTGACCTATTCCGCTCTCACCGGCGATGGCATCGACGCGGTTTGGGAAAAGGTGGTTGCCCATCGGACGGCCATGATCGCATCGGGCGAGTTCGCGAAACGGCGCCGTCAACAGCAGGTCAAATGGATGTGGACGATCCTTGAGGATCGTCTCCATGCACGCCTGCGGTCCGATCCGGCGATCCGCGCCAGGGTCAAGCAAACCGAAACCGCCGTAGCCAATGGCGAGATGACACCCACCATTGCTGCCGAGACCGTTGCAGCGCTGCTGGAGCAGCGATGACCTGCGCGCCGCGCATTCTCATCACCGGCTTTCAGCCCTTTCCGGGCGCGCCTTACAATCCCACCGAAAAGCTCGTTGAACGTTTGCTGCGTCTGCGCCGTCCCGCATTCGATTCCATTGCGCGGATCGGTCACATTTTCCCGGTGACTTACAGCGCGGTGGATCGGCAGCTTCCCATCCTGATTGAAACGCACCGCCCCGATGCGTTGCTGATGTTCGGGCTTGCGACACGCAGTTCGTTTATCCGGATCGAGACACGCGCCCGCAACACCATCACCCAGATATGGCCTGATGCCGCGCACACGCAGGTGCGAAGCCGCACCATTGTGACGAATGTGGAGTCCACACGGCGCTTCGGGCCGCACACGCTCCGTCTGCTGCGCGCCGCGCAACTGACTGGCGTGGATGCGCGCCTTTCCCTCAGCGCAGGATATTATCTCTGCAATTATCTGAGCTGGCGCGCCATCGAGGCGACCCATGTTGAAGGCGGCCCTCGCCTTGTGTCCTTCATCCATGTGCCGCTGGTGCCCCGGCGTCCCGCCGAACGCCCAGCACCCGGACGGATGACCTTCGAGGAACTGGCCGGTGCGGGCGAGGCCGTGCTGCTGGAAACGGCACGTCTGGCGCGACAGCAGGCAATCCGGCTTTTGGCCGCAAAACCGTCTGGCAGCCATACCGGAAGCTGAATTGTGCGACGCAATATGAGCGCGTAAACAGTGGTCTCAGCACCGCGAGACACCGTTCATGACCGATACCAGCGCCAACGCCTGGGTTTCTTCGACCCATCGCCCGATGGGCTTCCGCGAATTCGTCGCCATTGTCGCGGCGATCATGGCGCTGAATCCATTGGCCATGGACCTGATGCTGCCCGGCCTGCCGGACGTGGCCAAGGCATTCAACCTCAGCAACATCAACTACGCGCAGGCGGTGCTCTCGGTGTTCCTCACCGGCTTTGGCGCAGGCCAGTTCGTCATCGGACCGCTGGCGGATCGCTTCGGACGGCGACCGATCCTGATCGGCGGCCTCATCATCTATGGCATCGCCAGCCTGCTCGCGATTATTGCGCCCTCATTTGAAACGCTGCTGCTCGCGCGCGGCCTGCAGGGCCTCAGCACCGCCGCCGCCCGCGTGATCGCTACCTCCATCGTGCGCGACTGCTACAGCGGGCGCCGCATGGCGAGCGTGATGTCGCTGGCCATGATGATCTTCATCTCCGTTCCGGTGATTGCGCCATCGTTCGGTCAGGCAATCATGCTGGCTGCGGAGTGGCACGGCATCTTCATCGTCCTGCTGGTGTATGGCGTTCTCACCTTGGGCTGGATCGTCATGCGCTTGCCGGAAACGCTGCCGCTGACCGAGCGCAAATCGCTCGCTGCCGGCGAAGTGGCGAAGAACTTTCTGCAGACAATCCGGAACCGTCAGACATTCGGCTACGCACTCGCCGCGGGCAGCGTACAGGGAATCCTGTTCGGCTACGTTCTGTCATCGCAGCAGATCTTCACGGAAATCTACGGCCTCGGCCACTATTTCCCGCTGGCCTTCGCCGCCATCGCCATCGGCATCGCGGTGGCGGGCTTTGTGAATTCGCGTATCGTCGGCCGCTATGGCATGCGGATGATTTCGCACAGCGCTCTTGTCGGTCAGCTTGTCGTCGCCATTGCGATGCTGGCCGCGGCCCTTGCGGGTGCGCTTCCGCTTTGGCTGATGATGATTCTCGCCACCGCCAGCCTGTTCACCTTCGGCTTGATGTTCTCCAACTTCTCCGCGCTGGCGATGGAGCCGCAGGGCCATATCGCGGGAACCGCTTCCTCGCTGTTCGGATCGGTGACCACACTGATCGGCATCGCGGTGGGCTCGGCCATCGGCCAGTCTTACAACGGCACCCTGATCCCGCTCGCAACCGGTGCACTGCTCAGTTCGCTGGTCGCATTGGCGGTCGTGCTCTTTGTGGAAAAAGGCCGCCTGTTCACGCCGCACAACACCCCGGTCTGAGCGCCCTTTTGGCTCCATTCCATTAACCCTATCATCGACAATCGTGCGCAAATTGCTGCGCACGAGCATTGTTCCAAGCATTCCTGGATTAGGTCTTACAGGCATCGAGACCAATCAGGCCGTCGCATGGACATCAGCCGCCGCAATCTCATCAATGCCACCGCCGGCGCTGCCGCAGGCGCCATGACTGCTGCACCGGTTCCGGCGCGCGCGGCTCCGCTGACATCGGCGCTCGGGCGCGATGCGACACACTATGGCGTGCGCCCGAACAGCCCCGACGATCAGACGCGCGCCCTGCAGCGGGCCATCAACGAAGCCGCCAATGCGCAGATACCGCTGGCCCTGCCGCCGGGACTCTATCGCACCGGCGCACTGACGTTACCGAACGGCGCGCAGCTCGTCGGCGTGCGCGGCGCGACAATTTTCCAGTTCACCGGCGGCGCCTCACTGATCGGAAGCGAAGGTGCCAGTGGCATCGCCCTCACCGGTCTCACCCTCGACGGCGCAGGGATCAAACTCGCCGAGCGGCGCGGACTGGTGCACTTTCAGAACGGCCTCGATGTCCGTATTCAGGATTGCGATATCGCCGGCAGCGGCGGCTACGGCATCTGGTTCGAGAGCATCGCGGGCGAAGTCAGCGGCAACACCATCCGCAAGACTGCCAACACCGCGTTCACATCCTTCGATGCTCTGGGGCTGTTGGTCGCGCAGAACACCATTCAGGATGCGTCCGACAACGGCATTGAAATCCTGCGCCATACCATCGGCGATGACGGCACTATCGTTGTGAACAACCGCATCGACGACATCAAGGCCGGTCCCGGCGGCTCTGGCCAGCACGGCAATGCCATCAACGCTTTCCGCGCCGGAAATGTCATTGTCAGCGGCAACCGCATCCGCAACTGCGACTATTCCGCGGTGCGCGGCAATTCGGCGTCGAATATCCAGATTACCGGCAACAGCGTCAGCAACGTGCGCGAAGTCGCGCTCTATTCGGAATTCGCCTTTGAAGGCGCGGTCATTGCGAACAACACCGTCGACATCTGTGCGGTCGGTGTGTCGGTCGCGAATTTTAACGAAGGCGGCCGCATGGTGACGGTCCACGGCAACGTGATCCGCAACATCCTGCCGAAACGTCCGATCGGCACCGCGCCGGATGACGACGCCGGAATCGGAATCGTCGTGGAAGCGGACGCCGCCGTCACCGGTAATGTCATCGAGAACGCGCCGTCGTTCGGCATCATGGCCGGCTGGGGAAAATACCTGCGCGATGTGACCATCACCGGCAATGTGGTGCGCAACGCTTTCGTCGGGATCGGCGTGTCGGTGGTGCCGGGCGCCGGGACCGCGCTGGTAAGCAACAACCTGATTTCGGGATCGCGCGGCTCCGCGATTGTCGGACTGGATCACGCCAAGCCGGCTACAGGCGACCTTGGCAAGGAAAGCATTTCACGCTTTCCGCAGATCGTCCTTGGCCTCAACGCCATCCGCTGACGGCAACTGCGTGAACGGCGATGGCAGCATGGCAGCATTCTCGGCCTGCGCAATCGCGACCTCGACCGGCTTGTCCTGAACGGGGTCTGGCGGAGCTAGTTGCTCCCAGGTCTTCAGCGCTGCGCGCGCCTCCTGAACGATTTTCAAAAATTCCGGCTCGCCGTAATAGACCTTCCAGCGCCCGGTCTCGTACAGGGTGACGAGGTAATTGAGCCGCCGCTCCGCCAGCATGCGCCAGCGCACCACGACACTTCGCCCCTGTTCGGCATTGCCGGAATTGGCCATTTGAAGTCCAGAAAGAATGCTGAAAAGCACGTTGGAAAATCACGCAGACGCAAACGAATCGCTCAACTCTCTCTGACGAAAACGAGAGATATCCCAACCTCTCCCACAGATACATGCAACTTTCGTGACTGACGGATAAACCGCCAGCCACGACTGCGCATCCGTTAACGCACCTGAAGCCTGATCGCGGCGCGAAGCGACGTTCGCGATCCCGCTGGCGGCGGCTCGCGGCTGGAGACCGCGGCCGCGCCCGTGTTGGTTGTGCCCGCAACCGCAGGTGTGCCCGGCCTGACAGGCTCCACCGCGATCGAGCGTGCGAGCGTCTGCGTGTAGTTCGGGACCGGCGTGAACTGGTTCTTGTTGAAGTCGTGCTGAATGCGATCTCCGCCACTCGCTTGCGTGGCGCAGACAGCAGTCACGGTCTCCGTACCCTTGTCCTTCATCCGAAACTGAAATGGCGCGCCTGTGCCAGGGAACTGGACCGGCACGCCGGCCCGAATGAAGTTGTCGCGCTGAAAGGCATTCGGCAGCAGCACGGTCCCTTCCCCACGCTCGTCGATGTCGGTCAGGGTCAGGAAGCAGTCGCGCGGCGAGACGATGGTGAAGACCGGCGTATCGCCAAGCCGGTAACTGTCGCGATCCGAAGTCAAAGACAGATCGTCACTGTTGCGGACCTGTTGCGGCACGGGTTGAACCGGGCGCGCATTGCGGATGCTGACGAGCTTCAGGTCGGTCAGATCCGGCGCCACACCGCGGAACGACACCTCGAACTGGTCGCGCGGCACCGCGCCCTGCGCCAGACGGCGAACCAGCGGTTTGAACTTCTGCTCGACATCCGCCACGCCTTCGTTGAATTCGGACTTCTTCAGTCCGAGTTCGGCAGCCGCGAGGGTCAGATCGAGATCGTCCTCATAGCGCTTGGCCAGCGCGTTGATCATCTCGATACCGTTGAGCTTCAGCGCCGGATCGAGACCGGCGCGCTTCATCGCATCGGCAAATCGCTTGGCATCGTCCTCGATCAGCGCGTCCATCTTGTCATGCGGCGGATAGAGACCTTCCACCGCATCGCGCACATCCTTCGGGAATGTCCGCCCCTGCAGCACCAGTTCGCGCACATCGTCCTTGGCCTTGCGCATGCCCTGGTCATGGCAGCCCATGCACGAGATGCCGTTGGTCACGGAGAAATCCTTCCGCGACGGATCGCGCACGATGGCGGTCGGCCCCTTGTCGAGCCGGTCACCTTTCGCGGTGTTCAGATAGTAGGCCTGAAAGCCGTTCGGCAGGCTGTAAATTGTTTCGCCGCCATCATGATGAAACGCATTCGGACCGGTCGGCCCCAGCGGGAAGCTGAACAGGCTCTGACGGTCGCGGTTGCCTGAGAAGTCATAGGACGTCCAGAAAAACCCGTTGCGCGAGGGATGGCGCTCGATCAACCGGTTGTTCTGGCTGACGCCGGAGCGCTGGAACGCGGCGCGCTGCGCGACAAAGTTGCGGATGTTCGCTTCGACATCGACGCCCTGTTCCCGCGCAAGCTGCTGGAACGTGTTCGGCAGTTGCAGCAACACGTCATAGAGCGGCGGTTGCGACGCGGTGAACACGAACCAGTCAGCGCGCACATAGGGAATTGCGGTCGCGGCGCCCGAGGCGAGCGCACGGCTGAATTCTGTGTCCGGCACCGCGTTGTAGGGATAGACCGCGATCACATTGTCCCAGTCCGCCGGCTTCCAGCCGAGATCGAGAAGGTTGAAGCGCAGGATGCTACCCTCCGGATCAACGGTTTCGAGCTTCACCACATCGGAGGAGCGGCTGAGTGAATTGAGAAACTTCACCGCGCCCTGCTGATAGACCTTCATCGCAGCCGGATCGGCGCAGATATTGGTGAGATGGGTCAGAGTCAGATAGCGCGTCGTCCCCCTGCGTTGCGGCCGCTGCTTCTCGAGATCGGCGACCATGAACGACACCATGTCGTCGGGCGTGATGAACTTGTGGGTTTCGCAACTGGCGACAGCCTTGGTTCCCAGCGCGCTGACCCAGGCCTCAAGCGCCTTGAGATCGGCTTCGGATGGCGGCTTGTGCGACGAGCCTTCGTAGTAGATGTCGTAAGGCATCTCCTTGTCGACGATCTGCCGGAACAGTTTCGACCCCAGCGGATTGCCCGGCAGGATGTAATGCGGATTGGCGGCGATCTCGTCCAGCTTGAGGATGTTTCCGAAATTTTTCGCCGGGCGTTCGCGGTCCACCAGCTTGCCGGTCTGATGGCAGCGCGCGCAGTGTGCGTCGAGCACATCGAACGCAGCCCTGGCGACCGGATCTGTGGGCGGCGCGATTGCGTCCGCCGAAGCGGAAACCGGCGCCTTGGCTTCCTGAGCAAGGGAAAGTCCGGCAGCGCCAACGACAAGACCAGTTGCTATCGCGATGCCGAATGCCCGCAAGGCCATTGCCGGAAATCCGCTCATTGAACATGTCCCCTTGAAACGATCTATGTGGCGATCGACGCCGGAAATTGGTCGCTTTGAATGCCGGACGGGTTCAGAGGGTCATTGTCCCGTTGCCCGCACGGTGGTGTTCACGATCTGCACGCGGCGATTTTCCTCGCCCAGTGGTCTGGCCGGGGTCTTCAACTGCTCCTTGCCGAAGCCCACCGCGATCAGTGTGTCCGGTGCAAGTTTGTAGTGTTCGATCAACATGCGGCGCACCGCATTGGCGCGGCGCTGCGAGAGCGCTTGGTTGTAGTCCGCGCTTCCCGCTGCATCGGTATGTCCGTTGATGAGGAAGACCGAGCCCTTCAGGTCCTGCCGCGACAGCGCGTTGCCAAGCGCGACAAGAGCAGGAACGGCCTTCGGGCTGATCTCCGCCGAATTATATTCAAACAGGATTTCCAGGTCGATGGCAGGCTTGTCGCGCGTGATCTCGACGATCCGCGCACGTTCTTCGGCGTCAGGCGGCGAAGCGAGTTCGACACTGATGGATCGCACCTGCAGGCGCTTGATGACCTGCTTTTCTGCATCCACCTTGGGATCGGACGTCACGGACAGGCTGCGCGTCAGCGGCTGACTGGCCTGAAGCGCTGATCCGATCTTGTCCTCAAGAGACTGCGCATGGAGCAAACCGGAGGACAGCACCCATACGGCCGCCGTGGCCCATATGCGTTTCATTGAAAATTTCCGTTCAGCAATCGCCGACAGGCGCCTGCTCTTGTTATCGCTTGGATGAATCATCGGAAGCCGCCGCCACCGGTGCGGGCACGACGGCTGAAACCGCGCCGAAGGCATCTGCCTGCCCGGCTCCGAATTGGTCGTCACGGCCCTTCGGTCCCAGATCGCGCGCGGTTGATGTCAGTGTCGCGCGAATGTCGGATGACGACATCTGCGGATTACGTGCGATCATGAGGGCAATCACGCCGCTGACATAGGCGGCCGACAGCGAAGTCCCCGACGACATCTGATATTTGCCATCCGGCGCGGGCGACAGAATGTCCACGCCCGGCGCGGAGATCGCGACATACTTGCCGCGGTTCGACTGGGCGAACAATTGATCCGACTGATCGGTGGCCGATACGGCGATGACATTGGTGTCCGCGGCGGGATAAAGCGGCGGTGATTTCGCACCGGCATTCCCCGCAGCCGCGACCAGGACGACGCCCTTGGCGGCGGCAACGGCGAGTCCGCGCTCGATCGCCGGGTCGTGCGGTCCCGCAAAACTCATATTGATGATCTGCGCGTTCTTTGCGAGCGCGTAGTCGAGGCTTTTCAGGATCAGGAACGAGGTGCTTTCCGCGCCGCCCTTTTGCGCGCCGAATGCGCGGATAGCCAGCAGGTGAGACGACGGCGCTGTCCCCATCAGCCGGGCATGGGCCGCGATCACGCCGGCGATGCTGGTGCCATGAGGATGCGGCCCTTCGCCATTGTTCAAAGCGTCGAAGGTGCCGGTGATCACGCCCGCCAGTTCGGGATGGGTGACATCGATTCCGGAATCGATCACGGCGACCGTCACATCCGCGCCGACCGACAGCGCATGCGCCTCCGGAAGCCGCATCTTGCCGAGCGCATATTGCAGCGGATCGCCTTCGGATTTTGCAGCCGCGGACGAAGCGCCCTGCTGAAGTTTGAAGATGTTGTTGCGCTGCGCGGCCTTGACGTTGCCGCTCGCAACAAGCTCACGCACCACCGCGTCAACGGAGCGTTTGTCATTGATCCGCCAGCGGAAGAATGTGCTGTTGGTCAGGGCAAAATTCTGGGACTGGACACGGGTCAAACGGTGCCGCCGCGCAAGCTCGTCAGCCTGAGCGTCGGTTGGATTGCCCGCGACCTCGATCAGCACTTCCTTCGCGACATACGTATTCTCGGCGGCAACCGGGCCGGACTTCTTTCCGGCGTTTTTGCTTGGCTGCTTCTTGCGGAATTTCGGCGGCGGCTCGTCGTAATATTCTGCCGGCGGGCCGTCATCATACTGGCGTACGATGTATGGCCGGGGCCGCGGTCGGACGCGATCATAGCCGTCATATCCGATATGGGGCCGTATCGTCGGATTGATATTGATGCGCGGCCCGACATTGATGCTCGGGCCGGTGCGCATGTTCATGCTGCTGTATTGCGCGAATGCCTCAGGAGCAGCCAGCATCACCGCTGCCGCGGCGACAACAACCAGTTGCAGCCGGCGTCCGGCACTCCGCGTCCGGATGAAGGATCGTTTTCCAGGGGCTGTCTCGATCATCACGTCCTCGTAAATCCGGAGCAGCGCCAACGCGCCCAGTCGTGTCATCCAAAAGCCGATCGCATCGCCTGCCGCCGATGCGAAACGGCGATCAGTCCGTGCTCACCACAAGGCTGACGATCTTCTCGCCTTGCAGCCGCGTCATGAGTTGTGCCGCCTCCTCTTTCGACAAGGCCTTGTCGCCGAACCGGACGCGGAACACACCGGACTTCGGCCCCGAAACGATGGAGGCGTTGTACGTGTGCAGCAACTGGGTGATGTCGTCAGCCTTGGCGTCGGGCGCAAAGCGGATCAGGCCGAAGGTTCCCGCCGTCGACTGCGCCGGAAACGCCGCCGTCTGGAAGTTACCCGGGGCACGATCCTTCACCAGGACGGTGCCGATCACGCCGGCCTGCAACAGAACCAGCACTGCGCCGGCCACGCCCGCATAAGCCAGCGTGCGCGGCGACAGGCTGGAGAAGAACCCGGCGATCCGCATCAGCGGATTAAAGGAGGTGCTTGTCCGCGCGGGCTCCGCATCAATGGCGGCGAACAGCTTCTGCATCGCGCGCGCCGAGGGAGCGCCGAGGCTTTCGTTCAACAGGATAGTTTCAGCATATTCGTCCTGGATCACGGCATATTGCCGCGCCAGATCGGGATTGCTCGCCAGCGCCTCGTCGACACGCCGGGCGTCGCGCAGGTTCAGCGTGCCCGCGGCATGGAACGGCAGCAGAGCCTCGATTTCCGTCGGCTCGCGGTCGGGTTGCTCACTCATGGCAGTGTTGCTCGCGGGGGTCATGGCCAACCTCGTTCAATGCCGGCTGCCTTGAGCAGTTCGGCCAGTTTCTTTCGCGCATAAAACAGGCGCGTCTTCACCGTGTTCTCCGGGATACCCACGATTTCGGCCACCTCCTCCACGGACTTCTCGTGGTAGTAGACGAGATCGACAATCTCCCGATGCTCTGGCGAAAGTGCGGTCAGGCAATTCCGCAAAGCGTTGCTTGTATCCATCTTGGCGACGGCAACTTCGGGATTGTCGGACGTATCCTCGATCGCCGCAGCCGCTTCGTCATCCAGTTCCGCGTCCTTCCTCTTGCGGAGGGCGGACAGGGCCTTGAACCTCGTGATCGCCAAAAGCCACGTAGAGACTGTGGACCGGCCTTCAAACTTGCCGGCCTGCCGCCACACATCGAGGAAAACCTCGCTGATAAGGTCTTCCGCGATGGCCTCGTTCTTCACGAGGCGCAGCGAGAAGCGAAACACCCGTACATGGTGCCTTCCGTAAAGCACCTGCATGGCGAGGCGGTCACCTTGGGCGATGCGACCGATCAGAACTTCATCTGATGTCGCGTGGGTTGCACTCAATGGCCGTCTCGCAAGGTTGGTCGCACGCGACAGGAAAGGGGTTCGATCAAATCGGTAAAAATCTTCGCGATTTCCCGAATTGTCCGGAGTGAGGAGCGCAAAATGCCCCTGAATCATGAACAAGGGCAAGTCGCCCGGCTTCCATGACGAATATGGTATCAATTTACCAAATCCCAACCATGGCGGCCGATTGGAGGACAATCCGGGCGAGTCCGGCGCGATCTGGCGCCACCGCCTCGCAATGATACCAAACCTAAAGGCTTTGCCCCCTACAGTCCCGCATTGCATTCCCTCATCGGCGAGTTCATGCGCGGCGTCATGTCATCGGCCCCTGTATCCCTGTCAGGCCGCTTTAACTGGAAGCATTCGGCCGTTGAGGGCGAATTGCCACCGGAAATTCTGGCTCGCCGCGCACGGCAGCGGCGACAACTGCTCGACATGACCGGCGTCAGCTACATGATCGACGCCGCGATCCTGCTGATCTACGCCTATGCAGGCAGCACCAGCTTCGCCGTCGCACCCGCCTACGCCGCCTGCGGGCTGCTGTCCGTCGCCATCTTCATCGCCATCTCCGAGGCCCGGATCAACGACCGGTTTCGGGATCATTACTTCATCCTGCAGCAAACCAGCGTCAGCCTGGCGATCATGCTGGCCTTCATCTACTTCGCACCGGAAGTGGGCGGCCTGTTCCTCTGCTCGATTTTCCTTGTCTACACATTCGGCGCCCTGCGCTCCTCACCGCGCCAGACCATCATCGGATGGACGACTGCGGCTGCCGGCCTGACCATTCTGTTCCTTTTGACCGACAAGCCGATCAGCATGCCCACCGGCACGCCGCTCGAGCGTTTCGCGACCTTGCTGGTTTTCATTCTGGTGCTCGGGCGCGGGATGATCGTCGGGCTGTTCAGCAGTTCGCTTCATGAATCGCTCTACAAGCGCGGAATCGAGCTGAAAAAAGCCTATCAGCGCATCGAGGAGCTCGCGGAACTCGACGAACTCACGGGGGCGATGAATCGCCGCAGCATCATGCAAACCCTGGATCAGGAAATCGCACGCGCCCGGCGCAGCAACGTCCCCTGTGCCATCGCCCTGATCGACCTCGACTGGTTCAAGCTGATCAACGACCGTTTCGGCCACCCGGCAGGCGATGAAGCCTTGCGGGCGTTTGCCATCACGGTGTTCGCCAACATCCGCAGCATCGACAAGTTCGGCCGCTACGGCGGAGAGGAATTCCTGCTGATCCTGCCCGAGACATCGGACGGCGCTGCGCTGCGCGCCATCGACCGGCTGCGCACCATCGTGGCAGGGCTCGACTGGAGCGCGATTTCACAGGACATGACCGTTACGATGTCGGCCGGGCTCGCCATGCTGCGCCCGGACGACTCCGCGGACAGCATTCTCGCACGCGCCGACAAGCTCCTCTATCAGGCCAAGGACATGGGACGGAACCGGGTCGTCACCGCCTGATGATAATTTTCGCCGGCCAAGAACGTGGCCGGCATCGTGTGTTTTCCAGGACAGAAGTCATGAATTCGAGATCGACCGCACGGCCCGCCAACCTTCTTGCCGAACTGCAGGATGCCCTTGCTCACGGCACGGTTGCACGCCGCGTTGAGACCCTGCGGCGGGTGACGGATCTTTTCATGTATGGTGTGGCCGACTACACCAACGAACAGATCAACGTTTTTGACGACGTTTTTCATTGCCTGATCGAGGAAATCGAAGTCTCGGCAAAGTCGCTGCTGGCGAACCGTCTTGCGCCCGTGCCGAAAGCCCCGCCGCGCCTGATCTACACCCTGGCGTTCGACGACGAGATCGAGGTGGCGGCGCCGGTACTGTCGCAATCGGAACGGCTGAACGACGAGATGCTGATTGAAAATGCCCGCTGCAAGAGCCAGGGGCATCTGCTCGCGATTTCAAAGCGCAAGGTGTTGAGCAACGCCGTCACCGACGTGCTTGTCGAGCGCGGCAACAATGAGGTCGTCGAAAGCGCCGTGAACAATCCCGGCGCGGAATTCTCGGATGATGGATTCACCCGGCTGGTCTCGCGCGCCGAAGGCAACGACAACCTTGCGACATGCCTCGGCATGCGGCGGGGGATTCCAAAGCCGCATTATCTGAAGCTGATTGCACGGGCCTCCGACTCGGTCCGGGAGCGCCTTCAGGCCGCCAATCCGGAACACGCGGACGATGTTTCAGCAGCCGTCGAACAGGCAGCGCTCACCGTCGAAGAGAGGGCAAGCGGTGAAGTATCCGCGAACGCCCAGAATCTCGTGAAGTCTCTCTTCGACGACGGCCGCCTCGACGAAAAGCAGATCGCCGAATTCGCCGCAGCCAAGCGGTTCGGGGAAACGAGTGCCGCCCTTGCAATCTGTACGAATGTGCCGGTCGCAACGGTCGAGAGCATGATGATCGAAGCCAAATCCGAAGGATTGATGGTCCTCGCCAAGGTTGCAGGACTGTCGTGGCCCTCGCTCAAGCTGATCCTTGAATTGAGAGGCGGCGCGCCGGACACCGAAAACATCGAAGAGCACAAGTCGAGCTACGACATGCTCCGCCCGTCCACGGCGCAGCAGGTCCTTCGCTTCTACCGGATGCGGCAGGACGCCGCCCAGATCGAGTCAGCCTGACGCGACCGGGCCGCGTGTCTAGAATTTGAGAACGCGCGATCCGACAGCGGCTCCGATCGTGGCCATGATCGCTGCGGCGAGCGAATACCAGGTCGCGACAAACATCGGGGAATCGTCGGTACAGTGCGCGGCATAAAGCGTCGCCGCGAGCCCGGCCGAAAGCAGCCCGGCGAAGGCTCCGGCGACAGCAGGCCGCGACGGCGCGCCCCGGCGCAGGGCAATCAATGCGGCAGCAAGCAGCGGCAGCGACAGCAGCGGAATGGCGACCAGACACAGCCTCGAATTGGAGCCGATCATCCGCACGGACATCGGCGCGCGATTCGGCATCATGGTCATTTCACCGACCATGCCGATTCCAAGCAGCCCGAACGGAACCGCCAGCAGCCATGCCCATCGTCCAAGCGAGGCTTCGGGCCGGGACAGATGAAGGCTGACGACAACGGCGACGGCGGCCAGCGCCAGGGTGACAAGGAATTTCAGATCGAAAAGCGGGTTGTGCATGGCCGTCATGACGTCCGGCCGCACCCCGAGCCCCGCCAGAAACAGCAAGGTCGATACCGGCACCGCGAGGACCAGCGCAGCAAGCAGCAAATGCCCGACGGAGCGTTCATGTGTGCCGCTGTCGGCGGCAAGCGTGCGGATCAGATCGTTGGTGTCCATGTCAGTCGTTCCGCAGTTTGTTCGCGAGGCCCGTCAGGCCCCGATGCAGCGCCACGCGCACCGCGCCTTCGGTCATTGAAAGTTTTGCCGCCGTTTCCTTGATAGAAGAACTGTCCACGGCAATGGATTGCAGCACGTCCCGCTGCCGCTGTGGCAGCCCGTTCAGATGAGCCGCCACTTCGCTGGCCGGCACGGTATCCTCGGCCGGCGCATCGGCCAGCATTTCCGAGAAATCGTCAATGTTGACGAACACCCGCCGCCCGCGCCGGCGCAGCGCGTCGATCAGCTTGTTGCGGGCAATTGCAAACAGCCAGGGCGCGAACGGTGCGTTCGGGTCCCAGGTATGCCGCTTCAGATGCACCGCCAACAGAATATCCTGCACGATGTCCTCGGATTGATCGACCGGTTGACCGGCCCGCGCCAGACCTCGGCGCGCACCGGCTCTCAGGACCGGCGTCACGCCCTTGAGAAGGCGATGGTATGCGGCATTGTCGCCGGCATTGGCCGATCGCATCAGATCGGTCCATTCGTCCTCACGTCCGCGCACGCGCGCTCCTATCAAGGCAATTCGCTCCTGTTCCTAAGGTGTTACGGGCCAGAATTGCAATCACGCAATCGTGAACAGAAGCCTCAAGCCAACTCCGGCTGGATACCGCCGGCTGCCTTTCCGGGTCTTTTTTAGGGCAAAAGATCACAAGATTCCCTTTTTCTGCCGTCCTGTGGCCATTCGGCACCGGTCTTTTCGTCATTGCTGGTGGCTCTGGCAAAAGGGGAAATTGCCATGCGGATAAGGAATGCAGGATTGGCCGCGCTGGTCGCTGCGGCCGGAATCTGGATGAGCTTTTCGGGCGACCCCGCAATGGCCGCCAAGTCGACAGCCAAGTCCGCGACCAAGACAACAAAGGCCGCGAAGACCGAAGCCAACCGGCCCGTGGTCCTCTCGAAATTCAAGAAGCAGCGTGCCGCAGCGAAGAAATCGAGGCCTGCAAAAGCGGCGTCTGCAAGATCCGCCTCGGGGACATCCAAGGCTTCCCGATACGCCGGGAAGCGCGGAGCGAAAGTCGCGTCCAAGGTGATCGAAGCCCCGGAGACATGGGAAGACAAACCAATCCGCAAGGACCCGCAAGCCGACGCCAAGCCGGGCAAGGCTGAACTGCCTGTGTCGGTCGCCAATGCCCGCGCCCAGGCGCTTGCTGACGACGAGGCGCGCAACTACTCCGCTCTCGACAGCACCGATGTCGTCGATGGCGCCAAGCTCGCGTCCGCGGATCAGCCCAACAGCGGCGACGCAGTGCCGGACAACAACCCGGTTGTCGCGCAGGAAGCCGCACCACCGACGCCGCCAATTGCGCCGGGTAAAATTTTGAGGCCGATGCCTTCGGGCGACCGTCCGGTGGTGAAAGCCGCCGATGACGGCGATCCCTGGAGCAAGACCTCGCTGATCGGAAAGATTTTCATCGCGTTCGGCAGCCTGCTGACGCTGGCTTCGGCGGCTCGTCTGCTGATCGCCTGACGCAAACTCCATCTGCATCAGATGCAAAGGCCGGTTTGCGCCCCGCATACCGGCCTTTTTCATGCGCAGATCAGATATGGTTCGGACACGCCGCGGCCGAACCGGCCTTGCAGAGCAACGCCGCGAAAGGCAAATTGCCGCCCAACGGCGCGGACGCGCTGATTTTCCATATCCATCAAGGGGCGAAACATGCCGGCATTTGAACACATCCTCGTTGAGACCAGAGGCTCAGTCGGTCTGGTGCAGATCAACAGACCCAAGATGCTCAACGCGCTCTCGTTCGGTGTCTTCAAGGAGATCGCCACTGCGATCGACCAACTCGAAGCCAACGATGCCGTCGGCTGCATCGTGGTCACCGGCAACGAGAAGGCGTTCGCCGCCGGCGCCGACATCAAGGAAATGCAGCCCAAGAAATTCATCGACATGTTCAGCGAGGACTTCATGGACATCGGCGGTGATCGCGTCGCAAGGTGCAAGAAGCCGACCATCGCGGCGGTCAGCGGTTACGCGCTGGGCGGCGGCTGCGAACTCGCAATGATGTGCGACATCATCATTGCATCCGACAGCGCGAAATTCGGACAACCCGAAATCACGCTCGGCACCATCCCCGGCCTCGGCGGCACCCAGCGCCTCACCCGCGCCGTCGGCAAATCCAAGGCGATGGACCTTTGCCTCACCGGCCGCATGATGGACGCGGCGGAAGCCGAGCGCTCCGGCCTTGTCAGCCGCATCTTCCCTGCGGACAAGCTGATGGAAGAGGTGTTCGCCATCGCGGACAAGATCGCCAGCATGTCGCAGCCGGCCGTCGCCATGGCCAAGAGTGCGGTCAATCGCGCGCTCGAAACGCCGCTCGCCGAGGGCATGAATGTCGAGGGCGACCTGTTCCACGCGACCTTCGCGCTGGAAGACCGTTCCGAAGGCATGGCCGCCTTCATCGAGAAGCGGAAGCCGAACTTCAAGCACCGCTAAATCTTTTTGCTTCGCGCCAGCGCCGCGATCAGCAATGCGCGGTACAGCCGGTCGGTCCATGAGGCCGGCCGGTCAAGCTGCATCCGCGCGAGACAGGCCGCCAGTTCGGCGGAGTGATTGGCGCGGCGGCCCTCCCATGCGAGCTTGAGCAGAGCGAGCGGGCTGGCCGTCGCCTCCTTCAGAATCTGAAGCGCCGGAATCAGCCGCTGCTCGACATCGGTGAAGTCGCTGCCGAACGGAAATGCCGGCAGCAGCCCCGCGTCGCGCGACGGCTTTAAAGCGGCCGTCACGCGCTCCGGAAAATTATCGCGATGGGCCGCCGGAATTTCATGGTTTTTCGGCAGCTTTCCCGCATCCTTCGCCTGATGCATCAGGTCTATCTGAAAGCGCGAATCCGCGACATTCAGCATCGCCGCGATCACCTCAGCGTCCGACTTTCCCCGCAAATCGGCAACGCCGTACTCGGTGACGATCACGTCGCGCAAATGCCGTGGAATCGTGGTGTGGCCGTAGGACCAGCGGATATTCGACGCGACGGACTTGCCGGAGCCGCGGGTCGATTCCAGTGTCAGGATCGAGCGTGCACCGTCCAGCGCAAAGGCCTGCGCCACGAAATTGTACTGGCCGCCGACACCGCTGACGACCTGACCGTTCTCCAGACCGTCCGAGACGACCGCGCCCATCAGCGTCGCCATCATGGCATTGTTGACAAAGCGCGCATCGACACGCGCCTTGCGCTTGGCTTCCTCGTTTCCGTAAATCTGGTTGGTGAACGACACCGGCACCATCTGGATGCGTTTGATCTGCTCCGGCGCCATCTCGCGCAACACGCGGTAGAACGACTTCGGCCCGAGGAAGAATGCCGCGTGCAGCAGCGCGCCATCGACCTCGCGCTTCAACACACCGGCATCAATCAGCGCGATGAATGCCTCGAAGAACATCTCGCTGACGCCATAAAGGCCGTCCGCGAACGGTTCGGTTTCTCGTGGTGCCTGCGCTGGCGCAAGCCGCGACATGATCTCGCGATAGGCGGCATTATCGTGATGACGGACGATAAGGCTTTGCGCCAGCGCATCGCCCACCTGCCCGATGCCGATCTGCAAGGTGCCGCCGTCGCGCACCAACCCTGCCGAATGAAGCCCGATCGCATATTTCGTATCGGAGACCGGCTCCGACGGCGGGGCGAACAGCGGGAAATCGGTTTCCGGGCTGTCGAGCACCGCGTGAAACTCGTCGCCGGGCAGATCGCCCTGCCCCGGCATGAACGGCAGTTCGGAATTCACCTGCGCCACGATCTTGAAGGCAATGCGGCCATCCGCC
This sequence comes from Afipia clevelandensis ATCC 49720, assembly GCF_000336555.1. Taxonomy (GTDB): domain Bacteria; phylum Pseudomonadota; class Alphaproteobacteria; order Rhizobiales; family Xanthobacteraceae; genus Afipia; species Afipia clevelandensis. The sequence goes on along the minus strand of NZ_KB375281.1, from coordinate 331,768 downwards.
CGCGCGCGCATCAGGTCGAGCGTCGTATCGGTGTTGCCGCTCAGGCTGTAGCGGGTCTCGCCATTCACGACCCGCTTGGCGACCAGTTGCGCGATCACATTGACGCCGCGCGTCAGCAGATATGACGACGCATGAGTGTAGTTGGCTGAAATGTATTGCTGCTGCGCGTAACCATTGCCGAGCCATTTTCCGGCCAGGAAGAAAAACTCAACGACCTCGATATTCGGCGGCAGCGCCTTTGCATGGAGCGCCTTGGCGTAGTCCAGGTCGGGATAATCGCCGAACAGCCGGTCGATCACCGGACCGATAAACCGCCTCTCGAGATCGGCCTTCGGCACCGGCTTCTCCAGCGTCAGGGCGGTGAAGATCGTCAGGTGAATCGATGGGTCGCTCGCCGCGCGCCGGTAAAGAGCATTGATGATGTGATTGGCCTTGCCGAGACCGAGCGGCAGGCCGACGACCAGCTTCGGACCAACGTCGCGGATAATGTCGTCGGCAATGGCATCCGGGTCCGAGAAAATTCGTGGCATCGGACCTCGTTCATTCCCTGTGCCGGCCCCACCGGCAGTCTGCCTCAAAAGATGGCGCGGATCGCTTTCGATAAACTGACCGGCACCGTTGACTTCGACTATAGGCCCTTGATCGGCCAAGGGAATACCGCCCGCCCGGTCACAAACCCGTGCACATTGTCACACTCGCTGTTTTTCTGTGGCTGACGATTTGCCCACGCCTCCGCGGAGCCCTAAACAGTGTACGAATGAAGCATGCCGGTTCGGGATTCATGCAATCCACCGTGGCTGTGATTTGGATTGTTGCGGGAAAACATGGTTCGGCGTGTTTCAGGGTGGAGCGAAAGCTGGCGTTTTCGCGTATCGGGCGCCGCAATCGGGATAGCATTGTCCGCAGGGCTTTCCGCGCACGCCCGGGCCGAGACGCTGAACGAGGCGCTCGTCAAAGCCTACCAATCCAACCCGCAGATCAACGCCAGCCGCGCCCAGCAGCGTGCCACCGACGAAAACGTGCCGCAGGCACTGGCAGGCTATCGCCCGCAGATCGTGGCCAGCCTCAGCGCAGGCCTGCAGCCGGTTCGTAATCTGCTGCTGGATAACACCATCCAGACCGCCACGCTGAAGCCCTGGACCATCGGCGTTACTATCACACAGAACCTGTTCAATGGCTTCAAGACCGCGAACAGCGTCCGCGTCGCGGAGTTTCAGGTGCTCTCCGGCCGAGAGGCTCTGCGCAATACCGGTCAGGGCGTACTGCTCGATGCTGTCACCGCCTACATGAACGTCATCGCCAATCAGGCGTTAGTTGAAACCCAGCGCGGCAACGTCTCGTTCCTGCGCGAAACGGTCGGGATCACAAAAAAGCGTCTCGACGCAGGCGATGTCACCCCGACCGACACGGCGCAGGCGGAGGCCCGGTTAAGCCGTGGCCTCGCCGACCTCAACGCCGCCGAGGTGGCGCTGGAAAGCAGCCGCGCGATCTATGCGCAGGTCATCGGCAATCCGCCGGTCAACCTTATGCCGGCGCAGACCGTGGACCGTTTCGTGCCGCGCAGCCGGCAGGACGCGGTCGACAGTTCGATCCGGGATAACCCGGCTGTCATCGCCGCATCATATGACGTCGATGTCGCCACCACGACCATCAGTGTCGCGGAGAGCAGCCTGCTGCCGCAGGTGAATGTACAGGGGAACGTCAACCGCAGTTCAGACGGCGACCCCAACCTCGGCACCAAGCGCGCCGATCAGGCGTCCGTGGTCGGCGCCCTCACCGTCCCGATTTATGACGGCGGAACGGCCGCCTCGCAGACCCGACAGGCCAAGGAAACCGCGGTCCAGAGCCGGCTCGTGCTGGAACAGGTCAGAAATCAGGCGCGCACCGCCGCGGTCAGCGCCTGGGTCAGCAGCGAGGGCACCAAGGTCGCATTGGCTGCCGCCGAAGCCGAGGTGAAGTCGGCGAACATCGCATTGCAGGGCGTCCGGCGCGAGGCGCAGGCCGGACAGCGCACCACCATCGACGTGCTGAACTCACAGCAGGACCTTACGGCAGCGCGCTCCCGCCAGATTCTGGCTCAGCGCGACCGGGTGATTGCGTCTTACACGCTTCTGAGCGCGGTTGGCCGCCTCGACGTCCGCACCCTCGGTCTCAACACGCCGGACTACCTGCCCGACGTCCATTATCATCAGGTGCGGGACGCCTGGCACGGCCTGCGCATTCCGTCAGGACGATAACTTTTAGCGGGTCCGGCGCGAGAACATCAGGATCAGCACCGGCAGCGTGATGAGGATCACCAGCGGCGCCAGCGCCATGCCAGTGACGACCACCACCGCGAGCGGCTTCTGAACCTGAGAGCCGATCCCCTCCGACACCGCCGCCGGCAGAAGACCAATACCAGCGACGACGCAGGTCATCAGAACCGGACGCAACTGAAGTTCGCCGGTCTTGATGACGGCCCGGATTCGGCCATAGCCTTCGTCGATGAGCTGATTGAATTGCGACAGGATAATGATGCCGTCCATCACCGCGATGCCCATCAGCGCGATAAATCCGATTGCCGCGGATACGCTGAACGGAATGCCGCTGAACAGCAATCCCAGCACGCCACCGAAGATCGCCATAGGGATGACGCTCATGGCCAGCAAGGTGTCGGCCATCGATCCGAAATTGAACCACAGCAAAATGGCGATCAGCGCGAGGCTGATCGGCACCACGATGGACAACCGGCGGATCGCATCCTGCAGGTTGCCGAACTCGCCGACCCAATCCATGTGCGAGCCTGCGGGAAGCTGAACCTGCTCAGCCACCTTGTCCTGGGCTTCCTTGATCGCGCTGCCGAGATCGCGCTCGCGGACCGAGAACTTGATCGGCAGATAGCGCTCCTGCTGCTCGCGATAGATATACGCCGCGCCGGACACCAGCTTGATCGAGGCCACTTCCGAGAGCGGCACCTGCTGGATCCCGTTCGGCCCCTGCGCGCCGATGCGAAGATTATGAATAGCCTCCGCGCTCTTGCGATACTCCGGTGCAAGACGAACGATGATCGGGAAATGCCGATCGCTGCCCGGTTCGTACAGATCGCCCGCGCTGTCGCCACCGATGGCGACGCGGATAGTGGCGTTGATGTCGCCCGGCGAGAGGCCGTAGCGGGCCGCGCGCGCGCGATCAATGTCGATCTGGATGGTCGGCTGGCCCAGCGACGTAAACACCGACAGATCGGTCACACCTTTGACGGTCGACAGCACGGCCTTGATCTTGTTGGCGGTCCTCGTCAGTTCCTCAAGATCATTGCCATACAGCTTGATCGAATTCTCGCCCTTCACGCCGGAAACCGCCTCGGCGACGTTGTCCTGCAGATATTGCGAGAAGTTGAATTCGACGCCCGGAAACTTCTTCTGCAACTGCGCCAGCAATTCGCTGGTCAGGTCATCCTTGTCCCGCGACCCGGGCCATTCGCTGACCGGCTTCAAGGGCGCGAAGAACTCCGCATTGAACAGGCCGGCGGCATCGGTGCCGTCATCGGGCCGTCCATGCTGCGACACGACCGATTCCACCTCCGGCCGCGCGCGGATGAGCTTTCGCATCTCGTTGACGTAGGAATTGCCCTCCTCGAGCGAAATGGTTGGCGGCAGTGTCGCGCGAATCCAGAGATTGCCCTCTTCCAGCTTCGGAAGGAATTCAAGCCCGAGCATCCGCACCGCGACGAAGGTCAGAACGACGAGCGCGCCTGCCGCCGAAATCACCACCCGCCGGTTGCGGGTCGCCCAATGCAGCAGCGGCATGTAGGCGCGATGCAACCACTGCATGATGCGTGTTTCGGTTTCCTGGATGTGCGCCGGCAGGATGATCGCGCTCAGAGCCGGCGTAATGGTGAAGGTCGCGAGCAATCCGCCGGCCAGTGCATAGGCGTAGGTTTTCGCCATCGGCCCGAAAATGTGACCCTCGACGCCGCTCAGCGTGAACAGCGGCAGGAATGCCGCGATGATGATCGCGGCGGCAAAGAAGATCGACCGCGAGACGTCGGCAGCAGCGCTGAGGATGGCATGGGCCTTCATGCTCATGATGGTGTCCGGCGAAATCGCCCGCTCCTCGGACGCGGACAGTTCGGTGGTCTGTGACAATCTGCGGAAGATCGCCTCGACCATAATGACCGTGCCGTCCACGATCAGGCCGAAGTCGATGGCGCCGACCGACAGAAGATTGGCGGACTCGCCGCGCAGCACCATGATGATGACGGCGAAGAACAATGCGAACGGAATCGTCGCGCCGACGATCACGGCGCTGCGAAGATTGCCAAGGAACAGCCACTGGAGCAGCACGATCAGTAGAATGCCGACCACCATGTTGTGGAGCACGGTGTGCGTGGTGGTGTCGATCAGGTCCTTGCGGTCATAGATGCGCTCGATCCGCACGCCCGGCGGCAGGATATTCGACTTGTTGATCGACCTGACCAGCTTTTCCACCCGCGCGATGGTCGGCGCGCTTTGCTCACCCCGCCGCATCAGCACGATGCCCTGAACGATATCGTCGTCCGCGTTCATGCCGGCGATGCCGAGGCGCGGCTTCTCGCCCACCGTCACGGTCGCGATGTCGCGCACCAGCACGGGATTGCCGCCGCTCTGCGAGATCATGGTGGTGGCCAGATCGTCGATGGAGCGGATCAAGCCGACGCCGCGGACCACCGCCGACTGCGTGCCGATATTCACCGTGTTGCCGCCGACATTGATGTTGGCATTGCCGACAGCCTGCAACACCTGTGGCAACGTCAGGCCAAAGGCGGTGAGCTTGTTGAAATCGACCTGAAGTTCATAGGTCTTGGTCTTGCCGCCCCAGCTCGTGACGTCGATCACGCCGGGCACGCTGCGGAAGCGGCGCTGCAAGACCCAGTCCTGCAACGTCTTGAGATCGAGAACGCTGTAGTTCGGAGGACCGATCAGCCGGTAACGGAAAATCTCGCCGATCGGACTGAGCGGCGAAATCTGCGGCTGCACGTTGCCCGGCAAGGGACTGAGTTGCGACAGCCGGTTGAGCACCTGCTGCAAGGCTTCGTCATAGGTGTAGTCGAACGAGAACTGCAGTTTGACGTCCGACAACCCGTAAAGCGAGATCGTGCGGAGCGTCCGCAGGTTCTTGACGCCCGCGACCTGCGTCTCGATCGGAATGGTGATGTAACGCTCGATTTCCTCTGCCGACAGGCCGGGGCTTTGGGTCACGATGTCGACCATCGGAGGGGTGGGATCGGGATAGGCTTCGATGTTCAGTTGCTGGAAGGCAATGACGCCGCCGATCATGGTCATGACGAACAGCGCCACCATGAGGAAGCGGCGGTTGACAGCAAGAGCGACAAGGCGATCCATCGAGACCGGTCTTTCAGCGGGAGCGGATGACGTCGGGGAAAGACACGGAGCGGACTAGCTGCCGGACGCGGCGCGATCTATGAACAGGCTGCCGCGCGCGACGATATTCTCGCCTGCCGACAGATTGCTCTTCACCTCGACAAGATCGCCGTTGGTCATGCCGATCTTGATCTGGCGCAGCTCGATGGACTTGTCGTCGCGCACCACCCAGACCCTCACCTGATCGCCTTCATAGATCAGCGCCTGCTTCGGCACACCGACCGCCGGGCGGTCGCCGGCGGAATAGATGGTGACGTTGGCGAACATCTCCGGCTTTAGGGCTTCGCCGGGATTGTCGATGGTGGCGCGCACCATCAGGCGGCGGGAGGCGGGATCAATGGCCGCGGAAATGTAATTGATGCGCGCGTTGAAGGTCCGCCCCGGAAACGCGAGCACGCTGAACATGACTTCCTGCCCGACTTCGATGGCAGGCGCCTCGGTCTCGCGCACGAAGGCCGTCAGCCACACGGTCGACAGATCGCCGACCACGAATACGGGATCGCTGGCGCCGGCGTTGACATATTGTCCGGGACCAATCTTGCGCTGAACCACGGTGCCGGCGATCGGCGAGACGATCACGGTTTCGCGGTTGATGCTGCCCTTCTCCTGGAAAGCGGTGATCGCTTCCTCGGTCAGGCCGAGCATGCGCAGGCGATTGCGTGCGGCTTCGAGTGCGGTCTCGCTCGAGCGCATGTCGTTCTGCGCCGATACCAGCCCCGCCTGCGACTGCTGATAGTCTTTCAGCGGCGCGGCCTTGCCTTCGTAAAGATCGCGTGCCCGCTTGTCCTGAATCTGCGCCAGTTCGAGCTGCGACTTCGCCTTGTTCAGCGCGGTCGCCGCCGTGATGAAATCGTTCTGGGCCTGCACATTGTCGGCCGCTTCGATCACGAACAGCGATTGGCCCTGCGTGACCTTGTCCCCCGGACGGGCGAGCAGCTTGGTGACGCGGCCGGCATAGGGCGAGAAAACGGGTGTCGAGCGGTCTTCATCGACGGCAATCTTGCCTTCGGTGACATGCTCGGCGCGGAACGCTCGCTCCGTCACCGGCTGTACGGTCAGGGTCGCCCATTCCGCCGCCGTCGGCGTATAGCGCAGCAGCCCCTTGCGTGATTGGCTTGAAATGTCCGAGTGATCTTTCGGGATAGAGCCGGAGCGGGTCAGGCTGAAAGCTGCAATTCCGGCGACCACGACAAGGCCGGCGAGCACAACGATTGTCCGCCGGGACATCGCGCGGGCTCTGGCAAGCAAGGCAGTCAATCCGGTTGTCTTTTCAGCCATGGGTATCAATGGTCCTGCGGCAGGCTGACGCAGCCCGTGAGCTAATAGGGCCACTTCCCGGTTCAGGACAATCAAAAAACACCGTGATGGATATTATTTTCAGTTAACGGGATCGTGACGGCCAGACCGGCGCGCTCGATCCCAGCGGCACTGCCGGGCGCTCCCAGAATGCCGGTGTCGCCGACATGATGGCTGCATGACGGACGTCTTGCAGCGCACCAAATCCGGACGGGCTTTGCTGCAGGAAAGGAAGGACTTGATCCATCGGCAAATCAGCAGCCGAAAGGCCGTCTTCGAGCCGGCCGAGGCTCCACAGCCAGCGGCCGGTCTGCGCCAGAGACACTTTCACATGCCAGCTTCCGCCTTCGCGCGACTGCCGCAATCGCGCCATCATCGCACCGAACGCCATCAGGTAACCTGTGGCGTGATCCAGGATCTGCATCGGCAGTTCTTTCGGGCCAGCGGTCCCGGCGGCCCTGCCCTCGGCTTCGTTGAAGCCGGTTGAAGTCTGGACAAGCGAATCGAATCCGCGCCGCCCCGCCCATGGCCCGGCATGGCCGTAAGCACACAGCGAGACATAGACGATGCCAGGACTGACCTGCGCCACGTCCTCCGGCGAGAAGCCGAGCGCGGCGATGGATTGCGGACGATAGCCCTGGAAAAAGACATCCGCCGACGCCAGCAGACTGCGCAGGGTATCCCGTCCCGCTTCGGTTTTGAGATCGGCAGAAGCAGAGAGCTTGCCGCGCCCGGTGTCGATCACCAGCCAGGGGATCGACGGCAGGTTGGGTGATGAAATCAACATCACATCCGCGCCATGCGCCGCCCAAGTGCGCCCGGCAACAGGGCCTGCGATCACTCGCGACAGATCGAGCACGCGCAATCCGGACAGCGGGCGATCACCCATTGGCCATGGACGCCGCGGCGCGTCACCGATCTTCTCGATCTGGATCAGCGGCAGGTGGTCAAGCGCCTTCGCCTGATCCGTCGCCATCCACTCATCATGCGAGCGCATCATGGACACCACGCATCCGCCGGCATAGGCGGCGGTCTCGAAGTCCTCCCCCTTCCATTGCATCAGGGCGCGCTGCACGTCGTCGCGCTCCGGCTTGCAGGCCAGCACCTTGCAGACATTGTCGCGATGATGCGGAAAATTGGTGTGAAGGCGCACGAAGCGGCCATCGCCGGTTTTATACACGCCCGCGATGGCGTCCCACGCCGGTGGCGGCGGCTTGTCATCCACGCGCAGATAGCGCTCGCTGCGGCATTCGACCGCCGCATGAGTCATATCCACTGAAAGTCCCTGCGATTGTCCGCTGCGGGCTTTCCATATCTCTGCCGCGGCAAGACCCGCGGCAGCGATCGTGACCTGAGACGCCGCGCCGACCCGGAAGGTTGACGGCAGGATCGGCTCAGATCCCGTCAGCGTGACGGTATCGAGTGCGGATGGATCGCCGCCGCCGAGAGACCAGAGGTCCGAGAGGATATCGCGAATGGTTTTCATGGAGCAGCTCCGGCATCAGCGGTGCTGATTGATGCGGATGTCGTCAACGGGCACAATTCACAAATCGTATTAATGAAAATCCCGCGAGCGTGGAAGGATTCGCACATTGCGCGGATGACGCATCTTGTGCGGCGGAGTTCCGTCGCGCGCAGGCAGTTCGTCTTCCAGCGGCTCGATCACATTGGCGCCATCGGGCACGGCATGCTTTCGCCGAGGCGCATCGTTGGCCAGATTCATCAGATCGGACGAACGATCGACCAGACGCTCGGCCACCAGATGCACGACTTCATCCGGGCTGCTCTGGATCGTCCCCTGCACTTCGATCAGACGGGCACCCATCACTTCCTTGCGGAATTTTTCCATCACCTTCGGCCACACCACGATATTGGCGATGCCGGTTTCATCCTCCAGCGTCATGAACACCACGCCCTTGGCGCTGCCGGGCCGCTGCCGCACCAGCACGACACCGGCACAGCGCACGCGCCGCCTGTCGCTGACGTGCGACACATCCCGGCACGGAACAATGCCTTCGCGTGCAAATGTGGCCCGCAGGAATTCCATCGGGTGCCCCTTCAGCGACAACCGGACGGTCTGATAATCGGCCACCACCTGCTCCGGCAGCGGCATCTGCGGCAATGGTTGCGCGGCTTCGTCCGGCTGCTCCCGCGCCGCCGCGCTCTCAAACAGCGGTAGCGCGACATCATCCGGCAGACGGCGTACGGTCCAGAGCGCCTCGCGGCGATCCAGCCCGAGCGAACGGAACGCATCGGCGTCCGCCAGCAGGATCAGCGCGCGTTTCGGCAATCCTGTTTCACGGGCAAAATCTTCCAGTGACCCGAACGGCTTTCGCGCCCGCGCGGCGACAATGCGCTGATCCCAGTAATCTTCGCGTGGCTTCTTCCTGCCACGCAATGCCGCAGGCTTGCTTTCATCCAGCTTTTCGTCATCCGGATCGTAAACGTCGAAGCCGTCGATCTGCCGGAAACCAAGCCGCACAGCGCAATGATCCCGAGGACCCGATTTTTCCTCCAGCGTGTTCTGCCCGAAACTGCGCGACACATCGATCTCGCGAATATCGACGCCGTTCTTGCGCGCATCGCCGACGATCTGCGCCGGGGCATAGAATCCCATCGGCTGCGAATTCAGAAGACCGCAACAGAACACATCCGGATGATAGTACTTGATCCATGACGAGACATAGACAAGCTGCGCGAACGCCGCCGCATGACTCTCGGGAAATCCGTAGCTGCCGAAACCCTTGATCTGATCGAAGCAACTGACCGCGAATTGAGGATCGTAACCGCGCGCGATCATGCGATCCACCATGCGCCGCTCGAATTTCGGCATGGTGCCTACATTGCGGAAAGTTGCCATCGCACGCCGCAGGCCATTCGCCTCTTCGGGCGTGAAGTCCGCCGCCGCCATGGCAATGCGCATCGCCTGTTCCTGAAACAGCGGTACGCCGAGCGTCTTGTGCAGCACACTGCGAAGCTCGTTCGGATCGCCTCCCTTCGGATAGGGATATTCAATCTCCTCGGGCTTCATCTGCCGCCGCTTCAGATAGGGATGCACCATTTTGCCCTGGATCGGTCCCGGACGAACGATGGCGACTTCGATCACAAGATCGTAGAAGGTGCGCGGCTTCAGGCGCGGCAGCATGTTCATCTGCGCGCGGCTTTCCACCTGAAACACGCCAAGGGATTCACCCCGGCACAGCATGTCGAACACCGGACCGCTGTCCTTGTTCTCCGCCTTGATGTCCGCCAGTTCGTAGCGCCGATTTTTATGATCCGCGATCAGATCGAAGCACTTGCGGATGCAGGTCAGCATGCCCAGCGCCAGCACATCGACCTTCATCATTTTCAAGGCATCGATATCGTCCTTGTCCCACTCGATGAACGTGCGGTCGTCCATCGCGGCATTGCCAATGGGCACATAGGTGTCGAGGCTGTCCTGCGTCAGCAGATAACCGCCGACATGCTGCGACAGGTGGCGCGGAAACTCGATCAGTTCGGTGGCGAGTTCGACCGCGCGGCGGATCATTCCGTTCTGCGGGTCGAAGCCTGCCTGTCTGATCTGCATATCGCTGACGCCCGTGCCCCAGCTTCCCCAGACCGTATCGGCCAGTGCGGCGGTGACATCCTCCGTTAATCCCAGTGCCTTGCCAACATCGCGGATAGCGCTGCGCGGTCGGTAGTGAATAACGGTGGCGACAATCGCCGCGCGGTGGCGACCATAGCGGCGATAGACATACTGCATCACCTCCTCGCGCCGCGAATGCTCGAAATCCACATCAATATCGGGCGGTTCGAGCCGCTCCTCGGAGATGAAGCGCTCGAACAGCACATCGGTTTCAGCGGGATTTACAGACGTAATGCCGAGCATGTAGCAAACGGCGGAATTCGCCGCCGACCCGCGCCCCTGACACAATATCTTCTGTCCTCGGGCATAATGAACGATGTCATGTACGGTCAGGAAGTAATGCGCGTAGCCGAGCTTCTCGATGAGAGCCAGCTCCTTTTCGATCGTTCCACGCAGCTTCTCGTCAATACCGCCCGGGAAATAACGCCGAATCCCGGCTTCGGTGAGATCGCGTAAATGCTGTTGCGCCGTCTTGCCCGGCGGGACCGGCTCGTCGGGATATTGATATTTCAGTTCCTCGAGCGTGAACGTGATGCGCTTCGCAAATCGCATCGTCTCCTCAACCGCTTCCGGCAGATCGCGAAACAGCCGCGCCATCTCATAGCCGGGCTTCATGTGCCGCTCGGCATTGGCCTGCAGCTTTTTGCCGACGGCATGAATGGTGGTCTTTTCAAGAATGCAGGTCAGCACATCCTGCAGCGGACGGCGGGCGGGATGATGATAGAGAACATCGTTGGTCGCGAGCAGCGGCACGCGCGCGGTTGAGGCGATCCGATACAGGCGAGACAGACGCCGCGTATCGTCTCCGTGATACAGCAGGCTCGCGGCCAGCCACACGCCATCGGCCCGGCTGCGCTTCAGCCGGTCAAGCACCTTCAAGGCTGCCGCCGAGTCAAAGCGATGCGGCAGCGTCAGGATCAGTAACTGTCCTTCCGCAAAATCCAGCAGGTCCTCGAACCGGAGAAAACACTCACCTTTCTCCGCTCTCAATTTGCCGCGTGACAGCAACTGGCAGAGACGGCCATAGGCTGCGCGGTCACGCGGATAGACCAGAATGTCCGGCGTCCCATCTGCGAAAACAATACGCGATCCGATCAGAAGCCTCGGCTTATGTTTGACATCAGGGTTTGAAAGCTCGCTATAGGCCCGCACCACGCCTGCCAGCGTGTTGCGATCAGCAATGCCGATCACCGGCAGGCGGTATTCACTGGCCTGATGCACATAGTCCTGCGGCTGCGATCCGCCGCGCAGGAACGAGAAATTGGTCGTGATGCCGATTTCCGCATAGTCTGTGACCTTCATGCGAACACCCCATGGACGAACCATTTGGGCTTGATGCTTTCACCCTTGTCGTCGATGAGTTCGCGATCGTAGAGACCGTCGCGATAAATCCAGAAACGCAGCCCTTCTGCGTCCTCGACGCGGAAATAGTCGCGGGTGAGTGACGACTCTCCATTTTTCCACCATTCCATCGCAATGCGCTCGGGACCTTCCACGCGAGTCACCATGTGCGACGCGCGCCGCCACTTGAACCGGCGCGGCGGCCCGTCAGGCACCGCCGCGAATGGCACCTCGATCTCCTCCGGCTGCTCGAACATCCGCAGCGGCCGCAGCGGCGGCTCGGCCTGAACACGCTCCGGCCATTCGGCATCTGAAGCCGCGGCAAGATGCTGCTGCGCCGGCACAGGCAATACTGCCCGTTCCGGAATATGCGTATCCTGCGGCAAATGAACCACGACGCGCCGGCCGCCGAGACGCGCGGAGAGACGGTCCACCAGTGCGGCGACATCGTCATTGTCCTGTGCGCGGGTGTCGAAATCACGCTGCTCCTGCACCACGATCTCGATATGGCTCGCAGAGAGCCGGATCAGGTCGAAGCCGAACCCGGGATCGAGCGGATCGGCCAGCGCATCCAGCCGCTCGCGGAACAGGCGGTCGATCACTTTGACCTTGGTGATAGGCTGGCCGGTCTCTACCGCGATGGTGCGCACCGCGCCGTCGGTGCGGAAGAAACTCGCTTCCAGCCGCCGCGCGCCCTTGCCCTGCCTGTCCATCACGGCGACCAGCATCTGCGCGAGGCTCGAGAGAATCGCGGCAATCACGGTGTCGGTGGCGACCGGTTCGGCAAAGCGCTTCTCCACCATGAAATCCGGCGGCGGCTTGCGCGGACTGATCGGCGCATCGCCATGCCCCAATGCCTGCCGCAGCAGGCTGGTAAATGCGGCGCCGAACCGCGCGGAGATTTCATGCGGCGCACGCGCGGCGACATCGCCGATGGTTTTCAAACCGGCCCGGCGCAGCCCGCGCGTGATGGCGTCATCCGCGCACAAGGCGAACACCGGAAGCGAACTGACCGCCCGCGCCTCTTCACCATCGGGCACGATGCAGCTTCGCACCGCGCGCGTCATGGTCCGCGCACAGACCGGCGTAGAAGCAATCGCCGCGTTGACGATAAAACCCTGCCGCGTGAACCGGTCACACACCGTGCGCAGCATCGCGGCTTCGCCACCAAACAGATGCGCGCAGCCGCTGATGTCGAGCAGTAATCCATGGGGCGGATCGAGCGCGACCAGCGGCGTGAACCGGTCGCACCAGTCGGCGATGGCTTCCAGCAAGACGAGGTCAGCCGCCTCGTCGGCGTCGAAGACCTGCACCTCGGGACAGATGGCGCGAGCATTCGCCAACGGTAGGCCAGTCTCAAGGCCGATATGCGCCGCAGCGTCGTTCAGCGCCGTGATCTGCAGCGCGTTGTTCAGCTTGCCGACGACGACGCAAGGCTGCGCGTCATCCGGCGCGCCGTCGCCCGGCAATCGTTTCAAGCGGTCTGTCGGCAGACGCGGGAGCCATAAACTGAGGATGCGCCGCGCTTTCACGGAAGAGGCCCTCATCACATTTCCACTCCATGATCCATCGTCCAGTTTCGCCGTGACGGTTGCGAACAAGCTGCGCATCCAGCATCGGCGCACCCCATGCTTCGATGACCGGCAAGGAAGGCGCGGCGCGCGCAATCCACCGCGTCTCCGCAGTGCTGGCGGACGGCGTTGCCGCTGTGCGCAGCACGAGACACGCGACATTCGAAGCACGCGCGGCCAGCGTCAGCCTGCGGCTCGCGACCAGATCGAGTTGGCGCACCTCGCCCCAGACATCCAGCACCACAGCGCCCAGCGCGTCACAGGCGAGCGCGTCGGAAGCCGCACGCAGCGCGGTTTCTGCATCCTTCGCCCGCACCATCACCAGCAGACGCGGATCGAGACCGAGTTCCTGCAATCCGCTCATGGAGAGCGCGCCGGATTCGCGTTCCGCAAAATCCTGCTGCACCCAGAGCAGAGGCCGCCGTCCGATCAGGCGATGGGCCAGACCCGCGATGAATCCTGTCGCTGCGGCGCCGTGACGGCCACCCTCTGCGAACACTTCATGCAGCGCGCCGCGCACCAGCCCGCCCTGGAGGACAGCGTCGGCCGCGGCATGGCCTAGCGTCACGCGCGCAAGACCATCCGGCTCGCTTTCAAGGCGTCCGATGGCGCCACGCAGAGACGCAAGCGTGTTTGTGCGTACGCCATTCATGCGCCGCTCCTTGAAATCCGTAGTCCGCATTCGCTGCCGATTGAACGAATGACGGACTTATTTGTTCATGATATGTTCTAATATAAAGCTAAGAGGCTGGAGAGAGTCAATCGGACTCTCAAGAATCCTCTTTCCGCAATGAAAACAACGGGATTCACCCATGGATGTGCAGCGAAAACTCGAAATTCTGGCCGACGCCGCCAAATACGATGCCTCCTGCGCATCCAGCGGGACCGAAAAGCGCGACAGCCGCGACGGCAAGGGCATGGGGTCGACCGCGCCCGGCATGGGCATCTGCCATTCCTATGCCCCGGACGGTCGTTGCATCTCGCTGCTGAAAATCCTGCTCACCAACGCCTGCAACTACGATTGTCTTTATTGCATCAACCGCGCCTCCTCGAACGTGCAGCGCGCACGTTTCACGGTGGAGGAAGCCGTCAAGCTGACGCTGGATTTCTACCGGCGCAATTATATCGAAGGCCTGTTTCTCTCGTCCGGCATCATCCGCAGCCCGAACTACACCATGGAACAGGTGGTGCGCGTGGCGCGGTCCTTGCGTGAGGATCATCATTTCCGCGGCTATATTCATCTCAAGACCATCCCGGAGGCAGACGACGCGCTGATCGCCGAAGCCGGCAAATATGCCGATCGTCTCAGCATCAATATCGAAGTCCCGACCGAAACCAGCCTGACGAAACTCGCGCCGGAAAAGGATGTCCGCGCCATCCGCCGGACAATGGGACGGCTGCGGCTCAAACTCGACGAAGCGAGCGAGACGAAAAAACACAGACACGCGCCCCGCTTCGCACCTGCGGGCCAAAGCACCCAGATGATTATCGGCGCTGACAGTTCCAACGATCAGACCATTCTGGAAACCAGCGCCAATCTTTATGGCTCCTACAGACTCAAGCGTGTCTATTATTCAGCGTTCAGCCCGATCCCGGACGCGAGCCGAAACCTTCCTGTGACAGCGCCACCGCTGGTGCGCGAGCATCGGCTTTATCAGGCGGACTGGCTAATGCGCTTTTACGGTTTCGATATCGGCGAGATTACCGACCCGCTCGAAGGCGGCATGTTGCCGCTCGACATCGACCCAAAGCTCGCATGGGCGCTACGCCATCGCGACCGGTTTCCGCTCGATGTCAACCGCGCAAGCCGTGAAGACCTGCTGCGCGTTCCGGGCTTCGGCGTAAAAACAGTGGATCGCATCATTATGGCCCGGCGCGTCACGCATCTGCGCGCCGCAGATCTGGCGCGGTTGCATGTGCCGCGGAACAAGACACTCCCCTTTATTGTTCTTTCCGATCACAAACCGTCCGCCAAGCATCTCGACAGCAACCGCTTGATCGAACTGTTTCGCCCTCCTCCGACCCAGCAGAGTTTTGCATTCTGATGCACGTCGTTACCCTCGGATCAGAGACCGACTTTAGAGGATGGCGTGAAGCAGCACGCGCACTGGCTCTCAATGACATCCCGCCCAATGACGTAACCTGGACTGTCGCCAGCCGCGATGCAGAACTGTTCGGCGCGTCCGCACTACCCGCCGTCGATCCTGACTGCACATTCAGCGTTCCGGCGACGTTCGTCGACCTTGCGAAACTCGCAATTCTCAACCGCGACCCTGAACGCTTTGCATGTCTTTACAGGCTGCTGGTGCGGCTGCGGCAGCAGCCTCGCCTGATGAATGTGCTGACGGATGCGGACGTGGCGCGCATTCATGGGCTTGCCAAGGAGGTCCGCCGCGACGAGCACAAGATGCATGCGTTCGTCCGTTTCCGGGAATTCGGCCGTGATGACGACTTCCGCTTCGTTGCATGGTTCGAACCGTCGCACCACATCGTCGAACTCGCCGCGCCGTTTTTCGAACGGCGCTTCGCCGACATGCGATGGTCGATTCTTACTCCGGATCGCTGCGCGCATTGGGATGGACACAAAACCGTCTTTACCGAGGGCGCGGTCAAATCCGACAGCCCGTCCAACGATCCTCTGGAAGATATCTGGCGGACCTACTACGCCAACATCTTCAATCCGGCGCGATTGAAGATCAAAGCCATGCAAGCGGAGATGCCGAAGAAATACTGGCGGAACCTCCCCGAGGCTTCGTTGATTGATCCCTTGATCGCACAAGCTGAACGCAGGACCGATCGGATGATCAGGCAGGAAGCGCCCGCGCCGCGTTCTTCGCGGCAGAGAAAGGAGCAACTGGCGATGGCAAACCCTGCGCACATCAAGCCCGAGGTTCTTGCTGCCTTGCGTCACGAAGCGGCCGACTGCCGTGCGTGCCATCTCTGGAAGGACGCGACGCAGACTGTGTTCGGCGAAGGGCCCGCACACGCATCCCTCATGCTGGTAGGCGAGCAGCCCGGCGACAAGGAGGACCTTGCGGGCAAACCGTTCGTTGGTCCCGCCGGAGCCATGCTCAACCGCGCACTGGAAGAAGCCGGTATTGAGCGCGACAAGGTTTACGTCACCAATGCAGTGAAGCATTTCAAATTCGTGCCGCGCGGAAAAATCCGCCTGCATCAGAAGCCGAACACACTGGAGATCAAGGCCTGCCGTCCATGGTACGAGCGTGAACTGGCGTCGATCAAACCCGCACTGGTGGTGGCGATGGGCGCAACCGCTGCACAAAGTGTGTTCGGCAAGATCACACCGATCGGCAAAAACCGCGGCCACCTGATTGATCTTGGCGAAGCCAAGGCGCTGGTGACGGTGCATCCGTCCTATCTGTTGCGGCTGCCGGATGCGGACGCCAAGGAGCGCGAATACGCCAACTTCGTAAAAGACCTGAAACTGGCGGCGTCGTTCCTGAATAAACTGAAGGCCGCCTGACCTCAGCACAGCCGGCGCCCTCAGGGTCTTGCCGAACCCGGCCCCTCTAAATTTCAGTTCTATTTTTGAACTTATCGCCTATGATCGGTTTTGCCGCGCACGGATTCCCGTTGCTGGCTCACCCATGGAGCGGACGAATGGACCTGCACGACATGCACTTTTATGAGCCGGCGAAAGGGCATGGACTCCGGCACAATCCGTTCAACGCCATTATTGCTCCGCGGCCGATCGGCTGGATTTCATCGCGAACGCCCAACGGCGAGATCAATCTCGCGCCATACAGCTTCTTCAACGCATTCAACTACGATCCGCCGATCCTCGGATTCGCATCCATCTCCTGGAAGGATACCGTTCAAAACGTCTCGGAGACCGGGGAATTCGTCTGGAATCTGGTAACCAGGGATCTTGGCGACCGGATGAATGCGACGTCGGCACCGCTTGCGCGAGGAGTCGATGAATTCGAGGTTGCCGGACTGACAAAGGCGCCAAGCCGCTTTGTTCAGGTTCCGCGCGTCGCCGAAAGCCGGGCGGCGATGGAATGCAAGGTCACGGAAGTGGTTCAGTTCAAGACCCACACAGGTGAGCCGGTACAGGGATGGCTGATCCTTGGCGAAGTGGTTGCTGTCTATATTGACAAGACACTCATCAAGGACGGCGTCTATCAGACTGCCCAGCCCCATCCAATTCTGCGCGCGGGCCGCGGTGGCGACTATGTCGAGGTCACCCAGGACAGGATGTTTGAAATGGACCGCCCGCCCGGAAGCAGCCATCCGGCATTTCACGGATCATGAACCCAACATCGCGACGCTCGGCAACGAAGCAATCCAGACCTGTGACCCGGATCGCTTCGTCGCCTGAGATACCGATGATTAGGCGGCCATCGCCTCTGAGTTCACCGCAGCCAGCGCCAGACCGGTCAGCGCCTCGTCGGTGTTTTTCTCCTCCTGAAGCGTTGCGTCGATCAACTTCACCGCGTCCTTCATGCCGAGCTTGGTGGCCCACGCCTTGAGGGTTCCATAGCGGGAAATCTCGTAGTGTTCGACGGCCTGCGCCGCGGCCAGAAGCCCGGCATCCAGGGCTTCGGTGCCCTTGTACTCCGTCATGATCTCCTTGCCCTCGTCGAGAATGCCCATGATGGCATCGCAGGTTTTCCCCCGCGCGGGCTTGTCGAGCAGCTCGAAAATCTGTTCCAGCCGCTCCACCTGTCCCTCGGTCTCGCCTTCATGCTTTTCAAAGGCGGCACGCAACTCGTCCGACTGGGCGGCCTTCGCCATCTTGGGAAGCGCTTTCAGGATGTGCTTCTCGGCGAAGTAGATATCCTTCAGGGTATCGAGAAACAGATCGTTGAGATCCTTGTCTTTTGCAGTGGCCATGGCGCTCTCGCTCCGTTTTGGGGTGACGGGATATTTCCCGCCTCCCAACGCGAAGCGTTCCGCCGTGTTCCCGCCCTGAGTTGAAAAGAAAGGTTCCGCGCCGGTCAGCTGGCGAGCTGGGTTTCGATCAGTTTGATCCAGTAGGATGAGCCGTAAATAATGGCATCATCATTGAAGTTGTAAGCCGGGTGATGCAATCCGGCGCTGTCGCCGTTGCCGATAAAGATGAAGGCGCCTGGCCGCGCTTCGAGCATGTAGGCGAAGTCCTCCGCCCCCATCACCGGCGGAATTTCGGAACTGACATTGCTCTCGCCGACGATATCGCTCGCGACCCGCGCGGCGATGCCGGTTTCGGCAGGATGATTGACCAGCACCGGATAGCTGCGCTCGTAATCCAGCGTGACCTTCGCACCCGACAATTTCGCCACGCCGTCGACGACCTCCTGCACGCGCTGCTCGATCAGGTCACGCACCTCGGGCGTCAGGCTCCGCGCGGTACCGCGCAATTCAGCAGTCTGCGGAATGACATTCCGGGCATTGCCCGCATGAAACTCGCAGATCGAGAGAACCGCCGCATCCAGCGGATCGACGCTGCGCGCCACAATCGACTGAAGCGCCGTGATGAGTTGCGATCCGATCAGCACCGAGTCGATGCTCTTGTGCGGACGCGCGGCGTGCCCGCCAAGCCCTTCAATATGAATGTTGATGTGATCGGTCGCCGCCATGGTCGGGCCGACGCGGGTGGCGAATGTCCCGATTGGCATGCCCGGCGAGTTGTGCATGCCATAAACTTGATCAATTTTGAAACGGTCCATCAGGCCGTCCTTGATCATGGCTTCGGCGCCCGCGCCGCCTTCCTCGGCGGGCTGAAAGATCATCACCGCATCGCCGGCGAAATTTCGCGTCTCGGCGAGGTAGCGCGCCGCGCCCAGCAGCATCGCGGTGTGGCCGTCGTGACCGCAGGCATGCATCTTTCCAGGCACGGTGGAGCGGTAGGCGACGCCGGTTTCTTCCTCGATCGGCAGCGCATCCATGTCCGCGCGCAGGCCAACCGCTTTCACGTCGCCATCATTGACCGGCTTGCGTCCTTTGATGACACCGACAACACCCGTACGTCCAAGGCCCGTCACGACTTCGTCGCAGCCAAATTCACGCAACCGATCGGCCACGAATGCCGCAGTGCGGTGAACGTCATACATCAGTTCCGGGTGCGCATGCAGATCGCGCCGCCATCCCATGATTTCGGGCTGCAAATCGGCGATGCGGTTGAGAATGGGCACGGCGGCAAACCTCGTAACGGCATGGAACGACATAACGCTAGCACGGGCCAGTGGCCGACCCAACATCCGTGCAAGCGTCAATTGCACAGGATCGGACTGTACAGGCCGCCCCGCCCGAGGTCATAAGAAGAAAAATCTGTAATTTAACGAAAGAAGCGCAGGGAATGGCGAAACGGCTTGAGGGTGATTTCGACTACATCGTCGTCGGCGCGGGCACCGCGGGCTGCATTGTCGCCAATCGTCTTTCGGCGGATCCGCGCAATCGGGTGCTGATTCTGGAGGCTGGCGGCAAGGACAACTGGATCTGGTTTCACATTCCGGTCGGCTATCTGTTCGCCATCGGCAATCCCCGCTCCGACTGGATGTTCAAGACCGAACCCGAGGCGGGCCTCAACGGCCGCGCCTTGGCCTATCCGCGCGGCAAGGTGATCGGCGGCTCGTCCGCGATCAACGCCATGATTTCCATGCGCGGCCAGGCAGCGGATTACGATCACTGGCGGCAGCTTGGCTTGACCGGCTGGGGCTGGGACGATGTGCTCCCCGCCTTCAGGAAGCTCGAAGATCATTTTCTCGGCGAAAGCGAACATCACGGGGTCGGCGGCGGCTGGCGGATCGAGGCGCCGCGCCTGTCATGGAAAGTGCTCGATGCTGTCGCCGAAGCCGCGAGTGAGATGGGAATTCGCAAGACGCCGGACTTCAACACCGGCGATAACGAAGGCATCGGCTATTTCCATGTCAACCAGAAGCGCGGACGGCGCTGGTCATCGGCGCGCGGATTCCTGAAGCCCGCGCTGTCGCGGCCGAACCTGCGGCTCGAAACCAATGTGCTGGTTGACAAGTTGATTGTGGAGAACGGGCGCGCCGTGGGCGTGCGCTTCTCCCAGGGTGGCGAAACGATCGAGGCGCGCGCCCGCGGCGAAGTCATCCTCTGCTCCGGTTCGATCGGATCGGTGCAAGTGCTGCATCGCTCCGGCATCGGCCCGCAGGAATGGCTGTCGCCGCTCGGCATCGACACCGTGCTGAATCGTCAAGGCGTCGGCCGCAACCTGCAGGATCACCTGCAGCAGCGCGCGATCTACAAGGTCGAGGGCGTGCGCACGCTGAACGAGACCTATTACAATCTGTTCCGCCGCGGCTGGATGGGCGTAGATTATCTCCTGCGCCGACGCGGTCCGCTGACCATGGCGCCCTCGCAGCTTGGCATCTTCACCCGCTCCGATCCGCGGCAGGAGCGCGCCAACATCCAGTTTCATGTCCAGCCGCTGTCACTGGATAAATTCGGCGAACCGCTGCATCGGTTTCCGGCGATTACCATCGCCGCCTGCAACCTGCGGCCGAGTTCGCGCGGCACCATCCGGATCAAATCCGGTGCGCCAGATCAGGCGCCAGCGATTGCGCCGAATTATCTGTCAACAGCGGACGACCGGCAGGTCGCCGCCGACGCCATTCGCGTCACACGCAGGCTGATGAAGCAGCACGCGCTCGCGGCCTATCATCCGAGCGAATATCTCCCCGGCCCGTCCGTCGGCGACGATGACGCCGCGCTGGCGAAGGCGGCGGGCGATATCGGCACCACGATCTTCCATCCGGTCGGCACCGCAAAGATGGGCAGCGCCAGCGATCCCCTCGCCGTGGTCGACGAACGCCTGCGCCTTCATGGCCTGAGCGGACTGCGCGTGGTCGATGCGTCGGTGATGCCGACGATCACATCGGGCAATACCAACACACCCACCGCGATGATCGCCGAGAAAGGCGCGGCCATGATCGCTGAGGATGGGCGGTAGCGTTCTCGTCATTGCGAGCGAAGCGCAGCAATCCATTCTTTAGAACAAGCGCTGAATTGCTTCGTCGCTACGCTCCTCGCAATGACGATGAGATTACGGCCGCAATGCCATCTTCGCCACGCCGGGCGTGCGCAGCGGCTCGGCCAGACGCGCGAATTCGCACAGCAGCGAGCGCGTCTTTCGCGGATCAATGATTTCCTCGACCCAGAACTTCTCGGCCGAGCGGAACGGCGAACGCAGCTTGTTGAGCCGGTCCTCGATCTCGGCGAGTTTCGCCTTGGGATCTTCCGCCGCGTCGATATCCGCGCGATAAGCAGCCTCGATGCCGCCTTCGAGCGGCAGCGACCCCCAATAGGCCGAGGGCCATGCATAGCGCATCGAGAACCGTCCCGCCGGCTGATGCACGACACCCGCAACGCCGAAGGAGTTGCGTACGATGATCGTGCACCACGGCACCGTCGTCTGGTTGACCGCCGTCATCGCCCGCACGCCATGACGGATCGTCGCCGTCTTCTCGGCGTCAAGTCCGATCGAAAAACCGGGACAATCCATCAGATAGACCACCGGCAAGTGGAATGTTTCCGCAAGATCGACTGCGCGCACCACTTTCTGACAGGTATCAGCCGCCCACGATCCTCCATAGATAAATGGATCGCTCGCGAGTATCAGGACTGCCCGCCCTTGCAGGCGCGCCAATCCCGTGATGATGGACCGGCCGAAATTCTGGCCCATCTCGAAGAACGATCCCTTGTCCACCACCGACTCGATGATGGGCCGCATCTTGTAGACCTGCTTGCGGCTGCGCGGCACGGCATTCAGCAGCGCTTCATCGGCACGTTCCGGATCGTCGTTGCAGGGAGTCGTTGGCGGCAGGTCGAATACCGACGACGGCAGATACGACAAAAACTTGCGGGCGCATTCAAACGCTTCCTCCTCGGTGTCGACCGCGTGATCGACGGCACCCGACTTGGTTTGAATCTGCCAGCCGCCAAGCTCCTGCTTGTCGAGCGCTTGTCCCAGACGCGCCACCACCGGAGGGCCCGCGACAAACATCGCGGATGATTTGGTCATCACAGAATAATGGCTCGCTGCAAGGCGCGCGGCGCCAAGACCCGCCACAGAACCGAGACCCAGTCCGACCACGGGCACGCGCGCCATGTTGGTGGTCGTGTACCAGTACCAGGTGGTGCCGCCGACGCCGCCGGGCAGATTCGCCGCGCCCTTGGTTTCGATGGTCTTCACCGAGCCGCCGCCGCCTGATCCTTCGATCACGCGAATGATCGGCAGCCGGAAATCGTGTGCCATCTGCTCCGCCATGGTCGGCTTCGCGGAGATCGACGCATCGGCAGAGCCGCCGCGCACCGTGAAGTCGTCACCGACCACCACGACAGGCCGATTATTGACCGTGCCGCGGCCGAACACGCAGTTCGCCGGCGTGACCGTCTTCAGCTCGTTCTTTTCATCATATTCGGCAATGCCCGAGATCGCGCCGACCTCGTGAAAAGTTTTCGGATCGACCAGCTTGTCGATACGTTCGCGCACGGTGAGCCGGCCCTGATCGTGCTGTCGCTTGACCTTGTCGGCGCCGCCCATTTCCTTTGCAAAAGCCTCGCGCCGCGCGAGCTCGTCAAGTTCAGGCTTCCAGTTCATCGTGTCTTCCTCGCGTGCGCACTGCGAACGCGCTCCCGTTCTGTTCTGCGGAATAAAGTTTCCACTTGCAGAACACGCTACCCCGGGCAATCTTTCGTCACAACAAAGAAGCCGCGCCTGCAGAGCGTGCGTGCTCTGCTCTAAGCGGATGGAGAAAGCGGAATGGCCGAAATCAAGATCATCACCGAAGTCGCCGGGCGCGTTTGCGCGATTGCAGTCAGCGCCGGCGGCGATGTCGGAACGGGCGATGACGTCGTTGTCGTTGAAGCCATGAAGATGGAAATTCCGGTCGCATCGCCTGCCGCAGGAACAATCAAATCGATTCTCGTCAATGTCGACGACGTGGTTGCTGAAGGTCAGACGGTCGCCACGCTCGAAGCGTGACAGACAACGATTCCGCGACAATCTGTCCAGTCCACATTAGTCGGCTTGCAGGCGTTGCACTCGCTCCTGCACGATGACATGATCCGGCAAAATCAAAAGCGCGTTTCGCACAGCGAAAGCAATATGGAGGGGATATCATGAAGAAAAAGATCACAACCATTGCGGCTCTGTTCCTCGCGGGCACAGCGGCTGCACCAGCGCTCGCTCAGGACATCAAACTTCCGCCGACGATGGCGTTCACCGCCTATGATACCGGCACGTCCGGCTTCAACATCGCCGTGGGCGTCGGAAAGGTTCTTAAAGACAAATACGGTTCCGACGTTCGCGTGCTGCCTGCCGGCAACGACGTCGCGCGCCTGGCTCCGCTGCGGACCAACCGCGCGGTCCTCGCCTGGATGGGCACCGGCGTTTATTTCGCGCAGGAAGGCGTGTTTGAATTCGGCGTCAAGGAATGGGGTCCGCAGGCGCTGCAGATGACTCTCTCGACGGTGGACTGCAACGGTCTGTCGGTCGGCGTCGCAAAAGATACCGGCGTGAAAGAATGGAAAGACTTCAAGGGCAAGCGCCTCGGCTTCGTGGTCGGCTCGCCCGCGCTCAACCAGAATGCGCTTGCGATCATCGCTTACGGCGGCCTGACCCAGAAGGATGTCAAGATCGTTGAGTTCGCGAGCTACGGCGCCATGTGGAAGGGCCTCGTCAACAACGACGCCGACGGCGCGTTCGCTTCGACGGTGACCGGTCCCGCCAAGGAGGTCGAAACCTCGCCGCGCGGTCTGGTCTGGCCGGAGCTTCCGCCGGAGGACAAGGCGGCATGGGAGCGCGTCAAGAAAGTCGGCGCATTCTTCAACCCGCATGTTACGACGTGCGGTGCAGGCATCACCCCGGCATCTCCGCTGAAACTCGCCGCGTATCCTTATCCGATCGCGACAACCTACGCTTCGCAGTCGGTCGATCAGATCTACGCGCTGACCAAGGCGATGATCAGCGGCTATGACGGCTACAAGGATTCCGCCCCGGGCGCGTCGGGCCTCGACGTCAAGAAGCAAACCAAGCAGTGGGTGATTCCGTATCATCCGGGCGCTGCCAAGGCGCTGAAGGAAGCCGGCCAGTGGACCGATGCGGACGAGAAGTACAACAACGACCTGATCAAGCGTCAGGGCGTGCTGGCCGACGCATGGAAGGCCTACAACACCGCCAGCGCACCGGGCGAGCCTGCAGCATTCCTCTCCGGATGGATGGCGGCACGCAAGGCCGCGCTCGCCAAGGCCAACCTGCCGAACGGGTTCGACTAAGACGAATCTGACATTCGCCGCCGCGGGATCACAACAGCCCGCGGGGCGAGCGCCGGATCGGCCCTGCCAGCCACTTGTATTCGACAGTGCACCGATTTTAACATTCGCGAGAAGTTCCGCTGATGTGGAATGCGAATGTTAGAATCGGTGTTTCGATCCCGCTATGCGGACGCCGCCAACCTCTCACTTCCGGTATCGCTTATGTCAGCTCCGTCCGATAGCAACCAAAACTCCACCGCGGCGACCATTGAGTCGGCGCAGAAGAGAGTCGTGTTTGACGACCCGCATGCCGGCACCGGCGGACTGCAGGAGGCCGAGGTCACGCGAGTCCGCGCCCTCCGCGGCGGATGGCGCTGGACACTCGTCATTGCAACGGCCGCGACGATCCTGCTCTGCATCAATCAGCAGTTCGCCCTTCGCTTCTTTGTCGGATATACCCAGCTCAACACCGAATACTTCTATCTGCTGATCGCGCTGATGCTGCCGTTTACGTTCCTGATCTTTCCAGGATCGGAGACAGCCTCGCTCGATCGCATCCCGTGGTACGATATCATTCTGTTCGTCGTCACATTCTGCGCTGCCATTTACCTGATGGCGAACATTCGGCAGGCAGCCGCGCTGGGATGGGAATTCGCCGGCGCTCCCCAGCCGGTGATCGTCAGCGGTCTGATCATGTGGGCGCTGCTGATGGAGGCGCTTCGGCGCACCGGCGGCTGGAGTCTGCTGCTCTGCGTCCTGCCTTTCACCGTTTATCCGTTGTTCGCCGATGCAAGCTGGCTCGGGCCGTTCCGTGGAACGCAATCGACCCTTGAACAGGCCACCGCCTATCACGTCCTGTCCGGCGAAAGCCTGCTCGGAATTCCGATTCAGGCGTTTGCAGACACGGTGATCGGCTTCCTCGTGTTCGGCACGGCGCTGATGATGACCGGCGCCGGCAAGTTTTTCATCAACATCGCTTTCGCACTCTGCGGCACATTCCGTGGCGGCGCCGCCAAGGTCTGCATTTTCGCCAGCGGCCTGCTCGGCATGATGTCCGGTTCGATCATCTCGAATGTGCTGACCGCAGGCACGATGACCATTCCGGTGATGAAGAAGAGCGGCTTCCGTGCGTCCTATGCCGCCGCCATTGAGGCCTGCGCCTCGACCGGCGCGGTGCTCGCCCCTCCGGTGATGGGCGCGACCGCGTTCGTGATCGCCCAGTTCCTGAATGTCAGCTACGCCGAAGTCGCGCTCGCCGCCGTTATCCCGGCGGGCCTTTATTATCTCGGCCTCTTCATGCAGGTGGACTCCTACGCCGCGCGTCACAACCTTGCAGGCATTCCGCGCTCGGAATTGCCGCGCGTATGGGACACCGTCAAGGAAGGCTGGTACTACGTCTTTGTCATCGCGCTTTTGATCGTGATGCTGCTCTATTTCAAACGCGAGAGCCATGCGCCGTTCTATGCGACGGCCCTTCTGCTGGTGCTTAATCAGTTTTTCTCGAAAGATACGCGCTGGACTTTCGCAACCATCAGCAAGTTCCTTGAAGTCAATGGACGCACCTTCGTCGAGCTGGCCGGCATCCTTGCGGGCTGCGGACTTCTCATCGGCGCCTTCTCGATGACCGGTGTCATCTCCAGTCTTGCCAATGATCTGCTGCGCCTGGCCGGAGACAATGCGATCCTGCTGCTGGTGATGTGCGCGTTCACGAGCCTGATCCTGGGGCTCGGCCTCACCACAACCGCTTGTTACATCTTCCTCGCCATTCTGGTTGCCCCCGCGCTCGAGAAGGCCGGCCTCAACAAGATGGCCGTGCACATGTTCATCTTCTATTGGGGCATGCTGTCGTCGATCACGCCGCCCGTGGCGATTGCCTCGTTCGCCGCAGCCGGCATTGCGGGCTCACCCGCGATGAAGACCGGATGGGAATCGATGTGGGTCGGCAGCATCATCTACTTCCTTCCCTTCTTCTTCGTCATGAATCCAGCGCTCGTTCTGCAGGGCAACGCGCCCTATCTTGAGGCGCTTCGCCTGATCGCGATGGCGGGAATCGGCACGCTGTTCATCTGCGGCGGCATTCAGGGTTATCAGGCTTTTGTCGGAAACCTGCGGCGGGCGGGAGCGCTGGAGTGGCCGATCCGGGTGCTGCTGGTGATCGGCGGCTTCATCATCGCCACGCCCGGCGGCGGCATCATGCCGATCTCGCCAGTGCAGATCGCTATTCTGGGCGCCGCCATTCTGGTTCCGACCGTGATCGTTGCTCTGGTTCTGCTCCGGCGGAACCCGCTTCCGCCAAGGACACTGTCGCCGGGCTAGGAATCCCCGGCGCACCGGCGAATTGTGGCAATTGTTCGTGGTCACTCATGTTGCCTCGCAAGGAAGCCGTGCATCTTCGCCACACCCTGACGAAATACTCTGCCCTTATCCCGGCGCGAATGACTTGTATCTGGCGTTCTGGTGTGTTCGACCTATAGTCCAGCCAAGTCGAACGCTGAATCTTGATAAGGGATAACGATGTTCAAAGCACTTCTTGCGACCACTCTCCTCGTCTCGGCAACGGTTGGCGCCTTCGCGCAAGCTCCGCAGCGCGGTGGAACACCGGACGAGCAGAAGGCCTGCGCGCCTGACGTTTCGCGCCACTGCCGCTCCGTGATGAACGAGGGTGATTTTGTGATTCTCGGCTGCCTGCAGGCGCACCGCGCCAAAATCAGCAAGCGGTGCGACGCTGTTCTCAAGAGCCACGGCCAGTAAGCCGCGCACTTTTCCCGATGATCTCGAATAAGCCAATCCGATCAGCTTGACTCCGGTCAGGCTGATTTTCTTGGTCAGGCCGATTTTCTTGCCGCGTTATCGACCAGCGTCTTGCCCAGCGACCAGATCGCGCCGGGGACGCGATGGCTTGCCTCGATCACCTGATCGAACGAATTGGTGATCCAGTTGCAGTCATCCGAGCTTATCGTCAGCGCCGGCAGCAGCTTGATCGTGTGGCTGGCATGGCCGGACACCTGGCTGAGGATCTTGTGATCCTTGAACAGCGGGATGGTAATGAGCTGACAGAACAGGCCCTTGCTCGCCGCTTCCAGCATCGTCCATGACGCCTTCAGCTTGAGCGATTTCGGCGGTCCGAACTCGACGCCGATCATCAGCCCCTTGCCACGAACATTCTTGAGCAGTTCGTAGCGCGGAATCATCGCGGACAGATTCGACAGAAGCTCGTCGCCGCGCGCCGCCGCATTCTCGATCACCTTCTCCTGCTTGAGGACTTCCAGTGTCGCGATGCCGGCGGCCATAGCCAGATCGTTCTTGGAGAACGTCGATCCGTGCACCACCGCGCGGTCCATGCGGTCGAAAATCTTGTCAAAGATCGCCTTGCGCGTCAGCACCGCGCCGACCGGCACATGACCGCCGGATAGCGACTTCGACAGCAGCACCATGTCGGGTTCGACATTCCAGTGCTCGACCGCGAGGAAACGTCCCGTGCGGCCCATGCCGGTCTGGATTTCATCCGCGACGAAGATCGTGCCATAGCGCTTGCACAGCGCGGCCGCCCCGGCGAGATAGCCATCGTCCGGCATGTTGACGCCCTTGCCCTGAATAGGCTCGACGATAAAGGCCGCGACCTGACGCGAGGACAGCGCCTTCTCAAGCGCCGCGAGGTCATTGAACGGAATCGACGTGCAATCCGGCAGCAGCGGGCCGAATCCGTCGCGGAAATTCTTGTCGCCGGTCAGCGACAATGAGCCGTAGGACAGCCCGTGGTAGGCATGATCGCAATAGACGATGCCGGTGCGGCCCGTCGCGCCGCGCGCGAACTTGATCGCAGCTTCGACACATTCCGTCCCTGAATTCGCAAAAAACACCTTGTCGAGATAAGGCACATGCGCGATCAGGCGCTCGGCGAGAATACCCGCCAGCGTCGACAGATCGAGCTGAACGAGATTGGGCAGATCGCTGTCGAGGACGCTTTTGAGCGCATTCTTGACGGCCGGATGGTTGCGGCCAAGTGCGAAGACGCCAAACCCGCTGAGGAGGTCGAGATAGCGGTCGTTGTCCCGGTCGAACAGATACTGGCCCTGCCCGCGCTGAAAGCCCACATCGTAACCGATGGTCTTGAGGACGCGGACGAGCTGTTCGTTCAGATACCGCGTATGCAGAGCGTTACGCTGGAATTGGCGATCCGCGAACATCTCTGAAATGTCTAGATTTGACTGCATGATGTCATACATACTTCGTTTGCCGGGCGTCTAGTCAACTGAAATTAGTGACTGAAATTAGTGTATGCGTCCTTTTGTCAATTCTGGAACTGCGGACGGCTTTTGTGTTTAAGTTAGTTGCAATGCACGCGAGGATTCATGCGAAAGATAGCGCTTAGTGGAATGTTCTTGCTGGCCGCGGCCGGTGCTGCTTCAGCCGCCGAGCCGCTGGGTGAATGGAAGGTCGAGGAAGACAAGGCGACGATTCGGATCGTTGACTGCAATTCCAGGCTTTGGGGGGTCATTGCCTCCGAAAAGATTCCCGGCAACATCGACAGCAAGAACCCCGACAAGGCCAAGCGGACACGTCTGACCCTCGGAATCCCCGTTCTTCTGAACATGAAGAAGGCGGAAGACGAGAAGGACAAGTGGGAGGGCCAGATTTACGACGCCACCAGCGGCAAGACATACGACGCCAATATCCAGCTCAAATCGCCCAATTCGCTTCGCGTCGAAGGCTGCGTCGCCATGATTCTTTGCGGCGGGCAGACCTGGACCCGCGTGACCGACAATGCGTCCCCGGCGGCGCAAGGCCAGAAGGCTCCTGCCGCCAAGGGTGGCGCCGCGCCCTTCCCGACCCCGATCGGCGCCCCCAAGACCGCAGCACCAAAGGCCGGAGCAAAAGCAGGCACACCTGACGCCGCACATGCCGACATCTGCCTGATCCCGGAAATCGCCAACGCGCCCCGCTAAAGCGTCTGCGCCGAACCGGAAGCCGGTTCAGCGCAGAAACACAGGCAACAATTCAAATGCGATCCGATCCAGCCGATCGGATCGCATTTATTTATGATCGCGCGGACGCCCCATCAGCGCCGGCTGGAACAGCACCGCCGCGGCGAGCGTGGTGACCAGCGACAGCGCCAGCAGTTTGCCCATGCTTGATGTACCGGGATGGCTCGACAGCCACAGGCTGCCGAAGGCTGTCGCGGTTGTCATCGCGCTGAAGAAGATCGCCCGCGTCAGACTCGACTGCAGCAGATCGGTCTGCCCGGCCCGCCACGCGGTGACGTAGTAGATCTTGAACGCCACACCGATGCCGAGCAGCAGCGGCAATGCGATGATATTGGCGAAGTTCATCGGCAGTCCGATCAGCACACAAATCTCGAGCGTCACCACGCCTGCCAGCACCAGCGGCACCAGCGTGAGAAGCACGTCGCCGATCCGGCGCAGCACGATCCACAGAAGGATCGAAATCGACAGCAGCGCCCAGAAACCCGCATGAATGAAGGCCCGGACGATGGTGTCGCCGGATTTCAGAATCGAGATCGGCCCGCCGATCGCCTCGGGCTGAACCTTCAGCACAGCGGCGGCAAACGTGCGCAACGTATCGTTATCGTTGGGATCGCCCTTGGGCTGAACCTCGACGCGCGTCCGGCCATCTGCCGCAGTCCAGTCATGCAGGATGTCCGGCGGAAGGGTTTTGATGCTCACCGGCTGCGCCTTGAGAAGGCCGCGCACCTGATCGAGCGCGACGTTCAACGGCGAGATGAAGGTGGCCTCGGCCTTGTCGCGCATCGTCTTGCTGGCCTGCGCGAGTTTGGCGAGGGCATCGGCGAGCCGCCGCGCAGCGACAGCCCCCGGGCCCTTGTCGTCGCCGGCGGTCTTGCGCAGGCTTTCCACAGAGCCCTTGAGGGCAGCGACATTTTCCTCATCCGACGGTGCCGTGCCGCGCGGGGTCTCGTTCAGGATCGGATTGAGCTGCGCCGCAGCCTTGCGAATGATCGCGAGCTTGGCGGGCTGATCGTCCGGGATGAACGTATCGAGCGAAATGGTTCGCGACACTTCGGGAAGTTTCGCGAGACTTGCCTGAATCTCCTTTGCCTTGGCGACCGAAGGCGCCAGCACTTCGACCGCATTGGTGCCGGTATTTGGATCGCGGCGCAGATCGAGATAGGTCGCAACCGACTCGACCTTCGCGCTGCGCAGGTTCATCGGATTGAAGTCGAACTGCAGGAAATACAGCAGTGGCAGCCCGAGCACGGCCACGCCAAGCGTCGCCACCACCACGCCGACGCGATGCCGCTCAAGAAACCGGTCCACCGGCGCGAGAAACTTGAAGCCAAGCGGCTCCGCTTCGCCGGGAGGATTCAGAATCTTCAGCAATGCCGGCAGCACGGTGATCGCCGCGATGAACGCGATGATCATGCCCGCACCGGCGATCTTTCCGAGCTCCGACACGCCCTTGTAGTCGGTTGGCAGGAACGACAGAAAGCCAGCCGCGGTCGCGACCGCCGCCAGCGTCAATGGAACGGCGGAGTATTCCGCAGCCTTTTCCAGCGCAGGATCAAGACTGTCGATCTCGTGACGTTCGGCGCGGTATCTTACGCTGTACTGAATGCCAAAATCGACGCCGAGGCCGACGAAAAGCACGAAGAACGCGATCGAGATCAGATTGAACGCCCCCACCAGCATGAGGCCAACGGCGGTGGTGACCGACAATCCGATGATCAGGGTGACGAACACGGCGCCGATGATCTTGGACGATTTCAGCGCACACCACAGGATGAACAGCACGATCAGCACGGTGCCGCCATGGGTGAAGAGCGCCCCCTCCTGCACCGTCGAGAATTCATCGTTCGCGATGGGCACCGGCCCCGTCAGGCGGACGCGGGCGCCGAAGTCCTTGGCGAGGTTGCTGTCTACAGCCGCCTTGCGAATGGCATCGGTGGCCGCGCCGCCGGGCTCCAGCGCCTTGAAATCGAGAACCGGCCGGATCAGGAGCAGGGCCCGCTTGTCGGCATCCGTCAGCGGCTCGGTGCTGGAAAGCTCCCGCCACGAAAACGGAGCGGGCTTGTCCGCCAGCACCTTTTCGACAGCATCCGCGACCTCGTTGAGCGGCCTCGCCATGGAGTCACGCGAATACTGCCCCCTGGCCGCACCGGCGAGGCCGAACTCCAGCACGCCGGTCAGGCCGCGCAGGCTGGGATCGTCCACCAGGATGTCGAAAATCGGTGCTGCCGAGGCCAATTGGCTGGTCTGTTTGGCCACCTCGGAGGTCGGCAGGAACAAAAGTCCGTTATTGTCGAAAAAGGCGCCCCCGCCCGGCCGGCGGATGGAAATGAACCTGTCGGTCTGTGGCTGCAACTTCTTCTCAAGGGCGTCGGCGGCCTGCCGGGTCAATTCCGGCGTCGGGGCCTCTACAACGGCCAGAATCGAGTCATTTCGGCCTGGAAAGGCCTTTTCATAGTCAATTTCGCGCTTTCGCCAGTCCAGATCGGGGGAAATCAGCTTCGCAACATCGGTATTGATGGCAAAGTTCCGGTGGGAGTAGACGCCCGCCGCCGCAGCCAGAGCCAAGCCGGCCACGAGGACCAGCCATGCATGGCGCGTGCAGAAACGAACAAGCGATACAATAGTCCTTGTCAGCACAGGTTTTCTTTCTATTTCTGGCGACCAGCTTGGGGTAAAGGCAACTGCGGGGGATGCAGGCGGTTAACTTACTGATGCCTCAAACGGTGCCCTTAAGTCACACAATAGTGGCAATTAGCCAGCAGTTCCTCAGAACTACTGCTGAATAGCTGCAATAATGCTACACTGCAAAATGTTCACGTCTTGTTCCACAGTCGCATTGGAAGCCTTGGTATGACCTCATCGACCCCATTGCTCGACGCAATCAAGTCGCCCGCCGATCTTCGCAAGCTGAAAGAGAGCGATCTGCCTCAAGTTGCGGCAGAAGTTCGCGCGGAAACGATCAACGCAGTTGCGGTCACGGGTGGTCATCTGGGCTCCGGTCTTGGTGTCGTGGAACTGACCGTCGCAATACATCATGTTTTTAATACGCCCGCGGACCGCGTCATCTGGGACGTCGGTCATCAGGCCTATCCGCACAAGATTCTCACCGAGCGCCGCGACCGGATTCGGACGTTGCGTCAGGGCGGCGGCCTGTCCGGCTTCACCAAGCGCGCGGAGAGCGAATACGACTGCTTCGGTGCGGCGCACTCCTCGACCTCGATTTCGGCCGGTCTCGGCATGGCCGTGGCCCGCGACCTGTCCGGCGGCAACAACAATGTCATCGCGGTGATCGGCGACGGCGCCATGTCCGCCGGCATGGCCTATGAAGCCATGAACAATGCGGGCGCGATGGATTCGCGCCTGATCGTCATCCTCAACGACAACGAGATGTCGATTGCGCCGCCGGTCGGTGCCATGTCGTCCTATCTGTCGCGCCTGACGTCGAGCAATACCTACCGCTCGCTGCGCGAAATCGGCAAGCAGGTCGCCAAGCGCCTGCCTAAATTCGTCGAGAAGGGCGCGCAGCGCGCCGAAGAATACGCACGCGGCATGCTGTCGGGCGGCACGCTGTTTGAAGAACTCGGCTTCTACTATGTCGGCCCGATCGACGGCCACAACCTCGACCACCTGCTCCCCGTTCTGAAGAACGTGCGTGATTCCAAGGTTGGCCCGACCCTGATCCATGTCGTCACCGAAAAGGGCAAGGGCTACACCCCGGCCGAAGCGTCCGCCGACAAGTACCATGGCGTCGTCAAGTTCGACGTCGCCACCGGCAAGCAGGCCAAGGCCCAGGCCAACGCCCCCGCCTATACCAAGGTGTTCGGCAACAGCCTCGTGCATGAAGCCGAGAAGGATAACAAGATCGTCGCCATCACCGCGGCGATGCCGTCCGGCACCGGCGTCGACATTTTCAACAAAGCCTTCCCGGACCGCACATTCGATGTTGGCATCGCCGAACAGCATGCCGTGACGTTCGCCGCCGGTCTTGCCTCGGAAGGCCTGAAGCCGTTCGTTGCGATCTACTCGACCTTCCTGCAGCGCGCCTATGACCAGGTGGTGCACGACGTCGCCATCCAGGGGTTGCCGGTGCGCTTCATCATCGACCGCGCCGGTCTTGTCGGCGCTGACGGTCCGACCCATGCGGGCTCGTTCGACATCACCTATCTCGGCTGTCTCCCCGGCATGGTCCTGATGGCCGCTGCCGACGAAGCCGAGCTCGTGCATATGGTGGCGACCGCCGCAGCGATCGACGATCGTCCTTCGGCCATTCGCTTCCCGCGTGGCGATGGCGTCGGCGTAGATCTGCCGTCGGTTGGCGTCCCGCTGGAGATCGGCAAGGGCCGCATCGTCCGCGAAGGCTCCTCGGTCGCCCTGCTCTCGCTCGGCACCCGGCTCGGCGAAGCGCTCAAGGCTGCAGACATTCTAAAAACCCATGGCTTGACCGCCACGGTGGCTGATGCACGCTTTGCCAAGCCGATCGACACGGACCTGGTCCTGCGTCTGGCGCGCGACCACGACGTGCTGATCACCATCGAGGAAGGCTCGATCGGCGGCTTCGGGGCACAAGTCTTGCACACTCTTGCGGAGAACGGCGCACTCGACAAAGGATTGAAGGTTCGCTCCATGGTTCTTCCGGATACGTTCATCGACCAGGACTCGCCGGCTGCGATGTATGCAAAGGCCGGTCTTGACGCCAAGGGCATCGTGACGCGCGTCTTCGAGGCGCTCGGCCGCGAAGGCGAGATCAGCGCGGTGCAGCTTGCTTAGTCCTGTGACCCACAAGCAGGAGATGAAAATCCTGCTGGCACAGCCGCGCGGTTTCTGCGCGGGGGTCGTGCGCGCGATCGAGATCGTCGAACGCGCGCTGGAGAAGTATGGCCCGCCGGTCTATGTCCGCCACGAGATCGTGCACAACAAGTACGTGGTCGAAAGCCTGAAGGCCAAGGGGGCGGTTTTCGTGGAAGACCTGCACGAAGTGCCTGCGAACGCGATCACGGTGTTCAGCGCCCACGGCGTCGCCAAGAGCGTCGAGGAAGAGGCCGCGGCCCGCAGCCTTCCGGTCCTCAACGCCACTTGCCCGCTGGTCACGAAAGTTCACAATCAAGGCAAGCGCTACGTCTCCAAGGGGCGCAAGCTGGTCCTGATCGGCCATGAGGGTCACCCGGAAGTGGTCGGCACCATGGGACAGGTCCCCGGCCCCGTGATCCTCGTTCAAAGCGTCGAAGACGTCGCCGCGCTCGACCTGCCGAGCGACGAGCCGATGGCCTACATCACCCAGACCACGCTGAGTGTCGACGATACCCGCGACATCATCGCGGCGCTGGAAGACCGTTTCTCGGACCTCGAAGGTCCGGACACCCGCGACATCTGCTACGCGACACAAAACCGCCAGTCTTCGGTGCGAGACCTCAGCAAGCTCGTCGACGTCATTCTGGTGGTCGGCGCGACCAATAGCTCCAACTCCAACCGCCTCCGCGAAATCGGGACCGAAGTGGGTGTCCCGAGCTATCTGATCGCCGACGGCAGCCAGCTCAATCCTGAATGGTTGAAAGACGCGACGACCATCGGCATCACCGCAGGCGCTTCGGCGCCGGAGGTGCTGGTGGACGATGTGATTGACGCCCTGCGGAGAATCGGACCGGTCTCAGTGTCCGTGCTGCCGGGCCGGGAGGAAAATATCGAATTCAGACTGCCGGCCGAACTGACGCAGCGTCAGCCGCGCCTCTCTCCCGTGATGCAAGAAAGATAAACATTCATGGCGATACCGTTTTTCAAAGAGATCAAGATCGGCTCGTATCTCGTCAAGCAGAAGCTGCTTGGCCGCAAGCGCTACCCGCTGGTGCTGATGCTGGAGCCGCTGTTCCGCTGCAATCTCGCTTGCGTCGGCTGCGGCAAGATCGACTATCCGGATGCGATCCTGAATCGCCGCATGACAGCGCAGGAATGCTGGGACGCCGCCGACGAGTGTGGCGCTCCGATGGTCGCCATTCCAGGCGGCGAACCGCTGATCCACAAGGAGATCGGCGAAATCGTGCGCGGCCTCGTGGCGCGCAAGAAGTTCGTCTCGCTCTGCACCAACGCGTTGCTGCTCGAAAAGAAGCTCGACCTGTTCGAGCCCTCGCCCTATCTGTTCTTCTCGGTTCATCTTGATGGCCTGAAGGACCACCACGACAAGGCCGTGTCGCAGAAGGGCGTGTTCGACCGAGCCGTCTCCGCGATCAAGGCGGCGAAGGCGCGCGGCTTCACCGTGAACGTCAATGCGACCATCTTCGACGGCCACCCGGCCGAGGAGATCGCGAAGTTCCTGGACTTCACCACCGAGCTTGGCGTCGGCGTCTCGATGTCGCCCGGCTACGCCTATGAGCGCGCGCCGGATCAGGAGCACTTCCTGAACCGCACCAAGACCAAGAAGCTGTTCCGTGACGTGTTCGCGCTCGGCAAGGGCAAGAAGTGGAATTTCATGCACTCCGGCCTGTTCCTGGACTTCCTGGCCGGCAACCAGAATTTCGAGTGCGAGCCATGGGGCATGCCTGCCCGCAACATCTTCGGTTGGCAGAAGCCCTGCTACCTGCTCGGTGAAGGCTACACCAAGACCTTCAAGGAGTTGATGGACACCACCGACTGGGACACCTACGGCACCGGCAAGTACGAGAAGTGCGCCGACTGCATGGCGCATTGCGGCTACGAGCCGACCGCCGCCAACGCAGCGGTGAGCAATCCCCTGAAGGCGCTGAAGGTCGCGATGTTCGGTATCAAGACCGAGGGCCCGATGGCGCCGGAAATCGATCTCAGCAAGCAGCGCCCGGCGCAGTACGTGTTCTCGTCGGAAGTGCAGAAGCGCCTTTCGGAAATTCGCGCGGATGAAGCCAAGGCTGCGGCTGACAAGGCCGCAAAGCTCGAAGCCGCAAAGCAGGCCGCTCCAGCGACCAGCGCGTCGACGGCGGCCTGATTTCGGATCGCATTCAAATCAAAAGGCGCGGGCATTGCCCGCGCCTTTTTCTTTTTTGGTGATCGCAATCGGCTTGCCCTTGCGTCTGCCGATCCCTGCGCTATATACTGAACCACATGGTTCAGTATAATCAGGCCCGTTTCGACGCCACTTTTGCCGCGCTCTCGGATGCCACTCGACGCGGCGTTCTGGAGCAACTCGGGCGTGCAGACGCTTCCATCACGGACCTTGCCGATAAGTTCCACATGACCCTCACGGGCATGAAGAAGCATGTCGTCATCCTTGAGCAGGCCGGCCTGGTCACCACGGTGAAAATCGGGCGTGTGCGGACCTGCAAGCTCGGCCAGCGCCGGCTGGAGCAAGAGGCAGCATGGATCGAGACATACCGCCAGCTCTGGAGCGCACGTTTCGACGAACTGGACAAGGTTGTCGAAGAACTGAAACAGAAGGAAAAGGCCGATGGACGCAAAAAAGCAAAATGAGCCTAAAAACCCCACAACGGTCGAACGGAAGTCCGACCGTGAGTTGGTTGTTACGCGGATTTTCAATGGGCCGAGACATCTCGTGTTCGAGGCGTGGACCAAGCCCGAGCTGTTTAAGCGCTGGTGGGCACCGAGGTCGTTCGGCCTGACTATGCTTTCCTGCGAGATGGATGTTCGCGTCGGAGGCACTTACCGTCTGGAGTTCGGCCACTCTTCGTCAGAACAGCCTCTGGCATTCTTCGGCAAATATATCGAAGTCACGCCGCCTATCCGCTTCGCTTGGACAAATGAAGAAACCGGCGAAGGCGTGACCGTCACGACCGTTACCTTCGATGACAGAGGTAACGAGACGCTGGTCGTGATGCACGATCTCTACCCCTCGAAGGAAGCCCTTGACGAGGCGATCTCGTCCGGAAGCACCAGCGGATTTGGCGAGCAGTTCCAGCAGTTGGACGAGTTTCTTGCCGAAGGCAATACCGCGGCTTGATTTCCACTGCATCAATAAGAAAGCGCGAGTATGACTCGCGCTTTCTTGATGCTGCCATCAGTTGAGAGAACGGATGCTGAAACGCAGCCGCGTCAGCCCAGCGCACCCCTGCAGCCGCGCAACGACCGCAGCGCGCGGCTGAAATCGCGGCCGGTCGAGATCAGGTGCGGAATGGTTTTCGGGTTGCGCGCGATGCCGCGCATCACCTTCCACATGTCGACATTGCCGTTCGGCTTGATCGCGTTCATCGTCAGTTCGGGCAGTGCGCGGTGCGCCGGATCGGAGATCACGCGCACGGCGGCAAACGGCAGGCCATAGTGCTCGGCGTAACGGGCCGCGATGTGGCTCTCCATATCGACGGCATCGGCACCGGTCGTGGCGCGCAGCGCAGCCTTGGCGACCTGCCCGGTCACCACTTCCTCGACGCCCGCAAGAACGCCGGGCACCACCACACGGCGGCGCTTCACCGGAAGTGCGACGAGATTTTCAGTGAGTGCAGCCGCCGTCGACCAGCGCTTCTTGCCGGCCAGGATCTCCGACGCGATCACCACGTCGCCGGACTTCAAATCAGGATTTAACCCGCCCGCGACGCCAAAGCTCACGATCCCGCGAATGCTCGCCGGGTCGAACGACGTCATCATTTCACGTAACTGAACTGGATTGCTGGAACTGCAGATGACGGTGAGACCGGGCCCTGCAGCGATGCGGGCCTCCTGTTTCAGGCCAGTAACAATCAGGACTGGCAGCCCGTCGTGTGCGGCGTCCCCGCCCGCGCCTATAATCACATTCCGATCCCCACGAAGCGGCTATTAGTATTACGCAGATTCCGATACCGCGCCAGCGCCCACAGCGGGAAGAACTTGGAATATCCGTGGTATCGCAAATAGAACACACGTGGGAACCCGCCCCCGGTGTACTGCGGCTCGGTCCAGAGCCCGTCCTTGCCCTGGAATTGAATCAAATAGGCAATACCCCGCTGGACAGCCGGATGGTCGACCTTCCCTGCCGCCATCAGGGCAAGCGTGGCCCAGGCCGTTTGGGAGGCGGTCGACTCAGAGGGCTCATAGCCCCGATATTCGAGCTTGTAGCTGTTGCCATCCTCGCCCCAGCCGCCATCCGGGTTCTGGATCGAGATCAGCCAGTCGGCCCCCTTGGCGATAACCGGGTCCTTGTGATCGACCCCGGCGGCATTCAGCGCACAGAGCACCGACCACGTTCCGTAGATGTAGTTGACACCCCAGCGGCCGAACCATGAGCCGTCCGCCAGTTGGGTGCGGCGGAGATATTCGACGCCCCGCGCCAGCGCCGGGCTGGTTTCGACGGTCTCGCCGAGTTGCGCCAGCATCGAGACGCAGCGCGCTGTGACGTCTTCGGTCGGCGGATCGAGCAGCGCCCCGTGATCCGAAAACGGAATGTTGTTGAGATAGTATTCGAGGTTGTCGGCGTCGAACGCGGCCCAGCCGCCGTCCTTGCTCTGCAGGCCGTCGATCCATTCACGGCCGCGCGCGATCGCCTCGTCGTACTTTTCGCCCGCGTTGAGCGTGCCGCGCGCGCGGTCCATCGCCATCACGACAACGGCGGTGTCATCGAGATCCGGGTAATGCGCATTGTTGTACTGGAAGGCCCAGCCGCCGGGGCGCACGCCGGGCCGCTTCTCGATCCAGTCGCCTTCGACGTCAAGCACCTGTTTCGGCTTCAGCCAGTCCAGTGCCGCCTTCGCCGAAGCCTCTGCCTTCTCGCCGCCGACCTCGATCATCGTGTGCGCGGTCAGCGCGGTATCCCAGATCGGCGACACGCACGGCTGGCAATAGGCCTCGTCATCCTTGATCACAAGCAGGTTCTCGACCGACTGCCGTGCCAGCACATAATGCGGATGATCCTTCGGATAGCCGAGCAGATCGTAAACCATCACAGTGTTGGCCATGGCCGGGAAGATAGCCCCCAAGCCATCGACGCCGTTCAGCCGCTCGGTGACAAACGCCACCGCCTTGTCGATAGCGCGCTGGCGGCTCTTCTTTGGAAACAGCGGATCAACAACGCGCAACACCTTGTCGAGCAGATCGAAGGCCGTAAACCAGAGCTGGCTCTGATGCGGCGCCTTCGCCGTCATGCCGATGGACTTCGGATCTTCGAGGAACAATTCGTCGATGCCGATGCCGAGCGGATTACGCGCACGCGGCTTCTTGTTCATCAGCACCAGCAGCGGCACGATCACGGTGCGCGCCCAGTACGAAATCTTGGTCAGGTGGAACGGAAACCACCGCGGCAGCAGCATGATTTCGACCGGCATCATCGGCGCGGCGCGCCATGTCACAACGCCAAACAGCGCCAGCATGATGCGCGTGAACACGTTGCTCTTGATCGCGCCGCCTCGGCGAAGGATCTCCTCGCGCGCCTTCTTCATATGCGGCGCATCCGGCTTGTCGCCGATCATCTTGAGCGCGAAGTAGGCTTTCACGCTCGCGCTCATGTCGAATTCGTGGCCGTAGAACAGCGACCAGCCGCCGTTGTCGTTCTGGATGCGGCGGAGATAATTGCCGATCTTCGCTTCCAGCACGCTATCGACAGGCTCGGCGAGATAGTGCCGCAGCAGGACGTACTCGGCCGGAATCGTGGCGTCGGCCTCGAGCTCGAACACCCAGTGCCCGTCGGCCTTGCGCACGTCCAGAATGGCGCTGGAAGCGGCTTCAATGCTGTTCTCAAGGGCCGGCGCGCTGGGCGCAGCAGCGGCCCTATGGTCGTCAAGAAGCGTCATGGAACGTCCGTAAAATGCTGATTTTACTGCATTTTCAAGGCCAGATCAGCGGCCTTGTCGCCAGAGCGGATCGACCCTTCAATGGTCGCAGGCAGTCCCGTATCAGTCCAATCGCCCGCGAGGAACAGGTTTTTCCAATCGGTGGCAGTCCCTGGACGCATGGCATTTTGTTCCGGGGTCGCCTCAAATGTAGCGCGGCGCTCGCGCACGATCTGCCATGGCGGCAGCGGACCCTCCGCCACCTCATGGCTGATGCCGGCGGCCTTGCAGATGTCGCGCCAGATGTCGCGCGCAAGCTGTTCGCGCGGCACATTCACCAGCCGGTCGGCGTCGCTGATGGTGACCGAGAGACGCTGATGGAATGCGAACAGCCATTCGATCAAGCCGCCGATCACGCCCATCATCGGCGGCATGTTGGCAGGCGGGTCGTAACGGAAATGCGCGTTGACGATGGCGCGGAACTTGGTCGGCGTCTTCAATCCCGGAAGAATTGCAGCAGCCGAACGCGGCGGCACGGCGAGCACCACCACGTCGCGCGGCGCGACGGCGATCGTGTCGTCGACGAATTCCAGCATCGAGATGGATTCACCGGCCATCAGAACCTGACGCAATTCGTGGCCGAGATTGACCGTGCCGCCCTTCTCGCGGATCAGCTTGATCGCGGGATCGACAAGGACTGTGCTCAAACCTTCACGCGCGATCAGCGGACGGCATGACTGGCCGCCGGCCAGTAAGGTCTCCCGCACGATCGCGCCCGCAAGACCCGCCGAGCCATCCGGCGGATCCACATTGAGTGCCGCAAGCAGCAGCGGCTGCACCAGCCGGTCATACAGCGTGCCTTCGCACTTGATAGTGTTGCCGACCAGCGCATCCGTCCCCGCCCAGATCACCGGCGCGAGCGCGAGATAATCGCCAACCGTGGTATCCGGCACGCGGCGCGATTTGTCGAACAGCCAGGTCGGAATGCGGCCGTTGCCGAGATCGAGCTTCCAGCGCATATCGGTTTTCAGATCGACGAAATCGAACTGCGCCCGTTCCGGCCCGACAAGGCCGGATTCGCTGCCGATGGACAGCGCGTATGACCGCGCATGCAGGTTGCCCGACAGCAGCAGGTGATTGCCATTGTCGATGACCATATCGGTCGCGCCGTCATAGTACGAGCGGCAGCGGCCGCCGGCCTGCTGCGTCGCCTCGTGGACGTGAACCTCGAATCCCACATTTGCGAGCCGAACAGCCGCCGACAGGCCGGAGACCCCGGCGCCAATGATATGAGCTTTTGCCATCAGATGAATGCGTACCGGATGAGAATGAAAATCTTGGCGGCCTTGTTGAGCTTGACCGGCTTGCGCGGCAGCGCGAAACCGCGCTCGACCAGTTTTTCAAAGATCGCGTGGTAGTATTCCGACATGATCTTCGGCGCGCGAACGACGCGGCGCGAATTGCGTGCCATGATGTCGTTCGACTTGGCGAAGTGGCTGCGCGCCTGTTTCAGAATGACTTCACAGACTCGCGGCAACCGCGGATCGGAGACGACCACCAGCGGATCGTTCGACATGATGCCCGCGGCGTTGAGTTCCTCACGCGGCAGATAGAGACGGCCGAGCCCGGCGTCCTCGTCGATGTCGCGGAGGATGTTGGTCAGTTGCAGCGCGCGGCCCAGATGATGCGCGAGCAGGATGCCGTCGTCTTCACCGAGACCGAAGACCCGCACCGAAAGCCGGCCCACCGCACTGGCGACCCGGTCACAGTACAGATCGAGCGTCGCTGCATCCGGGGCGCGGATATCGGCGGGCACGTCCATTTCCATGCCGTCGATGATAGCGATGAAATCCTCGCGGCGCAGGCCGAACTGCTTCACCGACGGCACATAATCCGTCACGCGCGCAGGCGGATTGCCCGCATAGAGCGCGTCGATGTCCCGCCGCCACTGATCGAGCGCCGCAAGACGCTCCGCGCGCGGATCGTTGGAATCGGCGATGTCATCGACCTGACGGCAGAAGCTGTAGATCTGGAACATCGCATCGCGTTGCTCGCGCGGCAGGATACGCATCGCCGCGTAGAACGAGCTGCCCGAGGCAGAACCTTGCGCTGTTACCTGAGATGTGGCGTCGGCGGTCGTCATGGTGTCGCTACGCGCCCGAAACGTGACGAACCGCGGACGAATGTCCGGTCGCGCGCCGATACAGACCTCGCGCCATCGCAGAAAAAGCAATGCCGGCCATTTGGCTTTTCGACAGATGCACCTTTTCACTCAACGGATCGCGGACTTTCAGCAGATTGACGATCCTGTCGGCGAATGTCTCGATCACGCGCACCTCAAGCGCAAAGCGCGTATCCTTGATGTCTCCGGACAGAGAGCGGCCTTCGTGCAGCAGCGTCTCGGTGCGCCGCGCCAGTCCATGCAGGCATTTCAGCAAGGCCGGCGGTGACTGCCCCTCGCCCAGCATTTCCACTGTCGCGCCAGCCGCGTTCATCGCATCCTGCGGAAGATAAACGCGGTCGAGATTGAGATAGTCCTTGCCGCAATCCTGCAGATGATTGTTGATCTGCAGGGCTGCGCAGATCGCATCCGACGCGGCCCAGGTCGAACGGTCCTCGCCATGAACATCCAGCATGAATCGGCCGACGGGCATCGCCGAGAGCGAGCAATAGTGGATCAGTTCGTCCCAGTTCGCATAGCGCAGCTTGGTGACGTCGAGACGAAACGCATTCAGCAAATCCTGCGCATGCTTCGGCGACATGCCGCGCTCGGCGAACGCATGACGCAGCGTCACCGCTTCCGGCTGGGTGTCGCCCTTGCCGAGGAGTTCCGCTTCGAGCAGATCCAGCTTGTCGAGCTTGTCCTGCGGCGCCAGCGACACATGATCG
This sequence comes from Afipia clevelandensis ATCC 49720, assembly GCF_000336555.1. Classification (GTDB taxonomy): domain Bacteria; phylum Pseudomonadota; class Alphaproteobacteria; order Rhizobiales; family Xanthobacteraceae; genus Afipia; species Afipia clevelandensis. Next base: position 288,781 of record NZ_KB375281.1, on the reverse strand, counting down.
GCGATATCGTCGCCGGTGCGCACGAAATTATAGAACGCGAGAATCAACGCGCGATGGCGCGGATGAATGATCCACGACGCAACGGGGAAATTCTCGTCCTTGTGGCCCTTGCCGGACCGCAATTCGCCTGCTGTTGTCATTTAAGAACCTGAAACCTGTGCCTGGGCGCGGCCTTTCCACATTCCGCCACGTCCCTGAAAGTGCTGGACCGCGGAGTTGACCGTGAACACCATGTAAGCGATTGCGATCGCAGGGAGCGCCGGGCCCCAAAACGCCGACTGCCCATAGTATCGCAGAGTGGGCTGGAACGCGAGCGCCATCAGGACCCACGCTGCGGCAGCAAATACCGCCGCCCATCCGTGCCCGAACAGCGCGATGACCACCGGCGCCAGAAACACAAGCGCCATGGCGAGAATCGTTCCTGCGAGAATCGTCACCGAATAACGCAACTGCGCGTAGGCGGAGCGCGAGATCATTTGCCCCACGCTAGCGATGGTGTCCGATGCACGAACGCTTTTGACGTCCCGCGAGAATCCGAGCCAGACCGGTCCCTGCTGCTTCAAGCGCGCGCCGAGCGCGCAATCGTCGATCAGCGATCCGCGAATGGATTCGATGCCACCGGCATTCTTCAGCGCATCCCGGCGGGCAAGAATGCATCCGCCTGCGGCCGCAGCCGTTGCGCGTGAGGGATTGCGTACCCAGCCGAACGGATAAAGCATTCCGAAGAAAAAGATGAAGGCAGGGATCAGATACTTCTCGGCAAAACTCTCGCAGCGAAGCGTTGCCATCACTGACGTCATTGCCAGCTTGTCGCGTTGCGCACGCGCCACCAGCCGCATCAGGACGTCACCGGAATAAACGATATCGGCATCGGTCAGGAGAATGTAGTCCGGCTGCAATGGCCGCTCTTCGACGAGGGCCAGCCCCTGCTTCACGGCCCACAGCTTGCCGGTCCAGCCGGATGGCAGCGGGCGTCCCTGCAACACCGTGAGACGATCCGACGCGCCGATGGCCGCTGCCGCATCGCGCGCAATCTGTGACGTGCCGTCCTGACTCTGATCATCGACCAGCACCATCGACAGCATGCCGGGATAGGGCTGGCTCAGAATGGAGGTCACACACGCTGCGACACCGGCGGCTTCATCGCGCGCCGGCACGACAACCGCGATCGAGGGCCATGTCGCATCCGCCGGTGCTGGCGCAAGATCGTCGAACTTCTGCGTTCGCCAGAAGTCGCCCCGCGCCGCGATCAGATAGACCCATATCGCAAGGGCAAGCCCGGCAACGGCCAATGAGAGTTGAGCGGACAATTCAGGCTCACATGCAGGTTGAATGGCGGAATAATAGCGTCCGCCGCAGTCGATTAGCAGGTTCGCGGCCCCGAGCACAATCCTCCTTTAGATGGAAATATCCCTTTTATTTCAGCATATTACGGGGATATCCTGTGCTTTTCGCGGCAGTTGAGGCTTTCGCCGCGCCAAACGGTTCCGTGACAGCGCTCAGACGCTCTGGCCCGCGGCAAAACCGGACGACCACGCCCACTGGAAATTGAAGCCGCCAAGATGGCCCGTGACGTCGATCACTTCGCCGATGAAAAACAAGCCGGGAACGGATTTGGCTTCAAATGTCTTGGACGAAAGTTCCGCCGTGTCGACGCCGCCGAGTGTGACTTCCGCGGTCCGGTAGCCCTCCGTGCCACGCGGCGTCACCTGCCACCTGTTCACCAGCACAGCCACAGCCTGAAGCTGGCGATCGGACATGTCGGCCATCCGCGCAGCACTGCCCCCCGCCCCCGCGATCCAGTGCGCCAGACGCGCCGGCAGCAGCCGGGCCAGCCCTGTCGCAAGCTCCTGACGCGGATGATCGCGCCGCATCTCTTTCAACGCGGCGAAGACATCAAGGCCGGGCGCCATGTCGATCTGAATGGCATCACCGTCGTGCCAATAGGACGAGATTTGCAGAATGGCGGGACCGCTCAACCCGCGATGGGTGAACAGCATTGCCTCGTCGAATTTTGTCCCGTTGCAGGCGATCACCGTTTCAACGGCGACACCGGCAAGCTCTTTTGAACGCGCCAGCAGCGCCTCGTCGAATGTCAGCGGCACCAGCCCCGCACGCGGCGGCACGATCCCGAGACCGAACTGCTCGGCGACATTATAGCCAAAGCCGCTCGCCCCCATTTTCGGGATCGACGGGCCGCCGGTGGCCACGACCAGCGCGCGGCCGTGCATTTCGCCGCGGTCGGTCATGACGCGGAAGCCATCCTCGCCTTTCGCGATCGAGGATATCTTCGTCCCCGCATGCAGCGTCACACCGGCCGCGCCGCACTCGTCCAGCAGCATGTCGATGATCTGCTGCGAGGAACTGTCACAGAACAATTGTCCGCGCGTCTTTTCATGATAGGCGATACGATGCTTCTCGACGAGCGCGATGAAATCATGCTGCGTGAATCCGCTGAGCGCCGACTTGCAGAAATGTGGATTGCGGGAGAGGAAGTTCGCAGGCGCGGTGTACAGGTTGGTGAAATTGCAACGGCCGCCGCCGGAAATGCGGATTTTTTCCGCCGGACGCTTGGCCTGCTCGATCACCCCGACGCTGCGGCCACGGCCGCCCGCGACCCGTGCGCACATCAATCCCGCCGCCCCCGCACCGAGAACGAGCACGTCGTAAACCAGCGGCGGCTTCATGGACGTTCAGACAGGAAAATGACCTGCGCAGCCATCATCTGGCCGCGTCATTCAGCGGCGACAGGCATGTCCCGCAATCTGGTCGAGTAATACGAAGCATTCTGCTGTCCGCTAGAGGCGTCCCGCGCGAACACTATCAGATGGTGCGCGACCAGACCAACGCTGATGACCCGCTCGATATCGCCGGTTTTGAGACGCGGCCAGGCGAATTTCCAGAACACGCGGCGATAGTCGCTCTTCACACCCACATGCCAGATGATATTGGACAGCATGGTCATGCCGCGCTTGATGTTGCGCCATGACAGCCGCTGCTTGCTGTTCGATGGCTGCAGACGGTTCGGATAGGTCTCGCGAACCTGATGCTCGAACCGGGCAAACAGCTTTTCCGGCGTATAGGCCCGGCCCATGCACTCGCGCCAGGTCGACACCACATGCTCGTAGGGCAGGAAAAAATCGACATTTGAATCGCGGTCGGCATCCTCGATCAGACGGCCTTCCCGTTTCAGGCGATCATAAAGCGGCGTGCGCGGCAAAGCCTGCAGAAGATTGATGGTCAGGAGCGGAATCTGCGACTGGTCGATGAATTCGAGAATGCCCTCGCCGGCGTCGAGTTTATCGGTGTCCAGCCCCAGAATAATACCGGACACGACTTCCAGCCCGTAGCTGTTGAGCGTCTGCACGCCCTCCAGGATCGGCACCATCATGTTGTGCTGCTTCGACATTGCTTTCAGCGCATCCGGATCAGGCGTCTCGATGCCGGCAAACAATGTCGTGAAGTAAGCATCGTGCATCAGCGACAGGATTTCCGGCCGCTTGGCGATGTTCAGCGTCGCTTCACAGGCGAACTGGATCGCGTAGCCGTTGCGCTTTTGCCATTCGACCAGATGCGGCAACAGATCCAGCGTGGCCTTGCGGTTGCCGATAAAATTGTCATCGACGAAATAGACCGCGCCGGCGAGACCGCATTCGACCATCTTGTCGAGTTCGGCGATCACCTGCTCCGGCGACTTGAGCCGCGGATTGCGCCCGTACAGCGCCGGAATGTCGCAGAACTCGCACTGATACGGACAGCCGGACGAAAACTGGATGCTGCCGATGAAGTATTTCTGAAGCGGAAGCAATTCATAGGCCGGGAGCGGAAAGTCGGCCATATCCCGGCGCTCCTTGGTGGTCAGGATCACCTGCCTGTCCGGCCGCGCCGAGTCGCGCCCAAGGCGCCGAAACAGCTCATAGGTGGCGTCGCCGAGTTCGCCGACGTGCAGATAATCGAAATCGGGATAGTATTCCGGGCAGGCACTGACCGAAGGCCCGCCCAGCGCCACCGCCAGATCATGCTCATGGGCGCGGCGGCAGATGTCGTTGATCTGCGGTCGCTGGATATGCATGCCGCTGACAAAAACCGCGTCCGCCCAGATGAAATCATCATCGGTCGCAGGCGAAATATTTTCGTCGAGAAAGCGGACCTCCCAGCCAGCCGGAAGCGATGCCGCAATCAGAAGCAGCCCCTGCGGAGGCATGAAAGCCTGGACGCCGTCTGTCAGGGGGTAAGCGTATTCAAAAGTGCCAAATGAAGGGGAATACTTAGGGAAAACACAAAGGATACGACGAAGGGAAGGACTTACAACGTCTCTCATCAGGCCCCCTGCTCTCAAGATGTGCAGTTGTGCTTAGAACGAGCCACAATTCCGGTGAGATTAGGGCGCTCGCGCAGTCCCAGCCCCGCATTCAGTGCAGCCCTGCTGACAAGGCAAGCTACGGACCAGTTCTGGGTAACGCCCGGGCCCAAGCCCGGTTCCAATCCTTGTTCAAAGGCTGCTATCGTCAGGGGACAAGAACATCCTTCGGAGGAAACACTTATGTCGCAGACCAACCGCCAGATCCTGCTCGTCGAAAAGCCAACCGGCAAGCTCGCGCCGCAGAATTTCAAGATGGCCGAGGCTGCCATTCCCGATCCGAAGGATGGCGAGGTGCTGGTGCGTGTTCTCTATATCTCGCTCGATGCCGCCAACCGCGCGTGGATGCAGGGCGCGACCTATCGCGCCGCCGTGGAAGCCAACACGGTGATGGCAGGCGGCGCGATCGCCGAAGTGGTGAAGTCCAATGCGCCCGGCCTTGCACCGGGCGATCTGGTGTTCGGGGATACCGGCTGGCAGGACTATGCCGCCGTGCGCGCCAAGACCTTGGTGAAGGTGCCACGCATCGAGCCGATCACCCATCTGCTCAGTGTGTTCGGCGTCGCAGGCCTCACCGCCTATTTCGGCCTGCTCAATGTCGGCAAGCCCAAAGCCGGCGAGACCGTTGTGGTGTCCGCCGCCGCCGGATCGGTCGGCTCGTTTGTCGGGCAGATCGCCAAGATCAAGGGCTGCCGGGTGGTCGGCATCGCGGGCGGCAAGGAAAAGTGCAACTGGCTGGTTTCCGAACTCGGCTTCGATGCGGCTGTCGATTACAAATCCGAGCCCGTGTTCAAGGCACTGAAAGCCGCCGCGCCGAACGGCATTGATGTCTATTTCGACAATGTCGGTGGCGATATTTTCGAGGCCTGTCTGCCGCAGATGAATCAGCACGGCCGCATCTCCTGTTGCGGAGCTGTCTCGGCCTATGACGGCACGCCGCCTGCCCATGGCCCGCGCGGTGTGCCGGGACTGATCGTGGTGAAGCGGCTGACGGTGCAGGGCTTCATCTTCACCGATTTCAACGACCAGCGGGACGCGGCAATGGCCGATCTGCAGGCGTGGGTGCAGGCCGGCAAGATCAAGGTGCAAGAAGACATCATCAATGGGCTGGAAAACACGCCGAAGGCCCTGATTGGACTGTTGGCCGGCGAAAACCGCGGAAAACGGATGGTGAAGGTGTAATTCAGAATTAGCTTACTTTGGAATGCCCGGTGAAAACCGGGCATTTTGCGGTTTACAAAAAGTGAAGTATTCACTTACATAGGTCATCGCGTCCATTGCCGGCGCGTCAACGCCAGACGATGGATACGGACAATGCTCAATACGCCTCGCTCCCTTCGCGGTATGGTCACCTCGCCGCACCATCTCGCCTCCGAGGCCGGATTGCGCGTGCTGCGCGAGGGCGGCAACGCCATCGAAGCCACACTGGCCATGGCAGCGAGCCTGCCCGTGGTCTATCCGCACATGAATTCGATCGGCGGCGACGGCTTCTGGCTGATCTCCGTTGACGGCAAGCCGCCCATCGCCGTGGATGGCTGCGGCGCGGCGGCACAGGCCGCGACCGTTGATTTCTACAAGAGCAAGGGGCTGTCGGCGATTCCATCCCGCGGCCCCCTCGCCGCCAACACGGTCGCCGGCACGCTGTCCGGCTGGGCCGAGGTGATCGCGATCAACAAGGAAGTCGGCGGCAAGCTGCCGCTGTCGCGCCTCGTGGAAGATGCCGCATGGTCGGCAGAAAACGGTTTCGCCGTCACAGCGACGCAGCAGGAGCTGACCGAGACCAAGCTGCAGGAGCTGAAAGATTCCCCGGGCTTTGTCGACACCTTCCTCTTCAACGGAAACCTGCCAAAGGAAGGCCAGTTGATGAAGCTGCCCGCGCTGGGCGCAACGCTGAAGCGCCTTGGCAAGGATGGCCCGATGGATTTCTACACCGGCGCGCTGGCCAAGGAGATCGCAGCCGATCTCGCCCGCTGCGGCTCGCCAGTCACCCTCGCCGATCTTGCCGCTCAGAAGGCGCAGCGGCGCCAGGCGCTGTCGGTCGCGGTGAAGGACGCGACACTCTACAACTTCCCGCCGCCGACGCAGGGCCTTGCCTCGCTGATGATCCTGGCGATCTTCGAGCGGCTTGGCGTCAAGGAAGCCGAGACGTTCGACTATCTCCACTGCATTGTCGAAGCGACCAAACAGGCGTTTCTCGTGCGCGACCGTATTGTGGGCGACCCCGCGCTGATGACCGAAAAGGCCGAACACTATCTGACTTCGGCGACGCTCGACGGACTCGCGGCCAACGTCAACCGCAAGCGCGCGCTGCCATGGCCGGTGCCGGTCAATCCCGGTGACACGGTGTGGCTTGGCGCCATCGACAACAACGGCACCGCCGTCAGCTTCATCCAGAGCATCTACTTTGAGTTCGGCTCCGGCTGCGTGCTGGAGAATTCGGGCATCGTCTGGCAAAACCGTGGTTCGAGCTTCCTGCTCGACGGCGATGGCCCGCGTGCGCTGCGCCCCGGCCGCAAGCCGTTCCACACTCTTAATCCGGCGATGGCGCTGTTCAACGACGGCCGCCGCATGGTCTATGGCAACATGGGCGGCGAAGGCCAGCCGCAGAGCCAGTCCGCCGTGTTCAGCCGCTATGCGATGTACGGTCAGGGCCTGCAGGCCGCGATCACAGCGCCGCGCTGGCTGCTGGGCAAGACCTGGGGCGATGCCACGGTGACGCTGAAACTGGAAGACCGCTTCGATCCGGCGGTGGTTCAGGCCATGCGTGACGCCGGCCACGACGTCGAAATCCTCCCGGCCTTCACCTCGACCATGGGCCATGCGGGCGCCGTGGTCCGTCATCCGGATGGAATGTTCGAGGGCGCAACCGATCCGCGCAGCGATGGTGCGGCGATGGGATTTTAAGAGTCGGACGAATAGCTTAGGTCCAGCGCCTGATCTTCACGCACAACATCATGCGGAGATTCAGTCTTCGCTTGCGGTGCGAGTCGTAACCGGCTCAACAGACTCCACTTTTGTCATGCCCGGACTCGTTCCGGGTCTCTCGACAAAAATGTGGACGATGCGCGCTACTCCCTCGCCCCGCTCTTGCGGCAGAGGGTTGGGCCGAGGGGCAGCTTCACGCATCGTCGCCATCGTTCGTTCGCCCCTCACCCGGATTGCTACGCAATCCGACCTCTCCCCGTTTACGGGGAGAGGTTAAAGAGAGCACCCTTTCGTTTTGATAGCTTTTTCGTTCTGATAGCTTTACTTCCGCCGCAGCTTCTTCATCGCGTCGACGCAGCGGGCGGTGATAATTTCCCAGTTCCCCGATTTGATATCGGAGGCCGGACATAGCCATGAGCCGCCCGCCGCGATGACATTCGGCTCGGCCAGCCATGTCGCGAGATTGTCGGCATTGACTCCGCCGGTCGGACAGAACCGTGTGGTCGGGAACGGCCCCGCCAGCGCTCGCAGCATCGGAATGCCGCCAGCCTGTTCGGCGGGAAAGAACTTCAGCAGATTGAATCCCCTCGCCTGCGCCTGCATCACTTCGGAGGCTGTCGCGACGCCCGGCAGTAAGGGCAAGGCACTTTCCGCAGCCGTATCAAGCAATTCCGGCGTTGCACCGGGGCTGACCGCGAATTTTGCTCCAAGCGCCTGCGCCCGGCGCAGATCGTCGCCATTGAGGACGGTGCCCATCCCGACGATGGCGTCCGGAACTTCCGCAATGATCGCCTTCGCCGCCTCGGCAGCCGCGTGCGTCCGGAAAGTAACTTCAAGCACCTTGATGCCCCCGGCGACCAGCGCCTTCGCCAGCGGAACGCCATCCGACACGCGCTCGATGGTCAGCACCGGGACGATCCGCGCCGGAACGAGAGTTGTCTCAAGAGCCGCTTGTCTTTCCGACGCCGACAGACCGGTCATGATGCTCATCCCCTTCCCGCTACGTTGACGGCCGGCATGTGCTCGCGCGGAATGATCGCTCCGCGATGGGCGACCACCGCCCCGGCCAGACGATGACCGGCCCGCGCGGCTTCGCCCGGGGCAGCGCCGCCAATCCGCGCCGCGAGATAAGCCGCCGCGAAACTGTCGCCCGCCGCTGTCGTATCGACCACTCTGCTGACCGGCTCCGCCTTCACGCTATTCTCCACGCCGTCATACCTGACAACGCTGCCCGGTTCGGCGAGTTTCAACACCACCTCGCCGGCAGCCATGCGGTCGATCAGTTCGCCATGCATGCGGCTTCCGAACAATGGTGTGAGATCATCAACAGACGCCAGCACGATATCCGCCACCGCCAGCATGTCGCGATAGACCTGACGGGCGACGTCCAGATCCGGCCAACCTTTCATTCGGAAATTGGTGTCGAATGCAATACGCGCCCCGCCCTTGCGCGCTGCTTTCAACGCCTCGATCAGCCGGCGACGGCCATCGGCGCCATAAAGCGAAAGTGTAATGCCGGAGAGATAGACTACGTCGTAACCGGCGAGCGATGCGAGCAGGTCATCTGTTTCGGGCAAGTTGAGCAATTGACGGGCCGCTGAGTTTTCGCGCCAGTAATAGAACGAACGCTCGCCCGCCTCGCTGGTCCGGATGGCATAGAGTCCCGGCAGCTTCCCCGGGACGCGCATCACCCGGCTGATGCCGACGCCCTCGCCCGCCCAGCCCTTCAGCATTTCTTCGCTGAACGGATCGTCGCCGAGCGCGGTCACATAATCGACGCTTACCCCAAGGCGGGCGAGATAGACTGCCGTGTTTAGCGTATCGCCGCCGTAGCCGCGCGTGACGATGTTATCCGCGCCCTGCGAGAGCTCGATCATACACTCGCCGATGCAGGCGACCGTGGTCATGCCGTCAGCTTACGAATTTTCCACCGAGTTCGTCTTCGATGTGAATGCGGATGATGTCGTCGAAGGTCTTTTCGGCGGTGGTGAAACCGAGCTTGAGCGCCCGCTCGGTGACGAAATCACGCGGCCATCCGGCGACGATGCCGGTGATGGTCTGGTCGGGGACGCGCTTGATGCGGTCCGTCACGCCCTTGCCGGCGACACGGCCAAGCGCCGCGATCTGTTCGCCCACCGTGACCGACAGGCCGGGCATGCTCAATGCGCGGCGCGGGCCAATCGTGTTGGTATCCATCGTTCCGGCATGCAGCAGGAAACCCACGGCTGAGCGCGGCGAGGCATGCCAGTGACGGACGTCCTCCGACACCGGAAGCACAGCTTCCTTGCCGGCCAGCGGTTCGCGGATGATGTTGGAAAAGAACCCCGAGGCCGCCTTGTTCGGCAGGCCCGGCCGCACGCAAATCGTCGGCAGCCTGATACTGACGCCATCGAACAGACCCTTGCGGGTGTAATCGGAGATCAGCAGTTCCCCGATGGCCTTCTGGGTGCCATAGCTGGTCAGCGGCGCGGAGAGGAATTCGTCCCCGATCTGTTGCGGGAACGGCGCGCCGAACACGGCGATCGACGACGTAAACACGATCCTCGGCTTGTAATTGCCGCCAATGGCGCGCACGGCGTCGATCAGGTAGCGCGTGCCATCGAGATTGATCCGGTAGCCCTTGTCGAAATCCGCCTCGGCCTCGCCTGAAACAATGGCCGCAAGATGAAAAATGACGTCCGGCTTGCCCGCAACGAGTTTCGTCACTGCCGCCTGATCGGCGACGTCACATGTCACCACGTCGACAGGAATGGATGTTTCCGGTTTCGCCGGCGCGACGACATCCTGCAGCGTCATGCGCGTGATGTCGGACTTTCCGAGCCGTCCATCGCGGGTCAGCCGCTCGACGAGTTTGCGCCCGACCATACCGGCAGCGCCGAGAACCAGAATATGCAAGAGTAACTCCTTCAAAACAACAATTGTCCCTCATGATGAGGAGGCGCTTCTTCAGTGCCGTCTCGAACGAGGGAATTTGTCACCCATCCTTCGAGACGCGCGCAAGGCGCACTCCTCAGGATGAGGCTTCCTTATTCCTTCACCGCACCCGTCATCGCCGAGACGTAGTGCTCGACAAAGAATGCGTAGAGGATGACCAGCGGGAGCGAGCCGACCAGCGCGCCCGCCATCAGCGATCCCCACTTGTAAATATCGCCATCGACGAATTCGTTAACGATAGCCACCGGGACCGTCTTGTTCGGTGTGGAGGCAAGGAATGTCAGCGCGTAGATGAATTCGTTCCAGCACAGCGTGAAGCAGAAGATGAATGCCGAGATCAGCCCTGGCACCGCGAGCGGCAGTACAATCTTGGTCAAAATCTGCCAGCGGCTGGCGCCGTCGATCAGCGCGCATTCCTCCAGTTCATAGGGGATGGTCTTGAAGTATCCCATCAGCAGCCATGTCGAGAACGGAATCAGCAGCGTGGGATAGACCAGGATCAGCGACAGCGGCGAGTCGAACAGCCCGTAGGAATGGATCACCGATGCCAGCGGGATAAAGAGAATGGACGGCGGCACGAGGTAGGCCAGAAAGATCATCGCGCTGACCGTCTCCGCGCCTTTGAAGCGCAGGCGCACGATGGCATAAGCGGCCAGCACGCTCGCAACGATCGAAAGAAACGTTGCCGCCGCGGCCACATACATCGTGTTCCACAGCCAGCGCGGATACTCCGTCTCGAACAGCAGCTTGTGAATATGCTTGAAGGTCGGCTTCACAACCCAGAACGGGTTGTAGGTCTCCATGTCGATGAGCTGTTCGTCCGGTTTGATGGATGTCAGCGCCATCCAGTAAAACGGGAACAGCAGGATCACCACCAGAATGAAGAGCGGAATGTAGAGCGTGACGATCTTGCGCGGCAAGCTCTCCAGATAGCTCATGCCCTCGCTGTTATCGGTCACGGCTTGCGTGGTGGCGACAGGCGGATGCGCTGCATGATCAGTCATTGTCGGATCCTTGCTGCCACTTGCGGCGCGCGCGCGGGGCTTGCCCTGTTCGCGCAGGAATAAAGCTGCAACGTCTCGGCCCGATCAGTCATTGTCGGATCCCTGCTGCCACTTGCGGCGCTGCATGCCGAACCATGAGATGGTGATCGCCGCGAGCAGGAACGGGATCATCGCGGTCGCGACCGCGGCGCCCTCGCCCAACCGTCCACTCAGAATGCCACGCTGATAACTGAGCGTCGCCATCAGATGCGTCGCGTTCACCGGACCGCCACGGGTCAGCGCCCAGATCAACTGGAAGTCGGTGAATGTGAACAGCACCGAGAAGGTCATCACCACGGCGATGATCGGCGTCAGCAGCGGATATGTGATGTAGCGGAAGCGTTGCCAGTTGCTGGCGCCATCGAGCGTCGCCGCTTCATAAAGCGATGGCGAAACGGTCTGCAATCCCGCCAGCAGCGTGATGGCGACGAACGGCACGCCGCGCCAGATATTCGCGATGATGACGCTGATGCGCGCCCAGGTCGAGTCGCCGAGGAAATTGATGTTCTGGTGGATCAAGCCCATTTTGGTGAGCGACCACGAGATGATCGAGAACTGCGAGTCGTAAATCCACCAGAATGCGATGGCCGACAATACCGTCGGCACGATGAAGGGGATCAGCACAGCGGCCCGGATCATCGCCTTGAACGGCATGTTGCGGTTGAGCAGCAACGCGAGATAAAGCCCGAGCGCGAATTTGATGACGCTGGCGACAATCGTGTAAAGCAACGTGTTGAACACCGACAGCCAGAACACGCCGTCGTCCCAGAGCCACTCGTAGTTTTCAAGGCCGATGAACTGACCGGGCCGCCCGATACGGACATCCGTAAAGCTCATCCAGATGCCGAGGCCCAGCGGATAAGCCAGGAACAGCAGCAGGAATGCTGCCGCCGGCAGCATGAACCAGAGTGCAACCCAGTTGCGGTTCGCACTCAGCCGCTGCCAGAGCGACTGCGTGCTGACATAGGCCTGCTGTTTGGGCATCGACGCCGGTATCGTGCTCATTAGACCCAACCTTCTGGGATCAGAACCTTCCACGCGCTTGACGACAGTATAGCTGTTGTCCTGCCGGAAGATGCGCGCGTGTCATCACGAAACAGAGACACCGGCGCGGGATGGTTCCGCGCCGGTGCCGGTATCGGTCAGCGATACAGACGCTTGGCCTGACGCTCTGCGAAGGCGATCGAGCCCTTAAGGTCTTCGCGGCCGGTGCAGTAATTCGCGAACATGTCGACGACCAGGAAGTCGGCAATCGCCGCCGCCGCGTTCTCGCCGAGCGTGCCGAGACCGCCGGGCGTCAGCGTGCGCTTGGCGACATCGCGGTACACGGTGTTCTTCGGATCCGAGGTCCAGACCGGATTGTTGTCGTAACCGTTGAGGAACGGCGACAGATAACCCGATGCGGACACCAGCCATGGATTGAACTGGTCCGCTTCCATCATGAACGCGGTGAGTGCCTTGCACGCCTGCGGATACTTCGTGAAGTTGAAGGTCATCATCGTGAAGGGCAGATGCAGTTCGGTCGGCTTGCCGGCCGGGCCGATCGGCATATAGGCGTGGTTCATGTCCTCGGCGATGTTCTTCGCTTCGCGCTTGGCGGTCACGTAAACGGAGATGCCGTTACAGGTGACGTGAAGCTGACCGGCGAGGAACGCCTTGTTGTTCGACGAGTCGTTCCACGACGCCGTGCCGGGAATGAAGTTGTCATAAAGCGCCTTGACATATTCCAGCGCCTTGGCGGTTTCCGGCGAATTGATGATGACCTTGTCGTTCTTGTCGACGAGATAGCCGCCGTGGGTCCAGAGTGCCCAGTGCAGCCAGGTGTTGGCGTCGCCAGAAGCATGGCCGATGGCCATGCCGGCCGGGGTGCCGTTCTTGTTGAGGGCCTTGACCAGTTCGAGGAAGCCTGCGGTGTCCTTCGGGAATTCCTTGAAGCCCGCCTTCTCGCATGAACTGATGCGATAATTCATCAGCGCGCCGGTCGCGGCGACCGGAATGCCGATCCACTTGCCGGCCTTGTTCTTGCCGTAGGCATTGGCCGAGTCGGCCCAGCCGCCATACTTCTTGCCGAGATAGTCCGCCACATCGGTGACGTCCACGCACTTGGTCGGCAACAGATGCGGCAGCGAATAGAGCCCCCACACCATGTCGAGGCCCTGCCCGGTGTTCGCGGCAACCGAGGCCTTCGGCTGGATATCGTCGTAGGATTCGTTGGAGACGTTGACTTCAACGCCGGTCGCCTTGGTGAAGGCCGCGATGATGTCCATGAACGCCTTGTCTTCGGCTTCCACGAAACGCTTCCAGCGCAGCAGATTGATCTTGGCGCCCTTTTCCGGCTTCCACTGGGTGGTCTGCGCCCAGGCCTTGGCGAAGCCGAGCAACTGATCGGTGGTCAGCGTCGCGGCGCCTGCGAGCACCGATGCGCCGCCTTTCAGCAATGCGCGGCGATTTGGTGTGAACTTGTCCATTATCTCATCTCCCTGTTGTACCGGCTCTTGATTCGTCTGGCCGGCTGTTGGCAATGATTTGGCAGCTTTTATTTGGGCATGATCTTTTCCGAAAACCGGTTCCCGCTTTTCGGGATCATGCCCTAGTTGATCAGTCGCTTTCCGCTCTCCTTGTCGAAGACATGGGCTGCCGCCGGATTTGGCCGCAGCCGGATTTTGTCACCAGGCTTCACCGGACGGCGATCGCGAATGACCGCGATCAAATCCTGCTGGCCAATGCGCGCGACGATCTGGGTTTCAGATCCCGTCGGCTCCACCACAATGACATCGGCTTCGATGCCATCGTCAGCAAATTCCAGATGCTCCGGGCGAATGCCGTAGACCACCGGCTTGCCATCGAGCCCGGTGCGCGATGCCATCAGCGGCAGCTTGCTGCCGTTTGCCGTCTCGACATGCGGGCTGTTGCTACCCACCAGCTTTCCTTCAAGAAAATTCATCGCCGGCGAGCCGATGAAACCCGCGACGAACTTGTTGTCCGGATGATCGTACAGCTCGAGCGGCGAGCCCATCTGCTCGACAATTCCGTCCTGCATCACGACGATCTTGTCGGCCATGGTCATGGCTTCGATCTGGTCGTGGGTCACGTAAACGGTCGTGGTCTTGAGCCGCTGATGCAACTCCTTGATCTCGGTGCGCATCGCGACGCGCAGCTTGGCGTCCAGGTTCGACAGCGGTTCGTCGAACAGGAACACTTGCGGATCGCGCACTATCGCGCGGCCCATGGCGACGCGCTGACGCTGCCCGCCCGAGAGCTGACGCGGATAGCGCTCCAGCAAGGGAGTCAGCGCGAGGATGTCAGCGGCCCGGCGCACATGCGTGTCGATCTCGGCCTGCGGCGTGTTCCGCAGCTTGAGCGAGAAGCCCATGTTCTTGGCGACGGTCATATGCGGATACAGCGCGTAATTCTGGAACACCATGGCGATGTCCCGCTCCTTGGGCTGAACATCGTTGACCACACGGTCCCCGATCGAAATCGTACCGGACGTGATCCGCTCCAGACCTGCCAGCATCCGCAGCAGGGTCGACTTGCCGCATCCTGAAGGACCGACCAGAACGACGAACTCGCCATCCTCGATCGGAACGGTCACGCCGTGCAGAACCTCAAATCCGCCGAACGATTTTCGCACGTCGTGAATATGCACAGACGCCATGCAGTCTTTCCTCCTCTGTCGTCCCGGCGTCGTCCGGCGAAAGCCGTCGCTGCTCTGTTTTCTGCTTTGTGGCGCATTGTCCGCAGTTTAAACCTCATTAGCAATCGATTGGTAGCGCTGTCAATAATTCTTTGATTGGTGAACTTCGTGTGATATGAGCGCGGCATGGCACGGAAACGCGCGAAGTCTGGCAAAATCCGCCTCACCGAGGTCGCCAAGTTGGCGGGCGTGAGCCAGATCACGGCATCGCGATTTTTCCGAAACCCGGAAGCGCTTTCGATCGGCAAACGCGAGCGCGTGGCAAGCGCGGCGAAAGAACTTGGTTACGTGCCCAATCTCGCGGCGCGCGCTCTTGCTTCGCACCGCACCGAAGTCATCGGTGTCCTGATCCCGTCACTGACCAACAATGTGTTCTCCGACGTGTTGCGCGGCATCTACGATGCCTCGGAAGGCAGCCGTTACAGCATCCAGTTCGTGAACACGCGCTACAGCATCCTTCAGGAAGAGAAACTGTTGCGTCTATTCCAGGCTCAGATGCCGGCCGGCATGATCGTGACCGGGATCAATCAAACCCCGGAATCACGTTTGGTGATGGAGGCGATGAACTGCCCCATCGTTCAGATCATGGAAACCGGTCCCGACCCGGTCGACATGATGGTCGGATTTTCGCATTATGACGCTGCTTTTGCAGCGATTTCGCATCTTATTGCGCAAGGCTACAAACGCATCGGATTTCTCGGCGCGCGCATGGACCCGCGCGTGCAGCGCAGACTCGAAGGCTACCGCGATGCAATGAAGGCGGCCGGGCTGTTCGATCAGCGCTTGCTGCTGACCACGCCCGTGCCGACAGCCGTGACGCGCGGCGGCACGCTGTTCGCCGACCTCCTCGCCAGCGCGCCGGATATCGACGCCGTTTTCTGTGTCAATGACGACCTCGCGCTGGGCGTTCTGTTCGAGTGCCAACGCCGCCACATTCCAGTTCCCGACAAGATGGCGATTGTGGGCTTCAACGATCTGGAATTCATGGCGTCGACGGTCCCGCCTCTGACGAGCGTGCGCACCAATCGCTACGAAATGGGGAAAAGAGCAGTCACAATGCTGACCTCCGCAATCGAAGGAGAGCGCCCCTCGGAGCCGGTCGTCGATCTCGGGTTTGAACTGATGGTCCGGCAAAGTTCAATGGCGCGCGGAAACTGATTGCGACGACATCGAATTCGTGCGGCAAAAAAATGGTAGCGCTGTCTTTTTTGCTGGCTTAAGGTCGAAATGACGACATAACAGCCCGAAGGTGCGGTGCGGGAGAGAGCAATGACAAAAAACGCCAACGACAACACGCAGAGCGGCGCTCGCCGCAAGCTCCGTTCTCAATTGTGGTTCGATAATCCCGACAATCCTGGCATGACGGCGCTGTATCTGGAGCGCTATCTGAACTACGGCCTCACGCGCAAGGAGCTGCAGTCCGGCAAGCCGATCATCGGGATCGCGCAAACCGGCAACGATCTGTCGCCCTGCAACCGGCATCACATCGAACTGGCGCAGCGCGTCCGCGAAGGCATTCGCGAAGCCGGCGGCATCGCGATGGAATTTCCGACCCATCCGATTCAGGAAACCGGCAAGCGCCCGACCGCCGCGCTGGACCGCAACCTCGCCTACCTTGGCCTGGTCGAGATCCTGTTCGGTTATCCGCTGGACGGCGTGGTGCTGACCACCGGCTGCGACAAGACCACCCCGGCCTGCATGATGGCGGCGGCGACCGTCAACATTCCGGCGATCGTGCTGTCGGGCGGACCGATGCTGAACGGCTGGTTCAATGGCGAACGCACCGGCTCCGGCACCGTGGTGTGGAAATCGCGCGAGGAAATGGCCGCTGGCAAGATCGACTACGACGAATTTATGGATATCGTGGCGTCAAGCGCGCCATCCGTCGGGCACTGCAACACCATGGGCACCGCCTCGACCATGAATTCGCTGGCGGAAGCCCTCGGCTTCTCGCTGCCTGGCTGCGCCGCGATCCCCGCGCCTTACCGCGAACGCGGCCAGATCGCATATGAAACCGGCAAGCGCGCCGTGGAGATGGTGTGGGAAGACCTCAAGCCGTCCGACTTCCTGACGCGAAAGGCCTTCGAGAACTGCATCGTGGTCAACTCGGCCATCGGCGGCTCGACCAACGCGCCGATCCACATCAACGCGCTGGCCCGCCATATCGGTGTCGACCTGACCATCGAGGACTGGCAGAAATTCGGCCATGACGTCCCGCTGCTGGTCAACATGCAGCCGGCGGGTTTCTATCTTGGCGAAGAATATCACCGCGCCGGCGGCGTCCCTGCCGTGGTACGCGAACTGATGAAGCACAAGCGCATTCACGAGGATGCGCTCACCGTCAATGGCAAGACCATGGGCGAGAACTGCAAGAGCGCTGCCGCGCCCGACAGCGATGTGATCCGCACCTACGACAAGCCGCTGGTGAAGGATGCAGGCTTTATCGTGCTGCGCGGCAATCTGTTCGATTCGGCGATCATGAAGACCAGCGTGATCTCGAAGGAATTCCGCGACCGCTACCTCTCCAACCCGAAGGATCCGGACGCATTCGAAGGCCGCGCCATCGTGTTCGAGGGACCGGAGGATTATCACCACCGCATTGACGACGAATCCCTGAAGATCGATGAGCACTGCATGCTGTTCGTGCGCGGCGTCGGTCCGATCGGTTATCCCGGTGGCGCGGAAGTGGTGAACATGCAGCCGCCCGCTGCCCTCATCAAGAAAGGCATAACGTCGCTGCCCTGCATCGGCGACGGCCGCCAGTCCGGCACGTCGGGATCGCCGTCGATCCTGAACGCTTCGCCGGAAGCCGCCGCCAACGGCGGACTCGCGATTCTGCGAACCGGCGACCGGGTGCGCATCGACCTCAACAAGGGCGAGGCCAACATCCTGATTTCAGATGCCGAGGTGAAGCAGCGTCATGCCGATTTGATGGCGAAGGGCGGCTTCCCCTATCCGAAGAACCAGACGCCGTGGCAGGAGCTTTATCGCGACACGGTGGGCCAGCAATCGACCGGAGCATGCCTCGAACTCGCGACCCGTTATCGCAACATCGCCGGCACCATCGGCGTCGCGCGCGATAACCACTAACGCAGGGCTTTGACATGGCTGACCGACTGAAAGGCAAGCGTGCCTTTATCACCGCAGGCGCAGCCGGCATAGGCCGCGCTTGTGCCCTCGCCTTCACCCGCGAAGGCGCAACCGTGATTGCAACCGACATCGACGAAGCCGGGCTGGCTTCACTGAAGAAGGAAAGCGTGGCGGACATTCACAAACTCGATGTCCGCGACACCGCCGCAGTCGAGGCGATGGCGAAGAAGGTCGGCAAGGTGGACATCCTGCTCAACGCCGCAGGTTTCGTTCACAACGGCACCGTGCTGGACTGCTCCGATGCCGACTGGGACTTTTCGTTCGACCTCAACGTCAAGTCCATGCATCGGACTATCAAGGCGTTTCTGCCTTTGATGCTGGAGGGCGGCGGCGGCTCGATCGTCAACATTTCCTCCGCTGCCGGCGTATTCAAGGCAGCCCCCAACCGCTACGTCTACAGTGCGACGAAGGCCGCTGTCGCCGCCCTGACCCGCGCGGTCGCGGTGGACTTCATCACCAAGGGCATCCGCTGCAACGCCATCTGCCCCGGCACCATCGAAACACCCTCGATGCTCGGGCGGGCAGCGGCCCTCGGGGCGGGCGGACGCGACATGTTCGTCAGCCGTCAGCCGATGGGACGGCTCGGCACCGCTGAGGAAATCGCGGCGCTCGCGGTTTATCTCGCCAGCGATGAGAGCGCCTTCACCACCGGCGTGGCTCATATCATCGACGGCGGCTGGACGTTGTGAAACTTCTCCCTCTCCCCGCTCGCGGGGAGAGGGTGGGGGTGAGGGGCAACCTTCACCAAGGATTGCACGCTCGCCCCTCACCCGGCGCTGCGCGCCGACTCTCCCCGTAAACGGGGAGAGGTGAAAAAGCGCCAATGACAACAATCAGGAGACACGCCTTGAACATGATCGACCTCAACGGACGGTTCGCCATCGTCACCGGAGGCGCGCAGGGCTTTGGCCGCGCCATCACCGAACGCTTCGTGGCTTCCGGCGCGAAGGTCGCGATCTGGGATTTCGATCAGGCACTGGCGGATAAAACAGCGAAAGAGATCGGCCCGGCGGTGAGCGTTCTGAAAGTCGATGTCACCGATCCGGCTGCGGTCGAAGCTGCGAAAGACGCGACGCTGAAGGCTTTCGGCCGGATCGACATCCTGGTCAACAACGCCGGCATCGCGGGCGTGAACAAGACCGTCGCCGACCTGTCCTACGATGAGTGGCGACAGGTGATGAAGATCAACCTCGACGGCCCCTTTATCTGCTGCAAGGCCGTCGTGCCCGGAATGATGAAGAACAATTATGGACGCATCATCAACATCGCTTCCATCGCGGGCAAGGAAGGCAACCCCAACGCCTCGCACTATTCGGCCTCAAAGGCCGGTGTGATTGCACTGACCAAATCGCTCGGCAAGGAACTGGCGGGCACCGACATTGCGGTCAACGCCGTGACTCCGGCGGCAGCCAAGACCGCGATTTTCGACCAGATGACCCAGCAGCACATCGACTTCATGCTGTCGAAAATTCCGCGCGGACGCTTTTTGAAAGTGGAGGAGCTGGCGTCGCTTGTCGCATGGATGGCGTCGGAAGAATGCCTCTACACCACCGGCGCGGTGTTCGACATTTCCGGCGGCCGCGCGACCTACTGAGGATGTCCGTCATCCTGAGGTGCGAGCGCTTGCGAGCCTCGAAGGATGACGCGCAAGGATCGCCGTCGCCCTTCGAGGCCTCCGCTTTGCTTCGGCACCTCAGGGTGACGGCACGCTGTGTCCTAACCTAATCCGGATCGGACTCGTGTCCATGCAAATACCCCTTCACCTTGGGGTCGGGCATCAGGATCGCCGCGAGCAACGCAAGAGCGCACATCACCGTCACGTACCAGAAGAAATCCGATTCGATCCCGTGATCCTTGAACCATAGTGCGACGTATTCGGCCGTGCCGCCGAACCCTGCATTGGCGATGGCGTAGGCGAAGCCGACACTGAGCGCCCTCACCTCCGGCGGGAACATCTCCGCTTTCACAACACCGCTGATCGAGGTGTAGAGTGACACAATCGCCAGCGCGGCGACAATGAGCACATAGGCGATGTACGGACTTTTCACGCTACCGATCGCCTGCATCAACGGAACGACGGTCAGGACCGTCAGCAGGCCGAACAGGCGCATCTGGGTACGGCGCCCGATCCGGTCCGACAGCGCGCCGAACGGCGGCTGCATGATCATGTAAGTAAACAGCACCGCGCTCATGACGACATTTACCGTGCGGTGATCCATATGCGCGGTGTTGACCAGATACTTCTGCATGTAGGTCGTGAACGTGTAGAAAATCAGTGATCCGCCTGCCGTATAGCCGAGCACCAACAGGAACGGCTTGAGATGATGCGTAAAGACATTGCGCAGCGTGCCCGCACCCTCCCGCGAGCGGCTTTTCGCCGATGACGTTTCATGAAGCGACATCCGCAGATACAGCGCGACAATGGCGCAGAGTGCGCCGATCAGGAACGGAATGCGCCAGCCCCACGCTCGCAACTCCGCATCCGTCAGTGAGAGCTGGACGACCAGCACGACAAGCGACGCGAGCAACTGGCCGCCGATCAGTGTGACATACTGGAACGAGGCATAGAACCCGCGTTTTCCGGGAAGCGAAACCTCGCTCATGTAGGTCGCCGTCGTGCCGTATTCGCCGCCGACCGAAAGTCCCTGCACCATGCGTGCCAGCAGCAGCAGGATCGGCGCGGCGACGCCGATGGTCTCATGGGTGGGCAGCAGTCCGATGGCGAGCGAGCCGCCGCACATCATCAGGATGGACGTGACCATGGATGTCTTGCGGCCATATCTGTCGGCGATGGTGCCGAAGATATAGCCGCCAATGGGCCGCATCAGGAAGCCGATAGCAAACACCGCCGCGGTCTGAAGCAACTGCGTGGTCTGGTTGCCAGCCGGAAAAAACGCATGGGCGAAGTAAAGCGCCGTGAAGGCGTAGGCGTAGAAGTCGTACCACTCGACCAGATTTCCGGACGAACTTCCGACAATAGCCCAGATCCGGCGACGGCGATCCGCGTGTTCCTCTGCCGTCAACGCCACGGTGCTCATTCACGCCTCCGTCAGAAGAAAACGAACGCGCGATCTTTGTCAGATTTTCCCTTGATGTCCAGCGGCACCGTCGCGCCCCATGAAATCAAAATCACAGCCTTGGTCCGCCTGCGTGATGGTTTCATGAAAGAGATGGGCATAGCCGCGCGCGGCCCATTCGGGTGTGTGCGGTTTTGGCAGTGCCCGCTGGCGCAGCGTGAGTTCGACCTCGTCAACCAGCAGGTCGATGCGCCGTTTTGAAACATCCAGCCGGATCATGTCGCCGGTCTGAACCAGCGCCAGCGGGCCTCCGACGGCCGATTCCGGCGTGATATGCAGCACGATGGTTCCGAACGCGGTGCCGCTCATGCGCGCATCGGAAATCCGCACCATGTCCTTCACACCGGCGCGAAGCAGTTTTTGCGGGATCGGCAGATAGCCTGCCTCCGGCATGCCTGGCGCGCCCTTGGGTCCCGCATTGCGCAGCACCAGCACATCGTTCGCCGTGACATCCAGATTCGGATCGTCGACGCGCTGCGTCATGTCCTCGACCGACTCGAACACAATTGCCCGGCCAGTATGTTGCAGCAATTTCGCGGTCGCGGCTGACTGTTTGATGACTGCGCCGCGCGGCGCTAGATTGCCGTGGAGGACAGCCATCGCGCCTTCGCGATTGATCGGATTGTTGCGCGGGCGGATGGCATCCTGTCCCGGCACCTCCTCCGCATGGGCGACGATCTCGCGCAGCGTCTGCCCCGTGATGGATTTCTGATCGAGATCCATCAGATCGCCGAGTTCCTTCATCAGCTTGGGCACGCCGCCCGCGTGATGGAAATGCTCCATGTAATGCGCACCGGACGGCTTCAGGTCGATCAGCACCGGCACTTCACGCCCGAGCTTGTCGAAAGCCTCGAGGTCGATGCGATGCGGTGTGCGATTTGCGATGGCCGTCAGATGGATCAGCCCGTTGGTCGAGCCGCCGATGGCCTGCAGCACCACCTGCGCATTGCGGAACGCGGCAGGCGTCAGCAACTCGCTCGGGCGCGGGCCGCCGGTCACAGCCATTTCGGCGGCGCGCTTGCCGCTATGCTCGGCGGAACGCACGCGCTCGGAATGCGGTGCTGGAATGGTCGCGCTCATCGGCAGCGACAGGCCCAGCGCTTCGGTGACACAGGCCATCGTGCTGGCCGTACCCATCACCATGCAGGTGCCGACCGACGGCGCGAGCCGGCCATTGACCGCCTCGATCTCCTGCGCGTCAATCTCACCCGCGCGATACTTGCCCCACATCCGGCGGCAATCCGTGCAGGCGCCGAGCACTTCGCCCTTGTGATGGCCAACGACCATTGGCCCCACCGGAATGACGACCGTTGGCAAATCGGCGCTGACAGCGGCCATGATCTGCGCGGGCAGCGTCTTGTCACAGCCACCGATCACGACAATCGCGTCCATCGGCTGGGCGCGGATCATCTCCTCGGTATCCATCGCCATCAGGTTGCGCAGATACATCGAGGTTGGATACGAAAAGCTCTCGGCGATGGAGATGGTCGGAAACACCATCGGCATCGCGCCCGCCAGCATCACGCCGCGCTTCACCGCCTCGATGAGCTGCGGGACGTTGCCGTGGCAGGGATTGTAGTCGCTGTAGGTGTTGGTAATGCCGACGATGGGGCGCTCCAGCGCGTCGTCGGAATAGCCCATCGCCTTGATGAAGGCCTTGCGCAGGAACAGCGAAAATCCCGGATCGCCGTAACTGGTCAGCCCCTTCTTGAGACCTTTGGTCATTTGTCTTTCCGTCGCCTTGATATGCGGCGGCACATTAGAAGCATTTCAGGAGCGTGGCAAAGCACTCACGCCGGCAGCGGCCGTGAGGTCGCCAGCCGGACCACATCCAGATAGCCGGGCGCGACCTCAACCCGGTCGATCAGCCCCTTCTCGGTCAAAAGGCGATGCGCCTCCTCCAGCCGGTAGCAAGGCAGATACATGAACAGGTGGTGCTCGGCGTGATAATTCACCCAGTATGGCGCGATCAGCACGCGCTCGATCAGGTTGGCGTGGGTGGTCCGCGCATGGCTGAACGGGTCTGCGCCTGTCGATGTGCAGGCGTGCTCGGCGATGTTGCGGACCCGCGTCACAAAAGGAAACCATGTCGCCATCGCAACAATCCAGACACCGAAGAACCAGATGCCCGCTCCAGCCAGCCAGAACAGGCCAAGCAGCAGCGCGTTGACGCCAAGAAACCGCTGCATGGCGATCCGCCCGCTGGTCAGGAAGTTTTCTGTCTCTTCGTCGCGCATCGCGTCCGTCAGTACCGGATCGCGGCGAGCGAACAGCGCTTTGAACGATGGCGTCCGCTGCTTGACGAATGTCTGCGCGGTGAGATCGCGAAAGGCCTTGCGGTAAAAACTGTCCTTCGAGATCGGGAACGGTGCAGACAGGCCGAGATCGGGATCTTCCGGCTGCTGCGTGAACCGGTGATGCTTGAGGTGATAGGCGCGATATCCCGCCAGCGACGCGCCGACCGGTACTGCGCACAGCCAGTTGCCGACGAACTCGTTGATCTTTTGATTCGCGTGCAGGCCGCCATGGGCGGCTTCATGCATCAGGATCGCAAGGCCAAGCTGCCGGGTGCCGACGATTATCACCGCGATCAGCCAGGTCAGCGGATTCGGCCAGATGGTTACCAGCACAACGGCGGCGGCAATGGTGCCCCAGCAGTGCACGACCAGCCACATGCCCCGCCATGAGTCGCGCGCAGTCAGCCGCGCCCATTCCTCGGCGGTGAAGATCGTTTTGGGGTCGACACGTTCGACGGCTGGCATATCCGGTTCCCGCTTTACCTACATCGTAGCGCCTAATACCCACGGCGCAAATTCCGCAGCGCCGAAATCGAACGCCTCGCTCTTGGTCTGCTCCCCGGAGGCCACCCGCAGGATCAGGTCGAAAATACGCTGACCGCACTGCTGCACGGTCTCGTCCCCGTCCAGAATGGTTCCGCAGTTCACGTCCATGTCGTCTTCCATGCGGCGATACATCGGGGTGTTGGTCGCGAGCTTGATAGAGGGCGACGGTTTGCAGCCGAACACGCTGCCGCGTCCCGTGGTGAAGCAGACGAGGTTCGCTCCGCCTGCCACCTGCCCCGTGGCGGCGACCGGGTCGAAGCCCGGCGTATCCATGAAGGTGAAGCCCTTCCGGGTCACTGGCTCGGCATAGCCAACGACATCGACAAGATTGGTGCTGCCCGCCTTGGCCATCGCACCGAGGGATTTTTCCAGAATGGTGGTGAGGCCGCCCGCCTTATTGCCGGGGCTTGGATTGGAATCCATCTCCGCGCCGTTGCGCCGGGTGTAATCCTCCCACCAGCGCATCAGGGCGACCAGCTTTTCGCCGACCTCGGGACTGACTGCACGGCGGGTCAAGAGATGTTCCGCGCCATAGGTCTCCGGCGTCTCCGACAGGATCACCGACCCGCCGTGCCGCACCAGCAGATCGCTGGCCGCACCGAGCGCCGGATTGGCCGACACGCCGGAATAGCCGTCCGAGCCGCCGCACTGAAGCGCGACCGTCAATTCGCTCGCGGGACATGGCTCGCGTTTCACATTGTTGGATTCCGCGAGCACCTCGCGCACAAAGGCGACCGCTTTCTCCACGGTTTTACGCGAACCGCCGACATCCTGGATGTCCAGCGCGCGCAGCCGCCCCGCCAGCCGCTGCTCTTCGAGGAATCCGCCGATCTGGTTCATCTCGCAGCCGAGGCCGAGAATGATGACATGCGAGAAATTGACGTGGCGCGCATAGCCGCCGAGCGTGCGGCGAAGCACCGTCAGCGGCTCGAGCTGGGTCATGCCGCAGCCGGTCTTGTGGGTCAGCGCGACGACACCGTCGACATTGGGATAGTCGGCGAGCGGATCGTGGCCAGAAAATGGATTGCGCTTGAAGACGTCGGCGACAAGACCGGCAACATGAGCGCTGCAATTCACCGAGGTAAGAATGCCGATGTAATTGCGGGTCGCCACACGGCCATCAGGACGGCGGATGCCGTTGAAGGTCGCCGGCAGATCGAAATTCGGCGTCGGCTTCACGTCGACGCCATAGGCATAGTCCTTCGAGAACTCGCCCATGCCGATATTCTGCACATGGACATGCTGCCCCGGCGCGATCCCTTTGGTCGCAAAGCCGATGATCTGACCGTAGCGCATCACCGGCTCACCAACCGCAATCGGCTTCACCGCCACCTTGTGCCCGGCAGGAATGCGCTCGCTTGCTGTGACTCCCGGCGCCACCTCGGCACCGGGCAACAGCGCCGCCCGCGCAATCACCACGCTGTCATCGGGATGAAGACGGATCACGGGTGTCGGGGCCATGGCTATTGTCCTTGTTTTGTCTCTGGCGTGTCTTTCACCTCGCCCCGTTTACGGGGAGAGGCGAAGAAAACGCCACTAACAACTCACGCCTTGCCGCCGGAATTCTTCCGCGTCTCAGCGATATGGCTTTTGGCCGACATGGCCAGCAGGCCGCTGTCGTTCAGGATTGTCACCAGCTTGAAGCCGCGCTGAATGGCGAGGGTCGCCCCCGCATGTCCGCTGCAGTGAATCCCGGGATAGATGCCGCGCTGTTCGCAGGCTTTCACGATCTTCTCGTAGATCGCGATGATCTCCGGCTCGGTGCGGTCGAGGGTCGGATGCAGGCCATAGGAAAAGCCGAGATCGGACGGGCCGATATAGACGCCAGAAATTCCCTTCACATCCAAAATCGATTCAAGATTCTCGACCGCGGTCTTGGTCTCGATCATCGGAATGCAGAGCGTCTCTTCATTCGCGGTCTGCTGATAGGTTCCCGCCGAGCCGTACATCATGGCGCGGATCGGGCCGTTGCTGCGGGTGCCGCGCGGCGGATACTTTGCGGCGGCGACAAAACGCTCCGCCTCCTCTTTTGTGTTGATCATCGGGCAGATCACGCCATAGGCCCCTCCGTCGAGCACCTTGCCGATGATGCCAGGTTCGTTCCACGGCACGCGCACCATCGGCGTCACCGGATGCGCCTGCATCGCCTGGAAGCAATGGATCATCGACTGATAATCCTGCACGCCGTGCTGCATATCCACGGTGACGCTGTCGAAACCGCACTGCGCCATCACCTCGGCGGAAAAGCCCGACGGGATCGCCAGCCAGCCGTTCACCACGACCTTGCCCGCAGCCCAGATATCCTTGACCTTGTTTGCCATTTTCTCAATTCCCGTTTCTGTTCTGATTGTTGCTTGGTTTGGGCGCGGGTCATGCATGAGCTGCCCCTCCGGTCAAACCCGATCCTCAACCTACCCGGTTGCGTTGGCAATGGCGTCTTCGCCGATTCCGAGCGAACGAGCCGTGGCCGCAATGGAATTCCAGGTCTCTTCCGTGAGCGGCACGCCATTCTTGGTGCGCTCGGCCCGTGTCGCCGCTTCCGGTTCGCCCGGGATCAGCACCGCGTCGTGGCCCTGCGCCAGCTTGCTGTCCTTGAAGTAGGCGATGTAGCGGGCGACTTCACCATCGAAGAAATGCGCGGGATCCACGACCTTCGGGTCGATGAAAATCGCCAGCATGCCATTGGAGAAGCGCCGGTCGGTCTTTGTCGCGCCGTTGCCGGTCAGAGCGCCGCCAAGCAGTTCGCACATCAGCGCGAGGCCCGACCCCTTGTGCTCGCCGAACGCGCGGATTGCGCCGGTCCCGAGGGCATGATTCCGTGGCCCCTCGGCGTCGTAAGGCCCATAGAGAACATGCGGGTCTTCGGTCAGAGCGCCGCTTTCATCGACCAGCGCGCCCTTGGGCAATTTCTTGCCGCCACGGCTTGCCACCATCACCTTGCCTTCGGCGACGATCGAGGTTGCGAAATCCAGCACCACGGGCCCCTGTCCCGGCCGCGGAATGCCGACGCAGTACGGCGCAGTGGAGAGCTTGCGTCCGACGCCGCCATAAGGCGCAACGAGCACCGATCCTGCGGCGTTGACGAAAAAGATCGAGATCAATCCTTCCGCCGCCGCCATTTCAGCCCAATCGCCGACCCGGCCGAGATGACCGGAATTCTTCAGCGTCATCACAGCGACGCCATTCGTTTTGCACTTCTCAATGCCGATCTTCACCGCTTGCGGCGTGACGGTCTGTCCATAGCCGAAGCCGCCGTCGATTACCGCCAGCGATGGCGTATCAACTTCGATCTTGATCTTCTGGTCCGGGATGATGGAGCCATCCTGCACCCAGGCGACATATTTCGGCACGCGGATGACGCCGTGACTGTCATGGCCTGTGAGGTTTGCCGTCGTCAGATAAGTGGCGATGCGATCCGCCTCCGCCTGCGAAGAGCCGGCGCGGGAGAAAATCTGGGAGACGAAGCCGATGAGCTTCTGGGAGTTTATAGTGACCATTTAGACAGTTGCCTTGGTATGGCCGCCTAGATACGCGGCTCTGATTGCTTCGTTGCCCCACAAATCGTCAGGTTTGCCGCCGAGGGCGAGGCGGCCAGTCTCCAGCACGTAGCCGTAGTCAGCGACGGACAATCCCATTCGCGCATTTTGCTCGACAAGTAAAACGGTCGTTTCCTTGCGGATTTCGGCGATGATACGGAACACCGCCTGCACGATCACCGGCGCGAGACCGAGCGACGGCTCGTCCAGCAGCAAGAGGCGCGGCTTGGCCATCAGGCCGCGCGCGACCGCGACCATCTGCAATTGCCCGCCCGACAGCGTCCAGCCGAGCTTGTCCGAAAACGCGCGAATGTCCGGGAACAGATCGAACATCGCATCCGCCTCGCGGGAAAGCTGCGCCTTCGCGACCCTGCGGTTCGACGCGCCCAGCATGATGTTCTCTTTAACCGTGAGACCGGGGAACACCCGCCGCCCTTCCGGCACATGCGAGATGCCGAGGCGAACGATGGCCTCCGGCCCCATCCCGACAATGGATTTGCCGTCGAACAGGATTTCGCCGGCGGCAGGCTTTGCGAGGCCGGATATGGCGCGCAGCGTGGTGGATTTTCCCGCGCCGTTGGAGCCGAGCAGCGTCACCACCTGCCCGGCGTCGACCTTCAGCGACACGCCGCGCAACGCTTCGATCTCGCCGTACAGCACGATCAGATCGTTGATCTCGAGCAGCGCCATTTCTCACTCCGTCCCGAGATATGCGGAAATGACATCGGGATGCTGCAGCACCGCCAGAGATTCACCATCGGCAATGCGCTTGCCGAAGTTGAGCACTGTGATGTGCTGCGCCGCTTCGCGCACCAGCGTCATGTCGTGGTCGATAATCAGGATGGTCAGCCCCTGCGCCGCGATCCGCTTCAGCAGGTCATGCAGATCGACCTTCTCGCTGGAGTTCAGGCCGGCGGCGGGTTCATCGAGCAGCAGCAGCGTCGGATTGCCCGCGAGCGCGCGGGCGATCTCGATCAGGCGCTGATGGCCATAGGAGAAGCTGGAGACCAGTTCGTTCGCGCGTCCGCCAAGACCAACGAACGTGAGCGCCGACATCGCGCGCTGTGTCAGCGCGTCCTGCCCGCCCTCGCCGACCAATGTGTTGCCCGGACGCTCCGCGCCGATCACCACGTTTTCGAGCGCCGTCATGGATCGGAACAGCCGGATGTTCTGGAACGTCCGGCCGAGACCCGAGGCCGTACGCTGATGCGCCGGCATGTCGGTCACATCGGTGCCGTCCAGCACGATTTTTCCGGCGGTGGTCTTGTAGAGACCCGAGAGCATGTTGAGCGTGGTGGTCTTGCCGGATCCGTTCGGCCCGATCAGCGCGTGCACGCTGCCCCGCTTCACCGCCAGATCGACCTTGTCGACCGCTTTCAGGCCGCCGAAATGTTTCGACAGGCCGGTCACCTCAAGCACCATGTCGCCGCCGGTCCTGGCCGGGACAAGCTGCAGCGCGGGGCTGGCAATCTCAGGCGCCGCCTTGGCCCGCCACCTAGTGATCAGTTCCTGAACGAAGCCCCAGATGCCGTCCGGCATGAAGCGCACGATCAGGATCACGAACAGGCCGTAAATGGCGAGATAAAGCCCCGGAATGCTTTTGAGAAACCGCAGCCACTCCGGGATGAGGATCAGAAGACCCGTCCCGATCGCCGCGCCGATGGGAGAAGCGACACCGCCGAGCAGAGCCATGGTCAGGAACACGATCGACTCGGCGAAGGAAAACTGGTCCGGGCTGACATAGGAAAAGCCGCCCGCGAACAGCCCACCGCCGATGCCCCCGAGCAAAGCGCAGAGCGCGAACGCCGCGACCTTGGTCCGGAAAATGTCGATGCCGGCCACGCCCGCTGCGAGTTCATTGTCGCGAACCGCGCGCATGGCGCGGCCCATCCGCGTATCGGGCAGACGCCAGACGATGTAACCAATCACTGCGAGCGCTGCGACGCAGAACGCCAGGAATGATTGCTGCGACTGGAATAGCGCGGGCCGCCCGATTTTCGAGATGCCGTCCGGGCCGCGCGTCAGCCAGATCGCATTGATCATCACCAGCGTCACGATCTGCTGGAACGAGATCGTCACCATGGCAAGGTAGTGGCCGCCGAGCTTGAGCGTGCTCATGCCGAGCAGTGCGCCCGCCGCCAGTGCGAGCAGCGCTCCTCCGACAAGGCAAATCCAGAAATTGACCTGATAGTCCGCTGTGCCGAGGCCAACGACATAGGCGCCAAGGCCGAAGAACGCGGCCTGCGCCAGATTGATCTGCCCGCACAGACCGAGCACCACCGAGAGCCCGAACACCGCAATCGAGAACGTCGTCGCCTGCATCAGAATGTTGAGGGCATAGCCATCAAAATGCATCGTTGCCGCGGCGGTCACGGCAATCGCGGCCGCGACGAAGTATGGCAGATGACGCAGAATTTGCGGCGTCGAACGCGCCGGAACGGCGGCGGGCATGTTTTCGCTGTTCACGCTCATGCTTTTTCCGCCACTCGTTCGCCGAAGATGCCTTGCGGACGGAAAACCAGAAACGCGATCAGCACCAGGAATGCGAACGCGTCCTTGTACGGCACCGAGACATAGGCGGCACCGAAGGTCTCGATGATACCGAGCGCGATGCCGCCGATGATCGCGCCGGTGACGTCGCCGAAGCCGCCGATGATCGTTGCGGCGAAAGCCTTCAGCGCGATGGTCGCCCCCATCTGGATCGAGACGAACAGGATCGGCGCCACCAGAATGCCGGCAAGTCCGCCCAGCACCGCCGAGTAGATGAAGGTGATCATGATCATGCTGGAAACGGAAATGCCGAGCAGCGACGCCATCTCCTTGTCCTGCGAGGTGGCCTGCAGCTTCTTGCCGAGCATGGTGTGCTCGAAGAACCAGTAGTTCAGCACGACAAGAACGAGCGTGACCGCGATAATCAGCAAATACTGGCTGTCGAGATAAACCGGTCCGAGCTGAATGCCCGGCGTCTCGAACCAGCCTTCCAGAACCTGCGGCGCGGGGCCGTAGATCGCCAGAACCGAATTGGCGAGAAATATCGACGCGCCGATGGTGGCGATAATTACCGGGAGGAAGCTGCGATGACGCAGCGGGTAGTAGACCCCGAGATTGAAGATCACGCCAAACAGCGCCATCCCGCCGAGCGAGATCAGGAACGACAGCCAGTACGGCCATTGCAGATCGACGGCGAACACCACCATCAGGAACGCCGCCACCATGGAAAACTCGCCCTGCGCGAAGTTCACCACATTGGTGGCGCGGAAAATCAGCACAAAGCCCAGCGCCACCAGCGCATAGACCGAGCCGATCCCGACGCCGGTAAAGAGCAACTGAAGAATCTGATCCATGAGAGGCTCGATGCAAGACAGAGGTGAGTTGCCATTGTCCGTCATTGCGAGCGAAGCGAAGCAATCCATTCTTAGGAAAAGCTGGATTGCTTCGTCGCTACGCTCCTCGCAATGACGGCGGAGGGACGGCCTTCTTTTGATAGAAGCCGCCGTTCCGGCTTATCTCTTCGCTTCGATATGCTTGTCGAAGACGATGGTGCCCTTCTCGTTCTTCACGATGTTGTAGCCGTGAAGGCCGTCGCCGTTTTCGTCGAAGTTGTACTGGCCTTCGGCGCCCTCGTATCCCTTGATCGCAAGGATCGCCGAGCGGATCTTTTCCGGCTCGGTGGACTTGGCGGTGTTCATCGCCTTGGCCAGCACGTTGATCGCATCGTAGGTCCAGGCGCTCTGGTTGTCCGGTGCGAGCTTGTAGGCGTCACGGTAGGCCTTGCCGTAGGCCTTCGCCGTTGGACTGGATTCCTCGGCGTAATCGGCGACGCCATAGGTGCCGTAAAGCGATGCGCCCGCCAGACGGGTCGACGACACGCCGACAATCGAGGGAGACCCGACCCACGGAATGTTGACGCCGAGCTGGCGCAACTGGCGCGCGAAGATGCCGAGATCGTTCTCGAAGGTGAAGTAGGAGCCCAGCACATCCGCGCCGGACTGCTTGATCGCGAGCACCACCGGCGTGAAATCCTGGCTCTGGTTGGCGTAGCCCTGATCGAGCACCGGCGTAATGCCGAGCTTGCTCAATCCTTCCGTCAGTGCCTTGCCGCCCGCCGTGCCGAAGGCATCGGTGGAATGCAGCACGGCCCATTTCTTCTTGCCGAGGGTGTTGGTGCCGTAATCCGCGATTACGCTGCCGGAATAGCTGTCATTGGGACGGAAGCGGAACAGCCACTTGTTGCCCATATGGGTCAGGTTCGGGTCGGTGCCGCCGATCGCCACCGGCTTGCCGAGCTTCAGGACGTCCGGCGCCATGGCATGCACCTGTGTCGAGCGGATCGAGCCGAGGAAGGCGACGATGTCCGACTGCGAGGCAAGTTTGGAGAACGCCAGCACAACGCCGGGGTTGGTGGTCTGGTCGTCTTCGGTGATCAGTTCGAGCTGCTTGCCGAGAACACCGCCGGCCTTGTTGACGGCTTCAAGCGCGAGCTTTGCGCCGTTCAGAGCGAATTTGCCCTGCTCCGCCGCCGAACCGGTGACGGGGAGGACCATGCCGATCTTGATGGTGGCGCCCTGTGCTCCGGCACTTTTGATCAGTGCCGGTGCTGCAAGCGTCGCAGCCATTCCGACAGAGAAATCGCGTCGCGATAATTTCATTCGTCGTCCTCCCAAAATAGCCGTGCTTTTTCCGCCGGCCTTGGAAGGATTAGATGTGCGAAAAACAGGAATGTCTACCGATACCGTGCGGAAAATTTCAAACATCCGATCTTTGCGTTGCAGCACATCCCCCGGCCCTCATTTCGCCCAGAACCCTGCCGTCATCGAACTGACAAACCGCGGGACGCGACAATTTTGCCGTTTTGGTGCACTGCGCCACGTTTTCGGATGAACCAAAGCGTGCTATGAGCGACCAATACATATCGACTGCAACCGATGGTGTTTACCGATGTCTTTTTCCGCCTTCCGTTTTGATTATCGCCGTTTCCGCATCGCCACCCTGGCGGCGGCCGCCCTGATGGCTCCGGCGCTCGCGCAGGCCGATTCCGCGCCGTTTGCCAACTATGCGGGCAACTGGTCGGGCAGCGGTTCGATCACGATTGCAAACAGCGGTACGGAGCGCATCCGTTGCCGCGGCACCTATACGGTCGATGGCAGCGGCAACAACCTGCACCAGGTCCTGCGCTGCGCCAGCGACAGCTATAAGTTCGAGCTTACCAGCGATATCGCGGCCAAAGGTGGCAACATCACCGGTTCCTGGAGCGAGGCGAGCCGGGGCGTGAATGGCAGCGTCGAAGGCAGCATTGCCAACGGGCAGGTCACGGCGCTGGTCCAGACCAACGGCTATGCGGCGACCTTCAATGTCACGACCCGCGGAAACAGGCAGTCGGTCGCGATCAGTTCCAAAGGCGAATTGCGCGCTGTGAACATCAGTCTCGCGAAAAGCAACTAATCCTCAAGCCAAAACGATAACGGCCCGCTGGACCATCCGGCGGGCCGTTTCTTTTTGCATGGCCCGGCGATACGGGCCGTCACTTCCGGCCCCAGGCCGCCTTGATCCTGTGCGACGTGCTGATCAGCCACATCGCGGTCGGCCGCAAGATGAACAGGTCCGCGATCAGCGCCGCGATCATGGCGAAGGCGGACAGCCATCCGAACAGGCGCAGCGACGGCAAATCCGAGAACACCGTCACCACGAGCCCGCAGGCCAGCACCACCGTCGTCAGGATCAACGCCGGGCCAACAAGTACGGTTGCACGTTCGACCGCCTCCCCCTCGTCCACACCCGGTTTTTCTTCAAGTCTCAACCTGTTGAGGAAGTGGATGGTCGCGCTGAGGCCGAGGCCGAACGACACCGTGAGCGCTACGACGCTGGCGAATTGCAGCCCCTCGCCCAAAAACCACAGGACCGTGCCGGAGAGCACCACCGGGAAAATGCCCGGCAGGATGCTTGCGAACATCACCACCACGGAACGGAACGCCAGCCCGATAAAGGCCGCGACGAGAAGGAATTCGATGGTCAGGCCGTGATTGAGCTTGTCGATCATGTTGGCGCTGTTGCGCGCGGCGATGGCGGACAGCCCCGTCACGGCGATCTCATATCCGGGATGCGCCTTGCGCACCGCGCCCATGGCCGCGTCGAGCTTCTCCACCGTCGGCAATATCTGGCTGGAATCAAGGTCCGGCACGCGGCCCGAGACGACCACAGCATCCTGATCCTTGGAGATGAAGCGCCGCACCAGATATTCCGGCAGCAGATCGACATACTCTTTCAAGATAGCAACATCGGAGCGGCCTGCCTTTTCGGCCAGCCAGCGCCGCAGCGTTTCGATCGACCAGACGTTGCCGACGCCGGCCTGCTTTTCGATAATGCCATGTACGGCCGCGATGGTGTCGAGCGTTTCCTGATCGTAGAGCGACTTGCCCTTCGGGAACTCGATCAGCACGTCGATCGGATTGGCGCCGGTCAATTTGGCATCAAGGCGGCTCGATGCCTCCACCGCCTGCTGTTTGTCCGGCACCTGATCGGCGAGGCGATAGCGCGGCTCGAGGCTCGCATAGATGATGCCGAGACCGAGCACCACCAGCAGCGCGATCAGGCTGAACAGTCCGGGATGGCCGACCATGCGCTTGGCAATGAACGCGCAGAAGGCGCGCAATGCTTCCACGCCCCGGTCCGCGCCCTTCACCTTGGTCGCGAGCAGGTTTTCCTTGCGCACCAGCAGCACGCCGAACACCGGCACCAGCGACAGCACCGCGATCAGCGCGATGATGGTGGCCATCAGTCCCGCCTCGCCGAAAGACCGGATCAGATCGGAATCCGAGAACTGCAAGGCGAGGAACGACAAGGCTGCCGTGCCATGGGTCAGGACGCAGGCCGGCCCCACCACCAGCACGGCGTTGCGGAACGCGGTCATCTTGTCCTCGCCGGCAATCAGGCGATCGCGTGCGGCAAAGGTGAGTTGCATCGAGTCGGCGAAACTGATGACCATGATGAGCGGCGTCATCACGTTCAGGAACATGTTCAGGCTGAAACCGAGCCAGCCCAGCGTGCCGATCGAAAGCAGGATCGCTAGCAGCGGCGGAAACGCCGCGACGATCATGAAGGAGATGCGCCGGAAGAAGATAATGGCAATGATACAGCCGGCCAGAATGCCAGCGATATTGTAGGTCAGCCCGTCACGCTCGACCGCGTTGCGGATTTCGAGTTGCATCACCGGAACGCCGGACAGTTGGCTATTCAGCCCGGTGCCTTCGAGATCGTCGGCCATCAGCTTGCGGACTTCGCCGATGGTCGCGTTGAGGCCCTTGTTGCCGACAATCTTGGGATCGAGCGCCAGCACGATCAGCGCAAGCGTGCCATCTTCC
Organism: Afipia clevelandensis ATCC 49720; assembly: GCF_000336555.1. Classification (GTDB taxonomy): domain Bacteria; phylum Pseudomonadota; class Alphaproteobacteria; order Rhizobiales; family Xanthobacteraceae; genus Afipia; species Afipia clevelandensis. Next base: position 253,858 of record NZ_KB375281.1, on the reverse strand, counting down.
GACAATAGCTTGCCCTTGATGACTTCATTCTCACGGACGCGCTTGATGAAGGCATCATAGGCGGCACCCTCCGGCAGCGTCTCCGGGAACAAGGCCGCAGGCAGCCTGCCGCCTTCCGGTGGCTGGCGGGCCGAGAACAGCGAAATGATCCCGCGTGTGCCGTCCACGAGCTGCAGGTCGGTTACGAGGTCGCGCAGCTTCTCGAGCGAATTGCGCTCCAGCAGCGTCTTGCCTTCCACCACGACCAGCACGTCATACTCGCTGGACGGGAAGCGCTTGGTCACCTCTTCGTACTGCTTGTACTCGGGCGTGTCGGACCGGAACAACTGACTGAGCGAGTCGTCGATCTTGATGCGCTGGATGCCGAACACAGCGACCACCACAAGCGCCAGCAACACCGCCGCCGCCGTGCGCGGAGCACGTAGTGCAATCAGCCCGATCCGTTCCAGACCGAACGCGATGCTGAAATGACGTTTTCCGGAATCGCTGGGAGCGGACTCTTTTGAAATCTGGTGCAACGGACGGTTCCGATTCGATGGCAAGCCGACGTTTTGTCTAGCAGATTTCCTCAATACCGGGGCGTGCCCGCCAAATAAAGCAGCAATAAGTGGTCTTTGCGACACATCCCGCTCCGAGGGAACGCGGCCCCGCGCAAGGCCCGGATTTGCCCCTAAATACGGCATAATGGATCGTTCTGTCCAAGGCCGGGAGCACCGGAATACGGGTTTTGGCGCTGCCGCCCCTGCGATATAACCCCGGCCATGTCATACAAAGTTGCCGCCTTTTATCAGTTCGTCGCACTGCCGGATTTCGAGAACCTGCGGGAGCCGCTGCGCAATATGTGCGTGGCGCTGGACATCCGGGGGATCATTCTGCTCGCCGCCGAAGGCATCAACGGGACGGTGGCCGGCGGCGACGCCGCCATCGACGCCCTGATGAACCAGTTGCAGCATGGTGCCCTGTTCGACGGCCGCCTGAACAATCTGGAATTGAAATTCTCCGCCGCCGCCAACATGCCGTTCAACCGGATGAAGGTCCGCCTCAAAAAGGAAATCGTCCGGCTCGGCGATCCCGAGACCGATCCCAATGCGCAGGTCGGCACCTATGTCGACGCCGCGGACTGGAACGACCTCATCAGGCAGGACGATGTGCTGTTGCTCGATACGCGCAACGCATTTGAAGTGGAGATGGGCACGTTTGAAGGCGCTGTCGATCCGAAAATCACCCGCTTTGGCGAGTTTCCGGAATTTGCCGGCAAGACGCTCGATCCGGAGAAGCACACCAAAATTGCGATGTTCTGCACTGGCGGCATCCGCTGCGAAAAAGCCAGCTCCTATCTGCTGTCGCAGGGCTTCAAGGAAGTCTACCACCTCAAGGGAGGCATCCTGAAATATCTGGAAGACATTCCCGAGGATCAAAGCCTGTGGCGCGGTGAGTGTTTTGTGTTCGATCAGCGCATCGCCCTTGGCCATGGATTAAGCGAACGTCAGGTCCTGGGCGGCGACGGCGCCGACCACACCGATGCGACCGAAATTGAAATCAGCGAACAGGCCAATGACTGAAACCCCCTCGCCCGCCTCGCGGATCGAAGCACTGGAAATCCGGATCGCCTATCTGGACCAGACCATCGAGACCCTGAACACCACCATTACGGCGCAGTGGAAGCAGATCGACGCCCTGAGCCGCGAAATGCTCAACCTGCGCGAACGGCTTGAAGACGCCGAGGCGAAATCCGGCGGTGTCCCTGCGAGCGAGCGGCCGCCGCATTATTAAAGTCTGCCGCAATTGTCACAAACCGGCTTGCCTAGTACATGGCAGGAATCCGGGGCCGGCATCCGGGTCACCTTCCTAAAAAAATTGGTATTTTCAGCGCGGCTATGTATGGTCCCCTCACCAAAAGGGAGGACAAGAATGCGCAAGATTGCAATTTTCGCGGGCGTTGCTGCGGCTCTGGCCGCAGCGCCAGCATCGGCAGACGATCTCAAGATCGCGCTGATCTACGGCAAGACCGGACCGCTCGAAGCCTATGCCAAGCAGACGGAAACCGGGCTGCGCATGGGTCTGGAATACGCCACCAAGAACACGATGATGGTCGACGGGCGAAAGATCGTCCTCATCACCAAGGACGATCAGGGCAAGCCGGACCTCGCCAAGGCGGCGCTGGCCGAAGCCTATCAGGACGACAAGGTCGATCTCGCCATTGGCACCACCGCCTCGGGCGCAGCGCTCGCGATGCTGCCGATCGCCGAGGAAAACAAGAAAGTGCTGATCGTCGAGCCAGCGGTCGCCGACGCCATCACCGGCGAGAAGTGGAATCGCTACATCTTCCGCACCGGCCGCAACTCGTCGCAGGACGCGATCTCCAACGCGGTCGCCATCGGCAAACCGGGCGTGACCATCGCAACGCTGGGTCAGGACTTCGCGTTCGGACGCGACGGCGTCGCCGCGTTCAAGGAAGCGCTGGCGAAAACCGGCGCGACGCTGGCCGCGGAAGAATACGTGCCGCCGGGAACGACCGACTTTACAGCGGCAGGTCAGCGCCTGTTCGACGCGCTGAAGGACAAGCCCGGCAAGAAGATCATCTGGGTGATCTGGGCCGGCGGCGGCGATCCGCTGACCAAGATTCAGGATATGGACCCGAAGCGCTACGGCATTGAACTGTCCAGCGGCGGCAACATCCTGCCCGCGCTCGCCGCCTACAAGCGGCTGCCCGGCATGGAAGGCGCCACCTATTACTATTACGCCATCCCGAAAAACCCGATCAACGACTGGCTCGTCGCCGAGCACAAGAAGCGCTTCAACGCGCCGCCGGACTTCTTTACGGCGGGCGGTTTCGCGGCGGCGATGGCTGCGGTCACCGCCGTGCAAAAGGCGAAGTCCACCGACACCGAGAAGCTGATCGCGGCGATGGAAGGCATGGAGTTCGATACGCCCAAGGGCAAGATGATCTTCCGCAAGGAAGACCATCAGGCGCTGCAGAGCATGTACCACTTCAAGGTCAAGGTCGATCCGAACCTTGCCTGGGCCGACAACGAACTGGTCCGCGAACTGAAGATCGAGGACATGCAGATCCCGATCAAGAACAAGAGGTGAGGTTTTCACCTCTCCCCGCTCGCGGGGAGAGGTCGGAGACTGAGAGCAGCGAATGCTCCGGGGTGAGGGGCTGATCGCTGACTTCGAGACTTGCCCCTCACCCGCTCGCCTGACGGCTCGCGACCTCTCCCCGTAAACGGGGAGAGGTGAAAAAGAAGTCGCTCGCATCAAACCATCGATAACGAATACATGCCCCTCACCTTAGAGACCCGCGACCTGACCATTCGCTTCGGCGGCCATGTCGCCGTCAACAAGGTGAGTTGCACATTCCGCCCCGGCGAACTGACCGCCATCGTCGGCCCGAACGGCGCCGGCAAGACCACCTATTTCAACCTGATTTCCGGACAGTTGCGCCCCACCGGTGGAGACGTCCTGCTCAATGGCGAAGACATCACCCGCCTGTCAGCGCCGCTGCGCACCCGCAAGGGCCTCGGCCGTGCGTTCCAGCTCACCAATCTGTTTCCGAACCTGAGCGTCGAGGAAAACGTCCGCCTCGCCGTACAAGCGGCCAGCGGCGTGCATTACGAAATGCTGCGCCCCTGGATGAAGCGCCGTGACCTGATCGAACGCGCCGACAGCATCCTCCAGTCCATCGCGCTCGGCAACCGCCGCACGGTCGCGGCCGCTGCGCTCTCGCATGGCGACCAGCGCAAGCTCGAAGTCGCGCTGATGATGGCGCTGGAGCCGAAAGTCTTCATGTTCGACGAGCCGACCGCGGGCATGAGCGTCGATGAAGTGCCGGTCGTGCTCGACCTGATCGCGCGGCTGAAACAGGACAGCAGCAAGATCATCCTTCTGGTCGAGCACAAGATGGATGTGGTGCGCTCGCTCGCCGACCGCATCATCGTCCTGCATAACGGGCAACTGGTCGCCGACGGCAAGCCCGCCGAGGTGATCGCCTCGCCGATCGTGCAGGAAGCCTATCTCGGCATCGCGCCCGGAAAGAGTGCGGCATGAGCGACATGTTGACCCTCACCGGCGTTCACACCCACATCGCGCAGTATCACATCCTGCACGGCGTCGATTTCACGGTGCCCGAAGGCCAGACCACGATGCTGCTCGGCCGCAACGGCGCGGGCAAGACCACGACATTGCGCACCATCATGGGCCTGTCGTCGCCCTCCTCCGGCCAGATCAAACTCGCCGGACAGACCATCGAGAAGCTGGCGACGCCTGACATCGCCAGTCTCGGCGTCGGCTATGTCCCCGAAACCATGGCGGTGTTCTCGGACCTGACCGTGAAGGAAAACCTTGTCCTCGCCGCGCGTGAAGGCCCGCTTGATGATGTGCGGCTGCAGTGGATTTTCGGATTCTTCCCGGCGCTGAAACGCTTCTGGCTGTCGCGCGCAGGCTCGCTCTCCGGCGGACAAAAGCAGATGCTGTCCATTGCCCGCGCCATTGTCGAGCCGCGCAAGCTGCTCCTGATCGACGAACCGACCAAGGGCCTCGCCCCTGCCATCGTGGTCAACCTGATCGAATGTCTCGCTGAAGTGAAAAAGAGCGGCGCGACCATTCTGCTGGTCGAACAGAATTTCCGCGTCGCGCAGGAGGTCGGTGACACTGTGCTGGTGATGGACAACGGCAGGATCGTGCATCGCGGCGCGATGGCCGAACTCGCCGGAGACACCGCGTTGCAGGAAAAGCTGCTGGGTCTGAGCCTCGAGGCGCATCAATGACCGACACAACTTCACCCGTCACTGTTGAGCCACTTCCGCAAGCGAAGCGTGACATCATTCCGCTGCTGCTTCCGGTCGCGCTGGCGCTGGCCATGATCCCGCTGATCGGCTCGCCTTCGACCTGGGTGACGCTGACGGTCGCCAGCCTCGCAATGGGCATGATGATCTTCATCATGGCGTCCGGCCTGACGCTGGTGTTCGGCCTGATGGATGTTCTGAATTTCGGCCACGGCGCGTTCATCGCGGTCGGCGCCTATATCGCAACGCTGGTGCTGGTGCCGATGGCCGGCTACGTGCAGGCGGATTCGCTTGGGCTCAACCTGCTTGCGCTCGCACCCGCCGCCTTGCTGGCGATGGCCGTGTCCGGCGCGCTCGGCCTTGTGTTCGAGCGCGTATTGATCCTTCCGGTTTATGGCAATCACCTCAAGCAAATCCTGATCACCATGGGCGGGCTGATCGTCGCCGAACAGATGCTTTATGCGCTGTGGGGGCCGCAGCGCATTCCGCTGCCGCTGCCGACGTCCCTGCGCGGCTCTTTCATCTTCGGCGACATCGCGATCGCCAAATATCGTGTGCTGGCCATGCTGGTCGGCCTCGTCGTGTTCGGCCTTGTGCTGCTGGTGTTGAACCGCACCAAGATCGGCCTGCTGATCCGTGCGGGTGTCGAAAATCGCGAAATGGTCGAGGCGCTCGGCTATCGCATCAAACGATTATTCTTGGGCGTGTTCATGGTCGGCTCCGCGCTCGCAGGACTCGGCGGCATCATGTGGGCGCTCTATCGCGAAGAGGTGCACGCTTCCATGGGCGGTGACCTGACGGTGCTGATATTCATCGTCATCATCATTGGCGGCCTCGGCTCCATCGGCGGCTGTTTCATCGGCGCCATTCTGGTCGCCATGGTCGCGAACTATGGCGGCTTCCTGGTGCCGAAGTTGGCGCTGATCTCGAACATCCTTCTGATGGTCGCAATCCTGATGTGGCGGCCGCGCGGGCTTTATCCGGTGACCAACAGATAAAAGATTTGCAGATGATGATCCTTTCCGGCGATCCGCCGCGCAGCCGCGTTCTCAGCCTTCTGCTCATCGTCATCGTGACGCTGCTGGCGCTGGCGCCATTCCTGTTCCCCGGCGCCAAGGCGATGAATGTCGCCACCAAGATCTGCATCTTCGCGGCGCTGGTTGCGTCCTACGACCTGCTGCTGGGCTACACCGGCACGGTGTCGTTCGCGCATACGATGTTCTACGGCATCGGCTCTTACGCCATCGCCATCGCACTGTACGCGATGGGCCCGACATGGGCGGGCGTCGCCACCGGCATCATCGTCGGCTTGCCGCTGGCCGCCCTGCTCGCCCTTTGTATCGGGCTGTTCTCGCTGCGCGTGCAGGCGATTTTCTTCGCGATGATCACGCTGGCGGTCGCGTCGGCGTTTCTGGTTCTGGCCTCGCAACTGTCCTGGCTCACCGGCGGTGACGATGGACGCAGCTTCCGATTGCCCGAACTGCTGCGGCCCGGCACCGTGCTGATCTCGAAGGACATTCTCGGCTTCGAGTTCACCGGCCGCACGCTGACCTATTACATCGTGTTCTTCGGCGCGGCGGCGATGATCCTGTTGCTGCTGCGGATCGTGAATTCGCCGTTCGGCCGCGTGTTGCAGGCCGTGCGAGAAAATCGTTTCCGGGCCGAAGCGCTGGGCTATCGCACCGTGTTCCACCTGACATGGGCCAATGTGATTGCGGCGCTGGTGGCCGCGGCTGCGGGCATGCTGAATTCGCTGTGGCTGCGCTATGCCGGCCCCGATACGTCGCTCTCCTTCACCATCATGGTCGATATTCTGCTGATGGTGGTGATCGGCGGCATGGGCACAATGTACGGCGCTATTATCGGCGCCGCGATGTTCATTCTGGCGGAAAATTATCTGCAGACACTGATGGGTATGGCCTCGAAAGCCACCGCCAGCGCGGGCATTCCGGTGCTGCCCGACCTGTTGCATCCGGACCGCTGGCTGCTGTGGCTCGGCCTGCTGTTCATCGCCAGCGTCTACTTCTTCCCGACCGGCGTTGTCGGCAAGCTACGCGGGAAAAAGGCGTAGCGTCATCTCTCGTTCGTCATGGCCGGACTGATTCGGGCCACCCACGTCTTGATACGTCATCCAAAAACGTGGATGCCCGGGACAAGCCCGGGCATGACAACATTTGACGTTTTTGATCTGCGATTCAACTTCGTCATTGCGAGCGAAGCAAAGCAATCCATCTTTGCGTGCTTCAATAAGCTGGATTGCTTCGTCGCTAACTCTCCTCGCAATGACGTGATGCGATCACCGCGCCGGGTCCGGATAAACCAGACCGCGCCAGCCGCCGCGATCGAACGGCTTCCACTCGCCTTCGGCCTGCGCCAGGCGATCGGCGACGGCGTAGACAATCGCGGGATGATGACCCATGCCGCAATGGCTGGCGCCGTTCACCTCGATGTTCTCCGCGTATGTGCCGGGCTGTTCGATGCAACTCTGCCAAGCACAGATTCCATCGGTGCGGCTGAAGATCGCCGTCGTCGGCACCGGCGGCGTCTTCGACATGTGGCCGCCGAGATGGGTGTCGTAGTCTTCGGCGCTCTGCCCGCTGACAGCCTCGTAAGTGCGCCACGCATTGGTCGCGCGCGGATGGCCGCCGAACGGGCTGCCGAGCGTAATTACCGAGCGCACGCGATCCGGCATCATCTTCGCGAGCTGACGCGCATAGATACCGCCAAGGCTCCATCCCACGAGGCTGACCTTGCGGCCATGAGTCTCGTTGAGGTCTTTCACCAGGTTACGCATGGCCTCTTCCACACCGGCGCGCGGACCGAAGTTGCGGCCAAGGCCCCAGCCGCTCACGGCATAACCGCGGCCCTTGAGAAACGAACGCAGCGGCCGTGTCGCAGCATCGCTGGTGATGAGTCCAGGCAGCACAAGCACAGGATGACCGTCACCCTTTGGCGCGAGACTCAGCAGCGGAAGCGCGCCGAGGAACGCACCGAACTCGTTGATCGCACGCGCTTCCAGCAGCATCAGCAGTCTGGACGGCGGGCGAAGCGTCTGAGCAGCAGCAGTCATTCGATGTCCTTTTCCTCTGTACGTTCCGGCTTTCGGCCGGCCGAACTCAGTCAATTTCGATATGCGAAACCACCTGGTCAAAACGCAAATCACCAAAACGGTCATGAAAGCTAGGGTGCGATTTTCTCCATTTCAAGCATTGAAAAGCACGTTTCAAACGTATGTTCTGTGGACTGTGGCAAATTTGTTCTGCGAGAATCACACAGCCTTCAGCGCAATCTCCGCTGTATGCAGCGCAAGACCGGCCAAACCGCCAATCAGCGCGCCGTTGAAACGGATGTACTGAAGGTCCTTGCCGATGTTGATCTCGATCAGGTTGATCAGTTGCTTCATGTCCCACGACTTGACCTGATCGGCGATGAAACGCGACACGCCGCTCTTCTGCTCTGCGATGAAACTGCGCAACACGGCGACGATGCCCTTGTTGATCTCCTCGCGCATCTCGCTGTCCGCGCGCAGTTGCATGCCCGCTTCGACAAACAGCCGGCTCAAGTGATGATGCAGGACATTGCTCTCGCCGCTCGCGCTTCTGTCGATGAACGTCTTGACGTTGCCCCAGATATCGCCCGCGAGCGCCGCGAGTTCCGGCCGCGCCAGCAGATCGCGCTTCAGGCTGTCAAGACGGTCCGCATAGGCCTTGTCGTTGGCGAGCTTGTCCGGCAACGCCATCAGGATGCGATCGACCTCGTCGCGAAACGGATGTTTCGGATCGGCGCGCACCTCTTCAAAGAACGACGTTGCGGAGGCCGCGATCCGCTTCAGCAGGAACCTGTCGGCGCGATAGAACTTCAGCAGCGTCGGCAATTCGTTGCGGATCTTCTCGCGGATCATCTCCAGTGTTTCAGGCTTGTTGAGCGAATCGTGAATCGCCTGCAGGAGATCGTCCAGCATCTCCTTGTGGCGGCCTTCGGCGACGAAGCCGCGCAATGTCCCCGCCGCCAGCGGCGCGAGATCGACGCCCTGCAACTGCGTGATGATGCGGCGTGTAAAGTAGGACCGCAGCCCGGAGGTTTCGGCGGCCGTCAGCGCTTCCGGCAACATGCGCAGAACGAAACGCGCAAGATCGGAACTTTTCTTCGGGTCGGTCAGCCAGTCCGAGATGAAGGATGCGAAATCGACCTCACGCAGTTTCGCATCCACCGGCGCGGGGCTGAGAAAATGCACCTCGATGAACTCGCCGAGTTTCTCGGCGATGCGGTGCTGATTCTGCTGAATGATCGCCGTGTGGGGAATCGGCAGGCCCAGCGGCCGCCGGAACAGCGCGACCACCGCGTACCAGTCGGCAAGCCCGCCGATGGTCGCCGCTTCCGCGAACGCCGCGACGAATCCGAACGCCGGATGCGCGCGCTCCATCATCCTGGCAACGACGAGCAACACGACGCAACCCGCGAGCACGAGCGTCGCAAGCATCTTGATCCGGCGCAGTTCGGCGGCGCGGGCGATGTCCCCGCCGTCGGCCACGAGCACGAATTTCTCTGTCTCAGCCATGATCGATCCTGCTCAACCGACATTGCCTCGCGGACCCGCTCCCGTCAAAGGAAGCAGGTGCGCGGCAAACAAAGGCCCGCACGAGGCGGGCCTTTGATCGTCGAATTGTAAGATAGTCGAGGCTAGAACGATCAGGCCGACTTGGCGTAGGACGTGACCTTCGCGAAGTTGTCCTGCGCGGTCTTCGCACCGTCGGCGATCAGCTTGCCGAGATATTCGGTGGTCGCCTTGGCGCGGGCCACAACGACTTCGCCCTGGGCGCGGAGCAGGTCGTTCTGGATCGACACGGCTTCGTTCAGCGACTTGGCCGAAGCGAGCTTGTCGATGCCGGCGAACAGCGCCTGCGCGTCTTCGTACATCGCCTGCTGGATGGTGCGGGAGATCTTCGCGGTCTCGCTGACCGAACCGGCAACCGCGGTTTCGATCGCCGAAGTCACCTTCTCCGAACCGTTGTGAATCTCGGTGGCGCGAACCTGCGCGTTACCGGCGGCCTTCTTCACGAACTCACGAGCAGCTTCAGGAACTTCGACGTTCGGGAAGTTCTTGAGCGCGTCGGTGACGGGCGTAAAAGCGGTCTTGACGGTGTTCAGCACGGACTCGGCGTTGAAAGAATTGGTCATGTTTGTCTCCATCCTCAGGTTTCGAGCTATGGGCTCATCCCCGTCCGGAATGGCCCGGGGCACGGGTCTTATGCCAAAGTCTATGACGCGATGCAACATGAATATTGCACCGCGTCATCACGAACCTGTGATGTAATGAAAACGTATTTAATACAGGCAGTTAGCCGACCGCCTCCGGAACCCCGTAGGCTTCAAGCTGGGCCCGTACCTTCGCGACATTGTGGCCCAACATCACGATATCATGGGTTTTTCCGGCCAGATCGCGCACCTGATCGTGCAGCAGCGCCTCCGCCTTGAAGCCAAGGCTTTCAAACAGCGCGATAGCGCCGGTCTGGTCTACCGTCATCTGGGCGACGATCTTTTCCAGCCCCGATCCCAGCGCCAGCGCGAAAGTCTCCTGCGACAGCGCCCGGCCGACGCCGAGGCCGCGCACGTCCTTGGAAACAACCATGCGGATTTCGCCGACATGGGGAGACCATGACAAGGGATCGCGCACGATGGTGCCGCAGCCCACCACGGCGCCATCCTTGATGGCCAGCAGGCTGACCAGTCCGCCGCGATCAATCTCCTTGATCCAGGCGGACAGCACCTTCGGCTCGCTGATGTTGCGCGGGATGAACAGCAGATCGTGAACCGGCAGTTTCTGTGCGAATGCCAGAACCGCCGCTTCGTCCGCCGCGGTCATATGGCGAAATTCGATTTCGCCACCTTCGGTCTTCACGCGGCGCGGGTAGGAACGGACTTCAGTGCTCATGTTGATCGCTCACTTAACCAGGAATCGAGTTTGGGCCAGAGACGTTTGATGGCGTTCGCTCCGGCAACGAGACTGACATGACCGCCTTTGAGAATGACCTCGGTCTTGTCCGTGGAACCGATTTTCGCAACGAGGTGCTTGGCGGCATCATACGGGACAATGTGATCGTGCTCGGCCACCGCATGCAGCAAGGGAATCTTGATGTCGGCGAGATTCGCTGCCCGGCCGCCAACCGTCATGGTGTCGTTGAACAGCTTGTTGTCCCACATCAAATCTTTCGTGGTCTGCCGGAAGTATTCGCCGGCCAGCGGCAGCGTATCCTGCCCCCACCGATCGAACATCTGGAAGGACTTCACATACTCGTCGTTCCAGATGTTTTCCCAGAGCTGAATCTGCCCGACCGCGCGCGATGCCGGACGCAGCATTTCAAACGACGACCGGATCATTTCGGGCGAGACATTGCCGGCCTTGTCGATCAGGCCGTCCACATCGAAGTAGCGGCGGTCGGAAAAATTCTGGAACAGCTTCATCTGCCGGAAATCAATGGGCGTCGTGAAACACACCAGATTCTTCACCGGGCCATCGCGATGAATCGATGAATAGAGCAGCGACAGGACGCCGCCGAAACAATAGCCGATCAGATTGACGTCGGTTTCGCCTGAATCTTCCTGAACGCGCTGAATGCATTCCGGGATGAAGCCAAGGACGTAGTCTTCCATCCGCAGCGATTTTTCCTCAGGCCGCGGCGCGTTCCAGTCGAGCATGTAGACATCGAATCCCTTCTTGAGCAGGAATTCGATGAAGCTCTGTCCCGGAACGAGGTCGAGGATGTAACCGCGATTGGTCGTCGCCATCACGATCAGGATCGGAATGCGGTAGATCTCATCCGCCATCGGCCGATAGTGATAGAGATTCATCGTGCCTCTGGAGATCAGCACGTCTTTCGGCGTCGATCCGAGCGCGGGACCGGATGACGCAAAATATTCGACGCCCTTGATGCTGCGCTGAATCGCGCGCTGGACTTCGGTCTGGATGCGTTCACCGATCTGGGTAAAATCCGGCACCGTACTCGCGCCGGCGGATGCGTTGTTGACCGATGCGTTCATGGTGCGCCTCCACCGGCTGCGGACGGCGGCTGCTTGGTGCGCGGCGGCCGCGGCGCGGCGATCCCGTTCCCTTGTGAAGCAGCATCGCCATAGACGCGATTGAGAATCGCCTTGATATCGTTCAACTGGCCTTCGATCGACTGGAGGCGCTCAGCCATACTGGTCATCTGCGCGCGGCTGGGCAGATTCATGCCGACCAGATAGCGCTCCATCAGATCGCCGACGGCTTTCTGTGCGCCAACGGACGCACCCGTCAGTTGGTGCGTCACCTTGCTGAATTGTTCCGAACCCATGACCTGATTGGCCATGGTGTTGAAACCTTTCTCCATCTCCGCAAGCATGGTGTGCCACACCTGCATCGGATCGGTGGGTTTGTCGGACATATTTGGCGCCCCTCCGGAAGCATTAACGAAGCAGCCGTTGAGCCGGCCTTTTTTACCATTCCATACCGTTGCGGGACCGGGGTCAACCGGCCCATCGTTTAAAACGGGGTGACGCCGCTCCCCGCTTCTGTCAGCGTTAAAAGCATGCAATAGGGATTTAACTTGTTTCATTTCGAGGGATGCGACGTGGACACAATTGCACATCAGCCGCCGCAGATGGCGAAAGCCAACGGGATCGAACTCTGTTACGAAATTTTCGGTGCGCCGGATGCACAGCCGCTGGTGCTCATCATGGGCCTCGGCGCCCAGATGATCCATTGGGACGACGAATTCTGTCAACAGTTGGCAGGGCGCGGCTTTCGCGTGATCCGTTTCGACAATCGCGATATCGGAAAGTCGACCAGACTGTCCGGCGGCAAGCCGCTGCGCGCGCTCGATCTGATCAAACTCCGGCTGTTCAAGATCGCGCCGGAGGCGCCCTATAAACTCTGGGATATGGCGAACGACGTAGTCGGGCTGCTCGATACGCTCGGCATCGGCAAGGCGCATATCGTCGGCGCGTCGATGGGCGGCATGATCGCGCAGGAAATCGCGATGCAGCATCCTGATCGTGTGCTGTCACTAACCTCCATCATGTCGTCGACCGGCAATCCGAAACTGCCGCAAGCGACCCGCGAGGCGTCAGCCATCCTGCTCGCACCTCCCCCGGCCACCAAGGAGGAATATCTCGAGCGTTTCGGACAGACATGGAAGGTGCTGCGCGCCGGCTCGTTCCCGCAGGACGAAGCAAAGGACCTCGAACGCGCCGAAGCAACCTATGCGCGTGGTCTCAATCCGGCCGGCGTCGGGCGGCAATTGCGCGCGATCCTTGCCTCGGGCAACCGCAAGGACCGGCTGCGCTCGGTGAAGGCGCCTACGCTGGTCATTCACGGCACCGTCGATCCGCTGGTGCGGGTGGAGGCCGGCAAGGACACCGCCGCATCCATCCCTGGCGCGAAGCTGCTGCTGATCGACGGCATGGGACATGCGCTGCCGATTCCGATGTGGCCCGCCATCATCAACGGCATTGCCGATCACGCGCATGGGGCCGTGAAACGTTAGCCGGATTTCAGTCGTGGCCAGACGTAGCCGATCTTTAAACGGTTAAGTCCAGTCGTGATCTAAACTCAGCTCCCCGCCCACACGTCGAGGACGTAGCGGTTCTGCGTTCCCATGCTGTCGATCCAGGCTGCCGCGGCGGCTTCATCCGCGCCTGTTTTCTCGCGGTAGATCGACATCAGCACGCGCTTGACATCCGGCTCCATCTTGCCGCCGTCGCCGCAGACATAGATGATCGCTCCCGCCTCGATCAGCTTCCAGACCTTGTCCTTCTGGGCTGCGATCAGGTCCTGCACATAGCTCTTCGGCGTGTCCGCACGCGAGAAGGCAACGTGAAGATCGGTGATCCCCTGCTCCGCGTAGCCTTTCAGTTCATCGGCGTAGAGGAAATCCTGATCGGGATGACGGCATCCGAAGAACAGCATCGACGGGCCGAGCGTCTGCCCCTTCTCCCTCATCGCCGCGCGCTCCTGCAGGAAGCCGCGGAACGGCGCGAGACCGGTGCCCGGTCCGATCATGATGATCGGCGTCAACGGATTCTCGGGAAGCCGGAAGCCGGCCTTGGTCTCGCGGATGATGGCGTGAACCACATCGCCCGGCCGGCGGCTGGCCATATAATTCGAGCAGACGCCCTTGTAGATGCCGCGCCCGGAGGTCGCGGGCGCATCGACCACGCCGACGGTCACGCTGCATTTGTTGGCACCGAGCGATGCCGGCGACGACGAGATGGAATAATAGCGCGGCGACAGCAGCGACAGCATTTCCAGATAGGTATGGAACGGCAGTTCGCACGCCGGATATTCTTCCAGCAGGCTGTAAACCGACCGGCGCTTGCCCAGAATTTCCGAGCGGTAGAGTTCGGTGGAAGCAGGATCGTCGCCGACAAAGGCTTCCAGCTTCGGCTTCGTCCTCGGACAGCGCGTATTCTCCGCCATGATCTGAATCTGCTTGCGGGTCGCGATCTGCTGCAACTCCACGAACTCGGTGAGCAGCCGCCCGACCGACACGGCATTGTCGACCGGCAGTTGCGCCCGGCGCCCGGCGGCCACATGCAGCCGCACCTGATCCGCGGGCAGGAAACCGAAACGCCGCGCCACCGCATCCACCAGAACCGGATCGTTACGCGGAATGACGCTCAGGTGATCCCCGACCCGATATGTGAGATTATCCGGCAACTCGACTTCTATATGCCGCGTCGAGCGCGTGGACGGATTTGCGCCGGAGACGTTCTGCAGTTCGTCGTTGGCAAGAACCCGCATCTGCACCACGCCGCCCTGAACGACGATGGTGTTGACCGCGGTCGGAGCAACAGGCTCGAGCTGATACAGCGGCGCATCGTCCGCGCTGCGGGCGAAGCTCGCGCCCGATCCGGCATCGAGACCGAACTCCTTCATCGAGGCCGCGCCGAGCTTTGCGAACCATCTCTCGAACTGGCCGTCGAGATCGTCTCGCGCGTCGCCCTCGCCGCGCGTATAAACGGATTTCGCGCCGTGCGCTGCGAGTTGTTCGTCTAGTATGCGCGGGATCGACTGATATGTCGCAGCCCAGTCGCTGTTGCCACAGCCGAACACGGCATAGCGCACCCCGGCCAGCGCATCCTTCGCCAGATCGCCCGAAACCCATTTGACGAATTGCGTGGCGTTATCCGGCGCTGCGCCGTTATAGGACGCGCAGAAGATCAGGACGCCACCCTTGTCGGGCAGATGACCGGCATATTCATCGAGTGTCCCGAGCTTGGTGTCGAAGCCGTTGACTTCGGCAAGGTCTGCGACGCGCGTTGCCAGTTCTTCGGCGGTACCAAGATTCGATCCGTAGAGAACGAGAAGCGGCGTGTTGTGGCCAGGCCGCGCACGGGCCGGCGCTGCCGGCGCCGCAGTCCCGGTTGAGGCGGCCGCAGGCTTTGCCGTGATCTTCCGCTCGCTGTCGGGTCGCGGACGCACCTTGATCTTGAAGCCATCGGGCTTGATGGTAAGCGTTTCCTTCAGATGCATCTGATATCGCTCATGGTCGATCAGCCGGAACCGCTGAAGGATCATGCCGAGCGCCAGCGCCGCTTCATGCATCGCAAAGCCGCGGCCGATGCAGGCGCGCTGACCGTTGCCGAACGGCTTCCACGCATTCGCTGGGCGCTTGGCCTCCGCCTCGCGGCTGAAATTCTCCGGATCGAAAACGTCCGGATTCGGCCCCCACACGGACGGATCACGATGCAGCGCCATCACCAGGACGGTGACGAACGTACCTTTCTTCAGCTTGTATTTGCCGCCGATGGTTTCGTCCTTGAGCGGAGAAACACCATAGGCCGGTGCAGGCGGCCACATCCGCAGCGATTCTTTCAAAATCTGCGAGATGTAGTGAAGCTGCGTGACCTGCTGGAAGGTCGGCTTGGCGTTGATATCCGCACCGAGAACGCGATCCACCTCCTCATACGCCTTTCTCAGCACCTCGGGATGCTTGAGCATGGCGTAGATCGCGCAGGACAACAGACCGCTGGTCGTTTCATGGCCTGCGATCAGAAATGTATTGATCTGATAACGGATGTTCACATCGTCAAGCTGCTGACCGGTCAGCTTGTCGACGCCGGTCATCATCGCGTTGAGCATGTCCTTGGTGCCGGCGGCGGCATCCGTATTCTTGCGGCGTTCGGCGACGATCTCGTCCACCATCTTGTTCATGAAGACGACGTCTTCTGACAGTGTCGCGCGGCGTGCCCGCATGAACAGATTCTCAAGCGGCAGGCCGCGGGTCATCATGATAGTTTCGAGCGAGCGCACGAGCGCACCGACGAACGGATGATAGTCCTCTCGATAGAATGAATTGAACCGGTAGTCGAAGCCGCAGAGGCCGATCGTATCGAGCGTCAGAGCGGTCATGTCGTGGACGACGTCGATCTCGTCGTCGGCGTTGAGACGTTCCCATTTCTTGACGAGCTGCTCGGCGATATCAACCATCATCGGGTGGTACGACTGCATTGCGCGTCCGCCGAACGGCTGAAGCAGGATGTTGTGTGCCTTGCTCCAGTTCGGCTCGGTCGTATCGGCCGTGAACAGGCCATCGCCGCCGATGGCGCGCACACGGCGCAGCGCACCACGTACCGCCTTGTCAAAACGCTTTTCGTCGCTCAACTCATCGACGAGATCGAACCCCGAGACGATCACGAGCGGCTGGCCCATCATGTCGAGCCAGAAGATCGGTCCCAATTCCCTGCTCTTGCGGACAAGATCCTGCACCGGCGCTGTCGAATCCAGCGACAGCATGTTGCCGACGACCGGCTTCTTCGGCGGATGGGGAATCGGATTCAGCTTGTTCGGGGACGACATCGCTCGGGTATCTCCTGCCCACGTGACTTGATCGACGTCCGGCTGGCCCGGAGCTTTTCGCCCAAGCTACTGTTCCGCCGCATCTTTTGCAAAGACTTCCGGAACCATGTGAAACTCACATGGCATGCCAGGATGCCGTGATCCCGGATCAGCCAAACCTGCGCTTGCGCCACTCGATGATCTTGGCGCTGACCTCGGCGGGCTGCTCCTGCTGGGTCCAGTGGCCGCTGTTCCTGATCAGGTGCTTCTCCAGATCGGGAACGATATTCTCCATCCCGTCGCAGGATGAGGGCGGAAGAACCGCATCGTTCTCCGCCATGATCATCAGAGCGGGCACCCGCACGGTGTGGTCGATATGCGCGGATCTCTCCCAGTTGCGGGTCATGTTGCGATACCAGTTGATGCCGCCGGTGAAGCCGGACGTCTTGAAGGCATCAATGAAGACCTGCATCTCCTCGGGCGACAGAATCTTTTCGCGCGGATCGAGTGTCCCGTCATAGCCCGCGACCATTTGCGGAAAAGCCATGTTGAGTTTTGGCGATGCTCCAAGACCGGCCGCAGGCGGTCCCTCGCCGGCTTCCGCCGCTTTCTTCTGCGGCATCGGCTTGCGCATGAAGAAGTCGAACGTCTGCTCGACACGGCTGTCGAAAATCTTGTCAGCGCGGCGTTCCGGATCCTGAAATTGCGCGATGTAGAGATGGTCGCCATAACGCTTGCGGAGCAGACCGATCGGATCGCTCTCGGTGCGGGGCGTATGCGGCGTATTGACGCCGATGACGCCCGCGACGCGCGAGGGATAGCGCAGCGGCATCTGCCAGACGATGAACCCGCCCCAGTCGTGACCGACGAAGATCGCCTTGTCGATGTTGAGATGATCCAGCAATCCGACAAGGTCGGCTGTCAGGTTCTCGATGTCGTAATCCTCGACCTTCTCCGGCCGATCGGTCGCACCATAACCGCGCTGGTCTGGCGCGATGACGTGGACGCCCGCTTCGCCGAGCGCCTTGATCTGGTGGCGCCATGAGAAGGCGATTTCCGGCCAGCCGTGGCACAGCACCACGGGCGGCTTGCCTGTTTTCGGACCGGCCTCATAGAAGCCCATGCGGATGCCGTTGACCTTCGCATACTGAAGCGGCGGCATTTCAATCATTGGGTGCGCCATGTTTCAGCTTGCGGCGCTCGCGTGGTTCCCGGGCGAGGCAAAGGCCGCCGATAAAATCTCGAACTCCTTGGGCAGCATGTTCGCAAGCACCTCGGCATGAGGGATGATGTTCGCTCCGGCGATGAAGCCGAAATCGAGCTGGTCGCGATAGCTTTGCACCGTGATGTTGAGCGCAAGGCCATGGGTCGAGATCGAGACCGGGAAGATGTGCAGCAATTCGGCGCCGACCGCATAAAGCGTCTGCCGGGGACCGGGCACGTTGGAAATGGTCACATTCGCCGCCGGCGGCAGCACGTCGGACAGATTGGAGCGGCTGTAAAGCAGCGCCAGCACCTGAATCAGCATCGGCGCGCCGAGCATGGCGACATTGGAAATCGACGGCATCAGCGCGCGCAGAGGATGCGACATTTCCTTGGACTTGGTGGACTGCGCGATGATCGCCTCGAGGCGCTCCTTCGGGTCTTCGATGTTGCTTGCGAGCGAGCACACCATGCCGAACACCTGATTATTGGCATCGGTGTTGCCTTCCTCGCGCAGCGAGATCGGCACCGCCGCGGTCAGCGAACGGCTCGGCAGGCCGCCCTGCTCCAGCAGATAGCGGCGCAGCACACCGCTCGACAGCGCCAGCACCACGTCATTCAGCTTGCCGCCAGCCCTCTTGGCGATGGCCTTGGCTTCCGGCAGCGACACAGAGACACCGGCGAAGCTCCGCTCCGACGAAATCGACTTGTTGAGCATCGTCGAGGGCGACACCATGCTTGCAAGGCTGTCGCGCGACTTGGGGTCGGAAACCTTGGTCAGCAAGTCGCGGATGCTTTTGACTGTCTCCGGCACCGTGCCGAGCATCCGGATGCCGCTTTCGATCTGGAACATGGCGTTGTCGAACAAAACCGAGCCGAGGTCGCTCTTGCCGCTGCGCGGCAGATCGAAGCTCTTGACGTTGGACGGGTCCAGCGGCTGACGCCAAAGCTGGGTGTAGGAATCGAGCATGTTGGCCGCGATGTCGCGCGGCTCATTCGATGGCTTGTTGGGAACGGTCTTGGGGAATTCACGCGGCACCGGCGTGATGTCATAGATCATATTGGTGAGCGCCGCGCCCGCGCCACCGTCGATGCAGGCATGATGCATCTTTGAATAAAGTCCGATCTCGTTGTTTGCCATGCCCTCGAACACATAGAACTCCCAAAGCGGGCGGGCCCTGTTGAGCAATTTGGCATGAATCCAGCCGACGGTGCGTTCCAGCATCGCGCGGTCATGCGGCGCGGCAAGGCTGGCGCGAAAGATATGGCGGTCGATGTCGAACTGGTCGTCCTCGACCCAGCTCGGATTGTCGATGTCGAGCGGGGCCTTCTCCAGCCTTGCCTTCAGAATCGGAGCGACATGTATGCGGTCGGCGATCATCTTCTTGAAGTCTTCAAAGAAATCGCCCTGGTATCCGTCCTTGAGCTTGAAGATCGCCATGCTTCCGACGTGCATCGGCATCTCGGGTGTTTCGAGATACAGAAACGATGCGTCCATCGAGGACAACTTCCTGGCGTGACTCATGTGATCCTCCCGTTTCAGCGAAACCATGACGCCTGCGATGCCTGACCGCATGTTTGCGTGATGGTCCGATTTGCCGCCGTTGCCTTTCCGGCAATTCTCGTGGGGCGATAATCTTGCCGGATGCTAACCCTTTTCCGGACGCGCATAGGCCAGTGAGAATGGCCCCGAGCGATCAAATGGTTGAAACTCACCTTCCTTTTGCGCAAGGCGATCGGCGACAGCCCACAGGGCAGCGGCGTTGACGCCGATGCCGATATGGCTCGCCAGTGTGACCTCGATGTTCTCAGCGGTGTCTGAGACCCGGTTGAGGCAAGTCCGCCAGTTCACGACGCCATCCGTGCGTGTATAGAGCGACGACGTCGGCACGGGAAGATCGCCCGCGATGGCCCGAATATCCCGCAGATCGGCATCTGCTATCTTCTCGCCGGACAGCATCTCGTAGATCGCCCTGGCATTGGTCGCGCTGATGTCGCCGGCAAACGGACTGCCGAGGGTCACGACATAACGCACCATTTCCGGCATCTGCAGCGCCAGATCGCGCGCATAGACGCCACCCAGGCTCCAGCCGACAAGACTAACCTTGTGGCCCGTCGTGTTGTGGACACTGGTCAGCAGCTTGGCCAGCTTGTCGCGCATGCTGTAGACGCCGCCGGTGTTGCGTCCGAAGCCCCATGGGTGGGTCGAGAAGCCAAGCAGATCCAGATAGCGCCGCAGGATAAGCGTGGAGACATCGCTTGCCAGCAAGCCTGGCAGCACGAGAACCGGATGACCGTCTCCGCGCGGCGCCATTAAAAGCGCGGGCGCCATCAGCAATGTCGCGTTCAGTTCGAAAACGCCCCGTCCCTCGGCCAGGAAAAGACCGAGATTTGGCGGCCGCAGGCGGCCCTTTTCGGCAAGGTAGCTCTCGTTAACACTCATCGCGACCTGCCCCGTTGACCACGCCGTTACTGCTCCGCATTGAGGCAGTCCGCTCAGTCTAGAAGCATGTCGGGGCGTCTGCCAATTGGCTTTCAGAGAAAACTCGGGCGTGGTGAATATGCTGCTCTGCACCATGCTTCGGACATGTTGGCGCATTACTGGTCGCCACCTCGCGGGATGCGACCCCATGCCTTGGGTCAGTCCGAGACATTTTTCCCCTTGTTGCGATAGCCTGTCACCCTGATGGCCCGAGACCCTGCATGAGCACGTACCGCCTCGACCACTTTTTCGCGCCGCGCTCGATTGCACTGATCGGCGGCAGCCCCAAACCCGCTTCGGTCGGCGGCACCACACTTCGCAATCTGCTCGGCGGGAAGTTTGGCGGACCGATCCACATCGTGAACCGCAAGTATTCCGACATCGAGGGCATCAAGACGCTTCGCGATATCGAGGACATTCCGGATGTCCCGGACCTCACGATCATTTCCACGCCGCCCTCCGCCATCCCCGGCATCGTGAAACGGGCGGGCGCGCGCAACTTTCCCGCAGCGATGGTTTTGTCCGCCGGACTTGGCCTCGGCACCGGCTCCTACACCGAAACCATCGCCCAGACGGCGCGGCTCACTGGCCTGCGCCTGGTTGGCCCCTCGCTCGGCATTCTGGTGCCGCGCGTCAAACTGAATGCCAGTTTCGCATCGCGCCTGCCACAGGACGGCGATCTGGCGCTGATTTCGCAGTCCGGCGCGATCTCCACCGCACTGGTCGAATGGGCTGCGAACCGCAATGTCGGATTTTCCGCGATCGTGTCGACGAGCGAAAATCTCGACGTGGATTTCGGCGACCTGCTCGACTATTTCGCGCTCGATTCCAACACGCGCGCCATCCTGCTCTACATCGAGTCGATCAGCGACGTCCGCAAGTTCATGTCGGCGGCACGCGCCGCCGCGCGCGTCAAACCCGTCGTGGTCATCAAGTCCGGCCGTCACACCCAGGGCGCGCGCGCGGCGGCGACGCATACAGGCGCGCTCGCGGGAGCCGATGCGGTGTACGATGCCGCGTTTCGACGCGCCGGACTTTTGCGCGTGCTCGATCTGGACGAATTGTTCTCCGCGGCGGAAACGCTCGGCCATCTGCAATCCTCTCACGGCCATCGGCTTGCCATTGTCACCAATGGCGGCGGCCTCGGCGTGCTTGCGGTGGACCGGCTGATTGATCTGGGTGGGGAGCTTGCGGGTCTTTCAGAAGACGTCCGGAAAAATCTCGACAAGGTGCTGCCCGAGCGGTGGTCCCACGCCAATCCCGTCGACATCCTCGGT
This sequence comes from Afipia clevelandensis ATCC 49720, assembly GCF_000336555.1. Taxonomy (GTDB): domain Bacteria; phylum Pseudomonadota; class Alphaproteobacteria; order Rhizobiales; family Xanthobacteraceae; genus Afipia; species Afipia clevelandensis. The sequence continues at coordinate 232,294 of NZ_KB375281.1, read as the reverse complement.
GATGCAACACCGGAACGCTACGCAAAGGCTTGCGAACTCGTGCTGGGCGACACCGCGAACAACGCGGCGCTGATCATGAACGCGCCGAACACATTGGCTTCGCCGGTGGACTGCGCCAAGGCCGTGGTCGCCGCCGTCAGGCAGTTTCGGGCCGAAACCTATTCCCGCAAACCCGTGTTCGCGACATGGGTCGGCGACAACGGAGAGGCCACTTCGGTCTTTGGCGAAGCCGGCATTCCGCATTTTTCCAACGAGGCGGACGCCGTGCGCGGCTTCATGCACATTGTACGCTATCGGGAAGGCCTCGACGTCGCGATGCAGACGCCGCCGAGCCTTCCCGAAGATTTCGCGCCGGATGTCACGGCGGCGCGCACGATCATTCAGAATGCATTGCAGGATAAGCGAAGCTGGCTCAATCCGGTCGAGATCACCGAGTTGTTCGCCGCCTATGCGATTCCGATTGCCTCGGCGACACTGGCGCGCGATCCGGAACAGGCCGCGCGTGCGGCGACGGCCATTCTGGCGGAGGGAAACACGGTTGTCGTCAAGATCAGTTCGCCTGACATCCTGAACAAATCGGATGTCGGTGGCGTCCGTCTCAACCTCACAAGCGAACGCGCGGTGCACGATGCAACGGAGGAAATCCTGCAGCGGGCGCACACCCTGCGGCCCAAGGCACGGATCGACGGCGTCACCGTTCATCCCATGATCCTGCGTCCGCGCGCACGCGAACTCATCGCCGGTCTTGCCGACGATCCGACCTTCGGACCGGTCGTGGTGTTCGGGCGCGGCGGTACCGCCGTGGAAGTCATCAACGACAAGGCGCTGGCACTTCCGCCGCTCGATCTCAACCTCGCCAGGGATTTGATCGCGCGCACCCGTGTCTCGCGCATTCTCAAAAGTTACCGCGATGTGCCGGCTGCGGATGAAGGCGCCGTCGCGCTGCTGCTGGTGAAAATCGCGCAGATGGCGGCGGACCTGCCCGAAATCCGCGAACTCGACATCAATCCGCTGCTTGCGGACAAGGACGGTGTGATCGCGGCCGATGCCCAGGTGTCGATCGCGCCGCTCAGTGAAGCGATCCGTGGCTCCGGTCACTACCGGTTCGCCATCCGCCCCTATCCGAAGGAATGGGAGCGGCACACCACTCTCAAGGACGGACGACACATCTTCGTCCGGCCGATGCGGCCCGAGGACGAGCATCTCTATCCGGAATTCTTCTCGCATGTCAGCCAGGAGGATATCCGGCTGCGCTTCTTCTCGGCGATGAAGGAATTGACCCATCCGTTCATCGCGCGCCTGACGCAACTCGACTACGCGCGCGCGATGGCCTTCATTGCTATCGAGGAAACAAGCGGGAAAATGCTGGGCGTGGTGCGCCTGCACACCGATGCGGACTTTGCCAGCGCCGAATACGCCGTGCTGGTTCGTTCCGATCTCAAGGGCATCGGCCTCGGCTCGCTGCTGATGAAACTGATCATCGAGTATGGCCGTGCGGAAGGCGTCCGCGCCATTCGCGGTCAGGTTCTGTCCACCAACACTACGATGCTGGAAATGTGCCGGCATCTCGGATTTGAAATCCGGCCCGATCCGCAGAATTCCGATATCTCGCTGGTGGTGCTGCCGCTGATCACGCAGGCGAAATAGAAGCGGCGCAATGCACCGCTTCTTCGCATCGCTTCATGGGACCAGAACGGCGCGGCCGACCAGCTTGCCCTTCTTCAGATCCTGCAGGGCCGTATCGGCCTGATTGAGAGGCAGGGTCGTCACGGGAATTGCCGGAATCTTCTTTTCGCGCACGAGGTCGATCAGTTCCTGGGTTTCGCTCAGGCTGCCGACATAGCTGCCCTGGATGGTGACTGCCTTGATGGGAATCAGCGGCAACGCCCACGGCGCACCGCCGCCGAACAGGCCGACCATCACCAGCTTGCCGCCCTTGCTCAGGCAATCGAAGCCGAGCGTCGCGGTGGCCGAGTTTCCGACCAGGTCGATGGCGCCGAGGATGGGGCCGCCGGCCTTCGCTGCGATCTGCTGCAAGGCATCGGGAGCCGCGCCATCGACGGCGGCCAGCGCACCCGCTTTCATCGCAGCATCCCGCTTGCCCGGATCGATATCGACGACAATGGCGCCCTTCCCGCCCATTGCCTTGAGCAGCGTCAGCGCCATGAGACCAAGTCCGCCCGCACCGAAAATCACAATGGGCCTGTCGATCACGTCCTGCAGTTTCTTGATCGCGCTGTAGGTGGTCACGCCGGAACAGGCGTAGGGCGCAGCGGTGACGGGATCGAGTCCCTTCAGGTCCAGCAGATAGCGCGGATCCCGGACCATGATGTGATCGGCATAGCCGCCGTCACAGTACACGCCGAGCGAGCTTGGCTTGACGATGCACATGTTCTCGTCGCCGGTCAGGCAGGTGGCGCACTTGCCGCAGCCCTGCCAGGGATAGACAAGCCTCACATCGCCTACGGCCACGCCCTTGGCATCGGGTCCGAACGCAACCACCTCGCCGACGGTTTCGTGTCCCATCGTCAGCGGCAGCGAGACACCGCGATCTTTCAGCGACAGCGGCTTGCGGCCATGACCGAGATCGTACCCGCCCTCCCAGATATGAAGGTCGCTATGGCAGACGCCCGCCGCCTTCACCTTCAGCAGCACCTGCGTGCCGGTCGGCTGCGGAGTCGCGGCGTCCACTTCCTTCAACGGGCCGTTGAATTCCTCGACCTTGAAGCTCTTCATCGCGCAACCTCCCTTTTCTTATTGAACCGTCCGAAATGCGACTTCCGTGCGGGCGGGAGTAGAGGCGAGCGGAGGCAGGCCTGTCAATACGGCCCGCGGCAGGGCGGGCCGCACAGGAAACTTGGCCGCGGCGGCTGGATGGATTACGCAGGATCGTCCGGCGGACCCCGGCAGGCGACACTCGAAAGCAGACCGCGATGACCGACCAGTTTGACTGGAATCTCGTTCGATCGTTTCTGGCGATCACGCGCAGCGGCAGCATGACGGCCGCCGCCAAAAGGCTCAAGATCGACTATTCGACCCTCAGCAGACGAATTGCCGCACTCGAAGCATCGCTCGGATCGCAACTGTTCGATCGCCGTACCAGCGGGTCATCCCTCACGGAGGCCGGCGAGAGGCTGCTGGAGATGGCCGAGCAGATGGACCAGCTTGCCACCTCGGCCGCGCAATCTATCGGTGACTCAAAACTTCAGGCCACCGGCGCGGTGCGGATCGGAACGCCGGATGGGTTCGGCACGAAGTTCCTCGCCCCGCGCCTTGGCGAACTCAGCGACCGGCATCCCGAACTGACCATCGAACTCGTCGCGATGCCGCGTGAATTCAGCCTCTCGCGGCGCGAGGCGGATATCGCCGTCAGCCTGACGCAGCCCAGCGAAGGACGTCTGCATTCCCGCAAGCTGACCGATTACGAACTCGGGCTCTATGCCTCGAAGGACTATCTGGCCAACCACCCCGCCATCAAGACCGCCGCCGATGTGCCGTCCCACCGGTTCATCTCATATATCGACGATCTGGTTTATTCGCCGGAGCTGGAATACACGCATTTCGTCGCGCCGGAATTGCGCCCCGCGATCAAAAGCTCCAACCTGATCGCGCAGTTGAACTCGACCGTCGCCGGCGCAGGTCTTTGCGTGCTGCCCTATTTCATCGCGCAAACCGAACCCCAACTGGTTCGCGTTTTGCCGAGTTTCCGCCTGATCCGCACCTTCTGGCTGGTGCTGCACAGCGACCTGCGCAACATCGCCCGGGTCAGGGTTACGGCAGATTTCATGGCCGAACAGGCCAATAAGGCTCAGTCGCTATTTCTGCCGAAGAGTCAGAAATAGAAATATGCCGGGAAAGGGCTTCACAAAGAAGCCTCGTCACGATCGCGGATCAGTTATAGCAGTATCCGTAACAACCACCGCCCGGATTTGGATTGGTGTCGGGCTGACCGGTCTGGTTGGTCTGATTGGACTGCGACTTGTTCTTCGCGGCCGAGTTGCCGCCATCGAAGATCGAGAAGTAGCCGAGCGGGTCCGTTCCCGGCGGCTTCGCCGGATCGGTGACAATCGTCTTGCCGAAGCCGAGACGCGCAGCCATCTGGTCGGTCGGCAGATCGCTGATGCCGCCGCTCTGCCCCGGCCCGCTGGTCAGCGCGGTCATGATCTTCTGCAGCAGGAAATCCGGAATCGGAATCGGCTCCGGAATCGGATCGTTCGGCCCGGTCACCCACGTCATGTACCCCGGGCGGACGATCACCGAACCGGCATTGTTCTTGATCACCACCGAACCGACATGGCCGATGACGATTTCACCCTGCGCTCCGGCGAGCTTGGGATCGCCCCCGGTGAAACCCGGCGGGATCGGATACACGACCGTCGCGACACCGCCGCGGATGCCGAGTGTCGCAACCGGTGTCTTCACCGTGACGCCGGCAGTGTGGCTGATCTGTCCGCCGACAAAGCGCATCACGCCCTTGGAGACGGTCGCCACCATCTTTCCGGTCCCGGTGTTGGGATCGTAGACATATTCGTCGATGACGATGTTGCTGTTGCGCCCGACGTTCAACGTGGACGTATCGGGGAACATGATCTGCGTCGAACCCTGTGCCGAGGTCTGCACCCGCTCCTTGTAGATGATGTTGGTGCCGATGGTGAGCGTGCGCGTGCCAGCGCCCGGCGGGGTGCCGGTGGCATCGAGATTGACGGCACCGACGCGGCCGGAATTCTGCGCTTCAGCCGCTGGAATCAGCGCTGTTGTCGACAGCAGCACTGTCAGCAGCGACCGGAGATATGTTTCCTTGGACAATAACATCTGCTGCTACCTCAGAAACGGGCGGTCGGGCCGAACATCACCGAGAAATTATCCAGGCGATAGTTCGGCAGCGAGGAATCGGTCTTGTCGTACTGAACCGCAGCGGACAAACCGAAATTCCGTGTAATCGGCGCATTGAACAGCGCACCCACCGACCACTGACGGTCGCTGCGCACGGTGAACGGATCAATAAGCGGATTTGCGGCGTCGAAGCGGGTGTCGATCCACCGTGCAAACGGCGCAATGCTCCAGTTGCGCGACATCCAGACAAACGGCGGCGCAAACTCAAGTGTCAGAGCCGCTTCCAGCGCCCACTGATCGAATGACTGAGACGCCAAGGCCGCATCGCCGCGACGATAAAGTCCCCGCGCATCGAGCCTGATCTGTTGCGCGATGTTCCAGTTCGCCGATAGACCGCCGGTGTACCAGTCGCTCGAACCGAAGCCCGCGACAGGATCGGTGGTCCTGAAATCCGCGCGGCGCCATTCAAAATCCGGCCCGAAGGAGAACCTGTCGTTCACCGGAACCTTCATGCCGATGCCGACGCCCGCGGTCGAGAAATACGAGACGCCGCCAAGCCAGGTATTGCCGCCGACGACGTACGGCTTCACCGTCACGCCCGGCAGAAGCTCGGGTGCGAGGGCGAGCCTTGGTCCGAAGCTGATCTCGAACGTGCCGACGTTGAGATCCTTCAGGCGCGACTGTTCGGTGAGATAACCGACGGCGCGCGTTTCGAGAATGTCGCCGCGCTGGTTCTGCAAATCGTAGTCGTGGCTGAGACCGACGAGCCCGAACCAGTTGATGTCGCTCTTGCGTTGCGCTGTCGGCAACAATGCCAGGTCCTGACCGCCGAAACGCAAAATGCCGTTGCCCGGCGCGAAGCTGGCATTGCTCTGCGAGCGAATGCCGGTCTGCGCGAAGCCGGAAAACCGGCTCGGCTGAAGCTGCTTCTCGGTATCGGGCAGATAGGTTTCGACCCGCTCCTTGGTCACCGGATCAATATCGGGGCTCGCGAGCGCTTCCTTGAAGTAGCGCTTGGCCATCTCATACGAGCCGAGGCGGAAATACAGCGCGCCGAGTTCGTATTTCACGCGGGTGAGCCTGGGATTGTAGAACAGCAGCCGCTCAAGCGCGCCGATTGCGGCTTCGTAATCGCCGCGCGCAGTCGCGACCTTCACATAGGCGAAGGTCACCTCGTGATTGCCGGGGTTGCGGACCATCTGCTGAAACAGGTTCTGCTGTTCCGACGCATCCTGTGCACGCGCATCTTGTGCAGGAGCGAAAAAGACAAGCGCGCAAACAGCGAAGATGCTGGACGCCGAGACGGCCTGCATTCGCGGCCTTTTCAAAACAGGCAATACTCGAAACCACATTGCAAAAAATCCCGCCGTCAATGACTACGGTAGAACCACAAAAGCAGAATCAAATCAACGAAGTACCATCGGTTTCGCGTGACCGAATTGGCACAGATGGAAGAAAACGCTGATCGGCGAACCGAGCTACGCCTGCCTTTGGCTTAGGCATTGGTACATGTGAGCGAGCCATCGGTTCACATCGCGGAAAGAAATTTTTGCCGGAAAATCAGCAGCTAGACCGAATTTTTCGATCTGCCCATCGAGGAAGGACCCCTCCGGCGGGGCCAGATGATGCGGTATTCCGGCACGCCGCCACACATCGTCATGCAAATGCACAAAATGGAAATCGTTGCACTTTCGATTCAATTTCCCGGCGCTGTCCGGATTGAAGAGGTCCGCAACCTCAAACCAGGAAACAGGACCGGGTAACATCGGCTGTTGATTTTTACCGGTCAGCCTGTGGCGGGCAACCAGCGCGGTGAGCAATGCCGAGCCTGATTCTTCCCAGCCTTCAAAAGTGCCGGACAGTTGTTCGGTTTCCGCCAGCGCTTCGGTCAGCAGCCCATGACCGGCTGGGAACTTCAAAATCCCGGTCGGTATCCGGGCGAAGACATCCGCGCTGGCGAAGACAACATCGCCGGCCGGAAGGTCCGGTTTCAGCAGCATGACATCAGGGTCGATCCACCACCCGCCCTTGCTGTGAAGCAGGGCGTAGCGAAAGCGGTTCGCATGAATCGCGACAGCGCCCTCTTCGCTCAAGGATTTCAGGATGTGCTCGCGTGGAACAATGTCGGACGCCTCCTGAACATGAATCCAGTCCGGCATATCCAGATCGCGGCCGTAAGAATACACTTCGACGCGATGCCCCGCTGCGGCGAAACTTTTAAGACACATCAACTGGTAAGGGTTGATCGTGTTACCGTGCCAGAAGGTTCTGACCGTCTGCGGCACGATGGCATGTGGGTGATTGGCCGGCATTGAAATGACGACATCGTTCGATATTTGCGAGCCGCCAGCGTGAATCGAACGAGCGAATTGAGCGAGCGCATCGAACGGGATTTTCGGAGCAGACAGCTTTCGCTTCAGTTCCTTCATCACCCAGAACTCGCGGAACCAGTTGTCGATGGCATCGCTGGACAGCCGCGCGCCTTGCGGAACGTCGATCCCGAAGCGTCTGAACAACACGTCGAGGAAACTGCCTTCCGGCGGCCCGAGGTTCTTGGGAATCCGCAGCGCCCGCCACAGATCGTTCCACAGATGCACGAAGTCGCTAGAAGCCACCCGCTGAAACGCCAGCTCGCATTGGGCGGGATCGAAGAACATCAGGACTTCGTTGGGATGGATTTCGTAGGCGCTGCTTTTCGGGCGTACGAGATGATCAATCGCGTATTCAGACGCAAGTCGCGTGATCAGCGCCGGTCCAACAATGCCGTGATCGGCGCCCGGCGCGGATGTCCCGGCTTCGGGCAACAACCGCATCGCCTCGTCGATTGCGGCTGTCATGATCGGCGATTGCGCGGGAAACTTCATCACAGCCGCGTTGGCGACGCCGTCTTCCTGATAGGCGAGATAGATCTTGTCCTCGGGCAGCGACGGTTTCAGGACCACGATGTCGAGATCCATGTACCAGCCGCCGAACTTCTGGATGGCGAGGTACCTGAACAGGTCGGAATGCAGTGCGAGCGAGAGATCGCCGTCCTTGTGATGAAACTGGTGGATCGGTCCGGACAGCACCTCGCGTGCATCCACGAGTTCGACGCCGTCAGGGACGTTCAGGGTCCTGTTGTATGTGTACAGCAAGACGCGCGCGCCGGTCGCGACCGCGCTCCGCAACGACAAGTCTTCGTAATAACTGAGGTCCGGTCCCGTCCAGAACGTGTGCACGTCCGGGCGATGCGCGGAAGAAGACGGCTGCATGCAATTGCCTTTTGATACCCGATCATTATAGCCAGTATTCCGGCCCGCGTTGTCAACGCAAACGGGAAGCACGCCACACCATGAAGACGGTTCTTTTTGCCTGGGAGCGCGGCGGCGGGTTTGGCCATACCGCAACCCTTGCCCGTTTTTCCAGCGTGTTGAAGCGGCACCATGTTCGTCCGGTTTTCGTGTTGAGACAACTTGACACGGCGCGGCTTCTGGATGCCGGTGTCGAGGTTTTGCAGGCTCCGCCGTGGCCGATGGACACAGTGAGCGACGCACCTCGCTCCACCGCGACCATGCACGATCAACTCGTATCGGCAGGACTGGCTGACGGGGATGGCATGCGATCCCTGCTGCAGGCATGGGACGGCATTCTTACAACAACGGCGCCAGATCTTGTCGTTGCGGATTATGCACCGGCGGCGAGCCTGATGACGCGCGGGCGGATTCCGCTGATCGTCACCGGCAACGGTTTCACGGCGCCGCCCGGCGAGATGAAACGCTTTCCCCCCTTGCATCGCGTGACGGCTCCGCGCTGGAACGAGGACGAAACCCTGCAGATCGTCAACCGCGTGCTGCGGTCACTGAACCGCCCCGCCGTTGACCGTTTGCCGCAACTCTTCGCGGGCGACGCGCAGATTGTTCTGACCTTTCCAGTGCTCGATCCCTACGACCTGCAAAGATCGGAGCCGCCTGCGGGACCTATCCTCGACAGCACTCCGCGGCAAAGCCGGACAGATGCAGCCGACGTCTTCGTCTATCTGTCCCGAGGGGTGCTATCGAGATTGCTGTTCGACATCGTGCCGATACTGCTCCCCTACGCGAGCCGTCTCGTTGTGTCAGCGCCGGACATTCCCCGCGAGCCGTTGGGCCAACTGGTCCGCCGCGGCGCGCGCGTGTCTTCATCCCATCTGCCACTGAGTGAAACGCTGGCCCCGTCGCGTCTTGCAATTCATTTCGGCGGCGGTGGCCTCGCTTCTCACGCCATTGCCGCAGGCGTGCCGCAACTGATTGTCGCGACACATATCGAACAGCTTCTGAATGGATTGCAAATCGAGCGGGCCGGTCTCGGGCGTGTTGTCGACAGCTTCGATCCGAAGGCTGATGTTGCAAAATCGCTGGGACAGGCCCTCGCCGACGATGCGCTCCGGCAACAGGCGGCACGCGCCGGACATGCCCACCGCGACATGCTCGACACCATGAAGCCACTCGACACATTCGAAGCCACCGCCTTGAGGCTTCTCGGCCGCCAGCCGAACGTCATCAACTGACGCATGCCCGCCCCGATTTTCCGGCGCAGGAAGGCCACTTGCCTCGGCCGGGAATACCTGCATAAAGTTAATCGACCAATTAAAAACGCAAACGACCAGGGAGAGACGACTGATGGCTGCACCTTCGCGCGCCTTGCCGGTGCCGACACCGGAAACCAAGCACTTCTGGGAAGGAACCCAGGCGAACGAACTCCGCTTGCAGCGCTGCGACGACTGTTCGCATGTCTATTTCCCGCCCCGCCCGTTCTGTCCCTCCTGCGCATCGCGCAAGGTCAGCGTTTTCAAGGCCAGCGGCAAGGGCAAGCTCTACAGCTATGTCATCAATCATCGCCCCGCCGCGCCGGGCTTCACGCCGCCCTACGCCATCGCCGTGGTCGAACTCGATGAGGGTCCGCGGATGATGAGCAACATTGTCGATTGCCCGCAGACGCCTGAAGCGCTTGTCCTCGACATGAAACTCGAAGTCGCCTTTGAGAGCGTCAGCGACAAGATCACCCTGGCCCAGTTCCGTCCGGCGAAGGGATAAGCATCATGCGCAGAAATCAGGTTGCCGTCGTCGGTGCAGCAGAAACCACCAAGCTCGGCGTTATTCCGGATATGTCGCAGATTCAGTTGCACGCAGACGCAGCGCTGAATGCGATCGCGGATGCCGGATTGAAGCTCTCGGACATCGACGGCATCGCGACAGCGGTGGAGACGCCGCAGCAGATCGCCCATTATCTCGGCATCACGCCGACATGGGTGGACGGCACGTCGGTCGGCGGCTGTTCGTTCATGCTCCACGTCCGCCATGCAGCGGCGGCCATTGAGGCCGGTCTCTGCAAGACCGTACTGATCACCCACGCCGAAAGCGGCAAGTCGATGATTGGCAAGCTGCCGCGTTCGATTCCCGCCGACAGCCTTCAGGGCCAGTTCGAGGCTCCGTTCGGTGTGTACGGCCCGCCCAGCATGTTTCCGATTCCCGTGCTGCGCTTCATGAAGACCTACGGCATCACCCATGAGCAGCTCGCCATGGTCGCCGTTGTTCAGCGCGAATGGGCTGCGAAAAATCCGCGCGCTTCGATGAAGGATCCGATCACGGTGGAGGACGTGCTCAACTCGCGGATGATCGCCTATCCGTTCCGCCTGCTGCAATGCTGCCTCGTCACCGACGGCGGCGGCGCGCTGATCCTCACCAGCGCCGACCGTGCAAAGGATTTCCCGCAAAAGCCGGTCTATATTCTCGGCACCGGCGAAAGCGTCGAGACGCCGATGGTCAGCCAGATGGAGACCTTCAACTCGTCCCGCGCGTTCAAGGTGGCAGGCCCGACCGCGTTCCGCGAAGCCGGTATCGCGCATAAGGATGTCGATCACCTGATGATCTACGACGCCTTCGCGCACCTCCCCCTCTACGGCCTCGGCGATCTCGGCTTCATGCCGCATGAAGAAACGGGCAAGTTCATCGCCGACGGCAACACCCGCCCGGGCGGCAAGCTGCCGATGAACACCAATGGCGGCGGCCTCAGCTACATGCATTCGGGCATGTACGGCATGTACGCTCTGCAGGAGAGCGTGCGGCAGATGCGTGGCATCGCGCCGGCGCAGGTGCCGAATGCGAAGATTTCAGTGTGCCACGGCGTCGGCGGCATGTTCGCCGCCTCCGGCACCATCATTTTCACCAACGAACGCTGACCAGCGGCGACAAGACACAGGAGCAATCGAAAATGGCAAACACCAAATCGCTGGACGGCAAGGTCGTCATCGTCACCGGCGCGGGCCGCGGCATCGGCCGCGAAATCGCACTGCTCGCCGCTGCAGAAGGCGCCAAGGTCGTCGTCAACGATCCCGGCGGATCGTCGGATGGCTCGGGCTCCAGCGCAGCGCCTGCCGAAGAAGTGGTCGAGGAGATCAAGAAGCGCGGCGGCACGGCGACGGCCAACTTTGAGTCCGTGGCGGAAGCCGTTCCTGCCAGCAAGATCATCAAGCAAGCCGTGGACACCTATGGCCGCCTCGACGGCGTGGTGAACAACGCCGGCATCCTGCGCGATGCGATCTTCCATCGCATGAGCATCGATGCGTTCGAGGCCGTCATCAAGGTTCACCTGATGGGCTCGTTCTACACCTCGCATGCGGCGGCCCGCATTTTCCGCGAGCAGGAAAGCGGCAACTTCGTCCACTTCACCTCCACCTCGGGCCTGATCGGCAATTTCGGACAGGCCAACTACGCCGCCGCCAAACTCGGCATTGTCGGCCTTTCCAAGTCGATCGCGCTCGATATGGAGCGCTTCAATGTGCGCTCGAACTGCATTTCGCCGTTCGCCTGGAGCCGCATGATCGGCACCATCCCGACGGAGACGGAAGAAGAGAAGGCGCGCGTCGCCCGCATGCAGCGTATGAGCGCGGACAAGATCGCGCCCGTCGTCGCCTTCCTGCTCAGTGATGCCGCCAAGGATGTCACCGGACAGATTTTCGCGGTGCGCATGAACGAAATCTTCCTGATGGGCCAGTCGCGCCCGCTGCGCTCGATCCATCGCGGCGAAGGCTGGACCCCGCAGACCATTGCCGAACACGGCATGCCGGCGCTGAAGTCCTCGTTCTACAAGCTGGACCGTTCCGCCGACATCTTCCCGTGGGATCCGGTCTGATTCTCTAAATATTGAGAGATTCGTTGTCGCAAGCCGATGCGGCGCAGAACTTTGACGTATCTGCGCCGCGCGAAATCGTGCTTGTCGTTTGGTGTGAACTGTCACACGCTGGGCCCAACTGACACGACAGAGGCACAGCCAATGATCGCAAGGTTCTGGACGAAGGCGTGCCTGATCGCGCCTTGCGCAGCTCTCCTGATCCTCACAGTCCCTGCTTCAGCACAACAGTCAGCGCCGCCCGAAACCGTGTTCCGCAATGTGCGCGTGCTTAACGTGCTCAAGGGGGAACTCGGGCCAGCGACCGATGTTGCCGTCACAGGCAACAAGATTGCGGCCATCGGCTCCTCGGCAAAAGCAGCGGCGGGCGCGAAGATCATCGACGGCAAGGGCCAGACGCTGATGCCCGGGCTGATCGACGTCCACGTCCATATCGGCTTCGGAAGCCTTCTGCTAACCCAACTCTACAGCCCCGACACCACGCCCGAGAAGCTGGGGTCGGCAATGACAAGATCTGCCGGACAGATGCTGCTGCGTGGCTTTACCGCCGTGCGGGACATGGGCGGCCCGATCTTTCCCCTCAAGCGCGCCATCGACGCGGGAAAAACGCCCGGCCCTCGCATCTGGCCTTCCGGGGCCGTGATCTCACAGACCTCGGGACATGGCGACTTCAGGACACCCAGTGAGCGTTCGCGCCGGTTCTTCGGCAAACCATCCCGCGCCGAGGAATATGGAGCGACCTTCATCGCCGACGGACGTGACGACGTCCTGACTGCAACACGCGAAAACCTGCGGATGGGCGCCAGCCAGATCAAGCTGATGGCGGGTGGCGGCACCTCGTCAGCGTACGATCCGATCGACGTGACCCAATACACGCTCGACGAGATGAAGGCCGCCGTCGAGGCCGCCGACGACTGGAACACCTATGTCGCCGTGCATGCTTACACGCCCCGCGCCGTACGCCGCGCCATCGAGGCCGGCGTGAAATGCATCGAGCACGGCCAATTGCTGGACGAGCCGACCATCGAACTGATGGCCCAGCGCGGCGTATGGCTCAGTGCACAGAATCTCATTCCCGACTCGCCCAACATGACCGAGGAGCGGCGCAAAAAGCGCGCCGATATCATCGCAGGCAACGCACGCCTCTGGCCGATGGCAAAGAAGCATGGGGTCAAACTGGCCTGGGGCACCGATCTGCTGTTCGAGCCGGAGCTGAATGCGCAGCAAAACAGTCTCATTCTCGCGCTGCGGCAGTGGTTCACGCCGGCGGAAATCCTCAAGATGGTGACCTATGACAACGCGCAACTGCTGGCGTTGAGCGGGCCGCGCGCACCTTATGAAGGCAAGCTTGGCATTGTCGCGGAAGGCGCGCTCGCGGACCTCATTCTGGTCAACGGCGATCCACTGTCCAATCTTGACCTGATCGCCGACCCGACGAAGAATTTTTCAATCGTCATGAAGGACGGCGTTATCTACAAGAACGCCGCGCACTGACCGTCGCGTTTCATTTGAACGACCCGTGCCTCCCTGTACCGCTGGCGAAGCGCTTGGCGCCTTCCAGTGTCTCGCCGGATGCGATGACGCCGAGGCCGCCCTGCATCTCATCGTTGATCGCGTCTTCTTCCTCGAGGTCCCACTGTCGCAGCGCCGAGCGCTTGTCATTGCGCAGACAGGCCTGTGGAAATTTGGCCAGATCGTGCGCCAGCGCAATCGCGTGCGTCCGCGCCTCTCCGTTCGGCACAAGGCGATTGGCGATCCCGATCTCGAAGGCCTCCTTCGCATCGACCGGACGCCCGGTGAGGATCAGATCCATCGCGCGGGAATGACCGATCAGCCGCGGCAGACGGATGGTACCAAGATCAATCAGCGGCACGCCGAAGCGGCGGCAGAAAATTCCGAAGGTCGCGCCCTCGCCGACCACGCGCATGTCGGCCCACAGCGCCAATTCCATGCCGCCCGCCACCGCGTGACCTTCAACGGCGGCAATCACCGGCTTGCTCAGGCGCAACCGGCTCGGCCCCATCGGCGCGATGCTGTCATGTCCGCCAAGCTCCCGCTTCTTCTCGCGATCCCCGATAGCGACCGCCTTGAGGTCGGCGCCTGCGCAGAACGCGCCGCCCGTACCTGTGAACACAGCGACCGAGGATTCCGGATCGGCATCGAACGCGCGGAAGGCATCGAACAGGCGGCGCGCCGTCGCGCCATCGACCGCATTCTTGCGTTCGGGCCGGTTGATCGAAACGATCGTCACCGGGCCGTCATGCTCCACAAGGATGGTATCCATCTCGCTCATTGATGCCTCCCGTTGTTCCTAATTCTTGTATTTTTTTGAACCTAGCCGCTATTGCGCAGCCCCGCCGAAATTCCGTTGATGGTAAGCTGTATGCCGCGCAACACCTGTTCGTCCGTGCTCTGCGCGCGATGCGCCTGCAGCAGCTCGACCTGCACATGGTTGAGCGGGTCGAGATATGGGAATCGATTGCGGATCGACCGCTCGAGCAACGGATTCCCCTGCAGCAGCCGGTCATGCCCCATGATGGTTAGCAGTGTTTCGATGGATTCGTGCCATTCGGCGCGGATGCGGCTGAAGATGGCGGTGCGCAGCTTCTCATCCGGCACAAGATCGGCATAGCGCGACGCGATGGCGATGCTGCTCTTGGATAGCACCATGTCCATGTTCGAGAGCAGGGTCTGAAAGAACGGCCACTCCCGATAGAGCTCCTGAAGGAACGCGATGCCTTTGTCCGGATGCTGCTTGATCCACGCATCGACCGCGCTGCCGAAGCCATACCAGCCTGGCAACATCAGGCGGCACTGCGCCCAACTGAACACCCAAGGGATCGCGCGCAAATCCTCGATCTTGCGCGTCTTGGTGCGCGAGGCCGGGCGGCTGCCGATATTGAGCGTCGAGATTTCAGAGATCACCGTGGAGGCCCAGAAATAGTCCTCGAAGCCTTCGGTCTCGTAGACAAGATTGCGATAGGCCGCATAGGCAAGATTGGAAAGCTCTTCCATCGCGGCGATATATTCGTCGCGCGGCGCAGAGCGCTTCGGCTGTAAAAGGCTGGCTTCCAGCGTCGCGGCGGTGAGGATTTCGAGATTGTGACGGCCGACGTCGGCGTTGGAGTATTTGCTGGAGATGATTTCGCCCTGCTCGGTGATGCGGATTTGTCCGTTCACCGCCCCGCCCGGCTGCGCCAGAATCGCGTCATAACTCGGCCCGCCGCCGCGGCCCACCGAGCCGCCGCGCCCATGAAACAGCCGAAGCCGTACGCCATGACGCTCGAACACCTCGATCAGGCTGATCTCGGCCTTGTAGAGCTCCCAGCCCGAGGTGACGAAACCGCCGTCCTTGTTGCTGTCCGAATAGCCGAGCATCACCTCCTGAATGTTGCCCCGGCTTTCAACAAGGCGTCGATATTCCGGTAGCGAGAACAGGCGGTCCATGATCTGCGCGCACTGGCGCAGGTCGTCGATGGTCTCGAACAAAGGCACAATGTTGAGGCGGCTGGTGCCGTCCGGCGATACCAGACCGACTTCCTTCAGCAGCACTGCGACCTCGAGCAGGTCAGACGCGCCTTCGGTCATCGAGATGATGCATTGGGGAATAACGGCATCGCCGAATATGGCGTGCGCGTCCGCGGCGGCGCGCAGCACCGCCAGCTCCTTGATCGTCTCCTCGCTGTAGACGACAAATTGCGAGGCGAGCGGTCGCGCCGTACCCAGTTCGCGCGACAGCAGCGCGATGCGCGCCTCTTCGGACAGGTCCTTGTAATTCGTGCCGGGCGCCACCGCCTCGAACAGTTCTGTAATGGTCCGCTCATGAACCGCCGAATTCTGGCGCATATCGAGCGCAGCGAGATGAAAACCAAAACAATCCACCGCTCTACGCAGATGCCGCAAGCGCCCGCGCGCGATCACCAGTGAATTGTTCGCCACCAGCGACGCATGCAACACATCGAGATCGCGCAATAATTCCGCCGGGCCGGCGTAGGGCTCGGCGGCTCCAACCGGCGGACGGCTGGTTTCGATCTTCAGCTTCAGCGCGGTCGCAGCGAGCCGCGCGTAGATTCCGGATACAGCAAGGCGATACGGCTCGCCGCTCCGGTGCGGCGAGGAATCCGGCGATTGCGCCGCCAGCGCGCGCAGTTCCGGAGAAACATCCGCCAGATGGGCCGCGAGCGACAGTTCCGCTCCAAGTTCGTGCAGTTCAGCCAGATAGAAACGCAGCGCGCGGGTGGCATGGAGATTGAGCGCTCCGCGCATCACCTCCGCCGTGACGAAAGGGTTTCCGTCGCGGTCGCCGCCGATCCAGCTTCCCATTTTGAGGAATGTTGCGAGCTCCGGCACGTCATGCGCTTCGACAGAGGTCCCGCCCTCCACGGCCAGCCGATCTTCCAGCGCACAATGCAGCCGGGGCACTTCGCGCAGGAACGTATAATCGTAGAACGACAGACCATTTGAGACTTCGTCCAGCACCGTCAGCTTGGTCCGGCGCAGCAGGTTGGTCTGCCACAGCGTCACCACGGCGCGGCGCAGTTGCTCGTCGCTTGCCGCCAGTTCCCCGGCCGTCATCTGGGTGCGTTCGCGGATATCGAGCACCGAGGCGATTTCCATCTCGCGGTCGATCGTGCTCTTGCGGCGAACCTCGGTCGGATGCGCGGTCAGAACCGGGGAGACTTGCGCCTTGGCGAAGAAATCCCGCAGCGCATCTGCGCCAATGCCGGCCTCCTTCGCCCGCGTCAGGGCGCGCGACAGGATTCCGGGACGGGACGCCATGTCCTGCGCGCGGCGCTGGCGGATATTGTTCTGGTCCTCGGCGATGTTCGCGAGATGCGAGAAATAGCTGAAGGCACGGACGATACGCAGGGTATCCGGGATCGACATCCCGTCCAGAATGGTCTCCAGTTCCCGGCGCGCGGGTTTGTCGTCATCACGGTGGAAGCGTATTGAGGTTTGCCGGATGCGTTCGACCAGATCGAACACATCGGCCCCTTCCTGATCGCGGACCGTGTCGCCGAGAATCCGCCCCAGCCGCCTGATGTCGGCGCGCAGCAGCGCGTCATCGTCGGAGAGCGGGTTGTCCCCATCGCGAAGGCTGGTGTCGCGAGTTCTGGATGAGAACGCTTCTGACGACATGGGGCACCCGCTACAGGAAAATGACCGGCATTCTTCCAGTCGCAAGTTTTCCGTAGCGGCGCAAGCCGCAAGAAACGGAAGCCGCTGCGCTAGCGGACGCGCTAGATGTTGCGTCCGGCGCGTTGCCAATACGGATCGCGCAGCCGCCGTTTGAAAATCTTGCCGGAATCCTCGCGGGGAAGGTTCTGCTGCACCTCGATATGCTTGGGCACCTTGTAGCCGGCCAGCGCCAGCTTGAGCTGTTCGCGGAGCGCAACAACATCGAGTGTTACACCCGGCTGAGGCTCGACCACCGCCATCAAGGCTTCGCCGAATTCCTCATCCGGGATACCGAACACCGCGCAATCATGCACACCGGACAGGCCGTGCAGCACGGCCTCGATCTCGGCCGGATAGATATTGACGCCGCCGGAGATCACCATGTCGCGCTTGCGATCGCAGATGAACACATAGCCGTCGGCGTCGATATATCCGACGTCGCCGCTGGTAATGAACCCTTCGCGTTCGATCTCGGCGCGCTTCTCGGGCTTGTTGTGATAGGTGAAATCCGGATTGGCGGCGATACGCGAATAGATTTCGCCGATCTCACCCTGCGGCAGGATCCGGCCATCGTCTGCAATAAATCGCAGTTCGGCGCCGGGCGAAATCTTGCCGACCGTACCGGGCTTCTTCAGCGCATCTTCCGAACTGGCGAAGGTCACCGCGCCGGATTCCGTGCTGCCGTAGAACTCGAAGATCACGGGGCCGAACCATTCGATCATCGCCCGCTTCACATCGGCCGGACATGGCGCGGCCGCGTGGATGATGTGACGCAATGACGAGACATCGTAGGATTTGCGAACGCTGTCCGGCAGCTTGAGCAACCGGGTGAACATGGTCGGAACCATGAAGACGTTGTCGATCTTCTGCTCGTCGATGATCCGCAGGAATTCCTCGGCATCGAAACGCGGCATGATCACCAGCAGATCGCCGAGCCGCCCCGCGCGCAGACCGAAGGCATTGGGCGCCGAATGATACAGTGGCCCCGGCAACAGCGCACGCACGCCGGGCTTCAGCCCGTAGATCAGCGCACGCATCGCTTCCATGGATGCGGTCTGCTCCGGCGTCGGAGCATAGCGTTTGACGCCCTTGGGATGCCCTGTGGTGCCGGACGTGTAGATCATGTTCTGCGGTTGCGGCAACGCAGGCCCGTCATAAGGCGTCTGCTTGCCGAGCCATGCGTCGAAATCGATTGTGCCCGTTGCGGCGGCACACAGGCCCGGGTCGATCCGGTAGGTGGAGACGATTTCCAATGGCGGCGCCACGCTGAGCATGGTCACACCGGCTGGAAGGACTCCGGCCAGCCCGTGCAGCAGATCGGCATGGCCGATCAACACGCGCGCCCCGGAGTCGCCAACGACATAGGCGATCTCATCGGACTTGAAATGCCAGTTGATCGGAACCGCATAGGCCCCGAGCGTCATGACGGCATACGCGGCCTCGAGAAACGCAATGTCGTTGCGCATCAGGACGCCGACGCTGTCACCCTGCTTTACACCGAGCGCCGCGAGGCCGCCTGCGATCAGGCGCGCCCGCTCGTTCACTTCATCCCGCGTCTTGCGGCGATCGCCGCTGACGATTCCCGTCGCGCGTTTTTCCGAAGCCGACATACCTCTGCCCCTTAGTTCGCGCCATCCACGAATTTCGGAGCGCGCTTTTCGATATTGGCGCGCACGGCCTCGGTCTGGTTCGGCGTCCCCATCACCTTCATCTGCTCGACGGATTCCGCCAGCAACGCCGGGCCCGGATCCCCGCCGAGGCCATTGAGCATACGCTTGATGCCGCGGATGGCGTCGGGGTTCTTGCCGGCGATCTCGCGCGCCGCCGCCAGGGCTTCCGCCCGTGGATCATCGCAGATGCGTGTCGCGAGGCCGTAGCTCATGGCCTCCTGCGCGGAGAAAATCCGGCCGGTAAAGGCGAGGTCGCGCAGGATGTCGTCGCGCACCAGGCGCGCGAGAATCGGCGTGCCGGCCATGTCCGGGACAAGGCCCCATTTGATTTCGGTGACCGACATGCGCGCATCCGGAGCAAGAAAGCGCATGTCCGCGCCAATGGCCAATTGAAAGCCTCCGCCGAATGCGACGCCATGCACGGCCGCGATCACCGGCACCGGGAGTTGCCGCCAGCCCCACACCGCCTGCTGCGAGTGATTGGCGAGACCGTGCGTGCGCTTGGCGAGATCGCGCAGATCGCTGGTGCCGTCATTCATTGCGGCAAAACGCCCCATATCGAGACCGGCGCAGAATGCCCGTCCCTCGCCCGACAGCACCACCGCGCGCAGGCCCTTTTCGGTTCGGAGCCGCTCGGCGGTATCGACCAGCGCATTGAACATCGGCGCGTCCAGCGCATTCATCTTGTCCACGCGGACCAGCCGGACGTCGGCGACCCCTTCAGACATCGAAACCGTGATCCGATCGCTGGCGGCAGTCATTGGCGTTCTCCCTCAAGTTTTTGATCTCTTCTCTTTACAGGGTTAGCCCACCCTGTTTTAATTAATCAACTAACTAATCAAACAATATCGTTCAGGGCAGGATTGCACCATGTTCACAGATCGTCTTCTTGCGGGCCGCAAAATCCTGGTGACGGGTGGCGGCACCGGTCTCGGCAGGGCCATGGCGGCGAAATTCCTCAGCCTTGGCGCGGAAATTCACATCTGCGGGCGCCGCAAGGGCGTCTGCGAGGAAACCGCCGCCGAACTGATGAAGGCGCATGGCGGCAAGGTCACGGCGCACGGCGTGGATATCCGTGACGCGGCTGCGGTGGACGCGATGATCGAGGAGACCTTCAAGGGTGGCCCCCTCACCGACCTGATCAACAACGCCGCGGGCAACTTCATCGCGCGCACCCAGGACCTGACGCCGCGCGGATTCGATGCTGTCGCCAATATCGTGATGCACGGCACGTTCTACGTCACCCATGCAGTCGGCAAGCGGTGGATCGCCGGCGGCCACCGCGGCAATGTCGTGTCGATTACGGTGACATGGGTACGTAACGGCAGCCCCTATGTGGTGCCGTCCGCGATGAGCAAATCCGCGATCCATGCCATGACCATGTCGCTGGCGACCGAATGGGGCCGCTACGGCATTCGGCTCAACACCATTGCGCCGGGTGAAATCCCGACGGAAGGCATGAGCAAGCGTATCAAGCCCGGCGACGAAGCCGGCGCACGCACCATCGCCATGAATCCGATGGGCCGGGTCGGACGCATGGAGGAGTTGCAGAACCTCGCCACCTTTCTGATTTCCGGCGGCTGCGACTGGATCAATGGCGAGACCATCGCCATGGACGGCGCGCAGGCGCTGGCCATGGGTGGTAATTTCTACCAATTGCGCGACTGGACGGATTCCGACTGGAGCGCAGCACGCGACGCCATCATGGCGCAAAACGAAAAGGACAAGGCGAAGCGCTCATAAACGCTCGCCGCAAAGAAAATGAAAGGGAGAAACTGAATGCGTTTGTTAAGACCGCTACACGTTGCCGTTGCCGCTGGATTCCTGATGTCGGCGACCGGCACCGCGATGGCCCAGAAAAAATATGATACCGGGGCAACCGATACGGAAATCAAGATCGGCAACATTATCCCCTACAGCGGCCCGGCTTCCGCCTACGGCGTCGTCGGCAAGGCGATGGAAGGCTACTTCAAGAAAGTGAACGATGACGGCGGCATCAACGGCCGCAAAATCAATTTCATTTCCTATGACGACGCCTACAGCCCGCCGAAGGCCGTCGAGCAGACCCGCAAGCTGGTCGAAAGCGACGAAGTGCTGCTGGTGTTCGGTGCGCTCGGCACGCCGTCGAACTCGGCGATCCACAAATACATGAATGCGAAGAAGACCCCGCATCTGTTTCTCGCCACCGGCGCGACCAAGTGGAACGATCCGAAATCGTTTCCCTGGACCATGGGCTGGCTGCCGAGCTACCAGAGCGAGGCGCGCATCTACGCCAAGTATCTCCTGAAGGAAAAGCCGAACGCGAAGGTCGCGATTCTTTATCAGAACGACGACTTCGGTAAGGATTACCTCAAGGGCGTGCAGGACGGCCTGGGTGACAAGAAGTCCATGATCGTCGCCGAGGAAAGCTACGAACTGTCCGAGCCGACGATCGACTCGCATATCGTAAAGCTCAAGACCCTGAATCCGGACGTGCTGCTGGTCTTCACCACGCCGAAGTTCGGCGCGCAGACCATCAAGAAGGTCGGTGAACTGGCGTGGAAGCCGATGCTGATCATTTCTAACGTCAGCGCATCCACCGCAACGGTGATGAAGCCCGCCGGTTTCGACAACGCACAGGGCGTGATTTCCGCAGCCTACGCCAAGGACACCTCCGATCCGCAGTGGAACGACGATCCCGGCATGAAGGAATACAAGGCATTTCTCGCCAAGTATGTCCCCGAAGCCAATGTCGCGGACAGCTCCGCCCTCACCGGCTACAACATGGCGCAGACCATGGCTGCGGTGCTGAAGCAGTGCGGCGACAATCTCACCCGTGAGAACGTCATGAAACAGGCGGCCAGCATCGGCGGCATTCAGCAGGGCGGCCTGCTGCCGGGCGTTCTGATCAAGACCAGCGCAACCGATTTCGCCCCGATCGAGCAACTGCAGCTCATGCGGTTCAAGGGCGAGCGCTGGGAGCTGTTTGGCGAGGTGCAGGACGGTGAAGCCTCCAGCGTCAAGCGCTGACCTGCGCATGGCGCTTACATGATCCGATCCGGCGGGCCGAAATTCTGGTAATTTCGTCTCGCCATTCAAATGCCTCCCGTTATATTGGCGTCAAAGCAGCCAAGAAACGGGAGGCAATTTCGTGGGATCCAGTGAAGAACTCGTGCAGGCAACGGCCTGCGATATCGTCGAGCGGCTGCGCAAGAACGAGATTACCCCCCACGATCTGCTCGATGCGCTGGAAGCCAGAATCCGGAAAGTGGACGGCGAGGTCAACGCCCTCCCCATTCTCTGTTTCGACCGCGCCCGCGACCACGCCGACACATTGATGAAAAAGCCGCTCGCCGAGCGTGGCCTGCTCGCCGGGATGCCGGTACCCATAAAGGACCTGACCGACGTCGCCGGGGTGCGGACCACGCAAGGCTCACCGATCTTCAAGGATGTAGTCGCAACCAAATCCAACATCGTGGTCGAAAATCTCGAGACCAACGGCGCCATCGTCTACGCCAAATCCAACACGCCCGAATTCGGCGCCGGCGCGCAGACTTTCAACGAGGTGTTCGGCGCGACGCGAAACCCGTGGAATCTCTCCCGCTCCGCATCCGGCTCGTCGGGCGGCGCGGCGGCCGCGCTGGCGAGTGGCACCGCGTGGCTGGCCCATGGCACAGACGTCGGCGGCTCGCTGCGCAATCCCGCCAGCTTCTGCGGCGTGACCGGCATGCGCCCCAGCATCGGCCGCGTGGCGCACTCACAAGCGGCAAAGGTCGATCGGACCCTGAGCGCCGACGGCCCGATGGCCCGCAACGTCGAGGATCTGGCGCTGATGCTGGACGCGATGTCCGGTGAACATATTGGCGACGCGCTGTCACTCCCCCGATTGCCGACGTCGTTTCTCTCTGCCGCGCGCTCCGGCGCAAAGCCAAAGCGCATCGCCTACTCGTCCACGCTCGGCATTTCTCCGGTTGACCCGGAAGTCGCGGAGATTACCCGCAAGGCCGCGCAGCGCTTTGCCGAAGCCGGCGTGATTGTCGAAGAAGCACATCCTGACTTCAAAGAGGCCGTGGAATGTGCCCATGTGCTGCGTGCCTATGATTACGTGCTGACCAAGGGCAAGCTGCTCAAGTCGCACCGCGATCAATTGAAGCCAGAGGTGATCTGGAACATCGAGGAAGGCCTTAAACTCACACTCGGAGACATCGAGCGGGCCGAAGCGCAGCGCGTGACCCTGATGAACCGCGCCATCGCCTTCTTCGAGACCTACGATCTGCTGCTGTGCCCGACCACCATTGTTGCGCCATTCCCGGTCGAGCAACGCTATCTCGCCGAATGCAACGGCGTGACGTTCGACAACTATGTCGGCTGGCTCGCCATCGTCTCCGCGATCACCATCGCCTGCTGCCCCGGCCTGTCGATCCCTTGCGGCTTTACGCGCGAGAACCTGCCGGTGGGATTGCAGATCGTCGCGCCACCCCGCGGGGAAGCGCGGGCGCTGGCGGCTGGAAAAATGCTCGAAACCATTCTCGGGCTCGGCGCCATCACGCCGATTGATCCGCGCAAGGGCTGACTCCTGAGGGCATGATCTTGTCCGAAAACCGGTTTCCACCTTTCGGGATCATGCCCTGCTTGCAATCGGAGAGCCCGCATGAAACATAACGCGCTCATCACTGACGAGGATTAAATGGCCGCGCCCAAACCTCCCGCATTCGACACTCTCAGCCTGCATGCGGGCCAGCATCCCGATCCGGTCACCGGCTCGCGTGCCGTTCCGATCTATCAGACGACGTCCTACGTATTTCAGGACGCCGATCACGCGGCAGCTTTGTTCAATCTGGAGCGCGCGGGCCATATCTACACGCGCATCTCGAACCCGACCATTGCGGTCCTCGAGGAACGCCTTGCCGCGCTAGAAAACGGCGTCGGCGCGGTCTGCACCGCGAGCGGCATGGCCGCGCTGCATCTGGCCATCGCCACGCTGCTGAATGCAGGCGATCACATCGTCGCCTCAGCATCGCTGTACGGCGGAACCATCAACCTTTTGACGCATACACTGCCGCGCTTCGGCATCACCACGACCTTTGTGAAACCGCGCGACCTCGATGGCATCAAGGCCGCGATCAAGCCGAATACAAAACTGGTGATCGGCGAAACCATCGGCAATCCCGGCCTTGAAGTGCTCGACATTCCGGCAGTGTCAAAGATCGCGCATGACGCAGGCATTCCGCTGCTGATCGACAACACCTTCGCAACGCCCTATCTGGCCCGCCCCATCGAAATGGGCGCGGACATTGTGATGAACTCAATCACCAAGTGGATCGGCGGCCATGGCATCGCCATCGGCGGCGTGATTGTCGACGGCGGACATTTCGACTGGGAAAGGTCCGGCAAGTTTCCGACACTGACAAAGCCCTATGACGGCTATCACGGCATCGTTTTCGCCGAGGAATTTGGCCCGCAGGCCTTCATCATGCGCGCCCGCGCAGAGGGCCTGCGAGATTTCGGCGCGTGCCTGTCGCCGACCAATGCCTTCCAGATCCTGCAGGGCGTGGAAACCTTGCATGTGCGCATGCAACGCCATGTCGAGAATGCCGCCGCCGTGGTGGACTTCCTGAAGTCGAACAAGGCCGTCGAGTGGGTGACCCACCCTTCGCTCGACGACCACCCCGATCATGAACTCGCCAAAAAGCTGCTGCCGCGGGGCGCAGGGTCGATCATCACTTTTGGCATCAAGGGCGGACGTGACGCAGGCCGCAAGTTCATCGAGGCACTGAGACTCGCCAGCCATCTGGCGAATGTCGGCGACGCGAAAACCCTGGTTATCCATCCGGCCAGCACCACACATCAGCAGATGAACGCGGAGCAGTTGAAGACCGCGGGCATCGGCGAAGAACTGATCCGCCTCTCCATCGGCATCGAAGCCGCAGAAGACATTATCGGCGACCTCGGCCAGGCGCTGCGTTTTTCACAGAAGGCTTGAGACATGATTTTGACTGTGGACGGCGCTGAGGTTTTCGCCACGACGGGCGGCAAGCCCTTCAATCCGGACCTGCCGCTGGTGATTTTCCTGCACGGCGCCGGCTTCGATCATTCAATGTGGGCGCTGTTCAGCCGGTGGTTCTCCCATCATGGCTACAGCGTGCTCGCACCTGACCTTCCAGGGCACGGCAAGTCCAAGGGCGCGCTGATTCCGACCATCTCCGGCATGGCCGACTGGGTTATCAAGCTGATCGAAGCGGCCGGCGCGAAGAAGGCCGGCCTTGTCGGCCATTCGATGGGATCGCTGATCGCGCTCGATGCCGCCGCGCGCTACCCGGACAAAATTTCCGCGCTGTCGCTGATCGGCGTTGGCGGCGCCATGCCGGTGTCCCCTGATCTGCTGAATGCGGCGAAGGACAACAATCACGACGCCATCGACATGGTGTCGATCTGGGGCTTCGGTTTCGGTGCGACGCTGGGCGGCTCGCAAGCGCCGGGCCTGTGGATGCTGGGCGGCGGCCAGCGCGTGCTGGAACGCGACGCGCCCGGCGTGCTGCACAACGATCTCGCTGCTTGCAACGATTACAAGACCGCGATGGACGCTGCGACGAAGGTCACGGCACCGACCACGCTTATTCTCGGCGAACGGGACATGATGACCCCGCTCAAATCCGGCAGGCAGCTTGCCGCTGCGATTGCGGGATCGAAGCCCGTCGTGCTGCCGGGCGCAGGCCACATGATGACTGCGGAGCGGCCTGATGATGTGCTGAAAGCGCTGATCGCGGCGAACGCGCACGCGGCCTAGGGCCATTACGGAAACAGTCCGCGCGTCGTCTTGGCCGCGCGGACTTTCTCGACGCCGATGGCCATGGCCGCGGTCCGGTGCGAGACGTTTTCTTTCTTCGCCCGTGCCACCATCGCATCGAAAGCGCGATCGAGGATACGATACTCGCGCTGCTTTACCTCCTCCTCTTCCCAGAAAAGCTGCTGCAGGTCCTGCACCCATTCAAAATAACTGACCACCACGCCGCCCGAGTTGCACAGGATGTCGGGGATCACGAAAATCTCCTTCTGCCTCTGTTCGAGAACCTGATCGGCGTCCGGCGTGGTCGGCCCGTTGGCGCCCTCCGCCAGCACGCGGCAGCGCAATTGCGCCGCGACATCCGCGTCGATCACCCGTTCCATCGCGGCAGGCACCAGCACATCGCACGGCAACGTCAGCACGCTCGCCGGATCGCACTGCAATTCGCTGGAAAAGCCGGCGATGCTGCCGTGACGGGCGGCATGCCTGGCGAGAGCCGCAACATCCAACCCCTTCGGATCGTACAACGCACCTGTGTGGTCGCTGACCGCGATGATTTTGATTCCGTGCTCCGCCAATTCCAGCGCGGTATGGGAGCCGACATTGCCGAACCCCTGAATTACCGCTGTCGCATCTGTGAAGCTGACCGACAACAGGGCAAGCACACGCCGGGCGAGATAAGCGACACCCCTGCCCGTCGCTTCGCGGCGCCCAAGCGTGCCGCCTGATGCAACCGGCTTACCGGTCACGATCTCGGTCACCGTCTTGCCCTGGTACATGGAATAAGTGTCCATGAACCACGCCATCACCTGCTCATTGGTGCCCATGTCCGGGGCCATCACATCTGTGTGCGGGCCAACAAACGGAATCATCTCCTGCATGTAGCGCCGCGACAGCGCCTCCAGCTCGGTCCGCGACAGCGCCGCCGGATCGACATGGATTCCGCCCTTCGCGCCGCCATAGGGTAGCCCCACCAGCGCGCACTTCCAGCTCATCCAGATCGCCAGCGCCGCGACCTCGCCGAGATCGACCGTGGTTGAGAATCGCGTCCCGCCCTTGGTCGGCCCGAGCGTGAGATGATGCTGAACACGATAGCCTTCAAACACGGCAACGGTTCCGTCATCGCGATGGATCGGACACGAGACCGTGACAGCGCGCTTGGGCATCAGAAGCCGCGCGCGCTCATCGTGAGGAATCGAAAGATGATCGGCGATCACGCCGAACTGCTTCACAGCCATATCGAAAACCGGGCCGCCGTAGACTGTCATGGACATGTCCTGCCGTTGATAGTTGAATGTTGCTGCCAGGCTGCCGGTCTCCCGTGACGTTGCACCACGGTTTGCGACAAGGCAAACGTCTTCATTTGCGCGCAAAGCGTGCATCGAGGTATCCAGCATTACTGAGTTGTTTTCGTGGCCGGCCAGATGATCTACATGCCGAGATAGGCTCGCCTGACTTCCGGATTGGCCTTGATGTCAGCCGCAGGACCGCTCATCACCACCTTTCCCGTCTGCAGCACATAGGCGCGGTCGGAAATCTCAAGGCTCTCCGACAGCCGCTGTTCAACAAGCAGGATGGTGACACCGCTGTCGCGGATCTGCTGCACCGCCTGGAAAATTTCATCGACCAGCTTGGGCATGATGCCTTGCGACGGCTCGTCCAGCATCAGAAGACGCGGCCGTGTCATCAGCGCGCGCGCGATCGCCAGCATCTGCTGCTCGCCGCCGGACAGTGTCGCGGCCCGCTGCGAGAGCCGCTCTTCCAGCCGGGGAAACAACTTGAACACGAATTCCAGCGGGCTATCCCGGTCCGGACTGCCACGATGCAGGTAGCTGCCGAGCCGCAAATTGTCGGCGACGCTCAGGCGCGGAAACAGCCGCTTGTTTTCCGGCACGTAAGCAAGTCCGCGCGCAGTAACCAGATGCGCGGCGATGTTGTCGATCCGCTCGCCCACGAAGTTGACGGTGCCGGACTTGGGCTTCTCCATGCCGGCAATGGATTTCAGCAAGGTTGATTTTCCGGCCCCGTTGGCGCCGGCGACGGTGACGATCTCGCCTGAATCGACATTGATCGAGATATCCGAGATCGCGATCAGTCCGCGATAGGCCGTGGTGAGGTTCGCAACATCAAGCAACACGATGACGATCCCCCAGATAGGCCGCGATCACCTTTTCGTCGCGCACGACTTCCTTCGGCAGGCCCTCTGCCAGAACCTTTCCGAGATGCAACACCACTGCGCGATCGACCAGCGGCATCACCACTTCCATTACATGCTCGACCATGACGATGGTCACGCCGGTCTCCCGGACTTTCCGGATCAGTTCGACGCCCGCAGCCGCTTCGCTGGGCGTCAATCCGGTCAACACCTCATCGAGCAGCAGCAGCTTCGGCTCGGTGGCGAGCGCGCGCGCAACCTCAAGACGCCGCTTCTGCGGTGGGGTCAGATCGGCGGCGGATGAGTCGGCATGCGCCGCAAGGCCGACATAATCGAGAACATCCAGCGCCTTCGTCCGCGCCTGGAGGACGCCGGGATAGCGCACGAACGCGCCGACCGTGACGTTTTCTACCAACGACATCGAGTCGAACGAACGCGGCACCTGATAGGTCCGCGCGATACCGAGGTCGCAGCGATCCGCAGCAGGCAGCGGCGTGATATCGCGTCCGTCGAATTCGATGACGCCGAAGGACACCGGAAACGCGCCCGCGATCAGATTGAACAGGGTCGATTTGCCAGCCCCGTTGGGGCCGATCAGTCCGAGGATTTCACCGCGATAGACATCGAGGTCGATGGAATCATTGGCGACAAGGCCGTCGAAACGGCGCGTCACGCTGCGGCATGTCACAAGCGGCTTTCCGGTCATGCCGTCGCCTCACGCTTGATCGGTTTGATGAAGCTGAGGATGCCTTCGGGCCGGGTCAGCGACACAATCATGACCAGCCCGCCATAGATCACGAGATCGAGGCCGGAGCCCGAGCCACCGAGATAAGACCGCGAAAGCTCGGCCAACGGGATCAGGATCAGCGCCCCGATCGCCGGCCCCCAGAGCGAGCCGACACCGCCCAGCACCGCGGGCAGCGCCATCAACAAGGAGAACCGGAAATGCATCACGCTGTCAGGGTCGATATACGACACGAACGCCGCATAGAATCCCCCGCCCACCGCCGTAAAGAACGCCGAGATCGCAGCCGCCGCCATCTTGGAGCGAAAGATCGTGACTCCGAGGCTCTCGGCGGCCTCGGCGTTGTCCTTCACCGCCCGCCACCAGTAACCCCACTTGGATTCGACAATCGAGAACGTCACCAGCCAGGTGACCGCGAACAGGCCCAGCGCGAAATAGAAATATGGCGCCTTGTCCCGCGCGAACTGCAACGTCCACCACGAATCCGGCGTAAACGGCCACTGGATGCCGAGCGCGGCACCCGCATAGTCCCAGTTATGGAACAGCAGCAGGCCAATTTCAGCGATGACGATGGTCGCGATCGAGAAATAGTGTCCCTTGAGCCGGAAGCACGGATATCCCAGCGCCAGCGCGATCACCGCGGCGATGATTCCGCCGGCAAGCAGCCCGCCCCATGGCGTGATGCCGAACTTCACATAGAGGAGACTTGTCGCATAGGCGCCGATCCCGAAGTACAGCGCATGGCCGAGCGAGACCTGTCCGCAATAGCCGCCGAGCAGGTTCCAACTTTGAGACAGCGCGGCAAACAGCAGCGTCAGGATCAGGACGTTCATCATGTAAACGTCCGACACAAACCGCGGCACCAGCGCGATCAGCGCAAAGACAATGGCGGCGGTGATGAGCTGCCGCCGCCGGCTGGCGACGAACGCGGACATCGACGAGGCGGTCATGCCCTGTGTCATCACAGCCTCCCGAACAGGCCGCTCGGCCTGACGAACAACACCAGAAGATAGAGCGAGTACACACCGACGGATTTCAGCGACGCCGGCAGGATCAAGGTCGTCAGCGCCTCGACAAGACCGACAATCACCCCCGCCACCAGCGCACCGAAGATGCTGCCAAAACCGCCGAGCGCCACGGTGACATAAGCAATCAGCGCAAACGTGCCGCCGACCTGCGGATGAATGTAGTAGAAGATCGCCAACACCGCGCCGGCGACACCGACCAGCGCTGCGCCCAGCCCCCACCCGAGTGCGAACACCCGGTTGCGGTCGATGCCGACCAGCGCCACCGCGCCCTGATCCTCGCGGGTCGCTTCCAGCGCCTTGCCGAAATCGGTTCGCGTGATCAGCCAGTAGAGACCTCCAAACACCGCAAGCGACACCGCCCCGCCGAAAATCTGCGGCCAGGGCAGAAATACGCCACCGAGATTCAGTGTCTTGCCGCCGAGCCATGTGTTGGCGATGTTGCGATAGTCCGGGGTAAAGAAGTATTGCGCGAGACCCTGGATCAGGAGCGCCAGGCCGAAGGTCGCGAATATCTGCACCATGCCGGGGTTGGCCTTGGCGCGCATCGCGTAGCGGATGACTCCTGCATAAACCGAGACGCCAAGGACGAACATCAGCGCCACCACCAGCGGCGCAAGCACCACCGGATCGAGCGCGGTCATGAACACCAGCCCGAATGTCGCATACATCGCCAGCATGAGAAATTCGCCGTGGGCGAAGTTCACCACATCCATCAGACCGAAGATCAGCGACAGGCCGACCGCGATCAGCGCATAGATCAGCCCCATCAAGAGGCCGCTTGCGATTACCTGAAGAAAGGCTTGCGTGGTCACAGTGAACTCATTCCGTCAAGGACATGGCGGGTGGACACGGCATGAACCGTTTCAGAAAAAGGGGCGCTGCCAATCATGACAGCGCCCCTCTTCATTCAGCCGTTCATCGGCCATTTCGGCTCGGCGATCGCCGCCTGCGCCGGATAGACCGTGATGAACTTGCCACCGAGATACTGCAGCAGCACCGGGTCGGCGTCATCGTTCTGGCCCTCGGCGGTAAACTTGATCCGCTTCCACGGCATGATGGTCTTCTCGCCGGGCGTATCGGTGGCCGCCAGCGCGGCGCGGATCTTCTCGCCGTCGGTGGACTTGGCCCGGTCGATCGCATCCGCAAGGACGAGGATGGACGTCAACTGCCGCGAGGTATTGTCGTTCAGGTCGCGGTTGGCGCGGGCCTTGAACATGTCATTGACCTTGCCGACCGACGGACGCTTGGACGCCAGATCGAGCGAGAAGCTGGCGCGCGAGATCATGCCGTTCAGCTTGTCGCCCACCGCATCGAAGGTCGCCTTGTCGGAGAAGCCCGCCGCCTGCGCGAGGATGTTGTTGGGCTTGTAGCCGAGCTCGTCCATGGTCTTCATCAGAAGAATAGTGTCGGTGGTGTAGCTCGATGGCAGCAGCACGTCCGGATTGGCGCTCTTGATCTGCTGCACTTCGGCGGTCAACGACGGCGACGATGCGCGATATTTGATGTCGGCGACGACCTTGTAGCCGCGATCGGCGGCGAGCTTGCGCTGGACGTTGGAGGAGTCGGTGCCGAAAATCGTGTCCTCGAAGAACAGTCCGACGCTGTCGATCTTCTTGCCCTTCTTTTTCAAGGCGTCCATGAACTCGAACATCGCGAGGGAGAACATCTCGTCATGCGCGGCGGGCCGGAAGAAGAACTTCAGGCCGCGGCGATGCAGGCTCGGCGAGGACGAATCGGCCGCAACGTAGGGAATGCCGTACCGCTCGCACGACGCGCTCACCGTCGCCGACACCGACGAGTGGAACGCGCCGCAGATCGCGACCACCTTGTCCTGCGTGATCAGGCGTTCGGCCTCGGCCCGGCCTTTTTGCGGATCGCCCTGATGGTCGGCGAAGACCAGCTTGATCTTGGCGCCGCCAAGACCCGCAAGCCCGGCGCTCTTTGCCGTGGGCAAATCGAGGTCATGGGCATTGTTGACAATGTCTGCCGCGGTTTCCAGCGCATGGCGTGCATCCGCGCCGATCTGCGCGGTCGGCCCCGTCAGCGGCCAGATGCAGCCGATCAGGATTTCCTTGCCGGCCTGCGCCAGGGCGCGGGTCCCAAGAGTTCCGGCAACGGACATGGCGACACCGGACAACAATACTTCGCGGCGATTCATCGACGATACTCCCTGGTTAGACACTGCCTTTACGGGGCATTGCGGCTGATCTGGTCAAACTCACTGAATGGAAAATTCAGAATTGCGAACGTCCGTCACCAGCATGAAGCCTGGCGCGTGGGTGATTGCGAAGCTGGGCCGCGACTGCAGGATGACCGATTGCGGGGTCACTCCGCACGCCCAAAATACCGGCATCTCGTCGGGCTGAATGCTCACTGCGTCGCCATAGTCCGGCTTCGCAATATTGCTGATGCCGATCAGCTCCGGCTTGCCGATATGCACCGGCGCACCGTGCACGGATGGAAACCGTGTCGTGATCTGGATCGCGCGAATGGCTTCCGCGGGCTTGAACGGACGCATCGACACCACCATCCGTCCCTCGAAAGGTCCCGCCGCCTTGCACGCAATGTTGGTGCGGTACATCGGGACGTTGCGCTGTTCGTCGATGTGACGAATGTGCAAGCCGTCCGCGATCAGCGCTTCCTCAAACGAGAACGAACAGCCGATCACGAAAGCAACGAGATCGTCGCGCCAGTGCGCCATGATATCGGTCGGCTCCTCGGTCAGTTCGCCGTCGCGCCAGACCCGGTAACGCGGGATATCGGTGCGGATATCGAGATCAATGCCAAGCGCGGGAATGCGTGGATCGCCGACCTCCGACATGCCGATAATCGGGCATGGCTTGGGATTGAGCTGGCAGAAGCGATGGAAGGACGCCGCAAGGCTTTCGGGCAGGATGGCCAGATTGCCCTGAACATATCCGGGCGCGACACCTGCCGTGACATCCACCCGACCTGCACGATAGGCCAGCCGGGCATCACGGCTGGGGAGATCCGCATCATGGCCCTGAACGGAACGTGTCACCTGTTCGGCTGCCGAAAGCATAAGACCACTCCATTTCCCGTTGAAAAGAGTGGATCATCGCCCCAAGATAAAGTCTAGTCGCGTTTTTTTATCAGAAACGATAAGCTGGATTAATAGGTGCGGGGTTACGGCATGGTGGACTTCAAGTCGATCGAGACGTTTCTCTGGGTGGTGACGCTCGGCAGCTTCGGTGGTGCGGCGCGCAAGCTCAACACAACGCAGCCTGCGATCTCGCAGCGCATCTCTCAGCTCGAAGCGGAAATGGGCGTGAAATTGCTGCAGCGGGACAGCCGTTCCGTCACGCCGACACCCGGCGGCCGGCAGATGATGCTTTACGCCGAGAAGCTGATCGGCCTGCGCCGCGAGATGATGGCCGCCGTCATGGATCGCTCGGCCATGCGCGGCATCGTCCGGCTCGGAGTGTCGGAAACCATCGTTCATACATGGCTGCCGCAACTGATCGAGCGTGTTGCGACCACATTGCCGAACCTCTCGCTGGAAATCGAAATCGACATCACGCCCAATCTTCGTGCACGGCTGATGGCGCAGGAAATTGATCTTGCGTTCTGTCTCGGGCCGTGGCCCGCATCCAACGTGCGCAACCGCGTGTTGTGCGATTATCCGAACTCGTTCGTTGCCAGTCCATCGCTGAAACTCGGCGACGGTCTGCTGACCGTGCGAGACCTGGCGAAGTTCGCGATCATCACATTTCCCCGCAAGACACAGCCCTATGAGATCGTGCGCTCACTGTTCAATCGTCCCGACCTGCCCTCGCCGCGCCTGCATACAAGCGCCTCGCTCGCCACCGTGATCCGCATGGCGACAGACGGCATCGGCATCGCCGTCATCCCGACAGCCATTGTCGAGCGCGAACTGGCGGAAGGCCAGCTTCAGCTTCTATCGACGGATTTGCATGTGCCCGCGCTGACGTTCTCGGCAAGCTGGCTCGCCACTCCGGATACGCTGGCCACCGAAACGATCGCTGATATCGCCGTTAAACTCGCTCAGAGCGAGATGGACGCAACACCCGAGATCAGTGCCGCGACGGCGGGGGCTCGTCGGGCGTCTCCAGCGCTTCGGTGAACGGAAACTCAAGCACGATTTCACCGGCTTCGTCCGTCACTTCCAGCACGGCGGTAAGCAGCGACGGGTCCTTGCCTTCGTCGTGAAGAATTTGCCGGACGGTCGCGTGCGCAACGCGCCAGGCATGATCCGGATCGCGCAAATCCTCGCCTTCCGGATCCGGAATAAGCGTCGCGCCGATCCGCGTGTTGAAGAAATAGCGAGGCATGCCCGAAATCTAGGGTCACCGCTGCAAACCCACAAGGGCGGCCTGCATTTCTGCGCGGTGATATCAGTTGATCTTGCCGGGCCTTCTGAGGCCTAAGTGAAGAGCATCTGACGGAATCATGACGTGCACGCCATTATCACCGAGCCGCTGTTCTATGCTGTCGCAATCCCCGCAGTGATCCTTCTTGGATTGGCGAAGGGCGGCTTTTCGGGCCTCGGTATCGCATCCACGCCCTTATTGGCGCTATATCTGCCGCCGCTGGAAGCCGCGGCCCTGATCCTTCCGCTTCTCATCATTCAGGACATGATCTCAGTCTACGTCTACCGGCGTGACTGGGACGCATGGAACCTGAAAGTCATGCTGCCCGGCGCCATTGCCGGTATGGCGCTCGCGTGGCTGCTGGCCTCGCATCTGTCGGACGCACTGGTCCGGATCATCATCGGCGTCATCGGCCTCGCCTTCGTTGCCAACACATGGCTGCGCCGGAACCGGATTGAAGCGCACCCGGCAACGGCCGTCAGCGGCGTGTTCTGGGGCGCGGTGTCCGGCTTTACATCCTTCATGACGCAAGGCGGCGGGCCGCCGTTTCAGGTTCACGTCCTGCCGCAGCGGCTGCCCAAGCTGACACTGGTCGGCACCACCACGATCTTCTTTACCGTGGTCAATCTCCTGAAGATCGGCCCCTACTTCGCGCTGGCGCAGTTCACAGCGAAGAATTTCGCCACCTCGCTTGTGCTGCTTCCAATTGCCGTGTTGGCGAACTTCGCAGGCATCTGGCTGGTGCGGAAAACGCCGACTGGCCTGTTCTACAACATCGCCTATGTGCTGCTGTTCATCATTTCGCTGCTGCTGCTCTGGCAGGGCATCAAGGCCGTGATCTAGATCATCGGCAGGCTGCGCGGTTCGCGCCCCAGCGGGAACGCCTTGTCCAGCGCGGCAACCTCACTGTCCGCCAGCGTCAAGTCTCCCGCGCCGGCATTGTCCGCGGCATGGTTCGCCGATGATGCCTTCGGAATCGCAAAGACCGACGGCCAGCGTGTCAGAAAGGCCAGCGCCACCTGACGTGGCGTCGCGCCGTACCGATCCGCGATATTTTTCAGCAGCCTCCCGCCCGCTGATTCCGGCTCGGGAAAATCGTCATGGCCGAATGGCGAATAGGCAACCACCGCGAGCCCATGCGCCTCGCACCACGGAATAACGGAGTGCTCGATGGCGCGCTCGTTCAGATGATAGAGCACCTGATTGCAGGCGATGCGCCCTTCGCCCGCCACGTCGGTCATCTCGGCAAGATCGCCCGCGTCGAAGTTGCTGACACCCCATGAGCGAATTTTTCCATCGCTTACCAGTTGCTCGAACGCAGCGACCGTATCCTCCAGCGGATACGATCCACGCCAATGCAGCAAGTAACAGTCGAGACGATCGGTCTTCAGCCGCTTCAGCGAGCGCTCGCAGGCTGCGATTGTCCCTTTGCGCGAGGCATTGCTCGGCAGCACCTTTGAGACCAGAAACACCTCGTCGCGCCGCCCTGCAATGGCCTCCGCGACCACAAGCTCGGCATCGTCATACATCTCCGCCGTGTCGATATGGGTCATGCCGAGATCGAGCCCCTTGCGAAGCGCTGCTACGGCCGGTGCCCGGTCACCGCGGTCGATATACCAGGTGCCCTGGCCGATGACTGACACTTGCTGTCCGGTGTTTCCGAATGGCTTTTGATTCATGTTGTTTCCAGTTCTGACCGTCATTGCGAGGAGCGAAGCGACGAAGCAATCCATTTCGTCGCCATGGATTGCTTAGCTGCGCTCGCAATGACGAGAATTCAGCGTTCAATACCCCGTCATCTCAAGATAGCCGACGCCGCCATGGCTGCCCTTGAAACTGATCGGCCCTTCCCAATACGCGAAGCGCGTCCCCATCCAGCTTTTTGCATTGAGCGGGACGCTGTCGACGTTCAATCCGCGCGCCGCGACAGTGACACGCCACGATGTCGGCAGCTTTCGGCCATCAATGTCCGTGAATGCTGTCGGCGTCATTACAATCGTATTGGCTGGCAATGGTTCGGATCGTCCGCTGCGATCAATCCAGTTGCCCGCGAAATAGTTCCCGCCGTCCTTCTGGCGCAGCCGGAACAGCATGACCTTCTCGCCGGTGTCCAGATGCAGCGAGAACCAGTCCCATCCGGTCTGGTCCGATGCCAAGGGCTGGCTGCTCCACTCACGGTCCATCCATGCGCGCCCGGTGACTGCAACCTGCCTGTCATCAAGGGTGAGCGTGCCCGAAGCTGTGAAATAAGGCTGGCTATAGTAGTACGACGCCTGCCCGCGTTCGGATTTCTTGCTGTAGCCTCCATCGCCTTGCAGCACGAGCGGCCGATCGCACGCGAGACTCAACACATAACCAAAGTCATCGCTCGATGCGGTGACGAACAGCGGCGCGATGGTCTGCGCATGAAAGCCATCGCCACCGCGCATCTCCCATGAATCGATCCATGCATGAAACGGCGCAGCTTCAGCCCCCGCCTGCCCTATACCGCCGCGCGCGAATTTTTCCGCGTAACGATGGATAGTCGGGCCGGTGACCGCCGCATGTCCCATCCAGATCTGCCGATTGGCCCAGCCTTCCTGCTGCGCGCCCGGCGTCATGGCCTGCCGGAACAGCGTCCATTGCGCGCCCCATTCGTCTCCGGCCGCATCCCTCAGGTTCGCGGTCAGATACCACCACTCGATGCGATAATCCGGATGCGGACCGTGGTCGCGCGGGAATTCTAGCATCCTGCCGGGAACGACCTCGGCGAAGCCATCGCTGCCGCCGCCAAGCCCCGCGAAACCCTGCGCATGTGCAAGCGTGCCCGCCAGCGGCGCGATCAGGCTGCTTCCGATAAACGCGCGGCGGCTGATGTGCCTGTCAGCGCTCATTGGCAAATATCTTTGCAAGGGCTGCGGGTTGCAGCCGCATCAACCTCAGAATCGGAAGGCATGTCGCCAGCAGCGCCGCCAACAGCGCAACGGCGAGCAATTCCAGTAACTGCAGCGGGAAGACATGCAGCGGGAGACGCCAGCCAAACGCTTTCACATTGACCACCGCAACCAGGCACCAGGCCACAAGGATACCGAGCGGCAGCGCCAGTAGCGCCGTGATCAGCGCGACCGACATGGTTTTCAGAAGCTCGATCCCGGCAAGCCGCCGCCGCGTCAACCCGAGCGCCCAGAGCGGCGCGAGCTGCGGCAACCGGCTGTAACTCAACGTCAGCAGGCTCGTGAATAAAGCAATCCCTGCCACGCCGAGCGTGAAGGCGTTGAGCGCGGAAGTGACAGAAAATGTCCGGTTGAAGATGCGGATGGATTCCGCTTTCAGCGTGGCCTGATCCAGCAGCCTGCTGGAATCGAGTCCGAACTTCTCACGTATGGCTGCGACAAGCCCGGCCACCTTCTCCGGTTTCACGCGCAGGCCAAATCGCGTGCGCGGAATGTCGGGCCAGTGTGCCGCCAGTGCATCAATGTCGATGCCGATCTGCCCCTTCGGATTGCCGTAATCGGGATAGATTCCCGCAACCGTCACCGGCCACGGCCCCGTCGCTCCCGGCAACGTGACACGATCGCCGAGTTCGACCTTCAGCCGCCGCGCCAGTTGCTCGCTGAACAAGGCTCCCTCGCCGGCCCGCACCTTGTCCCAGACGTGCGGCTGTGCTTCCAGCAGCGGCCAGCGTTCGCGATAGGTTGCGTGATCGGCAAAGCCGATGATTTCCACGGGCAGCGTCGCCAGCGTCACGTCGGTGCGCCATGCCGGCAGGATGGCATCAACCTCGGGACGCTGATGCAGCCACGCGACAATCTCGGCGGCCTGCGCATCGCTCGTTGCATTGAGATAGATTTCCGACGCCAGCCGGTCATCGAGCCATGCGGCGAAGGTGCGCGAAAAACTCTGCACCATGGTGCCGACACCGACATTCACGGCAAGCGCGAGCAGCAGCGCCATCAGCGCCAGCGACAGACCTGGCAATTGCTGGCGGCTATCGGCCCAGAACCATTTCACCAATGGCTGCGCCGTACCGGCCTGACCAAATCGCAACGCAACCCCGAGAATGACCGGCAATATCAGAGCCGCCGCGAGCAACAGTCCCGCCAGCATTCCGAAACCGGCTGCGAGGGAATTGCCGAAAAGGAAACACCCGGCTGTAACGAGAAGGATGGCCAGCGCGAGCAGGCCCTGCCTTTTCAGCCATCTTTGTTGCGATTGCTGCCAGGCATAAGGCTGCGCCGCGGCGAGAACCGGCAAGCGATAGACGCGATAAAGACCGGCAGCGGCCGCCAGCAATGCGCCGAGAATGCTCATGCCAAGGCCTGAGAGCCACCAGTCCGCTTTCAGCACAAGCTGCCCAGGCACCTGCGCGCCATACAGCCCGCGCAGGCTTGCGGCCACATCGGGCAGGAGAAGCGCGGCGACGAGGTAGCCGCAGATCAAACCGATCATCCCGGCCACGATGGCCAGCGAAACCAGTTCAACAACAAGCGTCAGGGTCAGTGCCAGTGCCGACACGCCACACGCGCGCATAGTGCGCAACATCGGCAATCGTTGTTCCAATGCAAGCCCGATGGCCGAATGCACGATGAAAAGGCCAACGACAAAGGAGAGCAAGCCGAATGCGGTGAGGTTGAGATGAAAGCTGGCGGTCAGGCGCTCAAGATCGCTCGGCGCGCCCGCCGCGACCAGCCGCAACCTGTCGCCGGCCACCTGCTCCAGCGGCGGACGTTTGCCGCGCAGGTCTCCGACCAAAAGCCGCGACACCTGATCGGGCATTTTGAGAAGGCGCTGTGCGATACCGATATCGACAATCAAAACGCCCGGCGCGAGATTGACCTGCACTGTGAGCGGCGGCAATGAAACACCATTCGTCTGCGGCGCGGCGCCTTCCCGCAATCCCAGATCGGCCAAAGTTTCCGGCGCGACCCATGTCTGGCCCGGCGGCGTCAGAAATTTTTGCAGATCAGCCTGCGCAATTTCAGGAGCCGCGCCCGCTCCCGCAGGCAGCGAGACCGGTTCAATACCGAGCAACCGAAAGGCCCGGCCGCTGATCACCACACGCCCCTCAACCACCGGCGACACCGGCCAGTTGGCGCGGCGCAGATCGACAAAGAGCTGCTGCGGAAAAGCCGGGCCGTCGCGCCCGATCAGCATCGCGGTGTTCGCGCCACCGAATGTCGCCGCCGCACGGTCGTAACTCGCGCGCGCCTGCTGGTTGATCGCCTGCACGCCGCTCCACAGCGCAGTCGCCGAGATCAATCCGATCAGCAAGGTCGCAAACTGCATCCGGTGCCGCTTCCAGTGGCTCAACAGACCCACGAGAATCCACAGTGGACGCATCATGTGATCCGCCCCGCGGTGAGATGAACCTGCCGGTCGAGCGTCGCGGCGAGACGCTCGCTGTGTGTCACCATCAGGAAACTGCAGCCAGTGCGGGCTACCAGATCGCGCGCCAGCGCCAGCACATCGTCGGCGGTCTTCTCATCGAGATTTCCGGTCGGCTCATCCGCCAGCAGCACCAGCGGTTTGATCGCCAGTGCGCGGCCGATGGCCACGCGCTGCTGCTGACCGCCGGATAGCTGCTCCGGATAACGATCCAGCAACGTTCCGAGGCCCAGCCGCTCCACCAGCTCGTCCTGCCAGACCGGGTCATGACGGCCAGCAATGCGCGCCTGAAAGGCAAGATTGTCGGCGACCTGAAGACTTGGAATGAGATTGAACTGCTGGAACACAAGGCCCAGCCGGTCCCGCCGCATCGCTGCCCGGTCGCTATCGGACAATCCCGACACCAGCGCACCGTCGAGCCAGATCTCGCCGCTATCGGCCCTGTCGAGACCTGCGATCAGATGCAGCAGCGTGCTCTTGCCGCTGCCGGATTCGCCGGTCAGCGCGACGCTCTCGCCGGCCGCTAGCACGAGATCGACCCCGCGCAAAACCGCAAGCTGTTCTTCAGAGGTCGGGTAGGATTTGGTGAGGCTTTGAACCGTCAGCATGATCGCGGCGATCATACATAAAGGCGGCTGCGCGGTATATCACGAAGCATCGACCGGCCCCGGCCGATGAAGATCATCGTCACGGCCGGGCACTGAACGAGCTGATTCCGCTCGTTTGGCCCGGCCATCCACGTCCTAAAACGGGCACGGATGAGAACGTGGATGTCCGGCACACCGCCGGACATGACGACCTGTCACAGCCTCAGGTGAGACTGAGTTCGTACTTCTCGATGTCCTTGGCCCGCTGGTTCTGCGATGCGGCCTTATGGTCGGTCGCGATCCAGGTATAAACCGCCGGCAGCACGAACAGCGTAAACAGCGTGCCGATGGACATACCTGCGACCACCACGATGCCGATGGAGAAACGGCTCGCGGCGCCCGCACCGCTCGCGGTGAGCAGTGGCAACAGGCCGGCGACCATCGCAGCCGTGGTCATCAGGATCGGACGCAAGCGGACCCGCGCCGCGTGTTCGATGGCGGTGCGGCGGTCGAGCCCTTCCTTGATCTGCATCTCGTTGGCGAACTCCACCATCAGGATGCCGTGCTTCGAGATCAGGCCGACCAGCGTCACCAGACCCACCTGGGTGTAGATATTGATCGTCGCCAATCCGAAGAACAGCGGGATCAGCGCGCCCGAGATCGCCATCGGCACCGAGATCAAAATCACCAGCGGGTCGCGAAGACTCTCGAACTGCGCCGCCAGCACCAGGAAGATGATGATCAGCGCGAACACGAAGGTCACCG
The DNA here is from genome assembly GCF_000336555.1 of Afipia clevelandensis ATCC 49720. Lineage (GTDB taxonomy): Bacteria > Pseudomonadota > Alphaproteobacteria > Rhizobiales > Xanthobacteraceae > Afipia > Afipia clevelandensis. The sequence goes on along the minus strand of NZ_KB375281.1, from coordinate 191,708 downwards.
TGAGCTGGTTTCCTTCCTGCACGTACTGACGGGAGTCGGCGAGATAGTCATGAGAGAATCCCGCGGGCAGTTGCTTGGCCTGCTGCTCGAGGAATTCCACCGCCTTGCCGACCGTCACGCCGGGCATCGTCACTGCCTGGAATGTCGCCGAGTTCAACTGGTTGAAATGTGTCAGCGCGTTCGGATTGGTCGCGGTTTGAATGCTGACGACGGTCGAAAGCGGCACCTGCCGTCCCGTATTGGTCGCGACGTAGTAGTTCCCGAGGGATTCCGGCGTCAGGCGCAGCTCGCGCGGCACCTGCGGGATCACCTGATAGGATCGCCCTTCAAGGTTGAAGCGGTTGACATAGTTGCCGCCGAGCAGCGTCGAGAGCGTTGCGCCGATCGCCGACATGTTGATGCCGAGATCGTTTGCCTTCGAGCGGTCCACCGTGACGCGGACGACGGGCTGATTGAAGGCAAGATCGCTGTCCGCGACAATGAAATATCCGCTCTCGCGCGCGGCCTTCTTCAGCTTTTCCATCTGCTCGAAGACGGCCTGAAATCCGCTCGTGGTGCTGATGACCATCTGGATCGGCAAGCCGCCGGGCCCGCCCGGCAGCGCCGGCAGGTTGAACGCGAATGCGTTGACGCCCTCGACCTTGCTCAGTTCATTCTGAACCAACGGCTTGAGCGCCAGCGACGACCGTTTGCGCTCGTCCCATGGCTTCAGGATCATGCCCGCGATGCCGTTGGCCGGCCCGCTGGTGCCATTGATGATGAAGCGCAGATCGGTCTCGGGGAAGCTGGCGAAAACCTTGTCGAGCTTCTTTCCGTAGAAATTGCTGTAGTCGATGTTGGCGTATTGCGGCGCCTTGGTCACCGAGAACAGAATGCCCTGATCTTCCTCGGGCGCCAGCTCCTTGTTGGTGTTCATGTACATGAAGCCGACAAGGAACAGGATAACCACCGCGAAAAGACCGGTAATCGGCCGATAATCCAGCGAGCGCTCGAGCTTGCGGCCATACCAGTCGGTCACGCGCGTGAACACGCGATCGACCAGCTTGGCGAAACGGCCCTGGTTCTGATGTCCGCCCTTGAGCAGCACCGAGCACATCATCGGCGACAACGTGAGCGCGACCACACCTGAGATGATCACCGATCCGGCCAGCGTGAAGGCGAACTCGCGGAACAGCGCGCCGGTCAGACCGCCGAGGAAGCCGATCGGCGCGTACACCGCCGCCAGCGTAATGGTCATGGAGATGACCGGCCCGACGATTTCGCGTGCGCCGATCAGCGAGGCCTCGACCGGAGATTTGCCCTCCTCCAAGTGCCGGTGGATGTTTTCGACGACGACAATGGCGTCGTCCACCACAAGCCCGATGGCGAGCACCATCGCCAGCAGCGTGAGCAGGTTGAGCGTAAAGCCCATCGCCAGCATCAGGATGCACGCGCCGACCAGTGACAGCGGAATCGTGACCACCGGAATGATGACCGAGCGCAGCGAGGCGAGGAACAGAAAGATCACCACGACAACGATCAGCACCGCTTCAAGCAGGGTATCGCGCACTTCGTCGATCGACGACTGAATGAACTTGGTCGAGTCGTAGGCCACGCGCATTTTCAACGACGGCGGCAGGTTGCGTTCGATTTCCGGGAACAGCCCGCGCACGCCCTTAACGATGTTCAGCGGGTTGCCCTGCGGCGTCGACTGCACGCCGATGAAGATCGCCTGCTGACCGCTCATGGCGACGCTCGCATCCGTGCTCTGCGCGCCGAGTTCGACCGTGGCGATGTCTTCAAGACGCACGAATCCGCCGTCCTTCGCCTTCACCGTCATCCGCTTGAACTGCTCGATGCTGGTGAGGTCGGTATTCGTCGTCACGTTGGAAACGATGAAATAGCCCTTGGACTGGCCGGCGGCGGCCTGGAAGTTGTTGGCCCGGATCGCAGCCGCGACATCGTCCGGCGACACGTTACGGCCGGCCATCCGCTCCGGATTGAGCCAGATGCGGGTCGCAAGCGTCTGCGCGCCAAGAATATCGGCGGATGCGACGCCATCGACGGTCGAGAGAATAGGCTGCACCACGCGGGCGAGATAGTCCGATATCTGCGGTCCGGTGAGTTCGTCGCTGGCGAAACCGATATACATCACCGCGGTGGTCTGGCCGGTCGATTTCGTGATCACCGGGTCGTTCGATTCTCGTGGAATCAGATAACGGACCGAGCTGACCTTGGAGCTGACTTCGGTCAGCGCCGAATTCGGATCCACATTGAGTTTGATATAAACCGAGATCGTGCTGGTGCCTTGCACCGACGAGGACGTGATGTAATCGACGCCTTCCGCCGACGCTACCGCCTGCTCGATCGGCTGGGTGATAAAGCCCTGCATCAGATCGGGCGACGCGCCGGGATACGACGTCGTGATGGTCACGACCGTATTGGACAGCTTCGGATACTGGCGGATACCCAGGCTTGTCGCAGCCTTGAAGCCGATCAGCAGGATCAGCAGGCTGACGACAAGCGACAGTACCGGCCGCTTGATGAAGATATCAGTGAAGGCCATGCGTGGCGCTCCCTCGGAAAATCAATAGCGCGGCGGTTGCGCGGGAATCGGCGGCGGCTGGTCGGTCGAAATCGTGACGGCCGAACCGGATTGCAGCTTGAGCTGTCCGACAGCGACCACGCGGTCGCCCGGCTTGACGCCGCTGACAATGACAACGCGGCCATTGATCCGCTGTCCGGTCTTCACGAAGGTCCGATCGGTCTTCAGCGTTTCCTTGCCTTCGGCATCCTTCGTTCCGGTGATAAGCCAGACGGAGTCGCCATAGAGCGTGTAATCGACCGCCGTTTCCGGCACGGTGACCACCGCAGGCTTGGACGGCAGTTCGACCGTGGTCGATGCGAACATGCCCGGCTGCAGGATGCGGTTCGGATTGTCGAGGGTCGCCTGAACCCGGACGTTGCGAGTGTCGGCGCTGATCTGCGGTTCGATGGTGGTGATCTTGCCCTCGAAGGTGCGGCCCGGATAGGCGTCCACCTTGATGCGGACGGTCTGGCCGACATCGAGAACCGCGCGATCCTTTTCAGTGACCGTGAAGTTCAGATAGAGCCGCGACAGATCGGTCAGGGACACGATCTGCGTTCCGGCGCTGAGATACTGGCCGAGCTGCACCAGACGCACGCCGAGCACGCCACTGAACGGCGCGGTGATCCGCTTCTGCGAGATGATCGCTTCGGTCTTTGCCACCGCGGCTGCGCCCTGATCGTAGGCGGCCTGCGCCTGATCGACGGTCGCCTGCGGCCCGAACGATTTGGCAAGCAGCGCCTGGGCGCGGTCGAGCGCGAGCTTTGCCGCCAGCGTCTGTGCCTTGTAGCTGGCGAGATCGCTCTGATCCGGTGCGTCATAGATTTGCAGCAGGGGATCGCCTGCCTTCACCTCGGCGCCGGGCTGGAACAGGATTTCGGTGACGCGGCCGTTCACGTCGGTGGTGACATTCACCTGATTCACGGCGGCGAGATCGCCGACCGCGGTCAGAAGATTTGGCAGCACTTCCGACTTCGCCTCGGCCACGGCAACAACGGTTGGCGGCGGCTTATTGTTCTTGAAGAACTGCGCGATCATGTGGCTGCGGAAGGCGTTGAAGCCCCAGATGATGCCGACCAGCAGAACAAGCGCTGCGCCGATGATGATCATCCAGCGCCGCATGCGTACTGGCGGACGCGGCTTCTCCGCCGGGGAAGGAGTGTGTTGAGACGGTTTGCTCGTGGCGTCCATGTTATGCACTTTCCGCAATTCGGTCCGCCGCATCCATAAGCGGAGGAACGGTGTCCAAATAAGAAGTAATAGCCCGGCCGTTCATTCCGATTCCGCGGAGAATGAACTGGCAAATCTGTCGCTCGAAGTCGGGCGCGCTGGGATACGTCAATGAGGGAGTCGCAGGAAGCCTTGCAAGGGCCACCATGTGAACAACCTGATGCGCGAACCAGAAAAGGTTGAGTTGCTCCCCCTCGACCCGCTCCGCATCGCCCGCCGCGATCGCGCTCTCCAGCGAAGCCTCGAAGATCGTTCCTATCAAATCTCCGATCTTGTCATAAAGCAGCCGCGCGAATTCGCCGTCGGTCAACTGGCTGGAGATCAGCAACCTGACCCGCTGGGCGTCCTCCCCGTCCGGCGATTCGGTCGCACGCATGAAATGCGCAACCATTTCGCGGATGAGAATCACCAGCGTCGTCGTCGATGGCTTCAATTCGCGAAGCCGGATGAGTTCGGGATCGGCCTCGCACTCTTCGGCGAGAATTTCCGCATAGAGTGCGGCTTTCGTGGGGAAATGCTTGAACAGCAATCCTTCGGAAATCCCCGCAGCCTGCGCGACGCTGCGCGTCGTCGTCCCCGCAAAGCCGTGGAGGGCGAAACAACGCTTGGCTGCCTCCAGAATTTGCTCCCGGCGGAGATCGCTCGTTAGTCTGAGGGTGCTCATGGCGCAACGTGAGTAAACACTCACCTCGCCCAAGTCAATTGTCTTTGCTGCCCCGCAGCACGCAATTTAGCCATATTCCAAAGGGTTTCGCGTTTTCCACTGCAAGGAATACCGCCAGGCCCTGTCCGTCGCCAATCATCGGACCAATCGCGCCGGTTGCCGTCACCCGCGCGCTCGAAAACGCACGGCTTTTACCACCGAGACACGCGCAACAGCGCCATCGCTGAAAACGAGTCTTGCCTAATGCCTCTGAACCCGCCTCAATGCGCGCAACGAATGGTCCCTGCGTCAGCAGGAAGACCGCAAGGCCCGCAACAAACAGGGCCACGGGGGGAGAAACGGATGGCGACGGCAGATTCACCGCCGGGCAATGACTCGACGGTCATTTCCGATGAGGCACTTCGCAAGGCCGAGGAATTCATCGAAGCGGATGAAGGCGCGACCAACAGGCTCGGCGGATTCATCGGCCAGGTGGTGACGTACATCGCGATCGCGATGAGTCTGTTCCATCTCTACGCCGCCTACGCAATCGTTCCGACCCAGGAACTGCGTTACACCCATGTCGCGTTTACGCTCGTTCTTTCGTTCCTGCTGTTTCCGCTCGCGGCGCGTTTCCGCAATCGGGTGCGCTGGTGGGATATCATCCCCTGCATTCTTGCGGTGGCAACCATCGTCTATGCGCTCATGGGCGGAGACGATTTCACCGACCGCGCCACCACGCCCGACCGGTGGGACGTTATCGTCGGCCTGATCTTCATCGTCCTTGTGCTTGAGGCAACGCGCCGGACCACCGGATGGATTATGCCGGTGGTCTCGATCCTTTTCATCGCCTATGCGATGCTCGGTCCGTACTTTCCGGCGCCATGGACCCACCGGGCCTACGACCTGCCCCGGCTTGTCGGCCACCTTTTCATCACGCTGGAAGGCATCTTCGGCGTCGCGGTCGACGTGTCCGCGACACTGATCATCCTGTTCACGATCTTCGGCGCGTTCCTGCAGCAGTCGGGAGCCGGAAAATTCTTCATTGATTTCTCGCTGGCGCTGATGGGCGGCAAGCCGAACAGCGCCGGGCGCACGGTCGTTCTTTCGTCGTTCCTGCTCGGCGGCCCGTCCGGATCCGGCGTCGCGACCACCGTGATGATCGGTACCGTCGCCTATCCGATGATGAAGAAGGCAGGCTTCGAGAAAAACGCCGCGGGCGGCCTGCTCGCCGCGGGCGGCCTCGGCGCAATCCTGTCGCCGCCGGTGCTCGGTGCGGCTGCGTTCCTGATCGCCGAGTTTCTCAAGATCAGCTATCTCGACGTGATCTGGATGGCGACCATCCCGACCTGTCTCTATTATCTGTCGCTGCTGATCATGGTCGAACTCGACGCCAAGCGCTTCGGCGCGCGTGACGTCAACTTCAAGCCCGACATGTCGCTCGGCGAGATGACCAAACGCTACGGCTTCCACTTCATTTCGCTCGTCGCGGTCGTCTTCTTCATGGTGATCGGCTATTCGCCGTCGCTGTCGGTCTTCTATGCGATCATCACCACCTTCGCGCTGAGTTTCCTGCGCAAGGACACGGCGCTGATGCCGCCGAAACTGAAGCGCGCACTGGCGGACGGCTCGATCGGCGCGCTCAATGCCGCGACCACCTGCGCCTGCGCGGGCATCGTCGTCGGCATCGTGACACTCACCGGCCTCGGCCTGAAGTTCTCGTCGATCGTGATCGCCTACGCCGGCGGCAGCCTGCTGCTGACGGCGATCTACACATCGCTGATTGTCTGGATCATCGGCCTCGCCGTTCCCGTCACCGCGTCCTACATCATCTGTGCAGTGATCGCGGCGCCTGCCCTCATCAAGCTCGGCGTTCCGGATTACGCCGCGCACATGTTCATCTTCTATTATGCAGTGCTGTCTGAAGTGTCGCCGCCAACCGCGCTGTCGCCCTTCGCGGCCGCTGCCATCACCGGCGGCGATCCCTACAAGACCACGCTGCAGTCGTGGAAATACACCCTGCCCGCATTCCTTGTGCCGTTCGTGTTCGTGCTCGATCCGCAGGGCGTGGGCCTGCTGCTCAACCTTCCGAAGGGCGGCTCGTGGGTCGATATTGTCGAGATCACGCTCAAGACCACGCTCGGCCTGATGGCGCTGGCGGCGGCGGCACAGGGCTGGGTGTTGCGAAGCACAACGTTGATCGAACGCGCGCTGCTCACGCTGTCCGGTCTGCTGCTGGTGTTTCCAAGCCTGATCGAGGCCGTGATCGAAGCGGCGATTGGTCGCGATATCTCTTATACTTATGTACCCGGCGTCCTGATCGGATTGGGGGTATTGTTGTGGCAAGCAAAAGGACCGGCGCTTCAAAGACCGGCCTGACTATCCAAAGGGAGGACTGACCGAATGAGAAGAACGACAAAACTCGCAGCCGCGCTCGCGGTCGTACTATCTGCGGGCCTGACACTTTCCGCTCACGCACAACAGAAGACGATGTCGATCGGCACCGGCGGCACGGGCGGTGTGTACTATCCGCTCGGCGGCGCGGTCGCCAACGTGCTGTCGAAAAACCTGCCGAATGTGCAGGCGACCGCGGAAGTCACCGGCGGCTCGGTGGACAATCTCAAGCTGATTGGCACCGGAAAAAACGAACTCGGCTTCACCATGGCCGACGCGGCTCTGAATGCCTACAACGGCGAGGATAAATTCAAGAGCGGCAAGGTTCCGCTTCAGACGCTGCTCGTGGTCTATCCGAACCGCATGCATGTGGTGACGATCGAAGGCACGGGCATCGAGAAGATGTCCGACATGAAGGGCAAGCGCGTCTCCACCGGGTCACCCGGCAGCGCGACCGAAGTGATGGCCTTCCGCGTGATCGAGGCCGCGGGTCTGGACAAGGACAAAGACATGAAGCGCGAGCGCCTCGGCGTCGCTGAATCGGTCAACGCTATCAAGGACGGCAAGATCGACGCCTTTTTCTGGGTCGGCGGAATTCCGACGGCGGCCGTGACCGATCTTGCGGCGACGCCCGGCGTGAAGATGAAGCTGGTCGATCACAGCGAGACGGTCGACAAGATGAATGCCAAGTACGGCAAGCTCTATACCGCCAGCACCATCAAGGCGGGGTCCTATCCGGGCTATGACAAGGACAACAAGATTGCCGAGGTCTGGAATCTGATCGTCACCGGCGACAAGATGAGCAACGACGATGCTTACAACATCGTCAAGACGCTGGTTGAAAAGAAGGCCGATCTTGTTGCGGTCCACAAGGAAGCCCTGAGCTTCTCGCTGGACAATCAGGTTCAGTCGCGCTCGCCGATCCCCTTCCATCCCGGCGCGCTGAAATACTTCAAGGAAAAGGGCATCGGCGGATAACTCGCCCTCGCAGGACAGCAACAAAACCCCGGCCGATGCGCCGGGGTTTTTCGTCGGCCTAGGCCGCCGCTTTCGGCGCGTCGCGGTCGATGGCGAAATCGTCGAACCAGGGCTGGCGGCTGCCCGCAATGGACGCTCCGATGATGCGCGAGGCAAGATAGCCGTAGGTGATCCCGTTGCCGCCATAGCCATAGGCCGCGTGAATGCGGGGATGGCCAGGCACAGGCCCGATCAGCGGCAGGCCGTCGGTTGTCGTGCCAAAGGTGCCGGACCATACGAATTCTGCGACCGGTTCGGCATGGGACCACAATCCGTTCAGCCGATGCAGCAGCGCATCCGCTTTCGCAGGCATCGCGTGGTCGCGCTCCTCCGGTTCGATGGCGCGATCGTCGTCCTCGCCACCCATGATGATCCTGTTGTCCGGCGTCGTGCGCGCGTAGCTGTAGTTCTCCGAAGCCTCCCAGATCAGCGCGCCGTCGCGCCACAGATCGCCTTGCGACTGCGGCGGCGTTGCAATGGCGAAGCTCGATGAAATTCTGTGAAGGCTGGAGGTGACGAAGTCCGGCATGACGTAGCCGGTGGCGAGAACGACGTGTTTCGCCTCGATCACATGACCGTTGTCGAGTTCGACGACAGCCGCCTGCCCGCTGCTGTCATAATTTTCCGCACTAGCGTCGTAAATCACCGCGCCATGATGTGCGGCGGCGTCAAGCAGCGCCTGACACAGCAGCAACGGATCGGCATCAGCGGAGCCGATGGAATGAATGGACGCCTCCCGATAGAGGCCGAACTCTTCAAGCAGCGTGAGATGATCCAGATAGTCGCCGGGCAATCCGGCACGCATGCGCAGGTCATGCTCGGCTTTCAGTTCGCGCGCGCTGATTTTTCCCGCCGCCAGATAGAGCGAACGCCTGTGCCGCAGACCGCAGGACAGACGACGGGAATTCACCAGTTCGGTCAGGCCGCTGACCGCCGAGAAACTGCGGCGGTAGATGTTCGCGGCGCGCTCGAACCCATACATAATCGTGAGATCGCTCAGGGAGCGGTCCAGCTCCCACATCAGCATCGCGGTGCTCGCGGCTGTGCTGCCGAGCCCCGGCCGCTGCCGGTCGACGACGCAGACCTCAAGCCCCTGCGAGGCAAGATGCTCCGCGGTGAGCGCGCCCGTCACTCCCGCGCCGACGATCAGAACGTCACTGCGGAAATCCCGGTCGACGGCCTGACGGGCTGGCTGCACGGATCTCTGGCGCCATGGCGGCGTGCCTCCGCGCAGGTCGCCTTGCCGAACTGTTTCCGGATCGAACATGGTGAGCTTCAATCATGACTGGCAAGCACCCCCGTGCCCGACCCATGATGACGCGCAAGGGCCTCAAAAGTTCCCGGATCAGGCTCCCTCGTCCAGTGCGACCAGCTCGCGCTTCCTGCGCAGCGACGGCAGCAGCGGCCCGATCAGCAGGATCGCGGCGGCGATCAGGCAGACAGCCGAGATCGGACGCTCGACGAATGTCATCAGGTCGCCCTGCGACAGGATCAGCGACTTGCGCAGGTTGTTCTCCAGCAACGGCCCCAGCACAAAGGCCAGCACCAGCGGTGCCGGCTCATACCCGAACTTGCGCATCATATAGCCGATGATTCCAAATCCGATCATCACATAGACGTCGAAGACGTTGTTGCTGCTGCAATAGACACCGACGATCGTGAACAGCAGGATCAGCGGAAAGAGGACGTTGTAGGGCAACTTCAGCAACTGCACCCACATGCCGATCAGCGGCAGGTTCAGCACCAGCAACATGAGGTTGCCGATATACATGCTGGCGATGATGCCCCAGAACAGGCCGGGATTCTGCGTGATCATCAACGGTCCCGGCTGCAGGCCGTGGATCACGAACGCGCCGAGCAGAAGCGCCATCACCACATTGGGCGGAATGCCGAGCGTCATCAGCGGAATGAATGCGCCACCCGCAGCGGCATTGTTGGCCGCTTCCGGTCCGGCGACGCCTTCGATCGCGCCCTTGCCGAAACGCTCCGGTGTCTTCGACAGCCGCTTCTCCAGCGCGTAGGACGCGAAAGACGCGACCACCGCGCCGCCGCCCGGCAGAATGCCGAGGAAAAATCCGAGCACAGTGCCGCGTCCGACGGGTCCTGCGCTGGCTTTCCATTCCTCCTTGTTGGGCAAAAGCTGCGTGATCTTGGTTTCAATCACATCGCGCTTGATGACCTGCTCGATATTGATCAGGACCTCCGCCACGCCAAACAGCCCCATCACCACCGGCACGAGGCCGATGCCGTCGATCAGTTCGAGGCGGCCGAAGGTCAATCGCGGCTGCGCCGTGATGCTGTCGAGGCCGATCAGCCCAAGCACCACGCCGATGCAGGCCATCAGCAGCGCCTTGGCCATCGAGCCTTGGGTAAGAAACGTCAGCACCACGAGGCCCAGCACCATCAGGCTGAAATACTCGGCTGGCCCGAACGCGACCGCGACACTCGCGAGCGATGGCGCGATGAACATCAGCGCGATCAGCGCGAACGTGCCTGCGATGAAAGAGCCAAGTGCCGAGATGCCGAGCGCGGGCCCTGCCTTGCCCTGCTTCGCCATCTGATGTCCGTCGATGCAAGTCACCACAGACGCCGCTTCACCCGGAATGTTGACAAGGATCGAGGTGGTCGAGCCGCCATACATCGAGCCGTAGTAGATGCCCGCCATCATGATGATGCCGGACTCCGGCGTGCCGGAGAGCGTCACCGGCAACAGCAGCGACATCGCCGAAATCGGGCCGATGCCAGGCAAAACTCCGACGAGCGTTCCGATGAAGACGCCGATGAAGCAATACAGCAGGTTCACAGGCTGGAGCGCGACACCGAGGCCGTGCATGACATTGGCGATAACATCCATGGCGCGCTCTCCTCAGCCGATGCCAAACATGCCTGACGGCAACTGGATCAGCAGTCCATGCTTGAGGACCCACCACACACCGAGCGGCGCGAGCACGGCGAGTGGAATCGCGAGACTCCACCGCACCGGGTCAATGACCCGCAGAAGCAGCAGCAACAGCGGGATGACCGACAGAAGAAAGCCCAGCGGCTGAAGCAGGAACGCGAAAGCGGCGAGACATCCGGTCACGATCAGCGGCTTGGTCCAGCGCGTGCCTTTCCAGAGCGATCCGATGGTCGGGCCGCCCTCCATCGCCGCTCCGACAGTGATCGACAGCGCAAACAGGCACATCAGAATGCCGGCGTAAAACACCACGAAGCCGGACCCCGGATCGTGAATGCCGCCGATTTTGAGCCTGTAGCCCGACCAGACCACGAAAATGCCGAGGGCAAGGCCGACAACGCCGCCCCACAGTTCGGAATTGTTCAGCCTGATTTTCGCACGCTGCGCCTCAGCCATGACCCCGCTCCCCAAGCGTCAAGTCAGGGCTCGCGGCATACGCGAGCCCTGCACGATTCGTGCGAACCGTTAGTTCGTCTTCTTGGCGAGACCGAGCGTATCAATCACCTTGCGTTCGGACGCGATGACCTCACCGACGAACTTTTTGTAGTCCTCGGTGTTCTTGTAATTCGCCACCATGTCGAACTTCGCCAATGTTGCGATCACGGCGGGGTCTTCGATTGCCTTCTTGAAGGCGTCGTGGAGCTTGGCGACGATCTTCGGGTCCATGCCCTTCGGACCGGCGACGCCGAACGGCGAATCGTAGACCATGTCGTAGCCGAGTTCCTTGAGCGTCGGCGCATCGGGGAAGTTCGGCGAGCGCTTCGAGGTCCACACCATCAAAAGGCGCAGCTTGCCGGCATCGACCAGCGGACGCCAGCCGGTGGAGTCCGCCTGCAGCATGGTGTGCTTGCCAAGCACAGCGGCATTGGTTTCCGCGCCGCCCTTGAACGGCACCTGCGTCAGCTTGATTCCGGCCTTCCCTGCGATCTGCTCCATGCCGATATGCAGCGAGGTGCCCGCACCCGGTGTCGCATAGGTCACCTTGCCCGGGTTAGCCTTGGCGAAATCGACCACATCCTTCCAGGTCTTGAATTGCGATTCCGCATTCGTGGTGACGCCGAAGGTGTAACCGGTGAGATGCACGATATAGGTGAAATCCTTCTCCGCATTCCACGACACATCCTGCATCAGCGGAAGACGGAACACAGTGATCGGAATTTGCGAGATGGTGTAACCATCGGGCTTGGCGGTTGCCGCCATTGTCGCGGGGCCGACGGTGCCGCCGCCACCGGCCTTGTTGTCCACCACGACGGGCTGGCCGAGCACCTTCGATGCGCTTTCCGCGATCGCCCGCATCGAGATATCGGTGGAGCCGCCTGCCGGCCACGGCACGATCAGCGTGATCGGTTTGGTGGGATAGTCCTGCGCCAGCGCAACACCCGACAGCGCCGCGAGCGCTGCAACAGCCAATACTGCCTTCCGTAAGATTCGATATGTCATTGAGCTTCTCTCCCCTTGGCGGCTCGTGTGTCCGAGCCTTGTGTTTCGGCGGCAATGATCCCCGAAATCGAAACGAAAGAAAAGCAATGAGACGCATGCAAGCCGCAGTTATTGCAGCGCATTCCGCGCAACTGCGTCATTAGGTCCCGAAGTTCTGTGTTTGTTGCAAGTCCAGGTTCGCTTGGCGAAACACGGCGGCCTTGCACAGGCTGCCGGCGGCGCGCTCAATCGGCCAGCCTCTTTTTTGGAGCCATCAAATAACACCGGTGCGGCTCCGGATCGGCTATGGTTCGCGGAACTATCAGCATGCGGCACTGGCCGGACGGAGCATCTTGAATGCAGCGCGTGACCATCACCCTCGACGACGACCTCATGGTTGAGCTGGATCGCATGATTGCGCAGCACGGCTACCAGAACCGGTCGGAGGCCATCCGCGACTTCGCCCGCGCCGGGATGCAACAGGCGGCACAGGATGCCGGACAGGCCGGCGGCGACTGTGTCGCGGCGCTGGTCTATGTCTACGACCATGCGGCACGCGATCTCTCCAGCCGCCTGGTCAACAACTTCCACCATCACCACGACCTGTCGCTGGCCACGCTCCATGTGCATCTGGACAACGACAACTGCATGGAAATCACGGCGTTGAAGGGCAAAACGTCCGAGGTGCAGCATTTGGCGGAGCACGTCATCGCCGAGCGTGGCGTGCGCTATGGCCGCGTGGTAATGATCCCTACCGATCCGGGCGCAAAGCCCTCCGCCGCGCGCAAAAAGCATTCCCACCGGCACACCTGACCCTCCATTCGGACTGATGCGCTTCGCCTCGATTTGCGGTATCGACCGATCATGACAACAGCGAAATCCAATCTCCAGATCGATTCCGCCCGTCTCTGGGGCGACATTCATGAGACTGCGAAATTCGGCGGAACGCCGAAGGGCGGCGTCAAGCGGCTGACCCTCGGTCCGGAGGACAAGCAGGTGCGCGACTGGTTCCGCAAAGCCTGCGAAGCCGCCGGATGCGACGTCAGCGTCGATGCACTTGGCACCATGTTCGCGATCCGCCCCGGCCGCGACATGTCGAAGCCGCCCATCGGCATTGGCTCGCATCTCGATACCCAGCCCACCGGCGGAAAATACGACGGCATCCTCGGCACATTGGCGGCGCTCGAAGTGGTCCGCACGCTGAACGCCGCCGGGATCGAAACCGATATTCCGATCTGCGTCTGCAACTGGACCAACGAGGAAGGCTCGCGCTACGCACCGGCGATGATGGCCTCCGCCGCCTATGCTGGCGACTACACGACCGAGGATATTCTCGGCCGCAAGGATGCCGACGGCATCACCGTTGCCGAAGCGCTCGATACCATCGGCTATCGCGGCGCCGATCCGGTCGGCAAGCAGAAATTCAGCGCCTTCGTCGAACTGCATATCGAACAGGGACCGTTGCTCGAGGCCGAGAACAAGACCATCGGGGTCGTGGATCGCGGTCAGGGCATCATGTGGTATGACGGCACGATTGCCGGTTTCGCCAGCCATGCCGGCACCACGCCGATGCCGCTGCGCAAGGATGCGCTCGCAGCGTTCTCCGAGGTTGTCCTCGCCGTGGAACGGATCGCACGCGATCATGGGCCAAATGCCGTCGGCACCATCGGCGAAATCAGGATCGACAATCCCTCGCGCAACGTCATCCCCGGCGATCTCAATTTCACCGTGGACGTCCGCAGTTCGGAATCAAAAACTCTCGACAGCCTTCATTCGGCGATCCAGTCCGCTGTCGCGGAGATTGCAACCCGCCGCAAGGTGAGCATCGACCTCAAGCAAATCTGGCGCAAGGAACCGACGGTGTTCAATGCCGCGCTGGTCGATGCGGTCGAAGCCGCGGCGAAGGATATGGGCTACAGCTATCGCCGCATCACCTCCGGCGCGGGCCACGATGCCTGCAATCTCGCAACTGTGATTCCAGCGGCGATGATCTTCGTGCCCTGCAAGGACGGCGTCAGCCATAACGAACTGGAGGATGCGACGCAGACGGACTGCGCCGCCGGCGCGAACGTCCTGTTGCATGCGGTGCTGGCGCTGGCTGGGGTTTCGTCTGAGGCGAAGTCTGAAAACTAAGACTGTCGTCCCGCCGGGACCCATCACCCCTAGCCTCTCCATAATACACAACTACATGTCTCAGAAATATGAGACGACAGGGAGCATGGGTCCCCGCTTTCCCGGGGACGACCTTGAAGTTCATTTTCGTTGATTGAAAGCTCCGTTCCGCATGACAAAAACCTCCACCCCTCCGATCGCACCGCGCCGTCCTCATAGCTTCACCCATCACGGCATCACCGTGACCGACGACTATGCTTGGCTGAAGGATGAAAACTGGCAGGAGGTGCTGCGCGACCCGTCGGTGCTCAAGCCGGATATCCGCGCCTATCTCGAGGCGGAAAACGCCTACGCCGACACCGTGCTGGGTCACACCGAACCGTTGCAGAAGACGCTGGTCGCCGAAATGCGCGGCCGCATCAAGGAAGACGATTCCAGCGTCCCGTCGCCGGACGGACCTTTCGCCTACTTCCACAAGTATAACGAGGGCGGACAGCACGAGCAGATCGGACGACTGCCGCGCCAAGATCTTGATAACTCATCCGGCGAGGCACGCTTTATCATCGACGGCGACGAACTGGCGAAACAGACCGAATACTTCAAATTCGGCGAAGCGCGGCATTCTCCCGATCACAGGCTCGAAGCCTGGAGCGCGGATGTTCGCGGTTCGGAGTATTTCACCATCCGCATCCGCGACTGGGAAACCGGCAAGGACAGCAGCGATTGTGTCGAGGAAACCGACGGCGGCATCGTCTGGGCGGCAGATTCAAAATCGTTCTTCTATGTGAAGCTCGACGACAACCATCGGCCGATGCAGGTCTATCGCCACATCCTCGGCACACCGCAATCGGAAGACACGCTGGTCTATGAGGAAGGTGACTCCGGCTGGTTCACCCATATCCATGAAAGCGCCAGCGGCCGCTTCTGTGTGATCGCGGGTGGCGATCACGAAACCTCCGAGCAGCACCTGATCGACCTCAGTGCGCCGGACGCCCAGCCACGCCTTGTCGCCAAACGCCAGGAAGGCGTGCAATACTCCGTCGCGGACCGCGGCGATCAATTGTTCATCCTGACCAATGCCGATGACGCCATCGACTTCAAGATCGTCACCGCACCGCTCGCCTCGCCTGCGCGCAAGAACTGGCGAGACCTGATCCCGCACCGGCCCGGCACTTACATCATCGACATCGAGCTTTATTCCGGTCATCTGGTGCGGATGGAGCGGGCCAATGCGCTGCCATCCATCGTCATCCGCGATCTCGCAACGCTGCAGGAACACGCCATCGCCTTCGATGAAGCGGCCTATTCGCTCGGCACGCTCGGCGGCTACGAGTTCGATACGACCAATATTCGCTTTTCCTATTCGTCGATGACCACGCCGTCACAAGTATACGACTACGACATGGTCAGCCGCGTGCGCACCCTCCGCAAGCGGCAGGAAATTCCCTCGGGCCACGATCCGGCGGACTACATCACCACCCGGATCATCGCGACCTCGCATGACGGCGCTCAGGTGCCCATCTCGATCCTGTACCGTAGCGACCTGAAACTTGACGGCAGCGCGCCGCTGCTGCTCTACGGTTACGGCTCCTACGGGACAGCAATGCCCGCGTCCTTTTCCGCCAACCGCCTGTCGCTGGTGGATCGCGGCTTTGTCTATGCCATCGCGCATATCCGCGGTGGCTCTGACAAGGGCTGGGGCTGGTATCTCGACGGCAAGCGGGAAAAGAAAACAAACACCTTCGATGACTTCGCCGCCGCGGGCCGTGCATTGATCGCAGCGAAATATACGTCCGCAAAGAAGATCGTGGGCCATGGCGGCAGCGCCGGTGGCATGCTGATGGGCGCTGTGGCCAACCGTTCGGGCGACCTGTTCGCAGGCATCGTCGCGGAAGTGCCGTTCGTCGACGTGCTGAACACCATGCTGGATGCATCGCTGCCGCTCACGCCGCCGGAATGGCCCGAATGGGGCAACCCGATCGAAAGCGCGGACGATTTCAAAACAATCCTGTCCTATTCGCCCTATGACAATGTTGCGGCGAAGGAGTACCCCGCCATTCTTGCCATGGGCGGCATCGCCGATCCGCGTGTCACCTATTGGGAGCCGGCCAAATGGATCGCCCGCCTGCGGCCTGTGATGACCGGCGGCGGACCGGCGATCCTCCGGACCAACATGGGTGCGGGCCATGGCGGCGCGTCCGGCCGCTTCAACCGGCTGGACGAAATCGCAATTGTCTACGCCTTTGCGCTATGGGCCGTGGGATTGGCGCAAAGCTAATTTCTTACCTCAAAGGTAATTTGATAGCCGCGCCCCGGCTGCAATGATGCGGATCGAATTCGGTTGCAGCGCGTCATGACGCGCCGCCAATCTAGGCCCATACTCCAATGCCTCTGACTCGCTTCTGGTTCGGAATTCCTGCATGCGCCGCCTGCCCTTCTATTACGGCTGGATCATCGTCGCCGTAACCTTCGTCACCATGGGCATCGGCGTGAATGCCCGCACTTCGTTCTCGCTGTTCTTCTCGCCCATTGTCGACGAATTCGGCTGGGATCGCGGTGTCACCGCCGGCGCATTTTCGGTCGGCTTTCTGGTCTCGGCGCTGCTCAGTCCGCTGATGGGCAAGCTGATGGACCGCACCGGCCCGCGCACGGTGATGGAGCTTGGCGTGGTCTTGATGGGCGCAGGCCTCTTGCTGGCGCCGCTGACCTCGCAGCCCTGGCATCTTTACGGCACCATCGGTTGCCTCGTCGGCGCGGGCAGCATTTGTCTCGGCTATTCCGGCCAGTCGCTGTTCCTTCCGAACTGGTTTGTCAAACAACGTGGCCTCGCGGTCGGCCTTGCCTTCGCGGGCGTCGGCATCGGCTCGATCATCATCCTGCCGTGGATGCAGTTTCTGATCGACAGAAGCGGCTGGCGCGCCGCGAGTTGGGCGATGGGCATCCTCGTGCTGGTCGTGTTGATCCCGCTCAATCTCTTGCTGCGCAAGCGCCCCGAAGATATCGGCCTGCGGCCCGACGGCGAAGCCGCGCCGACAGCCACAACCACCGCGCCGCCCTCGAATGTGGTTGATCCTGAATGGGTGGCCGTCGACTGGACGCTCGCGCGCGCGCTGCGCACCGCGCGGTTCTGGTGGATTTCACTGGGCTACTTCTGCGGCCTGTATGTCTGGTATGCCGTGCAGGTGCATCAGACCAAATATCTGGTTGAGATCGGATTCAGTTCGACCTCCGCCGCGTGGGCGCTCGGCATGGTCAGCCTGATCGGCATTCCGGGGCAGATTGCGCTTGGATATCTCTCCGACCGCATTGGCCGCGAATGGATCTGGACCATCTCATCGCTCGGCTTTGCGATCTGCTTTGCGATGCTGATTGCGCTGCAATACACGCCGACGCTGTTGCTTGTGTACGTCATGGTGATCGCGCAGGGCGCGCTCGGTTACGGCTTCACCTCGATCATGGGCGCAGTGGTCGCAGAGATTTTTCAGGGCAAACATTTCGGTACCATCTTCGGCACCATCGGCTTCACCGCGCTGGCGGGCGGCGCGGCAGGTCCGTGGATCACCGGCATCCTGCATGACATCTACGGCGATTACACGCTGGCCTTCGTGATCGGTATCGCAGCCAGCGCCCTCTCCGCCGCCGCGATCTGGCTCGCGGCCCCGCGAAAGGTTCGCGCCGTGGCGGGACGAATGGACCGGATCGCGAAGCCGGCCTAGCCGAATCCGATCTGCGCGCGATATCCGGCACGCAATGCATTCACGATGGACGGCGGCGTCAGCAGCATCGCGCCGGTGAGGTCTGCTGGCACGGGGGTATAGCCGGCAAACGACCAGCGCCAGACCGCACCTTTCGCAATGAGATAACTTTCCCCGCCGACAGCTATCATCGCGCCGTCCGGTAACTGGAGGACGGAGCTTGGGAGCGGATGCAGCCGCTTCTGGCGCCCGTCCAGCCGTTCATCGTGAAGCCTCGCGTCCATTACGGTCGCATAAGGTCTGGTGACGCCATTGCCTTCTGCCCATGCATCGCGAAAGGCCGTCGCATCGTTACGGCGGCAATAGAAACACGGTCGATGCCCCGCCGCGAAGGATGTCGCCTCATCGAGGAAGAACAACTCTGTCCAGCTTCGCCGGCTCATCACCTTGCGCCTGCGCCCGCGAAACTCGCAGACGCAGGTGATCCAGGCCTTCGACGACCAGCGCCGGTTCAGCAGCGTTCGGGTCGCCGGATCGTGGATGATGCCGCGGTTGCCAGTGAAGCGTCCGCGATGCGCGGTGGCAACGATCTCCCCGAACGGCGACACACGGTTTTGCAGGGGCATTAAACAAGTCTTTCGTCATTGCGAGCGAAGCGAAGCAATCCATAAGCAGCAAGCAAGACTGGATTGCTTCGTCGCTATCGCTCCTCGCAATGACGAATCACAAAGCACTGTGTCATCCGAAATCCGATGACATTGCGAGAAGCAATCCTGAAGTTTAGTTCAGCACATCCTGATTGATGACATTCTCGCGAATCGGATTGCCATCAAGCGCGCTCAGGATGTTCTTCGCGGTCTGCAGGCTCATGCGGTCAAGCGCCTCGCGGGTCACGCCGGCCACATGCGGCGCGGTAATGACATTGTCGAGCTTGAACAGCGGATGGTCGGGCCGCGGCGGCTCCTGCGCGAACACGTCGACACCCGCGCCCGCGATCTTGCCGGACGTCAGCGCTGCGTAAAGCGCGTCCTCGTCCACGATGCCGCCGCGCGCCGTATTGATGAGGTAAGCCGTCGGCTTCATCAGTTGAAGCTGCGCGGTGCTGAACATGTTGACCGTTTCCGGGGATTTCGGACAGTGGATCGTGATGAAGTCGGCGCGCGGGATCGCTGCGTTGAGATCGGTCACATACTCCGCTTCCGCAGCTTCAATCGCAGACGCGGGCTTGAACGGATCGTAGACCAGTACGTTCATTTCCATCGCCACCAGCCGCTTGACGGTGCGTGATCCGATGCGGCCGAAGCCGATCACCAGCGCGGTCTTGCCGAGCAGATCGTATGGGATCGCGCCGAGACGCTTGGTCCAGTTGCCGCTCTTGACCAGGCGATCAAGTTCGGCGGCGCGTTTGGCCAGCGACAGCATCATGAACAGCGCGCATTCGGCGACCGAGGGCGAATTGGCGATGCCGGTGGTCATCAGCGGAATCCTGCTGGCGCTGAGGGCCTTCACATCCACTGCGTCATAACCGACGCCGATGCGTGTCACGACTCTCATCTCGCCGGAAGACGCGATCTCGTTGGCGCCGAATGCCGTCCCGCCCAGCGCCACGCCATTCACCGGCGCATGCTCGCGCAGCATCTTGTTGAAGTCCGGCGCAGAGATCGTGTTGGGAAATTCAATCGCTTCGATATCCTCGCGGTCCCGGAGCAGCGCCCAGCCGCCGGGCGACATGGTTTCGACGATCAGCAGTTTCTTCTTGTTGGTGGCCATTTCATCCCCTGATGCGTTGTTGATTGTCAGATTGGCGCGAGGCGCAAGCCGCCCATCATCGCCTCGTTTGGCCGTTTCCCGCAAGCCGGGAAAGATGCCGAAGCCCGCTCTTGCCGCCGCCCCGCCGCGAAGGCACACTCCCCGCGCCTTGCCATCCCGGCGCAAACAACCAACAACAGGAGATCAACCCGTGAGTCAGTCCGCGCCCCATCCCGCATCCCTGCTCGAGACACTGGCCCGCTGGGACACGCCGACGATATGCAACGCGCTGGAAGTGGTCGCGCCGGAACGCCGCCTGATCGGCTACACCACCAAGCCGCTGGTCTGCCCGTTTCCGGATCTGCCACCGATGGTCGGTTACGCTCGCACCGCAACAATCCGCGCCACTTCGCCCTCCAGCCTGTCGCCGGCGGACCAGCGCGCGCAGCGGCTGGCCTATTATGAGTATTGCGGCACGGGTCACGGTCCCCGCATCAGCGTCATTCAGGATCTCGACGGGATCAACATCGGCTTCGGCGCGTTCTGGGGCGAGGTCAACAGTTCGGTCCACAAGGCTCTGGGCTGCCTCGGCGTCGTCACGGACGGATCAATCCGCGACATTCCGGCATGGGCGCCGGGCTTTCAGGCGCTGGCCGGAAGCATCGGTCCCTCCCACGCCTTCGTTCATCTTGCTGGATTCGGCGAAACGGTATGTGTCGCAGGTATGACGGTGAGTTCGGACGATCTGATTCACGCCGACCGCCATGGCGCGGTGGTGATCCCGGCCAATATCGCGGAGAGACTTCCGGATGCGGCGCGTCTGTGCGAACGGCGCGAGGAGCCGATTCTCGGCATCGCGCGCGATCCGTCGTTCACCGTCGCGAAGCTGAAAGAGGCGCTCGCCAAGGCGGCGGAGATTCATTAGCTCGGAGGTTCATATGAAAGTCGCACTCGGCGTCGTGGTTGGACTGGTGATCGGGTTTCTCGCCATGACCTGGTATAAAACAGGTCACCTGCCCTTCTAGATCGCCTCATAGGCAAACAGCATCGCGATAATGGTGATGCTGAACAGGCCGGTCAGAAACAGCACGTCTGCGATCCGCTCGCAGCGCTCGCTCAGGCCGGTCGCCATCACGTAGCGGATGGAAAGATAGGACGACGTTGCGCTGATGAGAAACAGCAGAGCGGCGAGCGCGGCGTATTCATCGACATGGGTCGGTCCCATCCGGGTTTCGACGACTTTCACAAGGCCGATGAAGGTCGTACATATGCCGATCATGGTGGCGGAGGTCGGCAGGATGTGATGGGACAGTTCTTTGTTACTGCGCTCGTCTTTCTGCCGGTCGGTCATTGTCTCACCTGTCTCGAACCGAATGCCGCGGCGCCGGTTATGATGATCTCGCCGCTGAAATTATCCGAGTCCTGAATGCCTGTCTCACCTCAATACCGCGCTTCGGCCAGCCATGCCGCACTTGGCCAGGATTTCTACGACGTGGTCGCCGCGGCGGAGTTTCCCGATCACATTCTGCGCTATCGCAACCGGCGCGCGGCGAAGTCCGTCGGACTGGACACCCTGACCGACGAGGAATGGATCGCACATTTCGGGCGCTTTCAGCCGCTGGCCGATACTTTCGCGAAGCCTCTGGCCCTGCGCTACCACGGTCATCAGTTTCGCGTTTACAACCACGAACTCGGCGACGGGCGCGGCTTCCTGTTCGCTCAACTCTACGACGAGAAGGGCCGCCTGCTCGATCTCGCCACCAAGGGCAGCGGCAAGACGCCATGGTCACGCACCGCGGACGGACGCCTCACGCTGAAGGGCGGCGTGCGCGAAGTGCTTGCCACCTCGATGCTGGAAGCACTCGGTGTCGATACCTCGAAGACATTCAGCCTGATCGAGACCGGCGAAGCGCTCGTGCGCGGCGACGAACCCTCGCCCACGCGGTCGTCTGTGATGGTGCGCCTCAGTCATTCGCATATCCGGATCGGCTCGTTCCAGCGGCAGGCCTTTCTTCGCAGTCCGGAGAACATCCTCAAGCTGCTCGACTACACCATCAAAACCTACATGCCCGATGTCTGGCGCGACGATCCAGCGTCTCGCGCCGTCGCATTCCTTGAGGAAGTCTGCCGCCGTGTCGCGCGGGTCGGCGCACAGTGGATGGCGGCCGGATTCGTTCACGGCGTTCTGAATACGGACAACATCAATGTCACCGGCGAGAGTTTCGACTATGGCCCGTGGCGTTTCCTCCCTGTATTGGAGCCGGGCTTTACCGCGGCTTATTTCGACGAGAGCGGACTTTACGCCTACGGCCGCCAGCCCGACGCGCTCTTCTGGAACGTCACGCGGCTGGCGGAATGCCTGCTCGGCATCGCCGATCAGCCGAATCTGGAGAAAGCGCTCGGCGTGTTCGAGCCGGCAATCCGGCGCGAATTCACCGACGCGATGGTAAAACGGCTAGGCGTGCAGTCACGCGGCGCGGTACTCGATAACGAACTGGTGCGCGCGCTGTGGATTTTTCTGGCGGAGACGAAAGCGCCGTTCGAGCAGACGTTCTTTGACTGGTTCGGCGGGCTTGCCAGCAGCGAGCGCGCCGCGCGCAGTCCGTCGAAGGATTTCTATGCGATGGAGCCGTTCGTCGCGGTCCGCGCAGCGCTGCAGGATTTCGCGCCGCGCGAAGGAGTCGACCTTGCCCACCCCTTTTTCTCGCGACGCGATGCGTGTTCGATGCTTATCGAGGAGGTGGAGGCGATCTGGAAACCGATTGCCGAGAGCGACGACTGGTCGGTGCTTCACGCCAAACTCGACGCCATCGATCAGATGCGCGAGGCGTACGCACTCACAACTTAGAAACAAAACGGGCTCGCGATAACGCGAGCCCGCCAGTCATTCCATTCATATAGTGAAATTATGCCACCTTCCTGCGCGGCGTCGCTGCGGAGAACGTGCCGTCGAGGAAGCCGGTCAGGCGCTTGCGGATGATGAACTCGGCATCCGCCATGATGCGGTCGATCAGTTCCTTCACCGTCGGGATGTCATGGATCAGGCCGACCATCATGCCGCAGCTCCATGCGCCTGCGTCCATGTCGCCTTCCTGCATCACCTTCGGATAGACGCCGGCGACCTGGTCCATGATGTCTTCGATCTTGAGGCTCTTGCCCTTTTCCTTCTCGATCTCGATCAGCTTCTCGACGTTCTTGTTGGTAAGAACGCGCTCGGTGTTGCGCAGCGCGCGCATCACAAGGCGGGTGTCGAGCTCGGTGGCCTTCAGCAGCGCCTGCTTCACATTCGGATGAACCGGAGCTTCCTTGGTGGCGATGAAGCGCGTGCCCATGTTCATGCCCTGTGCGCCCATGGCGAGCGCGGCAACAAGGCTGCGCGCGTCGGCCATGCCGCCCGAGGCGACGAATGGAATCGTGAGCTCTTCTTCCGCGCGCGGTAGCAGGATCATGTTCGGCATATCGTCTTCGCCGGGATGACCGCCGCACTCGAAACCGTCGACGCTGACAGCGTCGCAGCCGATGGCTTCAGCTTTCAGCGAATGACGAACCGACGTGCACTTGTGGATGACCTTGATGCCTGCGGCCTTCAGCGCCGGCATATACTGCTCGGGGCTGCGGCCCGCGGTTTCGACCGCCTTGATGCCCGCTTCCTTGATGACCTGAATGTATTCCGGATACGGCGGCGCGGCGAAGGTCGGCAGGAAGGTCAGGTTCACGCCGAACGGCTTGTCGGTCATGTCCTTGCACTTGGCAATTTCCTTCGCCAGCAGTTCCGGCGTCTTCTGCGTCAGGCCGGTGATGATGCCGAGGCCACCCGCATTCGAGACGGCGGAGGCAAGCTCCGCGAAGCCGACATAGTGCATGCCACCCTGAATGATCGGGTGCTGGATGCCGAACAGTTCCGTAATCGCCGTTTTCATGTGTTCCCTCTCTCAGGATATCGAATTCCAAAATCTCGTCTGCGCCGTCCGTTACCGGACTGTTGCCCCAATGGTTAGCGCAGGTCCGCGCGATGCGACAATGCTTTGGCCGGTCAGACCAGCCATGCCGTCAGTTCTGAAACGGAACGTATCAGGATGAACCGGCTCGTCAACTCTGGTGGCCAAAGGGCGATCCAAAGTGTATCAGAGCGGCCATAACTCCATCGCCCCGCAACGGAATTTCCGCTTGAGCCAGTCGCAGCCCGTTAAGCCTTTTCTTGAAGTCCTGTCCGGAAGCCGGCAGGCCGTGCCGCCGGTCTGGATGATGCGGCAGGCCGGCCGCTACCTGCCGGAATATCGCGAGCTCCGCGCCACGGCGGGCAGCTTTCTCGACCTGTGCTTCAACCCCGAATGGGCGGCCGAGGTGACGCTGCAGCCGATCCGCCGCTTCGGCTTCGATGCCGCCATCATCTTTTCGGACATCCTGGTGATCCCGCACGCCCTCGGACGCGCGGTGCGTTTCGAGGCCGGCGAAGGCCCCCGGCTCGATCCGCTGGACACGCCGGAGAAGATCAACACGCTGGCCAGCGCTGCGGACTTCACCAAGCTCGAGCCGGTCTATGAAGCGCTTCGCCGGGTGCGCGGCGCGCTCGATCCGAAGATTGCGCTGATCGGCTTCTGCGGCGCGCCGTGGACGGTCGCAACCTATATGGTCGCAGGACAAGGCACGCCGGATCAGGCGCCCGCGCGGATGCTGGCCTATCGCGCACCCGATGCTTTCGCAAAGATCATCGACGTGCTGGTCGCGAATTCGGTTCAATATCTGCTGGGACAACTCGAAGCCGGTGCCGACGCGCTGCAAATTTTCGACACCTGGGCGGGCGTACTGCCGCCGCGCGAATTCCAGCGCTGGTCGGTTGAACCGACGCGGCGCATCGTCGAAGGCGTCCGCGCAAAGGCGCCGCATGCAAAGATCATCGGCTTCCCGCGCGGCGCGGGTGCGCAGCTTCCCTCTTATGTGGAGGCGACCGCTGTCGACGGCGTCAGCATCGACTGGACAGCAGATCCGTCATTGATCCGCGAGCGGGTGCAAAATCGCGTCGCCGTGCAGGGCAATCTCGACCCGCTGGCGCTGATCGCAGGCGGCGCGGCCCTGGACCGCGCTGTCGACGACGCGCTGACGAATTATGCCGGCGGACGCTACATCTTCAATCTCGGCCACGGTATCCAGCCGGAAACACCCATCGCGCATGTGGAGCAGATGCTCAGGCGCGTGCGGGCGTATAAGAGTTAGTTTCCCGTCATTGCGAGGAGCCATTAGCGCGTTTACGCGCGTCTTCGACGCGCTATGGCGACGAAGCAATCCAGTTTTCTTAAAGATGCTTCGCTTCGCTCGCAATGACGAATGGATTTACTCCGGCCTTGATGTCTCGATGATCGCAGCGGCCCCTTGCGCCAACAGGTCGAAAGCCACCGCGCGGCCAAGCTCGCGCGGCTTGTCGGCCGGTCCGCGGCGAGTGGCCTCCAGCAAGCGGTCGCCTTCAAGATCGAGCACCGACGCGGTCAACGTCATCTCGCGCCCATCAATGGTGGAATATCCGGCAATCGGCGAATTGCAGTGGCCGTTCAGCACCCACAGCACCTCGCGCTCGGCATCGGCGCAAAGATGCGCGACAGGATCGTCGATCAGCGCCAGATATTGCCGCGTATGCCAGTCGTTAGCCGCGCACTCGACCGCGACAATGCCCTGCCCGGCTGCGGGCAGCATCTCCAGCGCAGCAAACTCGTGCGCGATGCGGTCCGCGAGCCCGACGCGCTCCAATCCCGACCGCGCCATGATCAGCGCATCGGCGGGACCGACCTCGCCGCCATCCGCCAGTTTCTGCATCTCGCCGTTGTCGAGTTTGCGCACGCGCGTATCGGCGGCGCCACGAAAATGGATGACCTCAATCTCGGGAAACAGCCGCCGCACGTAAGCGGCGCGCCGCACGGCGTTGGTGCCGATCTTGAAGCCTTTGCCCCTGGTACGCTTTAGATCCTCGAAGGTCACGCCCGCGCGCAGCACCAGCGCGTCGGTCGGCGGATCGCGCGCGAGTGTCGCGCCGATCACAAGGCCCGGCGTGTCCTCGTTACCCGGCATGTCCTTCAGCGAATGCATCGCGGCATGAAGTTTTCCGGCGATCACCGCCTCACGGATTTCGGCGACGAAGGCGCCGCCCTTGCCGCCATGGGGCAGCAGCAGGCCGGTCTGGTCGGTGTCGCCGCGTGTCTCGAACTTGACGATCTCGACTTTCAGATCAGGCGCAGCGGCCTCCAGCCGACGGGCGATTTCCTCGGTTTGCGCCAGCGCCATCTTGCTTTTGCGCGTTCCGATACGCAGGGAAATTGCGGCCACGTCTGCTCCACCCGATAAAATCACGCCCGTTCGGGCGCAACATACGGCGAGCGGTCCCCCGAATGCAAACGCATTGGGGATAAAAACGACCGCCGCAATGTTTGAGGACTGGACGGCGGCGATATCATCCGGCTTTGATGCAGCCATGAGCGGACACGGCCAGTCTTTGAATGGTGGCAATCCTCGCCCCCGCATTGTGATTGTCGGCGGCGGATTCTCCGGCGCCGTACTGGCATGGCATCTTCACCGCACAGCACCGCATCGCCATGAAATTGTGATTGTTGAGCCTCGTGACGAGATCGGCCGTGGCCTGGCCTATGACAGCAGCGATCCGGCGCATCGGATCAATGTGCCTGCGCTGAAAATGAATCTCGATTTCGACGAGGAAGGTCATTTCGAACAATGGCTGATCGCGTCGGGATATCCCGCGCGCGATCCGGCTTCGGTGATTGCAGGTGTTCACCTGTTCCCGACGCGCAAAGCGTTCGGCGACTATGTCATTGCGCATGTCGGGCAACTCGGCGGTGCCGTCACGCACAAGCAGGCAAAGGCGCGCGCGGTCATCCCGAATCAATGCGGACACCGCGTTGTCTGTGACGACGGCGAAGAGATTCACGCCGATGCCTTGGTGCTGGCGGTATGCCATACGCCGCCGGAGGTGCCGTCATCGCTCGCAGAACTGCGCAACAATCCCCGATTCATTGTCGATCCGTGGCAGCGGGATGTCTTGAGCAGCATCGCGCCCGATGATCGCGTCCTGATTGTCGGAACCGGCCTGACCATGGCCGATATTGTCGCATCGCTCGACCGTCAAGGACATCGTGGACATGTCACTGCGATCTCGCGGCGCGGCCTGCGCTCGCAGACTCATGCCACGCAGTTCAGCGACGTCTTCGGCGATTTCGCGAGCAGTCCTTCAGACACCACGCTCGCGCTGCTGCGCCATGTCCGACGCGCCATCGCAGAGGCTGCACGCGAGGGACAGTCATGGCATCCGGTACTCGATCAATTGCGCCTGCAAGGCTTTGAAATCTGGCGCGCACTGCCATTGAATGAACGTGCCCGGCTGATCCGGCATCTGCGCCCGTTCTGGGACACCTATCGCTTCCGTATCGCCCCACAGGTCGACGCCGTGATCGTGCGCCGGATCAATGAAGGCTCGCTGACAATTCGGGCGGCCTCGGTCCGCGCAAGCATGCACCAAGGCAAGGTGCTGTCGGTCGAACTCCGCGCACGGCGCAGCCAGACCTGGGAGCCGGCAACGTTCGACACTATCGTTCTTGCCACGGGCCCGGCCCATGGAACAGTATTCAGCAGCAATCCGCTCCTTGGCCAGATGAGCGACGATGGACTCGCTCGGCCCGATCCGCTGGGTCTTGGCATCGATGTCGATCTGCAGGGCCGTGCGATCGTCCGCGATGACCGCGCCGCCGACACACTCTTTGTCGCAGGCCCGCTGGCGCGCGGGACGTTTGGCGAACTGATGGGTGCGCCGGATCTGGCGCGCCATGCCCGCAACATCGCGGAAACTTTGGCACGCATGGATATCCACGCATCCCGGTTGCCTCCGCATCCTGTCCAAGATTAAAACAAAACATCAGTCATCCCACCTCCAGGCAACGCCGGATACGGGATCAGCCGGAGAGCCTCATGATGAATTCCCGCGAGCGCATCAGCTTCCTTGCGCCCCTGTTCGTTCCGGCCACCCGGCCCGACCGGTATTTCAAGGCGGCGTCCTCCGGCGCGGACGGCATCATCATCGATCTTGAGGATGCGGTTGCCGCCAATGAAAAGGACGCCGCGCGCGAGACGCTGAAGACCGCAGCCCTGCCCCCGAACGCCATTGTCCGGGTCAATGCGTTCGGCACGCGCTGGCATGAAGCCGACGTGGTCGCGATGAAAGGCCTTGGCATCGCGGGGATCATGCTTCCGAAGGCGGAAACCGCCGGACATCTCGAGAGCGTGCGCGCGGTGCTGGGCGACATGCCGGTGATCTCGCTGATCGAGTCGGCCCACGGCGTCGCCGGCGTGCGCGAGGTCGCTGCGCATTCGGACCGGCTGGCGTTCGGCTATATCGACTTCAGCGCCGATCTCGGCTGCGGTATGGATCGCGATGCGCTGTTGATGGCGCGCGCCGAAATCGTACTGGCGTCACGGCTGGCGCAACTGCCCGCGCCACTCGAAGGCGTCACGCCCTCATTCGACGATCCGGCGCTGGTGGAAGACGATGCGCGTTATGCGGCGGCGATGGGCTTCGGCGGAAAACTCTGCATTCATCCGAAACAGATCGCACCGACGCTGGCCGGTTTCCGCCCTTCGCAAAGGGACGTCGAATGGGCGACGAAAATCGCGAATTCCGGCGACGGCGCGGTGTCGGTGGACGGCATGATGGTGGACGCGCCGGTGCGCCTGCGCGCGCAGCGCATTCTCGCTGCGGCAAAAGCCTGCGACGCCGCGGGTGCTACCCCCTGACCACCGGCGGCCAGGTCATCAAGACCATTTCAACGGTTTGCTTCAGATCTTCCCGCGTGGCACCGCCTACGGCCTGCACCGCAAGGCCTTGCGAAATCGTCGCGATGTAGCGCGCCAACGCGGTGGCGTCCGCCGCGTCCGGCAGATCGCCTTCGGATTTCGCGCGCTCGAACCGCGCGCGCAGATCGCTCTCGAACTGGCTGCGGCGCACGCGGAGCTCTTCCTTGATGGATTCCGCCGCGTCACCGCCGGTCAATGCACCATTGATCGACAGGCACCCCGCCGGGCATTCAGGATCGGTCACCGCGTCCACTTCGCTGTAGAGCAGGTTTTCGACAACGGCCCGCGCCGTCGGCAGCAGCAGCGCGCGTTTGGTGTAACCGGCCGGGCCATCGACATAGGAATCGAGCGCCTTGCGGAAAAGCTCTTCCTTGTTGCCGAACGCGGCATAGAGCGACGGCTTGGTGATCCCCATGGCCTCGGTCAGATCCGCCATGGACGCGCCCTCGTATCCCTTCTCCCAGAAAACGTGCAGGGCGTTTTCAAGAGCCTGGTCGAGATCGAATTCCCGGGGTCGTCCGATAGCCACGGTAAGAACCTTTCTGATTTTGTACCTTTCGTTAGATATGTCCCTTGACGGCGAAAGTCCAAGTCCCATTTATACCGGGCGTTATAGTTGCGGCGCAGCAATAAAAGACTGCGACGCGGGACGAGCCGGAAACTTTGTTCTCTTCTCCTGCTGACCCATTTCTACAACGCATTGAAAAAACTGCAGTTTGCGCCCGGCGCGAACGCGAGAAGAAAATGGGGCACGTAATGACAAGTCTCTCGAAAAGAACCGGTTTGATCGGCGCCGGCGTTGGCCTGGCGATCCTGGCCACCGCCGGCGGTTTGGTCTTTTTCACCGCCAACGACCGCGCCAGGGCCGATTCCGCGGCGGCTGCGGTCCCGGTCGCAACGCCGGTGTCCGTCGCCAAGGTCGCGGAACGCGAAGCCGCCATCTGGGATGAATTCTCCGGCCGCCTGGAGGCCATCGAACAGGTCGAGGTCCGCTCCCGTGTTGCGGGCGCCATCCAGGAAATCCGTTTTCGTGAAGGCGCAATGGTCCAGAAGGACGACATTCTTGTCGTGATCGACCCGGCGCTCTATGCCGCCGAAGTCGCCCGCGCCGATGCGCAGGTCGCTGCCGCGCAGGCACGCCTCGTCTTCACCAAGAGCGACTTCGAGCGCGGGCAGCAACTGACCGGCTCCAACACCATCTCCCAGCGCGATCAGGACAACCGCATCAATGCCTATCGCGAAGCCGAAGCGAACCTGAAGGCGGCGCAAGCCACCCTCAAGACCGCGCAGCTCAACCTCAGCTACACCGAAGTTCGCGCGCCGGTGAGCGGCCGCGTCGGCAAGCGCGAGATCACCGTCGGCAACCTGATCGCCGCGGGTCCCGGTTCGCCGCTGCTGACCACCATCGTCTCGACCTCGCCGATCTATGCCAGCTTCAATGCCGACGAACAGATCGTCCTGCGCGCCCTGAATGCGCTCGGCGACGACGCCTCCGCATCGAAGACCGGCCGCATTCCCGTCCGCATGGGTACCGCGACCAGCAACGGCCTGCCGCTCGAAGGCCACATGCAGTTGATCGACAATCAGGTCGACGCGCGCACCGGCACGGTGCGCGTTCGCGCCATCTTCGACAACAAGGATGGCCGCCTGATCCCCGGACAGTTCGTCCGCCTGCAGATGGGCCAGCCCAAGACCGAGCGCGCCATGATGATCAACGAACGCGCCGTCGGCACCGACCAGAACAAGAAATACGTGATGGTGGTGAACAAGGAGAACAAGGCGGAATACCGGGAAGTCTCCCTTGGTGTCGCCGTGGATGGCCTGCGCGTCGTGACGTCGGGCCTGAAGCCCGGCGAGCAGATCGTGGTCAAGGGCCTGCAGCGCATCCGTCCCGGCGCGCCCGTTGCACCGGAAGTGATCGCGATGGACGCGAACTGAACACGTCATTGCGAGCGAAGCGAAGCAATCCATTCTTAAAGAATTATGGATTGCTCCGTCGCTTCGCTCCTCGCAATGGCGAATGCGGATATCGCCGCAACACGACAAGACAAAAGAAACAACGTCATGAATATCTCGCGATTTTTCATCGACCGGCCGATTTTCGCCGGTGTGCTCTCGGCGCTGATCCTGCTCGCGGGCCTGCTCTCCCTCCCTGCGCTGCCGATCTCCGAATATCCGGAAGTCGCGCCGCCGATCGTGACCGTGCGCGCGCTTTATCCAGGCGCCAATCCGAAAGTCATTATCGAGTCCGTCGCGACGCCGCTTGAAGAGCAGATCAACGGCGTCGAGAACATGCTCTATATGAACAGCCAGGCGACCACCGACGGCGTTCTGACTCTCAACGTCACCTTCCGCCTCGGCACCAATCCCGATCTCGCGCAGCAGATGGTGCAAAACCGAGTCTCGCAGGCGGAGTCCCGCCTGCCCGCGGTGACGCGCCAGCTCGGCATCACTACGGTGAAGAGTTCGCCGAACATCACGCTGGTGGTGCATCTGCTGTCGCCGAATGACCGTTATGACACGACCTACCTGCGCAATTTCGGTGTGCTGAATGTGAAGGACCGTCTCGCCCGCATCCGCGGCGTCGGTCAGGTGCAGATCTGGGGCGCCGGCGATTACGCCATGCGCGTCTGGCTCGATCCGCAGAAGGTCGCGGAGATTGGCCTGTCGCCCGGCGACATCACCCGCGAAATTCAGGCGCAGAACGTTGAAGCTGCCGCGGGCACCGTCGGCGGCGCACCGAACTCCGCCGATATCACCCTGCAGATGCCGCTCAACGCCCAGGGTCGCCTGAGGAACGAGCAGGAATTCGGCGATATCGTCATCAAGACCGGACCGAACGGCGAAATCACCCGTCTGCGCGACGTCGCCCGCATCGAGCTTGGCGCGTCCGAATATGCGCTGCGCTCGCAGATCGACAACAAGTCCGCCGTCGGCATCGGCATCTTCCAGTCGCCCGGCGCCAATGCGCTCGCCATCGCCGACGAAGTCCACGCCACGATGAAGCAAATCAAGGCGAACATGCCGGAGGGCGTCGATTACCGGATCGCCTACGATCCGACGCGATTCATCCGCGCCTCCATTGAAGCCGTGATCCACACTCTGCTGGAAGCCATCGCGCTGGTGGTGCTGGTGGTCATCCTGTTTCTGCAGACGTGGCGCGCGTCGATCATTCCGCTGATCTCGGTGCCGGTCTCGATCATCGGCACCTTCGCGGTGCTGCTGCTGTTCGGCTATTCCATCAACGCCCTCAGTCTGTTCGGCCTCGTTCTCGCCATCGGCATCGTCGTCGACGACGCCATCGTCGTCGTGGAAAATGTCGAGCGCAACATCGAGGAAGGCCTGTCGCCGCGCGATGCAACCTACCGCGCCATGAACGAAGTATCGGGGCCGATCATCGCCATCGCCCTCGTGCTGGTGGCGGTGTTCGTGCCGCTCGGTTTCATCAGCGGCCTGACCGGCCAGTTCTACAAGCAGTTCGCCATGACCATCGCGATCTCGACGGTGATCTCGGCGATCAACTCGCTGACGCTGTCGCCCGCGCTCGCAGCGCTTCTGCTCAGGGGGCACGATCAGCCGAAGGACGCCCTCAGCCGCGGCATGGACAAGGTGCTCGGCGGCTTCTTCCGCCGATTCAACAATGTGTTTCAGAAGGCATCGGACTCCTACAGCGGCGGCGTCAAGCGCGTGATCTCCCGCAAGGCGGCCATCATGGGCGTCTATCTGGTCCTGATCGGCGTCACAGCGGTGCTGTTCCGCGTCGTCCCCGGCGGCTTCGTGCCGCTGCAGGACAAACAGTACCTGATCGGCTTCGCCCAGCTTCAGGAAGGCGCCACGCTCGACCGCACGGAAGACGTGATGCGCCGGATGTCCGAGATCGCCATGAAGCAGCCCGGCGTCGAGAGCGCCGTGGCGTTTCCAGGCCTGTCGATCAACGGCTTCACCAATTCGTCGAGCGCCGGCATCGTGTTCTCGACACTCAAGCCGTTCGGCGAGCGCAAGGACCCGTCCCTCAGTGCCAATGCCATTGCGGCGGAGTTGAACAAGAAGTACACCGTCATTCAGGACGCCTTCGTCGCCATGCTGCCGCCGCCGCCGGTGGACGGCCTCGGCACCACGGGCGGCTTCAAGCTCCAGCTCGAAGATCAGGTGGGGCTGGGTTATGAAGCATTGGATGAGGCCAAGAAGGCCTTCCTCGCCAAGGCGATGCAGGCGCCTGAACTGACCGGACTGTTCTCGAGCTACAAGGTGGACGTCCCGCAGCTCTACGCGGATATCGACCGCACCCGCGCGCGTCAGCTTAACGTGCCGATCACCAGCATCTTCGAGACGCTGCAGGTCTACCTCGGCTCGTACTACGTCAACGACTTCAACAAATTCGGCCGCGTCTATTCCGTGCGCGTGCAGGCGGACGGCAAGTTCCGCGCACGGCCGGAGGATGTCGGCCAATTGAAGGTGCGTTCCACCACCGGCGAGATGATCCCGCTGTCGGTGCTGCTGAAGCTGAAATCGACCGCCGGACCGGAAAGCGCGATGCGCTATAACGGCTTCCTCGCGGCGGATATCAACGGCAACAACGCACCGGGCTACTCAACCGGCCAGGCGCAGGCCGCGGTCGCGCGCATTGCCAGCGAGACGCTGCCCAAGGGCATCGGCTTCGAATGGACCGATCTGACCTATCAGGAGATCATCGCAGGCAACACGTCGCTCTATGTCTTCCCGATCGTGATGCTGCTGGTGTTCCTGGTCCTGGCCGCGCAGTACGAAAGCCTGATGCTGCCGCTGGCGATCATCATGATCGTGCCGATGTCGCTGCTCGCTGCGATGTTCGGCGTCTGGATCACCGGCAACGACAACAACATCTTCACCCAGATCGGCCTGTTCGTTCTGGTGGGGTTGTCGGCGAAGAACGCGATTTTGATCGTGGAGTTCGCACGCGAACTTGAGTTTGCCGGACGCTCGCCAATCGCGGCGGCCATCGAGGCCAGCCGCCTGCGGCTGCGGCCGATCCTGATGACGTCGATCGCCTTCATCATGGGCGTGGTGCCGCTTGTGACATCGGTCGGCGCGGGCGCGGAGATGCGTCACGCCATGGGCATCGCGGTGTTCTCCGGCATGATTGGCGTCACCGCGTTCGGCATCTTCTTCACACCGGTGTTCTACGTGCTCCTGCGCGCGGTGACCGGCAACAAGCCGCTGGCCCAGCATGGCGCAAGTTCGATCGAACTTGTGGCCGCCGGCCATGCGCCGCATGCGCTGAAGGACGCCGCCGAATAGCCCGCCTCTGGCGTCTGATGTTTTGACGCGTTTTCTTCACGCGAACCGATACCCACTTCGCTTGAAAACGCTATTGCGGGTCACGAGATGGCGCATCGTTGCATTGCCCGTGACGGCGATGCGCCCGCGACGAAGCAATCCGGTCCTTGCCCCTCCAAAGGCCGGATTGCTTCCGTCGCAACCTTTGCAAATGAAAATGGCCGGGAAATGCCCGGCCATTTTTGACTTAGGATGTGAGGAGCTTCACCCCAGCGTCTTCGCCAGCGCGTGGAATTTCTCAAGCTGATCGGTTTTCAGCGCGCGATTCTCGTCACGGCCGACGAACACCTTGAACATCACGCCGCCATCGACATTGAGGAATGCCGCGAACGCCGACGACTTGCCCATAAACGGACGTTCGACAAACGCGATGCCGCCACAACGCTCGTGCCTCAAATGGCCGTGCATGCCCTTGGGCTTCATGATGTTGTAGTAGCCGCGGCCGACTTCGCCGCCGCCGACAGGCTCGGTGACTTCAAAAATGCCGTCGTCGGTATGGACGATCAGCGTCACCTCGCCCCATGTCGCGATGTCCTGCATTGCAGGCACAAATGCGGAGCCAGGCGCGAAGCTGCGCATCTCCTCGGGCAATGCCTCGATCACGGCGCGTGCCGTGACATTCTTCTCCCGCGCGACGTCCTCAATGACGCCGCCGGGATTTTCGGCCATGTACTTTTTGAGATCTGCCAGACCGGTGCTCAACATCGCTCAGGCCGCCGCGCTGGTCTTGCGCTCGGTCTGGATCACCTCGAAGCCCTCAAACTTCGGATGACCGAGATAGAGGCTGTCGCCGGTCTGGTTGTCGGCGCGGGCATGCGCCTTGCGGAACTGTTCGGACTTGGTCCAGTTCTCGAACGCCGCCTTGTCCGCCCAGAGGGTGTGAGTTGAATAGAGCCGGTGATCCTCGGCATCCGGACCGCGCAGCAGATGGAATTCGATGAAGCCCGGCAGTTCGCCGAGATAGGATTCACGCGTTGCCCACAGCGTCTCGAACGCCTGCTCCGAGCCCTTCTTCACCTGAAAGCGGTTCATCGCGATAAACATGTGTCGTCTCCTGTTTGTCTCATTGTAAGGCCAGATGGCCGGTTCTCAAAATTTCGATCCCGTCTGAGCTATGCGGAAAACGCAGCGAGCCGCGCAGAAAACTCTGCGCGGCGTTCCTGTTTGCTATTCACAAGCAGTTCGTTGTCGTTCCGCGTTCAGGTGCCTCCAAAGTGATACTTGATCGCGCCCTTGAAGGTGATCCCGGCGCCCGCGCTGGCCCAGAGCACGTCGTTCTGAACGAGGTTCGATCCGGGGTCCGGTCCGGGGATTGCATAAGGCCGGTAGTACTGGTTCAGCAGGTTCTCGACGGAACCCGTCACCGTCAGGTTCTGCGTCGGCTTCACCGTCAAGTACATGTTCACAAGATCGTACGAGGTCGCGGGCACGCTGCCGGCGGGCAGATCGGTGTTGGCTTTCACCGACGTCCACATCACCGAGAAGATCGCCTTGCTTTCAAACAGGCGCACGCCCGCGGTTGTGGTGATCTTCTGCGATGGAATTGTCAGCAGGCCGACGCCGGTCTGGGTGTTCTTGCCTTCCTGGAAGCTGCCCGAGACACCGATGAAGTATGTCGCGGCGTCGTACATCGTCTCGAACTCGACACCCTGAATGCGGGCATGCGGAATGTTCTGATACTGATAGTACGTCGTCGGGAAGACGCCCGGGATCGGCGGGAAGCTGTTGAACGGAGGTCCGGTGAACAGCGAGTAGTTGATGTAATCGTCAACATCGTTGCGGTAGACATTCACCTTTCCGCGGAAGGTGTCGTTCGCCGCGAACAGGCCATCCTTCTTGATATTGAAACCGATTTCCTTGTTCTTGCCGACCTCCGGCCGCAGATTGGGGTTCGGCAGGAAGCAGAAGTAGCCGCGCGAACCATCTGGGCAGATCGAGAAGTCGCCTGCGCCGGAGCTTGTGGCGGCATGGGCGCCGGACACCAGCGTTTCTGTGACAGATGGCGCGCGGTAACCCTCCGCATAGCTCACATAAGGCGTGACGACGCTCGCCGGCATCAGCCCGATTGTGATCTTCGGAGAGAAACGGTCGCCGCTCGTCCCACCTTGGGCCGATGATAGGCGATAGTTGTCGTAACGAATCGCGCCGACCACTTCCAGCAAGGACGAGTAATTACCCTTCCACTGCACGAAACCGCCGGTCACCGTCCGCTCGCCGCCCGGCGTGGTGACATTCGAGTTGCCGTGCGTGTCCTTGGTCGAGACTTCGTCGCGGAAACCATCGGCGCCGTAGGTCAAGGCATTGCGCCAGTCGCCCATTTCAAAGCGCGAGGTGTTGTGGGCGTCGAAACCGTAGGTGTCGATCAGGTAATTGCGCTGATCGCCAACGCAGCCGGTGATGTTGTTGCCTGGCCCGATCCCCGCGCAATTGCCGAGCGACGCCGTGCCGTTGTGCGAAATCTTGGTCTGGTTGTTCTCGGTCCGGTTCCAGTAAATCTTCGAATCCCAGTCGAAAATCTTGTCGTCCGGCTTCGCGTACTTCCAGCCCAGCGTTGTCGTGTAGTTCTGGAGGTTGGTGTGATACACCGACGTGCCGGAACTGATCAGGCCGGTCGTCGCACCGGGCTCTCCTGTCCGGCGATAAGGCTGACCGACATTGTAAAGGTCTTCCTGGTAGACCATGCCGAGCTTGACTTCATGGCCGTCCGCCGGGCGCACCGTGATCTTGCCGATACCGCTCGACAGCCTGTTCCAGGTGTTGGCAACCTCGAAGCCGGTACCGTCCTTGTAGTTGTTCTGCGTCGAATAGCTGCCACCTGCGAACACATCCACATTCGGATTGACGTGAACGCCGGCAAACACCGACTGGAGCGCACGCGCGTTGTTGGTGCCGAACACCGTGTTGGTATCGACGCCCCAGCGCTCGCCGGGGCGGACCACGTCCTGAATGTCCTTGGTGCGGAACGACGCCACGCCGCCGATCGCGCCCGAACCGTAAATGTTCGCGGTCGGGCCACGCACGATGTCGATGCCGCCGATCAACTCCGGATTGAGAAAGAACGATCCGTTCGCGAAGTGACCGGTGCGCTGATAGTTCTGGCGCGCGCCGTCCACGACGACGGCGACGCGGCCGAAATCCTGCAAACCGCGAATGTTGATCGAAGTCGACGGCTCGTCGCCGCGATCCTGCAGCCAGACGCCGGGCATGTTGTAAACGAGATCGCCCACGGTTGAGGCGTTGCGGCCCTGAATTTGCTCAAGCGTCATCACACTGACGGGCGCGAGCGAATCGATGGCGCGTTCTTCCAGCTTGGTCGCGCCGACGGTGATTTCATCGAGCGATTGATAGACCGGCTGCCCCACCTGCGCGTTCGCATTCGCGACGTTCTGCGGCAACGGCACTTCCGCCATCGGCTTGCCGGCACGCTTGCGCTTGATCGGCTTGGGCTTGACCGGTTGCGATATCCCGGCGGATTGGGCGCTCGCCGGCGTGGCCACAGCCACTCCCCCAAGTGCAACGACAGACACAGATAACAGCAGCGCGCACGCGCGCGCATTCAGCCCCGACATGACAGCCCCGAGTCTCAAAACTTGTTTATGTGATGCGGCTGGCGGGCGGCGCCCGAAGGCGGCTGGCTGGCTGATTTTGGAATCCGCTGGTCTGCGCCAACGTGTTGTCACTTTTCGTAAAATGCGCCGTGGCGGTCAAGCCGAGCGCAAGCCAGTTTAAACCTATTGTAAACTGGAGTGTTGGAATTCGCGCGCCGGCAAACTTAAGAACAACAAGACATCACAAAAGGACTCGCAAGGCAGATGACTGGCGGCTCGCCCAAAACTCCAGACGACATTTCGGGCAACGACGGCCGCGATCAGTCTAGAACCGCTCTAATTGAGCGCGCGATCCCTTTGATCGATAACCGCATCCAGAGCCGCGACCTTTTCGTTTCGTCCCGTGAGATCATCATCGCACATGGCGACGAGACCTACCGCCTGCGGCTGACCGCTCAGAACAAGCTGATACTGACCAAATGAGCTGTAAAATGGCCGTCCAACGAACAATCAGCGCAACGCTTGCATTTATGCTCGGCCTTTGCGCCGCTGCTGCGATCGCGGACGCCCGCGCGGAAAGCATCGTGATCCATGACGCGCGTGGTCACGACGTCACCATCGGCAACACATCGCGTATCGTCTCCGTCGGCGGCGCCGTCACCGAAATCCTCTATGCCCTCGGTCTTCAGGACCGGATCGTCGGTATCGACACGACCAGCCTCTATCCTCCGCAGGCGCTCGGCCAAAAGCCGAACGTGGGCTACATGCGGCAATTAAGCGCGGAAGGCGTGCTCGGCCTCAACCCGCAACTGATCCTCGCCATCGAAGGGGCCGGACCGAAGGAGACTCTCGACGTTCTCGACTCGGCGAAGATTCCGTTCGTGTCGCTTCCCGAGACCCATAACGAGCAAGGGATTGTCGACAAGATCAAGCTGATCGCCCATGCGATGGACGCCGACGCGGGTGGCGAATGCCTGACCAAAGCCGTGACCACCGACCTCGCGGAGTTGAAGAAGCTGCGCGACAGCGTGAAGCATCCGGCCCGCGTCATGTTCGTGATGTCGTTTCTCAACGGCCGCGCTATGGTGGCGGGACAGAAGACGGCAGCGAACGAGATCATCCGGATGGCGGGCGGCGTCAACGCGGTCGACGGATTCGACGGTTACAAGCCGGTCAATGATGAGGCCATCGTCGCGGCCAGGCCGGACGTGATCCTGACCATGCAGCGCGGCCGCGAGCAGCTCGACGCACAGACGGTTTTCGCCAATCCGGCGTTTACAATGACACCGGCCGCCGCGAAGAAATCCTTTGTCGCAATGGACGGACTTTATCTGCTGGGATTCGGCCCGCGCACCGCCGCCGCTGCCCGCGACCTCGCGGTATCGCTTTATCCCGACCTCGGCAGCAAGGCCGCGTCCTGGAAACCTGCGACACTGACCGTCGATTGCAGGAAATGACGGCCGCCGGTTCAGCGTCCGCGATGTCGCAGCCGCCTGCGCGGAGCGCCTCCATCCGGCCCTCGGCTCCTCTGGTTTATGCGGTTCTGATCGCCGGACTCCTGTCCGTCGCGCTGCTGGCAACAACGATCGGCGCCGCGGGCATCCCGCTGCCGCGTCTTGCCGCAGCGCTGGGATTGAAGATCGCAAGCGCCGACCCAGCCCTGCTGGCCCGCGACCAGCTCGTGCTGTGGTCGATCCGGATTCCCCGCATCGCCGTTGCCGGCATGATCGGCGGCCTGCTCGCGCTGTCCGGCGCGATCATGCAGGGCCTGTTCCGCAATCCCCTCGCCGATCCCGCGCTGGTCGGTGTCTCCAGCGGCGGTGCATTCGCCGCGGCCTGCGCCATCGTGATTTCCGACAGCGCGATTTCAAACAGTCCTTGGGGCGCGAGCTTTCGCTCTCTGCAACTGGAGCTGTTGCCCGTCGCCGCCTTCGCCGGATCGCTTCTGACCACCACCCTTCTCTACAAGATCGCCAGCCGCGAAGGCCGCACCTCGGTCGCGATTTTCCTTCTGGCCGGCCTTGCCATCGCAGCCATTGCCAATGCCGGCATCGGGCTTCTGGTGTTCGTCGCCGATGACCGCCAGTTGCGCGACATCACATTCTGGCTGCTGGGTTCACTCAGTGGCGCGACCTGGCCGAAGGCCGCGATGGTCGCACCCGTCGCGTTACTCTCATTGCTGATGATCCCGCTGATCGCACGCGGCCTCGACGTGCTGGTGCTTGGCGAGGCGGAAGCCTTTCACACCGGCGTCGACGTCGAACGGCTGAAGAAGATCGCCATCGTGATGATTTCGGCGATGACCGGCGTTGCGGTCTCGATCTGCGGCGTGATCGGTTTTGTCGGCATTGTCGTTCCGCATTTGCTGCGGATCGTCATCGGTCCCGGGCACCGGATGCTGTTGCCTGCCTCAGTTTGTCTCGGCGCGATCCTCCTCATTCTCGCGGACACCATCGCGCGCGTGCTGGCTGCGCCTGCCGAGGTGCCCATCGGTATTCTCACCGCAGCCATCGGCGCGCCGTTCTTCCTGTTTATCCTGCTGCGGCAACGGGCGCTGATCGGATCATGACCGCTGCAGCTCCCATGATCGAAGCCGATGCGCTGTGCATCAGGGTGCGGCAGGCGAAGCTGCTCGATCATGTCAGCCTGCAGTTGCGCGGCGGCGAGACCGTCGCCATCGTCGGCCCGAACGGCGCGGGAAAATCCACGCTGCTGCGCTCGCTCTCGGGAGATCTTCGCTGTACGGGTGGCCATGTGCGCCTCAAAGGACGCGATCTCACCTCGTACTCCTCGCGCGACCTCGCCAATCACCGCGTCATGCTGTCCCAGCATGTCAATGTCAGCTTCCCTTTCACCGTCGAGGAAATCGTCGCGATGGGTGCGGGCGATCGCTCGCGTGCCGCCGCCGCGCCGCTGGTCGATGCCGCGATCGCCGAGCTCGATCTCGCACCCTTCCGGCACCGGGAATTGCCGACGCTCTCCGGCGGCGAACAGCAACGCGCACATTTTGCGCGCGTTCTGGTGCAACTGGCGTGCGGCGAAGCCGAGCATGGTCCCGGCGTGCTGCTGCTCGATGAGCCGACGTCCAGTCTCGATCTGCGTCATCAGATCAATCTGGTGGAAACTGCGAAGCGCCGCGCGCGCACCGGCAGCGCCGTCATCGCCGTGCTGCACGATCTTAACCTCGCCGTGCGTTTTGCCGACCGCATCATTGTTCTGCGCAAGGGCGTAATCGCCGCCGACGGTACGCCGGGCGAAACCATCACCGGCGAGATGATCCGGCAGGTCTTCGATGTCGAGACCTCGATCGGATCCGAAGGCGGCCAGCCCTACGTTCTGCTCCAGCGCATGAGTTAGGCCGATTGCGGCGCTGCACGCGCCGGAATTGCGATTTGGCTCCAATTCCGCTATGTGATGTCAACCGCCATCGGCGATTTCTCCTGCATTGCAGCAACCTCGGCCCGTCCGGCATCAAACATCGGATGATTGCCGCCGCGAAGGCCTGCGTGTTAGCCTCGTTCCATGAGGTCGTCCGCTAAATCCCGTCCGAAACCTGCGAGCAAGCTCGTCAAGCCCGGGCGCATTCAATCCGTGCTGCGCACCCTCGGCAGCGAGATCGCGCATGATCTTATTCCGGTCGGCTCCGCGTTGCCGCCCGAACATGATCTGGAAAACCGCTTCGGCGTCGGCCGCGGCGTGGTGCGCGAAGCGATCAAGACGCTCGCCGCCAAGGGTCTGGTCAGCGTGCGGCCCCGCCATGGCACGCACGTCCGCCCGCGCGGCGAATGGAGCCTGCTCGACCGCGACGTATTGAGCTGGCTCATCAGCAAGGAAGAACCCAATCGTGAACTGCTGCTGGCGCTGCAGGAAGTCCGGCTGATTATCGAGCCGGCGGCGGCTGCGCTCGCGGCCGAACGCGCGACGGCGAAGGACCGCAAGCGGATCATGACCGCGCTCGCCGCGATGGAAGCCTCGCATGACGTTCCGACCGCCATTGTCGCCGACAAGGAATTTCACCTCGCCATTATCGACGCCACGCATAACCCGGTCCTGCAGGGCTTCCGCGGCGCGATTGATACCATTCTCAGCGCAGTGTTCATGGTTGCCACCGGCAGCCCCGGCTGGTTCGACGAGAACCTGCCGAACCATGCCATCGCGGCACGCGCCATCGCCGATGGCAATGCAGAAAAAGCCCGCGCCGCGATGCAACAAGTGCTCGGCTATACCCAGTTCAAGCTGTCGAAAAAGAAATACGGCAGAGCGCGGGTGTCATCGAGAAAGCAGACAATCAATGGCAAGCTCCGGAGGAAGCAGATCGCGTAACGGGCGACGCGATGCGATGTGCAAACATTCGTCGCACCGTCGGGCGCACCGGATCATAGACGCGCAGGAAAAGCCCGCTTAAGCTGGCATGGAACCACTGACATCCGGCAAACGGATGCGGACACAAAAACCGGCATGACCGGACAATTGGGAGGATACCGAACATGAATCGCCTTTCGCGAACCTGTTACCAGCGCACACTCGCAGCACTCACAGCCTCCGCCGCCATTCTCGCGCTCGGCGGCCCGGCGCTGGCGCAAGACACCTTCAAGGTCGGCATTGTCACCTTCCTGTCCGGCCCCGCTGCGGAAAGTTTCGGCGTTCCCGCCGGCAAAGCCGCCGAGTTCGTGATCGGCGAACTGAACAAGGGCGCCGGTCCGGCGCCCTATAATAAAGTCGGCTTCGGCGGACTGAAGATCGAGCCGGTCGTCATCGACGAGAACGGCGGCGCCACCAAGCAGGTGCAGGAACTGCGCAATCTCTACCAGCGCGACAATGTCGATGCCGTCATCGGCTATATCGGCTCCGGCGACTGCCTCGCCGTCGCGCCCATCGCGGAAGAACTGAAGAAGCCGCTGTTCCTGTTCGACTGCGGTACGCCGCGCATCTTCGAGGAAGGCAAGTACAACTATGTCTTCCGCACCTCGGCTCACGCGACGCAGGACAACGTCGGCCTGATCCGCTACATGAAGATGAAGAACATCAAGATGGATACGTTCTCGGCCATTAACCAGGACTACGCCTGGGGTCAGGACAGCAAGGCCGACTTTATCGCTGCCGCCGCGCAGCTTTATCCGAATGCCAAGCTCAATGCGGACCTGATGCCGAAGTTCGGCGCCGGCCAGTATGGCACCGAGATCTCGGCGCTGGTCGCCGCCGGCTCCGATGTCGTCTATTCGAGCCTCTGGGGCGGCGACCTGCAGGCCTTCATCCTGCAGTCGGTGCCGCGCGGCCTCGCCAAGCGCAGCCAGCTTGTGCTCAGTGCCGCCGACCACGTTCTGCCCGCGCTCGGCGACAAGATGCCGGACGGCGTCATCATCGGCGCGCGCGGTGCCTACGGCCTGATGTCGCCGAAGACCCCGCTCAACGAGTGGTTCTTCAATGGCTATGAAAAGGCCAACGGCGTCTATCCGGTGCAGGCCGCCTACCGCGTCACCCAGTCGATTCTCGGCGTGAAGAACGCGGTTGAGAAGGCGATGGCCAAGAACGGCGGCAAGAAGCCGAGCACCGACGAACTGGTGGCGGCGATGACCGGCTCCGAATGGCAGAGCCCCGGCGGCCTGATCCAGATGAAGAACGGCGACGGCCATCAGGCCATTCAGCCGATCGCCTTCAGCCGCACCAAGTACAATCCGGAAAAGAAGCGCGTCGATCTGGTCGACATCGTCAACTTTGAGGCCGAGTGCGTCAACCCGCCGCCCGGCGTGAAGGCGCTCGACTGGATCAAGGGCGGGATGAAGAACGACAAGTGCAAGTAAGCGGCGGCGAGGACCGATCCCTCATGGTGAGGAGGCGCACTTGCGCCGTCTCGAACCATGAGGGCTTCACCTCCCCTCATCCTTCGAGACGCGGCCAATAGGCCGCTCCTCAGGATGAGGGACTGCCAGTTGATATTCC
Organism: Afipia clevelandensis ATCC 49720; assembly: GCF_000336555.1. Taxonomy (GTDB): domain Bacteria; phylum Pseudomonadota; class Alphaproteobacteria; order Rhizobiales; family Xanthobacteraceae; genus Afipia; species Afipia clevelandensis. The sequence continues at coordinate 148,276 of NZ_KB375281.1, read as the reverse complement.
CCTCACCCGTCGCCGCGAAAACCCTATGAACACTTTCCTCACGGTCATTCTCGACGGTCTGATTCAGGCCTCGTGGCTGTTTATTGTCGCGCTCGGCCTGACGCTGGTGTTCGGCGTGCTCAAAATTCTCAATATCGCCCATGGCGGCTTCTACGCGCTGGGCGCCTATCTGGCGGCCACGGCCGTCACCATGGCGGCCGCGCACAAGGTGCCACCCGGCCTCGGATTCGTGCTGATGCTGGTGTCTGTCGCGCTGATCGCCGCCGCTGTCGGCCTTCTGATGGAGCGCGGGCTGATCAAGCTGTTTTACGGGCGTGATGAAGTCGTCCTGCTGCTCGTGACCTACGCGGTGTTTCTGATTTTCGAGGACGTCACCAAGCTGATCTGGGGCGTCAACCCGATCTATGCCAACGATCCCTATCAGCTCTTCGGCAATGTCGAATTCGCCGGACTGTTCTATGTCGGCTACGATCTGATGCTGATCCCGTTCTCGGCGGCGATCGGATTTGCGGTCTGGTTCGCGCTCAACCGCACCACCTTCGGCAAGATCGTCACCGCCGTGATCCACAACGCCGAGATGAGCGCGAGCATGGGCGTCAAGATCAACCGCGTCTATGCGTTCGCCTTCGCGTTTGGCGTGATGCTGGCAGCGCTCGCCGGCGGGCTCACCGCGCCGAAGATTTCCGTCCAGCCCGGCCTCAGCTCCGAGATCATCATCCTGAGCTTCGCCATCGTGGTGATCGGCGGCCTCGGCAGCATCGAGGGCGCCGCTGTCGGCGCCATCCTGGTCGGCATGGCGCGCGCGGCCTCGGTGCACCTGCTGCCGCAGGCCGAACTGTTCATGATCTATCTCATCATGGCGGCGGTGCTGATGTTCCGGCCCGAGGGCCTGTTCCGCCGCGAAGTCGCGAGGCGCATTTGATGAAGTCCGCCACGCATCCTCTGGCCCTTCTTGGCCTTGTCGTCCTCGCGGTGCTGTTCGGCCGCATCATTCCGGCCTGGACGCTGTCGCTGGCGACCGTCGCCGCCTCCAAGGCCCTCGTCGCGCTCGGCATTGTCGTGCTGGCGCGGACCGGCAACGTCTCGTTCGGGCAAGGCCTGTTCTATGCCGGCGGCGGCTATGGCGTTGCCCTGATCGCCCACCATTGGGGCCTGACCGACGCTGTCGCGCAAGTGCTGATCGGAGCAGTGTTCGGCGGCCTGCTGGGTCTTGTTATCGGCCCGCTGATCGCGCGCTACACCGGTATTTTTTTCGGCATGCTGACACTGGCGCTGTCGATGGTGCTGTATGGCGCGCTGGTCAAAACCACGATCCTCGGCGGGTCGGATGGCTTCAATGTCGGACGCCCCACCCTGTTCGGCGCGGTGTTCAACGACCCGCGCGAGGCCGACTTCATGCTGTATGCGGTATCGGTGGTTGCGACCGGACTCGCGGGCATCTACGCCACCATCCTGTTCAAGTCGCAGTTCGGGCTGACCAGTCTTGCGGTGCGCGAGAACAACCTGCGTGTCGAATATCTCGGTACCTCGGCCAATCGCATCATCACCCTCAACTTCATCATCGCGGCAACATTCGCAGGCGCCAGCGGTGCGCTGGCGCTGATGGCGCAGCGGCACATTGACCCGGAATTCGCCTACTGGACGACATCAGGCGAATTCGTGTTCGTCGCGGTGCTTGCCGGAACGCAAAGCGTGGCGGCGGTGTTCGTGTCGGCGCTTGCGCTCGAACTGGTGCGCTCGTTCTCCAACCTGTACCTGCCGAACACATGGCAGCTTGTGCTCGGCGTGTTCCTGCTGGCCGTCATTCTCTTCCTGCCGCGCGGCATCGGATCGCTCTGGAGCGGGAGAAAACGAAAGCCCGCGGCGAGCGAGGAAGGAGCGGCATCGTGACACCCGTTCTTTCCGTACGTGGATTGCAGAAGCGCTTCGGCGCCGTGGTCGCCGCCGACAATGTCAGCATCGACATTCCGGCGGGCCAGAAGCTCTGCCTGATCGGCTCCAACGGCGCGGGCAAAACCACCTTCGTCAACATGGTGACGGGTTATCTGAAACCCGATAGCGGCGCGATCGAGCTTGATGGCTCCCCGATCGGCCGCCGCTCCCCGCGCGATGTGGCACGACTCGGGATTTCCCGCTCGTTCCAGATTCCGCAGCTCTTCATCGAACTGACCGCGGCGGAAAATCTCACTGTCGCAGTCTCCAGCGCGGAAGGCGGGCGGCTCTCCGCGACCGCACCTGCGGATGGCGGCGAGCGCCGCGACAAGGCCATTGCCCTGCTCGAGCGTTTCGCGCTGGCCGGTCATGCCGACCGCCCGGTGTCAGAACTCGCGGGCGGCGTGCGCAAGCTGGTCGATATCGCTATGGCGCTGGCGCGCCGTCCGAAATTGCTGCTGCTGGATGAGCCCACCTCCGGCGTCTCGGCGGAGGAGAAATTTGCGACCATGGACCGCGTGATTCACGCGGTCTCGGGCGACGCCGCCACCATCGTTTTTGTCGAACACGACATGGATATTGTCAGCAAGTATGCCGACCGCGTGGTCGCCTTCTACAACGGACGCATTCTTGCCGATGGCGCACCCGCCACCGTTCTGAAGGATCAGGAAGTGCGCCGCTATGTGACGGGAGGCGCGAAATGACCGTATCCCGTCCGCTGCTCGAAATCGACAATCTCGCTGTTGAAATCCAGTCGATGCCCGCGCTGCGCGGCTTCACCATGCATATTGCCGAGGGCGCCATGGTGAGCCTTGTCGGGCGCAACGGCGCCGGCAAGACCACGCTGATGCGCTCGGTCATGGGGCATCTTGCCCCGAGAAACGGCTCGATTCGCTTCGCGGGCGAAAATCTGGCTGCCCTTCCGCGTCACGCCCGTGCCGGCCTCGGCATCGGCTACATGCCGGAAGATCGCGGCCTCGTGCCGCAGCTCACCGTCGAGGAAAACATCCTGCTGCCGCTGTGGGTCGCAAAGGATGTCGACCGCAAGGCGCGGCTGGAATTCGTCTATGATGTGATCGACGAACTCGTGGCCATGCGCGACCGCAAGGCCCTGCTGTTGTCCGGCGGACAGCAGAAACTGGTGGCGCTCGCGCGCGCGCTCGGGATCGGGACGAAGTGCCTCTTGCTTGACGAGCCATTCGAGGGGATCGCACCTGCCCTGTCCGAACGGATTTCGGACGTTCTTGCCTCGCTGAAAGGCAAAGGTTTAACTGTTTTGATGTCTCAATCCGATTTGAATCATTCGCATACTCTGTTCGATGCGGAATTCGTGATCGAGCGCGGAGCCAACTTTTCAGCCTGACACTGCAGTCAGGGCAGGACACAAAGAGATGGACTGGTCGCAATATCCTATTCCGGCCATGCGGCTGGAAACCCGTTTCGGCGATCGTATCGTCCCCGCCTTCGAGCAGCGGCCTTCAAACATCTGGGCCATGGTCGCCGAGGCCGCTGCCCGCAATCCCGATGGCGAGGCGCTGATTTGCGGCCACGAGCGCCTGACCTGGCGCGAGGTGATGCAGAAGTCCATGCAGGTCGCCGCAGGCTTCAAGGAAATCGGCCTCAAATCCGGTGACCGGATCGCGCTGCTGCTCGGCAACCGCAACGAATTCGTGCTGACGCTTTATGGCGCCGCCTATCTCGGCCTGGTGAGCGTGATGTTGAGCACGCGCCAGCAGAAACCGGAGATCGCTTACGTTCTGACGGATTGCGGCGCCAAGCTGCTGATCTACGAAAACGACATGGCCGACCGCCTGCCGGACGCGGCCGAGTTGCCCGGCCTGCTTCATCGCGTGTCGATCAGCCCGGCCAGTGATGCGCTGGCGTTTCTGGATCTGGTCGCGACCGAAGCCCCGCCGCCCCCTGCAGAGGTGGACGAGCAGGACACCGCGATGATCCTTTATACGTCAGGGACCACGGGAAAGCCGAAGGGCGCGATGCTGGCGCATTGCAATCTGATTCACTCGGCCATTGTCTATGAAGCCTGCCTCGAACTGACGCAGGCCGACCGTTCGATCGCCGCGGTGCCGCTGGCGCATGTCACCGGCATCGCCGCCAACATCATGGCGATGGCGCGCTGTGCCGGTGCGCTGATTATCGTGCCGGAATTCAAGGCGGCGGAATATCTGAAGATCGCATCGCGCGAACGTGTCACGCAGACCGTGATGGTGCCCGCGATGTACAATCTGTGTCTGCTGCAGGCCGACTTCGACTCCTACGATCTGTCCGCCTGGCGTATCGGCGGCTATGGCGGCGCGCCGATGCCGACCGCCACCATCCAGAGACTCGCCGAGAAACTTCCCGGGTTGAAGCTGGTCAACGCCTATGGATCGACCGAGACTTCATCGCCCTCGACGGTGATGCCGCCGGAGTTCACCGCCACCCACGGCGACAGCGTCGGCCTGCCCTGCCCCGGCGCGCATATCATCGTGGTCGACGCCGCGGGGCGCGAGGTGCCGCGCGGCGAGGTCGGCGAGCTATGGATTCACGGCGGCTCGGTGATCAAGGGATACTGGAACAATCCCCGCGCCACGGCGGAGAGCTTTACTGCGGGTTACTGGCATTCGGGCGACCTCGGCTCCATCGACGAGCAGAACTTTGTCCGCGTCTTTGACCGGCAGAAGGACATGATCAACCGCGGCGGCCTGAAAATCTATTCTGCGGAGGTCGAGTCGGTGCTCGCCGCTCATCCCGCAGTGGTCGAAAGCGCCATCGTGGCGCGCCCCTGTCCCGTGCTGGGCGAGCGCGTGCATGCCGTGGTAGTGGTGCGCTCGGATATTGATTCCCCGACCCTGCGCGCCTGGTGCGCCGAGCGCATGTCCGATTACAAGGTGCCCGAAACCATTGACATCGGCACCGAGCCGCTGCCGCGCAACGCCAATGGCAAGGTGATGAAGAAGAATCTGCGCGACAGCCTGATGGACGTGTAGGCGTGCCGCATTCTGTCATGCCCGGACTCGCCCCGGGCATTCTCACACCTCAGGATGGACCAAAGCGCAAGCCAAACAAAAAGCCGCCGGCATCGCCAGCGGCTTTTTCATTGAGATCAGTTATCCGGTTCAGCGCTCGGCGAACGCTTTCTCAACCACGAAGTCAGCCGGCTCGCCGTGATTGCCTTCGACAAAACCGCGATCTTCCAGCAGCTTCTTGGTGTCCACCAGCAGCGCCGGGCTGCCGCACATCATGACGCGATCCTTGGCGGCATCGAGCGCCGGCAACGAGATGTCCTCGAACAGCTTCCCGGATGTAATGAGGTCCGTGATGCGGCCGCGATTGCGGAATGGGTCGCGCGTCACGGTCGGATAGTAGATGAGCTGGTTGCTCACCATTTCGCCGATCATTTCGTCCTGCGGCAGCTTCTCGGTGATCAGTTCGCCGTAAGCCAGTTCGCGGACATGACGGCAGCCGTGCAGCAGCACGACCTTCTCGAAGCGCTCGTAGGTCTCGGGATCCTTGATCACGCTCAGGAACGGCGCAAGGCCGGTGCCGGTACCGATCAGATAGAGATTGCGGCCATCGGTCAGGTTGTCGATCACCAGCGTCCCGGTCGCCTTGCGGCTCACGATGATCTGGTCGCCTTCCTTCAGATGCTGAAGGCGCGAGGTCAGCGGACCGTCCGCCACCTTGATGGAGAAGAATTCGAGGTTCTCTTCATAGTTCGCGCTCGCGACGCTGTAGGCGCGCAGCAGCGGCTTTTCACCGACCTTGAGGCCGATCATCGTGAACTCGCCATTGCGAAACCGGAACGAGGAATCGCGCGTGGTGGTGAAGCTGAAAAGATTATCGGTCCAGTGATGGACGCTCAGAACCGTTTCCTGATTGAAGTTGCTCATAACGGACCCATGCTCTTGCAATCGGTGAGCACACAATCGCCGGACTTGCGGGCGATCACGCCTCACGCAGACTCGTCATGCCAATGAATTTTGCTGGGAGCCTGCCTGGCAGGCGACAACGGCGGCAGCATTCACGACGGCGCTGAAATAGCCGAATTTCCGTTTTTGGTCAATTAGATACCGCATATGCGTCATGCTGCATGGGCAGACCCGCATTGCATTCTAAGATCATGTACGCAGAGAGAAATTTCCTCCCGAACAAAGCCCGCCGGGAGGAAATTACACCTTCTCTAAACCACCACCGCGGAAGCCCGCAGCAATGGAGCGCCGTGGAATCGGCTTACTTCTTCACCATCGGGCAGTTGCCGTCAGCCAGCGGGCGGAACGCCTGCGCCGCCGGAATCGTCTCCACCAGCTTGTAGAAATCCCACGGCGCCTTGGACTCGGCGGGAGTCTTCACCTGGAACAGATACATATCGTGGATATGGCGGCCGTCTTCGCGGATGTGCCCCTCGCCGAACAGCGGGTCCTTCGACGGCATTTCCTTCATCTTGGCGACAACCTTCAGGCCGTCGGTGGTGTTCGCCGCAGCAGCCGCGCGCAGATAGTGCAGCGTGCCGGCATAGACGCCCGCCTGAATCGCGGTTGGACGCTTGCCGCCGCCCACCGCCGCCGTGAAGCGGTCAGCGAACTTGCGCGTGCCGTCATTGGCGTCCCAGTAGAAGCCTTCGGTCAGATAAAGGCCCTTCGCGCCCTGCAATCCGATGGCGTTGACGTCGGTGACCTGCATCAGCAACGCCGCCAGTTCCTGTCCGCCGGCCTGAAGGCCGAACTCCGTCGCCTGCTTCACCGAGTTAACGGTGTCATTCACCGCATTGGCGAGCGCGACGATCTTGGCCTTGCTGGCCTGCGCCTGCAGCAGGAATGACGAGAAATCCGATGCGCCCGGCGGATGCCGTACGCTGCCGAGAACCTTGCCGTTCTGCTCCTTCACCACATCGGATGCGTCCTTTTCGAGCGAGTGACCGAACGCATAGTCCGCGGTGACGAAGAACCATGTGTCCTTCTTCGCCTTGAGCAAGGCCAGCGCCGTGCCATGCGCCAGTGCCCAGGTATCGTAGGTCCAGTGGACGGTGTTGGGCGAGCACTTCTCGCCGGTCAGAAGCGACGAACCGGGACCGGACGCGATGAACGCGGTTTTCGATCCGCGCGTGGCTTCCTGCACCGCAAGCGCCACCGACGAAAACGGCACGTCAAGAATGGCGTCGACCTTGTCGATGTCCATCCAGCGCCGCGCGATCGCGCCGCCAATGTCGGGCTTGTTCTGATGATCGGCCTGCAGCAGTTCGACCTTGATGTCCGGCTTCTCCTTTTTGAAATCTTCGATGGCGAGCTTTGCCGCGGCGACCGATCCTGCCCCGGTCGAGTCCGTCGCAATCCCGGTGAGATCGGTCAGCACGCCGAGCTTGATGGTGTTGTTGGCGATCTGCGCCTGAGCCGGGCTCATCAGCGCCAGCAGCATCGCGGCTCCTGTCAGAAAGGCCGTTTTCGTCTTCATCATTCTTGATCCTCCCGTTTCGATTTTTATGGATTGTTGGCTTGATCCGAAAAACTGTTAGCGCCGAAGTGTTTCCAAAACCTCCTGAGCGACGTCGATGCGTACCGTGCCGCGCTCGACCAGCACCTTTGCGACGGCATCGACGTCATCGCCGGTGGCACCGGCCATGATCGCAATGTTCTGCGCATGCAGCGCCATGTGACCGGACTGGATACCCACGGTCGCAAGCGCCTTCAGCGCGGAGAAATTCTGCGCCAGTCCGACCGCCGCGATGATCCGCGCCAGCCGTTCCGCCGTGGTGACGCCGAGAATCTTCAGGCACGCCTGCGCGGTCGGATGAATCTTGGTCGCGCCGCCGATCAGACCGACCGCGAGCGGCAGTTCGATGGAGCCACTGAGGTCGCCGTCCTTGGTGATCTCGTAGCGCGTCAGGCTTGAATAGCGCCCGCCCCGCGCAGCATAGGCATGAGCGCCCGCTTCCACGGCGCGCGTATCGTTGCCGGTCGCGAGGATGACGGCGCTGATGCCGTTCATGATGCCCTTGTTGTGTGTGGCCGCGCGATACGGATCGGCTTCGGCGAACTGATAGGCGCTGATGATGCCGTCGCGCACGCTTGTCCCACCGATGTCGTCCAGCTTCCACACCGCATGGGCGCGCGCCAGGCGGCGATCCGCCAGATTGGAGAGAATGCGCAGGAACACCCGCCCGCCGCTCCATGACGCGACATGCGGCGCGATCTTCTCTGCCATGGTGTTGACGGCGTTGGCGCCCATTGCATCGCGGGTGTCGACGATCAGATGGGTGATGACCATCGGCCCGCCGAGGGTGTCGAGGATCCGCACCTCGACATCGCGGAAACCGCCGCCGAGTTTCACCAGCAGCGGATCGCAGGCATCGCAGATCGCCTTGATCTCGTCGCGCTTCTCCAGAAGACGCAGCCGCGCGGCATAGGGATCGGGCACATCGACGGCCTGCACCTGCGCGATCATCAGCGTGCCGGACACGGATGTGGTGAAACCTGCGTCGTAAGTCTGCCGTGCCGCGTTGCAGACCGCGGCGACAACCGAGGACTCTTCCGTCGCCATCGGGATCAGCACATCCTCGCCATCGACCTTCACATTGGTGGCGATGCCGATCGGCACATTCATGGTGGCGATGACGTTTTCGATCATCTTGTCCGCCAGCGGCGGCGAAAGATTTCCCATATCGGCCAGATGCGCCGCGGTCGCGGCATCGAGGCCAGCGAACGAGGCCACCAGATCGAGCCGCTCCTGCGGCGACTTGCGGTGAAATCCAGCGATCCGCGACGAGCGGTTCGCGCCAAGCCTGGCAACAGTCATTCTTCAGCGTCTCCCGAACCGAGGTCCTCTTGAGGGGATTTTCGGCTGCGGAAACTGTATGGTGATGGGGGTACACCACAAGGAACACTTTGCACAATTTCGGGAAGGTCCGTACCATTCGCAACATGGGTACAATTCAGCACTCCAGCGGAGCCGTGCGCTCGCGTATCGAGACCATCGCCGATGAAATCGTTGCGAGAATCGAACGCGGCGTGCTCCGGCCCGGCGAGCGCCTGCCATCCATCCGCGGCGCATCGGAGTTGTTCGGCGCGTCCAAGAATACCATCGTCGATGCCTATGAGCGGCTGGTGGCCTCGGGCCAGATCGAGAGCAAGCCCGGCTCCGGATTTTACGTCTCGCTCCATCGTCCCAAGCGCGCCGAAGCGATTGAGCCCGCAAAAGTTGGCGCGGTGGACAGTGTCTGGCTGCTGCGCGAGCAACTGGAAAAGCGTTACGAGGTGCGCGTGGGTGATGGACGTCCGCCAGCCGCGTGGATGGAAGGCTCCGAAGTCGGGCCTTATCTGCGGCCGGTGAGCCGCCCCGGCCAGCGCACCTTGCCGGAAAGCTACGGCAGCCCCTACGGCCTGTTGACGCTGCGCCAGCGCATCGCGGGACATCTTGCCGAACGCTCCATCGGGGCGGAGCCGACGCAGGTGCTGCTCACACAGGGCGCGAACGACGCGCTCGACATGATCGTGCGGCAGTATGTCGAACCGGGCGATCCGGTGTTGGTCGACAGCCCGGGCTACTATCCGCTGTTCGGCAAGCTGCGCCTCGCCAAAGCGCGGTTGATCGGTGTGCAGCGAACCGCAGACGGACCGGACCCGGACGACCTTGCCGCCAAGGCCGCGAGCACCGGCGCGCGAATGTTCTTCACGCAGTCGCTGGCGCACAATCCCACAGGCTGCTCGATCACCCTGCCCGTGGCTTACCGGCTGCTGCGCACCGCGACCGAACACAATCTGCGCATTGTCGATTCCGATCCGTTCGCCGATGTGCTGCCCAACACGAGTCCTCGCCTCGCCGCGCTCGATCAACTCGACCGCGTGATCTATGTCGGCACCTTCGCCAAGACCCTCTCCGCCAGCCTGCGTTCCGGTTACATCGCCGCGAACACCGACACCATTGCGCGGCTGGCCGACCTGAAGATGATCACGCGCGCCAACAGTTCGGGCTACGTCGAACAGATCATCTACGATCTGATGACCAGCGGGCGCTATCGCGGCCATCTCAAGCGGCTGATCGGTCGCATTGAGGCCGCAACCACGCAGGCCAACGACACGTTGTCGCGGCTGGGTCTGCCGGTGTTCGGCCAGCCGCGCGGCGGCTTTTACATGTGGTGCAAACTTCCCGGACATATCGACGACACGCAGCTCTCGCGCATCGCCGCCGAACGCAGCATTCTTCTGGCGCCCGGCTCGGCGTTCAATCCGGATGCAACACCTGCCCCTCCCGCCATGCGCGTGAATATCGCCCATGTCGGCGATCCGCGCTTTGCAAGTTTCATGGACGCCCATCGCGCGCCGTAAGGCAACACCGGTGGGAGGCGTACAGACCAGCGCTGCACAAACTTTGCGCGTCCGCACAGCGAGCAGCGCCGCGACTCTTCGGCATCGCAACATTAACTCGCCGCAACAATGCAGACGGCCCCTGCTACCTGCGACACCGTTTCAAACGCTGCACCGTTCAATCATCCGATCTTTGCTTGACTCGAACATGTCTCGCCAGCAGTCTGTCGCCACAAAGAAAAAGCACCGGACACGAATTCGGATGCAACAGGGAGAAACGTCATGAAGTCATTTCTCAGTTTGCTCGCAACAGCGAGCATCGTTAGCGCCGGAACCCTTCTCGCTTCGGTTCCCGCCTCCGCCCAGCAAACCATCAAGATCGGCGTTCCAACCTCGGTTCAGCTTCAGGTCGGACGCGACACCCAGAATGCCATCAAGATGGCGATCGAGGACATCAACAGCAAAGGCGGTCTTGTCGGGCGCAAGCTCGAAATGGTCGTCGCGGACGAAACCGAAAATCCCGAACAGGGCATCGCGGCGATCAAGAAGCTCACCGCCGACGACAAGGTCGACGTGCTGATCGGCGGCTACACCAGCGGCGTCACGCTCGCCCAGTTGCCGCACATCGCGAATGCGAAGACGATCTACCTCGGCGTCGGCGCGGCCTCGCCTTCGATCACCGCGAAGGTGAAATCCGACTACGAGAACTACAAGTACATCTTCCGTGTGTCGCCGATCAACGCGGCTCATCAGGCGCGCGCGCTGGTGGACTTCATCAACGGCAAGCTCAAGGGCGAGATGGGCCTGAAGAAGGTCGCGATCGTCGGCGAGAATGCGAAGTGGGTGCAGGACCTGGTGCCGATCCTGAAGAAGGGCGCAGTCGCCGGCGGCACCGAAGTGCCGATGGCCGAATTCTTCGACACCTCGACCTCGGACTTCTCGCCGCTGTTCGCGAAGGTCAAGTCGAGCGGCGCGCAGTATCTGATCGTGATCCTGTCGCATGCCTCCTCCGACATCTTCGTCAAGCAGTGGCATGATGCGCAGGTGCCGATTCCGATCGGCGGCATCGACGTCAAGAGCCAGGATGCGGACTTCTTCACCCGCGTGAGCGGCAAGGCGCTCTCGGAAACCGTCGGCCTGTTCGCAACCCGTGCCCCGCTGACGCCGAAGACCATTCCTTTCTGGGATGAATTCGTGAAGCGCTTCGGCACCGCCCCCGTCTACACCGGCGTCGGCGCCTATGACGCGATCTATGTCTACGCGGAAGCCGTCAAGCGGGCCAATTCGGTCGAGCCGAATGCGGTCATCAAGGAACTCGAAAAGACCGATTATGTCGGCATCGCCGGCAAGATTCAGTTCGACGAGGTTCACGATGTGAAGCAGGGCCCCGGCCTGCAGAACCTGCTGTTCGCACAGTGGCAGAAGGACGGCCAGCGCATCGTCGTGTGGCCGAAGGCCTCCGAAACCGGGAAGATGATCCCGCCGCCCTGGATGAACTGAGTCGCGGTCTCTCTCCTTCTCCCCGTTCTAACGGGGAGAAGGTTGGGATGAGGGGCATCGCAGCATCCGACAACGCGCTCGGTGTATCGCTCCGTTAATTCGCCCCTCACACGCTCGCTTCACGATCGGCCTCTCTCCGCAAGAACGGGGCGAGGTGTCGGAAAGACCATGACGAACAGCAGGCGGTTATGCTCGAAATCCTGATCTATGGCGCTGTCTCCAGCGCAATCTATGCGCTGCTCGCGGTAGGCTTCACGCTGATCTTCGGCGTCGCGCGCATCCTCAATCTGGCCCACGGCTCGTTTTACGCACTCGGCGCCTACGCGGCCTATGTCTTCACATCCCTTCTGAACTTTCCGCTGATCATCGCGGCGCCGCTCGCGGTGCTGCTGGTCGCAGGGTTCGGCGTGCTGATGGAGCGATATCTGGTGCGGCCGCTGCGCGCCTCGCAACTCGCAGTGCTGATGATCACGCTGGCGGTGTCGCTGGCGGTGGAACAGGCGCTGTTCATCACCTTCGGCTCCGAATACCGCAACGTTCCCTCCTTCGTGGCAGAGAAGATTTCCATCGGCGGCGTCGATATCAGCGGGCAGCGGCTGCTGGCGCTGGTCATGAGCATTCTGGTGCTGCTGCTGCTCTGGCTGTTCATTCAACGCACGCGCCTTGGCGCAGCAATCCTCGCGGTCTCGCAGGACCCGGAGGCCGCGCAGTATATGGGCATCCCGACCAACCGTATTTTCTCCATCGTGATGGCGATCTCGGCGGGCACCGCGGCGTTCGCCGGCGTGCTGGTGTCGCCGTTCCTGACGGTACAGCCGACCATGGGCCTGTTGCCGATGGTGAAAGCCTTCGCCATCGTCATCGTCGGCGGCCTCGGCTCGATCCCCGGCAGCATTATCGCCGCGCTTATCCTCGGCTATTCCGAGACCATCGTGGCCTATCTGGTCTCGACCTCGTGGACCGAACTTGTCTCTCTCGTCGCGGTGGTCGTCACGCTGATGATCCGGCCTTCGGGAATCCTTGGACGGCGGGCGGCGTTCTGACATGCGGCAGCTTTCAATGATTGATATCGCCGGCGGCATTGTTCTCGTCGCCATTCTCGCCATCGCACCGGTGTTGATCGCCAGCAACTATCTCACCGGCGTGCTGACCGTCTGCGTGATCTATGGCATCTGGGCTTCGAGCTGGGACTTCATGTCCGGCCTGACCGGGCGTGAAAACTTCGGCCATTCGCTGTTCATCGGCGCGGGCGCCTATGTCGCGGGTTTTCTGGCGACCGTCTGGTTCGCAAATCCCTGGTACAGCCTGCCGACCGCCGTGGTGGTCGCTGTCGCCTTCAGCATCATCGTCGGCTTCCCGACGCTGCGGCTGCGCGGACCTTACTTTGCGCTGGCAATGCTCTCCGCGTCCGCGATCCTGCAGCGTCTTTGCCTGATCTTCTGGGAGTATACCGGCGGCGAGGAAGGGCTCTATGGCCTCGACCCCTTGATGCGCAATCCCCTGCACTACTACTGGTTTGTGCTGGCGATTCTCGTCGTCACCGTAATTGTCCTCATGCTTCTGGCGCAGTCGCACTGGGGCCTGCTGCTGCGGGCGATCCGCGGCGACGAAGCAACCTGTCAGGCCGCAGGCATCAACGTCACCTTCTACAAGATTGCGTCGCTCGCCATCAGCGCGGCCTTCGCCGGTCTCGGCGGCGCGCTTTATGCCCACTATCAGCTACAGGTTTCTCCGCCGCTGTTCTCCGTGGTGGTGTCCATCACCGTCATCATCATGTGTTACGTCGGCGGCATCGGCTCGATCTTCGGCGCGGCGGTGGCAGCGATCCTGCTCACGCTGCTCACCGAAATGCTGCGCGGCTTCGGTGAGTACCGGCTGTGGATCTACACCCTGACCCTGATGCTGATCCTGTTCTTCCTTCCCAATGGCCTCGTCGCGCCGTTGTGGCGCAAGCTGACGGAGCGTTTCCGATGACGGCGCTGCTCGAAGTCAACGACGTCACCAAGCGCTTCGGCGGCCTCACCGCCGTGAAGAATGCAACCTTCAAACTGGAAAAAGGCGAGTTTACTGGCATCCTCGGTCCCAACGGCGCCGGCAAGACTACGCTGTTCAATCTATTGACCGGCTTCATGCAGCCCACCTCGGGCAGTGTGACGTTCAACGGCGCACCGCTGCGCGGCCTTGCGCCTTACAAAGTGGTCAACAGTGGCATGGCGCGCACCTTCCAGCTTTGCCGCCCGTTCGTCGGCATGAACCTGCTGGAAAACGTCCTTGTCGCCTGCATGTCGCCGCGCGCGCATCAGGACCACGACAAGGAGGAGCGCGCCCGCCACCTGCTCGAACAGGTCGGTCTCGGCGGACGCGGCGTGGAGCCGGTGGAAACGCTGCCCTATGGCGACCTGCGGCGGCTGGAAATCGCCCGCGCGCTGGCGACCCGGCCCGACCTCCTGCTGCTGGACGAGCCGTTCGCCGGCCTCGGCTCCAGCGAGATCGAACCGCTGGCGCATCTGATCAAGAAACTGCACCGCGAGGAAAACCTGACGATTTTGCTGATCGAGCACAAGCTGCGCGAGTTCATGGCGCTGGTCTCCCGGGTCATCGTGATGAACTTCGGTGAGATCATCGCCGTCGGACCGCCCGAGGAAATCGTGAAAAATCCGAAAGTGATTGAAGCCTATATCGGCAAGACGGAGGACGCCGATGCCTCTGCTTGAAGTCTCCGATCTGCGGGTCAGCTACGGCAAGGCGCTCGCCATCGAATCCGTGTCGATCAAGGTCGACAAGGGCGAGCTGGTCGGCGTGCTCGGCCCCAATGGCGCCGGCAAGACCACCCTTCTGAAAGCGATCTCGCGGACCATCGGCTCGCAGGGCAAGCTGCTGTTCAAGGACCAATCGCTGGATGGAGTCGCGCCCTACGATGTGGTCGCGCGCGGCATCTGCCATTGCCCCGAGGGCCGCAAGCTGTTCTCGGAGCTGTCGGTGCTGAAGAACCTGCAGCTCGGCGCCTATCTGCGCAGCAACAAGGCCGAGATCAATGCCGACCTCGAGCGCGTCTTCGCGCTGTTCCCGGTGCTGCGCGAGCGGCAATGGCAGCAGTCCAGCACGCTGTCGGGCGGCGAACAGCAGATGGTGGCCATCGGCCGCGCGCTGATGGGCCGCCCTGAACTGCTTTTGCTCGACGAGCCGTCGGTCGGCATCGCGCCGCGGCTGAAGGGCCTGATCTTCGACGCGATCCAGCAGATCCGCAAGGACGGCACCGCGATCCTGATCGTCGAACAGGACGCGACCTCGACGCTCAAGATCACCGACCGCGTCTATGTGCTGGAACATGGCCGCACTATCCGCGAGGGCACCGCAAAGGAGATCGCGGGCGACAAATACATCCAGCAGGTCTATCTGGGGGTGTGAAGCCTGATGAACGCGATTGCGCTCCCCCTCTCCCGGCATGCGGGGAGAGGTGAAGAAGTGTCGAACCCTCGCATATTCGCGGTATGTCCTTTCCTGATGCGGCGACCCGCAACAAGACCTACACACGCGATTGCATAGGCGTATTCGCAAACTGCCCCTGCTCCTGAACCGCGAATTGCGGTTCATGGACTCATGACTCGCATCACGCTCTCCGGGCCAGCCCGATGACGCCCGCCACGCCGGACCCGAAACCGGGCATGAAGCCGGTGCATATCGCGCTCAATGTGCTGGCGCTGTGCTTTGCCCTGTCTGTGCTGGGGCGCGGCCTTGGCGAGAGCTTCACCGTCTTCCTGCTGCCGATCTCGCAAAGCTCCGGCTGGGACCGCGCGGAGGTGATCTCGATCTATTCGCTGGCCGCGCTGGCGGGCGGGTTTGCCGCCCCGATCATCGGCCGCCTGTTCGACCGCTCCGGACCGCGCGCCGTCTATTCCCTCGGGCTTGCCCTGCTCGGCGGCGCCTTCCTTTGCGCCGCCTATGCGCAGCAACTCTGGCAATTCCAGTTGAGCCTCGGCCTGTGCGCCGGGTTCGGCATCGCCTGCATCGGCAATGTGCCGAACTCGATCATGCTGGGGCGATGGTTCGGCCCAAAACTGCCGACCGCGATGTCGGTGGTCTATTCCGCCGCCGGCGCGGGGGTCCTGCTCCTGCTGCCGCTGTCGCAAATCCTGATCGACCGCTTCGGCTGGCGCGGCGCATATCAGATATTCGGCACGGCGGCGCTGGTTCTCCTGCTCCCGCTGTTGCTGCTGCCGTGGAAACTGTTCGCGTCCGGCTCGCCAGTGCTGAAGAAAAGCGCTGCTGCCGGGATGATCGACGAAGGCTGGACGCTGGTCAGGGCCATGCGCCACCACGCCTTCTGGGCACTGTTCGCCACCTTCTTCTTCACGGCGGTCGGCATGTTCGCGATTTCCGCGCAGGTCGTCGCCTATCTGGTGGATGCCGGATTTCCGCCGTTGCAGGCTGCAACCGCATGGGGCTTCAGCGGCGTCGTGCTGCTGTTCGGCATGCTCGGTGTGACCTGGCTCGATGGCGTCATTGGCCGCCGCCGCTCGGTGCTGTTCAGCTATGCCATGTCCATTGTCGGCATCGGCCTGCTCTGGCTGCTGAAAACCTATCCGAACATCTGGATGCTGACAGCGTTTGTGCTGTGCTTCGGCAGCATGATCGGCTCGCGCGGCCCGCTGATTACCGCGACCGCGATGAAGATTTTCCGCGGCGAACGCGTCGGCACCATTTACGGCACCATCACCATCGGCAGCGGGCTTGGTTCGTCCTTCGGCTCATGGGCGGGCGGCCTGATCCACGACATGACCGGCAGCTACGACGCGCTGCTGCTGTTCGCGCTGGTCAGCGTGATCCTCGGCCTGATCCCGTTTCTGGTGATCCGCGCACTGCGGGAATGACCGGTTGCGTGGACCTCGCCCAATTGCGATCATCGCTGCAGTCAACCGGAGACAACTCATGAGCGCACCCGCCGATGCACCGGACTGGCGCAAGCTGACGCAGGAACAGCTCGATCTCGGCTTCAACAATACGCTGCATGTGCCGGAGACGGCTTCCATCGTCGCCGAATGGGAGCGTCTCTCCGCCGGCATGCGTGCGCAATATCCGCAATCGCTCGATCTTCGTTACGGTCCGCGCGAGCGCAACCGGATCGACTTTCTGAAAGTGAAGGACGGCGGGCCGACGCTGGTGTTCATCCATGGCGGCTACTGGCAGACCCGCGCCAAGGAGAACTTCACCTTCTGTGCCGCAGGACCGCTGGCGCACGGCATCAATGTCGCACTCATCGGCTATACACTCGCGCCAGCCGTTACGCTGGACCAGATCGTCAGCGAGGTTCGCGCCGGTATCGAATATCTCGTCACCGAACTCCCCGCACTCGGCGGCGACCCCAACAATATGATCGTGTCGGGCTGGTCTGCGGGCGGTCATCTGTCGTCGATGTCGCTGGGCCACCCGCATATCAAGGCCGGACTGCTGATCAGCGGAATCTACGATCTCGAACCGATCCGCCACAGCTACCTGAATGCGAAGCTCAACCTCGATGACGGAACGATCCAGCGCAACTCGCCGATGCGCAATCCCGGCGGCGTGAACAAGCCGCTCGTGGTGGTGGCGGGCAGCGGCGAACTGCCTCTGCTGCGCAAGCAATCCGCCGATTATGCCGGGCACCGCGCTGCTTACGGATTGCCGGTCACTTACGAAGAAATCCCCGGCGCAAACCACTTCACCATGATGGATGAACTGGCCTCGCCATCAGGACGGCTCACCACCATGGTGCGGCAGTTGTTCGCGCAACCGTCCAGTGATTAGTACCCACGCGCAGACGTCTGGAGTTCAGAAATCGAGCACCACCGCGCCCGAAACGGCATCCGTGATGCCGCGTCCTTCGCCCTGATCCTCAAGAAAGTCCCTGAAGCTGTCGAGCGTCTTGATCATCGCAGGGCGTGCAGCAACCAGCGCGTCCTGACTCGGCCATTCGCCGATCAGGCAGAATGTCCGCTCGCCGGTCTGGATAATAAAGCCACGCACAAGGCCGGGCCATTTGGCCTTTCCGTTCCGGTGTGCGTCGAGAAAGTCGGCTTCCTTGCCGGCCTTGACCTTGAACCTGACGACATTGCAGACCTGCATGATGCGCTCCAATGTGGATGGGACAAGACGTTCCTTCCTTCGTCACCCCGAGGCGCGAAGCGACCCCGGCCAACGATCGCACACCGCGCAGACCGCTTACGCCGCGAGCGGCATCCGCTTCTCGATGATGCGCGAGAACAGGCTGGCGCCCACCGGCAAAATCTTGTCGTCGAGCACGAAACCGGGATTATGCAGCGGCACGTCGCCTTCATGGCCGAGCCAAAAGTAAGCGCCCGGCACCGCCAGCAGCATGTCCGCGAAATCCTCGCTGCCCATTTTCGGCGTCGGCCGCGTCAGCACGTTTTCGCCGCCGACAACTTCGCGCGCGACGTCCGCGACGAAATGCGACGGCTCCTCGTGATTGACCAGCACCGAAAAGATGTCGCGGATATCGACCTTGATCTCGACCTGGAACGCCGCCGCCATGCCGGCTGCGATGGTGCGGATGCGGTCGCGAATCTGCTCGCGCACCTTCTCGGAAAACGTCCGCACAGTTCCGGCCAGTGTCGCTTCGCCGGGAATGACATTGTAAGCGGAGCCTGCATGAATCTGCGTGATCGACAGCACCGCGGATTTCAGCGGATCGACGTTGCGGCTGACGATGGTCTGCAGCGCCTGCCCCAGCGTCATGGCGATCACCACCGGATCGCGCGACATTTCCGGCATCGCGCCGTGGCTGCCATAGCCGGTGATGGTGATGTCGAAGAAATCCGCGCTGGCCATGGTCGGTCCGGGAGCCACCGCAACCTGCTGCGGATTGAGCTGCGGCGCGTTGTGCAGTCCGTAGACTTCGTCCAGCGGAAACTTCTCGAACAAGCCGTCCTTGATCATGGCGCGCGCGCCGCCAAGACCTTCTTCGGCGGGCTGAAAGATGAACGCCACGGTGCCGTCGAAGTTGCGCGTTTGCGCGAGATAGCGCGCCGTGCCGAGCAGGATGGTGGTGTGGCCGTCATGGCCGCAGCCATGGAAACGGCCGGGGATGGTCGAGCGCCAGCTCAGGTTGGTCTTCTCCTCCATCGGCAGCGCATCCATGTCCGCGCGCAGGCCGATCCGCTTTGTGCTGTTGCCCTTGCCTTTGAGAAGACCGACCACGCCGGTGCCGCCAAGGCCGCGATGCACCTCGATGCCCCAGCCTGCGAGTTTCTCGGCAACGATGCCGGATGTTCTGTGCTCCTCGAATCCGATTTCCGGATGCGCATGCAGATCGCGGCGGATGGCGGTGAGTTCTTCGGCGAAGCTGTCGATCAGGTCAATGTTGGGCATGCGGCAGTATCCGTGAACAGGAGGAACAGTGCGCAGTCATCTTGGCAAATCATTGCAGGCTGGCCAAGAGACCGGCCATCAAACGTCCGCGTTCGGCAAGACTGTCGACCTCGATATGCTCGTTTAGCGTGTGGTAGTCCGCGCCGCGGACGCCGAGGCTGTCGAGCGTCGGAATACCCATCGCGCCGGTGAAATTGCCGTCCGATCCGCCGCCCGAACTGCCATGGATCAGGTCGAGGCCGATTTTCACCCCCACCGCCCGCGCCTGTTCATACAGCGCAAGCGTGCCCGCATTCGGCTCCCAGACCGGGCGCGTCACGCCGCGCGTCACCGTGAAGGTGACATCGTTGGTGATGCCGTTCAGCGCCAGCATCCGCTCGACGCCGCGATCGAGATCGGCCTGACGCTTGGCCATGCTGAGAGCCTCGCCCCGGCAACTGGATGACACGCAATTGACCCACTGCCCGCCGTGAACGACGCCGACACTGAAGGTGCAGTCGTCCCCGGTCATCCCGTCAATGGCGATGATCTGCCGCGCCATTTCGCGGATCGCGGAGCGGCCCGACGCGAGCGTGGCGCCGGCGTGGCTTGGCTTGCCGGTGGCTTCGAGATTGAAGCGTGCAATCGCGTAGCGGCCGGTGGTGACGCCCGCGTTCCTGAAGGCAGGCTCCGGCACCAGCACATATTTGTTGCGCGCCGCCTCCGCCTCGATGATGTCGCGCGTCGACGGCGTTCCCACTTCTTCATCCGGCGTGAACAGGACGGTCACTGGCAGCGGCGTCGCGACCGCGGCTTTCGCGAGTTGCCGGATCGCTTCCAGCGCGGCGTAGTTGCCGCCCTTCATGTCGAGAATGCCGGGGCCGTAGCACCTGCTGCCCTCGCGCCGCCAAGGCAGCTTCTGCAGCGTGCCGACCGGATGCACAGTGTCCATGTGTCCCGCGATCAGGATTCCCGGCTGGCCCTGTCTGGGATGCGGAAACCGCGCCCGGATGCAGCCGCCAAAGCCCTGCCGTCCAGCGATATATTCAATCGACGCGCCACTGAGCGCCATGTCTCGCGCGGCGAGTTCAAGCATGCGGTTGACGGCCGCGGCGTCCCAGGTCGGACTCTCACACTCTATCCACGGGCGCAGGCCCGCGAGCATGGTTTCAACGTCGAACGGAAGGGACATCAGATCAAGCAAGGCGCGTCCTCTCGGATTGTTTGTTTTTGACATGGCGGAATCTGCGTCCCGCACCCTGGATCGTTGCAGGTTCGCCAAGCGATGCAAGATGCAAACTTGCCGGGCCTGCCGAGACTTTGGCGATATTGCACGCAAAAATGAGATTGCGTAAGCAGGCGTCCCGCAAAGACCTTATGTCGATTTGCGCTGCAACACAGGTTCGCTCGTGACACAGACCCTCGTCGCCATGCCGCCATCAAATACCAAGGCCGCGAGCTGGATGGCCGGCTGGCTCACGCTGATGCTGATCATGCTGGTGGCCGGGCGCGAAGCCACGCGCGAACTCAGCGTTTTCCAGGTGATGGAAATGCGCTCGGTGATCGGCCTGCTCCTGCTTTATCCGCTGATCCATCGCAATGGCGGCTTTGCCGGAATGAAGACCGCGCGCCCGCTACAGCATATCGGGCGCAACGTCGTTCACTATGCCGCGCAATATGGCTGGTTTCTGGCGCTAACGATGATCCCGCTCGCGCAGGTGGTCTCGATCGAATTCACCATGCCGGTCTGGACCGCGCTGCTCGCGGTAAGCTTTCTCGGCGAGAAGCTGAATGTCTGGAAAATTCTCGCCATCGTGCTCGGCATCGTCGGCGTGATCGTCATCGTGCAGCCGGGCGCGGCGCCGGTCAGCCCGGGACAACCGGTCATGGTACTGGCCGCCCTCGGATTCGGCGTCGCCATTGTCATGGTGAAATCGCTGACCCGCACCGACAGCGTGGTGGTCATCATTTTCTGGATGCTGGTGATCCAGTCACTGATCGGCCTGATCCCGGCGATCTATTACTGGCACTGGCCATCGACCCATGTCTGGCCGTGGATCGTGGTGATCGCCTTTTGCGGCACCTACTCGCACTACTGCTTCACGCAGGCGATGCGTTATGCCGACGCGACCGTGGTGGTGCCAATGGACTTCCTTCGTGTTCCGCTCTCAGCCGCCGTGGGCTGGCTGGTCTATTCGGAACGGCTGGATGCAGCGACCATCGCCGGCGCGGCGCTGATTTTGACGGGCAACCTGTTGAACCTGCGACGGTCGTAGACGGCCTTTTCGTCATTGCGAGCGAAGCGAAGCAATCCACTCTTGAAACAAAAAGCTGGATTGCTTCGTCGCCATGGCGCGTAAACGCGCCAATGGCTCCTCGCAATGACTAGGCCGCGGTCTTGCCGTCCACCGATAGCACGCCGCGCCTGATCTGGTCTTCTTCAATGGACTCGAACAGCGCCTTGAAGTTGCCTTCGCCGAAGCCGTCATCGCCCTTGCGCTGGATGAACTCGAAGAAGATCGGGCCGATCGCATTGGCGGAGAAGATTTGCAGCAGCACCTTGGTGTGGCCGCCATCGACCACGCCCTCGCCGTCGATCAGGATACCGTTTCTCTGCAAGCGCGCGACATCCTCGCCATGCCTGGGCAGGCGCGTGTCGATCTTCTCGAAATAGGTATCTGGCGGCGGCGGCATGAACGGCAGGCCGTCCGCGCGCAGCTTCTCGATGGTGTGATAGATGTCCTTCACACCGCAGGCGATGTGCTGGATGCCCTCGCCGCGATACGTAGTCAGATATTCCTCGATCTGGCCGGAATCGCCCGCGTCCTCGTTGATCGGAATCCGGATCTTGCCGTCCGGGCTGGTCAGCGCGCGGGAGAACAGGCCGGACGCCCGGCCCTCGATGTCGAAAAAGCGAATCTGGCGAAAGTTGAACAGCTTCTCATAGAAGCCGGTCCACACATCCATGCGGCCGCGATGCACGTTGTGGGTCAGGTGGTCGATATAAAACAGCCCCGCGCCCTCGGGATGGATGTCCTTCAGCCCGAGCCAGTCGAACTCGGCGTCGTAGGCCGAGCCCTTCTTGCCGTACCGATCCACGAAATACAGCAGGCTGCCGCCGATGCCCTTGATCGCGGGAACATCCAGCGTCTTCTGCGCGGATGTCACGTCCGCAGGCTCCGCGCCGAGCGAAAGCGCGCGCTCATAGGCGCGCTTCGCGTCAACCACGCGGAACGCCATCGACGGCGCGCAGGGGCCATGCGCCGCGACGAAATCATGACCGTGGGTGCCGGGCTCTTCGTTGACCAGATAGTTCACGTCGCCCTGACGATAGACCGTGATCGCCTTGGTCTTGTGGCGGGCGACCGCCGTGAAGCCCATCAGGCGGAACAGCGCATGCAGCTTTTCGGGCTCGGGATGGGCGTATTCGACAAACTCGAAGCCGTCGGTGCCCATCGGGTTGTGCTCGGAAATAACGGCGGCCGGCGCATCGTGCGGAAACGGACCCATGGCGATCTCCCTTGATTCTTGTCTCAGGAGTGCATCGTGCGCCGCTTTTCATGCAATGGGCGTGTAAAATGAGCCGGACTTTGCTATAATCATGCACAGATTGTGCATAATTATGGGTTTTTGCGCATGGTATCGCTGGACGGTTTCGACCTCAAAATTCTTGCCGCGCTTCAGGATGACGGCCGCCTGACCAATCAGCAGCTCGCCGATCTGGCCGGTCTCTCCGCCTCGCAATGCTCGCGCCGTCGCACGCGGCTGGAAGACGAGAAGGTGATCGCCGGTTATCACGCCGACCTCGCCAGCGAGGCGCTCGGCTTCAACGTGCTGGCCTTCATCCAGATCACGCTGGCGACGCACTCGCCGAACAATGCCAAGCGCTTTCGCGACCTGATGCGGCGCGTTGATGAGATTCAGGAAGCGTATTCACTCACCGGCGATTCGGATTATCTGCTGAAGGTGGTTCTGAGCGATCTGAAGAGCCTGTCGGACATCGTCAACAACGTGCTGATGCCGCACGAGAGCGTGGCGCACGTGCGCTCGTCCATCGTGCTCGACCGGCTCAAGACGACGCGGAAGCTGCCGCTGAAGAATCTGGGGTAAAAGGTAGGACGCTCCACACCCGCGATCAGCCCCCTCTCCTGTGGGGAGAGGGTTGGGGTGAGGGCGTAGAATCCATCGAGAGAGCGTACCCCCCCACCCGCCGCGCCATAGCGCGTCGTAGGCGCGCGTAATCGCGCTGCTGGCGCGTCGACCTCTCCCCATGGGAGAGGTGAAGAAAGGCCGCTTCGGGTTGTCATTGCGAGGAGCGCTGCGACGAAGCAATCCATATCTTATGAAGAGTGGATTGCTTCGCTTCGCTCGCAATGACGGATTGAAGCTGCTTGCTTTACGCCGCCGGCAGGATCGTCCCCTCGACCTCGCCGAAGCCGACGCGGTAGCCGTTGCCCTGACACCAGCCGCGCATGGTGAGCGAGTCGCCATCCTCGAGGAACGAGCGCTGCACGCCATCGCCGAGATCGAGCGGCTCCGCGCCGCCCCAGCTCAATTCAAGCATGCTGCCGCGCTCGCTTTTCTCGGGTCCGCTGATGGTACCCGAGCCGAGCAGATCGCCGACATTCATCGCGCAACCCGAGGAGGCATGATGCACAAGCTGCTGCACCGATGACCAGTACATGTATTTGAAATTGGTGCGGCAGATGCCCGCCGCCTCGTTCATCGTCCCGGTCTTGAGATCGACGGCGAGTTGCAGATCATAATTCTGCGCGTGCTTCTGTTGCAGGTACGGCAGCGGCGCCGGGTCCTGCGCGGGTCCCTTCACACGGAACGGCTCCAGCGCCTCGCGTGTCACGATCCACGGGCTGATCGAGGTGCCGAATGCTTTGGCCTGAAACGGCCCGAGCGGCACGTATTCCCACGCCTGGATGTCGCGCGCGCTCCAGTCGTTCAGCAGCGTGAAGCCGAAGATCATCTCCTCGGCCTGCTGCTCGGTCAGCATCTCGCCCATGGCGGACGCCTGCCCGATGACGACGCCCATCTCCAGTTCGAAGTCGAGCCGCTTGCACGGCCCGAACACGGGATGCTCCGCCGTCGGCGGCTTGAGCTGTCCGCGCGGACGTCGGATCGGCGTGCCGCTGACCACCACGGTCGAGGCGCGGCCGTTATAGCCGATCGGAATCGACAGCCAGTTTGGCATCAGCGCGTTGTCCTTGCCGCGGAACATGATGCCCACATTGGTGGCGTGTTCCTTCGACGAATAGAAATCCGTGAAGCCCTGCACGGCAATCGGCATATGCATGTCGGCGAAATTGCGCGGGATCAGCGCGCGATTGCGCAGCTCCTTGTTGTCGCGCAGTTCAGGGCAATCATGCCGCAGCAGCTCGCTGATCCGTGCGCGGGTACTGCTCCACACCTTTGGCCCGAGCGCCATGAACGCATTCAGCGACGATTGCGCGAACACGCCATTCGCGTTCTCGAAGCTGATCAGCCCCGCAACTTCCAGCGCGGCAAGATCGAGCACGAAATCGCCGATGGCAACACCAACGCGCAGATCAGGCTGCTCCGGCGTGAAGAACACGCCGTAAGGCAAATTCTGGATCGGAAAATCCGACGACGGATCGACCTCAATGAAAGAGCGCAGCTTGGGATCGTTCGGGTGCATCATGTCCATCCATCTTTATTCGGCGTCGGGCTGACGGCCCGGCTCGGCCGCAGCAAAGGCGTCGAGTTTTGCGGCGGCGGCATCGAGCGCCACGATACGCTTGTAAGGCGCGAGGTCCACACCGAAGCGGCGCGCGTTGAACACCTGCGGCACGATACAAATGTCTGCCAGCGTCGGCGCCTCGCCAAGCGCGAACGGTCCCGGCAGATGCGCGAGCCGCGCTTCGACGGCCTCGAAGCCGGTCTCGATCCAGTGCTTCGACCATGCGCCGCGCGCCGCCTCATCGACGCCCATGTCGATCAGCCGGTTCAGCACCCGCAGGTTGCCTATGGGGTGAATGTCGGCGGCTACAACCAGCGCGATCTCGCGCGCAATTGCCCGCCCCTTCGCATCGGGCGGCAGCAGCGGCGGCTGCGGATGCGTCTCGTCGAGATACTCGATGATCGCAATCGACTGCGCTAACTCAAGATCGTCGTCGATCAAGTACGGAACGAGGCCTGCCGGATTGATCCTGCGATAGGCGTCCTGCGTCTGCTCGCCCTTGCGCAGGTGCACGAAGCGATGGTCCGCGCGCAACCCTTTCAGATTGAGCGCGATGCGCACGCGATAGGCCGCCGTTGAGCGGAAGTAGCCGTAGAGAACAGCGTCAGTCATATTGGTGTTCCGAATTCGATGTCAGCGGTCTGCCCACCTCTCCCGTGGGGAGAGGTCGGATCGCGCAAGCGATCCGGGTGAGGGCGTAGAATCTCTCGATAGATTGAGAGCCCCTCACCCCACCCCTCTCCCCGCCGGGGAGAGGGAGTGACATTGCCACCGCTTCAATACCGCGCATCCATTCAACGAGGTTACGGCTTCGACGGGTCGAAGCGGCGCTCCAGCCCCTGCCAGCAATCGGCGTAATCATCCTGCAAGGCGCTTGTCGTGGCGGCGAACTGCGTCACCCGCTGCGGGAAACGCGTCTCGAACATGAAGGCCATGGTGCCGGTTAGTTTGACGGGCTTCAATTCGCCGTTGCTGGCGTGATCGAACGCCTCGCGGTCAGGTCCGTGCGGCAACATCATGTTGTGCAGGCTGATGCCGCCCGGCACGAAGCCGTGCGGCTTGGCATCATAGGCGCCATACAGCAGGCCCATGAATTCCGACATGATGTTCATATGATACCACGGCGGGCGGAAGGTGTTCTCCGCCACCATCCAGCGCTCGGGGAAAATCACAAAGTCGATATTCGCAGTACCTGCCGTTTCCGATGGCGAGGTCAGCACGGTGAAAATCGACGGATCGGGATGATCGAAGCCGATGGCGCCGACCGGCGAGAAGGTCCGCAGGTCATACTTATAGGGCGCGTAGTTGCCGTGCCACGCCACCACATCAATCGGTGAATACGGCAGTTTGGTCATGAACAGCGAACCGCCCCACTTCACATAAAGCTCGGTCGGCGTTTCCTTGTCCTCATAGGCCGCCACCGGCGTGAGAAAGTCGCGCGAATTGGCGAGACAATTCGCGCCGATCGGCCCGCGCTCCGGCAGCGTGAACGCGCCGCCATAGTTCTCGCAGAGATAGCCGCGCGCCGGACCGCCCGGAATTTCAACGCGGAACTTGACGCCGCGCGGGATCACCGCGATCTCGCCCGGCTCGATGTCGATGATGCCGAATTCGGTGACCAGCCGAAGGTTGCCCTCCTGCGCGACGAACATCATCTCGCCGTCGGCGTTGTAGAAGTTCTGGTCCACCATGGACTTGGTGATGAGATAGACATGCGCCGCCATGCCGGCCTGCGTGCCGGCGTCGCCCGCCGTGGTCATGGTGTAAACGCCCTGCAGGAAGGTCTGGCCTTCCTTCGGCAACGGCAGCGGGTCCCAGCGCAATTGCGCAATCGGCAGATCGTATTCGGTGCACGGCGCGGTGCGCCAGTGCCCGGCATCGACCTTGGTGAAACGGCCTGAATGCTTCACCGACGGGCGAATGCGATAGAGCCACGAGCGCTCGTTGGTGCCGCGCGGCGCGGTGAATGGCGAGCCGGACAATTGCTCGGCGTAAAGCCCGTAAGCGCAGTTCTGCGGCGAGTTGCGTCCGATGGGGAGCGCGCCTGCCAAGGCCTCGGTCTCAAAGCTGTTGCCGAAACCGGACATGTAACCCGGCGTGACATTGACGGCGTTGCGATTCACAGCGCCGGGAGCGGTGTTGATGTTCATCGCACTATCCTCCTTGCAGGGCTGCCCACATTTCGCGGTCGCGCTTGTCGGTCCAGATCACCGGATCGTCAATGCCGGATGCTTCGTCGAAAGCGCGCGAGACGTTGAACGGCAAGCAGTGTTCGTAGATCGCAAAGCTCGAGAATTTCGGGTCCATCACCTCGCGGGTCGCGGCCATGGTCTCTTTCAGGGAACCTCCCTTCGCCACTGACAGTTCCGCGGCCCCGTACAATGTCGAAACGAAATCGCGAGTCATGGCGATAGCCTCGTTCACCGTCGCCTCGCCCTTCAGCGCGTCGCCGCGGCCAGGCGCGACGGCCTTCGGATTGAACTCGCGGATTTCGTTCAAGGTCAATGGCCATTCACGCAGCAGCGCATCGCCGCAATAGCAGGCCGAGTGATACTCGATCAGGTCACCGGAACACATCACCTGCGCATCGGGCACCCACGCGACGATGTCGCCGGAGGTATGGCCCGCGCCGAGATGCATCAACTGCACCTCGCGCTTGCCGAGATACAGCGTCATGCCGGTGTCGAAAGTGATGGTCGGCCAGGTCAGCCCGGGAATGCTTTCGGCGTCCTGAAACAGGCGCGGAAACCGGCCATATTCAGAATCCCAGTCCTGCTTGCCGCGCTCGACGATCAGCCGCTGGGTCTCGGACGAGGCCACGATGCCTTGCGCCTTGTAGGCCGATGCGCCGAGCACGCGCACCGCATGATAATGCGACAGCACCACATATTTGATCGGCTTGTCGGTCACGGTCTTGACCCGCTCGATTACGCTCTTTGCCATCGCCGGCGTCGCCTGCGCGTCGAACACGATGCAACCGTCATCGCCGACAATCACCGCCGAGTTGGGATCGCCCTCGGCAGTGAAAGCATAAATGTCCGGACCGATTTCGGAGAAGGTGATTGTCTTCGCCGCCATGTCGCCGGTTGAAGCGAAACCCTTTGCGCTCATTTTGAGTCCTTTTCTGAAATCTTGTTCTGTGAAAGCTGGCGCTTTGCCAGCGCAATCGCGTCGCGCAGCACCTCGGCATCCCCGATGTGATTGGCGAGGATCAGCACCAGCGCGGTGTCGAGCAGCGCGCTGTCCTCGTCGCCAAGACCGCGATGCGCTTCCACAACCATGCGATAGGCGGTATCGGGGTCGCTGAAATTCGATTGTGTCGAGAGCGTCACGAGGCCCTCCCGCTGGCGCGGGCCATCGCGGCCTGCACCGCTGCCGCCGTCGGCTTCCGGAAACGCGCGGCGACATACCCGTCAGGTCGCAGCAGATAGGCTGCGCCTTCGGATGCGTCGTAGCGCTTTGCGAACAGTCCGGATGGATCGCGCAGCGGCGTGTTGTCACCGACAGCGATGGTCCGGCAATCGGGATGTCCGCCGCCATTCAATCCCGCCTGAAGCAGGACAAACCCGCCCTCGCCTTGTTTGATAAAGGCTTCGGTAAGATAGACCGCTTCGCCGCTCTCTGCTGTCAGCGGCGCATCGAGCATATGCGCGCCGGGGCGCGGGCCTGCGCTCCACGTCTCGCTGTCTGGCGTCGACAGCGGCGTCTCGTAAGTGGATGGCGTGGAGAGCCGCCCGCCATTGACCATGCGCTTGGCGAAATCTGTTTCCTTCGCGAGGCGCAGCACCGCCTGCCGCATCCGCCGTTCCTGCGCCGAATGCGGCGCGATGAAATCGGTCGAGCGGGTCGAGGCGCGGATATTTTCGTCGGCAGCGGCGCTGCGCTCGATCTCGTAGCTGTCCAGCAGCGGCGCAGAGGCAGTGCCATTCAGGATCAGCGAGAGCTTCCAGGCGACGTTTTCTGCATCTTCAAGCCCCGAGTTCGCGCCCCGCGCACCAAACGGTGAGACCTGATGCGCCGCATCGCCGGCGAAGATCACGCGCTCATGGACAAAGCGCTGCATCCGGCGGCACTGGAATTTGTAGATCGAAATCCACTCGAAATCGAAATTCTTATGACCCAGCATCCGCTCGATGCGCGGGCGCACATTCTCCGGCATCCGCTCGATGGCGGGATCGGCGGCAGGCCCGAGTTGCAGGTCGATCCGCCAGACATCGTCCGGCTGGCGATGCAGCAACGCGGATTGCCCCGAATGAAACGGCGGATCGAACCAGAACCAGCGCTCGGTCGGAAATTCCGCCGTCATCTTGACGTCGGCGATCAGGAACTGATCCTCGAACACTTCGCCGGTGAATTCCGCGCCGACAAAGCTGCGCAATGCCGAGCGTGCGCCATCACAGGCGACCACGTAATCCGCCTTCAGATGATAGCGCCCGTCCGGCGTGTCGATGGCCAGAACCACATGATCGTTGCGCTGGTCGAGGCCGACCACCTTGTTGCGCCAGCGCAGGTCCACCTGCGGCAGTTCGCGCGCGCGGTCCACCAGAAAGGCCTCGGCGTAATACTGCTGCAGATTGATGAAGGCGGGCATCTTGTGGCCGTCGTCCGGCAGCAGGTCGAAACGATAGAGCATGTCATCGTTGAGGAAGATCTTGCCGACCTTCCAGACCACGCCCTTTTCCACCATCCGCTCGCCGACCCCGAGGCGATCCCACAATTCCAGCGAGCGCTTGGAAAAGCAGATCGCGCGCGAGCCGTCGCCGATCCTGTCCGCGTCGTCCAGCAACACCACGGCATGGCCCCGCTGGGCCAGATCAATCGCCAGAGTCAGGCCGACCGGCCCGGCGCCGACCACCACCACCGGATGCCGCGCGGACTGCGCCGGCGCCCTGTCCTGATCGGAATGACGGCGATAACCGAACTGAATGACCCGGGGTTCCGGCACGTTTCTCCACCCTGCCTGATTGACGGGCCTCTTGAATGAAGCCTCTGGAAATCAGAATAAACCAAGGTTATGATCGTTGCAACTGCAACCAAATCGCGGAAGCGCGGTTTTGCCCGGAACCTGTCCTTGAGCAAACTCGATCTTTTCAGCTTTGTGCCGTTCCGGCTGAACCGGCTGGCGGCGGAAGTCAGCGCCGAACTCTCCAGCGAGTATCGCGACCGCTATGGTCTCGACATTCCGGAATGGCGGGTGATGGCCACGCTCGGCTTCCGGGACGAGGCCTGCACGGCGCAATATATCGCCTATTGCACCCGGACGCACAAATCGACCATCAGCCGGGCCGTGGCGCATCTTCTGGAACAGCAACTGATCGAGCGTGTCGAGAATGCGGACGACCGCCGCGAACTCGCCCTGCAGCTCACCCGCAAGGGACATGCACTCTATGAAGAGTTGATCCCGCAACTGCTCCGCAAGGAGCAGGACATCCTGTCATGCCTGACAGCAGCGGAGCGCAAGGAGTTCGCCGCCACGCTTGGCAAGATCGAGCGCAAGCTCGATCTGGTGCAGAGCGCCAAGGACGCGCGGGCGAAGAAGGATGCGTATTAGGCCGCGCGGATATTTGCCATGAAGCGATCCAGCTCCTGACGCAGCCGCGTGCTTTCGACGGCCAGCGTCTGCGCGGAATTCAGAACCTCGCCGGACGCCGTGCCGGTCTCGCTGGCGCCGCGGTTCACCTCCGAAATGCCTTCCGCGATTTCCAGCGTGCCGCTGGCGGCGCTCTGGACGTTGCGGGCGATTTCGGTGGTGGCGTTGGTCTGCTGGTCGATGGCTTCGGCGATGTTGCTGGCAATCCTGGAAATCTGGCCGATGGTGCCGCCGATTTCCTTGATCGCATTGACCGATTCCTGCGTCGCCGCCTGCATGCCGGTGATGTGCGAGGAAATCTCGTCGGTCGCCTTCGCAGTCTGGCTGGCCAGCGACTTCACTTCGGATGCGACCACGGCAAAGCCGCGGCCCGCCTCGCCGGCACGCGCCGCCTCGATGGTGGCGTTGAGCGCCAGCAGGTTGGTCTGCTCGGCAATCGCGGTGATCAGCTTGACCACATCGCCGATTTCCTGTGCCGCGCGCGACAGCTTGTTGATACGCGCGTCGGTGGCTTCGGCCTGCTGCACCGCTGCAGCGGCGATGCGGCTCGATTCCTGGACCTGACGTCCGATCTCGTTGACCGATGCGGACAGTTCTTCCGTCGCAGCGGCCACCGATTGCACGTTGGCGGAAGCCTCTTCCGAAGCGCCGGCCACCTTGCCGGACAGGTCCTGCGCGGTCTCAACCGTGCGAGTCAGCGTGGTCGCAGACGCCTCAAGCTGGCTGGCGGAGGCCGACACGCTCGACACGATCACGCCGACAGCGGTCTCGAAGTCGTCGGCGAAGCGGTGCAGTTCGGCGCTGCGCGCGGCGCTGGCCGACCTGCCCTGCTCCTCGCGCTCCGCTGCCTCGGCCTGCGCCTTGGCGACGGCGCGCATCTTGAATTCCTCGACAGCACCGGCCATTTCGCCGATCTCGTCCTTGCGGCCGAGCCCCGGCAGCACGACGTCGAAATTGCCGTTGGCAAGCTCACGCATGGCCTTGCACATGCCGATCATCGGGCGGGAAATGCCGCGGCCCAACATCCACGCCAGCAGCGCGCCGAACATGATGCCGCCCGCGCCGAGCGCGGTCACAAAGGTGCTCGTGGTATGCGCGGCGGTCGCCGATTCCTTCGCAAGCTGGGTCTGACGGACCAGCAGGGCGTCCTTGATGGTCTTGGCTTCCTGCGTGACGGAGCCTGCGGCTTCAGTCATCTTGGTGGAGAGCGCGGCGATCTTCGCGGTGTTCTCCACGAACTTGGTGAAGCTGGTCTTGTAAGCGTCGAGTTCGGCTGTGACCTCGGCGATCTTGGTCGAAATTTTCGCATCATCCGCGGCCAGCGAACCGAAGCTGTTCTTGAGGAGTTGCATCCGCGCATTGACGCTGTTCGCGACCGCATGGTCGGGCCGCAGGATGTAATTGCTGATATTGGAGGTGATCGCCGCCGAATGCGTCGCAAGTTCCTTGGCGTTTTGCTGAATCGACGACAGGCCGGCGAGGATCGCGGTATCCGCGAGATCGTCGAACTTGTAGCGGATCACATTGCCCATGCGCAGCAACTGGTTGGAGGCAATCGCGGCGTTCTCGGTCTTGAGCTTGATGACGTCGGCGAACAGCGACGCGAATTCGCCATAGCTGGCGGAGAGATTGAGAACGCTCTTGCGGTTCTCCGAGGTCGCGACACGCGCGGCGCGCTCGATCGCCTGTCCGAGATTGCTCTCGGCGGCGCGGGCGGCCTCCTCATCCTTCGGAAGACCGGTTGTGACGTAGGTCCGCGCAAGAAGCTGATAGGCGACCAGTTCGCGGTCGATTTCGCGCGCGCTGTCGCTCTCGGCGACAATGCTCTGATAGGACTGAACGCCGTCGGCGATGCGCTCGAAGCCGAAATAGGCGACACCCATGTTGATCGCGGAGATGCCGAGCACGATCACGAAACCAAGCATGATCTTGGTGCGGAATCTCAGATTTGAAAGGAAGCTGCCCTGCGCCTTCTGCGTTGCCGGAGTGCTTTTGAACCAGCCCATTTCCATTCCCCAAAAATTCTTTTTGCATGCGACGTCCGCCGGACAGCCCACCGGCGCGCGATCCTTGAAGGGTAGAAAGAATTGGATAACGCGCCGTAAATCCCTACCGCGCGCAGCAAAAAATGCCCGTCTGGCGGGCATTTCCTGCAGAATTTGAGCGGATGCGACAGCACTGCCCTATATCCGGGCACCGCCAGAGGCGAAGGGATTAACAAAGTGTTTCGCGTGGATGCCGCGATGGGCGCTGCGCACAACGCAAAAGACGATTCAGTTTCAGCCGTCATGGCCGGGCGTATCCCGGGCCATCCACGTCTTCACTTCGATTGCTCATAAAACGTGGATCACCAAGACAAGCCCGGCGATGACGATCGAACCGGCTGAGGCAACTGACGTTGAATTGGCTTACTTCTTCTTGCCGTCGGCGCCGAACTGCTTGAGGAACGCGGTGAGATCCTTGATCTCCTCATCCTTCTTGATGCCCGCAAACGCCATCTTGGTGCCGGGGATCTTCGCCTTCGGGTCCTTGATGTATTCAGCGAACACCGCTTCGTCCCAAGTGATGCCGGAATTCTTGTTGGCGTCCGAATAGTTGTAGCCGGCGACGCTGCCCGACTTGCGGCCGAACAGGCCGTTCAGTTCGGGGCCGACACTGTTCTTGGCCGTTTCGCCGACCTGATGGCAGGCGCGGCATTTGTTGAACGACTTTTCACCGGCGGCGACATCCTGCGCATGGGCGGGAGCGGCGAAACCGGCGGCGGCAACAGCGAGGGCGGCGGCGAGCGAACGAGCAATCATGGGATGTAACCTTTGGCGGGCAGGAAAGCTGGCAGGTGGATGAAGATGCATCGAAGCGATGAAGTGTGAAGAAACCGAAACCCGCCGCCTGGCAGCGGGTTCCGGATATTTTGGAAGATCATGCAAACATATCGGCTGTAATTCCAGCGTACCAGCCCATGTTTTCCGCCTGCGTCTGCTTTCGCAGCGCCGCATCCTCGCCGGTCTTCGAGACGAACGTGGATGAGGCCGCGATCTTGCCGTCCTTCGGCTCATACGCGCCACCGACCTTCACGCAGTCGTCGGTGTCGATGAGACTCCAGCAGGTGTTGCTGTAGCGCGCCGGGAACGTGCGCGCGGACACCAGTTCACCGCGGATCATCATCGCCGCAACCTTGGCCTGACTGTTGGCGGAGAAGGCCGATTTCGGCATGTCGCCCGCGATGCACGCATCGCCGAGAACGTAGATGTTGCCATCGGCGGCGGACTTCATGTTCGCCGGGTCGATCGCGCAGAATCCGCTGGCATTGGCGAGGCCGGCGTCGCGCGCAATCGCGCCCGCCATCTGAGCCGGAATGACATTGACCAGCGCGGCATTCTTGTAGGTCTCGAAGCCGGTGACCACGGTGCCGGTCTTGGGATCGACCGACTTCAATCCATCATGCACCTTGGGGCCGAGCCATTCGACCATGCCCTTGTAGTGATTTTCCCAGCCTTCCTGAAACAACGCCTGCTTCGAGAAACTTTCCTTGGGATCAATCACGAAAATCTTGGACCGATCCTTGCGCGCCTTCTTCAGCGCATGGGCCATCATCGACACGCGCTCGTAAGGCCCGGGCGGGCAGCGATAGGGATTGGGCGGCGCGATCATCACAATGACGCCGCCGTTCGGCACCGCGTCGAGCTTCTTCTTCAGCAGCAGGGTCTGCGCTCCCGGCTTCCAGGCATGCGGCATGGCTTCTTCCGCCGCCTGTGACCAGCCCGGAACGGAATCGTATTTCAGGTCGATGCCCGGCGAGACCACAAGCCGGTCGTAGGGCAGTTTCTTGCCACTCGCGAGGATGACTTCCTTCTTGTCGCGGTCGATCTTGCTGGCGCGGTCGGCGACCACCGTCACACCCAGCTTCTTCAGCCCGCCATAACCATGGGTGATCGACGGATAATCCCTGAACCCGCCGAGATAGAGATTGCTGTGGAAGCAGGTCTGATATTTCGCCAGTGGCTCGACCAGCGTGACGCTGATCGCGCCTGCGCTGTCCTTGGCGATGTATTTGGCGGCAGTCACGCCGCCGGCGCCGCCGCCGATCACCACGACGCGCGGCTTGCCTTGCCCCAGCACCGCAGGCGCGCCCAGCATCATGACGCCTGCGAACGATGCCGATCCTGAAATCAACTGCCGACGACTGATGCTCATAACGACCTCCAGTATGCCACGGTTGAGAATGCGGTTTCAGACATCGGCCGCGAACGGCGTCAGCCCACTTTCAGATAGGCGAAGCCTTTCGATTGCAGCGCCGCGACGGTGGCGACGCCCGACGGCACGAAGCTGATGAACGGCGCGTCCTTCACCTTGGCCTTGTCGAGCTTCAGCCGCTTGAAGGTGATTTCGCAGAGATAGATCTTGAGGCCGTTCTTCGCGAGCGCGGTCACGCGCTCGAACAGCGCCGGATCAATGGTCTCGTCCTTCCACGGCGTGCCTTCCAGCGTGGAAAGGAAATACTTCACAGCAACGCTGTGCGCGACGACGACAAGCTGCAGGCCGAACGGGTCCGCGCCATAAGCCGAATAGTGATTGGAGATGTTGTTGAGCGTCTGGGCGAAGCGCGCGTTGTCGCCGTAGTCGCAATGATACAGGCATGCGATATCGCCTTCCTTCTTCAGGTCGGCCATGGACAGGTCTTTCGGCGCGGCCTGTGCCGCCGTTGCCGCAACCAGACCTCCCGCAGCGCCGATGATAAGACTGCGGCGTGTCGCCGAACCGTTCTGATCTGTCATGATACCCTCCGGAATGTTGAAACCATCACTTCTGGGTCCCGAAATAAGCCGCCAGCGCCGCGATGTCACCTGCCGCAAGCCGCCCCGCGATGGTCTGCATCACGGGATTGTCACGCTGCTTGTCCTTGTAGGCATTCATCACGGCGATGAACTGATCTTCCGGCCATCCCGTGATCTTCGGAATGCCCTGGGCCCCGCCTGAAGCGCGATGACAGGTTACACATTCCGCCGACAAATACTCTCCAAGTTCGCGGTCTCCCGCAGCAGCATTTTCCAGCGGAGCGCCCGCCGCCAGAACAAAAAGCATCGCATGTGCCGGCGGGCGTTTCATCAATCGACCTTCGGTCCCGCCTTGCTGTCCGGCGTCACGTCCACCGAGATCGCCCGGCCCGTCACCTTCGGTGCGCTGCGGCAATCCTTCATGCACGGGTCTTTCTTCCAAAACTGCTTTTCGGAGGTCTCGCGGTCATCATCGAAGAAGGCCGTGGCGTTCGGCATCTTGATGGAGGTGAAATTCTTGTCGTTGAGTTCAAAATTCTCGTCCTTCACGATGTCGTTCATCGACAGCAGATAGGCAACAATCGCGTAGACCTCGTCGTCGGTCAGCGAGCGTGCATTGCCATAAGGCATCGCACGCTTGATGTAGTCGAACGCGGTGGACAGGTCCGGCCAGAACGAACCGATGGTCTTGTCGGGGCGGTCCGCTGTCAGCGTTCCCGCGCCACCGGCCAGCACCGGCCAGCGCCCTGCGCCTTCGCCGAATTCGCCATGACACGAGGCGCAGCGCTCCTGAAACAACGCATCCCCCTGCTTCACCGTGCCCTTGCCCGGCGGCAATCCCTTGCCGTCCGCCCGCACATCGGTGTCCCACGCCTTGATTTCTTCCGGCAGCGCGGGACGTCCGAGTCCGAGCTTAGACGAGGTCTTCACCGACGCCTGTGTGGCAATTTGCTGCGCATGGACTTGCGGCGCTGCGGTTGCGAGCACAGCGCCGGCAAGCAGCGCGAGCGACGCGGCCCTAACCGATTTCGACATTTTCAGTCTCCCCGCTCGCGCGCACCAGCCAGGTCTGAATGCCGTTGTTGTGGTAGATCGAATTGACGCCGCGCACCTTGCGCAGCTCATCCTTGGTCGGCTGCACATAGCCGGTGGAATCCATCGCGCGGGACTGGATCATCAGCTCCTGTCCGTTCCAGTCGAAATCGACATAGAAACGCACCAGCGACTTCTCCAGCACCGGCCCGTCGATCCGCGCGGTCTGCCAGTTGCGGCCGCCATCCATGGTGACATCGACACGCTTGACTGTGCCGCGTCCGGACCAGGCGAGGCCACCCAACACGTTACGGCCCTTGAATTTCAGCGGCGCCTGCGGCGACGGATTGGTCACCACCGACTTCGCATCCATGATGAAAGTGTGCTTGCGCGAGCGGCCATCGGCCAGAAGATCCGTGTACTTCGATGTTTCCTCGCGGGTCTGCCACGGCTGGTCGCCCGCCTCGATGCGGCGAATCCATTTCACCCAGAGATTGCCTTCCCAGCCGGGAATCACCGCACGCAGCGGGTAACCCTGTTCGGGCCGCAGCGCTTCGCCGTTCATGCCGAAGGCGAGCAGGCAATCGTCCAGCGCTTTCTCGACCGGCAGCGAGCGGTTCATGGCGGCGGCGTCCGCGCCTTCCAGCATCAGCCATTTCGCGTTCGGCTTGAGGCCCGCTTCATCCAGCACGGTCTTCAGCGTCACACCGGTGTACATGACGTTATGAACCATGCCGTGGGTGAACTGGCAGCCGTTCAATTGCGCGCCGCGCCACTCCATGCCGGAATTCGCCGCGCATTCGAGGAAGTAGACCTTGTTCACGCGCGGCATGCGCTTGATGTCGTCCATCGTGAACACCAGCGGCTTGTCCACGAGGCCGTTGATCATCAGCCGGTGGTCGGCGGGATTGATCTCCGCGACGCCGGAGTGGTGCCGCTCAAAGCACAGGCCCGATGGCGTGATGATGCCGTCGAGTTCATGCAGCGGGGTGAAGTTGACGGACGATTCCGGTGATGCGGTCAGCCACGACACATCGCGGCGGATCACATTCTTCTCGAACTTCGAGGGCATGCCGTAAGGCGTCTTCTGCACGCCATCGCCGAGATAGCGATTCCAGTCCTGCACTTCGGTAATCAGCGGATCGGGCTTCGCAGCTTCCGCCAGTGCGGACTTCGCCCCGAGCGCAACGCCTGCGCCGGCAACACCCGCTGCGCCGAGGAATTTGCGGCGGCTGAGAATATCCGCAGATGATTTGTCACTCATGCGGCATCCTTTCTATTTATCTCGATACGTGAATATGTTGAGCGTGGTTGTGCATGAGAATGTCTGCCGTTACGCGCCTGACACTTTGACTGCTGCATTCGGCTCGATCTTCACCGTGCCGCGCTTTGCAACATGGGCCGAGACGACATCCCAGATCGGCGGCCCCTGCGTGCCTTCGTTGACGCTGGCCCAGCCCGCAACAGTGTAGCTCTTCGCCGCATCGATCGGCTTGCCGGATTTCAGATGGGTGAGATCGGAAATGCGCGAACCCATCGGCTTCGACACGTCGATCGCGTAGCCCATGCCGCCGATACGCACCATGTCGCCGCCGCCCTGGAAGTACGGATCGGGATGGAAGATGTTGTCGGCGACATCCTCGAGCACTTCCTTGAGCTGCGCGCCGGTCATCTGGTTGCGATAGCAGTTCGGATAGGTGATCGCGGTGGCGTTGGTGATGTCTTCCCATGTGATCGGGCTGTCGGGAATCAGCGTGCCGCCCCAGCGGAAGCCGGGCGACAGCGCGATCTCGGCGTCGCGTTCGGCCAGCATCGCATCGCAGATCAGATCGTCGAATGTGCCGTTGAAGTTGCCGCGGCGATAGAGCAGCGAATCCGTCTTGCCGATCACCTTAGCCAGATCCTTGGCGAACGGCGCCCTCACCTTCTCCACCAGCGCGGTCATCGCGCTGTCGGGCTTGATCGCATCGGTGAACACCGGCATCAGTTTGAAGCGGACACCGGCGACCTTCTTGTCTTTCACCTCAATGTCGAGGCGCGAGACAAACTTGCCGTGCGAACCGGTCGCGACCAGCACCGTGTCGCCGACACGCACGAGGCCCGGCATCGCGTCATGGGTATGCGCGGTGAGGATCACGTCGAGGCCCTTGACGCGGCCCGCGAGCTTGCGGTCGACGTCGAAGCCGTCATGCGAGAGCAGCACGACGATCTGCGCGCCCTCGGCGCGGGCCTCATCGACCTGCTTCTGCATGTCTTCTTCGCGAATGCCGAATTCCCATTTCGGGAACATCCAGCGCGGATTGGCGACCGCCGTGCGCGGCAGCGCCTGTCCGATCACGGCGACCTTCACGCCGCCCTTCTCGAACATCTTGCGCGCCTCGAACACCGGCTCCTGCCATTCGTTGTCGCGCACGTTCTGCGCGAGGAAGGCGAACGGCGCCTTGTCGGCGACTTCCTTGACGCGATCCGCGCCATAGGTGAATTCCCAGTGGCCGACCATGGCATCGACCTTGAGCGCCGACATGACGTCGATCATGTCCTGCGCCTTGGTCTGCAGCGAGGTCCAGCTTCCCTGCCAGGTGTCGCCGCCGTCGAGCAGCAGCACCTTGTCCTCGCCGCGCTCCGCGCGCACCGCATTGATCAGCGTCGCGACACGGTCCATGCCGCCCATGCGGCCGTAGTTGCGCGCCAGCGCGACAAAATCATCCGCGGTGAGTGCGTAGGCATCCGCCGAACCGGCGGCGATATTGAAGTATTTGCGGAACGCCGCGTCGGTGAGATGCGGCGGCAGGCCCTTGTCCGCGCCGACCCCGAGATTGACCGACGGTTCGCGGAAGTAGAGCGGCATCAATTGAGCGTGGTTGTCCGCGACATAGAGAATGGTCACTGTGCCGAGCGGATCGAACTTGAGGATATCCGCCTGCGTCAGCTTCTGCTGCGCCGCGACGCGCCCGAGCGGCCCAAGTCCGCCGCCGATGGTGAGCGCAGACGCAGCCGCGCTCGCCTGCAGGAATTCCCGCCTCGATATCATCGCATCACCCTTGTCCCCTCATCGGAGGGAAACGATTTTCAGAAATCTCGTTTCCGCACGGCATAGCCGTGCGGAGAAGATCAGCCGACCGTCAGCTTGTTCTTGGCGGTGTATTCCGAACCGTCGTCATCCTTCCAGGTGAAGGTGAACTCGCCGGTCTCGGACGCCTTGTAGAAAAACGACTGATACGGATTGGCCGAGATCGCCGGATTCCAGTCCGCCTCGAACACCGGCTTGCCGTTGAAGGTCGCGGTGAACTTGTTGATGATCTTGCGCGGCACGACCTTGCCGGAGGAATCCTTGCGCTGGCCGGATTCCATTTCGTGCGAAATGAGGGTCTTGATTTCGATCAGTTCGCCCGCCTTCGCGGTGGCAGGAACACGAACGCGCGGTGTGGGTGCATTGGCCATAGAATTATCCTCGGAAACGTCCTCGCCTGAATTTTTTCGTGAGTGAGACCGATCAGCCGCCGCAGCCGCCGATGGTGACCTTCACATTGGCTTTTGTGGTGTAGAGCGCGCCGCTCGACATTTCCGCGACGCACACGATGTTCTGCGTCTGCGCGAGGCGCATGCGGGTGGACGCCGCCGCCTTGCCGCAGGCCGGCGTGAACTTGTAGCTGACGACGCCCGGCAGCGGATTGCCGTCGGCGAAGATGTGAACCGCCTTCACGTAGTCCTTGTCGGTCATCGGACTTTCGACCTCGACATTGACCGGTACCACGAGACCATTCTCGGCGATCTCCGGCACATCGAGCTTGATCTTGCCGCTGTCCATCTTCTTGTCGCCGTACAGCTTCTTGATCTCGGCCGCGACCGCCGCCTCGTCCGCGAACACCATTTTCGGCGCCAGCACGGCAGTCAGTCCCGCGATGGCGGCGAGAGTCAGCGCATCACGGCGCGTTGGTTCATTGAACTTCATCTATGCTTCCTCCTGCGGGAGTCTTTTGCATCCCTTGACGATAGTATCGCTTGACGATGCCAAGCCTGATCTATCATGATCCGGGACACATCATTATATTCTTTTTCATGAATGTAAAGATGTTCTAGTCTGACGGCTCGCGAGTCAGTATCCGTTTTTGTGGCGCCTATCAAAGCACTGCACTGCGGAAAGGCTGCGGGATCAGACTGAACCGGAAGCCGAAAAGACCGCACAGACGGTCTGACGGAGGGGAGGACCAAAGAATGAGACAGACCACGATTCGGTCGGCAATCGCCTTTGCGATTCTGATGTGCGCGTCGAGCGCGCCTGCGCGCGCGCAGGACGCGAGCGAAAAGGAAATCGAGCGATATCGCGCGATGATTTCCGATCCGATGTCCAATCCCGGCTATCTCGCGGTGGACCGCGGCGAAGTGCTGTGGAAGCTGAAGCGCGGCACCAAGGACGTCTCGCTCGAAACCTGCGATCTCGGCCAGGGACCCGGCAAGCTCGAAGGCGCCTACGCCAAGATGCCGCGCTACTTCAAGGACGCCGACAAGGTCATGGACCTTGAGCAGCGCCTGCTGTGGTGCATGACCAACATTCAGGGCCTCGACACCAAGGACGTGATCGCGCGCCGCTTCTCCGGCCCCGGCAAACCTTCCGATATGGAAGACCTCGTCGCCTACATCGCCAACAAGTCGAACGGCATGAAGATCGACGTTCCTCTCAGCCATCCGAAGGAACAGGAAATGGCCGCTGTCGGCGAAGCGCTGTTTTATCGGCGCGGCGGCGTGAACGATTTCTCCTGCTCGACCTGCCACGCCGAGGACGGCAAGCGCATCCGCCTGCAGGGCCTGCCGAACCTGTCGCATCCCGGCAAGCAGCCGCAGGAAACCATGGGAAGCTGGCCGACCTATCGCGTGTCGGCAAGCGCCTTGCGCACCATGCAGCATCGGCTGTGGGACTGTTATCGCCAGCAGCGCTGGCCGGTTCCTGAATATGCGTCCGATGCGCTCACCGCGCTGACCGTCTTCCTGCAGAAGCAGGGCGCCGGCGGCGAAATCAACGTCCCGTCGATCAAGCGTTGAGAGAGGAGCGCAACATGACCAGGAAAATGACAATCGCCGCGCTGGCTCTCGCCGCAGGTGTTATCGCCCTTCCCTTCAGCGCATCGGCGCAGACCTCGCCCAAAAGCCCGGTCAAGGCCGCGGACCCCGCCATCGTCGATGCCTATGTGAAGGCGACGTTCGGCAAGGCGCCGCCGGAATGGCAGGAGCGCATCGTTCCGGACGAGACGCTGAAGACCTGCAACGCCTTCCACAACAATGTGCCGGCGAAGGAAGCCGAGGCCATCACCAAGCGCGAGCTGGCGAAAGTGGTCTATCCCGCCGACGGAAAATTCCTCGGCGACTGGAAGGCCGGCAAGAAGACCGCCAACAACGGCCGCGGCGGACAGTTCTCGGACAAGCCCGACACGGTGAGCGGCGGCAACTGCTACGCCTGCCACCAGTTGGAGAAGTCCGAACTCTCCTACGGCACGCTGGGACCGAGCCTGACCAACTACGGCAAGGATCGCAAATACGCGCCGGACGAGATCAAGAACGCCTTCACCAAGATCTACGACTCGCAGGCCGTGTTCGCGTGTTCCAGCATGCCGCGCTTCGGCGCGAACAAGGTTCTGACCGAGCAGCAGATCAAGGATCTGGTGGCGTTGCTGTTCGACCCCGAATCGCCGGTCAACAAGTAGGCTGATGATCCGGGCATACATGGCCGCCCGGATGTGTTGATACTTCATCCTGTGGAGCGCGCTTTCGCGCGCGCCTCGAAGGATGAGGTGACACACGATGTCTTTTCGACAATCGCCTCATGGTTCGAGACGGCGCAAGAACGCGCCTCCTCACCATGAGGCCGCAGCGGAACGAGGAGCCAGAAACATGAAAGCACGAAACCTGTTTGCCCTCGCGGCTGTCTGCGCCTTCGTCTCGGCTCCGGCACGCGCGCAGGACGCCACTGTCGCGACCAAGTCGCTCACCCCCGAGATCGCGCTCGACGCAGCAAAGGCCGCGATGGCCGAGTGCCGCAAGCGCGGCTATCAGGTCGCGGTCGCGGTGGTCGATCGCTCGGGCATGCCGCAGGTGATGCTGCGCGACCGCTTCGCCGGCGCGCACACGCCGCCGACGGCAACCGGCAAGGCGTGGACCGCGGTCAGCTTCAAGAGCAACACCACCGATCTCGTCGCCGCAACGCAGGCGCCTGCGATGCAGGGCCTGCGTCAGCTTCCCAATGTGGTGCTGATCGGTGGTGGCGTGATGATCGAGGCCGGCGGATCGATGCTGGGCGGCATCGGCGTGTCCGGCGCGCCGGGCGGCGACGCGGATGAAGCCTGCGCCAAGGCCGGTGTCGCGGCGATCAGCGACAAGCTGGATTTTTAAGGCGACGCACTCACCAAACATTCGATGTCGTCCCCGCGAAAGCGGGGACCCACAACCACCGCATATCGTGGTGATGGCGAGAAGAGTGCTCCAGCATCTTCCTCACATCGAGAATTCAGGGTGCATGGGTCCCCGCCTGCGCGGGGACGACTCGGAGAAATTGCGCGGGAGACCTAAACGCTCACGTGCGTCATTGCGAGCGCAGCGAAGCAATCCATCTGCCCTCTGCCGGCAAAGAAAAATGGATTGCTTCGTCGGCTTCGCCTCCTCGCAATGACGAAGCATCTTGACATTTTGTGATCTAGGAATATATTCTTCATCGTCCTGTTCACGAGGGGCGCTTCTCGAGGGCGCTTTGAAGCGGAGCAGGATGCGGCGCCTGCGCGATGTGGTTCGCAGCCACACGTCCGGGAGGCTGGGGTCAGCGCCCGGGCCAACTACGTGGCTCTGCCTTCAATGGCTGGACGCGGACAGGCACGAACGCGGCGAAAGCCGCCGGATCGGGGCGTGAAAGCGTCCGTCCTGTCCCGGAAGAGCGCTCCCCTCGCCCAAAATCGCCGCTGATGGCGCGCCGTGAGGCGATGCGCTTCCTTCGCCAAGGAAGCGAAACACCACCTTTGCGCCTTTCGGCGCGCCACGCCCCTCATATGAGGGACACGACCAAAGCTCACCTCGCGCCATGCGCGAGAGCAATCACACGTGGCTGTTTGAAAAATGAATCGGAAGCCGGTGAAGCATAGGCAGGTGCAACACCAATGATCGTCATCACCGGGCTTGCCCCGGTGATCCACGCCTTTGCCAAAAGTCCGAAAGGAAGACGTGGATGGCCGGGACAAGCCCGGCCATGACGACCTGTTCGTCGAGCGCACTCGTGCAACGCATCCGACGTCGTCCCCGCGAAAGCGGAGACCCATAACCACCGAACATCGTGGTGAGAGCGAGAAAGCTGCTCCAGCAGCTCCCTTAAATCGACCGCTCAGGGAGTATGGGTAGCGCTTTCGCGGGGACGACCGGAGAGAGAGTTCGATACAGGCTCTTCTTCTTGCGCGACGGGATAAAAAATCACTCACGCCTGGCGCTTGAGCCATTCCGGGAACGGCGCGGAGTCATAACCCTTCTCGCGCACGTAGCGGAACATGGCGAGAAATTCTGTCGGCTCCAGCAGCCCCGGCATGCGCGCCACTTCCCGCGCCTGGCCCTTCAACGCCGCAAGACCGTCGGTCTTCTCGGGAAAAAACTGGATCGTCGGCGTGAAGCGGATGCCATAGGCCTCGCCGAAGGCCTTCTCGCTGCGCTTGCGGCCATCGAAGTCGGTGACCTCGCGCGCGCCGATGTGATTGAGATGCAGGATCTCGAAATTGTCGCGGACGTATCCCTCGATCTTCGGGTCCATCATATGCACCTCGTGCATCCGCTTGCAGGCCGGGCAGCCCTTCAGGCCCCACATGATGGCAAAGCGCTTGCCCTTGGCGGTCGCGCCGGCGAGGTCCTCGGAAACATCGAGGAAACTCTCAAGATACCAGTCCATGTGATAGATGCCGTCGTCGCCGAGCGTCGCCTTTGCGAAAGACGGGGCGCTGCGCAACGCCAGCGCGCCCGCGCCGAGCGCAGCGATGGCATGCCGCCGGGTCAGATGGTTCTTGTTATTGGGCAAGTGAGCCTCCCTCTGTCGCGTCAGCCGAATGAACTGAAGACGGGAAATGTTTCCAGCAGCCAGCCCGCGATGCGCGGCATGCCGCCAGTCAAAAACAGCACGCCGGTCAGCACAAGAGCGCCGCCGATCACCTTTTCGATAGTGCCCATGTGCCCACGCAGCCTTGCCATCAGCCGCATGAAAGGACCGGAGAACAGCGACGCGAGCATGAAGGGAATGCCGATCCCGAGCGCATAAGCGCCGAGCAAGAGCGCGCCGCGGC
The DNA here is from genome assembly GCF_000336555.1 of Afipia clevelandensis ATCC 49720. Taxonomy (GTDB): domain Bacteria; phylum Pseudomonadota; class Alphaproteobacteria; order Rhizobiales; family Xanthobacteraceae; genus Afipia; species Afipia clevelandensis. The sequence goes on along the minus strand of NZ_KB375281.1, from coordinate 103,796 downwards.
CGGCCGATCCCTCGATGCCCGCAACCATCAGAATCGCCGCCAGCACCGGCCCGACGCAGGGCGTCCAGCCGAACGCGAAGGCGAGCCCGACGATGTAGGCGCCCAGAAATCCCGCGGGCTTCGAGACGGTCTGAAACCGCGCTTCGCGAAACAGCAGGCCGATCCGGAATATGCCAAGGAAGTGCAGGCCGAGAATGATGATGATGACGCCGGCGATGATCGCGAGCATGTCGAAATAGGCGGTGACGGTTTTGCCGAGCGCCGAGGCCGATGCCCCGAGCGCGACGAACACCGTGGCGAAGCCGAGCACGAAGGCGAAGGACAGCGCGACCACGCGCCAGTCCGGCCGCCAGCCGCGCTTGTCCTCATGCGTCAGGTCATCGAGGCTGATGCCCGCCAGAAAACAGAGGTAGGGCGGCACCAGCGGCAAAACGCAGGGAGACAGGAACGACAGCACCCCCGCCCCCAGCGCCCCGGCGATTGAAATGGAAGAAACCACGGAATTCCCGGCTCTGGCAGATACATGCGAATTCGTGTATATGTATCATATGCTGGGACAAACGCTCGCAAAATCCGTCGCGGCCGCTGCATTTTCCGCAAGCGTGCTGTGGTGCGGCATGGCGCAGGCCGCCGAACTCGTCATGTTCGAGCAGGCCGGCTGCGTCTATTGCCAGCGCTGGGAGCGCGATGTCGGTTCGCTGTACGAGCGGACCGATGAGGCCAAGGCGCTTCCGCTCCGCCGCGTGGACATCCGGAATCAGGCGATGAGCGGCATCACGCTCGCCTCGCCGATCCGGTTCACACCGACCTTCGTGGTCGCCGACAACGGCCGCGAGATCGGACGCATCACCGGCTACAGCAACGACAACGCCTTCTGGGGATTGCTCGACGCGCTCGCCGCCAAGCTGCAGCCCTCGCCCAGCCGAATCTGACCTCAGTTGAATGAAACGATAGAGCCATGACATCAATCCTTTCATCCGAACTGGAAACCGAGCTTCGCGACGGCGCGGAGTATTCGCCCGAACTCGACCAGTTGATGCGCAAGGCGCGCAAGGCCAGCAACTTCCTCAAGGCGCTATCGCACGAAAATCGCCTGCTGCTGCTTTGCCTGCTCGCTGAGCGCGAGCGTTCGGTCACCGAGCTTGAGAACATTCTTTCGCTGCGCCAGTCGGCGGTGTCGCAACAACTCGCGCGCCTGCGCTACGACGGCATGGTCGATACGCGCCGCGACGGCAAGACCATCTACTACAGCCTCGCCAACGAGGATGTCCGCCGGGTGATCTCGGTGGTCTACGATATTTTCTGCGCGCCCGAGGCGGCAGACAAGAAATAAACCTGCCATCACGGCAGGCGGATGCGACGCAGCCCGCAAGGCTTCACGCCGCACCGGTCCGGGAGAACGCCATGCAGAACATGTCTGCCTGGATGCAAGCACTCGGCGGTTTCGCCATCGGCGTCATCGCGGGCTTTGCCGTGCGCCATGCGCGGCTATGCACCTTCGGTGCGATTGAAGACGCGCTGATGGGCGGCGACAGCCGCAGACTGCGCGTGTTCGGACTTGCGCTCGGCATTGCCATTCTCGGCACGCAAGCGCTGATTGTCGGCGGTCTGCTCGATCCGTCACTCGTGACCTACACACCGACAGCCTTGCCGCTGGTCTCGGTCCTGATCGGCGGCGTGATGTTTGGCGTCGGCATGGCGCTGGTCGGGACCTGCGGATTCGGTTCGCTGGTGCGGCTCGGCACCGGCGATCTGCGCAGCCTCGTTGTCATTCTGGTTCTCGGCGGCGCGGCCTATGCGACCCTGCGCGGGGTTTTCGCAACCTTCAGGATCGAGGTTCTTGAATCCCTGTCCGTGCCGATGCCGGGCGGCGCGCAGGCGGACATCGCATCGCTGTCCTCACAGTTTCTCGGTCTCGATACCCGCACCATCATTGCGGTGATTGCGGGAACCGCCCTGTGCTGGCTCGCGCTGCGCGATCGGCGGCTGCGCCGCGCGCCGCGACTTGTGTCCTCGGGAATCGTGCTCGGCGTCCTGATCGTGGCCGGGTGGATCGTGACGACAAACATCGTGGATGAATTCGCGGGCCCGGCAAAGCCGCAAAGTCTGACCTTCGTCTCCACCGTCGGCAAAGCGCTTTACGCCGGCCTGCAGAACATCACGAATTTCGCCGATTTCGGCGTCGGCAGCGTGTTCGGTGTCGTTGCCGGATCGTGGCTGGCGGCCTGGCGCTCGGCAGAACTGCGCTGGGAAGCGTTCGACGACGATCACGAGATGCGGCGTTATCTCGCCGGAGGCGTGCTGATGGGCATCGGGGGGATTCTTGCCGGCGGCTGCACCATCGGTCAGGGATTGACGGCCGGGTCCGCGCTTGCGCTCTCCGCGCCGCTTGCGATCGGCGCCATGGTCATTGGCGCACGGCTCGGCATCGCCATCCTGGTCGATGGTTCGCCGCGCGATTTGCTTCAGCGCCGATGGGCCAGCCTGCTCGGGAAAAGCGATCCGGCGGAGTGAGGATCAGGGGCGGATAACGGTGTAGCCGCTCTCGCTCAGGGTCAGCAGTTGCCCGACGCCGACCTGAACTTCAATCGCATGCGGATTGGTCTTCGGCCGCTGTCCGGTCTCGCGTTCGATGGTGTCGAGCGTGTTGCCACAGACATCGAAGCGAACGCCCTGCGTAACGAGGCTGTCGACCAGCGAGCGGTTCTCGCTTTCCGCGCGAAGAAGATCAATGCCGGGGCCGAACGCGACAACCTCGATGGCAATCTTGTCCTGCCCGTAGGCCTTTTGAAGGTTGCTGGCCACACTCAACACCAGCCGCTGCTTCTTCTGATCGGAATCGGAGATCTGCAGCGCGATGAAGTGTTCCGCGAACGGCTTGTCCTCGGGCGCTTTAGGTTTGGTCTGCGCCTGCGCAAGAGGCGGCACCGCGCCAATCAGCGCGAAGCCAGCAGCGGCGGAAAGAAAATGACGGCGATTCATAACAGCTTGCCTCTTGCGACAACGCGCCGGAGGATGCCGGAGCGTCGCGGGGAGAACAAGCGATTTGCCGGAAATGTTCCGGGATTAGCGGGTTGCGAGCGCCGGAACGACAGCCGCGCCGCGGATGCCGAGCGCCGCACCGGACAGAATGCCGGCGACCGCGATAAAGGACGGCATGCCGAGGGTCGACAGACCGGTCAGCCCCTGTCCGATCGAGCAGCCATAAGCCATCGCACCGCCGATGCCCATCAGCGCCGCGCCGGAGATCGAGCGCAGCATGTGGTTCGGCGAGGTGTAGCCCTCGAGCTTGAAGCGTCCGGAGACAATCGCCGTCACAAGGCTGCCGCTGAGAACGCCAGCCACCAGCGCGATGCCGAAGCTCAGGGTCAGGCCGGTCGACAGCATGGTGTATTGCAGCGTGTCGGCAATCGGCGAGACGAACGTCAGCGACGTCACCGGGATCGGGTTGAAATCGTCGGCGCCGAGCCAGCCGGTCGCGAGCCAGCCGGCAGTCACCAGCAGACCCATCGCAAGACCGGCCGCGATCTGGCCGTAGGCGCGGCGGAACTGACCGTCCGAGAACGCGAAGATCAGCAGCGCGCCGCTCGCGATCAGCGTCACAGCGATGCGGGCGACGGATTCGTCAATGCCCATGGTGGCGAGCAGCGCGGGCGCGGATACTGCCGTCGGCGTGATCTGTGTGGCCTGCAGGAAGGCGAGGCGCGCGGGCGCGATCAGGCCCTTCAGCGTCATCTGCGCGGTGACGCCGATGATGGCGATGACGACCAGCGAGCGAAGATTGCCCTTGCCGAGCAGGACCAGTGCGCGCGAGGCACATCCATTGGAAAGAACCATGCCGAAGCCGAACAGCAGACCACCTGCGAAAATCAGCGGGGCGGAAAACGACGGCTGCAGGTAAAGCGACTTTGCAACATCGACGAGGCCGGCGCCCGCGACGAACTGCGTGCCGAGGATCGCAACCGCCAGCGCAACGGCATAGCTGCGGATCTTGCGGCCGTCATTGACGGTCCACCAGTCGCGCAGGCTGCTCATCAGGCAGAAGCCGCTGAGAAGGCCGACGACGCCAAAGGCGAGACCAATCGCAAAACCAGCAGAGACCGGGATACCTGGCATGACGTGCTTCCTTGACCACAATCCACGACGTTTGGAGAACAAATATCTATTCGTCCGCCGGAAATGGGTCCAGATCGCTCGAAAACTAACGATATTCTTGCCCTCAGGGCTGAAAAAGGAGAGAGTCCTTCTATTTCCGGATACAGCAGGCGGATATTCTTCTCCCCTCGCCCGGGAGAAAATCCGACCCGCGGCGGCACTCTCTATAATGCTGCCGCACAGACGGTCTATTCTGGCCCCCTGAAACCATCGGCCTGGCAGAGTCTTTGACAACGACAGGCCCTTTGACAATCACACGGCTTGCAGCCGACAACAGCCTCCCCACCGCAATCCCGCAAGAGACGGCATGAACCCAGTTAAAGCTCTGACGACCCACGGCCAGGCCATCTGGCTCGATTTCCTCGCACGCGGATTTATCGCCAATGGCGACCTCAAGGCGCTGGTGGACAGCGACGGTGTGCGCGGAGTCACGTCCAATCCCTCGATCTTTGAAAAGGCAATTGGCGGCAGCAACGAATATGACGAGGCGGTTTCCGCGCTCCTGAGCGAGCACGACCGTTCGGCCAGCGATCTCTATGAAACGCTCGCCGTAGAAGACATCCAGCGGGCAGCGGATGCGCTGCATTCGGTCTACGACGAGCTGAAAGGCGCGGACGGCTATGTCAGTCTCGAAGTCTCGCCGTATCTCGCGCGCGACACCGACGGCACGATTGCCGAGGCGCAGCGGCTTTGGACCAGCGTCGCCCGCGACAACCTGATGGTGAAGGTGCCCGGCACCGCCGAGGGTATCCCCGCCATCCGCGCCCTAATCGCGCAAGGCATCAGCATCAACGTCACCCTGCTGTTCTCGCAGAAGATGTATGCCGAGGTTCTCGAAGCCTACATCGCCGGGCTGGAGGATTTTGTCGCTAAGGGGGGCGATCCCAAGCGGATCGCCAGCGTGGCGAGCTTCTTCGTCAGCCGCATCGACACATCGGTCGATACGCAGCTCGACGGCAAGATCGCAACAGCAGGTGGGGACGAGAAAGCCCGGCTCGAAACTCTCAAGGGCAAGGTCGCTATCGCTAACGCCAAGCTGGCCTATCAGCACTATCTGAAGGTGATCGGCAGCGAACGCTGGAAGAAACTCGCCGCGAAAGGTGCGCAGGTTCAGCGGCTGCTGTGGGCGTCCACCGGCACCAAGAACAAGGCTTACAGCGACGTTCTCTATGTCGAGGAATTGATCGGCCGCGACACGGTCAATACCGTTCCTCCCGCAACGCTCGATGCTTTCCGCGACCATGGCAAGCCGCGCGACAGCCTTGAGCAAAACATTGCTGACGCCGAGCGTGTTCTTGCGGACCTCTCAAAGAGCGGAATTTCGCTCGACGCCATCACCGACGCGCTGGTGGAAGATGGCGTCAAGCTGTTTGCCGAAGCCTTCGACAAGCTGCTGGGCGCGGTTGCTCAAAAGCGCGCCGCCATTCTCGGTTCACGCATTGATGCACAGAGCATCAAACTTCCGCCCGCGATCGAGAAGGACGCGAAGGCTCTCTCCGAAAAGTGGCGCGCCAACGGCACCATCCGCGCACTGTGGGCGCGGAATGCCTCGGTCTGGACCGGCACGGATGAGAACAAATGGCTTGGTTGGCTCGATGCCGTCGCACGCGAGCAGAACGAGGTCGAGCGCTACGTCGCCTTCGCCGGCTGGGTAAAAAGCAAGCACTTCACCGACGTTGTCGTGCTCGGCATGGGTGGTTCGAGCCTCGGGCCGGAAGTGCTGGCGGAAACTTTTGGGCAGATCGACGGCTTTCCAAGGCTGCGCATCGTGGATTCCACCGATCCCGCACAGGTGCGGCGAACTGAGGCGTCGATCAATCTTGACAGGACGCTGTTCATCGTCTCCAGCAAGTCCGGCGGCACGACCGAACCTAATGCGCTGATGGAATATTTTTTCGTTCGCGCCGGCGCGAAGGCCGCGGACCGCTTCATCGCCGTGACCGATCCCGGCTCGTCGCTGGAGAAAACCGCGACCGCACGCGGCTTTGCACAGATTTTTCACGGCGAGCCGACCATCGGTGGCCGTTACTCCGTGCTCTCGCCGTTCGGCCTTGTGCCTGCGGCTGCGGCCGGAATCGACATCGCGGATTTTCTGGATCTGGCGGGCATCATGGTCCGCTGCTGCGGTCCTGATGTGCCGCCCGCGGAAAATCCCGGCGTTCAGCTTGGCCTCGCGCTCGCCGCCGCGGCGAAGCACGGCCGCGACAAGCTCACCCTCACCGGTTCTTCCCGCCTTGCCAGCTTCGGAGCATGGGCCGAACAGTTGATCGCCGAATCCACCGGCAAGAACGGCAAGGCGTTGATCCCCCTGGAAGGCGAGCCACTCGGCAAGCCGGACATCTACGGCAACGATCGCGTGTTCATCGACCTGCGCCTGAAGGACGACGGCGACAACGCGCGTGAAGCGGCGTTAGCCGCGCTGGAAGCCGCAGGGCATCCGGTCGTTCGCATCACCGTGACAAGTCCCGCCCATATCGGGCAGGAATTCTTCCGCTTTGAAATCGCAACCGCCGTGGCAGGCGCGGTCATGGGCATCAATCCGTTCGACCAGCCCGACGTCGAAGCCGCGAAGATCAAGACGCGCGAACTGACATCGGCGTTCGAGAAGTCCGGCGCATTGCCTGCCGAGACTGCCTTTGAAACGGATGGACCGATTGGCATCTATACCGACGCGGCGAACGCCGACGCCTTGCGTAAAGCCGGGGCCGGCACCGATCTCGCCTCATGGCTCAAGGCGCATTTCGGCCGCATCAAAGCGAACGATTACGTCGCGGCCCTCGCCTATCTTGACCGCAACGATGCCAACATTGCAGCGATCCACAGTCTCCGCATGGCGATCCGCGACGGCAAGAGCGTCGCCACCTGTGTCGGCTTCGGGCCGCGCTTCCTGCACTCCACCGGACAGGCCTATAAGGGCGGGCCGAACACCGGCGTGTTCCTGCAGATCACGGCGGATAACGCCAGCGATCTCGACGTGCCGGGACAGAAGACCAGCTTCGGCGTGATCGAGGCCGCGCAGGCGCGCGGCGATTTCGGCGTGCTGACCGAACGCGGACGCAGAGCGCTGCGCCTTCACATCACCGGCGATGTTGCGAAAGGACTGGCTGCGATCACAGCAGCGGCGCACGCCGCGTTGAAGTAGACATCGCGTCCGCCCTGAACAGCGCGTTCACGGCGAACTTGCCTGAAAACAAAATGCCGGTGCGAGTCGCCTCGCACCGGCACATTTTTACTCCGAACAGTCTCAGGCCGCGTTGAAGCCTGCGACCGCCTTCACTTCGAGATATTCCTCAAGGCCGAACTTGCCCCACTCGCGGCCGTTGCCCGACTGCTTGTAGCCGCCGAACGGCGCGGTGCGCTCGTTGGGCACACCGTTGAGGTTGACGTTGCCGGCGCGAATCTGGCGGCCAACCTTGCGCGCACGCTCGACAGTGCCCGCCGAGACGTAACCGGCAAGACCGTAAGGCGTGTCGTTGGCGATCTTCACCGCCTCGTCTTCGTCCTTCGCGCCCATGATCACGAGCACGGGTCCGAAGATTTCCTCGCGCGCAATCGTCATGTCGCTGGTGACATCGGAGAACACGGTCGGGCGGACATAGAAGCCCTTGTTGACTCCTTCCGGCAGACCTGGACCGCCAGCGACCAAGGTGGCGCCTTCGTCGATGCCCTTCTGGATCAGCGCCTGGATCTTGTCCCACTGGATGCGGTTGACCACCGGGCCGATGGTGGTGCCCTCGGCGCGCGGATCGCCCGCCTTGGTCTTGTCGGCAACGGTCTTGGCGATAGCCGCGATCTCGTTGATCTTCGCCTGCGGCACGATCATACGCGACGGCGCGTTGCAGGATTGGCCGGAGTTGTTGAACATATGCGCCACGCCGCCGGTCACAGCCTTGGTGAAATCGGCGTCGTCGAGAATGATGTTCGGCGACTTGCCGCCCAGTTCCTGGCTGACGCGCTTGACGGTGTTGGCCGCGCGCTTGGCAACGTCGATACCGGCGCGGGTCGAGCCGGTGAATGAAATCATGTCGATGCCCGGATGCTCGCTCATAGCGACGCCGACATCGGGGCCGAGGCCGTTGATCAGGTTGAACACGCCCTTCGGCACGCCGGCTTCGTGAAGGATTTCGGCGAAGATCAGCGCGGACGTCGGGGTGTATTCCGACGGCTTCAGGATCATGGTGCAGCCGGCTGCGATCGCGGGCGCGACCTTGCAGGCGATCTGGTTCAGCGGCCAGTTCCAGGGCGTGATCATGCCGATCACGCCGACCGGCTCACGCACCACGACGGCCGAGCCAATGCTTTCCTCGAACTCGTACTTTTTGAGAACGTCCAGCGTGGACATCAGATGGCCGAGGCCGGCGCCGGCCTGCATCTTTTCAGCCATCGGCAGCGGCGCGCCCATTTCGTCGGAGACGGCGGCGCCGATATCCTTGAGCCGGGTCTTGTAGACCGCGATGATCTTTTCCAGCAGCGCGACGCGCTCTTCGCGCGAGGTCAGCGAGAAGGTCTCGAACGCACGGCGCGCAGCGGCAACCGCCTTGTCCACGTCCGCCTTCGATCCAACCGCAATCTCGTACATCGCTTCTTCCGTCGCCGGATTGACGACCGGAATGGACTTCTTGACGGCGGGATCGACCCAGCTACCGTCGATATAGAACTGCATACGATTGGTCATGACGTTTCCTTTGGTCGCAACGTTCGTGTGGGAGTATTTTGAAAGCGATCGGGCGATCGGCAGATAGGGGACCGGCCCTCACCGGCTTGGCCGGATCGTAGCGCCCTTGCCACGGAAGCGAAAGAGCATCCCGGCCAATTATGGTTGCGGCAGTCGCAGGGCATGTATTCCCTTCGCAATTTAGAAACATTGTCAGGCGAACTGCGACAATCTCGCGCGCAGAGCGAACGTCCGCCCCGATTTCAACAATTTTGACAAAGGGATACTATCTCGAGTTAATATCGGATTTTCCGATATGAGAAACCGCGATGGACACCGAACTGGCGAGGACTTTCCTGACGGTCGTCGAGGCAGGCAATTTCATCAGCGCCGCCGAACGGCTGCATGTCAGTCAATCGACCGTCAGCACGCGAATTCATACCCTCGAAGATCTGCTGGGCTGCGTCCTGTTCGTGCGGAATAAGGCCGGGACCACGCTGACCCATTCCGGACGGCAATTCCAGAAACACGCCACCGCGCTGGTCCGGACGGTGGCTCAGGCGCGGCATGACATCGGCATTCCCGAAGGCTTCAGCGGAACGCTTGTGATCGGCGGCCGGATCGGATTGTGGGAGGAATTCCTGCTGCAGTGGCTGCCCCTGATGCAGAAGGCTGCACCCACAATCTCGGTTCGGGCGGAGAGCGGTCTTGAACCGGAGGTCATGCAGGGGCTGATCGAAGGCCGGGTCGATATCGGCGTGATGTATACGCCGCAAAGCCGGCCGGGCCTGAAGGTTGAACAACTCTTCGACGAACGCCTTGTAATGGTCTCGACCAGCGCAAGACATACGCCGGAGCCATTGGACAATTACGTTTATGTGGACTGGGGCCCGGAATTCTATGCCCGGCATAGCGCCTCGTTTCCGAATTTCGGCAGCCCTTCCCTCACGGTCAATATCGGCTGGCTCGGATTGCAACATCTGATGAAGAACGAAGGATCGGGCTATTTTCCGCTGCGGATCGTGCTGCCGCATCTCTCCGCCAAACGATTGCATCTCGTCGCCGGAGCGCCGGAGTTTTCAATTCCCGCCTATGTGGTCTACCCGGCCGACAGCGAACACGAGGCGATTTCAGTCGCCGTCGACAGCATGCATCGGCTAGCCGCGGCGACAAAAGGCAAGATCGCGGCAAAACCGGTCAGGCGGCCTGCGCAGGCCAAGCGATAAGCGGCCCGAGCAAGCGCGATCTATTCGGCTTTTCGATACGACAGGCCAATATTTCTCGCTTGCCAGAGCCGGTGCGCGGACGAGGATGGGAATTCAGGCGATCGGAGGAAAGATGTATCGCAGAACATCCGGAGAAGAATCCGAACTTGCCAGCGCGATCCGCAAACACGCATCCGGCCCGTGCTGGCCGCGTGAGGACCGATCGAACGCTCCCTCCGACAAATCTGCTGAGGCGCGCGCGTCTGCATCCAGACCCATCGCCGCGCAAACTGAACCGAAATGATGTCTGCTCCCGCCGGTCTTGCAGAGGCGCTTCTGGCCTCCGCATCGGATGCCATCATCGCGACCGACCGGGACGGCGTCGTCACGTACTGGAATCCCGGCGCAGTGCGCATTTTCGGATTCTCTCCGGGCGAGGCAATCGGACAGTCGCTCGATTTCATCATTCCGGAAAATCTCAGGGCCCGGCACTGGGACGGATACCGGCACACGATGGCGACAGGCACAAGCCGCTATAGCGCCGGCGACCTGCTTTCCGTTCCGGCGCTGACCAAAAGCGGTGGGCGAATCTCTGTCGAGTTTACAATTGTCATGCTCCGCGACGAACGCGGTCTGCCTGACGGAACGGTCGCCATTCTGCGCGACGTGACCAAAGGTGTTGCAGAGAAACTCGCATTGCGGCGCGAACTTGCCGAACTGCGGCAAACAGCGTCACAAACCTGAGGCTCTCAGATCCCTGTTTCCGAAAACCTCATCTGATTTGACACCGTTCGGAACGAAGGGCTAGCGTCCCGGCGACGTCATTTCCATGACTTCCCCGCCATGCGCTCGACATCCTACCGACGCACGCTGCGTTGCAAAAAAACTCATCCCGGCCGGACGGCTGGGCAAAAGAAAGTGCAGGACTATGATGGATGACCACCTGTCTCAGCACATCACTGGAAAAGGCCCGATAGCGTGAGCGAGAATATTGTTGCGGAGACGGCGGAGCGGATTTTTGCGGACCTTGCGGACGCGCAGACCATCAACAACGCGGCAAATGACGCCTGGAAAGCGCCGCTCTGGACTGCGCTGACGGAAGCAGGATTGCCGCTGGCATGGGTCCCCGAAGACTGCGACGGTTCCGGTGCAAGTCTGGCGGACGGATTTGCGGTCGCAGCTTCCAGTGGAAAATTCGCGATTTCAATTCCGCTGGTCGAAACAATGCTGGCCGGCTGGCTGCTCGCGCAGGCCGGCCTTCCCTCGCCTGCCGGAAAAATGACAGTCGCTCCGGCGCGCCCGCAGGATCGCATCACCGTCAATCCGGACGGCACACTCAGCGGACGGGTTCGCAGCGTCCCCTTCGCGTCCGAAGCCGCGCATATCGCCGTCATCGCGCACGGTGCGAAAGGATATTCGATTGCTCTGGTCGAAGCATCGGCCTGCCGGATCGAGGCCGGTAAAGCTCTCGGCAGCGACGCATCCAACACCGTGGTGTTGGACGACGTCCAGCCAATTGCTTCCAAAGCGGCTCCGTCCGGATTTACCAGCCAATCACTCATGTTGATGGGCGCAACGCTGCGCAGCCTGCAGATCGCGGGCGCGCTGGAAACGATGCTTGAGATGACGGTGCGCTATTCCAACGAGCGCGTGGCTTTTGAAAAGCAGATCTCGAAGTTTCAGGCCGTCCAGCACAACCTCGCACGGCTTGCCGGCGAGGTCGCAGCCGCAGTGACGGCAGCAGGATCAGCCGCCGATACAATCGCGAACAGCCCGTCGTTCGACGAGACGGTGTTTTTCGAGGCCGCGGCTGCGAAAATTCGCTGCGCGGAAGCCGCTGAAAAAGGCACAGCCATCGCGCATCAGGTGCATGGCGCCATCGGCTTTTCGATGGAGCATATCCTGCACCGCTACACACTGCGCGCGCTGGGCTGGCGTGATGACTTCGGACACGAAAGTTACTGGGCGACCGAACTTGGCAGGTTCGTTGCCGCGCGCGGTGCCGACGAACTCTGGCCGCTGGTCGCATCGCGGTAATCGAACCACAATCGGATTTTCAGGACTTCTCAGATGACCGCAGCGCTCCGTTTCGATCAGATCCGTTTGCCGGAAGAGTACGAGGCCTTGCGACGCGATGTGCGCGCATTCCTCGCCGAGGAAATTGCCGCCGGTGTGTTCAATCCACACGAACCGCAGCGGGAGGACACCGACGTTCCCGAATTCAGCCGCCGCGTCGGCGAACGCGGCTGGATCGGCATGACCTGGCCGAAGAAATACGGCGGCCATGAGCGCACCTTCCTGGAGCGTTACATCGTCACCGAGGAAATGCGCATCGCCAACGCGCCGACCCGCCGCTTCTTTGTTGCCGACCGCCAGAGCGGCCCCGTCCTGCTCAAATACGCCAACGAGAAGATCAAGATGGACATCCTGCCGCGCATTTGCCGCGGCGAGGTTTGCTTTGCCATCGGCATGAGCGAGCCAAATTCCGGCTCCGATCTGTTCGCGGCGAAGACGAAAGCCACCAAGACCGACGGCGGCTGGCTGATCAACGGCACCAAGATCTGGACCACGTCGGCGCACATGGCCGACTATATGCTCGCGATCTTCCGCACGTCGCCGCCGACCAAGGAAAACCGGCGCCATGGCCTGACGCAATTCCTTGTCGACATGAAGACGCCCGGTATCACGGTCAATCCCATCGAGCAGATCAGCGGGCTGAAAGAATTCAACGAGGTCGTCTTCAAGGACGTCTTCCTTCCCGACGATCATGCACTCGGCGAGATCGACGGCGCGTGGAAACAGGCCACCAGCGAACTGGCCTATGAACGCAGCGGACCGGAGCGCTTTCTTGAAACCTATTACGTGTTGACCGAGCTTGTACGTGCGCTCGGGGCAAACCCGGATACGCGCGGCGCGGAAGGCGTGGGCCGCCTTGTCGCGCAGCTCCACACCATGCGCCGCATGTCGGTGTCGGTTGCAGGCATGCTGCAGGCGGGCAAGGAGCCCGTGGTCGAAGCCTCGATCGTCAAGGATATCGGCACGCTCTGGGAGCAACAGTTACCCCATCGCGTGCGCGACCTCGCCGCTTTCATCGACTTCGATGCCTCCAATCACCAGACGCTGGAAGACCAGCTCGCATTCGCGATCAAGACCGCACCGAAACTGACGATTCAGGGCGGCACCACCGAGGTTCTGCGCGGTATCATCGCGCGCGGCCTCGGCCTGCGCTAACAGACAAATGTCAAACGAGGATCATCCATGAGCGGCTTTACTGATATCGGCGTCGAGAAACACGGGCATGTTACGCTGATCGAAATTCGCCGGCCGCCGCTGAATTTCTTCGACCTCTCCCTGATCCGGCAGATCGCCGATGCACTTGGACAAATCGACAACGACATGGACGCGCGCGCCGTGGTTCTTGCTTCGCAGGGCAAGGCGTTCTGCGCGGGCGCCAACTTCAACCGCCCCGCGGGATTTGCCGGTGATGCTGCATCCGGCGATGGCACAACCGGCGATCTTTACCGCGAAGCGGTGCGCATCTTCAGCAACAAGAAACCGATCGTGGCCGCTGTTCAGGGCGCTGCCATTGGCGGTGGACTTGGCCTCGCGGTGTCGGCGGATTTCCGCGTCACCTGTCCCGAGGCACGCTTCGCCGCGAATTTCACCCGCCTCGGATTTCATCCCGGCTTTGGCCTGACCGTCACGCTCCCCGAACTGATCGGCAAGAACAACGCGGCGCTGATGTTCTACACCTCTCGCCGCGTCACCGGCGAAGAGGCTTACAACATGGGCCTTGCCAATGTGCTGGTGCCGCAGGATCAGGTCCACGCCGAAGCCTTCAAGCTGGCGGGCGAGATCGCGGAGAATTCCCCGCTCGGCCTGATGTCGACACGCGCGACGATCCGCGCGGGTCTCGCAGATCGCGTCAAGGCACAGACCGATCATGAACTCGCCGAACAGACCTGGCTGCGCGAGACCGAAGACCACAAGGAAGGCATCAAGGCCACCGAAGAGCGGCGTCCGGCGAACTTCAAGGGACGCTGACAGACTCTTTCTCGGCAGCCATCAGTTCGAGCAACAGCGCAAGGCTGACGCCGAGACCGAGCCCGAGCAGCAGGCTCATCAGCAATATGCCTGCGGGAAACGGCCCGCTCGGCGCGAGCGGCATGGTCGCGCGGCTGAGAATCCGTGCATTTGGGCCATCGGTGCGTTGCTGATTGGACGCATCATACGAGCGCGCCAGAACGGCCTGATAGGCGGCCCGGCTGGCCTCGACATCGTTGGCAAGTTCCTTCAGGCGGGTGGCTGTTTCGGCCGACACCGCAAGGTTCTTCTTCACCTTGTCCACGCGGCCCTTGAGCCCGGCCGCGGTTGAACGTGCCTGTTCGAGATCAGCGGTGATCGTGCGGGTTCTGCTGCCGATTGTCTGTTCGAGTGCCCTGCCCGCTTCTGCCGCGCGCCGCCGCGCGAAAACAAGATCTGGATGCCGTGGCCCGAGGGTTTCGGAGAGATCGCGCTCCAACTGCCTTGCATCCGCGTAGCGATAACCCGCCGCGCCGAACGCGCCGCTACGCGCCATGGCGGGAATTCCGCCGCCATCGAGCGTTCGTCCGGCGCGCTGAAGCTGGGCGAGTTGCGAACGCAACGAACCGGCTTTGGCTTCGGCTGCATTTGCCTGCGCCGACAGTTCCGTCACCTGCTTCTCGCTCTCATCGTTCGGTTTCAGATTCTGGGCGCGAAACGCCTCGTACCGCTGCTCGGCAGCCTTGAGACGAGACTGCAGTGTCTCCAGCCGCGAACCGGATGGCACGGCTGACTCGGATGGCGTGTTTCCGCGTCCGACAGCTTGCTCCGCGAGATAACCGTCCATCACGGCGTTTGCGATCCGAACCGACATCTCGCGGTCGGGCGTGACAGCGGTCACGTCCACCACAGTCGAGCCGGCCTTGCGCCGTACGTTCACGGAACGCTCGAGCCGGCGCAAAGCAAGGGCATGGGAATCGGAGTGTCGTGCAAGGCCGACGCTCGAGACAAGCGCAGAGAGAAGACCCCCGGGCTTGCCGCCGAACAGCGGATCGCCATCGAGCTTTTCCTGCGCGATGACGCGGTCGAAAACGGAACGTGATGTCATCACGTAAAGCTCGTTTTCAATCCCGACGGAATTGGAGTCTCCGGCTTCTGCTGTCGATGCGATCTCGGATACATCCAGCAAGATGCGCCCGGTTGCGATGTACCTTGGTGGCGACAGCAATATCCAGATCAGGCAGATGCCGAAACATGCGAGGGTCACGGCCGCGATAAAAGAGGCCCGGCGGCGTAGCATCGCCACGAGGCTCTTCATGTCCAGAACAGGCGGCTGACTGCGCGGCAGATACGCATCATGCCTGTCGCCTTCTGAAATCGCCATGCCAACGGCCCTACGCGCCACGATTGCAGGCATTTTAGCGTGTCTGCAGGTTGTTGTGGGAGACATCTTTGGGCGATAAGGCCCAAAAAATACCCCTCTGGCGGGGCGCGAAGCGGCAGCCAGAACCTAGTCCGCAAGCTCGATCAGGATCGGCTGATGATCCGAGGCGTCGGTCTCGACGTTGACCTCGACACGGCGAACACGCCCCGCCAAGTCCTCCGTCGCAAAAATGAAATCCCGGCAATCGGGGCCGTCGGCCCACTGCGCATGATCGTAGAGACCGCAGGTCAGGGCATGCGGTCTGCCGGGATGACAGATCGACCAGGCATCCCGGTAATTCAGTCCCGGACGAGCCGAGGCCGCGATCATCGCATGCTGGGGGTCCGACACATCGAAATTGAAATCGCCGCATAGCAGGCTCGACGCCGCGAGTGTCTGGGCGGCATACGGCTCCCTGTGCGCCCGAGCCAGCATCGCGCCTGCCGAAGCCTCTTCCTGAAGATCGAGCAGACGTCCGATCTGTGCCTCGCGCTGCGACACTGAATGGTACTCAAGATGGGTGTTGACCACGCGCAGCGGGCCGAAGGCTGTCTGCACGGTGACATCGAGCGCCTGACGCCGCATGCTGCGCACCGAAGCCGCGCCCGGCCACGGCAGCAGATGATTGGCAATCTGCATCACCGGCAGGCGGGAGAGCGTCATGTTGCCGAACCGGTGCATCCGCCCCTCGGCATCGACGGTTTCGATCGCGGGACGAAACACCGCCTCGTATCCGGAAAGCAATGACGCCAGTTCGGCGCTCTGATCCTTGCCGCCGTCCAGGTTCGCGAAATTATCCGAGACTTCCTGAAAGCAGTAGACGTCTGCCTCTCCGAACTCCCTTGCGACGGAAACGATCCGCGCAAGATCAATCACGCCATCGCAGCCCTTGCCGCATTGAATATTCCAGGTGAGCAACCGCATCAGCGAATACCCGCGCGCATGAAGGACTGCACGAACTGCCGCTGGAACAGCAGAAATGCGATCAGGAGCGGCGCCATGGTCATGACGGTCGCCGCCGTGATGATCGACCAGTCGACGCCTGTCTCAGGCGCACCGAACACCGCGAGGCCGACCGTGAGTGGCCGGCTTTCGACGGAATTGGTCACGATCAAGGGCCAGAGGAAGTTGTTCCAGTGATAGCTGACGGACACGAGGCCGAACGCGACATAGGTCGGGCGCGCCAGCGGCACGTAAACCTTCCAGAGAATCTGCAGCGGCCCTGCCCCTTCCACACGCGCGGCCTCGACCAGCTCCTGCGGCACGCTCTTGAACGTTTGTCGCAGCAGGAAGATGCCGAAAGCGCTGGCGAGATAAGGCAGCGCGATGGCCGGAATCGTATCGAGCAGATTGAGTTTCCCGATCATGCGGTAGTTCTCGACGATCAGCACGTCGGGCATGATCATCAACTGCAGCAAAACCAGCGCGAACGCGATACCGCTGCCCTTGAACTTGAAGCGCGCGAACGCATAAGCTGCAAGCGTCGACAAGATCAACTGTCCGACCAGAATGATGACGACCAGCACCACCGTATTGATGTAATAGCGGCCGAACGGCGCCTGATTCCACGCGCGGACGAAATTCTCCAGCGTCCATGGCGCGGACAGGCTGAACGACGTCGCATAGGCTGCCGGATGCAGCGCGCTCCAGAACGCATAGGCCAGCGGCGCAAGCCACAGCAGCGCCAGCAGCCAGGCAGCAACCGCTTCAAGAGGATGCGTGCGGGCGTTCATTGATAGTGAATCCTGCGGTCGAGATACCCGAACTTGATCAGCGCCAGTGTACTGAGCAAGACCAGCAGCACCACGGTCAGCGTGGCGGCATAGGCTGAGTCCTGAAAGGTGAAGGCGACTTCATAAATGTAATAGAGCAGCAGTGTCGACGCGTTGTTAGGACCGCCCTTGGTCATGATGACCAGATGATCGACCAGCTTGAAGGAATTGATCACGGCGTTGATGGTGACGAACAGCGTTGTCGGCATCAACAAGGGAAAGGTGATGCGCCGGAAGGTGTACCAGCGGCTCGCGCCTTCCACCGCCGCCGCCTCCTCGAGATCGGGTGACAGTTGCTGCAGCGCCGCCAGATAGAAGATCATGAAAAAACCGGCTTCCTTCCAGATCACCATGACGATCAGGCAGCCCATCACGGTGCTCGGGTCGCCGAGCCAGTTCCATCCTGCGAGACCGAAGACACCGCGCAACTGATCGAGCAGACCGTAATCCGGCGTATAGAAAAACAGCCAGATGTTCGCCACCGCGATCATCGGCAGCACGGTCGGCGTGAAATATGCGAGGCGAAGAAAGCCGCGCCCACGCATGTTGCGATTGACCCAGACGGCCATCAGCAACGCGAGCGCGATGGATGTCGGAATGGTCCCGAGCGCGAACCAGAAATTGTTGACCAGCGCCTTCCAGAAAATCGGATCGCTGGCCATCGCGTGATAGCTGTCCAGCCCGACAAACACTTCGGCGCCATTCCGGCGCGTGATGAAGAACGAGTTCCGGATCGTCGCAAGGATTGGATAATGCGTGAACGCGATCAGTAAGACAAAAGCCGGCAACAACAGCAGCCACGCATTCACGGCATTGCACCACGCATGCGACTTCGGCTTGCGCGACGAAATTGGTCCTGTGGCGGCTTGATCAGTCATCGGCAAAAGCGGGTGGCGGCGAACCGCCACCCGACCTTCTCTTATTTGTAAGCGCGCAAAACGCGGTCAGCCTGCTGCTGTGCGGCGGCAAGCGCCTCCGACGGCTTCTGCGAACCGGTTACGGCTGCCTGAATCGCGTCATTGACGAACTTGTAGATGCGGCCGTTTTCATGAACCGAGAGTTCGGGAACCGCATGTTCAAGCTGATCGCGGGCAACCGTCGCCGCCGGAAATCCCTTGGCGTAGTCCTGCATTACGCTGGTCTTGTAAGCCGCGGGCGACACAGCGACGTAGCCCGTCTTGATGCTCCATTCCGCGGCGCGTTCGGGCGCCGTCATCCACTGGATGAACTTCACCGCCGCCTTCTTCTGCTCGGGGGATGCGTTCTTGAAAACGTAGAAGCTGCCGCCACCGGTCGGCGAGCCGCGGCGTTCCTTGGCGGGCAGCATGGCAACCCCGAAGTTGAACTTCGCGCCATCCTTCACCGCGGTCAGGTTACCCGTGGTGTGCCACATCATGGCGGTCTTGCCTTCGAGGAAATCGGTGCGCAGGGTTGCCCAGTCGATGCTGCCCGTTGGCATCACATTGTGCTTGCGCGACAGATCGGTCCAGTAATCGAGCGCGCCGACTGTCTTCGGCGCAGTGAGATTCACTTCGTTGCCCGCTTCGTTCATCAGCTTCTGGCCGTTCTCGATGGCAAGCGCCTGGAGCATCCAGTAGCCGTAGCCGGTGGTCGGGATTTCGACGCCCCAGCGGGTGGTGTTACCGGAGGCGTCTTTCTTGACGAGCTTCTTGCCCATCGCGACCATTTCGTCCCAAGTCGCCGGCGCTTTTTCCGGATCGAGGCCGGCTTCCTTGAACGCATCCTTGTTCCAGTAAAGCACAATGGTCGAACGCTGGAACGGAATGCTCCAGGTCTTGCCGCCGATCTGGCCGTTGGCCATGAATGCCGGATAGAATTCCTTGAACCATGCCTTGTCGGCCACGAGGTCGTCCATCGGAACGATGGCGTTTTCGTCCATCAGCGTGAAGACGTCGGTCGACAGCAGCACCGAAAGCTGCGGCGGCTGGCCGCCCTTCATCGCCGTCATCGCCTTGGTCATGGTGTCGGTATAATTGCCAGCATAAACCGCGGTGACCTTGATTTCCGCGTTTTCCTTCTGGAAGCGCGCGACCATGTCGTCGATGATCTTGGTGACCGGTCCGCCGACGGCGACCGGATAGTACATCGTCAGATCGACAGCCAATGCGGGCTGCGCAAGAGCAGAGACAGCAAGCGCTGCCGCGGCGGCCATCGTTCGTCCAAACAGTTTCATTTGAGTCTCCCCTGTTATCGTCTGGCTGCCATATCCGGATCAGACAGCCGCAACCTGCTTCGTTTCATCGGTGGCTAAATCCGTTCGTCGCTCCGATGTCTTCTCGAACCGATGCTCATAAGCCGCATCCCATGCGAGACGGATGTCGTCGCCGGGTTGCGATTTGCTAAATCCGTCCTGCCGCACCGAAACCGGCTGGCCGTCGATCTCGCAAAGAATGATGCTGTCCGCCCCGAGATGCTCGATCGCCTTTACGCGCGCGGGATGACCATCATGCGACACGATGCGAATATGTTCGGGACGAATGCCGATCAACTGATCGCCGAGGGTGATGAGATTCATCGGCGGCGTTCCGATGAAACGCGCGGTGAATGCCGTCGCCGGGCGGTTGTAGAGTTCTTCGGGCGTGCCGTTCTGCTCGATACGGCCGTCGCGCATCAGCACAACGCGATCCGCCATGGTCATGGCTTCGGTCTGATCGTGGGTCACATAGACCATGGTCATGCCGAGACGCTGCTGCAGCGAGCGGATTTCGGTGCGCATCTCATGGCGCAGCTTGGCGTCGAGATTGGACAGCGGCTCGTCCATCAGACACACGCGCGCTTCCGCGATGATGGCCCTGCCCAGTGCGACTCGCTGGCGCTGGCCGCCAGACAGTTGGGCTGGCTTGCGCTCCAGAAGATGAGACAGACCGACAATGTCAGAGACACGCTTGAGGCGTTCGTCGCGCTCAGCGCGGGACACGCGGCGCACCCGCAGGCCAAAGACAATGTTCTCGGCGACGCTGAGATGCGGAAACAATGCGTAGGATTGGAACACCATCGAGATCTTCCGCTCGGCTGGCGAAAGATGGGTCACCTCGGCGCCGCCGATCCGGATCGTGCCGCCATCGGGTTGTTCAAGGCCGGCAATCAGCCGAAGCGTCGTGGACTTGCCGCAACCGGACGGCCCGAGAAGAACCAGCAGCGAGCCCTCGTCCGCTGTCAGGCT
Organism: Afipia clevelandensis ATCC 49720; assembly: GCF_000336555.1. Classification (GTDB taxonomy): domain Bacteria; phylum Pseudomonadota; class Alphaproteobacteria; order Rhizobiales; family Xanthobacteraceae; genus Afipia; species Afipia clevelandensis. Next base: position 83,380 of record NZ_KB375281.1, on the reverse strand, counting down.
CACGTCATCCACGGCCCGCATCGGACCCCAGTGCTTGGAAACGTGATCGAGCGAAATCGCCGACATGACTGCCCCGGTTGGAGCGTCTGCAATCGCGGACACGTTCGGCGAAGCACCTTAAACCATTCCATCAAGACCCGCATTCCCGCAGGCGAATGAAACGGCAGCAGCCTCCCTGTCCCAGCCTTGCAGCCGCCGCGGTCTGCCGAACTCCTCCTTCGACACCCCGCGTGTTTTATTTTGTTCATATGAACACAGTATATGCGCACATGAAACAGCAATTGCCTCCTCTATAGTTCGAATGATAAGTTTTTGTGACAAACGGGGTCCGATGCTCAAAATTGTCAGCCAACGTCAGGCCCGTATCCTCGAGATTGTGCGCGAAGCAGGATTCGCGTCGATCGAACATCTCGCAGCCCATTTCGAGGTGACACAGCAGACGATCCGGCGGATTGTGAACCAACTCTGCGACCAGGGTTTGCTGCGCCGCGTCCATGGCGGCGTCAGCCTGCCGGTGCAGAATCCCAATCTGGCCTATGGAAGCCGGCAGGGTCTCAATCCGGATGCCAAGCGCAAAATCGGCCAGGCCGTTTCCGACTTCGTACCGGATGGCGCATCGCTGATGATCGGGCTCGGCACGACTCCGGAATACGTTGCGCAGGCGCTCTCCCACCGCCAGAATTTGCGCATCATCACCAACAACCTGAACGTGGCGATGGCTTTCGCCCGCAACCCCGACGTGGAAATCACCATGGCGGGAGGGACATTGCGGCCGTTCGATCGGGACATCATCGGCGACACGGCAGTCAGGTTTTTTTCCGACTTCAAGGCGGATATCGGAATTTTCGGCGTTGGCGGGATCGACGACGACGGCGCGCTACTGGATTTCTATGCTGGCGAGGTTCAGGCCCGGCAAGCGATCGCTGCCAATTGCCGCACGTCCCTGCTGGTGGCCGACGCAAGCAAATTTGGCCGCAACGCGACAGTGCGCGGCGGCCATTTCGGCGATTGTCATTACTTTTTCACGGACACGCCAATCCCGGAGAGCTTCCGTCATCTCACGGGTCCATACGCGGAGCGTATTCACGTCGCGCGAGACGGCAAGGTGCAGGCGGCGTAGCGCCCGCGCGACCGTTCCTTGGGACGTCAGCGTTCGACGAAGGCCTTCTCGACCACGAACTCGCCCGGCTCGCCGTGATTGCCTTCGGTAAATCCCCGGTCGAGCAGCAGCGTGCGTGTGTCCTGCAGCAGGGCCGGACTGCCGCAGATCATGACGCGATCATGCGCAGACTCGAGCGGCGCAACACCGATGTCGCTGAACAGCTTCCCCGATGTCATCAGATCGGTGATCCGGCCGCGATTGCGGAACGGGTCGCGTGTGACCGTCGGATAATAGACCAACTGGTTGCGCACCAATTCACCGATCAGATCGTCCTTCGGCAGATGGTCATTGATCATTTCGCCATAGGCCAGTTCGGCGACATGCCGGCAGCCATGAAGCAGCACGACCTTCTCGAAGCGGTCATAGGTTTCCGGATCCTTGATGATGCTCAGAAACGGCGCGAGGCCCGTGCCGGTGCCGACCAGATAAAGATTGCGGCCGTTCTTCAGGTTGTCGATCACCAGCGTGCCGGTCGCCTTGCGTCCGACGATAATCTGCTCGCCTTCCTTGAGATGCTGAAGGCGCGAGGTCAGCGGCCCATCCGGCACCTTGATCGAGAAAAACTCGAGCCTGTCTTCGTAGTTCGCGCTCGCCACGCTGTAAGCCCGCAGCAGCGGCTTGTCGCCGACCTTCAGGCCGATCATCGTGAACTCGCCGTTGCGGAAACGGAAGGACGGGTCACGGGTGGTGGTGAAGCTGAACAGCGTGTCGGTCCAGTGGTGGACGCTGAGAACGCTTTCCTGATTGAAATTGCTCATGTCGCTCGATCCAGTTTGGTGGTCCGGCCGCGGGGCAAAATCAAAAAACGCAGAGACAGATTGCCTCGCCAAATTTCATTTGTATACTAATGAATAATCCAGCTTGATCCCGCCGTCAAGCCGCGCTCAAGTTGGATCAGGACTGCCGCGAAGGCATTGAACAGAAGGAACAATCCATGTCCCACGATGCGCCCCAGGCCCCCGCCGGCCCGACCCGGCTGGTGATCCGCAATATCGGCCTGATCCTGAGCGGAGACATCGACAAGCCGATCCTGGACGCCGACACCATCGTCACGGACAACGGCAAGATCACCGCCATCGGACGGGCCAAGGACATCGACACGGAAGGCGCCACCACTCTCGTCGATGCCAACGGGACAGTCGTCACCCCCGGGCTGATCGACAGCCACGTTCACCCCGTCGCCGGCGAATGGACGCCGCGCCAGAACCAGATCGGCTGGATCGACAGCTTCCTGCATGGCGGGGTGACCACCATGATCTCGGCGGGCGAGGTCCACATGCCCGGCCGGCCGAAGGACATCGTGGGCGTCAAGGCGATGGCGATTTTCGCCCAGCGCGCGTTCGACAATCTGCGGCCCGGCGGCGTCAAGGTTCATGCCGGCGCACCGGTGATCGAACACGGCATGACAGAAGAAGACTTCAAGGAAATGGCGACGGCGGGTGTCCGCTGGCTCGGTGAAGTCGGCCTCGGCAGCGTCAAGGACGGCCCGACTGCGCGGAAGATGGTGGCCTGGGCCCGCAAGTATGGCATGAACAGCACGATCCATACCGGCGGCCCGTCGATTCCCGGCTCCGGCCTGATCGACGCGGATGTGGTTCTCGAAGCCGACACCGATATCGTCGGCCATATCAATGGCGGCCATACCGCCCTGCCCGACGGACAGATCCGCTGTATCTGCGAAGGCTGCAAGCGCGGCCTCGAACTGGTTCACAACGGCAATGAGCGCGCCGCGCTTTACACGCTGCGGCTTGCACGCGAGATGAAAGAACTGAACCGGGTGATCCTCGGGACCGACGCGCCTGCCGGATCGGGCGTTCAACCCCTCGGCATTCTGCGCATGGTGTCGCTGCTGTCATCGCTCGGCGAGGTGCCCGCTGAACTGGCTTTCTGCTTCGCGACCGGCAACACCGCACGGATGCGCGCGCTCGATTGCGGCATCATCGAACCCGGCCGCGCCGCCGATTTCGTCATTATGGACAAGGCGCAGCATTCCGCCGGAAAGAACTTGCTCGAAAGCGTTCAGCTCGGCGACTTGCCCGGCATCGGCATGACCATTATCGACGGCATCGTTCGCACCCAGCGCAGCCGCAACACGCCACCGGCGACCAAGGTGCCGGAAATCGTGGGACACTAGCGAACGATCAGCGCAGCTTGCTGAGGAGCGCGATAAAGGTTTCGCGCTCCTTCGTATCAAGTGGCGCAAGCGTTTCCTTCGAGATCGCCAGTGCGTGAGGGGCCGCTTTCTCGGCCATCGCCTGCCCCGCGCGCGTCAGGCTCACCAACAGCCGGCGGCCATCATCCGGGTCCGGACTGGTTTCGGTCAGGCCGCGCGCCGTCAATCTGTCGATGACACCCTTGATGGTCGCGACATCCATCGCGGTCAGCCGCCCGAGCTGGTTTTGCGAACAGGGTCCGGTTTCCGTGAGCTTTGCCAGTGCCGCCCATTGGGTCGGCGTGAGATTGATGCCGATCTCCTTCGCAAAGATCGTTGCATGGCGCTGCCAGACTTGACGCAGGACAAAACCGATCTGGTCGTCGAGGATGTAAAGCGGCTTCGACGCCTTGCCGTTCCGTTTCGGCGCACCTGGCTTGACCGAAGCCGTCACCTTGGCCGCGGCAGCCTTGCTCGGCACAGTCTTGGCCATTCCCGCTCCCTACGCTTCGTTTCCGCGCCTATACCGCCAGATGCGCGTCGCGAATATCCGGACGCGCCTCAAGCTCACGCATGGTGCCGCTGAAACAGATGCGGCCCCGTTCGATGATGTAGGCGCGATCGGATATCAGATTGGCAAAATGAAGATTCTGCTCGGAAACCACGATGCTGACGCCTTCCTTTTTCATCGCAAGGATTGCATCGACCATCTGCTCGACAATCTTGGGGGACAGGCCTTCAGATGGCTCGTCCAGCAGCACGAGCGACGGATTTCCCATCAGGGTGCGCGCAATCGTCAGCATCTGTTGTTCGCCGCCGCTCATGCGCCCGCCCATCCGGCCGCGCATCTCGCCAAGATTCGGAAACAGCGAAAACAGTTTCTCGCGCGTCCATTCCGGCGCGTTGGACCGCGGCGGCTGACGGCCGACTTCGAGATTTTCCTCGACCGTGAGATCCGTGAAAATGCGGCGCTCTTCCGGCACATAGCCAAGACCGTTGCGGACGATGGCATGGGTTGGCTGCTTCGAGACGTCCTGCCCTTCAAAAACAATCTGTCCTTCGCGCTGTTCAACCAGGCCGACAATCGAGCGGAACGTGGTGGACTTGCCAGCGCCGTTACGGCCCAGAAGCGCTACGACCTCGCCGTCTCCGACCTCAAGCGCGACATCGAACAGGATATGCGCCGGACCGTAGTAGCTGTTCAATCCCTGAACCTGGAGCTTCATGCCGATGCTCCTTCGCGATGGCGCGCATCGTAAACCAGACCTTCGCCGAGATAGATGGCGCGGACCTGCGGATTACGCCGTACTTCCTCAGGCGAGCCTTCTGCGATAAGCGTGCCGCGATTGAGCACCAGAATACGGTCTGCATGCTCGAACACCACGTCCATATCATGCTCCGTGAACAGAACCCCGATCGACTTCTCGCGCGCGATCCGCGCGGTGAGCTTCATCAGTTCGATCCGTTCGCGTGGAGCCATGCCGGCGGTTGGCTCATCCATCAAAAGCAACTTCGGTTGATTGGCGAGCGCAACGGCCAGTTCGAGGCGTTTCAGATCACCATAGGCAAGTTCGCCACACGGCCGCTCCGCGTAGCCGCTCATGCCGACAAGATCGAGCAGCCGGTCCGCCTCGTTGCGCTCAAACTGCGGCGTCGAGCGCCACATGTTGAAAAGCCGGGAATGATAGGACACCAGCGGCACCTGCACATTCTCGCGCACAGTCATGGTGGGAAACGTCGCGGTGATCTGGAATGTGCGGCCGACACCGAGCCGCCAGATCGCGCGCGGCCTCTGACCGGTCGTATCCCGGCCCAGCAAATTGATCCGGCCACTATCCGGAATGTTCTGGCCATTCAACATGTCGAAGCAGGTGCTCTTGCCCGCACCGTTCGGGCCGATCAATGCGAGGATTTCGCCCGCCGCCAGCGAGAACGATACGCCGCGCACGGCGTGAACACCGCCATAGGACTTGGTCAGGCCTTCGACCGACAGCAATTTGGATGGAGCACTCATTCTGCGGTCTCGATTCGCGATGCCAGAATGGCGGACTTCGACGATTGCGATTCACGCCGCGCACGAATGGATTCAATCATGCCGACGATGCCCTTCGGGAAGGCAACAACGATCAGCACGACAATCGCGCCCAGCACGAGCTTTGACCAGTCGGTTTGACTGACAAGCCAGATGTTCAGCGCCTTGAAGACGATTGCGCCGACCACCGCGCCGGAGACGGTCTCGATGCCGCCGAGCAGCACCATCACCAGCGCATCGACCGAAAGCGGAATGCCGAGACTGTCCGGAAACACACTGCCCTTGAGATAGGCGAACAGCGCACCGGCGACCCCCGCCGCTGTACCCGCGATCACGAACGCGGTCCATTGAATGCGCTTGCCATCAATGCCGATCGCCTCGCTGCGCAGCATGGAATCCCGTGTCGCCCGCAGCGCATAGCCGAACGGCGAGAACACAATGATCCGCAGCACGATGACCATCAGCGTCGCGACAGCGAGCGATAGCCAATAGAAATTCGCAGGACTTGCCGCCCATGCCGCGGGCCAGACCCCGAGAATGCCATTGTCGCCTCCGGTCACGGAGACCCACTGGAATGCGATGGACCAGACGATCTGCGCGAACGCCAATGTCAGCATCGCGAAATAGACGCCCGAGAGCTGAACTGCGAAAAATCCGAAAACCGCGGCCCCCAGCAATCCGAGCAGCGGGCCGAGCAGCAGGCACGCAATCATCGGCAGGCCGGCTGCCTTGGCGAGGAAAGCGACACCATAAGCCCCAAGCCCGAAATAGGCCGCATGGCCGAACGACGCGAGGCCTCCGGCCGACATCAGGAAGTGCAAGCTGGCTGCGAAAACCACGAAAACCGCAATCTCCGCACCGACCGTCAGCGCATAGTTGCCGCCGAACAGCGGCAAGGCTGCCGCAATGACGAGAACAGCCAGCGCCGCAAGCCGCTCATTCGTCGTCAGCGGACGCCATGGACGAACGCTGAGGCCCGGAGTTTTACGCGCGGCGGCTTCCGGCTTTCCGAACAGGCCCCATGGCCGGACAATCAGCACGGCCGCCATCACCAAGAAAACAAGGATGATCGAAATCTTCGGAAAGATCAGGATTCCGAATGCATTCAGTTCGGAGACCAGAACCGCGGCGACGAATGCGCCGGTGATGCTGCCGAGGCCGCCGATCACCACAACAACGAACACATCCACGATGATCCGCAGATCCATCGCATGATGCACGGCATCGCGTGGAATCTGCAGCGCGCCGCCGAGTGCCGCCAGGAAGACGCCCACCGCGAACACGCTGGTGAACAGCCATTTCTGGTTGACGCCCAGCGCAGCCACCATGTCGCGGTCCTGCGTTGCGGCACGGACCAGGACGCCCCAGCGCGTCCGGCGGAACAACAGCCACAAGGCACCGAGAACCACCGGACCCAGCACGATCAGAAACAGATCGTAGGACGGGATGTTCTGCCCGAAGAAATCCACAGCGCCGCGAAATCCGGGCGCCCGGCGGCCAACGAGATCGTCCGGCCCCCAGATCAGAACCACGATATCCTCGACCATCAAGGTCAGGCCAAAGGTCGCAAGAAGCTGGAATAGTTCCGGCGATTTATAGATTCGCCGCAGGAGCACCATTTCGACCAGCACGCCCAGCAGCGCGACGGCGAGTGCAGCGATGACGATGCCGCCCCAGAATCCCAGCGCACCGGACAGCCGCTCCGTCAGCGTGAACGCGACATATGCGCCGAGCATGTAAAACGCGCCATGGGCGAAGTTCACGATCCGCGTCACACCGAAGATGATCGACAGGCCCGACGCGACAAGGAACAGCGACGCCGCGCTGGCAAGACCGGTCAGGAACTGGGCAAAGTAGAAGCTCATCGACGATCCACTGCTAGAAATTGCCGCGGGCGCAGTGCGCGCCCGCGGTCGTTCAGATCAGTCTTTCGGGCGCATCTTGTCGACTTCTGCATCGCTCGGCAGGAAGTTCTCGCCCTTGCGATAAGCGGTATCGACCATGATGCCCTTGCCGTCCTTGAGTGCGGTCTTGCCGACGAAGGCGCCAAGAGTTGACTGATGGTCGATCTTGCGAAATGTGATCGGGCCGAAGGGCGACGACATCGACAGTCCTTCAGCCGCGGCGATCAGCTTTTCAGGATCGGTCGAATTGGCTTTCTTGAGAATTTCGGCCGCAGCCTTGATAGTCTGATAGCCGACAATCGAGCCAAGCCGCGGATAGTCGTTGTACTTGCCCTGATAGGCTTTCAGGAAAGCATCGTGTTCCGGCGTCTTGATGCTGTACCAAGGATAGCCGGTAACGATCCAGCCCGATGGGGTCTCTTCCTTGAGCGGATCGAGATATTCCGGCTCACCGGTCAGGAAGCTCACCACCGCACGATCCTTGAACAGGCCGCGCGTGTTGCCTTCGCGCACGAACTTCACGAGATCCGCACCGAAGGTCACGTTGAGAATGGCCTCCGGATTGGCGTTCGCAAGCGCCTGCACGATCGGACCTGCGTCGATCTTGCCTTGCGGCGGCCATTGCTCATCGACCCATTGAATGTCCGGACGCTTCTCGGAAAGCAGTTTCTTGAACACCGCGACAGCCGACTGGCCGTATTCGTAGTTCGGCGCGAGCGTTGCCCAGCGCTTGGCCGGCAGCTTTGCGGCCTCTTCCACCAGCATCGCCGCCTGCATGTAGTTCGACGGACGCAGCCGGAACGTATAACGGTTGCCCTTCGACCAGGTGATGGCGTCGGTCAGGGGCTCGGCGGCAAGGAAGAACACCTTCTTCTGCTTGGCGAAGTCGCTGACGGCAAGACCAATGTTCGACAGGAACGTGCCGGTGAGCATCGCAACGTTCTCGTTCGAGACCAGTTCGTTGGCGGCGGTCTGTGCATCCGCGGGCTTGCCGCTGTCATCCTTGGAGACAACAACGAGCTTCTTGCCGTTGATGCCGCCTGCGGCGTTGATCTCCTCGACCGCAAGCTGCCAGCCCTTGCGATAAGGTTCCGTGAACGCCGGCAGCAGCGAGTAGCTGTTGATCTCGCCAATCTTGATTTCACCGCTCTGCGCCATGGCGGTCGTCGCCAGAGCCGAGCCCGCCAGACCTAGACCTGCGGCAATTGCAAGCCCTGACATACTGCCGAAAAGACGTTTGCTTCGTTGCATCCCAACCTCCGTTGTTACCAAGGACCCACGCCCTCGTTCACTTCCCGTCCGCTCCTTATCCCGGTGGAACGGTTCGGATTTTCTTTCGCATCAAATGCGGACAAGCCGCTAACGCAACCCGTCCTCGCCCTTGATCTCGTCCACAGTCAAACCACCGACACGCGGCAGCGGCCGTCCGCTATCTGTCACAGCAACCGCGACCATGATTTCATTGGCGCGCGGCGCGTCGTTGATCTGCACTTCCATGCCGTCGAAGTGACTGCGCACGAAAGCCGCGTCCTTGTGACCGAGCGGAATGTCGAGCACCGCTCCCAGTCCGCCGCGTTTTTTTGACGACGGAATCAACGCCGCCCCCTTGCTGAGAACCTTGCGCACCGGCGCGCCCATTTTGGGATGCAAGATCGCTGCCGCGTGCTCCAGTTCACCATTCTCGCCCACAGCGGCCGCCTTGCCATAGCTTTGCGCCTTGCTGCCTTCGATACCAAGCGCGGCAACCGCCTTCATCGCAAGCAGTTCGCCCAGTTCTTCGCCAATGGCGATCAGAGGATCGAGATTGGCGACGTATTTTCCAGCGAATGGATTTTCGATGACGGCAATTGCAGCCGCACGGCGGGTCGGCGGCGCAACATCGCGTCCACCCTCAATCAAAGTTTCCTCGACCACCGTGACGATCTTGCGAATGACGGCACTCATCGCAGTCCATCCTCTCCCTTGATGTCGCTGGCCTTGAGCCCGCCGACGCGCGCATGAATGCGCGAGCCCGTTGTCATGACAAGCGCCAGTAGCAATTCGTCCGCGCGCGGCGCGTCCGGAATACCGACTTCCATGGCATCGAAATGCGAGCGCACATAGGACGCGTTGATATGCGTGATCGGAACATCAAGCCGCGTTCCGGGACCACCCACCTTCTTGGCGGACGGCACAATGGCTTTTGCCTCACCGAGAATCTCGCGCATCGCATAGCCGCCGGGCACATGCCATAGTGCGCCGTGCTCAAGCTCGCCGGCGGAGCCGATGATCGCGCCCTTGCCATAGCCCTGGATTGCTGCCGGATCGCCGCCCAGCGCCTTCAGCAGCGCACCGGCCATCGACACGCCGAGCGGCGTCAGGTCATCCATGAATCCCGCGATCTCTTCCACATAGCGTCCCGCGAAAGGGTTGCGGATCACGCAGAGGATCGCGCCGCGGCGCAACGGCGTCGCCGACGGCTTTCCGCCTTCGTGAAAAATCTCCTCGATCACTGTTGCGCGTTTGCGGACGACAATGTCAGGCATACATCAGGCTTTCGGCTTTTATTGGCATCGGCTCCCGCCGGAACGCGAAAGGCGGCTGAGTCTCGATATCTTTCAAGGCGACGACGCGCGTTTCGCCTTGCAGGTGAAGCGCGGCACCCTCGATCAAGCCGGCCGCAACCAGATTGCGCGCGCAGTTCACGCCCGCGTCGAGCGCGATCTGAATATCGCGAAACGGCAACCGGCCAACGTCGCGGGTCACGAGACGCGCCCCAAGATCATTGTCAGGCTGAACGTCGCGCGCCGCGCAACGGACCACCGCCGGGTGATCCGGCAGATCAACGGCATTGGCAATAATGGTCGCGGCGGCGTCCGCCTGCGCCGCCGGACGTGCCAAAACCGTGACGGCATCGGCAATGCCAAGCGAGAAGCTGCGGCCGCGCCAGCCGCTGGTTGCGACGCCTCGCGTGACGTCAGTCGCGGTAATTTTCGTTTTTCCGACCAAGCTCGGCATATCGGGGCGATCGACGAGGCCGACCACAAAAGATTGTCCCTTTCCAAGATGAAGCGCGATGTCGCCGCCATTGTTGACGTAGGCCCGATCAAGATCGGCAGCATCTGTCATCGCGCCAAGGATCTCCTCGGCAACAGCGCCCGCCACAGCAGCCATGGGGGTGATGAAACAATCCGCCGCAAACGGCACAACCGCGTCGTGCATCCGGCGCGCAACAACACTGTTCAAAGAGCACACACCCGGTTGCGCAGCCCGGCGCAGTTCCGGCAGTTCCCCGCAAAGTTCATCGAGCAGTCCGGTGAAGCGGCCGATGGCAGCTTCATAGCCCGCGCGAACCATCGCCGGAGCGCCATGAGCCTCGACAATCAAATCAATCGGACCATCCTGCAGATGAAGCCGCCTCCCGTCCGCCAGCCATCCGATTTGTGGGAGCCGTGTCATGGCTGCGATCCCGGCTCTGACCGTTTCCGCGGCAATTGGCGGACTTCCGTATTCCCATTCAATGACGCCAATGGCCGCACATAATCCATGTGGCCGCCAAGCGCGGCGTAGTCCGACAATGGCAAGGTAAATTCGATCGGAGCGACCAGCGCCGGCGTGGGCACATACCCGAAAGCGCCTTGCGGAACTTGTGTCACATCCACCATGAAGGTGATACCGCCGCCGGGCCATACATAGACCGGCGCACCGCCGCATGTGACTGACGTCAGCGCATCCTTGACCGAGCGCGTCAACCGCACCGGATTATCCGTAACGCCGGCTCTGAGCGAACCGCCTGCCCCACCCATAAACAGAACGGTGCAGAGTGCAGGCTCACAGTTCTCCTGAATTCGCTCCACGGAGAATCTGAGATCGGCAGGCATCTCCTTCTCGACAGGCTTCAGCGCCTCATCGAGCTCAAAATAGGCAGCATGCTCGCCTGTCGTGCTCACCATCATCATGCGCAGACCGGGCTGCGCCGTCTTCGGATCGAACGGCCCCAGCACAGACAAGGGATCGGAGATATTGGTCCCGCCCCATCCGGTGCCCGGCTCGGCGACCTGGAAATAACGGCCCGGCGTCGACCGACGGCCCTTCATCTTGATCCCGGTGTCGGGAATATCGAGCAGCTTGCCGGCCTGATGCTCGGACAGCACGCCGGTGATGTGGTCGTCCACGACGACAACCTCATCGACCTTGCCATGCCATTGCTTCGCGAACATGCCGATGGTCGCCGAGCCGCAACCGACGCGCATCCGCTCTTCGGTCACGCCATTCACAATCGGCGGGTAGCCTGCCTGAACAACAACCGTCGCACCGCCATCAATAGTGAGTTCAACCGGCTTGCCGTTGGACAAATCCATCAGCGCGTCGCAGGTGACGCGGCCTTCCTTCTTCGAGCCGCCGGTGAGATGATGCACGCCGCCGAGCGACAGCATCTGCGATCCGTATTCGCCGGTCGTGACATGCCCTATCGCCTCACCCTGCACGCGGACTGTCGCCGTTTCAGGTCCGAGATAACGGTCGGTGTCGATCTTCACCTTGACGCCGCAATAGCTGAAAATGCCTTCGGTCACCACCGTAACCATGTCGACGCCATCGACTTCCGACGACACGATGAAGGGCGCGGGCTTGTAATCTGGATACGTCGTGCCGGCGCCAATGGCCGTCACGAACACCGCTGGCTCATGAACGATCTTTCCGTCCCAGTCACCACCGGCCTGAAACGGAACGAGCCGCCCGCCATGGGACACCGTGCGTTCAAGCACGATGTGCGGATCGACACGGACAAGCTCGCCATTGTTGTTGGCATAGCGGTCACATGCGCCCGCCGCGCCCGGCTTGATATAGCACATGACCGGACATGCATCGCAGCGGATCTTGTCCGCGCTGCCAGCTACTGCAACAGAGGTCGCTTCAGTCGGCATGACCAAACTCGCGTGCGTCCCGGCTTCCGCTGGCTCGATCAGCCAACACCGGATTTGTTCGTATACGAACGATGGTGCGCGCAGTCCTGGAAGCTGTCAAGCACTGACGCGCGCGAAAGCCGGAACTGCCGCATAAAAACTCATTTGCCTACGCTCCGTGTTCACAAAGCGTGCAATGCATCATCGCGCGGGATGGAGAATTTGCCTGCGTCACATCTCGCGCTTGCACGTTTGTATACAAACGGTATCGTCACCTCGACATATGACCGACCTTTTGCAACGCAGCAGATCGGGCCGTGACGATGAGCATGACGCAGACGACGATCCGCCTGACGGTGAACGGCAACATCCGCGACGTCGCCGCGGCTCCCGACACCGCATTGCTTTATGTTTTGCGCAACGATCTGGAACTGAACGGCCCGAAATACGGCTGCGGCCTTGGCGAGTGCGGCGCATGCACGGTGATTATTGACGGCGTGGCGGCGCGATCCTGCGTGATCCCGATCAGCGGCTGTACAGATCGGGACATTCTGACTCTCGAAGGCCTCGGTTCGCGCCAGCACCCCGATCCGGTGCAAACCGCCTTTATCGAAGAACAGGCCGCGCAATGCGGCTATTGCCTCAACGGCATGATCATGACCACGAAGGCGCTGCTGATGCAAAACCCGCAGCCTTCGGAAGCGGAAGTGCGGCAGGCCTTGCAATACAATCTGTGCCGCTGCGGCGCTCATGTCGAGATCCTGCGCGCGGTCCAGCGCGCAGCGGGACATGCCGTCGAGGACCGCGAGTGATGGCGAAGGAGTTACAGGAGAACCGACAGCCCTCAGGATCGCTTGCTGTGGTTCGTCCTGCGGCTTCGGTTGCAATGGACCCGGGTTTCGAGACTTTCATCAGGATCGGCGCGAACGGAACGATCACCGCATTCAACGGCCATGTCGACCTCGGCACGGGCATCCGCACGGCGCTTGGGCAGATCGTCGCGGAAGAACTCGATGTCTCGTTCGCCCGCGTTGTCGTCGTGCTCGGCGACACCTCGCAGGTCCCCAATCAGGGCGCGACCATCGCCAGCGAGACGATCCAGATTACGGCAACCCCCTTGCGCAAGGCAGCGGCACAAGCGCGCCACTTTCTCATCGCGCGCGCCGCCGAGCGGCTCGGCCTTTCCGCGGCTGACCTGTCGATCGAAGACGGCCTGATCCGGGGGCACGACAACCGCAGCGTGAGCTATGGCGAACTGATCGGAGATGAGGTCATCCGGCTGGAACTGGCCGACGATGTCGAAGTGAAAACAGCCGATTTATACAAGATCGTCGGCCAGTCGATTCCCCGCGTCGATCTTCCGGCCAAGGCAACCGGAGAGCTGGTGTACGTCCACGATGTCCGCGTGCCAGGCATGCTGCATGGCCGTGTGGTTCGCCCGCCCTACGCTGGTGTCGATGCCGGGAGTTTTGTCGGGACGAGCCTGATCGCCGTCGATGAATCCTCCGTTCGGGATATTCCCGGACTGGTGGCCGTTGTGCAGATCGGAGATTTTGTTGGCGTCGTCGCCGAGCGCGAGGAAAACGCGATCAAAGCCGCCAGCCGGCTCAAGGTCGTGTGGAAGCCGACGCCGACGCTACCCCGCCTTGACGACGTCGAGAACGCGCTGCGCGCCAATCCGGGCAACCCGCGAACATTGCTCGACAAGGGCAACGTCGATGACGCAATTGCGAATGCCGACAAGCCGATCAAGCGGACCTATGTCTGGCCCTATCAGATGCATGCGTCGATCGGCCCGTCCTGTTCGGTCGCAGACGTGCAGGACGGCACGGTGCGTGTGTGGTCCGGAACGCAAAATCCTCACATTCTCCGATCCGATCTCGCATTGCTTCTGTCGCTCCCCGAATCGCAGATCGACGTGATCCGGATGGAAGCTGCGGGTTGTTACGGCCGTAACTGCGCAGATGACGTCTCTGCCGACGCCGTCCTGCTGTCCCGCGCAATCGGCAAGCCGGTTCGCGTGCAGCTCACCCGCGAACAGGAGCACGAATGGGAGCCGAAGGGCACCGCGCAACTCATCGACGTGAACGGCGGCCTTAACGCTGATGGCAGCGTCGCGGCTTATGACTTCGCCACACGTTATCCATCGAATGGCGCGCCGACGCTGGCGCTGCTGCTCACCGGCGCTGTGGCGCCGGTCCCGGCGGTGTTTGAAATGGGTGACCGCACGGCGATCCCGCCTTACGATTATGACACGATGCGGGTGGTCGCTCACGACATGCCACCCATTGTTCGCGCCTCATGGTTTCGCGGTGTGTCGGCTTTGCCCAACACGTTTGCACACGAGTCCTATATCGACGAGCTTGCAACAGAAGCCGGCGTCGATCCGATCGAATACCGGCTGCGCTACCTGAAAGACCCGCGCGCGGTCGATCTGGTCAAGGCCGTCGCGAAGCGCGCCGAATGGGCTCCTCGCCCGGTCTGGAAACAACCGGAAGCAGACGGCGACGTGGTGCGCGGACGCGGCTTTGCCTACGCGCTTTATGTCCACAGCAAATTTCCCGGCTATGGCGCGGCCTGGTCGGCATGGATCGCGGATGTCGCCGTCAACAGGTCCACCGGCGACGTCAGCGTGACCCGCGTCGTGGCCGGGCAGGATTCCGGACTGATGATCAACCCCGAGGGCGTTCGGCACCAGATCCATGGCAATGTCATCCAGTCCGCCAGCCGTGCCCTGATGGAAGAAGTCTCGTTTGACCGAACCACGGTCGCGAGCCGCGAATGGGGCGCCTACCCCATCATCAAATTTCCGGATGTTCCGAAGATCGACGTGCTGATGCTGCCGCGTCAGGATCAGCCTCCGCTCGGCGTCGGAGAATCCGCATCGGTGCCGAGCGCCGCTGCGATTGCAAATGCCATATTCGATGCGACCGGCGTCCGCTTCCGCGAACTCCCGCTGACGCCCGAGCGCATCCTGGCCGGCCTGAACGGCGGGAAACCTCCCGAGCCGAAAGCTCTGCCGAACACAACCATTCAGCAGCAGGCGCAATTTCGGGAAAGCCGAAATCCTCTTGTCAAACGCCGGGGAGCGCTTGCGGGTATCGCGGCTACCTGCGCCGCCGTCGTTGGTGTCGCGACCGCCGTTTTGCCGTGGCGATCAATTCCTCCAATCGCGCGGCCGGACGCATCCGCCTATTCCGCCGCAACGATCGCCAAGGGCCATCAACTCGCTGCGCTGGGCAATTGCGCGGGCTGCCATACCGAGATCAATGGCGTGGTCAACGCAGGCGGGCGCGCGATCGAAACGCCGTTTGGGATTATCTACAGCACCAACATCACGCCCGATCCGGAGACCGGCATCGGCGCGTGGTCCTATCCGGCCTTCGAGCGTGCCATGCGTGAAGGCATTCATCGCGACGGGCGGCATCTTTATCCGGCCTTCCCATACAATCACTTTGCCCGAACGACTGACGCAGACCTGCAGGCGCTTTATGCCTACCTGATTGCCCAGCCCGCCGTGCGCGCGACGAACCGCGAGACCGCGCTCGTATTCCCGTTCAACCTTCGCCCCCTGATGGCGGGATGGAATGCGCTGTTTCATAAACCCGCGGTATTCAGGGCTGACCCGGCCCAATCGGACACATGGAATCGCGGCGCCTATCTGGTCGAAAGCCTTGGTCATTGCGGGGCGTGCCACACGCCGCGAAACGCCCTCGGCGCGGAGAGAGACGCCCGCGCCTATCTGGCAGGAGGCGTTTCGGATGGCTGGGAAGCGCAGCCGCTCACCTCGCTGTCGCAGGCACCGATTCCATGGACCGAGGACGAACTCTTCGCCTATCTGCGAACCGGCACCTCCCGCTTTCACGGCGTCGCCGCAGGGCCGATGGCGCCGGTCGTGAAGGAGTTGGCGGCAGTCCCTGATGGAGACATCCGCGCCATGGCGGTTTATCTGGCGTCCTTCAATGAGACAAAGATAACTCCGGCAGCCCAGGACGCCCTCGCCGCCCGCCTCGAAGACGCCACGCGCGCGAGAACGCCATCGGCATCGCCTGTCGGAGCCCGCATCTATGAGGGCGCATGCGCTGTCTGCCATCAGGTCGGCGGGCCTGTCCTGTTCGGCACCAGGCCGTCGCTGGCACTGAACAGCAACCTGCACAGCGCGATGCCGGACAATCTCATCCAGGTTATCCTGCACGGGATCGAACAGCCGGTGTCCTCCGATCTCGGATACATGCCAGCTTTCAGGAACAGCCTGAGCGACGGACAGGTCGCGGAGCTTGTGTCCTATCTGCGGCAGCAGTTCGCGCCGGACAAGGCACCCTGGACCGATCTGGCGGCCACCGTTAACCGAATCCGGCGCTCCGCCGGGCCATAAAATCACTCTGGTTGCCCGCCGGGGAGCCGGATATGATCCCGGCATGACTGTTACAGATATTGCTTCACGCACCTACAATCACGGCTGGCGGCTCGATCCCATCGTGCGCAGCCTTCTCGATACCGATTTCTACAAACTTCTGATGCTTCAGATGATCCGGAGGTTCTATCCGGACGAGCATGTCACCTTCTCGGTCATCAACCGGACTCACCATGTTCGCCTCGGCGACGTCATTGATGAGGGCGAGCTTCGCGCACAGCTTGACCACGCCCGCACCGTTCGCTTCAGCAAGAAGGAACTGATCTGGCTGGCCGGTAATACGTTCTACGGCAAGACCCAGATGTTCTCGCCGGATTTCATCAGTTGGCTCGCTGCATTCCAGCTTCCGGAATATGAACTGCACACGGTCGACGGTCAGTATGAGTTGCACTTCCACGGACCGTGGACGCATACCACGATGTGGGAAATTCCCGCGCTCGCCATCATCAACGAACTGCGGTCGCGGCAGGCCATGAAAGGCCAGGGCCGGTTCGTTCTCGATGTGCTTTATGCCCGCGCCAAGGCCAAGCTCTGGACCAAGGTCGAACGGCTGCGCAAACTCGAAGGCCTCCGTCTCTCCGACTTTGGAACGCGGCGGCGTCACGGCTTCCTGTGGCAGCGCTGGTGCGTCGAAGCTGTCAAGGAAGGGCTTGGCCCGGCATTCACCGGCACTTCCAACGTGCTCCTCGCCATGGACAACGATCTCGAAGCGATCGGCACCAATGCGCATGAACTTCCGATGGTCGCCGCAGCGCTCGCCAAGGATGACAACGAACTTCGATGGGCGCCCTACCTCATCCTCGATCAGTGGCGCCGGACCTATGATGGAAATCTTCTGATTGCCCTGCCCGACGCCTTTGGCACCAAGGCCTTCCTTCGGGATGCGCCTGAATGGGTCGCCGACTGGACCGGCTTTCGCCCGGACAGCGCGCCGCCGATTTCCGCCGGCGAGGAAATCATCGCGTGGTGGAAGGAAAAGGGGCGCAATCCGAAAGAGAAGCTGCTGATTTTCTCGGACGGCATGGACGTCGGATCTATCGAGGAAACCCACCGGCACTTTGCCGGGCGCGTCCGCACCAGCTTCGGCTGGGGCACCAATCTCACAAATGACTTTGTCGGCTGCGCGCCGGACGGCACCGCCGATCTCGATCCCATTTCGCTGGTGTGCAAGGTGACATCCGTCAACGGACAGCCTGCGGTCAAGCTCTCGGACAATCCTGAAAAGGCGACCGGCAGTCCCGCCGAGATCGCGCGCTATCTGCGTGTGTTCGGAAATGCAGGCCGCGTCCGAACCGCCGTGCATGTGTGACGGTTTTCACCCGGTATCATCCGCTATAAACTTGCATCAGCTCCATCCCGAAATCACTCTCTCCGAGCCAGGACCGATATGATGAAATTCACCGTCAATGTTGATTGCACGCCACAAGAAGCACGCGAGTTTCTCGGCCTTCCGAATGTTCAGCCCATGCAGGAACGGGCCATGAAGCAATTCGAGGAGCGGCTTCTTTCGGGAATGGCCGCGATGTCACCCGACACCATCCTGAAGAGCTGGATGTCGTTCAATCCGGAACAATTCGGCGAAATGTTCAAGATGTTCAGCGGGCTCGGCGGCGCGAAGAAGTAAACGCCTGCGCCGGGAGACTACAGCGACACCGCGTAAACCTCATACTCCTCGCGGACTGTTTCAATGTGATCCCGCATCGCGCTCGCGGCGCCGGTCTTGTCACCACGCATGATGGCAACAACAACGCGGTCATGTTCGGCATAGGACTTGGCGAGCCGCCCGAGGTTGCGGAATTGAGCGCGGCGAAACGGCTGTACGCGCACGCGCGTCGAAAGCGCCATTTCAGCCACATAATCGTTTTGCGATCCGACATAGATCGCATTATGGAAAGCTTCGTTGACCTCGTGGAACAGTTGCGGGTTGCCGTCATAGCTCAAAACCCGCAGCCGCTCATGCAGGCCCTCAAGCTCCCGCCGCTGCACGACCGGCATGCGCTCTGCCGCTAGCCCTGCGCATAGCGCCTCGAGTTCGGCCATCGCTTCAAACATGCTGTTAAGCTGCACGATCGTCGGCCGCGCCACAACGGCGCTGCGGTGCGCGCGCGCGTTGACAAGTCCGCTCGCAACCAGTTGACGCAACGCTTCCCGGACCGGTGTGCGCGACACGCCGAATCGGCGCGCAATGTCGGACTCATCGAGCAAGGAGCCGGGTTCAAGGGCGCCGCGGACAATGTCGTCAGCCAGTTGCAGCCGCAATTCCTCGGCGAGCGTGCGCTTCGCAGGCTGAACGCCTGCACGCCCGACAGAAGAGCCCGGCTCGCCCGGCCCCGATGGCTCCTCAAAAGTTTGCCGGATATCGGACATCGAATTCCCGGTTACTCCTGCGGCACGTCGATCAGGCTGACATGCGCCGCCACGATCCGCCAGCCTTCCGGAAAGCGAACCCAGGTCTGCATCTGACGACCGACCTTGCCGGGGCTTGATGAGCGATGAAACAGCGTGGATGCAACGGCGGTATCGTGGCCGTAGGCGGTAATGACCGTTCTGGAGAGATCGCGCATCAAACCCGCCGGATTTCGCGCGGCACGAAACGCGGCGATCGACTCGTAGCCATAGAGATTTTCGCCGATCCCGTAGCGCAGGGTGCGGGAATCCTTGCGAAACAAGGTATCGAGTGTTGCCACATCATTCGATGTCAGCGCCTTTTCATAAGCTGCGAACGCCGCGCCGACTTCGGCAACGACATCCGGCAAATCGACTTCGATGGTCATTTTCAGATATCCATGGGCCGCGGCGCACTCACCACGCCCGCCTGTTCAAGAGCATATGCAACCCGCAGCGCCACATCTTCCCGCCACGGACCTGCAATCACCTGCACACCGACAGGCATCGGGTCAAGCGGAACGGGCACGGCAACCACCGGCAGGCCAATAAAGGAAATCGGCTGGGTATGGATTCCGATATTCGGGCGCACCGGCAGTTCCACGCCGTCCAGCACGAATGTCGCCTGACCAATCTTCGGCGCGATGCAGGGCGTGGCTGGCGCCAGAATGACATCGACGCTCTTGAACAGTTCAAGAACCTGTTCGCGATACCACCGGCGAAACTTTTGCGCGCGATCAACGAACACGGAAGGGACCATTGCGCCGGCGATCAGCCGATCGCGAACGGCGGGATCGAAATCCTGCGGACGGGTCCGCAGCCGGTCCAGATGAAGCGAGGCCGCCTCGCTTGTGGTGATGACAAAGGCCGCCGCCCGGGCACGCGCCGCTTCGAGTATCTCCACCTCGGTAGTGACTGACAGGGCCTTGGCGACGCGCGCAACGGCTTCCATCGCTTCGGGGGTCAGATTTTCCTTGAAATAGCCGCCGGCGACCGCGATCCGCACCCCGTCGATGCCCCTGGCGAGCGAAGGAATGGTGGCTTCAATCGGCCGATCGGCGCACGCAGGATCGTCCGCGTCGGAGCCTTGCATCACATCGTAGGCGAGCGCCAGGTCGCGGGTGGATCGCGCGAAAGGACCAAGATGATCGAAACTCGCGACAAACGGAAATGTCCGTGCGCGCGACAGCCGTCCATAGGTCGGCTTCAGGCCGAAGATGCCGCAAAACGACGATGGAACGCGGATTGATCCGTTTGTGTCCGATCCCAGCGCAAGCGGCACAAGTCCGCCACCGACCGCGCTCCCCGACCCGCCGGACGATCCGCCGCTCATACGTGTCAGGTCGTGCGGATTGCGCGACGGCCCATCATGCGCATTCTCGCCGGTGAAATCATAGGCGTACTCGCCCATGTTAAGCGCGCCGACCAGCACCGCGCCGGCAGCTTCCATGCGCTCGATCAGCGCCGCGTCCCGCGATGACGGTGCGAGGTCACGATTGATCTTCGAGCCGGCGCGCGTTGATACACCGGATACATCGAAGAGATTCTTGACGGCGAACGGGACGCCTGCCAACGGGCCTGCGCTTCCCCCGCTTGCAACTGTCGCGTCGATTTTCCGCGCTGTGGCCCGCGCCCGCTCGGCCACAACATCGGTGAACGCATTCAGTTTTCCGTCGACAGCCGCAATTCGCCCCAGCACATGGTTGGTGACATCCAGCGCTGACATGCTCCCCGAGGCAACGCCATCGGCGATCACAGATGCCGACAGCCATTCAGTTCCGGCTGTTATCGTTGTTTCATGCTTCATAGATGGCCGCCGGCTCGATCTCATCGGGCAACGGAAATTCCTGCACCAGCCGCGCCAATTTCAAGGTGTTGTCCATGTTCAGGCGAACGGCAGGCATCCAGGCAGGATCAATTCTGAGACCGAGAATGTCTGCTGAGGCGTCGATATATTTGTCCAGATGATCTGGCGATGACATTGGCTCGCACCGTTTGTTCTGTTCAGTTCACCGCCAGCGGCGGATGAGGAATCGCCGACAGCAATTCGCGGGTATACGCATCCTGCGGAGCATCCAGAACAGCTTCGGTCGATCCCTGTTCAACGATCCGTCCGCTCCTCATCACAATGACCCTGTCGCACAGAAGCCGCACCACATTCAGGTCATGCGAAACGAACAGATAGCTCATTCCCATCGACTGCTTGAGGTCCTGCAGGAGATTCAGAACGACCGCCTGCACGGAAACATCGAGTGCCGCTGTCGGTTCATCCAGGATGATCAGGTCGGGCTTCAGCGCAATGGCGCGGGCAATCCCGACACGGGCTTTCTGGCCACCCGACATCTGGTGCGGGAATCTATCCAGCAAGGACAATGGGAGGCCGACCTGACGGGCCAGATCCTCGCACCGCGCACGCAGCGCAGCCGTGCCCTTGATATCGCCGAGTTGCATGATCGGATCGGCAATCGCCCGCGCCGCCGTGTAGCGCGGATTGAGGCTGTCAGTGGGGTCCTGAAACACCATCTGGATTCGCTTGCGTTGGGGAAGCCGTGCGAATGACTTCGGTGGAATCTCGCCAATATCCTCACCATCGAAGACAATACGGCCCGAGGTCTGGCCAAGCAGGCGCATCACCATCATTGAGGTGGTCGACTTTCCGCAACCCGATTCGCCGACAAGTCCGACGCTTTCTCCGCGCGCGACAGAAAAGCTGATGCCATCCACCGCGCGAAACTGCTCCGGCTCAACAGGAGGCTTGCGGCCAAAGAGCGAAGACAGGGTACGGGTCGCGCCTTGGCGAGGATATTCCTTTACCAGCTTCTCCACCACCAGAAGCGGTGTTTCACTGGCGTCCGGCGCGGGACCGGGAGCAACAACGGTTGCTGCGGCCCTGTCTTCGTCGGGCAGCAGATCGCGCAGCGACACGCCAAGTCTCGGCGTCGCGCGCATCAGCTTGCGCGTGTAAGGATGCTCGGGCCTGGCGAAGATATCCTTCGAGAGCGCCGTCTCGACCACATTGCCCTTTTCCATCACCACAACGCGATCGCAATATGCCGCCGCAAGGCCCAGATCGTGCGTGATGAGAATGGTTGACATGCCGCGGCTCTTCGTCAGTTCGACGATCAGGTCCATCACCGCCTTCTGCGTGGTGACGTCGAGACCTGTGGTCGGCTCGTCTGCAATCAGCAACTGCGGATTGCAGGCCAGCGCCAGAGCGATCACGACGCGCTGGCACATGCCGCCGGACAACTCGAACGGATAGGCATGATAGCGTTCGCGCGGCCGTGCGATCCTGACCTGCTCAAGCGCCTCGATTGCTTTCTCACCCCGATCGTTCGAGGTGGATTGGACATGCTGGCGCAGCACGTCCTCGATCTGATCTCCGACCTTGCGGATCGGGTTCAGTGCGGCGCGCGGATTCTGGAAGATCATCGAGATTTCGCGACCCCGGAGGTCGCGCATCTCCGGCTCGGACGCATTCTTGACATCGATCCCCGAAAACATAATCGAACCGTCAGCGATCTTTCCGGCTCGATCCAGAATTCGCATCACGGCGTAGGATGTCACCGATTTTCCCGAGCCTGACTCGCCCACAATGCCGAGGGTCTCGCCCTTGGCGAGCGAGATGTTGACATGCTTGACGGCCTGCACGGTGCCGCGCCGGGTCGCGAACTCAACCGTAAGATCGGTGACATCGAGCAGAGGCTTTGCGGTCATGGCTCTCTATCCTCGAGCATGATCTGATCGGAAAACCGATTTCCATTTTTCCGGATCATGCTCATGTCCTCCGCTGCGGATCGACAATATCGCGCAATCCGTCGCCGAGAAGATTGAAGCAGAACACCGCGATCATCAACGCAAGACCCGGAAAGAAAGCGATCCACCATTCGCCCGAAACCATGAAAGTCGCGCCTTCCGCAACCATGATCCCCCATTCCGGGGTCGGCGGGCGAACACCCAGACCGATAAACGACAGTCCCGCCGCATTCAGGATCGCGTAGCCCATGGTCAGGGACATCTGCACGATCATGATCGGCATGATGTTCGGCAGGATGTGCCCGAGGAGAATGCGATACTCGCCATTCCCCGACAGCCGCGCGGCCTGCACAAAACCCGCCTCGCGGCGAACGTTTGCTTCGGCGCGAGCGACACGCACATAGAGCGGGAAATTCACGATCGCAGTCGCGATGATGATGTTCTGGACGGTGTTACCGAGCGCGGCGACGATACCCATCGCGAGCACAAACAGCGGAAACGCCATGATCGTGTCGGAAACCCGCCCGACAATGCGGTCGGTCCATCCGCCGAAGTAGCCGGCCGCGATGCCGGCAATGCCGCCCATGAAGAACACCAGCACGACGGAAGCGGCCGCAATGAAGAAATCCAGCCTGGTCGCAACCACGACGCGGCTCAGAATGTCGCGGCCAAGTTGATCAGTCCCAAACCAGTGCGCGGCTGACGGCGGCTTCAAGGCCTGGGCCGTATCGCTCGCCAGCGGATCGTAAGGAACAATCCAGGGACCGAACACGGCTGCGAAGATAATGATAATGAGAAGTCCGAACGCGAATGCTGTGACCGGGTTTTCGCCAAGGATGTAGCGGGCGTGCTGCAACGTGGCCTTGAGGCCCGACGCCTGGGATGTTGAGGCCACGTCAGCGGCCGGCGCGACTGTGCTCATCCTTCCAACCTCACCCGAGGATCAATGACACCATAAAGAATGTCGATAATCAGATTGAGCATGACGTACATCACCGCCATGGTCAGCACGAACCCCTGCACCGGCGCGAAGTCCGATGAAATCAGGGCTTCAACGGCGTAAGAGCCTATGCCCGGCCATGCAAAGACCTTTTCGACAAGGACGTTGGCGCCCAGCAGGAAAGAGAACACCATGCTCAGGGTGGTGATGACCGGCAGCATGGCGTTGCGGAATGCGTAGGTGACGATCACCTTCGACGGCGACAGGCCACTGGCGCGCGCGGTCCGGACGAAGTCCGACGCCAGCACTGCGAGCATGGAGGCGCGGGTCATGCGTGCAATCGGCGCGAGCGAGAAAATCGCCAAAGTCAGGGCCGGAAGGACAAGCTGACCGAGCGCCGAACGGAATGTCTCGAAATTTCGCGCGAGCAGGCTGTCAATCAGATAGAAGCCGGTGACGGTCGGCGGCGCACTGGCAAACACATCGAGCCGGCCCAGCGGCGCTGGCGACCAGCCAAGTTTGAAGTAGAAAACGTACACAAGCACAAGACCGGTGAAAAAGACCGGCAACGAGACCCCTGCCGTGGTGAGCACGCGACAGAGATGGTCAATCCACGAGCCGGGTCTGGTTGCTGCCAGAATGCCGAGCGGAATCGCGATTGCGATTGCAATCAACAGTCCGGTCAGGGTCAGTTCCGCAGAGGCCGGGAGCCGGTTGCGGATTTCCGTCGCCACCGGCTGACCGGTGGTGAGCGAATTGCCGAGATTGCCCTTGGACAGATCCACCGTGTAGCGGACGAACTGCTCAAAGAGCGGCTTGTCGAGTCCAAGCTGTTTCCGGATTTGCTCAATGGCGTCCTTGGTCGCAGCAGGCCCGGCGAAATACGCCGCCGGATCGCCCGGCAGCGCGCGCGTCAGGAGGAACGTAACAATCACGACCCCGATCAAACTCGGGATCGCGAAGGCCAGCCGTTTTCCGATCATGCCGAGCATGACGCCGCCCGCCTGTTATGCTTTCACCAGCGCACGATAGTCGAGACGCCGATGGAACCAGTACTGATAGCCGGAAATGTTCTTCTGCATCGCGACGTTGACGTAAGGCTGATATAGCGGAATGCGCGGAATGTCCGTAAAGGCGAGATCGACAAAGCCCTTCACGTCCTTGTCGTAGTTCGCCTTGTCGCCGATCGCTGCGGCGGTCACGGCTCCGTCGATGAAGGCATCCATGTCCTTTGACTGATAGCTCATCGTATTGAAGACGGAATTCTTGCCGCTGTAGCACCAGATGAAAAAGTATTCCGGATAGTCGAGCCAGCCCGAGAACACGTTGGTGTAGAGCGGCAACACCTTCTTGTTCAGTTCGGTGCGCCAGTTGGCGCCGGGGATTTTATTGATCGTGACCTTGATCCCGATCTGGGCGAGGCTTTCCTGCACAAGAATGCACAGCGGCTCGTTGACGCCGGCGAATCCGAGATCGAACGACAGCGTGGTCTCAAAGCCGTTCGGATAGCCGGCCTCCGCCAGCAGCGCCTTGGCTTTCGCAATATCCGTGTTGTACTTGTGAGGCTGCGGCCAGGCCACTTCCGTCGGCCCGCTCCCGCCGAACATCGGCTTTGCAAGACCGAACAGAACGGCATCCATGATCTTCTGATACGGCAGCGCATAGGCTACCGCCTGACGGACCTTGAGATTGTCGAACGGCGGGTTCTTGACGTTCATGCCGATGTACTGGACGCCGTTGGAATATGGCGTCGACACGATGTTGAGCTTGCCGGAATCTTTCAACTCGACAAAGTCCTTGTTGGGCAGATCGTAGGAGATGTCGGCGTCGCCGCGCTCCAGCAGCGCGCGGCGGTTTCCGGATTGCGGCACCATGCGCCAGATCACGCGCTTGATCTTGGGAAGCGGCCCGCCGACCCAGTTGTCGTTTCGCTCCATCACCACTTCGGTGCCGGCGGTCCAGTTCTTCACCTGATAGGCGCCGGAACCCGCGGTGTTCTGCTTGGTGTATTCGAGGCCCCAAGGATCCTTTTCGCTGGCGTGCTTCTTCACCAGTTCGGAATTGACAATGCACGGCACAATCACCGCGAGGTCGGGGATGGTGAGACGATCTTTCTTGGCGAAATCCACGCGGAAGGTGTTGTCGTCAACCACGACAAACTGCTCGGGCTTGGTGAGAGAACCCGCCGCCATCTGGAAGGTCGGAAAGCCGCCGACGCTGACGGCGCGATCGAGCGACCATTTCACGTCCTTCGCCGTCACCGGCGCACCGTCATGAAACTTCGCGTTCTTCTTGAGCTTGAACGTCACCGACATGTCGCCGACGTTCATGTCTTCCGCGAGTTCGGGCTTGAACTTGTCGCGGTCGTAGTACGGCACGCCATTGGCGCCGGTCTTCATTTCATGGCTAATGAGCCGGTCGTAGCAATTCCACGACACCTCGTAGCCCGGCACGTTGGTGCCGACGCCGTGGATGTCGAGATTGTTTGGTCCGCTCTCCGAAACGATGAGAAGTGACTCGGATCGCGCATCCGCCTTGGCGGACGACCAGATCGCCGGACCCGGTATGGCGGCACCTGCCGCGGCTGCAGTGACAGTCTTCAGGAAATCGCGACGTTTCATCATGCTCTCCAGCCATTGAGACTTTGCTGGAGAGGACTTCGCAATCTTCGTGCCAAGACTTAACGAAACTCTAAAATCGGCCTAAGATACTGAAATCACGCCAAAACGGCTGACTTTCACCAAGGTATCGTCGTCATTGTCCCCGTCATGATTGCATACAAAGTCGCTAGATTGCACAATAATTTAGCCATGAAAAATAGCTGCAAAAATTTTATGCAGACGATAACTTTGCGCATCGTCGCGTAACGGCGGCCAGCGCCGACAGCAAGCCACCAAGCGGCTATTCGGCAGCGACCGAGGTGGCAGCGCGCCCGCGACCGGTCATGGCGAAGCCTTCATATCCGTTGGCGGCAACGTCGCTGCAAATCTGGCGATAAACGCCGACCCCGCCGATATACGGCATGAAAATCCGTGGTTTGCCGGGAATGTTGGCTCCCATGTACCAGGAATTCGCCTGCGGATAGAGCGTACCGCTCGCGACATCATTGACCTGCTTCACCCATCCGTCCTCAGCAGGCTTCGTCGCTTCCACACAGCCGAGATCGCGCTGCCGCATGTAGCCGATGCAGTCACTGATCCAGTCGACATGCTGCTCGATGGACACGATCATATTGCTCAACACCGACGGACTTCCCGGGCCCGTGATGATGAACATGTTCGGAAAGCCGGCGCTCATCAGGCCAAGATAGGTCTTTGGACCTTCAGCCCACTTCTGATTGAGCGCGATACCTGCCCTGCCCCGGATCTCGATCTTCGCGACCGATCCGGTCATGGCGTCGAAGCCTGTGGCGAATACGATCGCATCGAGTTCGTAATCTACACCGCCGGCGCGTAGCCCATCCGGCAGTATCTCCTCGATTGGCGCGGAGCGGATATCAACCAGAGTGACATTTGGCCGGTTGAAGGTCTGATAGTAGCCGGTGTCGACGCAAATTCGCTTTGAGCCAATGGGGTGATCGCGAGGTTGCAACAGTTCGGCGATCGCGGGATCGTCGACAATCTCGGCGATCTTCGATCTCACGAACTCGCAGGCTGTCTCGTTCGCGGATTTGTCGATCAGCAGATTATTGTACGACGCCATGAAGCTGATGCCGCCGCGCTCCCAGCCCGCCTCGTACTCGCGGCGGCGCGCCTCGTCCGCATCATCGAGTGCGCCCTTCTCGGGAACGACCGTGAGAATCCCGTTGCGCGATTCTTCGCGTGCCCGGCGCCGCAGGTCGGCATAGTTGGATTTCCAGTCCCGCGTGACCTCCGGCGTCAGTGACGCATTGTGAGCCGGGACGCTGAAATTCGCGGTGCGCTGAAAAACAAAAAGGTGGCTGGCCCGATCGGCAATGATCGGAATCGACTGGATCGCCGACGAACCGGTCCCGATCACTCCAACCCGCTGCCCCGTGAAGTCAACGGCTTCATGCGGCCAATGGCCGGTGTGATAGGTGGCTCCGCCAAAACGATCCATGCCCTTGAAATCGGGAACACGCGCATTCGAGAGGCAACCGGTCGCCAGAATGAAGTAACTCGCCAAAACGATCTTGCCGTCCGAGGTGGTGACCGACCACCGGTTTTCATTCTCATCGAATATCGCAGCCTCAACACGGGTGTTGAGCTGAATATCGCGGCGCAGGTCAAACCTGTCCGCAACATGATTGGCATATTTCAGAATCTCGGGCTGCGGCGCGTAACGCTCGCTCCATTCCCATTCCTGCTGCAATTCTTCGGAGAACGAATAAGAATACTGCATGCTTTCGACATCGCAGCGCGCACCCGGATAACGATTCCAGTACCACGTCCCGCCGACGTCGCCGCCCTGTTCATAGACGCGCACAAACAGACCGAGGCCGCGCAACCTGTGAAGCAAATAGAGGCCCGCGAACCCCGCGCCCACGACAACGGCATCATAGCTTGCGTGAGTGGCGGTTGAGCCTTGTTGCGGTTCGATCACGTCGCGGCCTCCCGATTTTCTTTTGGAAGGCTGTTGCCTCAACCCTCGTTGTGAAATCTGACCCTGAAAAACGGACAAAGACAACACATAGGGGGCTGCGTGGCCGTCATACGGCCACGCAAAAATTGGACCTATCCTATGGCCTTGAGCCAGCTACCGATTTCCCGCATGGCTTCGCTGGCCTTCGGAAGCAGCTTGCCCATGGTGAGAAATCCATGGAACTGGCCGGGATATGTCCGGTACACGACGGGCACGCCGGCGTTCCCGAGACGAACGGCAAATTCGTCGCCTTCATCGCGCAACGGATCGGCGCCAGCGGTCAGCACGAATGCAGGCGGCAGGCCGGACAGGTTTTGCACGCGCGCCGGCGATGCGCGCCAGTCACCAACTCCGTCAGCGCCATTGAGATAGTGATCGCGAAACCACCGGATCACGGAATGGGTCAGGAGTGCGCTGGTTTCAGGCTCGCTGTGCGAGGAATGAGACATCGAGAAGTCCGTGGCGGGATAGATCAACACCTGACCCGCGAGCTTCGGCCCTTCCGTCCGCGCATTGATCGCCACCACCGCCGCAAGATTGCCGCCCGCGCTGTCGCCACCCACAAAGAGCTGCGCCGGATCGGCGCCGACAGATGATGCATTCGCCGATATCCACTGTGTGGCCGCGATCGCATCGTCCACGGCGGATGGAAAGCGATGTTCCGGTGCGAGCCGATAGTCGACCGAGACCACAATGAGCTGGCCTTCATCCGCAATCGTCCGGCACACCACATCATGAGAGTCGAGGTCGCCGATCACCCATCCCCCGCCGTGGAAAAAGACCAGACATGGCGACAGGCCACTCGCTGCGCGCAACTTCAGCGGTTTGTAGACACGCGCGGGGATGGAGCCTGCCGGCCCCGGAATCGACAAGGACTGGACGGACGCGAGCGGCGGCGGTTCGGGATTGGTGACAACGCGGCCGGCCAGATACATCTGGCGCGCTTCCGCGGGGGACAGCGTTTCGTATGGCGGACGCCCGGCCTCGCGAAAGGCGTTGAGTACGGCGGCGGCATCGGGATCGAGTGAAACTGGCATGGCCCTCCCCAGGGTGTTGGCGCGGTATCCTTCTTGCTCAAATTGTTAGCCGGTGATCGGGCGGCTGTCGATCTTGACGGCGATCCGGAAAAGGGACACGGCCCCGCAGGATAAGCGGCCGGGCCGTGCTGTTTGTCTGATTGATCCTGAAACTCAGGCCTCGAGAACCCGCTCCATATAAACGCGGCGGCAGTCCATCTCGTATTCGAGGTCCTGCACCGGGGGCCGGTTGAAATGCCATGTCAGACCCTGACGGAAAATGCCGCGCTTGCCGAGTTCGGTTTCGATAAATGGGTAGATATCATGGACGGTGTAAAGCTGGGTCGCCGTCACCTGGCTCCAGTCACCGCCGAACGCGCTCATGCGCCGCTCCATTTCGCCCAGCACCCACTGCGCCTTCTCAAGCATCGCAGCCGGTGACGTCTCGCCGAGGCGCACGGCATGATCGCGATAATTCCCCTTGCCTTCCGGCGCTTCGCCGCTTCCGGCGATCACAAAGGACGTTGGCGCGTTCACAGCAGGCACCGCATAGGTGAACGCATAAAAGCCCGGCTCCGACGGCGGGTCGATCTTGGGACACACATTGCTGCGGGCCACCGGATTGACACCATCCGGCATCAGCCCCCAAGCCTTCAGAGTTCCGGTATAGATTTCATTGAAGGCCACGAACCCGCTTTCGGTGAACGGCGCGGGAGACCGCAGTTCACATGCAGCGAAAGCCGCCAGCGGACGGCCAGCATCCTTCAATGTCTGAGCAATCCGCTCAAATCCCAGACGCAGCGGTACCGGCTTCGTGAAGCGCACCCGCTCAAGGGCAAACCCGGGCAGCGCCGCCACACCGGCGGAATACTGGCTGACGCCTGGCATGAAACGATAACCGCCGTTCGGCGCGTCAACAGTCTTGATCATGTTACCTCTTCCAGCTTGAGAGAATTTTCCGATACGGCCCAGGGCAGCGATTACTCTTCCAGAACGCCGAGATAGGCATCCCGGATAATCGGATCGGCCAGCAGTTCATTGCCCGAGCCGGATCTGACGATCCGGCCCATATCCATGACGAAGGCCTCGTGGCACAGATCGAGCGCGGTCGTGACATCCTGCTCCACCAACAGGATCGACATGCCTTCGCTATTCAACGTGCGCAGCGAGGCGACAAGTTGCTCGACCAGCAGCGGTGAAAGACCCAGCGACAGTTCGTCGATCATCAGCAGCTTCGGCGCGCTCATCAAACCGCGGCCGATGGCGCACATCTGCTGCTCGCCACCGGAGAGCGTCGCAGCGGCCTGATTGCGCCGCTCGAACAGTTTTGGGAATGTTGCGTAGACCCTGTCCATGTCGCGGCTGATGTCGGCACGCGAGGCCTTGCGCGAGTAAGCGCCCATCAGAAGGTTGTCTTCGATGCTCATGGCGCCGAACAGACGCCGGCCTTCCGGCACATGGACGATGCCGTGTGCAAGGATCGCCGCCGCCGTCGCACCCGCGAGATTTTCGCCGTCCGAGCGATACGACCCCGACTGCACCGGAATGAGACCGGACAGCGCGCGCATCAATGTCGTCTTGCCCGCGCCGTTGGAGCCGATCAGCGCGGTGATCTGACCGCTGCGCACCGCAAGGTCGATGCCCCACAGCACCTGGACTTCGCCATACCCGGCGCGAAGACCCTGCAATTCGAGGATGAGATCAGCTTCAGCCATGGGACGCGGCTCTCTGGGCATATTGCTGGCCAAGATAGGCTTCGACCACCGCGGGGTTCTTGATCACGTCGCGCGGCATGCCATCCGCGATCAGCTTGCCATTGTGCAGCACGACGATCCGCGTGCAGACATTCAGCACGACCTTCATCAGATGCTCGATCATCACGATGGTGATGCCACTGGCGGCAAGCTCGTGAATCAGGCGGGTTGCGCGCTCCACCTCGGCGCTGTTCAGGCCGGCATTCACTTCATCCAGAAACAGCAGCTTGGGCTTCATCGCTAGCGCCTTCGCCAGTTCAAGGCGCTTGCGCATCGCCAGGGTCAGCGTCGCGGCCGGCTGCCCGGATTGCGCCTCCAGCCCGACAAAGGCCAGTTGTTCGCGCGCCGATTCGCGCGCTGACTTCAGGCTTTCACCGGGCTGCGAAAACAGCGCGGCTGCCGCCACGTTATCGAGTGCGGAAAGCTCGGCAAACGGCTGCACGATCTGAAACGTGCGCGACAGGCCGAGGCGCGCGGACTGGTAGGTCTTGACGCGCGTGATGTCCTGCCCGGCAAACGTCACCGTTCCGGAGCTTGCGGGGGTCACGCCGGTGACGACGTTGACGAGCGTGGTCTTGCCGGCACCGTTCGGGCCGATCAGCCCGAGCACCTCGCCTTTGTTGATGCCGAGCGACACATCGCTCAGGGCCTTCAGGCCGCTGAAGTGGCGGGAGACCGACTGAAGCCTAAGAATCTCAGACACGCTTCGGCCTCCACGACAGCAGCCGGTCGCGCAGCGACATCAATCCGTGCGGCAGGAACAGCAGCAGCGCAACGATCAGAACACCAAGAACTCCGCTGTGAATCTGGATGTAGTTGCGCCAGACGACCTCCTCCAGCCCGAGATAGACCAGCGCACCGACCACCACACCAAGCGGCGAACCCAACCCGCCGATCAGCGCCATCACAATCGGCTTGACCGAATAGAGAATGTCGAACACGTCGGATGGATCAATGTAATGCACCCATGCCGCATAGATCCCGCCGGCAACGCTGACGAAGCACGCCGACAGGCCGAAAGCGATGCTCTTGTAGAGAGTCGCGTTGAGGCCGATCATATTGGCGGCGGTTTCATTCTGCCGGATGCAGCCAAGCCCGAAACCGAGTTTCGATCCCGCAACGATGATCACCATCAATGCGGTCGCGAGCAGCAGCGCCCACATCGCATAGAAGAAGAACGTCGCATCCGACATCACGCCCGACCCGGCGGAGAGCGGAATGTTCAGCCCCATACCGCCCCCGGTCAGGTCGGTGGCGTTGTTGACGAGTTCGCGGAACACTTCGATCAGCGAAAGGCTGGCAATGGCGAAGTAGTGCCCGCGCAGACGGAGCAGCGCAGCCCCCAAAAGGGCGGCCAGGGCGAACGACGCGATCCATGTGATCGGCACAGCAACCCCAAGAGACACGCCGCGCGACATCAATACGCCCGTCGTGTATGCGCCGAATCCGAAGAAGGCAGCCGTCGCGAATGACGGATATCCCGCTAGGCCCCCGACGATATTCCAGGACAATGCCAGGATCGCATACATGCAGGCAATGGTGCCGAGCCGCAAGGCGTAAGGGCCACCGAACAACGGCAACGCCGCGATGCAGGCAACCAGTATCAGCAAGATTACATTCGAGCGGGTCATTCAAAGCCCTTCCGGCCGAGCAGGCCCTGTGGGCGAACGATCAGGAAGATGATCAGAAGAACGAATGACAGCGTCGTCGCATGCGCCGGACCGATCAGCGTCGACCCTATGCCCTCGATCAGCGCCAACAAGATTCCGCCCGCAAGCGCTCCCGACACACTGCCGAGGCCGCCCAGCACGCAAACGACGAAAGCCTTGCCGAGATAGGCCGTGGAGGTCAGCGGCGAAATCGGAAAAATCAGCGCCATCAGAACGCCGGCGCATCCGGCCAGCGCCGCACCAAGACCAAATGCAATCGCGTAGATCGAATTCACATCCACGCCCATCAGTGTCGCGGCGTCACGATCCAGACGGACCGCGACAATGGCGCGGCCGACACGCAACCGCCGCAGGATCAGGTAAAGCACGCCGGTCAGCGCCAATGCCGATGCGGTCGCGATCAGACGATCCACCGGAACAACCACATCGAACAACGAGACCGATCCCATTGGCGGTGTCAGCGTCAATTTCCGATAGTCAGCCTTGAAGAAGTAGATCATCGCATTGTTGAGGATCAGGTCGAGGCCGAATGTCAGCGTGAGTGTCACCAGCACAGGCGCTGTAATCACCCGATTGAGGATCAGGCGCTGGATCAGATAACCGAACACGAAGAACAGCGGCGCGGCGATCAGGAGCGCATACCACGGCGAGATATGCAGCGACTGATAAAGTCCCCAGGCCAGATAGGCCCCGAGAACGATGAACGAGCCATGGATCAGGTTGATGACGTTGAGAACGCCCCAAACCAGCGAGAAGCCGATTGCGATACAGGCATACAGGCAGCCCAGCACCAAAGCATTGATCAGAACCTGGGCCGCCAGCATGTGATGTCCTCGCCTCCCGCGCTCTTGTTCAGTTCACGCCGAGCTTGAATTCGCCCTGCTTGATCAGCGCCGGCGAAAGCACGACAGGCTTGCCGCCCTGAAGCTGGAAAACCGGCGGCTCGAGCGAGTTGATCTGGCCCGTGGGACCGAACTTGACCGGCCCGAAGAAGGTCATCACATCCATCTTCGCCAGTTCGTCACGCACCTTGTCTCTGTCGAGCGATCCAGCCTTCTCGATCGCCATCTGGAACAGCGCGCCCGATACAGACGCCGAGGCCTGGGCGTAATCAGGCTCGGACTTGTACTTTTCCTTGAACAGCTTCACGTAGTTCGCGGTCGTGCCGAAAATGTCTTTGCCGGAGTATTGAGCGGCGGGGTGCCACCACGCGGCGCTGGTGATGTTTTCACCACCCGGCCCGGCGGCATCAATGAATTCCTGATAAGCGGGGCCCGCGATCATCGAGACCACGGTGGCCTTGATCTGCTGATCCGCCATCTGCTTCTTCACCAGCAGAAGATCGTTGATGTAACCGGTCACGAAGATCCACTGCGGGGCCAGCGACTTGATCTGCGACAGCGTCGCGGAATGGTCGAGCGTGCCGATCGCATACTTCTCGAAGTAAGCGACTTCCAGCCCGTTGCCCTTCGCCGACTTCTCCATTTCCTGCGCGATCGCGAGCGGGAACAGATCGTTACGCGCCAGAATGGCCACCTTCTTCACATCCGGAGCTTTCGCTTTGACGATCTGCGTGAGGGGCGTTGTCAGCGTGTCGTTCGGCGTGAAGGTGCCGAACAGATATTTGTATCCCTGATCGTAGACCTGCGACGACGACGCGGTCGCGGCAATGGTCGGCACCTTGTACTTCTCGGAAACGCTGCTGCCGGCCTTGGCCGCACCGGAGCCGAACGGACTGAACAGGAAGTTCACATTGTTCTGGGTGATCATCTGCTCGGTGGTCTGGACCGCGCGGGGCGTATTCGACTGGTAGTCGGCGTAAACGATCTCGACCTTGTACTTCTTGCCGCCGACCGAAATGCCGCCGGCCTTGTTGGCCAGCTCGGCCCACAGGTCATATCCCTGCTGCTGCTTGATCGCTTCAGGCGCCAGCGGCCCGGTGAGCGGAAGCGGCGCGCCGAACTTGATCACGTCCTGCGCCATCGCGGCGGTTGCGGACAATCCGAGCGAAGCAGCGAGCAAAAGCGAATTCAAACCACGCGAGACGAGCCGGGAGCGAGCCATCCAGATTCTCCATCAAAGACCGAGGGTGCACCTGATGGAAATCTTGGCAAAATCAGGGGTCGAATAAAAGCATTGAATTTAGAAGCAAACGGTCTGAAAATTAGAACTCTGTGCAGGGCATGCCCTTTCAGAAAGCATTCGCACCGCGAACGGACGGCTTTGAGAAACATGATTGAATCCACGGCGCTGCGGTATTTTCGTGAGGTCACCGAGCGCGGCTCGATCAAACGGGCCGCGGAATCCCTCCGGATTGCGCCCAGCGCGATCAGCCGGCAGGTTCAGGGCCTTGAGGACGAGCTTTCAGTGAAGCTGTTCGAGCGCGGCGCGCGCGGAATGAACCTGACCAACGCCGGTCAACTGCTCTATCGCTATGCACAAGAGAGCCAGGTGAAACTGGACCGCGTGCGTGCGCAGGTGGAAGAATTCGACTCGCTGCAGCGCGGCCACGTCAAGCTGGCAACCGTCGAGGGTCTTCTGGCCAGTTTTGTGTCGGACTTCGTGGTCGATCTTTCGAGGGACTATCCGGGCATCTCGATTACCGTCACCACCGTCGGCTCGCGTGGCGTGGCCGAAATGGTCGGACGTCACGAAGCCGATCTTGGAATGGTGTTCGGCCGCGCACCTCGCCGCGACCTCATCGAACTGGCCCGGATGCGGCAATCGTTGTGCCTGATGGTCTCGCCGCAGCACCCGATGGCCGGAAAGAGCCAATGCACCATCAAGGAACTGGCCGGCCTTCGGGTCATTCTGCCGGATCCGTCGTTCGGTATCCGCCAGGAGATAGATCGCGCCTGCGCCAAGGCGAAAATCGAGCTCGATCCCTATGGCGAGACGAACTCCATCGCCTTCCTGCGGACGATTGCCGCCAAGACTGGTCTGGGGACCTTTCTCCCACGCAACGCGGCAATGCCTGAACTGTTGGCCGGAACGCTGGTCGCTGTGCCGTTGCGCGACAAGCGGCTGGAAGCGACCCAGGTGACGCTGGTGCAACAGGCCGCGAGGAACACCACGCCTTCAAGTCTTCGGGTGGCACAACTGCTCGTGGACCGGATGAGAGAGCAGAAAGACTAGCCCGGAGCGCTTTGCGTGGTGCGCTCCTCCATCGTCACGCTGCCCGGAAACAGCCGGCGCACCAGAATGTAGAAGATCGGCGTGAAGATCAGGCCAAATACGGTGACACCGATCATGCCAAAGAATACGGCGACACCGACGGCTTGACGCATCTCCGATCCGGAACCCGACGAGATCACCAGCGGGAGCACGCCGAGAATGAAAGCGCACGAGGTCATCAGGATCGGCCGCAAGCGCAGCCGGCAGGCTTCAACGACAGCCTCGAGCTGATCGCGGCCCTCACGTTCGATGTCCCGCGCAAATTCGACAATCAGAATGGCATTCTTGGCGGCCAGTCCCACAAGAACGACAAATCCGATCTGGGTCAGGATATTGACGTCCTGTCCCATGATGCGCACGCCGATCGTCGCAGCAAGCAGGCACATCGGCACGATCAGGATGACCGCGAATGGCAGGCTCCAGCTACCATACTGCGCCGCCAGAACGAGGAAGACGAACAGCACGCAGATGGGAAACACATACAGGCCGGAATTACCGCCCTTCACCTGCTGATACGAAAGATCGGTCCATTCATAGGCGAAGCCGCTGGGCAAAACGTCCTGCGCCAGCTTTTGCATGATGTTGATCGCGGTCGTCGAACTCGTCCCCGGCAGCGTGTCGCCCTGTATTTCCGCCGACGGATAGAGGTTATAGCGCGCTACGCGATCCGGGCCCGACGTGTCCTTGAAATTTATGACGCTGCCGAGCAGCACCATCTCGCCGGCCGTATTGCGTGTTCTCAGGCGCGCGAGGTCCGCCGTTTCCTTGCGGAAAGGAAGATCGGCTTGCGCGGTGACATGGTAGGTGCGCCCGAGAATGTTGAAGTCGTTGACGTATGTCGAGCCAAAATAGGTTTCGATCGCTTCAGTCACATTCTGGATCGGCACGTTGAGCATCTGGGCCTTCTGCCGGTCGATCTCGACAAAGACCTGCGGCGTGTTCGCCGTAAACGGCGAGAAGACCGCCGTCAGCCCCGGCGCCTTGCGAGCAGCCGCAACGAGTTCATCGGTCGCAGCCGCAAGCAGTTCAGGCCCACGGCCCTGAATATCCTGCACGCGCATGGCAAATCCGCCGCCGGTGCCGATGCCCGGCACCGCCGGCGGCGGAACGACGATGACGAAAGCGCCCTCAATCACCGAAAGCCGTTTGCGCAATTCGGCCGTGATGACATTCGCCGTCAGACCCTTTTTGTGACGCTCCTCCGGGTCCGCAAACACGGGAAACAATGCCGCCGCATTGCTGGACTGCGTCCGCGTTGCGCCGGAAAGACCAGCCAGCGCAGGAACGCGGACAACGCCCGGTGTATCCAGGGCAATCTTTTCAATCCGGCGAACGATCTCCGTTGTACGGGCAAGCGACGCCGCACCAGGAAGCTGGACTGAAACGATCACATAGCCGCGATCCTGCGCCGGTATGAATCCCTGCGGTGTCGTGACAATGAGCCACGCCGCCGATGCGATCAACAGCACATAGGCCACCAGCATCACTGCCGAGTGGCGGATCACAAATCCCGCGGCGTTGCCGTAACCATGCGAAAGCCTGTCGAATCCGCGATTGAAGGCACCGACGAATCTTTCCCAGCCGCGCGCAATGAGGTTCCAGCTCGCGGGCGGCTTCTTCTCCTCGTGCGGCCGTAGAATGATGGATGCCAGCGCCGGGGATAACGTCAGCGAACAGAAGCAGGAAATGGCGGTAGCGACCGCGATTGTCACCGCGAACTGCTGGAAGAATTGGCCGGAAATGCCGCCAAGAAAGGCCGTCGGCACAAATACGGCGCACAGAACAAGCGCAATCGAAACCAGCGCGCCGCCCACCTCCTGCATCGTCAGCAATGCCGCTTCGCGCCGGCTTAATCCGGCCGCCAGATGCCGCTCCACATTCTCCACAACAACGATCGCGTCATCGACCACGATGCCGACTGCCAGCACCAGCCCGAATAGCGTCAGGTTGTTGATCGAGAAGCCCAGCGCCGCCATGATCGCGAACGTGCCCACCAGCGAGACCGGGATCGCGAGAATGGGAATAATGGCCGGACGCCAGCCTTGCAGGAAGACCAGGACCACGATGACCACCAGCACCATCGCTTCGTAGATGGTCTTGATGAGTTCGCTGACGGATTCCGCGATGAATTCGGTTGGATTGTAACCGATGTTGTATTCGAGCCCCTTCGGAAATTCCGTCTTCAGCCGTGCCATCTCGTCGAAAATGTTTTTCGCGGTGGCTAGAGCATTCGAGCCGGGCCGCTGGAACACCAGAAGCGCGACCGCGGATTTTCGCAGCAGAAAGCCGTTGGTTGTGGAACTGAGCGCACCAAGTTCGATACGCGCCACGTCACGCAGGCGGACGGTACGGCCGTCAGCGCCGGCCTTGATGACGATGTTCTCGAACTGCTGAGGGTCTTTGAGGCGTCCGGTGAAGGTCAGGTTGGGCTGAAATGCGCGGTCGGCGATCGGCGGTTCGGCAATCTGCCCTCCCGCAATCTGGAGATTCTGGGCGCGGATGGCCGCGAGCACGTCGCCCGCGGTCATACCGAGGGTCGCGATCTTGTCGGGGTCGAGCCACAACCGCATCGAATAGTCGCGCGCGGCGAATATCTGGATATCGCCGATGCCATCGAGGCGCAGCAGCTTGTCGCGCACCTGCCGCAGCGCATAGTTCGAGATATAAAGCTGGTCGTATGTGTCGTCCGGCGACAGCATGAACACGACCATCATCAGGTCGGGGCTGTTCTTTCGCGTGACAACGCCGTTGCGTTGCACTTCTTCCGGCAGCCGGGGCTGCGCGATGGCAACCCGGTTCTGAACCAGCACCTGCGCCTTGTCGAGATCTGTTCCCAGCTTGAACGTGACGGTGATGTTCAACTGGCCGTTCGATGTCGCCTGGCTATAGATATACTCCATATCCTCGACGCCGTTGAT
Source organism: Afipia clevelandensis ATCC 49720 (assembly GCF_000336555.1). Lineage (GTDB taxonomy): Bacteria > Pseudomonadota > Alphaproteobacteria > Rhizobiales > Xanthobacteraceae > Afipia > Afipia clevelandensis. The sequence continues at coordinate 44,618 of NZ_KB375281.1, read as the reverse complement.
CTCCTGCTCGATCGGCGTCGCCACGGTGTCCGATACGGTTTGCGCCGATGCCCCCGGATATTGTGTCGTGACGACAACCGTCGGCGGCGCGACCTGCGGATACTCCGCGACCGGCAGGGTAGTGTATGCGATTGCGCCGACGATAAGCAGCACAATCGAAAGGACCATCGCCAATATCGGCTGGTTGATCGACAGGCGCCCGAGATTCATGGCTTGGCACCGCCACTCGCTGCCGGTGGATGCGGCGTCACCTTTGCGCCGATCCGCGCACGCTGCAGCCCGTCGACAATCACCTTGTCATCGGCTTTAAGCCCTTCGCGGATAACTCTCAGGCCATCGTCCAGAGGACCGAGCACGACCGGCCTTGCCTCGACCGTGTTGTCCGCCTTGACGACAAAGACGATCTTGCGGGACTGGTCGGTTGCAATCGCCGTGTCAGGCAGAAGCAGAGCCTCGTAAGGCGCGCTGCCGAGCACCCGGACACGCGCGAATTGCCCCGGAAGAATCGACAGATCCTGATTTTTGACAATAGCCCGCCCCCGGAGCGTTCCGGTGCCGACATCGAGCCGGTTATCCAGAAAATCCATCGCGCCGTCATGAGACGGCTTTGTCTCGCCGGACAGGGTGATCTGAACCGGATTCGCCGTGTCGCGCGAGCTGGGCCGCTTACCCTCGAACCAGAGACGATTGTTCTTCAGATAGATGGATTCATCCATGTCGAAATAGACGTGAATGGGATCGAGCGACACAATATTGGTCAACACCGTCGCCCCGCTCTCGCTCCCTTGCACAAGATTGCCGACCGTGACGAGATGCCGGCTGACACGCCCGTCGATCGGCGCCTTCACCTTGGTGAATTCGACGTCGAGATCAGCCCGTTCCAGCGCGCCTTCCGCCTGCATGGCGGAAGCCTGCGCCGACTGAAGCTGCTGGCGCCGCTGATCGACAACGCTCTCGGAGACCGCGGAGGTCTTCACCAGCGTTTCAGCGCGAGCCAGCTCGCGCTCGGCCAGATCGACCTTTGCCTTTGCGTCAGCCAGTTGTCCCCGCGCCTGCTCGGCGACGGCCTGATACTGGCGGGGATCAATGACGTAAAGCAGATCGCCGGTTTTGACGAAAGCGCCGTCCTTGAACTCGACGCTCGTTACGAAGCCCGTCACCCGCGCCCGCACCTGAACCTGCTCGATCGCATCAAAGCGGCCGGTGAACTCATCCCAGTCCGTCACCGTGCGTTTGGTTGGATTGGCAACTGTAACGGGAGGGGCGCTGGCGGCAGGCGGTTGAGACGGCTTTTCACATCCAGTCAAAAGAGATGCGAGGATGCCAACTCCGCATGCAAGAGACAGTTCTCGCCCGCGCCGCCGAAAATCACCAAAACCCGCTTTCGATCTCATCGTGGAGCCCCCGGCGTCTCAACTGCAACTGGACCCGCAGCGCAGGGCCTGCCGAGCGGTCAGGTTAGCGCGCATTTCTGGCTGCCGCCAGCGCATTGCAGCTATCCAAAGGTGCGCCATTGCCGCCGCCGAAACCATGCCGGGAGGCGCGCGCCGATGCATGAGCGTAGATGAAGACTATGTGTCGGATGATGCCAGAGACACTTCGTGCATTTCAGGGAAACAGTCCGCGGGCGTCAATTGGGTCCGCGCAGCCGTCCGACCAAAGGCGCGATTGAGAATCCGGTATTCACGCCGCATCAGGTCCTCTTCCGCGGAAGAGCTGCTGACCGGCCTTTCTGTCACAATCTCGGTGACGGTGCGCGCGTCATACATTGTGTATATATCCACGAGCCACGCCATCACCTGCTCGTGGACGCACTTCCAGCTCATCCAGCCCGCGAGGGCCGCGACTTCCCGAGATCGACGCAGGACGCAAGGCGCATTGCATCCCTGCTGGACGCAGCGTCTAAAGAAAGTGTTCCCGCTCGCGCCAAAGGATATGGACTCACCACGCCCATACGATGTCGCTGGCCAGCGCGTTCAACGCTGGCCCTGTCCTGACCGTAATCGCGAGTCTGCTGGTATATCAGGTGCAGCGGCGAACCTTGACGCCATTCACCCATACCGTCCGGCAGACCACCGCCGGCTTGCGCACAACGGCGGCGCCGCGCGGGCCTGCGCAGCCAGCACGATAGACTCCCTTCGCGCAAACCACGGCGTTCGCATCGGTCGGGCCCACGGTCATGGCGGTTGAAAACGCCATCAAGGCAGCAGCAGCAAACAAAAGTGAGCGCATGATTACCTCCCGGATGATTGTGGCTGATCCTTCGCGCAGACGACCGGCCAACGCAAAGTCGTCTTTTCCTGAACTATTTCTTCTCGGCGGCCGCCAGGACCTTCTTGCAGCTTGGCGTGAGCTTGTCGCTGGACTTCGAGAGGCAGGCAATGATCCGGCCGCCGCCCGGCTCGACCCCCTTACAGAACTTTTCGTAGTCGCCCATGCAGGCACTGCGCTGTTCGGCAGTCAATTCCTGCGCGCCGGCCGAGCCGGAAAGCGAGAGAAAGGCAGCCAGTAGGATGATCGTCCGCATATCAAAACTCCTTCCATCAATAATCAGCCAGACAATGAGTATTCGCACCGCACGGTCATGCCCGATCCGAGCGGAGATCGTTGCGCCGCGTTCGCGTAGTCCCTAGCGTAGCGTTTCTTTACCAATTGTGATCTTCGGGGCCCATCATGCAGGACATCAGAAGCAAGTGGCAGTCGTTCTATACGGAAAACGTCGAACAGCTCTCAAAAGAACTTTTCGGTCACATCGAGAAGATGATCGTCGCAACCTTGATCATCTCCGCCGGCGCCCATGTTTCGAGCACCGATCCGGCCATCCTTCTTTTCGGCTATTTGCGTCACAGCCTCGTCGGGCGCGGCGTCGAGCTCTTTGGAATCTTCCTCCTTGCCCTGAATTTTCTCGACGGACTTTACAAACTCTCAAAACTGAAATGGCACATTCCGTATCAGCTCCTTATGACCTTCTGCTACGTCGCGTTGAGCGTGCGTCTTGTCCAGTTGATCCTGGCCTTCCGCGGCGAGTAAACAATCGGCGCATCACTCTACTGCGCGGCGAACTGGGCAAGCACATCCTTGCAGGCGGGCGACAGAGAGGCCGCCCGTACAGCCAGACATTGCACGATACGTCCGCCTCCGGGTGCGACACCGCCGCATAACGTGCGCACATCCGCGCCGCAGGCCGACCGGAGCACAAACATCTCCTCGCGCGGACGCATCGGCCGCAACACCAACGGAGCAGCCGCCGGTGCGTCTGCTGCAGGCGCAGCGGCCGTAGCGGCCGCCGGAGCCGCAGTTCCGCCGCCGACTGCGCTCACCGCCTTCTGGCAGCCTGATGACAATTTCGGCATGCTTTTCTGCAAACATTGCAAGGAAGCCGCGCCGCCGGGCGGTACACTGGCGCAGTTCTTTTGATAGTCGGAGCGGCAGGCGCTCCGGATGGCAGCGGCCTGCGCATCGGTCGGTTTCTGGCCTGCCGCCGCAGCCTTGGGCGCAGCCGCCGCAGCGGCGGGCTTCGCGGGCGCAGGTGCTGCAGGTGCAGTTGTTGTTGTCTCGGCCTTCGGCGGCGAAGCAGCCGGCTCAATAGCAGTGACGGCTTGCTTGCAGGCACCGGAGAGCTTCGACATGTTTTTCTGCAAGCATTGCAACGAGGCCGCGCCGCCAGGCGGCACGCTTGCGCAGTTGGCCTCATAGTCAGAGCGGCAAGCCGAGCGGATCGCATTGCGCTGCTCGTCGGTCGGCTGCTGTGCGATGGCAGGAAAAACACAAGCGATCGTCGCCGCGAAAGCCAGGTGACTTACGACACGTTTCAACGCGCTCATTGAAAAATTCCCTATTTTAGGTCTGTTCTTTCCCGTTGCCGAACCGGCCCGCGCAATTAAAATGAAATCAAAATATTCTGGATTAATCTTCGGCGGCCATCATTTTCGCTTTTGAGTTCCGCCGCAAGCCTATTGTTGCTATTCATGGAGAGCGGACGATCATTTTGTGTCCGCTGAAATTTGAGACGAGGCATCTGAATGAAGCCTGCGTGTCCCATATTGCAAATTTCACCGGCACCCGGTCTTGGGTGCAAGGCACACAAGATGCCGCGAATGCTATCCGCCGCATTCGTCCTTCTCACACTAACTGCCTGCGACCAAAATACTTTTGTTCCGCCGCCGCCCGCCAAGGTCGATGTGGGCATGCCTGTGCAACGCACCGTAACCCGGTATCTCACCGCAACCGGCAACACCGCTCCCATCAAGACAGTCGATCTGGTTGCCCGCGTTCAAGGTGTGCTGCAGTCGATCAATTACGAGGATGGCGCATTCGTCAAACAAGGCACCACCCTGTTCACCGTCGAACCTGAAACCTACAAGCTGAAGCTGGAGCAGGCGCAAGCTGCGGAGGCCGGCGCCCAATCCACCGTGAAGCAAGCCGAAGCCGACTTCAAACGTCAATCGGATCTGGTAACGCGGCAGGTCGTATCGCAGGCGACCCTCGATCAGTCCACATCGTCACGGGACAATGCGCAAGCCAATTTGCAGCAGGCCCAGGTCAATACCAAGATCGCCGCGGTCAATTACGGCTATACCAATGTCATCGCGCCGTTCGACGGAATCGTCAGCGCGCATCTGGTTTCGGTCGGCGAACTCGTCGGCGTGTCATCGCCGACCCAGCTTGCAACCATCGTGCAGTTCAGTCCGATTTACGTCAATTTCAATGTCAATGAGCAGGACGTTCTGCGCATTCGCGCCGCCGCCGCAAAGAAGGGGCTGACGTCCAAGGATCTCAAGGAAACACCAATCGAGGTCGGACTTCAGACCGAAACCGGCTATCCCCACAAGGGCAAGCTCGACTACGCTGCCCCCACTGTCAATCAGGCGACCGGCACGCTCGCGGTTCGCGGTGTCCTGACGAATGCCGACCGCGTCCTGCTGCCCGGCTACTTTGTCCGGGTCCGCGTGCCCCTCGATCAGCAGAAGGATGCGCTGCTTGTCCCCGACGCTGCGTTGGGCAGCGATCAAGGGGGCCGATATGTCCTCGTGGTCAATGGCGAGAATATCGTCGAACAACGCAAGGTGGTGACCGGTCCTCTCGATGGCGATCTGCGTGTCATCGAGAGCGGCCTGAAACCGGACGACCGTGTCGTCATCGCAGGATTGCTGCGTGCGATTCCGGGTCAAAAGGTCGATCCGCAACTGCAGACAATCGGACAACCCCGCGCATCCGCGAACTAGGACAGGGCCATGATCTCGAAATTCTTCATCGAGCGGCCGGTTCTGTCGAATGTCATCGCGATCCTGATGATTTTGATCGGCGGCGTCGCCCTGTTGAGTCTTGCCGTTGCACAGTATCCGAATGTCGTTCCGCCGACCGTCCAGGTCACGACACGTTATCCGGGGGCCAGCGCCAAGACCGTTATCGACACCGTCGCACTGCCGATCGAGCAGCAGGTCAACGGCGTCGAAGACATGCTCTACATGCAGTCGTATAGCGGCGCCGATGGCAGCTATTCACTGACCGTGACGTTCAAGATCGGCACCGATCTCAACTTCGCGCAGGTACTGGTGCAGAACCGCGTGTCCAGCGCACTGTCGTCCCTGCCGCAATCGGTTCAAACGCAGGGCGTCACGGTACAGAAGAAGTCCACGGCGATCCTGCTGTTCGTGACCCTGACATCGCCAAACTCAACCTACGACAGCCTGTATCTCAGCAACTACGCGACCATCAACATCCGCGATGAACTGTCGCGGCTTCCCGGCGTCGGCAATGTGACGGTGTTCGGGGCCGGCCAGTATTCGATGCGCATCTGGCTCGATCCAAACAAGCTGCAGGCGCTGTCACTTATGCCGCAGGACGTGATTCAGGCGATCCAGCAGCAGAGCCAGCAGGTCACCGCAGGTCAGGTCGGGATGCCGCCCACCCCCGCCGGGCAGGCCTTCCAATACACGCTCAATATCAACGGGCGGCTCGACGACACCAAGGAATTCGACGATATCATTGTCAAAACCGGCACCAACGGCGACGTCACGCGCGTCCGCGATGTCGGCCGCGTCGAGCTTGGCGCACAGACCTACAGCCAGATATTCTCGCTGAACAACAAGCCCGCCACCGGCATCGGCGTATTCCAGTCCCCGGGCGCCAATGCGCTCGAGGTCGAACAGGCCGTCCGGAAGAAAATGGACGCACTGGCCCGCGGATTTCCGCAAGATATCAAATTCGACATTCCTTTCGACACGACGAAATTCGTCTCGGCCTCGATCCATGAAGTCTACAAAACACTGATCGAGGCAGGCTTTCTCGTTCTTGTCGTGATTCTTGTGTTTCTGCAGGACTGGCGCGCCATGCTGGTCCCCGCGACAACGGTGCCGGTCACCATTATCGGCGCATTCGCTGCGATGGCCGCGCTCGGATTCACCATCAATCTGTCGACGCTGTTCGCAATCGTGCTGGCGATTGGCATCGTGGTCGACGATGCGATCGTCGTCGTCGAAGGCGCAGCGCATAACATCGAACAGGGCATGTCCGGCCATGACGCTGCGATCAAGGCCATGGACCAACTCTTCGGACCGATCATCGGAATAACGCTGGTGTTGATATCGGTCTTCCTGCCCGCGGCATTTCTGCCGGGAATGACCGGCAGAATATATGCGCAGTTCGCACTCGTAATCGCCGCGACGGCCCTGATCAGTGCCATCAATGCGGCGACGCTCAAACCCACACAATGTGCCCTCTGGCTGCGCCGCCCTGTTCCCCTCGAACAACGCAACTGGTTTTATCGTGGCTTCAACGCCGCTTATGAACGGCTTGAGAAGCGCTACACGGCGTTGATTTCGCGCATGGTGGCGCATAGCGGCTTCTCGGTCATCCTCGCGCTGATCCTGATCGGCATCGGCGGCTACGGGCTCTCGCGCGTGCCGACGGGATTCATCCCGATCGAGGATCAGGGATATCTGCTTGCAGCCGTCCAGTTGCCGGACGGCGCTTCGCTCGACCGGACCCAGCGCGTCCTCGATCAGGTCACCGAAATGACCAGCAAGGCGCCGGGGGTGGCTCAGGTGATCAGCATTGCCGGCATATCGGCGCTCGATAACAGTTCGAGCCTTGCCAGCGCGGGCGTCTCCTATCTCATCCTGAAAGATTGGGACAAGCGCGGCCCCGGGGAAGATTTGCGCTCGCTGGTGTTTGGCTTGAACAAGAAGCTCGACACGATTCCCGAAGCGAGGATTCTGGTTATTCCGCCGCCACCCATCCAGGGCATCGGCAATGCCGCTGGCTTTGCCATGCAGATCGAGCTGCGCGACGGAAATTCAGATTTCGGCAAGCTGCAGGCCGTTGCACAGGCCATTGTCGCCAATGCACAGACGCAAAGCGCCTTGCAGCGGGTGAGTTCGCCATTCCGTTCGATGGTGCCGCAATTCGATATCGAGGTTGACCGGATCAAGACCCAGACCTTGCATGTAACTACCGATCAGGTGTTCTCGACCCTGTCGTCCTATCTCGGCGCCTCCTACGTCAACCAGTTCAACAAATTCGGGCGCACATTCCAGGTTTACGCCCAGGCCGACTCGCAGTTTCGTCTCACAACAAAAGACATTGAAAACCTGACGGTGCGCAACCAGCAGGGCGCGATGATCCCCCTTGGCACGATTGCGACGATCACGCCGACAGTCGGCCCCTCGCTGATCAGCCTGTACAATCTTTATCCTTCCGCGACCGTCATCGGACTGCCGGCGCAGGGATACAGTTCCGGCCAGTCGATGGCGCTGATGGAAAGCATCGCGGACAAAACGCTGCCGCCGGGGACGGGATACGAATGGACGGCGATGTCCTATCAGGAGAAGGCGGTCGGGAGCCAAATCTACTACGTGTTCGGCCTTGCACTGCTGCTGGTCTATCTCGTTCTGGCGGGACAATACGAGAGCTGGTACGCGCCGATTGCCGTTATCCTGGCAGTGCCGTTGTCCCTGCTCGGCCCCATGGCCGTTCTCACCGGCTTACGGATCGAGAACAATCTCTACACCCAGATTGGATTAATCCTGCTGATCGCACTTTCCGCAAAGAATGCCATTCTGATTGTCGAAGTCGCGCTGGAGCTGCATGTCCGCGACAGGAAGCCACTGCTGGAATCGGCGATCGAGGCGGCGCGTGCGCGCTTCCGGCCGATCCTGATGACATCGTTCGCCTTCATTCTCGGCGTGGTGCCACTGGTCTTCGCCACGGGAGCCGGCGCCAGCGCGCGCAAGTCGATTGGCATCACTGTGTTCAGCGGAATGCTTGCCTCGACCTGCCTGGCGGTGCTCTTCGTTCCAACCTTCTTTGTCATGGTTCAGAAGTTCGAGAATTGGCTCAACAGCCGTAAGGAAAAGAAAGCCGGAGCGCAGCCAATTCCCCAGACCGAGTCGTAACCGTTTACGCGGCTTACTTTTCAATCACCCGGTAGCCAATTCCTGGCTCCGTCAAAACCACGCGCGGATCGTCCGGCTTCTCTTCGATCTTTTGCCGCAACTGTCCGATATAGACCCGCAGATACTGGGTGTCTTCCGTGTGCGCTGGCCCCCAGACCGCCGCGAGAATCTGCCGGTGTGTCACTACACGGCCGGCATGCCGCGCCAGAAAGGACAACAGCTCAAACTCCTTGGGCGTGAGCTTCAGTTCGTTTCCCCCGCGGGTGACGCGGTGGCGCACGGAATCGACTTCCAGGTCGCCGACGCGAAGAACCGGCGTTTCCGACTTGCGCTGCAGGCGATGGCGAAGCGCGGTCCGCATCCGCGCCATCAGTTCACCCACATTGAACGGCTTGTTGACATAGTCATCGGCACCGAGATCGAGAGAATCGATTTTCTCCGCTTCCCGGTCCCGCGCTGACAGGACGATGATCGGTACGTCCGACCACTCGCGAACCCGCCGGATCACATCCTTTCCATCGCCATCGGCAAGACCGAGATCGAGCAAGACGATATCGGGCGTCTCCGCAGCAATCCGTTTGACCGCCTCAGCCACGGTGCCGGCGCTCGTCATGTCATAGCTGTTCGCTTCCAGCGCAGGCTTGAGAAAGCGCAGGATCGCGGCTTCGTCATCGACGACCAGAACCTGGGTCTTGGCACTCATGCGGCCAGTTCCTTTTGCGGAAAAACCATCGTGAAACGCGTGCCATGACCATGGGCCACCGGACTTTCAGCCACAATCGTTCCGTGATGAGCCTCCATGATGCCCTTGGCAATCGCAAGGCCAAGTCCTGTTCCCTGCCCTCCATCGGCGCTCGCGCTTTTCAAGGCCTCGCCCTTTACAAAGCGCTCGAAAATTCGCGGCAAGATATCGGGCGCGATACCCGGTCCGTCATCGGTGAAGCGGAGACGGACTTCGGAAGCTCCCGTTTCGGCGTCGATCACAATGCGGGCCTGATGCGGCGTATGCAGCACCGCATTGGTGACAATGTTACCTATCGCCTGCTCGATCAAAATCGCATCCGCTCTCACCAGAGGAAGTTCGGCAGGCAATTCAATCTCGAATGTCTGGAGCGCACCACGGCGACGCGCGGCATTCACAACCCGTGCGGCGACCTCGCGCAGGTCGATCCAGTCGCTCCGCAGTTCGAGCGCGCCGGCATCAATCCGGGTCATCGCAAGGAGATTGCGCACCATCTCGTCAAGGCCTTCGGCTTCCTCCTTGATCTGCCCGAGCAGGTCGTTCTTCGACGCCGCATCCAGCTTGTCGTCATAGTCAAGCAGACTGGTCGCCGCTCCCAGGATCGACGACAAAGGAGTGCGGAAATCATGGGAAATCGAAGCAAGCAAGGTATTGCGAACGCGCTCCGCCTCGGTCGCCGTCTTCGCGTCCACCATCTCGCCGGCGAGCGATGCGCGCTCGAGCGCAGCCGCGGCCTGCTCGCACAATGTGTCGAGCAAGGCGCGCTCCTCGGAATCCAGCGATGGGGTGTCTTTGGCGGTCGCGACACCGATGGTTCCCAGCACCTTGTCCCCTATCTTCAGCGGGGTGAAAAGCCAGGGAATGATCGGCAGCGTTCCGGTGTTCGTTCCGGCGGCCTCGCCGTGATTATAGGCCCAGCGGGCAGCCGTCATCGCCGCCGCGTCAAGGTCATCCTCCGGCGGCCAAGCCGCCGTCAGGACGATGTCGTCATTCCTTGCCAACAGCACAACGACGGGCCGCCGCAAGCTGATATGAATCTCACTGGCCGCGCCTTCAGCCACGTCCTCCGGACTTGCCAGCCCGGACAACCGGCGCGTGAATTCATAAAGACGCCGCGTCGCGCGCACACGGTCGGCCGACACACGCGCCTGCTCGCGGACGCGAGCGGCCATCGCCGCGCTGGCGATTGCGACAACCAGAAAGATGAGAAGCGCAAGAAGCTCATATGGCTCCGCGACCGTCAGCGTATGAACCGGAGAAATGAAAAAGAAATTGTAGGCCAGAAAAGACAGCAAAGATGCAAAGACAGCCGGCCAAATGCCAAAGTTCATGGCGATGAACAGGACCGCGAGAAGGAACACGATCGACAGATTCGGAATAGGCGTCAGTCTGGTGAGAATTTCTCCCGCCCCGACGGCGGCGCCGACCGTCAGGGCCGCGTAGATAAAATGCTGCCAATTGAAGGTTTCCGAAATCCAGCGCCGTGATGACGGCACAGGCTTTACCGTACCGTCGGCTTCGCGCGTGACGAGGTGAATCGCGATGTCCCGGGTTCGGCGCACCAGTTCGTGCGGCAGGGACCGGCGCAGCAGTTCGCTGAAAAATCCTCCGGGCGCGCGGCCGACGACAATCTGCGTGACGTTCTCGAACTTTGCAAAGCGCAGGAGTTCGGCGGGCAAATCGGTCCCGGTCAATGTCTGGGTTTCCGCGCCGAGACTCTCGGCCAGCTTCATGATGTCATCCAGCCGCCGGCGCGTGGCGCTATCCGCATAGGCGCCCGGCCGTTCGACCGTCACGGCCATCCAGGGCGCATCCATCAGGTCCGCAAGCCGCTTGGCCGCGCGCACCACACTCGGCGATATCTGATCAGGCCCGACACAGGCCAGAATACGCTCGCCAGCCGCCCACGGCCCTTCGATCGCCTGCGCCTGCATGCTCTCGACAAGCGCCGCGTCGACGCGCTCCGCGGCGCGGCGCAACGCCAGCTCACGCAGCGCCGTCAGATTTTGCGGCTTGAAGAAATTGTCGACGGCGCGCGCGGCGGTATCCTGAACGTAGACCTTCCCCTCCGCCAGCCGCCGCAACAGCTCATCCGGCGGGAAATCGACAAGAATGACCTCATCGGCATTGTCGAACACCTTGTCCGGTACGGTTTCTCGAACGCGGACCTTGCTGATCTTCTGGACAACGTCATTGAGGCTTTCGAGATGCTGGATGTTCAATGTCGTCCAGACATTGATTCCGGCGCGCAGCAACTCGTCGATATCCTGCCAGCGCTTGGGATGGCGGCTGCCGGGCACGTTGGTGTGCGCATATTCATCGACCAGCAGGATCTCCGGCCTGCGTGCGAGGGCCGCGTCAAGGTCGAACTCCCGCATGACCTGATTGCGATAAACAATCGGCTTGCGAGGCAGGACCTCGAAATCCTCGACAAGCTGCTCGGTTTCGCGACGGCCGTGCGTCTCGATCAGGCCAGCGGCTACATCCTTTCCGCCCGCCTTCTCGCTCCGGGCCGCGGTCAGCATGGCATAGGTCTTGCCGACGCCGGGCGCGGCGCCGAGAAATATCTTCAGCCTCCCTCGCCCCTCCCGGCCAGCGCGGGCTAGCAAGGCATCAGGCGATGCGCGTTTCGTTTCCTCGTGCGGCATCCGGCTCCCGGACGTTGTCGCTCAGGACCCGAGTCTGTCCATGGCGAGATTGAGCTGCAGCACATTTATGCGAGGTTCTCCAAGGAAGCCAAGGGTCCGCTGCGCGATCATGCCCTCGACAACCGACCGGACCCGCGCCTCGGGCAGATTCCTGGCCTTGGCCACCCTTGGCACCTGAAACAACGCGGCTTCCGGCGAGATGTCCGGGTCAAGCCCGCTTCCCGATGTGGTCACAAGATCGACCGGCACGGCGGCGGCGGGGTTTTCTTTTCGCAGGGTTTCGACGCCTTCCTTGAGGCGTTCAGCCAGTGCCTTGCTGGTCGACCCGAGATTGGATCCTCCGGAATTAGCCGCATTGTAGGGAGCCGAGACTGTCTTGGACGAATCCTGCGGGTCCGGCGCTGTCGTTGCCGAAGGCCGGCCGCGGAAATACTTCTCATCCGAGAACTGCTGGCCGATCAGTGACGAGCCGATCACTTTGCCATCCTTTTCGATCAGACTTCCCTGCGCACGATAAGGGAACAGAAGTTGGGCGGCGCCAGTCATCGCGAGCGGATAGACGAGGCCGGTGATCGCCACGAGGCCGACCAGAAAAACAATGGCGGGGCGGATTTCTCTCAACATGACCGTGACCTCTCAAGCCAGATGCAGGGCTGTAATCGCAAGATCAATCGCCTTGATCCCGATGAAGGGCAGAATGACCCCGCCCAGGGCATAGATCAGCAGATTGCGCCGGAGCAGCGCGGCGGCGCCCACGGGACGATATTTGACACCCTTCAGGGCCAGAGGGATCAACGCGATGATGATCAGCGCATTGAAGATGATGGCCGACAGAATGGCGCTCTGCGGGGTCGAGAGCTGCATCACGTTCAACACGCCAAGTTGCGGATAAAACGCCACGAAGATCGCCGGAATGATTGCAAAGTATTTTGCAACGTCGTTGGCGATGGAGAATGTCGTGAGCGCACCGCGCGTCATCAGCAGTTGCTTGCCGATCTCTACCACCTCGATCAGCTTGGTCGGATCGGAATCGAGATCGACCATATTGCCGGCTTCGCGCGCGGCCTGGGTGCCGCTCTGCATCGCAACGCCGACATCGGCCTGCGCCAGCGCAGGCGCATCGTTGGTGCCATCACCGCACATCGCGATCAGGCGGCCATTGGCCTGCTCGCTCCGGATATAGCGCAGCTTGTCTTCCGGCGTCGCTTCCGCGATGAAATCGTCAACGCCTGCTTCCGATGCAATGGAAGCAGCGGTCACCGGATTGTCGCCGGTAATCATGACGGTCTTGATCCCCATGCGGCGCAACGCAGCGAAACGATCCTTGACGTCCGGCTTCACCACGTCCTTCAGATGGATCACGCCCAGGATGCGTCCACCATCCGCAAGCCCGAGCGGAGTGCCGCCGGACCGCGCAATTTTGTCGACCGCGGCGCGGAACGCGGGCGGCTCGGCAACATCGCCACCAGTCTGTTCGCGCACAAATTTCAGGATCGACTCGATCGCACCCTTGCGGAGCTTGCGGGTTCCAATATCGACGCCTGAAAGCCGGGTGACGGCTGAAAACGGAATGAAGTTGGAGGCATCCGCCGGCTTTTCCTGCTGCACGCCGTATTTCTCGGCAGCCATCGTGATAATCGAGCGGCCTTCCGCGGTCTCGTCCGCATCGCTTGCCAGCAAGGCTGCTTCAGCCGCCTCGCGCTCGGAAACGCCCGGGACCACGACGATCTCAGTCGCGAAGCGATTGCCGAACGTAATGGTTCCGGTCTTGTCCAGCAGCAACGTATCAACGTCACCCGCCGCCTCGACCGCCCGCCCGGACATCGCCAGCACGTTGAAACGCACAAGGCGATCCATACCGGCGATGCCGATCGCCGACAGGAGCGCTCCGATCGTAGTGGGAATAAGTGTCACGAACAGCGCGACAAGGACGACGATCGAAATTGCACCGCCCGCATAGGTAACGTAACTCGGGATGGTGGCCGTTGCGAATACGAAGATAATAGTCAGACCCACCAGCAGGATATTCAGCGCAATTTCGTTGGGAGTCTTCTGCCGCTCCGCGCCTTCCACGAGCTTGATCATGCGATCGAGGAACGACGACCCCGGCGATGAGGTGATGCGAACCACGATCCGATCGGAAATCACGGTCGTTCCGCCGGTCACTGCCGAACGGTCGCCCCCGGATTCCCGGATCACCGGCGCGGATTCACCGGTGACTGCCGCTTCATTGACCGAAGCGATGCCGTCGATCACCTCACCATCACCGGGAATGATGTCGCCTGCCTCGCAGACAACGAGATCTCCCGCCTCGAGCTGGTCGGCTGAGACGCCTTCATACAGTTCATCGTTGTCTGCAGAGAGAAGCCGCTTGGCGCGGGTCTCCGTGCGTGTCTGCCGCAACGTGTCGGCCTGCGCCTTACCGCGCCCTTCGGCGACGGCTTCGGCGAAATTGGCGAACAGAACGGTGAACCACAGCCAGACAGTGATCTGCAGTTCAAACGCGATGTTCGACTGACCAATGACAACATCCCGGATCAGCAACGCTGTCGTGAGCACGGTAACGACTTCGAGAACGAACATCACCGGATTCTTGGCGAGTGTGCGCGGATTCAATTTCACGAAGGCCTGGCCGATAGCGGGGATCACAATGGCCGGGTCCAGCAGTGTCGTTGCCGGCATGCGCTTGCGTAACTTTGCGGTTTCCATAACTTATCTCCGGAAAATTCAGAACGAGCCGCCGGCGAGCATCGCGAGATGCTCTGCGATCGGACCAAGAGCCAGCGCCGGGAAGAACGTCAGGCCTCCAACGATCAGGATGACGCCCACCAGAAGTCCAACGAACAGGCCGCCCGTGGTCGGAAAGGTGCCGCTCGATGCCGCCACGGTCTTCTTGGCAGCCAGCGAGCCGGCAATCGCCATGGCAGGTACGATCACCCAGAAGCGGCCGATGAACATCGCAATCGCGCCGGCAAGATTGTAGAATGGCGTGTTGCCTGTCAGGCCAGCGAAGGCCGATCCATTATTCGCAGCCTGCGAGGTGAAGGCGTAAAGCACCTCACTGAAGCCATGCGGACCCGCATTGGCCATCGATGCGACAGCAGGTTCGTAAACCACAGCGATTGCCGTCCAGCCCAGCATCATCAGCGGCAGGATCAAGATAGCGAGCATCGCCATCTTGACCTCGCGCGCCTCGATCTTCTTGCCGACGTATTCGGGAGTCCGGCCGACCATCAGGCCCGCGACGAACACTGTGACAATGACGAACAGCAGCATGCCATAAAGGCCTGCTCCGACGCCGCCGACCACGATTTCGCCAAGCTCCATGTTGATCAACGGAATCATGCCGCCGAGGGCTGTGAAGGAGTCATGCATCGCGTTGACCGCACCGCAGGATGCTGCGGTTGTGATGACAGCAAACAGAGCCGAAGCGACGATGCCGAACCGGACCTCCTTGCCTTCCATGTTTCCGCCGGTCAGGCCGAGCGACTGAAGCAAGGTCGTCCCGTGAGCCTCCGCCCAGTAACAGACCGCGACGCCGGCAACGAACAGCACGCCCATCGCCGCCAGGATCGCCCAACCCTGACGTTGATTCCCGACCATCCGGCCAAAGACATTGGTCAGGGCTGCGCCGAGCACGAAGATCGACAGCATCTGGATGAAATTGGACAGCGCGGTCGGGTTCTCGAACGGGTGAGAAGCGTTCGCATTGAAGAAGCCGCCCCCGTTGGTGCCGAGCATCTTGATCGCCACCTGAGACGCCACAGGCCCGACAGCGATGGTCTGCTTGGCACCCTCAAGCGTGGTTGCTTCGACATACGGGCCAAGCGTCTGCGGAATGCCCTGCCAGACCAGAAACAGCGTGAACAACACGCAGATCGGCAACAGCACGTAGAGCGTACAGCGGGTCATATCGACCCAGAAGTTGCCGACCGTCTGCATCGACGTCCGCGCAAATCCGCGGATCAAGGCGAGTGCGAGTACAATGCCGGTGGCCGCCGAAAGAAAGTTCTGGGGGGTCAGGCCGAGCATCTGCACGAGATAGGACATCGTGCTTTCGCCGCCGTAGTTCTGCCAGTTGGTATTGGTGAGAAAGCTGATTGCTGTGTTGAACGTCAGGTCCGGCGCAGCAGCCGACTGGCCGGCCGGATTAAACGGCAACACACCCTGCAGGCGAATTAACGCATAAAGCAGGACAAAGCCGCCGACGTGAAACAGAAGCATGGCGACGGTATAGGTCAGCCAATGCTGCTCGTGCTTCTCGTCGACGCCACCCAGCCGATACAGCACGGCCTCAACAGGCCGCAGGATGGGCGAGAGAAATGTCCGTTCGCCCGCAAACACGCGGGTCATGTAGCCGCCGACGACAGGCGTGAGGGCGACGATGATGGCGCAGAATACAAAAATCTGGGCCCAGCCGATCAATGTCATGGCGGCCTCCTAAAAGCGCTCGGGACGCAGCAAGGCGTAGGTGAGATAGATGAGCAGTGCCGCCGTGGTGAGCGCGGCCAGTGTGTAGTCGAATGACATGGCGCGCCTCTCAGAGCCGGTCGCAGGCGACGGCGTAGCCCACCGTCAGAATGAAGAGGCCAAAACCAATGGCCAGCATGAGCAGATCAAGCATGGAAACTCCCGCAAACAGCGTTGAGGTTTCGATGCAGATAGACCGCTGGACATAAGGAAGCGATGCGAATTGCCGGAACGGCACATAAAGAGCAAATAAAGAGAAGGAATCCACGACAAGGCTTTGAAAATACGCGTATATTCAGCGCCGGCGACAGGGTGCCTGCCCAGGGATCTTCGATTCCTGGATAAAGCGGCTGAAGTAAAATATGCCGAGATTGCTCCTGCCGGCCTTGGTCGGCGAAGCGACTAGGCGGTCTTGGACAGTCCGTCGGCCTTCGTCAGTGCCGCAGCGATGGTTTCGACGGTGACCGTCCCGACAAACTGCCTGAGATACGGCGCATCGGCCACCGAACGCTCGGCGATGGTGCGGATACCCTCCTGAAGATCGCCAGAGAAACCGAGGTCCTTTAGAGACGTGGGTAACCCGAGCCGCCGATAGAAGCCGACCATGTCGGCCAGGAAATCTGCCGAGCGTTGCTCAAGGCAGAGCTGCGCCAGAAGCCCGAAGGCCACCTGTTCGCCGTGAAGCGACGCATTCAGGGCCGGAAGCGCGGAAAAACCGCGCGTGAGCGAGTGCGCAATCGACAGGCCGCCGCTTTCAAAACCGAGACCGCTCAGGAGAATCGTCGCTTCGACGATGTTCTCGAATGCAGCATCTGGCTCCTTGCGATCCGCAGCCGCAAGCGATGCAACGGCATCCCGCCGGATCACCTGATAACACTGGTCAGCGATCGACACCGCAAGACCCGCCGGCCGCGCCTTGTAAAAATTCATGCCGCCGGAATTGAAGCACTGTTCTGCCTCGAACTTCTTTGACAGCGCGTCACCAATGCCCGCGACAAAGAAGCGGCGCGGCGCGCGGGCGATGATCGAAGTATCCACCACGACCGCGTCCGGATTGGTCGGCATCAACCGGACTTCTTTCAGCACATGGTCGTCAGTATAGACAATCGCCAGCCGGCTGGTCGGCGCGTCGTTGGACGCGACCGTCGGAACAACGATGATCGCTCCGCCGCGTAGAATCCGCACACCCTTCGCGGTATCAATCGCCTTGCCACCGCCGATCGCGATGATGACGTCGCTCTGGGCGGCATCAGCCTTGGCAGTCATCGCGTCGATCTGGCTCGCGGAGCATTCGCCGGAAAATTCGGCAAATTCGATATGATTCACGCAAGGGTTCAGCAAAGCGGCCAATTGATCACGCAGAGCGCCGATCACGGCCGCATCAATCACCACAAATGGCCGCCTTCCATAGAGAGGCACCAGCGTGGCAAGTTCGCCGAGGGCACCCGGCCCCTGAACGTAACGATGCGGACCGCCGAAGGCTCGAATGGTCATTGGTCACCCCAGAAGAAATCACGCTTGCCGCCGTCCATACAGATCAGGGCGCCGTTGATGAAGGCCGCCTGAGTGGAGCACAGAAACGCGATCAGCGCGCCCACCTCTTCCGGCTGGCAAAACCGCCCCAGTGGATTCTGCCCAGCGATGACGGCACGCTTCTCCGGCGAGAATCCGGCGATCAACGCCGTCTCGACATAACCCGGCGCGATTGCATTCACGGTGATGCCGGCGCTGCCGACTTCCTTGGCCAGCGTGCGCGTAAAACCAATCACGCCCGCTTTCGCCGCCGAGTAGTTCGTCACGCCGGGACGGCCTCCGCCGGTCACGTTCATCGACGATGTATTGACGATCCTGCCGAAACCTCCTTCCCGCATCAGCGGAACGGCATATTTACTGCAAAGGAACGTGCTGCGCAGATGGGTCCGGACAATGATGTCCCAGTCATCCAGAGACATGTTCTCAGCGTGAGCTCCGAGATGCTGGCCACCAGCGCCTGCATTGTTGACCAGGATATCGAGCCTGCCGAGGCCGCGATGCGCCTCGCGGACAACGGCTTCCGCTCCCGCTTCTTCGGAGACATCGCCAATGGCAATGACCGCGCTCGTTCCCCCGGCTCGCAATTCCGCAGCCGTGGCTTCGGCGGCCTCGCGATCGATATCGTTGATGGCGATGGAGCAACCCTCCGCCGCGAGTGCCAGCGCTTCCGCCTTGCCGATGCCTCGCGCGGCGCCAGTGACAAGCGCGGCCCTGCCCTTAAGTCCGAGATCCATGATCAGCCCTTCACGGCGCCAGCGCCGAGACCTTGAATAAAGTATTGCGTGAGCAGCGCGAACGCAGCGAACAGCGGCAGCGCAATCAGCGTTGAGCCAGCCATGATCTCGCCCCAGCGAAGATCGAACGATCCGACCATGGATGCCAGACCGACAGGCAGCGTCTTGTTGGCATCGCTTCCGATCATGATCAGTGCGAAGGTGTAGTCCGTCCACGACAGCAGGAACGAGAAGATCGCGACCGTGATCAATCCCGGGAGTGACAGCGGCAGCACGACACGCAGAAACGCGCCGAGCCGCGTGCAGCCGTCGACCATGGCTGCCTCTTCCAGCTCGAACGGCATGCCTTTGAAAAAGCCCCACAGGAACCAGACACCGAGCGGCAGGGTCAGCGTCAGGTGTGACGCGATCAGACCGGTCAACGTATCGCTCAGGCCCAGCTGCGCGAAAATGGTGAACATCGGGATCGCAATCAGCAACGGCGGGAACATGTAAGCATAAAGCATCGCGCCCACGATCAGCTTCTTGCCGCGAATTCGCTGGCGCGTGACCGCATAGGCGATCATCACCGAGAACACCATGGTGACCATGACGGTGACCACCGCAACAATGACGCTGTTGACGAAGTGTGTCGGGTAATCGGTGAGTTCGAGCAGATTCTTGTAGTATTCGAGCGTGAACGGTCCCGGCAGCAGCGAGACGCGGCTCAGGAGACTTGTCGGCTCGCGCAGACTCGAGATCACCATCCAATAGATCGGAAATGCCGAATAGACGGCAATGATCGCGGCGGCGAGATAAAGTCCGAGACGCGCGGGAAGCGAACGGCGGGCGATGGCCATTAATCATCCTCCAGCGGGAAAAACCGGAAATAGAAGAACACGGCCACCGACAGGATCGCGAACGAGATGGTCGCAATCGCGGCTCCGCCGCCGATGTCGAACAGGCTGAAGGCGTGGCGATAGGACAGGATCGCAAGATTCTCCGTCGAGCCAACCGGGCCGCCCTTGGTCAACAGCCAGATCACGTCGAACTTGTTGAACATCCAGATCGCGCGCAGCAGCACGACCACGGTCAGGATCGGCTTCAGCATCGGCAGCGTGATATGGAAGAAGCGCTGAACCGCCGTCGTTCCATCGACCTTGGCCGCTTCATAGAGCGAGACGGGGATGGTCTGAAGCGCCGCAAGGAAGCAGGTTGTCACGAACGGCGTCCACATCCAGACGCTGACCAGGATCGTCGAACTCATGGCCGCGCCGGAACTCTCGAACCAGTTCACCGGCGGCAGCCCCATGGCCGCGATCGCCTTGGTGATGATTCCGATGCTGCCGTCCACCATCCACTTGAATGTGAGGATCACCACGACTGTGGGCAGAAGATACGGCAGGATCGACAGGCCGCGTACGAAGTTCCGGCCCGGAAATGTCTCGTTCAGGATCAGCGCGAAACCAATGCCAAGCACCACCTGAAGCACGATAGAGCCGAGCGAATAGACCACGCCATTCCACAGCGCGCGCCAGAATTCGGGCAGCTTCACAATGGCAATGTAGTTATCGAAGCCGGCCCATTTCGCCTGGCCGACAAACGAGTCGAGTTTGTAGAAACTCAGACTGATGGCATAGGCCACCGGCGCGACGATCAACGCGAGCGTCACGAGAAGTCCGATCACCAGAAAGGTGTATATCGTCGCCTTTGAACTCAAAACATTTCATCCGTGGGAAAAACCTGGCCGGGAGCATCCGGCCAGGCAGTTAGGCAGTCGCTTTTGTTATGCCGTGAGCTTGCGCATCTTGTCGCCCGCCGCCTTGACACAGTCGGCAGCCGGCATGTTCTTCAGGATGCGGTTCTGCAGCATTTCGGGGATCACAAAGCCCTCGAACACCTTGCCGGGACGCAGGTCAGGCGCCGGGCCTTCAGTATCGACCGAGGTCAGGATCATCGACTTGTCGACAATGAAGCCCTTCATCGTCTCGACTGCTTCCTTGTGCTTCTCGATCAGCGGATGCGCGCGCCAGCGGGCATCCTCGTAGACATCGAGGCGCGGCGGCTGGAAGTGCAGCGGCGCAGTGTGCAGGAAGTTGATGTACTGGTTCTCGGTGAACCACTTCATGAACTTCATCGACTCGCTGGAGTTCGGGGTTTTCAGTACGACCCAGCCGTCGTAGCCGTGGTTGACCGCCTTCGCCTTGCCGGCGCTGTCCATATAAGGCGTGATGCCATACTTGGTCGCGAGAGCTGGCGAGGTGCGTTCCAGCGCTTCGATAATGCGGCCGGCATAGGCGGTGTGCCCGACCTTGTCCGAGGAGAAGTTGGAGAGCACTTCGCCGAAGCTCGCCTGGCTGGTGCCCGACGGCATGGTCTTGTAGAGGTCGGCAAAGAAGTCGAGATAGGCCGCGACCTTCGGCGCATTCGTTGCGTTGTCGATCGCCACATTCCACTTGTCGTCGAACAGCTTGACGCCTTCAGCCCACATGAAGCCGGGCGACAGCCAGTTGGTTGCGCCGTTGTTGCCGATCGGAAACAGAGAACCGGAGCGGCCGTCCTCGTTCAGCGCCTGCGAATTCTTGAGCATATCCGCCCAGGTCTTGGGAACGCTCAGGCCCTTCTTTTCGTACAAATCCTTGCGGTAGTAGATCCAGGCCAGATTGTAGTCGTAGGGATACCAGTAGGTTTCGCCCTTGATCGGGAACAGGATCTTCGGGCCCCACTTGTACTTGCCGGTCAGTTCGGTGAGCGGCATCAGGTGGCCTTCAGCCTGCAGCAGCAGAACGTGACCGACGAACGCGAACGTCGCGATATCGTATGGCTGGCCGCCGCGCAGCGATGTGGTCACCTTCGTGAAGGCATCGTCGAGCGGCACCGAGTCGACAACGACCTTGGTGCCGGTCATGCGCTCGTATTCCGCGCAAGCCACCTTCAATGCGCGAATGCTGTCGATCGACGTTTCGGTATTCAGGAAGCGGATGGTCTTCTTGCCCTGCCCCCATACGGCCGGTGCGCCGAGGGTGCCCGCCGCAATGCCTGCGCCCACCGCGCCGGCGCCCTTGATCAGCGTGCGGCGGTCGATACCTGATTTGTTAGCCATTTCCTTGTCTCCCACGGCAATTCACTCCTTTGAATGTTCGTTTTGGTTTCTTGGCCGTCTAGATTCGTTGTCCTGTCGCCTTCGAGAACAGATGCAGCCGTCCCGGCTGAAGCCGGACCGGAATTTTCTGACCGAATGACCAATTATCCACGCGGTCCGTCAGAATCCGCAGACGCGCGCCGCCGATCTCACCGATGGTGAGAGTCTGCGCGCCAAGCTGTTCGATGACACCCACTTCAAAAGAAAGCCCATCCGGCCCCTCGCCCAGCGCGATGTGTTCGGGCCGGATACCGAGAACGATCTCTTCATTCGTGTTCTGATATTGCCCGGGAAGCGCAACCTGCAGCGCACCGCTCGTGAACATGCCATTGGCGGCGTGGCCTTCGACCAGATTCATCTCAGGCGAACCGATAAAGCCGGCCACGAACAGGTTGACCGGACGGTCGTAAACCTCGAGCGGCGCACCGACCTGCTGCACATGGCCGTCGCGCATGATCACGATCCGGTTGGCCAGCGTCATCGCCTCGACCTGATCGTGGGTCACATACACCATGCTGGTGCCGACCTCCTGATGCAGTCGGGCGATTTCCTCGCGCATGCGTACGCGTAGTTTCGCATCGAGGTTGGACAGGGGCTCATCGAGCAGGAAGACTTCGGGCTCGCGGACCAAAGCGCGACCGAGGGCGACGCGTTGCATCTGTCCGCCGGACAATTGCTTCGGCTTGCGCTGCAGATATTCATCGAGTCCGAGCATCTTGGCGGCGCGCTGGACCCGCATGTCGATCTGCGCCGGATCCATCTTCCGCATCCGCAGACCGAATGCGAGATTCTCGTAGATCGTCTTGTGCGGATAGAGCGCGTAGTTCTGGAACACCATCGCGATGTTCCTGTCCTTCGGCTCAAGCGCGGTGACGTCGCGATCGCCGATGAAGATCTTGCCGGAGGTGATGTCTTCAAGCCCTGCCAGCATGCGCAGCGTTGTCGATTTCCCGCAGCCCGAAGGCCCGAGGAACACGACGAATTCGCCGTCGTGAATCGTCAGATCGACGCCGTGAACAGCGACCACTGGGCCGTAAGCCTTGCGAACCTTTTCGAGCCTAATCTCTGACATGGATTACTTGTTCTGACCGGCCACGAAGGCGTGAATGCGATGGTTGATCGGCGCGAGCGCCTTCTGAATGTCGCGGTAGATCGGGAAGCCCTGATCATAGACCGCAGCACGCGCCGGATCCGGCGTCGCACGCGACACGATCTGGACCACCTCGGCGGCCGCGCGCTCGTCCTTGAAAATCCCGACGCCGACCCCGGCCAGTAGCGCAGCACCGAATGACGCATCCGCAACGGCAGGAAGCTCGACGGTGATGTTCAGCACGTCGGCAACGATCTGCCGCCACAGCGCGCTGCGTGCACCGCCTCCGGTCAGCCGCGCGGTCGTGAAGCCAAGGTCCTTCGACTTCATGACCTCAAGGCAATCGCGCAGCGAATAGGCAACGCCTTCATAAAGCGCGCGGACAAAATGACCCGCGCCATGATTGAAGCCGGCCCCGACAAAATCCGCCCGCAGCAGCGGATCCCAGTATGGGCTGCGCTCGCCGTTGAGATAGGGATGGAAGAACAGCCCCTCCGAGCCGGGCCGCACCACGGATGCTTTCGCGTCCATGGCATCGAAAACCGCGCTGCCATCCTCGCCTTCCCGGCGGAAGAACGTGTCGCGCAACCATTTATGCGCCGAGGCGCAGGAGTTCGTGGCTGCGATCACATACCAGTGGTCCGGCACCACATGATAGTAATTGATCAGCGAGAAATCCGGCCGGGCCTTGGGCGACAGCACATTGACCGTGGCCGCGGTTGCCAGCTTCACGACGCCGATGCCCTCGCGCACCATGCCTGCGCCAAACGTCTCGGCCGCGGTATCCGACGTGCCACAAACCACCGGCGTGCCTTCCGCAAGCCCCGTCGCCTGCGCCGCCCTCGCCGTCACCTTGCCGACGATAGCGCTGGGCTTAACGATCGGCGGCAGCGTGGCCATCGGCCAGCCGATCATGTCGCACAGTTCTTTGGACCATTCCGCGGTCTGTGCATCCAGCATCAAGGTGCCGAGCGCGTCGATGGTGTCGGTTTCCCATGTGCCGGTAAACTGTGCGCGGAGCCAGTCCTTGGCGACATAGAGCCGCTTCACCCGCGCAAACGATTCCGGCTCGTGATGCCGCAGCCACAACATCTGTGGCAGCGTCCAGGTCGGGTTGGCGCGGTTTGCCCCGATCTCGAGGATCCGCGCGTCGGCCTTGTCGCGAAGCTGCTGGGTCTCCTCGCGGCTGCGCTGGTCGTTCCACAGAATGGCCGGACGAATGACATGACCGTCGGCGTCTTCAAGCACCTGCGTATGCGCGCCTGCCGAAAACGAGATGGCCGCGATATCGGAAGCCGGACGGCCGGACGCTTTCAGCCCGCGGCGCAAGGCGTCGCAAGCAGCCAGCCACCAGTCCTCCGGATTTTGTTCGCTCCAGCCGGGATGCGGCGACGATGTCACAACCGGCGCCGAAGCCTCGCTCACCAGCGACCCATCGGCCTTGATAATGCTGATCTTGAGCGAGCCCGCGCCAAGATCAATGCCCACCAGAAGGGGATCAGACGCTGCCATAATGGGCATCCTCCCTGGCGAAGACACGAATGTGCGCTGGATCAGTCACGGCGGATGTCTTTCGCGCCTGCGCCAGGCCGCAGTCCGATCTTGCCGGGATTGAACAGATTACCAGGATCGAGCGCATCCTTGATCGCCTGCAGAACCGCAAGGCCGGTCCCGAGTTCGCGCTGCATCCACGGATTGCGGAACAGACCCGCGCCGTGATGGTGCGCGATGGAGCCGCCATGATCCAGCGTCAGCTTTTGCACGGCATCCCACAGCTTCTCATGAATGGGTAAGGCCTGCTCTTTCGGCATCGGCGGCAAGCGTACGGTCATGTACTGGCAAGCGCCTTCCGGATAGACATGCGACCAGTGCGCACCGAAATGCGTACCGGGATGGATGGCCTGCACCGCAGCGCCGATCGCCTGATACATCGCAGGGATTGCGGACCAGTTGCCCGTCACTTCGATTGTATCGTTGAAGTAGCCGGCGTCGTGCCACTTCTGTGAATACGCGACGTAGCGGTTCTGCTTCCAGTGCTCATAGGGACCATCCGGCCCGACTTCACCGCCCTGCGCCTTGGCGATTTCCAGCGCCATGCCCTGCTCGGCGGTGACCAGCGGCTCGCTGCCGGTAAACTGCAGTACCGCGAGGAATGGCTTGGTCTTGAAGAG
This sequence comes from Afipia clevelandensis ATCC 49720, assembly GCF_000336555.1. Taxonomy (GTDB): domain Bacteria; phylum Pseudomonadota; class Alphaproteobacteria; order Rhizobiales; family Xanthobacteraceae; genus Afipia; species Afipia clevelandensis. The sequence continues at coordinate 19,713 of NZ_KB375281.1, read as the reverse complement.
TGGAATGTCCTTGGTGCGCTCGTCGCTCTCGACCCGGTCGTAGAGACGCACGATGGCCGGGCGCAATTCCGCCTGCATAATCAGGCGCGCAGTATCCAGCGCGGCCTGCAGCGACGGAAATGCCAGCACGACACCGCGCTCGACCGCAGGCTTCTTGAAGATGCGCAAGGTCGCCTCGGTGATGATTCCTAGGGTGCCTTCGCTGCCGATCATGAGATCGCGAATCGACGGACCGACCGAGCGGCGCGCAACCGGCCGCACTTCAAGCGGCGATCCGTCCGGCATCACGGCCTTGAGACCCACAACGATATCTTCGATCTTGCCATAGCGGCTGCTTAACTGTCCGCCACCTCGGCAGGCAAGCCAGCCTCCGACCGTCGATATCTCGATCGACTGCGGCAGATGCCCGCTGGTGTAGCCGGCCTCATTGAGGTGCCGCTCGAAATCAGCGCCGTTCATGCCGGCCTGCACCGTCACCACCGCGTCGACAGGATTAATCGAAACGATTTTGTCGAGACGGCGCGTGTCCACCATGACCTCGCCGCCCAGCGGAATAGCCCCGCCGAGCACGCCGGAGCCGTTGCCGTAGGGAATGATCGCGACATTGCGCGCCTTCGCAAGCTGCACAATCCGGATGATTTCGTCCTGGTTCGCAGGGCGCACAACAAGTTGGGGAACAGCACCGGCGAGTTCTCCGGCTCGTTCACGGAAAACCGCAAACGGCAGCCGGTCGCGCGAATAACCAAGCCGCTGATCGAATGAGGTCAAAACGTTGGCAGGTCCGACAAGCGCGCCAAAGGCTTGCGCCAGACTTTCATCGACGCGATCCGCGTCGCGAACTGCAGCAATGGTGGTTGCGGTCATGACAGCCCCTGTTCAGAGGCCAAATTCGCCACGCTCACTCGACGTACTCCCTGGCCGCTTCGTTTCTGAGATTGAACAAACGGTTTGCGCAATCGTTTGTTCAAACGTCTTACAAACTTCCAGGCAGGTCAAGTCAAAATTTAACGGGGAGCCAGGCCTGTGGAGGCGCGAAGGACCAGACCGTCGGGCGCCAGTGGCGCGACCGGCTGTGGCGCGCCTCCCTTGAGAAGATCAATAAGAAGATTGGAGGCAATCTCGCCCATCAGTTCGGTCGGCATCTTCACCGAAGTCAACTGCGGATAGAGCATCGTGGCGACAGGCGCGTCGTGCAGTCCCATCACCGAAACATCGCGCGGAATTTGCAGTCCAGCCTCATGCAACACGGCCATCGCACCAGCCGCAGTCACCAGCGTCGCGCCGAGAACCGCTGTCGGCTTTTGCGCGAGCAGAACGCGCATCGCGTCTGCGCCCCCCTCCGCGGTGTAGCCCGCGACAGCCACGAGTTTCGGATCGAAGGCAATGCCATGACGTTTGAGACCGTCGCGATATCCCGCAAGACGTTCGCCGGCGTTGAATCCACCGGGACGCCCTGCCAGATGCGCGATCCGCCGATGTCCCATCTGCGCCAGGTGGTCCACTGCGATGGCCGCGGCGGCGCGGCTGTCCAGCACAACGCAGTAGGGACTGCCTTTGAGCCGACGGTTCAGAAGCACAAAAGGCGTATGCGTGGATTCGAGTTCCGCGCGTAGCAAGCGATCATCATCAAGGCTCGCCACCAGCAGACCGTCGGCACGGTTCCCATGCGACAGGCGATGATAGACTGCGTCGGTCGCTCCCGATTCACGATGCGCGATCAGCAATGAGTATCCATGCTGCGCGCACGCCTTTTCCGCGCCACGGATCGCGGAGGCAAAAACCGGATTGTCCAGTTGAGGCACAATGAGGCCGAGCGTCTGGCTGCGCGATGTCCGCAGCCCCTGCGCGAGGGTATTGGGCGAGTAGTCGAGTTCGCGCGCACTCTTGAGGATGCGCTGGCGGGTTTCTTCGCGGATGCGCTGGCTCGTTTCGCCACGAAGCACACGCGACGCGGTGGAAACGTCCACGCCCGCCATGCGGGCCACATCAGCCAGTCGCGGTCTCATGGATGCACCAAAATCACGATAGTGCGGCAAACTAGGAGACTGCCTCCGGCGGCGCAAGCCGCCCGGTAGACTGGCACATCGTTCAGCGGCCTTTGCCGGCACGCAAACAAAAAAGCCCCCGAAGGGGCTTTGAAGGCTTAGACTGCGTCCTTGGCAGCTTTGACCGGGCGGGCCCGGACGATCTTGCGGGCAGGCTTTGCCTTGAAGGTCATCGGCTCGCCGGTGAAGGGATTGGTCCCCTTGCGGGCCTTGGTCGCAGGCTTCTTGATCACGACAAACTTTGCGAAGCCGGGAAGCAGGAAAACGCCGGACTTCTTGAGTTCTTTGTAGCCGACCGATGCGAGCGTCTCGAGAACACCCTTCACTTCCTTCTTGGAAATTTCGGTCTCCGTAGCGATCTTTTCGATCAACTGCGATTTCGTCATTTGGACTGCCATAGTCACTCCTTTGATTCGAGTGAGAACACACTATTGATAATTCCATCAAAAAGCGCTGCTGGTTAGCCGTTTGCACAGCTTTGTTGAGGTTTTACCGGGGATTTTCGCATAAAATGGGGCCTGCCGCCCTGAACCGGGGTTGCCGTTCTTTCGCGGAGCGATCGTTTGGCCCTGAAAAAATAGCGGATTCGGCGATCCGCGGCTCCCCGGGACGCGAACGGTGATCCACGTAGATCAGAGCCATATGTCCGCAGGCACTATATATTATGGTGTCTGCGTGCTCCCTACGCGGCCTGGTGAGACAGATTTGTTGACCGCAAAGGTTGCGGAAGGTCATCCACAGATCCATTTTCACCAAGCTCGGGATTGATGAATCACCGGTGCCTGGTCCATAAGCCCACTCCCTGCGTTGCCTGATTCAGGATCGCGATTTCTTGCCTGGAAAGGTATTCCCGCGTGGCCAAAACAATCTCTCAAAAAATCGCCGATGAACTCAGCGTCCGCGAACAGCAGGTCGAAGCCGCCATCGGTCTGCTCGACGGCGGCGCTACCGTTCCGTTCATCGCGCGTTACCGCAAGGAAGCCACCGGCGCGCTCGACGACGCGCAACTGCGTACGCTTGAAGAGCGATTGACCTATCTGCGCGAGCTTGAAGAACGCCGCGTCACTGTCCTCAATTCCATCCGCGAGCAAGGCAAGCTCGATGCGACCCTCGAAGCAGCCATTCTCGCGGCGGACAGCAAGGGCCGCCTCGAAGACATCTATCTGCCGTACAAACCGAAGCGCCGCACCAAGGCCGAGATCGCCAGGGAAGCCGGTCTTGAGCCGCTGGCAGAGCTGTTGCTCACGCAGCCGCAGAACGATCCGCAGACGGCCGCCCTGCCCTTCGTCGATGCGGACAAGCAAGTCGCGGACGCCGCAGCGGCGCTCGATGGCGCCCGCGCCATTCTGGTTGAGCGCTTTGCCGAAGACGCTGATCTGATCGGCGGGCTGCGCGAGCAGATGTGGTCGAACGGACTGCTCGCCTCGAAACTGCGCGACGGCAAGAAGGAAGCCGGCGCGAAATTCGCCGACTACTTCGATTTCAGCGAGCCTCTGAACAAGCTGCCGTCGCACCGCATTCTTGCGATGTTTCGTGGCGAAAAGGAAGAAGTCCTCGATCTTCAGATGCTGCCCGAGCCGGTTCCGGCGACGCCCGCTGCTGTCAGTTCCTATGAATTCCGCATCATGCAGCGCTTTTCCATCTCGGATCAGAAGCGTCCGGGCGACAAATGGCTTATGGAAACCGTCCGCTGGGCCTGGCGCACCAAGATACAGGTGCATCTCAACATCGACCTTCGGCTGCGGCTATGGACTGCCGCCGAACAAGAAGGCGTCCGTGTCTTCGCATCGAACCTGCGCGACCTTTTGCTGGCCGCGCCCGCCGGTGCGCGCGCCACGATGGGGCTCGATCCGGGATACAGGACAGGCGTCAAGGTCGCCGTCGTCGATGCAACCGGAAAAGTCGTTGCGACGACCGCGATTTTTCCTCACGAGCCGCAGCGCCGATGGGATGAGGCCCTTGCGATCCTCGGCAAGCTCGCCCGCGAACACCGCGTCGAACTGATCGCTATCGGTAACGGCACGGCCTCCCGCGAGACCGACAAGCTGGCGACGGAGCTGGTGAAACTTCTCCCCGAACTCAAGATGTCGAAAATCGTCGTCTCCGAAGCGGGTGCCTCGGTTTATTCGGCCTCAGCCTTCGCTTCAGAGGAATTGCCTGAACTCGATGTGACCCTGCGCGGCGCGGTCTCGATTGCGCGGCGGCTTCAGGACCCGCTGGCGGAACTTGTAAAGATCGACCCAAAATCCATCGGTGTCGGACAGTATCAGCACGATCTCGGCGAAGCGAAGCTCTCTCGCTCGCTCGACGCCGTGGTTGAAGACTGCGTGAATGCCGTCGGGGTCGATGCCAACACCGCGTCGGCGCCGCTGTTGGCGCGCGTGTCCGGAATTGGGTCCGGCCTCGCACAAAGCATCGTGCAGCACCGCGATGCGAACGGTCCGTTCAAATCGCGCAAGGCGCTCAAGGACGTGCCGCGCCTCGGCCCCAAGGCATTCGAGCAGTGTGCCGGATTCCTGCGCATCACCGGCGGCGAAGATCCGCTCGATGCCTCAGGCGTTCATCCGGAATCCTATCCCGTCGTCAGGCGGATTCTCACTGCGACCAAGAGCGACATCAAAGCGCTGATCGGAAACTCCGACGCGTTGCGGCAGCTCAAGCCACAGGCGTTCGTCGACGACACGTTTGGCCTGCCGACAGTGACCGACATTCTGCGCGAACTTGAAAAACCGGGCCGCGATCCTCGGCCCGCTTTCAAGGCTGCCGTCTTCAAGGACGGAGTCGAGAAAGTCAGCGATCTCAAACCGGGGATGGTTCTGGAAGGCGCGGTCACGAACGTTGCCGCGTTCGGCGCATTCGTGGACGTCGGCGTCCATCAGGACGGCCTTGTCCATATCTCGGCGATGTCGCGATCCTTCATCAAGGACCCGCGGGAAGTGGTGAAGCCTGGCGACATCGTGCGCGTGAAGGTGCTTGAGGTCGACGTGCCGCGTCAGCGCATTGCACTGACACTGCGTCTGGACGATGAAATCGGAGCAAAGCCCGATCGTGGAGCAAGGAATGAGCCGCGCAGCAACTCGCGCGCGCCGTCATCCAGCACACCCGCCCAGCGCAAGCCCGCGCAAGCCGGAACGTCGGGCGGCGGCGCACTCGCTGAGGCGCTTCGCCGCGCCGCGGAGCACAAGCAGAGCAAGCCGCGATAAGGGCAGATCGCTGCGCCTATATGTGTTTGTCTAATGGATGCTGAGAGGCAGGACTATCCTGCCTCCGCGATTCTATACTCCCCGAAGGATTGCTTCGATCCGCGCTGCGATTTCGAGCAGGCGGCGATCGGCATTTCTCCGGCCAATGAGCATCAGTCCTGCGGGCAGGCCTTCAATCGGCAGCGGAAGCGAGATCGAGGGGCAGTCAAGCATGTTCGCGACGCGCGGGTTGCGGAGGACAAGCCCGTTGGCTTCGTGAAAAGCCGCATCTTCCTGCACGGATGCGAGAAGCGGCGCCCGGATCGGCGTCGTCGGAACAATAAATACATCGCCGTGCGCGAATGAATTCTCAAACGCCTTGACGGCCGCATTGCGCAGCCGCGTCATGCGCACATAGTCGGTCGCGAGAATGCCGGCTCCGGCCTCGATACGAACGCGGGTTTTCGGATCGACGCCGTCCAGACTGGTAATGCCGAGCCCGCGCAACGTCGCACCTACCTCGATCGAGGGAAACGTGCCAATCGTGTCAATCCGGGCCACATCATCGAGAGCCTGGTCGATCGAACCGTCCTCGATCTGCAAACCTCCGGCGCGAAGCCGCCTTACAGCGTCCTCAAAACCGTCCAGCACCTCCGGTTCGCACCGGTCGAGCAGCCGGCCACGCGCAACGATCAGACGAAAACTGCCGGGAGATGCTGCGAGCAATGGCTCCGAGGTCAGGTCTCCGGACAGGACGCGATCCGTCGCGGCGCATTCCGCAACGCTCGTGGCAATCGGCCCGATAGTGTCGAGACTGGAGGATAGCGAGAATGCACCGTCCGTCGATATCCGGCCGCGCGTTGGCTTGAAGCCCACCGCTCCCGAAAGCGCCGCCGGAATCCGGATCGAACCGCCGGTATCGCTACCGATGCCAATCTCCGCCATCCCGTCGACAACAGACACAACCGCGCCGGATGACGACCCGCCTGGCACACGTTGGCGATCTCTTGGATTTCCCGGGACGCCGTCATGCGGATTGGTCCCGAGCGCAGAGAACGCAAATTCCGTCATCTGCGTCTTGCCGATAACGACAGCACCTGCCGCACGTAAATGCTTCAGGACGACCGCATCCGCCGCAGCCGGAGCCAACTGGCGCAGAACGGCCGACCCAGCGCCGGTCACCTGGCCTGCCACGTCAAACAAATCCTTGATCGAAACGATCCGGCCGTCGAGCGGTCCGCGCGTCTGTCCCGCCGCCGCACGCCGATCCGATGCTTCGGCTTCCCTCCGGGCGCTCTCGGCAAACACGTCCGTAAAGGCTTTGCCGCCATTCCCGCCTGCGGACTGAATCAGGCTCAACGCGACCTCCAGTCGTTCGACGGCGGAGAGTTTGATCTTGTCGGAGCTGGAGGTCATTTCAGTCTGCCGGAATGAAGACGAGCGATCAGGAAATAACGGGAAGCACCGGAATATCATAACCGTGCATGAGCGAACGGTTAAGGACGGGATCCTTCAATTCCATTTCAAAGCGGGTTGCCGGGCGAATGCCGCCAATGGCGCCCGGTGTGCCGCAAAACATCAGCGTCCCCGCCGGGAGCGTGTCCAAGCCGGTGTGCCTGCGAATAAGGTCGCGGGGCGTCCGCAGGGACGATACCGGGCTGTCCTGATAGAGAACCCGCTCGCCGTTGATCGTCGCCCAGGAGCGAAGGATCAGTTGGTCCCAATGACCTTCGACATCGGCATAGGCCCACAGGTCGCGCCCGACGGGCTTTCCGCAAAGCTGCTTCGACAGGGCAATCCCGGCGGCTTCCGCTTTCCGGTCTGTGTGGTCCGAACCGATGCCGATCCAGAGGCCGTCCGCCATCGCAACGACGACTGGCTCCACCTCGCCCGAGCTATCCGGCCCGAGAACCACAAGGTCGTCCGATTGCGTCAGCGTCTGCGCGGCGACACGGTAGTAAAGCGGCGTGGTGGATGGGCGCGGAACGCCGATGGCCGCGAGTTCCTCGATGTGATGCTCGATTGCGGCCTCGTCCCGGCCGGCCCATCCAGCGATGATCAGCGAATGAATGTCGATCCTGATAAGGTCGGTTCCATTGCTTGCGATGCGATTGAATTCCAGAAACATCTGCGTTCCTTCAGGCTTCCGCCGATTTTGTGATGATTTCGCCGCGTTCGATCTGAAATGTCCTGTCGGCGATGCTGTCGAGCAGAACCGGGCTCGATTCGGTGATCAGCAAGGCAAGCTCGGGCCTGTGCTTGCGCAAATCGCCGAGCGTGCGTGCATAATCCAGCGCCAACGCCGGAGCCAATCCCTGAAACGGCTCGTCGAGCAACAGCACTTTTCTGGCGATAAGAAGCGCGCGCCCCAGCGCCACCATCTTGCCCTGACCGCCGGAGACTCCGCCGCCCGGCCGCTCGCGCATCACATGCAACTGCGGCAACAGCGCGTAAATCTCGTCAAGCCGGCGCTTGATTTCGCCCTTGTCGAGTTTCAGCGCCAGACCGGGCAGAATGATATTTTCTTCAACGCTGATGTCCGCAACCAGCCTGCGGTCTTCAGGCGCATAGCCGATTCCGGCGCGCGCGCGATAATAGGCGGGAAACCGGTTGAGATCTTCCCTGTCGAGCCTGAGCGCGCCACTGTCGAGCGCGATCAGTCCCATGATCGCCCGCAGCGTCGTGGTCTTTCCCGCGCCGTTGCGGCCGATCAGAACTGTCGTCTTGCGTTCGACGATGTCGCAACTGATATCACGCAGCACGCGGACACCTTCGATGGAAACCTGAACCTTGTCGAGACTCAGCATCACGCCACTCCCACGACGCTTTGCAGAACCCGTTCATCCTTGAAGACAACGTCCGGATGCCCCTCTGCCATGATCTTTCCTGCGTTCCAGACGAGGACGCGATTGGCGTAGCGGGCAACAACATCCATGTCGTGCTCGACAAACAGCGCGGTCATCTGGCGCTGGCGAAGCGCCCCCATCAAGGCTTCCATCAACGGAAAACGCTCAAGCGAACTGACCCCGCTGGTCGGCTCGTCAAGCAGAACGAGGCGCGGCTTCAACGCCAGCGCAATGGCAATGTCGAGCAGCTTGCGATGCCCCTCGGGCAAGGTGCTGCTGATGCGATTGCCGTCGTCCGCAAGCCCGACCAGTTCGAGAAGCGCCTTGGCCTCCCTGCTTCGCGATTCCGTCTCGAGCGGACGAACGACCGTCCACAGACCATCCTTTGCGGCAAGCGCGAGCATCATGTTCTCGATCACACGCTGATCGGAGAAGAGCTGTGGAATCTGGAATGCTCGCGCAACGCCAAGACGCGCAATCGCACGCGGCGTAAGGCGCGTGATGTCCTTTCCGGCCAGATGAACACTGCCGGAAGCCGGCCTCACATAACCTGTGCAAAGGTTGAGAAGAGTCGTCTTGCCGGACCCGTTCGGCCCGATCACCGCAAGAAACTCGCCCGGATGAATATCGAGGCTGACGCCATCCGCAGCCTTGACGCCGTTGAAGCCGACATGAAGGTCGCGCGCCTGAAGAATGCCTTCGCTCATTTTGCCACCGCCTCTTTCCGCGCGAGCAGTCCGTAAAGCCCCTTCGGGAGGAACATGATCACAATGATCAGCGCGGCGCCGACAATCAGATTCCAGGCGTCGGTCACCGTGACCGCCGCGGTGTGAAGCAGCTCAAGAAACAGCGCGCCGATGAAGGCGCCCGGAACGCCGCCGACGCCACCAAGAACCGCGACAAGGACGAGTTGTCCCGAAGCCGTCCAGAAGGCAAAGTCAGGCACCACACGTCCGATGGCGAAGCCCGTAATCGCGCCGCCAAGACCCGCCAGCGCAGCCGACACAACATAGGCGATCAACAGCACGGCCCAGACCGGAATTCCGAGATACTCGAGGCGCACCTCGTTGGTGTGAACAGCCGAAAGAGCGTGACCGAGCGGACTGCCCAGATAGCGATGCACGCCAAGACCGACCAGGATCATCAGCGCGAGACTGCCGTAAAACAGCGCGTTCTTGAAAGCGGGTTCGCTCAACACAATCCCGAAGACGGTTGGAATCGGAACCGCCATGCCGTCGGTGCCGCCGGTCACGCCGTACAGCTTGGCGAACAGGGCATAAAACACCATCGACACCGCAAGATTCAGCATCGCGAAAAAGATCGCGCGATAGCGCACCATGAACGCGCCGACCACGGCGCCGGCGATCGCGGCAACCAGAACGGAGAGCAGAACCAGAGCGCCGAAGTCATGAATTCCGGCACGCGCCAGGAACGCGACGCCATAAGCGCTTGCCGCAAAGAACATGGCATGGCCGATCGAAATCAGCCCTGCACGCAGCAGGATCGCCACGCCAAGCGCTGCAAAACCCTTGGCAATCGCCAACGTGAGAACGAACTCCAGCCAGGGCGCCAGCACCGGCGCAACCGCGAGAACGAGAACGGCCGCAATGGCAAGACCTGTGCGCATCATATCCTCCGGGCCGTGACCGAGCCGAACAGCCCGTAAGGACGGATCAACAAAACAATCAGCATCGCCGCGTAGGGAGCGACGGCATCGAGCGACGGCACGAAATAGATGGCCAGCACGCGCGCGAAACCGACAATCAGCGATGCAAGCGCTGCGCCTTCAATCTGACCGAGGCCACCGATGGCGGCGACGGCGAAGGCAAGGACCATCGTGTCGGCGCCGAGGCCTGGCGCAACACCGGATGTCGGAACCGCCAGTGCGCCGCCGAGTGCTGCGAGAAACACGCCGAGCGAAAATGCGATAACGAATATCCGGTTGGTATCAATTCCGATGGACTGCGCCATTTCGCGGTCGGCGACGACGGCGGTGATCAGCCGCCCGAGCCGGGTGTGCTTGATGAGCAGGCGCAGGCCGATGATGACAAGCACGGCCATCGCGATCAGAAGAATCTGGTAGTTCAAATAGACCACGCCGCCAATCGACGAGGTGCCGAGAAGCCGCATCGGCGCATCCTCGTACAGGGACTGCACGCCGAAAATCATGCGCTGGACATCTTCGAGGATCAGGAAAAGTCCGAATGTGATCAGAATCTGAACCGCTTCGGATTTTCCATAGGTCCATCGGATCAGGGTCCGCTCGATCAGCGGACCGAAGATCGCAGCGACAAACACCGCGCTGAACAGCAACGCCAAGAATGACAGATACGGACTGAGCTGCCTGCTTGCGATGAACAGGCAGATCGAGGCCGCCGCATAGGCGCCGATCGAGTAAAGGCTCCCATGCGCCACATTCAGGACCCTCAGAACGCTGAACACCAGCGTCAGGCCCACCGCCGCGAAGAAGATCAACGCGGCGCTGGCGAGACTATCCAGTAACAGAGGAATGATGGTGGTCGACATTCATGCACCTGTCAGATGGACTGCGGCAAAGCGACAAGCGCGATTACTTGTAGCTTCCGGGCTTTGGCAGAGACTTCGCGAAGTCCGGCGTCAGGGTCGAAATCCATGCAATGGGATCCTGCCCTTCCTTTGGCATCAGGGCGTCACCCTTGTAACGAACCATGTCTCCGATCACGGGGAACGGCTGATCCGCAGACTTCGCCGTGACGCCGACGATCTGGTCGACCACACCGTCATTGTCTGTGCGTGTCTTCGTCGTTCCGGTCAGCGTCGCGACGGTGCTGCCCTTCATCGCCTCCGCGAGTTCGGCGCGGCTCGGCCACTTGCCGCCGTTCTTCTTCATGGCCGCGCTATAGGCCGCCTGAACATAGAGAAGCGTATTGGCCATCTTGATCGACGGGAATACCGGATATTCTCCGAAACGCGCCTTGTAGGCATCGGCAAACTTCTTTGTCTCCGCATTGGCTCTGGCGTCCGGCGACATCCACCAGCCATCGCCAAGGACACCGACGATCACGCCGTCTGGAAGTGCGACGCGCTGAAGCACGGTTTCACCGAGCGCCAGAACGACCTGGCTCGAGGTGAACAGGCCGCGCGGCGAGGCCTGACGCACGAAGTTCTCAAGATCAGCGCCCCAGAGATTGGAAAAAATCACATCGGGACGCGTAGTGGCGAGACGGGAAATTTCGGTCTGATAATTCGGCGAGCCGAGCTTGGGGAACAGCTCGGCGACAACCTGAACGTCCGGCTTCAGCGCCTGCAACGCAGCCTTGAAGATCTTCGCCGCGTCATGGCCGAACGCATAATCGGGATTGATGATGGCAACGGTCTTGATGTCCGGCTTCTTCGCAAGAAGATAGATCGCGTAGGCGATGAACTCCGGAACGGTGTTGCCGTTGGGGCGGAACACATACTTGCTCTTGCCATCCAGCAGCAGTTGATGCGTATCGCAGTTCCAGCCGACGGTCGGCACTTCGAGCTGATCGGCAATCGGCGCCAGCGCAAGACAGTTGGCGCTCGACAGCGCGGCCATCATCACCTGGTTCTTCGGATCGCCCGCGAGACGGCGATATTCCGCGATGATGCCCTGGGTGCCCTGGGCTTCATCGACATAGGTCGGCGTGATCGGCACGCCGCCGAAACCGCCCTTGGCATTGATCTGCTCGATCATCAATTCGGCAGCATTCTTGCCTGGCATCCCGTAAGCGGCGGCCGGACCCGACGTGAACGTGAAAATGCCGAGTCCGACAGAGGCCGGCTTTTCCTGCGCGGCAACCGGGCTGGACAAGGCAAGGCCCGCAGTCAGTGCAAGTGCAGACATACAAGTGGTGATTTTCATGACATCCCCCGTCTTATGGTGCGCTGTTGGCTATGGAATTCTGGTAGTGCCGCTGGATCAGACCGGATCGAAGTAGTGAATTTCGATCAGCATGCAGCCATTCACCGACTTGAACGGGCCGTGCTGCGCGTGAGGCGGACGGCATGCATAGGTGTTCGGCGGAAAGCTCTTGCCGCCCTCGCCCTTCGCATCGTTGCCAACGATCAGGTCACCCGAGACGAGATACACTTCTTCCCAGTACTCGTGAGAAAACGGTGCCGTCGTATAGACACCGGGCTCGAAGCGGAGAAGCCGGGTGCGCGTGCCGCGCCTGTTCTCTTCGTCCAGTCCGCCGGAAAGAATCTTCTGCTGAATGCCTGCCGGATAGCCCGCAGGGACTTCCCAGCCGGAGTTCATATCGAGTGTGTAGAATTCATCGTGCTTCTTGTTTACTGGCATCTTCTATCTCCTTCTTCGATATGTCAGGCAGCTTTGCTTGGAGAGACGATTCCACCGCTCATGTCATAGGAGTCGAGCATCCGCTGCACGAGCGCATCCGAGCCCGCCCAATCATAGGTGCGGTAGGAGTGGCCCTTGGTGACGAAGGTCGCGCCGGCATAGAACATTTCGTACTGCTGATGCCGCGATCCGAACTCGGATCCGACAGCATCCCAGGCGAGCTTGTAGAACTTCACGCGGTCGTGCGAATTCGCCTTCGGCGACTGCTGCGTCTTCTCAATCAGGCTCGCAATCTCGGGATTCGCGAAATCCGCGATCGACGACGGCAGCATGATCATGCCGCCCCCGGCCAGCTCGCGCAGCGTATTCACGATGTGGGAATAGAGTTGCTGGGTCAGAACCTGGGCCGCATACAGGGTGTGACGGTGCGGAATAAAGTACGGACCGATATGCGCGCCTTTGGCTTCCATCGCGGCCACAAGCGCGTCGACCATCCCGGTCTCCGCCGCAAGCTGTCCGAGCATTTCGCGCACCTGCGGAAATTGCGTCACGCCGTTCATCTCGGCGGTACGATGCGCGAGGCCCGCCAGGAACTTGAGCTTCACGCTCAAACGGACCATCGCCTGATAGTTCTGATAGACATGGCACGGCGTCGCATGGAACTGCTTCTGGCACATCTCGACATTGCCCTCGATGAACACGCGATCCCACGGAACCTTCACGTCATCGAAATAGAGTACCGAGTCGTTCTCGTCGAAGCGGCTTGAGAGCGGGTTGTCGAAAACAGCTCCGGCAGCATCCTCGTAGGATTTGCGCGAGAGCATCTTGAGGCCCTTGGTGTTCATCGGAATGGCGAAGGACATCGCGTAGCGCTCTTCACCCGGACGCATCGGCTGGATCGTCGTGACGAACACCTCGTCCGCAACGACGCCGCCGGTGGCGAGCATCTTGGCGCCGCGGATGGTGATTCCTTCCGCGTCCTTGTCGACAACGCCGGCCGTCAGGAACGGATCGGCCTGCTCCGCCGCGCCCTTCGAGCGGTCCGCCTGCGGATTGATGATGACATAGGTCAAATAGAGGTCGTTATCGCGAGCGTAGCGATAGTAGGATTCGAGCGCTCCGGCGCGCGCCGGATCATATGCCTTGAACACATCGAGACCCATGTAAAGTCCGGAGATACAGGATGCGACGTGATCCGGAGCGCGGCCCATGAAGCCGCCATGGAGCGACGCCCATGCTTCGAGCGCCTTGCGCCGCTCGACCAGTTCCGCGTAGGACGTCGGCAACTGCCAGATGCGATTTGCCCGCGCGCCGTCGTTGTCGAACGTCATCAGTTCCTGGTTGGCCGGCGCGCTTGCGAAATCGAACAGGCCCGCCATCGAGGTCGCGACGTTACGGAATGCGTGATGCGTCGTGACATCGTCCACCGCAGACCCATTGATGTAGATCGTGCGGCCATCGTTCAGGCTCGACAGATAGTCCTTTGCAGAGCGCATCATCAATCCTCCGGTGAAATCAATAGTGAATGGGCAGCGGCCAGGTCGGCTCGCGTTCGGTTTCGTCGACGAGGTCGCGGTATCGGCCGCGAAAGAAGATCAGCGGCGCAGGCGCATCGGAATGAACGGTGTGGCGGACGACGCGGACGACGAAAATGACATGATCGCCACCGTCGTAACTTGCGTAAGGCTCACACTCGAAGTGCGCGAGTGCGCCGGAAATCAGGGGTGCTTCGGCATGGCCGACGCTGGTCTTCACCTGATCCCACTTGTTGGCCAGGGCGCGCGCAAACTGGTTGGAAACGTTTTCCTGCTGGCGGGCCAGCACATTGACCGCAAAGCCCTTGGCTTCCTGCATGGCCGGGAGGCTCAGAGCCTTTCGGTCGACACTGAAAAGCACGAGAGGCGGATCGACCGAGACCGAGTTGAACGAACTCATGGTCATGCCGACAAGCTCGCCGCCCTTCCCGCGCGCGGTTACAACCGCAACCCCGGTGGCAAATTCCCCAAGAGACTGTCTGAAAGCACGGCCGTCCATGAAGCACCCGACATTTGACGATCCCAACCCTTTTTATCTTTGTTATTTAGCTTTATGACAAAGCTATTACGCACTGTCAACCGAATCCGTCAAGGCGGCCGTGGCTTGTTTGACGCACTGTGGTACGGTTATGGAAATCAAAGAGAATGAGAGGCTTGCGGTGCTTGACGTACTGTTGACGGCGTCGAAACCTGAATTGCTCGACGGCGACAGCGACCGCACGCTGCGCGGCCTTCTGTACGATTACTTTGCCTTTGGCCGCAGCCTGGAGGCGGCGCGCGCGCAATTCGCGAGCTACGTCGACCTGTCGCCGACCCAGTATCTGATCCTGATCGCCGTCGCGCATTCGACGGACAAGGAGCCGATGGGAATCAACCAGATCGCCGCGCGGCTGTATCTGAGCGGCGCGTTTGTCACGATCGAAGTGAACAAACTGGTTTCCAGTGGCCTGATCGAAAAGAGCGTCCATCCAAACGACGGCCGCCGCGTGCAATTGACCGCCACGCGGGAAGGCCTCGATCGCTTGAAACGCCTCGCTGCGTTCCAACGGCCGGTCAACGATGCGCTGTTCGGATCGTTGAGCCGCGAGGAGTTCAAGCTCTTATCGCAACTGCTTGCCCGGCTCGCCGCTGGCGGCGATCACGCCGTCAAGCTGGCGGAACACCTCGCCGGAACGATTGACAACGACGCGACCGCCACCTCGGCACCTGCAACACCGGCCGCGCGCCGGCGGAAAAGCGCGGCCCGTTAATCGCATCGCGCCGTAGTGACCGCTGAACGCGAACGATCACGCGCGGCTTCTGGTCGATACCACCCGCGCGCGTTCCCGCAAGCTAGTTGATCTTGTCGTAGCCTTCCGCAAAGCCGGAAAGCACGAAAGCAAGATTGACGTTTTCCTTGTTGAGATTCTGAAAGGTCACCAACAGCCGCTTCCCGCCCTTCATCGCGCCCAGCAATTCCGGCGAAACGGTCGTCGCGGCATAGCATCCCTTCAGGTCGCAGGTCTGAATTACAAGTGCCTGCGGCTTGCTCTCGTCAATCTGCAGATTGACGCCGCCCGGCAGAAACAACCCGACCGGAAGCTGGATCATCATCACCGGCTGACGTGTTTCGGGCGGGAGCTTGACGTTCACGGACGCAACCAGTTGACCGGTCTTGGTGATGAACAGGCTCTGTTCGATCTCGCACAGCAACGCGGCCTTCCTGCCCTCGCTGGAACAACGCGAGGTCCAGACCGGTTGCGGCGGCGCGTGGCCATCGGCGGGTGCGGCCTGTGCGGTGTTGCCCGATGCAGCAGCCGGAGCTGCTGCTTTCGGTGCCGATTTGACCTGCTTGTGCTGCGGCTGCTGGGCCTTGACCGTAACCGGCAGAGCCATTGCGACAATGCCCGACATCAGAAAGAACGCTCGCGCTACTTTGCTCATGATCTCCCCGCCGGATGTTCTGTCGCAGCCACGGCGCATGGTTACCACGCAACCTTCATACCGGCCATTCCTGAATAAGCCAGACTTTGCGAGGCGACCTGTGTCGCCAGCGAACTGAACAGCGATAACTTACGATCGATGGCGAGTTCGCTTCCAATGACGATCTGAGCCGAATCCGCCAGAGCGGGCGTCCCTACCGTGCTGAACAGAAAACCCGGTGCAACATTAAACGACGCAGTAATGTGTCTGTCCGGCATGAAGTCATGAACCCAGGCGGCGCGCAGATAAGGCGCGAAGGTCATCCCGTTCTCAAGCATGAACTTGCTGTCGAATTGCAGGCCGAGCGACGACGGCAAGGACGTCGTCGCCTGCGCCTGATAGGTCAGCCCGAGCAGGCTGGCCGGGCTCCCGTAAACCGGCGTCTCGGTGTAGCCGCGCTGCCATGTACTTGCGAATTGCATCGCCGCGAAGGGCGTGAACGCGAAACGGCCAATGGTCTGCCGCCATCCGAGTTCGAGGCGTCCGGAGAGCTGATCGCTGGCAAATCGCCCCATGACGAATTCGCTCGGCAATCCGGCTGCGTTGATCGACCGCGTTGTGCTGTTATCAAACCGGCCATAAGCCACGCTGCCGCTGAGATACCATGGACCGTCACGATAGGCGCCGTAGACGCCCAGATGCCCGCCTTCGGTACGGCCATTGGTCGAGCGATCGGGCACGGAGTAGGTCGCGCCGCTGCCGCCTGCGCTGAATCCGAAAACCGCGTTGTCGCCGAATTGCCGTTCAACGCCGAAGCCGCCGCCGACACTGGTTATGGCCGCGCCCGGCGTTCCGAGCGTTGTGTTGCCGTCGATTGTTTGCCTTGAGCCGAACGGCGCGCCCCACGCCCGCCAGCGATCGGAGAATGCGAGAGGCGCAGGCGTTCGGAAAGCCGAATTGGCAATAACGTCCGCGGGCGATACGGCCGCATACGCCAGCGCCCTGTCATCGAAAACGACACCATTGCCGCCTGCTGCTCCTGCGACCCACGATCCGACCTGATCGAACATGGCCGACGTGAAGGCTGTACCGGCCGTAAACGCGGCTTGCTGCACGGCGGCCGCGCCACCGCCACCCACTGCATTGTAGAACGTCGACAGCGACTTCTGATCCGGCAAGTCGAACAACGCGGATGCAATCGGCGCAAACCCTGGCGAACTGCGCGCGGTCTGGATCGCGTTGATGGCGTTGCCGATGGAAGCAAACTGCGGCGGAAGACCGACCGGATTGAACGTAACGCTGTAACCGAGCACAATGTCGTTGGGGTTCGGATACATCAGCCCATAAGAGACAATTGCTGACGGCGCCACGTTGAGGCTCAATCCCGGATGGGCAACGCCGCCAGCCGCAGAGACAATCGTCATCTGATGGTCGCCGGGCAGCACGAGATACTTGTTCAGGAAATTGATGGCGACTTTTCCGGAAATCGAACCTGTGCCCGTCGCATTGATCCGGTCCGCAGTACTCGGCCCGAAATCGAGATCGAGCTGATAGGACGCCCCGGACGATTGAACGATTTTTCCGGTGACCGCGCTGGTGAAGACGTTGTTGATTGCGCCCGGCGACATCGTTCCGTCATTGGTGAAGACATTTCCGGTGCCGACCATGACATTGGCGCCCATGTTGAAGAGTGCAGCCGCCTTGTTGTTGATCGCATTGAGACCCGCGCCGAGGTCTACCGAGCCGGTCATAATGCCGTAGTTATCGACCGTGTCGTTGCCGCCGGTCGCTGTCATCGCATTACCCGCGATCTGGTTGATCGACGTGATTGTCCCGTAGTTGGTCAGGGTGTTGGTCACACCGTCAAGGAACCCGACACCGGCACCGGTGCCGCTGCCGCCGGTAATCGTTGTGCCGGCTGTTACGGTCAGGTCGATGTTGCCATTGCCCGTGCCGCCCGCGCTCTGCAGCAACAAAGCGACCGAGTTCAGGCCAATGGCCGCAACATCGCGGTCCTGAATCAGCGACACGCTCGCGCCGGTGCCCGTGCCGCCCGCCGTGCCCTGGAACATCGGATCGAGGCCGAGCAGATCGCCTGACTTTCCGACGACACCGCCGCCGCCACCGACACTCTGCACGAAGACGCCAGCAGCATTATCGCCCGTCATGATGATGGACCCGTGATTGACAACGCTCACTGTGCCGCCATTGCCGTTGCCCTGCGCCTGAAGCGCAAAGGTCGCGGCGCTGTCCGCGGTTGCGATGCCGCCGCCGCCACCGACACTCTGTGCGAACAGTCCCACAGAGCCCGCGCCTGTCATGATGATCGTTCCGGTCGACGTGTTGGTGACGGTCACATCGCCGCCACGTCCGATCGAACCGCTTCCGCCACCGATCGGAACCACGGCGCCGATCGTCGCCGCGATAGCCGAGCCGCCCGAGCCGCCACCGCCGCCGACGCTTTGCGCGAAGATCGCAACCGAATTGATGCCCGTTGTGGTGATAGCGCCATCGTTCGTGACCGTGATAGTGCCGCCGTTACCGCCGTTGCCGCCCGTGCCACCCACGGCAACCGTGCCGCCGCCCGCGGTGCCGGAAACGGTCAGCGCCGCGCCGCCGTTGCCGCCGCCACCGCCGACGCTTTGAGCGAAAATCGCGGTCGATCCAGCGCCCGTGGTTGTGATCGTGCCGGTCGAACGATTGGTGATCGTGATATCGCCGCCGTCACCGCTCGAGCCGCCGCCGCCGCCAACGCCGATTCCCACCGGTGCACCGAGGCCGTAGCTTCCGGAGGTGCCGCCGTTGCCCCCGCCGCCACCGATGCTCTGTGCAAAGATGCCAAGGGCAATCGCACCATTCGTGCGGATCGCACCGTAGTTGTCGATAGTGATGGCGCCTCCGTTGCCGGACGATGCACCGTTGCCGCCCACCGAAATCGAAAGTCCAATGCCTCCCGACACGACGTTGCCGCCGCCGCCGCCCACGCTCTGGGCCTGAATGCCGATCGAATTCACGCCGAGCGTCGTGATGGAGCCGCCATTGCTCACGGTGACGTTGCCGCCGTTCCCGCCGCCGCCGGCGGTGCCGCCGAAGGAAAAGGTGCCGCTCGACGTTCCGCCATTGCCGCCGCCCCCGCCGATGCTCTGCGCAAGAATACCCTGCGAATCCGCGCCCTGAGTGCTGAGAGTGCCCGTATTGCTCACCGTGACGATGCCGCCGGGGGTGGTGGATGCACCGTTGCCGCCCAATGAAACAAGCCCGCCCGAGTTTCCGCCATCGCCGCCGCTGCCGCCGACGCTCTGGGCAAAAATCGCAATCGAATTCGCGGCGCTGGTGGTGATGGCGCCGCTGTTGGTCACCGAGACATTGCCGCCATTGCCGCCGCTCGATCCGCTGCCGCCGAGCGACACAAGGCCGCCGGAACTGCCGCCACCGCCGCCGCCTCCGCCGATGCTCTGTGCGAAGATGCCGTACGATCTTGCCGAATGTGTCGTGATCGAGCCGGCATTGTTGACCGTAACCGTGCCGCCATCACCGGCGCTGGCGCCACTGCTGCCGAACGCGACAACGCCATACGAACTGCCGCCGCTCCCGGCAAACCCGCCGATGCTCGCAGCGTAAATGCCGTTGGAATAGGTGCCGAAGGTTTCGATGGCCGAGCCGGACAGCGTCGTGACATTGACACTGGAGCCGTAGGCCGCGCCGCCGCCGCTGCTCGATCCGCAATAAATTCCGGCGCAATCGCCTGCCGATCCGCCCGCGCCGCCGCGGCTCACTGCGCTGATGCCGTTTGCGTCTGAACCGCTGGTTCTGACGGACCCGTTGAGCGTGACCGCAACCGCGCTGGCGTGACCGCCCTCGCCGCCGTTGCCTCCGCTTCCGCCGAGACCGGCGGAATCG